>CAVWYV010000003.1:0-927148 GCA_963759355.1 uncultured Acidobacteriaceae bacterium | reverse complement strand
GAGAGCGCGCTGCCCTGCGTGTGTGCGAGTCGCAGCACAACCGTGGCAGCGGCGAGGCCGCTGAGCGCGACGACGATGCGTCCGGCGCGAAGGAGTTCGCGGTCCGTGCTGCGCGGGCGCGCGAAGCGGTAGAAGTCCTCGACGGCGATGACAGAGAGGCAGTTCATGTCGGAGGCGAGCATGGACATTGCGGAGCCGAGCAGAGCGGCGACGAAGAGGCCGGCGAGGCCGGAGGGAATGTGGGTGACGAGGAAGTGTGGAAAGATGCCGTCGGCCTTGGTGATGGACCTGGGGATGGTCTCGCCGGTGAGGCGGTAGAAGCTCCAGAGCAGGCTGCCGATGAGCATGAATGCGGCCCAGACGGGGAGACAGAGGCCGGCGCCGAGTGCGATGCCGCGGATGGCGCTGCGGTCGGAGCGCGCGATGAGATAGCGCTGCACGACAGTTTGATCCGCGGTGTACTTCTGCAGGTAGAAGAAGAAGCCGTAGATGACGAGCACGATGATGGTCGGTTGGTCGAAACGGAATGCGGTGCTGCCAAGGCTCATCTTGTGGTGTGTCCAGGCGTCGGCGATGACGGCGCGTGGACCCTGCACGGGAAGGAAAAGCAGATAGGCGAGTGAGACGAGAATGCCGGCCCAGAGGACGAAGCCCTGCACGACGTCGCTCCAGATGACTGCTTCCACTCCTCCGATCAGCGTGTAGAAGATGGTGATGATGGCGGTGAGCGCGATGATGCCGGAGATGGGCCAGCCGGTCATGCTGGCGACTGTGAGGGCGAGCAGGTAGAAGACGAAGCCCATCTTGGAGAAGTGGCCGATGGCGAAGGCGAACGAGGAATAAATGCGGACGCTGCGGCCGAAGCGCCGGCCGAAGTACTCGTAGGCGCTCATGCAGACGACGTGGCGGAAGAAGGGCACGATGACGGAGCCGATGATGGCGATGACGCCGACGAAGATAATGCCGGGGACGAGCAGTGACCAGTCGCCCGCGTAGGCGGCGCCGGGGTAGGCGATGAAGGTGACACTGGTGATGATGGTGGCGAGCAACGAGAGACCCACCGCCCAGCCGGGCACGGAGCGGCGGGCGACGAAGTATTGATCGGTGGTGTTCTGGCGCCGCGAGAAGCGCAGGCCGATGGCGACGAGCCCTGCGAGGTAAACGGCGATGACGATGAAGTCGAGTGGGCGCATGCGAATCCTTGGTTAGGCCGTGACAGGTGTTGGTGACGATGGCGGCCATGCTGACGGCCATGCGGATGGCAGCCTTCATGTTGTCGGCATCGGCGATGTTCTTGCCGGCGATGTCGAAGGCGGTGCCGTGGTCGACCGAGGTGCGGATGATGGGAATGCCGAGGGACATGTTCACTGTGGCCTCGAAGTCGATAAGCTTCATGGGGATGTGGCCCTGGTCGTGATACATGGCGACGATGAGATCGTGCGAGCCGTTGGCGGCGCGGAAGAAGATGGTGTCTGGAGCGACGGGGCCTTCGCAGGCGATGCCGCGTGCGCGACAGGCTTCGATGGCGGGGAGGATGAAGGCTGTCCTCGGTGCCGAAGAGGCCGTGCTCGCCGGCGTGTGGATTGAGGCCGCAGACGGCGATGCGCGGGCGCGGCTTGCCGAGGAGCTTCATGGCTTCGTCGCCGAGTTCGATGGTGCGAATGATGCGCTCGGTCGAGAGGTTGCAGGCCTCGCGCAGACGATGTGGGTGGAGACGTGCACGACGCTGAGGCGCTGTCCGGCGAGAAGCATGCGGGAGTCGGTGGCATTGCAGAGGTCGGCGATGTACTCGGTGTGCCCGGAGAACTGCATGCCGCTGAGGGTGACGGCTTCCTTATTGAGCGGTGCAGTGACCATGGCGTCGGCTTCGCCGCGCAGGCACATCTGCGTGGCGTCGTGACGTAACGGACGGCGGCGAGGCCGTATTCCGCGCGCAGCGTGCCCATCGCGATGACGGAGTCTGCGGGGAGTGCGCGGCAATCGCGGAATTCGACGGGGAGTGTGTCGAGGCGGATGCCGGTGGAGCGTTCGGCCGGAGTGACTGTGGCGCGGTCGCCAAGGACGATGAAGCGCGCGGAGCGCTGGATCTCGGGGTCGGCGAGCGCTTTGAGCGTGACCTCGGGGCCCACGCCAGCGGGATCGCCGAGCGTGATGGCGACGACGGGACGAAGCTCTTCGCGGGTTGCAGAAGCGGCGGTCAAGCGATTACCTCCGGACGGCATGTCTCCAGTAGACGACAGAGGAGGTCGGGCTCGCCAAAGCCTCCACTTTTGAGCACGACGGAGACGCCGTCGAACGGGCCGCCCTCGGCGATGGCGAGCGGGACGCCGGGCGCGAATTCGCGCTGCAGGCGAAGCGCTTGGATGCCGAGTGCGCGGCAGACGAAGTGCGCGGTGTCGCCTCCGGTCATGAAGACGCAGCCGATCCGCGAAGGGTCGTATATGGCGACGGCGCGGCGGATATCCTCGGCGCTGGTCTCGCCGAGCATGACGGTGACGAGCGGATCGGGTGCGGGTGAATGGGCGGCGTTCTGCAGGCGTTCGACCTGGGCGCGCGTCACCGGGTGCGGGCTGCCGATGAAGAAGATTGTGTGGCCGGGGCGTGGCGATGGCACCGGTTCGGGCTTCAACGAGGGAAGCTCTGCGGCTAGTGTGCGTGCGAGGCCGCCGGAGCCGATCCAGAGGATCTTTTTCCTGAGTGAACGCGCGGCGGTGACGACGCGTGCGAGATCGTCCTGGTTTGCTGTGTCACAGAGGACGGCAGGCTTCGCGTTATTGAGGCAGCCGCGCAGGATGGCGGCGAGCTCATCAGCGGATAGGTCAGCAGGGAGCGCGGTGAGCGAGCAGCCGGCATTGGCGAGGAGTTCGGCGATCGGCAGAGTTCGGTTCCCGGCGGCATCGTGAATCTGGAGGACGCCTTCGCGCACCGTACGGCCCAGCGCGGGGTAGGCCGGCGCGAGGACAGCGAGATCGAAGCAGGCGTGACGCAATGTGGCGGCGATCTCGGCAATGGTGTTGCCGCGAAAGACAGAGTCGATCTTTTTGAAGAGCTCGATGTTAGCAGGAAGTCGTTCTGCGATGCTTCGGATCCGAGCGTCGGCGTCGGCGACGGGCAGGTCGCGGCTCTCCGTGGTGGTCGCCTGAACGCAGGCGGCTTCCGATGGCCCACCATTAATGTGAACGCGGACCGGAGCGCAGACGGAGGTGAAGGCCACGGCAGCGTCGCAGGCGCCCGTGAGGTCGTCCGCAAGAATGACCAGGGGAGGACGAACAGACGCAACCGATGGAGGACGTTGATACTTTCTGTCCTGACCGGTGTCATCCGCATGGTCTCCTATCCCAGCGCATTCTTTCAAATGAATGGAAATCATGGCAAGACAATTTTCGGATTATGGTCAAAAATGGAAGTAATACGACCTGATCAAGGACCCCATCAGAGGAGAAGAGTTTGAAGACAAAGCCTGTTTTGCACCACGTCGCCAACCTCTGGACCCTGATGCAGGACCCCGCGAGGGAGCGCGAGTGGACGCTGGATGAGAAGCTCGACGCGATTCAAGCGGCCGGTTTCGACAGCGTCTGCTGGGCGCCGAGTCGGGAGTTGATCGAAGGTCTTACTCAGCGCGGGCTGACCTTTGTCGGGGGCATGGCTTCAGGGATGCCGCCGAGTTTCCGGGGCTCCTTGAGGATTTGCAGCGCGCCGGTGCTCTGCACGTGAATGTGCAACTCGGTGACGACGAGATGCTGACACCGGAGGCACTGCGGCTGACGCTCACGCTGATGAACGAAGCAAAGGCGCGCGGGTTGCGGCCGGCGATCGAATCGCATCGCGGCACCTGCACCGAGACACCGGAGAAGATGTACGCGCTCGCGGACGGATACCAGCAGGCGACTGGCGAACTGTTGCCGATCTCCTGGGACTTCTCACATTTTGCCGTGGTGAAGCATCTTGTGCCTGTGAACTTTATCGAGCGGCTGCTGGTGCGGCCGGAGCTTGTTCAACACGCGCAACAGTTTCATTTCCGGCCGTTCAATGGACATCACGTGCAGGTGCCCGTCACAGACGCACGCGCCGAACTGACGCAGGAGGTGCGCGAGTGGCTTCCGTTTGCTGAGACCGTGCTGCGCTGCTGGCTTGCGGGCAATCGTGAGAGCGGTCGCGAAATCTTCATCTGCCCGGAACTTGGTCCGGTGGACGGCGGCTATGCACTCTCGACCTTCCCGAACAGCTGGGAGGACGCGAGGGCTCTGCGAGTGGAGATCGAGAGGCTCTGGCAACGGGTTCTTGCGGATTAATCGCCCTGCCGCCGCCGGTACTCCGCGGGTGAGCAGCCAGCGACCTGTCGAAAGACCCGATGGAATTGCGGGTAGCTGCCGAAGCCTGCCTCGAGGGCTGCATTGAGCAGCGTGATTTGCCGGCCGGAGTCGCGCTCACGTTCGTAGCGGTTGAGGAATCGCCGCATGCGCTGGCGGTTGCGGAACTCGACGATGGAGAGGCCGGTTTGTTGTTTGAAGAGGCGACTGAGACGTGAAGGACTGAGACCGGCGCGGCGTGCGAGTTGCGTGAGGTTGTACGTGTTTTCATCGGCGAGCAGCAGACGCGCGGCGCGCTCGACCGCCGGATGAACGCTGCGTACGGGGACCTCACCGGCACGATCGAAGCACTTCCACGCATGCAGTAAAGCGTAGGCGAGGCCGGCGTTCAGACGGCCGGGTTCGCCGGCTGTGTCGGCGAGCTGCGCGAAAAGTTCTTCGAAGCGCGAGAGGTCCTGCTGGCGCAGGCGGCGGCAGGTGTCACCGGAGAAGCTTCGCTGTTGCAGGGGAAGCGATGCCGGATCGGTGGCGCTGCGTTTGATCAACCGGCGGCGGAAGACGAGTATCCACATCTCAAAGTTGGAGGTCTGCTCAATGAGGACGTGCTCCTGCGCGGGAAAGAGCCAGAGCAGGTCGCCGCGGCGTATCTGGTAATGACCGCTGCCCAGCAGATAGGTTCCGCTGCCGCGCGTGACGAGGTTCAGCTCCATCTCCGCGTGGCGATGCCGTCGGTTCGCGCCGGCCGGGTTGGCGTACCGCCACGCCATGCCGTCGAGGTTTGCGGGACGTTTGAGTCGCTGCAACATGACGACAAAAAATGATAACAAGTCCAACAGAAATGAGAAGCCAGCCGTTGCTCCGGTTGACTAGAGTTCCGGTATGAAAATTACCGACGAGCAGCGCGAGCTCTACCGCAACGAAGGCTACATGATTCTTTCGGGCGTCATCCCGCCGGCGATGCTGGAGATGCTGCGGGAAGAGTGCTCCTACTATCTCGGCTACTACGACTCGATCATGGACGCGAAGGGCGTGCAGACGGAGAACATCAGCCACCGGGGCAAGCGCTACTTCATCAACAACCGCTATCGACTGAGCAACCGGCTGTGGCAGTTCGTCTTCAGTGATCTGATGGCCGAGGTTGCGCGTGCGACGTTCGGTGATGAGGCATATCTATTTCACGAGCAGTGGGTGGTGAAGGGCGCAGAGCAGGGAATGAAGTTTGCCTGGCATCAGGACAGCGGCTATGTGAAGTGGTACAACCCGACGACCGAGCATAAGCCCTACGTGACCTGCTGGTGCACGCTGGACGATGTGAGCGAGGAAAACGGCACGGTCTACCTGCTACCCCATTCGCGCGGCGGCACGAAGAGTACGATCATCAACCACATCAAAGAGGACGGGACGAACGATCTCATCGGTTATTCGGGCCCAGACCTGGGTGATGCAGTGATTGTGCCGGCAGGAAGCATTGTTGCCTTCGACAGCTTCGTCTTTCATCGCAGCGGGCCGAACAAGACCGAACGCATGCGCCGCATCTATCTGCCGCAGTACAGCGCGAAGCCGATTGATCGTCCGGACGGCAAACCGTGGGCGATGGCGACTCCGTTCCTGAAGGATGGGAAGAACATCTACAACCACGCCGAGGACACCCCTGAGCGCTACGGTCCGTTCCCGGAGACAAAAAAGGAGAACGCGGCCTGAAAGGTCGTTGTGAATCTGAACGTGAGGAGCGGAGTAAGCTGACGAAGAGCGCGAAAGCATGAAGAATCGAGTCCTTACGACCCGACTGAGTTATATGTCCAGCGAGGTCGCGGGGCAGCTCATCTTCTGTGTCATTTCGTTTTATCTGCTCAAGTTCTATACGGATGTCTATGGGCTCTCGGCGGCGGCGGCGGGAGCCATTCTTCTCTTCGCGCGTTGTGTTGATGCGCTCGATGCGCCGGTGTGGGGCATCATCTTTGAGAAGACGCACAGCCGGTGGGGCAGGAGCCGGCCGTGGTGGCTATGCGTTCCCTTCGCGGTGGCGGGCGTGGCAACCTTCGTTACCCCGAGCGTCGGGCCTACGGCGAAGATCATCTACGCAGCTTGCACGTATGTTTTCTGCAGCATTCTATATACGGGGATCAATACACCGGTGACGGCGATTCTCGCGGCCCTGACGCCGGACTCGCACGAGCGTGTTGTGCTGACGAGCTTCCGCATGTTCGGCTCCAAGCTTGGTGTGCTGTTCGTCAACCTGACGGTACTGGGTCTTGTAGCGCGGCTGGGCCACGGTAACGATCGCCGCGGTTTCATGTTGGTGATGCCGATCTATGCAGTCGGCTCGGTTGTGCTTTACCTGCTGGCGTTTCGGAATCTGCGCGAGATCATACCCGAGCAGCGCCAACACAGCTCGGTGAAGCAGAGCCTCCGCGCACTGAAGGGCAACGTACCCTGGCTGATTATTTTTCTCAGCAGCCTCTTTTTCTGGATCGCATTCATTGCGCGCATCTCGTCGGCGCCGTACTTTTTCGAGTATGTGCTGCATCGCAAGGACCTGACCTCGATTGCGAACAGCCTGGACGTCGTCTCGCTGGCGAGCATCCTGCTCCTGCCGGTGTTTTGCAGTCGGATTTCGAAGCGCAGTGTGTGGGCTCTGGGCCTCGCCGGCTCTGTTGTTGCCCAGTTTGTTGTTTTCGCCGGTGTAAGAAGCCAGTCTGTTGCAATCGTGATGACAGGGTGGGTGCTTGGTTTTCTGGCAAGCGGTGTCGCGATGGCGATGCCGTTCTCACTGCTCTCTGACAGCGTGGACTATTACGCTGGCCAGCATCGTTACGGGTCATTTACCTGGAATGGTGATGTTTGTGCCACATGGGAGACGCTGCGACATTGCATACCAGAAGGTGTCAACTTTTGCGCGGCTGGTGAAGCGTATTGGACCGTGGATGCCGGAGGAAGTTTTCGTCGGCAACAGGCCGGATCTCTGGTTCTGGCGTGGTGATTATCCGGGAGGTTCTCGCGGCCTTACGCCAATGGATGCGCTCTCGCCAGATGGAAACGATACAGGCTCAACGGATCTTGGATTCTGGGAACTTTACACGCGCTGGTTGCAGTATGCCGCCTTTTTACCGATGTTCCGCTCGCATGGAACAGACGTGCCGCGTGAGATTTGGCGTTTTGGCGAAGAGGGCTCGCTCTTTTATGATGCGATTGCCGAGTGTATTCGCCGACGTTATTCTTTGCTGCCGTATATCTATTCGCTGGCCGCGGCCGTGACGCTGAACGGTACGGCGATGGTGCGCGCTGTTGCCCTCGAATTTGCCGAAGACCCGGAGACGCACGGGCTCTCTGACGAGTTCCTCTTAGGTCCATCGTTGTTGGTTTGCCCTGTAACGCAGCCTATGTATTACAGCAAGGTCTCGCTGCCGATTCGCGGCACAGCAAAGATGCGCGAGGTTTATCTGCCGGTAGGCCCGGGATGGTTTGATTTCTTGACCGGCAGGTTTTATAGCGGCGGCGAGACTGTGGCCACAGATGCGCCACTCGAGCGAACTCCAGTGTTCGTCCGGGCGGGATCTATTGTGCCAATGGCCGAACCCAAGCAGTTCGTCGATGAGGATCGAAATGCAGCGTACGAAATTCGCGTTTACACTGGCGCGGATGCCAGCTTCACTTTGTACGAGGATGCCGGCGATGGTTATGCCTATGAAGTTGGCGAGTATGCGTGCGTGTTCATGGAATGGAATGAAAACGAGCGTGCGCTGGTCGTGCATGGACGTAACGGAAGTTTCCCCGAGATGACGCAAAAACACGAATACCGCATTGTATTTATTTCGGCTGCCGGAACCAGACGAAAGAGCTTGCTATATAGCGGCCAGGAGGTTCACGTGAGGATGGATGAGGTGAATCGTTGAGAGTGAGTGCTCTTGTAATCTGTATCTTGTCGGTCTCTTCCTTCTCAATCGGCGGATCGACTCTATGGGCGCAATCTCGCCGACTTCCAGCGATAATCATTTCAGTCGCTCCAACCGGAAATGATGCCGGCGATGGAACCGGTGATCATCCTTTTCGCACGCTGGAGCGCGCGCAACGTGCAGTGCGCGAAGTCAATACCGATCACGACGTTATTGTGCATCTTGCTAGCGGTGTATACCGCATCGATCATCCGCTTATCTTTCGCACCGCCGACGGCGGGCGCAACGAGCATACCGTCACGTGGACCGAGGCCTCGTCGGGCGCACAACCCGTTATCAGCGGCGGTCTTGCGGTGAGCGGATGGCATTTATGGAATGCCGAACGAAAGATTTATGTTGCGAACGTGCCGCGCGGTTTGGATGCGCGACAGCTGTGGGTCAACAATCGGCTTGCACCGAGGACGTCGATAGAGCTTGCCAGAAAGGACTGGGAGTTCACTCGTCAGGGCATGGTGCTGCATGCCGGCGCAGAGAATCCGCTGCACGGTTTGCAAAACGCAAACCGATTAGAGTTGCGTGCGACTGGCTTTTTTACGGAGAGAATCTCTCCCGTCGAGCGGGTCGAAGGGAACAGGCTGATCATGCGTCAGCCTGCTTGGGACAACAATCTATGGGGATATGACACGATCGAGAAACCCTTCGGTCCGCAGTTTTCACATCTGTATCTTTCGAACGCGCTCGAACTGATTTCGCAGCCTGGACAATGGTTTCTCGATCCCGCGGGGGGCAAGTTGTATCTGCGGCCGCCTGATGGAATCGACATCACGAAGGCAGATATCGAACTTCCGCGCCTGTCCGTGCTAGTTTCGATCAGCGGAACCCTTAACGATCCGGTACGGGATCTGTCGATGGTCGGCATTCGCTTTTCCTATTCAAGTTGGCTCGGACCTTCGGGTGCTGAGGGCTATGCGAGCCAGCAGAGCGGGACATTTCTGAAGGGGAGAGCGGCGGCTTATCCAGCGGATCCGATCGCAACGTGTGCGCAGGGATGCAGTGAGTTCGAGAGCATGCGCAACCAGTGGCAGCAGATGCCTGCAGCGGTTCAGGTGTCGGCGGCCGAACGCATTACCTTCGAGCAGAATGTCTTCGCGCATCTCGGACAATATGCGCTTTCCATCGGAAATGATGCTGGTGCGACGTTATCCGGCGCCGGCCTCGCAACCGGAGACATTCGAGTCGAGGCAAATCTGTTCGCGGACATCGCCGGAGGTGCCATTGAAGCTGGTGGAGTGCAGGCGGAGGCGCATCATCCGAGCGATCCGCGGCAGACGAATCGGCAGATCGTCATACGTAGTAATCAGATTCATTTCGTCAGCGAAGACTATCGCGACAACACTGCGATTCTCAGCACCTATGTTCTTGGGGCATCAATTCTGCACAATGATATTTCCGACGTCCCCTACGATGCGATTGACATCGGCTTTGGATGGGGTCTTCAGGACCCCGGTGGCAATCCCAGGTATCTCTTTCGTATGCACACGTACGACTGGAAGCAGAATCCGATCTATCAGTCACCGACGACTCACCGTGATGTAGTGGTGGCGAACAATCGCATTCACGGAGCGAAAGGTTACTTCCACGACGGAGGGGCGATCTACAACCTTTCGGCGAGCCCCGGCACGCTAATCACCGAAAACTATATCTACGACAATCACGGGAAGATCGGGATCTACCTGGATGAAGGATCACGTTACCTTACTGTACGGCGCAATGTGGTGCGGGATCCCGCGAGTGAGTGGCTCAATATCAATACCGTCCGTGCGGTTTATCCGATTCGTATATCGCCGGATAACAGTGCTGTTAATAACTGGCACGATGGCACGAAGGTCGGAGGCATGTGGACGAACTATCAGAACGACCTCATCCTCGATGACCATTTGATAAAGGACGGTGCCTGGCCTTCGGAAGCACAGGAGATTATGAAATGCGCTGGTATCGAAGCGAACATTCGCCTTCCGGTATATCCAGTGCAGCCGCCCCTCTAAACGCTTGTAACGTGACCAGCGCCCACTACTTACACCAAAGTGACAATGAGGTGACAAGCAGAGCGGCTATTCCGACTAAGGTGTGTCGGAGACTGAAAGGAGCACTTGATCAGTGTCTGAGATGCCGGCTATGTATGGTGCGAGTACGGACCTTCCAGCGTTTGGGACAGGGCAAACTCTTCCTAAGAATTCTCACGCATGCCCAAACCGGGAGGCTGCGCTTTTAAGCCTCTGCCATTTGAAGCCCGAATATGCCGATCGCCTGTCCGCGCTCTCACAGGGTGAGTGGCGCAAGCTGCTCTATTGGTTGGACGTTAGTGGCCTGAGTTTATACTTCGCTCATCGAATGAACGAGCTGAATATTCAAGGCTCGTTGCCGCTTGCCGTAAACCAGCGGCTTCAGCAAAACCTCTCGGACAATCGCGTGCGAGTGCAGGACTTGTTGCGTGAGTTTGCTGAACTTCAAATCGAATTCCAACGAGTGGGCATAACCTATGCTGTTTTGAAGGGGTTCTCGTTGTGCCCGTCGTCAGCAGCGATGGCTGAGTTGCGACATCAGCTTGACTTGGATTTTCTGGTCGATGAAAGCGGCGCGGCCAGGGCTCGCGAGATTCTTGAGGCCGCCGGGTACCGCCTTCATCAGATCAGTGGAAGTACCTGGGAGTTCAAGAAGAATGACACGCCGAGGTTTTCCATCAAGAACATGTACAAAGCTGGATTCGGATACGCGGTGGAGTTGCACATCGAGCCGTCAGCGGCCGGTCAAAAGTCGCTGTTGAGTCGCAGGGAGTATCGGGAGATTGAAGGCATTACGATGCCGGTGCTTGCGCCCGCCGAACTCTTCCTGCGGCAAGGCATGCACGCGTTCAAAGATGTGTGCAGCTCGTTTCTCCGTGCATCGCACCTCCTGGAGTTCTATCGCAACGTGTGTTCGCACGCGGACGATGCCGCGTTCTGGTCTGAGGTGCGTGAACTCGCCAAAGGCGATCCTCGAGCCGCCTGGGGGCTTGGCGTCGTCCTGCAGCTCATCGAATCGGTCTTAGGAGGCGAGGTTCCGTCAAAGTTGGCGATGTGGACCACGCTGCGCCTTCCGGTTGCCGCACAGTGCTGGGTGGCACTTTATGGGGTCAATTGCGTCTATGGAACCCCTCCGGGCACTAAGTTGTATTTGCTTCTACAGCGAGAGCTGGAGCAGGCGGGAATGTCCTTTGTGCGACCGGTAAGGACTGTACTTTTACCCATCCGATTGCCGCAAGTGATCATTCCCGCAACCGCCGATGACACGGTGATCTCGAGGGTGTGGAAACACGCTTTTCAATCCCGATTCATTTTCCAGCGGCTGAGATTCCATGTTGTTGAGGGTCTGCGGTACGCGTGGGCATCCTATCGGTGGCGCCGTTTACGGGGCGAGCCTCAGCGCGAGGAGAGGAAAAAGGCGAACGTCGCGGAGTTTTCTACAAAGCAGTGACAAAGCGATAACAACTCGCGGAACGGTGCTGGCCATACTCGCTTCAAACCTATGCGTGTATCGAAGAGGCTCGTAGGAAGAGGACGTATGGCAAATTATTGGCTGGGAAGGTTGCTGGCTATCGGCACGTCGCTCCTCCTTTGCATTGTTCCCTGCGTTGCGCAGACTCCTGGAACCGGAGCTATCTCCGGGGTTGTGGTAGACCCATCGAACCGTGCTGTGACGAATGCGCGGGTCACAGTTGTCAACCAACAGACGCACGTCTCGCGCAAAGTGCAGACGAGTTCCGAAGGTCTGTTCCGGATTCCTTTGCTTGCGCCTGGCGTCTATTCGGTGACCGTTAGTTCGCCCGGATTCGCCGGCAGCAGCGCGACTGAAGTTCCGGTCGTAGCGAGCGAAGTGAGTTCAATCAATGTGGGCCTCATGGTCGCTACGGCCCGAGTGACTGTTCAGGTAAATGGGGGCGCCGACCGTGCCGAACTAGAGAACTCGACCATCGGCGGCCTTGTGGATACAACAGCGATGGAAGCATTGCCGCTGTCGAGCCGCAACTATACGCAGATTATCGGGCTCTCTCCGGGAATCGTGACCGACCTCCCGACTGCTACTGCCCTTGGAAACGGCACGCAGAACGTGGCTGCGAACGGAGCGACGCCCACGGCGAATAATATTCAGTTCAACGGTATCGACGCGAACAATCTCCAGGAGAATTCGGCGGCGCTCGCACAAAACTATGAGGTCGGTACGGCGATTCCTGCGCCCGACACGATTCAGGAGTTCCGTGTTCAGACTGCGAATTACGACGCGGCTTATGGGCGGGGGACAGGGGCGAATGTGGATCTCGTGAGCAAGGGCGGTTCGAACGAAATCCATGGGAGCGCCTGGGAATTTTTGCGCAACAATGTGTTCAATGCGAACGACTTCTTTTCGAAACTCGCCGGGCAACCGCGCGCTGACCTGAAGCAGAACGAGTTTGGTGCTTCCATCGGTGCTCCAATCCGCAAGGATCACACTTTCATCTACGGTGCCTATCAGGGCGTCACGCAGGCGAACGGTCTCGGTACATCGCAGACGACGATCATGCCGGCGTTCACTTCCGATCGCTCTGCGGCAGCTCTTGCTGCGCAGTTCTGCCCGTCGGGACATCCGAACGACAATGGCGAGCCATCAACCGGATACCTCACGGCCGCAGGGGGCACGCAGATTGCATGCGATGGTTCGAACATCAATCCAATCGCAGTAGCCATTCTGAACGCGAAGCTACCAAACGGACAGCTTGCGATTCCGAACCCACAGACGTTGCTGCCGCCGAGCCCGGGAACAGACCCAACTGACCAACTGCCCTTGGGAGTATCGGTGTTCCACCCGGCGGCACACTATCGCGAAGATCAATTCGATGTAAGTCTTGACCAGAAGTTGAGTCAGAAAAACTCACTGTCGGGCCATCTCTTTTACTCGCGGGCGACAATCAACCTGCCATTTTCTCCAAACGGAGCGAACGTTCCGGGGTGGGGCACGGACGCTCTGAACCGCAACACAATGTTTGTGCTCTCCGACACGCATGCATATAACTCGACTTTGGTGAACGTCGCCCGCTTCGGTTTTATCCGTTTCGATGGCCTTGCCAGCGTAGAAAATCCAATCTCTGCACAGCAGGTGGGCATTGGCACGCCGACGGGAGCGACGGGCAGCGGACTCAACATGCCGCAAATGACGCTCGGCACATTTCTAGTCGGCGGCGGCGGCACACCGAACGAGTGGTCGGTGACGAATTCGTTCATCTGGCAGGACACGGTCGCGTTTACCAGGGGGCGGCATAACGCACGGTTTGGGGTCGAGTTCAAGAGGCATCAGGTCGACGAAGATCAGCCGCAACAGGTGGATGGGAACCTGATGTTCTCGACCTTCCCTGACTTCCTCGTAGGCCAGAGCGCCACACAGAATGGAAGCCCGCTCAGTCTGAGCAATATAGGCATCAGCATTGCCGGCGGCGGCATCTTTCGCCGAGACGAACGCTACACCGACTTTGCAGGTTTTGCCGAGGATGATGTGAAACTAACGCCGTCATTGGTTTTGAATGCCGGCTTGCGCTATGAGATCTTTGGTGCGCCCATGGAGATCAATGGCAGGTTGAGCAATTTCGATCCGGCGCTTGCCATGAAAGGACCCCTGCCCGTGGAGGGGACACTGAACGGCTACACTGTCTCCTCGAACTTCAAGGGCACAGTTCCGCCGGGTGTTGCGCAGACTCCATATGCCGGCTACTACCAAACTCCGTATGGGGACATCTCACCGCGGCTTGGGTTTTCATGGCAGATGACTCACACCCGAATGCTGGTTATGCGTGGAGGTTTCGGCGCCTACTTCGATCGACACTCGGGAAATCTTCCCGAGGCGATGCTTGGCCAACCGCCGTTTGCGCTTTCTCAGTTCAATTTCGGCACACCGAACGGGACAGCGAGTCTACAGAGCCCCTTCACGCCGCTCGTTCCACAGGCATCCAGCTTTCCGATTTTTGTTCCACTTGTAACGAACGGAACCCCATTCATCGAAGGGATCAATCCGCACACCCAAGACGGCAAAACTTATGAGTACAACCTGAATCTGCAGTACGGCCTTGGTCGCGGATATCTTCTGCAGCTCGGTTATGTGGGCACGCGGTCGGTGCATCGTCCGGGATCGCTTGAGTTCGATCAGGCCCTGCTGGCCAGCCCGCAGAATCCTGTGAATGGCGAGACAACAAACTCCACAGGCAACGTTCTGGCCCGCATGCCGGTGCAGGGAGTCAGCCCAGGGTCGCTGCTTACCGATTCGGTTTTCATTGCCAATTTCAATGCTCTCGAGGCCAGTGTCACGCGGCGGTTGGAGCATGGTCTGGAACTGCAGGCGAGTTATACCTGGTCGAAGAACCTGGATGAGGTGAATGGCGAAACGGGTTCCGCGGTCTATGAATTGCAGTTGCCCACGAACAACCAGCTGGATTTGCGGCATTCGTCTTATGGGCTTGCAAATGATGATCGAGACCAGAGATTCGTGCTGAACTTCGTCTACTCGACTCCAAGGGTCTCAATGTCCTCTGCCGTCGTTCGGTCCATCCTCAATGACTGGAGAGTTTCAGGGATCGCATTGTTTCAATCGGGTTCCGCGCTCAGCGTTTTCGACAGCAATGCCGGCTCGGTGTACGGTCTCCTGGGCAGTCAGTTGAGAGCTCAGATTGCTCCGGGCGGGCATCCCTCCACACATGGATCGTTGTTTTCCCGCGTTGTTGGCGGGCGTTATCTGGATGCAAATGCGTTTATGCGCGCGCCAGAAGTCGCAAACGGCGTTAGCATTGCCGATGAAGACTTTGGCAATAGTGGGGTCGGACTTGTTCGCGGTCCCGGACAGCACAGCCTCGATCTCGCAATCGAACGCAAGTTTCCGTTCAAGGAGACGAGAAGCTTCGTCTTTCGCGCGGAATCATTCAACCTTACAAACACGCCCCAATTTGGAAATCCTAATACTGGCCTCGGATATTCCGATCCGCTATTGCCTGCGGTAGCGAGTCCGGGGTTCGGTCAGATTCTCTCAGAGCAGGGTGGACCCCATCCCCGGATCGTTCAACTCGCTGCAAAGTTCCTTTTTTAACCATGATGACGGTTCGCGAAATGGAAGTAGCATGTGACTCGCCGGTGCTCACTGCGTATCCAGAGCATCCTCTACAATTGACCGAACTGACGCTCAGTAAGAGGTACTATCCTCTTGGTTTTCCTCTTGATTTGCTCACGAACTCGCCCGCCATCCTTGAGATGAGCGATAAGTTGTGGAGCCATTTCACGCATCAGCACGATACGGCTCCTATGCGAGCGTACGTTCACGTTACCAAGGGTGGTGGTCCCGATTGCCCACCAGCTCAATCCTTTCAATACGTCGCCCCACATTTCGTGAGCATCGCAGATCCCCAGCATTACCTTGTTATCGATCTGGCGCATGGTGAGACGGTGATTTCCCTTACCGAGGCCTCGCTGCGTCATCGTCTATACATCGAATACTTTTTCCTCACTGCGCCTTTGACCACCATTCCTGCGAAGGCAGTCCATGCTGGCTGCGTGGCGTGGAACGGTCACGGCATCCTGTTATGCGGGGACTCCGGCGCCGGCAAGTCGACGCTTTCCTATGCATGTGCGCGTTCTGGTTGGGAGTACATCTCTGATGACGGCAGCTTTATTCTCGATGAGGAGCAGCCCATCGTAACGGGAAACCCTCACCTTGTTCGATTTCGCCCATCGGCCGCAGAACTGTTCCCGGAGATTCAGGGGATGGATCAGACTCCGCGCGCGGCGGGAAAGCCATCGATCGAGATTTCGACGCACCGCCTGCCCAAAGTCATGCGGCGACAGAGGGTTCACGTTGACTTCATCGTTTTTCTCAAACGAGGCTCCACTTCGTCGGCACAACTTGTACGCTATCGCAAAGAGGTGGCAAGGATGTACATGCGCCAGGGAGTGTACGGCACCCCCGAAATCCGCGAACGACACTTTGCCGCGATCGAGCGTCTGCTGACCGCCGATGTTTTCGAGTTGCAGTACGGCGATCTCGATTCCGCGATTGACCGACTGCGACAGCTTGTCGAGAACGGTTGCTGATGGATTCCCTTGCGCAGGCCGATCCGGAGGAACGTAGGAAGGGATCGTTTTGGAAGAACCCTCTCGCATGGATAACTGAACATAGTTTCGGTCGTGGTTTTTGGACCTACTTCGTGGCGGTCTTCTGTTTCGACGCGGGTTATGGCGTCTTCTTCTTCCTGTTTAATCTCTATCTTCTCGATCTCGGCTTTGGCGAAAAGCTGATGGGATGGGTTGCTGGGGCGATGACCATTGGATCTGTTCTGGCCATGATGCCGGTCGGTTGGCTCTCAAAAAAGATTGGAGTCAAGCCGCTGATCATTACGTGCTTTCTCGCTTCCCCTCTCTTAACGGGTTGCGCGCCATTTACATTTGGTGGCCGGCGCAGATTGCGCTTGCATTACTCGCCGGTGCAACAATGTCTGCCGGAACGGTATGTTATCTGCCGGCAGTCGCCCGTTTCACAACGGATAAGAATCGGACTGGAGCCTTCACTCTCATCATCTCTGCGAGTCTGGGCACGAGCGCGCTCGGCGGGATCATTTGCGGATATTTGCCCACGTGGGTCAAATCAGCGGGCATTTCGATGCATCCTGCGGATTTGAAACGTATCATCCTCCTGGTTTCCTGCGCCGTTGTTTCGCTTGGGCTACTGCCGCTTCTCCGGTTGCGATTTCCGGAACCTACCGCTGAATCGACAACGGAGAGCAGTGCCTCAATATCGCTGCGGCGTTGGAAGCCATCACCCTTTCTGTTGCGCTTCCTACCCTTGATGGCACTGTGGGCAGCAGTCATCGCCTCGTTTTCGCCATTTGGGAGCATCTATCTTTCCAATGTCCTCCATATGCAGCTCTCCCAGATCGGTCTGGTGTTTTCGGGAATTCAGATTGTCCAGCTCTGCATGGGGGCCTTGGCACCAATCGTCTTCCGCTGGCTCGGCTTGGTTAATGGGATCGTTGTAGTCCAGATAGGCGCGGGAATTATGCTGTGTGCGCTTGCAGTAGCGCACGACGTGAAGTTTGCGGTTACTGCATACCTCATTGTCTCCGCCTTACAGTGGATGAGTTCGCCAGGGCTTTACGATCTCGTCATGAGGAAGACGCCCGACTCCCAGCGCAATACTGCTTCCGCAGCTACGCTGCTTTGGAGCTCGATAGCGGCGTCGATTGCCACTACCTGCTGTGGTGTCCTCTTTGCGCGCTTTGGCTATCCCAGGGTGCTCTTCGGTATTGCTGTGCTGTCACTAACAGTGGCAGTGCTCATATGGGTGCTCCTGAGCCCCGGCGACAAGGAGCAGGCAATTCCAGCAAGCGTTGCCCAACAGGAGGTCTGAAGTGACCTACGGGTTGAGAAACCGCAACAGCTCCTGCTCGTCATGCGCACTCAGCGAGGCTCTTACTCGCATGTGACGCGTGATCGTTCCAGAGATGCGGGGTGAAAAGCCATCGGGAGGTGTATGGCACCTCGCGCAGTTCTGTTCAAAGATTCTCTGGCCTTCGCTCTGTTTCGCGCTGGTCGCATGGGTCGCTGGTTGCTGTTTCGCAGGCTGCTGATTATTTTGCGGCGGGTTAGCCTGCTGCGTTTGGGCCGCGCAGGTGACGGCCAGACCCAACAGGGCTGGCGCAGCGTATCGGAAAATGCGTTCGCGGTTCATCTCAGCGTCCTTTCCATGCGGGAAAGAGGAACCGATATGTGAGGCCCGTCTCCCAGATGTTTACGTCGCGGGTGGAGGAAAACTGCCGCGAATAGCTCGTCAGAATCCTGGTGTTATGCGGAAGGTTATAGTCGAGCCCAAAGTCCGCCCGCTGTGTGTTCACGGCCGGTAGGGGGTCCCCTCTGGTCTTGTCCGAATTGAAAGTCTGCTGCATGCGGAAAAGCGGCTCAAGTCGTCCTATCCAGCTGTTGTAGCCGCCGAATTGTATCGGGCGGTAGTCGGCTTCTACCCAATACCCTTGTCCATGGGCACCGTGCGCCCACTCCGAACGCAATCGCAGTCCAGTGTCCTTCGGCTCCCACCACACATGAATGCCAAAGAAGTTCTCGTGTGCTCCCTGCAGCAGTCGTCCGTAGGAGGTTCCAATTTCCAGCCGTTGCTCCGGCAGATAGAGATTCACTCTTCCTCCAGACGACCGGGCCGAGTTAAAGTTCTCGATACCGCTCCGGGCAGAGAAGTACGCAGCATAGTCAATCGAATATTTTTGTCTCGAAATGGCAGAACCGCGCAATTGACCGCCGACACCTGTGCCCGTCTGCATCAGTCCAAGGCCCCCAATCAGTGGACCATCCTGAAAATTGTTGATCCAAAATGGGGACAACCGTTCGTTGAAGGTGGCGAACGGCGTCAGAAAGCTACCGCCAATCAAAGTGACGTGCGGGGTCAGGGTGAAATCACCTTGCAGGTAGGTGAGTCCCACCAGGTGCGAATGGTTGTACCCATCCTGACCGCCGCCCTTGGGGTTAAACGATTCCAGCAGAACGGCTCGCGATTCAATAAGCAGTCGATTGCCGATTGGGGCAGCGATCAGCGGCTCCATGATCGGCAGGTAACTTGTCGCCCCGTTGTTCGTGCTCGTCAAAAATCCGAGGCCGCCTGACAAAAGTGGCGTATTTTGCGCAATGCTGCATTGCCACGCCGTCAAGACAGAGAACACAAACATCAACAGCCCTAATCGGTTACCCCTGCTGGAGAGGGGAGTAGACCATCTCGGCATCAACATAAACAGCACGCTACCCAACCGGGCGACCGGGATGTGTCTTCAGTTCGTCTGACTAATGTCAGTTGATTGTCACGCCAAGCCTTCCGTGGTTCGCCATGGCCCTGCCCGTCAACAAAGTAGTGACAATATGCTGACGCACAGATGACACTCCCTTTTACGTGCGCTGTTTACGGTTAGGAAGTGAAACGTGCAGATCAGGACAGTGGTACGGCGATCAGTGGAGGTGTCATAGATAGGTCTGAATCTGACACCGGGAAGCCTCCTGTTCACTGGGCGGTACGTGCCCTTTTCCTCTGGGGCCACCGGCGGCTCCTCTTCCGGGTCACCGCGATCGCCCTGCTTCTCGGCGTCCTCTTTTCCTTCTTTGTTATTCCGAAGCGCTACACGGCAGTTGCGAGCATCATGCCCCCCGACTCCGGTGGCGGCAGTTCCATGTTGATGTCAGCGCTCTCCGGAAAGGGAGGGCTTGGTGTATTGGGCGGACTGGCGGCTGGTCTCTTAGGTGAGCACAAGTCAAGTGAACTTTATGTAAGCCTGATGGAGAGCGGCACGGTCGCGGACCATCTCATTAACCGTTTCGATCTCAGAAAGGTCTATCACAAGCGTTACTACATCGATGCGGCCAAGCATCTCGCCCATGAAACAAAAATCACCGACGATAAAAAGAGCGGCATCATTACGGTCAAAGTCGAAGACACAGATCCTGTACGTGCCCGCGATCTCGTTCAAGCATATCTGGAGGAACTAGACGCGCTCGTCAACAAAACCAGCACGTCTTCTGCCCGCCAGGAACGTATCTTCGTCGAGCGGCGACTGGGTGAGGTTCAGAAAGATCTCGAGAGCGCCCAGATTGAGCTCAGCGATTACTCCAGCAAAAACACCACGATTGACATAGGTGCACAGACACGAGCGATGGTTGATGCAGGTGCGCGCCTTGAAGGCCAGATCGTGGCTGAGCAGTCCACACTTCAGTCAATGCGCCAGGCGTATACCGACGACAATATTCGTGTGCGTGAGGCTCAGGCAAGCATTGGCGTGCTGCAGAGCAAACTCAACAAGCTTGCCGGGTCATCGACCGCCGCGCTGCCGGCATCTGTATCCACCCAGGAGGCGAGTGGCGAACTCTACCCTCCCTTGCGTCAGTTGCCACGGCTCGCAGTTCGTTGGGCCGACCTTTATCGACGTGTCAAAGTGCAAGAGGCTGTGTTTGAGCTTCTCACGCAGCAGTACGAGATGGCGCGTCTTGAGGAAGCGAAGGACGTTCCCGTAGTGCACGTTATTGATGCTCCCGGCATTCCTGAAAAGAAATCCTATCCGCATCGCGTAATTCTTAGTCTCGTGCTGACGTTTATGGCTTTCGCCGTAACTTCGGCATTTCTTCTGTTCAGAGAGCGCTGGTTCCACGTTGACAATGCTGATCCGCGGAAGAGATTAGCCGGCGCAATTGCAGCAAGCGTAATGAGGCGTAAGTCCCTCGCCTTGGTCGCCAAAGGTGCTGTATGAGAAAGCATCTGACCAACGCAACCTACGGGGTCCTCGATTATGCCTCATATCCGGTGGCCATGTTGCTCGTCGCGCCGGTCGTTCTTCGCAAACTGGGTGCCTCGGAATATGGTCTCTGGATTTTGTGCGCATCGGTGATCAGCGCCGGCGGAATCCTTGCGTCTGGATTTTGTGATGCTGCCATGCAGAGAATCGCTCGGCTTCGGGGGCTGGAGAAGATCAACGCCGCGGCGGGCACAGTACGCACGCTCCTCACCATCAATTTGACTCTTGGAACGTTGTTCGCCGTTATCGTATGGTTCACGGCGCCACTTGCTGCGAACCACATGGCGGCCTACCACCTCACATCCGTAAAAGAGTGTGTGTATTCGCTTCGGCTTAGCGGCGCATGGATTCTATTGCGTGGTCTCGAAAGCGCGGGCGTTATCACGCATCGCGCATTCGAGGAGTACCGCCGCAGCGTTCAAATAAGCGTTTCCGCCAGGCTATTGACCCTTGCATCTGCTGCGACTCTAGCGACGATAGGCCTGCGCCTGCCGGCCATTTTGGTCGCCACCGGCGCGGCACTGACGCTTGGTGTATTTCTGCAATTTCGCGGACTTCGCTCGCACTTCGGCTCAATAGCGTTGTGGCCCACATTCGATCGAGACGAGCTTCGACTTCTGGTTCAGCCAGGCATATTTGTTTGGTTTCAGTCTGCCTGCGGCGTCGTCTTCGGTCAATTGGATCGGATTCTGCTTGCTGTAACTTTCGGCGTCGCAGCACTCGCACCCTACGCGTTGTGCGTACAGTTCGCAGCTCCGATCTTCGGTCTCTCGGCGTCGGGCCTCCACTTTTTATTTCCACTGATCTCTCGCAAAGCTCCCAACGCCTCGGGAACGGTACTCCGACGTCTTCTCCTCAAATCATTTGCTTGCAATCTACTCGTCGTTGGAATTCCCTCGACGGTTCTGCTTGTGTTCGGGGGGGCTGCGATTCGCATCTGGGCCGGCGGCACGATCACAGCGCAGTCACTCTCGATTCTCCCGGGCGTGGTTCTTGGAACGGCGTTCATGGGCCTCGGCGTAACCGGCACCTACGCCATGCAGGCCCTCGGCCAATTTCGAACAGTTGCTCTACTTAATATCGGCGGAAGACTATGCGCCCTCTTTCTTCTTGTCTATTTGCTTCGGCATCACGGAATCTCGGGCGTGGTGTTCGCACGAGTCTGTTATGGCGCGACTTCACTCTTAGTCTATTTGCCGTTGCTTCGTTGGCTGTGGCTGTCCAGGCCCGCTCGTGCTGTTGCTAGACCCTATCGTGCGGGCGAGTTGCAGGAGGGACCGTCATGAAGGTGCTTGTGACCGCCATCTCCTTCTCGCCAAAAATTTCCGGCATTCAACGTCATGCCTTCAACCTTGTTCGTTGCCTCCTGGCGCAGAACGAAATATCGGCAGTTCATCTCGTTATCGCCCCCTGGCAACATGAAATGGCGAAAAGTGTACGCCTCGGACATGACCCACGGCTCCAGATCCATACGGCGCAACTAAAGCCTGACTCCATCAGCCGCAACCTGTGGCACTATCGTGCACTTCCTGAAATGGCGGATTGCCTGCAGCCCGATTTGATCCACCTCACTTACCCGGTGGCAATCAACGCGGCTGCCTTCAGATGCCCCTTGGTGCTTACTTTGCACGATCTCTATCCCTATGAGATCCCTGCGAACTTCCGCTTTCCGCACGTCATCTTTAATCGTCTGGCGTTGCGCCAGTGCCTCCGCAATGTCGACGCGATCGCCTGTGTCTCAGATGCCACCCGCGAGCGCTTGAAGCAATTCGCTCCCGAGTCTGTATGGCGCAGGGCAGTACGAATCTATAATTGTGTTGAGCCCGGCGAGTTCCGTGTTTCTAAGTCTCCACTTCCTGAACTTTGCGGGAAGCCCTTTCTGCTCTCTGTTGCGCAGCATCGACGCAATAAGAACATTCCACTTCTGATTCGGACATTCGGTTCGCTTCTTAGTCGAGGTGGAATTCACCCTTCGACCAATCTTCTCGTTGTCGGCATTACCGGACCTGAAACTGAGGCCATTCATGAGACGGTTGCGCTTCGTTCTTTAAATCGACACGTTCATTTCCGCAACGGCCTTCTGGACTCCGAACTGCAGTGGTGCTATGAGCGCTGTGATGCACTGATAGTGCCATCGACTACCGAGGGATTTGGTTTGCCCGTTGCTGAAGGTGTCTTGGCGGGTTGCAGGGTGATCTGCTCAGCTATACCGGCCCTCCGAGAGGTCGGCGGAAAGCATTGCCACTATTTTGCGCTTGGCGGAGATGAAGAGGAGGCGCTCGGAATCTCAATCATTTCTGCCCTCAAACAGCCGAAGCCATCCGCCATCGCATTGCCTCGCTTTTCGGCAGAAGTTCTCTCGCACGAATACTTGAAGCTCTATCACCAGGTACTCGAGCAAGGTGTCACGAAAGCCACATCACACCCTAATAACGCCAAATTGCGGGACAACTCCGCGCTGCGGGAGGTCTAAGCGTGGCTGCGTCAGAATCCTGTGTCCCAAACCTTTACGCAGATGCGCGGGAAGCTCCGGCGAACACCCGCCTCGCTTCCTACGGCGCAGCCATTCGCACTTTTGCAAGTGTTGCGCGACCCACAGCAGATCTCCTCGCGGCCACGATTTGTACATTTCTGGTTTATGGTCTGTCCTCCGGGCCCATACTTTCTCTTCGGCAAAGGGTGATTGTCAGCGTTGTCGTCGGAATCGTCGCGGCATTCTCGAATGTGCAACGACATGAATCGACGATTTGCAATCTGATTCAGATCCGAGAGACTGAGGCGATCCTTCGTTCGGCGTTCCTGTCGCAGCTAACTTTTCTATTCATGAATCTGCTGCTCGGATGGCATCTGCACGCATGGGCGTACGGGCTG
Organism: uncultured Acidobacteriaceae bacterium; assembly: GCA_963759355.1. Classification (GTDB taxonomy): domain Bacteria; phylum Acidobacteriota; class Terriglobia; order Terriglobales; family Acidobacteriaceae; genus Granulicella. The sequence goes on along the minus strand of CAVWYV010000003.1, from coordinate 903,692 downwards.
TCCCTTTTGGCAATGGCATCTTTGATGCGTACGGTAAGAGGAATGATCACGCGGTCCCTTCGCCTGGTTCATCAAGCGGGGTACGGAGCTGATCCGGTAGTTATCTATGGTCATTCCGAGACCACAAGCCAAATAGCGACTGCCATGCTCCGTTCTCCGTCTTGTGGACTTCATCCGGTGGCCATGATTCATGATGACTCTCTGGAAGCGGCCGATCGTATGTTCCGCTGCAACGACGATCTCTGCAAATCGATCCCCGTCAGTAGCGGACCGCTTACATCCGCCAAGCTTAAGTCCTTTCACTGCAATCTGCTGATTCTTGCTGCGCCCCGTCTCTCGCAACATGAAATTGCCACGACGGGGGATGTCGCGCGAGAGTGCGGGTTTCCCGTCGCCATCCCTTCCGGGGCGTTCGAGGGTGAGGTTCCTCTCGAACAGCTTGAGATTGACGGCCTTCATCTGGTCACGGGAATGCGGGCCGCTCCCGCGTGGCATTCTGATCTCCTGAAGCGCGCCATGGATTTGATTGTCGCCGTCTGCCTTGTTCTCCTCGGCTCCCCTATCTTTCTAATCATTGCTCTGTGCATCAAGCTCGACTCACGAGGTCCCGTCCTTTTCGCACAAAAGCGTGTGGGCCGTAATGGAGAGCTCTTCACGATCTTTAAGTTTCGTTCGATGCACGTGACCTCTCCCATGTATGAAGCTTCGCCAACAGAGCCAACTGATCCACGCATTACCCGTGTGGGCCGCTTGCTTCGGCGCACGGGACTTGATGAGACAGCACAGCTTCTTAACGTTCTCCTCGGTCAGATGTCACTTGTTGGGCCTCGGCCGGAGATGCCATTCCTTGTTGAGCGTCACATTCGACAACATCGCCCCAGATTGCAGGCCACTCCGGGAATCACAGGTCTCTGGCAACTAAGCATTGATCGCGCATTCCCGATACATGAAAACACGCAGTACGATCTCTTTTACATTCGCAAGCGCACCTGCTGTCTGGATGCAGCGATACTTCTTCACACGCTGCTCTTTGCAATGCGAGGTGGCGTGTGATCCTCGATGACGCCACTTTCGAATGTGCCTTCAGACATCCACGTGTCGACGTTCTCGGAGTCGATCTTTCAGCCATCGATATGAATCGGACACTCGAGCTCACGGAAAAATGGATCGGTACTCAAAAAAGCGCATACATCTGCATGACCGGCGTTCATGGAGTCATGGAAGCGCATTCCAAGCCGGAATTTCGCCGCGTTCTGAATGAATCGTTAATCAATGCTCCCGACGGAATGCCGATGTCATGGATCGGTTGGCTACAGGGCCACAGACAGATGGATCGAGTGTATGGCCCGGACTTTTTGGCGAATCTATGTCGGCTTTCCGTCGGCAAGGGATACCGTCATTACCTCTACGGAGGCCAGCCGGGGGTTGCGGCGGCGTTGAAGAGCGCTCTGGAGAAACGCTTTCCCGGTCTGCAGATAGTCGGAACTTTTACTCCACCTTTCAGGAGTCTGACGCAAGAAGAAGAAAACGAGCTGCTGGCCGACGTGCGAAACGCGAAGCCCGACATCTTGTGGGTTGGGCTGAGCACACCAAAACAGGAGTGCTTCATGGCTCAGTATGTGGACCGCCTCTGTGTACCGCTTCTCATAGGAGTCGGTGCGGCCTTTGACTTTCATACCGGACGGCTTCATGAGTCACCGCGGTGGATAAAGCGTGCTGGTCTTCAGTGGCTGCATCGCCTGATGCAGGATCCTCGCCGTCTTTGGAAGCGTTACCTGTTCAACAACGCGAAATTCCTTTGGCTGATCGCGGCGCAGCTACTGACGCCTAGTAGCCACGAACATCAACACGCGTGTGCCAGGGAAGTCTCCTCATCTTCGACAAGGTCGTGACAATTCCTAAACTGCCAAGTGACAAACGTCTGTGATTGAATAATTTAACTTGAACTTGATTAGCCGGTCGCACCTGGAGCCCTTGGCCTTGGGAGGCGTCCACGGAAACTTTGGAGAGAACACATGAACAAGAAACATGTTTTGGCGCCGTTGCTCTTGATTGGTACGGCATTTGCACCGCTAACCTCGAAGCTGCCTGCTCAGGAAGCGCCGCATCGGATCGAGATCACGGCGAAGCAGTTTCAGTTTGAGCCTTCTGAGATTACGGTCAAGAAGGGCCAGCCAGTCGTCCTAGTGATCAAGAGCGCGGACGTTGCGCACGGTCTGCGTTTTCGCGACTTGGATCTGAATGTAAAGATCGACAAAGGTGGAACAGCCCAACTGCCGTTCACGCCGGATAAGACCGGCGATTTCGTAGGTAAATGCTCGGTGTTTTGTGGTCCGGGACATGGTGAGATGACCCTGACGATGCACGTGGTGAATTGATCTCTCTGCCGAAGATTCTCCATTCCTACATTCACAATATCGTTCGTCCGTAAATACGCTTGCGGCTCGACGAAATTCGGAAGCGGATTCCCGGTTCGTGAGATACCACCGTTTGGTGGGCGAAAAAGCGAAGAGATCCGCTTCCGGAAAAATTAATTCCTGCCCGTGAACCACCACGTGTGCTCGTAGTGCGTTGCCGGGCCCTCGTTGATGATCAGAATACTGTTCTCAACAAACACAGTCTCGATTCAGACCTGCAGAAGTTTGCCGCGTCCTGCTCGTCGACGAACAGTATTCTGCCCACTCTGCTCGGAGAGATGAACGCTTTGCATTCTCTCTAATTTCTTCTTCACTGGTTATTTCAGGCTTCGAAGGTATGCAACGAGAGCTGCCGTATCCGCTTGGTTGAGAGTGACTGTAGGCATTCCACCATCGATCATGTTCGCCGTCGGGTGATGCAGGAGGTAAGCCAATCCGTCAGCATCAAATTTTTTGCCTACGCCGATAAGCCTTGGCGCGGCTGCGCTGCCCTGGCCTTTATCTCCATGACAACTGCTACATGGCTGTGCGGCAAAAATCGTGGCGCCTTTGGCCACAAGTGGATCAGCCGGCGCAGCGGCTTCGCCCTGAGATGAACCCGGTGCCTCAGGCTCGAATGGCTGGCGCATGAAGTCGATTTCAGCTTGCTTCTGGCGGGTTAATTGCGCTGCAATAATTGGGTCCGTTGCGTCCAGGTGATAGCTCATCGCTCCCAGAGCCGCGTAGCAAGCCGCAAACATGGCGAACCCTCCGACCACAACCGGTCGTCGCCACGGCCGGCGCTCCCGTCCTCGATCCAGAAACGGAATAGCGGCAAAGGCTAAGGCAAGGACCCCAGGAAGGACAATTCCGCCGAGCAGGGACCATTTGCCCCCTATTACTTTGAGCCATTCGAAGATGGGCACGTAGTACCACTCGGGGCGCGGGATGTAACTGGTATCGGAGGCGACTGCTTCCGGCCCCAGCCGCATAGGAAGAAAGTACGCGACGAGTCCCATTACGGCAATGATCAACAGGGCTATCGTCATGTCCATGGCTAACTGGCGGGGATAGAACTTTTGTGTCGGAAGCGTTGGCTGAACAGGATCTTCGTTGATGGGACCCGCCGGTCCGGCTTTGCGAAACAGAAAAAGATGTGCGCCGATGAAGGCGATCAGCAGGCCAGGTAGAACAAACACATGGAGCACAAAGAATCGTGAGATCGTAAGCGTCCCCATCTGGGATCCGCCGCGCAGTAGTTCTTGTAATGGCAAGCCGATCAACGGGATCTCGGTGAGGATGTTGGTTCCGACAGCCGAGGCAAAGTATGCTTTCTTATCCCAAGGCAGCAAATAGCCGGTGAAAGCCATCCCCAGCATCAGTGCGAGCAAAAAACAGCCGGACAGCCAAAGCAATTCGCGCCGTCCCTTATAGGAGCCGTAAAGGATTGTCTGCGAGATATGGAGAAAGAGCAGGATCACGATAGCGGTTGCGCCGTATGCGTGGACGCTGCGCAGAAACAATCCCGAGCTGACTACCTTCGATATATAAGCAACAGTTGTGTGAGCGTGATCGGAGGAAGGCACATAGTAGAGGGCGAGGAAGACCCCGGTGATGACTTGCGAAAGAAAAAGATAAAGCAGTCCTGAACCGAAGACGTATGCCCAGCGTGCGCCACCAGGAATAGGCTCATCAATCGCCCCACGCAAAAGAGCGAAGCAGCCAGTCCGGCTGTTTAGCCATTCTCTCCAGCCGGTGAGAGCGGGCGAATCCTTTTCTGGCAGATATTTAGTGTCCACAATCTCTCTCTGATTTCAGCTGATCGGTTCTTTATTAGCATCCAGTTGACGGAAGTATTGAAAACGTACTTTCAGCATTCCGTCTTCTACTTTGCTTTCCAGCTCATCCATACCACGCAGGGGCGGCCCGGCGACGCGCACGCCAGATTGTGTGAATGTACCGCCGTGGCAGGGACAGATAAATCGATTCTCTTTATCGACCCAGCGAACGGCGCATCCCAGGTGAGGGCATATGGAGGAAAGAACTTTCAAACTGCCACTGCCGTTTGGCACGACATAGACATTGTTTTGCAGCACGGAAGTGCGCCAGCCTTCATTGACTCGAATGTCGATTCTGCGAGCAACCGGTGTATCTGCCGATTTGAAGTCGTCGACCTTTCCTATATCGGACCATGATGCTTGTCCTGAGCGGCTGCGAAGAGGAAACGTCGCGAATCGCACCAGGGGAATTGCCATTGCAGCTCCCACTACACCACCGAGAGTGCCCAATACGAGGCCAAGGAATGAGCGGCGTTCCATTTGCTCATGAATCTCCGCTGAAGCGGACATGAAGTTTCTCCTCCAATTCGAGAAAGCGCTTGTTGGCTTCTAGCCGTTTAGGTGTGGCGACCCTACCTGTAAGGATCGTGACAGAATCATTCCATTAGAAACTGTTGTCTCGGGTGTCACCTTGATGTAAAGAACTTGTCATGTCTCTGCTCCTGCCTTCGCTGGCCGCACAACACCCGCAGAGCTATACTGGCCGCCAGTTGACTGCGACATCTGGCGGTCGACTAAGCAATTCAAGTGCGCGAGCAAATCTTGAGCCCATACGCCGCAACGTTGGTTGAGAACCACCCAACAAGCCCGGGAACGACCAGCATTTCCTGCGTCGTGGGCTTCTTCTTCGCATTTCGTGTGATCATCGTGCTCTTGTCTGTCCGCATCTTTGGGATGGAAGCCCAGTCGGGAGCCGTCATTAGTCTCGGACTGAATCTTCTTCTTCCGTTGCTCGTTGCCTTCCAGTGCCTTGGTTCTGTGGAGCACACTTTCGGAAGCATGTTACGTCCATGGAGCATTCGTTGGGCTTTTGTCTTCCTCTTCTTTTCGGGGTTCAGCCTTACCTGGACAGTCGCCGCTTCGATGGCCGCAGCGACTGCCTATTGGTGTGGAATGGCTGCAGACGTCCTGATGGTCATCCTCTTGCTTCGCAGCGGCGACATCCCTGCCATCGCAGCTGGGCTGATGCGCGGCTTTATCTGGGGCGCCTGTGTCGTTGCGCTCGTGGCATGGGTGCTGCCCGCTCAATCCGATCTTCGCCTCGGAGATGAGGAACTGCTGGGCCCAAATCAGATCGGATACCTTTGTGCCTTCGCTTTGTTCTTTGTCCAATACCTCATTCGAAAAAAGACAGGGAATTGGACGTTCGCGGCAGCCTTACTTGGAATTACTCTCCTTCGCACCCTCAGCAAAACTACCTTGGGCGCTTTTATCGTTGCTGAAATCCTGTTGTTCGCGTTGGATCCAGTGATGAAACGCAAGACCAAGGTGATGTTGATCGGTGCGACCGCGCTTGTGGCTCTGGCCTTTTCGAGTTTGCTCACCTCTTACTTCGAAACCTATAGCGCTTCCGGTGGCCCGGAGACTCTTACAGGCCGTCTCGGTATCTGGGCATATATTCTCGACGAAGCCGTGGACAAGCCATGGACCGGGCACGGTTTCTACTCGGTCTGGAAAGTGATCCCCCCCTTCGGCTCCTTTGAAGCTCGCCATGCGCACAACGAGTTGATCCAGCAGTTCTATGCGTACGGTGTAGTGGGGATCATCATGATGATCGGAATCTATGGCAGCTTTTATCTTCAGTTGCGAAAGCTTCCAGGCAAAGCGGACAGGGCGTTCTATCTCGCGCTTCTTTTCTTTGTTCTGATTCGCGGGATTACGGACACGGAAGCCTGCGACATTTCACTTCCTCTTTGGGCAATCATCATGTTCACTATGCTCATCCGGTGTGCGCATCGCACAAGCAGTGATCCCATACCACTCGCTGCTGACAAAATTCACCCCAATTGTCACTCGATTGTCATTTCTGAATTTTGTGCTGGCTCTTACGGACCGAGTCGAACAAAATAGAAGCGGGGGAGGTGCAAATCATTATGACGGGCACCGATGTGACCGATGTAGATAGCCAGATGCAATCAGTTTCTGCGGCAAGTCTCGGCACAATTCTTGTCATTGAAGATGACCCGCGGATGCAGAAAGTGCTTCGCAGAATTTTCGCGGACGAGCACTACGCCGTCGCCGTTGCTGGGGACGGTCAAACCGGTCTCGAATTGTTCCGCTCGGAGCATCCGACTGCTGTCGTTCTCGACCTCATCCTCCCTCGTATCTCGGGCCGGGAACTCTGTCAGACCTTCAAGAGTCTCTCGAACGAAACACCTATCATCGTTCTCAGCGCCATCAGTGAAGTCGTCGATAAAGTGCTTCTGCTCGAACTCGGCGCAGACGATTACGTGACCAAGCCATTCAGTCCGCGGGAACTCACGGCCCGCGTGCAGGCCGCCATTCGCCGGCAACGCAAACCTTCCGTATCGAACACATTTCGTTTCGGCGACTGCGAGATCGACTTTCGTAGCATGACGGCTCGTCGAGCCGGCGTTCCCGTTGTCCTCACCGCGCACGAGTTCAAGCTCCTGAAGTTCTTTACGCAGAATGTCGATCGCGTATTGACGCGTGAGGTTCTTCTCAATGAAGTCTGGGGATACAATGCTTATCCGACGACGCGCACCGTCGACAATCAGATTCTGAAGTTGCGCCAGAAGCTGGAAACGGACTCGGCCAATCCGCAGCATCTGCTTACGATTTACGGCGCGGGGTACAAATTTGTCCCATGACTCCCAGACCGAACCTTCAGAAACCCAGACTTTTTCGCGCTTAGCATCCGCTTACCGCAAAGAGGGCGTGCGAACGCATGTCCTGCTGGTTGTGGCAATGGCTGCGGTCACTGTCATTGTCACAGCGCTTTTTCTCGTACTCCTTCGGCACCGCCTGAGCGCACAGGTCACGACGGACCTCACGCAGGATCTTAGTCGTTCAGTCATCACCTTTCAGGGGCTTCAGACGGAACGCTTGCGTGCACTGGATCGCGAGAACGCTCTCCTCTCCGATCTGCCCACACTCAAAGCGCTGATGACCAGCGGCGATGACCTCACCATTCAGGACGGCGCTATCGAATTCTGGCAGCTCAGCGGTAGTGATCTCTTCGCGCTCGCCGATGGATCTGGAAGAGTGATCGCCGCCTATACGAAGAACAATTCTTCAGGAGCTTCGCTCAATCGTGCGCTGCAGTCGCTGGTATCTTCTCCTTCCCGACACTATCTCATCAACGGCGGTTCCCTCTATCAGTGTTCGCTGCTACCCCTTTACTTCGGCAGTGAAGAAAGCGGAACGCTGCTCGGCTACGTAGTGAGTGGCATCTCTATTGAGCGCACGGTTCGCCAGATTAGTGCTCCCACGGGCGTTGAAGCCGCATTTCTCAGCGCCGGCAGTGTCGTTACCAGCACACTCGCTTCCTCGGATCAGGCAGCTCTCTCCAACCCGCATCTGCTTTCCGCAACAACACAGCGCCCGCTACAAGTGGAGTTGGGTTCGCAGCGATACCTGGCCGCCACGGAAGATCTCAGCTCCGTCTCGACCTCTCCGCTCCAACTCGTCGTCTTGAAATCCTTTGATCCGGCAGAACGCTGGATGAAACGCATGGACCGTATGGTGCTAAGCACTGGGCTTCTCGCGCTCATCTCTGGCACGTTGCTCATGATTGCACTTGCGCGCCTTCTTACGCGTCCTCTCGAGGAACTTTCCGAAAGCGTTCGGGCGTTCGGCATGGGGGACAGTCACTACAGGGTTCCAGGTCACGGTCCGCGCGAGGTGCGCCAGCTCAGCGAGGCGTTTGCCGGCATGCGCGACGAAATTCAGGAGGCGCACCGGGCGCTCCTCGAGTCTGAACGGCTCGCCACCATCGGTCGTATGGCAAGCTCCGTCTCCCACGATCTCCGCCATTACCTCGCCGCCGTCTACGCGAACGCGGAGTTCCTCGCCACCGGCCGACTCTCTGAAGCCGAGCGCATCGAAATCTTCGGGGACATTCGCGCCGCGGTGCTCGGCACCACGGATATGATCGAGTCTCTCCTGATCCTCAGCCGAACCGGTGCAAATACAAGGAGATCTTCGGAATCGATGGCGCTCCTGCTGGAACGGACGGTAGCGCTTTTCCGGGCACATCCAGACGCCGAAGGGGTGCGCATTGTCACCTCCTTTGGCGACCCTGCGGAGAGCACAGCGCTTGTTGATGGCAAGCAGATCGAGCGCGCCCTCTACAATCTGTTACTTAACGCCTGCCAGGCGGCCCGCACCGGCGGGGCTGAACCGCTCGTCACCATTACGCTGGACACGAAGGAGCAGTACAGTGTTGTTACCGTCACGGACAACGGTTCCGGCGTGCCTGAAGGAGTTCGCAACAGCCTGTTCGAACCGTTCGTCAGTGAAGGTAAACAGAAGGGAACCGGTTTGGGCCTCACTCTGGCGCAACATATTGCGAACGAGCATGGTGGAGATGTAATTATGGTCAGCAGCCGACCAGGAGAGACGATCTTCCAGATGAAAGTGGCGCGCGATCTATCCCAACCCATGGTCATCACCGGCTCGGAACCCAATCACCGGGATCAGGTCATTGTCCATGAAAATGTTTGGTCGTAACCGTAATGTTCGTCGTCCTGAAAAATCTCACTCTCTCAAGCTGCCAGTTGCGATTTCCATGCTGCTTGGAATCTCGGCACTCGCACTCGGGGCCCAGACTCCGCCGCCCGGAATCCCGGCGCAGATTCAACAATTGACGGCCGCAATGGAGCGAACGCAGGCGCAACTCCAGCAGTCACAACAACAACTGGATCAGATGCGAGAGCAATTGGCTGCGCTGCAGCAACAGATGTCGCATCAAGAGGATGCGGTCCCCGCCCTCGGCTACGGAAACGAGTTCCTCCGCTTCGCCGGCTGACCCACCGCAGACTCAATCAACTCAGCTTGAAAATATTCGTGAGCGTCAGGCCATGCAGGAGGCGCAGATCGCCACGCACGACCAGGTCAAGGTCGAATCCGAATCGAAGTACCCCGTCAGAATCACGGGCCTCTTGCTGTTTAACGGATTTGTAAATACGAGCGCGGTGGACCTCCCGGGCACACCCACTGTCGCCGTCGCCGGCTCTGGGAGTACCGGCGCTTCCATACGTCAGACTGTGCTTGGTTTCGATGCGAATGGTCCGCATCTCTTAGGCGCCCGCAGCTATGCCGATCTCAGGATCGACTTTTACGGAAACATAGGAGCGCCTACTGCTCCGCTTGGCTCTTACGCGTCCGCCGACAGCTTCCTTCGGCTGAAAACCGCGCACGCGGGTATGCAGTGGGAGAACACCGAAGCCTCCTTCTCCTATGACCGGCCACTCATCAGTCCCGATTCACCCTCTTCGCTGACTGCGGTCGCATATCCCGCGCTCGCGTGGTCGGGCAATCTCTGGGCGTGGAATCCGCAGCTTACGCTCACGCAGAACACCTCGCTCGGCGGGACGCGCTCTTTCCAACTGCAGGCCGCGATGATTGACGTCGCAGATCCACCGGTCTCTCTTTCGAGCCTCAACAGCCCTTCCGCAGAGCCGCCTTCGGGAGCAGAGCGGAGCCGCTGGCCGGGTCTCGAAGCTCGCGTCGCCCTGCTCGGCTCACGGAGTGACGATCGGAATCACTTCGGTGTGGGCGGGTACTTCTCTCCGCATGTTCTTCCATCAGGTCACCGCTACAACGCTTGGGCGGGCACACTGGACACTCGTTTCCACTTGCCTGGGCGCTTTGAATTCTCAGGAAGCTTTTATCGCGGCCTTGCGCTCGGTGGACTCGGCGGCGGTGCCTACAAGGACTATGGTTACGTCTATGTGTCGAGTCAAAGCCAGTACTACTACCGTCCAATCAATGATGTCGGCGGCTGGGCCCAGCTAAAAGAGAAGTGGAGCGAGCGGCTTGAGTTCAATGCCGCCTTTGGCATGGATAATGCGTTCGCGGGCGATCTCCACCGATACACCGTCCCATCCGGAACCGCGTACCAGCGGCTCGCGCGCAATCGTACATGGACAGGCAATGTCATTTATAGTCCGAGCGCCTATTTGCTCTTCTCCTTTGAATACCGTTATCTTGCGAGTGCGCCTCTCACTGGAGCGCCCTCAGCCTCGAACGTCGTCGGATTGTCCGCAGGATACAAGTTTTGATGAGAAATCCACGGCTCAGCCACTGGCTCGCCACCGCACTCATCCTGCTTCCCGCAGTTGCTTGCGCGCAGAATCGCACCGCTCGCAGTTCCTCTGCGGAGCTGCACCTTCACATCCAGCCCACGCCGTCCACACATGGCAAAGTCGCCGCCGTCGTCTGGCTTGAACCCCTCGGCGACACACCCGTTCTGTCCTTCGCCCCCCAGGGCCATTACACTCTTCTGCAGAAAAACCGCACCTTCATGCCCCATCTGCAGGTTGTCCCTGTCGGCAGCGTTGTGCAATTCCCCAACGCCGATCCGTTCTTTCACAATGTCTTCTCGCTCTTCGACGGCAAGCGCTTCGATCTTGGCCTTTATGAAGCTGGATCCACCAAGTCTGTCACCTTCTCGCGAACCGGCGTCTCCTACATCTTCTGCAACATCCATCCCGAGATGAGTGCAGTCGTCATCAGCCTGTCCACGCCGCTCTATGCCATCGCCGACGCAGGCAACAATCTCACGGTTCGCGCTATTCCTCCCGGCCAGTACTCCATGAGGCTCTGGGTTGAAGGCGCACTGCCCCCTTCACTTCAGGGCCTCGCACGCGAAGTCCGAATCTCCTCCGGCATGAACGACCTTGGCAATATCACCGTGCCTATCGCCACAAACGCGACCCACACCAACAAGTTCGGCGGCACTTATGACCGTCAACCCGCCTCACCTTACTAAAAAGATGAAGGGCGCTTCGAGCGCCCCTCTATCTCATTCACATCCGTAAGCGAGATCACTTTCCCTTCGCGCGTCCGAAGCCGCGGTCGATCTCCGCTCCTGCCTGCAGAAATCCGCCCACGCCATACGCCCACGTCGAACCCGGCTGCAGATCGCCCGGTGCCGCGCCAATTGGCTGAGTCGCGCCCAGCCGCCCATCCGCATACACATGCTGCAGCATTCCGTCCCACGCCTTCTCAATCACCGGTCGAAACTTCGCCTCCGGAAGCAGATGATTGTTCACGCCCCACGCCATCGCATACGTGAAGAATGCCGTGCCCGACACCTCCCCCTGCGGATACGATTCTGCGTCCAGCAATCCCATGCGCCACATGCCATCTGAAGGCTGCAGATCAGCCACGCGATTCGCCATGTACTTGAATGTGGCTTCATAGCCCGCGCGCGCCGGATCGTTCTTCGGCATCACGGTCAGCACGCGCGCCAGCCCGGCCAGCACCCATCCATTGCCGCGGCTCCAGAACAGCGGCTTTCCATTCTTCTCCGTCTTGTGCAGGAACGTTGCATCGCGGAAAAACAAATGCTGATCGTAGTCATATAGGTGTCCCTGCGTCAGCCCCCACTCATGATTCATGAAGTCGAGATAGCGATGATCACCGGTCAACTGCGCGATCTTTGCCAGCGACGGCGGCGCCATGTACAACGCATCGCACCACCACCACAGGTCCTTGTTCTTATCATCCTTGCGCGCCATCAACAGCACAAAATTATCGCGCACCGCTGCGATGCGTACCGGGTCCTTGTTCTCTTCGTAAAGCTCCTCATACGCCTGCCCGATTGCCTCATCGTCCGCGTGATCGTAGCGCCCCGGCAGCAACTGCCAGTTGAACTTCTCCGCAGCGCCGAGCACCGCATCGTGATACCGTTTGTCTCCCAGCGTCTTCGATGTATCCAGCAGCCCCGTATACAGCGGCGCGTACGTCCAGTCCTGGGTAAAGTGTGGCTGCATATTCTCGAGCGACCAGTCCGCAACCTTCTTCATCGCCTTCCGCACATCGCTGCGCGTCAGCTTCGGCGAAAGGGACGTGTCAATCGGTCCTGGATTCTCCGCGACGTCGCCCGCTGCATCATGCAACTCTTTCGCACTCGGCCGCTGAGGAGTCTGCGACGTTGTCTGCGCGCCTGCGCCGACCAACGTTCCGCTCAGCAAACACAAGCCAACAAAAGGGAAGACTCCCTTCGTACCCATCCATCTCATTCGTTCTTTCTCCTTACTGCAGATCGGCAACGGCTATTCCGTCCATATCGGCGTAGTCCTGGTTTTCCCCGCCCATGCCCCAGCAGAATCCATAGCGCGTCGTGCCGACGCCCGCATGAATACTCCATCCCGGCGAGACCACGATGTCGCGATCGGTCAGCACCAGGTGTCGCGTCTCCTGCGCAGGCCCCATCATGTGAATCACTCGGTGCGCCGGATCCACATCGAAATACATATAGACCTCGCTGCGCCGCATGTGCGTGTGCGGAGGCATCGTGTTCCAGTTCGAGCCCTCTTCAAGTAGCGTGAAGCCCATCACCAGTTGGCAGCTCTTGATCCCATCGCGATGAATCGCCTTGTAGATCGACCGCTGATTGCATGTAGCCACCGCGCCGAGCTTCACCGGCTCGATGTCCTTGAACTTCACCATCGCTGTCGGATAGTCCGCGTGCGCCAGATAGCTCAGCAGGTAAAACCCCGCCGGCTTGTCCGCGCTGTCGCTTGCAAAACTCACATCGCGGCTCCCGCGCCCGACATACAGGCAGTCCATCTTCTCCAGCTTGAACTCCTTGCCATCGACCGTCACCGTCCCGTTTCCACCGACGTTGAACACGCCCAACTCGCGCCGCTCGCAGAAGAACTCCGCGCGCAGTTCCGGTGACGTCTCCAGCTTCAACGCCTTGCCTGTCGGCACCGCTCCGCCCACAACCGTGCGGTCCAGGTCGACGTAAGCCAGCGTGATCGCACCCGGCTGAAACATCCCGTCCAGCAGAAAAGTCTCGCGCAACTCCTCGGTCGTCATCCGCGGATAGCGCACGGGATCAGACATCTGCAGTAGTTTCATCTCTTCCTCCCAAATTCCTTCAGCGTCCTGTCGAAGTGCTCGTCATCGGAGGCTCCGGCGCCTCAACTTTGATCACATAAATGATGATCGACTGTCCCGGAGCCTCGATCGCCTGGTGCGGAGTGCCCGCGGGAATATGAATCACATCGCCCTTGTGCAGCACATGCGGCGTCGCGCCCTCCAGCGTCTTGCCGCGCGTCTCGCCATTCGCGCCTTCCTTCGGGTCGACCATCGTTCCGCCCGTCATCTCCGTGCCCTCGCCATCCAGCACGATCAAAAAGTCGGAGTAGTGCGCATGCAACTCGCCGCCGCCGCTCCCTGTCCGCGCCGTCAGCATCGTGTAATGGCCCTTGTAGTTCGCCAGCGTTATTCCTGCGCTGCCACCACTTGCACGAGCCTTCTCCACCAGCGCCTTGCCGCGCTCCGCCAACTCCGCAAAGTTCAGCACCTCGGGCGTTGTCGTAATCACTGGCTTGGCTGCCTCCTGCGCCCCGGCCTGTACACAGCCAAAAAGCATCATTCCACCGCACAATAAAGCGCCGATTCCGCAGACAATCCGTTGTCTCTGCATGCCTCTTCTCCTCCCGGAAAACTCTCAGGACCAACAGCATACGCAACTGCATCCATCTATGTCAGCGCATTGCGACAAATTAGTTCGCTCTTGCACTTAAAACTGGAAACTGCCCACTGACAACTGAAAACTGAAAACTGAAAACTGAAAGCGCAAAAGCTGACCCTGCACGATTCCTTTCGAGCCGCGCCGTTTTAGACACCGACTTGACTTCCCGCCGTTGCACCCATAACCTCATACACATGAAGCTGTCTCACACCGCCGCGCTCTGTTGTATGCCTTGTCGCATGCGCTGTTGCGCCGGTGTTTGTATGGCCTGATCGCGAAGCTCCCGTAAGAGCACCCCGATCCCCAGCACCCACGCAACCGACTCCCGGGCGTGGGCTTTTCATTGGATCCAGCTTTTTGAGCGCCCACACACCTCCTCACTTATCCACCTGGAGAACCATATGGACTCTCGCCCTTCAATACAGCATCAAGCCAAGCTCGCCTTCAACGTCGACGCCGCCGCCATCGTCATCGCGCTTGCCCTCGCCGCCCTCATCCGTCTCAACGTGATCCCGCACATCGGCTGGTAGTCGCACAAAATTTCCTTGTCTACCAACACCATCCCGCTGCCGCTCGAAACCGCGCGCGACCGCCCGCGGTGGCGTCAACTCGTCTCGCTCATCCCGGGCACCGCGCTGCTCTTTGGCGTCGGCTTCGCAGGGAAGGGAATCGAAGCCTTCGGCCACTACCTCCGCACAACTCGCCACATCGCGTTCCCGCAGGTCGAGTACGTCCTCTGGGCCATCCTCCTCGGACTCGCCATCGGCAACTTCGTTCGCCTGCCCGCCCTCTTCCGCCCCGGCCTGGGCACCTACGAGCTCTGGCTCAAGCTTGGCATCGTCCTCGTCGGCGCAAAGTTTGTCCTCGGCGACCTGCTTCACCTCGGCGGCCTCTCACTTGTCCTCGTTGCCATCGAGCTTGTCCTCTCGCTCTCTGTCATGATGATGCTCGGCCGCGTCTTCGGCCTGCGGCCCAAGCTCACCAGCCTGCTCGCCATCGGCAGCTCCATCTGCGGAGTCACTGCCATCATGGCCGCGCAAGGCGCCATCGACAGCGAAGAACGCGACACATCCACGGCCATCGCCGCCATCCTTACTCTCGGCGCACTTGCTCTGTTCACCTTTCCGGCCATCGGCCACGCTTTGCACATGGGCCAGCAAAGCTACGGCATCTGGACCGGCCTCGCCGTCGACAACACCGCCGAAGCCACCGTCACCGGCGCGCTCTACGGCGACGAAGCTGGACGCATCGCTATCCTCGCCAAGACCGCCCGCTCCTCCTTCATCGGCTTCGTCGTCCTCGGTTACGCGGTTTACTGGGCCAGCCGCGGCCAGGCGCAGCACGTCGAGCACAAAGCGCTCTTCCTCTGGCAGAAGTTTCCCAAGTTCATCCTTGGCTTCGTCGCGATCTCCATCTTCGCCACCGCAGGCTTCTTCTCCGCCTCGCAGCTCTCTTCGCTCGGCAATCTCTCCAAGTGGGCCTTCCTTCCCGCCTTTGCCGGCGTCGGTCTCCGCACCAACGTGCGTGATCTCCTTGATCAAGGCTGGCGTCCCATTCTCGTCGGCATCCTCGGCGAAATCTTCCTCGCCGTTGTCACGCTAGCGCTTGTCTTCTTCTCCACGCACGGAGCGAGACGATGAGCCGCCTCTTCCTTCTCTCCGCACGCTGTCGCTGTCGACGCTAACAATCGCGGCCTTACTACAGAACCGTCATCTCGACCGAGCGATAAATGCCGTCATCCTGAGCGCAGCGTCACAAAGTGACGCGAAGCCGAAGGATCCCTGTATTTTCTGCAGATCAGCGGCGCTGTCTCTCGCCCAAACAAATCACTCAACGCAACACCTTCGAGGAAAGCCATGACCTTCGCACGCCTTCGTGCCTCTGTATTCCTGTTCTTCTTCGCAGCCCTCGCTGCCCACGCCCAGGTCGTTGGCGGCACCATCTACGGTGTCATCACTGACCCCACCGGAGCCATCGTTCAGCACGCCCAGGTAGTCGTTCGCAACGAAGAGACTGGCACCCACCGCACTCTGGTCACCGGCGACAATGGCCGCTTCGCCGCCATCTCCATCCCTGCCGGCCGCTACACTCTCACCGCCGAAGCTCCCGGCTTCGCCAACTACAAGCTCATCAACCTTCCACTCACCGTCGGCCAGGCGATCAACCTCCACGTTCAACTCCAGATCTCCGGCAACGACACCATCGACGTCAGCTCGCAACCTCTCGGCGTCAACCTCTCCACCGAAGAAACCTCCGGCGTCGTCGATGCGCGCCAGGTCAAAGACCTCCCGCTCAACGGCCGCAGCTACGACCAGCTCCTCACGCTCAACCCCGCCAGCGTCAACTACACCGGCCAGCGCTCCGGCTCTGTCGGCACGTCCAATTCGTCCGTCGGCAACATGTTCGCGATCTCAGGCCGCCGCCCGCAGGATAATCTCTACCTGCTCAATGGCATCGAGTACACCGGAGCCTCGCTCATCAACGTCACGCCCGGCGGCACCTCCGGCCAGCTCCTCGGCGTCGACGGCATCCGCGAGTTCAACGTCATGTCCGACTCCTACTCCGCCGCCTATGGCAAACGCGACGGCGCGCAGATCTCCATCGTCACCGCCTCCGGGACCAACCACTTCCACGGCGCCGCATACGAGTACCTCCGCAACAGCTTCTTCGACGCCCGCAACTACTTCGATCAATCGCGCATTCCCGAATTCCAGCGCAACAACTTCGGAGCCTCGCTCGGCGGCCCCATCCGCACCAACAAGCTCTTCCTCTTCGGCAACTACGAAGGCTACCGCCAGAACCTCGGCCTCTCCAACGCCGCACTCGTTCCCGACGCCACCTCACGCGCCGCCGCCGCTCCCTCCGTGAAGCCGCTGCTCAACCTCTGGCCCATCGCCAACGGCCCCGAGCTCCTTGACTCTACCGGCAAACCCACCGGCATCGCCTACGCCTACTCCTCGCCCACACAGCGCATCCGTGAAGACTTCGGCACCACGCGCTTCGACTCGAACATCACCGCCAGCGATCTCCTCTTCGCCGTCTACACCGTCGACGACTCCACCGCACACACACCCGCACAAAATCCCTACTCGCTATCGACGAGAACTTGCGAGAGCAAGTTCTCAGTGCGCAAGAGCAACACATCTTCTCCTCGAAGCTCCTCAACACCGCGCGCGTCGGCTACTCACGTGCCAGCTTCTACTTCCTCGGCTCGCTGCCCGCCGACATCCAGGCCGTCACCTCAACCTTCGTCCCCGGCAAGCCCACCGGCGCCGTCGTCATCGCCGGTTCCACCGCATCCAATGGCAGCTCGCAGATCACCGGCGCCGGCGCCAACGTCGGTTCCAACAACGCCATCACGCGCAATCTCTTCACCTTCGACGACCACGTCTTCTGGACCATCGGCCACCATCAGCTCGAGCTCGGCGCCTGGCTGCAACGCCTTCAATCCAACGACAACCTCGCGCAGAACCAGTACGGCCAGGCCTCCTTCGCCTCGCTGCAAACCTTCCTCGCCGGCAACATCAAAACCTTCACCGTCGTCCCATCGCCCACCGAGCTCGGCTGGCGCGCACTCTTCGCCTCCTTCTACGTTGAAGACACCTTCCACCTCACGCCGCGCCTCGAAATCCGCGCCGGCCTCCGCACCGAGTCCTCCTCTGGCTGGAACGAATCGCAGGGTCGCGCCGGCATCTACCTCTTCAACAACGGCGTCATCAACACCAACCCCACCGTGCAATCCAGCGCGCTTACTGACAACCGCGCACTCTTTCTCCCTGAACCGCGCCTCGGCGCCGCATGGGATATCTTCGGCAACGGCCGCACCAGCATCCGTGCCTCCGCCGGCCTCCATCACTCACTTCTCGACGCGCTCGACTATCGCCTCGACCAGGCCGCGCCCTTCAACACCACGCTCGCCTACTCCGGTACGACTGTCACCGCGCCCACCACAGGCACCGCCAGCATCTCGCCTTCATCGGTTCAAACCGACATCGCCACACCCGCACTCGTCAGCTACACGCTCCGCATCGAGCAGCGACTCGCTCCTGCAACGATCCTCTCTGTCGGCTACCTCGGCTCGCACAGCTACCACCAGATTCTCTCCGCAGACCTCAACGAGCCCGCCTTCGTCACGCGCTCCGACGGCACCATCTACTACCCGACGACAACGAAACCCAACCCCGCACTCGCCAACACCACTTCCTGGTTCTCCAAGCGGCATCGGCAACTACAACGCTCTCGTCGTCGATCTCCGCCACGATCTCACGCACGGCATCCGCTTCCGCGTGAACGACACGTGGTCGAAGAACCTCGACAACGGCTCTGCCTGGAACACCTCCGTCTCCGCGAACACGCCCGCGTATCGTCTCCGTGCCTTCGCTGCCCAATCTCGACTACGGCCCGGCCTCGACTGACGTGCGCAACTCCGCAGCCATCAACGCCTCCTGGGATATTCCGTCCTCCGCTCGTGTCTCGCATCTCGCATCTCGATATCTCAAACGGCTGGACCCTCGCCGCCATCGCCAATCTGCAAACCGGCTTCCCCTTCAGCCCGCAGCTCGGCTACAACCCCACCGGTTCCGGCGACACGCGCAATCCTGTCCGCCCCGACATCAATCCCAATTTCAACGGCAGCCTCTACACATCGGGCAGCACATCCGCCCGCGCCACACGCTTCTTCAATCCCAACGCATTCCTTGCGCCTGCCTACGGCACCGTCGGCAACCTCGGCCGCGACACACTCACCGGCCCTGGCTACCGCAATCTGGACCTCTCACTCTCCAAGGTCACCGAGATCGCCGAGTCCGCCCGCCTGCAATTCCGCGCCGAGTTCTTCAACGTCCTCAACCACACCAACCTGCAGACACCCAACGCTGTCGTCTACACCGCCGGCCCATCGCAGGGGACCGCAGCCAATCAGAACACCACAGCGCTCCAAAGCCCCACCGCCGGCGTCGTCACCTCAACCGCCGGTACCAGCCGCCAGATCCAACTCAGCCTCAAACTCCTCTTCTAAAGCGGAACTGTCAACTTGAGCCGCCACTCTCATGAAGTCGTCACCCTGAGCGAAGCGGCTCGCACATCGTGCGAGCCGCGCAGTCGAAGGACCCCTGTATTTTGCTCAAACAGCCCACCCGTTCTCCCAAGCCAAACCCCTCATGATGCCGTCATCCTGAGCCGTATCGGGGTCCCCAGCGAGCGTTCTTTGCTCGATGGGGTGATTAGGCGAAGGATCTCCGTAATTTGTCCTGGATCACAACGGCTTCCTTCAGCCAGCCGATCGACTCAAAACATCGTCACTTAGTTCCGCCCGCGTGTGTGGAACTGCTCTGCCCATTTCCCGACACCTTCGCAAAGTCAATGAACGCCCTCTCCGGATCCGTGTGCAGCAGCTTCACGCTCACGCGGTCGCCCACGTCCAACCCATCCTCGTTCTGAATCACGCGTCCCTCAAACGGCGGATCGATCACGCGCACATACACGCCCTTCTCGCTCGCCCCCGTCACCACTCCGCGGAAGATCTCGCCAATCCGATGCGCCATCGCCACGGCAGCCACACGCTTCTGCATCGCGCGCTCAATCTTTCGCAGAGCCTTATCGGCCTCATTGCAGTGCGTTGCGATCGCCGCCAGGTCTGCATCGCTGTACGGGGGCTGCGCGCCCTCCATCATCGCGTGCAGGATTCGTTGCGTCACAATATCCGGAAACCTCCGGTTCGGTGCCGTCGAGTGCGTATAGTCACGCACTGCTAAGCCGAAGTGTCCCGTCGGATCGTCATCCGGCGTCATCACCGTGTACTCGCCCGGTCCCATCAGCTTGATGACTGCAACCGCTAAATCCGGATAATGATCCGCATCTGTTTCGCGCATATGCGCCAGAAAATCATTCAGTACTACCGAGTCAGGAGTCGCCGGCAACTCCCAGTGATGCTCCGCCGCCAGCGCCACAATCCTGTCCCACCGCTGCGGCACGCGCACCACGCGCTGCAGCCCTGAGCGCTTGCCCTTGCGCAGCGTGCGCGCCATCACTCCATTCGCTGCCACCATCAAATCTTCAATCAGATACATCGCCTGGTTCTGCACCACATCGTGCACGCTCACCACGCGGCCGTCCGCAACCACCGGCTCCGCCTCGCCTCTGTGAAACTCCAGTGCTCCATTCTGTATCCGCGCGCGGTGCAGCGCCCGCGTCGCCTGGGCCTGCATCAATATCTGGTCTGCAATCGCCGTTGCGAGTTGGCGGCTCTCAGGGGTACTCGTGAACGCTGGGCCATCGGTATCCTCGCTGGCCCGCGCACTGTCTGATCGCAGAGCCTCCACATCCTCCAGCGTCACGCCCACAGCACTCGTCGACGCTGCGGCATGCTTATCAATAAAGGGCCCCACCCGCGAGTACGCCAGCTGCGCGCGGTTCCTCACCCACGCGCGCGAAATCTTCTCATCGCTCATCTCACCATTGGAGCCCACCGTATAGCTCATCATCACCGCCATGCGGTCGCCATTCTCGTTCAGGCTCGTCATGCCCGTCGACAACTCCAGCGGCAGCATCGGAAAATTCCTCACCGCTGTATAAATCGTCTGCGTCTGCGCCTTCGCATGCTGGTCAATCGGCGAATCCTTCTCCACTGCACTCGCCACATCGCCAATTGCCACATGGATGCGAATCCCGTCGGCGACTCGCTCCGCCACTTCAATCTGATCCAAATCCCTCGACGTGTCGTTATCGATCGACGACCACGCCAGCTTCCGCAAATCAGGAATTCCAAACCCCTGCTCTTCCTTCGCAGACTCCTTGCGCAGCTCCACCCGAATCTCGTTCACCTGCTCCGCAATTCCCGGCCCGAACTCCGGCTTGAACCCCGCCTCGTGCATCTCATCCAGCGCCGCCCGCGCCAGGTCAAAGTGGTCCGCATCCACATGACGAGAATGCGAATGCGGAGGATGCTGCGCCTGTCCGCTAAGCTCTGCGTTTACTAGACTTGCGTTTTCTCGCTCGTGCTCGTGCCGCTTACGGTGGTCAGACATTCCCCGAAATTATCACGCTCGCAGGACGCCGCGGATACCTTTCTGCGGCCTATGACTAGGGCCTATGACTAGGATGATTCGACCCTGTTTCCCGCTCATCGACCGCGAACACTCCGGAAGCATCTCCACTCGCAAACTCGTCATCGAGTCCGCAAAATTCAACGTCATCACGCCAGCGCCATCAAGCGATAAGATGACGCGCTCAAACCCGAAGAACATGCCTGACACCCTCCTTCGAACGTCGCAGCCGAATACCGCACGCCTCCTCGAACCCGTCCGCCGGAAGGGCTAGCATAGAAGTAGCCATGTCTATCAAGTCCCCGGCGACGACTGAGCCCCTCCCGACGAAAAAGCAGCAAGCTGCCCCCGAACCCAACCCCGTCCGCGAAGCCACCTTCGACATCTTCCGCCGCTGGGGCTATTTACAGGCATCTCTCGACCCGCTCGGCCAGTACCTCCCGCCCGAGCCCTTCCCGACCACCGCCCCTGATGGCCCCGACGCCCGGGAAGCCCGCCGCTACTACTGCGGCCCCATCGGCGCCGAGTTCATGCACATCCCCTCGCCCGAAAAGCGCGCCTGGCTCCAGGAGCGCCTCGAAAAAGACATCACTCCGGACACAGCCGCCGCGAACGGCCTCCTCGAGCAGAAGCGCATCCTCTCCGACCTCGTCCGCGCCGACCTCTTCGAGCAGGTCATCCAACAGCGCTACCTCGGCACCAAGCGCTTCTCCCTCGAAGGCCTCACCGTCCTCATCCCATTCCTCGACCAGCTCTTCACCACCGCTGCCGAGAACGGCGTCACCCGCTCCGTCTTCGCCATGAGCCACCGCGGCCGCCTCAACGTCATGGTCAACACCGTCGGCCGCTCGTCCAAAGAAATCTTCTCCAAGTTCGAAGACGTTAATCCCGAGACCACCATGGGTGGCGGTGACGTCAAGTACCACATGGGCGCCACCGGCGACTTCACCACCGCCAACGGCAAGACCGTCGCGCTCCACCTCGCCTCCAACCCCTCGCACCTCGAGGCTGCCGACCCCGTCATCATGGGCCGCGCCCGCGCCCGTCAGGACCGCGC
Source organism: uncultured Acidobacteriaceae bacterium (assembly GCA_963759355.1). GTDB lineage: Bacteria > Acidobacteriota > Terriglobia > Terriglobales > Acidobacteriaceae > Granulicella. The sequence continues at coordinate 881,685 of CAVWYV010000003.1, read as the reverse complement.
CCACGCCGCCGGCGACAAAGACGCCACCAAGCAAATCGCTCCCCATGATCATCCACGGCGACGCCGCCTTCGCCGGTCAGGGCATCTGGGCCGAGACCCTCAACCTCGCCACCATCGACGGCTTCTCCGTCGGCGGCACCATCCAGGTCATCGTCAACAACCTGCTCGGCTTCACCGCCAACCCCGAGGAGTCCAACTCCTCGCGCTTCGCCTCCGACCTCGCCAAGCGCCTGCCCATCCCCATCTTCCACGTCAACGCCGAGGACCCCGAGGCCGTCGTCCGCATCGCCGCTCTCGCCGCCGACTACCGCAACACCTTCAACTCCGACGTCGTCATCGACCTCATCGGCTACCGCCGCCACGGCCACTCCGAAGTCGACGACCCCACCGTCACCCAGCCACGCCGCTACGCCCTCATCAAGGAGCACGCTCCGCTCTACAAGATCTACGCGCAGAAGCTCAACGCCGACATCACCGCCGAGGTCGCCGCCACCCAGCAGGAACTCCTCGAAGCCCAGCGCAGCGCCGCCAAAGCGGATGCAAAAGACGAAAAGGCCGCGAAGAAAGCCGGCGGTTACAACGCCTTCGTCATGAAGCGCCTGCACGAGCTCCCCGACTACTGGAACAACTACGCCGGCGGCCCGCTCAGCCCCAGCGACAGCCCCGTCACCGGCCTCGACGCCACCGAGATCTCCGCCCTCACGCAAAAACTCACCACCGCGCCCGACGGCTTCCACGTTCACCCCAAGGTCGCGAAGCTCATGGAGCAACGCACCGAGATGGGCAACAACAAGCGCCCCATCGACTACGGCTTCGCCGAGCTGCTCGCCTACGCCGCTCTCCTCAAGTCCGGCACACCCGTGCGCCTCTCCGGTCAGGACTCGCAGCGCGGCACCTTCAACCAGCGCCACTCCGTCCTCATCGACACTGAGACAGAAGTCCGCTGGTCGCCGCTCTCGCACATCGCACCCAATCAGGGCCGCTGGCAGGTCTACAACTCCATCCTCTCTGAAGCCGCTGTCCTCGGCTACGAGTACGGCTACGCCCGCGACTACCCCGAAGCCCTTGTCCTCTGGGAAGCCCAGTTCGGCGACTTCGCCAACGGCGCGCAGATCATCATCGACCAGTTCCTCGCCGCCGGCGAAGCCAAGTGGGGCCTGCTCTCCGGCGTCGTCCTTCTTCTGCCGCACGGCTACGAAGGCCAGGGCCCCGAGCACTCCTCCGCACGCATCGAGCGCTACCTCCAGCTCGCCGCGCAGAAGAACATCCAGGTCACGCAACCCTCCACCGCCGCGCAGTACTTCCACCTCCTGCGCCGCCAGGCCATGCGCAAGTGGCGCAAGCCCCTCATCGTCTTCACCCCGAAGTCAATGCTCCGCCACTCCGATGCGATGAGCACCGTGCCAGACCTCAGCGCAGAGAGATTCCAGCCCGTCCTGCCAGACACTTCCGTCAGCAACGCCGTGCGCATCCTCGTCTGCACCGGCAAGATCGGCCACAACCTCCGCGTCGAGCGCGCCAAACGCAAGATTGACGACGTCGCCATCATCTTCGTCGACGAGCTCTACCCCTGGCCCGAAGCCGAGCTCTCCGCCGCCATCGCGCAGCACCCCAACGCCACCGAAATCGTCTGGGTGCAGGAAGAGCCGGCCAACATGGGCCCGCTCAACTACGTGATGCCGCGCCTCCGCAAGCTCGCCGGCAACCGCGCCGTCCTCACCGTGAAGCGCACCGCCTCCGCCTCGCCCGCCACCGGCAGCCCCAAGGCCCACGAGCTCGAAGAAAAAACCCTCATCGACCTAGCGTTTGGGCTCTAGGCAGCTTAGCCTTCGGGCTCTAGGCAGCCTCCCCTTCGGCCTCTAACCCGTGGCGGAATCGGTCGCGGCCAGCGGCCTATTGTCTGTCCGCGCACTCGCCCCACATTTCTTCGGTGTACTTCCGGGGAGATATCGCGAACGTCTGCGCGCGGCAGTAATGAGAGAACACATACGCCCGAAACGGCCCTGCATGATCATTGGGTGTTTCTTGCGCCCCCGGAATAAGGGCAATGTATCGCACCGGCTGCCTCTGCAGGTCTGCGAGGACACGCGCGACATCCTCCGAACTTGTGAGCGCATCGTTATTCACGAACTCCACGTGTGTCGGATTGCTTAGCTTCAGGTAGAACGCGTCGCCGTCATCATTGAAGAGCCCATCGCCCGGATGCGTTCGCGCTTGCAGCCATTGCATCAGCTGATATCGGCCAGGATCGGTAAAGGCCACGCGTCCCGTCGGCAAAACGAGCGTGTAGCCCCGCTGCACCTGCCGATGAACGGGCAGCCATACAAAGAAAGGCAGCGTCACGCAGAACACCAGGCGGCGAATCGTTTGCGCGTAGCGTGATTGCTCCATCAACCAGACGCAACAGAGAACCGCGGGCGGAGCAACCGTGCTCAGACGGAAGAACGTTGGTCCGCTGCACACTGCCGCGAACAGTGCGAGTCCAGCCACAGAGAGCAGCAGCATCTGCTGCCCCTGTCTCTCGTTGAGCGGCGGTTTCTTCCAAAGCCGAAACAGCGTGACGAGATAGACGTACGGCACCAGCGCGATGATCACAAAGAACGGTGCCGCCTGCAGCAACTCGGCGGCACTATGGATGCCGGGGAGTTGATGAAAGTAAATCCTCGGCGAATTGAGCTGCCCGGAAAGCCCTATGACCGGCAGGACCAAAAGGTCATACGACAGAGTACGAACACCGGCGCGGACAGCATAATAGCCAAAGACCGCAAACAGTAGAAGCCCGCACGGTGCTAAAAAAATGAACACCCTCTTGATAGACTTCGAGATCGCGTCCGTATCCGGCTTCGTCAGGAATAAATAGACACCGAGCGCTACAATCACCATCGCGCCTTGCGTCTGTGTGAAGAGAGTTGCAACTCCGCAGAGCAAGCCCGCAAGAGCGATGCGATACGACTGCCTTCCACGGATAAGGATGCCTACGGCGCCAAGAGCAGCGAGCGTGCTGTACCAATGATGTGTCGCGTCAGCCGCGCTGCTGTAGTCAAAGGCGAGAAAGATCAGCATCGGAAGAAAGATGGCGCTGCCTTCGAGAATCTCTTCGCTGATGCAGGTCAACACGAAGCAGAACGCGCAGCCTAGCGCAACATGCCACGCCTGGATAACCCACGCATGCTGTCCGAAGAGATAGAAGCCTGCTGCATAGAGATGTTCCGTACCGGGACCAACGATCTCCATCACGTCGCGATAGAGAACTTGGCCGTGAACCATTCGCAGTGCGCGTGAGAAAAACAAAAGCTCGTCGCCGGTTGCGGCAAAGGGTGTTGCCGGCAGAAGAAAGAAACGCGGATACAAAAACGTCAACGCAATGGCAATCGCGAGCAGCGCGCGGGGAGTCTTTCGAGCTCCTGCGTCCTTCATGCGTATCCCTCGGCTGCCTCGCTGCTCCGCGTATGGCGCATGTGGTTCAGGTGGGTCAACTCTCGTCATTTCGCTGCGGACGCGCTGGCCTCCCTCTCCATCCCATCCCCCCTCTTCGCCACACCCGGCAACGTCACCGGCAGCTTCCCATGAATCGGAATCTCGCCAAACAACGCCTTCACCGCGGCCCTCTCCGACGTCGGCACCCAGCTATACATGCACAGATAGCTACGTTCCGTTGGAAAGTTAAGAATCGAATAAGGACTCCCCAACGCCAGCACTACCGTCCGGTCCCCGGCCTTATCCAGAATATTCCGCAATATCCCCGCAGACCCCTCCGCCGACAAACCACTCGCACTCGTCGCCGCGGCCTCCGCCGGTCCCGGCTGCGACACGCTATACACCGCTGCAATCACGCGCTGCGCCTTCGACGCCAGCGACGCAATCCCCGCAGCCTCAACATCCGCCGAGCGCCGATCAACATACACCACCGTCGCTCCGTGAATTCGCGAACGAATCTCACGCTCCAGCACGCGCCCCTCATCCCCATGCGCATCGCTCACAAAGATCACCACCAGAACCTGCCCGGCATCAAGCGCGGCCCATAGGAACGATGTGATTGTCATCGCGCACCAGCGTCACCGCATGATCCGCAACCTCCTGCGCCAGCGCATAGCTCTCCGGCTTGCCCACATGATTCTGAACGTCATCCATATCCACCAGGTGCTTGCCCGGCGTGTTCAACCCCGCCTTCGCCTTCACCAGCAAAATCCGCCGCACGCTCGCATCAATCTGCGCGCGCGAAATCTCTCCCGACTTCGCCGCCTGCAGCAGACCATTGAACGTTCCCTCCAGATCCGACGGCAGCTCCAGCAGATCCTGTCCCGCCTTCACCGTATCCACCGCCGCACGCCCCGCCGCCTTGCTGCTATCGCCCGGATAGAGCTTCGTCAATCCCTTCATCTCCATCGCGTCCGACACGATCACGCCCTTGAATCCCATCTGCTCCCGCAGCAAACCCGTCACAACCTTCTTTGAAGTCGTGGCAATCTTCGTCGGGTCAGGCTCCAGGGCAGGGAACGCCACATGCGCAATCATCACCGCATCCGAGCCCGCTTTGATTCCCGCCTGAAACGGAGGAAGTTCCACCGTATTCAGCCGCTCCAGCGGAGCATTCACGCGCGCAAGATTCAAATGCGAATCCACATCCGTATCGCCGTGCCCCGGAAAATGCTTCAGCGTCGTCAGCATCCCGCCCTCATGCGAGCCCTTGATGTACGCCGTCACCATCTCGCCGACCTCTGCAGGATCCTCACCGTAAGACCGCGTATTGATAATCGGGTTCTCCGGATTAATCTGCACATCTGCGATTGGGAAAAAATTCCAATCAATCCCCAGCGCACGCGACTCCTCCGCCACAATCTTCGCGAACTGCTCTACGTACGCCGGATTATGCGTCGCTCCAAACGCCATCGGCTGCGGAAAATCCTCAATCGAGGTCAGCCGCATCGAAGGCCCGCGCTCAAAATCCACCGAAAAGATCAGCGGCACCTTCTCATGCGACGACTTCTGCAGCAGGTTCGTCGTCATCGCCGCTTCATACGGCTCCTGGCGCAGCAGCAACGGCCCATCCACATTCACCGAAAGGTGCACCGCGCCCAGGTGATACTTCCGGATGTCCGCAATGAGCTTCTGAAACGTCGGGTCCTCCGAGTTATAGAACCCGAAGATCCCCCGCACCTCGATCATCTGCCCGATCTTCTCCTCGAGCGTCAGCCGCTTCAGCATCCGGTCCGCCCAGTGCTCCTGCGCGCGAGTCGCCACGCCAATCGTGTGCGGCTGCAACGACGTCGTCTTTCCTGATTGACCCATGGCCGAAGAGATGCCCACAAAGAAGCAAACGAACGCGGCCACGCCGCACTTAACCGAAGACATAAATCCGACTCTATCTCACCAGGCGGCATCCTCCCAGAACGCCGTCATCCTGAGCCCTACCGGGTCCCCGGCGAGCGTTCTTTGCTCGTTGGGGTGGCTTGAAAGGACCCGGATTCAACCGTGCCACAAAGGCCGTTTTGAAAGGGCCCGGCTTCAGCCGTGCCGCAAAGGCCGAATCGAGAAGGGGGCTTTAGCCCCAAAGGTATAGCGCCTTAAGTGCTTGACACCCCTGATAAACTGAATTTAGGGGAAACAGTCGCCCGGCAAGCCGCCGGGCATCGTCATTTTCGTACCAAGTCATTTATCATCAAGACTTTGCGGTCTTTTCGGCATAAATTGTCTGTTTTCAATATTTTGCCGAACTGGCGCAGACGAAGGTCCACCTCTAAGTCTTTTCTTCTGAAGATTTTGAACCAAAAAGGCCGGGGGAGGGGGTATCCTCCGGAATCTCCTCCGCCCACACCCCATGGGTGACTGTCGGAGGGCCTTCGCCCTTGTGCAGTGCCCAAACTTTTTCACGAATTGCCTGGTCCGCGGCCGTCACTCTCTCCCGCGATCTCAGGTAGTCGAGCCAGCTCTCCATGATGAAGGTCTCGTTCACATGGGCCGGGTCCGCAGCGTCGCGATACACTCCCCAGCGAATCGCGCCGTCCCGCAGCCGCACGCCCTTCAGCTCATGGACCGCGTGCGTGAACTCCGTGTAGTTCTCCGCCGGAACCGTGTAGTCGATGGAGATCCTCACCGGCCCATCCTCCGGCTCAGGCACCGCCTGCAGCTTGGGTAGCGGCCGGTTGGGCTTGTAGGGTGTCAGGTCCGGCAGGGATCCCTTCAGGATGTGGATTCGAAGTGTGAAAGGCAGGGACACTGCGAACCCGCACGCCGCGCAGATCAATGCCATCCGCACCGAGCTCTTCTGCGCGATCGCTCCCCAAACCACTGAGCCCAGCGCCAACCCGCCCTGGAACGTCATCAGGTACAACCCCAGAGCCCGCGCATGCACCCAGCGCGGCACCGACAGTTGCACACTCACGTTCAGCGTGGACATCGTACTCGTCCAGCAGAACCCCGCACCCAGCAGCGCTGGAATGACCGCCCACGGCGACCGCACCAGCGCGATCACCAGCAGCGCTGCGATGTAGTACACCGAGGTCGCCGCCAGTAAAGCATCAGCGTTGACGTACCGCCGTATCCTCCCCAGCGATGTCGCTGCGGTGACAGCACCGACGCCGAGACAGCCGTTCAAAATGCCATATCCCATCGCTCCTTGCTTCAGGTCATTCTTTGCGACGAGCGACAACAAGGCCCAGATGGAGCTGACGAAGAAGGTGAAGACGAAGGCGCGAATGAGGGGTCCCTGCAACTCGGGAGCGTAGCGCAGGTAACGCAGGCCGGAACGCACCGAACCGAGGATGCGCTCCGCAGGCAGAGCGCTGCGGAAGAGCGGCTGGCGCTGCCAGCGCCAGAGGATCCAGATCACCGCGACGAAGGATGCAGAGTTGAGAGCAAAGACCCAGCTTGCACCGGTATCGGCTCGCAGGAACGCCGCCACCATCAGGCCGCCAAGTGCAGGACCAACGGCGCGAGCGATGTTGTTGCTCGCGGCATTGAGGGTGACAGCTTGCGGGAGATGATCCATCGGCACCAGCTCCGGCACAATCGCCTGCCATGCAGGGTTGTTCATCGCGGAGCCGATATTCAGAAGGAAGGTGAAGAAGAGAAGAGTGTATGGCGAGACCACGCCGCTGAACGTAAGCACAGCCAGGATCGCGACCGACACCAGCATCCATGACTGCCAGAAGATCAGCAGGCGCCTGCGGTCATAGATGTCGGCCGTCGATCCTGCGAAGAGTCCCAGGCCGAGCACCGGAAGACTGGCTGCAGTCTGCATCAAGGCGATGAGCAGTGGCGAAGGAGTCAGCACCGTCATCAGCCAGGTGCCGGCCGTGTCCTGCATCCACGTCCCGACCCCCGAGATGGTCGCGGCGATCCAGCGGTCGCGGAAAAGGGGAATGCGCAATGGTTCGAAGGAACCGATATGTTGCTCTTCAGTCGGCGGCGCAGCGGCACTCGCGGGCGCGAGATCGCTCGAATCGGTCTGGGCAGTGTGTCCCACGTTCCTATGATGCCTTGTTGATCAGTGAGTTCGCCGCATTGAATGCGAACCGAACGATAGAATCCGGGCATGGGAGCTGCTGTACGAATTTCCGATGCGTCCGGTTTTGAGGGATCGGCGGATCGCCTGATCGTCCCTGAAACCGAGGAGCAGGTTCGCGAGATTCTGGCTGAAGCTGTGCGCACCGGGACACCGGTGACGATCCTTGGCTCGCGTACGGGCCTTACAGGCTCGTGCGTTCCACAGGGCGGATGGGCCGTTTCGCTCGAACGCTTTCGAAAGCTCGAGATCGAGAATGGATTTGCGCGTGTGGGGCCCGGCATCACGCTGATGGAATTGCGCGACGCGGCGGCGAAGACGGGGCAGTTCTATGCGCCGGATCCGACGGAGATCTCGGCGTCGATCGGCGGCAGCATCGCGACGAATGCCAGCGGCTCGCGGAGCTTCCGGTTCGGGAGTACGCGCCGGCATCTGCGCGCGCTGAAGGTTGCGCTGCTGGATGGCACGGTGCGGTGGTACAGGCGCGGCGAGAGGATTGACTTCGAGGTTCCGGTACTTCCGGCTCCGCTGACGACGAAGAATACGGCGGGATACCGGCTCGCGCCGCGCATGGATTGGATCGATCTGTTCTGCGGCTCCGAGGGAACGCTCGGCGTGACGTTGGAGGCCGAGGTTACATTGCTGCCGATTCCTAAGCATCTGCTCTCGGGTGTGGTGTTCTTCGGCAGTGATGAGGATGCGTTGAATGCCGTTGCGCGATGGCGCAGCGTGCCGGAATTGCGGATGCTGGAGTACGCCGACCGGCCTTCGCTTGATCTCATCCAATCGCGTTATCCGGAGATTCCACGCGCGGCCGAGGCCGTACTGCTGATCGAGGCGGAAGGAGAGGACCTAGATGCATGGGAGCAGCGGCTGGAGGAGAGCCACGCACTCATTGACGCATCGTGGTTTGGGGTCGAGGCGAAGGATCGTGAGCGCTTTCGTGTGTTCCGGCATGCGTTTCCTGAGGCTGTTGTGGAGACAAACCGGAAACGTGGCTTCATGAATATGGGTACGGATTATGCTGTGCCGCTGGATCGTGACCGTGACATGCTGCGCTGCTATCGCGAGCGGCTTGAAGCAGAGTTGCCCGGGCGATACGTCATCTACGGTCACCTGGGCGATGCGCATCTGCACCTGAACATTCTTCCGGCAACGGCAGAGGAAGCCGGGAAAGCGCAGCGCATGCTTCGTGAGTTCGCAGAGCACGCGGTGAAGCTCGGCGGAACCGTTTCAGCAGAGCACGGGTTAGGGAAGCGTAAAGCCGGCCTGCTGACCTTGCAGTACACACCCGAACAGATTGAAGCCATGCGCGCGGTGAAGCGGCGGTTTGATCCGAAGGAACTGCTCGGGCGAGGGACGCTGTTCGGGTCGGGCTTCGCAGGAGCGCTATGAAATCGCCGAATTGAATAGCATCACGGTAGAGCAGCCGGCGAAGATTGCGAACATGGTTGAGACTAAAGTAGCGACGCGATATTTCCTTTGTTGCGAGCGCCGGCTTACGTAGAGCTCCGAGTGTGTGTAGCATTCGGGAATGAGCGATACATCGCGGTCTGCGGCAACTGAGATCTCCGTTCGTGTGTCCATTAAGTCGCTGGCAGGTGTGACACTCCTGGCGCTTGCGGCCTGTGTTTCAAAGGCGCAATCGCCCACCGACCTTCCGGCACTGAAGGGCCTGGCGCCGGTAACCGTGCTCGAGAATACGCCTGCGGGACAGGCGGCACTGGGAGCCAATTATGCAGTCACCGGCGGCATTCAAACCGGCGACATAAGGCAGGCGACGTTGCTTCCGTTCGCTGCACAGCAGCAGCAGGCTCTGCAGGATGTGTTCATTACGTTTGGAGATAGTGCGCAGCTTGCCGACGGGTTGGGCACAACCCTGGGCGGAGCTTATGTGGCCCGCGCGCACTATCTGGATCGGACAAAGTTTACGAATGTATCGCCGGCACTCGCGAATTTAATCGCGTATGCCCAGGCGACTTCTGCAGCGAACTCAAATGCCGGCAAGTTCTTTTTCGCGAACGAGACAACGGAGGGGAAGACGCCTGTGTCTGCTGAAGCCAAGGCGATTCTCAAGGAGAATGGCGGCCATCCGGACATGTTTGGCAGAAATTATGGACGTCCGGCGGGAACAGCTGGAGCCGACAAGTTTGGTAATTCGCGTCCGTTTCAAACCGAGCCACGGATCGTGCAAATCGTAGGACCGGATTACCTGAACGTTCCGGCGAACAGTGATGTTTACAATCGCGGTCCGATCATGAACCTGATCGACAGCCCTTCCTATCCGAGCGGGCACACGACGTATGGATATACAGGGTCGTTGTTGCTGGCAGTCCTGGTGCCGCAACGCTACCAGGAGATGGTGACGCGCGGCGCTGAATACGGAAACGATCGCATCATCATGGGCGCGCACTACGCGATGGACGTGCTGGGCGGACGGACGCTCGCTACCTATGATCTTGCTCATCTGCTCGCGAATGATCCGCTGTACGTTGGCCGATCACTCAGCGCAATTCCGCCGGTCAAGGACTTTCGCGCGCTGGTGAAAGAGGCGCACGCGGATCTTACCGCCGCTCTGCAGGCGGCGTGCGGCAAATCGATAGAAGAGTGTGCGCGAGAAGATACAGGGCGATTCAACAACCCGGTGGCGAATGAAGCGTTCTACGCTTCGACGCAGACGTACAACCTGCCCGTGGTGTATCCGCAGAATGCGGGGAAGACCGAAGACGTGAGCAAGCTGGCGCCGGAAGCGGGATATCTACTCACGGTGGCGTATCCAAAGCTCACGCTGGAGCAGGCCGATCGGATTCTGACGGAGACGGAGGGTCCAGGCGGCGGATTCCTGGATGATGGATCGGCCTTTGGCGTGTACTCACGGCTGAACCTTTACGCGGCAGCCGGGAAGGCCGCATCGATGGCAGCGCAGCCATGATCTGTCGAGCGATCTAGTCGCCGGAGTTGTCGCGCTGATACGGCTTCTGCATCAGGGAGCGAGCTTCGTTGATGGCGCCCTGCGTATTGTCGTTGGTCTGGATGGCGAGGCGATATTCGTTGACAGCGCGCTCGCGCTGACCGGTGATATCGAAGATCTTGCCGAGGTTGATGTGGCTCCAGACCTCGATCCACTTGGGATCGCCATCACCGCGAAGGGCGTCGCGGAAGCTGTTGGCGGCTGCCTGGTAGTTCTTTTGCGTGAGGAAGACCTCGGCGAGACGGTAGTTGGCTAGTGAACTGCCGCGGTCTTCGTCGAGGGCTTTCTGGTATTCGGCGATGGCACCGATCAGGTCGCCTTGCGCGACGTCCTGCTGGCCACGCAGAACGGCGACGCGGACGGCAAGATCCGGGGTGCTCTTGAGCAGCCAGTTGTCAGGGTCAATGGTGATCTTGCGCGGACGGCCGAAGGTTTCGACGTTGTAGGCAGACTCAGTTCCGGAGAGATCGACGCGGCGCTGCTCGGTCTTGCCTTCGGTCTCGACACGGAGCTCGACGGGCATCTTGAAGAGGTCAAGGTCCTGCGTCACGGTGCCGACTGTGCGAAAGCCCTTGCCGTTGCCGAGGCGGTAGACCTGGTAGTTGTTGCCGAACTGCGGAGCTCCGGTGCCGTCAACCCATTGTGAGAAGAAAGGCGTGAGCTGGAGATGCGACTGCGCTTCGGCAATGGTCCGGAGTTCGGAGGTGCGGATGCTCTTGTCGATGTTCTGGGAGAGAACTTCACGCAGAAACTTGATGAAGACGTTGTCGCCCATCTCCCAGCGGAGCATGTGAAAGACCATCGCGCCTTTGTCGTAGGTCATGTTCTGGAACTGTGGCGAGAAGGGATCGATGCGGGAAAGCGAAGTGAGGGGCTCTGTGTCGTAGGCGAGCGCGGCGGCTTCCGTGTCGGTGATGGCGTTCTGGAACGCGATTTTGCCGCTCTGGTCCTCGACGTACATGAGTTCGGCGTAGCGAGTCATGCCGTTGGTAATCCACTGGTCGTTGAGCGTGGCGGCCGAAACCTCGGAGCCCCACCACTGATGCGCGACGGTGTTCGCGAGCAGACGCGTGCTGCCGCGGTCGGGACGGATGGCTACGATCTCCGGCGCCCACGAGGCAGAGACAGAGTCGGAGGGAAGCTCAACGAGGTTGATGAGCGGAGATTCCGCGGCGCCGAACTGGCTGGTCATGTATTCGAACTGCTTGGCGACGGTGGAAGCGAAGTCATGCGCCTTGGCCTTGTTGGCTTCGGTGACGAAGACATGGACGTTCGGGGCGTCGGGCGCAGAGACCGGCGGAAGGAACTTGCCGGCAATGATGGTTCCCGGGAAACCCTTGCGGGTCCAGTTAAAGACGAACTCGGTCTTGCCCCCGGGCGCCGCTTTTTGACCGGTGATGCCACTGCCGATGACGTGCTCGCCCTCGGGGACGATGACGTGAATCTCAGCCGCGAAGCGGTCGGTGTAGAGGCCTGGCAGAGGGATGGGGAACCAGCGGCCGGGATAGAGAAGGATGCTGACGGGGTCGGTGACGCGGACGAAGTTGATGCCCTCGATTGGGCTGGTGTCGACTGTGGGCGTGCCGGTATAGGTGAAGGTCCAGGTGTTGCTTGAAGCTTTCGCCAGCGGCGCGGGAACGCCGACGCGGACGGTGGAGTCGGCGGCATTGCGCTCCGGCGTCAGGACGGATTTGTCCGCAGCGGTGAGCGAGGTAATCTGCAGGCCGTTGTTCAGGCCGAAGACGACGCTGGTGAGGTCCTCAAGCGTGGCGAAGGTGACAGTTGCGGTGGCGTTGAGGCGGCCGGTGGCCGGGTCCAGATCGGCTTTGATGACATAGCCCGTGACGTTGATTTGCTGGCGTAAGGGTATAGCTGCCAACGCCGCTACTGGAGTGAGGCCAACAAAAAGGATTGAAAGGAAGAAACGCAGCGTGGAATTCGAGCGAAACATCGAGCGCAGGCGAAACATGGGGTCCTCGGCGCATTCACGAAGATGCGGCGTAAGGCTAAAGCTACCGCAGATTGAGGGTTCTTCGCGAGTGTGTCTATCAAATTAGACGCAGATGGTGTACTTCGGACTACGAGGGGACGGAGGGCGCAGGTTGGCTGAGGAGGCCGACGATGATGTCCGCGGCCCGGTCCAGCGGTGTGAGATGGAGGCCACCGGGAGCGAGAAGCCCATGGCGGAGCTCGGCGAGTGCGGTGATCTGGTCATGGCGCTCGGGAGTGTCAGCGAGGAGCGGTGCGAGCTCGGCGGCCACGTTCTGGGCGGTGAAGAGATCCTGAAGAAGCTCGGGGACGATTCGCCGGCCGGCGATCAAATTGGGCATGGCAACAGGGAGGTTGCCGCTGGCGTCGGTCATGCTGGGGAACTCATCCGGATAGCGGATAAGGCGTTTGGCTAGCGCGAACGTGAGCGGCGAAACCCGGTAGACAACGACAAAAGGGTTTCCCACAATGGCAGCGAGAACGGTGGCTGTGCCGCTGGCAACGACCGACGCGCGGGCGTGATGGAGGGCTTCCCGGGCGTCGGGTACCAAAGTTAAACGAACAGTTGAAGCTTCCGGTCCAAAGTATTTGAGATGTTCACGATTGAGGTCGTTGATATAAGCCTGGAGCTCGGCAGGTCTGATGGTAGAGGCGACAGGCAGGAGGAACTCGTAGCGGGTGTGGGCGGCCGGGTCGCGGGGTGTGGAAATCCTATGGCCGTCGAAGGTGGTTTCGGCGGCTGCGGTGGCGATGAGGTCGCTCATTGCCAGCTCGTGAAGTGCCGGCAGGTTGGCACGGATTTCTTTCCAACGGCTGCCGGGGAGCAGAGCTATCCAGGTTTTAGAAGGGTCAAGATTGTGTTGCGCGGCGTAGGTTTCGCGGGGAAGCGACGGCGAGGTGGACTCGGGAGTCAGAAGGGGATGTCCGATGAACTCGGCGTCTACGCCTCGCTCGCGGTAGAAGGTCTCCTCGAAAGGGAAGATGACGAGCATCTTGGAGACGCGCTCCTGGACCCAGCGGAGGCGGCTGCGCTTCCAGGCCCACAGTTGAGGCGAGACAAGCCAGACGACGGGGACTCCGGCGCTGCGAAGATGGCGGGCGAGGCGAAAGTTGACGTCGGGGAAGTCGATGAGGATGGCGATCGACGGGCGACTGCGACGGATCGACCGGACGAGCCGACGATAGCTGGAATAGATATGGGGGATGTGGCGAAGGATCTCTGTGACGCCCATCACCGCGACGTCTTCAGCGCGGACAATCTGCTGCTGGTGTTGTCGGGCCATCTGCGCACCGCCCAGACCTGTGAAGGTGGATTCGGGGAGCCGGGCGCGGATAGCGGCGATGACCTGGGCGCCGTATGCGTCGCCGGAGGCCTCGCCAGCCGATAGGAAGATGCGCGGGTTGGAGATGGCAGCGATGCGTCGAGTTTATCGTTTGTGACGGAGGACGAGGCTGTGTTGCGGCTAACATGGTCGGCGGGATGGCTGCACGCGGAATGAAAGCGGGGAAGCGGTTTCGTGCGGTGCTCGAGAAAGAGCGCGGTCTGGGATGGACGATTGCGCGTGTTCCCTTCGATCCGGCAAGAGCCTGGCCGAAGATGATTCGCCTGCGAGTTTGCGGGGAGGTGAACGGGGCGCAGTTTCGGACATCGTTATTCGCCGATGGCGAGGGCTACTACATTTTGGTGAATCGTGAGATCCAGAAAAAGGCTCGAGTGGCACTCGGAGATCCAGTGGAGATCGCGCTGGAGCCTGACCTCGAGCCGCGGCCTCCGCAACTTCCGGATGTGCTGGGGACGCTGCTCGAGGAGGAAGCGGGATTGAGAGAGTGGTATGACGGTCTGTCGGAGTCAAACCGGCGTGAGATCGGGAAGTGGGTCCTGGGGGTTAAGAGTGGGGAGGCTCAGATGCGTCGCGCGCAGCAGATGGCAGAGCGGCTGCTGGCAACAATGGAGGCAGAAGTGGAGCTTCCACCAATCGTGGCGCGAGCCTTTCGCAGCAGGCCAAAAGCGAAGGTGGGCTGGGAACGAATGACGCGGACGCAGCGAAGGTCGGAGTTGATGGCGGTGTTTTATTACCAGACGCCAGAAGCGCGTGAGCGTCGTGTGCAGAAACTGGTGGAAGCCGCCGAGCGGCGCGCTGCAGACGATTAACAATATCGAGTTGCGACTTAGATATCGATATCGAGTGATGACTCAAGCGCGTTGGGTAGATTGCATGTAACGTGCAGAATTTTTCACTCAGGAGGTCGTCTTTTCGACGAGTTCCCTCGTCTCTTTGTGTGAAATTGCGATGACAGCATCGGGAAGGAAGCGAATGCTGCGGACTTGGGTTGCAGAACCAAGTCTCAGATTTCGGGTTTTTTGCAATGGATTTTGCAATGGGTTTTTGAGGCTGAAAATCACGTCAACGAAGGCCGGTGCAATAGTTTACCGGCCAGGTGGAGAATATCAATGAGGCGTCTCCTTTCTTTTGCGCTCGGTTGCGTGGTGTGTGCATGCGTGCTGATTGCCACGGAGCAGCGAGCGGTGGCCATGTACGTAGATCCGGGTTCGGGCCTGTTGGCGTTGCAGTCTGCAGCCTCAGTGATGGCGGCTGCTGCGTTCTTCCTTCGCAGGAAGATTCGAGCTGTTTTTGGGTTGCGGCGCAAACCCGAGGACTTTGTTCCTCTGGACGACGAGAAGGGTGAGCCGCGTAAGGTGGCATGAATCCGGCTGTCGTTGAACCGACCTTCCGCGATCCTGCGGGTTCTCTGGTTGTCGAACGCGATCGGGCTGTGCGAACGATACGACCCGAGTTCCGCGAGTCCGTGTTCGAGTTTCTCAACTCGAACTTCTACCGTCATGCGGTGGAACGCGGCGAGATGATAGCGAGCGACGTTGAGGATGATGAAGACGGATTGCGCCTGATTCATCCGCGCGTGCGCATCCCTACGTATCCCTGGGAATGGACGACGTCGCAATGGGTGTCTGCCGCGGACTTGACGCTGCGGCTGTGCGAACAGGGTTTGGATAATGGATGGATTTTGAAAGATGCCACGCCGCTGAATGTGCTGTTTGATGGCGCAAATCCGGTACTGGTAGACGTTCTGTCGTTCGAGCGACGTGATCCGCGAAACTCATTGTGGCTTGCGTATGGCCAGTACGTGCGGACGTTTCTGCTGCCCCTCCTGATGAAGAAGATGTTGCGATGGCCGCTGGAACTGACGTCGTTCAAGCGCGATGGGTATGAGCCGACGGAGTTGTATGCGGCGATGAGTTGGCGGAAGCGGCTATCGCCTGCGGCACTTATGCCGGTGACGATTCCGGCGTTACTCGACCGCCGCAAGAATGCGCAGTCAGGGGTGCATAAGACGCAACCTGCGCGTGACCCGGAACTAACGCTGCACGCGCTGAAGCGTACGGTTGCAGGATTGCGCAAGCGAACTGAGGCGGCGAAACCGAGGATCGCGAGCTCAGAATGGGCGAAGTATACGAGCTCGCAGTCGCACTACACGGCAGCACAAAGTGAGCAAAAGCGTGTTTGGATTCGCAGAGTACTCGATGAGTTGCAGCCGCGGACGGTGCTGGATGTAGGCGCGAACACGGGCGAGTTCAGTGCAATGGCTGCCGAAACGGGAGCGGAGGTTGTGGCGCTCGAGCGCGATGCGGATGCGGCGGAGCGGATTGCACAGATGAGTACGGCGAAAGGGCTGAACATCCAGACGATTCATGCGGACCTGGCCAGGCCAACGCCGGCAGTGGGGTGGGAAAACCGTGAGTCGAGTGCGTTGCTGCCGAGGCTCCATGAGCAATTTGAGATGGTGTTGCTGCTGGCTGTGATTCATCATCTGCTTTTGCTGGAGCAGATTCCATTGCGTGCGATTGTGGAGTTGTGCCATAGGCTGACGAGAAGATTTTTGATTTTGGAGTGGGTGCCTGCGACGGATCCGATGTTCATCAGTCTGATGCGTGGACGCGACGCGCTGTATGGATCGCTCAGTGAACGGGATTTGTTGGCGGCGTGCCGGGAGCTGTTTTCGATCTTGCGGACAGAGACGCTTGGGAACGGTCGCATTCTCTACCTGTTGGAACGTATTTGAAGAGAGAGGCGCGTGGGTGAACGAGCAGTCGGGCGTTAAGGGGCGACACATGTTCAAGAGGCTTTGCCAGTGCATGGGACTGGCGTCTCTGATTCTTATCGTCTCTTACAACGACCTTCTAAGCGGTGGTGAAAGTGCTCGCATGCACGTGACCTATCCGCTCGCAACGATTTGCATGGCGCAAATCGCAGATATTCTCCTGCTTAGCCTGGCGTTCTTTGTTGCAAGGGAATTGATGCGACGGACGAAATACTATCCGTGGGCGCGTTTATGCGTCATGATCTTTGCTCCGGCCTATCTAATTGAGCGCACCCGCCTGCTGATTCCTGTGGCTATCCCTAACGGGATAATTATTCTCGCGGCTGTGCTTTGGACTGGAGTGCTGCTTCTTCTGGTGTTGAATTTTCCGGCGTGGTATCGGCATATCGTTCGAATAGGTGATGCAGTCGGTATTTTCCTGGCAGTTTTCGGAATCGTTAACCTTCTGCAATTGATCTGGATTATTCGTTGGAAGCCGGGAGTACAGGAGATATCGGCCACATGGTCTCAGGGCCCGCAGCCTCCGCGTGTTCACCCCAAGATTGTTTGGATCGTATTTGACGAACTTTCCTACGATCAGCTGTTTGAGCACAGAGCCCACGATTTGTCTTTGCCCCATTTCGATGAATTGCGTGGGGAGAGCAACATCTACACCGATGTGCAGCCGGCTGGATACAAGACCGTCAAGGTAGTTCCATCCTTGCTGACGGGCAAGCTGATCGATGGCGTTCACTACCGGTTCAGCAATCAAGAAGTCGTTCACTATGCCGACACCAAGCGATGGAGCCCGCTGTCGGGAAGCGAAACGATCTTCCACGATGCCAAAAGGGCTGGCTGGAGAACCGCAGTGGTTGGTTGGTACAACCCGTATTGCACTGTCTATGGAGATGAACTCGACAACTGCTATTGGGCCTACGAAGATCCGCTGGGAATAGATACGGCTCAAGGGACTGGGTTCTCGAGCAACGCGAAACGGCCGCTGCGAGAGGTTGTCACCCAGCTGTATTCGCCGGAGTTGGCATTGGAACAGGTCTGCGATTTTGGCGTCGTCCAGCGCGTTAAGAGCTACATGGAATTAATGCAACGCACGCAGAATTTACTGCAAGATGATCAAGCGGACTTCATCTTCCTCCACTTGCCGGTCCCGCATCCGCCCGCGATCTGGGACAGAATGAATGATCAGTTTGCCAGCAGATGCGGTAATTCTTACGCGGGTAATCTCGCGCTTGCTGACCGCACGCTGGGTAAGGTGATGGAGATACTGCGGCAGTCGCCGCGCTGGAACGATACGACGGTGCTTGTGCAGGGTGATCACTCGTGGCGAGTCAAACTGTGGCAGGACATGGCGGGATGGACCGAAGAAGATGATCAGGAGTCCCGGGGCGAGTTTGATCCGCGGCCGGCGCTGTTGATTCATAACGCGGGACAGGCGCAATCCGGGATAGATAGCCGACCACTATCGCTGCTGTTCGTGCATGATGCGCTGGAAGATGTACTGCAGGGGAAAACGGTGCGTCTCGCGCAGCGAGCGGCGCAGCCTGCAGCCGCAGGAACTGTGGGGAGGTAAGTCTCCTGGCCCGAGTTTCCACCAGGTGATCAGGTGCCGGCGGTGAACTTCGCGGGTAGTGATGAATTAAGATCTTCGTCTTTTGTCTCGTGGATGAGCAATAGACCGACAAGTGTAAGAAGCGCTGAGATTGTCAGGTAGTAGCCGACGGCGTGGAGCCCGTATCTCAGGGCGAGCTTGGTCGCGATGTACGGTGCGGCGGAGGCGCCGAGGATTCCAGCGGTAGAGAAAGCTAGAGAACTGCCGGTGTAACGAACGGATGTAGGGAAAAGCTCGGAGACGAGAGTGCCGAGAGGACCGTACGTAACGCCCATCAGGGAAAGCCCGATGCTCATCATGAGAAACGCGCCGCCGAGACCCGAGGTGAAGAGCGGCTCGAAGGAGAAGCCGAAGGCCGCGATGGCAATCGTGACCACGATCATAAGGCGGCGGCGGCCGAACTCGGCGAGCCACGCCGAAATGGGAATAGTGATTGCGAAGAAAAGAGTGGCGACGAGCTGAAGCGTGAGAAATCGAGAATTGGAGTAGTGCAGCGCCTTGGTGCCCCACGAGAGCGCGAAGACGACCATGAGGTAGAAGAGCACGAAGGTGGCGAGACAGACGAGAATGCCGGCGAAAAGCTCGCGCGGACTGCGACGGAAGACCTCGAGCAACGGCAGCTTGACGGGTTCGGCACGCCGCAGGGACTCGGCGAAGACAGGTGTTTCCGTGAGGGTAAGACGAACGTAGAGACCGAGCAGCACGAGCAAAGCCGAGGCGAGGAAGGGAAGGCGCCAGCCAAAGGCGAGGAACTGTTTTTGTGTGAGAAAGCTCGAGAGGAGCAGAAAAACCGAGCCGGACAGTAGAAAGCCGAGCGGTGCTCCGAGCTGAGGAAACATTCCGTAAAGCGCACGCTTGCGGGGCGGGGCATTCTCGACCGCAAGCAGCACGGCGCCACCCCATTCACCCCCAAGGCCAATGCCTTGGCCGAAACGGCAGAGAGCGAGCAGTACTGGCGCCAGCACTCCGATGGCCGCGTAGCCGGGCAAGATGCCGATAAGGAAGGTTGAGAGACCCATCGTAGAGAGTGCGAGGACGAGAGTGCGCTTGCGGCCTATGCGGTCACCGAAGTGGCCGAACAGCGCCGACCCGACGGGGCGGGCGAAGAATGCGACGCCGAATGTCGCGAGCGAGAGAAGAACGGCTGAGGCTGGGTTCGATGCAGGGAAGAAGAGAGAAGGGAAGACCAGGACCGCGGCGGTGGCATAGATGTAGAAGTCGAAGAACTCGACGGTGGTGCCGACGAGTGAGGCGAAAAGGACCTGTCGCGGAGTGTTGATTTTGCCTGGTGCCATGGAGTGAGAGTAGCAGCGGGTCGTCTGTGTCAGGGGACGAGAGTGGCATTGCGAATTCCGCGGACGGCGTTTGTGAGCCAGAGTTCGTCTGCTGTCCGGAGATCTTCGGGAGTCAAGCTAGCCTCAATCGTGTTCGGATGTGTGGCGAGCAGATGATTGCGATAAACGCCGGGGAGCAGGCCATCGTTGATTGGAGGCGTGCGCCATTGGGCACCGTGACGAACGAAGACATTGTGGATGGCGCCTTCGGTGACACGGCCGTGTTCGTTGATGAAGAGAACATCGGCGAAACCTTGACGCCGGCCCTCCGCATAGGCGTGATCGTAAAGCGAGCGGCGTGTGGTCTTATGTTGGAACAGCCGGTTGGCGGAGTCGATGGGCGTGCGCCAGATTTGAACCCGTAGTGGTATGGCGGGGTCATCGGCGACGATGGGCTCAGGTACGTTGAAGGTGCAAACGCCGCGGTGATCCAGAACAAGGCGAAGTCTGTAGGGGATTTTCGTGCTGAGACCGGCGACCTGTTGCTCGATCGCACTTTGAACGGACTCGCGATTGAAGCTGAAGTGGAAGTACTGCGCCGAGGATTGAAGGCGGTCGAGGTGCAGTTGGAGCAGGTCGCAGCGGCCGTTCTGCCAGCGCATGGTTTCGATGAGTCCAAAGGTCTGATCGCGAAGGAAGTCAGTTTTGAGGGCGCACTCGTTGTACTCGGAGTCGGCGAGTGAATCTGCGACGACGCCCGAACCTATACCCATCGTGAGCATGTTGGAATCAAGCACGGCGGTACGGATGGCGACGCTGAAGAGAGCTTCACCGCGCGGCGACCAGAAGCCGATGGCTCCTGTGTAAACGCCTCGATCGCGTTGTTCGAGTCCGCGGAGCAGCTGCATGGAGTGAACTTTAGGAGCGCCAATGATCGAACCGGACGGGAAAAGCGCTGCGAAGAGGCGGTAGGGTGTGATCTCCGGACGAAGCGTAGCGCGGATCTCGGAGGTCATCTGGAGGAGTGACGGCAGGCGCTGAACCGTGAAGAGTTTGTCCGTGTGTACGGAGCCGAACTCGGCGATACGGCCGAGGTCGTTCCGAAGCAGGTCTACGATCATGACGTTCTCGGCGCGATTCTTTTCGTCTGCGGCGAGCAAAGTGGCAAAACGATCGTCTTCGGAGGGCGTGGAACCGCGCGGGGCGGTTCCTTTCATGGGACGGACGACAATTTGACGGCCATTCTGATGAAAGAAGAGTTCAGGTGACGCAGAGAGAATGTGATGGGCACCGACATGCAGCATCGCACCGAGATCCACCGGCTGCGCGGCCATCATATGGGCGAAGAGGTCGGCGGGGTTGCCAGTGTAGTGTGCACGCACTTCTGCTGTCAGGTTCAACTGGTAGGTGTCGCCTGCGGCGATGAACCTTTGTGCCTGCTCGAATTGTTGCGTGTATTGTTCCGGCGTGAGCGAGATCGCGAGCTCGGTGAGGCCACTCTCCTTTGGCTCTGGCTTTGAAGAGGGAGTGCAGAGAGTGGGTTCTGCGTAAACGCCGAAGGCGGCCAGCGGAAGAGCGTTTGCGGGGAGCTGGTAATTGGGGTAAGCGCTGGGCTCCCAGTGATAGCCGCATTCGTAGGAGAGATAACCCGCGATCCAATTGCCCTGCGCGAGGGCTTCATCAATTCTCGCGAACACAGCAGGGAGTTGACCGGGATCTCGGACCTCGAACCAGCAAAGAGGGTCCTGAAAGAGAAGCGATCGATTCTGTTGAGCGCTGCTGACCGTGCTGCTCTCGAAGAGAATGGCACCCGGTCTGTCGGCTACCAGTTGGCGCGCGCCAATAATTGATTGTGAATCGGGTGGCATGTTGAGAGAAGGTCAATCGGCCGCGACAAGTTCCTGATCCTTGTACTGAAGACGGTAAAGCTTGTAATAGAGTCCTCGATGTGCAAGAAGCTGCTGGTGGCTTCCCTGTTCTCGAAGCTGGCCCTTGTGCATGACGAGGATGGTATCGGCGCGCTGAACCGTGGAGAGGCGATGTGCGATAAGCACGCTGGTACGTCCCGTGATCATGCGTTCCAGGGCTGAACGTACGCGAATCTCGGTCTCTGTATCGACAGAACTTGTGGCTTCGTCAAGGATCAGGATGCCGGGTTTATGCGCAAGCGCCCGCGCGAAACTGATGAGCTGCTTCTGGCCGGTGGAGAGGGTTGAGCCGCGTTCAAGTACGGGTTCGTGAAAGGCCCCGGGCAATGTGCGAATAAAGTCGCCAACGTTGACCTGATCCGCCGCGTTCGCAACCTCGCCTTCGGTGATCCATGAAGAGCCGAGTCGAATGTTGTATTCAATGTCGCCCGAGAAGAGAAATGGATCCTGCAGAACCACGCCAAAACGGCGACGCAAGGTGAGGAGATCCTGTTCGCGCACATCGACGCCGTCAACAAGAACCTGACCACGCTGAACATCGTAGAAGCGCATCATCAGCGCGGTGAGGGTCGTTTTGCCGGCGCCTGTGTGGCCAACGATTGCCGCGGTCTCGTCCGGATGAACCACGAAACTGACGTCACGAAGAATCCACTCGATATGCGGGAGATCGCGCGCAGGATTGGCGGAGGTTACAAGGGCGGCGGTGTCATCCTTGCTCAGTTTTTGGTAGGTGAACCAGACGTTGCGAAATTCGATGCGGCCGGAGCCATCGCCGCTTTCAGGATGTGCTGGCGCCGAGATGTCAGGGGGCGTGTCGAGCAGTTTGAAGATGCGTTCGGCCGCGGCCATTGCGGCCTGCAGAATATTGTATTTATCACTGAGATCCTGAATAGGACGGAAGAAGCGCTGCGCATATTGGATAAAGGCGATGAGGATACCAAGTGTGACGGCGCCTGCAAGCGTGAAATGCATTGCCGAGCCTGTGGATGCGAGCAGGAACTTGTGCGCCGTGAGCCAATGGCCATGTGACTTGACGAATTCAGTATGCAGCACCGCGCTTCCGCCAAACCAGATGACCAGGGCGATGGCAAGTGAGCTGAGGAATTCGACGACGGGGTAATAAAGCGCATAGGCAAAGATCGCATCGGTCCATGCGATCTTATTTTCGAGGTTGACTGACGAAAAGTCCCGAAAAGCGCGGCGCTCACGATTGAAGAGCTGCACGACGGACATGCCCGAGACATATTCCTGGGTGAATGAATTGATGCGGGCCGTGGCTGCACGCTGGCGGCGGTAGCTGTCGCGAACGTGCTCGCGAAAGAGCTTCGTCGCATAGAGAATGCCTGGAATGACCGAAAGCGTGAGCAGCGCGAGCGGCCAGCTCATCCGCAACATGATGACGATGATGAAGGTCAGTGCGAAGACATCCTCAAAGATAGCGAGGACACCCGAGGTGAACATTTCGTTGAGCGCGTCGACGTCGGAGGTGACGCGCGTGACGAGGCGGCCGACAGGATTACGATCGAAGAAGCCCACGTGCATACGTTGAATGTGGCGGAAGATCTGCGAGCGCAGGTCGAACATGATCTTCTGTCCGGTCCACTGCATGAGGTAGGTCTGGACAAATTCAAGGCCGAAGCTGAGCAACAGAGCGCCGAAGTAAAGCAGCGTCAACTCATTGATACCGGCCACCGGGTTGGCGCCCAGGCGCCGGGCGAGCCATCCTGGATCTCCGGTTGGTGCGAGGTAGGTGTCGACTGCGACCTTAATGAGATACGGGCCAGCCACGTCTGAGGCAGACTTCATCAGGATGGCGCACGCCGAGACGGCAGTTGCAAGTTTGTATGGCAGTAGATAGCGGCCGAGCCGCCTCATGAGCCGGGAGTCATAGGCCTTACCCACAATGTCTTCATCAGGCCCAGAACGGGGCCGGGGCGCAGAATCGGCAGTTTGCGGCTTGTTCTGCTTGTCGTCGGTACCAGCGGCCATGATGAATAGATTGTAGAGGCGGGCATCGGTCGCATGAAAGAATGGAATTGTGAGCAGATTGTCACCGACGGAGCGGCTGGGAGTGTACGTAAGTGTGCCGTTTTGTCGAGCGAAATGTAGTTTCTGCAATTTCGCTTCGGGGGTCTCGACGGCCGACCGAGTCGCAGACTATGTCTGCAGACTCTGTGTCGAGATTGAGGGTGCGGGAGCCCGAGCAGCGAGTCTGGGTGCCGAACTGCCGCGCGTTGCGGATACGGTGTACTTTGGCGGAGGGACGCCGAGTCTCCTTGAACCGGCGCAAATGCGGGCGACTTTTGAGGCATTACGGCGGCAGTTCGACTTGGCCGATGGTGCAGAGATTACCCTCGAGGCCGCTCCAGGACAGATCGCAGACGAACTGCTCGAAGAATCGATGCGACTGGGCGTGAACCGTGTGAGTCTCGGTGTCCAGAGCTTTGCCGATCGCGAAAGTACAGCAGTGGGGCGCACCCATACAGGTGATTCCTGCTTACGGGAGATTGCACGCCTGCAGGCGAAGGGTGTGACAGAAGTGGGCGCGGATCTGATTGCGGGCCTACCCTACCAGACGCGCGAAAGCTGGAGAGGATCGCTCGAAGCGGCTTGCGGCTCGGAGTTGACGCATCTGAGTGTATATCTGCTGGAAATCGACGAGGGATCGCGGCTGGGGCGCGAGGTGCTCGGCGGCGGAGCGAGACTGCATGCGCCGGCAGTAGCAAGCGATGAGCTTGCGGCCGAGTTATATGAAGATGCATGCGAGTTCCTGGAAGCGAACGGGTTCGCTCAATATGAGATCTCCAATTTTTCCCGAGGAGCAGAGCATCAGTCGCGGCACAATCGCAAGTACTGGGAACGTGCGCCGTATCTCGGATTCGGGCTTGATGCGCACTCCATGCTGCTGCGAGCGGATGGAAGTGCGGTGCGATTTGCGAATGCCGACGGGCTGGATGACTATGATGCAGGCGTGGGTGGTGAGCTAATCAAAGTCAGTGAACGCGAGGAGTTTGAAGAGACCGTGTTCCTTGGGTTGCGTTTGAACGAAGGACTCTCCGTGTCTTGCTTGCGTGAGAGATTTTGCGGCGCATGGTTTCAAGATTGCGAAGAGCGCGTCGTGCAGCTTGCACGCGGGGGATTGATGCTCGTGGAGGATGGCCGATGGAAGCTCACGAGGCGTGGCCGGCTGCTGTCGAGCGAGGTGTTCGGTGAGCTATTGGCGGTTACGGCATAAAAAGAGGTGAGATTTTTGGCGAACGAGAACGTGATTGATCTGCGCAGCGATACCGTAACAAAACCGACGGCAGCAATGCGGGCGGCAATGTCCGCGGCTGAGGTTGGCGATGACGTGTACGGTGAAGATCCGACGGTTAACCGTCTGGAGCAGCGGGCCGCTGAGGTCTTTGGGCGGGAAGCCTCGATCTTTGTGCCGACGGGAACGATGGGGAATCAGATTGCGATTCGCCTGCACACGCAACATGGACAGGAGGTCATCTGCGAGGCGAGATCCCACATTCTCGACTGGGAGATGGCCATGGTCTCGGCGTTTTCCGGCTGCGTGCCGCGCACCGTGGAAGGCGATCGGGGTGTGCTGTCGTGGGAGTCGATTCGCATGGCTATTGCGCCGAAAATTTATTACCGGGCGCCCACTGGATTGATTGCACTTGAGAACACGCACAACATGGCGGGCGGCACTGTGACGCCGGTCGACGTCCTTGAGGAAATTTGGGAGGGCGCGCGAGAAGCCAGGCTGCCGGTCCACCTTGATGGTGCGCGTGTCTTCAACGCAGCAACGGCCCTGGGTATTGATGTCGCAACGCTGACGCGTGGCTTCGATACAGTCATGTTTTGCCTGAGCAAGGGTCTCGGGGCGCCGGCGGGCTCGATGCTCGTTGGTTCGCGTGAAGCGATTGATCGCGCGCGAGTATTTCGAAAATCCCTGGGTGGCGGCATGCGGCAGGCCGGTGTGCTGGCGGCTGCCGGGCTCATCGCTTTGGAAGAGATGCCCAAGCGGCTGACCGAGGACCATGCAAATGCCCGTTTACTTGCAGAGGCGCTTGCACAGAACGAAGTGGCTGATATTGATCCAACGGAAGTGCAGACAAATATTGTGATCTTCACTCTGCGCGACAACGGGGATGCTGCCGCTCTCATACGAGGATTACGCGAGAATGGCGTACTGGCGAGCGCGATTGGAGCTCATGCCGTGCGGCTTGTCACACACTATGACGTGAGCCGGAAGGATTGTGAACGCGCTGCGGATGTACTGAACCGGCTGTTGGCCGGTGCCGTGACTCAAGCGTGAGCGACTGCTGGTTGTTTCGCCACGGCATCGACTGGAGTTTCCGGAAGAAATACAGAGACGGTTGTGCCGTGATCGGTTTCGCCTGTGCGTGACTCAAGCCGGATATCGCCGCCGTGTCTTTGCACGATTCCCTGACTGACCCAGAGGCCAAGTCCCGTACCCTTCTCGCCCTTGGTGGTAAAGAACGGCTGAAACAGGTTCTTGATTATGTCGGCGGGGATGCCGGGTCCATGGTCGACGACGGAAATGGTGACACCGGCATGCGCCGCAGGCGATTGCTGGCCATCAAGCGACCGGGCAGAACGCAAAGAAACTTCGATGAGCGAGCCGGGTGTCGAAGCATCCATAGCATTGGTCAGAAGATTCGTAAAAACCTGGCGCAATTCTGCCGGATAGCCGCTGATCTTTGCGTTTTCATCCAGATTCTTCTGCAGGCTGATTCCAGCCTGCGTGACCTGGCGCTGCAGCAGAAGAAGAATGCTGTCGAGCAGTTCTTTGAGGTCGAGTTCGATAGGGGTCTTTGATTCCCGGTACATGCCGAGCATGGCCCGGCTGATCTGGGTGACACGATCGAGTTCGGAACGGGCGAGATCCAGGAACTCACCGGTCTCTTCGGGAGTGGCTCCATTCTTCATGAGGTAAAGCAGATTGACGACTGAATCGAGTGGATTGTGGATCTCGTGCGCCAGTGTGGCGGCGAGCCGGCCAGTTACAGCAAGCTTCTCGCTGGCAAGCAGAGCCGCCTGCGTACGACGCTGTCCGGTGACGTCACGAAAGACCATCACGACACCGGAAAGCTCGCCGGAGCGATCAAATATGGGTGCGCCGCTATCGTCTATCTGGATCTCGCCGCCGCCGCGCCGAAGCAAGACGGCGTGATTGGCAAGGGAAACGGCACGCCGTGTCCGTAACACGGTGTCGACTGGATTTTCCATGAGATCGCGTGAAGCTTCGTCCACGATGAGGAAGACCTCGCTAATGGGTCTTTGAGCTGCCTCCGCCTGGGTCCAGCCGGTGAGTTCTTCCGCCACTGTATTGAGCAGTTCCACTCTGCCATGTTGATCGCATACCACCACACCATCACCAATCGATGTAAGAGTCGTGCGGAGCCGCTGTTCTGAATCGTAGGTAGCTTGTGCGTTCTTTCGCAAACCGGTGATAGCGCCCTGGAACGCATGCGTAACCATGTGCAGACGGCTTCGGGCGAAGAGACCAATGAGAAGCCCGATCAGCGCCGCGCAGCCAACGATGGCCGCCAGCGTATGACGGACCTGAGTCTGCCAATGCTCGACCTCATTCTGTCGCTCCAGTTTCTGCTCGCTGATGAGTTCATTAAGAATGTCGCGGATGCGGGTCATTTCCTGCATGCCGCGCAAGTTAAGAGCAACATCCCTCGTGTCACCCCCGGACCGAACCAGGGCAACCATGGGAACGGCTACGGTATCAAGCCAGCGACGGTGGCTAACTTGAAACTGATCAAGGAGATGGGTGTCTTTGCCTCGGGCCGCAAGATCTCTGCGAAGGACAGAGACGCTGGTGGCGAGCTGACCCCGAGCGCTGTCGAAAGGCTGAAGGAAGGCTTCGTTGGAGGTGTTCTGAAATCCACGCACGCCGCTTTCCTCGTCACCTGTAAGTGCAAGGATGTAGGTGGCCGCCGCGATATTGTGATCGGCGTCCTGCAGATCAGACACCGTCTTCTGCGCGTTGCCGATTTGCCAGATAAGAGCTCCCGAGACGAGCAACAGGGCCACCACGGGGAGTAGCAGAGTCTGGAGCAGGATTCGATTTAGCTGACTCAGGTTCACTCGACGACTCGCAACGGCAATGCTTCAGTATTCACCAATGCACCATTCGATGTGCATGGTGTCGTTTAAGTGGTCGCAAAACGCGACACTTAAATATTCGCAAGAGCTAAGAGCTAATACGCGAAAAAATAGCGTCGAGTTTCTCCAAAAGCGCAGGGGCACCCTCGCCTTTGGTCATGTAGACGTTTACTAACCCGGTAACATCTGAGGGAAGACCGACGTACGCTGACAGCAAAAGGATGGGTACATCCGGCTTGGTGGCCCGCATGTGCGCTGCGACCTCGCCACCGTGCATTCCCGGCATTGCGTAGTCCAGCACAACCACATCGACCGGATTCTCCTCGAAGAGCGTGAGCCCGGTTTTGCCATCATGCGCGGTAATTACGTTGTAGCCCGAACGTTCGAGGAGAAGCTTGCGTACATGAAGTCCCACCCGTTCATCATCGACGCAGAGGACCAGGCGTCTGGAGTCTGACATATAGCCCTGTGGGTCCTCCGGGGACGTGCGATAGAAGGATAGCACTGGCACATGGTGTTAGACGTGTCACGACTTAGGAGGTCTCTGATGAAATCCAGTGAAGCAAACGAGGAATGAGGGGGTAATAGAGACCGAGCACCATCCTGAGCGGTCGAGGAGACAACTCGCGCAGCACCGAGGCATAGCCTTCGAGCTGTTCGCGGTACTTTAGTCGTTCATCCTCGGAGAAACGTTCTGGGGAACGAGAACCCTGTTCTGTGGTTTTGAAGTCGACGATCCAAATGCTGTCGTCACCTTCGGCAAGTGGTGCGTCGCTGGCGACGAATGTGCGATCAGCGCGCAGAACTGAGGCATCAAGTGAAGCGATTGGGTGTTCGCTGGCCGCCGACTGATGGCTCGACAGAATCCAGCGGCCCGTGGGATCAGTGAGGGTATTGCGTAAGGCTGCCAGCGCACGAGGAGCTTCGCGCCGGGAGACTGTGGGAGCAACGCCCTCGTTGCGCAGCGCAGCGAACAGGCGTGGCTCCCAGGAAGAGAGGTTCGCGAGGAGCGCCTCCGGAGTGTCTCCGGCGGCGAGATTTTCGCTCACGAACTGAAGGAATCGATGCACGACATTGCCGAACGCTCGTACTGCGAAGGAGCCCTGTGGCCGCTCAAACGAAGGAGCGTGCGGGAGAGCAGATGCGGGTGTGTAGGGCAAACGAGGATGATCGGCAGACCGAAAGCGCGCCAGCGGATCAAAGGACGACGGCAACCGGTGCACCATGGGCGTATGCTCGGCTCCCGCGATTCCAACTGCAGAGGCAGCGATCGCGAGTCCGTCGCCGGGCTGCACGGTTGAAGCGAACGGAAGGAGGTTTCCACCGCGGTTTTGCGGAGGCACAGGTGGGGAACTGATTTCACTGGAATTCATCGCGAAAGCGAACCGCGACGCTGCAATCGGCCACGCCGCGCGAAGCAGGGTTCCTTCGACGGGAATGCGGACTGCGCCGTCCCGCTGCGGCTCGCAGGCCCCGAATAGATGGAGGGCTTCGCGGGCCCGCGTACAGGCAACGTACAGCAGACGACGGAGCTCGGCGTTTTCACGCGAGCGCCTCACCCGCGCAATCCACTGATTGAGTCCATCCGTTTGTTCGCCTCGCGATCCAATGGGTGCCAGCAGAATGTGCGCGGCCTCGGCGTCGGTTGGATCGAGCTCAAGCCAATTCAGTAATTCAGAACGGCTGCGATTCGTCGAGAGCTCGAGTCCGGGAACAAGAACGAGATCAAACTCGAGACCCTTGCTGTTGTGAATCGTGAGCAGCTGGACGGCACTTTCGTCGGCTGCGGTTTCAGCATACAGGCTCGACAAACGTGCATTGAGGGTGGACGTGTCGATTCCTCCAGTGCTGTCCTGTTCCAGTTCGCGGAGAACTTCAAAGAAGCGGCGCACATTGGCAAGGCGTTCCGGTGAGAGTGTTGCATCTCCTCCGAGAGACAGCCATGTACGTTCGACATGCGTTGCAAAGGAGGTTCGACCGAGCATGGCCAGAGCCTGCTGGAGTGTCGGCCAGGTTCGATTGAGAAGATCCTGCCCAGTGGGGCTGAGCAGAGGAGCTCGCACCGAAACGAGTTCTACGACTGTCGCTTCACGGTTGGTATCAGGACCGTCCCCGGTGAGGTCGAGCAGATCGGCGAGTGATAGTCCACACCATGGAGCGCGGAGGACAGCCAGCCATGCAACCCGATCAGCGGGATGAAGCAGTGCGCGAGTAAGCGCAAGCACATCCAGCACCTCGGGGCGTTCGTCGAGCGCATCGATCTGAACTGCCCGGAACGGGATCGGACCGGCGCCGTAATCGCGGGATAGCTCCGACGTGATCGGAACGAGATGTTTGCGTGCGCGGGCGAGGACCGCAATGCTCCATGGCTTGGTGCGACCAGCCGGAAGTGGCAGCGCACGCCATTCTTCGATCTTCTGACGGATCTCGCGGGCTTCGCACAGAACGTGTGCGGAGCGCAGCTCAGCTACCGTCGGAACAGGATTGCCGGGGATAGAGTGGCTGCCGAGCACCTCAGTGTGCCAGACAATTGCCTGCGGATGCTCCGATGAAGATCGAATCGCTTCCGCGCGCACGAACGGCACATCGAGTTCCTCTCCGAGCGATTGGGAAGCGACCGCAGCCTGCGGGAACAGTTGGGCGAACGTTTCATTAAAAGCTTCGACAAGTGCTCCCTGAGAGCGGAAGTTTGCAGTCAGCTGCAGGGGATCAAGCGGGACGTCACCCAGCCGGCGCTCCGCCACGGTCCGAAGAAATCGTTCCACACGCGCCTGCCGAAAGAGATAGATCGATTGTTTCGGATCCCCGACCAGGAAAATGGTCTGGGAATGGCCGTCCCAGGATCGCGTCAGGCGTTCGAGAAGCATGTACTGCGACGAGGAGGTGTCCTGCATCTCGTCCACCAGCAGGTGTGTGAGCCTTGCGCCGGGTGATCGCGACAGATCAGCAACGCCCTCGGCAGACAGTGCTTCACAGGCTGCAAGCGCGAGCTCAGAGAAGTCGCAGCGCCTCGTCTCGGCGAATAGAACTTTCAAATGTGCGAGTGCATGACGAAGCAACCGGAAGAGCGCCTTCGTGACACGCCATTGCTCGTCAGGCAAGCGGGGCGGCGGCAGCCGGTGAATTGACTTCAGAGATTCAGCGATCTCGTCGCTCTGCATCAGGGAGACAATGTCTTTGAGCGCATTCCCGTCTTCATACGAGATGTTGAATTTCAGATGACCTGGCCTGAAGGATCTGCGCCACTCGCCCTCCTTTGTGAACAGGAGACGC
Source organism: uncultured Acidobacteriaceae bacterium (assembly GCA_963759355.1). Taxonomy (GTDB): domain Bacteria; phylum Acidobacteriota; class Terriglobia; order Terriglobales; family Acidobacteriaceae; genus Granulicella. The sequence goes on along the minus strand of CAVWYV010000003.1, from coordinate 850,892 downwards.
AGCAATGCAAGCCAGCGTTCGAGGTCCTCGGCACGCGCCTCCGGAGGCTCGTTGCGACCCGCGCATATGGCGATAGGTGATTCTTCGCCCGGAACATACGATGACGCGAATCCAAGGCGCGCAGCTAACTCTGTAAGCTCTACAAGCTCGGGCTGCGGGATGATTTCGACAACTCGATTCAACCCCGCACAGACGATTGCCTCCAGCGAGCGCTCGAGCTTAGGCCGAACCTGCGTATCGAGGTGCTCATCTGTCAGAGATTCAGAATCGAGTGGAACGAGTTCGCCCCATTGCTGGCGCTGCTCAAGCATCCGTGCAAGAAGCGTCTCGCAGTCGCCGAGATTCCCATCTCGATGAAGCAGAACGGTCTGCAGGGCATCGTTGAGAAGGTTGTCTGTCCCGCCGAGCTCGAGCAACGTGCGCCGCGCGGCCTCACGGTGCAGGGGCTCTGCGGATTCAACAGGCTCGCTCGTGCCCGAGCCTGAAAGGAGCGGCAGCGTTCGTGCAATTTCGGCGCACAGCGCATCGATCGTACGGATACGGAGGCGCTGCGGTTGTTCAAGGAGCCGCCATCCCAAACTGGCGTCGGCGGTGAGTACAGTTTCGGCCAGCCTGCGAGTCTCGCGTTCATATTCGCCTGCGCCTGGTGAGAGGGGAACATTCCGGGCTGCAGCGTGCAGATGTTCGAAGACGCGCTCGCGCAATTCCGCCGTCGCCTTGCGTGTAAAGGTAATGGCGAGGATTTCCTCCGGTTGTGAAATCCCACCTTCAGCAAGGAGTTTGAGGTACCGCTGCAACAACAAGCCCGTCTTTCCAGAGCCTGCAGGCGCTTCAACAATAGCGGAGAGTCGCACATCGAGCGCTCGACGCCGTGCGGCAAAATCAGGTGGCTGCTGTTCCTCATCTGTTGCTTGAGTCAGAGGCTCAGACGGCGGAAAGTGAAGGAGCTCAGACATCGATCTCTTCCTCGCTTTCCGCCTCGTCTGCCGCGGAACTGGTGAACGATGTCGGGTCGATACGGCAAAGCAGTCGCTGTGAACAGCCTTTGCAGTTCACCGCAATGTTCTTCGGATTTACGTCGGCGCAACCTGCAGCGAAGTCTTCCGCAAGCGTCGTCAAAACTGTCTGCCATTCGTTCCGCCGAAGCTCAAGATCAGCGATCGTCTGTCGCCTTTGGGATGGCAGAACGGTTTGGCTCGCCGCCAGGCCTTGCCATTTCATCTCCGAACCAGGGCGAAGACGGCCGAAAAGCAACCCTCGGAGCTCTTTGGGTTCAACTAAAAGGGAATAGAGCGGAAGTTGCGGATCATCGGGCCGCTCACCAAGCCAATTCGAAGGGTGGGCGTTATATCCCGTCTTGTAGTCGACCAAAACTACGCCGCCCTCCACCTCGTCCACACGATCCGGTTGAACCTTCAGATGCAGCGGCCCTACGGGAATGGGGGTACGCTCTTCACGCTGCTTTACCGTGAACGGACCACGTTGCAACTCCACATTGAGCCATTTCAGAAGCAGTCGTCTCAAGCGCTCGCGCTGAAGCTCGATATAGGCCGTCCCCCACCCCGGCGAAGGAATCGAGAGCCTGGCGAATGCAGCATCGATCGCATTGGAAAGGCGGCGGTGACGTTCCTCCATGGTGAGCGATCGGAGTTCGGCCTGAGACTGCGTGACGCTCCAGAAGTTTTCGAGGGCACGGTGAACGAGGTTGCCACGCTCCATCGCGTCGAGGCCCAATTCACAAGGATCAACTGACTCGGAGCGAAGCCGCATCTCGGCGAAAGCGAGAAAACCACACGCCGCCTGCAATTTCAACACTCTCGAACCGCCATGAAGTTCGTTCGATGGAAGGGCAGGCAGCGTCACATCATCAGGCACGATCTCCTCTTCAATAACCGGCACCCACGTGACAGGCTGCACGAGATCCTCCGAGGGAACTCCCGCCATGCCGAGCTGTCGCACAAGCGGTGAGGGTCGCATCGGTCCTCGCTCATCCGCAGAGGCACTCAGAACAAGCAGCTTTGAGGTGCGGCGCAGGAGCGACTTCGCGTGAGTCATGGCTCGGTCGGCGTCACGAGAGGCGTTGGAGCCGGGAATCCCCAGTTCTTGTTGCAACGCCCAACTGAGCAGCGGATGAACCCGTTGAGGCTTAGGCCATTCCTCATCTGTCGCGTGCAGAAGAACCCCCGCATCGAAGGCGGATCCGTCAGCATCTTCAGGACGCATGATCTGAATCGGAGCACCACCAGCCGGCGGGCTTACATGTGCAGACTCCAGCAACTGCTCCAATGTCTTCACTGCTTTGGCAAAGTTCACGCGCGCGCCGCGGAAGTCCAGTGTTGCAAGCAGATCGAGTGTCGCGTCCCACGCACTGGCGGTGGAAAACTCGAAAGGAGTCGGAACCCGGTCGCCGGGCCAGTTGGCAGCACGCAGTAGATCCCGGATGACCTCTGACCATTCGGCATAGCCGCGCGAAACAGACGTCCGAACTCTTGTGCGCACCTCATGAGCAAAGTCATTCAGCCAGCTCGGAGCAAAAGCTGAAGTCATGCCCGAGCGTTGCTGTCGAACGAGGCGAGTGAGTCCATCCAAATCGAGTTCAGGCAACAGGTAGGGAGTGCGCCGCAGAACGTTCGCATCAAATCGGGCGGCGGCCAACTGTTCGGAACTGACACCAACGAACGGCGAACGAAGAAGTGCGCCGAGACGCTCGATCGAAAGCGGACCCTGCACCAGACGCAGGATCGCCAGCGCATCCGAAATCATCGGCTGCCTGAGTAGCGGCGTTCCCCCGCTGAACTCCCACGGTGTGGCCGAGTTGTCGACTTCAATGGGTTGAAGCTCCGGTGCGAGAATCGCACGGAAGACCGACTCCAGTTCGGCGCGGTTCTCCTCCGGGTGCGGCAGCAATACCGCGATGCGGGGCGGCCTCGACTCGGAAAGATTCTTCGCGAAGATCTGTTGGAGCCACCGCGCTGTCAGGATGAGCTCATCGCGTGGAGTCGGAACGATGGTACTGACCTGCTCACCCGCAGCGCGCTCTGAAGAGTCGAGTGCAACCTCTGTTATTTGTGAGCCATTCTTTCGCAACGCCTCGACAAGCGCAGACTGCGCGGGCGTAAGTTCTTCAAATCCGGCAAGAAGGACAGGGCCATCCAGGCACACACGCTGTAAGTCCGCATTCGCTCGAAGCGCCTCTTCTGTCTCAGCAGAGGACAGATAGCTTTCCGCTGCGCAAGTCTTCTTGAAGCTTTCCGCCCATTCTGCAAACGTACGAGTGTCAAAGGTCGTTGCGGTAGCCCGGATACGTCCTGTCGCGCGATGGGCTGCAGCGAGCGACCAAGCCGATCTCGCCATCTCCGCCAGCGCATCCGGCGAGCTCAATGTGCCTCCAGCCAGTGAGGACTCAATGATTTCGCGCCACAGGCTGTGTTCCTGGGCGGCGTTCAAAAGCAATCGAAGCTCATAGCCCGCAACGGCGAGCCCTGACCACAAGCCGCGTGTCCAATCTGCCCATGCGAGCACGGAGGGCGCATCCCATGCCCGCAGGCCGGCCGTGCGCTGATGCTCGTTGAATGCCTGCCGGAGCGTTTGCGCAGCGCGGCGATTCGGCAGCACGACAGTAACGCCGTGAGCAAGCGCATCCAGCAGATAAGGTTCGGTTACATGGTCGGGCATCGGGTTCTGCTGCTATTCAACCTCTACCCTTTATACGCCGAGTTTCACCGAACCTTCGCCTTCCCGCGAGGTGGAAAACGAGACACCCGGGCGGAAGACGAGGCTAAGCAGGAGCAGCAAAACGGTAAGCGTCCACGGTACAACCATCGCAATTCTCAGGGATCCGGTCTGCGTAGAAAGCACGCCCATCATCCATGGGAAGAGTGCTGCCCCGAGGCCCGACACAGCGAGGATGAACCCGGCAGTTCGGGCAGGAGGATGCTGGCGCATCAGTAAAGCGAAGGTCGCTGGAAAAAACGGGGCGATGCCGAGCCCCAGCAGGATGCAACAGGAAGACAGAGTCCAGCCATGGTGAACCCACGAGAGAATCGCGATGACCACTCCCGCCAACAGGAGTCCTGCTCGTTGCACAGCCAATTCGCTCACATGACGCAAGGCGATGGAGGCGAGCGCCCGCCCGCCCGTCAGCGCAGCCCACAGCAACACCATACCGGACTGCCCACCGAGCAGGCGCAGATCGGAAAAACGAAGAGTGAACGTAGTGATCCACGCCGTGAGGCAAGTCTCCAGCCCGCCATACAGGAACAGAAGCAGCGCAAAAAAAGCGATGCTGCCTGCTGCAAGCGAATGTGCCGGTTCAGATTCGCTCTCGGCTTCGCGCCCTGAACTCGAGTACCGCGCCGCGCCACCTATCCCGCTGAGAAGATAGAACCCGGCAAAGCACAGCAGCGGGTTTCGTAGCCCATATCGCGGGATAAATGCAGCCACAAGCACGCCGGTGATCACCGCGCCAAGGCTCCAGAAAAAATTAAGGGATGCCAGCGCGGAGCCGGTATGCGCGCGGAAGCGCCGGCCCGTCAGAATGTTGGTCGACGCGATAATCTGCCCCAGCCCAACGCCGCTTACAAAGAGCGCGATACAGCCCGGCAGAAGGGAGTGCGAAAGTCCAAACGCCATAAACCCCGCAAAAGCGAGGAATGAGCCCACAAAGATGCCCAGGCCGAGCCTGCGCGGAACGCTGATGCCGCCCAGGAAGGCGCCCACGAACTTCGTAAGCAGCAAGAGCCCGCTCTGCGCATCCGTAAGGTTCCACGCATGGGCCACCGAAGGAAGCAGCGGACCCAGCAGCACGGTACCCAGCCCAGCCAGAAAGAAGTCCGCTGCGAGCCAGGGTGTCGACGGCGCTGAACCCATCCCGTTCGAATTGACTTCCTTCGACAAGCGCACGGCTCCAGGGGCGAACTTTGGCGGCGGAAGGTGCGCGAAGACGGGGCTGAAGGGACAGCATCGGCGGCGCCTCCCCGCAGTGGCCGCCGCACCCGGTCGACCCTGTTGAAGCGCAGCAAAACCTTGATGCTAGCACGCGACTATCATTAAGGGTGTGAAGCGATATTTAGAACGAAGTCCCGGAGCTAAGGTCCTGATACTGCCAACCGTACTCCTGGCCACGCTGCTGGGCGGGTCCATGGTCAGCCTTAGCGGATGTCGTCAGAGTCCCCAATCCGCCAGCGCAAGCTCAACGAAGCAGTACCCGATTCGGGGGACCGTCGTCCGCGTTAATTCTCAGGATGGTGAGGTTACGCTCCAGCACGATGCAATCCCGGGCCTGATGGAGGCCATGACGATGCCGTATCCGGTGACGGATCGCTCTGCGCTTTCAGAGTTGCACCCTGGTGACAAGATCATGGCAACAGTTCTCGCCGACGCGAGCCCCCAGGGACCTGTCAATCTGCGGCTGAGTGAGATCGTCATCATTGCGCAGGCAAAGCCCGACTATGTACAGGCCGTGCAATATCACGTCCCCGCAGCCGGAGACGAGGTTCCTGACTTTACGCTTCTCAATCAGTCGGACCGAAAGATCGATCTCAAGCAGTACCGCGGCAAGGTCCTGCTGATGACATTCATCTATACACGCTGTCCGCTGGCCGACTACTGCCCCCGAATGAGTCGCAACTTCGCGCAGATCGACCAGCAACTTGCGACCGATCCAAAGCTGTACAAGGACACGCACCTGCTCAGCGTGAGCTTCGATCCCACGTATGACACTCCGAAAGTGCTCAAAAGCTATGGCGGAGCGTACACCGGCAAGTATTCGAGGGAAACGTTCGGCCACTGGGAATTCGCCGCACCAGATGAAAAGGAATTGCCGAAGATGGAGCAGTATTTCGACGTTGGTGTCACTCCCGGCGAGAAGGGAACTCTGCAGCACTCGCTTGCCACTGTCCTCATCGGCAAAGACGGCAAGGTGATTGCGTTTTACCCTACTAAGGACTGGAGTGTCGCGACAGTACTCGAACAAGTGAAGCAGGCCGCGGCCTCATAGGAGGAGGAACCTTTTGGCAAAGCTGACGATTGGATTTGGTGTACTGCTGGGATTGATTGGTGTTGGTTACTTCGTCGCAACAGGGAGCGCGCACCCCACTTCGCTGATTCCCCTGTGGTTTGGTTTAGTGCTTATCGTCTGCGGAGCCCTCTCGCTAACGGAAAATGCACGTCGTCTCATGCTCTGGATGCATATTGCCGTGACGATCGCTCTTCTCGGATTCATCTTTCCGGGATTCATGGCCATTAAGGAGTGGGTTGCCGCCAACGGCGGCCCGCTCGCACATCCAGCGGCCGTGCAGGAGCAAGCCGTGATGTCGGTTGTATGCCTCATCCTGACGGCGCTCTGTGTGCGCAGTTTCATCGCGGCCCGGCGTTCACGCACCGCATAGGACGATTGTTGCGGATGAATCAGCCCCCGTAACGCTACACTGACACCACGCATGGGTGGCTTCGGACAGGCAGGTTTCGGCAGAGGTGGCATCAAGGGGGCTGATCGGCCGTCCCGCAATACCGGCAAGGCGATTGGCGCGGATCTCACCGCGAAACGCCCGAAGGTAAAACTGCGCGAGATGTGGCCCGAAATCTGGGCACTCGTGAAGCCCCGGCGATGGCTCATGGCGGGCTGCTTCCTGCTGATGATCATCAACCGCACCTGCGCGTTGGTGCTTCCCGCATCCTTCAAGCCACTCATCGACACTGTCTTCATTAAGCACCAGCTGCACCTGCTGCCACTCATTGTCTGCGCGGTGCTCGGCGCGACGATCATCCAGGGCCTCACCTCGTACTCGCTGACTCAACTGCTGTCGAAGTCCGGCCAGCGCATGATCGCTGAGCTTCGCAAACAGGTGCAGGAGCACGTCGGCCGCCTCCCTGTCGCCTTCTACGACGAGAACCGCACTGGCACCCTGGTTGCCCGCATCATGAACGATGTGGAAGGAATCCGCAACATCATTGGCACTGGCGTCGTGGACTTCGTTGGGGGAATCCTCACGGCGATCCTCGCGTTCGTTTACCTGGTGCACGTCAGCGTCAGCATGACGCTGCTGACCTTCGTCATCATGGCCGCGTTTGCGCTCGTCCTGCAGCGCGCCTTCAAGACCATTCGGCCAATCTTTCGCGAGCGCGCCAAAATCAACGCAGAGGTTACGGGAAGACTTACCGAATCGCTCGGAGGAGTCCGTGTGGTCAAGGGCTACCACGCCGAGTCCAGCGAGGCCCAGGTTTTCGCCGGAGGCGTCGCACGCCTGCTGAACAACGTCATCAGTTCGCTGACAGCCCAGTCGCTCATGACACTCTCATCGACCGTCATCCTCGGAGTCGTGGGTGCGGTCGTGATGTGGATGGGCGCCCATTTGAACGCCGCCGGCAAGCTTACGCCCGGCGCCTACTTCTCATATGTCATGTTCCTCGCCTTCATGACCGCACCCTTGGTGCAGTTAGTCGCGATTGGAACGCAGTTGACCGAAGCGATGGCCGGACTCGACCGCACGCGTGAGGTCATGGGTGAGAAGGCCGAGGATTCAGATCCACGTCGCAGTCATGACGCAGGAGTTCTGCAGGGCGATGTGCAATTCGAGAATGTGAGCTTCGCTTACGTTGCTGACAAACCAGTGCTTCACGGCGTCAGCTTCCATGCTCGCCCCGGCACCGTCACCGCACTCGTCGGCTCCAGCGGTTCGGGCAAGTCGACGATCATCAGCCTCGTCTGCGGATTCCACACTGCACAGTCTGGCGAGGTGCTCATCGACGGCAAGGACCTCGCGACGATTCGCCTCAGCAGCTACCGAAGCCAACTCGGTGTCGTCTTGCAGGAGACGTTCCTCTTCGACGGCACCATCCGCGAAAACATCATGTTTTCGCGTCCTATCGCAACCGAAGAGCAGTTTTTCGAAGCCTGCAGGATCGCTCGTGTAGACGAGTTCGCCGAGCGTTTCGCTGAAGGCTACGAGACTGTCGTTGGGGAGCGCGGCGTCAAGCTCTCCGGCGGACAGCGGCAACGTCTCTCGATCGCGCGGGCCATCCTCGCCGATCCGCGAATCCTCATCCTCGACGAAGCAACCAGCAGCCTCGACTCGGAGAGCGAGGCGATGATTCAGCACGGCCTCAGCTACCTGATGCAGGGCCGCACAACCTTCGTCATCGCACACCGCCTCTCAACGATTCGCCGCGCCGACCAGATCCTTGTCGTCGAAGAAGGACGCATCATCGAGCGCGGCACACATGAGCAGCTCTATGCAGCCGGCGGCCGTTACTTTGATCTCTACACTCGCCAGCACGGCCTCGAGACGAACCTTTTCCTCGCACCGGGCGAAGGCGACGGCGGCCTTCCCGAAGAGGTCGAGCGCTGAGCTAGATCACACGTCGATCTTTTTCTCCGCTCCCAGTTCGCGCAGGAGGAAAGCGTCGTCGAAGGCAATCTCCTTCAGATAGTCGTACCGCCCCGAAGCTCCACCATGCCCCGCATCCATATTGATGTGCAGCAGCAGCGCTGCGTCGTTCGTCTTCAGTGTCCGCAGCTTCGCCACATATTTTGCAGGCTCCCAGTACATGACCTGCGAATCATTAAGGCTCGTCTTCACGAGCATTGCCGGATAGACGCCCTCGCGCAGGTTGTCATACGGTGAATAGCTGCGCATGCACTCAAATGCCTCCGGCTCATTCGGATTGCCCCATTCCTCGTATTCGCCTACCGTCAGAGGCAGCGAAGCATCCAGCATCGTATTCATCACGTCAACAAACGGCACATGCGAGACGACGGCTCGGATCAATTGCGGCTTGTCATCCGCCAGCGCGAAGTTCACGACCGCGCCCATCAGCAGCCCACCTGCGCTGCCGCCCTCAATCGCAACCCGCGCCGGATCGCCGTAACCTTCTCGCAGCATGAACTCGACAGCTTCGATGAAATCCGTAAACGTGTTGCGCTTCAGCATCATCTTGCCCGCATCATGCCACGGGTCGCCAAGCTCGCCACCACCGCGCACATGCGCATACGCAACAACGACACCACGATCGAGCAGTGCCAGTCGCGAAGCCGAGAACCCCAGCGGCAGCGGATAACCGTAGCTCCCGTAGCCATACACGTACAGCGGGCTCTTCCCATTCTTCTCAAACGCGCCGACCCGGTACACCAGCGACACCGGCACCTCGGTTCCGTCATGTGCGCGGAACCAGAGCCGCTCCGACTTATAGTGCGCCGCGTCAAATCCACCCGGTACTTCCTGTTGCTTTAGTAGAGTCGAGTCACCTGTCGCCACATCATAAAGAAACACGGAAGACGGTCGAACCAGGGACTGGTAGGCGTAACGAAACTGCGTCGCGTTGAAGTCCCTGTTGATCTCACTGAACGCCGTGTACGCCGGGTCAGGAAAGCGAATATCGCGTGGTGTAGTCGGATGCCCGTCAGCGTCCAGCGAAAACACTCGCAGCACCGGCAGTCCGCGCTCGCGATAGCCCGCAACGAGAAAGCTTTGAAACAGGTCGAAATCCTCGAGCGGCGCATCCTTCTGCTCTGCCAGCAGCTCTTCCCAGTGCTCTCGATCGGTAGCCGAAACAGTCGTTCGCATTAATTTGAACTGTTCTGCATCCCGGTTGGAGCGAATGTAAAAGAAGCCGTCGCGATGATCGAGGTAGTACTCCTCATCATCCACGCGCGGAGCAATCAGCTGGAACTCCTCTTCCGGTGTCGCGCTCGCCAGAAACCAGCTCTCGCTGGTCGTATGGCTGCCTATCTGCAACAGCAAATATTTGCGATCACGGGTTCGGCCGACACCAAGGTTGAACCGTTCATCCGGCTCGTGGAATACTTCGACGTCCGCATCCAGCGCATCCCCAAGCTTGTGGCGGAACAGCCGGTCCTGCCTCTTCGTCTGCTCGTCCTCGGTCGAGTAAAGCAGCGTCCTGGAGTCAGCCGCCCACACCAGCGATCCCACGCGCTCTGCAGTGTCAGCGAAAACCTCTCCGGTCGCCAGGTCCTTGATGTGCAGCGTGTATTGCCGAAAGCCCGTATTGTCCGTGGTGTATGCGAGCAACCGCCCGTCCGGGCTCACCGAACTGTCGCCGATTGCCATGAACGGCTGCCCCTCAGCGAGCTTGTTCACATCCAGAATCACCGTCTCGCCAGGCGTCATCTCCGCTGAGTTCAGAGCTGGCGCCGAGCCCGCCGGCCTCCGGCAGTAACGCGGATACTGCAGCCCCTTTTCAGTCCGCGCGAGGTACTCCCACGCGCCATCACGGTACGGCACCGAGACATCATCTTCTTTGATATGCGACAGGATCTCGTCATAGAGCTGCTTCTGCAGCTCCTCCGTTCCCGCCATCATGGCCGCGGTATACGCGTTCTCTGCTTTCAGATACTCCAGCACACGCGGGCTGTCCTTATCCCGCATCCAGGCGTAATCGTCATGAAGTTCGGTCGAATGGATCCGCGTTGTGTGTGGTTCGCGCTGGGCAACGGGGGGTTGTATCACGGCTGTGTTCTGCATAGGTCTCCGACTATGTAAAGCATATCGATACCAGTTGCGAAATGCGATGCAACGCGCCGTCTGCTCCCGGACTCTCAAAACCGTGGTGATTTATCGACCCGCGGCAGGGCCGCCTAGGAGACAAAGATGAAAAGGGTTACTTATCTGATGTGCTGTCTGACAATCGGCTCAACGGTAATGATGTTCGCACGCGCAACGAAAGCGCAGACCCCCAACGACGACAAGCAATTCCTCACCGAGGCCTCCCAGGGAAGCTACGACGAAATCCAACTGGGCAAACTTGCCGCGCAGAAGGCGACCAATCCTGACGTCAAGGCATTCGGCCAAAAAATGGTCACCGAGCATACCCGCCTCAACCTGAAGATGAAGCCGTATGCCGATGAATGGGGAATCGCAGCGCCGACCGCCCTCAGCTCCGACGCTCAAAAGGAGTTCGACAAGCTCCAGGGCATGTCCGGCAATGATTTCGACAAAGAGTACATGTCTAACATGGTCAGCGACCACTCCAAGGACCTCGATGCATTCACAAAAGAGGTGAATAACACCAAGAACACAAAGTTTAAGGTCTCTGTCGAGCAGGGCAAGAGTGTCGTGGCCGCGCACAAGAATATGGCTTACGATTTGAAGAAGAAGCTGTAGCTCGAAGCAGTCAAATCACAGATTGCAAAGCCCCTGCGTCGATGGCGCAGGGGCCTTCCTTTGGCCGCAGCGTAGGATAGCCCTGTGAGAGCTCTGCGACGCTTCGCTGTCCTCATTCTGGTTATCACGGCGGTTGCCGGTGTCTGGGCACGCGCCGAATCTGTCAGCCAGCTCCCCACGCCAACGGGGTATGTGCAGGACTTCGCCGGTGTCATCGACCCCGGTGTGAAGCAGCAGATGGAGCAACTCAGCCGCGAAGTCTACAAGCAAACTCACGCCACGATAGTGGTCGTCACGATTCACTCACTGGACGGCGTCAGCATCGAGGAGTTCGCCACCAGCCTCGAAGACAAGTGGAAAGTTGGCCCCAGGGGCTCTGACCGCGGCGTGCTCATGCTTCTCGCGATTGGAGACCGCAAACGCCGCATTGAGGTCGGGTATGGCCTGGAAGGCATTCTCCCCGACGGAAAGGTCGGAGACATCGGCCGGACCATGGTTCCGTATCTTCAGCGCGGCGAGTACGGGGCGGGCCTACTCGAAGCTCAGCAACAGATCGCCAACGTGATTGCTGCCGATGCGAATGTTACGCTGACTCAGTTGCCAAACCCCGTCCGGCACCCCGAACCGCAACGGGGCCGTAAGGACTGGCTTGGCATCATCATCTTTTTCATCATCATCTTCTTCATCTTCCGGGGCGGTCGCCGCGGAGGAGGCGGTTGGCTGCCGTGGTTCATCCTCGGCAACATGATGGGCGGTGGCCGTCGCGGCGGATGGGGTGGCGGCTCTGGAGGCGGAGGCGGTGGTGGTGATGGCGGAGGCGACTTCGGCGGTGGCTTCGGCGGCGGCTCTGGCGGTGGCGGAGCCAGCGGGGACTGGTAGTTCAAGTAAGCTGAAGGCGAGCTTAACTCGCACGAAAGGATGAACGAATGAAAGGTGCCTGGGTAGCACTCGGAGTGGTGGGTCTGATTATTGTGGTGGTGCTGTTGGGAGCAGGCAGCTACATCACCTCGCGTAATCACATGGTGCAGTTGAATGAACAGGTCAACAGCGCCTACTCGGAGGTCGATGTGCAGCAGCAAAGGCGTCTCGACCTTATTCCCAACCTCGTTGCCAGCGTGAAAGGTTACGTCAAAGAGGAAGAGACGATTCTTACGAACATCGCCAACGCACGCGCGGCCGTTCTCGCCTCCGGATCCGATCGAGCCTCCAGCATCAACGCCAACCAGAAACTGGACGTCGCGCTGGGTCCTCTGTATCGCCTTCAGGAGGAATACCCCAACCTGAAGGGCAACGATCAGTTCATGCGCCTGGAGGACGAGTTGGCCGGCACAGAGAACCGCATCGGGGTGGCCCGCCGCCGTTATAACCTGTCCATTCAGGACTACAACACCTACGTCCAGCAGTTCCCGAACAGCCTCTGGGCAGGTTCGAAATTCCCCGTCCGCAACGACTACTTCAAGGGCAATCCGCAGAACGCCCAGGCACCCACGGTAGATTTCAGCAAGTAGCCCTGAATCGACGCATCACCACGCAGCCACCGCTTCATGCGGTGGCTGTTTGCCGCAACGTAGCATCCGATAGACTGGCGCCCCTTCGTGCGGTACGCTCGCCCGCAGGATGGGTTAGGGTTAGGAAAGAACCATGGAGAACATCACGACCAATCCGACGACAGTCGCCATGCTCGTCGGCATGCGGGTCGTGGATGCCTCCGGACGCACCTTGGGCCGGGTTCAGGAACTTGCTGTCGATGTTGGCAGGGACGCAAATCGCGTCTCGGGCCTGTTGCTCTCAAAGGGCGGCAAAGCTCACCGCTCCATGATCGCCATTGAGAACCTTGAAACTCCCCGCACATCGGACAAACGGTTGCGCACCACCTCAACACCTCACCCCGTCCCGAGCCTGAGCGACACGCTCCTGCTGGAACGCGACCTGCTCGATCAGCAGATCATTGACGTTGATGGCCGCAAGGTCGTGCGTGTCAACGATGTCAACCTCGCCTGGGCTGAGGACGGCCCACCGGCGCACAACACTTCGCTGCTGATTCAGGACGTCGAGATCGGGCTGCGCGGCGCCGCTCGCCGGCTGCTGAAGGGACTGCCCGCCGGCGCTGTCGGCGGCATTGTGAATAACATTCCGTCGCGCTTGATCCCCTGGAGCTGCGTCGATCTCATCGACCGCGACCCGGCACGCCGCGTCCGGCTCAAGATCGGCCAGGAGCGCCTTGCTAAGCTGCACCCGTCCGACATCGCCGATATCCTTGAGGACCTCGCACCTGCGGAGCGCGAGGCCGTCTTCACCAGCCTTCCCGAGGAAACCGCCGCAGAGGCACTCGAAGAGATCGAGCCAAGGCTTCAGAAAGAACTCCTCCAGCGCATGGACTCCGAGCGCGCCGCCGACATCATCGAGGAGATGGACCCGGGCGCCGCTGCCGACGTTCTGGCCGAACTTTCCGAGGAGGAGTCCGAAAAGATCCTCGAGGAGATGGAGCCCGAGGAGCGCCAGGATGTCGAAGAGCTGCTCGAGTTCTCTGCCGAAACCGCTGCCGGCCGCATGACCACCGACTTCATCAGTGTCGGCCGCGATTCCACAGTCGCCGATGCGATCGAGACCCTCCGGCAGTTTGATGGTGACCCAAATACCATCACCGAAATCTACCTTGTCGATGAGGAGAAGAGGTTGGACGGCGTCGTCATGCTGCCGAAGCTTCTCCTCGCCCACGGCGATACCCGCCTCTGGATGCTCCGCGAAGGCCATACCGTCCACTGCAGCCTGCACGCGCGTGATGCGGAGGTTGCCGAACTCTTTGACAAATACAATTTGCGTTCGCTGCCAGTGGTGAACACGGCACGCCACCTCACTGGCGTGATCCACGCGGAGCAGGTGATCGCGCAGCTGCGTGAGGGCTGATCGCAGGATGGTCCCCACACAGCAACCAGACCGCCCGCTGAAGATTCTTTACGCCTCTGGCCTCTCGCCCAACGACTCCTCGCTCTACCGGCTCTGGGCGCTCGAGCGGCAAGGCCATCAGGTCGTTCCCCTCAATTCATTCGAATACCAGCCCTCGAACCCAACCATCCGCAAAATTGTTTATCGCGCACAGTTCGGACCCTGGGTTACTCGCCTCAATCGCGCCATCCTCACCATCGCCGAGCGCGAACGCCCCGACATCTTCTGGGCCGACAAGCTGGTTTCTCTTCAGCCGCAAACTCTCGTGAAGCTGCGCCGCATGGGCATTGTCAGCGTCAGCTATATGATCGACAACGTCTTTGGCGTACGTGGAGATCCTGGCTGGCGCCTCTACAAAAAGGGTCTTACCCATTTCGACCTCCACGTCGTGCAACGCGACAAGAATGTCGTCGAATACCGCGAGCACGGGGCCCGTGACGTTCTCAAAATTCAAACCGCCTACGAACCGACCATCCACTTTCCTCCGCCAGCCGGCTGGAGCGACAAGGACCGTGACCGCGGCGTCTCCTTCATCGGTACACCCTACGACGACCGCGCCCAGTTCCTCACTCGCCTCTGGAAGGAGTTCAACCTGCTTGTCGTCGTCAATGGCGGACTCGTCTGGAAGAAGGCGCTCGGCCCGGAAGCTACCGCAGCAATCTATCGCGGCCACGGCGAGCTCTTTCGCGACGACTATCGCGAAGGCATCTGGCGTTCGAAGATCAATCTCAGCTTCCTCACGCACTCTAATCACGACGAGTTTGTGCATAAGAGCTTCGAGATCGCCGCCTGCCAGGGTTTTCTCCTCGCCGAGCGCTCACCCGGCCACCTCGCGCGCTTCGTCGAAGACGAAGAGGCTGTCTTCTTCGAAGGCATCGACGAGTGCGTTGCGAAAATCCGTCGTTACCTTCCCGACGAAGCCGCCCGCAACCGCATTGCAGCCGCCGGCCGCCGCCGCGCCGAGGCCAGCGGCTATCACAATGATGCTCAGGTCGCCGCAATCATCGCTCGCCTGCGCACCATCCTCGCCGCAAACGAGGGCGCGCGATGATCCGCGACCTCCTCGATGAAAAGCCCTCGCCGGACTACCGTCCGCAGATCTGCATCGTCGGCGCCGGCGCCGCGGGCATCTGTCTCGCGGTCGAGCTCTCCAGGCAAGGCAAGCGCGTCATGGTCCTCGAAGGCGGCGGCCGCGAAATCGAAGACGCGGCCCAGGAGCCTTACCGCAGTGAAGTCGTTGGCCACGTACATCGCGGCATCCACACCGGCCGCTTCCGCGCCCATGGTGGAACCACAACGCGCTGGGGTGGCCAGATCTACGAACTCAATCGCGAAGACTTCGAGCGCCGCGAATGGATTCCGGCCAGCGGATGGCCCTTCTCACACAGCGAACTTGAGCCCTACTATCGCCGCGCGCTCGACTTTGAAGGCTTGGCCAACGTGGTTCACAACGACGCCGAGGTCTGGAAATCTCTCGGTCTCGCCGAGCCATCCTTCCCCGAACTGCAGTCTTACCTCACCCGCTGGTGCCCCGAACCCAACTTCGCTCGTCTGCACGCCAGGACCCTCGAGGCCGCAGAAAACCTGCAGGTCTGGTTGCACGCGAACGCAGTCGAGCTTCTGCTCGAGAACGAAACCGTCCGCGCCCTCCGCGTTTGCACCCAGCAGGGAACCGAAATCCTGGTCCATGCCGATCACTTCGTCTTCTGCATGGGAACCATCGAGTGCGTCCGCTTCTTTCTGCAACCCCGCGCGGGTGCGCTCCCCTGGAATCGCTCCGGCCTCCTCGGCCGCCACTTCCAGGATCACGTCGACGCCAACGCTGCGCGCGTCATTCCCCGCAATCGTCACCAGTTCGCCGAACTCTTCGACAACATCTTTCTTCGCGGTTTCAAATACCACCCCAAGCTCCGCCTCCTGCCCGCGGAACAGCGCCGCGCCCTCGTCCTTAACTGCGCTGCCACCATGAGCTTCTCCAGCGACGTCGACGAGGCCCTGGCCGCAACCAAGACCACCGCAAAACATCTCCTCCGCGGCCGCTTCAGCGAGCTCAACACAGCTGACGTCCTCCGGTCCGCCCGCCACACTCCCTTGCTCGTGCGCCAGGCCGCGCGGTACGCGCTGCGTCATCGTGTCTACAATCCCGCCTCTGCCGGTATCCGCCTCCGCGTTCACTGCGAGCAACGGCCCGACGGCGAAAGCTCCATCACGCTCTCCTCCGAGCGCGACTCTCTCGGCCTCCTCCGCGCCCGTCTCGACTGGCGCATCTCGGACCTCGAGCTGGAGACCATCCGTGCCTTCGCCGAGACCGCGACGAACTCCCTCGCGTCCATCGCCGACATCCAACCGGACGCCGCACTGATCAACACCGACCCCGCCTTCCTCGAGCGCTGCGATGACAGCAATCACCACATGGGAGGCATGCGCATGGCCGCCTCAGCCAGCGACGGCGTGGTCACGCCCAACCTGCTCCTCCACGGCACGAGCAACGTCTACGTCTGCAGCGGAGCCGTCTTTCCGTCCTCCGGCTTCTCCAACCCCACTCACACGGTACTCGCACTCTCCATCCGCCTTGCAGATCTTCTCGCGCGTCAGTGACGAGCATCGAACCAGACGGTAACCTAATCGTGAAGCGGAGGCATCGTGGAACAGATCAGGCTCGCATCCGGCGGCCGCGAGACAACTCGGCTCGGGTACGGTTGCTCGTCCATCATGGGCGCGCTCGGCCGCCGTCAAAGTCTTCGCCTCATGGAAGCCGCGTATGATGCGGGCATTCGCCACTTTGACGTCGCTCCCATGTACGGCTACGGAGAAGCGGAGAGCTGTCTCGGAGAGTTCCGCGCACGCCACACCGGCATCACCATCACCACGAAGTACGGCATAGCTCCCCCCAGGCGGGGCGGAATGATGCGGGCTGCCCGTCGTGTCGCCGGCCCGATTCTGAAGCGCGTTCCCGCACTCAAACACCGGCTCACGCAAGCCGCCGGCGCAGTCGTCGCGCCCGCAGAGAAATCGCGATTCTCGGCCGAGGAGGCCCGCGCCTCGCTCGAAAACAGTCTGCGCGCGCTCCGCACCCACTTCATCGATATCTGGCTCCTGCACGAAGCCGAGGCCACGGATCTCACCGGCGACTCGCTCCTCAACCTCCTCCACGAAGCCGTTCTTCAAAAGAAGATTGGCGTCTTCGGCGTCGGCAGCGACACTGCGAAACTGCCGGCATTGCTGCGAGAGCATCCGGCATACTGTCAGGTCGTACAGCACGACTGGTCCGTGCTCGATCCGCTCGAGCCACAAAGCGATGCCTTCCACATCCATCACCGCACATTGACAGACCGTTTACAGACGCTTCATGCCAATCTATCCGCCGACTCCAAGCGCTGCCTTCGCTGGTCCGACGTCATCGGTCAGAATTTAGCGAGACGCGACACGCTCGCAGCGCTTATGCTGAAGGCAGCGCTGGTTCTGCATCCGAACACTATCGTCCTTGTATCCTCGAAGAGCCCCGCGCACATCAAAGAGAACGTCCGTGTAGCAGAGGACGCGAGCCTGGAAGCGCCGGCTCGCCGCCTCTATGAACTCATGCAGCGTGAAGGCATGGCCTCCGCAGCAAACCACTCGCCGGAGGGCCGCCAATGAACCGCTGGAGACGCTGGCGCACAAGCATCCTGCTGATTCTCGCGGTGCTTGGCCCCGGCTTCATTACAGCAAACGTCGACAACGACTCCGGCGGCATCTACACCTATGCCACCGCCGGCGCCCAGTTCGGCTACGCTCTGCTGTGGACCATGATCCCGATGGCGATCATGCTCGCCTTCGCGCAGGAGATCTCCGCGCGCATGGGCGTCGTCACCGGCAAAGGTCTCAGCGAACTCATCCGCGAGGAGTTCGGCCTCCGCATCACCGCCATCCTGATGTTCGGCCTCGTCCTCTGTAATCTTGGTGACGTCGTCAGCGAGTTCGCCGGGGTCAGCTCCAGCGCCGCGCTCTTTCACATCAGCAAATGGATCTCAGTCCCTGTGGTCGCCGTACTCGTATGGGTGCTCGTCGTCTATGGCGACTACAAAAAGCTCGAAAAACTCTTCGTCTGTCTCAGCTTCCTCTACATCGCCTACATCATCACGGCCGTGCTGGCTCACCCCAACTGGAACTCCGCCGTAAAGGACACGCTGCGCCTTCCGCACCTGCGTGATCTTCGCAACTCTGACTACCTCTACCTCTCCGTCGGGCTCATTGGCGCAACGGTTGCGCCCTGGCAACAGTTCTATCTGCAGGCTTCGGTGGTCGACAAGGGCTCGCCGCAATCGAAACTCAAATTTGCCCAGATCGACGCCGTCTTTGGCTCGGTCTTCTCCATCTTTGTCGCCGCGTTCATCGTCATCGCCTGCGCTGCAACTCTTTTTGCGGGCGGAATTCACCAGATCAGCGACGCCGCCGACGCCGCCCAATCCCTGCGCCCTCTTGGCGGCCAGTACGCGTCTATCCTGTTCGCCTTCGGCCTGTTAAACGCCTCGATCTTCGCAGCGTCCATCCTGCCGCTCTCGACCGCATATACCGTCTGCGAGTCGCTCGGATTCGAAAGCGGCCTTAGCAAGAAGTTTCGCGAAGCCCCGGTCTTCTATTGGCTTTACACCGGCTTGCTGATTGTCGGAGCGGCCGTCATCCTTGTCTCGAAACAACCGCCGGCTAAACTCGCCGTGCTCTCGCAGGTTCTCAACGGTGTGCTTCTCCCCGCGGTGCTCGTCTTCATGCTCATCCTGGTGAACAAGAAGTCGCTGATGGGCGCAAAGCGGAACAAGATGTTTTACAACATCGTCGCCTGGACTCTGACTTCGCTGGCGACCATCCTCACCGTGGTCATGCTGGTCGGATTCATTCGCGGAAGTTAGAGCAACTTGCCCTCGGCCAGCTCACGAATCAGGGTCAGGTCTGCATCCAGAAAGTCATACTCGTGCAGCCGGTCGAACGTGCTCCACTGCATATCCTGAAAGACCAGGTTGCGCAGCTCTCCCGCAAAGCTCTCGATCGCAAAAAACTGAATGTGGATTGCGCCGCCGTTGCGGTAGTTGTGGCGAACTGCCGTGATCTCCGGGCCCACCGTGGCGCAAATGCCAAGCTCTTCGTCCAGCTCCCGCGCCAGCGCCTGCTCAGGGCTCTCGCCGGGCTCGACCTTCCCGCCCGGAAACTCCCATTTCAAACCCATCGGTTTGTCAGGGCTTCGTTGGCAGATCAACACCTCGCGCTGCGAATCAACTCCGCGAAGAATCAGCCCAGCAACCACGTAACGAAGCGGCTTGGTGGAGGACGGGGAACTCGACGGCAGTTTGCGAATTGACCGTTTCACGTTTCGCTTTCAGTGTAGACGCTAAGCTTGGCGCTCCGGGTACACGTTTCGATTCCATAAAGCGCTTTCGGGGTCGAGTTGTCATTCAATTGTCATTGGCATTATCGGCAGGCGAGTTCGGGTAGTAGACCGGCCATCCATGTTCCGCGCTGAAGCTTGCGAGCTCCGCCGAAGGGTTCACCGGGAACGGATGCTTCGCGATCGAGAGCATCGCCGCATCGTGTACCGAGTTGCCAAACACCGCATCCGGAGACGTGATTCCCACACGCGCCAACGATGCGACCTTGCCTTCATCTGTAGGTACATCGCGCAGCTTGTCCGTAGCCACGCCATTCGAACACTCTACGCATGCCGCGAGCACACGATTCGCGGGGATGCCAAAACGCTTGACTCCCTCTTCCACGACCCAGTCACAGGTGGAACTCACAGCCCATAGGTCAGCCCCTGCCTGCTGCAGATCGCGTACGAGCTGCGGCATCTCCGGGAAGATGTGGGGCTCGATCATCTCGCTGAAGAAATCCGCAGCCGCTTTGCGCAACGTCTGTTCCGGAATTCCTCGATACACCTGCACCATCTCGCCGCAGATTGCGAGCTCCGAAACCTGGCCACGCGTGTAACCGTCATAGCGCCCGTTAAGCCAGGCGATTGCTTCGGGTGAAAGCAAGCCTTTCTCCATGGTCCAGCGCATGAACGCGGAGCCAGAATCAAGCCCCCACAGTGTTCCATCGCAGTCAAACACCGCCGTACGTGGCGTGATCTCGTAGACTCGGGCGAGGAATTCAGTAGTCGTGAGGCTGAGAGGCATGTGCAGAGTGCTCAAACGATCTCCAGATGCGATTTGAAACGTAATCCTTCGGTTTAAGTAGACCACGCCGCCCGAATTGCCAGGTTCACAAGAACAAATTATCTGTCAGACAGGGGCGCGTTACATTTGGTACGCTGTTCAAACGAAGTGCTACTGAGCTTGAAGGGTGTGACAATGCTGGATGAGAACAGGCTATTTCCTGCCGAGCCTGCGGCGCGCGCTGTTGCGAAGAAGTTATACGCATCTGTAGCAGATCTTCCGATCATCAGCCCACATGGACATACCGATCCTCAGTGGTTTGCGGACGACCAGCCGTTTCCTGATCCTGCCGCACTCTTCATCCAGCCCGATCACTACATCTTCCGCATGCTGTACTCGCAGGGAATCAGTTTGGAGTCCCTCGGAATTCCGCAGGCAGACGGGAAGCAGAAGGCCGATCCTCGCGAGGTCTGGCGCATCTTCGCAAAGAACTACTTCCTGTTTCGTGGAACGCCAACGCGCCTCTGGATCGACTACGCCTTCGAGAAGCAGTTCGGTCTCAAGGACCGCCTGAGCGTTGCCAATGCCGATGAGTACTACAACACGATTGACAAAGCTCTGCGCACGCCGCAGTTCCGTCCGCGCGCTCTGTTTGAGAGCTTCAACATCGAGGTTCTAGCCACAACCGACACAGCGGTTGACCCTCTCCTGCAGCATAAGAAGATTCGCGAGAGCGGATGGAAGGGCCGGGTGATTCCGACTTTCCGTCCGGATGCGGTGGTGGACTCGGAATACAGCGGCTTCCGGGAGAACCTCTCGAAGCTCGGCGAAGTGGCCAACGAGGACGTCTCGACGTGGAAGGGCTACCTCACTGCTCTGCGCAAGCGGAGGGCGTTCTTCAAGGAGAACGGGGCGACGGCTACGGATCATGGGCACCTGACGGCGCAGACTGCGGACCTGCCCTTCAGTGAGGCTTCGGCGTTGTACGAGCGCATCTACAGCGGCAAGACACAGTGCGGCGATGTGGAACTGTTCCAGGCGCAGATGCTGACCGAGATGGCCGGGATGAGCGTGGAGGATGGGCTGACGATGCAGCTCCATCCGGGCTCGATCCGCAACCACAACGCGCTGGTGTACGCGAAGTTCGGGCGCGACAAGGGAGCGGACATTCCGTCACCGACGGATTACGTTCGCGGCCTGCAGCCGCTGCTCTCCAAGTACGGCAATGAGCCGAACTTCACTTTTATTTTGTTCACCCTCGACGAGTCGACCTACTCGCGGGAGCTGGCTCCGCTGGCAGGGCACTATCCTTGCCTCAGGCTGGGGCCGCCGTGGTGGTTCCATGACTCGCCGGAGGGGATGAGGCGGTTCCGGGAGGAGGCGACGGAGACGGCCGGGTTCTACAACACGGTCGGCTTCAACGACGACACCAGGGCGTTCCTGTCGATTCCGGCCCGGCACGACGTGGCGAGGAGGGTCGATTGTGCGTTCCTCGCGAGACTCGTGGCAGAGGGCCGACTCGATGAAGATGAGGCGTTCCAGACGGCTCAGGACCTGACGGTGAACCTGGTGAGGAAGGCCTACAAGCTCTGATCACCCCAGCGAGCAAGCTCGCCGGGGACCCCCGTCTGACCCCTCCCCCCGTCAATTTTGCGCAAAATCTTGCAAAGATTGGACTTAGGGGTGGACCTCGGGTGTTCGAGAGGCCTAAAGTCCTGATTTTCCGGGTAGTTTGCCCGCAAAATCTTCAAAGAACTAGGGTTATGGAAACGAAAAGCCCAGCAATGAGCCGGGCAAAGTTTCTTTATCCCTATAACTTCAGTTTACAACACGTGTCAAGCACTAAAGTAACTCACGAAAGTAACCACTCCCGGTAGAAGCGGACGTAGTCGACCCACATGCGGCCGGTGGGCGGGGTGGTGGAGCCGGTTGAGCCGGGGAAGCCGGCCTCGCCGACGGCGAAGTTGAGGATGACATAGAAGGGGTGGTCGAAGACCCATTTTGTGCCGGGTGGGAGATCGGCGGGCGTGATGATCGCGAAGGGCCTGGTGGGGTCGTCGCGGTAGAACTCGATGCGGTTGGGCGACCAGGTCATGCCGTAGGTGTGGAAGTTGCCGTCGTCGATGCGGCCGGCTACACCGTTCACCGAGGGAAATGTGAATTCGTGGTGGATGCCTTTGCCGCCGGAGTAGCCGGGGCCGTGGACGGTCGACGAGGTGGTCGAGGGGCCGTACTTCTGGACCCACTCGATGATGTCCTGCTCACCGCAACCGGGCCAGCCGGTTTTCGCGTGGTCCTCGCCGAGGAGCCAGAAGGCGGGCCAGAAGCCGGCGCCGGGTTCCATGCGAAGGCGGGCTTCGACGCGGCCGTAGAGGATGGTGTGCTTGTCCTGTGTGTTGAGGCGGGCGGAGCTCCAGCGTTGTCCGTCGTGGATGGCAGTGAGGACGAGGTGGCCGTTGCCATCTTCGAGGAGGTTGGGATGGCTCTTGCTGTCGCAAGGGCCGTCGTTGTCCTCAGGTCGGCAATAGAACTGGATCTCGTGATTGCCGCGGGGGCCCCAGCCGCGCACGAAGTTCCAGTCGGATTCGCTGGGAAGGGAATTGGCGGGGCCGTTGAATTCGTCGGACCAGATGAGGTGCCAGGTTTGCGCGTGGGCTGATGTGAGGGTGAGGAGCGTGAGGGCCAAGAGCAGGCGCGCGAGCATTCGTGTCATCTGGATGATGGTATCCGGACGATTGTTCGAGAGGATGGTGGATTTACGGCCAAGAATTTTGTGAACTGGCCGCCAGACATCATGCTTTAACGCCGACCGCCGCCGAGTGCACTGCAATCCGGGGGTTCGTGAAATCGGATCGGAAGGTTTGTGTAACCGCCTATTCGGCCGTGTCCCCGGGTTCTCAATGAGTGACTCGGCGATTCTGCACTCATTCGGTGGCCACCGTCGCGGGAAATTGATAAAAGCTTGGGCGTGTTATTGGGACGCACCACACGAAGCTCGGCAGTCCCCCGCATGGCCTATGCAATAAAGTCATCGTTATCTTAAACATTGAGAGCCATGGACTCCAGGTCCGCGGCTCTCGTAGTTTTACGGTCGTAGTTGTTTTATTGCGAGTTGCCCTGAATCAGTTCTGTCGAAACTGGTATCAGGTATCCGAAGAGGCCAGCAGTGGCCTGGTTGGGACCAGCAGTAAAGTAGAGCTCCGATGCGGGGGCCTCATCGGGGTCGTAGCTGTTAGGTGTCGCGCTGTTGGCGAAGCTCAGGCTCCAGATGCCCTGGATGGAAAGGGGCTTTCCAGTGGCGTCCTCGACCAGGCCGTCGAATTTGCCCGTGTCCAGGTCGTAGGCGGAGATGAATCCGGCGGACTGGGTGGTTCCACCAGCGGCGAAGTTCGAAACGAGCAGACGATGGCTGAAGCGCCCGAAATCGAGTGGAGCGAGTGTCACTCCCCAGGGCGCGTTAAGCCAGTCACCGTGCTCGAGACGCCGGAGCAATTTGCCCTTTGACGAGTAGATGTCGACATATCCCAACCCGGGGCCCGGAGTTTCAAATGGGTTGCCCGCAAAGTGCAGAGCGTAGGTGACGACAAGGTCGTTGCCGATGGCCTGCACGTTGAAAGGCACAAAGTTACGTGGTAGACGGTCATCGGTGAAGGGCTTATCGTCATCGCCGAAGATACGGTCTTCATCCAGGTGACGGTCCTGATCGTGATCATCGCTCTTGATTTTCACCGGCTTAAATGCGCTGTCGTAGACATCGATGCGTCCCTTGAGGAAGTTCGCTACATATAGATAACGGACGCCGTCGATGAACGCAGTCGTGAGGGCGGTATAGCCGGAGCCGTCTTTGGTGCTTGCGACGGTTACCGCAGTAGTGGAGGGAGGATTGGCCCCGGGAGCGACGCCAATGGAGGGGTTCCAAGCGGCGATCGTTCCATCGAGTGTGGCGAAGATGAAGGCCGCGGGCTTATTGGGGGCAAGAAGAAAGTCGGTCGCGCTGCCGTTGGAGATCAAGCCGGTGGGGGTGCCGGTAGGGAAGGTCGGATCGCTGGGATTGGATTTAGGGATGGTCACTACGAGTGCCTGCTTGGCTCCGGCGCCGTTGTATAGCGTGGCGAATCCCGTGGCCTCGTCAGAAACCCACCACGTGCTGCCAGAGCTGCGAGCGAGACCCCAGGCATTGATGAGCTGAGGATCAGTTTTCTCTGCGGCACCGGTAACATTCGAGTCAAGGTTGACCTGCGTGTAGTGCTGTGCAAAAACCGCAGACGATAAGAACATGAAAAGCGCTATGTCTGCAGCCAGATGTTTGAAGAATCTCATTATGAAGCTCCTTATGCTGTATTGCCCCGCGGTTCCAGGGAGAAGCTCCAGCGCCCTTCGGGCGCACTGGAGCACTCGATCAACGCAGGCGGGGAGGGAACTGCGTTGGCATGCTTCAGAAAAGGTTTACGATCTGCTGGTCCGATGAGCCCACCCTTGAGATATCGGAAATGGCAGAGAAAAGACGACACGTGGATTAACAAACGGTTGTTTGGCAATTTCAGTGGTCTTCCAGTCGGCCCCCATCTCCTTCGCACAGTTTCCTCACCGGCTATCTGCTTTGCGTCTTGCTGGCGATGAGCGGACAAACAACAGAACGAACCCCAAAAGCAGGAAGCCGCATCCAGGTTTGGAAGCGCTTCAGAACCTTTCGGACAGAAAGCAGGTGACGATCAGGAAGTAATCCAGATGGGCACCGAGCGGATCGCCGAATAGTTTGCGAAATACCGCTGGTGGAATCGCTGCACTGAAGCGCGTTCGTCGTTGCCTATTCCGCGAGAGTTTCCGTTCGCGCTGCAGTTGTCGATTTGTGATCCAGCATGATGACGAAGATCAGAGCAAGGACAGAGGCAGCAGCACCTACGAAAACGGGAAACTTGGTGACTATATTTGTTGGATCCTTTTGGCCGACGATGGGGGGGCGGAAAAGCAGCGCTGCGCAGAGCAGGAGTTCATCCCCCGCGAAGAGCATTGGACTCTTGCGAAGAATGGTATCCCATTGCCAATTGCCTGAAGAGGGAGACCAAGAGGGTGTGTTGCGAGTGTTGTAGCCTGTATCGGTGCAGTCGTTCGTGTGGGAAGGATACCGATCATGTCCCTGCGCAAACGGTTCCTGTTCGCGATGTTGTTCACGACCGTTGCCTTGGCGGCGGACGGAAGCGGCAGCGTTTATAGAGCGGAATTTTTTCCGACTCAATTCAAGAATCTTCAGCTGAAGAATCCGAAAGATCTGGGTGTTGGAAAGGTGCTGGTGGCGGCCCGCGGCCTCGGCGACCCGAGCTTCGCAGGAACAGTGATCCTGCTGGTTCACTACGATGGGAAAGGGGCAGTCGGACTGATTCTCAACCGGCGCACCGATGTTCCGCTTTCTCAAGTTCTTAATCTCAAAGTCGCGAAAGACCGCTCGGATCCGGTTTATCTTGGGGGACCTGTGGAACCCACGGCCGTGCTGGCGTTGTTTGAATCCTTGGCCAAGGTTGAAAAGGCTGAGAACATCTTCGGCGGGGTTTATTTGATTTCCGACAAAGCTCTCTTCGCAAAAACAATTTCCGCCCGGCCTGACCCTGGCGTTTTTCACGTTTACCTGGGATATGCCGGATGGACGCAAGATCAGTTGCGGAGCGAAGTGCAATTGGGCGCGTGGTTTGTTTTTCCGGCAGACGCCGCCACAGTATTCAATTCCGATCCGGATTCTTTGTGGTTGGAGATGATTAAGAAGACACAATTGAAATTCGCGAAGACGGAGCCCCTGGCAGAAACCACCCAGCCAGCGAGCGCGTAGATGAGAGCGCTAAGATAAGAGCCATGAGTCTGTTCTTTGCTGCTGGATCGCCAACGACGGAGATGTCTCCCGACGAGTTTCGCGCGGGGCTTTATGAGGCTCTGGACAAGCTGGAGAAGATAAAGCCGCGCAAGAAGGTGCTGGCTGTGCCGCCGGACTTTACACGGTTTCATTCGATGGCCGGGCCGCTGACGGACATGGCGTATGAGTACTACGGCGATCGGCTGACGGACGTGTTGCCGGCGCTGGGCACGCACAAGGCGATGAGCGAGAGCGAGCTGGCGACGATGTATCCGAAGACGCCGAAGGATCGGATTCGCGTGCACGACTGGCGCAACGATATTGTGACGCTGGGCGAGGTGCCGAGCGAGTTCATGCACGAGGTGAGCGAAGGCAAGCTGGACTACACGTGGCCGGCGCAGGTGAACAAATTGCTAAAGGATGGCGGGCATGATCTGATCCTCTCGATTGGGCAGGTGGTGCCGCATGAAGTGGTGGGGATGGCGAATGGCTCGAAGAATATTTTTGTGGGCACGGGCGGGGTGATGGGGATTCATCGTTCGCACTTCCTGGGCGCGGTGTATGGGATGGAGCGCATGATGGGGCGTATCGAGACGCCGGTGCGCAAGGTGCTGAACTATGCGAGCGAGCACTTCGCGAAGAACCTGCCGATTGTTTATGTGCAGACTGTCGTGAACAAGAACGACAAGGGCGAGCTGGTGATGCGCGGGTTGTTCATCGGCGATGACAACGAGTGCTTTGACAGGGCGGCGGAGCTGAGTTTGAAGTGCAACTTCCAGATGCTGGATCGCGAGATCAAGAAGGCGGTAGTGTATCTGGATCCGCATGAGTTCAAGACGACGTGGCTGGGGAACAAGAGCGTGTATCGGACGCGGATGGCCCTGGCGGACAACGCGGAGCTGATCGTGCTGGCGCCGGGTGTGCACGAGTTTGGCGAGGACCCGACGATCGATAAGCTGATACGGAAGTTTGGGTATTGCGGTACGCCGAAGACGCTGGAGTATGTGAAGGAAGATCCCGGCCTCGCGAGCAATTTGAGTGCGGCGGCGCATTTGATTCATGGCTCGAGCGAGGGACGGTTCAGGATTCGGTACTGTCCGGGCGGGCTGACTCGCGAGGAGATCGAGAGCGTGCACTTCGAGTATGGCGACTTGAAGGAGTACGAGAAGAAGTACGATCCGGCGAAGCTGAAGGATGGGTGGAACACGGTCGATGGTGAAGAGATCTTCTTCATCTCGAATCCGGGGCTGGGGCTGTGGGCGTACAGGGGGCGGTTTGGTGCAGCCTGATATTTCATGTCTAAGGCTATTTTTTACTTGAATACGGCTGCCTGGGGCTAGACTCAAGCGGTCATCTTTTTTAGACAATTCCCCCGTTAGTCTACCGGTGGCAACTTCCTTCATGAGGTGTTCCATGCGATACGGCTTGTTAGCGGGTCTGGCTTTACTAACTTTAGCGCCATGTGCAGCTCGCGCCGATCTGACCGGAACAACGGTGGGCGGGCAGATGCTAATTAACGACAATCCACCGAACTACTTCAACTCCGCGCAGGGTTTCGTACCTTCTGGTTACGGTAATTCCGGCAATAACGGATCGGCGGTTGTTATCGGGTCGATCGTTGAATTCGGGTATAGGGACGCGGCTAACACAGACACAGCGGACTTTACGGGCACTACCCTGACGCTGACGGACGTGAGTGTCACGAATTCCTTTCCGATTACCTACGTTTTTACGGACCCTGCCTTTGTCAGTTTGAGTCTGCTTAGCAGCAGCTTTCCATCAGGCATCGGCTACTCGATTGCGGGAGATGTGATCACGATCTCAGCTCCCAGTTTTGGTTCACCTGGAACCTATTCCGCGGAGTTTTCGATCAATGCCGCGGCCGCGACGCCGGAACCGGGAAGCCTGGCGTTGCTGGGTACCGGAATTCTGGGTCTCTGTGGTGCCGTTCGCCGCAGAATCAAGACCTAGGCCAAAAGCAGTCTTCATCGGAAGGGCTTCGCGCTTCGGTGCGAAGCCTTCTGCTGTCTGACGCAATTGTTGCGCTGTCTGACCGGAGGCGGTTATTCTGGTACGCGCGACGACGCCGAGGTGTGTGCATGCGTCGAATGATTCCAGTACAGGTGAGGATGGGAGATTTGTGATGGCGAGTGAGCTGCGTTTGCCGAAGTATTCCGTAGGAGTGGGCGACCGGTTCGCGCACCAGGCGAAGGCCCAGTTGGCGGCCTGCATCAAGGCGAAGGACGCGGGGATTGAAGTGGCTCCGGTGTGGAACAAGTCCAACCGCGAGCACACGATCATCGGCAGCGAGCCGAAGAATACGCGTGTGGCGGCGGATGCGGCGGTGAAGGAGCTCGGGTGGAAGACACCGTATTTTCTGGACGCGGACCACATCAATTTGAAGAATGTGGAGCGCTTCATTGCGCCGTGCGATTTTTTCACGATTGATGTCGCAGAGGAGATTGGCAAGCACGCCGAGCGGGACGATGTGGACGCGTTTGTGGCGCGGCATCCGGAACTGGTGGGCGAGGTGAGGATTCCGCGAATTGCGGCGCCGTTCAAGACGGATACGGCGTTTGTGAAGGGCGTGGCGAACAAGTTCCTGGCGGCGGTGCAGGACGCGGGACGGATCTATCGGTTTCTGGTGGAGAAGAAGGGCGAGGGCAAGTTTGTGCCTGAGGTCTCGATGGACGAGACGGACTCGCCGCAGACGCCGGTGGAGCTGCTGATTATTCTCGCGGCGATTGCCGACGAGAAGATTCCGATCCAGACGATTGCGCCGAAGTTCACGGGGCGGTTCAACAAGGGCGTGGACTACGTGGGCGATGTGAAGCAGTTTGCGAAGGAGTTCGAGGAGGACATCGCGGCGATTGCGTTTGCGGTGCAGCGGTATGGGCTGCCGGAGAATTTGAAGCTGAGCGTGCACTCGGGGTCGGATAAGTTTTCGATTTATGCGTCGATACACAACGCGATGGTGAAGTTTGACGCGGGCGTGCATTTGAAGACGGCGGGCACGACGTGGCTGGAGGAGCTGATCGGACTGGCAGAGGCCGGCGGGTCAGGGCTGGGACTGGCGAAGGAGGTCTACCGCGAGGCGTATGCGCATGCGGATGAGCTGACCGCGCCGTATGCGACAGTGATCGACATTGACCAGGCGAAGCTGCCGAAGCCGGAGGAGGTCGAGAGGTGGACGAGCGAGCAGTACACGAGCGCACTGCGGCACGACCAGAACAACCCGGCGTATAACCCGAGCTTCCGCCAGCTGCTGCATGTCGGTTTCAAAGTGGCGGCGAAGATGGGCGAGCGGTATACGAAAGAGCTGGACGAGCACGAGGACGTGATCGCGAAGAATGTAACAACGAACCTGTGGGACCGGCACATCAAGCCGGTGTTTCCAGGGGCGTGACACGCTATCGTGTGAATCCACCTTAGCGTCCGCCTTGCGGCCGCGAAGATGGGGCACACGGTTCCTCTGCGAAGAGAGGGCACCCGGCCAGAGCCGTGGCCGGGATGATAGAGTTCTGGCAGTGATTTTGTTCGGAGATGCGCGGAAATGATCGTGGTGCTGATGGGGGTGAGCGGGTCGGGCAAGACGACGATCGGCACGCTGCTCGCGCAACGCACGGGCACAGTTTTTGCGGATGCGGACGACTATCATTCGCAGGCCAACAAAGACAAGATGCACGCGGGGATTCCGCTGAACGATGAGGATCGCGAGCCGTGGCTGGAGACCCTGAACGGGCTTTTGCACGGCTGGTACCAGAGCGGCGAGGGCGGCGTGCTGGCATGCTCGGCACTGAAGGAAAAGTACCGGCAGACGCTGGAGCGCGGAATACGGACAGATGCAATGACGTTTGTGTGGCTGGACCCCAGCAAAGAGTTGCTGACGGAGCGATTGGCCGCGCGGCGCCACTCCTATATGAATCCGAACCTGCTGGACAGTCAGATTGCGACGCTGGAGCCGCCGAAGGATGCGCTGCGCGTAGAGAACGACGGCACTCCGGAGCAAGTTGTTGGCCAGATTCTTCAACACGTTTCGCTGACGGCGGGCTCGCAGGAACAACAGAAGAGTTAAGGAGCTGAGATGGCAGGATTGTTTGATTTGACGGGGAAGACAGCGGTCGTGGTGGGCGGAACGTCCGGCATCGGCCTGGCGATGGCGCTGGGGATGGCGGATGCGGGCGCGGATGTTGTGGCGAGCTCGCGGCGGCAGGAGCAGGTGGACGAGGCGGCGAAGCAGATTGAGTCGCGCGGCCGGCGGAGCCTGCGCGTGGCCTCCGACGTTGCAGACCGCAAGAGCCTGCAGGCGCTGTGCGATGCGACGATTGGCGCGTTCGGCAAGGTCGACATCCTGATCAACTCGGCGGGCAAGATCAAGCGCGCGCCGACGGTGGACTTTCCCGAGGATGAGTGGAACTCGATCATGGACACGAACGTGACAGGAACGCTGCGGTCGTGCCAGATCTTCGGCCGGAAGATGCTGGAGAAGGGCTATGGTCGAATCATCAATATTGCGTCGTTGAATACGTTTGTTTCCTTGAAGGAAGTGACGGCGTATGCGGCCTCGAAGGCTGCGGTGGGCGCGCTGACACGGTCGCTGGCTGTGGAGTGGTCGGCGCAGGGCGTGACGGTGAATGCGATTGCGCCGGGTGTGTTCCGCACGGCGTTGAATGCGGAGTTGCTGGACAAGAGCGAGCGCGGCAAGGAGCTGCGGCTGCGCACACCGATGAACCGCTTCGGTAAGACGGAGGAACTGGTGGGCGCGGCGATTTATCTCGCGTCGGACGCGGCGACGTTTGTGACGGGCGAGATCCTGGTGGTCGATGGCGGGTTCCTGGCGAGCGGAGTGAATCAGTAGGGGCAGGGATCAGGGAACAGGGATCAGGGGGCAGGGAACAGGGATCAGCAAAGGTCAAGAACCGTAGTGTTGCTGGTTCCTTAGACAATCGTTTTTCTTTGCAGTTTGTTGCTGCCAGCCGGGCTTGAAAGATGCTAGACTGGCAGCCTCAATTGCAAAGGAGCGAGACGCGTGACGAACATAGCCCATCGGGCGGCCATGCTGGGGCTGCTAGGCCTGACGGCTTTAACGGTATCGGGACAGACGAACAACGGGGCGAAGGACCGGCCGTGGATGGATGCGAAGCTGTCGCCGGAGCGGCGCGCGGACCTGGTGCTCCAGCAGTTGACGCTCGACGAGAAGATTAGCCTGCTGCATGGCAATGGCATGGCGCGGCAGAAGGACCTTCCACCGGAGATTCAGGCGGTGCAGAACCAGTCGAATGGCGGTGCGGGCTTTGTGCTGGGCGTGCCGCGGCTGGGGATCCCGTCGATCCAGATGAGCGATGCGGCGTATGGCGTGCGGCAGAGCGCGGACAATGGGCGCTACTCGACGGCGCTGCCTTCGAATGTTGGGTCAGCGGCAAGCTGGGACCCGGAAGCGGCGTGCGCGTACGGCAAACTGATTGGCGATGAGCTGCGCATGCAGGGTTACAACACGACGCTGGGCGGCGGAACAAACCTCACGCGCGACCCGCGTAACGGGCGCACGTTTGAGTACATGGGTGAAGACCCGGTGCTTGCGGGAACGATGGTGGGCGCACGCATTCGTTGCGAGGGCGGCGAGCACGTGATCTCCGACATCAAGCACTACGCGTTCAACGACCAGGAGAGTGGGCGGCAGGAGGTCGATGTCCAGATCGGCGAGCGGGCGGGACGCGAGAGCGATCTGCTGGCGTTTGAGATCGGCGTGAAGACCGGGCATCCGAATGCGGTGATGTGCAGCTACAACGGCGTGAATGGCGACTATGCGTGCGAGAACACGTGGCTGCTGCACGACGTGCTCAAGGGTGAGTGGAGGTTTCCTGGCTTTGTGATGTCGGACTGGGATGCGACGCACAGCACGGTGAAGGCATCGCATGCAGGGTTGGATCAGGAGCAGCCGCTGAATTTGTTTTACGGCGAGAAGCTGAAACAGGCGGTTCAGAGCGGTAAGGTTTCGCAGGCGGAGCTGAACGATCATGTGCGGCGCGTGCTGTGGGCGGAGTTTGCGAGCGGATTGATCGACCACCCGGTGGTGAAGGGCGTGGTCGATGTTGTGCATGGGCTTGATGTCTCGCAGAAGGTGGAAGAGGGAAGTGCAGTGCTGCTGCGCAACGAACATGCGGTGCTGCCAATCGATGCGCAGAAGGTGAAGTCGATTACCGTGATCGGTTTCAATGCGGATACGGGAATGATCTCGGGCGGTGGCTCGGCGCAGGTGGATGCGCCGGGACAGATTGGCGGAACGAAATGGCGGACGCATATCTGGTTTCCGACGTCTCCACTGGAAGCGATTCGAGCGAAGGCTTCGGGGGCGCAGGTGAGCTTCAGCTCCGGCGAGAATGTGGCGGATGCGGTGGCGAAAGCCAAGGCCGCGGATGTCGCGATTGTGTTTGCGTGGCAGTTTGAGTCGGAGGGCGGCGATCTCGAGAACCTGTCGCTGCCGGAGAACCAGGACAAGCTGATTGAAGCCGTTGCGAAGGCGAATCCGCGTACGGTGGTGGTGCTGGAAACGGGCACGGCGGTGACGATGCCTTGGCTGGACAGCACGAGCGCGGTGCTGGAGGCGTGGTATGGGGGTTCGAAGGGCGCCGATGCCGTGGCACGCCTGTTGTTTGGGGATGTGAGCCCGAGCGGCAAGCTGCCGATGACCTTCCCGAAGAACGAGGACGAACTGCCGCGCACGACGATTGCGCAGCCTCCTCCACCGGTGAAGAACGGCGTGCTGAGCTTCAAGGTGGATTACAACGTCGAGGGCGCTGCGGTTGGGTACAAGTGGTATGAGTCGCAGAAGAAGCCGGTGCTGTTTCCGTTTGGCTTCGGGCTCTCGTACACAACGTTTGGCTATTCGAACCTGAAGGTGGGCAAGGATGGCGAGTCGGTAACGCTGACGGTAAAGAACACCGGCTCACGTGCGGGTGCGGAGGTCGCAGAGGTTTATACGACGCTGCCAGCGAGTGCGGGCGAGCCGTGGAAGCGGCTGATCGCGTACAAGAAGGTCGAGCTTGCTCCGGGCGAGAGCAAGACGGTGACGATGGAGGTCGATCCTGAGTACGAGTCGATCTGGGATGTTACGGCGAAGCGCTGGACGCGGCCGAGCGGCGAGTACAAGGTGACGGCGGGGCCGTCGTCGGCGGAGACGCCGGTTGAGGCGACATTCACCGTGCGATAAGGAAGTGGCGACTGCAGGAAAGGCAAAGGCCTGCCACCCGGCGGGCCTTCTGCTTTTGCGAGGTCTAATGTGCTCCGGCGGGACCGCGGCCGGGCTTCACCTTTTTGAAGAACCAGACGACGATGACACAAGCGCCGCTGAGGAGCGAGAGCCAGCGGAAGACGTCGACGAAGGCCCAGGTGGAAGCCTGGTGGAGAAGTTGTCCATAGAGGCTGGCCTGTGCGGCGCCCGCGCTGTTGCTGGGGCCGAAGCGCCCATTGAGGAAGTGCTGTGCCCCCTGCACACTGTTCTGGAAGGCGATGCCGGTCTGCGGAACGTGGTTGACGATCTCGTTCTGGTGGACGTCCGCGCGGCGCACGAGCAGCGTCGTTGCGAGAGAGATGCCAACGGATCCACCGACGTTGCGCATGAGGTTGAAGAGGCCGCTGGCGTTGCCGATCTGGTCGTTGCGGAGCGTGCCGTAGGCCGCGGTATTGATGGGCACGAAGACGAAGCTGAGGCCGAAGCCGGTGATGAGGATCGGAAGGAAGAGCGTCGTTGGGGAGATATCTGTGGTGATGGACCCGAAGTAGAGCGTGGTGAGACCGAAGGTGATGAAGCCGAAGGTGAGCAGATAACGCGGGTCGGCCTTGTTGGAGAGAAAGCCGATGACCGGCATGCCGCAGATGGCGCCGAGGCCGCGCGGTGCGACGACGAGCCCTGCGGTAAACGCGGTGTAACCCATCAGCTCCTGATAGAAGAGCGGAAGAACGGTGACTGTTGAATAGATGGCGATGCCGAACAGGAAGATGAGCGACGCATCCGATGAGGAAGTTTCGATCTTTGAGCACCTTGAGATCGACGAGTGGGTCTTTACCCACCAGGACTGGTAGATGAACCAGCAGAACGCGAGGACGAAGAAGACGCAGGCCCAGCGCAGCCAGATGGCGCCGAACCAGTCGACCTCCTGGCCTTTGTCGAGAATGATCTGCAGACAGCCGCTCCAGACGGCCAGCGTGCCGAAGCCGATCTTATCGAAGCGCGGAGCCTTCGTCTTTGAGATGTACGGTGGATCGTGGACGAAGCGGCTGATCATGAAGACCGCGAGCGCACCGATGGGGATGTTGATGTAGAAGGCATAGCGCCACGAGTAGGTGTCGGTAAGCCAGCCGCCGAGCGTGGGGCCGAGCACTGGAGCCACGACGACACCAAAGGCGAAGACGGCCATGGCCGCGCCGCGTTTGCGTGGAGGGAAGCTCTCGAGCAGGATGGCCTGGGAGAGTGGTTGTAGTGCGCCGCCGCCTGCTCCCTGTATGACGCGCGCAAACAGGATGAAGCCGAGGGTCGGCGCGGCTCCGCAGGCGAAGCTGGCGATGGTGAAGATGATGACGCAGGTGACGAGGAAGCGCTTGCGGCCGAAGCGCAGAGAGAACCAGTTGGACGCCGGAAGAATGATGGCGTTGGCGACCAGGTAGCTGGTGAGCACCCAGGTCGCCTGGTCGGTTGACGCGGACATGATCCTGCGATGTAGGGGAGGGCGACCGAAGCGATCGCGGTGTCGAGAACCTCCATGAAGGTGGCGAGCATGACGGAGGCCGCGATGATCCAGGGATTTACGCCCTGCGTGACTTCCTGTGGCGCCTCGGCGGCCGCGGACGACTGATCGAGTGTGGCGCTAGCACTTGCCATGCGTCAGCAGCTTAGTTCCTTCGTGCGGGAGTCGGCGAGCGAATCGCCACTCAGGTTTGGATGCCTCAGGAGGCGATCGGATGCGGTGCAGGCGATCTTCGAACGGCGAATTCGTAAATCGACCAAGCGACTCTGCGGGCGAAATTCGTGCGTGCGGCAAGATGATTCGGAACAACCGCGGACCGAGGCGCGTGTCGGTTCTCAATCAATGGAAGGTGAGGTCAGAGTGATCGTGGTGGATCGTGTGAGCGGCCGTCGGCGAACTAGAGCACGGTGGAGAGATCGGGTGCTGTGTGCTCGGGTGGCGGCAGCGGCGAATGCATGGGGAAGCGCCGCTTGTAGGCGAGGATAGGCTGCTCGAAGAAGAAGTATGAGAGCGAAGCAAGAAATACGGTGAGCGGGAAGGCAATCACGAAGCGTGCGAACTGATATTTCGCGCCGAACGTCGCATGCGCAAGATGTCCGCCCAGGACGTCGATGACAGGCTCGATGAAGATGTGCAAGACGTAGAAGCCATAGCTGATGCGGCCGAGGAAGCGTAGAGGAGGCGAAGAGAGGATGCGATGTAAAGAACCGGTTCGCATCGCGATGGGAATGATGGCGGCAGAGGCAACGCCGACTCCCAGGAGCCCGATGGTGAATTGTGGATAAGGAGAGAGATAGAAGCTGCCGGAGCGCCAGCTCGCAAGCAGATAAAGAACGAGACCCGACCAGAAAGCGGTGACTGCCCAGCGCTCGACAAGCTGCCAGTGCGGCCCGCGGAGCAGGAGCGCAAGGGCGGCGCCGAGGGCGAGTGTGCCGGCATGCGTGAACAAGGAAGGATCCAGTGTCGCCGCGAATTCCGGCGGAACGATGGGCAGATGCGTGAGGATGCGAAAGAGCTCAGAGAGTGCGACGATCCACAGGCTGAGGTTGAGTGCGCGCGAGCGAGTGCCGGACAGGAGAACGAGTGCCGGCCAGAGGATGTAGAACTGCTCTTCAACGGCGAGGCTCCAGAGATGAAAGAGCGGAAGGGGTGAGATGGGCAGCAGTGCCGTGGTGACGAACCCGGGAAGATTCTGCAGGAACCCTGCATAGAGCAGAACAGGTGAGAGCTCTGCGAGGCGATTGCCTCGCGCGACCGAAGCGAGGAGTGCGATGAGCACAACAGCGTAGTAGAGCGGAAAGATGCGCAATACGCGACGAACGTAAAAGTTACGGAGGACATCGCGCTCGTCGCGCGAATCCCAGAGGCTGCCGGTGATAAGAAACCCAGAGAGCGCGAAAAAGAGAATGACGCCGGTCCAGCCGGTTTCTGCGAAGTAGCCGAGCGCGTGGACGACCGGATTCGTCGAGCGTAGGCCGCCACCGTAGTGAAAGATGAAGACGAGTAGAATCGCGACGCCGCGCAGACCGTCGAGGGCAGGATCACGGCGGCCTGTGGCCGCTCGAAGGCGCGCAGAAGGCATCAGGCTCAGGCTACGTTTGTGGACGGAGTGAGTCAACGCGAGGAGACGTGTGCAACCAGATGCGTCCGGGTTCAAAAGCTGCGGAGAAGAAATTCTCGCGCTGTCGCAAGCACGCTGGCTCGCGCCTCTGGATTGGGCAGAATGCGGGCCATTCCAACTGCACCCAGCATAGTTGAAAAGATCGCGATGAACGCGCGTTCTTTGTCGGCGGTACGCCGGCCGGGCATGAAGGGCAGAATACGGTTCCTGTAGGTTGTGAGCTCGTCGACGAGCTTCGGTTTCATCGATTTGTCTACGCGCGCCAGTTCGGACGCGAGCGCAGCCACGGGGCAGCCCCATTCAGGGTGACTGCAGTGCTCGGGGCTGAGGTAGAGTTTCACGACGGTCTTCCAGGCCGTTCCGGGGCGCGATTGTTCTGCGGCCTTTGTGAGCATGCCGGCTATCTGCTGGAAGCTCTCGCGGAGGGACTCCAGGAGGAGTTCATCCTTGCTCTCGAAATGCTTGTAGAAGCCTCCATGGGTAAGGCCGGCGTCCTGCATGACGGCGGCGACCGCGGCGCCGGATAGCCCCTGCGTGCGGATGCGGCGGGAAGCGTCGTTGACGATCTTCTGGCGAACCTCGGCTTTGTGTTCGGGACGGTAACGCATGGCTGATTATAGGATGCCAAACATCATCCCAAGACCCTGAACTCCGATAGGTAGTCACAAGAAAGTTAGAAAAAGTTTGAGTCTATGGGATGACGCTTATAATCCTATCCGGGAAAGGAGGGCGCCTATGACGCCTGAAACTATTTTTCTGATTCATCTTATCTTCGGGTATGTTGCGTGGCTCCTCTGCTTCGGTGCGTACGTAATACCGAAGCTGAGGTCGACAGGCTGGGTTGACGCGCAACGCGCCATCGCTACGGTGCACAGCTTCCGTTTCTTCGGGCTTGTCTTTATCCTTCCGGGTGTCGTGGGGACGCTCCCCGGCACGTTCGCCCGTTTTGCCGCCTATGGAGACTTCGTCACCGGAGTCCTGGCGATTATGGCGCTGTCTACGGTGCGAATCCCTTCGCTGTTCCGCGTGTTCGTCATCGCCTTCAATATTACAGGCGCGGCCGACATCCTCATCGACTATTACCATGCGACGGTCGAGGGGCTACCCTTCGTGGTCGGGCAGCTGGGAGCCGCCTATTGGATACCAGTGCTCTACGTGCCTGTACTGATGATCACCCACGGTATTGCGTTTTATCTGCTGCTACGCCCGCAGAGAGCAGCAGCACCCGCGCTTGTGGGCCAGCCGGCCACCTCATAACAGGAAGACATCAGCTATCGGGTTGGCGTGCCGTTCTGACCGGCACGCCAGCGTCCGTTAGACCTCTTTGAAGATATCGGCGCGCGGATCTTCCGGATTCAGACGCTGCAGTTCGCGCAGAATTTCTTTGGAGCGCTCGTCCTGCACCTTGGGCACGACGATCTTGATTTCAACGATCTGATCGCCGCGCTGGCCTTCGCGCGTGGCGCTGGGCACACCCTTCTCGCGCATGCGCAGCTTCTGCCCGGTCTGTGTTCCGGGCGGAATCTTGAGCTGTGCGCGTCCGGCGTGATGTCCCTCGCCGTCAATCGTAGGCACTTCGATTCGAGCGCCGAGCGCCGCCTCCATCGCGGTGACAGGAATGGTGACGTGGATGTCGTCCGCGACGCGGCGAAAGAGTCTGTTGTGGCCAACGCGGATGATGAGATAGAGGTCGCCTGCGGGCGCACCCTCTGTGCCGGCATTGCCCTTGCCGGCGAGACGGATGCGCTGGCCGTCGCGTGTGCCGGGCTTAATGCGGAATTCCAGCGGCTCAACGCGCGTCACAACACCGGCGCCATCGCACGTGGGACAACTATTCTGCACCTTGCCACTGCCACCGCAGCGCGGGCACTGGATATTGAACTTCATGCGGCCGCCGGTCTGCTGCACCTGGCCTGTTCCGTGGCATTCGGGGCACTCCATCGGCTTGCCGACGGCGCCCGTACCTTTGCAGGTGGGGCAGGGCGATTGCCGCTGAATTTCGAGGCGCGTGACGCCGCCGCGGATGGCGGTCCAGAAATCGATCTCGACCTGGTATTCGAGGTCGGTGCCGGGCTGCGGACCGCGCGCCTGACGCCCTTCGCGGTTGAACATCCCGCTGAAAATGTCCTTGAAGCTGGAGCCAAAGCCGCTCGACGCGGCCTGCTGGGCACGGGTGCCCTCGGGGGTGAAGCCGGAGAAGTCGAAACCGGAGAAGTCGAAGGGAACGCCTTGTCCTGCGCCTGCAGTCCCGCGTGCGCCGCCGAAGCCGCCTCCTCCGCCTGCGCCGGCGCGGGCATACGCCTCGGCCGCGGCGGGGTCGATGTTGTCGGAGTAGAAGCCGAGCTGGTCGTAGATCTTGCGCTTCTTCTCTTCGGAGAGGACGTCGTTGGCCTCGGAGATCTCTTTGAACTTTTCTTCGGCCTTCTTATCGCCGGGGTTCACGTCCGGATGATATTTGCGCGCGAGTTTGCGGAAGGCTTTGCGAATTTCATCCGGCGTGGCCGTCTTCTTGACGCCGAGTGTGCCGTAGTAGTCCTTGGTCTGTGGTCCTGCCATTGTTTATGCCTCAGGCGCTCATGGGAAGCTTCAGAGAGCCGGTTTTTCGATCCAGAGGAGCAGGCTTGATCCGTTGATTAATCTGCTTTTCGAGCTGGAATCGCGCACTCTCCAGATCGTAGCGGCTCTGCAGATTCATCCAGAACTCTGCGCTCATGTGGAAGTATCGACCCAATCGAAGTGCAGTGTCTGCAGTGATACCGCGGCGTTCATTGACAATCTCGCCGATCCTCGTTGCCGGAACGCCAATCGCAATTGCGAGTGCGTTCGCGCTCAGGCCCATCGGAACGAGAAACTCCTCGCGCAGCATCTCCCCAGGATGAATCGGCGGCAGAACGCGCTTGTGACGGCGGCGCGACAGATCAGTGGTAATCGACGATTTCGATCTCGTAGGCATGATTTTCTTTCCACCGGAAGCAAAGCCGATATTGATCATTGACGCGAATGCTGTGTTGTCCCTTGCGATCACCTCTGAGAGCTTCCAGGCGATTGCCTGGAGGAACCGTCAGATCCTGGAGAGAAACTGCTGCCTCAATCGCCCGAAGCTTGCGTTCAATGACCGATTCCAGACCGCTGTATCGTCGGCTGCGGGCACCATCGAAGATCAGCTTGGCGTTGCGGTCTGCGAAGCTGCCAATCACTATGGAAGTCTACCACGCGGAACGTTATACGCTCAGCGTTCTATCACCTTGAGGCCGCCCCCCAGCTGCCGGTGTACAGGGAAACTGAAACAGTTTGAGCCGCTGGACCGGCGCGAGTTCTCGCCAGATCCAGCGGCTCTTTTGTCGACAAAAGAACGTTTAGTTCCAGACCGTGCTGGCCTTAATCGCCTCCACGTTAAAGACCTGGTCCGGTTCCACTTGCTGCATGCGCGCTACGAACTCTTCCGCTTCCTCGCGCGTTGCAAAGAGGCTGCGCTGATAGAGGCGGCCGGCGCGAAGAGCGTCACACCGCCAAAGGATTTCCCCCATGTGCCCGTGCCCGAAGCCGAGGTCCCAACTGACTCCGTGCGGTAAGGCTCCGTCGTTTTTTGCCCTCTGATTTTCCATCCTTCGCCACCCTTCCGCCCTGATTCCGGCTACTAATTAGAACCCCCTCCGCTCGATTTTGATTCGTTCTCGGGGTCATTTCCGTGTCGATTCTTTGTCACAGCTTTGTCGCTCCGCACGCACCAAGATGCAACAAGGAGAAGGCTTCCGTTTCGAAGCACTTCTCCTTGTAATACGCACCAGGAAGCAAAACGGTTCTCTTACTTCGCGTCGATTTTCAAGGTCTTACTTCTCGGTATCGACATACTCCGCGTCGATCACGCCCTCGTCCTTGGGCTGGTCGGCTGTTCCCGCCGCGGCTGCGTCGCCGTCGGTTGGAGCAGCGCCGGCCGCGGACTGCGCCTTGTACAGCGCCTCGGCGAGCTTGTGGCTTGCCGTGGTCAGGCGCTCGCGTGCAGCGTCCATCTCGGTCTTCGAGGGATCGCCGCCACCCAGCGTGGTCTTGGCATCGGCCAGCGCAGAGTCGACGTCGCCCTTGTCGGCTGCCGCAACCTTGTCGCCGCCTTCGCGCAGCATCTTCTCGACGTTGTAGACCATGGAGTCGAGCTGATTGCGAGCCTCGATCTTCTCCTTGGCTTCCTTGTCCTCGGACGCGTGCGCCTCGGCGTCCTTCGCCATGCGCTCGACTTCTTCCTTGCTTAGACCCGAAGAACTCGTAATCGTAATCTTCTGGTCCTTGCCGGTGGCGTTGTCCTTCGCCGTCACGTTGAGTATGCCGTTCGCGTCGATGTCAAAGGTGACCTCGATCTGCGGCATGCCGCGCGGGGCAGGCGGGATTCCGCCCAGCTTGAACTTGCCGAGCGTGCGGTTCTGCGATGCCATCGGCCGCTCGCCCTGCAGGACGTGGATCTCGACTTCGGTCTGGTTGTCGGCCGCCGTCGAGAAGGTCTCAGTCTTCTTCGTCGGGATCGTGGTGTTGCGCGGGATCATCGGCGTCGCCACGCTGCCCATGGTCTCGATGGCAAGCGTCAGCGGCGTGACGTCCAGCAGCAGCAGGTCCTTCACATCGCCGGCAAGTACTCCGGCCTGGACCGCCGCGCCGATCGCGACGACTTCGTCAGGGTTCACACCCTTGTGAGGCTCCTTACCAAAGAGGTTCTTTACCAGCGCTTGAATCGCCGGCATGCGGGTCTGTCCGCCCACGAGCACGACCTCATCGATCTTGCTCGCGTCCACGCCAGCATCCTTCATCGCCTGCTTGCACGGCCCAACCGACTTCTGCAGCAGGTCGTCGACCAGCGACTCCAGCTTGGCACGGCTCAGCGTGCGCACAAGGTGCTTCGGGCCGGAGGCATCTGCCGTGATGAACGGCAGGTTGATCTCCGTCTCCTGCGCGGTTGAAAGCTCAATCTTGGCGCGCTCCGCGGCGTCCTTCAGACGTTGCAGCGCCATCTCGTTGCCCTTGGAGGTCAGGTCGAGCCCGGTCTCCTGCTTGAACTCCGAGATCAACCATTCGACGATGCGCTGGTCGAGGTTGTCGCCGCCAAGGTGCGTGTCGCCGTTTGTCGACTTCACCTCAATGACGCCCTCGCCAACCTCGAGGATCGAAATATCAAACGTACCGCCGCCGAAGTCATACACGGCGATGGTCTCGTCCTTCTTCTTGTCGAGCCCGTAGGCCAGTGCGGCCGCGGTCGGCTCGTTCACGATGCGCTTCACATCCAGACCGGCAATCTTGCCGGCGTCCTTGGTGGCCTGGCGCTGCGCGTCGTTGAAGTACGCGGGCACGGTGATCACGGCTTCGCTGACGCTCTGTCCGAGATAGTCTTCGGCGGCCTTCTTCAGCTTCTGAAGGATCATCGCGGAGATCTCGGGCGCGGTGTACAGCTTGCTTTGCGCCTCGACGGCGATGTGATCGCCCTGCTGGACGACCTTGTAGGGCACCATCTTCATCTCGTCGGAGACTTCGTTGTAACGGCGGCCCATGAAACGCTTGATCGAATAAATCGTGTTCTGCGGATTGGTGATCGCCTGACGCTTGGCCACCTGGCCGACGAGGCGCTCGCCATTCTTGGTGAAAGCGACGACCGAGGGGGTGGTGCGTCCGCCCTCCTCGTTCGGGATAACCTTGGGTTCGCCACCCTCCATCACGGCCACGCAGCTATTGGTCGTGCCCAGATCAATACCGATAATTTTTGCCATAGTCCTGCTCCTGAGCTCCGGACAATCCCGCCCGGAGGGTCTTTTGCGACCCCTCTCACTGTCGCATGTGAGTGAGGTACTGTCAATGTATGTGATGCTCCAGCCAGCAACGAGATGCAGTTGGCGGTGGATTTTGAATGAAAAAGTAGGGGCCAGGAGGGCCAACTGGACTCTTCCCGGCTCCCGGTGGGCCAGATGGGGTAACCGTTCCGGGGAATGGTGTCGGGCGGAGGGGCTTGCAATACTCGGGCCAACTGCATTAGCAGCCGCTTAAGCCGGAGTTCCCCGATGCCGTTTCGCCGTCCCCAATCCTGGAGCAAGCTTGCTGTTCCGACACTGTTTTTGATGCTATTCGTGGCGGGCTGCGCCGATGACGGAGTGGTCTGGGACACGCCCCAGAACCCCGTGAACGGCAACTGGCAGGTCAGTACGACGGGCAGTGTTCCCCTCCCGCACATCTCGGGCTCGCTGACCAATGGCGCCGTGAATCTGGGTTCCACTCCGGTGAAG
Organism: uncultured Acidobacteriaceae bacterium; assembly: GCA_963759355.1. GTDB lineage: Bacteria > Acidobacteriota > Terriglobia > Terriglobales > Acidobacteriaceae > Granulicella. Next base: position 808,237 of record CAVWYV010000003.1, on the reverse strand, counting down.
GGCATCTTTCACGCGGATGCGACGGCGACCTGCACGAAGGCAACGGATCTTATTAATCTCACCGGGACAACGGACAGCAAGGGCATCACGACGCTGACCGGCCCTGTCGCCGGCGGCACGATCACGGTTACCGGCACTCTGGCTGCAGATGGCCGCTCGCTGACGAAGGCGACGGCGAATGTCTCGGGTGGGCAGTGCGCCTTTGCAACCTCGTCGCAGGCGACCGTGCAGAACTACAGTTCGGTGACCGGCAACTACGCGGGGACCTTCTCGGACGCAACGGGGCCGGTGATCAATGTGACGGCGACACTCTCGCAGTCGACGACCGGTGATACGAACGGCAACTTCACGCTGAGCGGATCGGGAAGCTTCGGCACGAATCCATGCTTCGTCAGCCCGGTGCCGGTAGTGAACTCGCAGGTCTCGGGCGGGAGTTTCATCCTGACCTATACGGACAACACCAAGGGCAACAGCGTCACGGCAACAGGCACGTTCTCGCCTGACGGGACCACGCTGACCGTGACGAACTGGTCGTTGACGGGACCGTGTGGAGCGGACCAGGGAGTAGGCACGCTGAAGAAGCAGTGAAGAATGAATTAGGAGTTAGGAGTGAGGAGTTAGGAGCCGGGAATCACTGCCCGTTGCTGCCCTGATTTTCCTTCCTAACTTCCTAACCCCCTGACTCCCTAACTTCCTTCCGCCGCAGCAGGAAGTAGCTAAGCAGAAGTGCCGCTCCTAAACCACCTACAACACATTCGGTGCCGGAGAGTGCACGTGCGCCCCAGTGTCCGGCTCCCCATCCGTCGAGCCAGATCATGTAGAGCACCGGGATGTTTCCCATGGAGTTGATGATGGAGTAGCGTCCGCAGCCGCTCTTGCCGGAGGCTCCCAGGAACTCGAGCACCACGGCGGTGAAGAGGCCGTAGGCCGTTCCGACTGTGAAGAGGTACAGCATGACGCCGAGATAGTAGGTTGCCGGCGTCATTGGTCCGAGCCAGAGCACAGCCAGCGTTGCGGCGTTGACAATGCCGACGCTGAGGTAGATGACGGGCGCAGAAATGCGTGCGGGAATGGCGGTTCCCGCAAGAGAACCAAGAGCAACGAGAAGGCCACCGAGCAGACCGTTCACCCAGGCGACGTTGTCGCCGCTGACGCCGTAGGTCCGGGCGACTCCGGGGATCAGTCCGACGAGGGCTCCGGTGGCGATGGGAAAGGTCATGCAGAGCGTGTACGGAATCGCCTCCCAGCGGAGAAAGGTCGCCTTGAACTCCAGCCAGACGTTGTGCATGGTGCGGCCGAAGGAGCCTGTATGGATTTCGTCCTGCTGCGGAGCAGCGAGCGCGAACAGCGCCGGCAGGGCAATGAGCGCGGCGGCCGCGAGGCCGAGAGCATCGCGCGAGACGCGAGAGCTGAGACCGATGAGGATGCTCACGGAGAGCGCGCCGAAGCCCATGCCTCCGGCCTGGTAGAAGCTGCCGGCGACGCGCTTGGAGCGCTCGGAGCGCAGAGCGCCCATCATCCCACCGCAACTGGACACGACGAGCTGGCTGAGGCAGGCGCTGAGCAGTATGAGCATGAGCGCGTTCCTCGAACTGAGGTCCTGCTGGTGGAAACCGAGCGCCAGGAGGACTGCCGAAAGCAGACTGCCAACGATCAGCCAGGTACGACGGCGCACGAAGAAGTCGGTGATGGGACTCCAGAGGAAGTAGAGGCTTGTGGGCAGAGCGAGCAGGCTGATGAGGTGCGACTGCACCTTGCTGCCGATGCCTTGCTGGCTGAGCAGGAAGGCGAGAACGCCGCCCTGGATGACTCCGTTGGCGACGACCGCCGAGGGCGCGATGAGGAAGCCGAAGATCCAAGAACGCTCCGGAGCGGAACCCTCGCGGAACGGAGTTGCCGTGAGGACGGCCTCCGCGCCAGCGGCTTCAATCTCGTTCATGCGGAGAAAGCTATCACGCGCAAGGAGCAGGCGCGATGAGATTCGAGTGAGCCTCAATACATTTCCCTGACAACGATTGTGCAAACGCGTGACAATCCCGGCTCGCATCGACTGTGAGACTGGGTACGCGGCCAAAACATCCTTTCTGGCCGAACCTTTTGATGGAGAGATGTGCGATGAAAATAGCGCGGCGGTGCGCGACGGCTTTCACCTGGATTCTTTTGCTTTCCATGCTCCCTTTGGCGCATGGAGGAATACTTCGTGCCAATAAGGTGCTGCTGCTGTGTCACCGCACAGCGAATCGCGATCTGCCGGAGAACACGCTTGAATCCCTGGCGTTCGCAGCGCAGATGGGCTGCGACATCGTTGAAGTGGATGTACGGCGAACGCTGGACGGTCAACTGGTTCTGAATCATGACGGATTGCTCGACCGGTTTACCGGCACAACGGGCGACGTGGAGACTATGGACTTCCGCGAATTGGACCGGATGGACTTCGGCGGTTGGATGGGCGATCGATTCAGCGGCATGCACATCGCCCGTTTCGAAGACGCATTGCGCCTGGCGCGCGAGTTGAAGATCGGTCTCGAACTCGACATCAAGACTGCGGGGCTGGGACCGCAGATACTTGCCGCGGTGAAGCAGGAAGGGATGACGAACCAGGTGCGCTACGGTGGCGAGTGGGATGACGTTCGTCAGCTCGACCCGCAGGCGAACGAGGATCCGAGCGCCGGCGTGCAGCCGGGGTTCAAGCGCGAGGACGTAGAGGCACTGCACAAGCAGCACAAGATTGTGATTGCCAGTTTCATCCTCAACGGGCACGAGTTCGATCTGAAGGGCATGAAACAGGCAGTGGCATACGGCGTCGATGGAATCATGGTCGACTATCCGCGCATGGGCGCAGAAGCGGTGGGTCGGCCAGTCGAGAAACGGATTGCAGAGCTCACGAAACAGGCCGAGTCCGGCACGCAGCAGCAGCGAGTTGGCGCGATTCGTGAGCTGTCGAATTTCGTTGGCCTGCCGCTTCAACAGGAGTTCCTGCACTGGGTCGCCGATGCCGATGAGCAGGTTTCACACGAGGCTGCGCTGGCGCTGGTGACAAGCAGGCCGCAGCCTCTGCTGGCATCGTTTCGTGCGGCTGCAAGCTCTTCTTCGGGGGCTGCGCGAAGCAATGCAGCTTGGGCCATTGGAGCCCTGGCGGGCACCGCGCCCGACCGCGCGCTGTGCGGAAAGATGCTGGCGCCACTGCTCGTTGATACCAATACCTCCGTCCTCAAGCAGACGCTTGTGGGACTCGCGCGTTGTCCGGCAGATCCACAGAGCGTTCCGGCGAACAGGCTCTCGCAGATTCTTACGGGCGGCGACGTTCCTGTTTTGCGGGGGCTAGCGGCGGTGGCGCTGGCAAAGCACCATCCGGAGATTGCGGAGCGGGAGGTTCCTGCGCAGTTGAAGAGAGATGAACATGCCTCAGAGAGTTTTGGCGCCGAGTGGACGGCGCAGGGCCGGCCGAAGTTGCAGCAGACCCAGATCGACAAGCTGATTGAGCTTTATCGCGCACAGATGAAGGAGGTGAAGGCGCTGACGTTGCTGCCGGACCATGCTGCTCTCCATTCGCTGGCCGAGCAGGCATTTCGTCCGGGCTATGACTACTCGATGGGCCCGATTCTCCTCGCGGGATTCAGGCTGTGGGACCCTATCGGAGCAGATCCGAGTTCCGCACTCGCGGCGCTTCGCTCACAGGACAGCGGCGAGGCGGATGGAGCCGAGTGGGTGCTGGTGAAGGCCGGACCGCAGGTGCTTCCTGCAGTTCGACGCGAATTGCCGGAGAGCCGGGGTGAGCTGCGGCAACGATTGATACGCATTGTGGCGTGGCAGGCAGACGATAGCGCGTTGCCGATTCTGAGGCAGATGGAGAAGAGCGATCCATCGGATGGGGAGCTTATCGGCTGGGCTGTCTCAACGATCGAGACGTTTCATATTCTGCAGACTGCCGCCACACATTGAGGATGCGACGAACTATGGTGCGGAGGGGAGGACGTATTCATTCACCAGGCCGGTGAGGCACTGGGTGGAGTTGGGACAGAGGCCGGCGATGCGGGTGGCGAGCCAGGCCTGCGGGGTGATGGTGATCTCAGCGCAGCCGTGGCTGATGGCGGAGTAGATGCGGCACGCGGCGTGCTCAACGGAGGCCGAGAGCAGCGGCGTGGTGGCGCCGAGGTTGAACCAGCGCTGTTCGGCCTCGACGTCGCCGATGAAGTGGGCGTGCTCCTCGCCGCCGGTGCGCATGAGGCCGGGGCAGACGGTGGTGACGAGGATGTTGTGGCGGCGGAGCTCAGCGTGCAGGCCCTCGGAGAAGCCGACGAGGGCGAACTTGGAGGCGGTGTAGGGGAGCATGTGGGGCACGGCAACTTTGCCGCCGATGGAGGCGATGTTGACGATGGCGGCGCGGCGCGACCAGCCGGGCGCGGAATATTGCTCGCGGAGGTGCGGGAGCGCGGCCCAGAGGGTGTGCAGCGGAGCGTAGAAGTGGATGTGCATCGCGCGGTAGAAGGCGTCGAGGCTCTGGAGTTCTGCGGGACCGACCTCGATGAGGCCGGCGTTGTTGACGAGGACGTCGATGCGGCCGAAGTGGTGGAGGACTTCGTCGATGAGGCGGTGGCACTCATTGGGGTTGGAGAGGTCGGCGTCAAACAGGTAGAAGTCGCTCGGGTTGAGATGAGGGTGCTCGTCGAGAAGGGCCTGCTGGGCCGTGGCGAGTTCGAGGCGGTCGCGGGCGGCGAGGACCAGACGAACGGGGCGGCGGGCGAAGCGCGAGGCGATGGCGTAGCCGAGGCCGCGGGAGCCGCCCGTGATGAGGATGACGGAGCCGTCGGGTGGAGGAGCGGAGCGCAGGGCGCGAGTGGCGGCGATGGCGGCGGCAGCGGCACCGGCTCCGAGGCCGGCGAGGAGGAAGGGGTTCATTCGGGCCATGCGAGGCTCCTTCGGAGCAGCGGGTTAGCGAGTAAGCGAGCCAGCGAGTAGGAGTCAGCGAGTTAGGAAGTCAGCGAGTTAGGAGGTTAGGATGATGGCCGGTGGCGAGTGAGCCACTTTGGTGCTTCTGTTGGATGCGGGAGAGTGCTGCTCGGGGTATTCTTGTGACCGATGGCTACGAGGCGCAAGTCGAAGGGAGCATACATGATCTCCGCGGTGGCGGAGATGTATGACATTCACCCGCAGACGCTGAGGCTGTATGAGCGTGAGGGACTGCTGCGGCCGTCGCGCTCGGAGGGAAATACGCGGCTTTATACGGACGAGGACATTGAGCGGCTGGAGTTCATTTTGAACCTGGCGCGGGACCTCGGGGTGAATATCGCGGGGATTGCGATCGTGCTGCAGATGCGGGAGCGCATGGAGGAGATGAACCGGCAGATGCAGGGGTTCGTCGAGTACGTGCGGACGGAGATGCTGCACCAGATGCAGCAGGCTCAGGGGCAGCAGGCGGGGTTGGTGCCGATCCGGCGGCCGGTGGCTGTCCCGGTGCGCGACGCGCACCCGGCGCCGAGGAAGCGGCGGTAGATTCCAAGGTTAGTTGCTTGTAAAATCTCTGGAATCAGTGATTTCTCCAATGCATTTTCTGGGTGTAGTCGATCGCGCGCCTGACCATGGCGGCGAAGTTCTTGAGTTCGAGGATCGTAATCTCGTAATCCTTCAGGCCTACCCGTTCAAGGACAGCGGCACGCTGCTCGAGCCTCCGGGCAATCACGAGGAGCACCTGTACCGGGGTCAGAGGTCGCATGGGCGAATTATAGCGAAGAAAAAGCGAAATTCATCCACAGGTTTTGAGCCCAAGGCGAGCGGTCTCTGAGTCCCTCTCGGGCTGTCCGTGAGAGCGGGCGTCAGGGGGTGGATCGGGGGAGGCGGGAGGGGAGGGTTGCGGGGTTGAGGTCGGGGCCCAGGAAGGGCTTGAGGTCTTCCCAGGAGATGAAAACTCGCGGCGTCCCGGCAACGTTCGCCGCAACCATGCCCGGAGGGAAGGTGATGGTCAGGCCGTTTTGGGTGAGGGTCCAGTTGGAGGCCTGAGGAGCGGATTGCTGGGCGGCTCCATTGAGCGTGGCCTCGTCCCGCAGCACGGGCTTGAGGCGGGTGTTGGCCTGAAGGCGTCCGGTCGCTACGGAGGCGACGAATGCCCGCCAGGCGCTAAGAGGGAGAAAGAGGTCTTCGGGGGCGAGCTCGCGGTTGCGATCGAGCCACCAGAGAAAACTGCTGCGAAGGGTGAGCGGAGAGGCGCCGGGGACCCAGAGATAACTTCTGACAAAGAGACTGGTCTCGATGAGACGATCGTTTGCGGCGTCGACGATGTAGTCGGTGTCGAGATCTTCGAGGGCGTTGACGGAGGTGTCGAAGGAGAGGCGCTGCCCGGCATCGAAGGCCCCGCCGCCGAGTTTCGCGGCACGTTCCTGGATGGCCTTGTTCCACGCGGCTAAGGCGGGCGCGAGGGGGTTGGACTTCTGATCGGGTTTGATATCAACCTGCGGCCAGCGGAGTGAACCGTAGCCGAAGCCGGGGTAGTCAGAAGAGGGCAGCTTGCTCACCTGGCTGCCGGAACGATAGAGGAAGTGGGCGCGGGGGAAGATGATCGCGTTGCCGATGTGTACCGATTTGTTGAGATCGCGCGCGCGAGCGGTGTACTGGTTGTAGAAACAGCGGGTCTGGTCAGCCAGAGGGCCTTTGACATGCTCGGGGCAGACGAGATCGATCCATTGCAACCATTCGCGTTGGTCGGAGTCGACGAGGGCGGCGCTCTCTGGAGAGAGCTGGTCGTGAAGGGATTTGAGGGCGGCAGAGATGCCGGCGTCGAGTGCAGCGAGGTTCCTGTCAGAACAGACGGCGCGTTCGCGTGGGGACTGCGCGAGCTTGCAGTCGAGGCCCTGCGCGGAGGCGAGGGGAAAGAGCGCGAAGGTGAGGAGGAGCGCGTGGAATGTGCGCGGCAGTGAACGCAGCAGGGAACGCATCGGGGAACGCACCTGGGATGCATTGAGAAGGCGGCCTAAGAGTACCAGCCTCCGGACGCTTTGCAGCAGGAAGATGCAAGCGAATCAGGGAATCTGATCATGGATGGGCGGTGGGAGTGTGGCGGGGTCGAGATCCGGGGCGAGGAAGGGTTTGAGTTCGCTCCAAGGGATATACGCTTCGGGCATACCGGCGGCGAAGGGGGCAATCTCGTACTGGCCGAAGGTAATGGTGAGACCGTGGGAACTGAGGCTCCAACTGTCCGTTCTCTGAATGGCAGGAGCAACAGCCGAGGGAAGATCGGCCTCGCGGTCCTGGAACCATTGGTTGCGATCATTGGCCTTGAGGCTTCGTACGACGGGCTCGATGAGGCTGTGCTGCCAGCCGCTGGTGGGTAGGAAGACGTCGCTGGCGGTGAGCTCGCGGCCGCGGTCGAGCCACCAGAGAAAGCTGGTATAGCCGGTGTTTGGGTGGGCGGCGCCGTAACCGTAGACGCCATCGAGGAAATCTACGACGATGAGGCGGTCGTTCGCGGCTGCGAGGTTGAACCTGGCATCGGTTGAGCCACCGGCATCGACGCTGTCGTCGAATGTGCGGTTCTTATCTTCCCCATCGGTCGTTGCTACGACTGCGAGTTTGAAGGCTTTGGCCTTGACGGCGGCATTCCATGCGGTTTGCGCTGGGTTAGGTCGATCGAGCTTGATATCGATTTGCGGCCAGCGAACGCTGCCATCGCCGAAGCCCGGGTCGTTATCGGCGACGAGTTCATAGGATTTGTCACCGGCCTTGTAGACAAAGTGGGCTCGCGGGAAGAATACGGTGGTGCCGATGTGCCTGATCTGTTTGAGGTCGCGGAGGCGATTTGTGTATGCGTCTTTGAGACAGCGATTGATGTTGTCGGCGATACCTTTGCCGTGTACGGGGCAGATCAGGTCGAGCCAGTGCAGCCATTCGCGCTGATCGGATTGGACGAGAGCGGCGGATTGAGGCGAGAGTTGGGCGCGCAGGGACTTGTAAGCGGCGGAAACAGCGATGTCGAGCACGGAGAGTTTTTCGCCGGCGCAGATGGCGTGCTCGCGGGGAGATTTCGCGAGCTTGCAGTCGAAGCTCTGGGCGGACGCGAGTGGCGATAGGAGGAGCGTGAGAAGAAGGGCCGGGATCGAACGCATTGATGGCGGACTAAGGGTATCAGCTGACGATTGCTTTACAGTTCAGTTTGCAGTTTGCAGTTGTGAGTTGTGAGGGTGTCAGTGATTTGGCTGGGGGAGGGTTGAGGGGTTGAGGGTGGGTTCGAGCATGGGTGTGAGCTGGCTCCAGGGAATGTTGGCCTGGGGCATGCCGATGAAGTAAGGGCCAACGGCGTATTGGGCGAAGGTGATGGTGAGGCCGTCGTGAGTGACGGTCCAGTTGCGTGGGTTTGGCGCGCCTTGCTCGACCGCTTTGGTGAGCTGGTCGCCCTTCCAGAGATCGTTCTTGAGGTTGGTGTTGGATTGCAGGCTGGCGATGGCGAGCGGGAGGAGTATCTGCTGCCAGCCGGAGTTGGGGACGAAGACGTCTTCGGCGGTGAGTGGGCGGCTGCGGTCGAGCCACCAGAGGAAGCTGGAGCTGGAGCTGTTGGGGTGAGCGGCGCCCCAGCCCATGGTGCCGTCGGCGAGGGTGACGTCGATGAAGCGGTCGTTGGCGGCTTCGATGGTGAAGTAGGCGTCGACGACACCGAAGGCGTTGAGTCCGGTGTCGAAGGTGACGGGGTGATCGGGTTTTTCGGTGAGCGGAACGGCGAGTTGGGCGGCGCGGGTTTTGACGGCGGTGTTGAAGGCGTCTTGCTGTGGGTTCGGCTTATCGGGCCAGATATCGATTTGCGGCCAGCGGAGGGAGCCGTAGCCGAAGCCGGGGTCGATGGGGTCGTTGCCGGCGGGGGCGCTGCCGGGTTTGTAGAGGAAGTGACTGCGGGGAAAGAGGATGGTGTCGCCGAGGTGGGTGATGAATTTGAGGTCGTGGGAGCGGGTGAAGTATTGGTTTTGCAGGCACTGCGTCTCCACCCCAGCAAGCGAGCTTGCCGGGGACCCCGGGGTCTGGTTGGCGGCGGCGCCTTTGCCGCGGGCGGGGCAGACGAGATCGATCCAACGGAGCCACTCGCGCTGGTCGGATTCGACGAGGGCGGCGGAGGCGGGAGAGAGTTGGGCGCGGAGGGCTTTGTAGTTGGCGGCGATTTCGGCGTCGAGCGCCGAGAGGCGGGTGTCGGCGCAGACAGCCTTCTCGCGGGGGGATTGGGCGAGTTTGCAGTCGAAGCTTTGGGCGGGGGTTGAGACAGTGAGCCCGAGGATGAGGAGGAGAAGGGGCTTGCGGCTCATGGGGGAGATGGTACTCGTGTGGTGTTGAGGCATGGTGGGGATTTTGCAGGCGTGGTCCAGGCAAATCAGCTTCGAGCTGTGGGTGAAGGTCCTGGAAATGTTTTGGACGTTCAGTTTTCAGTTACCAATTTTCAGTTGGCAGTTAAAGCCGATGTTTTCGCGCGGGTGGATTAAACTGGAGGGACGGGATTTGGCGCTGGATTGCCAGAAGGAAGCCCGTCTTTTCAACGATGCATATTGCTCTTCGCGTTCTGTTCTGGGTGGCGGCCGTCGGGTCGGTGACCTCTTCGATCTACTGCGGCATGGTGGCGGCAGCGGCAGCGCGGTTCGCGCTGCGGCGGCGGCGCGATGAGCGCATACCGCAGGACTTTCTGCCAAGGCTGAGCGTGTTGAAGCCGGTGCACGGCACTGAAGAGGGCATGGAGCGAAACTTCGAGACGTTCTTTGAGCAGGATTACCCGGAGTTTGAGTTGCTGTTCTGCGCGCGGCACGAGACGGACGAGGGGCTGCGGCTGGCGAAGCGGGTGGGCGAGCGCTACCGCCAGGTGAATGCGAGGTTTGTGACGTGCGGCGAGCCGATGCCGAAGTTTCATAACGCGAAGGTGTTTTCGCTGGCGAAGCTGGATTCGATGGCGGCGAACGATCTGTACGTTACGAGCGATGCGGATGTAAGGGTTCGGCCGAACTATCTGCGGGCCATGGCGCAGAACCTGAAGGATCCGCGTATGGGGCTGGCGAGCTGCGTATACCTGGGCACGGCCCATGAGGGGGCGGGATTTTCGTCGAGGCTGGATGCGGTGGGCAAGAGCGTGGAGATGACGAGCGGCGTGCTGGTGGCGGACATGATCGAAGGAACAAAATTTGCGCTGGGCGCGACGATGGCAGTGCGGCGCAAGAGCTTTCAGGATGTGGGCGGGTTCGACGAGCTGGGGCAGTTTTATGCGGATGATTTCGTACTGGGGAACCGGCTGGCGGCGCAGGGAACGGGCGTGAAGATGGCAACGCATGTGATCCGGCTGATGGTGCAGGATTCGCCGTTTGGGTTGAGTTTCAGAAACCAGTTGCGATGGATGCAGAGTACGCGGCGTTCACGGCCGTGGGGACATCTGGGAAGTGGGCTGACGTTTGCGATGCCCTTTGGTGTGCTGGGATTATTGTGGGGATTGCTGAGCGGGCATGCGGTGCTAGGGCTGCTGTGGCTGGTGGCGATGGTGGTGAACCGCTGGGTGCAGGCCGCGTCGATTCTGACGGCGCTGGGCGATTCCGGCTGGGTGGCGAATGCGGCGATCTATCCGCTGCGAGATTTGCTGGGCAGCGTGTTGTGGGCCGCAAGTTATGGCGGGGAGGATTTTTATTACAGAGGGAAGATCTACAAGCTGAAGGAAGGCGGACGGGTGGAGGCGCCGGAGCAGGTGGAGTAGTCAGCAGGTAGAAGTTAGTGGATTGGGGCGTGTCCATTCTTGAGCACGGCCTGCGTGAAACGGATGGCGAGATGCGACTTGCCGCGCTGTGCGGAGTCGTGCGCAATGAAGCGAGAGTGCGATGTCATTTGCATTCGACTCTGTGCGCCAGTGACGATTCAATTGCGATTCGTGAGGAGTGTTTTGCCGCCGGAGTCGGCAAGGTCGATGACGGGACCTGAGGGTGAAAGGTCGTGCGTGCGCTCCGTGGGATGGTAGGTGAGCAGGAAGATGCGGTGGGGGCCGGACCAGAGGTGCGTGAACTCAGCGTCTGTGAGGAAGATGTGTGGGGCGTCGGGGAACAGACTTCCAAACCAGGGGCCGTTGACGCGGCCGTTGACGAGGAGTGCGGGCGCGCGCGTGTAGAAGAGCAGCGAGGAACCGGAGGTGAGTTCGCCGTCGATGACAATGAGGTCGCCGGTGTGCTTTTGTGCGTTGATGGCGAGAGCGATCTCTTTGGAGCCGAGGATGGGATTGAAGCGGACGTAGCCTTCGTGTGAAGCGAAGAGAATGGCGGTCATCGAGGCGGCGAGGAGGAGATTCGCGGCGTAGGTGCGGGATAGCTTGCCGAGCCCGGAACTGTTGCGGCGGACGAGGTGCTGGATGGGACCGAGAACAAGCGCGGAGATGGCGACGACGGTGAGGGGCCAGCGGAAGAAGCCCATCGCAGAGCCTGTGAGATCGAAGATGTGACCCAGCGAGAGGTTGTAGAGCGCGGGGTTGGAACTGAGGAGGTCGTTGAGCGTGATGCCGGGCCTGGGGCGGGGCGCGAGAAGCGCGAAGTAGCCGCAGATGAAGAAGAGAATCGTGCCGATGGGGACGAGGCCGTAGAGCGAGGCGCGGAGGATGCGGCGTTGCGCGTCTTCGAGAAAGGGATAATTGCTGGCGTAGTGTCTGTCGACCGTACCGAGCAGGCCGCCGACGAGGAGCGCGAGCGCTGGGAGCGCAGGGAGGTGGTAGTACTCCTGGCGCGAGGAGATGGTGAAGAAGCCAAGGATGATGCCGGCCCAGAGGAGCGTGGCCCGGAGGCCTTCGTTCACGCGGAACGGTACGAGGAAACGGACGTCTGGCAGAGATATAAAAGGGGGGTATCGGTTTGCTGTCCGATTGCGAAGATGTTTGATGGCGCCGATGACAGCTGTTGGGAGAAATGCGGCCCAGGGAAAGAGCCAGAGGACGAGCAGCAGCCAGAAGATCGGAATGGGGACCTGGCCGTAGTCGTGGGGGATGCGGCGGCCGAGGAAGCGCGCGATGTGCTCGTTATAGAGATAGAACCACGCCCACCCGGCGCGCGCGGGAAGGCCGAGGCCGGAGGGCATGGCAATTGCCGGGTTGCGAATCGCAGCGAGGATGTGCCAGGGAAGTGCGATCGCGAGGAAAAAGAGTGTCGAGGGAATGAGCGAGAGCTTGCGGAGGAGATGGAGTTCGCGCGTGATAGCGAGATAGAGGATTGCGAAGAGGATGGGGAAGACGATGCCGATGAGGCCCTTTGTGAGGAGGTTAAGGGCGAGCACGGCAGCGAAGCCGAGCATCGGGAGGAGTGGGGATTTCTGTGCCTCAAAGGTCCGAGCGGTTGTGGCGAGACGGGAAGTGTCGGGGTCCTTCGACTTCGCGCTGAGCGCTTCGCTCAGGATGACGGCATTTTTGTATTCGCCCAGAATCGCGGACTTCTCAGCGTCGACGGCCGCTCCTCTGATCAGGAGGACACAGTTGCTTGAGCGTGGCGGCGGTGCGGTCCTCCTAGCGTTTTTCACTCTCTCGACGGCAATGAGGAAGAGGTGGACCGCAAGAGTCATCCAGAGGGCGATGAGGATGTCGGGAATGTAGAAGCGCGTGAAGAGGTAGGGGCCGATGGAGAGCGCCATGGCGAGGGCCGCGTAGAGGCCGCCGCGGTCGGGCGCGTTGGCGGGCGAGATGGCCGCGAAGAGCCAGATGCCGAGCGCGTAGACGGCAAAGAGGAGAGCGAGAACTCCGAGGGCGAGCGGGAGACGTGCGGCCCAGTCGTGGACGCCGAAGATGTGCATGGAGCCGGCGGCCATCCAGTACATGAGGGGCGGCTTGTCGAAGAAGCGGATGCCGTCGACGAAGGGCGTGACGTAGTCGTGGCGGAGCATCATCTCGCGGGCGATCTCGATGTAGACGGAGTCGACGTCGTCGAGGAGCCCGGGCGAGAAGATGCCGCCGAACTGGAGGATGAGCCAAGGCAGGGTGATGAGCGCGAGCGAGCTCCAGCGCCAGGAACGGGGCGCGCGAGAAAGCCCTCGAGAAGAGAGAGGGGGGGTCGCAACTGCTGAAGAAGACGTCACTGTGAGGGGTCTCTTCTATGGTCTCACGGAGTGAGCTGTCAACGCGGGGCGCATGTCGTGTTGGACGCTTCCCTGGGGCTAAAGCCCCGCCTTTCAAAACTCGCCAAAATCGGCTTCATTGGTTGAGTCATCGAGCGGCCGGTCGGTGAGCAGCGCCTTGCCGGAGGTTTCGTGGAGGAGGATCTCGGTTCGGGCCGAGGAGGCTGTCGACTTCGTCGCGCTTTTCAAGCGGGACGAAGAGAATTTTGCGCGGGCCGTGGCCCCATTGAGTGAGCAGGTCTTGTGATGTGAGGAAGATGTGCGGCGCATCAGGGAAGAGGCTGCCGAAGAGCATGGAGGTGCTGCGGCCGTCGACGAGGGAGACGTGATGGCCGAGGTAAAAGGGGATGGAGGAGCCGTAGGCCTGATCGCCGAAGAGCATGATCTGTGAGTCAGGGGCGATGGAGTGATCGGCTTCGAGATGCTGAATGGTGGATGCGAAGTCGCGCGAGGAGAGCATGGGCGCGAAACGAACGAGTGCGATGTGGGCGGCGATGAGGAAGGTTGCGGCGGTGAGGGCGATGGTTGCGGTGGAGGCAAGCGGACGGCGGCGCGCACGGAGTGCCCACGCGGTAAGGGGGCCGATGGCGAAGGCGATGGCGGCAAGCGCCGCGGGAAATCGAAGCGCGGCGAAGGAGGGGCCGGTGAGGTCGAAGAAGTGCGACATCGAGAGGGTGTAATCGCCGACGCCGCGATGTGCGAGCTCTGAGCCGATATCAGATACGAAGGGCAGGTGACGCGAGGTCCAGAGGCCGTAGCCAAGTGCAGAGGCGATGGCGAGGCCGAGGAGGGTGAGTGAAGCGTGCGCGAAGGTGATAGTTGGGCGGCGACTTGTGGGGTGCTTTTCGAGTTGCGAGAGCGCAGCGGCGGTCAGGAGAAGAAGCGGCAGGTAGACCGGGAAGGTGTAGTACTCCTGATTGGTGGAAAGCGAGAAGAAGCCGAGGATGATGGTGGAGAAGATGACGAGGATGAGGACGGAGCGGGCCGGAAACGAATTCAGGCCAAAGGAAGGCCAGCCAGATTCGCGGAGGCGATGACGCTGACGCCAGGCGACGGCGATGGCGGCGGGAGCGAAGAGGCTCCAGGGAAAGAGCCAGACGATGTGGAGCGCCCAGTAGAGCGCGGCGGGGAGCTTGTTATAGTCGCGCGGGACGCGAGTGCCGAGGAAGCGCGCGATGTGCTCGTTGTAGAAGTAGAACCATGTCCAGCCGGCGTGCGCGGGGAAGCCGGAGTTGGCAGGCATGGGAACGGGAGGGTTGCGCAGCGCGGCGAGGATGTGCCACGGCGCGGCGATAGCAACGAAGAGCGCGATCCCGGTGAACGGATGAAGCAGACGCCAGCGGCGCCACTCGCCGGTGAGCAACAAGAAGATGCCGAGAGCGGCGAAGAGGAAGACGATGGCGACGAGGCCCTTGGTGAGTACAGCGCAGGCGAGGGCGCTCCACATGAGAGCAGACCAGCGACGCGGATGATCGGTGTGCGAGTCGAGTGCGCGGAGCGCGGAATAGATCGAGAAGGCGAGCAGGAGAGAGAGCAGCGCATCCGGAATGAAGATGCGCGTGAAGAGGAAGACGCCGGCTGAGGTGAGGGTGAATAGCGCGGCGTAGAACCCGGCCCGTTCGGAGAAGGCGCGACGTCCCCAGGCGTAGCCGAGGAGCGCAAGGCAGAGGATGGTGAGTGCGAGCGGCAGGTGGATAGCGAAGGTGTTCTCACCGAAGATGCGCATGCTGCAGGCGGCGATCCAATAGGGGAGAGGCGATTTTTCGAGATAGCGGATCCCGTTGACGTGGAGTGTCACCCAGTCGCCGGTATGGAGCATGGCTTGTGCAGCCTGTGCGTGGGTGGCGTCGGCGTCGTCGAGCAGTGAGGGTGTGGTTGAGGCGGCGAGGAAGAGGCCGGCCCAGAGCGAAAGAAGAAGGATGACGCTGCGCCGGGACCAGGGCTCGAGTTGCAGCGCGGCGCGGTGGGTGTTTTCGACATAGAGCAGGGAGCGCGCGGGCGTCTCGGCGACGACGGCGCGAAGTTGAGGGGTTGCGGCGAGTTGCTCAGCTGAAAATGCAGGAATCGATGGGGGTCTCATGCGGGGCAGTTGGGGCCAATGTATCTTTGCTATTGAAGGACGAACTCAGGGGGAAAAGGATTCAAAATTAATGCCAACCTTCGCGGCCATCGATATCGGCTCGAATTCCTGTCGGCTTGCGATTGCGTCCGTGCAGCAGCACAAACTTAGGACGCTGTATGAGGACCGGGAGGTAACACGACTTGGTGAAAGCGTTTTTGAGACAGGAGTTATCTCGCCAGAGGCAATGGCGAATACTATCAAGGCGCTGAAGAGATTTCACAAGGCGGCACAGATTCATGTGGCGGATCGCGTGCGGGTGGTGGCGACGAGCGCGATGCGCGATGCGCGAAACTCGGAGGCATTTCGGGCGTGGGTGAAGTCCGCAACGGGATGGAATGTCGAAGTGATCTCGGGCCTCGAAGAAGGCCGGCTGATTCATCTGGGAGTGGTGACGCATGAGCCGGGGGCGCGCGGGCGCTGCGTGCTGATCGACCTCGGCGGCGGAAGCTGCGAGGTGACGTACTCCGACCACGGGCACATTCAGAGCATGGTGAGCCTGCCGCTGGGCGCGGTGCGGCTGCAGCAGGAGTTTCTGCACAGCGATCCGCCGAGCAAGGGCGACGTTGCGAGGCTGCGGAAGTTCATCGATCGCGAACTGCGGAAGGCGGAAAGGAAGCTGGGGCGTCCACGTGCCGGACTGGTGATTGCAACCTCAGGAACGGCGGCGGCACTGGCCGAGGCATCGCACTCATTGCCCGCAGAGGACGTGATTGAACGGGCGGTGGCGCGGGGCAAGCGCGGGCGTGGAGCGAAGGATGCTTCCCTGATGACGAGCGCGGCGGCGGTGCGGCGAATCGGGGACCGCCTGCTGAGGATGAACAACTCGCAGAGAGCGGCGGTGCCGGGCATTGGGCCGCGGAGGTCGGAGATTATCTGCGGCGGGGCGCAGGTATATGCAGCGCTGCTGGAGCGGATGAGCTTGAAAGGGTTCCGGTACTCGCGGCTGGGCCTGCGCGACGGCATGCTGGCGCAGATGCTGGCCGAGACCGACACGCGCGCAAGCGTGCACCGGACGATGGAGACCGAGCGGTGGAAGGGCGTGCTGGAACTGTGCAGACATTATGGTGTGGACCTGAAGAAGGCGGCGCCGCACAGCGAACAGGCGGGGCAAATTTTCGATCAGTTGGAGCGCGTGCACGAACTGCCGGATGAATACAAGTTGTGGCTGCGCGCGGCGGCGATCATGCAGGGCGTGGGCAAGTACATGAATCACCAAGGGAGGCACCGGCACTCGCACTACATCATTGCGAACTCGGAGATCTTCGGCTTCTCGCCGCAGCAGCGGGCGATTGTGGCTGCGATTTCGCGCTACCAGGGAAAGACGCGGCCGGATCCGCTGGATCGCGTGATGAGGACGGTGCCGATTGAGGAGCACACGCATGTGATTCGCGCGATTATGTTGCTGCGGCTGGCGCAGACGCTGAACCAGGACCGCGGAAACACGGCGGCCGTGCACGTGCGGACGAGGGTGTATCCGAAGCGCGTGATTATGGACCTCGTTCCATCGCGCGGTGGAGCGGAACTGGAGCTGTGGTCGCTGAAGAAGGAAGCGAATTACTTCCGCGAGGTCTTTCGGCGGGAGCTCTTCGTCGACGTGGCGTAGAGAGCTTTGACGACGCGTGGGTCGAGGAGCCATTGGAGCGCTGCCGGGCCGCGCTGCATGTTGACACGCGCGATGGAGCCTTTGCGCAGACGGATGTGCGACTGATTGCGCTGGCCGTCGTGACCGTTACCCGAGAGGAGATGGTTGAGGAAGCCCGTGATGTTGGGGTTGTGGCCGACGACCATGACGTTCTCGTAGGACGAACACTCGTGGAGCAGGCGCTGGAACTGTGGGTATGTGGCGCCGGGCGCGAGCGCGTTGGAGATGAGGATGGGCGTCTCGTATCCGGTTTCGGTGCCGACGAGTTGCGCGGTTTGCAGGCTGCGCTTGAGCGGGCTGGAGACGATGAGATCGAAGTTGACGGTGAGGGCGTTGAGGACGTGCGCAAGCTGGATGCACTGGCGCTTGCCGTCTTTATCGAGCGGGCGTTTGATGTCAACAGCAGGATTGGTGCGGCGTGTGCCTGCACTGGCGTGACGAAGTACAAACAAGTTCATGCGAGATCTTTTTCCGACTTGGTGGGGCCCTGATCGGGTTGGTGGTGGAAGACGCCGGGATCGGGCTCCGGCAGCGAGGGGACGGGCGGCTCAGGATCCGACACGGGATCCGGCGGGACACTACGATCCGCTGCGTCGAACGGGATCCGCGATGGCGGGAAAGAGCTCATACGGTGTGGATGTTCGCGCATCCGCGCGGGTTGCGTGTATAGAAAGTCTACTCGCGCCGCCATAGCTCTGTGTAGAGCAGGCCGCAAAGGATGGTGCTGCGTGCGATTGGACGCATGCCGTTGCGATGGAGAGCGGACTGGGGATCGGGCAAGTGATTGACGCGAAGGCCGGTGAGAAGGCGGAAAGCGGCGTAGAGCGATGCAATGTAGAGTCGCGCCGCGGCCCGGAGCAGCGTGTTGTTGGGAAGCGCGAAGTCGCTGACGAGCCAGAGTGTGCCGGGAGCAAGCTGCGAGACGATGTGGGTGATGAGCGCGTCGACCTCGGGTTGCGAAAAGCAGTCGAGAAGGAAGTGCGTGACGACGAGGTCGGTTGATGGGGGAGGGTCGATCTCGAGTGCGGAGCGCTGCAGTGTGGTCAGGCGAGTTGCGGCGTTGGGGACGGAATGCAGGCAACGGCGGCGAAGTTTGTCGAGCATGGCGGCGCTGATGTCGACCGCGACGGCGGTGCATTGCGGATAGCGGAGGAGGAGTCGCTCGAGGAAGCGGCCGTCGCCGTCACCGAGGACGAATGCGTGGCGAGGGTTGCCGAGTTCGTTGAGGAAGCGGGTGCGCGTGCGCTGGAGCAGCGGGCCGAGGGAGAGGTACTCGCCCCAGCGATAGATGGTGGCTATGCGATCGAAGTTTGGCTGCGATGGAGAGGTCAAGCGAAGAGTGAGAGAGCGAGTGGGATGAGCGGCGTGAGGAGAACGAGGTCGGCGAGCGCGCGGAGGTGGATGGGCTGCAGCCGGTTGCGAAGGTGATGCAGCAGGAGAAGGAAGAGGGAGCTGGCCAGGATGCAGGAGGTGAGGACTGCTGTGCCACGGTGAAGTTGTGTGGGTGCGGCAAGAACCGGTGAAACGAGGATCAGGAGAAGTGAGAG
Organism: uncultured Acidobacteriaceae bacterium; assembly: GCA_963759355.1. Lineage (GTDB taxonomy): Bacteria > Acidobacteriota > Terriglobia > Terriglobales > Acidobacteriaceae > Granulicella. The sequence continues at coordinate 789,843 of CAVWYV010000003.1, read as the reverse complement.
CGCGGCGACGGTCCAGGTGAGTGCGACGAGGTGATGCGTGGCCCAGCGCGTGGACCAATGGGCCTGCGCGCGATGGCGAGGATGCTCCCACGCGTAGAGATAGAGGCAGTTGAGCGAGCAGGTGGCGGCGAGGAGAAGCGCGATAGGTAGGAGGTCGAGGCGGAGCTGCGGAAGGCGCGCGACGGTGGGAATGAAGACGGCGGCAGGGAAGAAGATGCCGACAGCGAGTTCCTTGGGGAGACGATGTGCTCCGTCGCCGGGCAAAGGCCGCGCGTGAATGATGAGGAACCATGCGCCGAGCAGCGTCGCGAGCAAGGTATAGATGCGCATCGCGTGGGGGTCGATATTGCGCAGGAGAGTGACGAGAACGCAGGCGGAGATGGCAATGAGGATGAGGAAGGAGCGGCGATGGCGGTGATGAAACCGGTGCCGCTCTTCGAGCTCCGGCGGCGATTGACCGCCGGGGAGTGGGCGCGCGTCGAGCAAGCGATCGGCGGCGTAGAGCATCCAGACGGCGAGGAACATCGCGGCAGCTGAGGCGAAAGGGAGATGGAGACCGACGGCGGCGGCGACGGCGATGGTCCAGACGGTGGCGACAGAGGGTGCGTCGAGCGAAAGAAGATGCCAGAGGCCGAGAGCGGTGTGGCGGCGCGAAGATTCGCGAGGCGCCGTGCGCTCGACCAGTATGAGACGCGATTTTGTGGGATGGGCTTCGTTTGATAGTTGCGGATGAGGCGGGTTGGAGCGGAGGTTAGGTGGGGTCATCCGCATCCTCGGGGCCGGATTCGACGGGAAGAACGTACTTGTGGACCTCGCTTATAGAGGCGTCGGTGATGGGAGCTTCGGCGGCGGGCCTGGGGTGGTTCTCGGGCGAGATCTTCGGAGAGCCGTTGGGGCGGGAGTGACTGGCGTGCGAGCCGGTGGACCAGAGGGATGGGTCGATGTCGGCGAAGATGTTGTCGCGTTCTTCGATGGCAGAAAGACGATTGAGCTGTTCGTCGTTGAGGGAGCCATCGCTGCGAAGCGTGAACCAGAGGCTGCGAAGCTCGATGAACTGGTCATGGTGCGTGTTGAAGCGGAGCTCGGCATAGTCACGCGCAGCGCCGGTAGTGATGAGGAACTGCCAGTCGGATGACTCAAGCAGGAGAAGTTCGCGGCAGAGCTGTTTGACGATGCGCTCGCCGAGGCCGCCATCGCGCCACTCGGGCGACGTGCAGATATCGCGGCAGGAGATCTCTGCGGCGTAGAGCTGCGCGTAGGTCCATGTTGTCTCGCTGTTCATCCAGACCTGGTTGTTGCCCTCTGCGCCCCAGGAGCCTTCGTGAAGCGCGAGGAAGCCGCCGCGCGGGAAGTTGTCGAGATAGCCGGAGCCGGTGATGAGAGCGACACCGGTGTCGTAGTCGTGGAGGATGCGCGCTACGGTTTCGAGCCACTCGACGCCTTCGAACCACCAGTGGCCGAAGAGCTCGGCGTCGAAGGGCGAGCAGAGCACGGGGGGGACGGCGTCGTTGAAGCCGGGCGAGAGTGCCTGGTAGACGAGATCGACGAAGTGCGAGGCGTGTTCGCGAATGCGCGCGGCAGCAGCGGAGGGAACGTAGGGCAGCTTGTCGCCGATCTCGACGCGTGAGCCGGTGACGCGCCAGTAGCGATGGCCGCCGGGCCAGCGCTTCTTGTGGAAGTCGAGATAGTTCTCGTCGCCTGGGTAACCGTTTTCACCGGACCAGACTTGCAGGCCGGTGCGGGGATCGCGGGGAAAGATGGTGACGGCGTCGCCCTGCTTGTAGGCACCTTCGACGTAGAAAGGATGGTAGAGGCGGCGGTCGTCGGATGGATGGAAGCCGGTGTCTTCCTGGTTCTGGGAGCGGCGCAGAAACTCGTAGGGCGAGTGGATGCGCGCAGACTCCTGCACGAGGTGCGTGTCGACGAAAAAGAACTCAAGCGAAGACTCGCTAAGCGCCTGCTCGATGCCGATGCGGGAGAAGGGCGGCGGCTCGGTCATGCCCTCGGGAGCTACGGGGTACGACCAGAGGCCGGCGGGACGGTAACCGCATTCCGGCGCCCAGATGCCGCGTGGAGATGTGCCGAGGTGCTTTTCATGCGTGGCGACGGCGACGCGAATCTGTGCGCGGAGGCTTTCATCGGTGCCCAGCAGTGGCATGTAGCCGTGCGTGGCGGCGCAGGTAATGACCTCGAGGATGCCGCGCTCGGCGAGGGAGCGAAAGCCGGCGATGATGTCGCGACTGAGAGCTTCGAACTGCTGAAGCGCGTCGGTGAAGAAGCTTTGCCAGAAGCGCGCGGTCTCGGCGTAGACGTGCTCGCCCATGGAGAGGAAGAAAGATTCGTCCTCTCGGGCGGCGGTGATCTTGCGGTCGAGGTAGCGGGGGAACTCGGCGCGAAAGACGGGATGCGCGAGCTGCTCGAGGAGGATGGGCGAGAGATTGAGATTGCAGTGGAGCGCGATGTTGTCGCGCTCCAGGCGACCGAACACGCGCAGCAGAGGGAGGTAGGTTTCTGCAGCCGCTTCGAGGAGCCATTCGATGCCATGGGGCCAGCTGCCGTGATTGACGACATAGGGCAGATGCGCGTGGAACGTAATTGTGAGGAACCCACGCGGCTTGAGTGGTTGAGTCACAGTCTCAATCTCAGGGGGCGCCGGCCGGCTGGCGCACACGGTAGGGAGGAGCGGGAGCGCTCCTAAAGCCAGTTTACTCCGCGCCGGAGAGCGAGTGTGTCCGCCGTGCAACGCGAGCAGGGTCACAATCCATTGCGGAAGCTGAAGATTCTTGAAGGGTAGGATGCCGGATGCAGGGTGCGGGGCGGCCTTGATTGTGCTACTCTCCACTGCACTAGTGAAGCCTGCGGAGAACGCAACCGAAGGCGACCTGGACGGCATCTACTCGCTATGGATGGGTGCCTCGCGAGACGGAGGGCCTGGCAGCGCCAAGGTAGGACCCGACAGGACTCTCTTTGAAGTTGCCTTGGGGAGAGTCGCGAATCGCAGCATGCGTTTGAGGAGAAGATTATATGGCGGAAAACAATAGCAACTCAGGTGGGTTCGGTTGGTTCTTAGCAGGACTTGGAATCGGCGCGCTTGTGGGCGTTCTGTATGCGCCGAAGTCTGGCAAGGAGACCCGCGATGATCTGGTAGCCAGCGCGCTGGAGGCTCGTGACAGAGCGAACCAGATGTATGCGCAAGGCAAGGATCAGGCAAACCAATATGTGCAGCAGGGCCGCGAAGCGATGAATCAGTATGTCGACAAGGGCAAGGAATATGTCGATAAGGGGCGCACTCAATGGTCGCAGTACGTCGACAAAGGAAAGGACCTGCTGCAGACACACGGGGATGCGCTTACGGCTGCGGTGGACGCAGGCAAGCAGGCCTATACGCAGAAGACCTCGGAGACGCCGCAGGCGTAGAGGGTCTTCGGGCAAGACATGGAGGGCCGGTTCCTGGAGACCGGCCCTTTTGTTTCGCAGCGCGCAAATCGTAAGGTTGCGAGCCTTGTGCGCAAGCATCACAATGAATCGACGAGGTGAATGATGCAATCACTTGGCGGGCTGGCGGTGGCGCTTTTGCAGGACGATGGAGGACTCGCACACAACGTCCACCTGATGACGATCTTTCTGGGTATCGTCGCAGTTGCTGTGGTTATCGGGTTTCTCGGGATGTGTGTGGCGGGGATCCAGTTGCTTCGGCTGCTACGCAAGGCAGAAGAACTCGCCGAACGGGTGGAAGGCAGAGTCTCGCCTCTGTTGGACAAGACGCGCGCGATGGCGGAACAACTGGGGCCGAAGGTGCGCACCATCACGACGAATGTAGAGCAGATCACCTACACCGTTCGTGGCAAGGTGGATGAGTTTGGCGCAACGGCGGACGAGATCAACCGCACAGTGAAGGATGCGAACAAGCGCACGCAGGCGAATGTGGCTCGTGTTGATGGCATGGTGAACGAGGCGCTGATGTCAGCGCATCACGTTTCGCGCACCGTGCAGGAAGGCGTGCGGAAGCCGGTGCAGCAGATTGCAGGAATCATCGCCGGGATTAAGAAGGGCGTAGAGACCTGGGTGGATCGCTCGCCGTTCAAGCGGAACTCGTATGTGGTTGAGGAAGACTATCGAGTGTATGAAACGCCGCCTCCACCACGTTCTGCGGCGCCGAACCTGTCCGCTGCGGAGCGGATTGCGGCTGCGGAACGGATTGCGGCTGCGGAGCGGATTGCCGCGGAGGAGCGGACTGGAAGCGTGACGTCTACTCCATCTTCGACGCCGGCGGCCGGCGAGACGAAGCGGATGACGCCTTACGGCTAGACGCGATGGCGAAGAGGTTCAGGATCGGAGATCACGTAGGTTGGAATTCCGAGGCGGGGCGGGTCTCCGGAAGAATCATCGCTGTCCACACACGAGATTTCGACTACAAGGGGCATACGCATCATGCCTCGGAGAGCGATCCGCAGTACGAGATCAAAAGTGATAAGACCGATCACGTGGCTGCTCATAAGGGCGGTGCGCTGAACTTGATGCGCGGCAAGACAAAGTGACGCTTCCGTTCTTCACCATAGGCCACTCGAATCGAAGCCTCGAAGAATTTGTCGAGCTATTACGGAGCGCGGAGATTGGTCTTCTTGCCGATGTCCGCAGGATTCCGAGATCGAGAGCGAATCCGCAGTTCAATGTGGATACGCTGGGTGGGAGCCTGGCGCCCTTTGCGATTTCGTACGAGTTGATGTCTTCGCTGGGTGGGCGGCGCGGAGTAGTGAAGTCTGTTCCGCCGGACGCGAATGGCTTGTGGAGGAATCTGAGTTTTCACAACTATGCGGACTATGCGCTTTCTGAAGACTTCAGCGCGGGCCTGCGGCATTTACTTGAACGAGGAAGCGAACAGCGTTGTTCGATCATGTGCTCGGAGGCGGTATGGTGGCGTTGCCATCGCCGAATTGTTGCCGATTACCTGATCGCCAGCGGAGAGAGCGTCTTTCACATCATGGGGCCGGGGCGATTGGAACCCGCTCAGCTGACGCAGGGCGCGGTGATTCGGTCCGACGGGAAGGTGGTCTACCCGTGGGGGCTCACAGGGGAAAATTAGCTCAGCTAAAAGATCCAGCCGCCACCGGCGACCTCGTCGTCCTGATAGAAGACGGCGGACTGGCCGGGCGTGATGGCCCGCTGCGGCTCGTCGAAGGTGGCTTCAATTTCGTCCGAGCCGGTGACGCGCAGTGTGGCGGGCGCGGGCTCGTGACGGTGACGGATCTTGATGTTTACGCGGATGGGCTCGGCGGGCTCGGCGATGGAGACCCAGTTGAGGCGGTTGGCGCGCAGAGTGCGTGAATAAAGATCGGTGTCCGGTCCGACCTCGACGCGGTGCGAGTCGGGGTGAATCTTCAGGACGTAGAGCGGGTCGGGCGAGCTGAGGCCGAGGCCCTTGCGCTGACCGACAGTGAAGCTGTGAATTCCCTCGTGATGGCCGAGGATTTCATTTGTGCCTGCGGCGACGAGCTCCCCAGAGGAGTCGGGGAGCTCGAGGCCCTGCTCGTCAAGATAGGCCTTGAGGAACTGCGAGTAGCTCCCGCCGGGAATGAAGCAGATTTCCTGCGAATCGGGCTTGGTGGCGAGCGCAAGCCCGGCGTCGGCGGCCATTTCGCGCACGGCGGGCTTGTGCAGTTCGCCGAGAGGAAAAAGCGTGCGCGAGAGCTGCGCCTGGGTGAGACCGAAGAGGAAATAGGTCTGGTCCTTGGAGCGGTCTGTAGGCCGAGAGAGTATCCAGCGCTGCCGCTCCGGGTCGAAGTGATTGCGCGCGTAATGGCCGGTGGCGATTTTCTCGGCACCGATCTGTCGGGCGGTAGCGAGGAGCTGGTCGAACTTGAGGTGGTTGTTGCAGAGGGTGCAGGGGATCGGCGTTCGGCCGGCGAGGTACTCCGAGACAAACGGGCGGACAACTTCAGCCTCGAAGCGGTCCTGCGCATTGACGAGGTAGTAAGGGATACCGAGGTGCTCGGCGACCCGGCGGGCATCGTAGACGTCGTCGATGGAGCAGCAGCGGCCTTGGACACTCTCCGGCATGCCCTCACGGCCGGCGAGACGACGCTGATTCCAAAGCTGCAGGGTCAGGCCGACGACGGTATGCCCCTGGGCGTGCAGCATCGCGGCCACGGTCGAGGAGTCGACGCCGCCGGACATGGCAATCGCGATGGTTTCGGTCTGCATCTGGGTCTGCATAGTGCCCAACTCTTTAATGATAAATGCTCGGAATAGGTCGTCAGACGGTGGAAGAGTGGAAGCCGATAACTGTGTAGACTCAAAGAGTTGGGAATCATGGTGGAGCGGTCCGATATAGCGTCCAAGGGAGCGCTAGGTGGACGGTGGGCGTTGCCCTTCCTGGGGGTCGCGTGCGCTGTCGGCGTTGCGTCCCTGTATTACAACCAGCCGCTGTTGTCTGTCATCGGCAGCAGTCTCGGCGCGGATGCGCGGCAGGTTGGCTTTGTTGCGGTGGCTACGCAGGTGGGATACGCGGCGGGGCTGCTGTTTTTCGTGCCGCTGGGAGATGTCGCGGAACGCCGCGGGCTGATGGTGCGGATGTACCTGGGCGTGACGCTGGCGCTGGTGCTGGCGGCGTTTGCGCAGAATCTTCCGTGGATGATTGTGGCGAGCGTGCTGATTGGCCTGATGGCCTCGGTGACGCACGTGGCGCTGCCGATGGCGCCAGACCTGGTGCCGGCAGAACGGCGGGGGCGAGCGATTGGCACCGTGATGACCGGGCTGCTGCTGGGCATTCTGCTGGCGCGCAGCTTTGCAGGATGGCTGAGCCGGTTCAGCGGCTGGCGAACGGTCTTTCTGGTGGCCGCGGTGATGAACGCGGCGTTTATTCCGTTCATCTTTTTCGGAATGCCGCGCATGCTCCCGCGCGAGTCGCTGACGTACCGGGAGACGATGAAGTCGTTGTGGACACTGTTTCGCACAGAACCGCTGCTTCGCGAAGCGGGAACGCTGGGTGGACTGGTGTTCGCTTCGTTCAGCTGCTTCTGGACGACGCTGGTATTCATGCTGCAGGCGCACTACGGCATGGGCGCGGGCGTTGCGGGTACGTTCGGCTTCGTGGGTGCGGCCGGCGCGTTGACGGCCCCGCTGGCGGGAAGGCTCGCGGACAAGCGTGGCACGCGCTATGTGGCGTCAGCGGCGGGTGGCGTGCTGACGGTTTCCTATGTGTTGCTTTGGCTGTCAGAGCGCGCGCATATGACGGTAGCGATGCACATGCTGGGACTGGTGATCGGCGTGATCGTGCTGGATGTCGGCGCGCAGATGATGCAGGTAGCGAACCAGACACGCATCTTCGGCCTGGGAGCACAGGCGCGCAGCCGGCTGAACACGATCTATATGACGATGTACTTCGTGGGAGGAGCACTGGGCTCGGCGTTGGCGACCCTGGCGTGGTCGCGCTGGCAGTGGGATGGTGTTTGCGCGCTGGAGCTGGCGTTTCTTGGGGCAGCCGGTGTACGGCACGCAACGGGTTTCAGCAGGCGGCATCCGCAGCCGGCGGTACACATGCCTGCGAGCGAGAGCGAGCCGGCGCTGTAAGGTGGTCCCGCGCTGGCGAAACTCACTTAGACAAGGTGGTAGGCGAGGCAGGGATCGAACCTGCAACCCCGGACTTAGAAGGTCCGTGCTCTATCCAATTGAGCTACTCGCCCGTTATTCGCCCGGGCTACAGCCTTATTCCACAGAAAACTTCGTTTTCAACATTTCTTAGCGACATACAAATGAATGTTCCACGGGGAACATTCCGTTCCACAACCGCCGAGGCTATGTATCGATTGTAGCGGAGGTCCGATTGACTTCGAACTCGCGGCTGCGCAGCAGATCGACGACGTCTTCAAGCGCGCTGGCCCAGCGACGATTCGCAATCTCTGCGTCAGAACCGAGCGAGGTGACGTAGAGAGTTGTTGCGAAGCCTTCCAGCGGAGCACCGAGATCAACCATCGCGGGACGCAGGACACATTGCAGCATGGATTCCGGATGAGCGAGTTTGGCAGCACGGCGCGCGAGGCGGTCGAGGCGGTCCTGCTGCTGGTGCGCGGAGGCAAAGATGGCGCGCTCACGCCAGAGAAGATCGATGTAACTGGTGAACGCGAAGGTGGCCTCGTCTTCGAAGAGCATGAGCTCTTTGCGCATGGCTTCGAGCTCGGTGCCGTCGCGTGGTGAGATGGGCCAGGCATCACACTTGGCCGTGAGGAAGGGCGAGCGGTTGGCGTTGAGAGACCGGAGCGCGCGCGCGAGGTCGGGGAAGCGGTCAGCTTCTGGAATCTCGGCGATGGAGTAAGGTTCTTCGCGGAGATTTACAAAATGCAGGCCGGGCTGATCGGAATCAGCCCACGGAACAACGAGCATGGGATCTTCGGCCGAGCACTCGGCGGTCCATTCGGCGTGCATTTGGCTTCAGGATACAGGGTTTATTGAGAAGGGATGCGCGGGAGCATCGCGCGGGGTTCCCCGAGCCTGCGCGAGGACGAAGCGGAGCGCGGCCTGCTCGGCCCAGTAGCCATCATGGCCGCTGGCGGGTTCGGGCGTCGCGAGGAAGGCGCAGTGGCCGCCGCGCTCGGTTTCGAGCAGCGTAATGTGGGGGTTGGCTTCGATGATGGCGCGGGTGTCAGGAGTGAAGCGGATGAAGGGGTCATCGCACGCGTGGATGAGGAGCGTGGGGACGGTGATGCGATCGAGCACCCGCGCGGAGGCGGCACGATAGTAGTAGTCGTCGGCGGACTGAAAGCCGCAGTAGAGCGCGGTGATGCGATTGTCAAACTCGCGCATGGAGCCGATACCGGTGGCGACCTGGGGATCGAAGGCGCGCGGGAAGAACGTGGCTTTGCGGCGGAATCGCTTGAGCAGTGCGCGCAGAAACCTGAGCTCGTAGAGGCGGTTCTGCGGTTGGTGGAGTGCGTCGACGGACTGCGCGAGATCGACAACGGGAGAGACGCCAACGACGCTGGTGAGTTGGGGCGGGGCGGCATCGCCGAGTTCGCCGGCGAGTTTGAGGACGAGGTTGCCGCCCATGGAGTAGCCGATCAGCGAGACGCTTTGAAGGTGCTCACGCTCAAGGAAAAACTGCATCACGCGCTTGACGTCGTTGGAGAGTCCGGAGTGATAGAGCGTCGGCGTAAGTTTTGCGGTTCCGTACTTCTGGTCGCCGCAGTTGCGCATGTTCATGCGAATGACGTTGCAGCCGGCATTCCAGAATTTATTGGCGTTGCCGATGACGTACTGCGATTGCGAGGAGCCTTCGAGGCCGTGAAGGATGAGGATGGCGGGGCGCTCGGCGCGCACCACGGCGGGCTGCCAGTGGCACTCGCAGAGGACCTGGCTGGAGATCTGCGTGCCGCGCGCGGGGCAAACTTCGACGAATTCCGTTACCGATGGCGGAAGATGATTGTGGCGTGGAAGGAAATTTCCTGCGATTGTCTGCAGGTGACCATTGGTGAGCCAGCGACGCGGATGAAACGGTGGAAACTCCGGAGGCAAGGTGTTACACGAACCACTCATCCGTGGGTGCCTCGCGATGATCGAGAAGATAACGCGGCCGCACGCTGCTGAAGGTGCATGGCGTTGAGGGCGCCGATGGGTTCGTCTTCGTGTTTAAGGAATACATAGACTTCGCCGTTGCGTGCGAGTGTGACGAAACGTTCGGCGAGCGTGTCGAGTTCGGCTTCGGTGTAGCCGCCGGAGCGGCGGAGACGGTAGCAACGATTGGAAGCCGTCTGAATATCAGGCGTCTCGAGGTCATCGCTTTCGGCGACGCAGAGCGCGGCGTTGTGTTCGCGTATGAGGGAGAAGATCTCGTCGGTGAACCAGCTCTTGTGGCGAAACTCAAAGGCGAGCGGGACGTGCGAATGACGGAAGGAGGAGAGCGAGAGAAAGCTTGCGAGCAACTCGCGGTTGGCCTGGAAGTTTGGCGGAAGCTGGAAAAGCAGTGGGCCGAGAGTGCCGGCGCGCATGGGCGCAAGTGCGCCAAGAAAGCTCTGGACGAGCGCTTCGCAGTCGCGCAGACGGGCGAAGTGCGTAATGCGTTGGGGAGCCTTGAAGCTGAAGCGGAAACCAGCGGGGACGGCAGCCTGCCAGTTTTCAAGCTGTGTGCTGGTGGGGAAGGCGCGGAAGGTGTAGTTGACTTCGACGGCCGTGAGCTGTGAGCCGTAGTAGTTGAGAAACGAACGGGCAGGAACTTTGGGTGGGTAGAACGCGGGTTTCCAACTGGGATAGGCCCAGCCGGAGGTGCCGACGAAGAGGTTCGGTGTGGAGGGCGGCGGCGATGCGGAGACTGGCTCGGGAGCTTTTGCGGCGCGCGGCAAAGTAGATCTCACAACAGACGCGGAAAACTGGGAGCGGCTGAAGGGGACGGGCCCCGTGGAGAGGAAGAATTGGGGCGGCTAGTGGGGTTCGAACCCACGACATCCGCTGCCACAGAGCGGCGTTCTGCCACTGAACTATAGCCGCCGTACAGTCATTGATTGTAGCATCCAATTCGTCGGGGACGAAGGGAGCATGCGGGGCTATGACGATGAAGACGGGATACGGAGAAGTGCTGCCGCCTGGCGTGGTGGACTCGGGGCGGTTGAATCCGAGATTTCGTGGAGCGGGTGGAACGTTTCGCGATGAGAACCTCGATCTGCTCTCACGTGTGCTCGATACGTGGTTTCGTGTGCCGGGTACATCGATTCGCTTCGGGCTCGACGGCATTATCGGATTCATTCCGGGGATAGGTGATTTTGTAGGCGGGCTTGCGAGCTGCATCATCGTGCTGGCGGCGTTCTTTCGCGGTGTGCCGATTGTGACGATCGCCCGCATGGTGGCAAATCTCGGCATTGAGGTGGGTGTAGGCGCGATTCCATTTGCGGGCAATCTTTTCGATATTGCGTGGCGCGCGAATCGTCGCAACTACTTCCTCCTGGAGCGCAGTCTTGCGGCAGGACGGCGGGATACCTGGAAGGATTGGGTGTTCATGCTCCTGATCGGCCTGGGCCTGATGGCGATGGCGATGGCGCCGTTCTTCCTCTTGTTGTGGCTGGGCGGAGCCTTGTTGCATCAGGCTGGCGCTCCTGGCTGGCGATAAGGTTTGAACACGCAGCGCGGAGCGGTTGGGTGATCGCAGCGCGGTTATGGGAAAATGAGTGTGTCGGGGCGTAGCGCAGTCTGGTAGCGCATCTGCTTTGGGAGCAGAGGGTCGGGGGTTCGAATCCCTCCGCCCCGACCATTGAATCAATCACTTTCCGTATTCCAATCCCATTCGACAATCGACTGTAGCGAAAACTTTCGCAGGTCGCCGATCTGCTTGACGCGTTCCGTGAGTTCTGAACGCTGTCGCTTGAATCAGCTTCCTGGACTGAAGGATGTTCCTACCCAGCTCGCAGCCAAAACTGCGAGTTAATTGCGACTGTTTTTGCAGTCTCAAATATGTCAGACATCTCCACTAACCTATTTGACAGGTTAGCGAACCAAAGAATACAACGATGCATACGTTATTCCATACGTAAAAGGGCCTTCTCCTTTCAACCAAGCTGTAGAGCAAAACCAGTTGGATCATTTTGGAGGGTTAGTTATGCAATGGGTTAGGTCGCTGAGGCAACGTTCCAGGATTGCTCGTTCTTATTCAGCCATTTTTATTTCGTTCTGTTTCATCGCATTTGGAGTTCTTTGTAACGCGCAGGATATGTCGACTGGGTCCTTGAATGTGACCGTTACGGATTCCGCGGGCGCGCTCATCCCCGGAGCGAAGCTTGTGCTGAAGGACCTCGACACGAACGACGTACATACCGTGACGACGAAGGATAACGGTACGGTCGTCATTCCGTATCTGAATCCCGCTGTTTATACCCTGACTGTCAGTAAGGACGGATTCAGCTCCAGCCAGTATGCGAAGGTGACGATCACAACGAATCAGGTGACGAATCTTGCCGTCGCGCTCAAGGTCGGCGCAACGACAGAGACGGTCAGCGTGGAAGCTGATCGCAGCCCGATTCTGAATACAACGTCAAACACCTTGTCTACGAATATCGACATGAAGCAGGTTGCAGATCTGCCTACGCTGGCCCGCGATGTCTCATCACTCGCGTTCCTTGTGCCCGGCGCGGTGGACGACAACTTCAACAATCTGCCAGGCGGCGCAGTCAACATGAGCGCGAACGGCTTCTCCACGGTGACGAACCGCTTCAAGAGCGGGGGTTTCGACACCAATGGATCCGTTACGACGCAACGCCTCGAGACCACTCAGGAGATGACGGTAGAGACCGGCGAGTTGGATGCCTCCAAGGGAGGCACCTCGACCATGGACATCGGTTTTCTGACCAAGCGCGGCACCAACCAGTACCACGGCCAGCTGTTTTGGGACTACCGCAGCCGGGCGATGAATGCGAATAGCTGGAGTAACAACAACGCAGGGCTTCCGCGAGATGCTCTGATCGTTAATGATTTCGGAGGCAGTGTCGGCGGTCCGGCCCTCAAGGATAAGCTCTTCTTCTTTGTCAGCCTGGCCAATTATCGCCGGCCGGCCTCGCAGTTGGCACAAACTGTGGTGGCTACACCCCTCGCACTCTCCGGCATTTATACCTATGTGAATGCGACAACAAACCAGACCGAGACGGTGAATGTACTAAAGGCCGGCGCCAGCGCGGGTTGCGCCACCTGTACGAGCACCATTAACCCGGTCATCGCCGGCGACCTGGCCAATATTCAAGCCGCGTCGGCAGAACCCGGCACAAGCCTCTCGCCGCTTGATCTCAATCACAACCTGCTCAGCTTTCAGAGCAAGGGATCTACGGACCAGCGTTTCCCAAGTGCCCGGGTGGACTACAACGTGACTTCGAACTTCCGGCTTACTGGAGTCGTGAACGAGTCCAACATGTACAACATCAACCAGGGCGCGCCACCTTATCCGGGGCCGCTGTACTCAAACCAGGGCTACAGTAACGTTGAAAGAAACTACCAGGTGGTTGCGGGCTTCGATTGGACATTGAAGCCAAACATCGTGAACGCCTTTCGTGTCGGTTACCTTTACACCGATTTCATTTACAACTCGCAAGGCATCGGAACCCCGACGCCAGACATGGTTGAGCAGGGCCAACTGGCCTTCGGCTTTGGGTTGAACAGCGGAGTCAACGGATTCGCGAACCTTAAGGGTGGTTCGCTCTACCCGGTGTTGAGCATCAAGGATGCCACGACCTGGTCTCACGGCAAACATACGATCGCCTTCGGCGTAGAGGCAGCAACGGAGGTCGACCACTACTACAACAATCAGTTCGTGCCCTATGTTGGCGTCAATTACATCAGCGGCGGCGATCCCGTGCAGACCGCGCTGGATAATTCGGTTGCCGATGGCCCATCCTCAGCCCCGGGCGACGTGGAGGGACTCTATGCCACGCTCAACGGGCGCATGACGTATTACAGCCTTGGCCAGTTCGTGAATATCAACACGAAACAGTTCCAGCCGGGTATCAGCTTCGACCTGCACGAGCGCCTGACGCAATCGGCGTTGTTCGTTCAGGACTCGTGGAGGGCGCTGCCCACGCTCACGGTGAATGCAGGTTTGCGTTGGGACTTCACCGGGGCTTCAACGGATGAGACCGGCTTCTATACGCATCCGTCCATCCCAGACCTCTGGGGACCGTCGGGTGTCGGCAACATCTTCAAACCCGGTACTCTGACAGGAAATATGAATCCGGTGCAGGCGCCCGCGGCCCAGTCCTATGCTCCTACCTATGTCCATCCGGAGCCTACCATCGGATTCGCATGGAACCCACATGAAACTACCGACACAGCGATTGGAAAAATTTTCGGCGAAGGCAAGAGCGTGATCCGAGGCAGCTTCACTCTCAAGAACTACACGGAGGGAGCGCAGAACTTCTGGAGCATCGGATCCAACGGTGGATACAACTTCAACACCTATTACGTTGCCAACCCGGTCGCACCGTCTCCTGGATTTGCGCCAGGTCCGGGGCTCTACAACGCGGGCTCGGTGCTCCTTGGAGGACCGCTTCCGGCAACTACGTCGACATCGCCCTCGCCCTTTCAACCTGTAGTTCCGGAATCCTTCGTGACCTTCACTTACCCGACATTTGCGACATTTGACCCCCATATCAAACAGCCGTACGTGGAGTCGTGGGAGTTCGGTATACAGCGTCAGCTGACCCAGAACAATGTGATTGAAGTTCGCTATGTAGGCAACGTCGCCAAGAACCAGTGGCTGACGAAGAACTACAACGAGGTAAATATCTTCGAAAACGGCTTCCTGAATGACTTCAAGGCAGCACAAACCAACCTTGCGCTCTCCAACGGCGCGACAATCAAGGGGCCGAACGCCACGCCGATTCTGGATCAGGCATTCAAAACCTCGGGGGCATCGAACTATACCAGCGGACAGTTCCTCACTTATGTGAGCCAGGGGCAAGCGGGAGCGTTCGCCAATTTTCTGGCGGGGAACTCGACCTATCTCTGCTCGCTCATTGGCGCGAACTTCGGCCCATGCGCTGCGCAGGGAGTTCCTGGAACCGGAACCTATCCGATCAACTTCTTCCAGGAGAATCCATTCGCGGCCGGCGGCTCAACCCTTGAGCTGGGTAATTATGGATATTCCAACTACAACGCGATGCAGGTTGATTTCCGCCAGAGCGCGAACCACGGCATGCAGTTCGACGTCAACTACACTTTCTCCAAGTCGCTGGGCACCGGCCCGCAGGGAAGCATTGCCCCTGGCTACTATGGTGGTCGCAGTAACAGCGCTTCCGGCTTTTACACGCTGCGCAACCTTGGCCTGAACTACTTCCCAAGCGCGTTCGACGTGCGGCATGTGATGCACGCCAGCGGAACGTATGATCTGCCATTCGGCCGTGGAAGGCACTTCTTCAATCAGAACGCGGTGGCCAACGCTGTGATCGGAGGCTGGACGATCGGAACGATCGTCACCTGGCAGAGCGGCGAGCCCACACTCTTGACGGGCGGGACCCAGACCTTCAACGGAAATGACGGCGGCATCACGTTGAACAATGTCACACCGTCACAACTGCAACACCAGATGCACGCCCGCCGTGTGCCTGGCAAACCGTATGTGAGTATGTTCGATCCCAAGTACATCAATCAGGTGAACGGACAGGCGAACAGCGCGTACATCACCCCGAACTACACCCCCGGAACAATCGGACGTCTGGTGTGGCTGCACAACCCCAGCAACTTCAACACCGACCTGGCTTTGACGAAGCTGATTCCGGTCTATAGGGAGATGAACTTCAAACTTCAGGGTGTGTTCCTGAATGCGTTCAACCACGTCTCGTGGCTCGGCCTGAATTCAAACTATTCAGGCAATAACAGTGTCCAAAGCTCCACGTTTGGAACCACATCTACAGCCTACGGCTCCAACAACGGTAACGGCGGCGCGAGGCAGATCGAAGTCCGCGCAAACCTGCAGTTCTAACCCGAAATCTCAGGAGGGCGATTGGGAGCCAGCAAGTTTCTGGCTCCCATTCGCTCTTTTCGCTGGGAACAGCGGCCCTCCCATAGAATTTTGGAGAGGCTGTGAAGGGGACGTTCTGTGAGTAAGTTGTTGCGATTGGCTGCGGCGCTGGGACTGGTATTTGGAGTGCTGATGGGTGGCGCTCTGTGTGCCCAGGACCTTACCGGCAACTGGCAGGGAACGCTCAAGGCAGGCAAGGATCTCCGAATGATCCTGGTCGTCACCAGAGAGGATGGCCGGTTGCAGGCCAAGCTCTACAGCATTGATGAAAGTGCACAGCCGTTCAGCGTGTCCTCCATCTCGCAGGACGGCTCGACGGTGAAGTTCGCGATCGAAAACACAGGTACGACCTACGAAGGCAAGTTGAACGCGGCCGATAACTCCATTACCGGTACGTGGACACAAGGCGTTACGCCTCTGGCCCTGGAGCTGTCGCGTCCGACCAGTGAGGCGGCCTGGGCAATTCCGGCTCCGCCAGCGCCTCGCAAGTTGATGCCCGCTGACGCTGAGCCTGGGATCGAGGTTGCCACGATTAAGCCGAATGACAAGGACGGCGGAACGATGCAGGTGCTTACGTTTCGAGGGCGCCACCTGATAACCGTCAACTCTTCGCTGGCTGATCTGATGATGTTTGCCTATAGCGTCCAGATGAAGCAGATCACCGGCGCTCCGGACTGGATAGAGGAAGATCGGTACGATATTGATGGCACGCCTGATGTGGAAGGAACGCCGACCGCTGACCAGGTGCGAATCATGATCCGGAAACTCCTCGCGAACCGTTTTCAGTTGAGGTTTCATCATGAGAAGCGGGAGCTTTCGGCCTTCGTTCTCACCGTTGGAAAAGATGGCGCAAAGCTCAAGCCGACGCAGCCGAACGGTAATTTGCATGGTGTCGGCATGCAGGCTACCCCGACCGGGGCCATGCTGTTTGCATACAACTCACCCGTTTCGGCCTTTACAAATTTTCTGCAATCACTTGTCCTGGACCGCCCTGTGGTGGATCAGACGGGTCTAACTGGCAGATACGATTTAAACGTTACCTTTACACTGGATGAATCCATGTTCAACGGCCACCCGCCATCCTTTCCGAAACCGGCGGATGGTGTAGAGCCCGCTCCGAGCCTCTTTGAGGCTATCCAGGAGCAGCTGGGGCTGAAGCTCACCGCGGAGAAAACTCAGGTCGACGTGCTTGCCATCGATCATGTCGAAAAGCCGTCGGCCAACTGATTTGGCGTCACCGGCGAAAAAGCCAAGAGACTACGGCAGGGGCTAAGAGCAAATGCGTTTCACTCGCGGGTGGCCCATAGGAAACGAATTGCTACATGGGGATAAGAGACCGAGGTCAGCAAAAAAGCTGGCGGAGGGAGAGGGATTCGAACCCCCGTTGCCCGTTAAGGCAAAGCGGTTTTCAAGACCGCCTGTTTCAACCACTCACACATCCCTCCGCGTGGTCGCCTTAAGGATATCAGGCCCTCCGTATTGCATCTTTTTCACGTCAACAAATGGACTCCTCCGCATCCGGTATGAGGATCAGGTGGAAGAGATATTCTCAGAACGCTGAACGAAGCGGCTCGACGCGCAACCTGCGAGGACAAACGCGATGGCAGACAACGATGGATTGGATTTCGGCAAGGGGATCGAGGTTGACCGAGTCTCCGAAGGCAACATTGTTGAGGGTAAAGTTGGGGACGACGATGTGCTGTTGATCCGCCGCGACTCCGGGTTCGTCGCCATTGGCGCTCATTGCACGCACTATGGCGGGCCGCTCGCAAAGGGCTTGATTGTCGGCGACGAGATCCGATGCCCGCTTCACCATGCGTGCTTCAACCTGAAGACCGGCGAGGTGCTGCGAAATCCTGCCTTCGATCCGATCCCATGCTGGCGCGTAGAGCAGATCGGCGACACCTTGTTTGTTCGTGACAAGCTGCCGCAGCCGGGTCCGGTTGTCGCGAGCCCGGCGGAGGCACACGCCCATCCTGAATCGATTGTCATCGTGGGCGGTGGCGGCGCCGGAATGGCTGCAGCTGTGACTCTGAGGCATGAAGGATATCAAGGCCCGTTGACGATACTGTCCGCCGACAGCGACCCACCTTGCGATCGCCCCAATCTTTCGAAGGACTACCTGAGCGGCACCGCGCCCGATGATTGGATGCCACTACGATCCGATGACTTCTTCAAAGAGCAGAAGATTGAACTGGTGCTCAACTCACGCGTGGCTTCTTTTGATCCGCAGAAGAAAGAGGTCAAGCTCGAGAATGGAAAGACCTATGGGTTTAGCGCGCTGCTGCTGGCGATGGGAGGGGAGCCAGTACGAATCCCAGTTCCCGGTGCTGACAATTCCCAGCTATTCTATCTGCGCAGTTGGGCAGACTCAAGGAGACTGATAAAAGCAGCAACGACCGCTAAACAGGTTCTCATCGTGGGAGCAAGTTTCATTGCGCTGGAAGTTGCGGCGTCGCTGCGTGAACGGGGTATCGCAGTGCATATTGCGGTGAGAGAAGGAGACCCGCTCGAACCTGTTTTCGGTAAGGAGGTGGGGAAGTTCGTTCGGGAATTGCACGAAGCCCACGAAGTGATCTTCCATAAAGGCGAGACGATCGCACGGCTCGATGGCCGCAAAGCAGTTCTCAGCAAGGGCACTGTCGTCGAAGCGGATTTTGTTGTCCTCGGCGTGGGGGTGCGACCGGTTGTTAATTTCGCAGAGAAGGCTGGGTTAAAGGTCGATAACGGCGTTGTGGTGGATGAGTTTCTGGAGACCAGCGCGAAGGGAATCTTTGCGGCGGGAGATATCGCGCGTTGGCCCGACCCACGGTCAGGGCAACTTACTCGCATCGAGCATTGGGTGGTATCCGAGCGCCTGGGGCAGGCGGCGGCGAGAAACATGCTAGGACGTAAAGAGCGGTTCGATGCTGTGCCGTTCTTCTGGACGCAACAGTATGACCTTACGATCAGATACATTGGCCATGCGGAAAAATGGGATGCGGTTCAGGTTGATGGGAATCTGGAAGCCAGGGATTGTGCCGTCGCCTTCAGGATTGGTGATAGTGTTGTCGCGGTTGCAACGATCAATCGTGATCTTAAAAACCTGAAGACCGAAGTGGAGATGGAAGGCAGGGGACACTAGACACCTTCAAGTTCCCTGGGCCTGACGGCGATGTACTGAGCAGACTCGTAATTCGCGAACGACCCAATGGCACAATGGATACGGATTTCAATCGGTCCTTTGTGAGGCTCTGTGCGACGAATTGCGGCTGTGCTGGTGTGCGTGTGTCTAAGTGGAGTTGGCTTGAAGGGCGTGGCGCAGAAGACACTCTTCTATTTGCAGGAGAACGCGGCGTCGGTGCATTCATTTGAGCAGCACAGGGACAAAATCGATATCCTCGTCCCGACCTGGTACGCCGTGAATGCGCATGGACTGGTGAGCGGCGAGCCGAATCGCCGGGTGCTGAACGAGGCGAAAGCCGCGCATGTGCAGGTGATCCCGATCGTCGTGCTCTTCGACAAGCAGCAGCTTCACGAACTGTTCAGCGACCCGAAGGCGCAGGATGTGATGAATCGCGCGCTTGTGCGTGAGTGCAAGGAACATGGATACGCGGGGATCCACTTCGACCTGGAACACGTTATGTGGGTAGATCGGGATGGTCTTTCTGCGCTGGTGAGACGCAGTGCCGAGGTGCTGCACGGCCAGGGACTGCAGGTTCAGATCGCCACTGTGCCGAACGCGCCTGGACATGCCGGTTCGCTGCCTTATGCGAAGTGGATGTTCGAGGAGTGGCGCGGCGGTTACGATCTGAAGGCTCTCGCTGAGTCGGTGGACTTGATCTGTTTGATGACCTACGATCAGCATTCGCGCTACACGGCGCCAGGTCCTGTCGATGGGTGGGAGTGGACTGTTGAGAACCTCAGATACGCGATGAAAGACGTGCCTAAAGAAAAGCTGTCGCTTGGCATCGCGCTTTACGGCTATCACTGGTTCGCCGGCGATCCAGGTTGGAACAAGCCGGAGCAAAAGCCAAATCCGACGGCTGAGTCACTGTCATTTACGAATGCGGAATTTCTGCGGTCGACTTACAACGGCAAACTGCAGTGGGACGATGATGATCACACACCATGGTTTTATTTCACGCGCGATCAGACGCGCGAGTGGGTCTTCTACACGGACAAGCGGGCGTTCATGGACCGGTATGAGCTGGCGACGCAACTCGGCTTGCAGGGTGTGTGTGCGTGGGTGCTTGGCGAGGAGGATCCGGCGATCTGGGATGCGATTCCCGCGAAGCGTTAGTTACTTGTAAAGCAGATATGGTTCGCGTGCGGTTTTGTAGTCAGTGAGCGAGGGCTGCCAGGTGGCGGCGATTGAGCGCGGATCGTCACCGCGCTTGATCGCATCGAGTGTCGCGGCGTTGGCGAGAAGGTTCGCGGCTCGCTCCAGGTGGAACTGTTCCGGATAGAGCTTGTATAGGGCACTGAGAATCTCGACGCCAAGCTCTGGCGAGTCCAATTCGTCGCGATCGGTGACAGAGATGCGCACCGCTTCGATTATCTGGCCGTGGTAAGGATGAATCGCATCATTGTCGACCGTTGTAGTCGTCGCAGCGAACGTGACACCAGGGATATGGCGCGCGTTGAGTGCAGTGGAGACGTCAGCAGCGTGGAACCACACTGGCGGTTGGGAGCCGGTGGTTTTGTCCTTGGGCGGAAGGCCGGCTCCGATGAGTTCAAAGGGCGTGGGTGTGCCGCGGCCGACGGTGGCGTTCGTCGCTTCGAGCAATGTAAGCGCGGGCAGCAGGATCGTTGCGGTGAGGTTGTGGAGGTTCGGGCTGGGGTTCACCCAGGGCAAGCCGGTGTCGTCGTAGAATTCCGAGCGTGTCCAATGCTGCATGGCAATAACGGTAAGTGGGGCATCGATGTGTTTCGTGCCGTTGTAGAAGCGCGCGAGTTCGCCGAGCGTCATGCCATGGCGGACGGGGATCTGGCCGTAGTCCGTGTAGTTTTCGTGGCCGGGATCGGAGACAGGGCCCTGCGCCGCAACGCCGCCAATCGGATTGGGACGGTCGAGCACGACGATGTTGAGCGTGTGGTGAAAGTCGTGCTGCTCACGAGCGGCGGCCTCGAGGAAGTAGCCGGTGACGGCCTCGTAGGTGTAGGTGCGGACGCCAGCATCCTGCAGGTCGATGACGACGGCGTCGATGTCTTTGAGTTGATCGTGTGATGGGCGCTTGTCGGCATCGTGCGGGCCGTAGAGCGAGGCGACGACGAGGCCGGTGGTGGGATCGGTTTCGGGGCCGAAAGATGTCGTGTCCTGCTTGCCGAAGATGCCGTGCTCGGGCGAGAAGATCGTGGTGAGCTTCGCTCCGGAGATGACTTTTGGGAGATCGGACGAGAGGATGTCGATGGTGCGGCGCCCGTGTGCATCGAGCCCGGATTGATTTGTGAGGATGCCGAGGCGCAGTGTGTTGTCGTGTTGTGTTGCGAGTGCCGTTAGTTCGGCGAAGTGATCGGATTCGAGGACGTCGATGCCGGTTAGAGTCGACAACCCCGTTTGCGTCGTAGTGGATTGTGGATTGGTAGATACCGCGTTGGAATATAGCTGCAGTGCCTGGGCAACCGCCGTAGCGACTTCGCCGCGGAGGTTCGAGATTGGCGCGTTGCCACGCGGGTGAATCGCGTTGGCGAGCAGGACGACGTAAGTGTCGGAGCCGGGATCCATCCACAGTGTTGTACCGGTGAAACCGGTGTGACCGAAGCTTCCGATGGGGAAGAGCATACCGCGTGGCTTTGAGAACGCTGTATCGATATCCCAGCCGAAGCCGCGCAAGTCCTGCCCGTGGATGGCCGGATAGCGCGGGGCGAGCCCGGGCTCCGCGCCCTTTTCTCCATGGATGAAGGCAGATTGCTCTGCGCTGTTCGCCAGCGTGAGTTGTCCGGCGTAGGCTCCGGGCTGCTCGGGCATGGTCATGAGCAGCAGCGTCGACTGCTGCAGCGGGAAGTCCGAAGGTCTGCCGGCAAGGCGATCGAGCAACGATTGCGCGAAGCGCGAGACATCATGCGCGGTGGAGAAGACGCCGGCATGGCCAGCCACTCCTCCCATGCGGCGCGTCGTGGGATCGTGGACGGTGCCGCGCGTGAGCTTGTCGAAGTGCGGGTTCGCAGCGGGGTTCGATTTGCTCTCATCGTCGTGCGTCGTAGGAGCAATTCGGCTGAGCAGGGAAGTGCTCCAGTCGCCCGTGGGGCAGGCGTGGCGTGAGTGCCCGCGCGGAGCGGGCGTCCAGGCGATCGCGGCGCCGATGGTTTTGTGCGGGCCGCACGCTTTATCAATAGGTAGATAACGCGTCTCCGTCATGCCGAGCGGCTTGAAGATGTGTTCCTGTGCGTAAACATCGAGCGTTTCGCCGGAAAGTGTCTCGACGATGTAGCCCAGCAGGATGAAGTTGATGTCGGAGTAGCGGAAGACGGCAGCGGGAGCGGATTGCAGGGGCGTCGTAAGCGCGCGATGGATGCCCTCGGCCTTATCGGGTTTGGCCAGTCCCCATGGGTCTTTCAGGTTCACGTCGGCGGGCTCACCGGAGTAGTGCGTTAACAGCATGCGCACGGTGACCTTCGCGCGTTCGGTGTCGTGGTCGGGATTGAAGCCGGGAAGAATCTGCTCGACGGGTTCGTCGAAGGTAAGCTTTCCTTGCTCGTAGATTTGCATGATGGCGATCGCGGTGGAAAGGCACTTGGAAAGCGACGCCATGTCGAAGATGGTGTTTTCGGTCATGGGCTCAGCCGGCGAGGGCCTACCGTTGAGACCGGGTTCGCCAGCTAGCTTGCGGTTCCCATAGGCGTGCTCGAAGACGACGCGGCCGCTGTGGCCGACGAGGAGGACGGCACCCGGAAGTCGATGCTCGGCGATGCCTTGGTTGACCAGTGCGGAGACCGGAGCGAAGTCGGGCGGAATGAGCGTGCCGGGCCCTCGCGTTGATGATTGTTGGTGTGCAGGCTTTTGGGCGAGCCCCGCAAGTGGGAGACAAAGACATAGGAGCAAGAGCGCATTCACAGCTGCGGTGCGCTGGGAGCGTGTGCGTTTGCCGAGGAACAGGCTCGCCAACGCACCGATGAGGAAGGTTGCAGCCGCACCGATGAGGACGTACCAGGTCCAGGCGATATGCGGAATCGTAACGGGGCCGAGATGCACGGGGAATGCTCCTTGCCAGATCCAGAGGTTGAGAACGAAGCCGCAAATCATGCCGAGGATTGCGCCGAGTTCAGTGGCGAAACGAGTTAGTGTGCCGAGCAGGAAGACGCCTAACAGGCACCCATAGGCGACCGAGGCGATAGAGAGACCGATCTCTACGACGTGTCCCTTGCCACCGGCCTTCACCGAGTAAATGGCAATGGCAAAGAGCACCAGAGCCCACATCACAGTCGAAGACTTTGCGATGATGGCGCGTTCGTGATCGTCGGCGTTGGGGCGCAGACGCATGTAGAAGTCGACGACGGTTGTTGAAGACAGGGAGTTAAGAGCAGCGGAGAGATTCGACATTGCAGCGGCGAGAATTGCAGCGACGAGCAGGCCGGCAATGCCGATTGGCATCTCGCGCACAATGAACGTGGGAAAGATGTAGTCGTTGGTGCGGAAGGTGGCGCCTGGATGTTGCTGATAGAAGACGTAGAGGCCTGCACCGATCAGCAAGAACAGTGCAAACTGCAGGAAGATCACGACTCCGGAGCTGAGCAGCGCCGCTGTGGATTGGCGCTGATTCCGCGCAGCGAGCAGCCGTTGCACCATGAGTTGGTCGGTGCCATGCGAGGCCATGGTAAGGAAGGTACCGCCGAGAACGCCAGCCCAGAAGGTGTAGGTTGTCGTCAGGTTCATGGCGAAGTTGAACATATGGAACTTGCCCGCGGCGGATGCCACAGAATGAATCACCGGCCATCCACCCTGCACGTGCGAGCCGAGTGTAAGCAGCGCGACCACAGTTCCGCCGACGTAGATCGCCATCTGAACGACGTCAGTCCACACCACCGCCGCCATGCCGCCTTCGAAGGTGTAGAGCAACGTCAACGCCGAGATGATTCCGATAGAGAGAACGTCACGGGTGCCGATCGCAATTCCGACGACGATCGACACAGCGAAGACGCGGACGCCCTCTGCAGCGGCACGGGTCACGAGGAAGAGCGCAGCAGTGACCTTATGCAGTGTGGGGCCGAAGCGGCGATCGATCAGTTGGTAGGCGGTGAGCATCTCGCCTGCGAAGTAACGCGGCAGAAAGAGTGCCGCCACGACGACGCGTCCGATCATGTAGCCGATGACGACCTGCAGGAAGCCGAAGTCACCGGCAAACGCCACTCCCGGGATGGAGATGATCGTCAACGTGGAGGTTTCGGCCGAGACGACGGACAGTGCGATGGCCCACCAGGGGATGGTGTTGTCTGCGAGAAAGTAGCTCTTCAGTGAGCGATCTGCTGTCGCCGCGCCGCGTGATTTGCGGAAGCGGAGGCCAAAAAGAGTGATGCCGATCAGATAGACCGCTACAAGCGCGAGATCGAAAACACTGAGCCGCTGCGTTGCGAGAAGAACTGCAAGGGCGTTCATGAAACAGGGCAAGCGGGCTCACTCCTCCGGTGCTGCGCTGACGTGAAGCAACGTTGCAGGTTATGATAACGGGCTTAGCGCCTGATTGGCTCAGCGCGCATCAGGAGCGGTGACGGATGGCGTTTTTTGTCGCGTTGGACGGGGGTGGGACCAAGACAGAGTGCTGGATCGCGGATGGGACGCGAGTGCGGGGCCAGGCTTCGGGGCCGACCGTCAAGATAATGAACGTGGGAGAGCAGGCTGCGACTCAGAACCTGCGCACCCTTGTGCGCGAGGCGCTCGGAGCCGCAGGGATTACGGGCGACTCCATTGCCCGCACGTGCTTCGGGCTCGCCGGTTCGTCGAGTGCTGAGGTCCGCCGGTGGGCGGAGGAAACTCTGCGCGAGCTGGTAAGCGGCGGCGTGATCATCACGGGTGACGAACAGATTGCACTCGACGCGGCGTTTCGCGGTGGTCCGGGGGTGCTTGTAATAGCTGGAACCGGATCGCACGTCACCGGCCGCTGTTCGGATGATTCGACAGTGGGGGCCGGTGGATGGGGGCCAGTGCTCGGCGACGAGGGTTCCGGCAACTGGATTGGCCTCGAGGCTATTCGCGCCTGTCTGCGAGCGCGCGACCGCGGCGTGGAATCGTGCCTGCTGCGCGAGATTCAGCAGGCCTGGCAGCTCGACAATTTAGCATCTCTCGTGGCCAGGGCGAACATGCGTGAACGGCCAGACTTCGCCTCGCTGACAACTGTCGTGGCGAGTTGTGCCGAGGATGGCGATGCACTCGCCCAAGGCGTGCTGGACCATGCGGGCGAGGAACTGGCGACGCAGGTGAGTCTCGTCATCTCGAAGATGCGTGCTGCAAACTGTGCGGCGGTGGATGCCTCACGCGTCGCATTTACAGGCAGTGTGCTCGGCAGGATTCCGCGCGTGCTTCGCGCGATGGACGAACACCTGCGTGCGACATGGCCGGAGATTCGCGTGGATGCCACTGCCGTACAGCCTCTCGAAGGGGCGCTGTGGCGTGCACGGCAAGGCAGCTAGTCTCGGGCTAGTTGATCAACTCGCCTTGGATATAAGTCGCGATCAAACGGCCACCCGCATCAAAGCGGTTCAGATTCGCAGGGCTACCGGGCGCGAGGCGCGTCAGCTCGGGCCGGCCGAGCATCGCGGCGGGGTTATGCGATGCGAGCCGCGTGGCATCCGCAATCGATGCGCCTGTGAACTGCTGAAGGTTCGCAACGGCGCGGTCCATCGTGAGCACAGAGCCGGCAAGCGTGTACGCCCCACGGTCGAGATCGCCGGCCAGCATGGCGCGGCCGTCTGCCACATCGACATCCAGTTCGCCGAGTTTGTATCTGCCCTCCGGCATTCCAGCCGCAGACATTGCGTCCGTTACAAGAATGGCCCGTTCAGATCCCTTGGATCTGAACCATAGGCGCACGAGCTCCGGTGCAACGTGGACTCCGTCACAAATCAGCTCGGCATAGAGGCGATCGTCGTCCAGCGCGACCCCGAGCACACCCGGTTCCCGATGATCGAGTGCCCGCATTGCGTTGAAGGTGTGCGTGGCGCTGCTGGTCCCGGCATCGACTCCTGCGCGCGCCTCTGAGGCGAGTGCATTTGTGTGCCCAAGCGAGCAGCGCACATCATGGCTTGTTGCATAGGCGATAAGTTCCAACGCTCCGTCCAGTTCCGGAGCAATCGTCAGCAGACGAATCTGTCCGCGGGCCGCTTGTTGAAAGCGGTCGAATAGCTCAATGCTTGGCTTCTGCAACTCGCTTGCGGGATGAACGCCGCGCTTGGCGTGAGATAGGAACGGGCCCTCGAGGTGGATGCCACGCGGTTGTGCCTGTAGCGGTTGGGGCTCAGCCTCGATCGCGTCTGCCAGCGAGTCGAGCGAGCGCAGAGTGGTGTCGACCGAAGCCGTTACAGTTGTTGGAAGATATTGCGCAACACCGCGCCGCGCAAGAAAGTGTTGCATCTCGCGGAGCGCTGCAGGCGAGGCCGACATCACATCGTGTCCCATGGCGCCGTGGGTGTGAATGTCAAAGAACGCGCAGGTGAGCGTGTCTTGCTCGCGCGCAAGCGCGGTCGGGTCGGAGCTGATGTCTGTCAGCGTGCCATCGTCGCCGATGATGAGCACGGGAAACTCCACAGAGCCTATGTCTGTGAGCATTCTCCGCGCTGTGATGATCGTTGGCATAAGCTCCTACTTCGGCGTTGCGGTGGGTTGTGCTGCCGGCGCGGCCGGGGCTACAGCTCCGGGAACTGCAGGCGCGGGTGTAGCTGCCGGCGGAGGCGGTGGAATCTCGAGGTCGGCCGCGTTGGGAAGTGTATGCGTATCAGCCCACTGACGTTGCGCGCTGCGAACCTTGTCCATGCGGGCTAGCCACGTATCGATGGTGTAGTCATAATGCGCAAGCACGGGCCGCAGCGCATAGGGCCGGTTCGTGCGTAGCCATAGCTGTGCGTACAGATCGCGAATCAACGAATAGCCGTCCTTGAGGTCCTGGATGCGCCCATTCACGCCGTTGATGTCGTTTAGCTCGCGGCCTACCTCCATGCGCAGTTTGCGATCATTCGAGGTGGCACCGGTCTGTGCGCGCGCGTAGCCTGCCGCCATCTCGTCCGCGAGCTGGAACTTCTCGCCAATGAAGTCGAATCGCCGCGCACCTAGTTCGAGCGCGTCGATAGCATTCGTCTCCCGCAGCGAAGTCGGATTTGAGGGAAGCTGGTTGGTCGCCGAGTAGACGACGGATGTTGCGGGGCCTGGATACGCCGCGCGCGCCTCAGCAATCAGTTGCAGTGCGTGCTCGGCGTGCAGGCGCAACTCGTGCGTGTAAGGACGTATCTTCTCTGCATACTGCTGCCCATCCTTCGACCACGGATCGATCCAGAAGAGACCGTCGGAACCATCCCCGACTTTGGCAGTGAACCTCAGCAAATCATGAGCAGCCATCAATTCCTGCTGTGCCATTGCAAGCTTGCCGGTCATATCGCCGTGAAACGCCGGGCCAAAGTTGGTCTCGAACTCCGGAATCGAGCTTTCGCCCTGCTGCCATGCGGCCGCGCAGCCGAAGACGATGCCGTACCAGTTGTTTGAAGCCAGCGCTTCGCCGTCGTCGTACCACACCGTGTTCAACTGGCCTGTTGCGCCCATCTGCTGGCCATCACGTGTGAACTGCTTGATGTTCTCGAGCCCCATGTTGTAGTTCGGGTAGATGCGTGACCAGTTGTTGATGCCCGGTGCAACCCAGGTCTCGAAGCCCGCCGATTTGAAGTAGTTCAGATACTTGGTGAAGCCGGTGTCCGAGGGCGAGTAGTGCCAGCTGATCGCAATCGTATTCTTCTTGAACTCCTCAGGCATTCCTTTCAGCAGTTCCGGCGAGCGCTCGGCGATGTCACCCCAGAAGAGAAGGCGGCGATTCAGCGGGCGGAGTGTGTTGTCAATCTGCTGCATAAAGTTCAGATAAACGGGACCAAGTCCCTGCTGATCGACAGCAGGCTTGGTTTGACCGGCGCCCAGGTCAAACGTTTCGTCAGCGCCGATGTGCAGGAATGGTGATGGATAGAGGGCCGCAAGTTCGGTGAACATCTGGCTGATGACCTGGAGCGATCCTGACTGGCCCGGCGCAAGCACCGCACCATGCGGTGTCTCTGCAAGCTGCTGGTACTGCTCATACACCAGCATGTGACGAAGATGCCCGAACGCCTCCTGATCGGGCACAACCATCACGTGATACTTCGCTGCATAGGCCACCAGCTCGCGCGCATCGACAGCAGAGAGGCTGCCACCCGGAGGCGCCGGCAGAGGATTGGAGGCGTACTGTTGCGTGTTCTCAAAGTACGGCGAATAAAAGTTTGCTTTGTATGCTGCGAGTGTGCGCACCATCTTCTTCTGAAACTCGAGCGTATCGACCGGGCCGCGCGATAAATCATCGCTCAGGCCGCGATACTGCATCGCTGGCCAGTCGTGAATGTCGGACGCATGCAATACAAAGCCGCCGTTTGCTGTGCGCTCGATCATCTGCTTCACCGTCTGCGCGGCATAGAAGACGCCCGGCCCGGTTGCGCCGGTCAATGTGAGTACACCGGGCACCCCCACAATCGTGTAGCCCTCAGGACGCATCGCATCCGTGAAGGATGGATCGGGATGCTGACCCAGTCGCTGCATCACAATCCGCAAGCCATCGCCGGCCGGAATACCCCTTGCCGCAAGCTCATCGCGCAGGTCGCCGGCGGCAAATTGATCCTCTGTGCCACAATTTGGGCACTCCACCGTCACACCAGTCACTGGCTGGTCTCCCTTGAAAGAGACCTCGCGCGGCATTGGAATCAGGTGAAGAGGAGTGGCTGGTGTCTGTGCGGAAGCGGCACCGAAGAGCCCGGCAAGTACAGCGAGTAGAAAAAAACGCATGAAGTTACGGTACACGGCTCGCCCGGATGAAGGAAGAATGTGGCTGAATACCTCTTGCGGAGATACTCAGCCCCACGCTGTGCTTAGTGCGAGGGCACGACGATCAGCGTGATCGACTGTCCCGGGAAGGTCATCGGTTGCCCTGAAGAACCGCTGATCGTGCTGACCGTGCTGCCCGAACCCGGCGGTCTGATCGTGGCAGCGGGCTGTGCCACAATCGCGGTCAGGTTGGCATTGCTGTATTGGTACACCTGCGCCGAGGTTGCTGTGCTCGTGAGGTTGTTGACGGAGAGCGTGTCCGTCAGCGAACCGTAGGTCTTATTGATGACCACGATCGTGACGGCGCCGTCCGAGGTGCGCGATCCGGCGTAGACGGCGAGTTTGCTCTGGTCAGCCGTCGTGGAACTAAGTTCCTGATCGCCGAAGGTCGACTTGTTGCCGTCGTAGTTGCGATAGATCTCGAAGGCCATGTTCGCCGGGGTCTGCGTGGAATAGTTGGTTGTCGGCCAGAAGACTCCCATGGTCAGTCCGTACTTGCCGAAGATGCCGAGAACATCGGCCTGAGTGACCGCGCCGTTGATCGACTCCGTTCCGCCGAAGTTGTACTCGTCGATGGAGGTTCCGGGGGCAGCGTAGCTGGTGCCCGTCCATCCGGAGGTAATCCACGACTGCATCATCGGGATGATCTGCGGAGCTTGCAACGGCACCGAGCAACTCGATGTGTAGTTGGAATCTGTCGAGTAGTTTGGCTGCGGGAAAGCGGAATCCGTGTAGGTCGGATCCCAAAGCGCACGCGTCGAGTTCATGCGGACCTGCTGCTCGGCGGTGTTGCCCTCTGTCGTGAAAGCAACCGATGATCCGTTGTAGTTCGCTGCGACGTACGCGTGAATCGTCACGTAGTCGAGCAAACGCATGCCGTAGGTGTTGGAGGCCGAGGCCATCTGCTGGAGGTAGTACACAATCATTGGTACGCCACCATGCGCCGTACGGTCGGAGGGAGCGCCCCACGGTTGATAGCAGGGGCTACCAGTCGCCCAGCCGTTCTCGATGTCTTTCTTCGAGTAGAAGTAGTTCCACCAGTAGTCAATAACGGGGCCGGCTGTCAGTGCGTTCGTGTCAAGCGTCTTGATCGCCAGCGCGGTTCCGATGCCGCCGTTCGTCACTTCGTCATAGGTCGAAGGGGTGGGATGCACGTCGCGGTGCACCGCATCCCACCACGCGGGTTCGTTGTCGAGATCCCATATGGAGGCGTCTTTGCCGACCGCGTTGGTGCAATTTGTGCCCGTGCTGATCAGGCAGTTGACCCAGCTTCCGGTCCACGTGGCTTGCGCCCAGGATGCAGTATTGTTGCCGGCGCCCGGTGCGGCCGGTGGCGGCTGCTGCACGCTGGTCGTTTGCCAGGTAGTCGAGGTGCCAGAGAAGGGACAGCCGCCAGCGGCCGTGCAGCCGTTGGTGCCTTGCGGATACATGCCGTTGCCGCAATTCGAGCTGTTGTAGCTTTGCTGGTTGGGATAGGCCGACTTGGGGAAGCTGCAGGCGCTGGTGCTGCTGTTGGAGACGTAGCCCTCCACTGGAGCCGTGCCGATGGACTTGATCCCCAACGCGGTGGTCTCGGCGAGGAAGTCGTTGAAATTCGCCTCGGAGGTAGTGCTATTGGGGTTGGTGGTCAGCATGGCATACGCGCCGCCATTCTGGAAGTAATAGTCGGCTGCCGAGTTTGAGTTTGCGTTCTGGTAGTTGTAGCGCGAGGTAGCATCACCGCCCCAGCGTGCGACCGTGATGTTCGCGTTCTGCGCTGTGGCTGCATCCAGCAGATAGGCGTTCATGCCGTAGATGAGCGGGCTGATTGGCCCAGTGCCGTCGCTTAGTTTGGCATCGATCGAGAGTGCCGGCCCTGTCGTGGTCGTGGGCGCGACCAGCGTGACGGTGGATGTGCCCTTGAGGGAAGTGTTCGCCGTGCTGGTCGCCGTAATGGTCACGCTCGTCGGAGCCGGATACGGCGTTTGATACAGGCCCGTCGACGAGATCGTTCCCGGGCTGCCGCTCCCGGACGCGACAGCAACGCTCCATGTCACTGTGCCTGGGCTCAGCCCTGTCACTGTGGCAGTGAACTGCTGCGACTGTCCAAGCGCGACGTTGGTAGTTGGCGAGACGGAAACGCTCGCGTAGTTCGCAGTCACAGTCGCGGGGGCGTTGACATTCAGGGTGCAGGCCGCTCCGGACACCGAACTGCATCCTGTCCAGGAGTTGAAGGTGTTGCCGTTGGTCGAAGTGGCGGGAGCGGTTAGCGTCACGGTTGTGTTGGGGCCGTAGGCCAGCGAGAGCGGAGTCGTTCCGCCTCCGTTCCCGTTCACATCCTTCGGACTGACGGTGATATTTACTCCGCTTCCAGGGTTGGTGGAAGCCACGCTGACGGCATACGAAACGGTAACGGTCGCGGTCTTCGTCCCGCTGCTATATGTGGAAGAACTTGCAGAGTCTGGCGTGTACGTCGCGGTCAGCGTGTCGCTTCCTGCGGCGAGCGAACCCGCGGGAACCGTAATGAGTGCGACGCCCGCGTTCAGCGTTGTCGAGGCCGATGTATAACTTCCGCTGCTCAACACCACACTTCCGGTAGGTGTGGGCGAGCCACTGGTCGTTACCGTCACAACGAGAGCCTGAGTCGTCAGGATGCTCGATGACGCCAGCGCAACGCTCAACGCAGGGGGAGGCAGCACTGTCACTGAAGCCGTGCCGGTCGAAGTCTTATACGCTACCGAGCTCGCCGAGTCTGGCGTGTAGGTTGCCGTAAGAGTGTTGCTCCCAGCCGCCAGCGACCCCGCGGGAACGTTGATCGCCGCCGAGCCATTGCTGAGCGTCGTCGAGGCTGATGTGTAGCTTCCACTTGTCAGGACGATCGATCCTGTCGGCGTTGCGCCACCCTGCGACGCAGCCACTCCTACCGTGACCGTTAACGCCTGCGCGGTCGAGATACTCGAAGCTGACGGCGTTACTGTCACTGTTGGCGCGACCGGCGTCACGTAGTTCGCCGTAATCGTCACGTTGCCCGAGACCGTGACCGTGCAGTCCGCGCCAGAGGGCGGTGCGCACCCGGACCACGAACTGAAGTTGTTATTCCCCGCCGTCGCCGGAGCGCGGAAGATCATCGTTGTGCCCGAACTCTCGCTCAACGTGAAGGTCGTTGTTCCCAGAGCAGACAGGCTCGTCACTGAGTTCCCGTACGAGATGCTCACCCCGCTCGCCGGGTTCGCGCTCGCTACGGTGATGGTGTAGTTCGTCGTCCCGCCGCCCCCACCATTTCCCCCGCCGCCATTTCCTCCGCCCCCGCCTCCATTAGTCCCGCCGCCGCCGCATCCTGACAGCGCCAGCACAACACAACCGGCAAATAGGCACAGTGCGGACACGGAGCGGCTGCGAGCTTGGCGAACTGTCGATGTCATGGCGGCATCCACTCTACCCCAGCAAAAGCCGCTTGGCGATGAAAATTCAGTTTCCTGGCTCAGGCCATCGGTAACTTACCATCGCCGCGTCTGAATCGCTTTAGACCGGGGCTGCGCCATCGATAACTGTTACGCCTGGCGGCGGTACAAACCTGAAGTCGCTGTCGCCCACCGTCACGTTCTCATGCATCTCGGAGAAGGTAAATGTGGTTGTGGCGCCGTCGGTCTCCTCGATACGCAGCGTGTGGATCACACCCTGTGCATCGACCGTAACCGCTATCGACTGCACTCGCTGCTCCATCCCTACCGGTTTACCCCACAGCGTGTAGCCTGTCTGCCCATTCAGGTTCACCAGCGTCACGCTGAGGCCTTGCAGTTCCTTCTCTAGTTCCGTATGTCCCAGCAGAAACCGCAGCGGAGAACGCAGATCATCCAGCTTCTTCTCCGGGAAACGCGTCGCCTCCGCATCGCCCGGTGTATAGGAGATTGCATTCGTCCCATCGAGGATGAACACCTTGCCTGGCGGTGAGTCGTACGCCCAGCGCATGCGACCGGGCTTCAGCAGCGTCAGCGTGCCGGTCTCGCTCCGGTCCATGCCCGTGCCCTGGTACCGTTCCGTGTAACGCGCTTCCAGCGAGCGGAGATGGTTGTAGTGGGCGTCGACCTTTTTCGCGAGCGCCGCTGCAGTGGGCTGTTGCGCGCCGATACCAGCGGCAAACGCCAGCATCAACAGCGCAGTCCCCCGCTTCACGCCTACTGCAACAGGTCGGTGCAGTTCGTCCCGCCCTTCCCATCGTAGTGGATCGCGTTACCGTCGGTGCAGAAGCCGCGATCGCCTGTCTTACCAACTGCATTCGGTGTCGCCGTGATGTTGTAGCTGTTGTATTGGTCGACGTTGTTAACGGTCGTCTTCGATCCGCACGTAATCGTGAATGTGTAGCCCGCCTTCACACCGCTGGCCAGATCCTCGGGAATCAGCTGCGCGGCCTCCGGTGACGGTGGCCCGGAGCCTGCCTTCCCTCCGAGCTCAGCCAGTGTGCACGCGAAACCGTGCGTCGGATAGGTGGAGTTATACGTCCCCTCCTGCGAGTTCAGGTCGCGCAGAGACTGAATGGCCGAGGTCTCGTTGCTGCGCTTGATGACCTTCTGCATCTCCGGAATGGCCAGCGTCATGAGGATCAGGATGACCGACATAACGATAAGCAACTCGACCAGCGTGAAGCCGGCTTCGACTGTAGAAGATTTAGAGCCAATCTCGGATGAACAAGCGCGGCGCTTGGAACGTACGGTTTGCAAGGCAGGAATCCTCATGGATGATGACAACTCAGAAGTATAGACGTAGACGGTGACGGCTAGTCATGCGCTCCCGGATACCCAAAAAGCAGTAGTTAGGCAGCTACTCAGCAGACCAGGTTGGTACGTGTGACCTCAAGCGATCCCAGATTCCCGAGCAATGTCAGTGTCAGGCGTTCCGGTGCGAACAGCTCCTTGGCGAGCCTTTGCACATCGGAAGCTGCCACGCGATCCACCTCCGCGGTAATCTCCTCGGCGGAAAAGAAACGGCCGTGATACATCTGCTGCCGCGCCAGCGAACTCATGCGCGAGGACGAGCTCTCCAGCCCCAGCACCATGTTTCCCTTGATCTGATCCTTCGTTCGCTTCAGGTCGTCCTCGGAAACCGGTTCGGATTTCATCCGCGCCAGCTCGGCCAGCGTCAGTTCCAGCACCTCACGAGTCCGGTCCACCGCGCAGCCGGCGTAGACCGCGAGCGATCCGGTGTCACGAAATGGGCTCAGTTCCGAATAGATGGAGTAGGCCAGTCCCCGCTCCTCGCGAATCGACTGGAAGAGCCGCGAACTCATTCCGCCGCCCAGGATTGAGTTCAGCACAAAGGCCGTGTAGCGGTCCTGGTGGGCGACAGGCAGCGCGGGAACCGCTAGACACATCTGCACCTGTTCCAGCGATTTCTTGTTCTTGATCGTAATGTGCGGCCTCGTCGCCGGCGACTCGCTCCGCGCCAGTTTGTCTCCTGAGCTTGCAGTTAACGAGTCAAAGGCCGCTTCAACCTGCGCCAGGAACTCGTCATGATGCAGATTTCCGGCACCGGCAAAGATCATGTTGGCCGGCGTGAAGCGTCGCGCATACTCGTCCAGCACAATCTGCTGGTTGAAGCTTGAGACCGTCTTCGCGGTCCCGAGAATCGAGCGGCCGAGCGCATCGTGCGGCCAGAAATTCCGCGTAAAGAGTTCATGAACAAGGTAGTCGGGATTGTCCTCATCCATCTTGATCTCTTCAAGAATCACGCCCTGTTCGCGCACAATGTCGTCGGGCGCAAAGGTCGGGTGGAGCACGAGATCAGTCAGCAGGTCCAGAGCCTGCGGCACGTTCTTATCCAGCACCTTGATGGAAAAACAGACGGTCTCCTTGCCAGTGAAAGCATCCACATTGCCGCCAAGCGCGTCGGCCTCGCGGGCGAACTGCTGCGCGCTCCGGGTCGTGGTCCCTTTGAAGACCATGTGCTCCAGAAAGTGAGAGATACCGTTCAGCGCGGGTGTCTCATCGCGCGATCCTGCATCGAGCCACACACCCATCGAAACGGAGCGCAGATGAGGCATACGCTCGGTAAGGACAAGGAGACCGTTGCGGAGGCGGGTTGAGCGGATGTCGCGGGTATGAGGAGAGCTGGGGGTCGCATTCTCGGCGACGGGGACGGAGATGGCCATCAGGGATATTGTTTCACGCCGCAAAGCATTCCTCAGTCGCCGGTTAGTTGAGTCCCCTCATCGGTGGTCTCCGTCAGAGTGCCTTGATGAAACAGAATCTGCCAGTTAGCTCCATTTCGTCGCCAGACAGTCGTCCGTCGGGTGACCCGGCCGTTCTGATCCAGCGTGTACGTGAGGAGATAGGTATCAGGTCCTAGTTGTCGGCAGGCGAAGTCCGTGGTCTGCCAGTTCGCCGCTTCGCTGTCCACAAGCGGTTGTTTCTTCAGAGTTTCCAGGATGAAGGTGCGGCTGTAGCGACGGCCGGAGGCGCCAATCTCCCAGTAATCCGGAGACATCAACCGCTCGAAGTCTTCGGGGGTTGCGGCAAACTGTGGCCGGTGGAAGAGAGGCTCCTGTGCCCGAAGTTCCCCGAGGACCGGCAGAAGCTCGGGATCTGTCCAGGTAAATATGTCGTCGGCCATGAGCGCGATTGTAGGCAGCTTCAAACCGGGGTCGAATCCGGAGTTTTCAACAGCCCCTGGAGGCGTAGATTGTTGGCCATGAGCGGTGACGATTGCGTGATTGAAGCAAAGTCAGCGCGGCGCCAGGGTCGGCTCTCCGACGCTACGGCGCTGTATGAGGAAGCAGCAGAATCCTTCCAGAAAGAACAACAACCGGCACGCTGGGCCCACGCTCTTCGACACGCAGCCGAGTTCGCCGTCAGAGCGGGGGACTCGAATACGGGCTTGCGCGAGGCGCGCGTCGTTCTCGAGTACTACCGAAGTACACCGCCAACGTCGCTCGAGATGGCGAACGCGCTGCGCGTGATGGCTCTGGCTGAGTCCGCAGCAGGCGAGTTGGATAACGCTCGCGAACACTGGAGTGAAGCCCGCGATCTGTATCAGGACGCGGGAGTCACCGACGGTGTCGTCGAAGCGGACCGGCGCGTCTCTGCACTTTGCGCGGCCTGAGCTGCGCCGCTCGGCAGGGTGCACTGAAAGCCCCGCGTAGCGGATAAACTGGAGGTGTGCCCGCACTCTTCGGCAAGAACCTGTCTGAGCTGACGGAGCTGATGCAGAGCTTCAAGCAGAAGCCCTACCGTGCGCGGCAGGTGTGGGAGGGTCTGTACCGCCAGCGCGTTGCCAGCGTGGAGGACATGACCACGCTGTCGCAGACCCTGCGCGAGCAGGTGATGACTGCGGGCTGGAGTGTGGGGCTGCCGGAGATTGTGCAGACGGCGCGGTCGGTGGATGGGACAGAGCGCTACTTGATACGCATGGCCGATGGCGAGACGGTGGAAACCGTCTGGATGCCGGATGGCGACGGCGGCGAGCGCGGCGATGGCAGCGAGGCTGCCGAGGAGGAGGCTGCAGAGCAGGTCGACGCCGAAGAGGCTGTGAAGTCTGGATATTGGGATCGCCGCGGAAATGGACGTCCGAAGTCGAGCTTTGGCACGCTCGCGGAGAAAGGCTACCGGCGCGCGACGATCTGCATCTCAAGCCAGGTTGGATGTGCCGTGAACTGCCAGTTCTGCCTGACGGCGAAGCTGGGAATCAAGCGCAACCTGACCGCAGGCGAGATTGCAGGACAGGTTGCAGCGGTGCTGAACAGGCACGCGATCCAGATCGGCAAGGACAGGATCAACCTGGTGTTCATGGGGATGGGTGAGCCGTTCCTGAACTACGACGAGTTCATGCAGAGTGTGCGGCTGCTCGTGGAGGGAATCGGGATTCCGGAGTCGCGGATGACGGTTTCGACCAGCGGGATTCTGCCGGGGATAGAGCGCTTCGTGACCGAGGATGTGCGGCCGAAGCTGGCGCTGAGCCTGAATGCAAGCAATGATTTAGTGCGCGAGCAAATCATGCCGATTACGCGCAAGTGGAAGATCGCAGAGCTGCTTGAGGCTTGTAAGCGGATTCCGTTGCGGACTCGTGAGTGGGTGACGTTTGAGTATGTGCTGCTGGGTGGAGTGAACGATCAGCCGGAACATGCGCGCGAGGTGCTTGCATTGTTGAAGGACATGCGGGCGAAGGTTAATTTGATTGTCTGGAACCCGGGGCCGGGGATTGATTACGTGCAGCCGAAGCCGGAGGATGTGGAGCGGTTCCAGAAGCTGCTCATTGAAGGCGGGATGCCGACGTATATTCGCAGGCCACGCGGGCGGGATATCTATGCGGCGTGCGGGCAGTTGAAGCGGACGGTTTCCGAGGAGCCTCAGCTTGTGAATCTCACAGCCTGAGCATGCTAACCTTAACTGAAGTGAGAGCGAGCGGGTAGCTCAGTTGGTAGAGCATCGCCCTTTTAAGGCGCTGGTCCTGGGTTCGAGCCCCAGCCCGCTCACCACCCCCTCCCCTGTTTTTCCGCAAAATCTTCAGAAGATTGGACTTAGGGGCGGACCAAAGGGTCGAAAACGGGGTGTTTTTGTGCAAAATCTTGATTCCAGAGGGGTAAGCCTCACAGGGGCTGCGCTCGCGCCGGGTAAGTCGCCGGGAATGTGTGGGTTGCAGACGGGCGAAATGACTGCGACATCACTTGCCCGCCCTCCTGGCTGGGGTGGGATTAAACCTGCATGACCCACTCGCCAGACGAGTGGGTGGGACCTTGAGCGGCTGCAGGTTGTTCTTCGCCAGCACCGCGTTGAAGTCCGTGATCTGTTGCTGCGCCTCTTTCCAGGCGGCCAGGGTGCGGGTGGAATCGGTGCAGTCTTTCTCCCATGTGGCGATCTGGGTCGGGGTGGGCGCCATGTCGAGGCCGACCTGAGTCATGCTGACCATGGTGTTGTAGGAGTTGTTCACGTCGGCGAAGGTCTGCATCGGGTTGGGCTCGGCAGGACGGCGACCAAAGCCGCCACCACCGCCGGGCGGCGGAACGACGCCACCGATCTTCGTGAGGTTGGCGTCGAGCGCCTTGGCTTGTTTCGCGACATCATCCGGCAGGCTGCTCTGCATGAGGGAAGCAAGCTGGTTCCTGACGGCCTCGACCTCATCATGACCTGCGAAGCTCTGCTTCATGCCTTCAACGGACAACAGCGTGAGACGGTTCTGTGTGCGAAGGGCGGACATCAGTTCCGGGCTCTGGCCCACTCGCGGATCATTGATGACGGTGACCTTGCTGGTGTAGACCTTGCCGTCCACGGTGAGCTTCAGCGTGTAGACCCCGGGGAGCACCTGCGGTCCATGCGGGCCGGGAGTGGTGGAGCCGGGCGTCATGTTCATCTGGTTTTCGAGATCATGGCGAAGGGCGGGTGGATCGTCGTAGTAGAGGTTCCAGTTAATGCGGTTGTGACCGACGTTCGTGCTGAGGGCGCGCGACTCGGGTGCGGCGAGCCAGTAGTAGGGATACAGCGCGTCCTTGATGGGCGGGGGCAGCGTGCTGGAGATGGTGCGCACCAGGTTGTTGTGCTCATCGAAGACTTGCAACTGAATGGGGCCGGTGGGTTGCTTGCTGAGGTAGTAGTCAATGAGCGCGCCGTAAGGGACGTTGGTCGCGTGGGGCACTTCGATAGAGAAGGGCTGGTCCCAGTTGCTGTTGAAGCGAGCGCGGATGGCGTCTGCCGGCTTGAAGAGATACGCCGAAGAGGAACTGATGGCCTGCGC
The DNA here is from genome assembly GCA_963759355.1 of uncultured Acidobacteriaceae bacterium. Taxonomy (GTDB): domain Bacteria; phylum Acidobacteriota; class Terriglobia; order Terriglobales; family Acidobacteriaceae; genus Granulicella. The sequence goes on along the minus strand of CAVWYV010000003.1, from coordinate 751,642 downwards.
GTTGGAGGCGATCTGACGCAACGGGGTGACGTCGTCGAGAACCCAGAAGCCACGGCCGTAGGTACCGATGACAAGGTCGTTCTGATGGTGGTCGGTGTGCACGTCGAGGTCGCGAATGGAGGTGCTGGGGAGATTTTGACGCAGCGACTGCCAGTGATCGCCGTTGTCGAAGCTGACGTAGACGGTGGTCTCGGTTCCGGCGAAGAGCAGGCCGGGTTGCTGAGGATCGGCGCGGAAGCTGTTGACCCAGCTGCCGGTGCGCTCGTCCCTGGGCAGGCCGTTGACGATGCTGACCCAGGTCTTGCCGCCATCGGTGGTGCGCCAGATGAGCGGGACGTTGCCGTCTTCATCGGCGGGCAGCGCAGCGCCGCGCTCGGCGGCGATGCGGCCGGCGACGAAGGCGGTGTTGACGTCGTTGCCTGCCTCGATGGTGTTGAAGCTGAAGTGTGGCGGAACGTTCGCGATGTTGCTGACGTTCTTCCAGACCTTGCCGTCCATCGTGTTGTAGATCTGGTTGTTGCTGCTGGCTGTCCAGATCACGCCGCGCTTGACGCGGGAGATAGAGAAGTCGCTGATGGAGGGTTCAGGTGGGGGCGGACCGTTGCGCGTGGGCTGTGCCTGCGGTTCGGTCTTCGTTTGTGGCTGCCCTTGTTGCTGCGGCTGGGTCTGCGGTTTGGGTTCCGGCTTCTTCGCACCGCAGGCTACCTGTGGAGCGCCTTTGGGTGTCGTCAGGTCGGGCGAAGCGGCGGTGAAGGAGTGAGCACCGTCGCGCGAGACAACAAGGCACTGATAGGCGACGTAGAGAGCGCCCGGATCAAAGACGATGTCGAACTTCTTCTGGAAATCGCGGCCTGCGGTGTACTTCGTGGAATCGGCGCCGAAGTTGGGCGCGACGTTCTGCCACTGGCCGGTGGCGAGATTGATTTTGATAAGGCCGCTGCCGCCTCCGCCGGGGCCGTAGCCGACGCCATAGAGGATGTTCGGATTTTTGGGATCGGGGCGGACGATGCCGAACTCCGAGGACGGCACGGGATTCCAGTCGGTGAAGTTGACCTGGCCCCAGTTGCCGCGGCTGGAGATCATGACGGCGCCGGTGTCCTGCTGCGCGGCCATGATGCGGTAGGGATACTGGTTGTCGGTGGCGACATGGTAGACCTGCGAGATGGTCTCGGTGTACCAGAGGCTCCAGGTCTTGCCGTTGTCGAGCGTGACGCTGGCGCCCTGGTCTGAGCCGACGAGCATGCGATGGCCGTTGGTGGGATCGATCCAGAGCTTGTGGTAGTCCTCGCCGCCGGGCGCGCCCTTGAAGGGTTCGAAGGTGACGCCGCCGTCGATGGAGCGGTACATGGCGGTGCTCATGGTGTAGACGATGTCCGGATTTTGCGAGTCGACGAAGACACCGCTCGAGTAGTTGCCCTGGCCGTTGCTGATGCGTGTGTCCTTGCCGGCCATGTGTTTCCAGGTAGCGCCGCCGTCATCCGAGCGGAAGAGTCCCGAGCCGTTTTCGATGTCGGCGCCGATGATGTACATGCGCTGGCCCCTCGTGTGCATGGCGACGGCGACGGCAACGCGGCCCTCGAAGGGCGGAATTTTGATCTCGGTCCAGGTCTTGCCTTCGTCGGTTGATTTGAAGCACTGCGCCGGCTTGCTCCGAGCGCGAGCGCGCTGGCCTGCACCACCACCGCGCTCGCCACCGCTGCCCTGCGTGGCGGCCAGCATGACGCTTGGTTCGTCGAAGGCGGACTGCAGGTCGCGCGCGCCGTCATAGCCGGGGGTTTTGAGAACGCTGGTCCAGTTCTGACCGCCGTCGGCGGAGCGGTACACACCACCGCCGTGGTGCGCGGTGTCGCCAAGAGCGGAGACAATGACGAGGTTCGGATCGGTGGGATCGACAACGATGCTGTCGATCTTCACGGTGTCTTCGAGACCGATGTGCTGCCAGGTTTTGCCGGCGTCGGTGGACTTCCACATGCCATTGCCGAGGCTGCCGCCGATAGGATCGCCTGCACCGGCATAGATGGTGTTGGGATCGGAGGGCGCGACCTGGATGGCGCCCACACTATCGACGCTCGTCTCGTGATCGAAGACAGGGAACCACGTGACGCCCGCGCTGGTGGTCTTCCAGATACCGCCGAGCGGCGAGCCGAAGTAGAAGGTGCCGGAGTCGCCGATGACGCCGGTGACGGAGGAAATACGGCCACCGTGGAAGGGACCCACGTTACGCCATTTGAGTCCCGCATAGAGGCTGGGATCTACTTGCGCCGGAACAGCCACGGTTGATGCCAGAAGGCAGGAAAAGGCAAGTGCACACCACGCAGCCCGCGAAATTCGCGTCATATCTACCCTCAAATGGAGCTTGTCGGTTGACGAGGTAGTATACGTCGCCGACGCTCCGCGAGACGCAGGGCTGCATTGAATTTGGCGCGGGAAACACGCACCCGGACGATTGCGGTCAGGCGACGGCGGGTTCGGCGAGTGCGGGGAGATGCGTGTCGACCTCGATGGAGTCGAGCAACGCGTTCTGGTGGCGGTTGACGAAGGCGTTGCGGCTGTCGACCAGCTCGTCCAAAAACTGCTTGCGGTAGACGTCGAGGCGCGCGTTTGTCCAGGTGGTGGTGCCGCCGTGGAGGGCGATGTTGAGGAGGTCTTCGACGACGTCGAAGAGGATCTCGTTGCTGGCGCGGGTGATGCGCCGAACGGTTTGCTTAAGGCCGGGGAGATCGGGAAGTGAGGGGCACATGCGCTCGATGATGGCGATCTCGTTGGAGACCCAGTTGAGCTGCGGTGAGAGGGCGCGGTAGCCGTGGATCCATCCCCAGACGTCAACGATGCCGGAGAGTGACGCGTACAAGGCGTTGACGCGCGGATCGAGGAAGTCATAGTCGGGCTTGACGATGTCGCCCTTGAGGCGGCCGGCGCGTTCGAGCTCGTCCTTGATGGGCGTGCCGTCGTAGGGGAGCATGCGGCAGAAGACGGCGGCGGCGCAGCCGTCAGCCAAGATGGTGCGGAGGAAGTTGAGGTTGGCGCGGACAGAGTCGAGCGTGCTGCCGGGGTCGAAGAGCATGAAGCCGAATTCGAAGAGAAGGCCGACCTGCTTGAGGAGGCGGACCGCGCGGAGATTCTGCTCGACAGTGACCTGCTTGTGGAGGGTCTTGAGGCCTTCCTCGTTGCCGGATTCGAGGCCCATGTAGACGAGATAAAGGCCGGCGTCGCGCAGGGAGACGAAGACGTCGGTATCGACGGAGTCGGCGCGGCAGTTCATCTTCCAGATGATGCGGCGGGAGAGCCCGGAGCGGTGAAGCTCGGAGACGAAGCTGGCGGCCCAGCGACGCCAGACGGGGCCGAAGAGGGGGAAGTCGTCGTCCTGGAAGAGGAAGATTTTGATGCCGCGATCGAGATAGAGCGAGCGCATCTCCTCAACGACGAGCGCGGGCTTGCGTGTACGCACGATCTTGCCGGGAGCGGCGCGGTAGAAGGTCTGGATGGAGCAGAAGGAGCAGGTGCGCGCGCAGCCGCGGCTGGCGAGAAGCGGGAGAGCTTTGTGGCCGATGGCGGTCTCGGGCTCGTAATTGCGGTCGGGGTAGGGGAGCGAGTCGAGGTCGTCGACGAGAGAGCGCATGGGCGTGGTCGCGATGCGGTCTGGCGTGCCGTTTTCTGCGCGGTAGGCGATGCCGGGGACGGCGCGCCAGTCAAGGCCGTTGCCGATGACGTCGGCGAGTTCGAGGAGGGTCATTTCGCCTTCGAAGCGGACGACGCTGTCGAGCTCGGGGACCATGTTTAGGGTCTGGATGTGGCTGAGGCTGGGGAAGTGTCCGCCCATGGTGAAGTGGCAGCGCACGCCGGCGTCACGCAGCATGCCGATGATGCGCTGGTACTGCAGAATGTAGAACTGGAATATGAGCGAGAAGCCGATGATCAGCGGGTTGGACTGGACGGCAGTCCCGACGATCTGATCGAGCGGAGCTTCGATGTCGCAGATGATGACGGAGTAGCCGTGCTGGCGGAGGGTGGACGCGAGGTAGCCCAGGCCGAGATTTCCCTGGTGCTGGAAGCCGACGAGCAGGATGGGGCGCGTGGTGTCGCGGGACACCGTGGCTTCGTCGGTGTGGAGGATGGGGAATTGAGAGACGCCGGGCATAGTGGGATCCTTGGGCGCGCGCGGGGGCGGCGCACCTTGCCGGCACGGGTGCGAGATACGTCCCGCGCCGGCAAGGGTTCGCTACCGGGCGTTGCCCGCCACTGCAGCGCCGAGCCTCTCTAAGCCAGCGGCCTGGACCTTGAGCATTTCTGCCTGGGTCTGAAGGCTGACGGCAACGATCTGACGTTGAGCAGTATCACCGAGGTTTTTGAAGATTTCCATGTCGATGGGGTCCCACCACCACTTGGGATGGAGGGCAAGTTGAGCTAGATCGGGCATAAGGGCTCCTTTGGGGGATTTGCGTGCAAGGCCATCCGAGGACCCGGGAGCTTTAATATTTTCTTCTTGGCAGGGTTATAGGATGTCTCCTTCGATTGCGTCGTGCGACGCCTAGTGCGAAGGAAAATCCAATAACGATTCGGCGAGTTTGTGCCTCCTCGCAAAAGATGTCAAGTTTTTTAGGGTCACGACTCTTGCGGGGAGATGGAGTGCGGGTTTGGCCGGCTCTCCTTCTGTCGTTTTGTGGATTATCTTCGCCTAATCTTCGCCTATACTTGGGCCATGAAGATAACGGGGCATGAGCGCAGCCCGGACTGGCCGAAGCTGGGGCCGTCGGTGTTGATTGCGTCGGTGCTGGTGGTGGCGATCCGCACGGCGAAGTGGTCGTCGCGACCGAAGGACGATTGCGGGGGTGCCGATATCGACCACGAGCTGGACCAGGAGATCAGCTACGCGACGCGGATGACGATTCGGGTGATGCGCGCGCTAATGAGGGACCATGAATGCTTGTTTCCGCAGAAGCTGGTTCCGACGTGGGAGCCGACCGATGAGGATGTTCCGAAGTGAGGTTGCGAGAGGACGCTCCCAAGGGGTGAGAGTTTGAGGATCGTCCATAGCTGATTGCGCCAGTGGCTGCCTGGGAGGCAATTCAGTCGTTCATTTGTTGTGGTTCGGGAAGGGACGGGTGGGCCCGCTTGCCCGAGTCAATGCTGGGAAGGTTTACCGCCCACGCTTTGTCGCGACGCGCCGGGAGGCTACTTTGCTCTGGCTCGCGGATGGGGCACCTTGCTTCGCCTTCTTCGCCTGCCCCGCCTTGGTCATCAATCGCGATTGTTCGTACATCTCGATCCATTTTTCGCTCGAAATCGCCGAGATCAGCTTGCCAATCGCTTCGAGGGGCAAATCGTCCGGCGTCTCGAAATGAATGCAGCACTTTCCCATGTCAAGCTTCTTGCCTGCCGCCTTGAACGCGGCCTGCACCTGCTCGAGCTGACTCGAACCCCAATACGCGACCATCAGGTAGAGCGAGCAGAAGTTCTTCTGCGACGAGAGCGCGACGTAGGTGAGCGGCTGCTTGTTGTACGTGTCTGGATATCGAGACAGTGGAATCGTCCAGCCGATGGTGCCCCAGACGAGGCACTCCTCGTAGCCGCGCGGGATGTGCTTGTTCACGAGTGCGCGCACCGTGGCGATGGTCTTCGCACGATCTGCGGGGAGTGAGGCGATGTATTGTGCGGGCGTCTTGACGTTCGATGGTGGCTTCATGGATTCGTCGTCTTTCCGAGCGAAGTGTATCAACCAGCCAGCGGCAGGGGCTTGCGGGAGGCCGCTGAGGAAGCCGAGGGTCAGAGTTTGCGGGTCGTGCATGGCGCCGGTCGGGGAATGTGGTGGCTGATGGTGCTCGTGGCTGTCCGGGGGAAGACAATTCGGTCGTTCCGTCCTTGAACCCTGAGTGAGTAACTGCTCTAAGAGCGGGATGTCGGGATCAGCGTCTTTTCAAGAGAGCGAGGAAGCCCTGACGGGCGGCTCTGCCCTATTGCAGTCCCTTCGGAATTGCTTCCGGAACTGAGCGGCACGCGAGCGCGGATCGTGGTGCCGATGCCGGGTTTGGATTCGATCGAAATCCGGCCGCGCGCCAGATACACTCTCTCCCGCATGCTGATGAGGCCCAGTCCGCGGCCGTTGACGGCCTGATGAGAATCAAAGCCAACCCCAGAGTCGCGTACGGCAAGTTGAATTTGCCCCTCATGCCCCAGCAGTTCCACTGCGAACTGCCGCACGCCACTATATTTCACCGCATTCTGCAGCGCTTCCTGTAACACGCGGAAGATACAAAGCGCGATTTCCTGGGGCATACTCTCCGGTATGTTCCTGTGAGTGAAGTTGACCTGGACCTTCTGCTGCTCTGCCAACTCCTGGCAGAAACCCATCGCTGCCGCCACGATACCCAGATATTCGAGCTTTGAAGAATGGAGGCGGTGGGAGAGGGCTTGAATATCGTCGACGATGTCCGATAGACGCTGGAGGCCGCGGCGTGTGCTCTCGTGGAAATCAACTGCCGGATCGGGGAGTTGCTGATCCCACACTTCGAGGTCGACCATGAGCAACGCCATTCGCTGCAGGACATCGTCGTGCAGTTCTCTCGCGATCCAGGTGCGCTCCTCTTCATGGGCTTCGATCAACCTACGGCCCATGCGGGTGAGAGCCTCCTCGGCCAGTTTGCGATCTGTGACGTCGATGCAGGATCCGATGTAGCCCTCAAACGAACCGTCCGGATTTGATCTGGGCACGCCGGCATCGAATATCCAGCGGTATTCTCCGTCGTGACGTCGCAGACGATACTGCATGCTGAAGGATTCGCGTCGATGAAATGCCCCCATGTAGATATCCAGGCAAGCCTTCAAGTCTTCCGGATGCACACCCTCCGACCAGCCATTGCCCAGTTCGGCTTCAAGTGGCCGGCCACTAAAGTCGAGCCAGGTCTTGTTAAAAGTAGTTGCATAGCTTGTCGGGACCAGCCATCCAGATCATGACAGGCGCAGTGTTTGCCACCAGGCGAAAACGCTGCTCACTCTCGCTTATTGCTTCCGCGGCCAGACGAAGGCGGTCGTTGCTGACCGCTAAATCGGTCTCCACCTTTCTTCGTCTCGCTCGCTGCCACAGAAGGCCGCCAATCAGCAACGCCTCCAATGCGATCAGTGAAATTCCGCCGATGACGTATCGCTTGTAAGACTCCCAGATGGTTGGCTGCCAGTTGAGAACAATACTGCCAGGCGGAATTTCACTCTCTTTCAGGCCCCAGCGCTTCACCGCTCGCCAATCGAACATGTAAGTGTTTACGCCTTTGACCCGGGGAATCTCCTGCGGCTTTTCTCCGCGGAGTAGCTTCAGCGCCATTCCTCCAGCTACTCTCCCTTGCTCGCCAAGGTTTGAGAGGTAGCCTCCGACTTCTCCATGACCGAGGTAAACGTCGTACAAGCTAAAAACCGGCGCATTCGCCGCGGCGGCAACCAGCGGAGCTATTTCATTCGATTTGAATCCGGTTCCTTCTGCATCCCTCGCAAACGAGAGGAGAATGACTACAGTGTGGCGTGGCAGGTGCTTCAGACGTTTGAGTAACCCAGGCACGGCCATATCTGTCATGTAAGTGATGTCGACATGGTCGATGAGCTCTTTGAGTTGCTGCCTGGCGAGGGCTTCCTGCTCTCTGTCCCAAGCCGCTACGCCACCTACGACCACCACGTGCTCTGTTCCGGGCAGGAGCCGCAACGCTATCTGTAGAGTCTCGGCCGAGGCCATATCACTTCCGACCCCGGTAAAGTCGATGCCTAATACGGAGGCGTCCGGAATACTTCCATTGGGCACGCAGAAAACAATGGGGACGCCGGGAAAAGCTTCATGGTGTGCCTCTCGCATGAATTTGAGCGGCGCTGACCCGACCGTGATAATCACATCCGGTTGGCGATTCCGATATTTCCGAATGTAGAAATCGCGGAACTCCTGCTGGACAGCCGGATCGGGAAACAACGCGTTGTCCATGTAATCGGAATAGATCTCAAGGTGCGAGGGTGAGTTCGATAGCGCAGTAAGAATTCCCTGATTGATGATGGAGATTCCGGGATATGAAGAGTTTGCTTCGTTCAGAATTAGAACCCGTCGAACGGGTTGGACTTGCGCGGCGGCAACGCTCTGAATCAGGAGGAAGGACAGGGCAAGAACGAACGCGGCAAGGTCGAACGGCCGAACCCCACCTCGCTTTTGGGGGCTCTTTTCGAGAGGATGTCGAACAACTCGAGAGTTCCGATCTTCCAACCCACGGAAAGCGAATGACATGCCGCGCCCCTGCTTTCAGTAAGCCGAGTGCCTGTCGGGAGCAGCCAACAGATAAGGCCGTGTGAGCCCGGATGAAACTGACTCGATCGTATCAAGCCGAGTAACTTAGTAGGTGGATAGAATCCAAAATCCTCGAAGCAAATTAGCGTGGGAGGTGAATCGTGCCCCTGCCTAAATTAGCAGTTTCACCTTAAGTCGCGCGGAGATAGAAAACACCAGTAAAAATGATCGCGTGACCGTCAATGGAGATCAACATGTCGAAGCCGCGTTTGATGCTGGCAGATGACCACACAATGGTGGCCGAAGCCTTTGTAAAGTTACTCGCAGAAAACTACGACGTGGTGCGCGTTGTTTCCGATGGCCTAACCCTTCTAAAGGAAGCTCCGGAGTTGAAACCGAATGTAGTGATTCTGGACCTTGGGATGCCGCTGCTTAACGGAATGGAAGCCGGCAAACAGCTTAAGAAACTCCTGCCGAAGACGAAGATCATTGTGCTAACGATGAACGAGGATGTTGGCCTGGCGAAAGAAGCTCTCCGGCATTGGGCGTCGGCCTATCTTCTGAAGAAGTCTGCCGGCTCGGAGTTGGTGAAAGCAGTCAATGAAGTGTTGCATCACAAGACCTACGTGACTCCGCGAATCGCGGAGCGACTGCAGGAGGAGTTTATTCGGGATCCTGACGCTGATCGCCAGATGCAGCTTAAGAAGCGGCAGATCCAGGTGCTTCAGCTGCTCGCTGAGGGTTACACGATGAAAGAAGCTGGAGCCATGCTGAACATCAAGGCGCGTACCGTGGCGTTCCACAAGTACAAGATCATGAATTCGTATGGTCTAAAGACACACTCCGAGTTCGTGATGTTCGCGATCAAACATCGTGTCGTCGAATCCCCTGCGTAGCTTGGGATCTACCGCAGCGGAGAGATGAAGCCCCTTCAAGGGAGTGCGGGGAGCGGCGCGGCTAAAGCTGCGCCCTTTCAAGACACGTGTGTGGAGGGAATCAGGCGGTGGGTTTGTCGGGGGCGTCGAGGCGGGCGTAGAAGTCGGTGAGGAAGCGGGTGGTGTAGGTGGAGAGAAGCGACTCGATGCGCGCGGGATTGGGGCTGCGGAGGATGAGGCCGGCGTGGTGGAGCTTGTGCAGGCGGTGGACGATCTCGGGGTCGGTGTAGGCGGAGGTGTCGGGCCACTCCTGGCGGGCGAGCGAGATGAGGCTGCCGGAGTAGTCAGAGCGGATGGGTGCAAGTGTGTAGACTTCGCCGCGGGCGAGCGCGGCTTCGATGCGTGCCCACTCGACCCAGGGATTGAGGCCGGAGGCGTGCTCGACGACCTCTGCGATGTAGGCGCCGCCGACGCGCGCGGCGGTTTCGAGGAAGTAGAAGCGGCCGTCGGCGTGAGCGCGGATGAACTCGGAGTGCGTGACGCCGTCTTGCATGCCGAGGGCGTGGAGGGTTGCGGCGTGGATCTCGAGGAGCTGTGCGGCCTCGGTGCTGTTGCGGTCGAGGGCGCGGGTGGAGAAGATGCCGCCGGAGTGCATGGTGTCGAACGGCGGCTGGCCGTATATGTGCGGAGTGGCGAAGAGGATCTGACCGTTGAAGGTGATGCCTTCGACGTGGAAGATGTCGCCGGGGAGGAAGCGCTCGACGAGGTGATTGCTGGCGGTGTCGCCGAGGCGTTCGAGGAGAGGCCAGACTTCGTCCGGATTTTGGAGCTTGTGGATGCCGATGGCGGAGGCGGACCAGCGCGGCTTGAGAAGCCAGGGGCCTTCGGTCGATTGCAGGAAGCGGTAGAGGGCGTCGTGGTTGGCGACTGAGGAGAACGCGGGGACTGCGATGCCGGCGCGGGCTGCGGCTTCGCGCATGGCGAGCTTGTCGCGGAAGGGACGCGTGGCGGTCTGGCCAAGGCCGGGGACGCGGAGGTGCTCGCGGGCGAGAGCGGCGGTTTCGAGATCGAACTCGTCGAGCGGAACGATGCGCGTGATGGGGATGTGGCGCATGAGGTTGGTAATGTGCGGGAGAGTTTGTTCGGGCGTCTGGTCTTCAGAGATGGTGTGGAGCCCGGCGAGGATGTCGCGAGGCCAGTCGGCGTCGCGGAGTTTGTGGACAGTGAGGAGATGGGTGTCGCAGCCGAGGCGCGCGGTCTCGCGGAGAAAGGCCTGGCCTTTTTCGTAGGTGCTGATGCAGAGGATGGTGGGGCGCGACATCGTGGGGGAAAGGTAACACGAGGTCGGTGGGATGGCAGTGATTGAAGCGGGGTTCGTGGTCGAAAAGAGGTTGTGCAACGGTGAGTCAAACGGTTCTCGGGGTCCTTCGACTGCGCTTCCTCGCTGCGCGATGAAGCTCCGCTCAGGATGACGAGCTTTGTTGGCGAACGAGCATCCTGCGAATCATCGCGCGTCTTAACGGGCGATACCACCACCCTGCCGCTACCTGCCCAAGCGAGCAAGCTCGCTGGGGACCCCGGCGCTTCGAGGGTGGGGCACCCGCATTCCCTCAGGGGCTAAAGCCCCTCAAAGTGGGTTCGTCTTGACGGCGCGGCTAAAGCCGCGCCCTTTCAAAGCGGCGTGAACCGTTTCAAAACGGCGTAAGCTCTTTCAAAACGGCGTGAGCTCTTTCAAAACGGCGTGAGCTCTTTCAAAACGGTGTAAGCCCTTTCAAAACGGCGCGAGGTCCTTGCTCTTTTGATCAGTCGAAGGTGACGGGGAGGGTGCGGCGCTCCTGGTGGGATTGGCGGGCGAGGTCGAGGATGCGGAGGGTGCGGTAGGCGTCCTCGGCGGAGACGGCGAGAGGGGCTTTGCCGAGGAGGGCGTCGCGGACGTTGGCGTAGAACTGGCGGTAGTCGCCGGGGATCGTGGGAACAATGGTGCGGGTGAGTTCGGTGGGTTGCTGAAGACTAAGCGGGAGCGTGACGGTGCCCCAGGCGGATTCGGGTTCGGGTAGCCAGGGCTCGGAGGAGTTGAGCGAGGGTGGGCGGAGGTTAGGGTCGGCGAGGAGGACGGGCTCCTGCGGGTCGACACCGAACTTGCGGAAGCTGCCGTGGGTGCCGTGGACGAGGAAGCGTGGTGAGGGCTCGGCGGCGAGCATGGTGGCATGGCAACCGTAGCGGAGAGTGCGGCCGTAGGGCATGTCGTAGTCAAGGATGAGGTCGAAGGCGTCGTCGATGTCGGTGCGGTCGCGGTCGTGCCGGGCGGAGGCAGTGATGCGAGCGGGCGGGCCGTAGAGGCTGAGGGCCTGGTCGACGAGGTGCGGGCCGAGGTCGTAGAGGAAGCCGGTGGCGGGGCTGGCGACCTCTTTCCAGGTGTTGGGGCGGGGGAGCGGGCGGTAGCGGTCGAAGCGTGAGGTGATCTCGACGACGCGGCCGAGGCTGTTTTCGTGGAGGAGCTTGCGTAGGGTGAGGAAGTCGCCATCCCAACGGCGGTTGTGGAAGGGCGCGAGGATGCGGCAGTGATGTTTGGCAAGCGAGACGAGGGCGCGCGCAGATTTTGAAGATGAGGTGATGGGCTTGTCGACGACGACGTGCTTGCCGGCCTGGAGGGCGAGGGCGGCGAGATCGAAGTGAGTCTCGCTGGGCGTGGCGACGACGATGAGGTCGAGGGTGGGGTCGGCGAAGGCTTCTTCGGCGGAGCGGAGGATACGGGCAGAAGGGTAGGCGTGAGAGGCTTCGTCGTCTTTGCGCTGGACGATCGCGTTGAGTTCGAGGCCCGGAACGGCGGCAATGAAGGGACAATGGAAGACTTTGCCGGCAAATCCGAAGCCGAGGACTGCAGTGCGAATGGGGGAGGTGGGCGTGGGGCTCATTTCGCTCATGCGGATGATGTTACGACGGGAGAAGAGAGATCAGTGAACGGAGATTAGAGATCAGGGAAGGGCGCGACAAACACTTGATGTTGGTGTGACAGGCGCGTGACAACGGGGATCGGGCGGGCAGGTACGCTGAGTCGTGTTTTCGTGGCAACCAAGGGCGGTCTTCTGGGCGGAGCGCGCGGTGTTGTGCGTCGCGGTGCTGTATCTATGCGTGCATACGCTGCCGAAGGCGTGGCGGACGCTGAACACCGACTTTCCGAATTACTACATGGCGGCGCGGCTGGTGCATGAGGGCTATGACACGTCGCGCATGTACGAGTGGACGTGGATTGAGCGCGAAAAGGACCATCGCGGCGTAGACCAGCGGGTGATCGGGCTGCTGCCGATTACACCGTTTTCGATGCTGGCGGTTTGGCCGATTGCCGAATTGAAGCCGCTGACGGCGAAGCATGTGTGGATTGTGTTCAATCTCCTGCTGCTGATTCCGCTGGCGTGGATGCTGCGGCGAATGACGGGACTGAGATATTCGCGGATTGCGTTGGTAATGGCGTTAAGCTTTCCGCTTCATCGCAACCTGTTGTTCGGACAGTTTTATGTGCTGCTGCTGTTCATGGTGGTGGCCGCGTGCTGGTGCTGGATGAGCGGGTGGAGAGTTGCAACGGGAATTTTGCTCGCGGTAGCAGGGGCTTGCAAGGTATTTCCGGCGCTGCTTTTTGTGTGGCTGCTGCGGCGGCGGCAGTGGAAGGCGCTGGCGTGGGGGATGGTCGCGGGCGCGGCGTGCGTGGGGATTTCGGTGGCGGTGTTTGGTGTGGCGGCGAATCACACGTGGCTCGAGGAGATTCTGCCGTGGGTGACGCGTGGCGAAGGGTTGGGAACGTATGCGCCCGGGGTTACATCGTTTTCGGGACTGTTGCATGGACTGCTCCTGGCGGAGCCACAGTGGAATCCGCGACCGTGGCACGAATCGGTGATGGCGTACGCGGTGCTGGTGCCGCTGCTGCAGATGTTGGCGCTCGCGCCTGCGGTGCTTCTGATCCGGCGCGAGGATGCGCGACGAGAACGCGTGCTGATGGAGTGGGCTGCGATGGTGACCGTGGCGCTCACGGTGTCGACGATTCCGGCGTCGTACAACTTCGTCCTGATGGTGTTTCCGGTGTGCGTGATGGCGGGGATGCTGCTGCGGCGGAAACAGTATGGATGGATGGCGGCATTGGCGGTTGCGTATCTGGGGATCGGGTTTCCGCTTCCGGTGCCAGCAAGCGTGCCGGGATTGGCGCGGTTGTTCTATGTGCCGAGATTGTGGCTGATGCTGGCCGTGCTGGCGGGAATCTATGTGTGGCTGTGGCGCGATGAGGCGAAGAATAACGCGCAGGGGTGGAACTGGGAGCGGTATGCGTGGGCTGCAGCGATGGCTGCCGCAGTGGTTGTGAGTGCGGTTACGACCTTGCGCATAGAGCAAGCAGAGCGCACGGAGTATGCGTATCGGCTGCCGCTGGCGCAGCTGGGGTATTTGAACGGGGAGCCGCAAGCGACGCGGACAGGGGTGCGGTACACAGCGTTTCTGATGAGTGGATACAGGTTGGTGTCACAGGATGCGGGCGGCGTCGTGGTCGATCCCCCCATCGATGCGCGCGAAGATGATTTGTCGTTTGCGAGTCGCGACGGGCGGGTGTGGGTGGAAGAGGCAGGCAGCGGCGGGTCGCGGATTGTCGACGAGAGCGCGGAGTCGCATGTGGTGGCGATGGATGCACGCGAACCGATGGTGTCGGCGGATGGGCGAGAGTTGGCGTTTGTGCGGGATGAGCGCGGGCGTGGGCGGATGATGGTTCGGAGATTTGGAGCGGATGGAGTCGAGAAGGCTTTGACTCCGCCGGAGCTGAATGTGTACGAGGCGGTGTTTCGGTCCGAGAGCGACTATGCGTTTGCGGCCACGGGCGGTGCGGGGTGGCCGCGGATTTACATGGTGGATCAAGCGCGTGGACGGTCGATGGTAACGATTGCGGATGCGAGGTATCCGGCGATCTCTCCCGATGGAAGATGGCTGGCGTACAGCCATATAGAAAATGGCGTGTGGAACCTGTGGCTGATGGATCGAGAGACGGGAGCGGCGCGCAGGCTTGCGGATGTGCCGTGCAACCAGGTGCAGCCGTCGTGGGAGAGCGACTCGAAGACGCTGTTGTATGGAACAGACTGCGGGCGCAGTGTGTGGTTCACGGCTGTGGCGCGGCGCAGCGTGTGGCCGTGACGAGTGAGACTTGTTCCTGTTAACCACGGCATTGCATTTGCGGTTAAGACATCAGACTTGCAGCGCGTTAGGATGGGAGACGCTCTGGGGAGGGTCGCTGTGAAGAGACTGGGGATGTGGATCGGTGTAATTGTCGCGCTGTTGAGTGTGGGAACGGCATGGGCGCAGGATGCGCCGGATACGTGGCAGGGAACGCTGCATCCGGGACAGCAGGACATTCGCCTGGAGCTACAGGTCACGAAGGCGGACGGAGCATTGAAGGGAAGGATGTTCTTCGTCGACGGCCAGGGCCCCCCGGGCGGTATGGGCACGACGACGCTGTCTCTGGACAGCGGCGCGTTGAAGTTCACCATCGTGGGCATGGATGCAAGCTATGAAGGCAAGGTGAGCCCTGACGGAAAGTCGGTGGTGGGAACGTTGAAGCAAGGCGGGCGGGATCTTCCGCTGACCCTGGAGCATGTGACCGCAGACGCGGCGTGGCCGATTCCGAAACCAACGCCGGCGCTAAGCCTGATGGATCCGAAGCTTGTGCCAGGGTATGAGGTGGCGACAATCAAGCCGAGCAACCCGGACCAACAGGGCCGAGGGTTCACGCTGCAGGGACGGCACCTGGTGGCAAGGAACTTCACGGTCGAGGGTCTGATTACGCTTGCGTATAACCTGCACGGGACGCAGGTGTCGGGTGGACCGGATTGGATCAAGACGGCCCACTTCGACATGGATGTGCTGCCGGATCACGAAGGCTTGCCAAGTCTGGAGCAGGCAAGAGGGATCGTTCGAAAGCTGCTGGCGGACCGGTTTGGGCTGAAGTTTCATGATGACACGAAGGAACTGTCGGTCTATGTGCTGTCGAGAGCAAAGACGGGGCCGAAGTTAACGAAGAGCGGGAGCGATCCGGGCAGTCCTCCGGGGCTGGGCGGGCCGCCGGGCATGATGAGGGTGCGCAACGCGTCGATGGCGGAGTTTGCGCAGGTCATGCAGGGGGTGGTGGACCGGCCGGTGTTGGACCATACCGAACTAGGAGAACGGTATGACTTCACGCTGAGATGGACGCCGGACGAATCGCAGTATGGGGGAAGGATTCCGCCGCAGAACACCGCCGACAATAGCGCAGCGAATGCGGATCCACAGCCGCCGCTGTTTACGGCGATCCAGGAACAGCTTGGGCTGAAGCTGGAGGCGATGAAGGCACCGGCGAAGGTGATGGTGATCGACAGCGTGCAGAAGCCGTCGGAGAACTAGCGTCCTTCGCTTGAGTGGGAAAGCGATTTGTTCTCACGGAGCGGGATGACTTTGTCAGCCTGCGGGCGTCCGCGCTCGCCGGGGATGACGTCGAAGGTGACGGGCTGACCTTCGCGCAGGGTTTTGTAACCGTCGCTCTCGATGGAACTGTAGTGGGCGAAGACGTCGGCGCCACCGTCGTCACGGCCGAGAAAGCCGTAGCCTTTGGAGTTATTGAACCACTTCACTGTGCCTGTAAGTCGGGACATGGTTTATGGCCTGCGCTGGGGGAATTTAGAGCTGGAGAAGATCGTGCGGGTTCGTGGGTGAGCCGGCAGACGATCCCAAGGAAGTTCTGGGGACCGTCGAGCGTGCTGAAGGTGGCCTTGTTCTCTGCGGCAGTAGAGCCGCCAACGCCAGCAGAGAGGAGCAGTGTGCTCAGGCCCTTCTGGCAAGCGTTAGCTGTAGTCAGGATCTTTGCGCGCTCGGTTTCGTCGACGGAGTGGCAGAGGATCAGCAGATCGACCGGGCGGATGGTGAGGATTTTTTGGGCTTCGTCAAATGCGTCAGTGGTATACACGTCGAACCCGGCCCCGCGCAGAATCAGTTCACGAGTCCGCAGCAGGATCTGATCGTGTCCGTATATGAGAACTTGATGCATAGCCCGTTCCAATGAGAGAAAACAGAACCAAAGTAATGCGAACGCACCAACAAATTTGGCGCGGTAGCGTACCAAATGTCGTTTTTTTTACAAAATGCGGGGGGGGGTAGTGTATAATCCAACCGCAACAGGTGACTCTACTCACCTGTCCAGTCAGAAGACGTGATCCACGTCCCCCCTATTCGGGCGTCCTTTGCGCGAACTGAAGCGAGGGGCGTCCCATGCGGACCACGGCTTCCATTTCTATCTACATCTCAGGGTTCCGGGTAAGGCTTCGTTGCTGTGGGAAGGCCCCGCCTGGTCATGGAAAGATGCGAGCGGCGCGCGGGTGGTGGGCGACTGCGTGCCGGGCATGGACCAAAGCCGACCTTCCTATTTGCGGCGAAGGGTACGGTAACGTACACAAACGAAATCTCTTATCCCATACCCTCCGGGGAGCACTCGCTGATCAGCGACCTTCCGGAGGGATTTGCTTTGCACAAGCAGAAGGGGCAGCTCAGTTCGGCTGACACCCTTATGGCCTCCCAGACCAAGAACCTCTTTCTTTCGTCTCTTTCGCCCGCAAGCCGAGAATGGCTTGTGAGCCGGTGTACGGCAGTGGCTCTGCCCCAAAAGATGCGGCTGTATAAGCCGGACCGGCGGCCGGCGTATGCGTATTTTGTCACGTCGGGCATTGCGTCGGTGGTCTCGGAGATGTCGGACGGGGCAAGTGCCGAGGTGGGGATGATCGGGCGGGAGGGCATTGTTGGGGCGCTGCATATCCTGGGCCCGGTGGCGGCGCCGACGCACTGCTTTGTGCAGATGGAGGGCACGGCGCTGCGGATGCCGCTGGCGGAGCTCGTCACGATCTTTCAGGAATCGGCGGAGGTTCGCGACGCGGTCCTGAAGCTGGTGCAAAAGGACGCGATGGTGCTGAGCCAGATTGCTGGGTGCCACCGGCTGCACTCGGCCGAAGAGCGGCTGTCGCGGTGGCTTCTGATGGCACAGGATCAGACGCAGACGGACGATCTGCACTTTACGCAGGCGCTGCTGGCGAACATGCTGGGCGCGCGGCGGGCGACGGTGACGGAGGTCGCCGGTTCTCTGCAGCGTAAAGGACTGATTCAATACCATCGGGCGCACGTGATCATCACGGACCGCGATGGGCTGGAGCGTGCGGCTTGCCAGTGCTACCAGGTGATCAAGGAGTTGCGCGGCGATTTGTACCACATATCGTGAGGATGGCTTGAGCCCGGAGTCCGCTACTTACGCGTGGCGGTGATTTCGATGAACTCGTGGCGGATGAGAGTGTGGTTCGCCGGGTCGGGCGCGAGGTTCTCGGAGGACCAGAGCTTTTCGAGGTCGGCGAACATTGCGTTCTGTCCGGCTTCGTCGAGTTTGCTGAACGCGACTTTGGTGGGTCCGAAGTAGGTGCGGAAGAAGTCGACCGCGCCGGCGGCGTTGGTGGGGAGATCGAAGTCGAGCGGGATGGGCTTGACGTCGATGTTGGTGAAGTAGCGGTCAAGGCGCTGGCGGACAGAGGCGTCGTCTCCCCAAAGGATGGGCGGAAGGACGCCGGGAGGCGGCGGGACGTGCGTGCTGCCGATCTTGAACATGTGGGCGACGAAGGCGCCGGGGCCCCAGTTGCCCATGCCGAGAAAGCCGCCGGGCTTGAGGACGCGGGCCATCTCAGAGGCGACGAGTTCGGGGCGCGGCGCGAACATGGCGCCGAACATGGTGGTGACGGCATCGAAGGTGGCATCGCCGTAGGGGAGAGCTTCGGCGTCACCTTCATCGAAGGTGATGGCGAGACCTTCGGCGACGGCGCGGGCGCGGGCCTGTTCGAGTAGGTTGGGGGCGATGTCAACGCCGGTAACGATGCAGCCGCGGCGCGCGAGCGGGATGGCGGTATTTCCGGTACCGCAGGCGATATCGAGGACGCGCGCGCCGGCGGGGATGTTGAGGTGCGAGATGAAGTCTTCTGCGCCGGCAGAGACGGTTTTGGCGACGACGCCGAAGTCGCCGGCCATCCAGGTGGATCGCATGTTGGACTTGATCTGATCGATGGTGGGACCGGGAGTGCTCATACTGCAACCTCGCTTGGATGTGTTTTGGGAGGGCCCAAGGCAGACAGAGAAACTTTAGCGCAGCGAGCGTGTTTGCGGTGCATCCAATGGTCACATTTTCCGTGGGCCGGCAGCCGTAAGACGACAGCCGCCTCAAGGGTTTTGGCGTGTCTTGTGTGATCGGAGCTGAGATGAAGATCGCTGTTCTGGGGTTTGGGAATGTCGGCGCGCAGCTGGGGAAGTTGTGGGCGAAGAAGGGTCATGAGGTGACGGCTGGCTTGCGTGAGGGAAGCAAGGACCGGCAGAAGGCGAGCGATGCGGGAGTGCGTGTAGCCACGCCGACGGATGCTGTGAAGGATGCGGAGGTGGTTGTGATCGCGTTGCCATGGCCCGCGGTGGAGTCCGTTATGAAGGCGCTCGCGCTGGACGGGAAGGTTGTGATCGATGCGGTGAATCCGATCGACCAGAACCTGAGCGTGTTGTCGCTGCCGGCGGGGAGCGCCGGCCAGCAGGTTGCGCAGTGGGCGAAGACCGCACGGGTAGTGAAGGCATTCAACACGATTGGTGCGGCACTGATGGGAGATTCGACGTTCGACATGATGTACTGCGGCGACGACGCCGCGGCGAAGAAGGTTGTGGATTCGCTGATTGCAGACACGGGCATGAGGCCGGTGGACGTGGGGCCGCTGAGCAACGCGCGCTATTTGGAGAATGTTGCGGGGTTGTGGATCGATCTCGTGGTGAAACAGCGGAGACCTGCAACGTTTGGGTTCAATCTTGTGAAGAAGTGAGTGTCGTTATTTTGATTTCGCGCGGACGTTGACGGGGATTTGCAGCGTGCCGACGTGGCCGCTGATGGGATCCCAGACGGCAAGGGCGAGGAAGTCGCCGCCTTTGGGGAGGTCGATCTGTTGCTCGACCCGAAGGGTGCGCGAAGGGCTGCCGGGTTCCAGAGCGAAGCGGACGCGATCGAGTGTCTGGCCGATGCGCTCGCCGTTTGAGTCGAGTGCGATGGCGGCGAAGAGGACGGTCGCCCGCGAGGCGCCGTCGAGTTGTGCGGGTGAGAGGCCGGAGGTTGAGAGAGAGTAGTCGACGTGGAAGGCCGTAGTGCCTTTGGCTGCCGGTGCGGCGGGCCGGAGCGGAACGAATTCGGGATTGGTTGAAGGTGAGTCAGAGGCGGTGTGGACACTGGCTTCGAAGAGAAGCGGATTGCTGTGCAGGTCGGGCGCGGTGACTTGTTTGGGATCGCCGGCGAGGAGAGTGGTGAGCTTGCGCTGGCTGGGCGGGAGCGGATGCGGCTTGTCGCCGAAGTAGCCGCGGCGATAGCTGAGGTGGAGATCGCGATTACGTACGGTGATCCGGATGTTGTGCCATTTGCCGTCGTAGTGGAAGTTCTGCGGCGAGTAGGTGAGGGTGTAGGAGCTGGAATCGTCGGAAAGAATGTGCGCGGCGGCGAGGGCGAGGCTGTTGCGGTTGAGGATGGCTTCGCCGCCGGTGGCGTCGGCGGTCTGCGTCATTTGGGTTTGTTGCGGGGCGAGTGCGACGTCGCCTTCGGTGGTGAGACCGCGGGCGTCGATGGGATAAATGGCGATGCGGGCGGCTTCGAGCTCGTCGTAGACGTCGCGAAGGGTGTCCGTGCTTTCGCCGATCGAGGGTGTGGCGAAAGGCGCAGACGGTGCCGTGGCTGCTTGTGTGGCGGCGGCTTGTGCGGAGTTTGGTGGCGGCCCGATGGGGGCGGGCGCGGTGAGGGCGGCGAGTCCATCGAGAAGAAATGCAGTGGAACCGCCGGTGAACCAGAGGATGTTTTTGCGGCCGGGGACCTGGCGGAGATAGATGCCGATTTGACGGAGGGTGTCGGCGTCGGAGCGGTGCTCGCGGCCGGGGACGAGGATGCGTGGGAGCGCGCGGTCGACGGCGGCTTGCAGGAGCGCGTGGACGTCGGTGAAGGATTGCAGGAGGGTGGTGTAGTCGCCGTGTCGCGCGAAGATGGCGAGCGGCTGGCTGGGAGGGAGCGCCTTGATGAAGCGCATGAGCTGGATGTGGAGGTACATCTGGTCGGGCAGCTCGAGGTTGGTGGTGTCGAGCAGAAGGACGCTCAGGACAGGTGGGAGTTGTTCGCTGTTCGTTGTGGCGGTGCGCTCGGCGTTGTGTTCTTCAAACGAGGCAATGTGTTGCGGCTGGTTGTCGTCAAAGACCTGGAAGTCGGAGGCGGAGAGGCCGTGGACTGCGTTGCCGTGGCGGTCGGTGACGGTGACGTCGGCGAGGACGATGCGGGTTTCGGCGCGGAGCGTGAGGGCGGGAGACTGCGCGTCGGGCTGCTGAGCTGATTGGGCAGCGAGAGACGCGAGATAGCCGAAGGTCAGGAGGCCGAGAAACGCAGCGAGTGAGCGAGCGGGCATGCGGTTTGTAACAGCTTAGCTGCTGAGGTGGACGGCCGTCAGCGGGTTAAGTTGCAGCCGTCGCGAAGTGAGCCGCTGGCGGCTTGAGACGCTCGCGGAGTTCGGTGTTCTCTGCTTCGAGAGCGGCCATGCGATTGCGGAGTGGAGCAAGAGCGGGCTCGAGTTCGGCGAGTGTGTAGCGCGGTGTGATGTGCTGCGGGCAGTTCCAGTTGAAGCCAGAGACGTGGATGAGGATAGCGCGCTCGACGATCGCGTTGGGTTCGGCGGTGCGGAGTTGCTCAATGAGCATGGGGGCGACGTCGTCGTGCTCGTGGATCTCGGCGTGGCCGAGGATCTTGAGGCGCGTCTGGTTGGGGTAGTCCATGAAGAAGAGTGCGACGCGGTCGTCGTGAGAGAGATTACCGAGCGAGATGTACTGCTTGTTGCCGCGAAGGTCGGCGAAGGCGATGAGGTTGGGGCGAAGGACGTGCACGAAGCCGGGAGGGCCGCCGCGATGCTGGATGTAGGGCCAGCCGGTCTCGGAGACGGAGGCCATGTAGAAGCTGTCGCGGAGGGCGATGAAGTTCTGCTCGTCGGGACCGAGCTGATTGTGGCCGGCTAGCGCTTGCTCCATGCGCTCGTATTGGCGGCGGCTGTTGTGCTCGGTTTGCTGGTCTTTGACGCTGGGAGTGAAGGCGATCTCGTAGAAGCTTTCAGACATTGAGCCCTCGTCGGGTGCTTAATATGGATTCGAGAGGGGCGGGCGGATTGGATGCAATGGCAGCGCTATGTCGTTGAGTGATTACGATTCGATGGATTTGAGGGCGGGATAGAGCTTGCGGAAGCGGGCGTAGGCGTGCGCCATGGCTTCGGCGTTTTTGGGTGCGATGGTGGCGGCGGGGCGGATGGTGGCTTCGCAGGCGGCGGCGACGGTGGGCCAGGCGCCGACTCCGGTTCCGGCGAGGAGCGCGGCGCCGAAGGCTCCGCCCTCTTCGGCTTCGAGGATTTCGACGGAGTGGTTGTAGACGTCGGCCTGGATCTGTCGCCAGAGCGGGCCGCGGGCGCCCCCGCCGCCCAAGCGGATGGTTTCGACGGGGATACCGAGATCAGCGAAGAGCGTGAAGGTATCCTTCAGGGACATCGCGACGCCTTCGAGGACGGCGCGGATGTAGTGCGCGCGAGTGGTGGAGGCGGTGATGCCGACGAAGGCGGCGCGGGCGTTGGGATCGAGGTGCGGGGTGCGCTCGCCGAAGAGGTAGGGCGCCCACAGCAGACCGTCGGAGCCGGGCGGGACGTCGGCGGCGAGAGCGGTGAGCTCGTCATAGGAGGCGGTGGGCATGAAGGTGTCGCGGAAGTAGCGGAGGCTGAGGCCCGCGCCGTTGGTGACTCCCATGACGTGCCAGATGCCGGGCGCGGCGTGGCAGAAGGTGTGGAGGCGGCCTTTGGGATCGAATGTGGGCTCGGCGGTGGCGGCGAAGACCACGCCGGAGGTGCCGATGGTCGCGGAGACGGAGCCGGGGGCGAGGATGCCCATTCCGACGGCGCCTGCGCCCTGATCGCCCGCGCCGGCGGCGACGGGTGTGCCGGGCTGGAGACCGGTGGCAGCGGCGCCTTCGGGCGAGATGCGCGCGCAGATCTCCGGGCCTTCGAAGAGCTGCGGGAGCCAGGACATGGGGATGCCGGCGGCGTCGGCGACCTCTTGCGACCAGCGACGATGCGCCACGTCGAGCAGGAGCGTGCCGGAGGCCTCCTGCATGTCCATCGCGTAGACGCCGGTCATGCGGTAGCGGACGTAGTCCTTGGGGCAGAGGACGTGGGCGATTTTCGCGAAGATTTCGGGCTGATGTTTGCGGACCCAGAGGAGTTTCGTGAGGGTGAAGTTGGGCAGCGCGGGGTTAGCGACGAGCTGGATGATCTTTTCGTAGCCGATGGTGTGGTTGAGCCAGTCGGCTTCGGGCTGGGTGCGCTGGTCGCACCAGATCAGCGCGGGGCGAAGCACCTGACCATTGGCATCGAGCATGACGCAGCCATGCATCTGGCCGGTGAGGCCGACGGCTTCGACATTTGTTCCATGGCCGGCGGCGGCCGCGGCTTTCAGCGCTCCGAGGATGGCTTCCTGTGCGGCGCGCCACCAGTCCTCGGGGTCCTGCTCGGCCCAGCCGATGTGGGCGGAGGCGATGGGGGCGTGGTCGACGGAGTGTGAGGCGAGGACATGGCCTTCGCGGTCAATGAGGACGGCGCGGGTACCGCCGGTGCCGACGTCGATGCCGAGGAACATGGGGCGGGACTCCTGAAGTTGCGAATGTGGTGCAAAGAACTCAGTGTAGAGGCTGCACATTCTTATGTGGCGAACATCTAAATCGAAATACTTGCGGCGGCTGGCCAGGGCCTTGACGTGGATTGGCAGGTGCCCGGATTTTCGACGACAAACTTTTGAATATCCACCGGCGAGTGCTGCATCTGTATGAAGGAGAAGCTTCTAAGCAGGTTGAAGACCGCGGGTGGAGCACTGCCACGGGTTAGCATGAGAGATATGTTTGAAAAAAGGAGACGCGCGTCGCGAAGCACGACCGCGTTGCTGGCAGCGCTTGTATTTTCGGCGGCTGCGATGGCGAATGCGCAGAGCCAGCCGAGCCCGACCGGGATTCCGCTGAACCAGACCTATCCACAGCAGACGAGCCTCCAACAGGTCCAGCAAGTTCGGCAGCAGTTGCAACAGCCGGGGCCGCCGGTGGCGCCGCAGAGTGGTGCTGACCAGAGCTTCCACGGCAGTTTGGTGAGCGGGAAGGCGACTCCCGAGGTGCTGCCGCTGACCTTGGATGATGCGATTCAGCGGGGGCTGAAGAACAACCTCGGACTGATTCTCCAGACATCGAGCGAGAAGAATGCAAACGGCGAGCGGCTGCAGCAGTTGCAACGCTTGCTCCCGACGGTGACGGGTGCGGCCTCGATTGAAGTGCAACAGGTGAACCTGGCGGCTTACGGAATCAAATTCCCTGGGGTTAGCCCGATCGTCGGGCCGTTCCAGGTTGTGGACTTTCGCGCGTATCTGACGCAAAACCTGTTGAATCTGCAGGCACTGCAGAGCTACATCGCTTCGAAGCACAACTTTGAATCCGCGAAATTGACGGCGCAGGATGCGCGCGATCTCGTGGTGATGACGGTCGGCAATGCGTATCTGCTGTGCCTGGCCGATGAAGCGCGCATTGCAGCGGTGAATGCGGAGATGGCGGCCAGTAAGGTGTCGTTTGATCAGGCGACGCAGGCGCATGAGGCCGGCACCAGCCCGCGGCTGGATGTGCTGCGGTCGCAGGTGGATTACCAGAACGAGCAGCAGCAGTTGATCGCTACGAGCAACCAGTTTGAGAAGGACAAGCTTTCGCTGGCGCGTGCAATCGGATTGCCGTTGGATCAGAAATTCGACCTGAGCGATAAGGAGCCGTTTCAGGCGCTGGATGCTCCGGAGCCGGAGCAGGCGTTTCAGCAGGCGCTGAAACAGCGCAAGGATCTCGCGGCGGCGAACGAACAGCTTGCGGCGGCCAAGGCGAATCAGAAGGCGGCGTCCGATCAGCAACTGCCGGTGGCGAGCTTCTCGGGCGACTTTGGCGATCTGGGAACGACTCCGGGGCACTCGCATGGGACGTATGCGGCAACGGGACAGATCAGCGCGCCGATTCTGCAGATTGCGAAGGTGCACGGCGATGAAAAAGTGGCCGAGGCGCAATATGACCAGGCGAAGGCGAAGCTCTCCGACCAGGTGCAGCAGGTAAATCAGGATGTGCGCGATGCCATTCTTGACATCCAGAGCGCCGCGAAGCTGGTAGACGCGACGAAGAGCAATGTCCAGTTGGCGACCGAGGCCGTAAACGAAGCGCAACAGCGATTCAAGGCGGGCGTGAGCGACAACCTGCCTGTGTCGCAGTCGCTATCGCAGTTAGAACAGGCAAACGATCAATACATCAGCGCGCTGTATCAGCACAACGTGGCGAAGCTCTCGCTGGCGCGTGCGCTGGGTGTGGCATCGACGAATTACAAGGATTATCTCGGAGGGAAGTAGACGTGGCCGATCAGAATGAACATGGACAGCAGGGCCAAACTGCAGAGATACAGGGCACAGTCCAGATAAAGCCGCAAGGCAATGGCCAGCAGGGACAGCCGGAGCCGAAGAAGGAAGAGGAAGTCCCGGAGAAGAAGGGGCGGCGGCGTGTGATTGTGATTGCGGTGGTGGCGCTGATTGCAATCATCGCGATCTTCTTCTACTGGCGCTCGACTTTCACCGAAGACACGGACGACGCGCAGATTGACGGCAACCTGTACCAGGTGAGCTCGCGCGTCGCAGGGCAGGTGATCAAGGTCGACGTGGAAGAGGCGCAGATGGTGAAGGCCGGCGATCCGATTGCCGAGGTTGATCCGCGCGATTTCCACGTAGCCATGGAGCAGGCCCAGGCGAACCTGGCAAACGCGCAGGCGGAGTACGAGCAGGCACGTGTGAATGTGCCGATCACAAGCGTCACGACGCGCACGGAGGTGTTGACCTCGGGTTCGGACGTGCAGAACAACGAGGCGGCAGTGGCGACGGCAGAGGCGCAGGCGCAGGCCGCGAATGAGCACATCGCGCAGGTGAGGGCGAATGCGCAAAAGGCCCAGATTGACGTGGACCGCTATACCCCGCTTGTCAAAAACGATGTGATCTCCAAGCAGCAGTTTGACCAGGCAGTGGCGACAGCGACGGCAGAGCAGGCGGCCTTGAACGAGGCACAGCGGAATGCAAGCGCGTCGCAGCAGCAGGTGCGGCAGGCTCGTGCACGACTCGCCACGGCGCTGAGTCAGCAGAATCAGAGCCGGGAAAACGCACCGAAGCAGGTGGCCGTGCAGCGGGCGCGCGAAGCAGCGGCGCTGGCGGCGGTGCAGCAGGCGCAGGCGCGGTTGGACCAAGCGAACCTGAACCTGGGCTATACGAAGATCACAGCGCCGATCACGGGCATCGTCAGCCGCAAGACGGTGGCCGTAGGTGTGAACCTGAGTGTCGGGCAGTCGTTGCTGACGATTGTGCCGCTTGAGGACCTGTGGGTGACGGCGAACTTCAAAGAGACGCAGTTGAAGAAGATGCACACGGGTCAAAAGGTTGAAATCTCTGTCGACGCGCTGGGCGGAAGGAAGTTCGACGGGCACATCGCGCAGATTGGCGGAGCGACGGGCTCGGCGCTGAGCTTGTTCCCACCGGAAAATGCGACCGGCAACTATGTGAAGGTCGTACAGCGCATCCCGGTGCGGATTAACTTCGACAACATCCAGCAACAGGACCAGAACCATGAACTGCGCATTGGCATGTCGGTGGTGCCGAAGGTCGAAGTGAAGTGACGGACGGTAATCGGTAGAAAAGACCGGGCCAATCGCCCGGAACTGCAGTCCTGGTTTATTGGACAGCACCTGGTAAAGATGCCGCTGACGGACGCAGAGTAGATTTCACCGCAGGCGTTGTGCACGGCCCCGCATTCTTGCCGGGCCGTGTCGTTTTTCGCTTTCGATTTCTTTGCAGTCCGCTTCTATTTTCTTCACGGTTCTGCTGTGCTTTTTGGGGCTATCTTTTCTGCGACGAAGGCGTCAACATAGACATCTAGAGAGACATCGGGGATTTATTGGGTGACCGTCATGGGTCTGGTCAAGATGCTGTTTCTGCGGCACGCCTACTTGGTGTTGTTCGGCTGGGTGCTCGTGGAGCAGGCCGGGATTCCGATACCAAGCGTACCGCTGATGCTGGCCGCGGGAACGATGAGCGCTGCGCACAAGGTGCAGATAGCGCTGATTCTGCCTGTCGTTCTGCTGGCCTGCCTGATTTCGGACACGATGTGGTGGTGGCTGGGGCGGCGGTTCGGAAGCCGCGTGCTGGACCTTCTGTGCAAAATGTCGCTCGATGCTTCGACCTGCGTAAACCGCGCGCAGGGGTCCATTGCCCGCCGTGGCGGTGTCACGCTGCTGTTTGCGAAGTTCGTGCCGGGAGTGAGCACGATCGCGGCACCGATTGCCGGCCAGGCAGGGATGCCGTTCCACGAGTTTGCGGTCTATGACATCGTCGGCACGCTGGCATGGGCTGGGGCGTGGCTCTTTGCAGGACGTTTCTTTGGAGATATCGCAGCGCGGTCTGACAAACTATTCGCCACGTTGACGCACTTTGCGGTAGCGCTGGTGCTGGTGATGATTCTCGGCATGATTATCTACCGTTATGTGCAGCGCCATCGGTTCCTGGCCGAGTTGCGCGGACTGCGTCTGGAGCCCGAACAACTGTTGACGATGATGGAAGACGCGCGGAATGAAGGGGCCGAGGCGCCCTTCATCATTGACCTGCGCCATCCGCTGGATGTGCTGACCGATCCGGAAGTGCTGCCCGGCGCACTGCGCATTGGGCCGGACGAGCTGAAACTGCATCGCGATGAGATTCCGCATGACCGAGAGATCGTGCTGTATTGCACCTGTCCGAGCGAGCAGACGAGCGCCAAGGTGGCGATGGAACTACGGCGACTGGGGGTGAGCCGGGTGCGTCCGCTGCGCGGTGGCTTGCAGGGATGGAAGGACGCCGGCTATCCGCTGGAAGCGGTGCTGGTGAACGCACAGCCGGAGGCGGTCTAGAGTTCAGCCGCCCATTCGAAAGTTGATGGTGATGGTGGTCTGCACCTCAGTGGGTTGACCGTTGAGCAAAAAAGGACGATAGCGCGCCTGGTGAACGGCGTCGAGTGCGGCACGCTGAAGCATTTGCGGGCCGCTCACGACGCGCACGCTTTCAATGCTTCCCGTGCGCGAAATGACCGCATCGATGACGACCGTGCCTTCGACGTGAGCTGAGCGGGCGATCTGCGGGTACTCCGGCCGGATGGGCGCGAGAAGATTGCCCGCCAGGACGCCGGAAGAAACGTGCAGTGGTCCCGAAGAGGGACTGGCGGAAGGCGGACCGACCGTTACATGCGGGGATGCGGGGGCAGCGCTGTTGATTCCGGATGGCAGGGCTCCATCGTGGTTGCCCATATCGAAAACCGAAAGAGGCGGGGCATCGATCGCCGGGCCTGTCGGGTGGATCAGATCGCGAAAGGCCTCAGTGGTCTGGACAGCGATGGGAGCCGTTGGTGCTGACGTTGGTGCGGCTGCTGAGCGGGCTTCGATATGGATGGGCGTGCGTGGGGGAGCAGGTACTGGCGGAGGCGCGAGGGTGGCCGAAAGGATGTGCGGCATCGGCAGGGTCTCAGGGTGAAGAAGCGGAATGGTGAGAATAGCCGCTGCAGCGCAGAGCTGTGCGGCGATAGAAAGCATGGCTGGCCAGCGGTTGTGCGTGCGAAGAAGAGCGGCGGATTCGACGAGTGAGTCCTCGAACATGATGGCACCTCGAGTTCGGTGAAGCTCGATATGCGTCCGGCGAGGAACGCCTCTGCCGCAATAGACACCGTTGATAGCGAAGATGTTCCGCGGGAGGGGTGGCGCGGGTTGCGGTCAATCGTGGATGATGGCTTTGATGGCAACGAGTGTCTTTCCCGAGCATGAGGCGGAACAGCGAATAGTCGTAAAACCGCAGCGCGTGCTGTCGGTGGATGTCCTGCGTGGGCTGACGATCGCGCTGATGATCCTGGTGAACGATCCGGGCGACTGGTCGCATGTCTTTCACCAGCTGGACCACGCGGAATGGAACGGCTGGACCCTGACGGACCTGGTCTTCCCGACGTTCCTGTTTATTGTCGGCGCGTCGATCGTGTTCTCGATGAGCGCGCGGGCTGCGCGGGGCAACTGCAAGTCGACCCTGACGGGGCGCATCTTCGCGCGCGCAGGAAAGATCTTTCTTCTCTATCTGATCATTGCGTTCTTTCCGGCCATGCATTGGACTCACTTGCGCCTGTACGGTGTACTCACGCGCATCGCGATCTGCTACCTGATCGCTGCGCTGATTCTGTTGGCAACGAGGCGCGTCCGGTGGCTGGTGATAATCATTGCGACGCTGCTGGTGGTCTATTGGGTGCTGCTGCGCTGGGTGCCGGTGCCGGGGATCGGGATGCCGGGGCACGATGTGCCGTTCATGGATAAGAACCTGAACCTTGCGGCGTGGCTGGATCGCGGAGCCGTTGCGTGGATGCAGCGCTGGCTGCACACAGGCTCGCTATACAACCACACGCGCGATCCGGAAGGATTGCTGAGCACGCTTCCCGCTGTCGGGACGACGCTGCTGGGTTCGTTGGCGGGACTTGCAATGCAGGCCGCGAGTGCCGGCCGTGCGAGATGGAAGAGCGTGCGCGTTCGGCTGGCGATGTGGGGAGTGGCAGGAATCGTCGCGGGCGAGGTGTGGTCGCTGTGGTTTCCGATCAACAAGAATCTGTGGACCTCGAGCTATGTTCTGCTCGCGGCCGGGATTGCGGCTGTAGCGCTGGCGACGTGCTCCCGGCTGGTGGATGACAGGCCGCAGCCCTGGCCGACGTGGCTCCGCGGCGCGACGTGGCCATGGCTTGTCTTCGGATCAAATGCGATTGCGGCGTATACCATCTCGATTGTGCTTGTAAAGACGATGTTGAACCTGCACGCGACAGGAGCGGAGGGTGTGCGTCGCACATGGTGGTACCTCGCTTACTGGAATGTATTCGGTCGCGGCGGTTCGAATGAGTGGACGTCACTCGCGTTTGCGGTGTGCTTTGTGGCAGTGTGCTTCGTGCCGGTGTGGATCCTGTGGCGGAAGAAGATCTTTTTGAAGCTGTAACTGGAGAGTGCGCGTTGGCGTTCGACGGATTGCGGGATTGGGTGGAGGCGCTGGAGCGCGCGGGTGAACTGAAACGCGTGAAAGCGGAACTGTCACCGGTGCTGGAGATGGCCCAGGTCGCGGACCGGGCTGTGAAGAGCAACGGACCGGCGCTGTTATTTGAGAATGTTGCGGGCTACAAAGGTGCGCGCGTGCTGATGAACCAGTTTGGCAGCGAGCGCCGGATGCGCATGGCGCTTGATGTGGGCTCGCTCGATGATGTGGCCACACGCATCGAAACACTGTTGCATCCAGTGCCTCCGACGAGCCTGATGGACAAACTCAAGATGTTGCCGATGCTCGCGGAGGTCGGTTCCTATTTTCCGAAGGTTGTGGATGCAAAGCGTGCGCCGTGCAAAGAGGTCATACTGCGTGGTGAAGAAGTCGACGTACTAAAATTTCCGGTGCTGACGACGTGGCCAGGCGACGGCGGCCCGTTCATCACGCTGCCATGCGTTGTCACGAAAGACCCGCGCAACGGCAAGCGCAACGTTGGCATGTATCGCATGCAGGTTTACGACGGCAAGACTACAGGCATGCACTGGCAGCGGCAGAAGGTGGCCGCCGAGCACTTGCGAGATCGTCTGCGTGCCACAGCCTCCAATGGGGCCGCAGGTGCGGAGGGTGCGACGGGAGCTGTCGATGTAATGGCGCGTACCGCGGGCGGAACGACGGCGGCGGTGGATGTAAGTGGAGTGCCGCAGCATGTTGTAACCAGGATTCGCGGCGAGCGGATGGAGGTCGCGGTTGCGATCGGCACGGATCCAGCGGTGACCTTCAGCGCGATCGTACCGGCTCCGCCCGATGTCGAGGAGTATTTGATTGCAGGCTTTCTGCGCGGCAAGGCTGTGGAACTGGTTAAGTGCGAGACGGTCGACCTCGAAGTGCCGGCGACTGCGGAGATCGTGCTCGAGGGATATGTGGAACTCGGTGAGTTACGCACAGAAGGGCCGTTCGGCGACCACACCGGCTTTTACACCATGCAGGAGGAGTATCCGGTCTTTCACATCACCTGCGTCACGCACCGCAAGAATCCCATCTACGCCGCGACGATCGTCGGCAAGCCTCCGATGGAGGACGCGTGGATGGGCAAGGCAGTGGAGCGGATTTTTCTGCCGCTGATGAAGCTGACGCTGCCGGAGATCGTCGACGTGAATCTGCCGCCAGAGGCGGTATTTCATAACCTGATGATTGTGAGCATAAGGAAGTCCTACGCGGGCCACGCGCGTAAGGTAATGAACGGCATCTGGGCGATGGGCCAGGCGATGTTCACTAAATGCATCATCGTCGTTGACGAAGATTGTGACGTGCATGACCTTCGCGCGGTGACGCTGCGCGTGGCGAACAACATCGATCCGGAGCGCGATATTCAGTTCACGCTGGGGCCGGTGGACTCGCTGGATCACGCAAGCCGTCTGCCAAACTTCGGCAGCAAAATGGGTATTGACGCGACGCGCAAGTGGGCAGCGGAAGGGTTCACGCGCCCCTGGCCCGCGATGCTCGAGATGCCGGCTGAGGTGAAGCAGCGGGTCGCCAGGGTGTGCAGGGATTTGGGACTGGAGTAGGACGGCTGCGTCGAACGATATACTGATACTTGCGTGTCTGCGCGAATTTTTGCGTACAGGAGAGGCGTTTGGCGAAGGCGGAGATTGGGATTATCGGCGGCAGCGGGTTGTATGGAATGGAAGGGCTGACCGACGTTCGTGAAGAAAAGATTGAGACGCCGTTCGGAGATCCGAGCGAGGTGTTTCTGCTTGGAAAGCTTGAAGGGCGCGATGTGGCGTTTCTAGCGCGGCACGGTAAGGGGCACCGCCTCCTGCCGAGCGAGCTGAACTTTCGCGCGAACATCTACGCGATGAAGAAACTCGGCGTGACGAGCGTCCTGAGCGTGAGTGCCGTCGGAAGCTTGAAGAAGGAGCACAAGCCTACCGATTTCATCGTTCCGGACCAGTTTATCGACCGCACCTTTGCGCGGCATTCAACGTTCTTCGGCGATGGCGTCGTCGGTCATGTCGCATTCGGCGATCCCGTTTGCCCGATTGTGCTTGACACGTTTGTGAAGGCTTGTGACGAGATCGGTGTTGTCGGCAAGCGTGGCGGCACCTACGTCTGCATGGAAGGCCCGCAGTTCTCAACGCGCGTGGAATCGAACTTGTATCGCTCGTGGGGTGCGGACGTCATCGGCATGACGAACCTCCAGGAGGCAAAGCTCGCGCGCGAGGCAGAGCTCAGTTACGCAACATTGGCGATGGTGACCGACTACGACTGCTGGTATGAGGGGCACGACGATGTGACCGTCGAGCAGGTGATCGCCGTGATGCACCAGAACAGCGGCAACGCGCAGAAGGTGGTGAAGGCCGCGGTGCGGTTGATGCCGAAAGATCTGAGCGCGAGCCCGGCCCAGACGGCGGCGAAGTTCGCGATCATGACCGATCGCAAGGTGATTCCGGCCGAGACGAAGAAGAAGCTGGATGTACTGTTCGGGAAGTACTGGTAAACGAGACCAAAGCGTAGAAGCGGAGAGCGAATGTCGATTCTTGTTGTAGGTTCAGTGGCGTTTGATTCACTGGAGACGCCGAGCGGCAAGCGTGATCGGGTGCTGGGTGGAGCGGCGACTCATTTCGCCTTGTCGGCAAGTCATTTCACGGACGTGCGTGTTGTCGGCGTGGTTGGCGAGGACTTTCTCACTGAGCACGAATGCGTGCTGACGAAGCGCGGTGTGGATTGCAGAGGCATCGAGCGTGCGCCTGGCAAGAGCTTCCACTGGAAGGGAGAGTACCTGCGCGATCTCAACGAGGCAGACACACTTGCGACCGATTTGAATGTATTTGCGGCGTTCTCGCCGAAGATTCCGGCTGAGTATGAGGACTCTGAGTTTCTCTTTCTCGCGAACATCGATCCAGTGTTACAGCTGCGCGTGAGGCAGCAGATGCCGAAGGTTACGATGGTCGCCGGCGACACGATGAACTACTGGATCAACGCGCACCGCGAGAACCTACTGAAGACGCTGCGTGAGCTCGATGTGCTGCTGATCAACGACAAGGAGGCGCAGATGCTGAGCGGCGAGTCTAACGGTCTGCGTGCAGCCGAAGCCGTGATGGCGCTCGGACCGAAGTCGCTAATCGTGAAGCACGGCGAGTATGGCGCGACCGCGTACTTCAGCGAGCGCAGCTTCGGCGATGGCATCAAGCGCCGGCCGTTCCGCGCCCCCGGCCTTCCGCTGCATGAGGTTGTCGACCCGACCGGTGCAGGCGATTCGTTCGCCGGCGGCTTCTACGGTTATGTTGCTTCGCAAGGCAAGCTCACACCGGAGATCTTCCGCCGTGCGATGTTCTATGGCAGCGCTATGGGCTCCTTCGCGGTTGAACGATTCGGCACGGAGCGGCTGCAAGGCACGACGCGCGCCGATGTCGACCAGCGGATCGAGCACCTGCGCGAACTGTCGCATCTCTAGCGCCGCAAACAGGGGAGCGCCGCGAGTGCCGAGATCAGCAAAGAAGTTGGGCGGCTCGAAGACGGTGACGCGGCCTCGTGGCCGCGCCCCATCTCCTTCACCCTGGGACCCCGAGGCGATTTCACCTGCCGCTCGCGATGAGGTGTATCCGTTCGTCGCCGCTGGGGTGATCCTGGGCTTCTTCGCATTGCTCGTCTGTTATTCGAAGCACTACTTGCTGCTCTACGGCGATGCTGTTGCGCACCTCGGCATCGCGCGCCGCATCGTTGACTCGCACTATCCCGGTCTGGCGCAGCTGGGCGGAGTCTGGCTTCCGCTGCCGCACGTGCTGATGCTGCCGTTCATCAGCAACATGCAGATGTGGCAGACCGGCTTTGCTGCCGTGCCGATGTCGCTGCTGAGCTTCGCGCTGAGCGTTGCCGGTGTATGGCGGCTCGCCCGCAGAATCATGCGGCCGCGCTGGGCCCTGGTCGCGACGACCTTCTACGCACTGAACCCGAATCTGCTGTATCTCGCGACGACGGCAATGACCGAGGCGCTCTTTCTGTGCCTGCTGGTCTGGACGATCGTCGCAGCCTCTGAAAGTGTAGCGGCGATTCGCGCCGGCAGAGCAAGAGGCGCAGGCGCGGGCTTGATTGCCATCGGCATCCTGATTGTCGGTCAGGTGATGACGCGGTACGACGGCTGGATTATCGGCGCCGTCGTCTGGTGCTGGATTGCGTGGGAGCTTTGGCGCAGCGGGATGCTGTTCAGGCTGCGAACGCCGTTCCTGATCTTCACGCTATTGTGCCTCTCGGGCCCGATCTTCTGGTTCTGGTACAACGCACACTTCAAGGGCGACTGGCTTGACTTCATGCGTGGGCCCTACTCCGCCGCGGCCATCGAACGCAGAACCGCGCCGTCCGGGCAGCACTATCGCGGATGGCACAATCCCGGCTGGGCAATGTTGTTCTACATGCGCACGTCGCAGATCGACGCGGCCGCCTGGGAGACGGGATTTGCCCTCATGGCTGCTGCGCTCTACGGTGCCTGGCTGCAATGGAAACGACGCCGTGATGTCGCTGCGCGCGCTCGCGGCGAATCGGGCCTTTGGCTGCTGTGGCTGCCGCTACCGTTTTACGTTTACTCGGTGGCCTACGGTTCGGTGCCTATCTTCATTCCGCAGCTTTGGCCGCACTCTTATTACAACGCTCGCTATGGCATGGAGATGCTGCCCGCGCTGACGCTTTATGGTGCGTTTGCGGCAGAGCAGCTCGATCTCTGGTTGCGTGCCCAGGCCGCTGGATGGGCACGGGTGTCGGCACGACTGTGGCAACCGGCAGCCATGCTGCTTTGCGTCGCCAACTCCATTGCGATGGTGTACCGTATTCCGCTTGTGCTGAAAGAGGGCATGGTGAACGCCACAACGCGCATTCCGTTTGAACGTGCCGTGGCCGTTACGCTGGATACGTTCCCTCTGCAGGCTCCCGTGCTGATGTCCACGACCGCTCACGTCGGCGCCGTGCAGACTGCTGGCCGTCCGCTGAAATCGATGGTCAGCGAGGACGACGAGGTTGCCTGGGAACAGGCGCTTGCAGATCCTGCACACCACGCAGCGTATGTAATTGCCATCGTGGGAGACCCCGTCGCAAAAGCAGTGGATGCGCATCCGGAAGGGCTCAAGGAACTTGAGGTAATCTGCACCTCGGGTCAGCCCTGCGCCAAGGTTTATCAATCCGAAGATTGGACCACGCCGTAGAGCGGCGGCGCATCTTATGGTGTACGGCGCGGATCAGAGGCGCCAATTAACCGGCGAAGCAAGTTGGCCGGCTCGAGACACAACCGAATGCAGAGCAGCAGCGCTCTCTAAGTCAGGGCGAATGCGCCCAAATGCGCTGAGAGGAGCAGAGACTATGGGACTTTTCACCCCCGACCTAAATAATCTTCGTGAGCTTTACCGGACAATGTTGCAGCGCTCGCTGGACAGCGAACGCCAGATTGTCAACGACGGCCTTCCGGCTATGATTGAGGATTCAACCGATAGCGAACTCAAGAATGCGTTCAGGACTCATCTCGAAGAGTCCAGAGAACACGTCTCGCGCCTGGAGCGAATCCTGCGTGAAAACGAAGGCGAAGCTGGCACGATGAAGTGCAAAGTCACCGCGGCTCTCATCAGTGAGGGTGGCTCGGCCGCCAAGGACGCCAAAGACCAGACGCTGCGCGACGTGGTTCTGATTGCCGCCGGCAACCAGGTGGAACATCACGAGATCGCAATCTACGGAACCCTGCGCAACATGGCGATCATCCTCGGCGAGGCTGAGCATGCCGCGCTGCTGGACAAGACGCTGGATGAGGAGAAGCACGCCGACAAGCTGCTTACCGAGCTGTCGGAACAGATCAACGTAGCGGCTCCCGTCGCATAGGTTTCCACGGTGAGAGCATGCCCGTGCCGCTTTCCTGCGGCACGGGTTATTTTTGCCCCGGTCCCTGGGGTGTCGCCGCGGGTGCATGGCGGATGTGTGCCGGCACGGAGTAGTATTCTGGCTCGGTGCAAGGTGGCGCGACACACGTAAATTTGCTCAATCAGCTGCTTCTTTCGGGGGCGGTCTGGCGAAGGCTGCTGGTAGCCTCCGCGCTGGGCGGCGTTATTGGGCTGGAACGCGAGTGGAGGCATAAGGACTCCGGCCTGCGGACCAATATGCTCATCTGCATGGGCGCGGCGCTGTTCACGATTATGAGTGAGGTCCTTGCCGGCGACTCCACGCCGAACAAAGGGCAGGTGGCGGCCAACATCGTTCAGGGCATCGGCTTTCTCGGCGCGGGTCTCATCCTGCACACTAAAAATCGAGTGCTCGGGCTGACCACGGCGGCTACAGTCTTCGTGGTGGCCGCCATCGGAATGACCTGCGGTGCGGGCATGTATATGGGAGCGGTAATTGCGACGATCCTGTTGCTCATTGCTCTATTGGCTATCGGGTTCATGGAAACGAAGATGGGCTGGAAGCGCTACTCGATGCTCTATGAGGTGCGGGCGAAGGTGGGATCGACACTTAGCAAGGAGATCATCGGCGTCGAAGGCTCGGATGCGCTGATGGAGGGAATTGAGACGGCAAGATTGCGTATGCTCACTGCGATCCTGAAGGTGATGGACGCTGCTGGACAACGACTCCAGGTGCTGGACCGGGACAATATTGCGGGAGTGGAGAGAGTCTGCTTCTCCGTGATTGCCACGAAGCGGGAACACCGGGCAGTGTTGGAGCAGCTTCGCGCCAGCGACGCGACCGATCAGGTCGTCGCGTTTCCCGATGTGGAGGCAGAGTGAGTTTGCTCCAGTTTGTAAAGGCACACGCGTGTGGCAATGACTTCCTCGTGATTGAGGAGAGCGCCGCTGGTGGCCGTCATGCCGCGCTGGCGAAGAGGTTATGTGAACGCAATACCGGCATTGGCGCTGACGGAATCGAGTTTCTCGAGCGCAAATCTGATGGCACGTTTTTTCTCCGGCTCTTCAACGCGGACGGCAGCGAAGCCGAGTTAAGCGGCAACGGAACACGTTGCGTGGCCGCATGGCTGGCACAAAGCGAAGCTCGTACGCAGATGATCTTCGGCACGCACGGCGGTCTGCGCACCTGCCGTGTACTCAGTCGCGATGGCGCAACCTGGTGGATCGAGAGTGGCATGGGAGTTCCTCGGGTGATGCGCCGCGCGATTGAAATCCCAGGCGTGGACGGCCCCATCGACGGCGCCATGGTGAACGTCGGTAATCCGCACTTCGTCACGTTTGTCGACAGCAACGACTTCAACAGTCGCGGCATGAGCTGGCAGGAGCTTGGCGCGAAGATCAGCGTTGACCCGCTCTTCCGATTCGGAACGAATGTGGAATTTGTGCGTGTGCTTAGTGCCAATGAGATCGAGTTTCGCATCTACGAACGCGGTGTCGGCCCCACGCACTCCTCCGGGACAGGCACGTGTGCATCTTCGGCTGCCGCAATCGCACTGCAGGGAGTCGAACGCGAACTTGGCGCAACCTCCATCGGAGGACGCCAGCGTGTGGTCTGGCCGGCGGACGACAATGAGATGATGCTGACCGGACCCGCCGAAGTAATCTGCCGCGGCGAGGTGGAGCTTGCGTGATGTATTGCGCCCGCGGCTGCGCGATGGAAGTGGAGTCGCCGTCCTCTCACCCGCATCTGCAGCGAAGCCCGAGCTCGTAGAGAAGGGCATCGATCGCCTGCTTCACTACGGCTACAAACCGCTGCTGATGCCGCACGCACTCGCTCGCGGACCGCTCTACTATGCCGGCGCGTTAGACCAGCGACTGCACGACCTGCACACTGCATTTGGCGACCCGGAGATTGAAGGACTGCTTTGCACTCGCGGGGGCTGGGGCTCCGCCGAATTGCTTCCGCACCTCGATGCGCAACTCGTTCGTACAAACCCCAAGGTCTTCGTAGGCTACAGCGACCATACCTCGCTGCACGTGTGGCTGTGGAACGAGTTCCACATGATGACTTTCTATGCGCCGATGGTTGCGGCCGACTGGTCGAACATGGATGGCGTGCATCGCGCCACCTGGAACGCCGCTGTCGAGGCGAAATCGAAGTGGAGCATCGACTCGCACGATGGCGTGCGCAGTCTGCGCGGCGGCGAAGTCGAAGGCCGCCTGCTTGGTGGATGTATCTCGATCATCGCCGAAGGCCTCGGTACCCCATGGGCTCTGCGCATCGACGAACCTACCGTTCTCTTCCTCGAAGACATTGGCACGAAGCCCTACCAGTGGGATCGTATGCTGCAGCATCTGCGCGCAGCCGGTATGCTCAAACACGTGCGCGGCATCATCCTTGGCGACATGGCAGCCAATGTGAAGCCCGAAGAAATGCAGCTTCTGGAAGCCGCATGCATGCACGCGCTCGACGACTTTGTAGGCCCAATCGCGATCGGACTGCGCAGCGGCCACGTTGTAGGGCAGAATCGCTCGCTGCCGCTGGGCGCATGGGTAAAGATGAAGGACTCCACTGTGGAGGAGATCTCGTGAGCAGTGCGAAGCATGTGCATCTGATTGGAATCTGCGGAACAGCGATGGCCTCTCTCGCCGGCATGTTGCGCGCACAAGGCCACCGTGTCACGGGCTCCGACACTGCTGCCTATCCGCCGATGAGCGATCAACTTCGCGCAATGGGAATTCCCATCATGGAGCCGTACGCGGCTAAAAATCTTGAGCCACGCCCAGATCTCGTTGTGGTTGGCAATGCCATCTCGCGTGGCAACGCGGAGCTCGAAATCGTGCTCGACGAACGCATCCCGATGACCTCCATGGCCGCGCTCATTCACGACGAATTCCTGCAGGGACGCGAACGTTTCGTCGTCTGCGGCACGCACGGCAAGACCACCACCACGAGCATGCTCTCGTGGATCTTCGAGACGGCGGCTCGCATGAAAATCGACGATGCTGCGCGCTGGAAGCCCTCGTTGCTCATCGGTGGCGTCGCTGAAAATTTCGGCACCAGCTTCCACGTGCAGGAGGGCACACGCCCTTTCATCCTGGAAGGCGACGAGTACGACACGGCCTTCTTCGATAAGGGACCAAAGTTTCTGCACTATTTCCCGGACGCCGCTATCCTCACACACGTCGAGTTCGATCACGCCGACATCTACGCCGATTTGGAAGCCGTGAAGACTGCATTCAAGCGCATGGTCAATCTCATCCCACGTCGTGGCCGTCTGGTCGCGTTTGACGCGAGCGAGAACGTCACTGAGTGCGCCGCACGCGCGTTCTGCAAGGTCGAACGCTACGGTTTGCTGGAAGACTCGTATTGGCACGTCGTGGATCTTCGCCAGGAAGGTGCCTCGACAAGTTGGAAGCTGCTGCGCGGCGGCCAGGAGTTCGCGCGACTCCGGCTGCCGATGGCCGGCGAACACAACGCACTCAACGCAACCGCCGCCGCCGCGCTGGCAGCAGGCCAGGGTGTTCCGGTCGAAGCGATTGAGACCGCCATCGCAACTTTCAAGAGCGTCAAGCGCCGTCTCGAGGTACGTGCCGAGGTCGCGGGCGTCACGGTGATCGACGACTTCGCGCATCACCCCACAGCGATTCGCGAGACGCTGCGCGCTCTCCGCGCCGCGTATTCAGGACGAAGGTTGTGGGCCGTGCTCGAGCCACGCTCCAACACGCTTCGCCGAAACGTCTTCGAGCGTGAGCTCGTCGACAGCCTCTCACTCGCAGACGATGTTGTCCTCGCCGGAGTTTTCAAGAGTGACGCCATTCCGGTGCTCGAGCGCCTGGAGCCGAGCCACGTCGTCGAGGCGCTCGCCGCTCGCGGAGTTCCGGCGGTGTTGTGCGCAGACGCCGACGCCATCGTCAGCGAGATCGTGCCGCGCGTGCGCTACGGCGATGTGATTGCGATCCTCTCCAATGGAGGCTTTGGAGGAATCTACGAGAAGCTGCCGAAGGCGATCGAGACAGGCTCGCATCTCGAGCGCCGCCGCGACGGCTAAGAAGTCGTTCTTCGTACACCATCGCGCACGATATCCTTGCTCTGTATGTTTGCCACGTTCCGGCTACTGTTCGTGTATCTCGTTCTCGGTGTTCCCGCTGGGCTCATCGGGATCCCATGGTCCGCGCTGCGCAAAGACTTCCGCACAATGTACCGATGGGGAATGAGGATCACCGCGCTCGGCCCAAA
Organism: uncultured Acidobacteriaceae bacterium; assembly: GCA_963759355.1. Classification (GTDB taxonomy): domain Bacteria; phylum Acidobacteriota; class Terriglobia; order Terriglobales; family Acidobacteriaceae; genus Granulicella. The sequence continues at coordinate 712,165 of CAVWYV010000003.1, read as the reverse complement.
GGCTGCGGGCGTCCGAGTGCGGCTTGAAGGGCTGGAGAACGTGCAGCCGGGCGTGCACTATATTTTCCTCAGCAATCATGTCTCGAATCTCGATGCAACGGTTCTGCTGCCATCGATTCCCGGTATGACGAGTGTCTTTATCAAGCGAGAATTGATGAAAATTCCTTTGCTGGGGACGGCAATGCGGATGGGCAAATACATCCCGGTATCGCGCGGCAGCTCCCGCGAGGATGCGCAGCGCAGCGTCGAAGTCGCAACCGACGCGCTCAACAGCGGGCTGCACATCATGGCCTTTCCTGAAGGGACACGCTCAACGGATAGCAGACTTCTGCCGTTCAAGAAGGGCGCATTCTTCCTCGCCGAGGCAACAGGCGCACCGATTATCCCAGTGGTCATCAGCGGAACGGAACGCATGATGCCGAAGGGAAGCCAGCGCATCACTCCGGGCGAAGCGTACGTTCGGTTTCTTCCGCCGATTCGTCCGCAGGATGCAACCTCACGCGAAGATCTGATGGACCGCGTGCGTGCCGTAATGGAGCGGGAACTCGAACGACGACGAGGTACGGAAAAATAGAAACGGAAATCTATTTTACGATTGCGTTGTAGCCGTCGACGATCAACCGCTCGCGCATGGCCTCAGCGTCAGCCTTCGTGGCGAACGGGCCGACCTGGATGTGAATCAGCTTGTCCTGCGCTTCCGTCCGTTCGGAAACCTGGTACCCCTTGCTGTGCAGCGCATTTACCAGCAGATCGGCGTCGCCCTTGTGCGCCTCCGAAATCGCAGCGATCTGTACGACGAAGGCGCCGCCAGGAGTGATTGCGGGTGTTGGCGTCTGCGAAGAATGGGCTGAAATGGAGGCGGGCGCCGGGGGTGAAGGAACCGGCCGTGTGGCGGTGGGGGCGGGGGCCGTATGAACCGGTACGGTCACGGTGCGCGTCTCGCTGTTCGCTGGGGTGGTTGCACCGGTTGCTGTAGGTGCAGTCGAGGTCGGCTCCGACGCATTGGTGGTTCGTGACGGCGTTGAAGGCGAGCTCGGTGAGGGCTTGAAGTTGTCAAAGGTTGAGCTTCCGGTGCCCGCAGGCTGCGCGTCATTTGTCGCAGCGGGCAAAGGAGCGCTGGGAACCGTCGTCGACTTTCGGCCCAGGTTATAACCGAAGCCGAAGAAGACGGCGCAGAGCAGCACCAGGCCGAGGAAGATTGCAAGAATTGCACCGGTGCTGAGGGTCAGCTCCCGCTCACGTTCCGGAAGGTCGTCTTGGTCGTCGTCGAGAAAGCGGCTCATAGAGTCTGGCTGCGAGGACAACTAGAAGCGGATGTAGAAGCCGGCGGTCGGCTGAAGGGTGGTGGCATGCTTCAGGATGGTCAGATAGTTCTGACCGAAGTCGGGTGCCAGAAAGAAGTTCTGACGGAAGGATGCGCGAAGCCCGAAGTTGCTGACAATCTCTTTCTGGACTCCGACGTTGTAGTAGTAGGTCGCGCGAAACTGGTGTGGAGCTCCGTTGCCACCACCGCCGGTCGGTTTGAACTGCGTTGTGCCCGCGCCTGCAGAGGCGAACGGCTGCATCCCGAAGATCGGGTGCGGCGGCGTAACGATCCACCCGAAGCTGTATTCGTTCGCCGTGGTCTGAATTTGAAACAGGGACGCACCGTTCGGCGAAGGGCTGTAGTTCTCGGTATAACGCGCCCAGCCGTAGTTGAATTCAACACCGATATAGGGTTTGGCAACATAACGGATGTTCGCCAGCGCTCCGACGGTGTTGGAAGCGTACTGCGACATGGTGGTGCCATGGTTCGAGGCGCCGGTCGGAATGATCGGCCCACTGACCGTATTCGTGAACTCGCCCGCGCCGCTGATGCCAAAATCAACGCGCGACATCTGACGGCTTAATGCGGTGGTTTGTGCGGCGGCGACGCCGGTAACAGACAGGAGGAGAGTCGCGGTGGCGAGCAGGGCTCGCGAAAGGCTGTGCATCAAACGAGAAGGCTCCGGGCGCTTTGTGCGCTCTTTGCTAGTCTAAACCCTTGTTGCGGCGAGCGCGTCGCGCGATCCGGGTAAGCACGGTGGTTCCAGCCGCGATCACAAGGCTGCTCAGGACCGCGGCCCATGCGCTGATCCCGGGCCCGGGAACGGGTGGGATCAGACGATCCACGGCGACGATGAGTGCTGCTGCAACGCAAAGGACTACAACCAAAGAGAGTTTGCGGCGTGATTGAAGCAAGAGCAGCGCGACGCAGAAGACCGCTTCGGCAACAGCTTCAGGACGCGGATGATGCTGTCCGAGGCTCGCCGCGGCGAGGAGTGACAAGAGGAGCCCGAAGGTTCCGGGAAGAATTGAGCCCGGCCGGTTGAGCTCGAGTGCGATCGACCCAAGTCCAACCGTCAGGATCAGCACTGCGGTGTTGGGCGGAAGATTCGAAAGCAGCGGGAGCATTCGCCTTAGCGTACGCTCTGACCGCGCTGTTGCAGGTTCTGCCGCATGGCGAGCGCAGCGGAGTTCGCAGGTTCCACGTGCAAAGCGCGTGAGATGTCATCAGCCGCGGCCGGAAGCTGGTTCTGCGCGATGTCCAGACGGGCGAGCACGAGCAGCGCGGGCACATTGGGCTGAATGCTGATGGAGTGTTGAGCCTCCGCTCGCGCATCTTTCGCGTTGCCGCTGCGCTCGCGGACTTCCGCAAGGCCGGCGTGAGCGGCAGCGCTGTTGGAATCGGCCGCAAGTGCGGACTGGAACTGTTGCTCTGCCTGGGGCAGTATCCCCTGAGAGAGATAGTCACGGCCCAGGGTGGTGTATTCGTTTGCCCGTTCTGCTGGCGCCAGCGTCGCCATCCGTGCGCCGCGGAGCTGGTCGAGCTGGAAAGCAGCCTGGCGGAAGGCAGCCTCGGAGTAGTTGCGGCGGATGCGCTCCACCGGGGCGAAGCCGCTATTGGGGTCGAGTTTGGTGCCGGCGGGGGCTATGGAGAGGTGGGCACGGAGGGAGCCGGCCTCGGGGTCGTTGGGCTTGAGCTTCAGGGCGGCGTCGGCCTGCTGGAGCCCGGTCTGGAGGTCGCCGCGGCGCCAGAGCGCGATGGCGAGGTTGTAGTGGTAGTCCTCATCGGAGGGGTCGGCGGCGGCGGCGCGCTGGTAGAGGGCGACGGCATCCTTACCCTGGCGGCTCAGCGCGACACCCTGGTTATTGACTACCTCGGGCAGGGGGAGGCGGCCGGCAACGAACTCGAAGGCGTTGTAGGCACCGGCGTAGTTGGCGGCGTTGAAGCGGGCGAGGCCGAGGTAGAAGTTGGCTTCGAGAGACTGCGCGTCCGAGAGCGGGACCCTGGCGAGCGTGGTTGCGGCCGAGGCGTAATCGCGGGCGAGGTACTGCTGCTTGCCGAGGGCGAGGAGGGCTGCGGCGTAGTTGGGCGCCGCAGCGACGGCGGTCTTGAGGCGCTCGAGGGCTTCGGCGGAGGTGGGGGCATTGATGCCGCGGATGTAGTCCTCGAAAGCAGGAAGCGGCACGGCACTTTCACCGGCACCGATAAAGGTCTGTTCGGCGACGTTGATGCTGGGGTTGATGGTGCGCGCGACCTTCCAGGCGGTGGCATTCTCGGCGTCGTACAGGTGATCGAGCGCGGCGCTGTCGGTAACGGGCGGGGAGAGGGTCAGCTTCGCGATGGAGAGGACCTGCGACTGGATGTCGATCTGCCCGCTGTTGAGGGTGAAGTTGCCGATGACGACGTAGTTGGCATCAAGCTGCTGAGCGATGCGGATCGTGGTTGCGCGCGAGGGGCGGAAGTCGCCGGGAAGGCCGAGATGTGTGAGGGCATAGACGCGGTCGTCGTGGGAGATGGTGAGAAATCCGGCGGAGTTGAGGCGGCGATCGAGCGTGTCGGGGAAGGAGCTGCCAATCCAGTTGAGGGTTGGATTTCCCGAGCGGTTCTCAAAAGGAAGGACGAGAACGACGCGTCCTCCTGGCAGCGCTTGCGCGAGGAAAGTTGCGGGCGAGAGCGCTGTGAGGAGGAGGAAAACTAATTTTGTGAGACGGTTGCCGGAGGGTGCTAAAGCCATCCGGAGTAGTGTAGCGGAGCCGGTCCCGGCAGTGACGCCTGGCACCCAGCCGGTAACCCGACCCGTCCCCCCCGCCACTTTTTGCGCAAATTCTTCCAGACATTGAGGTTAGGGGTGGACCTAACGTTGACTCTAGAGTGCAAAATCTTCAAAGCAAAGGAGTTGTGATTCATGTTGACTGCAAATTCTTGATAATAAATAACTTGGCGACGGTTTTCAGGGTTAAGTGAAGACGCCTGGCGTTCAGCCAGGCGAGAGAATCTCCTAGTTTTATTTTAACAGCTGTGTCAAGAGACTGGGCTCGTTGAGGCCTCGGATCTGAGGCCAGTGAGCCAGTGTGTGCAGTCTTCCAGTGAAGGACAGGAAATGCAAATGAGTCTACCGGTGGTATTGGCCGCGGTGCTGACGCTTGCGCCGATGCTGTGGGCGGCGTTCTGGGCGGGAGGGTTTGCGAGGACGACGGCGCGGCTGCCGATAGGTGTGAGAGTGGTGCTGCCGGGGTTGTTGTGCGGTGTGTATGCGATGGTGGCCGCGGAGCGCGGCGTCTTTGAGTGGGGTTGGTTGACGATTTACCTGTTGCTGCCGGTGGCTGTGGCTGGGTTGCTGGCGTGGAAGGGTGCGGCCTGGCAGGAGTTTGTGGTGTTGCTAGTACTGGGGCTGGCGGTGGATCTGCGGTGGTTTGAACCTGCATGGCCGCGGGGGATGGCAGTCTTCAACAAGATAGTGCTGTTGGATGTGGGGATCTGGGGATTCGGTGCGGTGCGACGGCTGGAAGGCGTGGGGTTCGATCTGCGATTGCGTGCGCGCGATCTGCGCGTGGGGTTGAGGGAGTTTCTGTTCTATGCGCCGATGGCGATCCTGCTGGGGCTGGCGCTGGGATTTCTGCATACCCATGCGCGATGGCCAGAGGGTTGGCGGCTGGCGGCTGCAGTGGTGTTCACATTCTTCTTTATTGCGGTGCCGGAGGAGTTGTTCTTTCGCGGATGGATGCAGAACCTGCTGGAGCCGAGAATTGGGCGGGGCTGGGCGCTGGCTGTGACGGCTGTGGTGTTCGGGTTGTCGCACTTTAATAAGCGGGCGGTGCACTTCAACTGGAGGTACGTGCTGCTGGCTGGCATGGCGGGTGTGTTTTATGGGAGGGCGTGGCGTCAGGAGAGACGGGTGGGGGCGTCGGCGGTGACGCATACGTTGGTGGATACGGTGTGGTCGATGTGGCTGCGGTAGCACTGAAGGGGAGTGCGGGCCCCCACCCGGGCTCATGTACCGGAAACCAGACGTGGACACGTAGATTCGCGGCTCATGGGTGATTCTGCAAAAGGGTTTGTGCTTTCAGTTTCCAGTTTCCAGTTTCCAGTTTTCAGTTTCCAGTTTCCAGTTTCCAGTTTCCAGTTTTCGGTTTCCAGTTTTCGGTTAGACGGGGAGATTCAGCGACGGATGCGGCGCGCCGCAGAATGGCGACTCGCGGGTCTTAACGCGCGATACCCCACCCTGAATTGAGGTTCGGTAATGGTGGTGGGGGTGGAAGCGGAGATAGCCGAGGCCGACGCGCATGTTGTGGATGATGGGCGCGGGGATGGACATCGCGAGCGTGATGCCGATGGCGGCGTGCGCAATGGCGAGTGGGATGATGTTGCGGTAGTGGAGGAAGAGCAGGCAGGAGATAAATCCCCAGAGCAATGTGAGGGGCGTGAGGATGGGGTTAGGCAGATGCGCGGAGCCGAAGAGGATGGCGGCGGCGAGTGCGGCGAAGTGCGGTTTGGATGGGATGAGGATGAGGAGGCGGCGGAGGAAGACGTCCTGCAGGAGGATCTGCTGCACGAAGGCCCAGAGAGCATAGCCCCAGTAGCGCGAGAGGAAGTGCGAGGTGTTGTGCAATGTGTGTTGATGTGCAGCGATGAGGATGATTGTTGCGGCGAGCGCGAGCGCAACGATGGCGACCCAGAGGGATCTGCCGAGGTTTTTAAGTTGGAGGCCGAGAGCGCGTGCGCTTTGGAAAGAGAATGCGAGGATGAGTGCAAGGGCGAGGACTGCAGCGATGTAGAGGATGCGCTGCCAAGAATTTCCACCCCACCGAGCAAGCTCGGCGGGGACCCCGGTGTTGGGTGTCCAGATGACGGCGAGGATGAGAGTGTAGGCGAGGGCGAGCTCGAGGATCGCGCGCGTGCGTGTGAGTGTGGAGTAGGATGCGTCGGCGATGGGCCGGACGGGCATACGAGGTGGACCATTGTGTGGGTCGATGAGTCGCACAGAGCTGTTTGCGATCAGGGGTGCCGGGCCAGCTACTCCTGCCGCTTACGAACAGTTATCGGGCGGCCGTTCAGCCGGTACTGGAAGTCCGTGCCGAGCAGTACAACCTGTTTGGTGTCGATGTCACACGCCTCATCTACGAGCAGCTCAATCCAACAGGCTATATATTCTTCAACCTCGACTCCCATTCCTTCATCGGAATCGGTTAACACACGGCCGACTGTCGCGCAGAGTGTCGCTGTGGGGGCATCTTCGAAGAACAGCTCAATTCGATCGCCAGATTCAAGATTTACCATTCGACCTCCCGTTGACAGAATGATTTGTCGCAATTGGCCCTGGGCACGGCCCAATTTGGCCTGCTGAGAGTAGTTTCCTCCGCTGCCGCTCCGTTTGGCAACGCGCCAAACGAGGCAAAGGTTTTCGGCCGCTTGCTGTTTTAACTGTGCAAGGCGGTGGATATTGTCGCTGTGCCTGCTTCCGGGCTGTGTAGGATTCAGGGGGCGCCATGATATTTGCTGATCGTGAACTTGCTATGCGGTTGGAGGCTGCGGAGGGCTACGCATGTGCGCATTTTGCGGAGGCGCGCAAGCGGGTGTTTCCGGAGTGCGGCTCGGTGTGGATGAGGTGCGCGGGCGCGACGGTGGTGTTTGATGGAGTCGATGCGCCGACGACGCAGACCTTCGGTCTTGGCCTGTTTGAGGAGCTGACGCCGGGAGCGCTGGAGGAGATCGAAAGGTTCTTTCTGGATCGCGGCGCTGAGGTGATGCACGAGGTGTGTCCGTTTGCGGGCGCGGCGACTCTCGGTCTGCTTTGCGAGCGCGGATATCGACCGTTTGAAATCAGCAACGTCATTTACCGTGCGATGGATGCGGCTGTGGACAATCTTCCAAAAAATATGCGCGTGCGTGTGGTTGATGCAGAGGAAGCAGAGTTATGGAGCGATGTGAGCGCGCGCGGATGGACGCATGAGCATCCGGAGCTTGAGGGATTCGTGCGGGAGATGGGCACGATCATCGTGGCGCGGGAGACGAGCCCGTGCTTTCTGGCGGAGATCGATGGTGTTCCGGGTGCGGCCGGAGCGCTGATTTTGCATAACGGGGTTGCGCTCTTTGGCGGTGCGGCGACGGTTGCGGAGCTGCGTTGCCGTGGGTTGCAGACTGGCTTGCTGCAGGCGCGCATGCGGTATGCCGCGGAGCATGGCTGCGATCTTGGCATGATGGTGGCGGAAGTGGGGTCGAGCTCGCAGCGCAACGCCGAGCGTAAGGGATTTCGGGTTGCGTATACGCGGCTGAAGTGGAAGCTGGGGAGACATTGAGCGGCTCGGAACTATTGCAAAGGCTTCAGGTCCGGGTCGACCCAGCACTTGCGTGCTTCGGTTGAAAAGAGTTTGTCGCGAGACCAGTGCATGAGGAGCCAGTCGGATTTTCCCAGATGCGAAGTCAGGAGCTCGTTGCAGACTTCGAAGAGCGGAAGATGCGGGCGTGCGGCGCGGAAGACGCGCGCGGCGTGCAGGGAGGCGAGCGTGATGGTTTCGTGATAGCCACTGGTGTCAGTGTTCGCGCCGCCGATGGGTTCGTTGTAGCTGCGGATGAAGGCGGGCATCGCGGCGGCGGCGTTGGTCTCGAGGAGCCAGAGCGCAGCGGCAAAGTGCGCGGCGTGTGTCCACTTCTCTTTGGGCCAAGTGCGCGTGGCGAGGCCGTGGGCGATTGCGGCGAGTTCGGCGTCTGAGGCAAAAGGAACGAAGTGAGTCATAGTGGCGTCCTCCAGGGGCCGGTCTGGCGGTGTCTTCGAGCAATAGAAAACCCGCCGGTGAGCGGCGGGCTGCTTGCTGCGTTGAAATCGAAGTCAGTGATTCATCGCTTCGGATCGTTCGCACGCAGAACAGACACCGCCCGGAAGGGCTTCTGCTGGCGCTGCGCGAAGGTAGTCGAGACGAGAATCATGTCGTTATTTTAAGGTATCAGAAGCTTCGCATTTTTTTGCAGGCAGTGAGGTCATCTGAGTGGAAGAGATGCGAAGACTGTCGAAGATGACAGTGGATTTCAGGTGGGGGTGTTGGGGAATCTTTCGGTGATGTGCGGATGAGGTGGTCGCATGCCGAGGTTCTTCCGATGTGTTTGCGGAGTGATGCTGGCGGGCGTGATGGCGGGATGTCGCGAGCAGAGCCATGAGCCGCCAGAGCAACAGCAGTCGGCCGGGTACACCTTTGAGCATGGATATCCGCTGGGGGATGCGGCGCAGAGATCGTATGCGGATAACGACTTCAGCAGAGCGGTGCAGGCGTATCACTTCTGGTATCCGACGGTATCGGCGGAGGGAATCTTTCAGGGCGCGCGTGATGGCGGGATGCAGGACAACGCGAGCGGAATGATCCTGGCGGCGGGGCCGAGCATGACCGGGTTCACGGCGAACTCGGATACGCCGTATGGAGCGGCGACACTTGATGTGTCGCAAGGGCCGATGGTGATTGAGGTGCCGGCGGGGCCGTACATCGGGCTGGTGGATGATCACAACCAAGGCTGGGTGATGGACCTTGGCCTGCCAGGGCCAGGTGTGGGCAAGGGTGACAAGGTGGTGATAGTGCCGGCGGGATACACGGGGAAGATACCGGCCGGGTACAGAGTGGGAAAGTCCGAGACGTACAAGCTGCTGCTGGCGGTGCGGGCGCTGCCGGTGAACGGCGATCAGGGTGGAGCGCTCAATGCGCTGCGAGCGGTGAAGGTGTATCCGCTGAATGCGAAAGACAAATTGATGACGTGGACGGATGTGACGGGGAAGAAGATGGATGTCTCCTGCCTTCGGTGGGAGGTAAACATGCAATTCTGGGAGGAGTTGAAGAAGATTGTGGATGAGGAGCCCGTGTCGACGCACACGCCTGCGATGGCGGGGATGCTGGCGTCGATCGGGATTGCGAAGGACAGGCCGTTCAATCCGAGCCCGCGGATGAGTGGGATTTTGCTGGGAGCGGCGATGACGGCGCGCGACCAGATGCTGGTGTCGGCGTTTGCGAGCAAGCGGCCGGACCGGCTGATGTGGAAGGGCCGAAGGTGGCAGTGGGTGGGGCTGACGCCAGGGTCGGCGCAGTTCGAGACGCCGGTGGGGATTGACCTGGAGGCGCGTGACCGGTGGTTCGTGCAGGCGATTGTGACCTCTCCGGCCATGTTCAGGAGAACGCCGGGCGCGGGGTCGTTGTACTGGCTGGCGGCGCGAGACGCCGCGGGTGCGTACCTGGATGGAGGAAAGAGTTACAAGCTGACGGTTCCGCAGCCGGTGCCGGCGAAGCTGTTCTGGAGCGTGACGGCGTATGACGCGCAGACGAGAAGCGAGGTGCAGACGGACCAGGACAAGGCAGCGCTGCGGTCGATGTTTGAGCTGAAGGATGTGTCGAAGACAGAGCCGGCCGAGTTGTACTTTGGGCCGACTGCGCCGGCGGGACATGAGGGACAGTGGATCAAAACGGTGCCGGGGCGGGGTTGGTTTGCGTATATGCGCATCTATGGGCCGGATCAGGCGGCGTTCGATGGAAGCTGGAAGCCGGGGGATTTTGAGGTGATGTAGTTGCGTGTCACATGAGGCCGAAGGTCCAGGTGAGCCCGGAGCTGCTGCCGTAGTCGCTTCCAGAGACGTTATATGGTGGCCGATGATGTAACAGTCGAGCCACGAAGGCTGTAGAAACTGACACTGACTATGGGGTATGGGTCTGTGAGTCCGACTTGAGCCGCATTGTGCCCGCGTGTGGACGAGGAGATCTCATGAAGAGATCACGATGTTGCCGCCGCTTTGCCCGGTTGCAGGGTGCCGCGAGGAGCAGAGGCCGCCGCCACAGTAGTGGCAGACCGAGGCAGGTTTACAGCCTGCCGATTTCAAGGGGATCGAATGCTGTGATGCGGCTGTACAGGGGATTTAGTGTTCGAGGCGGAGCTGGCGATTCGGTGAATCAGCCGACGGCGAGCGTGATAATGACGGCGGCGAGAAGGACGAAGAGGAATTTGCGGGCGATGCTCATGCTCGGTTCCTTAGGGCGAGGTTTGCCGCATGCGTCGTGCTCTGCGACGTAGGTCAAACGTTAGACAACTGAGCTAATAGGCGGAACTGTCAGTTCATGCAACTTCAGTTCGTGCTGCGAAGAGAGGCTATTGGATGGGTGAGACGTCGGGGAGGATCCATTGCTTCTGGAAGAGAGCGTGTGTGGGGCCGTAGGCGCGGAACATAAGCTCGAACTGGCGCCTGGGGTCGGTGGGGACCCAGTTGGAGTCTTTGCCGGCGGGCGCGGTGGGGCCGAAGTAGATGTCGACGGAGCCGTCGGCGTTCTTCTCGAGGTCGGGGATCTGTGAGGAGCGGCTGGCGTGCGACATTCCTTTGATGAGGGTATGGAACTCGCGGTCGTAGGCGGTGACGGACCAGTACTGCGTGACGGGAGCGTTGGGCGGGACGGTGAGCTGGTAGGTTTTTGCGCCGTCGAAGGCGATGCCGTTTTTGTCCTTGATGGAGATGAGGTACATCTGACCGGCACCGAGTCGCTTGATGCCGATGAAGGCGTAGCTATAGGCGACTGCGCGGTCGTCGATGGGGTAGGTGTCGGGGTCGGCGTAGCCGGTTTGCGCGGCCTGGACCATCGCCGGATAGGTGGGGTACATCCAGTGGCTGGTGGCCGAGAAGAAGGGCGGGAAGCCCCGGTCGTAGCGCGCGTAGAGGAAGGTTCGGGCGTCCTGCGCGGCGGAGGTGAGGATGCCGCGTGTGGGGTCTGTCGGGGCTGGAAGGGTTTGCCTTTGACGATTCCAAGAGAGGCGAGTTGGTCGATCATGACGCGGTCGCGATCGAGCCATGGCTCGGATTGGATGATGTTGTTGAGGTTTTCGAAGAAGGCGGCGTCGTAGCGGATGGTGGAATCGAAGTCGATGTCTTTGACGTCGGTGAAGACGGTGAGCGGCGGATGCGCGGCTTTGGCGAGCGGGTAGACGCGTATCATGGCGGCCGTAGCTGACGGCGGCGTCGACGTCGGCGTCGGAGTGGCTCTTGAAGTTAGCGCGGAAGAGCATGTAGTCGCCGAAGGTGTCGGACTGCAGCGCGACGTAGCCGACGGGAGCTGTGCTCTTGTAGCCGGGGGGCAGGATAAGGTATTTGGCGCCCTTACCTTTATCGAGGCCGAGAAGGCCGGCGTCTTCGAGCGGCATCTGCCAGAGCGTCACGATGTTGCCATTGAAAGAGCCGGCGGAGGTGGCGGGGGGGAGATCGAGGACGACAGGGCCGTTCTGCGTGTTGAAGAAGACCATGAAGTAGAGCGCGTCGGGGTTGGGCGTGAGGGTTTGATTTTTGGAGTCGAGCGGGCGGCCCCAGTAAATGACCTGGCCGACTTTGCCGGGAGTTTTGGTGAGCATCTCCTGGAGCATGAGGTCGTAGTTGACGGCGGGCATGCCCCAGATGACGGCTTCGACGGCGCGGGCGGAGAGGAGTCCTCGGGCGACCTCGTGTGTGGGTTGCGGCGGCTCGGACAGGTTTTCGGGCTTGCAGCCAATAAGTACGTTGACAATCACGATAGCGACCAGAAGAGAGGAAAATTTGCGCGCGAAGTGCATGCCGGTCCTTCTGGGCGAGGTAAGCCACAGGCTCGCGCGTCCGCCACGCTCAGGAAACGGTAGTGGAAAGGCAATAGCGGGTTAACTGTCAGTTCTCGCAGCGATGAGGCTGTGCGATTGTGTCGTGCCGGAAAATACCCAGTGTTGGGCGAAGAGGAAGTTGCCGAGGCCGCAGCAGGCAATGGCGAGCGTGTTGGCGAAGAGCACCGGCAGGTGAGCCGCACGGGCGAAGATACGCATGAGGGCAATGTTGCCGAGAAGCGAGACGAGGCCGTTGGAGAGATGGAAGCGGAGGAGTTGTGTGAGTGCGTCAGCGTGCTGTGTTCCGCGGCGTCGCTCCAGGTGTAGTGCATGTGCCAGACGAAGTTGTGCAGGATGGCGAACTCGACGGCCGCAGCGGAGGCGAGGAGTAGTGGCCGGGGGCAAAGTGGTTGAGCAGAGCGAGTGTGGCAAGCTGCAGCACCATGCCCATCGCTCCGACGAGATTGAACTTGAGCCAGCGGAGGAGTGGGTTCACGTGGAGCGGCTCCTGCTGGTAGAGCTCGGCGGTGTGGCGGATGGCGATGACGATGGCGAGGACGAACATGCTGGCAGCGCCGATGGCGCCGCCGATGTCGAAGAGAAGGATTCGGTGGCCGAGGATATGGCGCAGGGGTCTGCGGAGGAGAGGCGAGGTTGCCGAGATGAGGAGGATGCGGAGTTCGGTGGGACCGAAGAGTCCTTGCGAGAGTCTCGAACGGGAGAGCGTGTGGGTGGCGAGGTAGCTTTCGGCCGACAGGATGAAGGAAGGCGATGAGCATCGCGATCGCGGTTTGCCAGTGCAGCAAGGCCGGACAACGCGAGTCCGCACATGAGGGCGCGGAGGCACCGAAGACATCGACGATGTGGTCGACGTAGAAGCCGTAGCGCGGGCGCTGCTGGTGGCGGACGCGGGCGAGTGTGCCGTCGAGGCTGTCGCCGAGCCAGTTGAGGATAAGGCAGGGGTTGACGGCGAGAAGAGCCAGCGGTTGTGTGCGGGTGAGATTGCGTAGAAGACTCCGGCGGTGATTTGAGCAGCGAAGCCGAGGAGGGTGAGGTCGTCAGAGGTGAGCCAGGCAGGCGGCATGCGACGGGCAAGGTATTCGAGGAGGCGCTTTTCGATGCAGGTGCGGTGAGCGAGCGATTAATGCGCAGGCGGGGGTGAAGGAGGGCGTGGCAGTAAGCGTGGGTGCGGCCATTTTTGATCCTTTCGTTGGCGCTTCAGTCGTCGAGTTCTTTAGGGATCCAGTTGTCCAGTTACTCGTGTTCATGGGCGAAGGGCGTTGCAGGCAGAGGAGAGAGTGAATTCCAGGGATTCGCGGGGGACGCTTTCGACGAAGGGATGGACGGCCCAACCGAGGCCGCGAGGGATGTAGCGTGAGAGCGAAATGGATTCGATCTGGAGACCAGTGCCACCGTCGCGCTGCTCGTAGCACCAGTAGGTGTTGTGGCGCAGAGGAAGCCGTGCTATTCGGAGGGTGAGACGGCGTGTTCGGTGGGGGTGCCGGCAGAGTCGATCTCGGCGACATGGGTGCTGCGCGAGATGCTGTAGCCGTGGCGGGGTCGAGCGAACCGTAGGTGACGTCGTAGGTGGTGTCCATGACGACGGTGATGATGTGATGCTGGCGTGTTCGGAGGCGGAGGATCGTCGTTGCCGGTGTGCGAGAGAGGACGGTGGAGGAGAGGATTCTGCGGAGCGAAGACGCGCGGATAGGCGGAGTAGTCCTGAAGGAGGCGCACGAAGCCACCGACGGTAGCGTTGGGAACGAAGGCGGTGGCGCGCCAGTGGTGGAGGAGGGCGCCAAGTGTTGTTGGGGTGGTGATCTGCTCAATGAGCGGCTGGCCGGAGCGAAGCTGCGCGAGGGCGGAGGGGTCGGTGGGGAGCACGAGGAAGTGGTTGGGTGAGGTGTGCTGCTGGGACAGGCGCGCCTCGACGGTGTGGGCGTAGGTTTTGAAGACGGCGACGGCGGTGGCGGACGGCTCGGCGAAGACGCGCGGTACGAGCAGGAAGGCAGCGAAGAGGAGCGTCAGCTTGCGAAGGCGGCCGGACATCAGGTTCATGGATGTAAGCGTGACGCCACCGGGTCTGCCGGCACAATGCAAGGACGGTAAAGCGGGGGAGAATTGAATCTCACGGAGCAAGTGGTTTGTGGTGAGCGGGTTGCGGAGTGATCTCAAACGCACGCCAGGGGGTTGGCGGTGTGCGGATTGGATAGACTGGACGCCGTGATGGTGGAGCGAACGGCGGCAAAGCGATATCGGTTTGGAGCGTTTGAGGCAGATGCCGCTACGGGAGAGCTTCGCCGCCAAGGCGTACGGGTTCGGATTCACGCGCAACCGTTCCAGGTGCTGTTGATGCTGGTGGAGCGGCCGGGCGAAGTGGTGACCCGGGAGGAGATCAGCAAAGAGCTGTGGCCGGATGGGACGTTTGTGGACTACGAGCACGGCGTGAACTCGGCCGTGAATCGCGTGCGCGAGGCGCTGGGCGATAAGGCGAACAGCCCGCGGTTTGTGGAGACGCTGGCGCGGAAGGGATATAGGTTTGTGGCTCCTGTGGAGCGAATTGAAGAACCAGTCGCGGGTGTGCCCGGCGTCGCGGTCAGCGAGGCGGATAAGGTGGCGGAGCGCAGGTTCTGGGACGGTGTGCTGGCGACGCCTGAGGATCTGCCGCGGGATTCGCACAGGTCGGCAAGCACGCTGTTTGTGCTGCTGCAGATGATGTATCTGGCGTTCTATGTGGGCGCGCTGGCGAACCTCGGGGAGATCAGCCAGTTGTTGAGCCCGCTGAGCTATGCGCGAACTGCCTTTATCGTGATTGTGGCAAGTGCGGCGGTATTGATTCCGGTGCGCGTGTTCCTGGTGTGCGTGGTGCTGTTCAAGGCTCCGCGGGCGCGCGAAAAATTTTCGCAGCTGTGGCCGGGGCTGGCGGGGATGGATTTGTTGTGGGCCTTGAGCCCGGGGTTGCTGCTGCATCACATCAACCTCGGACTTGCGATTGCGGCGATGACACTGCTGGTGTACTCGCCGTTTGCGCAGAGAGCGCTGGTGTTGATGGGAGCAGCGGACTAAAGCTGCTGCTCGTCTGAGATTTGCTGTATCCCGCCCATGTGCTTGCTGCTCTGCGTGCACACGGGCGGGCCTCCGCACATCTTGTTTGCCCTCACAGTGAGTTCAGGAAGGCGATCAGGTCCTTTTCCTGTTCGGCAGTGAGGTCCATCTGGAAGCGCTTGTTGTAGAAGTCGACGACCTGTTGCAGGTCTGCAGCGGAGCCGTTGTGGAAGTAGGGAGCGCGTGCAGCGAGGCCGCGCAGGATAGGACCTTTACCGCGATTGATGTCAGAACAGAGGCCGCTGATGAGACCCTTGCCGGGGTCTGAGGTGTAGAAGGTAAGCGTCATGCCGGGGTTTTGCGGGTCGGGGCAGCCGCTGATCTTGTAGATGGGCAGATCGGGCGCACTGAGTTGTTGCAGTGCGGCGAGGATGTCAGGGTTGGTTTCGTCGCCCACATTGTGGCTGGTGCCGATGTCCAGCGGAAGCGCGACGGAGTGGTTGCCGACGTTGGGCGTGTTATGGCAGGTGGTGCAGGTTCCTGGTATGGAGGCGGGGCTGCCGATGCTGGCGTTGTCGTTGAGGCCGCGGACACCAGTAATGATGAGAGGCTGCGTGTTGAAGATTTTTTCGCCGGCGGCGATCTCACGTCTCATCTCGTCGCTGGATTCGCCCGGCGTGGGCACTTGCCACGGGAAGCGTGGGTGGACCTGGATGTTCTGCCATGCGGTGTAGAGCGAGAAGGAGCTGGAGTTGAAGTTGCTGCCCATCGGGTTGCCGCCTAGCGGATCGTTGACGCCGGGTGTGTATTTCTGGCCGGCGAGTTCGGCAGGACCGCCGGAGGCAGCGCCGGCCGAGAGTGAGCCGGCCGCGTTGTCGCGAATCTGCGCACTGGAGAGGCCGGATTCAAATTGCACGATCTCGGCGAGCTGCTTGTCGGTGGGGACGACGTCGCCCTGAGCGTGTCCCATGACGGCGCTCTTCGCCTGATCGGTGAGGTCGAAGGCGAGGTTGGCCTGCACAGTGTGGGGGTCGTTGAGCGGCTGCAGCGTCTCGCGGCCATCCCACATCATGGCGCTGAGGAAGCGAAGATTGGTGGCTGGCAGCGGACGGCGATAGAGGGAGTAGACGGGCGCGCCGGACTTGGGGTCGAAGGTGAGAGCGCAGTGATAGGGGTCGTGCACGATAGAGATCGTGAACTGCATGTGCGCGGGTGCGGTGATGCCGACGCGAATGAGTCCGTTGTTGAGCAGGAGGCTGTGCGCGGAGGCGTCAGTGGCACCCCCTGTGGGGCAATTGGCCCCGTCGACGGTGTCGAAGAGCGGATCGTTGCCGTGAGTGCGCGTGTAGGTGAGGCGTGCCCCGGCAGCGCTGAGGCCCCACGCCTGGTCGGCCGCGTGACAGGAGGCGCAGCTGCGGCCGTTCGTGCCGAGGCTCTGGAAGAATGGATTCCGCTCATCAATGACGCCGGTGGTGCTGTAGGTGGCGGCGGCGCCGGTGTTATCCCGGAAGGGTTTGAGGTTGGGAATGAACTCAAAGACGGCTGCGGTGGCGCTGAGAGATGCGAAGCCAAGGACGACATAGAGGTATCGGTGGCGCGATGTCATGGCAGACCTCATTGATGAATGCGTAACCTGCAGAAAAAAAGGGCCACACATTCGCGTGCCAGTGGCGGCGCGCAAAGAGCGTCTTGGCGCAAATTCGCGCTTTGGTATATATAGGTCGGACCTGGACAGAACCTATTTTCCCGTCGTATCGCGATTCGCGTTCTGTTTTTCCGCTTTCGGTTGCAGGAAGTCTAGGGGAGATTGGGAGTGAGGGGACACATCCTAAAAGGGTATTTTTTCGCGTTTATTTGAGACCCGCAGAGGTGCTGGATGGATTGGCGCGCCATTTGTGCTGAGGATTTGGTTGATTGCCTGGAGATCGAGCCGCGGGTTTGGGGCGACGAGATTCTTGGGCGTACGCGAGCGTTAGAGAGCTGGAAGACGCTGACGCAGAGCCTCGCGTGCAATTCGGCGGTGGTGGAGACGGGCGGTGCGAAGAAGAAAAAGATTGGGTTCGGCTTCAGCGTGTTTGTTACACCGGAGTTCATGAACCGGGAGTTGGAGAGTCCAAGGCCGGGAATCAATGGGCGCATCCTAACGAGTGTTGTTTGGGGGGAGCCGGCAGTGCGCGCGGAATCGAGGCTGTGCGACTCGAATGATCCGCTGGATGTTGTGATCATGAGTTGCAACTACCGGTACGACTCAATGAATGCTGACGAGACGATGCAGGCGGAGATGACACTTCCGGCGGCGTTTGCAGAGTCGCATCTTGGATACCGGCTGAACCGGATCCTGGTGGAGACGGTTACCGAGAGACAGCGACGAGTGCATGAATCTTCAGGGGTGTGGCGCCCGATCAGGGACTTTCCGGAGTGCGGGCATACCTGGCTGCAACTGACGCGGGAGGAGGCTCTCGGGGTATCGGGTTCGGTGGCGGGACCGATGTTTGACTACCACGAGCCGGTGCTGGGGTTGAGGTCCACGGAGAAGGAGTTGCTGGCCGAAGCTTTGAAGTGGGGGACCGACAAAGAGCTCGCCGCGAAGCTGAATCTTTCGCTGCCGACGGTGAAGAAACGGTGGGCATCCGTATTCGAGCGGGTTGCGGCGGCGCGGCCTGAGCTGTTGCCGGACGGAGAGCGAAAGCAGTCGGCGGAGATCCGCGGACCGCAGAAGAGACATCGGATCATGGCATATGTGAGGGCGCACCCGGAGGAGGTACGGCCGTATCGATGGCGGATGACGGTTGCGTGAGCGGCTGGGGGTAACGGATTGCAGGCATCTTCAGGTCGGATTAAGCACCGAGGTGGAAGATAAGTTCCAAGCGTTCGACGCATAAGGAGATGTTTTATGTCGGTTTGGAGTTCGATTGCAATCAGTGGACTGCTGTTGAGTACCGCAGTGGGTGCGAGTGCGCAAGAGAAGAAGATAGCGCGCAATGAACTTCCGCCCGCAGTCGCGGCGACGGTCGATCACGAGACGAAGGGCGCGACGATCAAGGGCTTCACGACGGAACGCGAACACGGTCGCACGACGTACGAGGTTGAGACGGTGGTCAACGGACGGACGCGAGATGTCGAGATAGCGCAAGATGGGCGGGTGAATGAGATCGAGGAGGAGGTCGACACAGCATCTTTGCCAGCGAAGGTGCAGCAGGCGTTGAGTGCGAAGGCGGCGGGCGGAAAGATTACAAAGGTGGAGTCGCTGACAAAGAACGGCAGGCTGGTGGCCTATGAGGCGGCGATGGTGAAGAGCGGGAGACACAGTGAGTTCCAGGTGGGGCCAACTGGTGGCGCTTTGGCACACGAGAAGGACTGACGCCTGGAGAGGACAGAGCGAGCGGGCGGGGTCCCAACGCGCTTCCTAAAGCTCATGGCGTGGTAGATTGGCTGCCATGATTCTCCAGGTGGATATAGAGAAGCCGAATCCCGGCGTGGCTGTCGTCCGCTTCACTGGCGCGCTGACGCTGGGCACGAGTCTGCACGCGGTCGATACGCAAGTACAGAAGACGATCAAGGACGGCTCCGCCAAGGTGGTGGTGGATATGGCAGGCGTTCCTTACATGGACAGCGCGGGACTGGGCGCGCTGGTGCAGGCGTCCGGGCTCGCGAAGCAGCAGGGCGGAGAACTGCGGCTTTGTGGAACGTCGGATCGCGTGGCTGAGCTGATCCGGATGACGCGGACGGATGGTCTTCTGCCGATGGATGCGGATGTGGATGCGAGCCTGAAGGCGCTGGGGTAGGTGGGGGTCGCGGGTTAGATGAGAGCTGCGAGTTCTTCGATCTCCTGGTAGCGCGGCGTAGTGACCATAAAGGATTCGATCTGATCGACGGGGCCGATGCCACCGCGGGCGCCCTCGGCCATGCAGTTGATGGCAGCGGCCGCGCAGGAGAACTCGAGGCTGCGAGAGAGCGGCCAGCCCTGGAGTAAAGCGTAGATAAAGCCGGCGTGAAAGATGTCGCCAGCGCCCGTGGTGTCGACGACAGGGACACGGAAGGCGGGCGCGTGGACGAACTGCTCGCCGTCGAAGGCGAGGACCCCGTCCGCACCCAGGGTAGCCGCGGTGAGACGGCAGCTGTAGCGGCGCTGCATTTCGCGGAGCGCGGACTTCAGGTTCGGTTTGCCGGTGAGGCGGCCGGGGAGATCGCGGCTGACGATCAGGAAGTCGATGTTCTTGAGAAGTTCTTCGACGCCGGGATAGGCGTCATCAAGGTCGGCGATGACGAGCACGCCGGCCTCGCGGGCCCAGCGGGCTGCAAGGGTAGCGGCGGCGGTGTCGTGGCCGTCGACGTGCAGAGCGCGGGCGTTGACGATCCATTCGCGGTCGAGCTCTTCGGGCCGGAGCGTGAGACGCTCGTCGCGGCGGCAGAGGACGGTGCGCTCGCCGGCGCGATCGACGAGGATGAGTGAGCGCGCGCTGGGAGTGCCCGGAACGTGGATGAGGTGGGCGTCGGTGCCGGCGCGGAGAAACTCCTGCGTGTGAAGGCGGGAGGCGTCGTCGTCGCCGAGCTTGCCGACGTAGCGTGTGCTGAGACCCCATGACTGGCAGGCGATGACAGTCGTGGCGACCTGGCCGCCGGGCATGACGGTCTCGGCTTCGTACTCAACCTTGGAGCCGCACTGCGGGAAGGATGATACGTGGATCAGGGTGTCGGTCGCGTTCAAACCCACACCCACGAGGTCGATCTTCGGCTGTTTGGCCATATGTCGATTCTATGGTGCACTGCATTCAGCAGGCAGGGATTATACATTCCACCGGAGCAAGAGATGCAAGGCCAAGGACTTGCGGGGGACTTCCGGTTCGTTGGCCATGCCTTGGAGCAGGCGCATCCAATAGATAGGTATACTCGCGGCACAGCACACGATTGCCAACGGAGTCGATCAGCAGAGACCGAGGGGAACGGTGAGAAGAGCCTCCAGCACGAGCGGAGCAGAGATCGAAGGATTCTCACATTCACTCGTGGTGGCGAGTCGAGTGCTGATGTGGCTGATGGTCGTGCTGCTGTTTGTAGCGCCCTGGACCGAGCATTACGGCACATTTGATAACTTTCCCCATGGCCAGGACTTTGAGCTGAGCCTGCTCACGTTTCTGGCGCTTCTGTGCCTTGTACTGCTGCTGGCGCAACTGCGCAAGCAGCGGCTAAAAGACCCTCCTGCTGTTCGCGATGACTGGGAGTGGTGCCTGATCTGCGAACCTCCGTTTGCGATGCCGGATACGTTGCGAATGCGGATTGCACGGGTAGCCCACTCGCCACCGGGCGGAAGCCACCCGGTGGGCGCTTACAACCTCCCTCTTCAGATTCTGATCCCGCCCCCTGTGTCGTCGGTGCGGGCATTTCCGCGTGCCTGTGGTTGCCGGTTCTCTTGAGAGACCGGCGGGCTTCAGCGTGTAAATGAGGGTGTTTTGTGTCTATTCATCTGGTTAATCCGAGTGAGAGTTCGTTTGGGATTGCGGTGATCACGCCGCGGTGGTTGTTTGTGCTTGCGGCGGCGACGCCCAAGGAGTTTGGGGATCCCAGGATCGTGGACGAGACGCTGGAGCGGCTCGATCCGGAGACGATTCGGCCGGGAGATATCGTGGGGATCGGAATCCATACGCTGAACGCCTTGCGTGGGTATGAAGTGGGGCGCCTCGCGCACGAGCGTGGGGCGCACGTTGTGTTTGGAGGCGTGCATGCGACGCTCTATCCGGACGAGGCGTTCGCCCGTGGCGACGCGGACGCCGTGGTGCGGGGCGACGGAGATGTCGCATGGGGCAATGCGCTGCGGGATTGCGCGGAGGGCCGGCTGGAAAGGATGTACGAAGGAGGAAGGCTGGAGGCGGACCAGTTTGCGGAGGCTCGCTGGGATCTGCTGCCGAAGGACAGTTACATGTGGGGTTCGGTGCAGACGACCCGAGGATGCCCGAAGCACTGCTCTTTCTGCTCGGTGTGGCGCACGGATGGACAGAGGCCGCGGCAGCGCCCGTTTGAGCCGGTGATTCGGGAGATCGTGGAACTGCGCCGCAGAGGCATACGCTTCATGACGCTGGCGGACGACAATTTCTATCCGGTGAGCTTTACCGACCTGAGGCTGGCGCGGGAGCAGAAGAATCACGAGAAGCTGGCGGCGCTGGAGAAGACTCGCGAAGAAAAAATGCAGTTGATGCAGGAACTGGCCCGGCTGCCCAGCGATGTCGTGTTTTTCACGCAGATTACGATGGAGGCCGCCGAGGATCCGGAGTATCTACAGGCCATGCGAAAAGCCCATATCGTGGGCGCGCTGGTGGGCGTGGAGGCGGTGACGGCCGAGGGGCTGAAGGCGGTGTTCAAGGACTTCAACCTGTCGGGCGAGAACCTCGTGCAGCGGCTGAAGGTGTTTCGTGCCAACGGAGTTCATGTCCTCGGCTCGTTTATCTTCGGGCTGCCGACGGACAGGCCGGACACCTTTCAGGCCACACAGGAGCTGGCGCAAAAGGCGGATCTCGCGTTCGCGCAATTTGTGATGCTGACGCCGCTGCCGGGAACGATCGACTTTCAACGCTGGGAGAAAGAAGAGGGAGCGGAGGCGCCGAAGGTGGATGGTGTTCCACTGACTCGCTACTGGCTGATTCCGGCAGAGCGGCGGCCCAAGCTGTTTATGCCGCATCCCTCAATGAATCCGGCGGAGATGCGGGCCCGGACGCAGAAGGTGTGGGATGCGTTCTACAGCCTGGGAGCGATATGGAAACGGGCTGCGGTGACGCCGAACCTGCGCGCGCGACTGGCGTTCGTGTTCGTCTCGAAGCTGTATCGGCAGATGTATGCGAACACCGGGATTGCGACGGACAGCGCGAGGAGGAAGAAGGCGAACTCGTGGGCGCGGTGGATCGCAGTGCCGTGCCGGAAGTTGTTCCAGGCGAAACCGATGCCAGATCTGTGTGTGCCCGGTGTGCAGATGACGCTGGCCACCGCCGGTGTAGCGGATAGCGCCGCCTTGCATCCGGAGCAGAAGCCGTTTCCGATTCTGCGGTAAAGATCCGCGGCGGGCTACTTCTTTCCGAAGACGTCGCCCATGCGACGGATTTGGGCGCCGACGCCGCGGAGCTTCTCTTCGATGTGCTCGTAGCCGCGGTCCATGTGATAGACACGGTCGAGGATGGTCTCGCCTTCGGCGACGAGAGCGCCGAGGACGAGCGCAGCAGAGGCGCGGAGATCGGAGCACATCACTGCGGCGGACTGCAGCGGAGTCTTGCCGCGTATGGTGGCAGAGCGGCCGCTGACGGAGATGTTGGCGCCCATGCGGTTGAGTTCGTTGATGTGCATGAAGCGGTTTTCAAAGATGTTTTCGGTGACGACGGAGGTGCCTTCGGCCTGGGTCATGAGGGCCATGTACTGGGCCTGCATGTCGGTGGGAAAGCCGGGGTACTCCTCGGTGGACATGTCGTTGGCGTTGAGTCTGCCGCCGGAGTGAACGCGGACGTTGTCCTTGCCGACCTCTAGCTTGACGCCGCACTCTTCGAGCCTGGTGATGACGGCGCCGAGGTGCGCGGGGTTGCAGCAGTCGACATTGAGGTCGCCGCCAGTGATGGCGCCGGCGATGAGGAAGGTGCCGGCCTCTATGCGATCAGGATTGATGCGGTGGCGCGCGCCGTGGAGCTTGGAAACGCCTTTGATCTTGATGGTGCCGCTGCCGGCGCCTTCGATCTTCGCGCCCATGGCGTTGAGCAGGGCGGCCAGGTCGGTGACCTCGGGCTCGCGTGCGCAGTTTTCGAAGAGCGATTCGCCGTCGGCGAGCGCGGCGGCCATGAGGAGGTCCTCGGTGCCGGTGACGGTGATCTTGTCGAAGACAATGTGCGCGCCTTTGAGACGGTCGGTGCGGGCTTCGAGATAGCCATGCTCCTGGGTGATGGTGGCGCCCATGGCCTCGAGGCCCTTGATATGGAGGTCGATGGGGCGGCCACCGATGGCACAGCCGCCGGGCATCGCCACGCGGGCCATGCCGGTGCGCGCGATGAGTGGACCGAGCACGAGAGAGCTGGCGCGCATGGTTTTGACGATCTCGTACTTGGCGACGGGGTCGGAGAGCACGCCACACTTGATGCGCGTGCGGTGCTGGGCGCGGCCATAGCCGAGCTCGACCTCGGCGCCCATGGAGGCGAGGAGCTTGCGCTCGGTCTCGATGTCGCGGACCTGCGGGATGTTTTCGAGGATGACCTCGCCTTCGGTGAGGATGGCGGCGGCCATGCACGGGAGCGCGGAGTTTTTGGCGCCCGAGACCTTGATGGTGCCGAGAAGGGGGTTGCCGCCACGGATGACAAACTTGTCCATCTGGCTAGTGTACGAAGGACGCATGTGGACGTGAGTAGCTCGGATGGTGCGGGACCGGAGGAGGGTTGTAGGCATTTGTGAAAAGCCAAAGCCCTTGCCGGGTGCAAGGGCTTTTCTATGCGAGGCAGGTTCTCAGGCTAGAGGCCGGTGGGGTTCTGCGGCTGAGCCTGGTTCGGAGTGGCGTTGGGGCTATGCTGACCCCATCCGCCGCGGCGGCCATGACGCATTGTCTTGAGCTGCTGGATCTGGTCAGGCGAGAGAACGGTCGCGAGCTGCTGCTGCGTCTTCTCGCGGATAGCCTTCATCTGCGCACGACGCTGGTCCTGGGTCAGGGACTGATCCTGGAACAGGGCCTGGGTCTTCTGGGCGCGGTCGGTGAGGATCGGGGTGAGCTTCGCAGTCTGATCCGAAGAGAGGTTGAGCTTCTTGGAGATCATCTCGGCCTGTTTCTGCGGATTGGGCCCGTGATGACCGCGGTGGTGGAAGGGCGCATTGGCGTTCGGAGAACTGTTCTCCGGAAGCGTTGGCTGCGCCTGTTGTGCGAACGCGGCCGCGCCGGTGAGGGCGCCCGTCAGGATAAAGCCGAGCGCGGTGGAAAGAAGTTTACGTTTCATCAGACTGCTCCTTGCCGCGGCTGGGGAGGAAGCCCGCGTGCTAGTGAGATAAACACGCTATCAAAAGAATGTTGCGGTGCGGTACGGCGTTCTGCGGCTACAGACGGGTTTCAGGAGCCAAGGAGTACGCGGACGTGCCGGGCGATCTGAAGTTCCTCCTGGGAGCGTAAGGCGAGGACTTTGCTTGAGTTCGGGGCGGGCGAGCCTTCGAGGCCGAGGAAGCCGAGGCTTTGGCAGATGCGGCTGCGGAGCGGCTGGCTGTGCTGACCGATGCCGCCGGTGAAGATGAGGAGGTCGAGGCCGCCGAGGAGTGCGGCATAAGCGCCGATGGTCTTGCGAATCGCGGTGCAAAAGGCGTCGACGGCGAGGACGGCGGTGGGGTCGTTGGCGGCTTCGCGGGCGAGAAGAGCCTGCATGTCGGACTCGCCGTTGGAGAAGGCGAAGAGGCCGCACTGACGGTTGAGGAACTGCTCGAGCTGGTCGGCGGAGAGATGCTCGTTGCGCAGGAGGTAGACGAGAACGCCGGGATCGAGGTCGCCACTTCGGGTGCTCATGGGGATGCCGCCGGTGGGCGTAAGGCCCATGGAGGTGTCCACCGATTTGCCGTTGAGCATAGCGGTGATGCTGGAGCCGTTGCCGAGGTGTGCGATGATGACTCGCGGCGGGATGGGCGAGAGGCGAGCGACGACAGACTCACAGGAGAGGCCGTGGAAGCCGTAGCGGATGACGCCGGCATCGTGAAGGCGCGTTGGGATAGGGAAGTGTGACGCGACTTCGGGCAGGGTGCGATGGAACGCGGTGTCGAAGCAGGCGAAGTTGGGGACATTAGGAAGCGCCTGCTGGGTCTGGCGAATGAGCGTGAGCGACTGCGGAATATGCAGAGGAGCGAAG
This sequence comes from uncultured Acidobacteriaceae bacterium, assembly GCA_963759355.1. Taxonomy (GTDB): domain Bacteria; phylum Acidobacteriota; class Terriglobia; order Terriglobales; family Acidobacteriaceae; genus Granulicella. Next base: position 687,400 of record CAVWYV010000003.1, on the reverse strand, counting down.
TGAACGGAGGCTTCGAGCGTTTCGAGTAGCTGAGGTGTGATGCGCTGGTGTTCGCGGAGGTGAGGTCCGCCGTGCACGACACGATGGCCAACGGCGATGGGCGTTGTGTGCGCGACTTCGCGGAGAGTGGAGAGGATGTTGGCGAGGGCCTCGGGTTGCGATTCGAGGAGGTGATCGCGACGGACGAGATCGTCGCCTGCGGAGCTGCGGATGTAGAGCGAGCCGGAGTCGCGGCCGATGTTGTCTGCGCTGCCTTCGAGGACGAGTTGTTCGTCGTTTGTACTCTTCGCGCCGGGAACGAAGAGGCCGAACTTCAGCGAGGACGAGCCGCTGTTGAGGACGAGGATCGCGTTGTCGTTTGCGGGCATCGTTGCTGAGTAACTACTGGGGCCAGATCCAGTCGGTGATTTCCGGCCGATCAATGCCTTCCCTGTGTGCATAGTTGATGGAGTCGATGATCTGGTCCTTGAGCCACTCCTTGATGTGCGCAGCGGATGCCTGCAGCCCGGGCACGCGATCGATGACATCGATGGCGAGATCGAAACGGTCGATCTGATTCACAATGGCGAGTTCCAGCGGCGTGTTGATGTTGCCCTTCTCCTTGTAGCCGCGTACGTGAATATTCTCGTGATTCCTGCGGCGGTAGGTGAGCTTGTGGACCAGCGATGCATAGCCGTGGAAGTTGAAGATGACGGGTTTATCCAGCGTGAAGAGTGAATCGAAGTCGCGGTCATTGAGGCCGTGCGGGTGTTCGGCGTCTGGCATGAGGCGAAAGATGTCGACGACGTTAACGAAGCGGAGCTTGAGCTCAGGGAGCTTCTCGCGGAGGATTGCGGCGGCGGCAAGTGCTTCCATAGTGGCGATGTCACCGGCACAGGCGAGAACGACATCCGGTTCCGTGGTTTCGTCGGAAGAGGCCCAATCCCAGATGCCGATGCCCTTGGTGCAGTGGCGCACGGCTTCGTCCATGGAGAGGAATATGAGATGTTGTTGCTTGTCGGAGACGATGACGTTGTAGTAGTTGACCGACCGTAGGCAATGGTCGGCGACCGACAGCAGGCAGTTGGCATCGGGCGGCAGATAGATGCGAACGACGTCGCGGCTTTTATTCGTGACGATGTCGAGGAAGCCGGGGTCCTGGTGGGTGAAGCCGTTGTGGTCCTGCCGCCAGACCAGCGAAGTGATGAGGAGGTTGATGGAGGATATGGGCGCGCGCCAGCGAAGCTCGTTCTTTGCCTTCTCGAGCCACTTCGCATGCTGATTGAACATGGAGTCGATGACGTGGATGAAGGATTCGTAGCTGGAGAAGAAGCCGTGGCGGCCGGTGAGAACGTAGCCTTCGAACCAGCCTTCCAGCGTGTGCTCGGAGAGCATCTCCATGACGCGGCCGCCGGGTGAGATCTCGGTGCCGTCGGAATCGATGGGAAGAATCTCGGCGAGCCACGTTTTGTCGGAGGCCGCGTAGATGCCGTCGAGCTTGTTGGAGGCGGTTTCATCAGGGCCGAAGACGCGGAAGTTGGTCATGTTGCGCTTCATGACATCGCGAAGAAATTTCGCGAGCGTGGCAGTGGGTGAGGCGTAGAGTTGCGCGTGGCCCTTGGGATCGACGGCGTAATCGCAAAAGTTAGGCAGGTTGAGAGGCTTGCGGAGAACGCCGCCGTTGGCGTGTGGGTTCGCCGAGATGCGCAGCTCGCCTTCGGGCGCCAGTTCCCGCAGCTCCGGGATGATGCAGCCGGTTTGGTCGAAAAGCTCTTCGGGCTTGTAGCTGCGCAGCCACGATTCGAAGAGCGTGAGGTCTTCGGCGTTCGTTTTGGCGTCGGGAATCGGGACCTGATGCGCGCGCCAGAAGTTTTCGACGTGATGGCCATGCACCATCTTCGGTCCGGTCCAGCCTTTGGGGCTGCGCAGTACGATCATTGGCCAGCGCGGGCGGGTGGCGTCGTTGTTCGTGCGGGCGTTCTGCTGAATGGAGCGGATTTCGTTGATGCAGTGCTCAAGTGTTGCAGCCATGAGCTGGTGCATCTTTCCCGGATCGTCGCCTTCAACGTAGTAGGGAGTGTAGCCATAGCCACGCATGAGCGCATCGAGCTCTTCCTGCGTGATGCGCGCGAAGATGGTCGGATTCGCAATCTTGTAGCCGTTGAGATGAAGAATGGGGAGGACAGCGCCGTCGCGGATGGGATTGAGGAATTTGTTGGAGTGCCAGGAGGTGGCGAGCGGACCGGTCTCAGCTTCGCCGTCGCCGACGCAACAGGCGACGATGAGATTGGGATTGTCGAATGCAGCCCCGTATGCGTGCGAGAGCGAGTAGCCGAGTTCGCCACCCTCATGGACGGAGCCGGGAGTCTCAGGCGTGCAGTGGCTGCCGATGCCTCCCGGGAAGGAGAAACGGCGGAAGAGCGCGAGCATGCCCTGGGCATCCTGGCTGACTTCCGGGTAGACCTCCGAGTAGTAGCCCTCGAGGTAACTGTTGGCGAGCGTAGCGGGCGCGCCGTGGCCGGGGCCGGAGACGTAAATGACGTCCAGCGAATATTTTTTGATGAGGCGATTGAGGTGCACCCAGATGAAGGACTGGCCGGGATCGGAGCCCCAATGACCGAGCAGGCGGTTCTTGATGTGCTCTGGTTTCAGCGGTTCGCGGAGGAGAGGATTGTCGCGGAGGAAGATCATGCCGCCGCAGAGATAGTTGCACGCGAGCCAATAGGCATGCATGCGGCGGAGTTCGTCAGGAGTGAGGGCTGGGGCGGGGGCAGAAGTCGATAGCGTGGCCATGGTGGTGTCCTCCGCGGCAGAGCTGGTGAGAAGATGCTACAGCGATGAGTGTGTGTCGTGTGTAAATGCACGCAAGACAATAGATTTGACATCTACTTGAAGTGAGGGACCTGAGCGAATGGGACGCGAACATCTAGCGAGCCTGATCGACGACATGCGGCGGCGTGGGCGCGAGACGGCCGTGGTGGAACATCGCGGCGTGCGGCACCTGCGCACGAGCTATGGAGAGATTGCGGAGCTTGCGGGACGGTTTGCGGCGGAGCTGCGCGGGCGCGAGATCGGCGCGGGGGAACGGGTGGCGCTCTGGGGCGTGAGCTCGGCCGAGTGGATGGGAGTGTTTTTTGGATGCCTGCTGCGCGGTGTGATTGCCGTGCCGCTGGATGCTGCGGGAACACGCGAGTTTGTGGAGCGCGTGATCGCCGACACGCAGGCGAGGTTGATTGTCGGCGATGCGGAGTTGTTGCACGGACTTCATTTCAATGGTGCAAGAGTTGCGCTTGAGGAGATGCGTGCAGAGCTTCCTCGCGATCCAGATTTTGCAGTGGACGCTGCGGTGACGCTGGCTGCGCCGTTTCAGATCGCGTTCACGTCAGGCACGACTTCAGAGCCGAAAGGAATTGTGCACACGCATCGCAACGTGCTCGTAAGCCTGGAGCCGATTGAGAGCGAGATTGTGAAGTACCGGCGGTATGAAAGGTTCTTTCATCCGCTGCGGTTCATGCACACGCTGCCGCTGAGCCATGTATTCGGGCAGTTCATGGGGTTGTGGATTCCGGCGGTGCTGGGAGCGGAGCTTCACTTTGAGGCGCAGCTTGAGCCGTCACGCATGGTGGAGGCACTGAAGCGCGAGCGGATCAATGTGCTGATTGCCGTGCCGAGGGTGATCGCGCTGTTGCGGACGCATCTGTTGAATGAAGATAGTTCGCTGACGGCGGATGTGGAGCGCGTGGCGGCGTTGTCGGTGTGGAAGCGGTGGTGGAGATTGCGGCGCGTGCATCGCAAGCTGGGATGGAGATTCTGGGCGCTGATCTGCGGCGGCGCGACGCTGCCGAGCGAGTTGGAGTCGTTCTGGCGCGCGGTGGGTACGGCGGTGATCCAGGGTTACGGCATGACGGAGACCGCGGCGCTGGTCACGCTGAATCATCCGTTCAGGATTGGGCACGGAACGCTGGGTAAACCGCTGCCGGGGCGCGAGGTAAAGATCGGCGAAGGTGGTGAGGTGCTGGTGCGAGGCGCGATGGTCTCCGGCGCGACGTGGCAGTCTGGAGCGATGCGGCCGCGTACAGATGAGTGGCTGGCGACCGGCGATCTTGCAGCGCAGGAGGAAAGCGGCGAACTACGCTTTTTGGGGCGCAAGGGCGATGTGATCGTAATGGCTGCGGGGATGAATGTGCATCCAGCGGATCTTGAGGCGGAATTGCTGAAACAGCAGGGAGTGAAGGCCGCAGCGGTTGTTGCGTGCGAAGCGGCGAACGGGCAGGAGCCTGTCGCCGCCGTGATCTTCAATGGAAGCGATGCGGAATTGAGTGAGGCAGTACGACGAGCGAATGCATCGCTGGCAGAGTTTCAGCAGATGCGGCGATATGTGCGCTGGCCGGACGCGGCGCTGCCGTATACCTCGACGGGCAAACTGATTCGACGACAGGTGGCTGGCTGGGTGTGTGCTGCGGTGCGCGGCGATGGTGTCGTCGCGAAGCCGAAAGAGATGTTGCTGGAGATGATCGCTGAGGTGACGGGCGAAGCTGTTTCCGAGGCGAAGGATGAGGCACGGCTGAGCGAGGATCTGCGTCTCGACAGCCTGGCGCGGGTCCAATTGCAGTCGCTGCTGGAGACTCGATTAGGTGTCGAAGTGAGTGACGATGCGATCGCGCAGATGCAGACCCTGGGTGAACTGAGAGGGATGCTCGGTGGGGAAACTGCTGAGGCCGCTGCATCGCATCCACAGGTAGAGGAAGCGTCTCAAGTTCAAGTAGAAGCTGCATCAGAACCGTTGGCTTTTGGGCCGCGGGTCACGAAACAGGAATCACTGCCGTATCCGCGATGGCCTTGGTCGTGGCCGGTGCAGGTGGTGCGCGCAGGGTTTCTTGACCTGATCGCACAGCCTCTAATATGGCTGATGGCCGCGCCTCGTGTTGTGTGTGAGACAGACAACATTCCACAAGGCCCGATGCTGATCGTCGGGAACCACGTGACGGCGTATGACGGGCCTCTCATTCTCTATGCGCTGAAGGGGCGTGTGCGAAGGCGCGTGGCGATTGCGATGTCGGCAGAGCTGTTGGGGGATTTGAGACACGGACGAGGGCAGCAGAGTGCGTTGGCGAATCTGCTGTCGCCGATCGGTTATTGGCTGATCACGGCACTGTACAACGTGTTTCCGCTCCCGCGCAGGCGCGGGTTTCGCAGGAGCTTTGCGCACGCCGGCGAGGCGATGGATCGCGGGTACTCGGTGATGATATTTCCCGAAGGGCATCGGAGCGAGACGGGAAAGCTGCAGAGGTTCCGCGAGGGTACGGGTTTGCTGGCGCAGGAGTCGCAGGCGCCGGTGCTACCGGTGGCGTTGCGCGGACTGGGAGAGTTGAAGGCGAGCGGGCGGTGGGTGCGGTCGGGCAAGCTCGAGGTGCATGTCGGCGCGCTGGTGCAACTTGGGCCTGAGGCGACAGCGGCGGAATGGACGGCGGCGCTGCAGGCAGGAGTGCAATGGCTGGCGGAGTAAGCTGTTAGCGCGCGGAGGTGCGAATTTACCTTGCATTCGCAAAGTGAATATGGGGTGAAACGTAGACTTGAACCTGTGCGGGCAGGAGCTCGCCATGGTGGAGGGGACGTGAGCCAGACGAGCCAGACAATTTTTGTTCTGGAGGATGATCCAGATATCAACCGGCTTGTGGGGCACCAGTTGGAACGCGCCGGATATGCGGTGCGGCCGTATTTCGCGATCGGATCAATTGTTGAGGAGGCGGAGCGTGCGCGTCCATCGCTCTTTCTTCTTGACGTGATGGTGCCGGGCGGAGATGGGATGGAGCTGTGCCGGCGGCTACGGCGGCATGCAACGCTGGCCAGCGTGCCGATTATCTTTCTGACGGCGCGCGCGTCGGAGAACGATCGCGTGCGTGGGCTGGAGTTAGGTGCGGACGACTACATCACGAAGCCGTTCGGGATGCGCGAGTTGCTGGCGCGTGTGAAGGCTGTATTGCGGCGGTTTGAGCAGCCCGCGGGTGAGACTGCTGCGCCAGTGATCAAGTTCGATGATGTGGAGATTGACCGCGGCGCCATGCAACTGCGGGTGAAGGGTGAACCTGTGCCGACGACGGCAACGGAGTTCCGGCTGCTGGAGTACCTGGTGCGGCATCCGTCGCGGGTGTTTACGCGCGACCAGTTGCTGGATGCGGTGTGGGGCGATGCACGGTTTGTGACGCCGCGGAGCGTGGATGTTTATGTCGGGCGGATTCGCGAAAAGATCGAGGAGACGCCGGAGACGCCACGGTATTTGAAGACGCTGCGCGGGGCGGGGTACCGGTTTGAGTTCCCGAAGACGCGCGAGCCCGAGCCTGAGATGAGCGGGTCTCGGGGGTAAGGGGTCCCCCTCCCCCTGTTTTTGCTTAAATCTCTGGAATCAGTAATTTGCGGTCATGTAGTCTCCGCAAAATATTGATTCCAGGTTACTTGGCCGCAAAATCTCTAGAATCAACAAGATGGCCAGCACTGGGGGCACGCTCTTTTTTATGCAAGCGGATCGAGTTAAAGGGATTTGTTTGCAGCAATTTACGAGCCCCAAAAAGCGTTTTGCGCTTTCAGTTTCCAGTCGCCAGTTTTCAGTTGCGAGTTAAGGCTGAATGGCGGCTGGGGTGATGTTCCATCCGCGTAGGGCGACGACGGGGCGGTGCGTGGGTGAGGACGGGTATCTGACCTCGATTGTGCGCTGCTCGCTGGGCAGAAGCGAGATGTAGTTGTCGCTGTAGTAGGCGGGGAGGATGCGTTGGCCGCCGGGGCCGTTGAGCAGGGTGAGCTTGGTCGCGAGGGCTGTGGTCTGGGAGGGGTTGGTCAGGGTGACCGTGATCTGTTGTTCGGAGCCGGTGACTTTTGAGGTTGCGGTGGCTTTGAGGGTGACGGCGGGCATGTCGTTCAGCTTGGGATAGTCGGAGTCGTGGGCGGCGAGCCAGTAGAAGTTCTGCGAGAGTTCCTTGCCGCTGGCGTCGGTGAGGGTGAGTTTTACGAAGACAACGGGGTTGGCGGCGAGCGCGTCTTCGAGGGCGAGGCGGGTCGCGTTGTTGGCGGAGTTCGCGGCAGCGTCGATGCTGGCCGAGCGCTCGAAGAGCAACTTGCTGGAGAGGTCGAAGACCTGCGCGTGCACGTTGAGCTTCGGCAGTGGCGAGGTTGTGTTGTTGATGACGGCGATCTCGTAGTTGGGAAGGTCAAGCTGGACGTGGATAGGTTCACTGGCGAGCTTCACGCCGTAGAAGGCAGCATGCGTGTCGTAGTCGTGTGAGAAGATCTGCCACTCGGTGGAGGGCCACGCAGGCTGCGTCATCCAGAGCATGCGGCCGCTGTTGGGATTCCAGAGGTGAGCGTTGAAGCCTTCGAAGACGGCGCGATGACTGACGTAGTTGAGCAGCTGTGCCTTGCGATCGAAGTCGGCGAGTGAAGAGGGTGGGCCGAGTTGCTCGTTCATCGCTTTCATGAAGACGGCGATGTCGCCGTTTCCACCCTGATGCCAGTCGTGGTAGGCCCAGTCGTCGGAGATCGGCCACTGGTCTGGTTTCGGAAGAAAGCTCTGGAAGGCTTCCATTGTTGGTGGTGACGGAAGGCCGATTTCGACAGCGAAGCCGAGCGCGAGGTGTGTGAAGTATTCCGACGGCTCCTGGTATTTGTAGGGGCCGCTGTCGTGGAGGTTCACGCGGTTGGAACTTGCTGAGTACAAGCGCGTGCCGTCGAGTTCGGCGATGAGATCGATGAGGCCTTGATTGACTGCGGGCGCGGGCACCCCTTCGTTGCGGCCGCACCAGACGGCGATGGAAGGATGGTTGCGGAAGCGCGTGATGGTGTCGCGTGCGTTGCGCAGGAAGAGCGCGGAGTCGTCGGGCTCGAGGTTGTAGTCCTGAGTGGAGTCCCAGAAGTCGTTCCAGACGAGCAGGCCGTACTCATCGGCGAGATCGTAGAAGGACTCTTCGGTGTTCTGGCCCATCCAGTTGCGGACGATGTTCATGTGCGCGTCGCGCTGCAGGCGGAAGAAGGGTTCAAGGCGTTCACGCGAGACGCGCTTGAGCATGTCTTCCATCCCGGAAGCGCCACCGCGCACAGCAATGCGAACGCCATTGACGCGAATGACGAGTGCGGGTTGCGTGGCGAGGTCGTTCGTGTCGCGGACTGCGGGAGAATGCTCGCCCGCAGGCGTGAGCGATGCGACCCAACCCAGCGGCGTTTCGCGAATGCCTTCGTGGGTTTCGTCGATGAGGGGTTCGTTGCCAACGGCGGCCTTGGCAGGATTGATCTCGACGCGGCGAAGGCGGCCGGCGGAGTCGAGCAGCGAAAGCTCGTAGGTCAGTTCCCGAATGCCGAACGTGGAACGGATTTCATCTGAGGTTTCTTTGCCGATGCGCAGAGACGCGGTGAGGTGGTAGAGGTCCGGTGAGCCATAGCCATTGGGCCACCAGAGACGAGGGTGCGCAATGTTGAGTTGCGGCGTGTCGGCGGGTGTAAGCGTGATCGTGCTGTCACCGGGAGCGATCGTGACAGGGCGAGCGAGGTGCACGCCCTCAAAAGAGAGATCGAGCGTGCCGTGAAGTGTAGTGGCGGCGACGTTGTGCAAAGGCATGCGGAGTGTGATGGAAGCGCGCGAGGTATCCGGCAGCGGCAGCGTGGTGATGATCTGAGGCGTGTCGAGCGAGACCGGGCCCTGCGCAGAGAGCGTGACATCCTGCCAGATGCCCATGTCGCGGTCGCGGATGGCGGGAATCCAGTCCCAGCCTTCGGTGTCGGCAAAGGTGGGACCGTCGATGGCCATGAGGCCGCCGTTCTCGCCGGGGCCGTCGGCGAGCGATTGCTCGTGCGGGATGCCGGGGTGATCGGGTGGCGAGATGAGCACGGCGAGAACGTTGTCACCTTGTTTGAGGAGGCCGGCTACGTCGAAACGGCCGCGGATGAAGGCGCCGTCGATGCGGCCGAGCGGGTGGCCGTTGAGCCACACCTGAGCGCGGTAATTAATGCCTTGGCAGGTGAGCGATGGATGGCCGTGCAGCGTGGCAGGAGGCGCGTTGAAGTGCGTCCGGAACCAGAAGCGCTGGTGAGCGAGTGATTCCGGGATAGCCATGTTGTTGAGGCCGAAGTCGGGGTCGGGGTAGACGCCGCGCGCGACCAGCGTAGTGAGCACAGTACCCGGGACAACGGCGGCATACCAATGGGAGTCGTCGAATCCGGCCGAGGAGATGTGAGCACCGTCCGAATCGTTTGAGGCCTGGGACATGCGCCAGTTGGCACGAAGGGTGAGCGTGCGGTTGTAATTCGAGAAAGGGTTTTGGAGATGCGGCTCGGGTTGCGCGACAGGTTGCTGCAGTGGCGCAGCGCTTCGGGGAAGCGTCGCGGGATCCTGTGGTGAGCGGTAGCCGATCCACTGGCGGGCTTGCACGGGCCACGGCTTGGAGGCGTCGTCGAAGGAGAGGTTGTCAAGGTTGGCCGGCACGTGTGCCAGCGATTCCTGCTTGGAAGGAGTGAGGCCCTGCGCGAGGCTGACAAATGCGAGCAGGCCGCTGAAGTGATGGAAGTCTGAGGCGGGCGAAACGATTGGCGCGATCTGGAGTTCGGGGGTGGCGGCGCCGATGGGGAGAGAAGCGTGGGCGACGTCCGCGCCGTCGACGAACAGATGAGTGCCGTCCCGGTCAACGAAGACGGCAAGGGAATGCCAGGTATTCGGAGCGAACACGGTGGAGGCCTGGAGGATGTGCCCGTCGCCTGCCCAGAAGATGGGTTTGCCCTCGCGGAGGCCTAAAAAACGGGGAAATGCTTCGAGGGGCTGGCCAACGCCTGCCAGCAGAGCTGTCTGGACCGCGATGTCAGGTTTCACCCAAAGACTGAGCGACCAGCCGGGACTGGAGAGAGAAAGCGGATCACGGGGAGCGAGTTTTTTGGTGACGCCGATGCCGCCGGAGATGGAGCGGACGTGGAAAGGGCCGTAAGCAGGTGTTGCGGCGGACTGCGCAACGGCTCGAGAAAAGAAGGTTGCGGAGAGAAGAAGGCAGGCGAACAGGACAGCGGAGTAAGGGGCGGGTTCCGGCTTCATCGAGTGTCTCGAGCTCTCTGGTGGTTCGGTTTGAGTCGGTGATAACCGTACCATGCGGAGGCGGAGTTCCATTGGATCTTGTAGTCGGTCGTAAGGGAAACACGTCGTTTGTGAAACAGGAAAGTATCCAGCGCGGGGAGAGCAGTTCGGCGCGCGACGGCGCGGGGAAGACTGCTGTTGCTGAAGGGCATGAGAGCCTGATCGGGAATCGGGCCTGAATCGATTTTTTAGCCCAAATAGCCACAATTTTTCTTGACAGGCTCCGGACGGTTCTATATCAAGGCTGGTGCCTTCATGATATCGATATCGCCAAAGCTCTGGAACAGAGCCAGGCGGCATTGCGAGATGATGCCGCACTGGTGTGGAATTGACCGCTTCCATGATGAGGAAGCGGCGGCTTGTCGTACCGGGTTGAGCGCGAAAGTGGGGCGGGAAGCGAAGAGTTCCAGACGTCGGCGGAAGAGACTGCGAGCGGCGGTCGTGTAGAGGGATATGCAGCCGGGCCCACTGGAAGGAAAACAACGGGAGGTTGTTACCATGTCGTCATTTCCCAGGATCAGGCCGGCAGCCGCACTCGTGACGTTCTTGATGGCGGGATTGCTGCTGTGGCAATCACCCGTGACGGCGCAGGAGACGACCGGGAGTGTGTCGGGCATTGTGCAGGACTCGACTGGCGCCGCGATACCACACGCAACCGTCATCCTGACCAACCTGCAGAACAAGACGGAGCGTAAGACCGTCGCGAACGGCGCAGGCGGGTTCACTGTCCCGTCGGTGCCATCAGACCTGCGCTACCAGGTGACGGTGTCGATGCAGGGCTTCAAGAAGTGGGAGTCGAAGCCGTTCCCGATCCGGCCCGGCGACCGTGTGGCTTTCAGCGATATCAGGCTGCAGATCGGCGAAGCGTCGGCGGAAGTGACTGTTGAGGCGACGGAGAGCCAGGCGGTGAAGCCGCTGGACACGCCGGAGCGCAGCGATGTTCTTACGTCGAAGGACCTCGACACCCTGGCGATCGTCGGCCGCGACGCAACAGAGCTCATCGAGACGCTGCCGGGCTTTTCGGTCATCAGCCCGGGCGTAAACAACACGGCTTCGGCGAACACGGCGGCGGTGAGCATCAACAGCGGCATCTCCGGAGGATTCTCGTCGAACGGCGCCGGTCCGACTGGCTTGGCGACGGTGCTGGACGGCGTTTCGCTGACAGACATTGCGAACCTCACTAATACCGTGCAGACGGTCGACGCGGAGATGATCGAAAGCGCGAAGGTCTCGACCTCGACCTTTAGCGCGGTCAATGCCAAGGGACCTTCGGTCTTCAACGCAACGACGAAGCACGGAACAACGACGTATCACGGCGATCTGTACTTTCGCGCCCGCAACACCGTGATGAACTCCAACGACTGGGACAACAACTACCTGCAGCAGACGCGGCCTGACGGAACCTACTATTACCCAGGAGGAACGTTCGGCGGCCCGCTCTGGATTCCCGGTACCCGGTTCGGACGCGATAACAACAAGCTCTTCTTTTTCGTTGGCTACGAGTATCTGAACCAGAGGTTCTCACCAACGACGCTCGATTCGTGGGTGCCGACATTGGCTGAGCGTGCGGGGGATTTCAGCGTAGCGAATTTGAATGCGCAGCTCTGCGGATCACGTCCGGACGGCCTGCTGAATCCGAACGCGATTCAGCCCATGTGCTACGCGGAGAATTATCTTGCTAACGGCAACATGGTCGTTGACGGCAATGTGAAGCCCTACGCCAATGCGGGTGGCGTTGCACTGGTGAACTGGCTGCCACTTCCAAATGCGGATCCCTTCCATAACATCTCGGGCTACAACTACATTCAGCCGGTGGTTGTATCGCAGAACATCCACATCTTTCACGCTCGTCTCGACTACAGCATCAATGACAGAAACAGTGTCTTCGCGACCTATGGGCAGCAGTCGCAGATTACGGATCAGCCGGTAAACCTGAACTATATCCCGAGCAATTCGGTGCTGTATCCGGGTGGCGTGACGACGGGCGATATCTCCAACATCGGATCGCTCACCTATACGCACACCTTCAGTCCATCGCTGACGAATGAAGCGACGGTTGCGTTGTCATTTATCAGCGACCCCGGCAACATGGGGAACCCGGCAGCGGTCTCGCGCTTCAACATGAACGCCTACAACGGAGGCAACGGCAATTTCAACTATCTGGGCGAATACAAGAACGCAGGCGACTATTCGGTGCCGGCTTTGCAGGATTACAGCAATCTCGGCTACCCAAATGTGCTGATGAGTGGCGGCTTTTATAACGACCAGATTCATTTGAAGAAGGTCGTGCCGGATGTGCAGGAGATCCTGAGCTGGACCAAAGGAGCGCACTTCTTCCAGTTCGGCTTCTACTTCGAATCGGGAACCATCAACGGAACAGGCGTTATCGGGTACCCGCAGGGCATGTATAGCTTCAATCCGGGCAACTCGTTCTATGAATACAACAGCAATCCGCAAGGACCGTTCACGAACGCGCAATTCATCGCCTGCCAAAATCCCCAGGCCACGGGAACGAGCCGCACCTCGGGCGCGGCATATCTCGGCTCCTGCATCAACCCGGTCGCGATGATGTACCTGGGTACGCCGGACAGCTTCACGCAGACAAACTTCACACCGATCGTGGACATGCAATACAAGACGATCGCGGGCTTTGTGAACGATCAGTGGAAGCTGCATGCGAAGAAGTTCCACGAACTGACGTTCATGCTGGGCGCCCGTATTGAACATCTAGGCCCATGGGCGGACAAGCACAACAACGGCCTCGCAACCTTCTCCTCCACTCTTTACAAGCAGGCGTGCACGCAGTCGATAGGATCGCCAGTCTCCTGCGCGCCGACGACGGACTACCCTGGCATCGCGTGGCACGGGACGCAGAGTTCCATATCGAACTCAGTGAACAGCCCGCAGACAATCTACTTCTCGCCGCGCGTGGGCTTGGCGTGGGATATCCTCGGCCACGGCAACACGGTGCTGCATGGCGGCTGGGGTGTCTACCGTCACCAGGAGGAGTTTGCGCCGTACGCCGCGGCTGCATCGACAGCCCAGGGATACAAGACGACTTACCTGCAGCAGCAGTGGAACTTCGACGGTGTCGATTCGCAGTCCCCGATTAACCCTTCAGACTTCAACATCAACGTGATTTCGCCGACCGACACAGACCGGCCCGTCATTTACCAGTACAACGGCACGATCTCGCAGCGCATTCACACGACCAGATTCAAGGAGATCTTCAAGGACTCGCTGGTTGAGGTCGCCTATGTTGGAACGACAATGCAGCATCTCAGCTCGTACAACCCGCTGGGCGCCAACTACAGTGAGGCTTCGGATGTCAATCTGATTCCCGCCGGCTACATGTTCGGCGACCAGACGACGAATGGCTTCTGTCTCTGCAACCTGCCTGCAAGTTTGAGCGCCGTCAGCATTGGCGCGCTGACGACAGCGGCACAGGACTACTACCGTCCGTACCCGTTCTATCAACACATCTATTCACTGAACCACAGGTTCTACGGCAACTACAACGGACTGCAGACAAGCTTCAACAAGTCAACCGGGTGGCTTACCTTCGGAGCGAATTACACGTTCTCAAAGACGCTGGCGACTGCGGCCTCCTACAACAACCAGATTGTCGATCCGGTAAATCTGCGGAATGACTACAACCCCACGCCGTATGACCGCACGCATGTGTTCAACGTGCATTACGCCATCGATTTCGGCAAGCGCTACAACGGCGACAGCAAGCTTCTGAAGCACCTTGCGAATGGATGGCAGGTCTCCGGCATCGAGCTCATTCAGAGCGGCATCGATATTCCGTCAGGTCAGGGCGAGAACTTCGGCTTCGGCTACGGATCGTTGCAGGTACAGCAGGTCTACACAGTGCAGCAGGCCACTTCCACGTCGATTCTTCCCGTGTGCGTGAACGAGTACAACGTTCCTCCGGATAAGAATGGCCATCAGTACTGCGTGACGAACATGAGCCCGACCGTGTGGCTGGGGACGCCGGACTACCTGCTGATGCCAACGCTCAACTGCAACCCCGCGGGTGGCACCAAGGAGCACCAGTACATTAACCCGACATGCTTCGGTGTGCCGCTGCCCGGCAGCCCAACGAGCGGACCAAATGCGCTCTCGAAGAATCCGAGTGGTCAGGGCGTCTACCGGCTTCCATACATTCACGGGCCCCAGTATCAGCAACACAATCTGTCGGTGATGAAGACGTTTGGCGTTGGAGAAGGAAAGCTGCTGCAACTGCGCGCGGATGCATTCAACTTCCTCAACCATCCGCTGGTTTCGTTCAACAACAACGACAACACGAACCTGAACATGGGCAACCTCAACTTCGCAGTCGCCGGACAACCGCTGACGCCGTCGCAACTACGGGCGCCAAACTTCGGCATCGCGAATATCAAGTACGGGTCACGGCTCATTGAGTTGGGAGCAAAGTTTACGTTCTGAGCGACGATTCGCCGGCCGCTCCTTCTATTGCGGCCGAGAGATGCGGGAGGCCAGCGAGCTGAACGCACGGATTGATTCAGATTTTGGAGGGGGTCTTATGGCCATCGAGAATGCAGCGAATCTCCGGGGGCTTCTGCGCGCCGGGCTGGTAATTGCGCTCGGGATGTTCTCTCTCAGCGGCGCGGCGACAGCGCAGAAGAATCCGGTTTCGGCCGGCTCCGTCATTCCGCTGCCATTGGGAATCTCCGGCTCCTGCCAGGTCTACAAGATCATCAACGCACCGAACGGCGACACGGTGATGCTGGACGTGTGCGGCAGCGGTGGGTATGGCTCCCTCTATCAGCTGAAGCAGGGCTCGACAAGCTTCCAGACGATCGCCGCTACCATCGACACCTCCGGCACGTACTGGAACGAGGGCCTGACGATGGACGCGAAGGGAACTCTCTATATTACGGACCGCTACAGCGGAAGCCAGCACGTGTACCGCGTTCCGTACGATCCGTCGAAGGGAACCTGGAACTTCTCTCCTTCGGGCAGCAACTGGTATCCGCAACTCGCGGGTGGCTTCGGAGGCGCGGGCACGGTGGGCATCGTGTTCCTCGACAGTGCAGCCAAGGACGGCAGCGGTCTGCTGTTTGTCTCCGGGGAGACGGCCAATACGATCATGATGATTCCGGTGAACGCCGATGGCACGGTCACGAACTTTCCCGCCGGACCAAAGTCGGGCCAGCCAGAATATCAATATCTGCTCACCGGACTCGCAGCGAAGGTGATGCCGATGGACGTCGACGTCAACGGTAACCTCTACTTCATCGAGAATCCATACGTCACCTCGTCAAACCGCTCGACCGGTGTCTACTTTGTTCCGGCAAGCGCGTATGCGAGCTGCGTGACGGCGATGAAGGCGGGCACTTCGACTCCGGATACCGCATGCCTCTCGGGAGGTGAGTCCTCACTCTCACGCATCGATGCGAACAATTCAGAGAAGTTCAATGGAATTACGCATGACGCCGCCGGAAACATCTACGTCGGCGATTCAAGTGACAGTTACAGCGGTACGCGCAACGGCCTGCTGATGATTCCCAACGAGAGCGGAAGCCCGGTCGGCGTGACTGCCACGAGCTTCAACTTCGAGCATGCGCAGTACCTGGCGCCTGTCGCCGTGAATGCGAATCCGGCGATCGACTACCGCGGCTTCATGTGGCTTCCCACCGGGACCGTGAACAACTGGTCGCCCGCCGGCTCAGGCCAGATTCCGGGCACCGGCAACTTCGTTGTGTGGCAGCAGGGAGCAGCAAACCTGGGATCGACGCCGGTGGGAACGGCCGGCACGCCTGGCACGGTTTTTTTCAGCTTCAGCGGGACGGTGACGCCGAGCGGTGTCGGCCTCACGCAGGCTAACGGAGGCGGTGACTTCATTGCCTCGACCACGAACCCGTACCCTCCGCCGAACGGAACCACGCCTGCGGTTCCGTGCACGGTGGGCACAACCTACAACGCGTATTCGACCTGCCAGTACTGGGTTGCGCTTGATCCGTCGGGAACAAACGCCGTCGGCAACGTGCAGGGTCAGATCTTTCTGCTCGACAACAACAGCAACGCCGTCGGCGGAAGTACGGCGTATCTGCAGGGCATTGGGCAAGGACCGGCAGCGGCGCTGCTCGCACCTGTGATGCAGACACCACTTGCAACGAGCCTGACACAGCCAGCACAGGTCGCCGGCGACTCACAAGGCAACGCCTACGTTGCCGATCCCGTACAGCACCAGGTGCTGCTATTCCCGGCCGGTACGACGACACCGTCTGCCGGCGTACCGGTTCTGCCCGGCCTCACCGCACCCACCGGCGTTGCCGTCGACGGCTCAGGCGACATCTACATCGCGGACTCCGGTAAGGTCATCGAGATTCCCGCCGTCAACGGCACGCCGAACCCGGCCGGCAAATTGACGCTCGCCAGCGGGCTGGGAAACAACGTGCAGCTCACGGTGGATGGCACGAACAACGTCTATGCTGCCGATCCGGATAAGGCGCGCGTAGTGCGTATCTTCAACCCGCAGACGGCCGTGATGGAAGGTACGGGCACGGCAGGCTCGGGGTTCAGCAAGCCCACGGCCGTTGCAGTGGACAACACTGGCAATCTCTACGTCGCGGATGGTTCGAATCTCGTTGAGGTCAATGTTTGGGGTGCACAGACCACCATCTCCAGCAATCTTGCGCCGCCGGTCACGGGGCTCGCTGTTGATCCTTCGGGCTCTATCTATGTTGCGCAGAGCGGCGGCGTCATCCGCATTCCAATGACGAGCTCGGGTCTGACGCCCAACAATGCTGCGTCGATCGACAACACCAATCTGACCTCGCCTGCTGGTCTCGGTCTCGATGCGCTCGGCAATCTGTACGTCACGGCAAACTCCTACAGCGTGACGACCATCAACACCAGCGGCACGCCGCTCGGTCCGGTCACCAACACTGTCTCTACCCCCAACGTTCTGCAACTCGCCAACGCTGCGCTCAACTTCGGCATTGTCGACACGGGCACGACGACCGATCCGCTCGATATCAGCGTCTTCAATATCGGCAACGCTCCGCTGATGTTCTCCACCACCACCGCGCCGAGCTTCTCCGGCACCAACGCGACTGACTATGCGATTCAGCAGGACGGTCAGAATCCCTGCGACGTATCGGGCGCGACCGCGGTCGCCACCGGGACAGCATGCACGCTGGGCGTGACAGTGACTGCTGCCAACACAGGTCTGAGCCAGGGCAACCTGGCGTTTGCGACAAACGCCGTCAATGTGGCAACGACTTCAACCGCGACACTCGAAGCTTATTCCGAGAACAATCTCTGCCGCACCTCAACAACGCTCACGCTGAATCCCGCAACCGGCGTCAGCTTCCCCGGAGGCACGAGTGCGTCAGCGACAGTTGCGGCACTCGATCCCACCTGCTCGCCCGGCAACATACCGACGGGCGGCAAGATCTCGCTGACGTTCTCACCGCAGGCGAAAGGCGTCGCACCAGTTGTACTCAATTCGACGGTCTCGGGCGGCCACGCCAGCTTCAGTGCGAGCAACCTTGGTGGCGGAACTTACAACGTCTACGCGAGCTACAAGGGCGATCCGATCTACGGCGGAAGCTCGAGCTCGAAGACTTATACCTTTACTGTTGCTCAGGCGGCCTCTACCACGACGCTCTCTACGCCTGCCGGTGTCTCGCCTATCAATGGCGTGTACTTCGTTCAGCAGGGATCGAGCACGGTTATGACGGCCACGGTGACCTCCAAGCAGGGAACACCGACCGGCAGCGTGGCCTTCATGAACGGGTCCACGACCCTCGGCACTTCGCCGCTGAACGCGAGTGGAACCGCGACCTTCAACACTTCGGGCCTCGCAGCGGGTTCCTCTACATCCGATCTCGGCAAGGTCTACAACATCACCGCGGTGTATAGCGGCGATCTCAACTTTGCCAGCGTGACCTCAGCTGCCTCGCCGATCGAGATCGTGCCGGCGAGCGCGTTGATTACCGCTGCTCCGTCAAGCATTACGACGAAGGCCGGAACGCCGGTACAGAGCACGCTCACCGTTACGCCACTTGAGGGCTACTCGCCTAAGCTGGGAGCACAACTCTACTGCGACAACTCAACGTTGCCGCAGTATGCCGAATGCACCTTCGATATCCCGACGCTCGATATCTACGACGCCAAGGGAGCGCCGGTCACCAGCCACGTCACCATCAGCAGCAATCTGCCGGTCAACGTCGGCGCGCTGCACAGGCAGCCAACAGGGCCATCGCCTGTTGAATACGCCGGACTGTTTGGCCTGGGTGTACTTGGGCTTGCGTTGCGCAGGAAGACGCGGCTGAATGCGAAGATGTTCACCGCCATCTGCCTGGTGCTGGTTGCCGGCGCGATGGTCGGACTTGGTGGATGCACGAATTCCGGTTACACGCATACGCCGCCATCACCGCAGGTCACCACACCAGCGGGCACATACTACGTGAGCATTTACACGATCGATCTGACGAACAATCAGCGCAGCTCGCTTCCGTTCACGCTGACGCTGACAGTGCAGTAGGGAACACGCAGGAAGGGCAGGCAGGGAAGGTATGAGTTCTCTAGGGAGAAATGGAATGTTCACCAAGTCCTTCAAGTCGCTTCGCCGGTTCTCAGGGCATGTATGGATACTCCTGGCCTTCTGCTCGCTTGGCGGCAGAAGTGTCGAAGCGCAGACGCCTCCCGTGACCGCAAGCGTTACCACGACTCTGGCAACCCCTAGTGGCGTCGCTATCGGTGGTGTGCTCGAGACGAACCTGGACAGGAACGGCAACTGGATCGTCTCCGATTGGGTGAATGGTGGTCTTTACGAGTACCCATCGGGAGGAGGAGCGCCGATCACGCTCGCTCCGTTGGGAACGACGGGCGGAAACCAGTCGTACCAGAACAATAACGTCGTCTTCGACGCGAACAACAACATGTTCATGAACGGCAACTACAACAATTGCCTGTTGCTGTTCCCCTACAATCCCACAACGAAGACCTGGGACGGGCTTTCAACGCTGACAACAGGGAATCCCGCATCGGGTCTGTGCGGTTCAGCGCCGTACAGCTTTGCACAATACGGTCTGATTACTCCCGTCGCCCCAATGGCCAACAATTACTATCAGCCGTGGGGAACTGCGCTTCTGCCCGGCAACATTCTTGTCATTGGAGACCAGGGCGGCAAGTTCATCTTTACCCTGCCGATTATTCCGGGGGGTGTTCCGAGTTGCAGCAGCGGTAACTGTTCGCCGACCGCGACACCGGGGTCGAACAACGCGAACGCGGCGACGCCGATTTTGCTTTCAATGACAAAGCGGCCGAACACGGTGGCAGCCGACAAGTTTGGAAATATTTATTTCACGGAAGACTCGGGTGGCTTGCCGGGAGCCTACATGATTCCCGCCGGTGACACTCTGATTCCATCCGATACTGATTCGCGGATCGTTCGCGTCGATCCGACTCTCGCCAATGTGACCGGCGTCGCGACGGATGCGAATGGAAATGTCTACGTCGGCGATTCGAAGGCAGGCGTGTACATGATTCCCAACCCATCGGGGACCCCGAACACGGCGGGCGCGATTCTCGTGACGACCGTGTCTGCTGCCGGCGGGGTCAGCGTGGATGCGACGCGCGGACTGATCTATGTCCCAACAACCAACAACGCCTTTGCGATGGTGAGCTTTAATTCGGCGCTGCTTGGAGCAACGGCCGTTGGCACGCCTGCATCGACTGCGGCCGTCAACTTCACCTTCAATGCGGCCGAGACCCCAGCATCGATCCTCATCGAGGAGGCCGGAGCAGCGACTCCGGACTTCACCATCGCATCCAGCGGCACCTGCAAAACTGGAACGGCTTATGCAGCAGGAAGCAGTTGCAGCGTCAACGTAACGCTCAACCCGCATGCAGCGGGAAGCGTTTCGGCGAAGCTGCTGATGCTGGACGGTTCGGGGAATTTGATTGCATCGATGCCGCTCACGGGCGTCGGCTCGGGTCCTGCAATTCAACTCGTGCCGGGTGCCCAGGCAACGATCGGCAGCGGTTTGATGACGCCAAGCCAGGTTGCTGCCGATGCGGGTGGAAACATCTATATCGCGGACTCCGGATTCACGGCAGTGCAGAGATATGCAAAGGGGTCGAGTACTGCGACGACAGTTGGCACGGGGCTGATGTCGCCGACGGGTGTTGCGGTCGATGGCGCTGGCGACGTGTTTATCGCGGATAGCGGCAACGGCACTGTGGTCGGAGTCCCGAACGGACCGAACGGGCTGCTGGCCGGAGCGCAGGTCACTTTGAAGAGCGGACTTGGCAACAACCTGAAGCTCGCCGCCGACAGCAATAACAATCTCTTCATCTCCGATCCGTCGAACGGACGCGTCGTCGAGCTGGGCAATGTCGGACTCACAGCCGCCATTTTCCCGCAGAGCGAGACTGACACCACGGGGTTCACCGCGCCCTCAGCGATTGCAGTGGATTCCAATGAGAATCTGTACGTTGCCGATGGAAGCAATCTCATCGAGGTTGCGCCTGGCGGAACGAAGACGACCGTTCTCACCTCGCTTGGCACAGCAGTCGGACTTGCGGTTGATCCGTCAGGCTCTGTGTACGTTGCGCAATCGGGCGGAACCCTTCGGATTCCTAACGAGGGCGGCACGCTGAATCCTGCGGATCAGACGATTGTTGCTCCCGGCGTGACGACGCCAACCTCGGTTGCACTCGATCAGAGTGAGAACGTTTACATCGCGGACTCCGCGGCGAAAGTAGTTCAATCCATCGGTGCGAACGCGTTCGTGGACTTCGGCACGCTGAGCAGCTCGACTGCGACCGCCTCTTCAAACTTCACGATCCTTAACGACGGCAACGCCGCACTGAACATCACCGGTTTCTCCGGAACGGCGGACTATACGGGCGCATCATCGAACTGCAGCTCGGCTGTAGCGGTTGGGGCCACCTGCGTGGTGACGGTGACGTTTAGCCCCGGACCCGGCAATCAGGGCACGCTGACCGGGCAGGTGCTGGTACAGAGCAACGCAGCCAACTCGCCCATCGGCCTGAGTGCGACCGGCGTCGGAGCGCCGCTGGCAGCCTCGACAACGAAGTTCACGGTGACCAGCCCGACGGTCAACGGAGCGCCTGCTGTGATTACTGTGACTCCGGCGACCGGCACAACACCCGTGCCTACGGGCAACGTCACGCTCACCGTCACCGGCAATGGGATTACGCCGGTCGTGCTGAATGGGACGCTGACTAACGGCACAGTGACACTCACGCCGACGAATCTGGCAGCCGCAACCTACACGTTCACCGTCAACTACCAGGGCGACAGAGTGTACGCGCACTCGAGCTCAACTTCTTCGGTAAAGGTCGGCGCGGGATCGGTGACGATGACGCAGCCGACGCCGGCGCAGGTGATGAAGAACAATCCTGCATACCCGCTGGTGCTGGGCAACTCGTCGGGCGCCTCGGAACCGTATGACGGATCGGCGCAGCAGTTCATTACGATCTCCTATTACACGGTGAAGGTGGTTCCCGGAAATGGGCAGGCGCTGATTGGACAGCCGGTCTACGACAGCACGGGTACCAAGGTGATTGGAACGAACTACGGCTCGGTCACGTTCCAGGGTGCGTCGACAGCAACCTGCGCGCCGATCCCGGTTCAATCCGATGGAACAGCGCAATTCGATCCAAGCTGCCTGACGATCGATACCACTAACAACTCGATTCCGAACATTATGTCGGCGTACACGGTGACACCGACGTACAGTCCGACGGGAACCGGAAGCGCAAGCTCGTACACGAACCCGAACTATAGCTCGTTCACGGGAGCAGCACTGAACTACACGGCGCTGCGCAACCCGCTGGTCGCAGTTACATCGAACCCGGCAACTCTGACGGTCGCCAAGGGATCGAGTGTGACGGCGACGATAACCCTGGCTTCAGTGTTAGGCTATGGCGTGGCCGGTCAGAACGCGTTGCTCAACAACTACTCGCTGCCGTTGCAACTGGCATGTGACGGTCTGCCTGCCTACGCAACCTGTACTTTCGTTTATTCGAAACCCGATCCATCGGATCCGAACTCGATGCATGTGGGACCGGCACCGGGTACGGTGTTGACGGTGGGTGGCGTGACGGGGCCGTGTACTGTGGCGCAAGGCTGCACGGGGCCAGGGACTGTGACGATGACCATCACAAGCAACGTGCCGACCGGGGTGGCCAGGGCGGAGCGGCCGACCGGGACGGTGTTTCTGGCAATGTTGGGGCTGGGGACATTGGTGTTCGGGTTCAGGCGGAGGCGTTCGTTGCGGGCCAGTATCGGGACCTTGGCAGTGCTGGTGCTGGGCTGCGGGATACTGACGGGCGTGAGCGGGTGCAGCACGACGAAGCTGGGAGGGAACTCTGCGCAGGTGACACCATCGGGAACCTACACGGTGCTTGTGACGGCGAAGCAGGTGGGGAGCCAGACCATAACGCAGTATCCGGGAATCACCTATGGGAACGGGAACCAGATGTCGTTGCCGTTCACGATGCAGGTGACCATCCAGTAGGGCCTTTTGGGGGCGAGAGCGATGCGTCGCTCTCGAAGGTTTCGGCGGCCCAGTTGTCAGTTGTCAGTTAAGGCGTGGTGAGGTTGAGGGCTTTGGCGATGGCGGGATCGAGGGTGGGGTGGTTATTGGAGCGGGTGACGAGACCGAAGTTGCCGGCCCAGTCCCACATGGCCCAGCCGATGTGACTGGTTTCGAGGGCAGAGCGGACGGCTTCAATGTAGCGGGCGCGGGAGTCGGGCGGGGCCGTGTCGCGGAAGGCGCCGAACTCGTTGCAGAGGATGGGGACGTTGTGCTCGCGGCCCCAATCGGCGGCGAAGGCGATGCGCTGGCGGACGGTGTCAGCGTTCCAGTTGCCGACGGCATAGAGATAAAGCTGGTAGCGGGCGATGTCGCTGGGGATGGATTTTAGAGTCGAGTCGAGTTGATCGACGGTCGCGGGAAAGGGAATATTTTTGTAGTAGAGCCACTCGGGCGAGCCCCAGGTGGCGCCTTGATGCGTGAACTGGTAGGGCTCGTAATAGTGGAAGGTGTAGATCACGTTTTCGTCGGCGAGCGGCTGGGTGACGAGGAGGTCGTCGAGGGAGTCGTAGTGTGCGCCTGACGCAAGGATCGTGTGTGTGGTGTCGATGTGGCGGATGGCAGCGACGACGGAGCTTTCGATGCCGATCCAGCGGTAGGGGTCCTGCACCTCGGACTCGTTCATAAGCTCGAAGAGAAGATGGTCGGGGTCGCGGCTGGCGAAGTGTTTTGCGAGGGCTTCCCAGAGAAAGACGAATTGCGTGACGCCGTGGTCGTTGGCGAGTTGTTGCTTGTAGTCGTCGCGGGGGAAGACGCAGAGGTCGACTAGGAGGCCGTTGCTGAGGGCGAGATCGACGGCATCGTCGAGGCGCTTCCAGAGGGCGTCTTTGCCGGGGTCATCGGGACGGCCGTAGCCGAAGTAGACGGGGTCGACCCCGATGCGGATGTAGGTGAGGCCGAGCGAGCGCATGAGCTTGAGGTCGTCCGCAGTGATCCAGGTGGAGGTGTGCTCGGGCTTGTAGTCACCCCAGCCGCCGAACCAGCCGGAGGCGTTGATGCCGCGGGTGAGCGTGGCGGCGCGGCGAAAGGCGGTGGCGCGGGCACTCGTTTGTGCGGAAAGTGTCGTTGCGAGAAGTGGAAGAACGAGTAAGAAGAGATAAGGGCGGAAGCTCATGGATGTGTTGTGCGGACGGGACAAGCATACGCCAGGACTAAGCTTCTTTTTCTTGTCAGGTGCCTGACGGAGGCCTAAAACGGGTGCGAACTCGCGTCAGGAAGACTGTTCTGCCGTCACGGCCCAGTATCTCGCATCAAAATAGGGAAAGATCGGAGTTTGACGTGACGGATCAGGCTATTGAAGTCCGGGCGAGAACGACGCCCGATTGGTTCGGGCAGTTTGCTGCACTGGCCTCGGGCTGGTTGGGATCGAGATGGGCCTTCGCTGGAGCCGTCCTGGTGATTGTCATCTGGGCTGCGGTCGGTCCAGTGTTTCACTTCTCAGATACCTGGCAGCTCGTAATTAACACAGGCACTACCATTGTGACGTTTCTGATGGTGTTCCTTATCCAAAACACCCAGAATCGAGACGCGCGAGCTATCAATCTGAAGTTGAATGAACTCATTCGTGCGATCGACAAAGCAGGTGATCAGATGATCGATATTGAAAACCTCAGCGACGCTGAGCTAAGCGCATTGCAGAAGAGATACGAAAAGATCAAGGGGGAGTGGGAAGCGAGGCCGAGGAGACGACCGGCCGGTGCTTTGCCAGATGTGAATCACTAAGTAGGCTCGATCTTTTGTTCCGCCCTGGCTTCGAGGTCCAGAAACCGCCGCATGCCGCAGACTCACGTTCAAGAGCATATTGACCTAATCGCCAAACATGAACAAGAGTTCCTGGCTCGGAGAACGAGTGCGGAACGATGGGGCGACACTGTCGCGGGCCTGGCGGGCAGCCTCAAATTCGTTTGTCTTCACTTGTTGTTCTTTGCTGGATGGATCCTTGCGAACACGGTCCCGGCGTTTGCACCGCATCGATTTGACCCTGCACCATTTTCACTTCTGAGCACGATCGTCGCGATTGAAGCGATTCTGCTGGCCAGCTTTATCTTGATGCGGCAATCCAGGATGGGCCGCCGCGCCGAGGAACGAGATCACCTGATGCTGCAGGTCCTGCTGCTTACAGAGAAAGAGATTACTGCGCTTCTGAAGATCAACCGCCAGCTCGCCAAGGAATCAGGGCTTGACCAGGTTGCGGACAATGCGAAGGTTCGAGAACTGAGCAAGGATATTTCGGTCGAGGACATTGCGCAGACGATCACAGAGTCATTGCCGACTGCGGAGTGAGAGCACGCCGGAGTGGATGGCATGCGCGTGGAGTTTGGACAGGGTTGAGAAGCGGCGGGTTTGCTCCGGCTTTTTGGGCGTTAGAATGCCGTACCGCACGATTCAGGACCAGAACCTTCCCGGCGGCTACCTGCCCGACTGGATTTTCCAAGCCTAGCGCAGCATGGGCCGGCCGGTGATCCCGGACAGCTATCAGCTTTACGTCCGGCGCGATGTGGGTAGCGCGCAGTCGGTCTTCACATCCGTTCGATGAGAACAACCGGCAGAGCGGACTTATAATTTGCGCATGTCGGCGCTCGGCATGCTTCCGCTTGTCCTGGCTCTTGTTGTCGTGGCGTCCGCTCAGACGGTGTCGTTTGCAACGGACGATGGCGGCACGGTGTGCGCCGATGTCTATGGCCAGGGGAGTAAGGGTGTCGTGCTGGCTCATGGCGGCAGATTCAACAAGGAGAGCTGGCACGACCAGGCAGTGTCGCTGACGTCGGCAGGGTTTCAAGTGGTGGCCATCGACTTCAGAGGTTATGGTTGCTCCAAGGGGCCGGGCCAGAAGAATTTCGATGGGGCTCCGTTTGAGAAAGATGTGTTCGCGGCGGTTCGCTATCTGAAGGCGCGCGGCGCGAAGACGGTGTCGGTGGTTGGAGGGAGTTTCGGGGGCGCGGCCGCGGGCGACGCGTCGATCAAGGCGGCGCGCGGTGAAATTGACCGGGTGGTGTTTCTGGGGACGGCGCCAAATCTCCCGGCTGATGGTTTGAAGTCGCGAACGTTGTTCATCGTGGCGCGCGACGACAGCAACGGAAGCGGCCCAAGGCTGCCAGGGATTCGAGCGCAGTTTGAAAAGGCTCCTCAGCCAAAGGAGCTGATTGTGCTGGAGGGTTCTGCGCACGCGCAGTTTTTGTTTCAAACAGAGCAGAGTGCACGTGTGATGCGGGAGATTGTGCGGTTTCTGACGGCGCCGTGAGGGCGTTTGCGGATTAGGCGGGGTGGCAGCCGCAGGAGCGGCGGATGATGAGCTCGACGGGAAGGTTGAGCTTTTGAGCGGGGAGGTCGGCGCCGCCGTCGAGACGTGAGAAGAGGAGTTGCGCGGCTCGTTCGCCGGCGCGTTCGACGGGCTGGCGGACGACGGTGAGCGAGGGGCGGAGGATGTCGGCGAGGGCGAAGTCGTCGAAGCCGATGAAGGCGAGCTCTTCGGGGATGTGAATGTCGAGCGTGCCGACGGCCTGGAGGACGTCGCGCGAGGCGAGACCGTTGGCGGCGAAGATGGCGGTGGGCGGATTGGGCCGGCTGAGGGTGGAGCGCAGGAAGTTGAGCGTGGCGGCTTCGTCGGCCGCATCGAAGAAGCACTCGGGCTTGAGGATCGCGGCCTGCATGGCCTTGGTGTAGCCGGTAAGACGCGCGTGCATGGTGTAGATCTTCTGGCTGAGACCGATGAAGCAGATGTGCTTGTGTCCGTGGTGGATGAGATGTTCAGTGGCGAGAGTGGCACCGCGCTGGTTTTCGACGAGGACGGTGTCGATGCGCGACCGCGAGAGTCGGCCTGCAGGCCCGGCCTGAACACGACCGACGGGACGGTCGATGGCGACCATGGGTGTGGAGTGGAACTCGCTGGCGGTGAGGCGCGAGCGGCCGTTACAAGCGGGTATGACAATGATGCCGTCGACGTGGCGACGAAGGAGATCGCGGACGGCCTCGGTTTCGTTGTCGGCGCGTTCGTCGGAGGTGGCGAGGAGCACGGAGTAGGCGTGCTGCCTGGCTACGGAGCTGATGGCATGCGCGCAGGAGGCAAAGAAGGGGTCGTACAGATAGGGGACGATGACGCCGATGGAGTGCGTGCGATGGCCGCGGAGCGCGCGCGCCATGAGGTTGGGTTGGTACGGAAGCTCTTTGAGAGCGCGGTGGACGCGGGCGCTGGTTTTGTCGGAGACGCGTGCGGTGCCGTTGAGTACGCGCGAGACAGTCATGACGCCGACGCCGGCGCGGTCGGCGACATCACGCATACGGACGGCGCGTTGTTTTGTGTCTGGCGGGCTGGAGGTTGAGCGACGTTTCGACTTCATCTGCGGCCGGTGGGTAAAGGTTTAACTAATCGGATGGTTGCGGGGAATTGGAAAGTTGGTGCAGGTTACGATTATGAGTTTTGTCGGATTACGGCCAGATGAAGGTGGAAGCGGGGAGTCCGGCGGCGTTGAAGAGATTGGCATCTGTGAAACTGGCCCAGGCATAACGGACGCGGGTGGGGTGCGGGACGGCGGCGGAATGGACGAGGATAGAAGTGCCGTCAATGGTGGCTTCGGCGGGATGGAAGATGTTGTCGGGGCCGGCGAGCTCGAAGCTGTGTGGTGTGCCGCCCTCGGCGCGGAGGCCGTTGGCGTTGGAGAACCAAACGCGCAGGGCGGCTTGATTTTCGTCTGAGGAGGGCGTGACGGAGATGGGGAGCGGGCCGGAGTCCTCGAGGTGTTCGCCGTAAACGAGGTTGCGGGCGCCGAGGGCGAGGCGAGCGGCGACGGTCTGCTTGTCGGGCGGGTGGACGTTGTCTCGGGTGCCGACGTCGAGCGAGACAGCCATGGCGGTGTTGGCGACGGAGAGCGTTCGACGTTGCGCGTCACGAATTGTGCCCCAGTCTTCATCGGGCGAGTAGAAGTTGGAGATCTGGACGTACAGGAAGGGGAGGTCGCCCTCGTTCCAGCGGGCGCGCCAGTCGCGGATCATGGTGGGGAAGAGGCGGTTGTAGAGCTGCGGTGTGAAGTGCGCTGGATTGGAGTCGGTTTCGCCCTGGTACCAGAGGAAGCCGCGGATGGTGTAGGGAACGGCGGGGGCGATCATGCCGTTGAAGAGGAAGGATGGCTCCCATGAGGCCTGGTTGGGATGCCAGTCGAATTTGGGTGCGGGCTGATTAGCGGCTTTGGCAGCGGCGATGGCGCGCTGCTCGTAGGCTTGCTGCGCGATTAGATTGGTTTGCAAGGCGGCGAAGCGGCCGCGGGCGGCAAAGATCGGTATAAAGGAGCTGTCGGCAGCGAGGGCGTCGAGCGAGAGCCAGGAGGAGACGGGTGTGCCTCCCCAGGTTGAGTCGATGAGTCCGATGGGGATGTGCTCGCGCTGCTGAATTTCGCGGCCGAAGAAGAAGGCGACGGCGGAGAAGCTGGCGGCGGTGGTGGGATTGCAGTCAGTCCAAGATGACGGCTGATCGTCGAGCGGATAGTCATTGGACCTTTTGTCGAAGACGAGCAAGCGGATTTGGGGATTGGTGGCGGAGGCTATCTCCTTGTCGGCGTCTTTGACGACGGCTGAGCCGGGGAAGCCGCGGAGGGGCATCTCCATGTTGGATTGGCCGGAGGCAAACCAGACCTCGCCGACGAGGATGTCGGAGAGAGTAATTTGCGTGCTCCCGTGGACGGTGAGGGTGTCGGGCCCGCCGGCGGTTTCCGGGTTGAGATAGAGCGACCATGCCCCGAGGTCGTCGGCTTTGGTGACGGCGTGCTGATGGCGGAAGTCGACGGTGACGGCGGCGCCGGGCGCGTCCCAACCCCAGATGTGAATGGGGCGATCGCGCTGGAGGACGGCGTGATCGGAGAGCATGTGCGGGAGGCGGAGCAGGCTCGAGGTTTGCGCGACCTGAGTTTGCGCTTGCGCGCTGAGTGTGCTGAATAGCGCGAAAGCGAGGAGGGAGAATTTAGTGAATGAGCGAAGTCTCATGGCGGGTCGGAATTTGCGAGAGCGTGGGGAGCATGGCAGCGCCGAGGAGGCCTGCATCAGCGCCGAGTGTGGCCGGCGTGATGAAGGGGCGGCCCGGTTCGCCGCGGCGGAGCTGCGAGGGCTGCTGGAGGCGGTAGACGTAGCTGAGCTCACGGAGGGTTAGGAACATTTCGGGTGCGAAGAGATCCCATGCGGCGGCAACGCCACCGCCGATGACGTAGAGCGGGAGGTCGAGCGTGTTGACGAGACCGGCGAGGCCGCGGCCGATGTAGCGGCCGACCTGAGTGTAGAGAGCGCGGGCTTCGCGATCGCCGGACGTAGCGAGATCGGCGATCATTCGAGCCGTGACTGACTTGTTATTCGCGAAGAGGTCGGCGAGCTTTCCATGGGAGTGTGAGGCGAGAGCGCGTGCTGAGCGTTCGATGCCGGTGGCGGAGGCGTAGTACTCGAGGCAGCCGCGGCCGCCGCAGGAACAGGTGGGGCCGTCGTAGTTGACGGAGACGTGACCGACCTCGCCGCCCATGCCGACGATACCGTGCCAGATGTGGCCTTCCAGAATGATGCCGGAGCCGACGCCGGTGCCGAGGGTCAGCATGGCCATGGAGTCGACGCCTTCGTTGCGTCCGGCGCCGAGCTTCCACTCGGCGAGCGCGGCGGCGTTGGCGTCGCCGTCGAGGAAGACGGGGAGGCCGGTGAGTTCTTCCAGGGCTGTGCGCAGGGGAAAGAAGTCCCATCCGGGGAAGTTGGGGAGCTCACCGAGGGTACCGTCGACGAGGTTGAGCGGGCCTGGGCTGCCGAGACCGATGGCTTCGGCGCGGGCGGTGGTCTCGTCGAGGAGAGAGGCGATGGCGTCGGCCATGTCGGTGACGACGGCCTGCGGACCGGAGCGCACGCGGGTGGGCATAACGCGGCTGGCGAGGAGCTGCATCCCAGCGTCGAAGGCGCCGACGCGAAGGCTGGTGCCGCCGAGGTCGATGCCCAGGTGGATGAGCGGACGCTCGTCATGCGGAGGGATGGCGTTGGGGAAGCTGATCGTCAACGAGCCTCCGGCGATGCCGAAGGAACGGCACGCGGACGAAGATGGTGGCGGTCAGCTGCAGAACAGGGAGTCAGTTGAACGCCGTGATAACGGTATCATGCGCGAAAATATCGAAGAAATGGAATGTTTTAGATCGATGTTTTAGGGTCGTGCGCCGAAATGGGATTTGAGGTTCTTGAGAGGAAAGGCATACCGTCAGGGGCTGAGAGCCTCTTTCTTTTTGGAGAGATGACAACAAGAGAAGCAAAGATAAAAGCGGACTCTCTCCGCTAATGACAAAGAGAAAGACAAAGGAAGAACGACTGCAACAGCGACCACGAAATACGGGGTCCTTCGACTACGCGCTTCGCTCAGGGAAACGGGTTATGTGGATTGATTTGAGGGTCAAAGCAGCAGTGAAAGACTTGCGCGCTACGACGCGCGATAACCCATCCTCTCTCACTTCGTGAAAGGATGGGCGACCCGATGGATGGCAGCGATTAGGGGCGACTTGCGAAGAGGGATTCGAGGTGGGCGATGGCGGCGGTGTCTGAGGCGGGAACGGTGAGGTGGCCGACTTTGCGCCCGGGGCGGGGGGATTTGCCGTAGTCGTGGCGCGCGATGGACGGGAACCGCGCGGTCTCTTCGCGCGAGCACATGGACCCGATGCAGTTGAGCATCACGGTGGGGCGCGAGTCGGTGCTGCCGAGTGGGAGGCCGAGGATGGCGCGGAGGTGGTTCTCGAATTGCGAGGTGTCGGAGCCTTCGATGGTCCAGTGGCCGGAGTTGTGGACGCGGGGCGCCATCTCGTTGGCGAGAAGGTGGGAGCCGCGGACGAAGAACTCGACGGCGAGGACGCCGATGTATTCGAGGCGCTCGAGGAGGTGGGTGAGGTGTTGCTCGGCGAGTGATTGCAACTCGGGGTGTGAGGGCGCCCGAGAGACGCGGAGGATGCCGTCGCGATGGAAGTTTTCGGTGAGCGGATAGAAGACTAGCTGGCCGGAGCGGTTGCGCGCGGCGATGAGCGAGACTTCGGTGTCGAAGGCGACCATGCCTTCGAGGATGCAGGGGGCTTCGTTGACGGCGGCCCAGGCTTCGGCGGCCTGGTCTGCGGAGGTGAGACGGAACTGGCCTTTGCCGTCGTAGCCGAGGCGGCGGGTCTTGAGGATGCAGGGTAAACCGACTTCACGAATCGCCGCGTGGAGCGACACGAGGTCATTGACCGGAGCGAAGGGCGCGACCTCGAGACCGCAGTCGAGGAAGAAGTGTTTTTCGAGGAAGCGGTCCTGCGCGGTGGCGATGGCGCGCGCGTTGGGGAAGAGCGGGAGCCCGTGGAGGACGTGCGCGTCGATGTTCTCGCTCTCGATGGTGAGGAGGTCGACGGATTTGGCGAACTCGGCGACGGCGTGCGGGTTGTTGAGGTCGACGGGGAGAACGGGTGCGACCTGCTCGGCGCAGTCGCCGGGACGGCCGGCGCAGAGGATGTCAGCGCCGACGGCAGGTGCGGCCTGGGCGAGCATGAGGGCGAGCTGGCCGGCACCGAGGATGCCGACGCGTGGGCGGCGGGCGGTGGTCATGCGCGGGGGTCGGGGTTGGAGAGGACGGTGTCGGTTTGCGTGCGGCGGAAGGATTCGAGGGCTTCAGCGATGCGTGGATCCGTGAGGGCCAGGATTGCGGCGGCGAAGAGGCCGGCGTTCTTTGCGCCGGAGTTGCCGATGGCGAAGGTGGCTACGGGAACGCCGCCGGGCATCTGCACGATGGAGAGCAGGGAGTCAACGCCGTGGAGAGCGTGCGATTGCACGGGCACGCCGAGGACGGGAAGGCGCGTCTTGGCGGCGACCATGCCGGGGAGGTGCGCGGCGCCGCCGGCTCCCGCGATGATGACGCGGATGCCGCGGGATTCGGCTGTGGCGGCGTAGTCGAACATGCGGTCCGGTGTTCGATGCGCGGAGACGACTTCGGCCTCGTAGCGGATGTGAAGCTCGTCGAGGACTTTGGCGGCGTGCTCGAGGGTGGGCCAGTCCGAGTGCGAGCCCATGATGATACCGACGCGGATGCCGGCGAGCGGCTGTGCGGTTTTGGTCACTGCGAGCTCCTGTGATCGCGAAGGTGATTCCACTGGCGGAGGACGTCGATGAAGGCGCTCTGCTCGAGTGCCTGCACGCGGTCTTTCAACGAATCCACGGTATCACCGGGGAGGACGGGGCAGCGCTTCTGCAGAACGATGGGACCCCCGTCGACCTCTTCGGTGACCTGGTGGATGGTGCATCCGGTTTCGGGCACACCGGCGGAGAGAACGGCTTCGTGAACCTTGCGGTTCATAAGCCCGGCGAAGGCGGGGAGCAGCGAGGGATGCACGTTGAGGAGGCGGCCGCTCCACTCGGCGACGAAGTGAGAGGAGAGGATGCGCATGTAGCCGATGAGAAGGATGAGCTCGACCTTGGCCTTTCGCAGTTCGGC
This sequence comes from uncultured Acidobacteriaceae bacterium, assembly GCA_963759355.1. Taxonomy (GTDB): domain Bacteria; phylum Acidobacteriota; class Terriglobia; order Terriglobales; family Acidobacteriaceae; genus Granulicella. The sequence goes on along the minus strand of CAVWYV010000003.1, from coordinate 655,263 downwards.
GCTGACGCGCTCGTCGTATTGCTCGCGCGCGAGGCCCGTAGGGTCGATGAAGAGTGAGGGAACTTTGTAGAGCTTGGCGCGGTCGAGGATGGGCGCCGTGGGTTTGTCGGAGAGGACGATGCGCAGATCGACATCGAGTGTGCCCGCGGCGATGGCGTCGAGCACGCCTTTGAGCGCGGTGCCGCGCGTGGAGCCGAGAACGCCGACGCGGAGACTCATGCGGACCTCGCGGAGTTGCGCAGGGAGTTCATGTGGTCGATGCGGCGGGAGATGAGCGCGGCGGTGCCGATGTCGGAGCGATGAAAAAAGGGGCCGTGAATGTCGTGGAGGGCCAGCTCGCAGAGGGATTCGGCCTGCGAGAGCGAGGATGCGTGGGAGACAACTGCGAGAGTGCGGGAACCGGCGGAGACGAGTGCGTCATTGTTCATGGCGTCTGTATCCACGGAGCCGAGATAGAGGGTGGTTGCTGGTGGAAGGGCTGCCGGGATGGGCACGGGGTCGCCTTTGCGCGGATGATCGGGGTAGCCCTCGGGGACAAGATATTTGCAGACGGTGGCTGCGGGCGTGAAGCGGACGTCGAGCGTGTAGAGCGTCGAGGAGACGATGGCGCGGCAGATGGCGACGAGGTCGGACTCAAGCAGTGTAAGGAGGTTGAGGCACTCGGGGTCGCCGAAGCGGGCGTTGTACTCGATGAGGCGGACGCCGTTGCGTGTAGCCATGAAGCCGCCGTAGAGGATGCCGCGGTAGGGCTCGTTGAGGTCGCGGTGGAGTGCGGCGATGACCTGCTCATTGGTGCGGCGGGCGGCGGCGATGTCGTGCGGCGTGAGGAAGGGAAGTCCACCGTTGGCATCGGTGTACGAGCCCATGCCGCCCGTGTTGGGACCGCGGTCGCCGTTGAAGGCGCGCTTGTGGTCCTGCACGGCGGGCATGTGGCGGAGGGTTGTGCCGTCGGTGAAGGAAAGGAGAGAGAACTCTTCGCCTTCGAGCTTTTCTTCGATGACGAAGGGATGGCCCGCGGCTAGAAGTTCGTTGCTGAAGGCGAGTGATTCGGCGCGGGAGGTGAGGTGGTCGCCGAAGACCTTGACGCCTTTGCCGCCGGCGAGGCCGTCGTCCTTGATGACGTGGTTGTCGCCGAGGCGCTCAAGGAGGGCCTCGACGCCGTCGAGCGAGGTGAAGCGCTGGAAGATGGGGTTGCCGGGGATGTGGTGGCGATCGAGGAGCGAGCGTGTAAAGGATTTGGAAGACTCGATGCGGGCGAGGGACTGTGTGGGGCCGACGGTGGGGATGGAGGCAGCCCAGAGTGCGTCGGCGACACCGGCGGCGAGCGGGGCTTCAGGGCCGATGATGGCGAGCGTGGGTTGGTGCTCGTGCGCGAAGGCGAGGATGGCGGCGGGGTCGGTGATATTGCCGACGGTGTAGATGCGAGTGAGTGCGCCAATGCCGGGATTGCGCGCGGAGCCGAAGCAGAGGAGTTCAGGAGACTGCGGGCTGCGCGCGAGTGCGGCGGCGATGGCGTGTTCGCGCGCGCCGGAGCCGATGATGAGGATGCGTTCAGTCATGATGATCGAGAGGTTCTAGGTGCCAGGTTCTAAGTGCTAGAGGGCCGCGAGGACTGTGGGTTCGAGCGGACGGAGGTCGGGCTCGAAGATGTTGCCGGTGATTGCCTCATAAAGTTGGATGTAGCGCGAGGCGAGCTCGGCGATGAGGTCAGGTGGCGGTGTGGGGAGCACGGCGTCCATGTAGGGATCGCAGCGCTCGCGGAACCAGAGGCGAAAGAACTCTTTGTCGATCATGTCGGGCTCGCGGCCTTCAGAGAGGCGCTGCTCGTAGGTGGGCGCGAGCCAGTATCGGGAGGAGTCCGGTGTGTGGATCTCGTCGATGAGGATGATGGAGCCTTCGGGCGTGACGCCGAACTCGTACTTGGTGTCGACGAGGATGAGGCCGTGTGCTGCGGCGCGTTGCTGACCGAAGGCGAAGAGCGCGAATGCCTTTTTTGAGGCGAAGTTCCACTCGTCTGGGGTTAGCCAGTTTTCGGAGATGATTTCGCCGGGCGTGATGGGGCGGTCGTGCGTGGACTCTTTGGTGGTGGGGGTGATGAGGTTGCGCGGAAGTTTTTCGTTCTTGCGCATGCCGTCGGGAAGAGTCTCGTCGGCGAAAGTGCGCTCGCCCGCGGAGTACTTGGTCCAGATGGCGGTGTCGGTGGAGCCGGTGAGGTAGCCGCGGACGACGAACTCGATGGGGAGGACGCGACACTTGCGCGCGAGCAGAGCGTTGGCGTGCGGCGACGAGATGACGTGGTTGGGCACGATGTGGCGCGTGGCTTCAAACCAGTGCAGTGAGGTGCGGTTGAGGACTTGGCCTTTGTAGGGGATCGCGCCGAGCATGCGGTCGAAGCCGGACTGCCTGTCCGTCGTAACCAGCAGGAGGCGCTCGCCGAGGTCGTAGGTGTCGCGGACCTTGCCTGGGTATTTGTTGGGCAAGGGGAGATTGGTTTCGGTGAGGCAGTGCGGGATGGCGTCGAGGAGCTGTTGACGTTCCATCAACGGCCTCCTGTGAAGGTGATGCCGGTGCGGTTGGCTTCGACGCGGCCGATCTCTGCGACGGAGAAAGGAGCGAAGGCCTGGGCGAGCGTGGAGTGATAGCCGGCAGGAGCGACGACGACAAGGCCGATGCCCATGTTGAAGACGCGATGCATCTCTTCGTCGCCGATGTGGCCGAGCTGTTGCAGCCAGGTGAAGATAGGCTGCGGCTTCCAGGTGGTGCGGTCGATGATGGCGCCGAGACCTTCGGGGAGGATGCGTGGAGTGTTTTCGATGAGGCCGCCGCCGGTGATGTGCGCCATGCCCTTGATGGGAAGGTTGTGGTCGAGCGCGCGGCGGATCGGCGTTACATAGTTGGCGTGCGGCTCGAGCAGCGTGTCGGCGAGATTGGCGCCGTCGAGTTCGGGTCGGGACTCGTGGATGTCGAACTGGTTGATCTCGAAGAGGAGCTTGCGGGCGAGCGACCAGCCGTTGGTATGGAGGCCGGAGGAATTGACGCCATAGAGGACGTCGCCTGCGGTGATGCTGGCGCCGGTAAGAAGCCGAGAGCGGTCGACGACGCCGGTGACGAAGCCGACGACGTCGAGGTCGCCGGGAGCGTAGACGGAGGGCATCTCGGCGGTCTCGCCGCCGACGAGAGCGATCTTGGATTCGGCGCAGGCCGCGGACATGCCGCGGACGAGTTCTTCGACAATGGCGGGCTCTACCTTGTGGAGGCCGAGGTAGTCGAGGAAGGTGAGTGGACGCGCGCCCATGACGGCGATGTCGCCGGCGACGGCAGCGACGAGATCGCGGCCGAGGTTCTCGTAGCGCTGCGCCATAACGGCGACGAGGGTTTTGGTGCCGACACCATCAGTGCTCTGAACCATCACGGGGTCGGACATGCCTTTGATAGCGTCGCTGAGGCTAAAAAGCGAGCCGAAAGCGCCGAGGCTGGTGAGGACTGCCGACGAGTGCGTGCGCGCGACGTGGGCTTTCATGCGGCGGACGGCTTCGTTGCCGGCTTCGATGTCCACACCGGCGGACTTGTAGTCGATGGGTTTCTGAGCGTCAGGCATCGTCAATCTTTTCTATCTATTTATTGTCGGCTAATTTTCTGTGGGTGATTTGCTTTTGCTAATTCTTCTTTACCCAGGCGCGTGCGTTGTCGAACAGGCGCTGCCAGGGGCTGTGTTGGAGGGTGCGGGTCCAGGTGTTTTGGACACCGAGGGAGGTGCGCTCGGGGTGCGGCATGATGATGAGTGCGCGGCCGTCGGCGGAGGTGAGCGCGGCGGTGCCGCCGGGTGAGCCTGAAGGATTGAGCGGATAGTGCTGCGTTGGATGGCCGTACGTGTCGATGTAGCGAAGAGCGATGTTGTCGGTGGGAGCGAGTTCGGTGGCGTGGCCTTCGCCGTGCGCGACCACGATGGGCATGCGTGCGCCGGTCATGCTGGCGAGGAAGAGAGACGAGGTTGGTTCGACTTCAACCATGCAGAGGCGGGCCTCGTAGCGCGAGGAGAGGTTGCGGACGAAGCGCGGCCAGTGTTGGGCGCCGGGGATGAGGTCGCGGAGTTGTGCCATCATCTGGCAGCCGTTGCAGATGCCGATGGAGAAAGTTTCGGGGCGCGCGAAGAAGGCGGCGAAGTCGTCGCGGAGTTGCGCGTTGAAGAGGATGGTCTTGGCCCAGCCACTGCCGGCGCCGAGGACGTCGCCGTAGGAGAAGCCGCCGCAGGCGGCGAGGCCGATGAATTTTGACAGCTCGGCATGGCCGGCGAGCAGGTCACTCATGGTGACGTCGACACATTCGAAGCCGGCGCGGTCGAAGGCGGCGGCCGTCTCGTATTGGCTGTTGACGCCTTGCTCGCGCAGGATGGCAACGCGTGGTTTGGTGATGACGAGGTAGGGCATGCCGGGAGTGTGCGTGTTCGGTGCGAGGTATGGAGCGCATACGCGTTCGGCGAGGTTGAAGGGGACATCGACGAAGAGGCCGGGGCGGTCGGTGTCGTCGAGGAGATCGAATTCTTGTCGGGCGCTCTCCGGGTTGTCGCGGAGTGAGGCGATGTGAAAGGAGGTTTCGGACCAGATCTTGTGGAGCGTAGTGCGGGGGTTGGAGTAGACGACGTTGCTCTCGTGGCGGAAGGTGAGCTCGTTGGTTGCAGTGGTGTGGCCGATGAGTTGCACTATGAGGCCGGCGTCGCGGAGTTGGTTGAGGATGGCGGCAGTGTCTTCGATGCGGACCTGGACAACGGCGCCGAGTTCTTCGCTGAAGAGCGATTCGAGCGGTGAGCTGGCGGTGAGATCGACCTCGAGGCCGACGCGGCCGGCGAAGGCCATCTCGGCGAGCGTGACGAAGAGACCGCCGTCGGAACGGTCGTGATAGGCGAGCAGTTTGCCAGCGCGATTGAGCTGCTGGATTGTGTTGAAGAAGGCAAGGAGTTCGTCGGGCTCGGGTGTGTCGGGTGTTTCGCCGCCGGTGAGGTTGTACACCTGCGCCAGCGCGGAGTTGCCGAGACGGTTGCGGCCTTCGCCGAGGTCGATGAGAAGGAGTGCGCCTTCTGGTTGGAGCTGCGGCGTGAGCGTGCGGCGGACGTCGGTGACAGGGGCGAAGCCGGAGATGATGACGGAGAGTGGAGAGATAACGGAGCGGGGTTCACCGTTCTCGCGCCAGTTCATCTTCATCGACATGGAGTCTTTGCCGACGGGGATGGTAAGGCCGAGAGCGGGGCAGAGCTCCATGCCGAGAGCGTGCACGGCGTCGAAGAGTTTTTCGTCCTCTCCGGCAGCACCAGCAGCGGCCATCCAGTTGGCGGAGAGCTTGATGTTTGGAAGCTTGTTGATGGCTGCGCCCGCGATGTTTGTGATGAGCTCGCCGACGGCCATGCGCGCCGAGGCGGCGGCGTCGGTGACCGCGAGTGGTGTGCGCTCGCCGATGGCCATTGCTTCGCCCGCGAAGGAGTCGAATGTGCGCAGAGTGACGGCGCAGTCGGCGACGGGGACCTGCCAGGGACCGACCATCTGGTCCTGCACGGTGAGGCCACCGACGCTGCGATCACCGATCGTGATGAGAAAGTTTTTGCTGGCGATAGTGGGGAGGCGGAGCAGGCGTTCGACTGCGTCGGGAATGGCGATGTGCGAAAGGTCGAGCGGTTGTGTTCCGGTCTTCGTGCGTGTGAACGACCGCTGCATTTTTGGCGGTTTGCCGAAGAGGAGCGATTGCGGGAGATCGATGGGGTGCGTGGCGCCGTCAGGATCGTCGGAGTTGATGAGAACGATGTCGAGCTCTGGCGTGGCGCGGCCGACGACGGCGAAGGGGCAGCGCTCGCGTGTGCAGACGGATTCGAAAAGGGCGAGGTGTTCGGGTGGAAGAGCGAGGACGTAACGCTCCTGCGCTTCGTTGCACCAGACTTCGAGCGGGGAGAGGCCGGCTTCCGCTTGCGGGATTGCCGCGAGGTCGAAGACGCCTCCGACGCCGCCGTCTTTGACGAGTTCAGGAAAGGCGTTGGAGAGGCCGCCGGCACCGACATCGTGGATGGAGAGGATCGGGTTATTGTCACCGAGCTGCCAGCAGCGGTCGATGACCTCCTGGGCGCGGCGCTCCATCTCGGCGTTGTCGCGTTGCACGGAAGCGAAGTCGAGGTCTTGATTGCTCTGGCCCGAGGATTGGCTTGAGGCTGCGCCGCCGCCGAGGCCAATCAGCATTGCAGGGCCACCGAGAACGATGAGGAGATCGCCGGGACGGATAGATCGCTTTTCAATGTGCAGCGTGCGAATGTTGCCGAGGCCGCCGGCGAGCATGATGGGCTTGTGGTAGCCGAAGTGGGTGCCGTTTGGGTTATTTTTTTCGGAGTCTTTTACGGTCTCTTCATACGTGCGGAAGTAGCCGTTGAGGTTGGGGCGGCCGAACTCGTTGTTGTAAGCAGCGGCGCCGAGCGGGGCTTCGATCATGATATCGAGCGGCGAAGCGATGTGTGCAGGGCGCGATGGCGTGCGCTCCCATGGTTGCGGAGACTGCGGGAGGTTGAGGTTGGAGACGGTGAAGCCGCAGAGACCGGCCTTGGGTTTTGCGCCGCGGCCCGTCGCGCCCTCGTCACGGATTTCGCCGCCTGCACCTGTAGCCGCGCCGGACCATGGAGAGATCGCAGTGGGATGGTTGTGCGTCTCCACCTTCATCAGGATTTCGATCTCTTCGTCTCTGGCGGTGAAGATGCTGGTCTCTGAGTCGGGGAAGAAGCGTGGAGCAGAGCCGCCACGGATGACTGCGGCGTTGTCGCAATAGGCGGAGAGGACGTTCTCGTGCGAGGCCGCATAGGTGTTGCGGATCATTCCAAAGAGAGACTTGTCCTGCCGTACGCCGTCGATGGTCCAGCTTGCGTTGAAGATTTTGTGGCGGCAGTGCTCGCTGTTGGCCTGCGCAAACATATAGAGTTCGACGTCGGTGGGGTTGCGGCCGAGTGTCGTGAACTCGCGAACGAGGTAGTCGATCTCATCAGGCGCGAGCGAGAGGCCAAGGCGGCGGTCGGCCTCCTGAACGGCAGCGCCTCCGTGACCGAGGACGTCGACCGTGGCGAGAGGTTTTGATGTGTGTTCGACGAAGAGTTTTTGCAGCTCATCGAGGCCACCGAAGAGAACGGTCTCTGTCATACGGTCGTGCAATGCGGGGAAGAGTGGATGCACGTTTCGAATGCCGTGGATCTGGACGACGCGGATGCGCTCGATGCGCTGCGCGTTGGTGAAGCCGGTGTTGAGGAGGATGTCGGTGGCTTTGCTGGACCAGGGCGACTGGGTGCCGATGCGCGGAGCAACGAAGATTGAGGGGTCGGGAAGCGGTGTATCGGTGAGTTCGAGCAGCTCGGTGAGACGCTCGTGATCCAGCTCGCCGGTCGCAGTGATGAGGTAAAGATAGAAGGCGTCGACGCCGGTGACGGTGGGGTCGATGGCGCGGAGGCGGATGGTGAGCCGCTCGGCTTCAAACGATGTCAGCGCCGGCGGACCTGCCAGCGCGAGGAGACGAAGCCCACTCTCAGAGATGGGCGGATAGGTTGCGGGTGATGTGGCTGGCGACATCTTCCGTCCGTTTCGCTGCGTCGTTGCGTTGCTTTTCGAGGGTCTCGAGATAGGTGGCGGTGACGTCACCCGTGACATAGGTTCCGTCGAAGACTGACGTGTCGAAGTGAGTGAGGCTGGGGCAGACCTCAGTGATGGAGCTCTTGAGGTCGCCGAGGTCCTGAAAGATGATGCCGTCGGCGCCGATGTTTTTGGCAAGCTGATCGATGGTTTTGCCGCTGGCGATGAGCTCGGAACGCGCGGGCATATCAATCCCGTAGACGTTGGGATAGATGACGGGCGGCGCGGCAGAGCAGACATAGACGCGTCGTGCTCCGAGTTCGCGGCACATGGCAACGATCTCTTTAATAGTGGTGCCGCGGACGATGGAGTCATCGACCAGGAGAACGTTCTTGTCGGCGAACTCCTGCGGAATGGGATTGAGCTTGCGGCGGATGGAGGACTGGCGCAGCGCCTGGCCGGGCATGATAAAGGTGCGGCCGACGTAACGGTTACGCACGAAGCCTTCGCGATAGGGAAGGTTGAGGCGGTTGGCGATCTCGAGGGCGGCAGTGCGGCTGGTCGAGGGAATGGGGACGACGACGTCGAGCGGAATGTCGGCCCACTCGCGGCGGATCTTCTCGGCGAGCTTGATGCCCATGTTGATGCGGCACTGGTAGACGGAGGCGCCGTCGAGAACAGAGTCGGGGCGCGCGAGGTAGACGTACTCGAAGAGACAGGGCGATTTTTCGTGCGCGAGCTTGCTCTGGAAAGTGTGGAGCTCCCCATGTATGTCGATGAAGACACACTCTCCAGGCTGCACGTCGCGCTCGAGGCGGAAGCCGGCGACCTGCAGGGCGACGCTTTCGGAGGCGATCATGTACTCCTTCGATTGTCCAGCGAAGAGTCCTCCGCCACCCCGTGAGCCGAAGACAATTGGGCGGATACCGTAGAGGTCTCGGAAGCCAAGCACCCCGACACCGGAGATCATGGCGACGACGCTGTAACCACCTTTGCAGCGGCGATGGACCTCTTCAACTGCAGCGAAGATGTCCTCGGGCGTTGGCTTGGCGGCGCGGCGCTGGGTGAGGGCGTGGGCGAAGACGTTCAGCATTACCTCGGAGTCCGAGGTTGTGTTCAGGTGACGGAGGTCGCGCTCGAAGACGCTTTCGACGATCTCGGCGACGTTGGTGAGATTGCCGTTATGCGCGAAGACGATGCCATAGGGCGAATTTACGTAAAAGGGCTGCGCCTCAGCAACGGAACCGCAGCCCGCGGTGGGATAGCGGACGTGGCCGATGCCTGCGTTTCCAAGCAGCTTGGCCATATCGCCGGCGGCGAAGACGTCTGTTATCAGGCCGTTGCCCTTGTGGAGGTAGAAGCGGTCTTCAAACGATGTGGCGATTCCGGCGGCGTCCTGGCCGCGGTGCTGAAGCATGGAAAGAGAGTCGTAGATGATTTGACCGACTGGTTGGTGCCCGAAGACACCGACAATTCCACACATCGTCCCTCGCTACCCAGAGCTTTTTCCGCAATTGCGTGCGCGCACCTCTATTTTACGTCGGATAGCAAAAAAATATTTGCCGGAGCGGCGTGGCGCTATGTCGCTGAGACAAAAGAGCGGCGAGTTCCGAGCGGAATACGCAGGGCGATATTTAGATGCTTATCGAAAATCCACAGGGCTAACGAAAACATTTACCCACGGTCTATGCAGGAAACGTAACAAACGGCCGGAGCCACGGGGACCGCTTGGTCTTGCGGTTCGCGTGACAACCACATCACCTTCGCTGGATCCGGAATGGATCCGGCGCAAAACAGGTGCGACCCAACTTTGTGCGCTCAGCACGAAGCGGGATAGGTGTTGTCCAAAACAAGGCGCGTGCGTGGTGCGTGTTGATTGAAAGGAACTGCTCCAAGGATGTTTTTTGTCGCTGAATTTTTTAAGCCAGACACGTGTCGCGTAGCGAATCAACACACCGCACCAAAGTCGACAGATGGTACTAGCAAACAAGTCGTACCTCCCCTGACCCCGCGCGAACCTTCCCTGCAACGAACGCGCGATGAATCTTTGGATTCGTGTAGGTGTACTGACCCTACCGCTTCACGACGCTCTTTTTTAACGATCCAGCGTTGCGCAGCTTTTGTATCAGGGGTTAGGTTGGGGATGAAGTTAATCGTAAAAATGGTTGTTCTCGCGTTCGCAATCAACCTTCTCTGCTCGGGTTGTGGGACGGGGATGACGGTCGTGGCGATGGAAAGCCCGACCATCAGCCAAGTTTCGCCTCAAGTTGTGACCGCGGGGACGCCAAGCGTCACCGTGACGGTGCAGGGCGCGAATTTTCTGACGCAGGCTGCAGTGACGGTGGACGGCACAGCTGTGCCGACGACCGTAGTTAACTCCACTACACTTGCTGCGAAGATCAGTGGGAACGCGCTGGCGCAACCCGCAGTAGCGCAATTGCAGGTGCGAAACTCCAATGGATCCTCTTCCAACCAGGTTCCACTAACAGTAGCGGCTGCCCCGGACTCGCAGAGCACACTTTCGATCACGACGACGCAACTGCCGAGCGGGCAGGTGGGAAACTCGTACAAGGTGACGCTCACTGCGGCGGGAGGGACGGCGCCCTACAAATGGAGCGTCTCGTCAGGAAGTTTGCCATCAGGTCTTGCGCTGTTGAGCGGCGGAGTGATTTCGGGGACGCCAACGATCAGTGGTACCTACACGTTTGGCGTGACAGCCGCGGACTCCGCGACGAAGGCGCAGACAAAGTCGGTTACGTACTCGATTACGGTTGCTCCTCAGGTGGCCGCATTGGCCATCAGTTCCACTGCGCTGGGTAGTGGGGTGGCAGGGTCTACCTACGCCGCGCAACTGAGCGCGAGCGGCGGCACGCCGGGTTACACATGGTCGTTGGCTTCGGGCAGCCTGCCAGGCGGGCTGGCGCTTTCGAGTGCCGGCGTGATCTCGGGAACGCCGACAGTGAGTGGAACCTTTACCTTCGTGGTCCAAGTGAAGGACAGCGGATCACCAACGCAGACAGCTTCTGCGAACGAGTCGATCACGTTGAAGGCAGGCTCGAACAAGCTGGCGATTACGTCGACGAGTCTTGGTGCGGCACAGAAAGGAACCTCCTACAGCGCGACGCTGAGCGCGAGCGGGGGAACGCCGGGGTATACGTGGTCCATTTCTTCGGGCAGCCTGCCAGCCGGACTGTCGCTGTCGAGCGGCGGTGTGATCTCTGGCACTCCGACGGCAAATGGGACGGCGACGTTCACAGTTTCGGTGAAGGATAGTGGATCGCCGGCGCAGACGGCCTCGGCGCAACAGTCGATCACGGTAAGCACGACGCCAGCCACGCTGACGATTACGTCGACGACCCTTGGCGCGGCACAGACGGGAAGCTCCTACGCCACTACGCTGAGTGCCAGTGGCGGAACGCCGGGGTATACGTGGTCCATTTCCTCGGGCAGCCTGCCAGCCGGATTATCGATGTCGAGCGGCGGCGTTATTTCGGGTACGCCGACGGCGAATGGGACGGCGACGTTCACGGTTTCGGTGAAGGATAGCGGCTCGCCGGCACAGACGGCGTCCGCGCAGGAGTCGATCACGGTAAGCACGACGCCAGCAACGCTGACAATTACATCGACGAGTCTTGGCGCGGCACAGAAGGGAAGCTCCTACAGCACAACATTGAGCGCGAGCGGCGGAACACCGGGATTCACGTGGTCGATCGCTTCGGGCAGCCTGCCTGCGGGATTGTCGTTGTCGAGCGGAGGTGTGATCTCCGGTACGCCGACGGCGAATGGGACGGCGACGTTCACGGTGACGGTGAAGGACAGCGGATCGCCTGCACAGATGGCGTCGGCGAACGAGTCGATTACGGTGAGCACGACGCCAGCGACATTGACCATCACGTCGACGAGCCTGGGCGCGGCACAGAATGGAAGTTCCTACAGCACAACGCTGAACGCGAACGGCGGAACGCCGGGATTCACGTGGTCGATCGCTTCGGGAAGCCTGCCTGCGGGATTGTCGCTGTCGAGCGGTGGTGTGATCTCCGGTACGCCGACGGCCAATGGCTCCGCTACGTTCAAAGTGACGGTGAAGGACAGCGGATCGCCCGCACAGACGGCATCGGCGAATGAGTCGATCACTGTGAATGCGGCACCGAGCACGTTGACGATTACGTCGACGAGCCTGGGTGCTGCCCAAATGGGCAGCTCCTACAGCACGACGATGAACGCGAGCGGAGGCACGCCGGGTTATTCGTGGTCTATCGCTTCGGGCAGCCTGCCTGCCGGGTTGACGATGTCGAGCGGGGGCGTGATCTCGGGTACGCCGACAGGGACCGGTACCGCGAACTTCAAGGTAACGGTGACGGACAGTGCATCGCCGGCACAGACAGCGTCGGCGGACGAGTCGCTCACAGTCGGAGCGCAGGCGTTGACTATCACGACGGTTGCGCTGGGCTACGGCACCAGCGGCACAGGCTATTCGGCCACGCTGAATGCGAGCGGTGGAACGCCGGGCTATACATGGTCGGTTAGCCAGGGAAGCTTGCCCGCCGGGTTGACGCTGTCGAGCGCCGGCGTGATTTCAGGCACGCCGACGGCAAGCGGTACCTCGACCTTCACTGTGTCCGTGGCGGACAGCGCGTCGCCCACGGGGACGACTACGCAACAGGAGTCGATCACCGTCAACACCTATAGCAGCGCCACTTCCGGAAGCGCGCAGATCTACATCTATCCGCAAGCTCCGGTTGCGCCGCGCGGGTCTTACCAAACGGTGACAGCCGTTGTGACAGGCGTGAATGACAAGACCGTGACATGGATCTCGGACGGAGGCACGATCGTCGGAACAAATCCGTGTGCGGTGAACGAGCCGTGCACCGTGGCGCTGTATACGACGACCCCGGGCACATATCACTTGACGGCGAAGAGCAACGCGAACAATTCGGTGACTGCATCGTCGACGGTTACGATTACCGATTCGCCCACGCCGCAGACCGCGCATCCGCGCCTGGGCGGCATTACGGCTGCCTCGCTGCCGGCGCTACGTGCAAAGGCAGTACAGAGCAATCCTCTGTATGTCACGCTCTATAACAACGCCGTTACTGCGTACAACAAAGACAACGCGATCTGGTCCTGGTCCTGCAATGCAGGTTCGGGCCAGCCGAATTCGGATCAGAGCGAGAACTGGAAGGAAGGCGATGCCTACCTGTTCGCCTTCATGTCGATGATCGATCCGAACGACGCCACCTACAACTGGGGGTGCTACGGTCGCGACATCTGGATGTATGACGCGAACTTCTGGCTGAATCCCATGTCCTCTGCGTATTCGGCGGATACGGCTCCCTACCGGCAGGTTGACGCGAACTACGGTTTGACAGGCAACCATGGCGCGGACTCGACCGAGGCCCTGACGCTCACGCCGGACTGGTTGATGGCAGGCGGCTACCTGAGTGCTGCAGATCAGCAGGTCACGCGCGCGTACTTTGCGCTCGCGGGACAGCAGATGATCAACATCGCGTACACGGGAACTCGAGCGCCGGTAGGAAACTACAACAGCGCAGGGCAGTTCAATACCGGCAGCGTGTGGGACTTCGTTGGTCAACGCGCGATGGGAAATAACTACAGCCACAGCAAAATTATGTACCTGACGGCCGCTGCGCTTACGTTCAATGACACGACAACGGACGATCCTGCATTGGGCAACAGCTGCGGGGCCGGCCGGTACGCGGTCTGTCCGGACGGGACGGCAGGGTCGTTGCACGCTTACTGGACGTACCTGACGGGCGGAATGCTGTACAAAGACTGGGCGCACATGGAAGACCCGGCGGTGAGCTGGTCGGCGTACCAATCGGCATTTTCGAATCTTTCCAGCCAACCGAAGTGTGAAGACTCAACAAACGGCCAACAGGTTCCTTGCTTTGGCGAGGGCCGCGGAGGCGAGTCCAGCGAGGGGAGCTGGTACCAGTATTCGATGTACCGGCTTGCTCTGGCGATGGCTTCGATTCAGTCTGCCGGGTACAACGATCCCATCAAGTACGGGCCTCAAATGAGCGTCGCGACCTCGAGCTGGTGGGACCTGAAGAACGTCTCTGACCTTGAGTTCCTTACGTATAACCACTACCCAGCACAGTCACGGTTCTCCTACTTCTCCACCGGAGATACGCTTTCTCTCGATCGTGCGCCCTCGGACTTCAATACCGAGGCCTGGATGATGGTCAGCGACTCCATGAACGGACGCGCAGACCGCACTGCGACTCTGGAGTGGCCGCTGCTTTACGCGAGCGTGGGTGGAGTTTCATCCTTCTATGCAAACCTGGCCAATGGCTATGGATCCATGAACGCGATTCCGCTGTTCGTATCTCTGCCGGCTGGAGATCCGACATCAAGTATGCCATCCGACCCACGCGTGCAGTTGCCCACGGATCTCTACAACGGCGGCAATCAGCACATCCTTGTTCGCAGCGGATGGGACGCCAATGGACCCTACTCAGCGAATGAAGGGAACGGAGGCGCGAATACAGCGTTCTCCTACTACTGTGCAAATACGCTCATCGATCACGAGCACGAAACGTGCGGCGGTTTTGATGTGCTCAGCCAGGGCGAGTACATCACGAAAACCCGCACCGTGTTCAATGACTACAACATGATGCTGGCGACGGCCGAATTCAGCAACGAGGCCGGGTATGAGGTTCCTCCCAACTCAGCATGCTCGATACCTGGCAATTGCTTTGAGTATCAATCGGCTCTAGGCAGCGACGGAAAAGGTGGGGGTCAGTTCTGGCACGGATACCAGGCCGGACCGGTCACACTCGCGCACGCGGAACTGCCAGGCTATGTCGCCACAGTCGTCGACACCACCAATCTCTACAATGCTTCGGCTGCAGTTGGTTGGGGAAGCATGTCGGGAATTACGGCGGCATCGCGCTCGCTTATCTACCTGCGCGGTTCGAACCAGGTGGTTTATTACGACCGAAGCGCTGGTGCGGCGAGTTCAAGGCGTGTCTGGATGACGACGACGGGAGCCCTCTCTATCAACGGAAGCGTGGCCAGCTGGCCGACGCGTTCCGGTAAGCAAGCAGCTTATCTAACCAGCCTGCTGCCTGCGAATGCGACGCTTTCTGATGCGGGAGCCTACAAGACCGCCGAGAATGGTAATCCGTCAACAAGTGACTGGGAGCCTTACTCGCATCTGCTGATCGATGGCGGCAGCCCAGCCTCTACCCAGTTCCTGACGGTGCTGGAGTGGGGAGGGTCATCGTTCACGAGGAGCAACACGGTCCTCGTGCAATCGACTGCCGGACAGAACTTCGATGGAGCCCTGGTCGGAGGGACGCTGGTGATGTTCCTGCGGGATTGGCCGACGACCTTCAGCAGCGTGACCTATCCAGCCTCCGGGGCGACGACGCAGTATGTCTCGGACCTGACCCCGAACACGACGTACACCATCTCCGGAGCGGGCGCGCCCGCAACGGCTACGACCGATACTGCTGGCGTCCTGACGTTCAGCGCCGCCGGTACCGGGAGTATTACGGTATCCACGTCGCACTAGCGCTTCAGGAGAACCGACGGACGTAGATAGCTCGAGCGGTGTAGTGCAGAAAGCACCACGCCGACTTCATCAGCGAAAGACCCTCAACGCGGCGGTAGATGTTCCAGGTCCAACTGGCGCTCCGCCGCTTGTCTGAGGAAACAGAGGATGAACCGACTCGATATCGAGCGAGGTCCTGTGCGATGCCGTACGCAATGTGACCTCGCTTGAGAATCTTCAGCCAGGTGACATAATCCTCATGCTTGATCCGAGGCATTGAGACTTCGGGAATCTGGTAGCGGTCAATCGCCACCGTGAGGCATCCAATGGAGTTACCGCGGAGAAGCCCTTCATAGGTGACGGTCCTGGGAACTCTTACCGGGTTGCTCAGAGAGCCGTCTTGGCCGATTCGGCGGTACTGAGCAAAGGAGAAGGCGGCACCGCTCGCGCGCATGAAACCGATCTGAGTCTCGAGTTTATTGGGCAGCCAAAGATCGTCGCTGTCGAGGAAAGCCAGATACTGTCCTGTAGCGGCAGCAATACCGCGATTGCGGGCTTCTGCGACACCAGCGTTCTGTTCGAGCGGTAGAACCCGGATCCGGGGATCCTCGGAGGCAAACCGGCGGGCCTGCGTCAAGGTACCGTCGCGGGAGGCGTCGTCGACAATGATCAACTCCCACTGCTGGTAGGTCTGCGCCAACACGGATTGAACAGACTCGGCGAGCGAGCTCTGGCTGTTGTGCGCCGGCATGACAACGGAAACCAGTCCCGGTTTCCAGGGAGACGTGTCTTTGGTTGAACTCGTGTTTTCCATGGTCCTGGTTGACGGTTACACCGCGAAAGGGTGCGGTGACAAATGATGAGAGGCGACCGAAGTCAGGGCTGCAGGCATCAGAGACAGAAGGTGTATTCCGAGTAGAACACCCAATCGGTTACAAGTAGAACACTTAGATCGTTAGGGTATTCTATTGCCTACGGAGGATCTGCCCGGACAACTCACGCGATGGGATTTGTTCTAACTATCCTCTACGTCCTGACGTACTATCTGACGCCCACGGTCATGTTCGGATCGTTGGCGGAGTACCGCATCGAGCTGGTTCTCGCCGCTGTCATTGCGATCGTTTCGATACCGGCTTTTAGCCGTTCAAGCGTTGGCAAGACCGCACAGCTGCCTGCGTTGGTCGGCCTGGCGTTTGCGACCTTCATGTCGGTTCTGGTCGGGGCGAGTTGGGCCGGGGGTGGACTCACCGCTCTTCTCTTGTTTATTCCGAACGCATTTGCGTACCTGCTGGTTTGTGTGCATTGCACGACAAAGCGCAAGGTTCAAATCGTCATCCTCATGATGCTCTTCGTATGCCTGTTCGTTATAGCGCAGGGAGCCGTTGAGCTGCATCGCGGTTTGCCCCAGGGCGTGGATGCCCGCGAAGTACACATGGAAGGCAGTTACTTCATGGGGATGAGCAATGAACAGAAGGAGTGGTTCTACAGGCTCCGCGGACAAGGACAGATCAATGACCCGAATGACTTTGCTCAGTTAATCGTCTGCGTGCTTCCCCTGATGTTCTTCTTCTGGCAGAAGAGGCGAAGTGTCCGGAATTTCATTTTTGTTCTGGTGCCGGTCGGAATCCTGCTCTGGGGAGCGTTCCTGACGCATTCGCGGGGATCAATCCTTGCGCTGATGGCCGTGCTGATTATGGCACTCCGAAAAAAGATTGGGACCGTGCCCTCTCTAATCCTGGCAGGCCTGCTCTTTGCTGGAGCTACTGCAACGGGCTATACCGGTGGCAGAGGTATCTCGACGACGTCGGGCGAGGACCGGACTGAGCTTTGGGGCGACGGTCTCCAGTTGCTGAAATCCCATCCCCTGTTCGGAATCGGGTTTGGCAATATGCCCGATGCCATCGGCAAGACGGCCCACAACACAATTGTGGTCTGCGCTGCCGAGCTCGGTCTCTGCGGGCTGTTCTTCTGGTCGATGTTTTTATTCCCAAGCGTCCGGGATGCAGTGGTGGTAGCGTCTCCCAGGGCCGTCATCCAGAAGAAAGAAGTTGTGCTCAACGACACTGCGTTTCCGCTGCCGCCGCCTGGTGCCACCGTGCCGGACGAGTCTGAGATCAGGCAATTAGGACGGCTACTGGTGCTGTCTTTCACCGGGTTCCTGGTTACGGGCTGGTTTCTTTCGCGAGCGTTCGTGCTCACGTTGTTTCTTCTGGGGGGGCTGACGGAGGTTGTCTTCCAGATGGCCCTGCAGCGGGGAATGGTTTCGCCGCGAATGCCGTTTGGCCGAATTCTCCGCTATTCAGGAGTGTTGACTTTAGGATTCATTCTCGTGATGTGGATCACTCTCCGCATCGTGAACCTGACGCACTGAGAGGATCGGGCGTGTGACTGAAATTCGCCGCATGAAGATCGCTCACGTTGTCGACAGCATGGAGGTGGGTGGCGCAGAGACGTTGGTTCGGCAGATGTGCCATCTGCAACGTGAACACGGACATGACCCCGAAGTGTATGCCGTCGCGGCGCTGGGCGCTCTGGGCGAACGGATGCGCGCTGAAGGCTTTCGTGTTCAGTCGAATCTAGGCCGGCACCTCATCGATTCTTCGCGGCACTTCCTGCGAATCTTCAGGTCGTCGCGACCGGACGTAGTTCATCTGCACAATCCGACGCCGACGATCTATGCAGCTCCGGCGGCAAGGCTGGCCGGAGTTCCGAGCATTGTGTCCACGCGGCACAGTCTCGTGGCGCCGCCACGCAATCTCGCAATGGAGCGCAAGTACAAGTTTGCCGCAATGTTTTGCGACTGGATTGTCGGCATCTGCGAAGCAACGACGAGCAACATCAAGGCCGCGGGGAATGCGCCGGATCGCAAGATACTCACTGTTTATAACGGCGCTGATACCCGTTGTGCCACCGCCCTCGGATCAACGTCCTGCAAAGACGGGATTCACGCTGCTCTACGTCGGCAGGCTCGAGCCCGTGAAGAATCTTCAGTTTCTTCTCACCGCTTTTCGCGCGGCGATTGCTCAGGCGCCTGAGATGCGTTTGTGGCTGGTCGGTGATGGAACCGAGCGACAGCGGCTCGAGCGGGCCACCGATGAACTTGGCCTTCGTTCGAACGTGACATTCCAGGGACAGCAGATGGATGTTGCGCCGTTCTTCGCGTCGGCCGACGCCTTCGTGATGTCCTCTGTCTCTGAGGGACTTCCCATGTCGCTACTGCAAGCGCTTTCCAGCCGGCTACCGGCCGTTGTCACGGATGTTGGCGGAATGGCCGAGGTTGTGCGGCTGGCTCAGTCGGGGATCACTGTTCCGCTGGGCAACACGGAGAGCATGGCGGAGGCGTTTGTGCGATTGGCTGCCCGAGCAAGCGAACGCGAGGCTTTTGCGAACAACGCAGAAGCCGCCTTCCACGCGCATTTTACGTTGCCTGTGATGGTGGAAAAATATCTGCAGCTCTACTGCGATACGCCGCGTGCGAGACGATTGTCGCGGCAGCCATGACTACTCGGCATTGACGAAATCGCTGGTCCTGGGGTCGTAGACCGTCCGAGATAGGATGCGTCCGGGGTTTCCGACGCAGATGGCGCCTGGTGGCACGTCTTTTGTAACGACTGCAGAGGCACCCACGACCGCATCTTCACCGATCGTGACACCAGGAAGAATGGTCGAACGACGCCCCAGCCACGCACGATTCCCAATGCGGACTGGACGGACGTCTTCGGGGTCGACCTGCAGGCCGGCGACGCGCTTCTCCGGATCGACGGGATGTTGCGAATAGTCAGAGATCGAGCACCCGCCTGCGATCAGAACGTCGTCACCGATCTCAATTGATTTCGCGACCGCAAAGAGGCATCCGTCAGCAATGAAGCTCTTGTTGCCGATGCGAAGCTCGGGGTTCGGCAAAGATTCGGCCCGCCATAATTGCGATGGTTCCCGAGATATAGACGTCATCGCCAATGTAGATCTTCGGATTGCCTGAGATGGCAGGGATCCGTTCCATGCGCAGACGCTTTCCGATGGACGACGCACAGCATTCGCATCACGGGGTAGCGAAAAAACGCCACACTCAGTTTTTCGCTCGTCTCATATCGCAGGTAGCGGAAGTAGAGGATGATTTTGTAAACGGGATCGAGAAAGCGCGGGATTGGCAACTGGAGAGTCAGAACAGCCTGGCCGAATCGCTTGAGGCGGGCGTAGAACGGAGTCTCAGCTCTCTTGATCTTCAAGATGAAATCGTTGATAAACATTCTGCGGGTTTGAATCCGTCCTCTCGGGGCCTTTATGGAGATAAGCGAAAGCCTGTTGGTCAGCGGGTTGCGAACGCAGTCTCGAGTGAGCGGAATGAGCGGACCTTCTTTAAGCACCTCGAAATCGGTCACCTTGAGCGCCTGCAGATCGTTGGACTCGAAGCCGACATCAGAGTATTTCGTCTTGGTGTCCTTGTCGTTTTGTGCCGTGAGCGCGATATTGCCTCCGTCTGCACAGGAACATTCCGTATTTTTGCATGGCGCGCGCCACTACTTGAGCCGCGGGCTTTAGTTGCGAGACATCATAGTTCGGCTTGAGGCGAAGGTGGATGCCGTACGGAGGAGCAAGTGCCGGACCGCTGGGACCACCGGCGTGGGTCGCCGGGTGAATGAAGACGCCGGCGCGGATGCGCTCGTTGGGCAGAACGAACCGAATGGCGTGATCGATGTGTCCGGCTGCGAGTTCATCCGCGTTGAACAGCAACGGAGCGATTGGATAGCCGGCGGCGTCGGCGCTGGTGCACTGATCGCCGCGTCCTGACGGCGGATAGACGCGATTGAGATCCCAGACGGCGAGCATCACCGCGCTGACGGCCTTGCCATCGTAGTTGGCCGACCACGCCTCGTAGAGCTTGTTATTGTCTCGGTCGACGACGATCATAGTGGCAATCCTCCTGGCTGACCGGGCACTGATACCCTGACTGTCCCTCCATGCCGCCACCGGTGGGAAGTGGCACGGAAGGAACCATGTCGGCGGCGCCGTCGTAGAATTCCTTCGCCTGGCGAAAGGGTACTTTCGGCGCCGAAGCGTCAGCCTGCAACACCCGAATCGCAAAATCGACGCGCATCTTACCGGTACCCCATCCACCGGCTTTATCCAGCCATTGGATGATCGCATCTGATCCGGGATCGACGGCAGCGCTGCTCGAGTCGCGCGTCCATACAGAGCCGGCAGGGAAGAAGGGCGCTGGAGGAACCGCGGCGCTGACCCGTGCTGCTCGAGCCTTTGCGATGTGATTGCGGAAGGAAAACGCCGCCACGAGCCCTGCCGCCACGCACACAGTCACAACTACACGCCGCAGGTTGCTCATGATGTTCAGGATCCGGACAGTCGCGCTGTTGGTTCCTGTATCTGCGGCACGACGACGTTATGATATCTGCCCACTCTGGGTTGTCAATATCGGGTCAGGTACTTCGGTTTGCACTGGCGTTCATTGGCCTGTAGTGGAACGATGCTAGGATGAAGCTCAGCCGTACTGTCGAGGTCTTCGCCAGGGCATTGATTCTGAAGGGCCCGAGAGCAAGGACAGGGCAGTTTCGGGATGCCGCTGCGGAGCCTGCAAGCGCCAGCTACCGACAAAAAGCGCCGCAATTCGCGGGAATGGCTTTTGACTGCATCCAACCGTTGAAACGCCCGGATTGGAAGACTGGAACAGCCAGCTAAGCACAAATGTCTAATACCAAGATCATCGCGCGCAACACGGGCTGGTACGGTTTCGAAAATCTTGTCAGTTCGCTGATTACGCTGTTCACGTCCATCGCGATTGCCCGGACCCTCGGGCCGTCGAAGATGGGCTACGTCATCTATGTGGCCGTGATCGCGTCGTTTGTGGCCAGCCTGGGCAGTCTCGGAATTCCATCGACGACGCAAAAGTACATGGCGGAGTTCCTGGGGATGTCGGACCAGGGTACGGCGCGCTACATCTACTTCAAGACACTTTGGCTTCAGCTTGGACTCTCGGTGCTGGCTACGATCGGCATCACTATCTGGGTGCTGGGAGATGCAGGTAACGGATACAAACTGGCATCGGTGTTGATAGTACTCAGCATTCTGCCAGCGATGATCAACTCGATCCCGGCGCAGGCAAACGTCGCGACGGAAGAGTTGCAGTACAACATGCCGGCGTCAGTGATTTCCATCCTGGTGTTCTTTGTGGCGATTTTCGCCACGGCAATCTTCAAGTGGGGTGTCGTCGGCTACGGCGCGTCAGTACTTCTCACACGGCTCGTTGACTGCCTCGTTCGGTTTATCCCGACAACGGCGCGTATTGCCAGGTGGCCAAAGTCGCATGCTGAGCCGGATGGTCTTCGCCAGCGAATGATTACGTTCGCTTGGCAGAGTGTTGCGACGATGCTTGTGGCGATGGTCGTCTGGGACCGCTCGGAGTTCATTCTGCTGAAGCACCTCGATAAGGACATCCGCCAGATTTCGTACTACTCAGTTGCCTTCGGCATGGCGGAGAAACTGCTGATTACATCAGCCGTCTTCGGCTCGGCAGCCGCGGCAACCATCTTCGCGCAGTACGGCCGTGACAAGTCGCGTCTGCCCGCGATTACCGCGTCGACGTTCCGTTATCTCGCGCTGTCGTCCATTCCGGTGCACCTGATTTCAGCTTCGCTTGCATTTCCGGCGTTGCTGTTCATGTACGGCAGCCAGTACAAGGATGCGGCGATGGTTGTCACTCTTGCTCCGCTGCTTTGCCTGCCAAAGGCATTCATCGGTCCGGTGCAGAGTCTTCTGCAGAGCAACGAACGCCAAAGCTACGTGATCTGGTCGACTGTTCTTGCGGGCATTGTCGACATAGGAGTTGCGTGGATGCTGATCCGAAAGCACGGCGCGGTGGGTGCCTGCATCGGCAGCGGAGCCGCACAGTTCACCGCTGTCGGACTGATGTGGGCGGTGGGGATTTATCTCTATGAGATCAAGCTGCCGTGGATGCAGATTGCGAAGATTACCGCGGCCAGCATTGCGGCTGCTGTTATTGCACGCGTGGCCGGGAAGCCGTTTTCCGCCGCTCTGGGGAATCATCCTGGGCGGCTGCGCCTCCCTTGTGACGCTCCTGGTGCTCTTCTATCTGTTACGAGTCCTCGAACCGGAGGATCGTGCGCGATTTACGGTTCTCAGCGGAATGTTACCTAAGCCAATCGGGCGTTACGTCGACAGGATCATTTCCATCCTGGTGAGGCCCGAGATTGCGAGCGCTACTCCGAGTAATGTGTAGCCGTGAGCTCAACTCGATGCTGAACCCGCCGCTCCGATCCATGCGTGTAAGGATGGCGCGCGGAGGAGTGGCTGCATGAAGGTCAGCGTCGTCATTCCGGCGTACAACGCTGCACGCTTTCTTCCCCGCTGCCTGAACTCTGTCTTCGCCCAGACGCTGCAGCCGGCGGAGGTCATCGTTGTCGATGACGGTTCCAGTGATGACAGCGCGGAGATTGCCAGAAAGCTGGGCGCGCTCGTTGTAAGCCGGCCGAATGGAGGCCTGTCGGCAGCGAGGAATACCGGAGTTCGGAGGTCCAGCAGTGAGTGGGTTGCGCTTCTCGATGCCGATGACATGTGGCAGCCGGAAAAGCTGCAAGCGCAAGCCGAACGTGTACAGACGGATACAATCCTCGTCTACACAGGCATTCGGATTTTCAGCGACGACGGGGTGCGGCGCACGTCTCTTGCTTTGATCCTGCGGAGGCGCGCAGGATGTTGCGTTACCGTAACCCGATCACACCCTCTTCCGTGATAGCCAGGCGAGAAGCACTTGAGCAAAATGGCGGCTTTCGTGAGGACGTACGCGCCTGTGAAGACTGGGAGATGTGGATGCGCTTGCAGCGCATCGGTGGTTTTGCTGCAGTGCCGGACCCTCTAACGGATTACTACGTCTATCCAACTAGCATGAGTACAGACCCGAAACGGATGCTCGATGCCATGGAGCAAATTCTGCCGACGACTCTTGTCGAGGATTTGCACGGGACGGAGCGTTGGGCATGGACGCAGCGAATTCGGGCGGTGCAGCTCTACAGTGCTGCCTTGATCGCTCGGGACAATGGATTGAAGGGTGAGATTGCGTATATCTTGCGTTCGCTGGCCGCGTGGCCGTCGCCGTTGTGGGAACCGCATCGATTTGCCGGGTTGGCGGTGAGCGTTCGCAACGAGCTCCTCGGGCGTGGAGGCGCGCAATGAGTCGCAAACCGCGCATCCTTCTCATCCCTAACGTAGCCTGGTGGATCATCGGCGAGATGGGTGAGCAGATCATCGCGCGCTTTGGAGACCAGTTCGACTTCTATTTCGTACCGGAGGGAATCTTCGAGCGGAGACCTGAGTTGCTTCGCGCATTCCTTCCTGCCGTCGATGCGATCCATTGCCTCAACGAGTCGTCGATCGAGCTCTTCCGCGATCTCAAGCCCGAAACGCTGCCACCCATCGCAACCTGGATTCATCATGTTACGGAGTGGTCGCCCCAGCATCAGCTTGCCGTTGAACGAAGCGCTGCCCTGACGGTTTGCACGGAAGGCTGGAAGCGCGACATCGCCCAACGTGTGCCTTCCCAACTTCCGATCACGGTGGTTCCACATGGTGTCGATCTGGATTTCTTCCGAAGGCGCAAGGTGCCTGAAGGAACTTTTGGAATTCCACCGAATCGATTTGTAATCGGCTTTCTCGGCACGAAGGGAAGCGATCGTGATCGTGGCCGCAAGGGAACAGATACGCTTCTCGAAGTAATCCGGCGTTCTGCTGCGCAATTGCCGGACCTGCACGTCGTGCTGGGTGGTCCAGGCTGGGATTCGGAGCTTGCAGGTCTACGGGCGCTCGGAGTCTCTGTCAGCGCCACAGGCTATATCCCGAAGCCTGATCTGCCGCTTTTGTACTCGGCGCTTGATGTGTACCTGATGACGTCCCGCGTGGAGGGCGGCCCCTGTACGGTCTTTGAAGCCATGGCCTGCGGTACTCCCGTTGTGGCAACGCGCGTCGGTGCCGTACCGGATCTGATCGTCGACGGCGTGAATGGCTACAGCACTGAGGTTGATGACGTAGACGCTCTCGTCGCGGCTATCGTGCAACTCGATCGCGAGCGCGAGAGACATCGAGAGATGGCGAAACATCAGCGCGAGACAGTCTCGCAATGGCCATGGAGCAACGCTCTTACTCCACTCGGGCCGGTCTACGAAGCGCTTGTCCGAACCTGGCGCCAGGTGGAGAAGGGGCCATCCTGGATGCAGCATCCCGCAAAGATTCTCCGAACGAGTACGTCGGCCGACGCGGTGGCCCTCCTGATGGTGCGGTTGAGAGGAGGGAAGCTTCGTCCGAGGCAAGCACTGCAGTCGTTCTTCGAGATGGCCAACACGCGCTCATCCCTGGAACTTGTGAGGGGGATCGCGATGCTACGTGGCTGGAGCTATCGGGCCGGTCGGGGATCGAGGTCCGGCGGCTCCGGCATGGCACGAAATAAGCAAGCAGTGGAGTCCCTCAAATGAGAGCTGAATTACATGAGTCTGCGCGCGAGTTTGACCCGACCGATCCATTCTTTTCCGTGTCAGTGATCGTGCCGTTTTACAACGGCCACAAGTTCATTGAAAGCACAATTCGGTCGATTCTTTCCCAGACCGTTAAGCCTGTTGAGGTGATCATCATCGACGATGAATCGCCCGAGGCTCCTCTTTTCAGCGAAGAAATGACGCAACGGCTGACTATTATTCGTAGGCCGAATCAGGGCGCAAGTGCCTCCCGCAACTTTGGTGCGTCGATCGCGAAAGGCAGATGGCTTGCCTTCTGTGATCAGGATGATGTCTGGTTGCCTTCCAAGCTTGAAAAACAGTTGCGCCTTATCAGCGAGGTTCCGGAGCTTCACTTCGTGCTGACCGACTATATCTACATGTGGGACGATGTTCCGGGCGGTCGAAGTCATTTTTCTTATGCGCCGGAAGATTTTTGGACAAAAGAGCAGCACGAACACGGTTTTGTTGTGCGACAGCCGGTCACAGGCAAGCTATCTACTTTTCAGCCCGGCATCACTTCAACGCCGATTGTGCTCAAAACCTTCTTTCTTGCAACCGGCGGATTTGATGTAGATGTGCAGTGGGGCGCTGAGGATACCTGTTTCCATTTCCGCTGTATGTGTACCACCCCCTTCGGCGTAGTTCCGGAGGTATTGATGCACTACAGGCGGCATCCTGAAGCGGGGAGCGCGGACGAAGTTCTGCAGCTGCGAAAGACAGTGGATATCTGGACCTACATCACGGAGAAGTATTCCCAGGCGCAACCATATCGCGCAGATATTCTTGCGGGACTTGATGTAGTGCGGCGGGATATTCGAGAGTATGAAAGTTATATCAAGCGCCGGAAGTTGAAGCGGCTTTTGGGAATTCGCTGATGCGCGGTACTCAAAAACAGGAAGAAAAGGATGAATAAAGAAATGACCGTACTGCATGTTGTGGGAGCACGCCCGAACTTTATGAAGGCCGCACCCGTCTACCGCGCGCTCGCAAAAGCGGGATTCGATCAGGTTCTGGTGCACACAGGACAACACTATGACGCCCTGATGTCGGATGTCTTCTTTCAGACGCTCGAGATCCCAGCGCCAGACGAAAGCCTGAATGTTGGCTCTGGATCTCATGCGCAGCAGACGGCCGCGATCATGTCGAAGTTCGAACCGGTCGTCCTCGCACGGAAGCCTGATGTCGTGCTCGTCTATGGGGACGTCAACTCGACGGTTGCGGCCGCGCTGGTGTGCGCGAAGCTCGGAATCCGCATTGCTCACGTCGAGGCCGGTCTGCGGTCGTTCGATCGCGAGATGCCGGAGGAGATCAACCGGCTGGTGACCGATCAGCTCTCCGACCTTCTGTTCACGCCGTCTCCTGACGGCAATGAGAACCTTAAGCGCGAAGGCGTTGCTGCAAGAAAAGATCTTCCTCGTCGGCAACGTCATGATCGACACGCTTGTGCAGTTTCTGCCGAAGGCCGAGGAGCTGTTCGGTGGGCTCAAGGAGCGGCTGTCGCTCGATCGCTTCGGCCTGATCACTCTGCATCGTCCCTCGAATGTCGACGATGAAGCAGTCTTTCTGCCGATGCTTCAAGTGCTGGACGAGCTGAGCCGCGATCTGCCGCTTATCTTTCCGGTTCATCCACGGACCCGCGACCGCTGGTCCGCGCAACTCAAGCAATGCAATCCCAATCTGCGCACCGTCGAGCCGTTGGGCTACCTTGAGTTCCTTGCTCTGCAGAAGCATGCTGCAGTCGTCATCACGGACTCGGGTGGAATTCAGGAGGAGACCACCTACCTGGGAACTCCGTGCCTCACATTGCGCGAGAACACAGAGCGGCCGATTACGATCACCGCTGGAACCAACGTGCTGATCGGACGCGACTGGAAGCTGCTCCGTGAAGAGTTCGCGAAGTCGCTGAACGGGCATCGGAAAACGGAGTGGCCCAATCCCATTATGGGACGGCCATGCGTCGGATCGCATCGCGGAGATTCTTTCGCGTTACGGCAATCCTGTTTCCAGATAGAATGGCCGCAGAGCTGGATAGCATGATTTGGACGACCGGGACTGTCACGAGTTGTCCCCGCAAGGAGTGACGTCTTCCGATGAAGAGGTTATTTAGCATACTTCTAATCGTCCTTCCGCTCCAACTGGTCGCTCAAAAGCTCTATATCTATCCGACCGAGGCCATCGCTCCACGCGGCAGTTATCAGACCGTCACCGTTGTCGTGAATGGCGTAAATGATAAGACTGTGACCTGGAGCACCTCCGGCGGCCAGATCGTCGGAGGCAATCCATGCGCTGTGAATGAGCCGTGCACGATTGCGCTCTACAGCAAGGAACCTGGGACCTTTCATCTGAAGGCGACGAGCAACGCCAATCACTCTGTCGCCGCAGAATCGACGATCACCTTTACACCATCGCCGACGCCCGTCAAATCTCATCCGCGGCTGATGGTGACTGCAGCGATGCTGCCCAGCACTGCGCAGCCGTGCAACTGCGCACAATGTTGCTTATCAAGCCTTCAAGACAATTGCGGAGACTTCCTCGAACGTGATAATTCGGTCTGGTCCTGGAGTTGTAAAGGTGGCAACGGCCAGCCGAAAACAGACCAGAGCGGTGCGGCTACAAAGAAAACGACGCAAATGTGTTTGCATTTCTCTCGATGGTCGCGCCCACTCCCGCTGAGCGAAATACGTGGGGGTGCTACGGACGGGACGTCTGGGTTTATGTGATGGAGCAGGTGCTCTCCGGGAAGGAAGAGATCAGAGGCAATCACTGGTCGGATTCTGCGCAGCAATTTGCTCTGACAACGGACTGGCTTATGGCTGGAAATTATCTCAGCGCCGTCCGATCAGGCAACTGGCGCGGCGTTTTCTGGCGTATTTTGCAAAGACCGTCCTGGGATATTCCTACGGCGCATCGGCGCCGCCGGCGAAGTACAACTCGCCCGGCGCAGTTCCAGGAGAACGATGTCTTCAGTCTCGTCGGCATGCGTGCGATGGGCAACAACTACACGATGAGCAAGATGCTCGCAATGGTGGGTGCGGGCCTCACCTTCAACGACGACCCGACGGACGATCCTAACCTGTCCAACAGTTGCAATGCGAAGACGATACGGATCTCTGTCCCGATTATTCTGCCGGCTCTCTGCATGCATATTTTTCGTATTTCGCTGGCGCAATGTTGTATCGGATGTATGCGCATCTGGAGGATCCTGCGGTCACATTGCAGGCCTATCAGAACGCATTCACGAATCTTCCTCAATCGCCAAAATGTAACTATATTGACGGCTCGAAGCACTCATGTCTCGGCGATGGACGCGGTGGAGAGTCCAGTGAGGGAAGCTGGTATCAGTACTCCATGTATCGCCTGCGGTATGCGTTGAATATGGTCCATACGGCCGGCTACAACGACCCTGTCCTCTATGGGCCGCAGATATCGCTCGATACGTCCAGTTGGTGGGATATGAAGTACGTCACCGACCTCCTGTTTCTGACAGGAGTCGAGCCCGCGAACAGTCCGAACCAGGCCTCTTTCAACTATCTGACGACGGGCGACTCTCTCAGCTACGTGCGCGTTCCCTCAGACTTTTTGACAGAAGCGTCGATGATGACGGCAGATGCTATGTGGGGAGGAAGGACAGAACGGAAGCCCTTCGATGGTTGCTGGTGAATGCGGCGTTTGGTGGACCGCTCGGCAAGAATCATTGCAAATTTTATTGTGGCTTCAATT
Organism: uncultured Acidobacteriaceae bacterium; assembly: GCA_963759355.1. Lineage (GTDB taxonomy): Bacteria > Acidobacteriota > Terriglobia > Terriglobales > Acidobacteriaceae > Granulicella. Next base: position 626,926 of record CAVWYV010000003.1, on the reverse strand, counting down.
CCGAGCTCTCAAATGACTATGCCAGACAATCTCACGTCGATCTGATACTCGCGACCTCCGCACCCGATCCGGTAGCGTCTCTACCGCCGGATCCGCGCCCATCCCTTCCGCAGGATCTTTACAACGGCAGCTACAATCAACACACCATGGTCCGCACAAATAAGCCGGGCGGCTCTGAGCTCTTTTCGACCTACTGCCCGAATACGATGATCGATCACGAGCACCAGTACTGCGGCCGGTTCGATATCTTCAGCAACGGCGAGTACATCACAAAGGGCCGCACCGAGTTCAACGACTACAACGATCGTGATGAGCTTAGCCTCGCAAAGCAACACTCTTTCCGTTGAGAACGTCAGCGGTACCGGATGCAAGGACAGTAGCTGTTTCATGTATCACGCGGTTGCGAATGGCGGCCAGTTCTGGCACGGACTGCAGCAGGGTTTCAACCTCATCACCCATTCCGAGCTTCCTGCTTATGCTGCATTTCTCTATAACGACACGCCGTCTTACAACGGATGGTGGGTCTACAGCACGCCTTTCGACATCCCGGGCTACAACGATGTGACGAAGGTCTCGCGATCGATGGTTTACCTGAGAGACACAAATCAGTTGATCTACTACGATCGGGCCGCTACGCATCATCCTTCCGCCAAGGCCGTCTTTCAGATAACGACCGGCGAGCCCACGGTAAACGGAAATGAGGCTACCTGGCTTACGCGCTCCGGAAAGCAGCGAGCATACTTCACCGGCCTGCTTCCGGCGCATGCGACCGTCGCAAGGGTCGACCTTATCGAGGGTAACAAGAGCCAGAAGGCGGATTGGGAGCCCGCAGCCAACATTAAGGTCAGTGCGGCAATACCACCGCCGTGCAGTTCCTGTCCGTTCTCGAGTGGGGAAGTTCCTCTATGCACAAGAGCCCGACCTCGGCGGTGGAGTCGACCGCGGGCCAGAGCTTCGATGGGGCCAAGGTGGGTTCGTCTCTGGTGATGTTTATGCGCGACTGGCCCCAGACCTTCACGAGCGTTACCTATCCCGCCTCAGGAGCGACCACCCAATACATCTCTGATCTGCAACCCAATATGCCCTATCAGATAACTGGCGACGGCGCTCCGGCCGTCGGGTCATTCTGACAGCGCAGGGGTGCTTAACTTTTTCGTCGGCGGGCACGGGCAGTATCCGGATAACTGCATCAAAATAGAAAGCGCATTAGCAATAAGTCGGGAAGAGACATGACGTTTGCAGCGAGAGCTTCCTCCCGAGGAATTGTTTTTGACAACGCCCAGCGGCTCTCGGATACTGAGAACTCAACTAAGGCCCTATCGCATGTCTAAAGCGATGAAATCAAATCATCTATGAAGCTTCCACGACATGCTGAACTGTGGTTTCTGCCCTATGTAAGGAGCGAATCCGGCGAAGTTCGCGCAAGCCGAGCCCGAAGCGGGTCTGGGTCGCTATCACGGATCATTACGAGCCCCTGGGCATGGGAGCATCGGTGGAGACCGCTCTTGGCCGAGTCGCACGCTGGCGCGATCGTTGGCCGCAAATCGCAACCGACGCCCCAACGGGACGCCAACGGACAGCCGCCTCAGTACAGCTTTTTCTATCCGCAGGAGGAATACCGGCGGGATCTGCTCGACGGCATCGCAGAGATGGTTCGTCTCGGCGTTGGCGATGTTGAAGTTCATCTTCACCATGACCGGGAAACACCGCGAGAGCCTTCATCGAGAAGATTCGCGAATACTGCAAACGTCTCACGCAGGATCATGGACTTTTGCGGCAGCAGCACGGCCGCACGGTCTTCGGCTTCATTCATGGAAACTGGGCGCTCGATAACTCGCGGCCAGACGGCAAGTGGTGTGGCTTGAACGGCGAGATTGCACTCCTTCGCGAACTTGGCTGCTATGCCGATTTCACGATGCCTTCGATTCCATCTCCCACGCAGGGACGGGTCGTCAATCAGATTTACTGGTGTACGAATAACCCTGGCAATCAGCCCAGGTCGTTCGATCACGGACTGGAAGCGACGCCGGGCGGCGGCCGCCAGGGCGATCATGCTGATGATTACCGGCCCGGTGGCGATGCGATTTGGCGGCACGGCTTGTGCCGCGCGTTGAAACCAGCGAGATTGCCGGCTACGATATGCCGACGCCCGACCGTGTGCGGCAGTGGTTCGAAGTAGCGCCGGTGGTCGGAGACGATCTGTTTATCAAGCTCTACACGCATGGTGCGGTCGAAAGAAACCTCGACCCGCTGCTCGACCAGGGGCTTGCCAACCTCTACCGCTGGATCGCGGAAGAGGCTCAGCGTCGCGGCATTCAATGCTACTGGGCAACCGCGTGGCAAATGTACTCTAGCCATCGACGCAATCGTCAGTGGGCGAGAGCCCGTCGCGAGTGCCGACCGATCGTTTGTCTGAGGCCCTTTGATGGAACCCTTGAACGTGCTGTTGGTCAGTTATGTATTTCCTCCCGTGGGTGGCACCGGCGTAATGCGCGCTGCGAGCCTGGCGCGCTATCTTCCGGCGGAAAATATTCGGCTCGATGTGTTGACCACTCGCAATCCCGGCTGCCGTCGGCAACGACCCCACGCTGCTCAAGGACATTCCACCTTCGGTCACGGTTCATCGCACGCTCACGCTCGACCTTCCGTTCGGAATGAAGAAGGCGATCAAGCATTTTGTGATGGGATCGAAATCGTCGGAAAAGCCCGCTGGCTGGCCAGCAGGCTGCACCGGCAGGGAAGAAGAAGCCCGGACTGCTGAAGCGCATTCTCGACAACGTGCTTCTGCCTGACCCGCAGGTGACGTGGTTTCCTGTGCTCTCCCGTGTAGCCCCGCGAATCATCCGCGAGCGCAAGATCGATCTCGTTCTCATCACGGTACCAAACTTCTCCAACCTCCTGCTCATCAAGAAACTTCGAAAGCAATTTCCTGGCCTGCCCATCGTCGCCGACTTCCGGGATGAGTGGATTGCAACTTCCTTCGAACTCGTCAGCTTCTCCTTCAGCGACAGTCCCCGCGCGGAACAAACGGCGAGGCGCATTGAGGCGGAAACAGTCGCGAATGCAACCACGGTTGTCGCGGTCACCGAAGCAGCCCGGCGCAAGATTCACTCGCGTTATCCCGAACAGCCGGACGAAAAGTTTCAGCTCGTACCCAATGGCTTCGACGCCACCAAGATGACCAGATCCGCGTCTGCAACTCCGCGACAAGACGGCAAGGTCCTGCTGACGCACGTGGGGACGGTTTATCCCTCGACCGCCCCGGGCTCGCTCGTGGATGCCATTAAGCTGCTCCCGGCTGATGTACGCTCGCGCCTGAAACTACGATTCATCGGACACATCGAGGAGCCGCGCTTTCGTGAGGCATTGCTTGGGCTCGGTGACATGGTTGAGCTCTTCGGCTATCTTCCGCAGCGCGAAGCGCTGGCCGCGATGAATGAGACCGACTACGTCCTGTTGCTCAACACAGACCCCCTCAACGTTGGCAACAAGTTCTACGAATATGTCGGCGGAGGCAAGCCGATTGTCGGTGCAGTGCATCCCGAAGGCGAGACGCGCTCTCTGCTCGATCGAGATGCGGGCCGGCTGGTGGGCCGCGATTGATGATGTCGAGGGCATTCGCAAGCTCCTGCTCGACGCCGTCAATCGCGGAGATACGCTGATGCAGGAGTTCCGCCCTGACACGGAACGTATCGCGCAGTATGAGCGCGCCGTTCTGGCGCGCCGCTACGCTCGCCTGCTGCACAAGATCGCCGGGCGGCAACAGCCCAATGAAGAAGCGAACTCCGCCGTCGTGCAGGACCTGCAGGAATGTTGAGAATTGCGGTTGTCAGCCGCTACTTTCCGAGTTCGGGCGAGCCGTGGCAGGGACGGTCGGCGTACCAGACAATCCGCGCGCTGAATTCGCAAGCGGATGTTCACGTGTTCTATCCCAACTCCGCTTATCCGTCGTTTCTGCGCCCGCGCACTCGGCTCTTCAAAGCACTCGATCCCAACTACTCTCCCGCCGGTGTCAGTGTCAGTTACCACGACTATCCGGCGCTGCCTCTACTCTCTCGCCCGTTCAACGGGGCAATCGCCGCAAACGCCCTTCTCCAGCACGTACGCGCCTTCCATCCCGATCTCATCTTCAGCGTCTTCCTCTACCCCGACTCGTACGCCGCGCTGCGAATCGCGAAGAAGCTGCGTGTGCCGCTCGTGGCAATGGGCATCGGTTCCGACATCCACAGTATCGGTGACCGCCTCTCCGCGATGTACACGCAGAAAGTCTTGAAGCAAGCTGATTTTCTCGTGACGGTCAGCGAGGACCTGCGTCAAAAGGCCCTTGCGATGGGAGCGAAGTCTGACGCCTCGCGCTCGGTTGTGAACGGATGCGATCTCTCCATCTTCCATGTGCGTGATCGCGCCGAAGCGCGGCGACAACTGAATCTCGATTCCGAAGCCCAGATCGTGCTCTACATCGGCCGCATGGATCTTCGAAAAGGACTGCGCGAACTCGTCGAAGCCTCAGTCAGCTTGCACGCGACGCACCCGCGGCTGCAGGTTTATATGGTTGGCGAAGGCCCAGACCGGCCGCAGATCTCGCAAGCGATCGAAAGCGCAGGCGCAGCGAGTTACATTCACACACTTCCGCCCTGTCCGCCCGATGACGTCGCCGCCTGGATGGCCGCTGCCGATCTTGTGACGTTGCCCAGCTACATGGAAGGGTGTCCCAACGTCGTCCTGGAGGCCCTTGCCTGCGGTCGCCCGGTCGTCGCAACCCGCGTCGGTGGCATCCCCGAGATCATGAGCGACGCCTGCGGCCGCCTGATTCCGCCACGCGACGCGAAGGCGCTCGCTGGAGCGCTGGAAGCTGTGCTGTCCATCGAATGGAACGCAGCATCCATCTCTGCCCACTGGAGCCGAAGCTGGAGCACCGTCGCGCATGAGTTGCTGGGTATCTTCGAATCGGTCGTGTCGTCACGCGACAAGGCGCAGGCAGCATCTACCCATGAAATGATCAGGAAGTTCGGATTCTCATGAGTGAACGGGCAGGCAGCGTCTCCATCCCAAATCTGTTCGCGGGCTCGCTCACCGAGCTGAGGCATCCTCCTGCCGGCCAGATTCCATTTCTTGACGGCCTGCGCTCCATCGCAATCCTGCTTGTCGTCAGCGGCCATCTCAGCCACGACTTCGCTGTCACCCACGGCCCAACCCTCTACTCGCGGCTGCCCTTTGTGGCCAACGGCTGGATTGGCGTCGATCTGTTCTTCGTCCTCAGCGGCTTCTTCATCGGCGGTCAGCTCTGGAAAGAACAGATGCGTCGCGGCACCGTCGATGTCGGCCGCTTCATGCTGCGCCGCGGCTTCAGAATCTGGCCGCTCTATTACTTCTTCTTTGTCGTCGTCCTCTCCATCGGTCTGATCCTCGGCACGGCACCGAAGACCTACGGTTGGTCAGACCTGGTCTTCCTCACGAACTATGTGAACCACGGCATCGTCGAAGGTAGCTGGTCGCTCTGCACAGAGGAGCAGTTTTACATCGTCGCTCCGCTGGCCATCTACCTTTTTGCGCGTCATCTGCGCGCCGTGGAACGCTGCAGACCGGTGCTCTGGATATTGCTCTGCCTCGTGCCGCTGCTTCGCGCGATCATCTGGATTCACGGCACCGGCCACTTCTTCACCCACGATGGGCAGCTCTTCTCACCGATCTATTACCACTCCATCACGCACTGCGACGGCCTGATCATCGGCCTGATCATTGCGAACTTGTGGGAGACGCGCACGCAGCCGAAGTCGAGGTTCGCGAATCCGTGGCTGCTCGTGCTTTTCGGAACGTTTGCTCTCGTTGCACTGCACGTTCTTCAGAAGGAGATCTTCGACTTCACGGCACTTGCACTTTTCTTCGGTTCGTTTGTGTGGCTCGGAGTGCAGCGCAGGGTCGCTATCTTTGACTCGCGACTGTTCTACTGGATATCACGCCTCTCGTTCGGTATGTATCTCAATCACGAGTACATGGCGCCCTGGGTCGTCGAGCGGATCCTCCCGCACCTCGGCCTCTCGCGCTCGCACCTGCTTGCGAACCTCATCGGCGTTGTCGTGCTTGTGGTGATCTCGGCTGCCGTCGCTCTCGTGACCTTCTGCCTCGTCGAGCATCCGTTCCTGCAACTGCGCAAGATCGTGCTCGCAAAACCGACACGCGCCCCGACAGGAGACTTTACGGCAGTCACACGATAGGCCGCGGAGTACCGCGATACACTGCGGCACCATCGCGGCCTATCGCTTTAGCAGCGGAAAATCTTCTCCGACTGAATACCCTTGGTCGCATTGCGCGAATCCACCACAAGCTGCGCCTGCTTCACGATGTCCTTGTAGTCGTAGTCGCTGTGGTCGGTCATGATCAGCACGCAATCGTAGTCGCCCAGATGCGTCAGTGGCGTGCAGGTCATGTTCAGGTTGTAATGGCGTCCGCGTCCCACGGTAGGGAAGTACGGATCGTTGTAGACCACCTCAGCACCCTGCTCGCGCAGCAACTCGATCACCGTCAGTGAAGGCGACTCGCGCAGATCGTCGATGTCCTTCTTGTACGCCATGCCCAGCATGATGATCTTCGATCCGTTGATCGGCTTGCGCTGATGGTTCAGTGCCTTCGCCACATTGTCGACAACGAACTCCGGCATCCGCTCGTTCACTTCGCCGGCAAGCTCGATGAAGCGAGTGTTGAAGTCATACTCCTTCGCCTTCCAGCTCAGGTAGAACGGGTCGATGGGAATGCAATGGCCGCCGAGCCCCGGGCCCGGATAGAACGGATGAAATCCGAACGGCTTGGTCGACGCCGCGTCGATGACCTCCCAGATATCAACACCCATTTTCATCGCGAGCACCTTCAGCTCGTTCACCAGCGCGATGTTCACGCAGCGATAGATGTTCTCCAGCAGCTTCGACATCTCCGCCACGCGCGTTGACGAGACACGCACCGCTCGCTTGAAGATTCCCTCATACAGCGTTGCGGCAAGCTCCGTCGCGGTCGGCTCGTGTCCTCCAACTACCTTCGGGATATCGCGCCGCGCCACCTGGGTGTTGCCCGGGTCTTCGCGCTCCGGCGAGAACGCGACGTAGAACACGCCTTCGTCGTCGCCGTTCTTCGTCGTCTTCACCTTCAGGCCCTGCGTATTCTCGCTCTCCAGAATCGGAATCAGCAGCTCTTCGGTGGTTCCCGGATACGTCGTGCTCTCAAGCACAACGATCTGTCCTTCGCGCAGCCACGGTGCCACAGCGCGCGCCGTGTTCTCAATAAAGCTCAGGTCCGGTTCACGATGTCCTGTCAGCGGTGTGGGTACGCACATGATGATCGCGTCCATCGCCGAGAGCTTGGAAAAGTCGCCCGTCGCACGGAAGCCGTGCTGGCGCGCGCTCTGTATCTCTTCCGCCGCGATGCGGAAGATATAGGACTGGCCAGCTTCCAGATTCGTGATCTTCTTCTCATCGATATCGAATCCCGTTACCGTAAACCCGGCTTCTGCGAACAGAAGCGAAAGCGGCAGGCCGACATAGCCCAATCCGATAACTCCCACCTTCGCGGTGCGATTCTTCAAACTCTCGAGGCGCTTCTCCACGGTCTCGGCAAATGGTGCTTCCTTCGTAATCGGCATAGTTCTCCAATTATTTCATCTCGTACAAACGCCATGTTAAAACTGTCGTGGAATGTTCCCACCCCGACTTGAGCGTTAGATTCACCCGAAAGCATCATTGGCAGTACGAGAAGAGCGACAGAACATCGAAAGACGGCATCTGATCTCTAAGAATCCAGAGTTCCTTCGTTACCATAGAGTTCAGGAAGAGCTCGCAGAGCAGAGGTAGGAATGGCACGTTATCTCATCACCGGCATCGCCGGCTTCATCGGGTCGACCCTCGCGCACAGGCTCGTCGAGGAAGGCCACGATGTCTTAGGAATAGACAATCTTTCCACCGGCAGGCTGGAAAACCTCGAAGACATCCGTTCCGCGATTACGTTCCAGAACGTCGATCTCCGGGATGCAGAGGCCGTTCGGGTCGCCTGCAAGGGCATCGAGTTTGTGTTGCACCAGGGGGCGGTCGCTTCCGTTCCTCGCTCCGTGAACGACCCGCAAGGTTCGCACGACTCCAACGTCAACGGCACGCTCAATCTGCTCATCGCCGCGCGCGACGCCGGCGTTCGCCGCGTCGTCTACGCCGCATCGTCCTCCGCATACGGCGACCAGCCCACGCAGCCAAAGCACGAGGAGATGCCGCCCAGTCCGCTATCACCCTATGCCGTACAGAAGCTCACCTGCGAGTATTACATCCAGTCCTTCTATCACTCCTACGGACTTGAAGGCGTCTGCCTTCGCTACTTCAACATCTTTGGCCCGCACCAGGCAGCCGACTCGCCTTACTCCGGTGTCATCGCGCAGTTCATCTTCAAGATGATGGAAGGCGCCACGCCCACCATCTTCGGCGACGGCCTCACCAGCCGCGACTTCACCTTCGTCGACAACGCCGTGACGGCCAATCTGCTCGCCTGCCATGCGCCCAGTTCGGTCGCCACGGGCCGCGTCTTCAACGTCGGAACAGGCAAGAGCCGCACGCTGAACGAGGTTTACGAAGGCATAGCCAAAGCGCTCGGATTCAAGCAGCCTGCGCTCTACGGACCGGAGCGCGTCGGCGATGTGAAGCATTCCCTGGCCAGCATCGATCGCGCCCGCAAAGAACTTGGTTACGAGCCGAAGGCCGACTTCCAGCAGGGTCTCGAGAAGACCGTCGCCTGGTATCTCTCGGAACACCACAAAGGACAGGCCATCAGCGCCTGAAGGGAAGTGAATAATGAGTAGTGAATAGCGAATAAAGCCCGCAGCACAACATCTGCGTGGTAGCCGACGCTTTTGTCTTACTCACTATTCACTAACCACTATTCACTGCAGTGAATAGCGAATAAAGCCCGCAGCACAACATCTGCGTGGTAGCCGACGCTTTTGTCTTACTCACTATTCACTAACCACTATTCACTGCTTCTACGCATGCTCATCAAGCAGCGACAGGCTCTTTGTCTTCGGCCGCAGGCCCAGGACCTCAAATCCCATCAGCTTGCTCTTCGGCACGTAGATCAGCCAGTTGTTGCCCAGTGTGTCCGCCGGCGCCATCACGAAGCCTGAGCCCAGAACGAAGTCCTGCGAATTGTTGATGAGGCCCTCGATTGTCTCGCCATCATCGAAGCGCACACGTACCCACAGGCACTGGGTTGCGGGCAGATGATCGTGGAAGCGTAGATCGCGCCGCTGCACCTCGCCGGTGAAGTCGTGGACAAAGAACACGGCCTTCACCTTCTCGAGAGGCACATCTTCGGCAATATCGGAGTCCAGCCGAGTCAGCCGGATGCTGTCCCGCTTCTGGTCCGCCGAAGCGAGTGCGCCATTCGACCACTGCGATTTCTCGGAGTAACCCTTGATGGCACCGTCGCTCCCCTGAACGACGACACGGTAATGCGAGTCTGGATCGTACATGGTGAGAAGCATTCTTTCAGGCCCGTTTGGGTGCGAGTTCGTATTGCTTGATCTTATATAGCAGTGCTTTGTAACTGATCTGCAACTCGGTTGCTGCAGCCTTGCGGTTCCATCCCTTGGTTTCCAGCATCTGCGCGATCGCCGTGGCTTCGGCTTCACCCTTCAGGCTGCGCACAATCTGCTTCAGGCCGGTGCCTTCCGCCGCGTCGCCGAATCCATTGCCTTCGCCTCGGAACGGCGTGTACGGATTCATCTCCGCGAGGATCGGCCGCTCATCGCCCAGGATGAAGTAGCGGTTGACCACATTCTCCATCTCGCGCAGATTGCCCGGCCACGAGTAGCGCGAGAACGCATCGAGCAGTTGATTCGAGAGCGAAAGCGGGTTGCGTCCGTACTTCTTCGCCACCTTGCGCATGAAGTAGGAGGCCAGCAGCGGAATCTCCTCGCGACGCTCGCACAGCGGCGGAATCGACAGCGAGAATCCGTTCAGACGGTAGTAGAGGTCCTCGCGGAACGTCTTGCGCGCGATCGCCTCCTTCATGTTGATGTTCGTCGCCGCGATCACGCGAACGTCCACACGCATCGGCGACCGGCTGCCCAGCCGCGAGAAGGTTCCATCCTGCAGCACCTGCAGCAGCTTCGCCTGCAGAATCGCCGGCATCTCGCCAATCTCGTCCAGGAAGATCGTGCCACCCGTGCAAACTTCGAACTTGCCGGGTTTGGTCTTCACCGCGCCGGTGAACGCGCCCTGCTCGTAGCCGAAGAGCTCGCTCTCCAGCAGGTCCGCCGGCATAGCCGCGCAGTTCACCTTCAGGAACATGCGGTGCGCACGGTTCGACATCTTGTGCGTGTACAGCGCCAGGATCTCCTTGCCTGTACCGCTTTCGCCCAGGATCAGCACCGGGATATCGCTCTTGGCGACCAGCGCCGACTGCGCCTGCAACTCGCACATGCGCTTGCTGGAGCGCACAAACGAGTGCGTCTCATCCAGCGGAATCTCCTGCGGCTCCGCCGGGATCGCCTTCTGTGCCTCGGCCAGGTGCTCTTCAATGGCATTTTCCAGATTGCCGTCCATGAACGGCTTCAGCACGATCCCACGCGCGCCAATGCGCGTGACGACTTCGAAATCCTTCACCTCGGACGTGCACGAGAGCATGACGATAGGAACATCCGGCAAACCTGCCCGGATATGCGACAGAATCGTCAGCGACTTCTCCATGTTCTCCCATTCCAGAAGAATCAGGCTCGGAGCTTCGCTGTTGTTCAGGCAATCCAGGAGGGCCTGTTCCTCTGCAAAGACCTTGAGGTTGTAGCGGGGTTCCAACGTCCTGCGCAGATATTCCAGCACTGCCAGGTTCGTATCCAGCGCATACAGCCGGGAGCGGGCCAGAAGGGCCGACCGGGATAACTCCGGGCTGGCAACAGACGAAGACATACCTGCAACTCCGGCGGTTTTTCAGGCCGCAACTTTCCAATAAGCTTGCCCGTTTCTCGCGAGCAAAAAACCGCTAACCACGGGGCTACAGCAATTTAGGGCGAAAATCCCATATCGCCCCGGGACGCAGTCAGTGTAGCCGGACTTGATTCGAAAGGGAAGAACTTTGCACTTTTGTAGGCAAAAAAAGTCACACACCCCGCGTGCTATAGTTCTCGCCTTACCTAAAGAATTACGTGTAAAAGCTTGCTGAAAATTCGATTTTCGGGCAACTCTTCGCTTCTTTCCCAACATACGTCTGGATTGGCACCGAACTTGCTCTAGGACGTATAGCGACTAGACGACTGGATGGATCATGGACTTCGCTGAGTTTTACGATTTACCTCCGCTGGAGATCGCCTTTGGGCGGACACCAGCCATGCGGGGTATTCGACAGAAGCTGGAAAGCGTCGCAGTGACCGGGGTTCCCATCCTCCTGCAAGGAGAGAGCGGTACCGGCAAAGAGGTGTGTGCACGTTTTCTCCACATCTTCTCCGGCCGTACCAGGGGATCCCTCGTTAAGGTGAGCTGTCCGGCCATTCCGGAAAGCCTGATGGAGACTGAGCTCTTCGGCTACGAGAAGGGCGCCTTCACCGGGGCTCATTCCACCAAGCGCGGCCGGGTTGAGGAGGCGCACCAGGGCACCCTGTTCCTGGACGAGGTCGGCAGCCTCGATCTTTCGGCCCAGTCGAAGCTTCTGCAGGTGCTCCAGGACGGCAGTTTCGTCCGGGTCGGTGGCCACGCCACCCGAACCATCGAGACGCGCCTCGTCTCCTGCGCCAACCGCGACCTTCGCGTCCCAGGTTGAGGAAGGCAGTTTCCGCCTCGATCTTCTTTATCGCATCAACGCGGTCACTATTAATCTTCCGGCGCTTCGCCATCGTCGCGAAGACATCGAGCCGCTGGTAAAGTACTTCACCGATCAGAACGCCCGGACCTTCCACCTTTCGCCGAAGCCGATCTCGCGGTCCACCGTCCAGCTGATGGAGCGCTACCACTGGCCGGGCAACATTCGCCAGCTGGCGAACCTGGTGCGCAGCTACGTGCTCATCGGCGACGAGGAACTCCTGGCGGCAGAGCTGATGCCGCAGTCGGTTTCGGGCGACAGCATTGTGGCTGACATCGATCTCAGCCAGCCGCTCTCGCTCAAGCGCATTACCAAGAAGGCCACGCTCGACCTCGAGCGCCAGATCATCCTCAAGGTGCTGCGCACGAATAACTGGAACCGGCAGAAGACCGCCAAGTGGCTCCAGATGAGCTACCGTTCACTGCTCTACAAACTGAATGAGGTGGACGCGGGTCATCTTCCGAATCCTTCGCATTCCCACATCAACGATGAACTTTCATCCACGCCGGAAGCCGGCTCCGATCTGGGGCCCGGAAGGCGTTTGTAACGCGGTTTTCGGGTATTCTGGATCTATCCCAGAAACCCAAAAACCAGAACTTGGGTCAGTCTGTGTCGCTTGGTGATGCACCAAAAGTGATGCAGTCGGGGAAAGGGCTCTCTATGAAACCTATCGTCCGCATACCGCTGTTGCTGCTGTTGACGGCGGTGGCTATCAGCCTCGGAGTGGTAGGCGTCCATGCGTCCACCGGTTGCGTCCGCTTCATCCGGAAGAAGGTTCGCCACCACAAAGTCAGCGCCGCCACTGCCGCGCGCTGGGCCGCATGGGATAAGGCTCATCCCAACTGGCATCCGAAGAAGAAGCCTGCGGAAACTCTCGCGCAGCTCGACTTCGCCTGCGCCGTTCCGGTGATTCAGAAGCCGGTCGACGGAGAACTTCCACCGCTCCAGTTGAACACCTTCAACTTCGCTTCCGGTTTCGAACTTCCGCCGCCGGACGCGCCTCCCGTCATCGTTGCGATGAACGAGCCGCCGCAGAACTTCCTGCCGGACCAGCCATCCGCGAGCTACGTGACGCCGCCGATCTTCGCGCCGCCGTACCCGACGCTCTTCGGGCCGCCGCCATCGCCGCCGAGTCACTCGGTGAACCCGACCGGAGGTGGACCCGGACTCGCGCCCGAGCCGTCGTCCTGGATGCTGCTCGTGACCTCCGTGCTTGCAATGGGTACGCTCGCCTATCGCCGTCCGCGGACCGCGAAGGTCATCGCCCGCCGCACGTACTAACTCTTCAACTCTTCAACGTCAGGAACGCCGGCGGAACTCCGTCGGCGTTTATGCTTGCGACGCAGCCAGCGCCGATGCGATAGGTCATCCACGCCCGGCCATTGGCCAATTGCACCATGCGTGATCCTCCGACCGTTCCGAGGTTGTCGAGCATCTGCGCGTCGCCCGCGACACTGAAGCGTACAACCTTCCTGGAATCCAGGCACGGCACGCCGTTTGCATCCACGAGCAGCGCCTCGACTCTCACAAGCTTCTTGCGCGACATCTCCTCGATCCCGATTGTCGTCATCTCGAACCGCGCCGGCGCTCCCCACTGCCTCGTCTCGTACTCAAAACTGATCTCATCCGTGACGGTCTTTCCGCCACGCTTGCCCACCGCGCGCAGCGACACCTTGCCCGCCGGAAACGCCGTCGTCCACCGCAATCCCGCAGCAGGGAAGTCCTGCGAGTTTCGCCGCTTCGTTCCGAGTGACTTCTCGCCGAAGAACAGCTCGACCTCTTCGCAGTTCGAGTACACCTTCACCATCTTCTGCTCGCCGTCTCTACCCCAGCGAACGGGCCACGTGTGCCCGTAGATGTGAATCATCGGCTCTTCCGCCCAGTACGACTGGAAGACGAAGTACGACTCCTTCTTCGTCAGGTCGCGTCCGACCACGCCCTTCTGATTAATCCTCGGCACAGGATTTTCCGCGCGCAGCGGTGTCGTAAAGTCCTTGAAGATCCACTGCGCCGCACCCGTCAGCCACTCCTGCGACTCCTGCACCTTCAGGTGCCAGTCGAAGAGGTTGCACGCGTACGTCTCGCTCCAGTCGCCGTCAACCGACACGCGCGGAATTCCTCCGGTCGGCAGATAGTCGAGCCCGCGCTCATCTGCACCACTCCCTGCTTTCACTTCGGCATTCACCTTGTCCGGTGTCTCGCTGTGCCGGCGCGCGTGGCTGTCCGCGCCCCACTCCATGTGAATGAACCGCGGCACCAGCGCAGCCTGCTTCTTCAGCTCCGACTCATACTCCGAGTACAGACCGCGATACCACCCCGCCCAGATCGACGGCGAATAAACATCCGGGATGTCGCGCGCGAAATCGCAGCGTCGGAAGCTCGTCAGCCGCGTCGGATCCTGTTTGTGCGCCATGTCGCGCAGCTCCGCCATGAACGCGCGAATCGCATCCTTGTCCACCGAGGGAAACTCGGTCGGCCAGTCATCCTCGTTGCCGAGGCTCCACAGAATGATGCTCGGATGATTGCGGTGCTGATCGATCATCGTGGCCAGCTTGTCCTTCGTCATCTGCTGCCAGGCCTCATCGCCAATCCCACTCCTGCACCACGGCAACTCCTCCCACACCAGCAGTCCCAGCTCATCGCAGAGATCCAGCACCAGCCGCGACTGCTGATAGTGCGCGAGCCGGATGAAGTTCGCGCCCATCTCCTTAATCATCTGGAACTCTTTGCGCGTGACATCGTCCGGAATCGCCGCTGCATAGCCGGCGTGGTCCTCATGACGATGCGTTCCGCGCAGCAGCAGCCGCTCGCCGTTCAGCTTGAACGGCCCATGTTCGACGAACTCAAAGTGGCGAACGCCGAAGCGTTCGACAACGGCGCTGCGCGATCCGTCAGAAGACTCGAGCGATGCTGTGCATGTATACAGATTCGGATGAGATGGTGACCACAGCATCGCGTTCGGCAAATCGATGCTCACTATCTCCTGCACAAGATGCGTTGCTTCGTGCACGACCTTCCCATTCGGATCCGTGATCTTCAGGAGCGCGCTGCCGCCATTCCTGTACCGACCAGGTGTGTAGATATGCACCAACACGTGCGCCTTCGGCACCGATGTCTCCGCGCCTGTCACCTCGATAGTCAGTGCGCCGATCGAGAATAGCGGCACATACACCAGCTCGACATGGCGATACAGACCGCCGTACAGCGAGAAGTCCGAGAAGTCGGACGGAATCGTGTCCATGCGCCGCGAGTTGTCGCACAGAACGGCAAGCGGTACGCCGCGTTTGTCCGCGGGCACCTTCGCCAGCGCGTCAGTTAGATCGACGACGAACTCGTCGTACCCTCCCTTGTGGTCGATCAGCTTCTCCTCGCCAAGCCACACCGTTGTCACCTGTCCCGCACCCCGGAAGTGCAGCAGCGTTCGTCCATTCGTGTATGGATTCTTTGGCTGAATCCACGTGCGATACCATCCCGGTCCGCGATAGTAGGGAACCTCGGGATCGCACCCGTCCATCGCGTTGAAGCAGTGCGGCATGGCAACCCTGGAGAAGACCGCAAGCTCCTGGCTGTGCCAAACCTCCCACGGCCCGCCGAGCGGCCCCTTGAAGAACTCCCAGCCTTCGCTCAGCCGCGTCGGCGCGAGCGGTTCATCGGCGCCTGCGGGCGTGCTCATCGCCCCCGCGATGGAGGGCAACAGCTGCGTCATCGCCGCCGCGCCCACCAGCTTTGCCCCATCTGCCAGCAACTGGCGTCGAGTCAGCGTTCCACTTAGTTTGAACAACGACCTATATCCTCCCGAGGCACACAGCATACACAAACGAATCGATCTCCCGCTTGCGGAATCCAAACACTCGGGACGCGACGGCTCGCCGGATCTCAAAAATCACCGCACGTCCTGTCACCTGTGGTTTCCGGTATATACTCAATCTACGACAGCAATGGTCGTATATCTGTCGGGAGAGGTAGGCCCATGGCCCTCAGCGATCTCCGAGTTGGACAATCCGCAATCCTCGAGTCGCTGGAGCTCCCGGATAACGTCGGCGACCACCTGGCCCACCTGGGTTTCCTTCCCGGAGCCAATGTCGAGGTCCTCCGCCGCGCCCCGGCCGGCGATCCGACGGTCTACCGGATCGACGGGGTAGAGGTTGCTCTCCGCAAAGAAACCGCCTGTCACATCACCGTTGAGCTGGCAGGCGCGAAGCCGGAAACAGCCCTGAGCGGGAAAAAGTAGGCCATGGACTGCTGCACTCCAACATCTTCCGTAGCGGTTATCGAGCCGCCGGTTGAAATACCGGCAGGTCCGGGTCCGCGCAAAGGCCGCATCCGGACCATCGCTCTGATCGGCCCGCCGAACTGCGGCAAGTCCACCCTCTTCAATCGCCTCACCGGAATGCGCCAGAAGGTGGCGAACTATCCGGGCGTCACGGTCGAGCACCACTCGGGCACGATGAAGAGCTTCGGCCGGCCCGATCTCACTCTTATCGACCTTCCCGGCATCTACTCGCTCGCGACCTACTCCGAGGACGCACGCGTTGCGGTCGATGTGCTGAAGGGCAACATGCCGGGCGTGCCTGCGCCGGACGCGGTGCTGTTGGTGCTCGATTGCATGCACCTGAACCGCCAGCTCATGCTCGCGGCCCCGATTCTCTCGCTCGGCCTGCCTACGCTCGTGCTCCTTAATATGGCGGACCTGTTGGAGGACCGCCGCGGCAACATCGATGCGCTGGCACTCGCGCATGAGCTTGGCCATCCTGTGGCGCTGATCAGCGCGGCCAAGGGCACGGGCATGGACCTCATCCGGAACTTCCTCCAGCAGTTCGGTGAGTTCCCGCTGACGCGTCCCGGTTCCGCACGGTTGCCCATCCTTCAGAGTCCGGCGTCGTGCCGCAAGTGGGCCGGCCAGGTCAGTTCGCGCAGCCACTTTGAGGAGCCGCAGTCTCCGCTGTGGACGCGGCGTCTCGACGCCGTTCTGCTGAATCGCATCTGGGGTCCGATCATCTTCATCGCGGTTGTTATCGCGGTCTTCCAGGTCGTCTTCAGCATTGGCCAGCCGCTCAGCGACGGGCTTGGCAATCTGCTGACTCACGCCGGTGCGTCCGTGACACAACTGTTGCCGGACAACTGGTTCCGCGCCCTCGTACGCGATGGTCTGTGGAACGGCGTGCAGTCTGTGCTGGTCTTCCTTCCGCAGATCCTTCTTTTGTTCCTCTTTATCGGAATTCTTGAGGACTCCGGCTACCTCGCGCGCGCTGCGCTCATCGCCGACCGTGTGATGCGCGCGATCGGACTGAACGGCAAGGCTTTCATTCCGCTGCTCTCGGCATATGCGTGCGCTGTACCGGCGATCATGGCAACGCGCACGATCGAGAACAAGCGCGAGCGCATGGCGACGATTCTCATCGCTCCGTTCATGACCTGTTCAGCACGGCTGCCGATCTACACCTTGATCATTGCGGCGTTCGTGCCGGATCGACATGTGCTCGGTCATCTCGTCGGCCTGCGCGCTACGGTGATGCTGGGTCTGTATGTGCTTGGCTTCCTCGCTGCACTCGGCACGGCGAAGCTGTTGAACTCGCGTGTGATGAAGGCGTCGTCGGCGCCGTTCGTGCTGGAACTTCCGCAGTATCGCTGGCCGACGCCGCGCTCGCTCGCGCTGCGGCTCTACGATCGCGGCAAGCTGTTCACGAAGAAGGCCGGAACCATCATCCTGGCCTGCACCTTTCTGGTGTGGCTGCTGAGCGTGCTGCCGGTGCATGGCGGACAATTCTCGCAGTTGTCGTCGAGTGTCATCGGCCACATCGGTCATTTCATTGAGCCTGTGATTCATCCGCTGGGCTTCGACTGGAAGATCGGGATCGGCCTGCTGAGCTCGATTGTTGCGCGGGAGGTGATCGTCGGCACGCTGGGAACACTCTATGGTGTTGATCCTGCGACTCATTCGGCGAGTCTGCAGTCGGCGCTGCATCATGATCTCAGCATGGGCGGCGCTATTGCCCTTGTGGTCTTCTTCGCCTTCGCGATGCAATGCACTTCAACAATCGCTGTAGTACGTCGCGAGACGAACGGTTGGAAGTGGCCCGCGCTGCAGTTTGCGTACATGACATGCGCAGCTTATCTCGGTGCGTTGCTAACCAATCAGCTTTTCCTGCATCTCTTTTAGACAAACGTGTATCTTCGCCATTCCGGGCCCCTTCAATAAAGTTTCTGTAAAGCGGAACCTTGTGCCGCAAATCGGCGTATTCTTTCGTTAGCGGTAACGTCATCTGAGCGACAGCCGAGCGAGTACACACCGCCGGCGAAAACTCCTACAACCAGTGCCTACAGAACGGCACACCTGCTGGATGGAGGATGCCTTGTTTCAAATAGAAGAGCTTAAGCAATTTCCCCTGATGTCGTGTCTCCCCGAGTTGGAACTCCAGCGCCTCGCGCGCGGAGCGGCCGATCTGCGCCTGAATGCCGGGGAATGGCTGATCCGCGAGGGCGAGGAGACATGGTTTTTCATGCTCATCGAAGGCGCGGTGGAAGTGTTGAAGGAGCTCACCGGGAAACAGCAGGTGATCGCCAGGTACAAGGCAGGCGACTTCTTCGGCGAGGTTCCGATCCTTCTCGGATCGTCGGCGCTGGCGTCCGTGCGCGCGAAGGAGACCTCGCGCGTGATGAGGATCGACAAGGTGCTCTTCAAGGAACTGCTGGACAGTTCCAAGGACTGCCGTGCGCTGGTGATGGAGGCGATGACGAGCCGCTTGAGCCGTCTCCAGGACAAGATCCTCGACATTCCGGTGGCGCGTGTGCTGGTGGTGGGCTCGCAGTATGACACGGACTGCCGTGACATCCGTTCGTTTCTTTCGGTGAATCGAATTCCGTATGAGTGGGTGGACAGGGAGCGCGACTCGGATCGCATTCCGGCGTGCATGCCCAAGGACCTGACCGGACCGTCAGTGATTGTCGATCATGCGTTTTGCGTGGGGCAGCCGCCGACGGTGCGCAAGGTGGCGGCGGCACTGGGGTATCGCACGGAGCCGCGCAGCGATGCCTATGATGTGGTGGTTGTGGGCGCCGGACCGGCGGGGCTCGCGGCCGCGGTGTACGGTGCGTCGGAAGGGTTGAAGGTGCTGATCATCGAGCGCGGCGCGGTCGGTGGGCAGGCCGGAACCTCTTCGCGCATCGAGAACTACCTTGGTTTCCCGAGCGGTATCTCCGGTGACGAACTGAGCGAGCGCGCACTGCGCCAGGCGGAGTATTTCGGCACCGAGATTGTGATGACGCGCGAGGTGCAGAACCTGGAGCCGATCGAGGGCGGATGGTGCGTGGAGCTCGACGGCGGACAGCGCGTGAGCACGCGCAGTGTGGTCCTGGCGACGGGCGTTGACTGGCGCAGGCTCGATGCAGAGGGCGTGGACAGGTTCATTGGCCGCGGTGTGCTTTACGGTGCGTCGCGCACGGAGGCGCCGACGGTGATTGGCAAGGACATCTTCATCGTCGGCGGCGGCAACTCCGCCGGGCAGGCGGCGATGTTCTTTTCCAATTATGCGAACAGCGTGACGGTGCTGGTGCGCGGAGCGGGGCTGAAGCTGACGATGTCGCAGTACCTGATCAAACAGATCGAGGATCGGCCGAACATCACGGTCGAGCCGTACACGCGAGTGGTGTCAGTGGGCGGAGAGAATTCGCTGGAGACGATCTGCACGGTGACGGGCGACGGACCGGCGCGCACGCGTCCCGCGGATGCGTTGTTCGTGATGATTGGAGCGAATGCGCAGACGGGCTGGCTACCGCAGAGACTCGAACGGGATGAACTGGGCTACGTGTGCACGGGGCGTGATATTCCGGGATGGGCCGAGGAGGAACGGAATCCGTACCCGCTGGAGACGAACCTGTCCGGCTTGTTCTGCGTCGGCGACGTGAGGCACGCTTCGATTAAGCGCGTGTCGAGCGGGGTGGGTGAGGGCAGCATGGCGATTGCCTTCGTCCACCAGTACCTGGCGTTGCAACCATCGGCGGTGCCTGGGGCGCTGGTGCCGGCGGTGTGAAAAAGAGTGAGTAGTGAGTAGTGAAGAGTGAATAAGGCAAAGACGAGGGCAAGGGCCGCGCGCGGTTAGGCGGGCGGGCCTTCGACCCAGGAGCTGCCTTCCTTGTGGCGGTTCAGGACAGTCATGGCCTGCTTCTCGGCGGACTTGATCTGCGCCTGGCACTTGCCGATGGCGGTGCCGTCGATGGCCTGGATGTGGCAGGACGAGATCTGAAAGATGATGTCTTTCATGCTGGTGGCGATGTTGTCTTCGCCTTCGTCCGCGGCCATTCTGGTGAGGTTGTCGTTGGACTGCCTGAGCTGTTGCATCTGGCCAGCGAAGTTCTCGTTGGTGGCCTTGAGGTCGACGGCGTCGGCTTTATCAAGAACAACCTGAGCGGCGGCGATGAAGGTCTGGCGCGGCGGGGGCACTTTGCTGACGGGCGGTGGACCGTTCTGCGCGGGCGCGGCCAGGAGGAGGAGGAGCGTTGCGGTGATGAGAGCGGAATTCATGGGACCTCTCTTTCTGGTCGTGCGAGTTTAATGGCCTGTCTGATTTAGACGGATCGCTGCACGGGACAGTTTGCGCAGGAGTTGTTGACTCCGGTACCACCTTCGTCCCAGCGGCGGGAGTTGTGGTGGTAATAGCCGAAACTGTCGGCGCCTTCGGGGGCGCGGACGGCCGGGCTGCCGCGGCGGCGGCCGTCGTTGAAGAGGTGGCGGC
The DNA here is from genome assembly GCA_963759355.1 of uncultured Acidobacteriaceae bacterium. GTDB lineage: Bacteria > Acidobacteriota > Terriglobia > Terriglobales > Acidobacteriaceae > Granulicella. The sequence goes on along the minus strand of CAVWYV010000003.1, from coordinate 606,377 downwards.
ACTGGAAGCGGACGGTGTCGGCGGTGATGATTTCAGGTGTCGTGTGGGTGTACCCCCTCCCCCGGTTTTTGCGCAAAATCTAGAGATGATTATGGTTAGCGGTGGACCAAAAGGTCCACGAATGGCTGAGAAAAGAGAAAGGCTGCCGGGCGATCTTACCTGCGGCAGCCTTTGGAACTTTCTTCTATTTCTATTCTAGCTAGTTGAGCGGAATTAATATGTCGTGACTTTTCCGCGAAATTTCCCTTTGGTTTGTGGGGGTTGCGGGGATTTCCACGGGTTCAGGGGCTTGACAAGGATTTCGAAGGCGGCTGGATGGGAAGCAGCCAATGGAAGAGCAGGGTGGCCGCGACGGCGCCTGCAAGTTGGGCGGCCATAAAAGGAAGCGCATCGGTCGGACGGATGCCGGCGAAGGTGTCTGTGAGACAGCGGGCGAGCGTTACGGCTGGGTTGGCAAACGACGTTGAGCTGGTGAACCAATAGGCGGCGGTGATGTATGCGCCGACCGCGAAGGGCGTTGCAGCGGGACGTCTGCGAACGCATCCCCAGATGATGGCCAGAAGGCCGAAGGTTGCAACGAACTCGCTGAACACCTGAGCCGGGCCACTGCGAATGTGGGTAGAAGCGGAGATCAAAGGAAGGCCGAACATGATGTGCGTTGCCATCACGCCGACGATCGCGCCTGCGCACTGAACCACGATATAGAGCGGGACTTCCTTCCACGGAAGTCCGCCGACGAAGGCGTCGGCGAGGGTTACGACGGGATTGAGGTGCGGGCCGGAGATGGATTCGAGTGCGAGGATGATGGCGACGAGAGCGGCGCCGGTTGCGAGAGAGTTGGCCAGCAGGGCGATTGCGATGTTTCCTGCGGCGAGCCGCTGGGCCATGATGCCGGAGCCTACGACTGCCGCGAGGAGCACCGCGGAGCCGAGGAATTCGGAGACGGATCGTCGAAGCAAGGATGGCTTCATTCGTGACCGATCCGGTCGATTTCCCGTTTGGTCGCCGTTCCGTCCAGCGTGGCGAGCGGCAAGGAGATGAAGAGCCGGATTCGGTGGTCAAGGAGTGAGAAGGCGTCGCGATAGGCGAGAGCGATCTGCTCCGGAGTTCCGGTGGCTGCAGCGGGGTCGGGGACGCCCCAGTGGGCGGTCATGGGATGGCCGGGCCAGAGGGGGCAGACCTCGTTGGCTGCGCAGTCGCAGACGGTGAAGACGAAGTCCATCTGGGGTGATTCGGGCTTCGCAAATTCGTCCCAGGATTTGCTGCGGAGACCTTCTGTGGAGATGCCTGCGCTGCGCAGTTGTTCGAGGGCTTCGGGGCGCACCTTGCCTGAGGGATGGCTGCCGGCGCTGAACGCTGTGAAGACGCCGCGTCCGCGCTGGTTGAGTGTCGCCTCCGCCATGATGGAGCGTGCGGAGTTGCCGGTGCAGAGGAAGAGTACGTTGTAAGGCCTGCTCATAATTTGCTCGCGTGGGTTGTGGGAGCGCAGCAGTCCGGACCGCAGCACGATTGCGGTTTGGTGGCGCGGACAAAGGCGCTGGCGAATTTTCCTTCGACCTGGGGAGCGATGGCGTCGACGTCGATGCCGGATTCGGTGAGGAACTGGCGGGCGTCTTCGATGTCATAGGAGCGTGTGATCTCGAAGGAGATATTGGTGAAGCCAGCGGCTTCGAGCTTGGCTTGATAGTCGGATTGCGGAAGGGCACCGGCAATGCAGCCGACCCAAAGAAGCATGCTCTTGCGAACTTCATCGGGGACTTCGCCGAGCACGACGACATCCGAGACAGCGAAGCGGCCGCCGGGGCGAAGGACGCGAACTGCTTCGGCGAGCACGCGGTCCTTGTCGGGCGAAAGGTTGATGACGCAGTTGGAGATGATGACGTCGACGGAGTTGTCGGGGAGCGGGACGTGCTCGATCTGGCCTTTGAGGAATTCGACGTTGGCGATGTCTGCCTGACGCTGGTTTTCGCGTGCGAGTGAGAGCATCTCGTCGGTCATGTCGAGACCGTAGGCTTTGCCTGTGGGACCGACGCGCCTGGCGGAGAGGAGGACGTCGATGCCGCCGCCGGAGCCGAGATCGAGGACGGTTTCTCCGGGCTGCAGGTCGATCAGCGCCGTCGGATTGCCGCAGCCGAGCGAGGCGAGGACTGCTTTTTCAGGAAGCGAACTTTGCTCCGTGGAACTGTACAGGTCTTTCGTGATCGGGTCGCAGCAGCGAAGTTGCGGATTGCAGCATGCGGCAGTTCCTGTGGTGGCTACATCGTTGGCGATCGAGCCATATTTTTCGCGGACGGCGGTGTGTGTGCTCATCGGGCGGCATCTCCTCATATGCGTATATGCGAATGTATGCGAATTGTGTTGTATATGTCAAGGCGTATATGTAAGATCTGCTCATGGCTCGAAGAGGGCGATTTGATCTGGTGCGTTTGTTCGCGGCCCTGGCGGACCCGACACGGCTGCGTTTGTTGAATCTCATGCGCGGGCGCGAGGTTTGCGTCTGTTATTTCGTTGAGATATTGCAGCAGAGTCAACCCAAGGTTTCGCGTCACCTGGCGTATCTGCGGAATGCGGGCGTTGTGAGCGCGAGACGCGAAGGCAAATGGATGCACTATCGCATCGAGGTGCCTGCCGATGCTGGAGCGGCTGCAATTCTGACTGAGGTGCTGAACGCGCTTGAGGATGCGGCGGAGATGCGAGGCGATCTTGCGAGGCTGGATCGCGCGTGCTGCCAGCCTGCAAAGTTTGTTGCGCTTGAAGGGGCGCCGCTGCCGGTGCAGGTCTCTGCGACTACGGGCTGATTCGGATGATGTGATCTTGCGCGTGGGTGCGCATCCTACAATGAACGGACTGCTGTTGGCTCGTTGACGAGAGGTCGCTTTGAGGAGTCGTGCGGCAACGCGGAAGCGAGGCGAGGTGCGGTCTTCGCGGGGAGCGGCGCGCGAGTGGCTGCGGGTTGCGGTGGAGTTTGTGGTGGCCGTGCTGCTGCAGATTGCAGTGATGGACTTTCACGCGTGGACGTTTGATGAGAGCTTGCTGCAGTATGGCGCTCTGCGAGTGATGCAGGGACTGATGCCGTATCGCGACTTCTGGACGCTTTATCCGCCGGGAGGGTACTACACACTGGCGGCGTCGTTTCGCGTGTTTGGCGTGAATGCGATGAGTGGCCGAGTTGTGTTTGTTGTGGCGAATGCGATTTCTGCGATCGCGATTATTTATGTTCTCGACCGATTGACGGAGCGGTGGTGGCTGAGCCGTATCGCTGCGGCGGTGACCTTGCTGTGGATGTGCGCGTGGGCTGCGTATGCGTTTCCGGTGTATCCGTCGGTTGCGATGATCCTGCTGGCGCTGGCGTGCATGCTGCGCAGGTGGGAGGGTGGCGGCGCGCGCTGGGCTGTGGGGGCAGGTTTGGCGCTTGGAGTGTCGGCGCTTTTTCGACATGATCTTGCGGTGTATGCGCTGGTTGCGCTGGGTGCGTCGTCGGTGGTGGATCAGCACCGTCGCGGGAGGGCGGAGCGCAGGGGGTTCGCAGGCGCCGATTTCGTAAGGATGTGCTGCACGGCGGCGATGGTGGTGGTGCCGGTGGCGCTGTGGATGGTGAACAAGATCCCGTCGCACGAACTTTATTTCGACATGATTTACTTTCCGGGCGCGGTGTATGCGAAGGTGCGATCGCTGCCGTTTCCGACGGCCTCGCAGGTGTGGCACGGATTTCTGCACCCGCATACACCGGATGAACCGGCCCTGGGAACGATTGAATACAACGTGGTGTGGCTGCCGGTGATTGCTGTGCTGGCAGCGGTGCCGGTGATTGTCACAGAACTGCGCAAGCGTAGTGAAAAAGCGTGGCATTCGACCGGAATGCTGGCGCTGACCTTGCTAACGGCGCTGATGTTTTTGAAGGGCGTGGTTCGCGTATCGCCGGTTCATATGGTTCCGGGCGTGGTGCCTGCGTTTGTGCTGCTGGCGTGTTTGTGGGCGAGCTTGCCGAAGTCGGTGGGGTGGGTTCGCGTTGCGGTTTTGATCGCCGTAGTGTGGGGGTCGCTGTGCGCGCTGGCGAACATCCATACGGACTACCTGGAGTTTCGGCACAACTTGCGCATGGCGCGCGGAACGGATCAGAACAGACTGACGTTCGCCGACCTGTGCCATCCACAAGCCGGGCTGGAACGGGCACGGTGCATGATTCTTCCGAACGATGAGAGACAGGCGATTTTGTTCCTGCAGTCGGAGAGCACGGCGGATGATCGCATCTTTGTGGGGCAATCGCGATATGACGTGATGCGTTCGGGCGACGTGCAGTTTTATTTTTATTCAGGACGCGAGGCGGCTACGAGATGGTACGACCTGGAACCGGCCGTGGAGACGACAGCGCCGATTCAGAATGAGATGGTGTGCGATATCGAACGCAATCGCACGCGATATGTTGTGCGGGATGCTGCGCCGCTTGAACTCGAACCGAATGAAAGCCGCATCAGCGGCGGAGTGAATGTGCTGGGGCAATATATCGAACGGAACTATGCGCAGCAGCGAAGGTTCGGAGAGATTGAGGTGTTGAGGCGGTCGACGCCTTTTGCGGCGCCGGGTGTGTATTGCAACGGATGACGATGGAGGAGCTTGGATTCGCGGGTGTGATGCGCCGGCGATTCATTGCGTAGTCCCGTGAGTGACAGGCCGAATCCGCGCGGGCTTCGACGTGCCGACGACGGCAACCTGAGGACAAACTGATTCGTGAGCGGAACGGCGGATGGCTGGCCGCCGCTATGTTACCGATTTCCGAGGATCATCGGGGCCGGGCGGAGCACGCAAGTTGCCGTTAATTCGAGATATGGAATGAAGAAAAGATTTGATGATCTCCTGAAAACTCATATTCAATCCTCTTGACAACGAAGATTGTTCAGGAATAATTTGCGACGCGAAGTAAGACAGTGCGTCGGTTGGGACGAGGAGATTTCACCCAGACGTAACCAGCTCCGTTGCCAAACGCGGCTGCGACGGCGCGTTCATCCCCGGCGAGGCGCATTCACCACGCTTCGTCCAAACAGGGCCAGCGGGAGAGCGCTCCCCCGCCACCCAGAGTGAGGAACCTATGAGCAGTCTTCGCTTGATGTGGATCGAGCCGGCAGTTGTGCGGCTTATGGCTGTTGTCAGAAATTCCTGCCTGCAAAAAGTATCTGTTGCCGTGACGTTGCTGTTGCTTGTGGCCGCGGCGGCTCCGGGAGCCGTTGCGCAGGAGAAGACGTGGGGTGATTCCGGGACTCCGCTGGTCTACAACGTGGAGAACACGGGAGCGAATTTTCCGGCTCCGAACTTTGCGGATTTTGCTCATCTGCCGATCATCCGGCCTTTGCCAGACGCGTTCCGATCTGCGAATGGAATGCGCGACGAGTCGTTCTCGCAATGGGAGCGGCGACGCAACGAGATGATTGCGGCGATTGAGAAGTATGAGATAGGCCCGAAGCCCGACTGCAAGGATTGCACGATTACGGCGAGCTACACGCCGCCGGCGCCGGGAAAGAACACCGGTTCACTGACGGTGACTGTTACGAGGAATAACAAGACGATGACGCTGACTTCGGGCGTCTACATTCCGAGCGGCAGTGGACCGTTTCCAGCGTTGATCCCGATGGAAGCTGCGTTCAGTTTCACTTTCAACGGTCAGACGTTTACGTTTCCTCCGCCGCCGCCTCCTGACTATGCCAGCCTTCCAGCGAGCGTGTTTCAGGGGCAGCCCATTGCAACCGTAGGCTTCGTGGCAACGCAGGTAGCGACCTACTCCGGGTTTGCTTCGCCGGTGAACCTTACGCATGACCCGTTCTATATGCTCTATCCGGAGCTTTGCGCGGGTGTGTGCACTGGCACGAGCAATTCAGGAGAGTACGCTGCGTGGGCGTGGGGCGTAAGCCGGTTGATCGATGGCATGGAGATAGCGACCCATCAGTCGCCGAATCCGCTGCCGATTGACATGAGCCACCTTGCAGTGGCTGGGTGCTCGTATGCCGGCAAGATGGCGCTGATTTCGGGTGCGCTCGACGAACGGATTGCTTTGACGATCGCGCAGGAGAACGGCGGCGGCGGCGCACCTTCGTGGCGGGTCTCGCATGAGATCGAGGCGCAGGGCACCGTGGAAGATATCGACGACACCGATTATGACTGGTGGGCGGGGACGATGAAGCAGTTTGCAGGCGACAACGTTTACAAGCTGCCAACCGACCATGATGAGTTGATGGCCCTGGTGGCGCCGCGTGCTCTGCTGGAGACGGGCAACACTGATTTTTACTGGCTGTCGAACAGGTCGAATCTTGTGGCGGCGCGCGCGACGCAGGAGATCTATAACGCCTTTGGCATAGGAGACAGGTTCGGCTTCTATATTGACGGCGGCCACAATCACTGCGCGACGCTGCCGGCGGAGGCGGCGCCGATTTCAGCCTTCGTGAATAAATTCATGCTGGGGAATGCGGCGACGAACACCGATGTTGAAGTGTTCCCGACGGCTTATGCGAATCTCGACACCAGCCGGTGGACGTGGTGGTGGGGCAAGCAGGATCCGAACAGCAATCCGAAGTTCCCGAACGACTGGACGATGGGAGGAAACTTCGTGATGGATCTGCACGGCGTGGATGGCCTGCTGGGCTTCATCGGGCTGCCGGGAGCGGTGCGAATCGATACGGGCAGCACCGTGAATACGGGATATCAATTCTCGGTGAAGGGCAAACATCCCGCGTCGACGGTATCGTTGTCAGGCGGGTACGTGGAGGCGGACGTGAGCTGCATCGACGGAACGTCGTACACGATGACGATTCCGGTGCCGGATGGATCGACGGCGATTCCGACGAACAGTTCGTGGGCGCCGAATCCGATGGTGTGGCAGGGCTCCGCGGCAGCGCCCGGGTGCAAGGTGAGCACGGAGCCGGGCGTCATGGCCGATGCTTACTTCTCTGCGCTCGGTCATAACAACGGAGTGGGCAATCCGCCACTGAATCCGGGTGTGAAGAGCACCGATTCAACCGATCCCCTGTCGGTGCGGTTCGCCTGCAACGCCAACGGGCAGACGTCGCAGGAGAGTCAGCCGATGGTGGTGAACTTCAAGTAAGAAGTTGTCCTCCCATGTGCGGGGCGGGTGAATTCCCGCCCCACATTTTTTCGCTCGATTTATTGAAGCATGCGTCGATGGGCTGTGGTGCGGCGGCGATGCGAGACGTCGCGGCGTTGCGCGGCGTTGCGCTTCTCCTGCTGCTTGACGTCGTGGTGCTTCTTGATGCCGTGGAAGGCAGAGCCGACGGTGTGGCCCGTCTTCGCTCCGACAAAAGCCCCGGCGGGACCGGCGACGACGCCCCCCGCGACGGCTCCGGCGGCGGTGGGAATCGCTTCCGTCTTGAGCTTGTTGTGATGCTGCTTGTCGCGGGTCTCTACCTGCGCTTTGGCGCGGGCGTGTGCGCTGATCTGCTGCGCGATTGCGGGTGAGGTGAAGATTGCTCCGAGTACCAGAAGGGTGGGGATGAGACATCGAAAGGTTCGGCTGCACATCGGCTCCTCCGTAACGCTACTGAAATCGGATGCGGGTGGAGAAGGCGATTTGAGGAGGTATTACCAAAGGTTTCGCACGAACTTTGGTTACACGAAGGCAACCTGCGATGCCTGATTCATCGCCGTTTCAATTTTGGAGTGTGCTTCTTTGTGGCGGGAGATTTGGCTCGCACGGCGCAGGCCGAGGCTGCGGGGCGAGTTCAGGCGTCTTACGACGTTTGATTGCGCGGCGTGGTCCTGACGCGTAGATTTTGGATGTTTCTTCCGGTGCTTTCTTCCTGCAAAGCTCGTCGGGCTGGTAACTGCATGGTTCCGGGCTAACTCATTTCCAAAAATTCTGTTGGATTCTTATAACTCCAAGATTGAGGAGTCAGATATGTCACGTCATCGAATACTGTACGGAGCGGCAACGGCCGCTTTGACTTTGGCAATTACAACGGCTGCAGGCGTGGTTCACGCGGGGGATGGAGGTTTCGGCAATAACGATTGCTCGGGACTTCCGAACTACTTTCAACTGCGCACGGCGCTGGCTGCGGCAACAGCAACGGAGGCGAGCGGGCTGAATAACCAGATGTGGGGAACGATTGTAGATCGCGATGGCGTGGTGTGCGCTGTGGCGTTTACAGGCGTGAATCGCGGGGCGCAGTGGCCGGGGAGCCGCGTGATCTCGGCGCAGAAGGCGAACACGGCGAATTCGTTCAGCCTGGATGCGACGTCGAGCAGTGGAGGATCCGGGCAAGCGAACGGATTATCGCTGTCGACGGCGAATCTGTATTCGGCGACGCAGCCGGGCGGCAGCCTGTTTGGTTTGCAGCTGAGCAATCCGGTGGATACAGGCGTCGCGTACAAGGGGCCTTCGTCAAGCTACGGCACATTCAACGATCCGATGGTGGGAGAGAAGATTGGCGGAGTGAATGTGTTTGGCGGAGGGCTGGGTTTGTATGGACCGGGCAAGGTGTTGATTGGAGCGGTCGGCGTGAGCGGGGATACATCGTGCGCGGACCATGACATCGCGTGGCGCACGCGGAACAATTTGAAGCTGGACCATCTGCAGGGAGTGGGTGGTGTGTCTGGCGATGCGGCGCGCCCTGACAACATCCTCTACGACATCACACCGAATCCGGATGGAGGGACGGGGATCAGCAAGGGAGGGTTTGGACATCCGACGTGCATCAATACGGCGGATCCTTCAACGCTTCCGGCGGTAAGGCCGTAGGCCGCGGGTCTTTGATGTCGCGGTTCCTTCGACGTGCCTCATTTCCTTGCGATTATTAAGGCGATGAATGGGGCACTCGAGGTTCAGCGACTATTTATGGGAAAAGGAGCGGACGAGGATGACCAGGTTCCAGATTTCCTGCTCGTTCTGGCGGCCGGCTTCGGGAGGCATCTGGCCGCGGCCGTTCAGAATGATGTAGTAGAGTTCGCCATCGGTGCGGTCGTGAAGGGCGGCGGGGTCGGTGTAATCCTTGAGGCTCATGGTGGCGGCGACCTCGCCTTTGCCGTTGCCGGTTGCACCATGACACATGGCGCAGTCGTAGCCATAGACTTTGCGAGCGTGTGCGAGAGAGGCTGGAGTGGCCTTGACGGGGTTGACCTTCGCGGCATCGGCTGCGGGGATGGGGGCGTCGGCGGCCGCCTTGGGCGCATCGGCCGAGGTTTGCTGGCGGGGCGCTATCGTGAGCAGAAACAGTGAGAGCGCGAATGCGAGTCTTAACATGGCCTCTCCGTAGGTGCTGGAGCCCAGTGACCGAAACGGGAGGGAGCGCAGGTTCCGGCCGGGAGAAGTATGCCATAGTGCGGGAAGAAAGTATCGGGGTGCGGGCTGGAGGAACAAAAGATGGTGCGTGGCAAGTCTGCGCGAGACCGGTTAAAGCGGAACGGCTGCCGGGCGGGTTCGCCTGCGGCAGCCTTGCGATTTTCAGTCTATTGCTGACAGAAGTTCTTAGCGGGCCGAGGCGACGATGACCGACGCGATGATGCCCGTGGCGACGGCTGCCATAACGTAGTTGCCGTCGACCTCGCGCCACTCATAGCCGCGGGGCGGGGCGCTGAGGTGATAGCTGCGGTAGTCGACCTGCTGGCCACGGTTCCAGTCTTCGTGACGCATGTGGTAGCCGTGCTTCCACTCGTTGTGGTGCACGTACTGCTGGTGGTGGGCGTCGTTGTAGTTGTTCTGGTGGACGTTCTGGCGATGGTCGTTTTGCTGATAGTTGTTGTCGTGGCGATTGTCGTTCTGCTGATAGTTGTTGTCGTGGCGGTTGTCGTTTTGCTGATAGTTGTTGTCGTGGTGATTGTCGTCGTGCTGGGCAAGCGCCATCAGGGGGGTGCAACACACACCGAAAAGGACGAGTGAGGAGACAGTCTTCTTAAACAAGGGCTTTACCTCTACAGCGTTGGATGGACGGTCGGGGGGCGATGTTGCCTGAGAGGGCGATCTATTACGTAAGTCTTAGGACCTGCTTATTGCAGGCGGAGGTTACGCAGTTAGTTGGGTGGTTTGGCCGTTTGGGCCAGGTTGAGGAAGGCATTTTCTCTACGCAGTGCCAGTCCGTTGGAGAGCTAACAGAGTCAAATCGTCCGAGCGGGGGGTTGTTCCCGTAAACACGGCGAGGTCCTTCAGGCAGACGGAGACCAACTCTGTTGGAGTCAACCGCCGGTGTTTTCCCATCAGCTCTGCGAGCCGATCGACACCGTACTCGTCCTCCTGACAGGAGGCTTCCGATAAGCCGTCCGTGTACAGGAACAGCGTGTCACCAGCGTCAAGTTCTAATTTCGTTGCAGGCGGATTCGCTTCCTGGAAGAGGCCCAGGGGCACACCGGTGGACTCGAGAAGCAGGACGTCGTCGCGGTTTGTAACGATGACCGGTGGATGACCTGCGTTGTAGATTTCGACCTCACCGTTCGGGTTCGCCTGTCCGCACACGATGGTTACGTAATGTCCTGTGAGAGATTTTTCGCAGAGGGAGCGGTTCACGTGGGCGACGGCCAGGCTCAGGGGAATTCCCATGCTGAGGAAGTTGCGAAAGAGCGTGTGGATCTGGGTCATGAGCAGAGAGGCGGCGATTCCTTTTCCGGAGACGTCGCCGAGAAAGAAGTAAAGGGAGCCGTCATGCTCGATGAGGTCGCAATAGTCGCCGCTGACGGCGCCGAGCGGAGCGTAGTGGAAGCAGGTGTCCCAGCCGCAGGATTGCAGCCTGCACGGTGGAAGGAGTTTGTTCTGGAGTTGAGCGGCGAGGTCGAGGTCGCGCTGCAATGCATCGCGCTCGGCTTTGTTCAGGTGGTCGAGACAGTAGCGGAGGAGCGGGTTGGCAAGGAGGCGGTCGTTCTCGATGGGGTCGTGGCATTCTTCGCAGAGGCCGAAGGTGCCGCCGGCCATGCGATCAAGTGCAGAGTCGACTTCCTGCAGGAGATACCTGAGGTTCTGGTCGCGGGGAGCGAGGGTCAGCGCGGCCTCGAGGCGCTGCTTGCGTTCGGCCACCTCGGCTTGCAGGAACTCCATTTCCACGGCGGGCATGAAGACCTCGGAAAGGCACCGGGAATTACGGCTGAAATGATATCCCGGCGAACATCGATTGGATGTCGCCGGGGTGCGGTTCGCTGCGGTTTTGTCGAGCTTGTTAAGTCGCTTTGCGCTGGAAGGCGGTCTTCTTGCCAGTGAAGGAAGACTTGGCCTTGAAGCCGGTGGTGTTGGCGTTATGCTTCGGCGCTCCGGGAGCGCTGGCGGCGAGCTTTTCGCGAAGCGCCTGAAGCTTTTGCTCCTTGGGGCTGAGGCCGGTCTTGCGGGTCGGAAGAGGCTTTGCGGGCAGGTCACTCATGAGAGGGATTTTCTCATGGATGGGGTGGCGGATTCAGTCCGGATTGTGCGGCGGAATTCGTGAAGTATCCGATGGGATGAGTTATAGCGAGACCGCGGCGTTCGCTGGACCGGGGCGCGCGAGGCTGCGATGAATGGGGCGCGTGGCATCTAAACAGCCATGATTCGTAAGCTCAAATCCGGTGAATTTCGTATCTATAGCCGCCAGGCGGATAAGAAGACGGGGAAGCGTAAGAACCTGGGGACGTTCGCGAGTCGAGAGGCGGCGGAGAAGCACGAGCGGGCGATCCAGTACTTCAAGCACGGGTGAGGATGAGGGGGCGGCCAGGCCCCCCCTCAGTCTCTTTCGGGGGCCGGCATGAAGAAAATTTCTCGCACCTCGATCGCTGTACGGCATGCTTTGGCGCCCTTACGCGCCCACGCCACTGCTTGGTCCATGTCGGCGCATTCCAGAATCCATAATCCGCCGACGTGCTCTTTCGCCTCCAGGTACGGCCCGTCGGTGAGGAGAAGATCGCCGTTCGATTGCAGCCGCAGTGTGCGGGGCGCGCCCAGGCCGCCGGCGAACTTTCTGACACCGGCAGCGATCATTTCGCGATTGAGCGCGTGAATCGCTTCCATCGTCGCCTGGTCCTGCGTGGAAGGGTCGAAGTTGTCGGGGAGGTAACCAGAAACCAGATATTGCGGCATGTCGTCTCCTAAAGATGATCTTGAGCCGGGCTTGTTGCCCCGCCTTCACTGTAACGACGAACGGAGAGAACGGAATTCGACAGATCGCGCAGGAAATTTTGTTTCTTATTGGGCGGGGGTACCTTGTGTGGGGTGATTCAGCAGATGAGTGCGTCACCGGCGCATAAGGATTATGGATGGCCCTCCCGGAGGAGGAGAAGACCTACCATCAGACCGAACAGGCTCATGAAGCTGACATAGCTCAAGATCAAAAGCAGCTTGGTCATGTTGACTTGCGGGTCGCCGTAGTAGGAAGCGATCGCGGTTTCATCAAAGCAGAGCTTGGTTGCGATGCACTGCTCTCTTCCCATGTTGTCGCATGGGGGTTTGGCTGGATTCGCGAATCCGACGGCAAAGGATACGTTGTCGCCTACGGCCGGAACCTGAATATGGGCGACGGCAGTCATCTCGATTGTCGTGAGGAGGAGAAGACTGAGGATGGCTCCGCTGAGAGTGGCTGCAAAGTGCCACGTCTTTGGCGTTGATTTGCGATTCCATTGAACGACGACTGCGATAACACCCATGAAGGCCGTCGCGAGTGGTATCGCGGTGTTCTGGATGGACAGAGGGATGAGCGCGAGCAGAGGGGTGAAAAGGGGTACTTTCACTTTTCCGAGATAGGGCGCAAGCCCGACGCCAACGCTGATACTGAATCCCAGGAGATAACGCACCCAGGCATTCGCCAAGGGGGGCAGCCTACCCATGGATTCGCTCATGGCAGGTTGGGGCGCAGAGCTCATCGCTTTGCCGTATCGGGAGTTTTGAGTTGGCAGGGCATTGCGGTGTCAGCCGCTCCTTCCGGAACAAACGTGCAGACGAGCAGACTTCCGGGCTGCGTGACGAAATCAAGGCTTCCGGTGATCGTTTTCTGACCGGACTTCGCAAGATCGTATTTGTATTCGCCGCGCCAGAGTAGAAGTTGGCCCTTCGTAATCTGGGACCAGCTGCGGCCGGTAGCCGAGTGCAGCGTGAAAGTGGCCTGATTTTTGTTGCTATCGATTGTCAGGTTCACCTGATAGGCATTCAACCGCTGAAGGTGTTCGAACATTGACTCTGCGGTGGTGATGTAAGGACCGCATTCTCGCATGTCGACTTTGTCGCTATCGCTGTGCCCCTCCATTTTCGATGGAAAATGAGTTTGCACATACTGGCGAAGAGGCTCTGCTTCAGCAGGGAACGAGGCTATCAACTCGGATTTTGCCTGCGTCAAGGCGTTATTCAAATGGCCGGCCGGATAACGCGGGTGGCTTTTCCAGTAGCTTTTGGATTGGGGATTTGTGAACTCGGATGTTCGGGCGCTAAATTCCTGATGAATATCGACGAGTTGCTTTGTTTGTACGGGAGCGGCCGGAGGAACGGCCTCCTGGACGAGAAGGCCGAGCAAGAGCACGATGCACTTTGTAAAGGACATGCTCGCCTCGTCAAGGCTTGTTGCCACAGAATCAGAGCATAAGATGGACGCCGAAGCAAGCTCTTAAGAACCACGTTCTTGACTGAATAAGAACCTGTTTGGTGCGCAAATCTTCGCTTTGGACGCGAAGGGTCGCAGCACGTTCGAATTCGTTTTTTGGGCGAACTCGCGCTTCGGTTTGCCGTTTGGCGATTTGCACTTGCGGCGCAGCCGGGTGGGAGGAAAAGAGCGTAGAGTGGGGGTAGCCCCGCCTTTCTCTCATTCAAAACTCCAGATGAGTCCGTAGCACACGCGACATTCACCTGTACGACTGGAGACCCTGTGCGTTCTGAGAAGATTCATCTTGCGCTGTCCTATGGCAACAATCGCTTTGAGATCTGCAACATGGTTGCCAAGGGCATACGGACGACGCATAAGGCTGGTATGCGGACGGAAGAGTCGATTGACCGCGTGCTGGGGTTGATTGGGCCAAGGTTCATCGGCCCGCGATTGATGACGGTGTATTTCCCACGACCGCGAAGGTAAGGGTGGGCCTGGTTGCAGGGAGGGCCGGCTTATGCGCTTTGGGTTCGGAGCAGGTGGAGTGCTCCGGCATCAGTGCGTAGCCGAAGACGTAGAACTCGTGCCGAACGCGAAGTTTTTCGAGCTCAATGAGGAAGCTGGTTCGTGCGGCATGGTTGTGTAGACAGGGAAGACTTCGAGAACAACATAAGGCGATGAAGCGCGAGGCTCCGCTGGATTGAGAACGCTTCAGGGTTGGGGACACGGGCCTGGAGAGATTCAATTTCGCGCTCGACCGCAGCTCACTGTTCGAGATCGCTCCGGCGAGATCGTCGTGCCACGCGTGCGCTGCGCGTATTGATTAGGCACCCGAAAATTAGTCGTGGTTCGAAAACTACCAGGTGGCCATCCGCCGACATCCCTCTGTAACAAGCGACAGTTGTAGCAAGCCACCCCGATTGATAGTTTGCGCTGCTAGGAGGACAGGTGCGGAGATTCCGATGAGCGATAAGGAATTCTCGGCGGGCGACGACGCAAATTCAACCGGTCGAATCCCGTGCACTCCCAGCGAATAGTAAGGAAAAGGTTCAAGGCGGCCAAGGCAGGAATCAACCAGCAAGACCTGCCGTCACCACTTCAACCTTGTAGGGCAAAGCAGGCGTGTTATGAGCCGAACTTGATGGGTTCATCAGAATTCAGGTTCAGTTTTTATCTCTGTATCCACATAGGGCTAATTACAAGGAGAAAACTTATGCGAGGTCCTGTTCTGCGCGTGCTCTCTACTCTGTGCGTATCCGCCGCCCTGGTTGTAACAGTTCAGGCTCAACCGAGTCCTCCCGATGCGCCTTCGGCCCAGGCGCAGGGAAACGAGCACACGGTCGAAGGAGTTGTGGTTTCCATGACTCCCGACACCCTCGTCATTCGATCGGACGATAACCAGTATCATCTGTTCACCAGTCACGGCAACGCCCCCGGCGACCTCAAGGTAAATGACCGGGTTCGCGTCCACGGTGGTGAGGCGGACGCCGATGGTACTCGAGCCGCCGATGATGTCAATGTGCTCCACATCATCGAAGGCACTGTGGTTTCCACGACTCCGGAGACTCTGGTCGTTCGATCGGACCAAAACCGGTTTCATCTGTTTACCTACGGTCCTAACGTTGTGCCCAACGAATCGGTCAGGCCAGATGTCCGGGTTCGCGTCCAGGGTAGTTTGCCGGGGCCGAATGGCACGCGGGTGGCCGACGGCGTCACTGTGATTCAACCCGGCGAGGCTAGCGTCGCCGGCACGACCCCAGCGGCCGCGCCCACGACCCAGGCTGCCCCCACCACCCAGGCCGCCGCTCCCAGTACCCAGGCCGCTCCTCCCAGCTCCACCACCACGGTTCACGCCACCGGCACCGAGGCTCATGGCGGAACGGGAGCTCAAGGCACGCCCGCTGGCCCGGTGAATGAGACATCACTGAAGATTGAGCAGGAAGCCCGCAAATGGCACATCGGCATACGTGCTGGTTTTGGCCTTGACCCCGAACTGTTTATGTTCGGCCCCCAAGCGCAGTTCGGTCCGTTCTTCAGCAAGCGCCTGATGTTCCAGCCAAACCTGGAATTTGGCTTCGGAGAGTTGACGGACATGTATGCGGTGAATGGTGATGTGGCCTTCCACTTCAACCAGGCGAAGAGTGGATGGATTCCGTACCTCGGCGCAGGTCCATCGTTCAACTTCGTTAATCGGGCCGCCAGCAACGGTGAAACCAGTTTCAGCGATTTCCAATACAGCACCGGCCTTAACATCTTTGCGGGCGCACAAAGGCGCAAGATGTTCGTCGAGATGAAGACCAACCTGTGGGCCGGGGAAACTCCCACGTTCCGCATGTACGTCGGCTACAACTTCTAGGAGTTGTAGCGCCGAAGTAAGACGGTCCCCACTCATGCGCTCTGCGCATGAGTGGGCACCCGCCGGCGGGATGTGCAAGACATTGCGCGGAACAGAGAAGGACCTTTCCTCTTGACTGAGCAAAATGAATGGCCGAACATCCGGCAGGTAGGTTGTAAGTCCAAGTCACTTCAATTGAAATTCCATCGGAGCGGCGAGATCCCTCGTCTGCGGCAACCTGAGCAGGAACCTCGCCGCATTCATCCATTTAGCAATCCCATCCAACTGTAGGAGAGAAAGACATGAGAGTCAGGCCCTTTCAGAAGACTCCGGCATGCGCAGGGTCATGCCCGGAACGGGGAAATGCGTCACCAGTGCAGGCGAAGCGGCGCTGGAATGTTGGATTGCCAGTTCTACTTATAGCCGCGATGACGTTTGCGGTTACGCCGGCCCGAGCTGATTCATTTTTCGGCGTCGCGTTCACCGGCAATACAGTTTCAGGCGACCCCCACCCCGGCACCCTTAGCGGCAATTTCGTTCTGCAGGTTTCGAACATAGCCGTTCCTGGTGTTCCGGGCGGTTTTCAAGTCACCGGAATCAGCGGTACGTTCACGGATACTTCGATAGGGCTGATCAACGCGTCGATCACCGGACTGGCGCCTGTATCCGGTTTGCCCAGCGTCAATCCGGGTGGAACGTTTGTTCCGACCGGTACGGACGCTTCGATACCGTTTACCTATGACGAGCTGTTTTATCCGGGCGCAAACTCACCACTGGTGTGCCCTCCGGAGACGCCGGGAGGCCCTCCGGGATATCCATTCTCGGGTGGCGAGTTCGACATTTATGGTGTGGCGTTCTATGTGGCCGGCGGTTACTCGGTCGATCTGTGGAGCAATGGCGAAATCGCGGGTGCCCCCGCCGACTACGAGGTTGACGATGCTTTGAATGGCGACCCTGTCCATCCAGACAACCATGGTTCCGCAGTGCCGGTCAGCTTGACGCCGGAGCCGGGGAGCTTCGTGCTGCTGGGAACGGGGCTGCTGGGATTTGCGGGAGTGATGCGGCGGCGGTTGTCGTAGAAACACGAGAGTAAGTGAGAGAGCCCCGCGAATGCAGGGCTCTTTTGCTTTCGGCGGACGGCCCCACTCATCGCGATAATGACGCGATGAATGGGCACTCGAGGTATGGCGGTCAGGAAATGAGTGGGCCACCGGCCCTCTCTTATCGATTGACGATGCGGCGAACGATCAAATAGGTTAGCTGGTCGGTAATTTTGAATACTGGAGGGTCATCGTCTTGCAATCGTCTGACGCAATGGACACTTCTGCAAAGGTACTGGGAGCCGGACAGGGCCGAATTGGTTTCCTCGGCAGTATCGGCGTGCGTTTTATGATCGACGGGCTCGAATCGGGCGGAGGGTTTTCGCTGATCGAACACCCGATGTCTCCCAGAGCTCTCGCGGCACCGCTTCACCGCCACGCTCGCGAAGACGAATATAGTTTTGTCCTCGAGGGTTCGGTCGGCGCTCTTCTCGGTGACGAGGTTCTCATCGGCAAGCCAGGTGATCTGATCTTCAAACCGCGGAATCAATGGCACACGTTCTGGAACGCCGGGGATACACCTGCACGAATTTTGGAGATCATCGCCCCGCCGGGATTCGAGCAGTTCTTTCGCGAGATCGACGAC
Organism: uncultured Acidobacteriaceae bacterium; assembly: GCA_963759355.1. GTDB lineage: Bacteria > Acidobacteriota > Terriglobia > Terriglobales > Acidobacteriaceae > Granulicella. Next base: position 588,839 of record CAVWYV010000003.1, on the reverse strand, counting down.
CTTGGCGGTGTGAGCAAGATGGACCCCGCAGCGCTGGGTGCGCTTTGCCAGCGTTACAGCCTCGAGATGAAGCCAGAGAGCGTTCCCGAATTGCTGGCGCGGTTTGGACTTCGTTTCCCGGGCGAGCGGGTATCCTGTTGGGCGGTCAGCTAGAACTGGTTTCGCTTCCTGGGGCGCTCGAGGGTATCGAGCAAGACGGTGCGGGCGTGGTCGTCGTTGAGGAATGGGAGCGGCGGTAGCAACTGAAGGTGACGAAGTGGTCGCGACCGAAGGTGTGGTATCGCCTGAGGCTGCTCGGCGTGCGGAGATGGGCGGAAGCATACTCCACTCATCGCGATGAGACTGCGATGAATGGAACACTCAGGGTGTGGTGGATCAGGATATGAGTGGCCGCCCGCCCTTGCTTTCCCAACCAACGTCTTTCCACGAGTGGCCCTTTTTTCCCCTGAATCCCGCATTCCCATAAGTAGAGGGGCTGGAAACGCATCGACATTGGAATTTCGTGCCTTCGTTCAGGAGCAAGACAATGGCTACTACAGCAAGCAGTCACATGAGGATCTTCGGTGCTCTCAAGCTATTGCTGATTTTTCTTGCATTCTCGCTCTCCGTTCAGGCTCAAGCGAATTCAAACACACTGCCGATGGATCCCGCGTTCTTACAGAGTCAGTATTCACTTTGCAACTCCAAACTGGCTGCCTGGCGCTCCGATGCGGCCTGGGGAATGTATGCAGCCGTTGCGGTCGGCATTCTGGGAATCAGTATCGGCGTTCTCCAGACGTCTCGCCATAAGGCATGCAAGCTAGCCACCGTTGGCCTCGGAAGCACAATCAGCGTGATCACTCTGCTGGTGCAAGTAATTCTGGTCACCGACTACAAGACCTACCGCAGGGCTGTGAGCACAGCAGAACCGTTCGTCGCAGCGATGTCGGGAGCATTGGAAGACTACTCCAAGGCGGACCCCGCACTCCAGGGACAGTTGTACTCAATCTTTGCCAGCAATTTGAATCAGTTCAGTGGCGTAGCCAAGAGCCTGTTCGATGAGAACGTAAATGCGATAAACAGCCAATCGGCCGAGGTCTCGCACACTGGCAAGGAGACTGGCTCGATCGCATACTTTGAGTTTTTGACGCCAGTGTATGCAGGACAGGCATCGCCGCCGCTACCGGCGTGGACCGCTACGAACGGGAGTGCTGGAGGGTCGGGCTACTATTTTGTCGGCAAAGGTACTCATAAGGATTTGGCGACAGCTCGGAATTTAGCAACACAAGACGCCATAAACAGTGCCTATAAATCTGGACAGCGAACCGGTAGTCGATACACTTTGTCGCAATTCAGCAACGAAGTACAGAGCAACAGTGCGGTTTCATTCACCGATTTTCAGTATTTCGATGCCTCGCATGGTGTCTTTTGTGACTACGTTCGAGTGTTGGTTCCGCTCTCCCTTCTTCGCTAATCCGGCATCGCCAACTTACTCGCGGCCACCCGCTCCCAAACAGGTCTCTTAAGTCTCTACGGAAGATTGCGAGCACTGGAGCAGCTGTTGAGCTCGGCAGTTGAAAAAGCTTGGAGCGCGCAGCGGGCTGACAAAAGTGCAAGCGATTCGCAGCTGGAGCTGACTCCTGTAAATAGTCAGCTAATCGTTCGATGGACTCTGAGAGAAGAGTGTCGTTGCGATGCTTGTCCCAAACCTCTGCGTGCATAAACGTTACGCCATTGACGCTCGTAAACCTGTTGCACAAACAGTGCAAAAGATCAGCTCCTCATAGGACGACCTATCATAGACAGGCTTCCGTCGACAGGCATACGTTCTGCGTTAGGAGATGTATGTTATGCCAATTCAAAACGGTAAAGAACTATTCGTCCGGTTACTAAGCGATCTCCGTCAAAGCACAGAACGCAGCACGAAGGTCTACCAGGAACTCGCCCAGCTTGCCCAGAATCCAGACATCAAAGAGGCTCTGGAAGCCCGGGCCACGATCACCGAACAGGATCTTGCAAATCTGGATCAATGCTTCAAGCTCATCGGCGAAAAGCCAGCCGCGGGGAAGACGCAACTTCAGGAAACTCTCGTTGAGGACTTCCGCAGGGAACTCAGCGAAATGCAAAATCCGACCGCAAGGCGTCTCTACGTCCTCATCAAGGCGATGCATCTCACCAACCTTCGCGTCGCCGAGTACATGGCGTTGGTCGCTGCCAGCGATCTCACCGGGCACTACGGCGTGGGCGTTCTTCTCGAGAGCTGTCTCGCGGATAAACTTGCGTTCGTCGAACGCAACCGCGACATCATTCGGCACCAGTTCGAGGTCAAGGTCGCCGAGAGGTTGGCCGCCTAAGTCCGCAAGCTTCTACTCAACCTCCCCAATCAGAACCAGCAGGAAGAAACCGCAAGGCTGCCGCAGGCCACTGCGCCCGGCAGCCTTTCTCTTTTTGCTGGCCGACGAGATAACTATTGCGGTGAGGGCGTGGAACAGGAGTGTTCCCCGTGGAACATTCATTTGTATGTCACTAAGAAATGTTGAAAAGGACGATTTCTGAGGATTTCGTCCGGCTGCGTTTCGATAATCGCGCAATTCGATGTTTTTCGCGGGTTCGTTGGGACGGGGATGGCGTTAGGGCAAGAACTTTATACTGGCTTGCCATGCGTCGAGTGATTGCGTGTTGGGTGATGATTTTTTGTCTTGGTGTGTCTGGCGCCCTGGCGCAGGGCCAGAAGGGTCTGCTTGCGAAAAAGATCGTGGGCGCATGGCGGCTTGTCTCGGTTGAGGGGCAGCCGCCGGGACTGCCTGGTTTTTACGATCACCCGATGGGTTTGATTGTTTATGACTCGTCAGGAACGATGTCGGTGCAGATTGCGAACCGGACTGGACGCGGGAAGTTTGCGGGAGGGCTGGGTGCGGGAACCCAGGCAGAGAAAGCGGCGGCGTTCGATAGCTACTTCAGTTACTACGGGACGTATACGGTGGACGAGGCGGCAGGAACGATCACGCACCACGTTGAAGACAGTTCGTACCCGGATCTTCGCGGCCGCGATCACGTGCGGTGGGTGGAATTTCGGGGCAACGATCGCATGGTGCTGATCCCGCGAGAAGACGGCAAGGGCGGGGCGATCGCTCGTAAAGACGCCACATACAGGTTGTATTGGGAGCGGGTGAAGTAGATCGCGGGCGGCCCGAGTCCTATTGTTTTGCCGGGGCTGCTTCGGCTTTGGTTGCGGTGAAGGTGCCTTTGCCCAGTTGACCGTAGTCGCAGGTGCCGGTGATTTTTTTGCCGTCGTCGCTGAGCTTGCCTACGTAGTGGATGGTGGCGCCGTAGGCGTCGAAGTCGAAGGTGATGTCGGCGCCTTTGACGGTTCCGTGGAGAGGAGCCTCGCCGAGCGCGCCGGAGTAGGTGCCGGTCAGCTTGTCGTCGCTTTGCTGCAGAACGAAGGTCGGGGTCCCGCCCTGGCCGCTGAGCTCGACCGTTGAGTTCCACTTGCCTGTCAGGGTCTGGGCGTGAACTACGGCAGTGAAGAAGAACAGACAAGACAGGAGTGCGAAATAACGACTGAGTTTCATGCCGCGAATTTTATACTCGCATCCTCCCCCGCTCATGACGATGAGACCGTCATGAACGGGGGCACCCCTTGTGTGGTGATTCATGGGGTGAGTGGGCGGCCTGCACGTTCACGCTGTGTCCAGGTCCAGTGGGATTCGATTTCGACTTGTCCGGTTTCGCCTGTGAGCCAGTGGCGATAGCTGCTCCATGGCCAGTCTTCGGCATTTTCGACGAGGCCGCGCACAACGGGGTTGCGGTGGATGTAGCGGAGTTTTTCGACGAATTTAGGTTGGGTGAAGACGTTGAAGTCGTAGTAATTGAGTTGCCAGAAGCGTGGTCGTTCGCCTTTGAGTTGTTTCGATGTCTCGGTTTTGAGCGCACGGAAGATACCGCTCAGACTCTTCTTTGGTGGTTCGCTGAGTAACAGGTGGACGTGCTCGGGCATGAGGACATAGCCGAAGACGTAAAACTGATGCCGCTTCCTGAGGCGCTCGAGAGTGTCGAGGAAGACGATGCGGGCGTGATCGTTGTCGAGATAGGGAAGACGGTGGTAGCAGCTGAACGTGACGAAGTGGTCATGGCCGAAGGTGTGGTAACGCTTGAGACGGCTCGGCATTTGGGGATGATACCGAATGGGTGGCCCGTTCATGGACGTATTGTGTCCATGAGCGGGGTTCCCGAAGTGTTGAGGGTGGTGCGGGGTCGGGGCTCCTCACCCGCTCATGACGATGAGACTGTCATGAACGGGGCACCCCAGTGTTGTTGTGATCGGGCCACCCGCCGGCCACGTTCTCCTGTGAGCCAGCGACGATAGCTGCTCCATGGCCAGTCTTCGGGGCGTTCGACAAGCCCTTCGGCAACAGGGTTGCGATGGATGTAGCGTAGCTTCTCGACGAACTCTTTCTGTGTGAGGATGTTGCGGTCGTAGTAGCGGCGCTGCCAGAACTGAGGGCGGTCCTGCTTTAGTTTCTTCGAGGTTTCGGTCTTCAGCGCGCGCATGGTGTCGGCTAGCAGGTGATGCTTTGGCTCGCTGAGCAGCAGGTGGACATGGTTTGGCATGATGACGTAGCCGAATACAGAAAAATCGTGGCGCTTGCGGAGGGTTTCGAGGGTCTGCTCGAAGAGAGTGCGGGCTGGGTCGTTGTCGAGGTACGGGTGCTGGTGGTAGCAGGTGAAGGTGATGAAGTGGTCGTGGCCGGAGGTCTGATATCGCCTAAGCCCGCTGGGCATGGGGAAATGGTAATACAGGATGAGTTGCTGTTTTGGGAATGGGTCTTCGGTGTTCCCCACTCATGCGCAAAATACGCGCATGAATGGGCCACCTACGGTATAAGAGATGCGGAGTAATTTCAGAGTCATGGTTGAGACGACATTGTGGCGCCGGGATTTTGCGTGGACCATGCGGCGGTGTGCTGCTTGGACGGTCGAGATGCTGGCGGAAGCCGCCGGGACGAGTGTGGTCCTCTGCCTGTTCGTTCTGGTCGACGCACATCGCGAGCAATGGCTACCTCCGCAGAACGGGCAGAGCATGTTTGCGGCTGTCCCTGTCTTATCCGCAGCCGTACTGATGTTCTTCGGCTATACGGGGTACCTGATCACGACTGCCATTGCAGGATTCACGCTGCGTAAATACAAGAAGTGGGTGTATCCGGCGACTACGGCGCTCCTCTATGTCTTGCACTCGACGATCTTTTTCTTGATGGCTGGGAATCACATGATCAACCGGCGCAATAATGTGATTCAGCTTTGTGGTGCTCTGGTGGCGTTCTGGTGTGCTTGGGTCGGAACTGCGTTACTGGCGCGGTGGGATCGTCTCCCACCTGCTCCGCTCGCGGTCGGGATTAGCTGAAGAGAAACTCCTTGGTACGCAATTCTTTGATTTGGTCGCGGAGGGTGGCGGCGCGTTCGAATTCGAATTTTTTGGCGGATTCGCGCATTTCGGTTTCTAACTTCGCGATGTAACTGTCCAGCTCGGCCTGGGTGTTGAAGGTGAGTTCTTCGGCGGTGGGGGAGAGCTCTTCGGTGAGGTCGTTGTAGTCGGCCTTGAGGATGGTGGCGAGGGAGTCGTTGATGGCGCGGATGATGGTGCGGGGTTCGATGCCGTTGGCTTCGTTGTATAACTCCTGCTTTTCGCGGCGACGGTTGGTTTCGTCGATGGCGCGCTGCATGGAGTCGGTCATCTTGTCGGCGTAGAGGATGGCGCGGCCTTCGAGGTGGCGGGCGGCGCGGCCGATGGTCTGGATGAGTGAGCCCTGGGAGCGGAGGAATCCTTCCTTGTCGGCGTCGAGGATGGCGACGAGCGAGACCTCGGGGAGGTCGAGGCCTTCGCGGAGGAGGTTGATGCCGATGAGGACGTCGTACTCGCCGCGGCGGAGGTCGCGGAGGAGACGGATGCGCTCGAGGGTTTCGATCTCGGAGTGCATGTAGCGGCAGCGGACGCCGACCTCGGAGTAGTAGTTGGCGAGGTCTTCGGCCATGCGCTTGGTGAGGGTGGTGACGAGGACGCGCTGGTTGATGGCGGCGCGGTCGCGGATCTCGGCGAGGAGATCGTCGATCTGGCCTTTGATGGGGCGGATTTCTACTTGCGGGTCGACGAGGCCGGTGGGGCGGATGATTTGCTCGACGACGACGCCGGCGGACTTCGTCAGCTCATAAGGCCCCGGCGTGGCGGAGACGTAGATGGTCTGGCCGATGCGGGACTCCCACTCTTCGAAGCGGAGCGGGCGGTTGTCCATCGCGGAGGGGAGGCGGAATCCGTAGTCGACGAGGTTTTGTTTGCGCGAGCGGTCGCCGTGCCACATGCCGTGGAGCTGCGGAACGGAGACGTGCGACTCGTCGATGAAGGTCATGAAGTCGCGGGGGAAGTAGTCGAGGAGGGTTGGGGGTGGTTCGCCGGGGAGACGGCCGGAGAAGTGGCGCGAGTAGTTTTCGATGCCGTGGCAGTAGCCGACGGACTTAATCATCTCGAGGTCGAAGCGGGTGCGCTGATGGATGCGCTGGGACTCGACGAGGCGGCCTTCTTTTTCGAGCTGCGCTTCCCAGTCGATGAGCTCGGCGACGATGGAGTTGATGGCGGTGGATTTGCGCTCGGGCTGGACGACGTAATGCGATTTGGGGTAGATGGGGAGGCGCGAATATTTCTGGCGGACGGTGCCGAAGAGCGGATCGATTTGCGAGAGGGAGTCGATCTCGTCGCCGAAGAGCTCGATGCGGTAGGCGTTTTCGTCGTAGGTGGGGTAGACCTCGATGATGTCTCCGCGGACGCGGAAGGTGCCGCGGCGGAAGTCGACGTCGTTGCGCTCGTAGAGGATTTCGACGAGGCGGCGGGTGATGTCTTCGCGCTTGAGCTTCTGACCTTTCTCGAGGAGCATGAGCATGCCGTAGTAGGCTTCGGGCGAGCCGAGGCCGTAGATGCAGGAGACGGAGGAGACGATGATGACGTCGCGGCGTTCAAAGAGGGAGCGCGTGGCGGAGAGGCGGAGCTTGTCGAGCTCGTCGTTGATGGTGGATTCTTTTTCGATGTAGAGGTCGCCGGAGGGAATGTAGGCTTCGGGCTGGTAGTAGTCGTAGTAGGAGACGAAGTACTCGACGGCGTTGGTGGGGAAGAACTGCTTGAACTCGTGATAGAGCTGCGCGGCGAGAGTTTTGTTGTGGGCGAGGATGAGCGCGGGGCGGTTGAGCTCTGCGATGACCTTGGCCATGGTGAAGGTCTTGCCGGAGCCGGTGACGCCGAGCAGGGTCTGATCTTTTTCGCCGGCGTGGAGGCCGGAGACGAGCTCGCGAATGGCGGTGGGTTGGTCGCCCTGCGGTGTGTAGTCCGTGTGGAGCTGGAAGTCCATCCTTATAGGATACGAGAGGCTACTGACAGGATCTGTCAGTAGGGTTGGGGCGAAGCGCTGTCAGCGGCTGGTTCCGGGAGTCGGGCCGAAGGCGGATGGTGCATTGCCTGCGGGCGGAGGAGTCTGGGGGGTGCCGCACCACGAGCAGAATCGCTGGCCTGAAGGAATTGTCTGTCCGCAGTGGCCGCAGGGTGACGCGAGAGGTTGGCGCAGCACGAAATAGAGCAGGAACCCCAACAGATGCGGAATCAAGATGGCGACCAGGACCCAGAGGACCGGTTGCATGGCGCGCCGGCGGGCGTCGGCGAAGACGAACCCGAGGCCAAGCAGCCAGGTGGCGAACAGAGTGCCGATGAAGAGGCCAGCGGCACCGTATAGAGGAATTGTCCACAGCGATGCGTGATGAGCGGCGGTGGCCCATACTCCGACGGACATTCCGGTGATAACGGCACCGATGACCGTGATCCACGCCCAAAGCTGGACTGACTTCGGCACAACCTGAAAAAAGGGACGAGTGTTCATAGAATCCTTTCTTTACGCCGGGACAGCAGCGGCAACATGGGGAACAGGAGCAGGAGACAGAGGGAAGAGATGATCCGGAACGTCAGCAGACCGTGCTGCAGTTGCGCACTATGAAGGTTGAGGGCAGAGGCAAGCAGGCTGCCGAACTTGAGATCGAAGAACGAGCCGGCGACTGTCAGGGCGAGGGCGAGAAGGCAGACCATGATTAGTCGATCGGCGCTGAATTGTGCGGGCTGAAGCTGCTGCGCGCGCAACGTGATGGCGTCGGAAACTTTTGTCTGGAGGGTCGGATCGACTTCAAACGAGAAGCTGCCGAGACTGGCGATTGCTCGAGTGGTGGTCTCGAGATACTCGCGGCATTGGGCGCACGACTGGAGATGCTCGTTCAACGGCGGCTGCGCGGCAGCCGAGGTCCCGGCGACGAGAGCCTCGTCGATCATGTTCCGAAAGGGTTCGTGACGGTCAGAGATCATGATTTCCGCTCCTCCAATTGCGACCGCAGGGTTGCGAGTGCGCGATAGATTCTCGACGCGACCGTAGAGACAGGCGCATCCGCGACGATGGATATTTCCTGCAGCGACAGCTCCTCCTGAAAGCGAAGAACAAGGGCCTCACGACAGCCAGGTTCGAGGGTTTGCATGGAGTTCGCAAGCCGTTGGGCGTCCTCGGACCTTGCTGCGAGCAGAAACGGGGATGGCGCTGTAGATGTGGGCGACAGGGCGACGGCATCCCACTCTTCGCTTTGAGCCGAGTCAAGGCTGAAGGTTCGCCGCTTGCGAAGGTCGTCGAGCGCAAGATTGCGCGCGATTCGGAAGAGCCACGGCTCAAAGCGGGAATGGCCGTCGTAGGAGGAGCCGCGCTCGAGCACACGGAGCCACGTCTCCTGCACCAGATCGTCGACGCCATCGCGCCTGCCCAGCAGGTAGATGAGATAGCGAACGAGGCGGTACTGATATTGCTCGACTAACGTCTGCAGGAAGGCGACATCCTTGCGGCGCAGGTTGCGGGCGATTTGCTGCGCGTCGCGCTCCATGAAGGCCGCCGTTGTCACGTCATCGTCGAACATACGTGAGGTATACGGAAGAGCGCCGTGAGATTACGCATTTTTTTGATGTCGGGTCCAACATGACGTGGATGCCTGAGAAGGCCGCGCCTGGTGGCGAGGCGGGGCTTGTCGTGAATCGTGACTCTTTTTCGATATAGAAGTAGCAGGAGGGAGTGTGACCTTCCGGCTGTAATCAGTCGTAGCAGGAGACGAAGTACTTGACACCGTTGCATGAAACGTCTTGACTTCCGTTGATACTTTGCTTGAATATCCCACGCACGAATTGTCAAACACCGTCAATTCTCCCCGCCTAAGACGGTTTCCGGGCTTGTAGGTTGCAGAGTTGTTATGCAGATCGATTGCATCTGCGAAGTCGTCTGGTGCCGCCGTTTCTCTTCGTTTCTTTGCGGGATTCCGGAACCCAACCTGGGAGGCCGGACATTCGCGACAGGCGATGGGCTCTATTGCGAACTGATTGATCGCTCGAACTGGACCCGACTTCTGCGGCTGGACTCCGTGTCCGCCGCGGTCGCGGAGCCATGGGCGTTTCCAGCTGAGAGGAGAAGAGAGATGACAATGTCGAAGATACGGTGGTTTGTGCTTCTGGTTGCGTGTGGTGCCGTGGCGATGATGTGGCCGTCGAAGGCAGCTGCGCAGAATGTGCCGTTCAAGGTTTACATCACCGGGCTGACACAGCTTGATGGCGACGTCGATCCCATTGATGGAATCATTGCCGACTACTATGCCAAGGTTACGATCAACGGCGTTCAGCAGGACAACAAGAACGGCAGCGGCGCCTGTAACGACGGCGATGATTTTTCCACCGGCATTCTCATTCCCTTCCAGTTGTTCAACTGGTTTTCCAAGATTCCGGAGTGCAGCGCGCCGACTCCGTGGGTTTTCACGCAGATGGTGGCTGCGGGCCAGCCCGTTCACGTGCACATCGAGATATGGGACTTCGACACACTCTTTAGCGATGATCAGGCCGACATCAAGATCGGCGCCGGGCAACTCGCTCGACTTCACCGTGGACCCGAACGTGAATGGCGGCAAGTGGGGCGGTGACATTAATTGGCCGCAGGACTGCAGCCGGCCCGACAACGATCTCGGCGGCAACAACGCCAACATGTGCTTCCAGATGGGCTTCGATTCTGATGACGACGGTCTGCTGGATGTGTGGGAGACGTCCGGTGTCGATACCGACAACGATGGCGTGATCGATCTGGACCTGGCGTCAATGGGCGCGAATCCGATGCGCAAAGATGTGTTTGTCGAGTCTGACTTTTTGCAGGCCACGAACCATACTCATGCGCCGAACAAGAGCTCGATCGCGCAGATCGTGCAGTCGTTTGCGAATGCGCCGGTGCAGAATCCTGATGGCACCACAGGCGTACAACTGCACGTTGATACCGGGTCGCAGTATGGGGCGGGAATGGTGGTTTCCGTTGCCGGGGCCGGAGGTGTAACCGGAACCTACGGCGACATGGGCGGCGGCGGCACGGCGATCGCGGAGGCCGGAAACGAGATCATCGACGGCTTCGGGAAGAACACCGCAAACCTGACGAAGTTCGCGGATCTGAAGAAGGCGAACTTCGATCCCAAGCGCGAGGCGATCTTCCGGTATCTCGTGTGGGGACACCAGACCAACGTGCGTGCGGCTTCGGGGGACTGCACGAGTGGAGAGACGGATGCGAGCAGGCATAACTTCATGGTCACGCTGGGAGGAACGCACACCGATGGCACGGCGTGCTGGGACGTTGATCTGAACGGCTTCTCAGTGGGCACTGGACAGCAGCCGGGGACGTTCATGCACGAACTGGGTCACACGCTGGGCCTGCAGCACGGCGGCGATGAAGGGACCAACAGCAAGCCTAACTATCTGAGCGTGATGAACTATTCGTTCCAGTTCTGCACGGTTCTGGCCAAGGCGGGTCTGCTGCCGGGAGGGTGCGACTACTCCAGATTCGGGTCCGGCGGCACGCAGATCATCGATCTGGATGAGACGAACCTTGATGAGTGTGTTGGTATCGGCCCGGCATTCGGGCTTCAGGACTGGAACGGCAACAAGATCAATGAGGGCGTCTCGCGCTGCGGACCGATTTTCACCAACGTTTCTGCGGATACCAACAACGATGGTATCTGCATCACTGCGGGGACAAACAAGACTCTCGATACCAAGACGCTGGGCAGTGATGATTCGGTGGACGGCAACACCAATTCGGTCAACGATGGGCCGAACCGGTTTTGCGACACGACAGCCAAACCCGACGATTCACAGGTGGTGCAGGTCGGGTTTACACCTTCGCAGGAACAGGTGTTGAAGAGCTTCAACGATTGGCAGGAGCTTGACTACAGTCTGCTTGCACTGGGGTCTACATCCTCAGGAAGTGGCGCCTTTACGGAGCAGGAAGCCGATCCGGACACAATCAATCAAACCAAACAACATATAAGGGCGACCTCGCAACCGGCCATCCTGTTGTCTGAGATGGGCCCGGCAACGGCGAAGCCGGGCGATCAGTTGAACTACGTGGTGAAGGCTGCAAATAGTGGACAAGGACCCGCCGTGTCCTCCGTATTGCAGATCACCATTCCTGATGGGACCCAGCAGACCACACCGCTGGACGTCATCAAGGTTGGGGATACGCCGAGCCAGAGCGCAGGATTTACTGTGCCGGCGAACGCCTGCCCCGGAACGTTTACAGGAGCAAGTGCATTGCTGACGTTCAAGAACGTTGCCGGGGATGTGCTAACTGCTTCGGCCGCATCGCCTCTGCAGATTCTGGACGTTCAGGGGCCCGCGGTTAACGTGTCTGTGACGCCCAACGTGCTGTGGCCGCCCAATCACAAGTTCGTTGATGTGACGGCTACGATCACGGCGACGGACAATTGCGATCCGAACCCGACTGTGACGCTCGTCTCGGTCACAAGCAGCGACCCGGGGACCGGGTTCGTGCAAGGTGCGGCCTTCGGCACGGACGACCGCTTCTTCCAGTTGCAATCCGAGCGTGACACCGGACACGGAAGCACGGGGCGGGTTTATACGATCGCTTACAAGGTGACGGATATCTCCGGCAACTCAACACTACAGACCGCGACTGTCACAGTGCCTGCGAACCAGAGCGACCACTGATCCCGATCACTGAAGCAAAAGCCCGCCGCTTCCCTTGAGGTAGCGGCGGGCCTTTTTTGCGAAGGAGACGCGAGCTAAAAGCGAAACACAGGGCCGACGTTTAGTCCCCAGTTTGTGGAGTTGATGAAGTTGTCGTGCGAGAGGAAGGAGAGGCGCGGCGGTGTGCCGATGCCGGGAGGATCGCGGTCGGGGCTTCGATAGCGAATGAGCATGTTCTGCACGCTGAAGCGCAACGCAAGCTGGTGCGTCGGACGGAATTCACCGGAGATGGCCGTAGTTGTGGCGAAGGTGAATTGACGCCCGGGTCCGGGGTGAGGGTAGTCGGGCGATATAGCGAACTCCGCGTTGGACCAGGATGCGAAGCCCGGCGCGAGTGAGACACCGAAGGATCCCCAGCGGCCTCCGTAGCCGGAACGCAGGCCGAAGACCGCGGTGAAGAGCGAGCCGCCGGCGTTCAGGCCGGGAAGCGGGCTCGCGTGCGGCTGCACGCCGATGTCGGTCACAAACTGGATGTACCTGCGCAGATGCACGTCGAGCTCTGCGCCGAATCCGCCGGTCGTGCGGCGGCAGTTGTTGCAGGTTGGCGTGTAGGTGCCGAGTCCCATACTGGTGTAGTGCAAAAAGAGATCGGCGTTATCGCCGTCTGCCGGTTCGGCTTCCGCCGCGCTCGTGAGCTGATGCACGATGATGGATTCGTTGTCGCCGTCAGGGTGCTCGTAGTCGCGCCACCATGGGAAGTGGCCGCGCGTGATGTTGGCGAGCGAGCGCGATGGATTGAGTCCCGCACGAGCGAAGTCGAGGCCGAGATTTCCGCGATGGTGTGCGACGAGCGGGTCGGTGACGTAGCGGTCCATCACGTCTTCGCCGAGAACCAACAGGGTGCCCACGATCGGCGTGATGATGAAGTCGACCCAGCCCGTGTTGTTGGTGTACGTCGATGTGGGCTGTTCACAGTAGTCGGGTGTGCCTGGGTGTTTGTTGCAGCGGATGGGGTAGGTGAATCCGCCCTGATTGAAGATGGCAGTTTCTCCGATGGGCCCGATCTCCCATTGGGTGGAGTACACGAGGGTCCACCAGAAGGCGCGCTCGCGGCTCTTCCAGTAGGCTTTGCCGTCGCCGAATCGCAGGGAACGTCCGCGGGGGTCGTTCTGGATTTCTATGTATCCCGCGATAGCACCTTCCATCGGATGACCGATGTAGTTTACGGGGATGCTGTCGCCGTCATTCCAGCGGCGCATGTTGAACTGGCCTAGGGATGCCCAGTAGTCGGACCAGTAGGGCTTGTTGAGCAGAAGATGACGATCCCCTTGTTTCGCGGTGATGATGCGCGTCGCGTTCTGCATCATGTCGAACTCGAAGGACTGCAGCAGCAGCCCTTTCCAGTGGAAGGGCTCTTCTCGCTGGCTGTCCAACTTCACCTTCGATTCGCGAGGCGCTTCGAAACCGGGGAACGCGAATGCATTACGAGCGAGCGGCGGTATATACAGTGGCCTCGGGCTGGTCGATGAGGATGTCGCGGCGAGCAGGGCAGAAGGAGCGTCCGTCAACTTCAACTCCACGGCAGCTTGACCCGTGAGCCGCGTCCTCGCGCCAACGGCGAGAAGGATGAACAGCAGCCACCGCCCTGAGTTCCTTTTCCCCAAAGCTCATCTCCGAAGGAACCGATTCAGCTCACGGTTAACGAATGACACTCGTGGACAAGAGGCGCCACTGTCTCCTTACGTCATTTTGTGAGGTTTGTTCGATGCTCGAGATGAGCGGCTTACGACAGATCGATGAATTCGTGTGCCGATAGAGAGCAGGCGAACAAAAGTGTGGGGCGAGATAGTCCCGCCCCACGCGAGTCTTCGATTTCAGCGTTATGATGTGCGGGCGAGGTGGGACTCGAGAACCTTCTGGAACTGGCGGAGCCACTCGGGGTGTGCGGGCCAGGCGGGGCCGGTGACGAGTTTGCCGTCGGTGACGGCGCCCGTGATGTCGAGTGAGACGAACTCGGCGCCAGCGAGCTCGACTTCAGGGGCGCAGGCTGGATAGGCGTTGACGCGTTTGCCCTGGATGATGCGCGCGGCGGCGAGCAGTTGCGGGCCGTGGCAGAGAGCGGCGATGGGGTTTGCCCGCTTTGTCGAAGTGGCGGATGATGTCGAGGACGCGCGGGTTGAGGCGGAGGTACTCAGGCGCGCGGCCGCCCGGGATAACGAGGCCGTCGTAGCGGGTCTCGTCGATTTCGTCGAAGGTGGCGTTGAGCGCGAAGTTGTGGCCGCGCTTTTCGGTGTAGGTCTGATCGCCTTCGAAGTCGTGGATGGCAGTGCGGACGGAGTCACCCTTCTTCTTGCCGGGGCAGACGGCGTCGACGGTGTGGCCGAGGACTTGAAGCGTCTGGAAGGGGACCATGACCTCGTAGTCTTCTACGAAGTCGCCGACAAGCATAAGAAGACGAGCCTGTGCCATTAATTTTTCTCCTCTGCTTATTGTGGCGTATTCCGCGGACTGCGGGCGAGGCGCTGACGGGATCGTTGAGATAGTATGGCGCCGATGGTGAGATCGCTCGGTTTGAACATTTGAAATCTGGAGAAATAAAACATGAAGCGAATGTTTGCGGTTGTTGGTTGCTGTTTGATCGCGGGGGTATTGGGTGCTCAGGTGCAGACGGAGGTGCCCCCGGTGGTCGCGGGCGCAAAGCCTGCGGCGGTAGAGCATATCAAGGTGCGTTCAGCGGCGATTGAAGGAAATCTGGAGGGTGAGTCGGCGGACCGCGATGTGTTTGTGTTTCTGCCGCCGAGCTATGCAAAGGACAAGCACCGGCGGTATCCGGTGGTGTATGCGCTGCATGGGTACTCGATTGGAGCGGAGCAGTGGGCGCACGAAATTCGTGTGCCGCAGACGATCGAAGGAGCGTTTGCGCAGGGCGCGAAGGAGATGATCGTCGTGCTGCCGGATTCGAAGACGATCTATGGCGGGTCGATGTATTCGAGCTCTGTTACGACAGGAGATTTTGAGCGGTTTGTAGCGCGTGATCTGGTCGCGTATGTCGATGCGCACTACAGGACGATTGCGGATCGCAGGGCGCGCGGGCTGGCGGGGCACTCGATGGGTGGATATGGTGCGTCCCGGATTGGGATGAAATATCCGGATGTGTTTGGGAGCTTGTATGTGATGAGCCCGTGTTGCATGAGCGCGCGGACTCCGGGGGCGCCGCCGACTGCGGCGAATGCGAGGCCGACGCAGAATATCGAGGATGTGGTGAAGGCGATGAAGTCGCCGGCGGATGGGGCGAAGCAGCCGTTCGGAATTGGGGTTCAGTTGGCGAGTGCGGCGGCGTGGTCACCGGATCCGAAGAATCCGCCGCTGTATTTTGACCTGCCGGTGAAGGATGGAGTCGTACAGCCGGAGATTGTGGCGAAGTGGGCGGCGAACGCTCCGCTGGCGTTTGTGGATCAGTATGCCGGGAATTTGAAGCAGTATCGTGCGATTGCGATGGATGTTGGGGATCAGGACAATCTGCGGTTTGATGCGACGAAGTTTCACGACCTGATGGACAACTACGGCATCAAGAACAGCTTTGAGATCTATCACGGCACGCACACGAGTGCGGTGGCGGATCGGTTTCAGAATCATGTGCTGCCGTTCTTCAGTGCGAATCTTTGCTTCACCGACAAGTGCGAGTGAGGTTCACCAGAGGCCCTCGGTGGTGTAGGGGCGCGACCAGAGGGTGATGTGCAGGAGGACGGCGCGGGTCCATGCAGTTTCGAGGCGGGTGAGTTCTTCGTTGTTTGAGACTCCAGTGCTGAAGAATTTGCGGATGGGGAGCACGACGGGGATGAAGCCGAGGAGGTAGCGGAGTGGGACGAGCGGCGGAGTCTGTTTGCCGTCGGTGAGGTTCTTCTTGGCGGGCGTGTGGCGGAGGCCGATCTCTTCCTGATAGTTGAGCCACGCGCGGTCGTGGGGGCGTGTGGCGACGTCGACGACCCATTGGACAAAACGCCGTTTGACGCGGGCTTTGTAGGCATCATCAGGGTTGCCGTCGGGGCCGACGAACCAGTGCGCGAGGTGCGGTTGTGCGCCGATGACGGAGCGCCAGGAGTCGACCATGGCTTCTGCCTGCTGCTGGAAGAGTGTGGCGTGCTTTGTGAGGATGTCGCGGTCGTCGTTGGTCCAGCCGATGGTTTGCTCGAGGTTGCGGAGGTCCTCGCCGGTGAGTGGGGATTCGGCACTCTGGCGAGTGCCGAAGTCGTAGCCGGGGATTTGGGGAGTTGTGCTCATCGGTTCGCCTCTGCAGGTTCGATGCGTTGAATGATGGCGCGGTAGATGGAGCGGACGGCGCCGGAGGCCTGGAGCTTCGCGGCGTATTCGATGTGCTTAGGGTTTGCGGCAAGTTTGGCGCGGTAGATTTCATATTCGGCCATGGTGCCGACGTCGATGGTGGCGAAGGCTTCGGCGGTGTCGCCGGCGAACTCGGTGGGAGCGTAGTAGCCGGTGACCTTGCCGCCGGATTCGGTGATGGGAGCGAACTCGGCCTGGGCGTAGGCTTTCCAGTCGGCGAACTTGTTGGGGTCGAGAGTGTAACGCAGGAATAACGTGTACATGAACATCCTCCTGGAGCGATTAGAGCGCATGGCGGCACGGCAATAGTTCGGCGCAGGCCGAAGTGTTTTTGAAAAAGAAGGAAGATACTGTTGTCATGAACGATGCAGTGGCCGTTGCCGCGAATCTTCTTGCAGAGCCTGCCAGGGCAGCGATGTTGCTGGAGCTGATGAGCGGGCGTGCGTTACCGGCGGGAGAGTTGGCGGAGGTCGCGAATGTGAGTCCGCAGACCGCGAGCGGGCACCTGGCGAAATTAGTTGAGGGAAGATTTCTGAACGTGGAGCAACAGGGAAGGCATCGTTATTACAGCCTTGCAAGCGCGGAGGTTGCGGCCGTTGTTGAGGCACTGCTGGTACTGACGAACGGAGTGCGTAAGCGTGAGGCGAGCGTGCCTGCGCTGGGGTCGTTGGAGCATGCGCGGACGTGTTATGCGCATCTGGCGGGATGGCTGGGCGTGCGGATTGCCGACGCATTGCAGGCGAATGGATTGCTGCTGCCTGCGAGCGGAAGAGCATTTGCCGTGACGGAGCGCGGGCGCGAGTGGTTTGAGGCGTTGGGGATCGATGTCCCGGGCACGGATGGGGCGGATGCGAAGGTCGCGCGACAGTGCATCGACTGGACGGAGCGGCGGCCGCATGTTGCGGGTGCGGTGGGTGTGGGTATGTACCGGAGGTTCGTGGGGTTGAAGTGGATTGTGCCCGCGCAAAGTACGCGTGTGGTGCGCGTGACGCTGGATGGCAAGCGCGAGCTGTGGAAGCGGCTTCGGATTGCCGTGCGATAGGGTGCGCAGGGTCGCGCTTCGCGCGATGCCCACCTTAGCGCGCGATAAAGCCGCACGCGAAGATGGGGCACCCGGGGATTGGCAAGGATTGAGACTCGAATGGCACGGCCGAAGCCGTGCCATTTCGTGTGAGCGTTGCGTTGTGTGTCTGAATCTAGAAGTTGTACTTGAGGGAGAACTGCGCGATGCGCGGGCCGCCCTGCGTTGAGGTGATGGTCCCGAAGGCGGCGTTGCTCTCGCTGGCCTGCGGGTTGCCGAGTTCGGTGTGGTTGAGAACGTCAAAGTACTCGACGCGGAAGTCGAGATTGGTTTCACGCCAGACGGGGAAGGTGCGGATGACGGCGGCATCCCAGTTGGTGACGTGAGGGCCACGAAGGCTGCCCTTCATGACATTGCCGAAACCGGTTCCGGGACCGTTGTTGACCGGCGCGGAAAACGCTCCGGGGTTCAGCCAGTTGACGCAGGACTTGCCGGCGCCGCAGTGACCGCCGCCAGGCCGCTTGAGATAGGCGGATTGCGAGAAGTCGCGCTGGGCGCGGTCCTGACCGAGGCCCGTCAGCGAAACATCAGTGCCCATCCAGGCAGTGAGCACATCACCAGAACGGAAGGCGATGACGCCGCTGGTGCGCCAGCCGTTGACGATCGCGCGAACGACGCTGAAGCCGGAGCGGAGCTTCGGAAGATCGTAGACGTAGGAGGTGGAGATGACGTTGGTGTGATCGAGGTCGGAGAGACCACGATCGAGCGCCTTGATGTCAGATGGGTGGGCTGATGCGGGGATGTTGCTTGCGTTGGAAGGATAGAGCGGATAGACGTAGGACTCGCCCGGGTTGACGTCTTCAGTGTTGGAGACGCGGGTCGCCTGCGGCATATCGTCGTAGGACTTCGAGAAGGTGTAGTTGAAGAGGATGGAAAGGCCGTGCGACATCGTCTTAGTGAGCGTGGCCTGCAGCGAGTTGTAGCTGGCGTTGCCGATCATCGCGGTCTCGACAATCTGCGAGTACGACGTATGGCAGGTCGCGGCCGACGTGTTGGTGCAGGGGCCGGTGAAGGGCGCGGTGTTGAAGACGCGCCGCTGATTGGTGCTTCCGTTGCCGTTGTTGACAGCCGGATTGACCTCGAGATTCACGAGCTGGTGACGCGAGACGGAGCCGACGTAGGCAATGCGCGTGGACCAGCTGGGCGCAAGCTGCTGCTCGACGATGAGGTTGAAGTCGTCCGTGACAGGTACCTGGAAGTTGCCGGAGGGGTCGTACTCGGCAACCTGGAAGGCGTTCGGCCACGTTTGGTCTTTGGCGAACGGAAGAGTGAACGGAAAGGGGTTCGGAACCGAACTTACAGAGCAGCCGGTGCAGTAGGGGTTGCTGAATGGGCCACCGGGGTTGGTGCCGGGAGTGGCGCCGTACATGCCGGGAGTCGTGAGCGCGAGAGAGATCGTGTTGGGCACGAAGCTGCCCTGCGTGAGATTCAGGAAGCCGGGCAAACGGGTTTGGAAGAACATTCCGAAGCCGCCACGGATTGCAGTTTTGCCGTTGCCGAAGACGTCCAACGCGAAGCCGACGCGCGGCATGAACTGCGTGTACTTGTTGTTGACGCCGTTGTAGGGAATGCCTGGATCACCACTGACGAGCAGACCAGCGGGCAAATTTGTGTAGACCTGCGAGTGCTGGTTGGCGGCATAGGCGGAAGGCACGAACTCCGTCATGACGCTGCGGCGGTCGTGCCAGGGAGCGAAGGATTCCCAGCGCAGGCCATAGTTGAGTTGAAGATGACGGGTGGCTTTCCAACTGTCTTCTGCGTAGACGCCAGGGAAGTGGTTACGATCGTTGACGAGCTCGTAGTTACCCTGTCCGAAGCTGCTCATGAAGCCCATGAGGAAGTTGCCGTAGGCGTTCGGATAGGAGTAGGTGCTGCTGCCGATTTTGTTGCTGACGGCGTTGAAGCCGAAGGCGCCGTAGGAGGTGTAGACGTTTGTGACGTCGATCTTGGAGAGCTCGACGTGTCCGCCGAAGCCGAAGTTGTGATTGCCCTTTACCCAATGGAGATCGTCGTTGAAGGTGTAGTTGTTGCGGCCCCAGGCGGCAAAGGCGGACGATGTTGCGCCGAAGTAGCCGGTGATGGTGGCCTGGAGGAAGGGGCCGGTGTCCGGCTGCCAGATGTTGGTGACGCCGTAGTCGGTGATCTTGGTGCTGCCCGGAGGGCCGCCGCGGAGCGCGACTTCACGCTGGTAGTTGACGATGAAGGCGTTCAGGATGTGTGGCGTGAAGGTGTGCGTCTCTGAGAGCAGAGCGTTCTGGTATCGCGTGTTGAAGTAGGAGACGTAGCTGAGCAGGTTATTCGGATTGAAGACACCGGCCTGCGTGTACCAGTCGTAGAAGTAGCGGCCGAAGAGATGGTCCTTGGCGCCGAAGTCGTGGTCGACACGAGCGGTGTATTCGTCGAAGGACTGGCTGAGGGGCTTTTGATAGTTGATGGTGTTGCCGATGAGGCCAGGGCCGGCATCCGAGGCAGCGGTGGGGAAGTGGGACTGGTAGTTGACGGACGCAGGATCGAAGGCGGATTGCGGAATACGGTTGAAAGCATAAACGACATTGGTGAACGGGTTGCGCACCTGCTGGCTGGCCGTGGCGCAGTTTCCGCCGGCATCAAAGCCGGACTTGCAGAGATTTCCGAGGTCAGCGTAAGAGGCCAGACCTCCGGAGGGCAGGCGACCTTCTTCCGCAAGTGTGGGGACGGTGCTGATGCCCGTGGCTACCTGATGCACGATTGTGTGCTGGTACCCGAAGAAGAACTGAGTGGCTTTAGCATGCCAGAGTCCGGGAATCATGACAGGGCCGCCAACGGTGCCGCCGAATTGATGGCGATGCAGGTTGTCGGCGACGGCGGCGAAGTAGGGCCGCGCGTTGAAGTAGCCGTTGCGCAGGAACTCGAAGAGATCGCCATGGAAGGCGTTGGTGCCGGCGCGGGTGACGATGTTGACGACGGCGCCAGCGCTCTGACCGAACTCGGCGTTGTAGTTGCTGGTCTGGATGCTGAACTCCTGCACAGCATCGGGCATGGGGAAGGGCGCGTTGACGTTGGTGAGCTCGTCGATGTTGTTGCCGCCGTCGAGGAGGTAGTTCGATTGATTCGGCAGGGTGCCATTGGAGGTGATGACGACGGCGGCGGGGAAGGTCTTGCCGTTGCCCTGGTTCACGCCATTGCCCTCGTTGGAAGCGTCGCCCACACCGGCGACGAGAGTCATAAGCGAAGCGGCGTTGCGGCCGTTGAGCGGAAGATCGACCACGCGCGTGTGATCGATGACCTCCGACATCGTGCCGGAGGTTGTGTCGATCTGCGGAGGCACCGTGGTGACTTCAACGGTCTGACTGGTGGCGCCGACGCTGAGTTTGGGATTGAGGGTCAACGACTGGTTGGCCTGGAGAACGGCGCGCTGCTGATAAAGCTCGAAACCGGCCGCAGTGACTTTGAAGTTGTAGGCGGCGGGCGGAAGAGTCGTGAAGACAAAGGTACCTGCGTCACTCGAGTTCACGATGGTCTGATGGCCGGTTTCGACCTGTGTGGCCGTGACGGTGGCATTGGGGATCGCTGCACCCGAAGGGTCTGTGACGGTGCCCGAGACCGAGCCATAGCCCTGCGCGAGGAGGCTGGGCGCGACCATGGCCAGAAGCACAAAGAGTGCGAGGCGGGTGAATCCCGACGAGGTAATTCTATTGAGGAAATATTTCGATAGGGATGTCAACATCTGGAAAATCTATCTGTCACATTTGCCAGTGTCAAGCGGAAGGCGACATACTTTTTTGGCGGGATGGAAGAGCGATGCAATGGCAGAGAGCTGGAGTGTAGGGGCTTGTGTCGCGGGGATCCCAGATTTGCAGGTTGAGGTTTTGCGTCGTTGTGTTCGGATTTTAACTCGGCCCAAGGGATGGAAGTTCGCAATACGACAGGATTGTTCCTTATTCAAAGGCCCGCTCGAGGATGTATTCGCGAAGGCGAAGAATCAGCCAGGCGTGTCGAAGTGAGTTTGGCGTCAACTGATTCCAGCGATGGCCTTGTTCTGCAGCACGCGCACCACGACTTTGCGAGCCTCGGCTTCATCCGCGCCTTCGGGGGCGTTCTCCGCTTCGCTCTCGCCCATGGCGCCGGGCGCGAGCATTCTCGACAGCGGCACGTGGCCCTGTTGTTGCAGATAGTTGACGACGTTTTCCGCGCGCTGCTGGCTCAGCTTCTGGTTGAGTTCGGCGCTGCCCGGAGCGGAAGCGAAGCCTTTGACTTCGACCATGTAACCGTTTACCGACTCGGCTTTCTTCGCGAGTTCGGCTAGAGGAGCTTTGTATTTGGGGTCGAGGGCGGCCTTGCCATTGCCGAAGTAGACGGTCACCTCGTCGTAGATGTAGTAGTCGTCGAGTTGCCCAAAACGCGCGGTGTTGGCCTCAATTGCGGCCTTATTGGAGTTGATCTTCTCGTTGTGGCCGCCCAGTTCTGCGTTGTGCTTCTCAAGCTCTGCCTGTTGCTCCGCGTTCAATTGTTTCTGTTCGTGCATGCCGGCCTGGATGGCCTGGGCCTGTTGCAAGTCGTTGCCCTTGAAACGAATCTTCTCAGCGAGCATGTCGTTGGGGCCGTTACGGGGGCCTTCGACCTGGATGGGAAGGCCAGGAATCAGCGCGGCCATCGACATCTTCTTGTTGCGAGCTTTGAGTGCGCCTTCAAACTGCGCGACATCGGTGGAATCGGTGAGGTGCACGTTCAGGGCCGGCTCGGTGTCTGTTTGCACGATGACCACGTCCCCGCTGCGCGCCTTGATGATGCCTTTCGTCTTCACGTTCTCGGCGAGAGCTACGATGCTTAGCAAGCTAAGTCCCAGGAGGGACAAGGCCATAACCCTTGAGAGTTTGTGTGAATGCTGTTCGCGCATAATGTCTCC
Organism: uncultured Acidobacteriaceae bacterium; assembly: GCA_963759355.1. Taxonomy (GTDB): domain Bacteria; phylum Acidobacteriota; class Terriglobia; order Terriglobales; family Acidobacteriaceae; genus Granulicella. Next base: position 566,483 of record CAVWYV010000003.1, on the reverse strand, counting down.
GTTCCTTGCTCCTTCGGACCCGGTGACTAGAACTTGAGGATCACTCCACCGCAATAACGAAAGTTGTTTTGACTGCTCGAGTTCGTCAGCGGATTGTGGAACCTGGTCAGGACGTAATCGAATTCACCGAGGCGGATGGCGAGTCTCTTTCCGGCGTCAACATCGAGTCCTCCGCCGAGTGCCAAGGTGAACGGGTGCTGACTCGTCACACCAGTCAAGCTTCCACCGGCTTGATCGATGGCGTTCGACAAGTTGACGTAAGCATCGCTGTTGGAGCCGCCGAAGAGAGCTTCTCCAAACGGCCTGACTTTCGGAATAGGAATACGAATCTCCGGGCCGAAGAGGTAGGTGAACATATCCCCTTGCGCTGTAACTGTAATGGGTCCGCTGTGCGGCGTAACCACGGGACCCGAGTATGTCGCTGTCAAGGTCGTGTTCGCATAGCCCATGAAGTCGGCCTTGATGCCCAGAATTTTGAGGAAGTAGAGGGTTGCACCGGCACCACCGCCGTTGAAGCCCCGGGCAGGTGTACCGGCGATTGTGGGGCTGAATTGCAGGTACGAATATCCTCCGAAGAGTTCGAATCTGTCCTGGGCGGAGGCGGACACGCCGACCAATGCAATTGCCGCCAACAGGATTGTTTTCGTGATCTTCATTGCTCCTCCTCTTTGCTCTTAAGGACACCATGTCATCGTCTCGATCGGAAATGCTTCCTGATACGACTTACGGAGGGATAACTTCAACCTAATAGCTACGGTAGGATCGGCACACTGGTGTAACAACTGTCATATCGCGCAGGTAAGAGCGCGCAGTGGGGACAGTGAGCGCTCACTTATTGTCTGGAAGACGCTATGGAGAGGTCAGGCTTCGGAGACGAGCGGCGATCGCGTGGCACTTCGGCGAGGTCCACAAGCGGGAACTGCGGAGGTACTGTGCGTATTGACAGTGAGTTGCTGCTTGAATCGCTGCCTGAAGGTTAGAGAGCGATGGCCTTCGCAACAATCTGCGAGCTGATGTCGACGGCCCTGGTGATGGCGTCGAGAACCTTGGCGACGTTGTTGAGGTGCTTGATGGTGGCCTCGAGCGAGAGTTGCGCCGTGTTGAGCTGCGAGGTTAGATTGCGGACCTCGGGATCATCGTCGTGAAGGATCTTGTTGAGCGCGATCCAGTAATTGGTTCGGGCCTGGACGATCTGTGCACGAAGCTCATCGAGTTGGTCGGGTGTAGCGCCGTTCGCCTGCAGAGTTGTGAGGCTGCTTCTTAGCAGGAAGTACAGATTCTCGAGTGCCTGGAGGGAAGGATTCACGGCGATCTCCTCTTTTTATGTAGGCAGCCTTCAGATGAAGGGTGCGGCCCAGGTTTCTACCCAGTCTTCGACGAGCTTGATCGAGAACGGAGATCCGCGGATGGACATGGGCTTGTCCGTCGCAACGAGATGCACGCGGGAGCTCATCTCGCGGAGCGCGTCGAGCATGGCGGCAGAGGCTTGCTCTTCTCTTTTGACGGCGATGCCGGTTGCGGCGTCGAGGCGAGTGAGTGCGAGCGGCTTGAGGGACGACTGGAGGCTGGGGTTGGATGGAAGCGCGGCGAGGGAAAAGGGCTTGAGCGCGGGCGCGAGCATCGAGCTATAGTCGACTTCGTTCGCGTTGATCATGTCCTTTGCAACTGCGCTGGCCTGGCGAACGTGCGTGCGAGCGATAGAGTCGTAAGCGGGCTTTTCGTTTTCGAACAGATCGCCAACAGCCTGTAGCGTCTCGTCCATTGCGCGCGCGGCCTTCTTCTCGTCGTGCTGCTGGACGATCTGCATGAGTAAATTGCCGGCTCTTCCGAGAGCATCTGGAATAGGCGAGCCACCCGGAAGCGCCTTGATCGAGACCAGATCGTTGCCGAGCGCGGTTGCGGACTTGTCGACATCGCTCGCGGCGGAACTCTTTGTGAGCTCCGCGAAGGACGCCGCGAGCTTTGCGAGAGCGACCGCCATCTGCCTGCGGTTCGCTAGTTCGCTGCGCGTGGTTTCCTGGAGCTTTCGGTCGTTGTCGCCGAAGGGTATTCCGGAGAGAGCGGCATCCAGCTCATAGAGAGTAACGGTGTCAGTGACGGAATCTTCGAGCGTGGAATAGAAGTCGTGGAGGGTGCTCGCAGTGGAAGTCATCTGCTGTGAGGCGGCGATCGCGTCCTCGGAAACCTTGCAGGCCGACAGGGAACAGAACAGAAGAGCCGAGAGCACAACAAGAGTCGGCCGGTTCATCTTCGAATCCTCCCGTCGGTATTCTTTTGGATGTATCGTCTGCTGTCGGGCCTTATGTCGTCGCTGCTTCAGTCGTCTTCGCCGCTTCGGAGATGAGAGGAAGTTTAGCGGATTCCCAGGCTGCGAGCCCCCCGGTCATCTCGATAAGGTTGTCGATGCCATTCAGATTAAGGATGCTTGCGGCGGCGGAGGAGCGATAGCCGCCGGCGCAATGGACGGCGATGCGGCGGTCACGAGGGATTTCGGCGAGACGGTCCTGGAGATGATTGAGCGGGATGTTAATGCTGCCGGGAATGTGTTTGGCCGACCATTCGCGCGGGTTGCGGACGTCGAGGATGATGGGCGAGCCGGCAAGTTCGGAACTAAAGTCAGTGGGGCTTACGCGCTCCGTTGTGGAGATGAGATCGGGGTGCTCGGCGAGCGCGGCGAGGCCGTTGGAGAGATAGCCGCGCACGTGATCGAAGCCGATGCGGCCGAGACGAAGAGCGGCTTCGTGCTCGCGGCCGGGCTCGGCGATGATGACGATAGGCTTTTCGCGGTCCAGCAATGTGCCGGCCCATGTGGCGTATTGGCCGCCGAGGCCGATGTTGAGGCTGCCGGTGAGATGACCTTTGGCGAACTCTGCGCCGTCACGGACGTCAAGCAGCTGCGCGCCGGATTTTTGCAGGTCGAGAACTTCGTCGAGTGAGAGCGGTCGCAGGACTTTCTCAAGGTTGTGTTCGAGTGTGCCGCGTTCGCGCGTGTTAAGGATGGCGTCGTACGTGAAGTACTGAGGAGCGTCTGGCTGGTCGGCAGTGACGAGGGTGATGAACTCGTCCTTCGACATAGGCTGAAGGGCGTAGTTCAACTTGCGCTGAATGCCGAGGGGAGAGACGGTGTCAGACGAGAGTTGCTTGCCGCAGAGCGAGCCCGCGCCGTGCGCCGGGTAGACCAGTGTCTCGTCGGGCAGCGGAAGAAGTTTTTCATGGAGCGAGTCGTAGAGGTGCCCTCCGAGTTCGTTGGCGCTGTAACCGAGCGAGGCGCGAAGGTCGGGGCGCCCGACGTCGCCGATGAACATGGTGTCGCCGGTGAGGACGGCGCAGGGTTTCGCGGCGTCTTTGGAGAGGTCGAAGACAAGAATGGAGATGGATTCGATGGTGTGGCCGGGGGTCTCGAGGACTTGAAGGCGCATGCCGGGGAAGTCGAGTGTGTCGCCGTCCTTCATGGGGACGAAGGCGTACTCGGCGACGGCGCGGCTGCCGAGATGAATGGTGGCGCCGCAGCGATCTCGAAGCTCGAGATGGCCGGCGAGGAAGTCGGCGTGGAAGTGCGTGAGGAAGACGTGCCGGATTTGCAGGCCGAGCTTCTCAGCGTCGTCGAGGTATTGCTGGATGTCGCGCTGCGGGTCAACGACGACTGCGGTGTGGCTGGCTTCGTCGCCAAGCAGGTAGGAGGCGTGGGCAAGACAGCCCAGGTAGTACTGTTTCAGGACCATGTGGGTTCTCGGAAGCTTGTCTATAGTATGCCGCTTCGAGAGTGAGAGCCAGTTGACCGCAACGCGATATCGCGGTAATCCGATGGGCAGGTTACGTGCTTTGATTACTGTCGGGTTTGAGAGAATGGAAGCATGGAAGAGAAAGAGAAGACGTATACCACTGGCTACACCGACGACCACGCAAAAGCAGGGTTGGACACGAAGTTCCCCGCCATTGAGACGTGGCGAAATCAATTCGCTAAGTATGAGATTTTGATTGACGATCCGGAGTTCACGAGCGTTTGTCCGAAGACAGGGTTGCCGGACTTTGGAACACTGCTGATCCGCTATATGCCAAAGGACAAGTGCCTGGAACTTAAGTCACTCAAGGAGTACCTGTTCACGTACAGAAACCTGGGCATCTTTCAGGAGAACATCGTGAATCAGATACTCGATGATGTCGTGAAGGCGACGAATCCTGTGTGGGCGGAGGTGAAGGGTGACTTCCGACCCCGTGGAGGAATTTCGACAATTGTGACCGCACGTTACCCGCGAACGGAAGAGATGAGGTAAATTTTGTGTTGCGCAGGAGCGCAGCGATTCTGATTAGCTCTGCGTTGCACGTCGCCCCGGGAACACAGTCCCCGGGGTTTTCTCGTAAGGAGACGCAGAGATGAGCTACGTCCCCGTAACTCATAACTTGCAACTGAGACCAGCAAGACATCTGGCGCCCGCGTTCACGTTGATTTTTCTGGCGCCGTTTATTGCGGAAGTGCTGAGCGGCGCGACGCGCGTCAGCTTTCTATTCGCCTTTATCCCCGAGATGATGATGTGGGGCTGCGGCGCGCTGCTGATCCGCGAAGTGGTGAAGCTGTGGGACGGCGGGTGGACGAGCGTGCTGTTCCTTGGACTGTCGCTTTCTGTTTTTGAAGAGTGCGTGGTGCAGCAGACATCTCTGGCACCGTTGCCATGGCCGGCAATCTCAGCGGACTATGGGCGCGCTTCTGGTGTGAATTGGATTTACTTCCTCTACATGCTGGGCTATGAAAGCGTGTGGGTTGTTGTCGTACCCATCCAGGTAACGGAGTTGATCTTTCCGGAACGGCGCCAGGTGATGTGGCTACGCACGGGCGGCATGATTACGAGCGCGGCGGTGTTCCTGCTTGGCGCGCGCGTGGCATGGTACGCGTGGATTAAAGGCGCACGGCCGGTGGTTTTCCATGCGCCGGATTATTACGTGCCGTGGTCGACGATTGCGTTATTCGCGGCAGCGATCGCGTTGCTGATCCTGCTGGCGTACTGGATGCGCTCCATCGAACTTGGTGATTCGACGACGCGCACGGCGCCGCCGCCATGGTCGATGGCGCTAGCGGCGATGATCTTCGGATTTCCGTGGTACTGGCTGATGCTGCTGATTTTCGGAGAAAGGTCGTCACAGCCGTTCTGGTTCCCGATGGCGCTCGGCGTGATGTGGGGAGGATTTGCATACTTCTTCATCCGGGACTGGTCGGTGGGACGTGGATGGAATGACAAGCACCGGCTGGGCCTGACGTTCGGCGCGGTGCTGGTATGCATGATTGCCGGGTTCGCTGGAAGCAGCACCTGGCCGCGGATCGATCTCATTGGCAAATGCGTGTTCGATGTGGCGGCTGTGATCGGGTTTGGACTGCTGGCACGCTGGATCTGGCAGCGGCCAGGGCGGCCGGAGGTGGATTGAAGGTGCAGATGTTTTTTGCGTGCAGCTCAGGCGTTCGGCGGGTGTAGACCATTAATTTGGACGAGCCGGTTGCCTCCTGGCCAGGACTAGCCTCAAATAAGACCCACGGGAGAACGAATGCTTGGTTTCATCGGAGGTCTGGTTCGGCCCTACCGCTGGACGCTGGTTCTAATCTTCGCCGCCATGCTGGTGGAGACCCTGATGAGTATTGCGGCTCCGTGGCCGCTGAAGGTCATTCTGGACAACGTGGTTGGCGACAAAAAGATGTCGTCGTGGATGCACCACATATTTGGCCCTTTGCTGAACCACGGCTCGCGCATGCATATGGCGCTCGTTGTGGGTGCGCTGTATGTGGTGATCGCTCTTCTCGGTGCGGTGGCATCGTACATCGATAACTACTTCACCGAGTCTGCAGGGCAGTGGGTGGCGTATGACCTGCGCATGCAAATGTACGACCATCTGCAGAGGCTGTCGCTGGGCTACTACAGCACCCATCGGACGGGCACGATCCTTTCGACGTTGACATCGGACATTTCGACGATCCAGGGATTCGCAACCGGTTCGACGCTCGACATCCTGGTGGACATGTTGACGATTGTGAGCATGCTGGTGGTGATGTTCTGGCTCAATTGGGATTTCACGCTGATTGCCATAGCGGTGACGCCGTTTCTGCTGCTGTTTGTTTCGCGCTTCAAGAAGGCTGTGAAGGCGGCGACGCACGAAGTGCGGAAAGAACAGAGCGCCATCGTCGATATGGTTCAGCAGGGCCTGGAGTCAATGGAGGTGGTGCAGGCCTTCGGGCAGGAAAAGGCCGAACATCAGATGCTTGCCACCGTAAGCCAGGCAACCGTTGCGGCGGCATTGAAGGCGCGCGGTGTGAAGGCGCTGCTCTCGCCTGTGGTGACGGTTGTGGTTGCGATCTGCACGGCGATCGTGTTGTGGCGCGGAGCGGCGCTGATCATGGCGGGAGCGATGACGATCGGCTCGTTGACGGTATACCTGGCGTACCTGGCCCGCTTCTTCAAACCTGTGAAAGATTTGGCGACTACCACCAACGCGATCGCGCAGGTGACCGTTGCGATAGAGCGCGTGCGCGGAATCCTCGATACGAATGAAATGATTCCTGAAAAGGAGAATGCGATCGAGCCCGGCGCCTTGCGCGGTGAGATTGAGATGACGGGGGTTGTTTTTGGGTATGATCCGGCGGACCCCATTCTGAGAGATGTTTCCTTCCGCATCCAACCGGGCGAGTTCGTGGGAATTGTTGGGCCAACGGGGGCAGGGAAGTCAACGGTGGTGAGCCTTATACCGCGTTTCTACGACGCGCTCACCGGGTCCGTGCAGGTGGATGGCGTTGATGTGCGCGACTATCGCTTGAAGGGTCTACGAGACCAGATTGGTTACGTGCTGCAGGACACCGTGTTGTTCCAGGGAACGATCTACGACAACATTGCGTTTGGCAATCCGGATGCAACAAAAGAGGACGTGATGGCGGCAGCGAAGATGGCGAATGCAGACGAGTTCATCTCGAAGATGCCACTGGCGTATGAGACCCAGGTGGGAGAGCGAGGGGCGACGCTCTCCGGCGGGCAGCGTCAAAGGATCGGGATTGCGCGCGTCATGGTGCGCAATAGTCCGATTTTGCTGCTGGATGAGCCGACCGCAGCGTTGGATTCAGAGTCCGAAAGAATGGTGATCGACGCGCTGGAGAAGCTGATGAAGGGAAAGACAGTGATTGCCATCGCACACCGGCTGACTACGATTCGCGATGCAAACCAGATTCTGGTGATCTCGAACGGTGTTGTGGCTGAGGACGGAACCCACGCTGAACTGTTGCAGAAGAACGGCATTTACGCCGGGTTGTACAGAACGCAGTTTGATACGGGCGATCAGCCTGCGAGTCTCATAAAATGATGGGTATCGAGAGAGCACCGACCAACACCACAAAGGATTGTGCATGTCCCGCTCGCTGATTGTTCTACCGGATGATTCATCGAAACCTCTGATTGATGCGATCAGCGGGGCGAATTCCTCTTTGCGAATCAAGATGTTTGTTTTTTCGGATCCGTCCTTGCTGGATGCGGTGATAGCGGCGAAGAAGCGCGGCGTTGATGTGCGCGTGATGTTGAACCCCGAGCGGAGGGATGGGAAGAAGGAAAACGCGGAAGTCCGCGAAAAGCTGAAGGCGGCCGGCGTCTCCGTGAAGGACAGCAATCCCTGCTTTGATGTGACCCATGAGAAGTCGATGGTGGTCGACGATAAGGCGGCGTACATCCAATCGCTCAACTGGGAGACGCGGAATCTGACCGAGACACGCGACTATGCCGTGGTGACGAGCCACGCGCACGAGGTGGGAGAGGCCACTGCCGGATTCGACGCAGACTGGAAGCGCACGGAGTTCGCTGCGCATAAAGAGTCGAACCTGATCTGGTGCACCGGTAATGGACGGCTCAGGATCTGTGAGTTCGTCGACAGGGCCAAGCATTCGCTGTGGCTGCAGAATGAGCGCTACCAGGATCCCGTGGTGATCGAACATCTCGTGCGTGCGCATACCCGCGGAGTGAAGATCAAAGTGATGGCGCGGCCACCGCACAAGCTGAAGAAAGAAAAGTTGGTTGAGGGAGTGAGCGGGCTGCGCGTGCTGCAGGATTTAGGGATTCCGGTACACAAGCTGAAGCACATCAAGTTGCATGGCAAGGTGATGTTGGCGGATGACAAGCGCGCGGTTGTCGGTTCGATCAATATCGCTCCCGGCAGCTTTGACAGCCGGCGCGAGTTGGCGATTGAGGTGGACGACGATCACATCATCCACCGCATCCGCAAAACGCTGGAGCATGACTGGGAGAACTCCAGGCCACTTGACCTCTCTCCCGAGGGACTGCTGAAGGAGTTGGAAGATTACGATCCTGACGTGGCAGAGGATCTAGGAATCAGTCGCCGCAAGAAATAGAAAAAGCTCGCTGGTAGTGAGTTGTGCCACTGCTTAGCGCGTGCCGGTGGGAGCGAGCGGATTGATCTGCACGAGCTCGGGGCGGGTGATCTCGCGGGGGCCGAGAACGGCGATGTTCGGTAGCGGGCCGCGGACCATGGCGACTTCGTCGCAGGCGTAGAGGCGCGGGCAAGTCTGGCAGTCCTTGTAGATCTTGTCGGGCATGGCGTCGCGTTCGGCGACGCGGAAGCCGAGGTGCTCGAAGTAGTCGGGGATGCGGGTGAAGAGGCAGACGGAGGCAACCTCGTGCTCGTCGGCTTCGGCGATGAGCGCTTCGAGGATGGCGTCGCCGGCTCCCAGGCCGCGGCGGTCTTCGCGCACGACGATGGAGCGGACCTCGGCGAGGTGCGGACCGTAGAGGTGGAGTGCGCCGCAGCCAAGGAACTCTTCCTCGGTCTCGCCGGTCTCGGGGCTTTCGAGATTTTTGATAGTCCGGTAGGCGACGGTGAAGTCGCGGACGTTCTCGCAGATCTCGGCGTAGGAGCGGCGCAGGAGCGTGCCGTCGTGGGAGAAGGAGTTGACGAGGTCGAAGATGTTGCGGGCGTCCTGCAGGCGCGCCTTGTGGACGCGGATGGGCGCGGCGGACGGCGCGAGCGCTTCGTGGGGGCCGAGGTCGAGAGTGATGAGGTCGCTAGACAAGTTCTTTTTCTTTGGCCTCCTCGAGAGGCGAGTTGCGAGATGCGAGGTTCGAGATGCGAGTTTTTGCGGCGTCGAGAGCTTCGCGGACGCGGTGGGTTGCAGTGCCGCCGGGAACGTCGTGGCAGTCGAGCGTGGAGCGAAGCGTGATGAAGTCAAAGAAGTCTTCGCTGAATTCTGGTGAGAGTGTGCGGAGTTCTTCCAGCGGAATTGCATTGAGTTCGAGGTTTTTGTCGAGACCGAGGCGGACGGCATTGCCGACGATCTCGTGGGCCTTGCGGAAGGGCACGCCCTTGTTGGAGAGATAGGTGGCCGCCGCCATCGCGTTAAGGTAGCCGGTTTCCGCGGCGCGTTGCATAACACTGAAGCGGAACTTGAGCGCGCGGGTGAAGTTGGGAAGGACGCTGAGCAGGCCGAGCGTTGTGTCGATGGCGTCGAAGACCTGCTCCTGACCCTCCTGGAGATCTTTGTTGTAGGCGAGCGGGAGGCCTTTCACGAGCGTCATAAGGGCGACGGCTGCGCCGACGAGACGGGCGGATTTGCCGCGGGCGAGCTCGGTGAGGTCGGGGTTCTTCTTTTGTGGCATCGCGGAGGAGCCGGTGGAGAATGCCTCAGGGAGCTCGACAAAGTTGAACTCTGCGGTGGCGTAGAGGGTGATCTCTTCGGCGAAGCGCGAGATGTGCAGGCCGAGGATGGAAAGGACCTGCGTGAACTCGAGCATGAAGTCGCGGTCGGAGGTCGCGTCCATGGAGTTCGTGGTGATGGCGCCGTCGAAGAGGATCTCTGCGGCGATCGTGCGGTCGAGCGGAAGCGTTGCTCCAGCGACTGCGCCGGAGCCGAGCGGGCAGACCGCGGTGCGTTTATGGCAGTCGAGAAGGCGGTCGAAGTCGCGCTCGAGCATGGAGACGTAGGCGAGGAGCCAGTGGGCTACGAGCACGGGTTCTGCCCGCTGGAGATGCGTGTAGGCCGGCATGACTGCGTCGCCGACGCTGGTTGCCTGTTCGAGCAAGGCTTCCATCCACTGGCGGAGCAAGCGAGTGAGGGCATACATCGCGTCGCAGATGTAAAGACGCATGTCGGTTGCGATCTGTTCGTTGCGCGAGCGGCCGGTGTGGAGTTTGAGCGCGAGCGGGCCGATGAGCTTGGTGAGTTCGAGCTCGATGAAGTGGTGGACGTCTTCGGCCTGCGGGGAACTGGCGACGATGGCAGCTCCGATCTGGTCGGTGCTGGCTTGGAAGTCAGGCGTGGGTGAGGAGACCTCTATGCGATGAGCCCAGCGGCTTTGGAGCTTGCTGATCTCGTTGAGGCCTTTCTTCATGGTCTCGGCTTCGTCGGCGGTGAGGATACCGGCGGCTTCAAGCATGCGGGTGTGCGCGATGCTGGCGCTGATCTCGCACTCGTAGAGAGGCCAGTCGAAGGGGAAGCTTCGCTGCCATCGCTCGAAGGTGCGGTCGAGGGGCTCGCGGAAGCGGCCGGACCACATCTTGGTTGGTTGGGAATCATTGGCCATGTATTTACCTCAGTGAGGACCGCCTGAACCGTCTCGATGCCAAGAAGCTGATCAGGGCGATCAGAAGTCCTATCGCTGTCTCTATTGCCTTTCCGGTGTCTACCTTCCCAACGATGTTGTCCGGGGGTACGAGAAACCACATGGACAGGCTGAAGACTGTCGCGACGATGCTCACCGCGAGAAGGATTCTGGCAGCTACGCTCCGAGTCGTCTCAGACTTAGCGGGTTGTCGGGTGTTGGACATTGTGCAGCGTGATCCTCATCGAGCGAAGGTGGAACGGGTTTGCGCTATCAGTTCCCAGTTGCCAGCTTTCAGTTACCAGTTTGTTCGTGGTTGAAAAGCGTCGAGCAGTTGTGGTGAAGCGGAGTGCTTCGGGTCCTTCGACTTCGCTGCGCTCCGCTCAGGATGACGGCGGTAAACAACAACTGCGACTATCTGCGGCGGTTGCGGGTGTTCGGCAGGCGCTTGGCGCCGCCGAGGAGCATGAGCGTGATGGCCTTTTGGGCGTGCATGCGGTTTTCGGCCTGGTCGAAGACGATGGACTGTGGACTGTCGAGGACCGAGTCGGTGACTTCGGCGCCGCGGTGCGCGGGCAGGCAGTGCATGAAGGCGGCGCCCGATTGTGCGCGCGACATGAGCTCGTCGTTGACCTGGAAGGGAGCGAAGATGGGAGCGCGGCGGGCGGTCTCGTGCTCCTGGCCCATGGAGACGCAGACGTCGGTGTAGATGGCGTCGGCGCCGGTGGCGGCCTTGACGGGATCGTGGGTAAGGGTGAGTGAACCTCCGGTGGTCTCGGCGATTTCGATGGCCTTGTGGATAATGTCGAGCTTGGGCTCGAAGCCCTTGGGTGTGGCGATGGTGACGTTCGCGCCGAGCAGAGCGCCGGCGAGCATGAGCGAGTGGCAGACGTTGTTGCCGTCGCCGACGTAGGTGAAGTGCAGGCCGTCGACGGCGCCGAAGCGCTCTTCGAGGGTCATGAAGTCGGCGATGGCCTGGCAGGGATGCTCGAGGTCGGAGAGTGCGTTGATGACGGGGACGTCGGCGTTGGCGGCCATCTCGGTGATCGTGTCGTGCGCGAAGGTGCGAAGAACGATGATGTGCATCCAGCGCTCGAGATTGCGGGCGACGTCGGGGATGGACTCGCGCTCGCCGAGGGGCTGTTTGGTCTGGTCGTAGAAGATCGCATTGCCGCCGACGGTGTTCATCGCGGCTTCGAAAGTGAGGCGCGTGCGGAGGGAGGCCTTCTCGAAGATGAGAATCATCTGCCTGGCGTCGAGTGCGTGGCGGAAGTCTTCGGGTGAGGCTTTGACGGCGTGCGCGAGCTCAAGGATGGCGGCGAGCTCTTGCGGCGAAAGATCGGCCATTCCGCAGAGGTCGCGACCAGCGAGACCCTTGGCGAGTTCAGTGAAGGCCGTGTCTGACTGGATGCTGAACGGCTTCCTGGATTTTGGGTTCATAACAATCGTTTTGCTGTCCATGAGTTCCTACTTTGCGGTGGCCTCTGCAGTTTGTGGCTCGGGTGTGAGGTGTTGCGTGAGAAGGGTATCGAGCGCGGCGATGGTCTGGTCGACGTGCTCGCGAGTGATGATGTAGGGCGGGAGGAAGCGCAGTACGGTCTCGTGCGTGCGGTTGAGCAGGATGTGATGCGTGTTCATCATCGCTTCCTGGACGGACTTGGCGAGGTCGGCTGAGTGAAGTTCGAGCCCGATCATCAAGCCTAGTCCCCGTGCCTCTTTAATGGATGAGTGCTTTGCCGCAAGTTTGCGTAGCTGGGCGAGGAAGTAGTTGCCGAGCTCCGTATTTTGCGCAAGGAGGTTGTCGCGCTTAATGGTGTCGATGGCTGCGATGGCGACCGCACAAGCGAACGGATTGCCGCCAAATGTCGTGCCATGCATGCCGGGCGTGAAGGCGCGCGCGGCCTCCTCGGTGGCGAGCATCGCGCCCATGGGGATGCCGCCGGCGATGGGCTTGGCGAGCGTGGTGATGTCGGGCATGACGTCGTAGTGCTGGTAGGCGGTCCACTTGCCGGTACGGCCCATGCCGGACTGGATTTCATCGAATAGGAGAAGCGCGCCGGTGGAGTCGCAGAGCGTGCGTGCCAGGCGTAGGAATTCAGCGGAGACGGAGTTGATGCCGCCTTCGCCCTGCATGACCTCGATGCAGATGCCGCAGACGTCGGTCGAGAACGCGGCTTGCAGTGCGGCGACGTCGTTAAATGGGATGAACCCGACGTCAGGCATCACGGGCTGGAAGGGTTCGCGGTAGGCGGCCTTGTGCGTGGTGGCGACGGAGCCCATGGTGCGGCCGTGGAAGCTGTGTTCGAGCGCAAGGAATTTCGTTCCGACGCGCTTTCCTTCAGAGCGCAGCAGGCCGGCGTGTGCGCGGGCGAGCTTCAGCGCGGCCTCCCAGGCCTCGGTGCCGGAGTTGGTGAGGAAGACGCGGTCGAGGCCAGTGATCTCGGTGAGTCGCAGGGCGAGCTCCGCAGTATGCGGGTGGTAGAAGAGATTGCTCGTGTGGATGAGCGTCTTCGCCTGCTCGGTGATGGCCGCGGTGATCGCGGGATGGTTGTAGCCGAGCGCGCAGACACCGATGCCGGAGAGCAGATCCAGGTACTCGGTATTGTCGGCGTCGTAGAGGTGCACGCCTTCGCCGCGCGTGAGCAGCAGCGGATACCGGGCGTAGGTGTTGAGCATGAGTTTCGATTCGGCGGACTGGAGGTCTTGCAGACCCACCTTAGCGCCCTGCGGGCGCGAAGATGGGGCACCCGGATTCTGTGTGGGGTTGTTCATGCAACCATGACCTCCGTTCCAGAGTTGATGCGGGCGCTGGTGAATTCGGGGAGAAGCGAAGCGGCCTCTGCGGGCAGAATGCGCACGCGCTTGACTCCATGAGTGAGCGCTTGCTTGCAGGCATTGAGCTTGGGCAGCATGCCGCCGGAGACGACCGCGGCCTTTTCGAGCGCGGGAACCTGGGCGAGCGAGAGCCAGCGCATGACGGAGCCGTCGGCGCCTTTGACGCCGGGGACGTCGGTGAGGAAGACGAGCGCGTCGGCCTTGGTGGCGATGGCGGCAGCAGCGGCCATCTCGTCGGCGTTGATGTTGTAGTACTCGCCGTCGAACCCGAGCGCGATGGAGCTGATGACGGGGATCGCGCCCATGGTCCAGATAGCGTCAAGCCATTTGGGGTCGGTGGAGGCGATCTCGCCGACGAAGCCGAGATCGTGCTCGGTCTTCTTCTTGCGGGCGCGAAAGACGTGGCCGTCGCCGCCCGTAAGACCGACGGCGGAGACGCCGAGTTGCGTGAGCGCGGCGACGAGCGACTTGTTCACACGGCCGCCGAGGACCATCAGCGCGGCGTCGCGGGTCTCGGCGTCGGTGATGCGCAGGCCGGCGACGAACTCGGACTTCTTGCCCATCTGGGCGAGGAGCTTTGTGAGCTGCACGCCGCCGCCGTGGACGAGCGCGACCTGGTGGCCGTCGCGCGCGAGATCGGCGATGGCTTGTGCACAGGATTGGAGGAGCTCCGGCTTTTCAAGAGCGGCTCCGCCGAGTTTGACGACGAATTTCATTGGCTTGCTCCAAAATGCAAAAAAGCAAAGGCGAAATACAGGGGTCTCTCCACTACGCGCTGTGCGCTTCGGTCGAGATGACGATGTTGTGGGCGCGTCATAGGAGGCCCTCCTGCTGATGGAACCCCGCCATGAGGTTCATGTTCTCGACGGCCTGCGAGGATGCGCCTTTCAGCAGGTTGTCGAGGCACGAGATGACGATGAGCCGGCGATGGTCGGGTGCGAGATGGAAGCCGAGGTCGCAGAAGCTGGTGCGCGCGACGTGCTGGATCTGCGGTAGATGTGGTGAGCGCCGGACGCGGACGAGCGGAGCATTCGCGTAGAAGTCGTCGAAGCAGGATTGAATCTCGTCGACGGTGCATGCCTTATTTAGACGGATGTAAAGCGTGGAGAGAATGCCGCGCGGAATAGGCAGCAGATGTGGCGTGAAGGTGATCTGCTCGCGCGTGAGTTGCAGCTGCTCGCGAAGCTCGCCGGTGTGGCGATGGTTGAAGACCGCGTAGGCAGAGAGATTGTCGGCCGCGTGCATGAAGTGCGTTGTAGCCGTGGGCAGCTTGCCCGCGCCGGAGACTCCGGACTTGGAGTCGGCGATGATACCGGCGTCGAGGTCGACGATATTGGCGCGGACGAGCGGCGCGAGGCCGAGGATGACAGAGGTTGCGTAGCAGCCGGGGTTGGCGACAAGACGCGCTGACCTGATCTGGGCCGCGTGCAGCTCGGGCGAGCCGTAGACGGCCTCGGCCTGGAGCTTCGCGGCGCAGTCTGGGTTCGCATCGTGCAGCTTGTAGATGGCGCGGTTCTCCGCGTGGTGCAGGCGCCAGGCGGCGGAGAGGTCGACGACGCGGATGCCGTGCGAAAGCGCAATGGGCGCGAGCTCGCGCGACTGCTCATGCGGCAGCGCGAGGAAGAGAAGGTTCACGCCCTCTTTGGTGAGCGTGTCCCAGGAGAAGGGGACCACCTCGGCGGCGTCGGCGTTCGGCGTGCCGAAGAGCTGCGGGTGAATGTCGACGAGACGCAGGGTCTCCTCCGCGTCTTCGCGCCCGAGGAATACCGGCGGCGTAGTAAGCCGCGGATGATGCAGCAGAAGTCGCGCGAGCTCGGCACCGGCATATCCGGTAACGCCCGCGACGGCGACGCGCAACGGATTGGAAGAGGTCTCAGGCAATGAAGGTCTCGATACGTGTTTTGAGGGTTTCCGCGCGGCGGTTGTCCGGGCAGATGATGAGAACAGTGTTGTCGCCAGCGAGTGTGCCGACGACCTCGGACCACTCTTCGTAGTCCACCGAGGCGGCAACCGGTTGAGCACCCCCTACGGTCGTCAGGACGATGAGCAGATTCTGTGCCTGGCGAACCTCGAGGCCAAAGTCCTGGAGCACCGTGCCGATTTCGGGCAGATCTTCTTGTTCATCTCCATTCGCAGGGAGTTCGTAGCCCGCAGGACCCTTAAGAAGCTTGAGCTCGCGAATGTCACGCGAGAGCGTCGCCTGGGTCACGTGAATGCCACGGGCAGCGAGCTTGCGGCGGAGCTCATCCTGGTTCGTGATGGCCGCTGTGCCGTTGGAGGCGGCAGCCTTCACCAGGAGGTCCTTAATCGCGTTTTGGCGTTGCAGTTTCATTGCAATTCTTTTCAGTCCAACCGCGAAATCTGCGGTTAGGAGTGGTTTCTCGGCACAGGAAAAGGCGTGACGCATTGGGCGCCACGCCAGATGCATAAAAAACCACATTTCATGTATAAATATACATAGCGCTGATGTCAAGGTATTGGAAAGGGAATCGGTACCAGATTTCCTAAGAAAGTTCCATAGCCCGTGATGCGCTAGTCAAACAACGGAAGTATAGTGAACTATGCCCCTTGTTTTCTCTCAGCGGCCGGAGTGTCTGTCGGCGGGCCAAGCGGAGCCCGCGGAGAGACTTGTGAGTAATGTTCCGAGCAATCTGCCCGATGGCCCGGCAAACCTCATGGACCCGCGCTTTGATCAGGACTCCTGTGGTGTGGGCTTTGTGGCTTCCGCGCTGGCCAAACCAAGCCATCGAATTCTTGAAGACGCGCTGACGGCATTGTCGAGGCTAGAGCACCGGGGAGCTGTGGCGGCCGATGGCGCTTCGAGCGACGGCGTTGGCCTGATGACCAACGTGCCGCGCACCTTGCTGCTGAAGGCGGCAGGGGTTGAACTTCCGGAGAACGCGACGCTCGGTGTCGGCATGGTCTTTACGCCGCAGGAGGAGACGCGAGCCGAGGCCGTGATTGAGAGTGCGCTGAAGGCGCAGGAATTGAAAGTACTTTGTTGGCGCGATGTGCCGATCCGTCCCGAGATCCTGGGTGAAATCGCGCGCAGCACAATGCCAAAAGTCCGGCAGGTGCTGGTCGCCGACGACGCGCAGCACGAGAGGATCGACCCGATGGAGCGCCGGCTGTACCTGGCGCGCAAGCAGTTTGAGCGTGCGGTCGAACTGGACGAAGTAACGGGCTATATCTGCTCGCTTTCCGCGCAGACGATTGTGTACAAGGCAATGTGCCTCGGTCGCCTGCTGCCCGGGTTCTATCCGGACCTCGCCTCGCCGGAGTACGTGACGGCGTTTGCGATCTTCCATCAGCGGTACGCGACGAATACGCTGCCGACATGGCACCGCGCGCAACCCTCACGCAAGCTGGCGCATAACGGAGAGATCAACACCGTGTGGGGCAACCGCGCACGCATGCGGGCACGTGGTTCGACACTGCCGGTCGAGTGCCAGCCGGTTTTGACGGAGGGCGGCACGGACTCGGCCTCTCTCGATGAGGCAATTGAGCTGCTGAGCCACAACGGTCGCACCATCGCCGAGAGTGTGCGCATGCTGCTGCCGCCGGCGATCACAAAGCGCAAGCACCCGTTCTTGGAGTACCACAAGGAGTGCGCCGAGCCATGGGATGGGCCGGCCGCAATCGCATTCAGCGACGGCATCGTTGTAGGCGCCGCGCTGGACCGCAACGGCCTGCGGCCATGTCGATACGCCATTACGAGCGAGGGGATTGTTGTTGCTGGTTCGGAGGCGGGATTGGTGGATCTGGATCCCGGCCTGGTAATCGAGAGCGGACGCCTGGGCCCGGGCGAGATGCTCGGCGTCGATATGTCCGAGCGCAAGGTCTACCACAACGAGGACATGATGGACGTCTTCGATTCGCGCGAGGAGTACGCCGCGCTGACGAAGATGGAAGCATTGCATGCAGCGGACCCGGGCGAGATTCCTTCCGACCTGGGAGAACTGCAGCGCGGCTTTGGGTACTCGAAAGAAGACGTCAACATGATCCTGAAGCCCATGGCGTCGACCGGCAAGGATGCCGTGTGGTCGATGGGTGACGACACGCCGCTGGCGTTCCTGGCGAGGAGCCCGCGTCCGCTGTACGCCTTTTTCCGCCAGCGCTTCGCGCAGGTCACGAATCCGCCCATCGATTCACTGCGTGAGTCCGTGGTGGTAAGCCTGCACACGAGGCTCGGCCCGTGGCCGCATCTGCTGGAAAAGAATGCGCCGCTGCCAGGTATCGCGTTGCAGTCACCGTTCCTGTCGCTCGGACAGATGGCGGCGCTGCGCAAAGGCGCGTATCCCCACAAAAAGGAGCTGCGCGTCGAGGAGCTTGAGTGCCTCTTTGCTCCGCAGCAGACGCTGCAGCAGGCGATTGAAGAGTTGAGCTTGCGTGCGGTGGAGAAGGTTCG
The DNA here is from genome assembly GCA_963759355.1 of uncultured Acidobacteriaceae bacterium. Taxonomy (GTDB): domain Bacteria; phylum Acidobacteriota; class Terriglobia; order Terriglobales; family Acidobacteriaceae; genus Granulicella. The sequence continues at coordinate 548,669 of CAVWYV010000003.1, read as the reverse complement.
CAACGGGGCTCGCGTACTGGTGCTGACCGACCGTGGCGCTTCCGCCGAGCGGCTGCCGATTCCGATGGCAATGGCCACTGGCGCAGTGCACCAGGGGTTGGTTGAGGCTGGACTGCGGACGCTCTGCGGGCTCGCAGTTGAGGCCGGCGACTGCCGCGACGTGCACCATGCGGCGGTGCTGATCGGCTACGGCGCCGGCGCAGTGTGTCCGTGGCTGGCGCTGGAGACCGCAAGGACCTATGCAGGCGAGAAGGGATTCCCGGAGGACGTCGACGCCGAGAAGTTTGTGCTGAAGGCGCTGGACGCGGGGCTGGCCAAGGTGATGTCGAAGATGGGTATCAGCGTGGTGGACAGCTATCGCGGCGCTCACCTGTTCGACATTCTCGGGCTGCACAAGAGCGTGGTCGATCGCTGTTTCCCTGAGACGCCTGCACCGCTGTCGGGGATCGGATTTTCCGAACTCGACCGCAGGTTACGGCTGTCGTGGAATTCTCAGGGTGTTGAAGAGAGCGTGGCTGCCAAGACGGACCTGCCGGACTACGGATGGGTTCGCTTCCGCAAGGACGACACAGCTGAGCCGCACCAATGGCAGCCGCCCAATGTGAAGGCGCTGCAGACGGTGGTTGGAAGTGCGAGGGGAGTTCCTGCTGCAAGCGATCCCGCACACGCGTTCCAGGTATTCACGCGCAATGTTGATACGGCTGAGCCTCGCTCACTGCGCGATCTGCTGGAGGTTCGACCGGCAGGGCCGGAGCTGGCAGTTGAGGATGTCGAAGTTGTCGACAGCCTGTGTCGTCACTTCGTGGCGAGTGCGATGTCGCTGGGTTCGCTGAGCCCGGAGGCGCACTCGACGATTACGCAGGGCATGAACATGCTCGGAGCGCGCTCCAATACAGGGGAGGGTGGCGAGGACCCGGCAGTTTATCGGCTCCAGGGCCATGCGCCGCGCCCCGGAGGATCTGACGGCGAGTTTGCCGCGGCGTCTCATGCGGCGAGTGGGGGCGCGGCCGTCGCCGAGCTCGTGACGGCGCCGGCAGTGCACGCGAGCCTCAACAACAAGATTAAGCAGATTGCCTCAGGCCGCTTCGGCGTAACCGCCGAGTACCTGGCGCATGCCGAAGAGATCGAGATTAAGGTCGCGCAGGGAGCGAAGCCCGGTGAGGGCGGACAGCTTCCGGCACACAAGGTATCGGGGCTGATTGCACGCTTGCGTCATGCGCAGCCGGGCGTGCAGCTGATCTCGCCGCCGCCGCACCATGACATCTACTCCATCGAAGATCTCGCGCAGCTGATCTATGACCTGAAGCGCGTGAACAAACGTGCCGCGGTGGGCGTCAAGCTCGTCTCGAGCTGCGGCGTGGGCACGGTGGCTGCCGGTGTAGCGAAGGCCTACGCGGATTACGTTGTCATCGCCGGCAACACGGGCGGCACGGGCGCGGCGGCGCTTTCCAGCATCAAGTACGCCGGCAATCCGTGGGAGCTTGGGCTCAGTGAGGCGCAGCAGATTCTGCGTGCGAACGGCATGCGTGACCGCGTGCGTCTGCGCACGGATGGCGGCATTGCGACAGCGCGCGATGTGCTGGTCGCCGCGCTGCTGGGTGCGGACGAGTATGCGTTCGGCACAGCGGTGCTGGTGTCGCTGGGCTGCGACATGGCACGGCAGTGCCACCTGAACACCTGCCCGACCGGCATCGCCACGCAGAAGCCCGAGCTTCGCGCGAAGTTCCGCGGTAAGCCGGAGCATGTGGTCGCGTTCTTCAAGCAACTCGCAGGTGATCTGCAACGGTTGCTGGCGAAGTTCGGTCTGCCAAGCCTCGAGGCAGCAATCGGGCGCGTCGATTTGTTGGAGCAGGTACGCTTCGATGGCAACCTGAACCTGACCCCTCTGCTCGCGGATGGGAATGATGGACCGCGGCGCTGGGGCGGCGGACGCAACGACAGGCCAGAGAGCACCGAGCCTCTTGACGAGGCATGGACCACGCAGGCCATCACCGCCGCACAAAAGGGCAAGAGCTTCGAGGTGGGCGCGGAAATCTGCAACGAGCATCGTGCTGTTGGTGCTCGGCTCTCGGGTGAACTCGCGCTGCTGCGCGCAAAGGGCAAGATCGACTGCGTGGATGTCACGTTCGATCTGCACGGCACGGCAGGGCAGAGCTTCGGCGCATTTGCGGCGGAGGGCATCAAGCTGATCCTGACGGGACAGGCGAATGACTTCGTCGGCAAGGGCCTGTCGGGTGCGGAGCTTGTGCTGCGGCCCGTGGGGCGCGCGGCGGAACGCAGCGGCGATCACGTGCTGCTGGGCAACGTTGCTCTGTACGGTGCAACGGCCGGGAAGATGTTCGCTGCAGGACGAGCGGGCGAGCGGTTTGCTGTGCGCAACTCCGGCGCGATTACGGTCGTTGAAGGCATTGGCGACCACGGCTGCGAGTACATGACCGGCGGCGTTGTGGTGATTCTCGGCGAGATCGGGATCAACTTCGGCGCAGGCATGACCGGTGGACTGGCGTGGGTGCTGGATCACGATGGCGAGATCGTCGCGAAGACGCGCTACCACGACGACTTCCTGGAAGCGGTCGCGTTTGAGGCCTGCACGGCTGAGGAACAGACATCACTGCGTGGACTCCTGGAGGAGCATGTGCGGCTGACCGATTCTGTTCTCGCTACCGGCTTGCTCAGCGACTGGCAGAGCGCGTCGAAGGACTTCGTGCTGTTCCGTCCGAAGCCGCAGGCGTAAAAGGTAGACAGCAGACACGAGCGCAATAGACAGTAGAACGGTAGCCGTAAATCGGCTGCCGTTTTTCTTTGGAGTGATGTTGGCATGAGTGAGAAGAAATCAGGCTTTGCGACGCGGGCGATTCACGATGGTCAGAAGCCGGATGAGCTTACAGGCGCAGTGAATGTGCCGATCTACCTGACCTCCACGTATAAGCAGGACGGCATCGGCAAGATGCGCCGCGGCCATGAGTATGCGCGGCTGACCAATCCAACACGCGATGCGCTCGAGGAGAACCTGTGCTCGCTCGAAGGCGGGACGAGTGCGCACTGTTTTGGCTCGGGCATGGCGGCGATTACGGCGATGTGCACGATGATGAAGTCCGGCGACCATGTGATTTGCACGGACAACACGTACGGCGGGACGTCGCGGCTGTTCAACCAGTTGCTGGTGAACTACGGGCTGACGTTCACCTATGTCGACTCGCGTGATGTCGACGCAGTCGCGAAGGCGATTCGGCCGGAGACGAAGCTTGTGCACCTGGAGACGCCGACGAATCCAATGATGTCGGTGACAGATATTCGGGCAGTGAGTGAAGTCGCGCATGCGAAGGGCGTCGAGGTGAGCGTCGACAACACCTTCCTCTCGCCGTATCTGCAGCGGCCAATTGAACTGGGTGCGGACATCGTGATGCACTCGACGACGAAGTTTCTGAACGGGCATTCGGATGGACTCGGCGGTGTGCTGGTAGGAACAAAACCGGAACATGCGGAGCGCTTCCGGTTCGTTCAGAAGTGCACGGGCGGGATTCTCTCCCCGTTTGATTCGTACCTTCTGCTGCGCGGAGTGAAGACGCTGGCCGTGCGCATGAAGCAGCACGACGCAAATGGCCGGACTGTCGCGGACTGGCTCGTGAAAAAGCTCGGGCCGGACCGCGTCTTCTATCCCGGATTGAAGACGCATCCGCAACACGATCTCGCGGCAAAACAGCAGAAGGGCTTCGGCTCGATGCTCTCGTTTGAGCTGGGCTCGCTGGAGAAGGCGAACGCATTTGTATCGAAGCTAAAGCTCTGCTATTTCGCCGAGTCGCTCGGCGGCGTCGAGACACTCGTCTGCCATCCCGCGACGATGACCCATGCGGCGGTTGGCGCAGAGGGAAGAGCGAAGCTCGGCATTACGGATGGACTGATTCGCGTCTCTGTAGGAATCGAAGACGTCGAAGACATCATCGCGGACATTGAGCAGGCGTTGGCCTGAGTCGCGGGCGATTGAGACATCACGGCGGTCGCGTGAGTGGCCGTCGTTTTTGTTGCATTGCGAGACAAGTGCGCTGACACGGGCGTCTCTCTGTTTCACTTTGCACCAATCGCGACGCTTCGTCGGTACCTGGGTTCGCGTTGCTGGTTACTACTCCCTTGTTCGCGAATTACCACCGCAATCTTCACGCGAGTGAGATCTGGCCGTACCTTCACAAATGTAAAGACGAAACAACAATCGGGCCCTGTGAAACGAGGGCTCACGCGGCCATCGCACATGCGATGGCTACAGTGAGCGTGTCTTCGGAGCAGGCGGTACGCAGAGCAAAGCGCGGGTGCACTCCCGCCTCAACCGCCGGGCAATACGCCGGCATCGGAGACAATTATGCGTGTATTTTGGCGCGCCCTTGCAGGCGCAGTCTGTTTCGCAGCTATCTCGCAGGTCGGTGGAGCGACGACTCTGACGCTCACCGGAACCGGCGGCACCGCCGTCAATATCGGCAGTGAGAGTGTCTATGTCTATCCGTATGACTTCAGCGTGAATGGCTCGTCGTCGACGACGCAGCTCATGTGCCTCAACTTCGACAAGGATGTCACCGTCGGCGAGAGCTGGACGGTGAATGTTGACACCATCGCGCAAGCTGCTCATGGCGATTCGACGCTGCTGAATCAGTACGAGGAGGACGCGTGGCTTTATTCACAGATCACACCGTCGATCTCGCAGTCTCAGCAGACGCTGATTCAGTTTGCGGTGTGGGACATCCTTGATCCGTCGGGCGTCGGCACATCGTCGGACCCTTACTGGAATGCGAACTCCGGCGCCATCCAGAACCTCATCAACCAGGCTTCCACCGCGGTGGGAAGCGAGGGCCCTGACTTCTTCAACCAGTTCGTTGTCTATCTTCCCGATCACGATTCGAGCTTCTACAGTTCGGCCAACGGATTTCCCAACGGTGTCCCGCAGAGTTTCATCGGCACGTCCGCGACGCCGGAGCCGGGAAGCTTGGCGCTGTTGGGAACCGGACTCCTGGGCATCGGTAGTGCGGTCCGGCGCAGAATGCGCAAGGCCTGAGCCTTATGCAATGTTGAGGAGCCCGCGTCGCGATCCGGCGCGGGCAATTTTTCCTTGAGTTGCGCAAAAGAAGGGGACGAAGATGCAGCGCAGTTGGGTTAGACTTCCGCGCATGAAGGCCGTTGAGATTGTCGCGCTTTCAATTCTGTTCATGTTGGCCGCCTGCAACGCGGGCCCGCAGGTGGCCGCGCACGAGGAAGAGGACCCGGCGCCCGCGCCCCACGTCGCGTCCAACTGGGACTACAAGACCGAAGGCAGAACTTCCTGGGCGTGCACACACTCGGTCGATAATGCTGCCGAGCTTTGCTTCCGTCGCGTGCAAGGGCATCTCGAAAGTTATCTGCATCTGCCTTCGCGGGAAGGCAATCCGTTTTTCTGCTCGCGACGACACTGCGAGACGAAGATTCAGATCGACGCGGCCGCGGGACAGAAAGTGCAGGGAACCGACGACGAAGCCGCTGGCACGCGCATTCTCTTCCTTCCGGTACCCGAGCAGCTTCTGCGTGAAGTCGAGCACGCGAAGGAAGTTCGCGTGAGCCCGCCGATGTTCGGCGTCGATCAACAGTTTGTTTTCAAAGTCGACGGCATGAAGTGGCCCTGAACAGGCCTCAGCGCGCCGTGGGCTTCACCTGGCCGCGTTTATAGAAGACAAGATACGTGGCGTTATCCCAGGCATGGTGAATTCCGATGAACAGCAGCAGAAGGGCAACAGCGCCAACCTGGAACAGGGCGGCGCCCTCATGAGATCTCGCAAGCAGCGCCGCGTCGCACAGCACCAGGTAGCCGACGATTGGCAGCACGACGCGAAAGAACCAATCTTCGAAGACCGGGCTATACGCGCGTTGTTTCTTGAAGCCCCAGCCGATGATCGCGGTGTAAAGAATTCCAATCGCGCCCGCCACTCCCCACACGATCGAAACAGGCGTAATGCTGTGCCACGGCATCACCAGCACCGCCGATAGCAGCAGCACCGCACCGAAGTTCACGATGCTCGGCGTTGAAAAGACGGTGATGGCCTGTGATTCCTGTTCCATCGCGGGCATGTCGGCAATCAGCGCCATCACGACAAACTGCAGCCCGGTCAGCGCGCCTGCCGACGAGCCCACGATCACGTAGAAGTTCTGCCACTCGCTTAGAGGAGTCATGATGTCTTGGCGGCCATTTTAGATGCAGAACCCGAACCAACCTCAAGGCGGTATGTGCTGAATCGCTCACGGTGGCCCCGGCAGGAGTCCTGATGCAGAGCGTGATCCAGTCAGTTTTGGATGAATGGTGGCCCCGGCAGGAGTCCTGATGCAGAGCGTGATCCAGTCAGTTTTGGATGAATGGTGGCCCCGGCAGGAGTCCAACCTGCGACCTTCGCGTTAGGAGTGTGATAAGGGCGCATCTGCATAGAATTGCACAAAGACGCACAGGGGCAGATAAATCCTATGGATTCAACATTTATAATGATTTGTCTAGCTGCGATTTGCTGCACGGGATCGCACCAATTGCGAAGAAAAAGTGCCACCAGAGTGCCACCAGCCCCGTAAACTGCGTTTGGAGGTGGACGATGGCAAGGGGCAGACAGCCGCAGAAGGTCAGAGGAATTCGATACCGGGAGGACCGTGGCCTATGGGAAGCCCTATACAAGGTCAGCGGCAAGCGCGTCCGCAAGTCCTTCCCGGGTCGGGGAGAAGCCATCGAGTGGTTGGAGATAGCACGTGGACTTAGGCGGAAGGAAGGCGCAGATGTTCTGCCTAAGAGTGCAAGCGAACCGCTGCTTACGCTCGCCGAGAAGGAAGCTCGCCGACAAGCTAAGGTAAACGCCATTACGCTCGGGGAGCTGTGCGACGACCTCAAGGTCTACATTGCAAGGCATCCGACGCAGTACAAGGATCAGCTCAACCCACCCCGCCGCCTAGACAGGATCAAGGCGGACCTAGGCGATCATTCCGCCGCGAAGCTCAAGCCGAAGGAGATTGAAGCATGGCTCGACGGGTTGACGAATGGACACGCGCAGAAGGGAAGAGGCAAGCTGCTGGCGGATGCCAGCGTAAACCGATATCGGGTGACACTCAGTTCCGTTTACAAGCGAGGCATGAAAAACGAGAAGGTGGCTGAGAACCCCGTCAAGGGTACTTCACAAAGGAAGCTCAAGAACAATGTGATCCGTTGGCTCAGGCAAGAGGAAGAGAAGGCCATCCGCGCGGCTATACAAAAGCGTATCGATACAGCGACAGAGGAAGGACGTATGGATTACGCGAACCACCAGCGCCATCATCTGTGTGAGTTCATCATCTCGCTACAAACCGGTTTGCGTGCCGGCGAACAGTATGGGCTTGAATGGCCGGACGTGGATCTGAAGCATAAGCAGATTCACGTCAAAGAGTCGAAGAATGGGACGGAGCGGTATATCCCGATGCTTCCCGAAGTTGTGGACGGCTTCAGACTGCTGAAATCGATGGGACTGAAGCGTAAAGACCGTTCAGAGGATCGCCCGAATGAGTCGCCGACGGATTGCTGTTTCGCGCTGGCCGATCCTAAGAAGTGGTGGAAGGCCGTGCTCAAGGAGGCCAAAGTAAAAAAATATCGCTGGCATGACAACCGGCACACGTTCTGCTCACGCCTAGTGCAAGCAGGGAAGAGCCTCAAGGTTGTACAAGAGCTGGCGGGGCATCGCGATATTAAGATGACGGCACGGTATGCCCACTTGGATCAGGAATCCAAGCGCGAGGCGCTGGAAGACGCGTTCAAGAACGCCTAGGGGTTAGTCAGCATGTTCCTTCTCTTTCGTGTAGACGGTAGAACGTGCCACATGTCGGGAATCGGAATGAAAGAGCTCTGCAGAGTACCATTGGCGCTAATCAAGACTGCTGGCATACCGCGTAGTGAAGCACACCAAATTCGGTTTTGATAATTTTTTTGTGACAACAAGCGCGCTGCCGGGATATAAATTTCGGCGAGCGAGAAAGCCTCCTCACCGTCTCGCCGATCCCGGCTCCTTTTGAGTACACCTCACGAACGAGAAGCGTCTTCGCCAGCGCTACGATAGGTCGTTGTCCTGAGATCAGGCCTCAGCACGACCGAGAGTCTGATCCACGAACTATGGAGCAACAATGGATATCCAGCACGTCATCGTCCTGATGCTCGAGAACAACTCCTTCGATCGCATGCTCGGCACCATGCCCGGCGTCGATGGTGTCGACCTAGTGCATCCCCGCACCAATCCTCGGCTTGATGGCACTCTTGTGCCAGAGGCGCGCACGACCATGCGCCGCCTGCTCTGCGACCCTACTGACACCAACTCAACCCCCGTCGATCCCCAGCACGATGTCTCAGACGTGCTCGAACAACTCGCAGGTCCAAACCAAGGCTTCGTCCAGAATTTCGAGCGCCACCAGTCCGGTTGCAAGCCCGACTGCTGCTTATCGAAGGCCTTGCGGAACTCGGCGATCTCTTCGGGGATATTGCTGCTCTTTTCCTTGTCCTGTTCCTTCAGGAGTTCTTTTGCGCCGTCAAGAACCTGGCCAAGCTTGTCTTTCGTGAGGTTGGCGGGGTCCGCCACCATTCCCTCGAGGCTGGCAATCATCCCCATCGTGCCGAGTTGGTGATGGCCCGTATAGAAGCTAGCAGCGGCTGCGATCAACGCGCCACCGCGTTTTGCCACTTTCAGCAAGTCGATTCGATGAAACACGTCCTTGACGACGGAGGTGGTCTTGGTTAGCAGAGGTCGCTTCTTTAGAAGCTCCGTCACGATCCCTTCGATCAGCGCGATCTTTGCGTCTTCGAAGCCCTGGAAGCGCCACCCATTGAACTTGAGGCATAGCACTTGATCTTCATCACTCAGCGATGCTTCAACCATCTCCAACACGCTGGACTTTCCGGCGCCCCAGTCCCCATGAACGCCGATTGTGATGGGGTGTTCGGAGCGTTTTCTCAAGAGCTCGACGATTGTCTTCGCGATGGGTTCGTTATTGAGGAGATCGACTTTTGTCTCGTTGTCCGATAGGATCATGCGGCGATTACTCAGATTTGAAATAGGCGCTGCGAAGAAAGTGTACCGGAAATTGCCTCCTTTCAATCAGTTATCTGAAAGAACCCGGGGTGCAGACTCGTACGCGAGCAAAGACATGCCTCTGACCTGATGCATACCGATAAATGGGATGAGCGGGTCCTCCCATGAAGAAGCCAGCGCAACATTCCATCGCGGAAGTCCCACGCAGGCATCACGGAGTTGGCGATTGGTATCGATCTTGGCGATGTCTGGAGTCATTACTGCACACTCAACGAGGACGGCGAGTGGTGTACCGGGGCCGTTTCCGGACCACATCGTCAAAAGCTCTATATAAGATCGGTCATTTTGGAATCCATTTTCCAGATGAGATGCGGGCCAGAATATTGGTCCGGGGGGCGACGAACTGAGTGACTTCCTGTCCCCCGTCGGTGATTACCACCCTATTCCCGCTCACATGTACGGTATATCCGGTATCGGTATCGGTATCGGCATCGGTGTACTGCTTGCCCTCTCCATGACCGAAGCCGTCATGCTTCTTGCTCTGCTGCGAAAGGCGCGCCGGCACCCCACGACGATGAAAACAATGCCAGCAACCTGATGCAATCACGCAACAGCAACTGGATGCGTCCCGCCCAAGCAGCCGCTCAAAGCGGAGCACCGGCAGCGGCTCCTCCGTCTTTCGCCCAGTCCTTCCTGATTGGACACTCCTTCGGCCGCGCCTTGCTCCACGGACCCAACGTAGCACGGACCCCTTGGAGGATCGGACGCAGAAGACTCCCGAAAAAGATGCAACTCTGCGTTAGCCCTTCATACCAAGCACGCGATGCCGTGCCACTGCGGATATGCTTTCATATGGATCATCAACTAACTTTTGAAGGACGGCCTCTCCGGCATTCTTGTTATAAGCAATCCGTTCCCGAACAGATCCGTCCACATCCGTCGCCAGTAACGTCATCAAGTGGGCCGGCAGCTTATTTTTCATGGCAACCGCACGGCGCACTTCAGGATCCGGGTCCTCGGCCAAAATCTCAAGTATTTCAATAGGGATGGTTTTATTATGGGCCACCCAAACCTTCATCGAAGGGTAGCCCTTCAGTACCTCCAACCAGACGTCTGTTTGCGCAGCCTCGTTGGCAGATCGAAGGTACTCTTCCGGCCGTTCGCTATTGCGCAATTTCACGAATTCTCTAGCGCTCTTGATCATCAGAACCTCACAAACATTCCGTCAGGACTCTTCCATTTTCCCACTATGTAATTGCCCTGTTCGTCAGCGTCCGCAATCCAACGCAACCCTTCGGGCGCTTCAACATAAACCTTCCAAACAGACCCGCCATGCCCCGCGGTATCCCTGGACCACCAATTTCCCGTTTTGGCGTCTTTGAGATATGTGCGACCACCGCGGACTATCTTAGCCGCCGGATTGGTGATCTGCCATTTCTTTGGCGCCCCGCCTCCTCCGCCACTACTTGCACCGCCGCCACCACCGCCACTCGCACACATAAACCAGCCCAGGCCGTATCCTGCAAAGCCCCCTACGGTCCCGCCGGTAATCACTCCCGCTCCAGTCCCAAGCGCTGCGCCAGCAGGAACAGCAAGAGGAGCCGGAGCCTCGCCTTCAGGCGCAGACGCGACCAAAGCACTACCGGCACCATAAGCCGCGCCGAACCGTGCCCCTTGGCCGGCCATCACTGTAGCGCCAATCTTTGACGCGGCAGTCATGCAATTTGAGTTACGTGGTGCCTGTACGTACGCCTGAGCTGCTTGTAGGTCTGTCCTCAGATGCGCCATACCATTAGCTGCCAGTTGCAGGACACCGTTAAGGATCCTCTCGCAGGTTGAATGATCAACTTGTGTGGAGGTTGATACAACATTTCCGTCCGAATCTTTTTCCGAGAATGTAGTCGTCTGGCAGAGATGCCCGTCCGGATCGGTACGGCTGAGTGGATTATTTCTCACGTAAGAGTACAGATTCCAGCTCTGTGGATCAGCCGCGCCTTGATCGCTACCATCGTCAGCGCTCATGAATCTGCCGCTAGTTGAACCGTAATACCTGGCCCCGAAGTAATCATTGCTGGATTCGGAATCACGCTCCTTGCCGGTGAACTTATAGTGCATCGGCGTATATGCATTGGCTAACTCTTGCCCAAAAGGAGCGAACTGCCCAGACCACACGGGCCAGCCACCTGCTGAGAGTTCCATCTGCGCCGAGCCTAGGTGATCGGCGATGTAGTAGTGAGTGATAGGGAAACTCGCATCTGAAGACGAATCGGTCACAGGCTCGACGGTAGCCGAGAGATCGGACTCGCCTTGAGGGCCCCATAGAGGCATACTGAAGCTCGGCTGGCCATTAAAAATAGGAGTAACAACGCCATTTGTACTCACAATGGCGATGTCTGCGTAATAGACATCCCAGATGCCGGGCGGTGGGCCGCCTTGAGTGTCGGTTCCTAGAGCAGAGATCGTCTGGTTGACGAACGACGAAAGGTCAAGGACTCTATCGTGCCACAATCCATCAGCAGCAGTAGAGAAGTTGCTGTTGTCGCCATTCTGGTCGACGATACCGTCTGCAGCTGAATCACCACCTTGACTAGTGTGGATGTACATGCCCGCAATAATGCCCGATTGGCGTTGCTTAAACACGAGCTTGTCGCCGTTCTGGATCTGGTACCCAACTCCTGGCCCGAAATAAGTGGCCGCCCAATTTGAGTTGCATCCTGAACAATCGTTACCGTGGAAGTGAATGACATTCTGTGTCCCTGCTACTCGTGCAATCTTGTGACCGTTGGCATACACATAATCTGTCCAGTTGCCGTTCTGATCTCTCTCGGCAATTGTCCCGCCGCCGAAGGACAGATACTCGGTATAAGTGCCCGTTGGATTGGCCTTCTGAATGCGCATTCCGTCGGCATCGTAAAAGTAGCTGACATAGGGCGCTTGGCTGTTCAACACGTTCATCTTGACGATCCGGCTCTCGCCGTCATAGGTGATCTGACTGACCGCATTATTCTCATCCGTGAAGCAGAGCTGGTTACCAGCCGCGTCGTAGGTGGGCCCCGCGGCGGCGCAGGGCAGATTGCTGATGCGATTGGTGGCTGGATCGAAAGTTGTCGTGGCTACTCCGTTGGTGACGCCGCTTAGATTGCCAAAACTGTCGATCGAGTATTGCTGATTTATGGCTCCTCCCAGAAGGAAGCTCGCGATCCGGTTGAGCCCATCATAAGTGAAGCCCTGTGTACGTGATCCATTACGGGTGTCTGTGATTCCCCAAACATTGCCGTTGTTGGCTGTCCCCCCTGTGGCGCATGCGGAATAGCAGTAGCTGTGTGCAAGGTAAGTCCCAGTGAGCGGTGCTGAGGTTCCCGCGACCGTTAGGCTTTGCACTTGTAGACGGTTATTCTCGCCAATCGTCTCCTGTACAAGCCCGTTGAGCGACAGCGTATTTGGCGAGCCGTCCGCGTTGTATGATGCCGAAGACAGGTAGTTCACTACCGGGCTCGGCACGACGCCGCCTATGTCTGCCAGTTTTGAACTTATCAACGTGTCCGAAGAGTCCCAGGTTTGCTGAATATGACGACTACTCGGGTACCATAGGTCCGTCATGTTGCCTGCTAGGTCATATTTGGCCGACGAGGTATACGCCGCTCCCGTTGTCAGACTGCTCGGCGTATTAGTGACGACCTGAATCAACCTTCCCAGAGCGTCATAACTATAGCTACTTTGACTCTGGCAGGCTCCCGGAACCTCTGTACAGATGACGCTCAGCCGTCCGACGACATTGCTTGTTGTGAACCTGTATGATGCATCAAAATCAATGTTCTCGACGTCATAGACGAACAACAAAGTTGGCGTGACGCCATCCGAATAGCTCTTCTTCGTGAGCCGATCCAGCGCGTCATAGGAGTATGACAGTGTTACACCGTTAGCATTCGTCTTGTATAGGAGATTGCCGTTCGGATCATAACCATCATGCTGGCATCCAGCGATTGTTCCATTTCCATGACCGTCGCAAGTTACTCCGGTTTCTGAATTTTGAGACCAAAGCATGCGAGAAAGAGAGTCATATTGATAGGTACGAGTACGCGGTGTTTCGCCTGTAGCTCCGTGCTGGGTGACCGACGCTAAATTGCCAAGGCCATCGTAGCTGTAGTCGGTCTCTAATGATAACTGGCCGTTCGTTCCGGGTTCGATCACTGCTCGTAGTTGCCCCACTGTATCGCTAACGAACTGGCGTGCGCTTCCCGCCTGATCGACAGTATCGGTCCAAGTGACGCTACTAAATTGACTGCGGTTGGGCTTACAGACGGTTTGTCCCGTCGTTGCAATACCGTCGTAGCAGGTTTGTGTTGACGTTCCGTCGGCAGTCGCCGCAGCGATCGTATTTCTTCCCAGTGCGTCGTACGCGTAAGTTGTGAAACCGTATCCGGTCGTGCCAGAAAAATGTGGATCTGTGACAGAATAGACATTCCCGTCATTGTCGTATTGAGTTGAAACAATAGAGCCATTCTGATTTTGGGTTTGAATCACTCTTCCCAAACCGTCGAATGTTGTGCCACTTTGATAGACACCATCACCCTTTGCATTCTGATCATGGGCAACATTAGTTTGGGTCATACTAGGATACGAGGTGGTGGTCCACGTCTCTTGTGGCGTTCCGACCGCACTGGCAACCCTGGTAATCCGCCCTAAGGAATCGCCGTATGTGTAGTTCGTAACAATGCCATTCGCGTCCGTGGAACTCAGAACCGAACCTGTATTGCAATCCACCTGATCACTAGTCGTCTCAGGTGCTGTCGTGGAACTTTGGTAGGCTATTGTTGTGGACGCGGGATACAGGCCTCCACACTGATATGAGTTTATGTTAGTGATATTGCCCTTGGGGTCGGCGCTCTGCGTGACCATCCCTTGCCCATTATAACTCGTGCTTGTTGTGATCCACGAGTTGCTGGTGTTCAACCAAAGACTGACGGAAGTAAGATTGCCGATTCCTGCTGAAGTATTACCGCCGTCATATATGTAGTTGGTTAACGCCACCTGGCCGCCGGGGTCATTCGTCTGCGTTGACGCGGTAAGAGCCGGTTGAACCTTGAACAACGAGTTCTGGGTGAACTCGGGCGTGTTGACTACGGATTTCAGGAGATTTCCTGCACCGTCAAAGATTGAGTCGGATGACGGCCTACCATAATATCCAGTTACAACGTTGTATCCATTAGTAGTGAACAGATTGCAGCCGAAATAGGCACCCTGAGAGACACATTCATAGTTCCCAAGTGTCCCTAGTGATGTATAGCCTAGTTGCTCTACGGTGAGCACTCCGTGTGGAGTCTTCGTTGTAACTGTTGACGGAAGTGTGACGGTACTTCCATCCGTCCCAATGTACGAAGTGTCCACTTCTTTTAGAAGCTGCCCGTTAGTTGCAGAGCCCTCATAGTATTTTGTGGAAATTTCCTTCGGCGTAGTCGTTTGAATGTTGCCGAGGACAGGAACGAGAGTAGCTGGTGCGAACTCGTGCACAGCTTGATTTCCCGATCCATCCGTTTCGGTAGTGGTCGGGTCATTATCTGCAGCGCGTCCGAATGTCAGTGAGCTAGTTTGGTTTCTACTCGTCGGAAGGCTCAGACCGTCGTCAAGTGTTTTGGTTCTGAGAGCTCGGTAAGCAGACGGATTGCCGAAAGCTCCTGGGTAGGGTACATTTTGGAAGGCATAGTCAATCTTGCCACCCGTAGGCAACTGAATTTCTTTGATGGTGCCATAGGCTTCGGTCCAATAGGTTTGATTGTTAACCGTGTATGGGCTGCTAACGTCGTACAAGAACTTCCAGGACGTCCCATTAGGTAACACTACAGCCTGAAGGCCAGATACTCCTCCCTCTCCCTCGCAAGCCCCGAAACTGTAACCAGGGGGCGTAACGCCTGGGTTAGCCGTGAATGTGTAACCACTATCTTGATAAAAGTTCGAGAAGTCGCAAGGAGATAGCGGATCAGTTGATGGAGCAAGCCATCCGTTTGGACCATAGTAAAACCCGCTCTGGGTCACTGCACTTGTAAAGCAGAATGTATACGTTTCGCTGGTTCCCGGGGCGGTCCATTGCCGGCTCCATGCTAAGGGTTGATTAGGGTCACCAAGATTTGGGCAGCTCCCACTTCCACCGCTGTCGACGATGTTAGCTGGATCAGGGATCGTACGACCGACAGAGTCTGTATAGTAGTAATACGGCTCGGTGCTACTAGCGAAATAATCAATCGAATTGCCGTCAGGGTCCACTGCTATAGCGTTTGTCCCCGCTAGCGGAGACTGGATTCCTTGCGGAGAATACACTATCGCGCCTGCATTTGACCCTGATACGAACTCCCACGGTTGCGCTCCTTGCGGGAGATATACCGAGTAACCCGAGCCATCAATAGCCCGAGCCCAACGGGTGTCGGATGTATCATAAAGAAGCTGGTGTGTAGCGCCTGTCGGATCCTGAACGGTTACAAGCTGGGTAACATCCTGTGAGGGGGAATATGGATCAGTGCTGAACGACCCATCTATTGTGTCCAAGATCTCATACGGCGTCTGTAAGGTTGACCCGTTCTGAGGTAAGTAATTTGACACGATCTGGGCGCCGGCTTGACCCTGCTGCCAAAATATATCGCATTCATCATTATAGGCGTCGCAAGTAGCTGCTTCGGACCATGGAGAGCTGTTAAGTACCACCGAAAAGCTGAGCGGCGACAACTTCCCGAGCTGATCGAAAGAGGCAAGGGGAATAGTTACGACGACATTTCCTGTCAGCAAATCTGTATGGTCAATGTTGCTGTTTACATATGATTCTCTCGGATCGATTCCTTGTGGTGGTCCACCGAGTTGCGCTAAGAGGGGTGCATAGAAACCGAGGACGATACCAACGCATGCGATACGGTATCTCATTGCCCCACCTCGTGGTCGAATGCAGTGGTGTCAAAGCGTGCGTTCGGCACGAACGAGATAAGCGTTCTAGTCTGCACCGCGCCGCTTGGACCTTGCAGTTCGACGATGCCTGGAATTGAGACACCGCCTTGCTGGACAAACTGTTTATAGTGGAACGACTCCCAGAGCGATGTAGGACCGAGAAGGTTCGGTAGACGGAGGAACACAACGTCTGGCATGCCGTTTTTGTTCCTGAACCGCCATTCTTGTTGCCGTACAAAAATACCACCGGATGACGGGCTCCAGTAGATCTCGACACATTGTTCGTACCCTATACAAGAACGCGATGGGAGCAACTTCGCCACATATGATGAGCGACCTAGGATCATAGATGCGGCAGCCGCGGGGAAGTTACCAACAAGCAGCGAAGCCTGATCAGGCTCACGGACGTTAACATCCTTAGACCGGACTTTCACCGTATATTCTGAGGAACCGTTATGGTTCCTCGGTGGATGACTTGAGCCGACGAAAGATCGACGATAGTGAACGGCAGTCGTAGACCAATCGTCGAGGCACAAAAACTGCCTTGAAGTCGTGCTCCCGGAAAGAGTCACGCTGGTGCGGAGTTTGGCGGAGTATATACCGGCCCACAGAGCGTTGCCACCAGATGTACTGATCACGGCTGTCAGTGCGTCGGTGGCAGCCGAATCACTCACGGCGCTCGGAGACAAAATGCCCGCAGCGGTGAAAGCCGAAGGTGCACCTCGGCGCATCTCGGAGAGGTGTGTTGCCACATCGGGAGAATTCTCACTAGCAGAACTCTGAGTTTTCCCAGAAAGGGGCGGCAAGAGTAACAGAAAAATGGCAGGAGAAAGGGCATAATAACCCACTCGCTTCATCAGCTACTCCATTACAAGGTAGATTTGCAATTCGCGAAGATGACAAAATGTAGAGCGTGCGAGATCCTAAAGTTTCGGTTCGCCGCCACTTAATCACCGAACCGGATCGCTGTCAAGAGTACCTTCCGACTTATTTTGCCACTCGCTATATGGGCGCTCCAATTCGTCGAGACAGATGCGGCCAATCTCTGCAGCGACGACAAGGTGGCCGCCTGAAAGCTTATTTATTGTCAAAGTCGCGGGCGGAGATGCTCCGATTGTTGGGTTCGGGGATTTTGAAGCATCGCTTTAGAGGATCGTGAGAGCGGCGGAGATGCCCCCTTTGTCGCGACGTGGGCGTGGAGCTCAAAGATCTCTACGATATTGTGATTCCCGCACGTACCTTGAAGCATCGACGGTCGCGCGAACAGACGCTTCCCCTGACGAGTCGGACAAACTGGCGACGCTAACCCGGGTGTTCGATCAGGCCGTGGCTGTCTTCGGGGATCGCGAAAGAGCGTGCGACTGGCTCAACTAACCGAAGAAAGCGCTGCGAAGAACGTACGCCGTTGCAAATGCTTCGGACTGAAGTTGGCGGACGCATGGTCGAGGAGATGCTGGGGCAGATCGACGAAGGGCATGTGTGACTAAATGTCCACAGTGATGCGAAATCCGTGGCGAATCAGCAATCACAAATCACTGTCCAGAGCAGGTGGTCTTAAGTTTGCAGCGAGATGGCACAGTGCGGGTCGACCGATTGTCTAGTTAGCCGAATCACCGGCAGGTGCGGTGCTAGATGTACTTGCCCATTTGGAGTTGGAAGAGGACGAGATGCCGCGTGCATACACGCTGTTGCGCGTTGAGGTGCCAGGGGATCTGGGTATTGAAGAAATTGAACTTCCGCCGAGCAACGAGTGGAAGATGGATCATACGCTCAGCCGGCGACCCGGCGATGAATGGCTGGCGCGCAGGACGGCAGCCCTTGCATGCGTACCATCTCCCAATTATGTCCTGAACCCGCTCCACCCAGATGCAGCACGGATTAGGATTGCAGAAGCCACACGAGCGGAGTTCGATCCTGCGCCTACTCAGGCGCCTTCGCTGATCGCGCACCCTGGATAGGAAGCCCTCAGCTGGCCAGTGCCTCAGGGTGGTCATCGCGAGAGAACCGCCGGAGTTCGGAAACGGGAATCAGCACGCGCGCGCCAATCCGCCGGCTCCGAAGCTTTTTGTTAGCCACCAAGTAATCGACCGCGCGGGAGCTGATCGAAAGCATCGCCGCTGCATCCTCCCTGCCAACCAGAAGTCGTGCGTCGGGAGCGATCGCTGCACGTTTCGGACCCTTCTTGACTACCACCTGTTCATTACTCATCGTGGACCCCTGAAGAAGCTTGCATCTGACTTCAAAATCATGTCCGTCTCCTCGATCGCCGTCCAATTCTTGTTTTCTATCGACCCATTACGAGAAAAAATCGAACTTCCGGTGATCTCTTCAAGGTTCCTTGAGGCGGCACTCTGCGCACGGTCAACGGCGCGACTTGCGCCCGACCCTTTCAGGCAACATTTCCTTGAATTGAAGCAACTTATTTGGCAGCATCGGCTGACCGCCCCCGCGGCCCACTGAGTGTTACGGGGCGGTGCGTCCATGCAAGACGGTCCTGAGTTTCGTCATCTCGTTGCCTTCGTCACGGTCGCGGAAGAGTGTCATTTTGGGAAGGCCGCACTGCGGCTGCACCTTACCCAACCAGCGCTGAGCACGCAGATTAAGCAACTGGAAAGCTGGCTTGGGGAACACCTGTTCAGACGGGTGCCTCACGGCGCCGAACTAACGGAGAAGGGCAGGAACTTCCTCGTCTATGCTCGTCGCATCCTGCACATGCGTCAGCACGCGTTGAAGGCCGCCTCCAGGAGGCACTCAGAAGCGGAGTGGCCCTTACGGGTGGGTTATTCGCCTTTTATCGATCGAGAGATCATTTATGAAGCGCTCACTGGATATCAGGAGATTGTCCCTGAAGGAGACATATACCCCTCGAGCGATAGCACAGCGAAGTTGATGGAGATGATGGCCGACGGTCGCCTTGACGCGGCGATCGTCACGCTTCCCGTGCTCGGGAATGGAATCTTTGAGCACCGAATCTGTACCGACCGATTGTTGCTCTGCATGCGTCGTGATGATCCCCTGGCGCGATTCACAGAGGTTCCGAGGCAAGAGATCGCACGAAGACTGCGTCTGCTGTTCCATCGCGATCATCACCCGCCCCTGCACGACATGATCCTGCGCAGATTCAAGCGGGCTGGGGTCGACCTCCGACCGACGGAGACGTATTCTGCGCCAGCCGAACTGCAGTTTCTGGTCCGAACACGTCGCAGCCTGGGTTTAGTACGAGATCGAACCACACTCGATCCGGAGCTTACGGTGCGCCCGATGGTGGGAATCGAGATCCGGGTTGGCACTGCATTCGTCTGTCCTAAGGACCAACAACGTCCGGTCTTCGCCATGCTCGCGCATCGAATGGCGCAGACGCGACTAAGGAAGGGAAGAGTAGTGGTCGTGAAAAAACCATCCTTGTCGGTCTCGCGAGATATCCAACAGGTACCGGTTAAGCGGATGGGTTGAATCGCGAGTACTCGAGTTCATAGCAACGCTTGATGGCGCGATAGAAAAGAACGATTGGACTGGCTCGTTCGCGGCCCATATGGTCTCGGCATAGCACGACTGATCTTCAGTCGAAGGAGACGCCGATGACTCTCATTAACCGCATGTGCAGGCGAAGCGATCCGCGATCAAAAGCGAATCTCTTCACTTCGGTACTTCAACACACAGGGACAAAACTCATCCAGGCTGGACGAACGATAGCGCCGGCCGTGATGGCCTTTTCCTTCGCTACGATTGCGCATGCGCAGGGGACGATGGACTTCTCCGGAGCCCAGACGCTCATGGGGACATTCAAAACCTTCGCCATGTACGCAGGCGCAGTCATCTGCCTCGGCGGGCTAATCTTCGCCGGAATCCGGATGATGACCGGACGTTTCCAGGACGCCATTCCGGGATTGTTCGGCGCATTGTTTGGCGCCGGCGTTCTGGGCTGGGGTGCTGGCTGGATTGGCTCTCTCACCGGGCAGTCGATGTAGAGGCCGTTATGCATAGACCTAATCGGGGAGAACCGTTGCCCATTAATCCGGCTTTGAACCGGCCGAGAGCCAAGCTCGGGCTTGAGCTTTCGACATGGATGGTCATCGTGTTCGTGACGGTAACGGTTTTCCTCGTTGGGTTCCGATTGCTGGCGATTCTCAGCTTCCCAACACTTGCCGCGGGCGCCTGGTTGATTGTCCGCAAACACCCAAAGATGTTCCAGCTCTGGGGTCTCGGCCTCGGTCAGAAGTCCTACTATGATCCGCGCAAATATTGAGCAGCAGAAAAATACGCCATGGTTCGCGAAGGCCGGAGCCGCCTGCAGCATCGTTCCCATCTCGCGCTTCGTGAACCCCAATCATCTTCGCCTTGAAGGGTGGCGGATATGGCTGTCTCTTCTCCCTGACAGGATTGGATGAAGAGAGTCTGACCGACCTCGAACTCGAAGCGCATGTGCGATCGATCGAGGGAGCGCTGCGCGGCCTGCCCGAAGGTTCATGCCTGTACCAGTACACGCGGGTGATGTCTGGCTTCGACCTGCCGACCCAGGGGAAGTACAAGAACGCCGTCACCCAGGTGTTCGCAAACGACCGCCTCTCGTTCCTTGATAGAACCGCTGGGTTCCGTCGCATCGACCTGCGCTGGTGCCTCACCCTGGAACCGGGCAAAGTTACAGCATTTCAGCAGAAGCCGAAAGAGAACGCGTACGAAACGTCGCGGATGCTAGCAGAGTTGGAGAAGAGTGTCACGCTGCTCGTAGGCCATCTCGGAAGCACCCTTGGCCTTCGACTGCTCGGAAAAGAATGAAGCCTTCCAGTTCTTCAGCTACCTCTTCAATCTTGAAGACTGGGCTGAGCGCGACCAGCTCCGCAGTGATACGGGCGTCGATCGCCAGATCGTGAAGAGTCCCGTCGCCTGGCATACGGACCACGTCCGGGTCGGCAATCGCCATGTCCAGATGTTTTCGCTGAAGACCACGCCGGACGCATCGCGGCCCTGCCTGTTCTCCGGCCTGCTGTACGCTCGACTGTGACAGCGTGCTGTGCACCGCCTGGCGGCGCGAAGTCGACGGCCGCGGCCCGCAGCGAGATTGATGCGCAGGAGAAGTTCATCTCCTTCTTCAAAGTTGGCGTGCTCACGCGCGTCATGAGCGGACGCGACACGGCTTCACTCGAAACCGGAGCCGGCGCGAAGGCCGCGAACAGCAATGTCGATGACCTAAGCGAAGTCGTCCGATCTCTGGACAAGAAGGCGCAGGGTGAATTCTCGCTGCGTCTGCTGATAGCGGCCAGGACTCCGGAACAGCTTCGATCAGTCGTCCCCGCTGTGCACCGGATCTTTGTGGATGCGCGCGCGCAGGTGATGGAAGAGACGCTTGGAAACCTGTCTGCGTTCTATGCCATGTTTCCCGGCAATCACAAGTTCAACGTATTTCCACTCTGGCTCTCGGAAGATCACCACGCGCGACTCTCCTCCGTGTTTGCACCGCATATCGGCCATCCCCGTTCAGAAGACCTCGATGCGGAGTACCTCAACGTGCTCGAAACGCGTACGCGGACTCCATTCTTTCAGGACGTCTATGTGGACGGTGTTCGGGTCATGCTCATCGTCGGGCCAACCGGCACAGGGAAGTCCGTTCATGCCAATCAGCTCGTCGCGCTGGAACAGAAGTACGGCGGCTTTACCTACATCTTCGATATCGGCGGCAGCTATGAGAGCGTCGTCGAGTTGTATGGCGGGAAGGTGGATCGAGTTGGCAAAGATGGCCCGCGAGTCAACCCGTTCGGGCTGGAGCCCACCGAGAGCAACATCAAATTCCTCTATTCGTTCATCAAGCTCCTGCTGACCAATGGCGGTGCGGAACTCGAGCCCGAAGACGACGACGTGATTCATAAGGCCGTGCAGGATATGTACCTGCTCGACCCGCAGAACCGTCGGCTCTCGAATCTCTTCCTTCCCAAGAAACTTGATCGCTATCTCTCGAAGTGGGTTGGAAACGGGATCTACAGCGCCGTTTTCGACAACGTGGAAGACAGCCTCTCGCTCTCGCGACTCCAGTGTTTCGACTTCCAGGGAGTGAACAACGCACAATATGCCGACCTGATCGAGCCCTTGATGGTATGGCTTCTGCGGCGCATCAACGAGGTACTGTATGCCCCGGCCAATCTCGGCGTTCCGAAGCACATCCTCATCGAAGAGCTGTTCTCTTCGATGAAAAATAAGCAGCTTCTCGAGGCAGCACTAGATTCGATCAAGACGGTGCGCAAGAATCTGGGCGGCGTCACGATGATCGGGCAGTCTGCCGAGGACCTGGGCGAAAACGCCGACAGCATCGTGAACTCGTGCACGTCGTTCCTGTTCCTAAAGGACGCGACCTTCAACCGGAAGCGCTACGCGGAGCTGTTCAAGCTGAATGAACAGCAGATCGCGCTGTTCGAGAGCCTCAAGACCGCGAGGCCTTTTACATCCGACGCGACGGGCTGACGAAGGTGGTCATTCTCAACCTCGATGAGCCGCAGCTACGCCACTTTCTCCACGAAGCCGAAAGACCGTCTGCGTCGATCGAGGCTGATCGAGAAGTACGGACTCAACGAAGGTATCGCACGGTTCGCTGCCGGCGAGCCCCTCTGAACCCAACGTCAATCTGCTCAACCGGAAAGGAACTGCCGTGAAACCGCCCGATCCCCATCTTCGTCGCCGCTGGACTCGGTCTCTTGGCCGAAGCGCACGTTGTCGCCTCCACTGTGCCGCATCATCTCGAGGCGAACGCGCCGCGCACCGTCACGGTCTCTGAGGCGGATACCCCGCCTGTGATCCGTGCCGGGCTCCTGCAATCGACGCTCATTCTGCTTCCGGCGGAAGAGAAGGTTGCGACGGTGTTTGGCGGCGACACCGTCGATTGGGTCTTCGATGGCGGACACGTAGCCAGCCGGTTTATCAGCGTCAAGCCCAGGCTGGCGAACGGATCGACCGACATCCACATTGTTTCCGACCACGGGAACGAGTACACCCTGCAGCTTCGTGAAGTCTCTGCGGACGCCGATCCTCACTTCGATTCCAAAGTATTCATCGTTCCCGGAGACAAGGCAGCGAAGGACCGCCTGGCCGACCTGCCCGTATTCGTGCCGGCGGCGGAGTTGGACAAAGCCGAAACAGGAGGCCGCAGCAGCCAAGGCCGCTGCAACGTGCAGAACTGAAGGCGGAGGACACCAAAGCGGAGCAGTACCGCAGTCAATATCCCGGCAGCCTGCACTTCGATTACGCGTGGGACCAGAAGAAGGGAAGAGAACTGGGTCTGGAGCAGATCTGGCGCGACGACAAGTTCACCTACCTCCGCGGACATTTCCAGGAGACGCCCGCGCTTTATGAACTGAAAGACGGCAAAGGATCGCTGATCAACTTCGACTTCAGCAATGGACTCTACACGGTTCCCAAAGAACTGGATAACGGATACCTCGCTATTGGCAAGCAGAAGGTTGAGTTCCATCGCGACAGGGGAGGGAATTAGCCATGCAGGAACCGAACCAGAACCCGCCTGCAACTGTTCCAGCCCAACGTGAGCCCACTACCCCTGTCCGAAAAGGGATGCCCGTGGTCATTGCACTGGTAGCGATCGTGGCGTTGATCGGTATCGCGAACGTCTCCAGCCTGATGAGCGGTAAGAAGAAGGCCGCCCCGGCAGGCGCTTTGCCGATGCGCCCAGCAGCTCCCAACGCGCAGCAGATTTCGAGCTTTGAGACCCAGCAACGGATGCAGGCGCAGCGGGATGCCGATGAGCGACAGCACCAGCAGGAAATCGCAGCCGCCATGCAGCAGCTGCAGGCGGCACAGGATGTGCCGGGGCCCGAAGAGACGGGTGCTCCGCCCATGACCGCCGCGCAGCGCGCCGCAATCTACGGCGAGAGCCCCAACGCGCCTCAGCAGACCTCCAACGTGTCACAGGCCCAAGCCGAGGCCAAGCAAAAGGCACTCGAACGCGAGAAGCAGCATCAGGACGCGCTGAACAGCGACACGGTCGCGATCGACTTCGAACATCCGAGCGCCGCTGCGCCGAGTCCCGCCGTCCTCGGTGAGCGTTCCGAACTGGCGCCGAAGTCGTCCGCTGAAGAGATCTCGGCTGCAGGTGACACGGTCGGCGAAGCAGACCGCAACAGCCCAGCCAGTCTCGACTGCGGAGAATCATCCGAGCAACAAAAGCGCGATGGCGCCGTATGAATTCGATAGCTATGAAGGGCGGCTGTACCGCGTATTTGAGGGAACGGTATCTGGAGGGAGTCGTAACCAACCACATCGACGGCGGTTTCAGCGGGCCAATTCTCGTGATGCTGACGACCGACTACTACTCGCACGACCATCAGCAGCTTTTGATGCCGCAGGGCACACGTCTGATCGGTACGGTCCAGAGTGTCGGGAACGCGCAGCAGCGCAAGATGTTCGTCACCTTCCATCGCGCCATCTGTCCGGACGGCTTCTCGCTCCAACTGGACAAGTACATCGGCCTGGACCCCCTGGGCACGACGGGCCTGGCAACGAACGTAGACCACGGATATCTGCAGGCATTCGCCGCGGCCGCCGCCGTAGGCGGACTTGGTGGACTTGCGCAGATCGGAAACAGCGGCAGCGTCCTTTCGTCCTCCACCGAAATCCGCAACGGCATCACGGCGCAGACCGCTGCCGAAGGCGTTCAGATCCTGAATCACTTCCTAAATCGTCTGCCCGTGATCACCCTCAAAGAGGGCTCTCGGGCCCGCGTGTATATCGGCACGGATATCTATATCCCGTCCTACGCAGAACATCGCGTCAACCCAACGCTATAACCGCAGTTCATTTAGGAGGCCGTATGCAAATCGACCTGAAACATCGCCGTAAGTGGCTCATCGGTGGGGTTCTGCTCGTAGCCACCGCGACGCCCAGCTTTGCACTGTTCGGCGTTGGCGACATCGTCTTTGACCCGACCAGCTACGCGAGCCTGGTCTCCCAGCTCACGACGCTCGAAACGCAGTACAACATGCTGAAAAACAACATCACGCACTTCTCCTTGAAGCAGCAATGGCAGACGACACTCACGGCGCTCAAGAACGCCAATGTAGCAAACATGTTCGGGGAGACCGCCGGCATTGGCATCGCGCTGAACACGAATTCGCCGAGCGCGTCCGTTACCGGATGGAAGGCGGCGACCGTTTCGGTCAACAGCGACACCAGCTCCTATCTCGCCGGCCAGGCGGTCGGAAATGACCGCGTATCGCAGCTCGCCATGATCGAAATGTCCGATGCGATCTCACCGGACTGTATGACGGCTATCGGACAGTACCGGGCGGCGAGAGGACAGAACGCAACAGCGAACAGCGCACTGGCAACCCAGGAACTCGACAGCAGCGACAGTACGAACACCGAAATCGAACAGCTCAACCTGCTGAATGCGGCCGAAGCGCAGAAGATGTCGGAGATGCAGTCGCAAGGCACCCTCCAGACCTGCCTAGCTTCGCAGATGACCGTTGCCAACATGCAGCAGCGGAATGCCGCCGCTCAAGACCTCAACACGGCTGCTTTCGTTCAGCAGCAACGCGCATCGAACAATGCCAGCGCGGCGAACGAAGGCAGCACCTGGCAGAACTACATCCCCTAATCCAAGGCAAATCCATGCTCAACGCGATCAACACGAAGATCCTGCTTGCCATCCTGGCGGTGCTGACTGCGATCAGCGGGGCCGTCCTCTATCAGCGACACGAATCGGCGAAGGCCGCCGCCGCAGCAGCGAAAGCGGCGGCCATTCTTCAACAACAGCAAAAGGACGCTGAGGAGCAGAAGGCTCGCGATGAAGCGTTCCGCAAGCAAGTAGAGCAGAATCGCGCGCACCACAACTCCGCAGCCGCTCACGAAGGCAAGACGTGGAAGACGTACGTCCCCTAAACATCAACCTTCAGCCACCAGAGAGAGCAGCGATATGGTTTCCCTCGCCGTATTAGCACAAGCCCTGCCGAGCACAAGCTCGGGCGTCGATTGGCTGTACCAGTTCACAAACAATCTGACCAATCTGACGACCCAGAATGGCGGAGCGCTGACGCAGTTCGGGCTCACGGAACTGAGCTGCATCTCTCTGTTCGTGCTCGTCAGCATGGTCGTCCAGTGGAATACGAGCAGCATGACCTTTCGCCTCCATCACGAACCCCTGCGTGTGGGTGACCTGACCAACTTCCTCTTGCGCCTGATTGTCTGCAGTCTGCTCCTGAACTACTGGGTCAACCCATTCCCCGGCGCGAGCTTCGGGATCAATCACTTCTTTTCCTACATCGCCCAGGCGATGGTCGCCGCCTTCGACCAGAGCTCTTTGGACAACCTGCTGCAGCTTCTCAAGACGGCCGGCGACAACACGCCCATGCCGTCGTTTACGGCGCCGGCGCAGATCCTGTGCTACTTCATCGTGCAGATCCTGCTTGGGCTCGCTTCCGCGATCCTGTTTCTGATCAACTGCAGCGCCTTCATCCTGTATGGCGTGACGGCACTCTTTGGTCCCGTGTTTGTGCCGCTGCTGATGACCAAGACCTTCCGGGCAAAGTTCTTTCACTTCCTGGATGTGCTCATCAGTTTCGCAATGATCCGCGCGGTGGCGGCCGCCTTCATCTTCGTCTGGGCCGGATTCATGAATGGCTTCATTCAGCAGACGTTCAATGGCAACTATTCCATCGAAATGTGGTTAGCAAATCTAATCCCGTGCGCGATGGTGTTCGTCGCTTTCATCATCAACATGCTCTTCATTCCGAGCATGACGCAGGCCATCTTTGGAGGAGCGGCCGGACTGACATCAGGCAGCGGCGCAGATTGCTGGAGCGGTCATAACGGCATTCGCAATAAGTCGGAGGAGCGTGAGCTATATGTGGAACTTCTTGCTAGGTCGTTCTATTCGCCAGCGCAATCAGGTATTTCGCGGTCTCGTTCGGCCACTCCTATTGCTCATTGTGCTCGGTTGCCATCGTCGTGGGGTTCATCTACGCAGCCGTTGTCTTCAGAGCCGCTAACGCAAAGGAGTCATACGGCATCATGTCCAGCACCACTCTACCCGTTGAAGCGCGCCTGACGCCGGAGCAGTCCCTGCTCACGGACGAGATCGGCAATGAGGTGTATGCCTCGCACTATGCCGAGCGGAAGCTCGCCCGGTTCATCATTGGAACGGAGACGTGTATTGCTCCTGGCGTCGATGGGCCTGATCTTCTCACTGGCGCACCGCCCAATTGCCAATCGGTACATCCGCATCGACGAGATGGGCCGCGCTCAGGCGATCGCATACAGGACCTGAACTACAGCCCGCGCGAAGGCGAAGTCCGCACCTACCTGACGGATTGGGCGAACTACCGGTACACGATCAACCGCGAAACGATTGCGACGAAGTATCCGCTCAACTACTACTTCCTCTCGCAGAATCTCGCCTCGCAGCTCATGACGGATGACAACCAGAATCACCTTGTCTCTCAGGTGATGGGCGGACAGGTCGAGCAGAGCGATGTGGAGGTCAAGAACGTCACTATTACCTCTATGTCTCAGGAGACGGTTCAGGGCGCAACAATGGCGCGTGGAACAGCCCTTGTGGCCATCGACAAACTCTACTCGCCGCGCAACTCGCGGGAGCCGCGACGCGAGCATTGGGTGCTGAGCGTCACCTACTACCTCAATCCGAAACAGGTCAGCGATCAGGCCAAGATCTTCCCCCAATTCGAAACCATCAACCCCCTTGGATTGACCATCACGGAGTTCCACGAGAACCGGGTCTCTGTAGACCCAATTGCGCCGGGACACGCCGACCCAACCTCGGGTATCGCGGCGCTCCCAACATGCGGGAGGTCCGCGATGAGCTACCAGCTGATTCTGCCGTTCTTTCCCGAAGAACTGCGCGGCCTTATTCTGGACCCGTCCATCTCGGATCTGATGATCAATGGCACGACGGGTGTGTACGCCGATCGCGCCGGCGTTGTGCAGGAGATTCCGCTGACAACGCCTTACACAAATGACAGGCTGCAGGCTGCGATCGAACGTGTCGCTCGCATCCTTGGCCAGGACCTGACCACCCAGAATCCGATCCTGAATACGCGCTTGCCGGACGGCTCGCGTGTGGCAGTTGTCGGGGCGCCCTCGTCCATCAATGGGCCAACGCTCACCATCCGCAAATTCAATCGCTGGTACACGCTCGGATGAGCTGATCGAATCGGGCAGTCTGACCCGCGAAGTTCGGGACGCGATCGTATCGATGATGCTCGAGAAGAAGAACGGCTTGATCAGCGGCGGAACTGGCTCGGGGAAGACAACGCTGATGAAGGCCATTCTTGACCATGTTCCCTTAAACGAGCGGCTGCGTCATCATCGAGCAACCGGCGGAGCTAAAGATATCCCATCCAAACGCGGTTCGATGGGAAGCCGTCGAGGAGATTCCCGGGCAGGTTGCCATCACGCCGAGCGAACTGGTAGCTGCCGCCCTCCGCCATCGTCCCGACCGCATCATCATGGGCGAAATCCGCAACGAATGCGGCTACGACCTGCTGCAGGCGATGAATACGGGCCACGGCGGGACGCTCTCCACGATCCATGCGAAATCAGCGTGGGACGCGCTGAATCGTCTCTCCAATCTGGCCCTGAGTGCCACGGCCAAACCTCAACCACGCATTCATGCGGTCGGAGACCGCAGCAGGCCATCGACTTTGTGTTGCATTGCGAGCGCGACCATACGGGCCGGCGCCGCGTCCGTGAGTTGATTGACAGTTAGCGGCTACAACCATGCAGACCAGAGCTTCCAGACCGAGGAGATCTACCGCGCTCCCGCAGGCTGAAGCCCGGTTTACCAGCTAGAGAAACGAACCCGAACACGAGGTCTAATCGATGCACCCACATGCTGCCAATTCGGCTGCACAGCCCCAACTGTCTCTGAGCATCTTCAGCGCGTCAGCAGCGAGCCGCGAAGAGCGCGACGGAGGTGGCGAGCGGCCGTCCTTTTCCGGAGCCGTTGCCAGCACCTGTGAGCTACCGTTTGGGCAAACTGCCGCAACCGAGAAGGGAAGAGGTGACTCGGTCCAGTGGGAGTCTTCCGCCTCGTATCCCGTCCTCTGCTCGGGGTCACGCTTCGGGGCTATCCGGCGCCCTGCGGCACGGCGTCGTTCTGCTTCGGCTACGCCGCCCTCCGGGTTACGGTTTCCGTCTACGACGGACCCTCCGCAAATGCACTCCTTGGCACTTGGGAGCCGGGCCCACTCGCTGGCTGTCGCCAAGGGTGACCCGAGCAGGATACGGGAAATTCAACGAAACGGAGATCACCACCATGTACCAGAACAAAGTCACCCTCATCGGCTTCCTCGGCAACGACGCAGAAGTTCGCACCAATGACAACCGCAGCTTCACCACTCTCTCGCTGGCAACCAAGAGCTCCTACAAGAAGGACGGCAAGTACATCTCGCACACCGAATGGCACCGTTGCGTGGTCTTCGGCAAGAAGCTCGCAGAGTTCGCCGCCACGCTGAAGAAGGGCGCTCATCTCCAGGTCGAAGGCGAGCTGCGCAGCCGCAAATACGACAGCACCAAGACGGGTTCCGAGCAGACCATCTGGGAGATCCGGGTGGACTCGATTCTCAAGCTGGACCGGGCCGAGAAGGCCAGCCCGGAGGAGCAGGAAGCCTCCGACGAATCCTCCATGGAAGCGGCTGCATAAGCCGCTTCACTCCATCAACTCGGAAGCTCGGCTGACGCCGGGCTTCCAGCACTGTGAGACTCCCGCAATGAACACGACGATGGCCGCTGAATTCCTTACCCGTTGCTTCGCGCCCGGAGAGACGATCGCGCTGCTGCTTCGTCGTGAAGAGCCAGCAAAGATCTTCGCAGCGCATCGTCCGGCTGGAACAAGCGACGGCACCTGCTTATATGCGGTGGCTCGCTCACGAGAACGCGAGCGGCATGAACATCTACGTGGCTGCCAATCCGCTTCGCCCTGGCAGCCGTAAGCGGACGAAGGAGTGCATCGCCGAGGTTCGCCATCTCTACCTCGACATCGACTGCGATGGCGACGCCCGGCTCGCTGCGCTCCGCGCGTCCGATGCCGTTCCTGAACCGACCGCCATCATCTCCACTTCTCCGGGCAAGTACCAGGTGCTTTGGCGGGTGAAGGGCTTCGACTTCGCCATTCAGGAACAGCACGCTGAAGCAGCTCGCCATCGCCTTCGGCGGCGATCCGGCTTGCACCGATTGCAACCGCGTGATCCGTGTCCCCGGATTCCAAAACTGCAAATACACCGCCCGCCCATCCGGTCACGGTCGAATACCTGAACGAAACGATCTGGACTCCTGAAGACTTCCGTCTCGCCGATAGCTCGCCGGAAGCCGTACTCCCGCTTCGCGGAGTCGCACGGCCATCTCTGAGCAGAAAGCACACGCACTCCGAGCAGGATTGGGCTTGGGTTGTCTCAGAACTATCCAGCGGAAAGGATGCGGCAAGCTCACGCAAGCGCTCGCTTCCGCCGCGCTGATAAACCCAATCCTCTCTACTACGCCCAGCGCACCGTCGACATCGCTTCCGCTCGTCTCGCGCTGCTCGCCGGGGCTTCCATTCACGACGTAATCACCATCTTGAAGCACGCCGTTCGTCTGAGCTTCCCGCCGCACTTTGCTCCGCTCGTGCGCGAGAGATTGCTCATACAGCGGCCCAGATGATTGCAGGCCAGAAGCTCGCCTAGTTCAGCACCAAAGGAGAACCACAATGCCCTTACTCGAAGTCGTCCAAACCCGTCAGATCAGCGCCTCCATCCGGCTGACCGACACAACCGCAACCCAAGTCGATCAATATGCGCATTTCATCCGCGCATGCGCCGATGATGTCGTCGAACAGGCGCTCAGCTATGTCTTCAGCAAAGATCGCGACTTCCAGGACTTCCTGAAGACGCCCGAAGCGAAGCAGGTTGCTGCCGACGCTTCGCATCCGCAAAGTGCCTGCGGTTGATCCGCCCGAAGCGCAGCCAAAGAAGCCGGCAATCGCGGCTCAGACCGCGGCAAATACAACAGCAGCGGTGGCGGGATCGAAGGCATGATCCCGCACCTAGATCAGTGGCAGGGCCACAACGGTGCTTCGCACCGGAAGAATGTTGACACTCCACCCCTAACAGGGTGCTGTTTAGCTCCCTGCGGGAGCTAATAGGTTCCGTCACAAACACAGACAACTTCGCGGAATGCCGGGAGCCCATAAGCTCCGCCGAGATTTCATAGAAAGGACGCGCAAATGGCGCTCAACCGAACTGAAGACCAGCGATTAAGAAAGGTGCCATTCGTGGTCGTGAATCGCGCAACGCAGACCGTCGACTACCAAGCTCACTGAAGACGAGCACCGTGCTGTTCGACGAATGCCGCGACCGCAGACGGCAAGACCACTGGGGAGTGGCTTCGCGACCTGATCACTCGCGCGAGCTTGCAGCGCAGAACGGCGATCACCGACGCATCGCCTGTCCGAAATTGTTGGCGTTCGGCTCTTGCTGGTCAATGTCCTTCGGCCGCTTGGGACGGGCCAGAAGCTCACGCCCGAAGCGTTCGACAAATTGCTTGACGAGATCAGCGCAACCAAACATGAACTCGCCGCAAAGCTGCTTGCAGAGCGGAGGGAGATAAGCCATGGCAAAGACTACCTGGGGACGCAAAGAGACGATCATCTGGCCGCGCACACATGCCGATCTACACCTACGCAGCAGTCTTCGGCTGTCGCCTTTCTGACCTTCGTTGCTCGTCTGCGTTCGGATCCATCTGGCGACTCCGTTGCAGCGGTACTACCTGCCGGCCTACGAGCGGACCATCGGCTTTCGGCTCAGTTCATCCGAAGAGCCACACGCAGCACCTATCGGATGCTCTTCGTCGGCAGGCGCGCAAAGCACGCCGCGGCCCGCCATGAATGACGATGTTGTCGCTGGGCAGACACGACGGAGCCGGGCGGCCAGCCCATCCCGCTCGCGCTCTCCTCAGACGCGCACGAGACAGCGGTTACTCGCTGCTCTTTCGTGGGCCGCAGACGGAGCTATGTGGACGCACGGTTCGCGCGACTATCTGAAGGGCTGTCGTCTACGACGGGAACGGTCTGCTTGCGCTTCTTCCAGCCTCCGCTCTTGGCGGCGGCGATCTGTTCCTCGTCCTGCTGCCGTTCGCCGATTTTCAAGGACGTTCAGCGCCAGAAAGCAGTTGAAGTATGGGCGCGCCTGAAAGGCCCGGAGATGCTGACGCCGCAGCAGTTCAATCAAGACCGTCAAGGGCGACGGCATCGGCTTCAAGACGAACGACATGAAGCCCATGCTTCGCATCCCGGCTCGCGCCGAAGCCCAGCACATGCAGATCATCGGCGACACCGGCGCGGGCAAGTCCGCCCTCATGTTTCAGGTGCTCCGGCAGGTACAAAGCCGGGGTGATTCCGCCATCGTGTATGACCCGGCACGTGAGTTTGTGAAGCGCTTTTATGACCCGTCGCGCGGCGATGTCATCCTGAATCCGCTCGACAAGCGCTGCCCCTATTGGGGGCCAGCCGATGAGCTGCGCAGCCGGTCCGAAGCAAAGGCGCTGGCCGCTTCTCTTGTTCCAGCCGCCGCAGGACAAGAAGGGCGAGTTCTTCATCGAGTCGCCGCAGAAAATCTTCGCCTTCCTGATGGCCTACGGCCCGACGCCGGAGGAGCTGGTCGAGTGGATGTCCAACCCGGAAGAGATCGACCGCAGGCTCAAAGGAACCGAACACGCGCACCTGATCGACTCGCGCGCGCACCAGCAACGAGCAGGTGTTCTCGGCTCGCTCGGACTGGTCGCAGACAGCCTTCGTCTGCTTGCCAAAGTCGAGCGAAGGCAATGGATCATGGACGGCTACCGAGTGGGCCGAGAAGCGGCAGGGTTGGATCTTCCTTACGTCGCTTCCAGCAGAGCGCGAAGCGCTCCGTCCCTTGCAGAGCCTATGGATTGATTGGCTGGTATTGCGGCTCCTGAATGAGCCCACGGAGGCGCAGAAGCGTGTGTGGTTTGTCATCGACGAGTTGGCGAGCCTGCAGAAGTTGCCGCAGCTCCACACTGCCATCACCGAGGCCCGCAAGAGCCGGAATCCGGTCGTGCTTGGATTCCAGGGCAAAGCCCAGCTTGAATACCTGTACGGCCATCTCGCCGAGGTCATGCTGTCGCAGCCAGCGACCAGCGTTTGGCTCACGACGAAGGAGCCGAAGGCCGGCCAGTGGGTCAGCGAGTTCATCGGCAAAGTAGAAGTCGAACGGCTGCGCGAGACCCACTTCGACGGCACTCGCGCAGGACGGAACTTCACGCTTGACCGCCAGGTCGAACCGCTTGGTCTTGGAGTCCGAAATCTCCGGCCTCGCCGACCTGCACGCCTTCATGAAGTACCAGAACTACGTCACGCGGTTCTCCTTCCCGTACTTCGACATGCCTGTGGTGGCGAATGGTTTCGAGGCTGCGCGAACGCCCCGACGACAAGCTGCCGTACCAGCCGAAACGGAGCAGCGCAGCGTCGACTCCTGTTCCGGTCGAACTGAAGCAGGAGCCGGAGCCTTCCGCGCCCGCACACGCTCTGACGGAATCGCCGAAGTCGAGGAGATCGAGCCGGAAGTCTCGTTGACTCCCGATCGACGATGCTCAGAACCTCATCACGCGCGGATAGGAGTACGCCATGCTGACCATCTCCAAACCGCTTTCCGCCACCCAGGCTCAGACCTATCACGCCAAAGAGTTCACCGCCGCGGAGCAGAACTATTGGAAGCAGGGCGACACCATTCAAGGCGAATGGCACGGCAAGCTCGCCGAGGAGTTTGGCCTCTCTGGCGCGGTAGGCGCCGTGGAGTTCTGCCCGCCTCGCCGAAGGTCAGCATCCTGCGACCGGCGAACAGTTCGTGCGGCATCGCGACGTCCATGAATACAAGACCGAAGACGGCCGGACGGTCGCTCCGGTAGAGCACCGCGCCGGTTGGGACGCCACCTTCTCCGCGCCGAAGTCCGTCTCGCTGACCGCGCTTGTCGGCGGCGATGACCGGGTGCGCGAGGCGCACCGCGAGGCCGTAGCGTTCGCTCTTGAACGAGCTGGAGCACTACACGCAGGCCCGCATCGGCGGCAATCATGCCCGCCGAAACCACCGGACAGTTTGTTGCCGCGACGTTTCGAGCATGACACCGCCCGCCCGGTAGACGGCTACGCCGCGCCGCAGCTTCACACGCACTCCGTCATCTTCAATATGACCGAGCGCGAGGATGGGACAGATGCGCGCTCTGCAGACCGCGCAGTCTCTTCGAAACCCAGCAGTTTCGCGACTGCCGTCTATCAGTCCCATCTCACCTACCAGCTCCGCACTCTTGGCTACGAGATCGAGCCAGGGCGGAGCGGCGCACCGGAGATCAAAGGCTACTCACAGGAGTACCTTGACGCCTCCAGTCCGCGCCGGCAGCAGATCGTGGAAGCCGTCGCGCGCAGCGGATTCAGCGGCCCGGAAGCCGCGCAGATTGCGGCGCACAACACCCGCGATGGAAAGCAGATTCTGTCTCCCGCCGAAGGTGTTGGCGGCGCACCGTCAGATTGCCGCCGAGTTCGGCAACCAAGCCGACAAAGTCGTTGCCGAAGCACAGGAGCGCCGCCAGAGCAAAGGCCAGCAGGACCCGCTTGAAGAGCGAACACAGCAGGCGCAGCTCCGCGCTGACCTTCGCCCGCGACAAAGGCTTCGAGCGTGAGGCCGTCATCGATGAACGCGCTCTCTTCGTGGATGCCATGCGCCGCGGTATGGGCGAGATGACCTACCCGGAAGTTCGCGCCAATTTCGAGGCGCGCGTCGCCTCCGGCGAGTTCCGCGATGTCGCATGGGAGCAAGCATCGACAGGTCGGCACTTCACCACGGCGGAGACCATTCAGGCAGAAAAAGAGATCATCCGCTCCGTGCAGGAGGGGCAGGGCCGCGCGCCGCAGATCATGTCCATTCAGGATGCCATTCCTCTCACGGAGGCGCGTCCAGCAACTCAATCGAGACGCAGCGCAAAGCGATCGAACAGATCTCACGTCCCGCGATCAAATCCAGGGATTGCAGGGCAGCGCGGGCTCGGGCAAGACCAGTACCCTGGCCGGCTATCCGTCAGGGCGCGGAACAGAACGGCTACTGTGGTCGAGGGTTTTGCGCCGACCTCGCGCGCCGCGCACGCAGCTCCGCGACGCAGGCATCACCGCCGACACCTTGCAAGGCTTCCTCGCCCGCAGCCCGCAACACGACCGATGCCCTCCGCAAAAGCATCTCTATATGGTCGATGAATCGTCCCTGGCATCGACGGAGCAGATGCGGGACTTTCTTCGACAAATCGGCTCCGCAGGACAAGGTGCTGCTCATCGGAGACACGCGCCAGCATCAGGGCGTCGACGCCGGAAAGCCATTCGAGCAGTTGCAGGAAGCAGGAATGCAGACCGCGCAGCTCGACCAGATCGTGCGCCAGCAAGATCCCGAGCTTCTGAAAGCTGTCGAACATCTGTCGAAAAACGAAACCGAGACCGGCGTTCGGATGCTCCAGCAGCAGGGGCGCGTCACCGAAATTGCCGACCCGGAGCAACGCATCGCGGCCATCGCGAAGACCTATGCCGCCCATCCGGAAAACACCATCATCGTCTCGCCCGACAACGCCTCGCGCCGAGCCATCAATCAGGCTGTGCGGCAGGAGTTGCAGGCGCTTGGCGTTGTTGGAAAAGGAAGACCACTCCATGCGCGTGCTCACGCCACGCTCCGATATGACCGGCGCGGATCGAGCGTGGGCCGCACGGTATGAAGCCGGCGATGTCCTGCATTACACCCGTGGGAGCAAGGAACATGGCATCGAGGCCGAAGTTATGCGCAGGTCGTCGCCACGGATCCCAAAGACAATCTCGTCACCGTGCAGAAACAGGACGGCACGCGCAATTCCTATGATCCTTCGCGGTTACGCGGCATCTGCGCCTACCGCGAGATCGAACGCGAGTTCGCTATCGGCGACCGGATCCAATTGACCGCCCCGCCAAAGAACTTGGCGTTGCCAACCGCGACCTCGGCACGCTCCAGAAGATCGACGAAGACGGGAAGATGACCGTTCGCATGGATGGCGAGAAAGAGCGATCAGTCAGCTTCGACCCCAAGGAGATGCGCCACTTCGATCACGGCTACGCCGTGACCTCGCACAGTTCGCAAGGACTTACCGCAGAGCGCGTATTGGTCAACATGGATACCCAGGTCCATCCCGAACTGATTAACGGCCGATTTGCCTATGTATCTGTCTCGCGCGCCAGTCACGATGCCCATGTCTTCACCGACAACGCCGCCTCGCTTTGTAAGAACCTCAGCTGTGACGTGTCGAAAGCGTCAGCGCTCGATTTCGCTAAAAGCCAGGTTCCGGTTCCGAGCGTCGGAGTGGACCAGGCCGCTGCGGTTGGAAAGAGTCTCGGTATCGGACGTGAACTGTCCCTGTGAGATGGCGAACCATGATGCTCCGTTGAAGCCTGTCCTTGAAGCCTGTACTCTAACTCTCAGCGTTGGCTCTTATATCAGGGCGCATACCAGCTTTCTCTCTTGGGTGTTGGTCAACGTCCAATTCCATTGCACAACCCGTTTGCCCGGAAAAATTCCGTCCGCCATATCTTCCGGCCATGCCTGCGCGGACACATGGCTGACATAGGCGGCGTTCTGCTCCCACGCTTCGAGCGGACAATCCTGAATGACGGACATATAGCACTGCACGAAGGGCTTCCAAAACTCATCCGAAGCAATCCGGTCTACCTCGACACCGTGTGGCCGGAGACTCGCCATAATCTCCTCACGGAAGCTCTTGAGAGATAAGAAGTCTTGCAACGGTTGCGTTTGGAACTCCGCCATCGTCACACCGGTTTTCGTGTATTCGGCTTCATAGGTATTGAAAAACATAAGTATCTGTTGCGCGTCCGGCCCGCGCAGCTTCGGATGGACTGCCCAATCGCCACAAAGCTTGAAACCGCGGAAAGTCTCAAGCGTCCCCTGTTGCTCCAGCAGCTTGCGCGCCTCAACCAGAATATATATGACCTGCAATTCACTGCGGATTGGGCGTGTCAGCTCACGATTCAGTTTCTCGACAATATCCCGGCGCATCGCACCTCCTTGTCAAAGGCTATACGGTGGCGCGCTTCTGTCGATCGTCCCCAATAAATCCCCGATATTAAGAGGTTCGGATAATTTACTCCGGCTGCGGTTTAACAGCTTATCGCGTAGCGAACGCCTACTACACCTCGGCGCTGAGGTGACATTTCTTATATTTCTTCCCGCTGCCGCACGGGCACGGCTCATTGCGACCGATCTTCCGTTTCCGTGGTTTGCCGTTAATGAACTCGATTCCTAAACCGCTCGAGAACGAGCGCGACGCTTCGTTTAGCGCATCATCTTCCGTCCATTCAAATTGTGCGTTATAGCCATACAGGACCGATTCATCATCCGGGTTTAGCGCGACACCGAACCATAATGAAGCCTTTTGTTGGTATTTCTTTGCGAGAACGTGTGCTTGGAGTCTCGGCATTCCTTCATGCATCGAGTCGTAGCTGGAATGGATGGTGATGCCTGTATCTTTGCCGCTTCCCATCGTAACGTCATGTGCACTGCGGGTTTCCCGCGCCCTGCGGGCCGCATAAGCAATCCCTTGACTGAGTTGTGCAGCAGATTTGCCACTCATCTGGAGAAGCATGAAGCCAAGGTCGACAAGATCGCCTCGCCCGTCGAGGTCGATTTGAGACACTAATCTGTCGTAGGCAGAGCCTTTCGTAAGGGTTAATATTCCGTGAGGCGTGCTATCCCCTGGGACGCCGTCCCTCCGAACCGCCATCGCAGCGTCGAGGCCTCTGGCAACGCCATCGCTCAGATAGATCACATCGGTGGTGCTTGAAAGCCACAGGTTCGAACTCAAGTGATATCCGAGGATCGTCAGTTCGTGACCGGCGAAGATCCTGTCTCCATATCCTGTTCTGCGGTCAACGTAGCTAAGGAAATGCAGGGGTGACTCCAGCATCTCCGCCATCACATCGAGAGTGAAAATGTCTGCGACGAATGGCGCTGGAATCTCGCTTGAGATGACGGGAGTAAGAAACTCCCCCACCTGAAAGCTAAGTGCTGGATAGTGGTCTGAGACTAGACACAACAAGTAAATCTTCTTTAGTTTAGGGATGACAATGCGCTTACCGCTACAGTCCACTACCTGCTTGTCCCCACGCAACAAGTGCTGAGCGCAATCGAGAGCTTGTTGGTAGGAATCAGAAATCCCTGCGGAGAAATCTTTCTGTATAGCGCCGTCGTTTCCTTTTCTTGCTTCAAGCGTAAGGCGCTTCGATTTAGCCTGAACGACAATGGCCCGGTTGCCGAAAAGAACTAGATTGTCGATCTCTCCCGCCGTCGTGGCAGCATTCTCCTGAATGATGACGTTGGCGTAGGTGTGCTTTTCTCCAAATACCCTATTGAGGCGACCGAGTGAGAACTTCTCCGTGAATTCTCCGCGATGGGCGAGTGCGATGTCCTTGTACGAAGCGTCCTGGAGCATCCAGTAAAATGGCGACTCGTAAAGCGCCTCATAAAAACTGTATGCCTGAAAGAGGATATAGGTGCCATCTGCTCCACGAAGGATGGGTTGAGCATTAGCGAGATTGAAATCATTCAACGCCCGAAACGCCTCATTGCAATCTCCGTCCGCAAAGCTGAACGCATTGAGCACATTGCTAACGGTTGATTCGCTTTCGCCAGTCGGCTCAAGCACGTCCTCGACTGTGAAAGTGAATCCTGAAAGGAACGTGAAGTGCTCGGGAATTCCTGAACGCAGGCTGTAATGTAGTTCCGTTAGGCGCTCTTGTTGGAGCGCGAGGACGGCCTTGCCCACCTTTGCAGCTTGGGTGATTGTGAAACCGCGGTTCGATTCCAGCCATTGTTCATCTGCAGCGTATTTCAGTGGAGCGAAATCGCGGTACTGGGAGGCGTAAGCAGATTCACCCGTATAAAAAATGGGCTCACGGAGCATTGCCCCGCGAGTAAAGTCGAGATTCGCGAAGTTTTTGACGGATGCCGCATCGTGTGGCACTCGCATCGGAGCGGAGAGACTAACGTGTAATTCTTCGAGTAGACGAAGACTGCGGGTTCCAAGTTGGCTCATCTGCTGTTGAGTTAGAGCGGTGAAATCGATCTCGTGCTTCATCATCAATCCGAGCAGCGTGGCGAGTTCCGTTCGTATCAGATGGTCTTTTCCGAAACTCTCGTGAAAATCTTCCCCTTTGATTTGCTCGGCAAATCGGACAAATGTGTTCTGAACTACCA
Source organism: uncultured Acidobacteriaceae bacterium (assembly GCA_963759355.1). Taxonomy (GTDB): domain Bacteria; phylum Acidobacteriota; class Terriglobia; order Terriglobales; family Acidobacteriaceae; genus Granulicella. The sequence goes on along the minus strand of CAVWYV010000003.1, from coordinate 509,425 downwards.
AGGCCGCATAGACGTGGATGTAGCCCGGCGATTCGCAAACGTGTTCAAGTTCCTTGAGGATTTCCGCTTCCGGTCTAAGTCGTGAACTCATGTAGTCATTCTCAATGGCCGACTCCGACAAAGCCGCTGCGTCATCGGCAAACAGCCGCGGCGAAGATGTAGTACTCGGACCTAGTGGATCGATGTTCACCATCTGGATCGCTGACGGAATGGTGGGTAAGACGCCTCACGAGGACACCAGAATCGCTTCCATGGAAATTGCTTTTTCATAGTTCTCACCTGATTTCTTTAATAGGCGCGCCAGTCAATTCGTTCAGCTGTCTCATCAAAGTCGCGCGCGTGTGTTTCATAGCTCCTGGCTATTTCACGTAACATCCCAGAGGTGCGAGGGGAGTCGAATTTTAAAGCCTCAGCCCAGCCGTTGTAGCGTTGTCCAAGGGCACGCTCTTGCTGCCCACCATCCAGCGTTCCTCGCGAGGTGACACCCCGGCCATTGTGGACACCAATGATCACGCCTTGCTCAATCTTCGAGTTACGCATGGTCTCGATGATGTTTCTAACGGCTGGGTGCGGCCAGATGCCATTTTGCCCCTCCGGCGAATGAGAGAGGAGCTTTCCAATGTACTCATCACCTATCGAACCCCGCTCCGCCTCAACGGCCAGTCGATGAGCCTCTCCGACCCATTCTTCTAGTACCTTCGTATCTATCTCCCCTTTGTCTTCACCCGGAATCTTGGCCCACGATTCCAGGAGTCGCCATGCTTGTGAAGCAACGGCTTTTTCCTGCGCGGTTGGCGTGTGGTCCCGCGCAGCTTCCTTCGAAGAAGCACGGAAGACCGCGGAAAGCACTTCGACGAAGAAGTTGGGACGCGTGGACATGAACGTATGCAGCGCCTTCGCAGGCCGTTCTGAATGCTCGAGGATGGCCAGGTATTGCCACTCCAGCTGAGCGATCACATCGTCGCTCACAGTTTCATCCTTATCCAGCCTTGTAAATAGTCGCGCAACGCCCCACTGGAACATCGTGGCGTCATTGCCTCCGGTGGGTAACGGATCACCGCTGGCAGCATGCAACACACCGAGAAGTGTCTCCGCCGCGACCGAAGAAGAATCGTTGGCGATGCGCTCAACGACCTCTGGAGCCCGATCAGCGATCACCATCTGTTCGATCGCGTATTCGATATCTGCGGGAGTCTGGTTGAACACATTGAAGTCAGCATCTTTCCAGTACATGGCGTTGATACCCTCGCCCAAGGCTGCCGCCATATTCCAGGTGCTCCGCTGTGAGTAGATGGCGAGTAGTAATTCCACGATAGCCGTATCAGGCAGACCATTCGTGACCGCCGTCTCCACCATCTTGAGAGCCCAGGGCTCCTTCTCTTCGAAGAACCGCGCACCCGCAATGCCCCTTACAAAGTCTCGACTGCCGGGAGACGCACGTCCAAGCGTGTCGAGCAACGCTTGATCCGCAGCTTGCTTAAACTCATCGATCAAACCGTACGCAACGCCAACTTGGCGAGGATTACCAGCCAGACCTACCAGTCGATAGATTGCCTCAACGCCATCGGACAGGATCAGTTCACGGACGGCTTGTTGCTGCAGTTCCATCAAGTCCTTGTCGCGCTGCTCCCAATTTCCAACGTCGCGTCCGCTCAAAAGGGGAACACCGTTCCCGAAAAGCCAACTGCGCTGCAGTATCGGATCGGTCGGGGTGAACTGCTCGTAGATAGTCTCGACTCGATCAACCTCTGCGGCAGGGAGAGCCCAATCGGTATCGGGGAAAGAACGGTGATGACTAACGAACTTGCGCAGCGCTGCCCAGATCTTGATTCGACCCTCTTGGTCAGCGACTGCATCCGGTGTCTCAGAGAGCTGTGACCAGGCTGCGTGACGGATGTCGGGAGGCAGAGAGCCGAGATGCTCGATGAGTCCAACCCAGCGAGCCGCATCAACTCCCACGTTTGAGAGAAGGCGTGAAGTCAGTGCGCGGGTTCCCCGATCGATCAAACCATAAGTGGCTGGTTCAATCTTGCCCTCCGAAAAATCCCGCCACCTCGGCCTGGGATTATTGCTTCCGCTGTCATAGGTCTTCGGCAGCAGTGCCAGCATCAGGTCCCACGTCGCCTTCGGTACGACCTTAAGAAGGCGATCAATTACCTTCAGTCGCTGGTCAAGCGTAGCTTGTGTTTGTGGCAACCACATGAGAAACACCGAGCGAAGAGACGCCGCTGGCCGGTTCGCCCAGCGGCCTCCGGGGTCAAGCTCTGTCAAACGTGCTAGCAGCTCGGCGGATCGAGAAAGGTGATCGGTGCTCCAAGCCAAAGTCTCCAGAGCCCACAGCAAGTTACTGTGATACGCACGGCCCATGACCGGCCCGGCGTCCTCCTTGAACAGCTCCATCACGGGTAGATCCGGCTTCGCGAGGCTGTCCTCGACGGCTTTCATGAAGACGTCCGGAGAAACTTCTGCAAGCATCTGCAACTCGTCAGCGATCGACCACCAACGGCTCTTGTCCGCGCCCTCCAACAAGTCGCGGACGACGCGATCCGCATAGAGATTTGCAGAGGGCACTGCTGTGATCTGTTCGCCGTAAATCGCGAGCAAAAGCAGAGTCTCGGTAAGTCCTGACTTCAGCCAAGGCGAATATTGAGGCATTTGACCTCGAACGCTCGCGAACCACCGGTCATCTGAGTTCATGTCGAACCGAGGGTCTTTCTCTCCCAGTACCTGATTGGCAACGCCCACAAACCGGTCAAGTTCACTCTTGCTGAGCAGGTGCGCCAGACGAAACCACGCGTCGAAGGGCGAAGCCAGTTTCCATGTCGTGCCGGCATGGCGAAGTGGTGTGTCTCCCGTTGCCGCCCACGCTGGAAAATGCGTTTCCAAATCTGCGAACGGCCTACGAGATAACGCTTCAAGAGCGCCCCTGTCTCCGTCTGATCTCGTATCCCACGCTCCTGCGAGCGCCAAAGGGAGAAGCAGCTTCCCATTCTCTCCGCTGGCCCAATCCGGACGCGATGCACCTGCTTCTGACGGAATGAGACGACGAAGGATTGTTAGCTTTCGCACTGAGTCGCGAGTCAACGCAGAGGCCCGATCTTCCTTAAAGCCCATCGCAACAAGTGCATCTTTGAACACTTCGGGATCTGGTCGCGACAAGCTGTTCAGCAAGTCAGAGGTGCCGACCTGTGAACCGTGTGCGACCAGGACATGGTGTCCTTGCTGCCGCAATGCGGTCGCAAGACCCGGCTTGAATGCTTCCATCAGGATCACGAGGGGTGTCGTGCTCCTACCAAGAGCGACTGCGGCGTTGGCGGTCGAAGCAATGATGCAACGTGATGCCTGAAGTTGTGCGTGTTCTGGCGGCAGTCGATCAATCGTTGCGTACAGGAAGGCCATCGCTTCTTCCGGCGAGTCCGCCTGCAGCTCGAAGACCGAAGGCGATTCACGCAGCCACTTCAGCAGCTTGGTGCCGTCTTCATCTCGTTCCGCAAAGACGAGCTCGGCCGTCATGGGCCGCTCTGTGGACAGGCGCCATTGAGACCAAAATTCTGTAAGAGAGTTGGTGTTCGGCACGACCTTGCCCAGACGTGCTCCGAGCCACTGCTGAACCTGCGGATATTGGTCGAGCCAGTGAACCAGGTCATCTGCATCGATCACCGCGACATCCTTCCAGAACTTCTTTTCGCTCTTCTCCTTCGCCCACTTCTTGCCTTGTGCCCAGCGCCGCGGAGTAGCAAACACAAAAGTAGTTTTGGTTGGATTCAACCCAAGGGAGTCTTTCTCACGAGTCTCGTAATCCTCGTTTGCCTTTTTCTTCAAGCCCCCAGCCTGAGCTCCAAACTCCCATCCGGAAACGCCTACTGGCAGCCATGGTAGCGAGGAATTAGCGTCCTGCTCACATATCCCGTCCCAACCGGCCTGCTGGGTGCTGTCTGCAGAACGGAACAGAAACTGGCTGGGGACATACCCGACGCTCGCCTGAATCAAGCGCGCGATCAACTCCGGAAAGTATTGCTTGCCATCATTGCGCTCAGCCCATTGGTCGAGATCCGTCGCTTCAATCAAGCGAGGCTCTCCGCCATTTGCTTTCGTGGTGGTGGTGCTTGCAGGCGTCTCGATCTGAACCCCGCCATCGACGAAGCTAATTCGCGAGGACACGAACGCCGTGACGATAGCTTCGATGTTCTCTTCGGTCGGCGTGCGCTTGCCGCGCTCAAAGTCCGCAACAGTCGACGTCGCCAGCTTTGCCCGCTGGGCTAGCTCCTGCTGGTTCCAAGCGAGTAAAGCCCTAGCTGCCTTGCATTGGCTCGGAGCGACTGATGCAGTCCTAGTTTTTCCGGTAGTCATATAAATAGTATGACATAGGTCCGATGCCAAGGCTGCAGACAGCAGCCCATAAAGGATTGCCGTTGGCGGCACGACGACGTTTGTGCTTGAGCAATCAACAACTTAGACGAAGATGGATTTGAGGGGATCTTCTTTCTGCATGCAGCCACTGACGCGTCTTCCGCCACACAACTCGGCAGGCAGGTCCTGCCCGCAAGCCCAACCCTTAACATGGTTTCCTATGGGAGCGGTCAGCTTCTTCCCTAACGAAGCCTGCCTTGGTATTCGAGCGCCATTGGCGAGCCCAACGTGCCCAATCGCTCGCAGAGCGGCCGTAGCGCGGGCTCAGTTGGATCGAGCTCGATCAGCCTCGAGATCATGACGTGTATTTGGTCGAGGTCCCATAGCTCACGACCATCCTCCTGGGATAGAAGCGCCGTCAACAAACGTGCTGTCAAAACGGGTGCGTCATCCAGCACGTTCGCCTCTTGCAGCCGATAGTAGAAAAGATTTCCCCTCACGCTTGGTGCCGGGCCGTCCACCAACAGCTCGGCGATCTCGGCATAGTGGGCGTCCAACGCCAAGGCCCACTCGCACATAGCTCCCGCCTCCTCGGCATGGAGTGATAGAGGATTCGAGGCCGCTCTGCGTTGCAGGTACCTGTGAATCCATCGATCCCAAGCCGATTCCTTCGCCTGTTCATCAGCTTCACGCAACATTTGGGTAACACTTGCCGCCCAATTAACTCGTTCGCGTCGGCCCGCGCGCGTGAGGAACTCACAAAGCCATCCGTCGTCGAGGGGATCGATAGCGCCGAACACCGCGAAGCTAGCTAGATTACCGCAGAACATACTGGAGCGTTCGTTCGATGCCGTGGCAATTGCGGGCAGATGGTGCAAGTACGCCGGAAGCAGTCCCTCAAGCATTGGTTGTGTCCAGGTTCCCCAGACCAGATACCCGTCCCAACTCTGTTCTGCACTGCGAGGATTTGCGGGCGTTGCCAATAACGGCAGAACTATTGCGGCATACCAACCCGGCGAGATATCCGCGAACAGCGCCGCCCTCGATGCGACCAGAATCCGCGTGATTTCTGCAGCCGGCCCGCCTTTGCCAATCATGGTTTCAAGCGCGTGCAAGATGGCTTGAATTCGCTCCTGCTCTTGCTCACGGTTTGGCCACAGAAGTCGAAGAGCATCGAAATAGAACTCCAGGACGTGCCCGGATCTTCGGTTGATGGCGACCGTGACCCAGTTGTCATCTTTCTCTGGCAAGGGGGATTCCTGAGTCTCACAACCTGCCTGCACTGCATTTGCAATGGTGAACGCTGAATCGAGCAAATCGACGGGGAGGACGGGCTCTTTCTGCTCGACCGCTGCCTTGAGCAACGACGACAACTCGTACAACAGAGAGCCGAACACAGGCTCCAACTTACCTACCGTATCCAACAGCGAGCGCCATTCTTCTGCTCTATGGTTGCCCGTCCAACCACGGAGTAACGCCGACCAGATTTCGGCTGGGATGTCGGTACGCTCCAACGCTTCTCGCGCGATCCCTTCCGACCAAGCAAGGTTTGCAGCCGCGGCTCTGGAGATTTCCTGGAAAAACCCTTCCTGCATTGAGTCACCGAACGTGTCTTTGACTTCGGCGAGCCTCGCGCTCTCCCCAAGGACTTCATCGAGACTCATCGTTCCAATCTCAAGAGCCGGGGTGGGGCTCGCAGGCTGGAGTAACCGTACCCCTCCGCCGATCCAAGAATTGAAGTCAGGATGCTCGCGAACTCCCCATTCCGGATGGCGTTCCTGAATCAGTTGCAGTTTTTCGGCCACGAGGCTGCATTCCGGCGCATGCTTGTGAAGCCAAGAAAGCAAATTGAAAAACTCGTACCGCTCGTGATCTTCGCCCGATCGGTTCATCGCCTTCTCTGCTTGAGCCAATAGCTCGGCACGATGTGTTTCGCTGCTCTTCCCGTATGCTTCCGCCAGCAGTGCGAACGTCTCGTTCTTGAGCCAGAAGTCTTCGACTATCAAGTTTGCGATGGCCCAGGAAAGCTTCTCGTCAGCCGGCACGGAGGAACGTCCCGCCATCCCGGCAATCGCAAGCCGACGGAGGATGGGCGCGTCGGACTCAATCCATTGGCCGATCAAGCTCGTCGCATACTTCGGGTCGTGTTCGTCTGCCCACCGAAGAATGTCGGCTCCCGCGTCGATGAGCGAGGAGAAGCCGTTTCGCAGGTGGTCTTGCGTTCGCGAAGCTACGGCACCCCGAGAGTAGCTGATCGGGTCCCACTTTGGCCCGGCCTTTTCGTACATCACGAGCATCATCCGTGCTTCCTCGAACGTCACCGTGACGATCGAAGCAAGGCCCTTTGCAAACACTGCGAAATGCGGCCGGATTTTCGTTTGATAGGCGTGACTGGTCCAATGGTCACTTCCAATCGGTACGACCTCCGCGTCTGGGGCTGCGGGTTTCCCGTCCTCCACAGGAAAGAATCTACGCTTCAGCCTTAGCGTAGGCGCTACCAGTTTCCGAAAGAGCTGCAGGATCGAGTGCTGGTCTTCAGGAACCGTCCCGTGACCGATCATGTATGCCAGAAAGTCTGCATGAGCATTGACGGGCATCGTTCCGAGAAGTATTGGCGCCCACAAACGCAGTGCTGCCCCAACGGCAGCGTGACGATGGAAGGCCTGCGCAACGAGGTGCCAGAGCGAGGGAGAAAGCGTTTGATTCTTTTCGCGCATAAGCTCGATCGCGACGGCAAAGTGACCGATCGCGAAATACTTCCGCAAACCATGCCGCCAACTCTGCGGAAGTCTCGCCGAGCGCTGCTCCGGGAATGAAAATGGCGTTGAAACTATCCGTACTGGAAATCCAGTGCAGCCAGCGCGTATCCCTTGCGTGACGCGTAAAGTATCGCAACGTGCCGATGTCGAGTACGGATTGTTTGAGAAAGTCTTCGTCTTCTATCCCAAGCGGGCGATCCGATGTTACCAAGCCTTTGATTCGTGCCTCGGTTCCAAGCGAACCGAGATTCGCGAGATCGGCCCAAGCTGTGAGGCAATCTCCCAAGGCTGAATGCGGAGAGGCCGGCGCCTCGCGCATTGGATAGTGCACCGGAGTGATGCCCAGATTCAACCAGTCAGTGTCGGCATTCGGAGCAGTTAACGCATACCGTCCCGGTCCGCCTTCCGCTGCCGAAATACCGCGAGCGAGATAGAGAAGCGGGAGATCCTGGTGGCTGTATCCAACAAACAGGACAACGAATCTTGAAAACAACTGCTGCACGAGACGCCGCGCCCAGCCCTGTGTCAGGTAAGCGCGACCGAAGTCTGCATCCGTGAGCACAAGCTTTCTAGCGTCGTCCAGCACCGAGCCATGAATGTGCACGATGCCGTGAAAGTCGTCCCCCAGCGGAAGAGCGGGTGCACGGTAGATATCCGGCACGCTTCCGTACACCGTTTGTGCGGCGCCGCGAAAGTGATCGTCGAAGTTCGACGTCGCGATCCGTATTGCAGACGAGCTTCCGAAAAGTCGCACGATGGCTTCGTGAAGATGGTTCGGATGAGAGTTGGGATCCGATAGCCGCGCCTTGACCCGATCATGCACAGCGATGTTGTGCTCTACGAGCCGACCAAGGTATCGGTCAATCAGTTCATGCTCCCCAATGGGGTACGCCGCACCGCCCAGCTCTGTGGCCAAATCGCGAAAATTTGGGTAGTTCGACGGTGCATCCATCGATACGCCCGCGCCGGCGAATATGACGAGTTCGCCGCGTCTCTGTGCTTCGATCACCGCTTGTGGCAGATCAACGCCGTGGAAGCGCATTGCAGTCACTCTCAGCCCAATTTACTGATGATCGCACGAATCCATTTCATGGCTGATTCGGCGCACGTGCCGTGTTTTCTGTGCCATGGGAGCCTTCCGCCGCCTTCGCCGTGATCCGGCTGCGCCAGAAGCCGCTTCGCGTCTTCCGATCGAAAAACTAAGCGGGACGTTCCCTCCCGCAACACCCTCCTCGAGGTATTCGCTGCTGCGCAGCGGAACGTAACCAGACCCTCCTAAGGGGTGCTTCCTCGATCACGCACCGCAGGGGCCTTCCAAATCCTCTGCGCTTCGATTGTGCAGACCGACGGTAGGCTGCTTCCGCTTCGCTCCGATGGGCAACTCAACACCGAGGCCGGAGACCTTTTGACCTCAATGCCACCGCCCGTGTAAGGCGACAACCTCTCAAACCGGCTGCCAAACTCGAGATCGCTGCCGACAAGCCGCCTCATCAGTACAGATGAGGCGGCCAGCTACAAAATCTCCGAGGGCTTCTCTTCGGCGGGCGTATCAGCGGTGAGTTCCAAGAACTTCGCGCCCTCGGGAGTGGTGACAGAAACACCTCCACGGCGCAATTGACTGATTTCTCCCTGCCTCAGGCTTGTGAAGATGATGATTTGGAAAGGCGCTTTCTTGGCGAGTTCCTTGCTTAGAAAAGAGAGGAACCGTTCGCAATGCTTCGGGTCTGGATTTTGCTGAAGAGGTTCATCAAGGATCACCACACCCGGATGGAGCCCTGTTACCCGTTGGGATGCATCGGCCAAAGCGAGGGTGTATGCCGCGATGAGCCGTGACTGATCGCTCGCTGAACCGAGCGACCGCAGTCGTTTCTGATTCAGCATCGGGGTATATTGTTCATTCAACGACACGGCAGAGCGGTTCTCTGATGAAATCGCGCTATGTCCAAATGCAATCAGATAGTTTCCAAGCGCTTCCGTGAATGCTGACTTTCTGAAGCTGAAATCGACCGACGCGGCGGTTCGTACCGTCGCCGCTTTCGCATCGCGGACCCAGCCGTCGATCTCCGATTGCCAGATCCCAAGGTTCCTTTCGATATCCAGCACTCGATCAATAGCTCGCTCGGCGGACGCGAGCTCGGCCGCAGTCTGGGCGAGCCTTTCCCGCACAGTTCCGACGGCATCGGTAACGTTCATGAGAGCCCGCTCGGCTTCTCGGAACTCGGTACTCACCACCTGCAGATCGGCATAGATCGTCGCCACCATGCGCGCATGGATGCGAGGTTTCGAGACAGGAGGTCTCGATCGCGTTTCAGTGCCTCGATACCAATCACAAAATGAACACACTCGCAATCAACGAGTGCATTGGCCTGTTCTCGTCAATTGAGAGCGACTGGACGGATTGTTCCCGAGAAGCCGACTTCCCAGGACGAGAGGGCCGCACACTTAGGCTGCTGTTGGCCTTACCCATTGAGAGCGGCGAGGACGCTGGGTATCATTTGCGACATGGCTAGATGCACAGCACCAGTAAGAGGACATCGCTCAGCGAGCGCCGCGGCAGACTGCCCTGCATGCGGTAGCCGCTTTGGCCGCTACGGCGGCTATAGCATTTACGCGTCGTACTCATCCCCGTCCTACTCCTCGTCATCGTCCTACTCCCCGTCGGGAAATAGCGGAGGCGGCCGGAGCAGCGGCGGCGGGTCTGGCAGCAGCGCGAGGCCGCGCTGGTCGCCAGCCAGTTCCTCCGTTGCGTATACGCCTGCCGAGGTGCGGGCACTAACGCCGTTCCGCGAGAGCCTCGAAAAACGAGCGCCCCTGCCTGACCTCCGGGACGTCTTCCTCTGCCATGCGTGGGACGACCGGGGCGGGGCCGCAAAGGAACTGCACGATCTGCTCGAGTCGCGCGGCGTCAAGGTCTGGTTCAGCGAGAAGGACGTCGTCCTCGGCACACCGTTGCTCCGCGAAATCGATAGAGGACTGGCGAAGTCGCGAGTCGGGATCGTGCTGGTGACCCCTGCGCTGTTGCGCCGCCTCCGAGCAGAGGGTATCGCCGACAAAGAGCTATCGGCACTTCTGGCGCGTGACCTGCTCGTTCCCATCGTGCACGACACGACGTATGAAGCTCTCCGCGAGGTCAGTCCGCTGCTCGGCTCGCGAAGCGGCCTGAGCACTGCAGAAGCGCCTATGGCAGACGTCGCGGCCAAGCTCGCCGAGCTGGTCGCCATTCAGTAGCCACAAACGCGCTTTGGGTCCTAACGATTCTCAATGAGCCCCCAAATCGCTAATGCACTCATTGGCCCCAGATTGAAGTGAGAAGTCGACTCTTCGAAAGTGACCCGTCTGTGCGGGGAGGAGGTTCCCCCTGTTTCCAGACGTTGTCATCCTCCGCGCACCCTCCTTGTCGGTCCTGCCCGCAATGCCCACCCTGTCATCTCGGTGCGCTGACGCGCACGGATACTCGGATCGCCGCCGAACCGAGGAGATTTCGGATGATTACTCTGTCCCCAATCTACCGCCCGAACGGGTGTAAAATTCGTCTTTACCGATTGATTCGGTTAGAAGGAGCGCTTGAACGCCAAACCTGAAGTGTTGAGGCGAGAATTGACCGCTCGACAGCGGTAAGGTAGAGAACTGCACCTTTCGCGTTAGGATGCGCGGCCGCGTTGGATTCGCAGACGATTTCGTCCACCCCGTGAGCATAGGTATGGCAGGGCTGTTGGCGTGACCAGTAGGCGTGATCCTTGAGAATCACCCAAAATGGCAAAAGGCGAATGGGTATATACCACAGACTTGTTCGGCATGTGCCAAAAGAAAAGTTCGGATCAACCGTGGTCATTCCGTTTACCACGGCCCTTTCAGGCAGCCCAGCGTAGGCGAATCGCTGATGGTTCGAACTGTTCTGAGCGTTGACCGCTTCGTTCAAGGCGAACTTTGCATGTTGATAGAAGATCTGAGAATTCTTGGCTGCGATACCTTCCCGTTCTTTGCGGGAGTATGAGGGCCTGGTCTGGCCCGCAATTCTTGGATGGGCGGCTTCGTATACGTGTTGGGCATGCTTTATCAAACGCGGGATCGTGAGCCACCCGAGGAAAGGGGTCTTGTTGGATACGATCGGGTAATAACCCACCACGATGACGTTGGCTTCCGGGAAGTTATCCTTAATCGTCTCAAGCAAACTGCCCATATGCCCGCACCACGTATCCGTGTCGTGGCTGAGCATCGAGCTGTCCGTCCAGGGATAGACAATTCTCTCGGCTCCCACGTCGTTGATGCATCCTTCGACCAGAAGCAGGTCGGCGTGTGTGAGATGGTTCTCAATTGCACAATTTACTTGTTCCTCTACGGTGGGGAGGGACTCATTGATTAGGCCTAATTCAGGCGCAGGGTTGCTGGGAATGGATCCCTGCTGAGACGCCCGTGAAAGAAGCGCTCCCGAGTGAGCATAGGTGATAAGTTGAACTTGCCGGCCGGTCTGTTCTACGAGCCAGTCGGTCAACTGGTGCCGAAATGTCTCTTTCGCGCGCAGACCATTCCCCCACATGACGGATGTGCCGAACGCCAGGACTTGAAGCGCTCCTTGTGCGGCCGCGGTGGGGTAGACGTCAGTTTGACTGCAGCCCTGGCCCCGAGCTCCCAATGTCGCGCCAACAACGGCGAGTACCAGCAGGATCCCATTCCTGAAAAGCATCATCTCTGATTTCCTCAGAACGATCGGCGAGTTAGCGCACCGCCTCTTTTGTGCACGTCATTTCAGCCCTTTTGAGAAGGGAAGAGGGGAAGCGTGGAGTCTCAGGCTAGTGGCTGAAGCGTATAGCCAAGGTCTACGGTAGCAACGCCCCCGTTATTTAGTGCGGAATCCTCTTCGATGAACTCATGCATGTATATGGGATTCGTGCCTGTATTTTCTAGAAGATGCCGAAGAAGGTCGAAGCTGTGGCCAACGATGTTATCGTGCTCATCCATGTCGCAGTCCAACAGATGCACTGTGGTTCCATCCTGGAACCGGAAAAAGGATACGGTCAGTTGCACGTCTCCTTGTCGATACCGTTTCTTCAGGGTGATGATCTGGACAAGGCTCACCGGCTTCTTGATTCCATTTCCCCCGTACTGGGGTGGAATGTTTGGATAATGTAGTGGAAAATCGGCGGCGGGCTCGGTCGAGTATCCCTGCCCCGCATACTTTCCACCGAGCTGGTTGAGGATGCTGTTGACATTCTCGAACAGTCCACTATCCACCTCCGCCACGAACCGCTCTTGATCGAGCCGCACGATTTTCCGAACGTATGAGAACCAAGGGACACTTTGTCCTTGCTGGCTGGCCTCCGGATCGAGCTCCTCGATTAACACGGCATAAATGTTCAGTAGGGCCGACTTAGCTAGGATTGCGGCCGGGGAATTGAGGAGGTCATACACGTTGTTCAGGTCTCCTACCGCTTCACCGTTCTTCAGGTCGACCGCTTGACTAACAGCGATTACTGCGTTAAGTGGATCAAAGCGCGGCGAAGGCAATGCCTTCAGCGGTGTAAACAGAGGGCTCCATCGGTTCGGAAGCCGGGCTGCTCGGACCGGCCACACCGGCCTGGGATTGACCGCTGGGAAAAAGCTGAACGCGTGTCCGCCATCGAAGAGCGAAAAGTCAGCCGTCATCTGCCAGAGAGGCTGTGCCTCATCTTCCAGTTCGACTGCAAATGTCTGGGATCCGGCGAACTGATTGATCGTTACTCGGTCAACCACTTGATCAACGCCGGACCCGATTTCGCGGATCTCGATTAGGACGGCGGGATCGTGAAGGGGTTGTCCCTCCATCGTCTTAGCATCCAGTTTTACTGTTATAGTCGGCACAAGTCTCCTTGATCAAATGCACGTGCTCGTGATGAGAGGAATTGATAAGGTCCTGGAACGGCGGAATCATAGCTCGAATTGAGTGCAGCGCCAAGAGAAATATTCAACGGGAAAGACCGCTCTAGCGTGATTCGACTCGCAGATTCAGATTCGGCCCTTCGTGATGGACATTCGGCATCTCCGCAGCGCCATGCTCGGTACGTAAGTTCCTCTACTTTACGATCAACCGGGAGTGAGTATGATGGGTCTCACATCAACTTGAGCAGGTCGCATGGATCCGGTTCAGATTCGTTTTGCGCAGTTATTGGTCGTCGAGATCCTCGGCGCGATCCTTTGTCTGGGCGGCCTAGTCCTTCTTTTCCTGGGAACCTCCGGTAAGATCAACTTTTTCATCAAAGGGCCTGGAGTTCAGGCCCGACTGACCAATGGCACTCCAGGTCTTGTTATTGCCATCATCGGAGTGATCCTGATCGGCTTCTCGCTAAAGGGCAGCGTGAAACGCGAGAGTAGTGGTCAGCCGGTAGACGCCGACGCGGTGCTCAGTGACTTTGCGGAGAAGGCCAAGGCGCTTCAGACCCAGGCCGGGACACTCACGAACGCAGGAATGAAGGATGCTATTTTGGGAACCGACCCGGTGCGGAAGATCGTCTCGTCCGCGGTTCAACTGAAGCAGCCAGAGTCGCTCGCGGAGATCTCCCAAGACATCTATGGAAAAACCAACTATTGGGCGCTCGTCGGCGCCATCAATCTCGATCAAGGCTATTACGACTTCCGTACAGCCACAGCCGACACGGTGATTCGGAGTGGGAAGTTCATTGAGGTTTGGAAGGTCTCGAAGTTTTACGGACAGTCCGAAAAAACGATCATCCAGCTCTCCGGACCAGCGATCGCCCAGGGTAATGAGGAGCTTCTTGACTGCTCCAAGAGAGGTATAACGCTCGATGTGTCTAAGCTGCAAGATGAGTACAAAGCTCGAGAGATGGACTTAGAGTTCGGCGAAGCGCAGGTCGGAGACCTCCAGACGCTTCGGGAACTCGCTATCAAGTATTACGGAGACGCGAAATTCTGGCCCATTCTTGTCTGGGCGAACCCTGATTCGCTCAAAGGCGCCAAAGACAACTCACCGATTCCCAGAGGCAAAGATCTCTATGTCTTACATTTCTTACCCTGAGAATTGAGGGTTCATCTAATTTCCAAATGTCGGCGGCTCGAGATATAGCCTATGCGAAAAACCGCCATCGGCGTCATCGGACCAGGCGAGGACGCAAGCAGGGAGGTTCTTTCCCAAGCCGACAAGCTGGGTTCTCTTGTGCCCGGACCGGGTGGCTTCGCTTCGCGAAGCAACCTGTCGTGGAAGCCGACATGCGATGGCCGCAGGCCTTCGTCAACCCTCGCACGGCGTTCACCGCGGCTGTACGCAGTTGCACCATGAGATCCCGAGCTCGGATCAAGGTAAGAGCTTGCTGCTCGACGGTGCGGTGAGCGATGGGTCGAAGGAGCTCCGGATCTAGGCGAGCGTAGCGGGCCAGCTTCTCCGCATTGATCTTGTCACTCTTCCGATCGCTGTGCGAGATCGCTCGCAGTTCACGGACGACATGCCCCATGAGAACGTCTGGCAGTTGAGTGACGATAAGCTGACTATCGCTATTGACGGGCAAGGGCTCGGTCTAACAGAGTTTATGCTTCTGCCTCCTTGACCTTTTCGCCAAGGGCCGGATCTTCAAAAGCTGTCTTGAGGAAATCCTCGGACGCCGGTAGCCCTATCGCAGTTCCATGTACCGTGCAAATCTGCACGCTACCGGCTCGAAGCGAAAAGTCGAGGCAGTGGCCTCCAGCTTGTTTATCGTCCCGCAAAAAGCGTAAGTGGAAGCCCGCGACGCCAAGACCCTGAGCATAAGCGAGAGAACGGAATCCGGCCAAGGTCCCTCCTGCGTAGGCGAGGACCTTCTCCGCTTGATGTTTCGCCGCTTCAGTGAGTGGTGGAAAGGTCTGACTTGCCGTTTTACCATTCGTGTGACAACGCGCGGGCATCCTCACCATCGGCTAAGGCCATACCGGCTCTGATGTGCGTGAGGGCCAGACGATTACGGAGCTGGAAGGGGATGCGTTGTTATGCGGAGACATGCGCATAGCGGCTTACGTCGTGAATGCTCTTGTGATAGTTCCGCTCACACAGGGACAGTTCGATGCCCTGGTGGACTTCACGTACAACGCGGGGCAAGGAAGCTTTCGGAACAGCAGTCTGCTACGGTTCGTGAATGCGAAGGAGTTCGAGAAAAGGCAGCTCAGATCGGCCTGTGGGTGCACGCGGGTGGCAAGGTTGAGCCGGGGTTGGTAACGCGCCGCAAGGCGGAGATGGGATGTTTGTGGGGGTGGGGAAGTGATGGACGACAAGTTCGGTTTGACTATGCGGAGCTCAAGGAGTAGCGCGAAGAAACGAGGGCGAACGGTGAGCGACTCGCGCGGGTCGAGCCGCAGATGTACTCGCTGGTTGGAAACGATCAGCTCAGTCGCATCGCGCTGCTGGAGCGTGCCATTGAGGGGCTCAAGCGCTGGCGCTGGTGGGTTGTCGGCGCGGCTGCGGGGAGCGGTGCCGTGCTGTCGGCCATTAGCTGAGTGGTTGAGGTGGTGGTGAAGCGGTAAGCCTCGCGAATTCTGGAGATCCTCAGCCCGATGGCCACGACGACCATCTTGCGAACCTACATCTCAAAAGGCGGGATGTGGGGCACCCGGTACTAGGACGAACGGCGAGATGTGGGCCACCCGCCGCCATAATCGCCTCGTTCTCATCAAATTTGGCCCGCATCCGGAAACGGCCAACTACACTTCGGCGGACCTAGGCATTTGGCCAAAAGCCATAGCGGTCAGCGCCGCGGTTCCGATTAACAAGGAATAAAGCAGCCCATTCAATAGGGCTAGCCATAGAGTCACCGGTGGGAACAGACATAATGCCAACAACCACATCTTCTCGTGAATCGCACTTGGGAGCGGTGAGGCGTGTGTAAACATTGACGGAGCCAACTGCAGTACGGGGCCGAGTACGTAGATGCCCGCGAGCACAAGAGCCCAACGAGGAGAACGATTTAATAATCTACATATAATGCCGAGTAGAATCATGCACGCCAGCGGGATGGCGTTTAGCATCACAACGTTCAACTGCGGAAGGAAATGGGATGCATAGATGGCCGGGACCCAGAAGGTCGCGGCACCAATTATGAGCCAATATATTTTGGAGCTCATCAGTGGTTACCTCCTTCATTTTAGGGGTTAGGATCTGCCCAGCAACTTAGATGAGCTCCAGCGCCTGGTATCAGGCTGTTGAGATCAAACCCACTGCCGGGAGATGTCGGTACGAAGACTGGGATGGGTATATATCCCGATTGCGGATTATATAAGCTTTGGAGGCATCCGCGAATCTTGTTTGCTACGGAACTATTTCCCGTGTGGCTACAAATAACATATAGCCCACCGTTCTGCTGATAAACAGAACACTGATCTGGGGTTTTGGGAACATTGGGTGGATAGGGTGGAGGTTGTTGAGGCGGCTGCTGTTGAGGTGGCTGCTGTGGCGGATTCTGACTGATACACAGCGTCGTGTCATCGCACGGATATGAAGGAGGGTCATCAGGAGGAGTGACGCAGACGGTATACGGATCATCACAATTAGCTGGAGGAGGCGTCACATTGACGCAATTCCCATCGGTTGGCCCGCACTGATCGGTTCCGCCACTGGTGCCGCCTCCACTCTGGTCACTTCCAGTATCGCCATTTCCTTCATCTGTGAAACATTCGACATCACACTGGTCATCGTCCTCCTCAGTTAGGCCCTTTGGATCAACACGTGAGAGAGGACCGTTTTTAACATACGAGTAGCGATTGAAACTCTGCGGATTCCGAAACCGATAGCTTCCAAAGTACGGATCAGGGCTCATCCATCGGCCATCCGTGCTGCTATATTCCCTGAACGTCGCATGCGATAGGCCGGAGCTGGCACTCACATCCTGGTCCAACATCGCAAAGTGCCCGGGGTTGGTGTCGCTTCCCGACACTTGCAAGTTATCACCATATGGCAGAGAGGAATATGATCCATCAACCGCGCCCGTGGCCGATGTTCTCATGCGTTCTGTTCCCAGCCAGTCCTGGTGTTCGAAGTGAATATTGCCGTCGGAAAGCGTCCAATAGGCAACGAGACTAGCACCTGCATAATACTGCACCGCATTCATGGTTGTTGAGCCGGGGGTCCAAACGGTCGATCGCCTGCCACTCAGGTCGTACCCGTAGTCCTGGGTGCCTGCCGATGTGCTGACCTTCACTCTCTCGTTCAGAGCGTCATAGACAAACGTCGCGGTCGCGCCACCGTCGATACTGATGAGGTTGTTCTCAGCGTCATAGGAATAACTGTGGAAGCCATCGCTGATGATATTTCCAACCGCATCATAGCCGTAGCCGCTCGAGGTTATATGGTTCGTGCTTGTATCGAAATTTCGTACGGGCGCAGGCCCGCTGCCCTGGGTAATGTTCTGCTGCCAGCGATTGCCATAGCGGTCGTATACATAGTTAATTGATGTGTTCATCCAGCCATACGAATAGCTCTGACTGGAAAGTCGTCCGAACTCATCATAGTTCTCGGTTGAACCCTCTCCCACTGTAGAGTCAGCCATCGACTTAACCTGATTGCCAACGGTATTGAGGATGGCCCAATAGTAGAGACTTCCTCCGGAACAGGTCTCATTGTAGCTACTGTCTGTGCTACCATTGCACACCTTTCGAAGATTCGTTCTATCCTCAGCGTCATAACCAGTTATTCCATAAAGCCCATTTCCGTATTGCACTAGTGTTGATCCTGACGGACCGATGGCCTGAACGCTATAGATGCTTGGAGATAGAACTCCGTTATTCTGGCCGCCGCTAACAGAAACCAACTGGCCAGCCAGGTTATATCCATAGTTGAGGGAGACCTGCGCCGATACATCGGCGTCCACATTCGTATAGGTTTCCGAGGTCATGTTTGAGGCCAGATCGTAGCTGTAAAAGCGCCATGTCTCGCGGGTGCCGTTTCCACATCCATCCGGCATACATTCGTCTGTCGCGAAGACTCGCCCCATCACATCGTGTGTGTAGTTGCGCTGTGCAATAGTGACTCCATTTGAAAACTCCGCTTCAACCGACATCTGGCCAATTGGCCAGTACCCGGGAGGAAGACCATTACCGTCGTATGCGAAATACCTAAGAGGAGTTCCATCACTATAACTCACGGTAAGGACACGGCCAAGAGCATCGTACTGGGTTGTTGTGGTCGTCAAAACGGAGGGGCTTGTTTGATTCGCTTGAGGTCGGGTTCTCGTTACATCCAAACCAGTGCTGTTGTACGCATAGCTGTAATTTGTAATACCGGACTCGGGCTCCTTGACGTACGTTGTCCGGCCCGCAGCGTCTGTCTGGAAGATCCGGGTCTGTGCCCCTTGGGTGATTGTTGCCTTATGCGTACTTAGGTCATACACATACTGCGTTAGGAAACCGGTGGCGGTGATATCAGCCCCGCAGTTGACAGGTGTCTTGTCCGCAGGTGTCCCAGCTAGGTTCAGACCGGCTGAAAGTTCGCATACAGAGCTAATACGTCCGAGTAGATCATGTTGAGTGATGCGTGAGACACCATTTGAGCTAACTGATTGGACAGCTCGTCCGGTATACGTCAAAGAAATCGACGATCCATCCGGGCTGCTGATGTGCGTTTTGCGCCCCAAAGCGTCATACGTATATTGCTTCGCTGCACCAGAAGAGCAGGCCATCCCGCTAGGATTCATGGCTGAACTAAAGTACGGAATGCTTTGGTATTGAAGAAGACCTGCTGCGTCATAGCAGTAGTCAGTCAAATACCAGCCTGTTCCGTTCGCAATTGCCACGCGTTTCGTTCGACCATATCCGTCCAGGAATGTTTCCTGATCGGAGGACTGTGTCGCATTCATCTTCGTAACGCTACTCAGTTGGTTGGGGGTGTACGTCGATGTCGTTTGGCCGCCCTCGGGCGTCGTTACCTGAGTCTGCCTGAATACCGCATCATACTGCACGTTGAAGGTCTGTCCGGTGTTTGGCCCTGTAGCAGAGGTTTGTACACCAGAGTTCATGTCATAGCTTGCCGTGGTGGCGATCTGAACACCGCTATACGGTGTGGGCAAGGTTGTTTGCGTCGTAAACGTCTGTGTCGAGTCGTAGCTGTAGCTCGTCGTGAATCCACCAGGTGCTGTTGTCGACGCGGGCATGCCGGTGTCGTAGTACGTAGTGGATGAATCTAACGTTCCACTGCCGGTGGAGATGTGCGCAGAAGTCTGATTGCCTCCGGAACCATATCCAGAGTTGTGTTGAGGAAGCCCCGATGTTGAAGTCGGAGTTGTTTCGTCGTAGCCGTAGGTAGCGGACGTAATAACGGCGTTGCTGTGCGGTGGATCCGTCGTTTGACTGCTGGTGACCTCCCCATAAGCGTTGTACGAGCTAGAAGATGCAAGCAAAGCAGAGTTTCCGTTAGACGGGTCTTCAACCGTTGTTGAAGTTGGAAGCCCCGACTGATAGTTCGTTACTGCCAAAACAGGCTTCAATCCATTGTATTGGTCGTTTATCGATGTCTGTGTGATCGGCGGCGTTATCTGTGTCGTCGAGGGTAGGCCATTGTAGACGGTAGTCTTAGACTCAAGTGGTGTCCCATTTGCCGCACCCTGGAACACGGAACGTGAAGTTTCGAACGTGTTCCCGTTGGTGTCGCTGATGAAATTAAAGTCAGTCTCATTTGCCTTTTCATCTACTGCAACAGTCGTGGAGGCTGGCGCTCCGCTTATGTTGCGGGTGTATGTCTTCTGTCCATCAGATGTTGTTCTTGCGAGGATAGCTGGCGTTCCATCCGTGTTGATACCTCCCGAACAGCCTCCGCTGTAGGAATAGGAGATCGTGCCACCGCTCGGAAGTGTCACGGAAGCCAATCTGCCCGTGACGGCTCCGCTGACGCCAGGTGTTTGTTCATACGTAAACGTATATGTATCCGAAGGGGAATCGGCGAGGGTGATGTGGTCTACGAGGCTGATCGAACTCGCACTGTATTCAGAGATTCCTGGACAACCGAAGTTTGTTTGAACCGTGTAACTGTGATAGTAAACCGTTGCTGTCGCAGATCCAGAGGTACCCGAGACCAAGACTGGATAGGTGAAGGTCAGAGGGCTACTGGCATTTCCGCCTCCGCCGATCGTTAACTCGGTAGTCCCAGTTGTGTCGGTAAAGGTGCCGTTGCCATTGTTCGTAATGAAATTTCCGTTTGGATCAGTGATTGTTCCACTGGAACTTGGAGAGTTGTACGAGGGGGTGATAGTTGTGCCGTTCCGCAAATGAATGTAGACGTTGTCAAAGCGAATCCCTGAGCCGTCGCTCGTACTGCCGTCACCACTGACCGTCGAAGTGCAGTCATCGTAGGAATAGTTCAGAAGATGAGCGACGCCAAATTGGTCATGATATTGGTAGTTCGTATCCTTCACTGCCCAGAACCACCCCGGCGGATCGGCGAAGCATTTCTTGGTGGACTGATCATAGGAAATGTATCCCTTGATTGCTTCCCCAAACTGGCCATAGAATCCCCAGTTGCCATCTGGCTGCCAATAGCCGGTTCCAGCGCTTGTACTGGATGCCCAAACAAGGCCATCATAAGCGAGAGTGTAGGTGAAGTTCAGCCCTCTGCCAGGCTTGCTCACAATAGGGATGGAAAAGTGGGTATTGAGATTTCCCAAATTGATGGAGTCAAATCCTTTGTTGTCATACGAACCAAACGCATATAGCCCCGTGCCGGGATATTGCGCGACTAGATGGGGAATGAAAACCAGACACAGGAAACCGATAATGCAAAGCTTCGTTCGCATCGGCTTGCTCCGGGTATTTAGTTTGATGAGGCGTTAGTGAGAGTGAGAGACAGTTGGAGAACTCCGTTCACATATCGGTCGATCTGAAATGGAACCGGGATTCCAGACACTGTCTGATAGTTGCTGTAGACAATCCTCACGGGGATTTGCCTGCTTAGATTGTTGTCGGCATGAATTGAGAACTCTGCGCTCGCAGGCAGCAGTGTTTGTGGGTCGTAGAGAACTCGGACACGCGTATCCTCCGCGAGAGTCTTTGATGTTGCAGCGTCGCGGGCAGGCTCAATCGTGCGGTAACTGATCTCGTGATAGGCTGAGTTGCCTCTCGTGACGGTGCCGTCGTCCGTGACTGTCAGTAAGCTACTGACCGCAGCGGTGGGTTGCGCCAAAACAAGAGGCGCAAACCAAGGCACCGACAGATCACAGTCGGGTCCTGTCAGCTGATGGACATTGGATTGGGCATCGATCCACTGACACACGCGAGAGGTTCCGAGAGCGCTCGCAGATTCTCGACGGCTATTGTGGCCCATGCTCAAATCCAAGGTTGTAGAGCCGTCGTTCGCAGCGCCCAAGGTAGCTGTGCCGGATTCGTGACTTGAGCCCGCGACCCAGCTTGCACTTCCATTCAGCGTCACAGAGTGCACCGATGCAAGCTGACTGTACTTGGCGGTGACTTGAGAGGAAAACGCGGAAGAGGAGATGGTTTGAGCGGCTAAGCTGAATGAAAACAGGACGAACGATATCGCCAACCTACTGCGCATACTACCTCCGGGGTAGAGGCTAGATAAACGACAGAGATCCCTGAACGAATCTAGTTGCTGCTGCGTACTTATTAGGGAACTAAACGACCCGACTATTAAGCATTAGACCCCGTGGCCTGTCAAGATTACTAGTTGTGGATCGTAGTGGAAATCTTCTGAAGTTCGACCGGTGAGGCTGGTCTAGTCAGCAGTAGATTGGACCCATTGTTCCTAACATTCCCCACCGCCGAATTCGGCTCCTGCGCCTTCATCTCCTCTGCCGGATACCGTCTTAGCAGATCCACCGTCAGCTCCTCGACAGCACCCCGCTTCAGCCACCGATCGTAGTCGCGCGGCTGCAGGATCACCGGCGTTCCATTGTGCACCCGCGCAATCAACTCATTCGGCGTTGTCGTGATGATCGCAAACAGAGAAGCGACTCATTCGCGTTTGGGTCTCTCCACGCATCCCAGAGTCCCGCTACGCCAAACGGTCTCCCGTCATTTAGTGAGCAGAAGTATGACTTCTTCGTCTTCGGGTCGAGTTTTTGCCATTCGTAAAATCCGTCGGCGGGGGACGATGCAGCGCCGCTTCTGGAAGGGAATCCGCCACATCGCTCGCTACTGAATCGTCTCGGCCTTCACGTTGATGTTTGCCAACCCATTGAAGCCCGCGAGCGACTTCGCGAAATGGGCTCGAGCGTTGCGTGCGAGCAACTGTGCGGGCGGGTGCTGCGATCCATGAGTCCTTCCGGTCCCGTCTCGTTGTAGCGATTGATCCAACGGTACGCTGTGAGACGCGAGATCCCATGCGCGCGGCACAGGTCCGCTACCGACATCTCTTCCTTCTGATAACTCGACAGAAACTGCAAACCTTCATTCATGATCGGACTCTCTTTCCAAGGCATACAACATCGTCGTGCGTGCCCAAATCCCGAGTGTCCGTAGCCGTCGCGCTTCGCTGTAAACCATGTCTCCGGTCTGTCTTGTAACGGAAGTGCTAAGTACGCTCAGTCTGTATGTCTTTTGTCAGAGCCGCATGGAGCGGTTCTCCTGTGCTCAGGAGGAAGACATGCAGCTAGACCAGATCATTCATCGGTATGGACGTGCACAAGGCGACCATATCCATCAGCGTCGCGGAAGATGGCCGAACGGGGCCGGTACGGTTTCTCGGCGTGATTCCCAACACAGAAGAGGATGTCGCGAAGATGGCGAAGCGCCTCTCGAGGCATGGCGAGCTCGACTTCTGTTACGAGGCGAGCGGCTGTGGGTATGGCATCCATCGCCAGCTCACAGCACTCGGGCACAGGTGCAGCGTAGTCGCGCCTTCGTTGATTCCGCGGAAGGCCGGAGAGCGGATCAAGACTGACCGGCGTGATTCAGAGAAGCTGGCGATTCTCCACCGCTCTGGTGACCTGACGCCGGTCTGGGTTCCAGATACGACGCACGAGGCCCTTCGCGATCTGGTTAGAGCTCGGGTGGATGCATCGATGCATCTGATGCGTGCGCGGCAGCAGTTGCTCGCCTTCCTGCTTCGTCATGGCCGCAGCTATCCAACCGGCAAGCACTGGACGCAGCGTCATCGCAGCTGGCTTGCAGGACAGACCTTCCGAGAGCACGCTCATGGCATCGTCTTCCAGGACTACTTGGAGACTGTATGGACTGCTCAACAGCGTAGAGATGCCCTGATCGAGAAGGTCTCTGCGATGGTAGCGAGTTGGTCATTGGGACCACTTGTCGAAGCGTTACGCGGATTGCGCGGTATTGACACGATCTCTGCAGCCACCTTCATAGCATCCACCGGTGATCTCAGCCGCTTTGAGTCGCCGCGTCTACTAATGGGGTATCTGGGTCTCGTTCCCTCCGAGCATTCCAGCGGTGGAACGATCCGACGTGGAGGCATCACGAAGACCGGCAACCGCGAGGCTAGGCGCATGCTGATCGAAGCAGCGTGGAGCTATCAGTATCCTGCGCGGATCGCGAAGGAGAAGGCAGAGATCCTCGTGCGCCTGCCCAAGACCGTTCGCGACATCGCATGGAAGGCACAGACCAGGCTCTGCACTCGATATCGCTCCATGATCGCCAGAGGCAAGAAGCCTACCGTCGTTGTTGCGGCGATCGCGCGCGAGCTTGCCGGCTTCATCTGGGCCATCGGCCAAGAGATCAGGATCACCATGGCGGCTGGATAGATCGACTGCCCATCAGCCCTGTGGTGCGGGAACCGGGCAACAGGTCATGGTGATCCTCGAGAGCCCCTTGTGGCAGGAGACTCGTCTCCGATGCCCGCGCTAAGTCCGAGGCAAGCCTGCGACGACACACGTTCGTGCGGTACCCAACCCGCGTATGGAAGTTTGAGCGACTGTCGCTGAACGTTGCCCGGTTCCCAAATCGTACGGAAATACTCAAAGACATCTGCTACGGGCGCAGGTAGAACGCCCCTGCGCCAAATATTGACAAAAGACATGGAAGGGGCTCTGCCCCGATCGCGCGGCGCAAGGGGTTTCCCCAATCTTCCGCGCTTCGCTTGTGCAGACCTCCGCTGCGCTCCGTCCTTTCCGCTCCAGCTTCGCTTCCGCTCCAAGGATGGGGAGACCCCTCCCCTTGCACCTTGCTACCCCCGCCTTCGCCAGGTGGCGTTCGGCATGTACATGCCGCGTTCAACGCGGACGTGCAAACGCCAAAGCCGAACCGCAAAGGAGCAAGCCACCATGAGCAGCGCAGCCACCCTCGACAACACCACTTTCAACAGCAAGAAGCCCACCACCAAACAGGAACTCATCGCCGCCAATATCAAGCTCCTGATTGAGCAGTTGGAGGCTGGACACTCCGAAGCCCTCACCAACTACCTCACGGCCATGAGCCGCTTCCATAACTACAGCTTTGGGAACGTGCTGGAGATCGCGCGGCAGATGCCGACCGCCACCCGCGTGGCCGGGTTCTGGACGTGGAAGAACCTTGGCCGCAGCGTGAACGCCGGAGCCAAAGGCATTCGCATCCTCGCCCCTATTGTGGGCGTTCGCCGCAAGAAGGACGAGGAAGCCGAGAAGGACATCACGAAGCAGAACGCCCGCGCCTTGCTCGGTTTCCGCAATGCCTACGTCTTCGACATTTCGCAGACCAGCGGTGTTGACCTTCCGGAGATGCACGAAATCTCCGGCGACCCCGGCGAGAACATCGACCGGCTGGCCGCGTTCCTGAAGGCGCAGGGCATCCAGCTTGTCTACAACGAGAAGATCGCTCCCGCGCTAGGCATGAGCTACGGCGGACGGATTGCCATCCTGCCGGGACAGTCCAAGGCCGAGGAATTTTCGACCCTCGTTCACGAGACGGCGCACGAGATGCTGCACAAGGCCGAGCGCCGGACCGCAACCACCAAGACCGTGCGCGAGACCGAAGCCGAAGCCGTAGCCTTCGTGGTCGGCAAGGCCGTTGGTCTGGTAACGGGCACCGCCTCCGCCGATTACATCCACCTGTACCACGGCAACGCCTCCCTTCTGGCCGAGAGCTTGGAAGTCATCCAGCAGACCGCCAGCGTCATCCTCGCGGCGCTGGAGCCGCCGCTGCCGAAGGAACAAGAGCAGGGAATCGCCGCCTCCGAACTGCAGGAGGCGGCGTAATGGAAACCGTACTCCGCATCCTCAAAGCCGCTGGAGGCTGGACTCACGGCCTCCACCTTCGCATCGAGAACCCGCCTTATATGGCTTTAGTCATCGAGGCCATGGACGAGTCCGGCCCCTGCGGTCTTCCCGCCATCTCTGTAGCCCATTACGGCGAACTGAATGGCGATGCCATGCGCGACCCCGAGATGTGCTTCGAGCTTGGCTTCGCCGGGGGAGAGCACCTGAATCCCTTCTACTACCGCAACGACTACGTCGGAGTTGAGCAGTGGTCGCGCTTTATCACGGACCACCGATACGTCTGCCACACGCAACTTCACACCGAACATGAGCGCTTCGCCAAGTTGTGGGACCGCAACCTGCGACAGCAGGGATTCGCGGAAGCCTTCGAGCGGCAACACCAGCAACACGCCTAACCCGAGTTCTCCGCCTACGGAGCGGATGACAGGGTAGCGTGTCCGCTCCACCACCCCAACAGCGAACCGCCCAAGGAGGGCATCATGCAGGACAGCAGCGCATTCCAGTACATCGCGATAGACCAGATTCACGAATCCACCACCAACCCCCGCCAGACCTTCGAGCAGACCAAGCTGGAGGAGCTTGCCGAGTCCATTCGGCAACATGGCCTGATTCAACCCGTCACCGTTCGCCCGAACTCGGATGGTTTCGAGATCATCGCGGGCGCAAGGCGTTTCCGCGCCGCGCAACTTGCCGAACTGTTTTCCGTCCCCGCCCGTATCGTCGAACTGGACGATGCCCAGGCGATGGAGTGGCAGTTGATCGAATTATCTATAGTGATCAAGAGATTTTTTTCTGTTTTCGCGGGGCTGCACGTCGTGGATATGTCCATGACGTGCAGATTTGCTATTTGAGGAAGGTATCGCAAGCTGTCCATAGGCTCGTTCCAGTTGTTCCTTTAGCTCGTTGTTGCTGGCTTCCAGTTGCTTGATGCGAAGTCGCAGTGTGGCGATCACTCGTTCCTGCGAGATGAGCCGTCGATGGTTCGTATCGTTCTGCACGGGCGTCTTCGAGACGTCACGCAGCTTCACAATACGATCGCGCAAGGGTTTGGTGCTGTAGAGCCAGGCGGTGGAGACGCCGGCGTGGGCCGCGACCGTGCGGAAGTTGATCGCGATCTCTTCCGCTTGCATGCGCCGGATGGCGGTTTGTGCCCTCTCCAGAGCGGCGGTGGTTCTGAGCTTCGCGCTACGCTTCAGCCCTTCTGTATTTCTACGCATGTGTCTCCTCCAGGGTGGTGATGATGTTCACCAGATTCGTTCGTTTGCGTGCGTTCATCTCGCTTTGTCGCGTCCAGCCGTTCGCATCGGCTTTGGCGATGACGCGTTCGGTTTCGCGCAACTCGGCGCGATGAACATCGAGGAAGGTGGCGTCGGTGCGGAAGTGAGCGCAGTTAAGGCAGGCATTCGGATGTGGGCAAGGGCCAGCCACCGTCGGGATGGCACAGTAGCCGTTGGTGAGAGCCTGCGCGAGCACGTTGCGGGTGAACCACTGCAAGTCAACCGTATCGTTGACACTGTCTTCCACGACCTTATGTCCGGTGACATCGACCAGCGTGCCTGCAAGATACTCAGAGAGCTTCTCCCGCATCGTGCTGTCGTGGATATGGGCGTAGCGATTGGTCATCTCTGGGCCCTTGTGCCCCAGGTAGCGCTGGATGATGTGGTGAGGCACGCCAAGATTGATCATCCGCGTACCCACCGTGTGGCGGAACTGGTGTGACTGGAAGCGGAAGAGGTTCCCATTCGCATCCGTGATGCGATGGTTGTAGGCGAGCTGATTGATGGCCTGCGAGAAGCTGGCCTGTCGGATCGGACGACCTCGTTCGCTGGGGAACAGAAGGTCGAAGCCTCGATGGCGCTCCCGAACAGATGCTTGCTGCTCCTGGACGACGCGCGCTATCTCCTGCGATACAGGTATCGCGTTCTCTCGCCGAACTTTGCCCTGCAGGTAGCGGAGATAGTAGATGCCACGCGCATCCTGCGAGAGGCAGTCCAGCGAGAGTTGCAGCAGCTCGCTGATGCGCATGCCGCATTCCTGCAAGATGAGTACCTTCCTCATCCACGATGGCTTCAGGTCATGAAGGTGCTGATTCAGTTGGTCGAGCACCGTCGAAGGAATATAACGAGGCTGATGCTTCATTGGCTGAGGAACTTCTTCGTCGTGGATCAGCCGCTCAGGACCAACCGGCAACCACCGCTCACGATAGGCCATTTCAAGGAACGTCCGCAGGTTGATGACATGGTTCTTTCTCGCCCCGGTACGCACCCGGCTTGGAAGATAACTCAGATAGCGCAACAGCAGAGGACGTGTGATCGAACGCGCCGTGGCATGAGGTTTATCGGCAGCGAGGAACTCCGAGAAGCAGACCAGGGATTGCAGCCGTGTTCGACACGTTCCCTCCGCATAGATTGGGAGACTATATGCAAGATGCGACTTTGCCGCGGTACGGAGCCAGGGCTGCTTGATCTTCAGGAAGTTCAGCGGCCCCGGAGACAGCGTTGGGTTGTGCAGCATTGATACGCGTCGCAGATCCCATATGTCCTTTTCCTGCTCCGGTCGGTCATCATACGCATCGCTCAGGACCAGGTACGCCTGCCGCAGCGTGCTGATGTAAGCGCTGTCGCGCGGCGTTGCTCGTGGTTGCTGGCTGCCGTCCATGCGATGGGTCGTGCCCGTGCGATACATTCCGCAGCGTCGAAGATAAGCCGCGTACGAACGCTTCCACGATTCCAGATCACGCTCCATGAGCGACACGGGAAGATGCTTTAGGCTGTTGAGCCATCTCATGAGCAGATGTACCCTCGTCAGTTCCTGTGTGCTTGTCCACTGGCCCTCAGCGAACTTCTTCCAGAACGCATACTTCAACTCTCCATTGATCGTTCGCGACTTGCATTCAAGTCGGAGACGACGTTGGTTTGCTTTCACCGACAGCCCTTGCACCGGGCAGCTCTGCATGTCCCAGACATCTTCTGCCCAGAAGCCCTTCAGCTGAGCGAGAAGGCGATGCTGCTTGGCGTGATTCCACTTCGCGCTCTGTCGGCTCATCGCTCACGCTCCCGCAGATAGCGTGTGTACGCCGCTCCCATATCTTCACCGGACAGATGCGCGTAGGTGCTCGTCGTGGTCTGGATATGGGCGTGACCCAGCCGCTTTTGCACATAGGCCGCATCCCATCCAGCTCGCAGCAACTCGGTTGCATGTGTGTGCCGGAACATGTGTGGCGTTATATGCAGCCCTGTTCGTCTACCGAGATTGCGGAACAGGTCGATTACGGTTGCATAGTTCATCGGAGCCCCGATTCGACCGCCCCACCAGTTCACGAAGACATAGTCGTGCGAAGCTTCTCGGCACTCGTGTACGAGGTAGTCTGCATACAGCGACATCGCCTCCTTGGAGACATGGACGACGTAGGCGGTCCGCGACTTTGCGCGTGCCCCATTCAGATTGATGCGAGGGACGATTTCGATCTCGCCATCGAACGAACGGATATCCGCGTGTCGCAGGCCAAGCACCTGGCCGATGCGCATCCCACTTTCATACAGCAGGCACAACAGCAAGCGATCCCGAAGATGGATGCAGGCATCCAGCAGTCGCTGAACGTCGGCAGCTATAAGAACCTTGGGCAACAGCTTCGTCGTTCGCACACGCATCACAGCTTGTCGCAGAGATTGCGTCCGATTGATGTGGTGAAGGAACGGCTTGTAGGAACTCTTCGCCCCGAAGCGGCGTGAACGGCTGATCTCCGTCTCTACACCCATCCTGTCCTGATACTCATAGAACGATCCCACTGCCGCCAGCACTACGTTGATTGTCGAGTCGGAACGCGGCTCCTTGGCCTTTCTCGATGACAGACGTAGCCAGCCCACGAACGTGGCCAGATCGGTCAGAGCCAGCTTCTTCCAGTTGCGACGGGAGTCTATCAGGAACTCGTGGAAGAGTTGAAGATGATGAGCATAGGCTCTGACCGTGTTCGGGGACCGCCCGAGATGGTGAAGATACAGCAGGTATTCATCGATTTCTGTAACGGGTCGTCCGCTCGCGTCGAGGACGATCCAACTGCGTTCATGGCTATCTGCCATGATGATTCGTTGCGCTTTGCTCACATCTACCCTCAGAGGTTGAGCGCCAGCCCGCATTGGCGCAGTTCGCTACGCTCACTGCGCCAACGCGGGCTACCTTCCTCCGGCAAGCAGAGAACTTCACTTCCAGCTACTCGTCATAGACGTCTACATTAACAATTCCACGATGTTGTGAAATGGCACGTCGTAGACGTCGTTGACAGCTTCTGACGGACTAAAGATAAGTCGAGAACTCGCAGCGTGTGGACGTTCACCCGTACGAAGAGGCGCAAGGCTTCCAACGTCTCTTAGACCTTCCGGGCTATGACGTGCCCGCGCTCGTCGCCAAATCTGGCAAGAGCGCATCGCATATCTATGCGCGTCTTTCGCTGTTGCAGCTTATCCCCGACGTCGCCAAGGCGTTTGTCGAGGAGCGCATTACGACCAGCCACGCGAACCTGATTGCGCGTTTGCCGCAGGAGCATCAGGCCGAGGCGTTCGAGAACTGCTGGCGTAAAGACTGGCAGGACAAGGAAGCGCACCTGCTTCCGGCCAAGCACCTGAGTGCATGGATTCAGGCCAACCTCTACCTGAATCTTGCTGAGGCGCCATTCGACCGCGAGAACACTACCCTCAAACCCGAGGCTGGAGCCTGCGTCAGCTGTCCACGTCGCAGCGGGTTCAATACCAGCCTGTTTGCGGACGTGCAGGGCGATCAATGCCTCGACTCGTCGTGCTTCCAAGCCAAGGTGACAGCCCACATCGACCGGGAAATTGCCGCGCGGCCTGAGCTTGTCACGATCGAAACGTCATGGCGAGGCCCCAAGGAGCAGCGCCCCGGCGCGTTGCAAAAACACCAGTACCGTGAACTCGCGGAGCCCGACAATCCCGATGCGGAGCCGCCGTGCCCCAGCGCCAAAGCCGCCATCATCGTGTTCGGAAAACACGTCGGACGCACGGTGACAGTCTGCCTTGACGATGAATGCCCGGTGCATTCCAATCGCGCGTCCCACGAAGCCGTGGAGCCGCCGCCAACCATGCCACCCGCCCCCGAACTGGAGACGGAGGAAGAGGCGGCGCAGCGGAGCGCCGAACACGAACAACGCATGGCCGAGTACGAGGCCGAACAGCAGAGGAGGGAAGAGGAGCGCAAAGCCGAGTATGAACGTCAGCAGGAGGAGTACGAGGCCGAAGTCGCGAAACGCGAGGAGGCGCACAAAGCGCGGGTAAACACGTTGGAACGCATCGTAGCCAGTGCCCCGGCGATATTCACCGCTGCACAGCTTCGCGCGTTCCTGCGACTGCTTCTCAACGTCTCTCCCTACGCTATGTTCGAGGAGGTTGCCGAGTTTTTCGTCGGCGAAGACGAGAACCATGCCAAGACCGACGAAGAAATCCTCATGGCCGTGCTCGAGAGCCTCGCAGATGACAAGCTCACTGGCTTTGCCCTAAGGCTTGTCCTAACCGATGACCTTAGTATTCCGCGCGAGAACGAGCCGGACTGGCTGGCCGAAGCCGAAGCGGCCTTTGCGCCCTCAAAACCAAAGTCATCGAAGGCCAAAGCCAACGGTGCAGGGAAGAAGGCCCCAAGAGTTATCCAGCAGGTTCAGAAAAAAAGCGCAGCGAAAAAGAAGGAAGCCGCATAAGGATTCACGTTGCTTTCGTCTGGCCCCGGATTCGTCCGGGGCCGCTTTTCCGTCTTTGATTTCAGCCAGCCATCTCGCCCTCCGGGAGAACCCTCTTCGGTTTCTCGTCGGGTAAGGAAGCGGCATTGCTGCCGCTCCCTCCCCTAAGAACCGGACATGATGGTTTCCCATCATCCGGCTCAAGCCGTGTGTAAGCTCCCGCGCGAGCGGCACCGGCATCACAACGCGGACGATGACTTGACGCGCTTCGGACTCTTTCGAGACTCGAAGTACTCGCGCCATTGTGGGTCGAACGGATTTGCATTCGACTTCACTTTGATGTGCCGTTCGATGGGTATCTTTCTGGGATCTATCAGATAAGCCACCATCGCGCGGCCACGTCGCGCGCTCGAACCGGCCATTACAGCGAAGTATCGTCTACTCGTTCCCGGCCGATGCCAGTATCGATCAGCGATCCAGGCATTGGTTTTCTTCGAGTGACGACGCTTCGCCCATCGCCAGAGCGTTTGCCAGAGGACCATCTCCGCTTTCCCGAACGCCGAACTTGCAACGATGTGACGGTGATAGTTCGCCCATCCCCGGATGATCGGGTTGAGCCGTCCTATCAAGTTCACCTGTTTAGCGGAGTCATTCTTGCGAATGACCCCGCGCACCTTTTCGAAGAACGTTTGCATGTTCTTTTTTGAGGGCGTGGTGAGGACTTTACCGCCATGCCGACGCAGGTTCTGCCCAAGGAAGTCGAAGCCGTCTTTGATATGCGTGATGCAGGTCTTTTCAGGTGAGAGCTGCAAGCCACGTTCGAGCAGGAAGCGCTCGATCAGCGGCTTGACTTCATTCTCCAGCAGCTCTTTCGAGTTGCCGGTGACGATGAAGTCATCTGCATATCGCACGAAGTTCACTTTAGGGTTGCGCATCTTCCCACCGATCTTCCGTTGCCGGAAGGTCCGCTTGAGAAGCCGCTCCAGCCCATCGAGTGTCAGGTTCGCCAACGTTGGCGAGATGATTCCGCCCTGTGGTGTGCCTGCCTCCGTGGGGAACAGCGTTCGATTTTCCATGAAGCCCGCTTTCAGCCATCTCTGCAGCACCTCTTTGTCAGTGGGGATGTGATCGAGCATCCAAGCATGGCTGATGTTATCGAAGCAGCCACGGATGTCACCCTCCAGCACCCATTGGGCACTGTTTCGCATACCCACAACATTGAAGCATTGCTCGATAGCGTCGGCGGTCGAGCGTTTCGGTCGAAAACCATAGGAGTTCAGATTGGCTGTTGTCTCCGCGATGGGGAGCAGCGCCAGCAGGTAAAGCGCCTGCATCGCGCGGTCCTTCATCGTGGGGATTCCCAGCGGTCTCAGCTTTCCATTGGCCTTCGGTATGTAGACACGCCGCAGCGGTTGCGGTTGGTACCCGCGCCGTCGTAGTGTATCGATGGCTCTATATCTGGCGGCCGGGGATCGCCAGACTGCTCCGTCAACTCCCGGCGTGTTCTTGCCCTTGTTGTACGTCACTCGTTTCACGGCCAACGCTCGACCATGGAAGGAGTGGGTCAGCAGCCATTGCAAGGCTTTCACCCTGCCGTGACGGCCTTCCTGTGTTGCCTTGACGATACGCGCTTGCAGTCTCCTGACCTTCTGCTCGCAGCGAGTCCAGTCGATCTGTTCCCATTGCGTCGCAGGGCCGGAGGCTGCACACGTGGACTGCTCCATATTCATTTGCGATTTCCTCCTACGAAGATTCTGTAAGTTTTTTCGTCAACCACGACCATGCTGGAAGTCTGCCTGCTTTCGCAGCGGAGTGATGTTCCAACTCCTATCCGCTCCATTACAGAGCGGCGTTCGCTTCCTCCAGCATCCTTTACCCGCTGCCTCAACAGCGTGCCTCGCGACAGCGCCTGCCCCAAGGGGCGACATATCGGGCTTACCTTGTTCCGTTTGAACGACACGAATGACGTAGTCCCTGCCTGCACACCGGCAGCCGTTATGTCCGTGTGCTCTAAGTCGCGGATCGAGCAACCGGCTGCGTGCCTTTTGGCCAGAGCCTGTCAGCGTCTTTGGCTCTTCGATGTTGACGATGCCTACGGCAGTTCACATGTGTTGGACATATCACTCAGCCCGGCCCTCCCACCGCCTTGACGCTGGCAGTGTGAGGAAGCCCCTCACGGGCTCCCCCTGTCGAGACCGACAGAGGGCCCTTGTCTCGGCAGCTCTCGACCCAGCCGTTACCAGCTACGCCGATGCCGATAGGCTACTGCGGACGGAACCGCAGGTTCAGTTCCATGAATCCTCCCGTGTTGAACAATCATTCAAACGACTTCAAGTCGCACCCAACCCTCTTCCCGCTCCTAAATCGACACCCACTCGCCGGCTCAGCTTCTCTCGATCCCAGCAAGGCCGATTTTGCGCTATATCGGACGGTGCAATCGGGATGCCTCCATCCTGGCGCGTGCGACGAATAGCAAATAGGACCGAGCATCGTAGCCTCCATCCTAAGCGGCGTTTGCCGTGCGTATCGAGAAGTGAAGTATCTTGGGTAGGAATGTTGGGATCGATCGAGCTAACTGAGCACGAGGCAACGCTGGCCGCGCGAGTGAAAGAAGCGGATCGTCTTCTGCTCCACGAACACAATGTCGAACGCACGCGTAGCGCTGGAATTGCGTCCCGCGAATTGATGGAGCTCCTTCTGAAACGAAAGGCCATTCCAGAGGCGAGACTCCGCTACTTTACCGACGAGCGCTATAACGGAAGCAATCCGCGCTCCTCCCGGATGGAACTGTTCCGGCGCAACGCCGAAAGTAACGCCGAGATGTATGAACATCCCCACTTCTGGAAATACCTTCAGTACTTCCTCTGGGGAGCTAACCTGCAGGAAACGGCCGTTTCACAGTTCTCTCAGCTCGCCGTCGACAAGTTCCGGGATCATGGGTCTCTCGAGAAGCTGGCTCGACAACTCAGCCGTACTTTTCCTGGGGACCATGCGACGAAGGCAGAAGAGTTTTTCAAGCTCGCCATCGACTGTGATTGCACCGTCTCCGAAGCCATGAATGTTCGCCGCGCGGTCCTCTCGACTCGTTGAGTTGGCAGATAACCGGTCGATCCAGACTCAACAAACCGGTTCGCTCATGTCCACGAGTGAGATGGCCAAACCCCGAAAAGAGACTCCGCTCCAATCACGCGGCTCAAAGGTTTGTACTTCGCTCGTGCGCGGCACGGGATGGCTTGCACCGCAGTGCTCGGTATCTGCAATGAAGCTGAATCTTGGCCCCTTCTTCTATGGGTCGATCACGGCAACGCCAGCGGCATCTTTCTGCGGGGCACTTCCGTTTAGTGTCCGGCACTAGCATCGGCTCCGATCTGCGCTACGTTGAACCACGCACGGAACCGTTGAAAGTTACGAGAAAGCTTTTTAGCGACAGGTTCTGGCTAAATCGTGTATTTTTGTCAGGATCGACCACCCCATCTTTATGAAAGCGCAAGGCATTCGACGCAATCCACTGCCACGAAGAAAGCTGGAAACGAGGATAGATGTACATCTGGCTACCGTTGAGTTCCAGCGCAGATCTCGCCCAGCTTGAGCAGCATATCGCGCCTGAGTACAGCCCCAAGGTGGTCGCACAGAAGTTGGCGGGTGGTCTGTCCAACGCCGTTAAAGCAGTGATGCTGGAAGCCGATTACGTCGATAAGGACTACCGCAGCACCTATTACAACTTCTATGCGAAGAAGGGCCAGTATTACCGGGCGGATTGTGTGCGGCTTCATTTCTTCGACGAGATGGTTAGCTTTGATGACAAGACGTACCGGCTAACGTGCCCCGACAATCGGCTCGAGGACCATTATTTCGGCTATATGGTTCTCCGCCCAACGGGTATCGCGACGATCGGACGCAGCATCTTATCTCCGGATGTCCGAAATGGCGCGCGTGGCTTCGCGATCACTGCGCATCACAAAGTGCATCTGCTGGGCTACAAGCTGAAGATCCAAGGATTTCCTTCGATGGACCAGCACGTGGACATTTCGGTGTGCTCCCATGCCGCATGTTGGTCGGTCTTGCGGCATTACAGCGAGCGATACAACATCTACCGTGAATACCTGACTCACGACATCACAATGATGGCTCAACAGTTCAATCCTGGCGGGCTCGTTCCGTCGCGGGGACTGCAGATTTCACACGCCGAGAGGGTTTTTCAGGAAGCCGGGACGTTCCCAGTTCATATTGCGCGTGACATCAACAAGACGGACCCCACGAGGACGGACCCAGCTTTCTATCGCCAATTAAGTGCGTATGTTGAATCGGGTTTTCCGCTGTTTGCAGCCATGCACAATCGTGGCCACGCAATCGCTGTTGTAGGGCTGGAGTGGAGCAAATCCCACACTGCGATAACGCACGGATTGAGATACGCTTGGGATGAGGTTGAATCTCTCGTTGTTGTCGATGATAACCATCTCCCCTACCTCTCGGTACCAGTGACCTCTGGGACGCCATATGCCTCGGAAGATATTGACGCTTTCATCGTCGCACTTCCGGAAAAGGTGTTCTATCCTGCTGATGCCGTTGATCGTCTGGCGCCGACTCTTTTTAAACTGGGCACCGTGGTTGATCTGCCCAAGCAAGATGAAACAATCATTCGTTACTTCATTACGACCGGTTCAGCCCTGCGCAGTTTCGTGCGGGGCAGGGAATCGGAGTTTGACCCCAGGTTGTTGCAAACGATCATGACGTTGCCGTTTTCGCAATTTGTCTGGATCGTGGAGTTTTCTACAGAGGCCGAATGGGCGGCCGGGCAGATCTCAGCCCGTGCCGTGATCGATGCTACCGCCAGTCTGCGTGAACGCATGCCGCTCTGGCTGTTTCACAGCCGTAAACAGGCCCTCGTATTCAATCGCAAGAGTGTTGCTCTCGATTTGGCAACCGGCATGGGTACGCTGTTGCTAGCGGATTCAGGGCATACCGCGTTCACCCGAATGGACCAGAACCTGAGACCTATTCAAACAAAGTGAATGACAGGCGCGTCATTGCATTCTCATGGAGCTAGGAATGGACAAAAAGGAAGACAGCATATTCGATCTGATCGAGGATCTGAAGCCAGTCGACCCGCAGACGATCGCTGAATTTGAGCGTGCCATGGATGACGAGGTCATTCCGGAAATAGTGCGGGTCGTCGAGGAGCGCCGAATGCTCGCGGCGGAGAGTCGCAGACGTCAGTTGAAATGTTGACTGGAGAGCGGCCTCACTTTTCGATTTTGCGAAAGCGCTCATAGGCTGCCTTCACGATCGCTTCCAGCGCTTCCGCTGACCCGGAATCCAAGTTTGGGTCCGAGCGCAGGAGCGTCGATATCTGTGCGATCGATTCAGGTCTCGCGGCCCGATACGGCGTTTGAACAAAATCAGAGGGATTCAGGTGCGCCCATGCTGACAGGGCAGCCAAGCTTGCCGCATCCGGATGCCTCCCCTGTGCCATCCGCGTAAGGGTTGAGGCACTGACCCCTGTTTCTTCAGCAACTTGCTTCCAAGTCTTTGATTTTGCTCGTACTGTAGACTCCAGAGCGCGGTAATAGGCGTCGCCGTCAAAACCTTTGCCTTCAATCATGATCGCCATTCCTAGAAATTGCTAAAAAGCAATTGACTTCCTACTTCGGGGTGAGCTACAGTCATTCCTGTGATTGCAGATTAGCAACTTGATGCCACAGTTGCAAGGAGGAAGTGATGGAGATGGATCACCCCACAAGCCAGGAACAGCACAAACGCGGTCACGATGAAACCCACGAGACCCATGTCACCATTCTGGTGAATGACCGCCCCGTGCACTTTCATCGTCACAGCGCAACCGGAGCCGAAATTAAGCTCGAGGCGATCCAGCAAGGTGTAGACATCAAGGAAGACTTCATCCTGCAGGAGGAACTTGCGGACGGTAAAGACCGGATCATCCGCAATGAGGAAGAGGTCCACCTCGAGCATCATCTTCGCCTCGTGGCGAAGCCCGAACGGCATGAAGTGGTTGTTTCGGTGAACGAACAGCCCGTGAAGTTGCAGGGGAAGACCGCGACTGGTGCCGAAATCAAGATCGAAGCGATCCAGCAAGGTGTTCACATCCAGCAGAACTTTGTTTTACAGGAGGAGCTCCCCAACGGTATGAGCCGGATCATCGGAGACTCCGATGTCGTGCACTTGCGCGAGCACCTCCGTTTCACTGCCATCGCACCTGACGACAACTCTTAAAGAGGCGACACATGAAGGTAGAGGTCTCGAAAGGGATCGAGGAGTTGAGGTGCCAGTTCAGTTCCTCGACGTTCACGGTAGCCGAGGACAATCAGGGCGGAGCGCACGTCATTATTGAGAACGTTCCGCTAGGTCCACGTTATCGCCCGGACCATACCTGGATGGGCTTTCACATTCCTGCGCAATATCCCTACGCCGACATCTACCCGGTATTTGTCGGTGCCGAAATTAACCGTGTGGATGGTGTCGCGTTTGCGGCTCCGGTCACACGGGGACATCAGTATCAGAGTAGACCGGCGATTCAGATCTCCCGACGCAATGGGGCGGCGCAAAACGGATCGCAGAAAGTAACCGCGAAAATCCTGAAGATACTGGATTTCCTAGCGAGAATGTCATGAATAAGAAGTGTCGTATTCGAATCACGCATGACCACTTCAAAGCTCTGCATGCTCATTTGTTCCCGGGAGACAACGACGAGCATGGTGCCGTCCTCCTGGCCGGCATGTCGCATATTAATGGGCAGCTAACCCTGCTCGTCCGCGAAGTTCATTTGGCCGTCGATGGTGTCGATTACGTCGAAGGCAAAGTCGGATACCGCGCGCTCCAGCCGCGGTTCATCCATCGCCTCATCACCAGAGCGCGTGACGAGAAACTTGTTTACCTCGCAGTTCACAATCATGCCAGTGATCGCCAGGTGGGCTTCAGCCAAATTGATCTCGACTCGCACGATCTTGGCTATCCCGCCCTACTTCAGATTTCACGCGGAATTCCGGTTGGTGCGTTGGTATTTGGTCATAGGTCAGTTGCAGCGGACCTCTGGATTTCGAAGACCGCGAGGATGAAAATCAAGGACGCCGTAGTCGTCGGTCGCACCATTCAGCGATTGACGCCATCGCCGCGGAGCGGTCTGACTTCCACCTCGATGGCTCATGAGCGTCAAGTGAGAATGTTTGGAAAAGCCGGCCAGGTAGAGCTCTCTGAATGTCGAGTGGCGGTCCTTGGCCTCGGAGGAATTGGAAGTTTGGTCACCGAATACCTCGCCCGTCTTGGGGTCGGCCATTTCACCTTGGTGGACGGTGAGGTAGTCGAAGAGTCAAACCTTTCTCGTATTGTCGGCGCGTCCCCTGCCGACGTGCGCAAAAAGCTTGCGAAGGTGAAGATCGCTAAACGGATGATCCTCGCTGCTAATAAGCGTGCCAAGGTGAAATCCTTTGTTGACGACATTGCCAAGGGGTCAATTGCCAGTAAGTTGACCGATTGCGATTACATATTCCTGGCCGCGGACTCGATGCGTGCTCGACTGGTGTTCAACGCACTCGTGCATCAATACTTCATACCTGGAGTGCAACTCGGCTCGAAAATTAGCCCAGGTACGGACGGATCGCTATTGGATGTAATGAGCGCCAACCGTCCTGTCCGTCCCGGTCATGCCTGCCTATGGTGCAATCAGCTCATTGATGCGACCGCACTGGCCAAGGAAGCAAAGACTGACGAAGAACGGAAAGCGCAGGAATATGGCGTTGAAGAGCCAAACCCCAGTGTGATCAGCCTGAACGCGATCTCTGCCGCGCACGCTGTGAACGATTTTCTAATGGACTATCTCTGTCTGCGCACCAGCGACGGCCCAATCTACTATGAACACTTCCACTGCCTTTCGCAGAAAAGGGATCTTGTTCAACCTCGCAAGGACACGGATTGTTCGGAATGTTCGGTTCACGGACTTCGATTCGGTCGTGGCGATTCTGTAGATTTGCCTTGCATTGACGGCTAAAGCTAGCGCAATGGTGGCACTCGCCGCCAGATGAGTCGCAGGCTGGTTACGCGCCGGCGCAAATCTGGACCAAAATATCGCAGGGAACGCCTGGATGATTGCCTGAAAATCTTCTGCGCTCAATGCTGAATCGATCACGGCATCGAACGGGCCAACATGCCACTGACTGAGCGGGTTCGAGGATGCGATTAGGAGTCCAGGGAATGCCAAGAACCTTTTGAGGCGATATCAGGCAGACGCAGACTTTTTCTATGCAGGCCGCCGCTTCCGCTGGGCAGCCGCAATTTTCGCTCGGTCAGCGGATGATAGGGTACGCCGCTTCTTTGGAGTAGCTGATTGGAGGGCAGACTTGGGCGGCCGGTCTCTCCGCTTTGCCGGCTCCGATCCGGAGGAGATCAAGGCGATTGCCATTCGAGCGTGCTGAAGCTCTGCTATATCCGGCTTCGGACAATTCGTCGAATCCTGCCGGCGCTACAGCAGGGGGCAGTCGAAGACAAGGAGCTAGTGGCTCCAAGGATTGATAACGGGAATCCCGGCGAACTTGAACGGGGCGACATCGCGCGTTGCGATCGTGAGTCCATGGTGGGCGCCGATGGCAGCAATGAAGGCGTCGGCCACTCCAATGGCCTTGCCTGTTGACCGAGCTTTGGCGCGAATTTCCGCGTACGCGATAGTCACGGCCTCGTCGAATGGAAGAACGCGCCCCTCAAACAGAGAAAGAATACGCCGTTCGAATTCGTCTTCCAGGCGTTGTCTTCTTTTTCCCGACGGAAGGGCCGTGATCCCGAAACGAAGTTCCGCCACCGTGACTGCTGTCAAATAAAGTGTTTCGATATCCTGTTGGTCCAGCCAACTAAGGACGGCGGGATCACCGGTCAGTCGCAGCGGCTCGGAGATTACGTTCGTATCAAGGATGATCATCAGAGCCGAACTGGTGGGACAGGGGATTGGTCGCGTTCAATTTGAAGTTCGACGCCGCCGTATTTCCGGCCTAGCTCCGCAAGTGCGGTGCCCAGTCGAATACGGGAAGAGGGTCGCACGGCAGACTCAATGATCTCCCGGATCTCCGCTTCAGTACTTCGACCATGCTTCGCAGCTCGTGCTTTGAGTGCCCGATGTGTCGCCTCTGGAAGATTACGAATCGTAACAGCAGCCATCCATAAGGATGATATCACAAATGGACAGTTGATATCGTTTTTTACGTTTCCTTTCATTCGTGCGCAGAGTGTCTACCGGATCGGGCAAATCGCCATATATGAAGTGTGTTCGGTAACGGCAACCATAGTTGCTGTTACGCCCTTGCTTGGCGCGGAACCATGGCTTCGTGGCCAAACCCCTTGGAGCGGACCAAAAGCGTAAAGGTGCTACACCGAGCCAGGTGTTCGGCCGAGCTGTGACGGAGAAGAGAGTGTTGCACAAGCAGTCTCAAGCGACGTTGGCAGCAGCGCTTGGATATAGCAACTACTATCTGGGACGAATTGAGCGAGGCCAAGCCAACATTACGTGCGACGTTATGTCTGCGATCAGTAGCTACTTTCAAATGTCCATCGGGCAGTTCTGGATCTATGCAGAGTCGCTCTCAAAGAGATCGGCCAACAGATAAATGATTGAACGATCAGGAAGAAGCTGCAGCCGTGGACTTCTCTGCATACGCCCAAAATCGGCTCAGAGGCAGCATGTCATAGTAAGCGATGATTGCGTACATCAGATCGAAACTGAGGTTTTCCTTGCCTTGTTCAATGTTGCGGAGATAGTACTCGTCGCAGCCAACCCTTGCCGCGACGACGCTTTGTGATACCCCTCTAGCTATTCGCAACGTCGTTACCGCAGTCCCGAACAGTTCTCGCGGAGTGCCGGACTTTCGTTTTTTCCCCGCGCCGATCGGTTTAGGCACAACCATATCGTCGGAGGAACTTGTTGATTGAAACAGCAACTATGGTTGCGTATACTTCCTTTGACCAACTATCGTTGTCATTTGTTTGGCGAAATTCCTGCGGAGGTTTCGATGAGTTCCGAAGTGGCACTCCGATCCCCACACAGTCTCGCCGCAGTGGAGACAGTCCCCAATGACTTGCCGCAGATTTCACGTCCGGTCATCGCCGACCCGCGCGACCCAAAACTTGGGACACTCTCGGACGAGGAACTGCTCAGTCATGTAGTAATGGGCTCTACCGAGTCAGTTGGCGTTCTGTTCCGTCGCCATGGTCGTTCTGTCCTGCAGGTTGCCTCGCGGATACTCCGCAATGAATCAGAGGCGGCCGATGTCCGCCAGGATGTCTTCCTCTATATATTCGAAAAAGCGAGACTCTTTGATCCATCCAAGGGTTCCGGATCCTCATGGATCATGCAGGTCGCCTATCATCGCGCCCTTGATCGCAGACGCTATCTGACCAGTCGGCAGCACTATGATGCTCCGGTATTTGACGAACAGCAATCGTCGATCGGAGCTGCTCCTCCCTCCACGGACGTGATCGACGGCAAAGCCATTCTCGACCGCCTGCGCGAGACCCTGTCGACCGAGCAGCGAGAGACTTTGGAACTCCACTTGTTTGAGGGATACAGCCTGCGGGAGATTGCAGAGAAAAGCGGGCAGAGCATTGGAAACGTTCGACATCGCTACTATCGTGCACTTGACCGGCTTCGAAGGCACATCTTCTCCCGGAAGTGCGAATAGGGTGAGAAAATTGGGCAACGACTGCGCGGCGAGGAAACAGAGTCGGTGAATCCTCACTTTCATGATGAGTTCGTTAGGCTCGTCCCCCTTTTCTACTCAGGGGAGCTGACTGATGAGGAATGGGCGTTGTTGCAGGTGCACATGGCCTACTGCGACTCCTGCCGGGAAACCTTCGAACAATATGAGCACGTTGCATCAGAAGTGATTCCGGCCATGGCCGCGAGTGCCGCTGCGGAATCACCCTTTGTCCCCAGGGAGTCGGACGGCTCCTTACGGGAAGCCGAGCAAAGGCTCATGAACCGCTTGGGGAGCCGACCGGTTTCGGATCCGGTACCAGCTTCAAAATCGCACTGGGCATGGATGGCAGCGGGGGCAATCGCTGCCTGTGTGGCAGGCGGGTTGGTGTATGCTGGCGTCCGTCACATGGATCCTCCATCCCATCAGCAGGTCGCCTCCAGTTCGAGGGTGATTGCTGCCGAACCGGTCATGCCTGACCGAACTGAGCACGACGCCCTAGTCCGTGACGAGCAAAAGCTTTCCTCGCTCGAGAACCAGCTTGCTGAGTCAGATAAGAGAGCGGCTGAAGCCAAAGAGGCAATCGTCGGCGAGAAGCGGTTGCTCGAGACTGAAGAGACCCAACAGCAGCAGCTTCTCACACAACGAGACGGGTTGAGCCAGCAACTTACTGCGGCCCAGGCAGACGCCCAGTCGCTACGTGAAAAGCTGACCGCTGTACAGAGTGGCGCAGGACAGGAACTCGCCCGCGTTACGGAATTGGAAGGAAAGGTCCATCTTCTCGATGCGGCGCTGGGGGAAGCGAATGCTTCACTCGACGCCAAAGAGAAGATGCTCGCGTTCGATAGGGATTTGATGCTGCACGATCGAGACATTCGGGACGTGATCGGAGCGCGCAATCTCTACATCGCGGACATCTATGACACGAACGCGAGCGGAGCGACGGCAAAGCCTTTTGGGCGCATTTTTTACACCAAGGACAGTTCGCTGGTCTTCTACGGCTTCGATCTTGACAAGCAGGCCGGAATGAAGCAGCCGGTGGCCTTCCAGGTATGGGGCAGTGGCACGGACACGCGGCCGGTGAGCCTTGGTCTCTTCTATCAGGACGACAGCCACAAGCGCTGGGTTCTCAAATGCAGGGACGCGGGTACGCTGGCTCGCCTTAACATGGTGTTTGTGACGGTGGAACCCCCGGGGGGGAGCAATAAGCCGACAGGGAAGCAGTTTCTTCGTGCTTATCTTCAGATTCAACCGAATCATCCATAATGCAGCTAGCATGCTGGTACAACACGGGTCCCTCCGACGTAGACAGGGTGTACCCATTCCACTCTGGCCTCTTCGGAGCGCGACTGCATGAAACGTTGGTTCCTCGTCCTCTGTCTCTGTCTTGTTTCTTTGACCGCTTTGGGGCAGTCCACAAGCGCAACGATCAGCGGCGGTGTCACTGATCCGCAAGGAAACCTCATTCTGAATGCCGATGTGGAGATTGCCAATGACGCCACAGGTGTCATCTATTCCGCAAAGACAAATGGTTCAGGGATGTACCTGGTTCCCATTCTGCCACCGGGACACTATCACGTTCAGGTTTCAAAGGCCGGCTTCCAGACCATTATCAAAGCCGACGTGGTCTTGAACGTTCAAAGTGCTGTTGCTCTCAACTTCGTTCTTCCGGTTGGCGCAACCTCTGAGAGTGTGACCGTCAACTCCGATACACCACCACTGAACACGACAAATGCCTCCGTCAGCACAGTCGTCGATCAGAGGTTTGTGGGGGACATTCCACTCAATGGGCGCAGCTTCCAGGACCTGATCTCGATGACGCCGGGTGTCGTAACGCAGACTCCTCAGAATACCTCTCAAGGCGTAGGAAATAGCGGCGACTTCTCGGTCAATGGCCAACGCACGCAATCCAACTACTACACCGTGGACGGAATCTCCGCGAACGTGAATGCAGGAAACGGAAATGGGATCAGCCAAGCCGCGACGGGCGGCACGCTTGGAGGAACGACGGCCCTCGGCACAACCCAAACGATGGTGCCGGTCGATGCCTTGCAGGAGTTTCGCATTCAAAGCTCGACCTACTCGGCCGAATACGGGAGGTCGCCAGGAGGACAGATTTCCTTGCTCACGCGATCGGGTACGAACGCTCTTCACGGCAGCGCCTATGACTATCTGCGGAACAGCTTCTTCGACGCGAATGACTGGTTCAACGATCACTATGGCAAGCTTGAACCCGCGCTTCGCCAGAACGATTTCGGAGGGACGTTCGGCGGACCCATCTGGATCCCGCGCGTTTACAACGGAAAGGGCCGCAGCTTCTTCTTTGCAGCTTATGAGGGCCTGCGGTTAACGCAGCCGACCGCCGCGACCATACAGTACGTGCCAGATCTCGCGATGCGTCAGCAG
Organism: uncultured Acidobacteriaceae bacterium; assembly: GCA_963759355.1. Lineage (GTDB taxonomy): Bacteria > Acidobacteriota > Terriglobia > Terriglobales > Acidobacteriaceae > Granulicella. The sequence continues at coordinate 465,429 of CAVWYV010000003.1, read as the reverse complement.
GCAGTGCAGACGATGAAACCTATCCTGAACGCGTACCCACTACCTGATGGCATCGACTACGGCACTGTCGCGTCTCCCAGCCTGGCGCAGTTCATTGCACCATTCTCGCTGCCAAGCCGCATCGATTCCACCAGCATCCGCTTGGATCACACGCTCGGCCCGAAGCTGACCTTGTTCTTCAGATACGGGGACACACCCAGCTCGACGCAGTCGAGACCAAACTTTGCTCTCAATACCACCAGCATCGACAACCAGAACTTCAATCTCGGCGCCAGCAGTCAGCTCTCGAATTCGATCACGAACGAGTTCCGGCTCGGCTATGCACGGGCGGAGGCGGCTCAAGCCGGCGCGCTTGACGGCTTCGGAGGTGCTACGCCAACAGATCTGGTTGCCGCGTTGGGGGCTGAAGGACAAGGCCGGGCGAATCCGGTCGTGGTCATGTACTTCGGCCCCGGAAATCCGGTGATGGATGTGCTCAACTCTCGGAACGCTCAACGTCAGTGGAATCTGGTGGACACGGCGGGTACGCTCGCTGGCCATCACACATTGAAGATCGGACTGGACTACCGCCGCCTTACGACGGCGCTCATGCCTCCGGACCTGGAACCGTATACGTACTTCAGCGCGCCGCAACAGGTTCTGAGTGGTAGACCGATCGTTCCCTATGTCATTCGGTATGTGTCCGCGACACCCGTGTTCAATGAAACGGCGCTCTTTGTGCAGGATGAGTGGCGAGTCCGACCGACGGTGAGTCTTTCCTACGGCCTGCGATGGGAGCTCGATCCTCCTCCAACGGAGCAGCACGGAGATAACGCCTACACGGTGGCCGGCGACATCGATACCCCCGCATCTCTGACGCTGGCGGCCAGGAATACGCCTTTATGGCAGACCTCCAAGTACAACTTCGCACCGAGATTAGGAGTGGCTTGGATCGTTCGCAATCGAGCCGGAGCTCAAACAGTCGTACGTGCAGGTGGGGGCGTCTTCTTCGATTCTCTTAACGAGGTGGCCGCGTTAGGATACAGCGGTCTGGGATTCAGAGCCATGGCGACCCGGACGGGCGCGACGCTTCCTTTTACGCCGAGCCAACTTGACGTTCCCGTCACGGTAGCTCCGCCCTATACCTCCGCTGTGATCACTGCCTTCCCAACGCACTTGCAGCTGCCCTACACGCTCCAGTGGAATGCCAGCTTGCAGCAAGCTCTTGGAGCGAACCAGTCTATGACCCTCTCGTACGTTGCTGCAGGGGGAAGGCGCCTTATCGGTCTACAAGAGAAGGTGATCACACCATTCAATCCAAACTTCGGCACGGTGCAGTACTTCCAGTCCGGCGTGACGTCGAACTATCAGTCCCTGCAACTGCAGTTCCAGCGCTCGGTTGCAAAGGGGATCCAGGCGCTCGTCGCCTACACATGGGCTCACGGGATCGACTATGGATCGAACGCCACCGCCCTTCCGCTCATGCGAGCCGACTCCGACTTTGACGTCAGGAACAACTTTCAAGGCGGAGTGAGTTGGGACCTGCCGAAGCTCAAATCGGGAAAGATGCTCAATGCGATGCTGAACGATTGGTCGCTGGACAGCCGCGTAAACGTACGTTCGGCCTTCCCGGTGACACTTGGGGGAAAGTTTATCGTCGACCCAGGAACCGGAGAGCAATACTCCAGCACGCTGAACATCATTTCTGGACACCCCTTCTATCGCTATGGACCTCAGTATCCCGGTGGCAGAGCTATCAATCCTGACGCGTTCAGCGTGCCTCCGATCGGCGACGCTTGGCGACGCTCCCCGCAATTTTTGCGGGGCTTCGGTGCAACGCAGTTGAACCTTGCTGTTCGAAGAGAGATTCCTCTGCATGACCCTCTCACACTGCGCTTCCGTGCCGAGACCTTCAACCTCTTCAATCACCCAAACTTCGGATATGTCAATCCGACCTATACCGATGTCACGTTCGGGCAGGCTACCCAGATGCTGAATGCCAGCCTGGCAACGGTTGCCTCCCAATACCAGCAGGGCGGAGCCCGATCTATGCAGTTCGCGCTCCGGCTCGTGTTCTAGCCTTTCCACCTGCATTCCCCTTTTGACCGGAGAACTTTCCATGCGCCTTGCTCTTCCGAGGCTGCGAGGGAACTCGCGCCTTTTCGCGGCCTTTGCCGTCGTAGCCACGCTCACGACCGGGTGTGCACCCGCCCAACAGCCAGCCTTCTCGGTAAAGGATGACATTGCGATGGTGCGTTTCAACGATCCCTCGGCAGGCATCAACGCCTCAGAGAACGACAGTGACAACTTTTCGCCGGACGGCAAACACGTTGCTATCGTCACCACACGTGGGCTGATGGCGACGGATCAGCTGAGATCGGAGATTACGGTCTTTGATCTTGTGGCCATCAAACGTTTCTTGCATTCGCCCTCAGGTCCACAGCCGAAGCCTCGCATCGTCGCTTCGGTCACCGCTGTTTCTCAAGGTCAGCAGACCATCCCTTACGCCGCAATCCTTCACGATATCCGATGGGCAGCGGATGGGAGGCGGATTTACTTCCGCGGTCAGAATGAGCAAGGAGGCTATCAGCTCTATGAGGCAAGGACCGACAAAGTGGAATGCCACGTTCTGACGCTCGGCCTCCCTTGACGTAGACCACTATGATTTGGCGGGCGACACCATCGCGTTTACGGCGTCACAGATCAATGCCGCGCCTCCACCTCCTGGCGTGCAAATCAACCGTGACGCCTTTGATGCCACCGGTGTTCGCTCCAAAGACATTCTCTTTCCGGGCCTTCTCAGGCCCTGGGCCGTCAAGGTCTTTTCGATGTTCACAGTTCGTGTAGGCGTCCGTCCCGGAAGACTACAGCGGGTGCCCGGGTACGCAATTGGGGACAACTCTTTCTTCCATCACCTTTTTCCATTTCGGATTTCGCCGGACGGTCAATGGGTGGTCTCCGTCGAGCCAGTCGTAAGTAGGATTCCCCGTTTTTGGGAGATGTTTGATCCTGCCCATCTCTACGAGCATCGACGCTTACGCGTGAACAACCCGGATCTCATACGGCCCGACAACGTTCTGAGACCGGTTCGATACGTGCTTACGAATGTCCGAACGGGGGCATCGATTATTCTTCTGGATGCGCCAAGCGCCGAGTATCTCGGCTACGCCCAAGAGGCAAACCTCGCTGTCTGGTCGAGAGACGGGAGTCGCATTCTTGTAACGAACGTATACTTTGCGCCCGAACGCTCAACCGAACAAGGAGTGGGGTCGCCCACCAAACCTTGCGCGGTTGCGAGCATCGATCTACCCATGCTGCGTCGTCGATGTCTATATTTCAACGATGCGACACCACCGTCGGGAGGCCAATCGCTTACCGATGTGAAGTTCGGCCGAGATCGCGACGAGGTAGCTGCCACACTGAGGAACCAAAAGGGCGAACTCGTTGACTCCGTCTTTCACCTCGCAGGCGACGCCTGGAAATTCGACTCCTCCATCAGCCCAGGCACTCAGGAAGTTCGTCAAACTCAACCGCCTGGAGATACCGTACGCGTCTATGTGAAACAAGATCTCAATGAGATTCCGACGCTGTGGGCCTCCGAGGTCGGCACAACGGCTGCTCAACAGCTCTGGGATCCGAATCCGCAGTTGCGAAAGCTAGCGTTCGGTCAAGCGAGTGTTCTTCGGTGGAAAGACTCGTCCGGGCGAGCTTGGATTGGAGGGCTAGTAATGCCGGTGGGCTATATCGCCGGCCAGCGCTATCCGCTCGTCATTCAGATGTACAACTTCCGCGAGCACGAGTTCCTAACCGACGGAACCGATCCCACGGCCTTCACGGCGCGCCACCTGGCCAGCAGCGGCTTGGTCGTGCTCCAGATCCAGAAGCAGCCGAACACGTTGTCAGAACAGGACACTCGGACAAGCCTCGAAGGCTACAAAAGCGCGATCAAGCGGCTATCGGATGATGGCCTCGTCGATCCTAATCGGGTCGGCGTGGTCGGTTTCAGTTGGACCTGTTGGTATGTGATCAATGCGCTGATCAAGGCCCCGAAATTGTTCGCGGCGGCAACCATTGCCGATGGGGTGGATAACAGTTACGTTCAATACATTCTCAGCGCGCCTAGCCAACCTGACCTCGAAGGACAGATGAATCAGATAAAGGGGACCAGCCCATTTGGTCAGGGACTGGAGCGATGGGTAAGGGAAGCGCCGGGGTTTCATCTTGATCAGGTTCAAGCGCCGGTCAGGATCGAGGCCATGGGTCCGGACTCAATCTTGCAGGAATGGGAGCTTTACGGGGCCCTCTATATGCAGCACAAGCCTGTCGACCTGATTTATTTCCCGAATGGGACTCACATCCATCAAATGCCTTTAGAACGCTTGGAGTCACAACAAGGGAACGTCGACTGGATGCGCTACTGGCTCCAAGGTTATGAAGACCCAGATCCGATGAAACGAGCTCAGTATGCGAGGTGGAAGAGTTTGAGAATGAAGCTTTCGAGCTTGTCAGCAAGTGCCACGCAATAAGACAGGAATGAGATCCGGCCTCTGCCCCCAAGAGGCCGGATCGGTCAAGCGCGAAGCGAACCAGGAAGATTATTCGTCGGCCTGATAGCTCGCGCCGTCGGTGAAATTGCCGGTATCTATTTCAAGTGAATCGGGCACTTTGTTGCTCTTGATGGCGGCAAGTGCATAGTAGGTTCCCGTGATTTTCGGTTGTGTATAACGCATAGTGGTTTCCTCTTTCATTTCAAATTTCCGCGCATCGAGAACCGGCCGAATTCAGGGCGCGCGGAGCTCTGTGGCCACTGAGCGGTGGCCAAACCTGGTTTGTAAAACAGGGAACTTGAAATCGGTAGAGCGGCCAAAGTATGTCCGCAGCCATAGTTCATAGGCAATCACTCGAAGGATCGCGTGACAGGCGCCTGGTTGTCCGTTTGCTGTCGATCTCAGCTCTGAGAGGAACGTGTCGACATCGATGAAGCCTATGTCCGCGATGATTGATGTCGAGATGAGTCGTTCCAACTTCTCTTGGGCAGCCTGGATGGCACTTAGCGGAGCTCGAAGCTGGAAGGCTTTACGCCTCCTTTCGAGAATTTCGTTAGGCACGATGCCACGTAGAGCACGTCGCATCATGGCGCGCCGCCGGCCGGGCTGGACCAGTTGCTCAGGAGGAATGGAGAACAGGAATTCTATGAGATCCTTGTCCAGCATGGGATAGCGGTATTCGGGCCTGAAGAGAAGCTGTGGGGAAAGGTGCGGAAGGGTCTCCATGATGTGCCACCAAGTCACGGCATTTTCCAGCCGGTGTGGGGCGACACCCAATCGGTTTGGCACCACCTCAGTCGTTCGTTCCGATTCAACGAATGATTTGCGAAGGCATTTGGAGAGCCATGCCGGAACCGGTCTCCGTTTGGGATTATTTCTCAGATAGAGCCCTAGCGCATATTGCGTTGTGTTGGAGAGCGTGCCTATTAGGGGACTACGATCCGGAAGAGACCAGGCAACCGCACGTCGCAGCAGGGTACCGATTCGACCTCCAATGATGTGGTCGGCCAGCTCGGGGCGACCGTCGGGAACTCCGCCTAGTACCTCGTCCCCGCCGATGCCTGAGAGGATCGATCGATAGCCCCGCTCCCAGATGGACTTGTAGAGCGCCCGTTCAATCGTGAGCGAATGGTCGTCGCGTCCGGGAGTCGGATAGATTCCGGACTCGGTCGTCAGATTGAAGGTCCTGCGGGAAGACACGATCTCGAGATGGATTCCAGCCTTTCCGCGCTGCTGTTCTGTAGTGAGGAAATATCGCTTCTCATCCAGGGATACTTCGGAATCGTCGAAGAAGGAGATGGTGTCGAGGATCTCTTCATGCGGATCTGCGCAGCGGCGCATATGGTCCGACATGCAGACAATGGAGGTCGAATCCATTCCTCCGCTCAACTGCGCGAGGACGGGCTCTCCGGCGCCGGTCCGCCGAGCTATCGCCGTCCCGAATACCGAGAGAAAGTGATCGTCGTAGTCCGCGTCTGCCCTGTATCGAATGGATGTTCGAACGAGAGGGCGCCAGTGCGGCTTTTGCGTGACCCTTCCATCCTGAAACACGACATAATGCCCAGGTTTGACGGCGCGGATTTGAGTGTATGGCGTGAGGTCTCGAACCGGTGAGAACGTGAGATAAGCCGCAGCGTAAGCATGCGAGAGTTCCAGTCCTGGTTGTAACGCTGTGAGCGTATCTAGATACGTCGCCCACTGAATTTGTTGTCCCTCTTGCATGAAATAGAGCGAACGTGTTCCGGCATGGTCGCGGGCGAGAAAGAGCTTTTGCTCGCGGTGACACCAAAGGGCCAAGGCCCAGTCGCCGGTGAATCGAGAGAAGCAAGCCTCACCCCATTGTTCGAATGCGGTCAGAGCAATCAACGAATCGGAAATCGTGGCATCGTCGAGACGAAGCGAGTCGAGGAGCTCTCGAAAGTTGTCAAACCGTCCATCGAAGCAAAGAATGTTCCCTTGATCGTCGGAGACGGGACGGGAATCCATCGCCGACCGTGAATGACTGCCGTAGAGTTGCAGGCCCAGTCCTACGCGTCCGCTCGTCAGAACGGCGGGTCCACAGGTGGCGTATTGCTGAGTGTGAATCGACAGGTCGAGCAATTCCGCGTCGCGAACAGTCGCGCCCGGCTTCTTTGTTAGTCCCCAAAGAATACTCATTGGTCTTTCCTAGCAGCGGTCGAGAACCTGAAAGATCTGGTTGATATAGGGTTTGTCGTTCACGACGTTGCCCCGAATCTCCACCCAGGCGTGAGATTGGAAGGGGAGGACTTGTGCACCAATGACCATCTCGGCGTGCCATCCGTGGCGTCGGAGGACCATGATCGTGGCGGCGGAACGCTGCAGGCACAATACGGGCTTGAAATAGAAGACACAGGCGAGGTCTACTGCATGACATATCACGGCTTGGTCCGTGATTCGCGAATGCAGGGAACTAGGGCGCTGACTTCGAACCGCGGCATGGACGGCATCGAAACCGCGAACGTGCATGAGGTAATCGAAAAACAACATCCACATCCAGCTCTGGAAGATCAGCAGCATATTGTCACCTCGGCGTCGCACCGGATTGAGATGCGACGGGGCCGTATCAGACTCTGCAGTTCGGGGTCCCGCGAGGCACGATCCATATACCTCGCTAACGTGCGGATTCGGGACTGACGATATAGGGTCTCTGCCAGGGGGGCACGAAGCCATGCGCCTCGCCCGTATAGGGCTGAGGCGGCGGCGATCATCGGCATGCAGACAATCGCTCGCTCGAACGCGTCCGATTCGATGGCCCCGCGCATAGCCACTCGGTAGCGCTCAATCAGGATCCGATCCCATTTGGATTTAAGCTGATCATTGTCAGGACAGTTCAGCAATAGAAGATGTTGGAGCGTGACCAATGGGTGTCCCACGTAGGTCTCGCTCCAATCGATGAATTGGCAGGTTTCCTCTCCCCAAAGCACATTCCCTGAATTCATGTCTCCATGAAGGACAGTGTTTGAAATCGAGAGAGTGCAAAGATACTCACAAGTCGAGTCAAACGCCTCGTGCAGCTCATGAAGCTGAAGGCCCTCGATTCGTGGCACCTTGGTGGATGTTTGCAGGCTCATCGCCGCGCCAATCTTCTCAAAAAGCAGTGCAGAGTCTGCAAGGAGAACTTCTAACCGTTGGTCGAAAGCGCCGACGGAGAGTAAATCCGCCACGTGTCCGATACTTCGTCGTTGAAGCGCCGCCATGGCGCCGACAGCCCGATCGAGTAGCCGGAGGCGCCTCTTTTCGTTCAAGGGGGACTGCCAATCCTTTGCGCTTCTGTCTGGAACGATCCACGCGTTCCACGTGGGATGCACGGCGAGAACCTCAGGAACGCAGCCCGGGGAAAGCTTGGAGAGGTACGAGGTGATCGCTTGTTCGTGGTGGTTAGGGTGCGCTGTTGCTTTTAACCAGTAGGACCGGCCGCTTTGCATGGGAAATCGAATGAGTGCGAAATTGGCTCCGGCATTAAGCTGCTCCAGTTCCGATATCGAGCAAATCCTATCTCCTGTCGTTTGCTCAACCCAAGCGACGGCTTCGTAGATCCAGCCCACACGGAGCAGGGAACTGGGGGACTCTTCGTGAAGAAGAGCGATGAGAGAAGCCATTTCGCGTTCGGAGAGATTCGTCACATGGTGAAGATCGACGGCCCGGAGCGGGGTTGGTATCTCGACCGAAAGAAGCTCCATGACAGCGCAGGGGCAAAAGCTGTTCTCGAACCGCAAGTAATCCAATACCACTCCGCGAATGTTCCAGGCCGCTCGGATCGCTTCACGCAAGCGCGGAGTTACACGCGTGTGTTTCGGAATCTGCACAGAAGGAAGAACGCTGCTACCGTCGCCATGGTCCACAGCAAAAACGGCTCCCGAAGCCGGATGGATGACGGCGACCCGGTACTCGATATATTCGACAGCAGGAACATTAGCAGCCATGGCATCACCTCGCGCACTGATCACGATCAACAAAGATGACGTTCTTCTAGTTCTGCGAGGAAGGCGGCGACGCCTTGCTTGACGACGGAGAGATCTTCTCCCGTGTCTCGGGCGAGATCGGCAACAATCGCCTCCGCGCTGCTCCCATGCTGCAATGCCTGCCAGACGTATGCCGCAGTTGTATTGAGTGTCGTGATTTGTCCAGAGCGTGGATCGAGGATCGCCGCGCCATCCTGATTCACTACAGTGCGAAGGGGAGGCTTTTCTAATCCCATAACGGCCCTCTTATCACCGCCTCGCATCTACGAGAGCGAGTCGTGAACAGAGCGTACCGCCGAAGGCCATCCAGGCCTGGGGAAAAATCACGTTGCGGCCACAATTACTCCGTGTGCCAACTTTAGACAGGTACGGCGACGCCTGCCACTCCGTGTAATGACGATAGTTCGTCGCGGTGGAACCGCTCTTTGTTCGGGATGCCATTGGTGTGAGATAGAAGAGCATACCCGGCGCCATCCTGTTCGAGATATCCCGTGAGGAAATGAAGACCGCGGCGCAGCACGTAGAGCGGCCTCGACCATCCTCGTTTTTCGCATTCCATCAGTGTATTCGGTAGGTCCTCACACGGTTTCAGGAGCATCCAAGATCCCGCAGCCATCGCTGGTTGGAGTCCCGAAAGATCGTGCGTCTGTGATAGTCGCAGTACCGGATTCTGCCTAACATTCAGGCTTGGAAACTTGAAGGAGAGCAACGGCAACCAGTCGACGAACTCTCTTCTTCGCAGATCCCACACGGATTCGAGTCTTGGCGATCGAAGCACATCCATTGGCGAGAACAACTCCTTCACACTTCGTGCATTGATAATCGTGTTCAAGGAGTATCGTCCCTGTTCGCGGACGGACAAACCTCCGGTTCGAAGGGAATCCGAATACCGTGCAAAATGAAGCAGAGTGAGCTGGATCAACGTACTGATATGAGGCTCTGATGCGCCAGGATGGCGGTAGCGCCGTTCAGTCCTCTTCGTCAATGGTGACTGAAGAAGATCTATCAATAGTTGCCGGATCTCCATTTCTTCTTCCTCGGATCGCTGAAAACGCCTGTATTCGTCCAGGAACAGTTCATCTCTTGTGCGGTGTTCCCACGGCAAAGTAAGGTCCGCCAAGCGTCGTCTCGTCCGGAACTTTCCGTGCAACGCGAACTCTGGTTGTGGCAGAGCATGGGCAAACATCCGAATGCGCCCAGCCACTCTCACTTCACCTGGATAAGCAAACGCCCGTGCACGGACGTACTCACGCGTTGAACTAAGCATGTGCAACTTGCCATGGCTTATGATGCACCGGCTACATCGGTATCCGTTTCCAAATTGGAGCAGATAGATCAGACGAGGGTTGGGGCGCAGGGCTTCTGCTAGGTCGATCGGTTCCACGAGGGCCATAGACCCCGGCGGAAGGCTCGAGCCTCGACTGTCCTCGGTGCCTACATGGACATAAAAAAAACTTCGTAAATCGCGTGAATTCTCATCGAGCGCCCGGATGGGCACGCCAGGCTGCCACTCGCTCACCAAATCACTGAGCATCGCGTTCGATTGAAACGTGCTTTCTGGGGCTAACTCCAGGGGAACGTCGATCAACTTGTCCCGATCGAAGACGTGGGATTCAACAATATGGGTGCGCCCCGAGTTCAGGCGCAGATCGTATTGCCGAATAGCTTCCAGATCGTATCCGAAGAGCTCATGTGCCGCACCGATCGTCAGTAGAAATGTGTCCACTATTTCGGTGATGGTGTTGAGAGTGGGATGCGGCCCCGTGCGGGGCAAATTGGAGATGATGTACTTTGCCACTATTTCGCGGCGTTCAGTTGCGAGGCGCTCTCGTTCACTGATCGGCTGCGCTTGTCGCAGCAAGTCCCTAACGTGTTTGAGCACCTCAACGATCCGTCGACGCGGCACATATCGATACACGGAGATCGTGCTCCTCTTAACGACTCAACTGGGAGCTGCGGATTACAACAGTCTCCGATCGCCAGCGCAGTTGTCCGTCAGCGAATCGATGAAGACAAATAATGAACCGTTTGACCACCTTCTGCTCGACGCGTGCGCTTTCGGCGGGCGGACATTTGATTACTGTAGCAGGAGTGGCTGTCCCATTAGGGAACACGCGGAATGTGTTCTCACGTGATTTCCCGGTGACAGTTGCGTGACATTTCTTCGAAAGGCACACTCTTCACAACTCGTAAAGCCCGTCGCCAGGAAGCATCGCCTCGAATCGAGCATTCACACGGTCGAGCGAAATTGTGTGACGCAGTGTGAAGCACATGAACACATGACTGCCTCCGCCATTCCGACTCGTTGCTGGGTTCGACAGCACCCGCCTGACGGCCGGACCCCATCCAATGGCCCATCACCGCGAGGAGATGAACCGATCGGCTGTGGTTAAACCTGTGCATCTGAAGTCAGGGCGGACAGCATCTATGGCCTCGACGCAACCGCGGCGGGCCTTCATTGTCTAAGTCGGCTTGCAGTCAGTAATCGTCAACTGACGAGAAGCGCGTTTGTCAGGACTCATGTCAGATCATTTGCGGTTGCCCGTCACCCGGAAACGACTCGTACGGATGCCCTCAATGAGTGCATTGGCGATTTTGCACTCGTTGAGAATGTTGCAGGAACAACTTCCCGGTGGCCGACGACCCGGCGTGACCGACAGAGGCGGGTTGGGCGGGAGGTTCGGAGCAAGAGCGGCATTTAGACTGGCGGATGATAAGTCCTTTGTGCTGGCAGTTTGAGGGCACGACCAAGTCTCATTTCTGGAAGATTGGGTAGCGTGGCCCGACTCGTGAGAAATTGACGATGACTGAGCGGAGGGCGTCTCGGAGCTTCCAGACATGCAGTCTCGGTTTGCCGATGGAGATCGATCAGCTTCAGAAGGGTAAGCGGTCGCCTCCACCTTAAGCGGTCCATACTCAGGCTCCGCACGAACTCACGCTGTTGCGATGGATTTCCTGCGCCTGAGAGTGTTTCCGCCGGACACGCGATGGTTCCCGGCGGAAACGAACACCGCTCAGGTCATTGCATGGGTTGACGTTTCCACCCGGAACCATTTTCCGCTTCCACACGACCCCGCCAGGGATGGAGTGTCATCATCCTCCCGGTGCGGTAGCAGCCTGCTCTTTCTTTCGGTCGGCACGGCTCTCGGATAGAGGGCCAGACGCAACAAGGCCGCCTCCCAAGAGACGGCCTTCCATCATCGAAGTCCCTTGATGCCTAAGTACAGCATCACAGCAGCGAAGCCAAGGAACCACACTCGACCGAACCATGTCGGGATCGGTTTACCGTCAGACTTGCGACCCAACCGACCAGGGTAGAAGACTTTGGCAGTAGCACCAACGTACGCACCAAAAGCTGCCATGAGGAAGCATATGATCGGACCAAAATATCTCATGACGTCTCCTATCGATGGTTGCAAGCGCTCATTGTCGAGATGTTGAAGAAAGCACCCGCCCCCACACCTACAGGGAACTTCTCTGGTGTCCCGACGTAGCCGCCAACCGCCAGACCCTCCTTAGAAGCGCCCACTAGACCCCCTCCTGCTTCCGCGAAGGGAACGAAGACTAGAGCCTCCGGACCACCCTTCGGGCTATATGCCCCAGCGGCGCCCGCCGAGTGTCCTGAACCCTCGACCAGCCCGCCGTTCGTAAATCCGCCTTTGGAGTCATAGTTGCCAAGATAACCGGCGAAGCCGTGCGCCTTACCCACTGGTGCCTGAACACCTGCATAGACGAACCCGCCACCTGAGCAAACGTCCGGGAACCCAGCCGTTCTGTCGGCGACACCCTGCACGAGACCACTGATTCTGGCCTGATCTGGATCGGGCGGAGCATCAAGACCGATCTTGCCGACGGCTAACGTCGTGGTTCCTGACTGGCTGTCTCCACCATCCGGCGTGAAGCTGTAGTTCAAAGAGTAATTGCCATTGCTCTGTGTGTACTTGTAGGAATCCGTGTCAATGTGGCCGTCAACATAACACCGCTCTTGAGATAGTCCGTCAGGTACAGCCGCTCGGCGGCTGTCCAGCCGTGCCAGTAGTCCAGACAGAACACCCCCAAGAAGAAGATGCCGGTTAGGAAGATCGCCATCCACGCTCAAGCCGATGCGGAGCGACGTGCTCTCTCGGTGTGGCACGAAGCCCATGAAAGGCTTGAACGGTGACGTAGCTATTGGACACGCAGGTTGGCGTATTCCTCCTCGCTCGATGTGGTCAGCAAGAATAGGCTATCCTCGTCTGTTTGTCCTCTCACGAACTCAACGGCCAGAATATTCCTGGAGCTAACGAAGTCCTTCCAAGAACCCCCGTCGAACTGGGAAGAAAACGAGGAAAGGCGATCCGTGCGATAGCGCCCTCCTATAAGGGTAAGCACCTCGATCCCAAGAACAGCGATCTCACGTTCGGAATAGACCGCAATCGCCTCCAAGACATTCGTGTGCGAAAAGATTAATTCACCGTCAGAGGTCACCCTAACGGCCAGATGTGCTGCGTAATTCGAAGACTCAGGTTTATTGGTCATTTGTTCAATAGATAGTTCGGTAGGTGATCCGCTCCTGAAACCTGCAAGACTTGCTTGGTCGCGTTATCAACAACGACAAAGCGCCCGTTTACTTGATTTACAAATTCCGTTGCTGCCCCACCGGTCGCCTTGTTCACGGTGGCGTGCTGGGTTCCGACTTTCACTGTCTCGGATATTTGCTCAGCAGTCCAACCGCGCTTTGCCATGCTTTTTAAGAACATGATCGCTAAGGTTGGTCACATCGACAGCGGCCTCTGAAGCAGCTGTAGCTGCGCCTTCACCTGCGGCTCGCCCAAAGAGGCTTCCAATAAACCCAAACGCTTTGCCAAGAGCATACCCACCGATTCTGCCCATTGCATACCCGCCGAGGATATCTCCGGTTTCATCGTGAATGCCTTCTTGGTTGTATATAGCTTGACCACATTCTTGCCCTCCGCAAGAGATGGTTCCAGTTCCCATGAAGCCGCTACCGCTGATCGTGATGCCGCCGTTCGTTCCATTCTTGACAGCGTCTGCCTGCTGCTTCAGAAATGCCGACCATTGGTCATCATCGAAATGCTGACAGTTCGATGATCCGTTAGCGCAGAGCCACACTTCGTGTCCATCAGGGTCGACATCGCGAAGAGGGTTGTTGCCAGCATACGAATACAGGTTCAGGCTCTGTGGGTTGCTCAATTCGGCGTACGGGATAGCTGCTGGATTTTCGGCCCAGTCGGGACTCATGAACCGCCCCATCGATCGATCCGAAGTAGCGCGCACCGAAGTTATCTAAGCCGCTTTCTGCATCCCGTTCTTTGCCGGTGAACTTGTAATGCATGTTAGTGCCGTCACCGGGTTGCGGATTGCCAAGGTTCGCACTGAGCACCTGCCCAGCCATGATCTCCTGCCCGAACGGCGTGAACTGCCCCAACCAAACCGGCCACCCGCCGCTCGACAACTCCATCTGAGTCGATCCGAGATGGTCGTCGATGTAGTAGTGGGCGGGCTGGTCGAGGTTATCCGTTACCACCGCTCCTGAAAAGTTCGTCCCATTTCCGAACACCGGATTGAGGCTGATCTGCTGACCGGCAAAGATTGGCGTGACGGACCCATCGGCGTGAACAACCGCGATATCGGCAAAATCCATGTACCAGTCAGCACCATCTAGTGTTTGAGCCTCCACGTCTACACCAGTCAATTGTCCTCCGGCCAAGCGTGAAAGATCGACCACTCTGTCAAGCCAGACTCCAGATTGTGTGGCGAAGTCGCCAGGTACCCCGTTCTGATCGGTCTCTGTTCCACCCGTGTAGGTCTGCTGGCCGTCAGCTAAAGTACCCTCAACATTGATTCCACCGGACGTGGACGGCCCCCCATATTGTCGGAAGGCAATCTTATCCCCGGCGCTAATTGGAACATTGGCTTGGTAGATCCGAAACCCTTTGCCCCAGCCGACACCCTGGATCTGGATGTGTGACAGCTCTTGGTCGATCTTGGCAATCTTCTGTCCATTGGCGTAGACATAGTCTGTCCAACTGCCGTCGTTATTTCGCTCGGCGATTGGCTGGCTGTTGAAATAGACATACTCTGTCGTGCCGCTCGCGGTCTGCTTGAACGCCCGCTGGTCGGACTCGTTATACACATAGCTTGCCGCCCCACCGTCGATCGAAAGCAACTGCCCCAACGCATTGTGCTGGTACATGTGAGGTGGACCAATACCATCTGCGGATCGTATCAATGAGCCCGAGGCGTCATAGATGAAATCTCCTGTGGTCAGGCCATCACCAAAGGTCACGCCTCCATCGTGAGAACGAAGTAGTCGGTTGGTACCGGCGGGATCGGGCTCGTACTTTACTGCGGAACCAGATGACAAGTTATCCTGTAAGGACATATTCCCGAATGAATCGTAGTTGTAAGTGTGGTTATAGGCCCCATCGGAACGCGACCCGCTCGTTATCCGGTTCAGGGGATCGTAGCTGAAACTCTGCGTTAAGCCGACCTGCCGATTGTCGACGATTGCATAGATATTCCCATTGTTGCCAGCTTCGCTACCGCATGGCGAAGCCGTCTGCGCATTGTAATAGCTTTGGCGGTCCAACAGACTCACGGATGAGCCATTGATCGACAGACTAGCTATAGAATGGCACGGCTGAAGCCGATTGTTGAGCGTAAAACTTTGCGTGACTCCATTGCCGTAGGTGGAAGCAGAAACCTCGCCACTTGGCCAATACTGCACGTTTCCACCTGGGCCGTTAAGGTAGGTTGTTCCGGTACTGCTATCTGCTACTGAAGCCAGCCTTCCTGCGCCGTCCATACTCTGCATAATATGACGGCCATCAGGATAGGTGAGATCCGTGAGATTACCCGCCAGATCGTAATTGGAGTAAACAAAGAATCCTCCGGGAGAGGCAGACGGGGTCTGCTCCCATTCGCGGACAATCCTTCCCATCGCATCATAGCTGTACGTAGTTGCTGTGGCTTTTCCGGAGGTTCCTCCGTTATACGCGTTACCTGAGTACGTGAGGCGCCCGATGGTCTTCTGCAGATCAGGCATGTAACCTGGCGCGACGTCGTAGGCATAAAAATTATCAGGTGTTATTCCATCTGAATAACTCTCGCTAGTGACGCGATTCAACGAATCGTACTGAAAGCTCGAAACCGTCCCATTTGCATCGGTCTTGTGTAGCAGGTTTCCATTGCCGTCGTAGCCGCCGACACAACTCCCGCCGTTCCATTGGCCATAGCAGATTGTGCCGGTCTCAGGATTCTGTGAAGTGATGAGTCTCGACAGAGAATCATAGGTGAAGCTACGGTAGCGCAGTGTCTCTCCGGCAGTGCCGTTCTGGGTGGCGCTCATGAGGTTGCCCAAAGCGTCGTAGGTGTACGTCGCCTGCAAGGATAATGGAGCCACTGTAGTGCCAAGTTCTACGACATTAGCAAGCCTTCCCAAGGCATCCGAAGTCCGTTGCCACCGCACTCCCGACTCGTCGGTATACATGATAACGTATCCATCAGGCGTCCATTGTTCACAGTTTCCGTCTGAATAACATTCGGTTCGCTTCCTATTAAGTCCATCATATGAGAACGCTTTGCCGCCACCCGGGCCGTCAGAAGCATAGTATGGATTCGATACACTGTGAACATTTCCGACCGAATCATAGGTGGTATCGACAACGCTTCCATCGGGCCGAGTCACTTTGGTTGGACGCCCAAGGCCATCCAATACAGTAGTGGTGACGAGTAGACCGTCTCCAAACGAGTGAAGATCCTTTCTTGCAACGGGGGAGACGGGATTCGAATAGTCGAACGAAGTAGACGTCTGCGCAGACGTTCCGGATGCGTCGACTTCTTGGGTTAGCTGCGCCAAGGGACCGTGATACTGATATGTCGCTAGAATAGAGTTCTGATCCGTGAATGATGCAATCTGCGAAGTATTGTGGTCCCAAGTGAAGTGTTCGACATGGGGAACGCCATTCACTTGGGGATAGGTAATCTTCGACGGAAATGGAGACAGAGGATCTTCATAGGCGTAGTCGATCTCCATATTGTCGATTACTTGGGTTGGCTGGCCGTCTGAGTTGTACTGAGTGGAAACTGAATGAGTGCCACCTTGAGGGCCAGTGATGGTTCGGAGGGTCTCATTCCCATATGCATCATACGTAAATGTCGTAGTAGCCGAATTTCCGCCTGAGCCGCTCACGCTGACAATAGATGGCGTATCTAAAAGGTTTGCACTCAGAGTGGGTCCAGCTGTTTCCCATTTATAATCCGTTGTCTTCGTGCTCGTCAGAGAGCCGCCGTTCCCATCAGGTCCTGCAACCGTTACGTTCTTCGGTATTCCCCATATTTCCGAGGCCGTCCGAGTAGTCCAGTAGGGACTAGAACCACCTTGTTGCAGTTGGAATGGTTGATCCCCCTCAAAACCCCCATCATATACATAGGTAGTAGTGGTAGAATTCCCACCGGCTGGGGTCGTTGTTATGGTGTGGGGGAATGCGACGGTTGAAGTCTCTCCATTAAGCCACGATTCCCACGAGATTCCCGAGATATCCTGGAATTGGTAATAGCTCGTGTCGGTGGTTCTGAGGAGCACACCATTGGTACTCGGATTAATTCTCGTCGGGGCGGCACCATCGTACTCCTGTCGTTCGGTTTCGTAGGCCGTACACTGTGTATCCATTGTCAGGAAGGTGTACTTCGTCGAATTACCATCGGGTTTCGACTCAACTGTCGTGGTTGAACCGCCGAAATCGTCGTAGTAGTAGTTCCAAGGATGGGACTGACCGTCGCTTGTTACCGTTCGCGCGAATACTGAGCTATGAAATGCTTCATATGGTGGCTGATCCCCACCCCAGCCATGAAAAGGATCCGTGTGTGATGCACACGTTTCCGTTGGTTGCTGAGAGTAGCTAATGACCGCGCCGGTACGAAGATGCACACTGGTTATATTTCCGTAGGCAATGCTGGGCTGTGCATTGGGATGAACAGCATCGTACTTGAAACTGAGATAAGTCTTATCCGGATAGACAATGCTTTGGATAGCAGACAACGGCAGCGCGACCTCTTTATAAGTGTCGGTAGCGGGACCGGATTGCGTGACTACATTCGTCCGGTTGTAGATAGCATCATTCCCATCGGCGCCCAGAAGATCTGTATGAATATTGAAAGTCGTATAGCAGACAAGGAGTTGTATTATGCCATTTGTATCAGAAGGGCCGGGAAAATCGACATAACGAGCACCAACGGTTGGCTGGGTGGAATCAACAAAATCGTTTGGACATAAAGACACAAGACCGGGCTGCGAGGATTCGTAAACGATCAAATTGCGGTTGAACAAATCTATTATGTGATTAACGTTATTTTGATCTGTCGAACTGGTGACTAGAACGTTACCATTGCTATCAATGAATTGGCTGGAAGAATCGCTAACGCGGTGCCAATGCGATCCATTGGCATCATATGCATCGCCCAGTAAAGTGAGGTAATCCTGAGTTAACACAGCCTGGTAAGTTGTAGGGGTTGGCAACGTTAGGCTGTATCCAGAACCATCTATGGTTCTGAGCGTCATATGGTCGCTAGTGCTATCAAATGCTAGGTTATGGTGCGCCCCCGTAGCATCCGAAATATAGTATGCATACGAGATCTCCTGCATACTTTCTTGTATCGGGACATCGTCATAATAGCCATACAGCTCCATGTAGTTGTCGGAACTACTCTGTGCAATCGCTCCAAAACCTTGATCGAAAACTATCTGAGGGCCCGGATAGTCGTTGGCGAGATTGTAGGTATAGGTGCAGCCACTGCCTGAGGGGTTACAGTAGGCGGTTGGCGTGAACCTCATGCTGCCGTCAACCAACAATGAAAAAGAAGCATTCAGTTTACTGTTCTTGAGTGGAACCGAATAGAGCGGAATCCGCATAGATAGCGCCCCATTGGACATATCGACGTGATCGATGTCGCTGCCGCTAAAGCTTCCAAATGGAGTTTCTGTGTGGACTCCGGGGTTTGACCCCTGTGCGTGGGCCGCCGAGTAGGAACAAAGAAAGATAAACAACAAGCAAAAGGAAGAGCGGACGAAGGCCACCGGAAGAAGCTCCTGTAATAAGCACGAAAATGGGCTGAAACAAATACTGGTCCCTCAGGGCGGAGAAGCCTCCAAATAGAAGTTCTCAAGATGGCGCTGAAGGATTTTAGCGAAACAATACTGGCGATCCCGTTTTATGTCCACAGGAAAGTTGCTGTCTTGGGAAACTTTTGTAATGAGGGCGGCGAGCGTCAGACGATTTTCTGACGGTCGATGTGGCGTTTACCCACGTGAACCTAGCAGCAAGTGGTAGGGTCGAGGGGAGCCTCGAAACGATCAAACTCTTCCTGAGTGTGCCGTCAACGGCATTCGTCATCGGTGCCCACCCTCGCATCGTCGAGCATGCAATCCGATTGCGGTACGCGGAACGGTCTGGAGGCAATAACCTGGAGGAGTCAAGTCGTCTGGTGAAGGACTACCTTGAAAGGGTTAGGAGATCGTCTTATCAGACGGTTCATCGGGCAAGTCGAAAGGAACCAATACCGGAGGTTTGGTCCAAGGCTTTCGACGAGGGAGGCTTGGAACCAGTCGTCGCGAAGTATCTGAGGAAACGATCGGGCTTATCACCTATGCCTACGTCCAACGGCGAGGTCAGACGTTTCCCGCGAGACAGGAATTCTTCGTGGCCGCACCTGCAGTCGTCGACACGAAGGCACGCTATGGGATCCCTCGCTTTGACGAGCAGTGGGAGGCACCTCAGGGGTTTTTGTTCTAAGTCGATGAACTAAGCGATGGCGACCAACACCCAACACGACAACCCACTCAGCCGGCGCCGGAGGTGCTGCAGGACGTGACCACGAATAGCGCTGCGCGAGATTCCAGCCGAGTTCATCCTGTAAGCGCACCAACAGCCGCTCTTGATAGAGGGAGATGAAAGGCGAGCCGCTCTCCCAGACGTCACCGAAGTTGAGGATGATCGACCCGTCTGAAGTAAGCTTCTTAGGCCACTTCTCCGCGATGCGGATCAGCCAGTCGAGCTGTATTGAAGAGTTGCATGATGGCTACTATGAGGTCGGTCGGCGTGTTGCATTCGATGGTTTCGAGTGTCTTTGAGTTCTTCAAGAATTAAGCTCCTTGCGCAATAGAGGCGACCGAAACCGCGAAGCCTAGCGCATCAAACAAAATGTCTCGGCTTCCCTAATGACGCCATTCTGGGGCGGCGTGGTTTGCAAAAGTACTGTGAGGTGCGTGCCGCTAGGCGCTCTCAGACGGCGGCGAGAGACGAATCCCTCGCGCGCGGGTCCTTGACGGTGTAGTTCGGCCAGATGATCGTGTCGTTCGTCTCCGGGAACTTCAGCTTCTTTGCCTTCACCTGTGAGCCAATCCACTCGAGCATTTCCTCGCGGGTATCCGGCGTGATTGCTTCCCGTAGCTATTGAAGTTTTCAACATGAGTGGATGCCTGGGGACTGGTCCCAAAGCCGGACAGAGCAAAATTACAAGATCAGGCGAGTAGCAAATTGGCGCGCATATTCGTGAGTTCCGAATGGTACTTGGAGGGGAACTCTCTGTGCAGGAGAATGTATGTCTCCTCGACTACAATTGCGAGCGCAGGCCAAATCCAAAGCGGGGAGAGGGCTCGCCACCCCCGCCGCAGGGACGAACTGCGGGCAGGGAGCGAACTGGGGAGTGCTGACCTCCATCCCCGCGGGTCTGCAGGCGGGGCAGACGTACACTGTCAGCATCTGGCTGCGTGGGGCCAACGGCGGGGAGGGGGTAGTGATCGGAGTCAACGACTGCGCCGCGACCGGCTTTACGCTCACGAACTCGTGGCAACGGTATACGGTGACCTATCCCAACATCTCCTCCGCCGTGGCCTCGTGCGAGGGAGGCCGCGGCTTCGAGATGCTCGCGACCGGCGCAACCTATTACGCCTGGGGGCGCAGACGGAGCGGGCGGCGTCAGCAGGGCCTTACGTTGCCACAGGTTCCTCCACCGAGACGCTACATTTCTACATCGCAGACCATCTGGGATGGACGGCCGTGGTTACCGACGCGGTGGGCGCCGTTCAGAACGACTCCGACTACTCCCCTTACGGGCAGGAGATCGCCGTCACGGCCCGCGACCCCAACCACTACAAGTTTACCGGCAAAGAACGAGACGCAGAGAGTGGGCTCGACTACTTCGGCGCCAGGTACTACGAAGTAGCATGGGCAGGTGGATGAGCCCGGACTACAGCGACGTCGCTGATGGAATCGAGTCCGTTCCGTATGCCGACAAGCAAGACCCGCAAAGCCTGAATCTCTATAGCTATGGGGGGAACAAACCGCTGTCTCAGGTGGATGCTACTGGACACTACCATTGCGACCCCGATACATTTGATTCTAAAACGAACACGTTGACTGCAGGAGCATGCCATCTCGACTGGTCCGACTATGTTGACTTTTTTAGGCACATGACTCGTGCGGATGCGAAGGAAATCGGTTGGGGCATAGCCGGCCAGACGATAAAGAATCTCTACGGAAATTCCAATTGCCCAAAGTGCAGTTATGCAGTTCTGCCGTTCGGTATGGTTGGTGGCGGTGCCAAATCCATAGTTAGCGTGATTGAGGAAGAACCAGGGGCAATTAGCTTCGTCGTAAATACTGCGAACGGCAACGTAGAAGTTATGGCTAATACGGCGAAAGAAGGCGATAAATTGGTTCTTTCCCAAGTGCATGTGAGTGGCGAGGGAATGGGAGTCGCGACTACTAAGCAAGCTGCGCGAGAACTGGGTGCTCGAGCAGGAGTGAGCGGGGTGGTAGTGGAGGGAGGGACCCGGACCGGAGGAGCCGCTCCTGGTCACGTTCCTGCATCGTTTACAGTAAAGGTGAATCCATGAAGGAACTAGTCATACAAGGTTGGAGAGTCGGCTTCGATAAGATAGCCCTTACAAAGGCGCTGCGAACAGAGTTTGGCCTTTCCTTACTCGAAGGCAAATCAATAACGGATAGGGTACTCGATAA
The DNA here is from genome assembly GCA_963759355.1 of uncultured Acidobacteriaceae bacterium. Classification (GTDB taxonomy): domain Bacteria; phylum Acidobacteriota; class Terriglobia; order Terriglobales; family Acidobacteriaceae; genus Granulicella. Next base: position 443,898 of record CAVWYV010000003.1, on the reverse strand, counting down.
TAAAGAGGTGAGAATCAACTTAAGAGGTCACGAGGCCAACGAAGAAAGGCTTCTCTCACAGCTTGGAGAGATTGGTGTTGTGGTGTCGATTCAGCAGAGAATCTAATGAAGATGGCGCTACCGCCATTTCTATAAGTTCACCGGCAAAGAACGCGACACCGAATCAGGGCTCGACTACTTCGGCGCCAGGTACTACGGTTCGAGCATGGGCAGATGGATGAGCCCGGACTGGAGTGCTAAAGGTCAGCCTGTTCCTGACGCCAAACTGGACAACCCGCAAAGTTTAGACCTCTACAGTTATCCTCAGCGCAATCGATATCAGTTCGGGCAGTGGCTAAATTGAGCAGGACAGCCTCCAGGTTGTAGCGCTTTCTCCTTGCGTCAATGCTAGTGGAGCGATGATCGGGTACACGCGCGCCCATCTTCCGCGAAGAGCCACGCGCATAACCAGTGTAGTCACTGCATATCCGGTTATACCGAAGAAGATTAGCTCCTCGAGTGTAACGGCGGCTATGTCCCTTGCAGTGGTGGGTTGATCTCTATGGCTCATGACTGAAAGTTACGCCGTAAAACAACAGAGCCTCAACGAGCATCTCCAGAAGCCATGCGACGAACTTATGTCGGAGTGACATGTTTGTCCCGACGGCATCAGGGTTGCAATAGGTCACAAGACAGCGGACTTGATGGTTTCACCTGCGTCGTTGTTTCGGCCGTAAGTTTATGCCAATTGGGGCAGGAGATCGTGGCTGGGTAGGCGCTCAGCGCTTCGCCGGAGAAAATCTGACGGACATAGAAGTAGTCGCTGATACTGGAACGTATGGAGACTGGTCAATGGATTGCCCGAACATTGCCATCGTCGACGTTGATAGTTCTGTTTCGCCGATCTTTACGGGGCAGCAGATTAGTGTAGTGCCACTGTACGGTGGGAACGAGTCTCCAGGGCTAGGTTATAAATGACAGCGCTGATCAGCCCGTTCACTACTACATTGACGACCATTTGGGCTCGACGCAGATGGAGCGGCGGGTGGGTTTGAGAACCCGTTTGATCAACCGGCGAGGGTGCTGGTGGTGGCGACACCGGGGCCCCTATTTTCGGGACTTCGCGGCACTGCTCGCGGGAGGTGGGCCTCCTGACCCGAAGGTGGCCGGGGCAGTGATGTTGAAGCATGGGTTGATGCCCGGGGTGGGGGTAAGAACCAACCCGGAATGTCGCGATTCAAGGGATGGCTGGGCCACGCGCGCTATGACCTGACGAGGCGTCCTGCGAACCCACATCTCAAAATCGAGATGTGGGGCACCCATCCTTCTTAAGGAGGGCCACCGGACGGTTACCTTTAAGCGCGCGATTCGCACCAAAGTTCCTTTGACAAGGTAATCGCCTTCTCCTACGATTTACCGCAATTTCACAAGTATGGGAGCCGGTTCCGCGAAGGCGGGTTCCGAGCAATCTGTTTGCTGGTGTGGGACGGCATGGACACACACGGTTTCTGCGTGTGAATTCAAGGGGGAGTAACGTTATGCGATTGTATGGGCTTATTGCCGCGTCCATAGTTTTGTTTGGGAGCGCGGCGGCGCGTGCCGATTCGATGATTGGATCGGTGGTGGATGTCAAATACCTGTTTCCGAATACGTCGGCGGTTTACGCCGATAACGGTACGCAGACCGTGGCCTCTGGAAGTTCAACCACGTTTGGCGGGCTTGTGACCGTTACATTCGGCGCGGACACGATCACCGTGACAAACCTCGAGCCGGGAATTTTCGCAGCAGGCGCATTCAACGGCGTGGATGTATCATTCCTTTCCGGATTCAACGTCGGCGGTGTGACGATCGATCCGGCGAGTTCAGCGGCCTTCGCCTCAGGAGCTGTCGCGAGCTCTTCGAGCACGGATGTGTTTTTGAACATAGCGGGGACGTGTGCTAGCTGCGGCCGCGGCGAGTCGATCATTCTCGACATCTCGGGCACCGCGCCGACGTCGACGCCGGAGCCGGGGAGCTTTGCGCTGCTGGGGACGGGCTTGCTGGGATTCGCCGGTGTGGTGAAGCGGCGGTTGTCGTAAGAGCAGGATGGATGTGCGAGAGGCCCGCGGACGCGAGGCTCTTTGTTTTGGGTGGCTCGGCGTGCACGAGATGGGCGGGCATACCCCACTCATCGAGATGATGCAGCGATGAATGGGGCACCTATGGTGTGGTGATTCAGAGCATGAGTGCGCACCCGCCCAGCCGCCACCTCACCCGCTCAGGACGATGAGACTGTCATGAACGGGTTCCGTTTGTGCCGATGTGGTCGGGCCGCCCGTCCGAGGCTAACAGGCCGTGCCTTGACGAGGCGTCCTGCGAACCCACATCTCTAAATCGAGATGTGGGGCACCCGTCCTTCTTGAGGAAGGCCAGATGTGGGCCACCCGCCGTGGGAAGTCATGTTGAAGCATGGGTTGGTGCCCGTGGTGGGGGCTGCATCAATGGGAAGACAGACACAGTGGCCAGAGGATGAGTGGGACACCAGCCCGTTTCCGTGGGATTAGTCCTTCGTGGCATTAATCACCCAAAAGTCGTCGGCTAGATCAGGAGACGTCATATACGCATAAGGCATATAGAAGTACCCGTTTTCTCCTAACTCCGGGCCCCAAGAGTTCCGAAATTTGAATAGCTGTGTATCGTTGTCGTAGCCTGTACACAGCACAGCATGTCCTCCGACAACACTGTCGTCGCTTGCCGGCATCCCCATTATGGTGGATTCACTTTCCCACCAACTCTTGAACACCGTGAAGCCGAAGACGAATGGATAGCCTGAAGCTAAACACCCTTGTAGCTGGCTCAGAGATTGAGTCAAGCTTTGGTAGCTACTGATGGTGTAGTTAATTGCGGTGTCATAGCACTGCTGCGGTGGGCGTGTAACCGGCGCCGAGCCCACCGGGAAAGGACCCCCCTCATATGGAGGAGTAGTGGGAATGTAAGGCCACATGTCTTCGGGACAAACTCCTTGCTGCTGGAGTGTCTTCACACCATCCCTTATCTGTGCTCCCTTATCAAGAGGCACGTCCCCCTCTAATGAACGTTCGTTGTAGTAGATAAACAACCGGGAGGGAATGAATGCTGGATCAAGGGCGTCTTTTATGCGATCGAACTGGACTGCTGCAGCTAACGCGTTAGCCGTACAGGAGCCGATTTCCTTTTGGTCGTAGACCGGAAAGGCTGAGCCAAGGTCGACCTTGGCCGGCAAAGACTGCAGAGTCTTCAAAGGAACACTGAAGAGATGATCGCGCGGGTCTGGGAGATCCCGAACCCATCCGAGGCTACCAATAGTTCTTGCCATCGTGGGACTCTACCTTTCATTGTTAACAGTATTTAGCTCAAAATTTCGTAGACAAGCTCGTCTTGTTGAAGCTTTTCACGCGCGACCGCATAAGTGAGAGCTTGGAGTGCCCAGAACTAAGCCGGAAGATTTCATGAGGTGGAAGCCAGCGCTTATGTAGTAGCGTGTTGGCATATTATCCGCACTGGTCGCTTGTTATCAACCCGAAACTTGAGTGTGTATTTGGTAGCCGGAGGATCCGAGGTCGTTCCTGTTCAGAACTTGTATTGAAGGCTGATGTAAGGTGCGGGTTTTGGAGCCGATATGAAACTCAGGTCAGCGTTGATGTCTGCCGTGCCAGTGATAACTGAGCCCACGTGCAGCTTACTAAGGTCCTTATACCAACCGAGCGCCACGCCGCCACCTGCCGCAAAATCACCTTTCCCTAACGTGAAGAGACGCAGTCCTCCGCCAAAGAGTATTGCCGGTAAGGTCGTTGATACTGCGGCACCGATCTGAAACATCGGTGCGATTCCGCCGGCATCACATCTGCATACGAAGTTCACCATCCCTGTCGGTGCAATACTGGTTTGCTTCGTTGAAGCAAGTGCGACGACGGTTTCGTTACTGCTATTGGTCCCTGTCCCGTACGTTGGTATGTCAATGAATGAGAAGACTACCCCTAGGCCGGGTTCCGGGAACAGCGCCCTGTATTTCCGAGCGGTGAATGTGACTGTAATTGGAGTTCCAGATTGCGTCAGCGCAAAAGTGGTGCCGTCAAGAGTGAATTCAGTGACGGTGATAGTAACCTTCTTTTCTGTCGCCTCGTTCGGGTCGATGGTCTGGTCTACGATGAATGCTGTGCCGGAAACATCCCAGAGCGATGGGTTGAGATCGTTATTGAGTGCGGTCTGCAGGTCCGTTAATCCCTTTACTGCATCGCTAATCTTAGTCGCCATATCAGCGACATCCTGCAACTGTGCGTATAGCTCAACAGTCATGGCTTCCCCGGCCAAGTCACCAGGGCAAGCGGCGAGTTTCTTGCCAGCTTCATTCAGCGATGTTAATTGATCTCCAATGTCTGAAATAACGGGAGTTAACGCAGATGCGTAGGTGGCATGTGGTATCCAACTGGCATCGATCTTATGCGGCCACGACGCTGCAGCCACCTTTGTCTTGCTAAGGGTGTCTCTAGCATGCGCGGGCTCCGTCACTGCACAGTTGGGCTTGGGCGCGGCAGCGGGAGCGATTGCATGAGCAGGCGCGCCGCCACCCACCGTGGTAGCGACTGATTGTAGGTCGTCAAGCAATTTTTGAAGGGTGGCTTGTGCCGGATCCGCTACATCAATGGATTCGACCTTGATCCCCGATACCAAGGGATTGAAGTGCCATAGTGCAACCCGAAAAGGATTGTGAACGAGCAATTGATCAGATGGTAATGGTTGCAGATTGCTGGACTTGGAGCTCCGAAATAGCAGTGTCCTGCTACCCGGCGCAATTGCAATAACCAAGTCAGAGTTGGGAGCGAGGACTGGCGCGTTTAAATAGGAACCAGTTTGAGAGTGTATTGGCAATGCTGACAGGAGGAGCAACGTTGTACTACTCAGCAATCGATGGGCATGCATCCGGGGGGCTCTCGCAAATTCGGATTTGAGTCCGTTTAATATGTCAATCGGGGGGAACGGGCAAATAGTACGGCAAGTCCTTTGTATTGTCACTATTAATCGCCGCATCAATGCGAAATTGTTCGAAAAACTCCTTCGGCGAATTAAGTCCCTCGAATTTCATCCATCCCCGGACTTCGATTGAATCCCGGTAGCCCACTAGCTTGGCTTAACTGAACAAGAATTCCTTTGCCCGCAAATCTTTGATTTGGTCGCGGAGGGTGGCGGCGCGTTCGAATTCGAATTTTTTGGCGGATTCGCGCATTTCGGTTTCTAGCTTCGCGGTGTAACTGTCCAGCTCGGCCTGGGTGTTGAAGGTGAGTTCTTCGGCGGTGGGGGAGAGCTCTTCGGTGAGGTCGTTGTAGTCGGCCTTGAGGATGGTGGCGAGGGAGTCGTTAATGGCGCGGATGATGGTGCGGGGTTCGATGCCGTTTTCTTCGTTGTAGAGTTCCTGCTTTTCGCGGCGACGGTTGGTTTCGTCGATGGCGCGCTGCATGGAGTCGGTCATCTTGTCGGCGTAGAGGATGGCGCGGCCTTCGAGGTGGCGGGCGGCGCGGCCGATGGTCTGGATGAGTGAGCCCTGACTGCGGAGGAAGCCTTCCTTGTCAGCGTCGAGGATGGCGACGAGCGAGACCTCGGGGAGGTCGAGGCCTTCGCGGAGGAGGTTGATGCCGATGAGGACGTCGTACTCGCCGCGGCGGAGGTCGCGGAGGAGGCGGATGCGCTCGAGGGTTTCGATCTCGGAGTGCATGTAGCGGCAGCGGACGCCGACCTCGGAGTAGTAGTTGGCGAGGTCTTCGGCCATGCGCTTGGTGAGGGTGGTGACGAGGACGCGCTGGTTGATGGCGGCGCGGTCGCGGATCTCGGCTAAGAGGTCGAGGAATTCGGGTTCGCAGTACTCCACCGTAGAGCCTTCACAATCTCTCCGAAACAGATTTAGAACGCGCCGAGATGTCCTTGCACGTGTCGTAGATTCTGAATCGGTGTCAGGCCCATTGCATGTGGGTTAAAGCGTCTCTGAATTGGTCAAATCATTCGGAACTTATGCGACGCAATGGTGCCGCCAAAGTGCCACCAAGCGCCATGATGGAAAATAGAAACTTAGAGTGGAGTAACCAAATTGCCATGTTTATTGAGTTTTATGGTGGCCCCGGCAGGAGTCCAACCTGCGACCTTCGCGTTAGGAGTGCGCCGCTCTATGCATCTGAGCTACGGGGCCAGTTCTTCCAGTGTATCGTGAGGCGGACCGGAACCCATGAAGGCGCGGTTTGGCTGGTCCGGACCTGGCAGGGCGTATCATCAGAACCGTGCCGAAGTATTCCATCGTCGTCCCCTTCCACAATGAGGAGGAGAGCGTTACGCGCCTTTACGACCGCGTAAAGGATGTGATGGAGCATGTTGAGGCCACCTTTGAGCTGGTCTTCGTCGACGACGGCTCGCGTGACCGCACTTATCGGCTACTCGAAGAAATTGCCGCGGTCGATTCTCGCGTGCTGGTCGTGAAGCTGCGCCGCAACTTCGGGCAGACCTCGGCCCTGGCCGCGGGGTTCGACCACGCCTCCGGCGAGTTCATCGTCGCCATGGACGGCGACCTGCAACACGATCCCAGCGAAATTCCGCGCTTTCTCGCGAAGCTCGAAGAGGGCTACGACGTCGTCAGCGGGTGGCGCGCCCAGCGTGCCGACAACTTCATGTTCCGCCGCGTGCCCTCCCGCGTCGCCAACTGGCTGATGGCGCAACTCTCCGGCGTAAGCATTCACGACTTTGGCACCACCTTTAAGGCCTACCGCCGCGAGGTCATCCAGAACATTCCGCTTTACGGCGAAATGCACCGCTTCATCCCCGCGCTCGCCAGCTGGTATGGCGCGACGATCTGCGAGGTGCCGATCTCCAACCCCGCACGCGAGAATGGTCAGAGCCACTACGGCCTCAGCCGCACCTTCCGCGTCTTCTTTGACCTCCTCACGATTCGATTCCTGCTCAAGTACATGACCCGCCCTCTGCATTTCTTCGGAGGTCTTGGCTCCGTCGGTGTGCTCTCGGGTGGTGGCATCGCCATCTGGCTGCTCATCCACAAGCTGCTCTCCGGCCACAACGTTGCCGGTGAGCACGCCCCGATGTTCATCATCGCCAGCGTGCTCATCGTCGCGGGTATGCAGCTCGTCGGTGTCGGCCTGCTTGGCGAACTCCAGGTGCGTCACTTCTTCACGCAGTCGCACCGCTCGCCCTATGCTGTCGAGCGCGTCGTGCGTATGCGGTCGTCCGAAGAGAGCCTCCTGCGGTAGCCTGTCTTTGCGAGGACAATCGCGCCCGCAAGGACATAAACGATGCAGGCAATTCAGATAAGCAAGACCGGCGGTCCCGAGGTTCTGGAGCTCGTCGAAATTCCCCGGCCGGCCCCCAAATCTGGCGAAGTGCTGGTCCGCATCGCGGCCTCCGGGGTCAACTTCATTGACACCTACTTCCGCGAAGGCCGCTATCCCTCGCCGCTCCCGCTGGTTCCTGGCCAGGAGGCCGCGGGCATCGTTGAGGCCGTCGGCCCTGACGTCACGGGCTTCGCCGTCGGCGACCACGTCGCATGGAACGGCACGCGCGGCACCTACGCCGGGTACGCCTGCGCGCCCGCGAAAGACCTCCTCCACGTTCCCGCCGGCATCAACCTCGACGACGCGGCCGCTGTCCTGCTGCAGGGCCTCACCGCGCACTACCTCGTCTATGACACGTACCGCGTCCAGCGTGGCGACACGGTGCTCACGCACGCGGGTGCAGGAGGCGTCGGTCTGCTCATCACCCAAATGCTCAAGATGCTCGGCGCGCGCGTCATCACGACGGTCTCCACCGAAGAAAAAGCCGCGCTCTCCCGCGAAGCCGGCGCCGATCACGTCATCCTCTACACGAAGGAAAGCTTCGCCGACGCTGTGAAGAAGATCGCGCCCGAGGGCCTTCCCGTCGTCTTCGACTCCGTCGGCAAGACCACCTTCGAGGACTCGCTCAAGTGCCTGCGCCCGCGCGGCCTCATGGCACTCTACGGTGGCTCCAGCGGCGCCGTCCCGCCCTTCGATCTCATCCACCTCTCGACCATGGGCTCGCTCTACGTCACACGCCCCACCCTCAAAGACTACGTGCAGACCCGCGCCGAGCTCGAGCGCCGCGCAAACGACGTCTTCACCTGGGTCGCAACCGGCAAGCTCAAGGTCCGCATCGGACATCGTTACTCACTGGCCGAAGCTCAGCAGGCGCACATCGATCTGCAGGCGCGCAAGACGGCGGGCAAAGTCCTCATCATCCCCTGAGGTCTACTCCCTGGCTGCATAACGAGGGCATGTAAACTGAGGTCTATCCCTTCCTGCATCGCTCCTTCGTGTCCGATGCCTGACCCACAACCGCTACCGCTCGAGAATGTTCGGGAAGCGCGGTGAAACTCCGCCACTGCCCCGCAACTGTGAAGCGCGCACCCGCTGGGTGAGGCCGTTCCGGCAGCCTCCACTGATGCCACCGCATCGGGAAGGAGCCGCCAAAGCGATGGGCCTTGAAATCGCGCCAGTCAGGAGACCGGTTCTCACGCGCTGCCACGGCCACGCTTCCGAGGGGGAAGCGGAGGAACCCTGAATGAATCTTCTGCATCGGCGCCCGCGGGCGCACGGTAACCTTTCGCGCACGCGACTCGTCACGCATTTTCTTCTCTCAACGGCGGCAATCGCACTGCTGGCCATCCCCGCGCACGCCGTCATCATCCGCGGCCGTGTCACCGACTCGCTTGGCAAGCCCGTTCCCGACGCGCGCGTTCAACTCATCGAAAAGGGCAAGGTCGCCGCGATCGGCTTCGCGGACGATGACGGAGCTTACGAGATTCGTTCTGCCGACTCCGGCCGTTTCACGCTACTCGGCTCCGCCGGCGGCTTCCTGCCCTCCATCGGACAGGACTTTTACGGCGGCGCGACCGACATTCTCCAGCAGGACGTCGTGCTTTCCGCCGTCACCGTACAACAGGCCGTCAGTATCTCTGCCACCGACATCCCCACGCCCATCCCGCAACTCACCGCGCCCGTCACTGTTATCCCGGGTACCGCGCTCGCTACGCAGGTCGGTATCGTCGACAATCTTCGCCAGATGCCCGGCGTTTTCCTTGCGCAGACCGGCCAGGGCGGCGGTGTCACCTCGCTCTTCATCCGCGGCGGCAACTCCACCGCCAATCTCGTCCTCGTCGACGGCATCCCCGCAGAGGACGTCGGCGGCACCTTCGACTACGGCACCGTAAGCTCCACGGCCATCGACCGCATTGAGGTCTACCGCGGCCCTGACTCCGCCATCCATGGCACCGATGCCGGCGCCGGTGTCGTCACAATCGACACCCCGCGCGGCTTCACGCTGAAGCCCGTGCTCAATTACTCGGGCGACGTCGGAACGCTGCATCAGTACCGCAACGAAGCCACCCTCGGTGGAACATGGCGCAAGCTCGACTACTTCGGCGCCTTCTCCCGCTATGACACCTCCAACGCGCTCTCCGACAACAAATTTCACGCCGCGACCTCAGCCGCTAACATCGGATACTCCTTCAGCGGTAACGGCGACATTCGCTTCACGCTCCGCAACACCGTCGCCGCGCAGGGCTTGCCCGGCGCGTACAACTTCTACAACATCACCAACACTGCGAAGCAGGGCGATCAGGATCTCTTCTCCGGCCTCACCGCGCAATACCGCACGCAGGGCAACTGGCACAACCTCGTGCGCTACGGCATCGCCCGCAAGCGTGAGCAGCAGACGCAGTTCGGCAACGTCGGCAACCCCATCACCTACGACTTCGGCTTCGGGCCCTTCACCGAATACTTCGGCAACGTCGTCAACGTCCGCGGAGCCAACGGCTATTCCGTAACAGGCCAGGTGGCCTTCCTCACCGGCACTGACGATCAATCTTCCAATCGCGACCAGCTCTACTACCAAAGCGACTGGAGTCCCAGCCCGTTCTTCAACGTGCTCTTAGGCTTCCGCTACGACAACGAACGTGGCAGTTATAACAATGCCGAGTTCTTCGAGCACGAGGTCATTCAACGCACCAACTACGAATGGAACCTGCAATTCCAGGGCGAAGTGAAAGGCCGCTTCTCCTACTCGCTCGGCGGCGCCATCGAAAAGAATCACCTTTACGGAATCGCCGGCACGCCGCGCATCGGCTTCACCTACGTTCCTGTGCACCCATCGTCACGGCTCTTCCACGGCACGCGCCTGCGCGCCAACTTCGCCACCGGCGTACAGGAGCCCACCCTCGCGCTCGAGTTCAACAGCCTCTACACGCAGCTCATCAACAACGGCGACTTCGCAGACATCGGGAAATACCACATCGGCCCGCAAGGTGCGCAGCACTCGCGCACCTACGACGTCGGTGTCGACCAGAACATCTGGGGCGAGAAGCTCGTCCTGCGCGCCGGATACTTCCACAACGTGTTCGACCACCAGCTCGAAGGAGTCAGCAGCTCCGCACTGGCGCAATACTTCGGCATCGGCGCGCCATGCCCGCCACCGGCCACCGGCATCTGCCCGCTGCCGTCCATCTTCACCGCGTACGTGAACTCGCAGGCCTTCCGTGCGCAGGGAGCCGAACTCGAACTGCAGTGGCAGCCCACCGCGCATATCTTCCTTCGCGGCGGCTACACCTATCTCTCCACCGTCGTCCTGCAGTCCTTCGCCTCGGACGCTGTCGCGGCCAACCAGGGCATGCCCACCGAGAACCCCAACATCCCCGGCGTTCCCATCGGCGCGGAGGGCCCGCTCGTCGGCGCGCGCGTCTTCCGTCGGCCACCGCACACTGCCTTCACCACGGCGGAGTATACGCGGCCGAAGTTCACCGTCACCTTCCTTGGCGCCTACGCCAGCCGTAGTGATGACTCCACCTTCCTCAACGGCTACACCCCCAATTTCGACAACACAATGCTGCTGCCCAACCGCGACCTCGATTTCGGCTACGCCGAGCTCGGCCTCGGCGGCACCTACAAGATCAGCAATCATTTCACGGCCTTCATGCAGGTTCAGAACCTGCTGAACAACCAGCACATCGCCCCTATCGGCTATCCGTCGCTCCCGATCACCTTCCGCGTAGGGCTCAAAGTCCGGATCGGCGGAGACTGAGCAGGCAGACGACACAATGTCACCTGTTTGTCATTCGTTGCGATGAGGCCGGCCCGACACCGGCTTCACCGCAACTCAATCGTTCTCCATCCGTCTTCATCTAATAGATGAGGAGAAGAACAATAATGAGACGCATTCGAATCCTTTGCCTTTCCGCCGCGATCGCGGTGCTTGCGGGCCCGATCTTCGCCCAGGAACTCCCCAGTGAGGGGCCCATTCCAACTACTGCGCTGATTAATGTTGAATCGAAGAACCCCGTGGAGCTTGATCCGAAGGGACTGAGTCTGGAGCTGAATGGCCACAACACGCCCATCACCTCGCTGACACATGCCGGCTCCGGCAACGTCGAGATCGCTATCCTGATCGACGACGGCCTGCGGTCGAGCTTTGGTCAGCAGCTCACCGAGATCAGCCAGTTCATCAATGCTCTGCCGCGTAACGCCAAGGTTCTGGTCGGCTACATGCAGAATGGAACCGTCCGCTCCTCCGGTCACTTCAGTGCAGACCATCAGGAGATCTCCAGTCAGCTTCGCGTTACCACCTCGGTGCCCGGCTCGAGCGCCAGCCCGTACTTCTGCCTGTCGGACTTCGTAAAGCACTGGCCGTCGCAGGATCCAGCCGCGCGCTTCGTCCTGATGATCACCAACGGCGTCGATCCCTACAACGGCCGACCGACGATTATGAACCAGAACAGCCCGTACGTCGATGCAGCGCAGGCCGACGCGCAGCGGGCCGGCGTAGCCGTCTATTCCATCTACTTCCCGGACTCCGGTTTTCGGGGTGGGCAGGGAAGCTTCAGCGGCCAGAGCTATCTGCAACAGATCGGGGACGCCACCGGCGGCACGCTCTTCAACAGCGGTTCCATCCCGCCTGTTTCCATCGCGCCGTACCTTGACCAGTTCGGTCGCGCCGTCAACGCCAGCTACGAGGTCGGCTTCATGGCCAACGCAGGCGGTGGCAAGCGCGATACGTTGACGCGCATCCGGGTCAAGTCAAACCAGTCCGGTGTAAAGATTCGCGCACCGCAAGCAGTGCGTCCCGGCCTCACCGCGGTCGCTTCGCGCGGACGCTGAAGAACGCACCACGCAACAGAGGCTCCGCAACCGCGGAGCCTCTCATCTTTTGAAGCGATCTCTGCGCCCTGGAAAGGCCTTCCGGGCTCCCAAGGTGTGGATGAGATTAGCTTCGACAACACCAGGGAATGCAATCCGGTTGTTACGTGTTAGGGTGGGGACGGCTCAAAACCGGCCCCAACGCAACTCCATCGTTGCGTATCCATCTACCTCCAGTAGAGGAAGGAAGAGAACGACGATGAAATTTACCCAGACATTTTGTGTTTCCGCCGTGTTGGCGCTTTGTGCCGGCCCCATCCTGGCGCAGGCGGCACCGCAGGCGGCACCGCCGGAGGGTCCGGTACCAACGTCAGCGCTTATCAGTGTGGATTCGAAGAACCCCATAGAGCTGGACCCCCGTGCCCTGAACCTGCAACTCAACGGGAAGGAAACGCCCATCGACTCTCTTAATCGCGCTGTTGCCGGGCGGATGGAAATTGCCATTCTTCTCGACGATGGTCTGCGCCGGAGCTTTGGGCAACTGGTCACCGAGCTCGGCAGCTTCGTGAATGCGCTGCCACCCAACGCCAACGTTCTCGTCGGCTATATGCAGAACGGAGCCGTCAGGTCCTCGGGTCACTTTTCTGCGGACCATCAGGAGATCGTTGGCCAGCTCCGCATCACCAGCTCTGTCGCTGGTTCCAGCGCCAGCCCGTATTTCTGCTTGTCCGACTTCTCGAAACACTGGCCCTCCGAGGAGCCCGCCTCGCGCTTTGTCCTGATGATCACCAATGGAGTCGATCCATACAACCCTGGGTCTGCGAGTATGAACCAGGCCAGTCCCTACGTGAACACCGCCATGAGCGATGCACAGCACGCTGGTATCGCCGTCTACTCCATTTACTTCCCGAATGCGGGCGACCCGACTGAGACCCCTGGCCTCAGTGGGCAGTCCTATCTTCAGCAGATCGGCGACGCAACCGGAGGCACCCTCTTCAACAACGGTACCGTCACGCCCACCTCGATAATGCCGTTCCTCAATCAGTTCGGCCGAGCCATCTTTGCCAGCTACGAGGTTAGCTTCAAAGCGAATGCCGGCAAGCGCGATGCGCTGATACGCATGAAGGTGAAGACCAGTCAGTCCGGCGTCAAGCTGCGCGCGCCGCAGTGGGTCCGCCCCGGCTTCAGTGCTCAGCCGGCCACCTCCACGGGCGGCTGAACAAACTCGACAACAAGAGAAACCCCGCACTCGCGGAGCCACTGAATCTTTAGGCGTTCCACCCCAAAGCAGAAGCCCCGGAACTCTCGTTCCGGGGCTTTTGTCTTTGCCTTCGCGCGAAGCGCGTCGGCTCTATGCAATGCCTAGTACATGCCGTCCATGCCACCGCCGTGGTTGTGCCCGCCGCCCGAAGCTTCCTTCTTCTCCGGAATCTCAGCGATCATCGCTTCGGTCGTCAGCATCAGGCCTGCGATGGAAGCCGCGTTCTGCAGCGCAGTCCGCGTTACCTTCGTCGGGTCGATGACACCGGCCTTCACCAGGTCCTCGTACACACCCGTGCTGGCGTTGTAGCCGTAGTTCGCGTCCTTCGAGTCATTGATCTTGCCGATCACGACCGAGCCTTCCTCGCCCGCGTTCTGCACGATCATGCGCAGCGGCTCCTCAAGCGCCCGGCGGATGATCTGCGCACCCACGCGCTCGTCACCCTCCAGCTTCTTTACGAGCTCGTCGACAACCTTGCCCGCGCGGACCAGCGCAACGCCGCCGCCCGGAACAATGCCCTCCTCGACAGCCGCGCGAGTTGCATGCATCGCATCCTCAACGCGCGCCTTCTTCTCCTTCATCTCGGTCTCGGTAGCTGCACCGACCTTGATGACGGCCACGCCGCCGACCAGCTTCGCAAGACGCTCCTGCAGTTTCTCGCGGTCGTAGTCGGAGGTTGTCTTTTCGACCTGCGCGCGAATCTCCTTCACGCGGCCCTCGATCTTGCCGTCCTGCCCGCCGCCGTCAACGATCGTCGTGTTGTCCTTGTCGATCGTGATGCGCTTGGCAGTGCCCAGGTCCTCGATCTTCACGCCCTCGAGCTTGATGCCGAGATCCTCGGTGATCGCCTTGCCGCCCGTGAGAATCGCGATGTCCTCCAGCATGGCCTTGCGGCGGTCGCCGAAGCCTGGAGCCTTCACCGCAGCCACGTTCAGCGTGCCGCGCAGCTTGTTGACCACCAGAGTCGCCAGCGCCTCACCATCCACGTCCTCCGCGATGATGACCAGCGGCTTCGCCGTGCGCGCAATCTGCTCCAGCAACGGCAGCAGGTCCTTCATCGTCGAGATCTTCTTCTCGTAAATGAGAATGTAGGGGTTCTCCAGAACCGCCTCCATCCGCTCCGCGTCGGTCACGAAGTACGGCGACAGGTAGCCGCGGTCGAACTGCATGCCCTCGACCACATCCAGCTGCGTCTCCATCGTGCGCGACTCTTCAACCGTGATCACGCCGTCCTTGCCGACCTGCTTCATCGCCTCGGCAATGATCGTGCCGATCGTCGAATCCGAGTTCGCCGAGATCGTGCCAACCTGCGCAATCATCTCGCCGCTCACCGGCTTCGAGAACTCGTTCAGCGAGCCGCCGATCACGTTGCCGTCCTCGTCGCGCTTGCCAATGATCGCCTCAACCGCCTTGTCGATGCCGCGCTTCAGCGCCATCGGATTCGCGCCGGCCGCAACCGTCTTCACGCCCTCGCGATAGATCGCCTGCGCCAGAACCGTCGCGGTGGTGGTGCCGTCGCCGGCCACGTCAGAGGTCTTCGAAGCGACCTCCTTCACCATCTGCGCGCCCATGTTCTCCAGACCCTCCGGCAGCTCCACTTCCTTCGCTACCGTCACGCCGTCCTTGGTGATTGTCGGCGAACCAAACTTCTTCTCGATGACCACATTGCGGCCCTTCGGACCGAGCGTCACTTTCACTGCGTTCGCGAGGTGGTTCACACCGCGCAGAATCGCCTGACGCGACTCTTCTCCATGCAGAATCTGCTTTGCCATTTTTGCTTCTCCGTCTTGCCCGTAGGCGACTTGAAAATCTTGTTCAGGGCCGAAGCCCGATCGTGAGTCACATCTGCTTGCGATCAGCAAAGTGCGGCGAAGCCGCGTCTCGCCGTCCGCGCAGGACTACTTGAGGATGCCGAGAACCTCTTCCTCACGCATGATGAGGAAGTCCTCGCCGTCCAGCTTGATCTCGGTGCCCGCATACTTGCCGAAGAGCACGGTGTCGTCTGCCTTGACGTCCAGCGGAAAGACCTTGCCTTCGTCATTCGACTTGCCCTTGCCCACCGAGATGACCTTGCCCTGCTGGGGTTTTTCCTTGGCCGAGTCGGGGATGATGATGCCACCGCGAACGGTCTCGCTCTCTTCGAGTCGCTGGACCAGAATGCGGTCGTGCAGCGGCGTGAACTTGTTGGATGCCATGTTCCTCTTGTCTCCTTGGTTGCGGTTTGCAGGGATGCCAGTGGAGCCGCTTTGGGGTCGGCTCGGGAGGTTCTGGCACTCTCTGCTGCCGACTGCTAATGTAACCAATCTACTCATGGCAGGTCAAGCCTGTTCGGTAAAATGTGAGTGAAAGTGGCGCATATTCTCTTCCTGAGGTGCCGCACCCGTTTTGAGACCCAATTCGCATTTACACAAGCCAGGCATACCTTCTGCGCGGTAAAATACTTGGCATGAGATTCACCAGTACCACGCTGTCTGCGGCCCTTTTGGTCGCTGCGATGGCGGCCCCGAGCGTCCACGCCGCAGCCCAGGAGCACGGCCGCAAGTGGCAACCGCTTCCGCCCACCGCCCCCGTTACGATCACCGTTGTGAAGGCCTTCAATAACAAGCCCTTTGAGAACGCCGGCGTCGTCTTCCACGCTATCCGCGACGGCAAGTCCGACGGCAACCTTGAGGTCAAGACCGACCCGGAGGGCAACGCCCGCATCGACCTCCTTGAGGTCGGCAGCCATGTCCTCGTTCAGGTCATCGCCACCGGTTACGCCACCGCGGCCACCGAATTCGACCTGACTACGGAGGGCAAGCAGATCACCCTGAAGCTCGAGCGGCCCAAAGCGCAGGTTTCCGCGTTCGCAGACAATGACGGCAAGTCCTCGCAGATCAAACCTGGCGTCCAGGAGCGCGTCATTCCCAAGCCGCCTCCCCAGCCTTCGCCGCAACAATAGCTCGGCTGAATCTCTTTACCAGCGCCCGCAGAGCCCCTATGCTTGCGGGCGTCTCTATCTGGAACGGAAGCTCCGGTGCCAATCCATTGTTCGAACTGCTGCTCCTGGCCGTATTGCTGTTCGTTTCGACCAACGTTGACGACCTCTTCGTCCTGCTCGCCTTTTTCTCAGACGCGACTATCAGTGCGAAGAGCGTAATCCTCGGACAGTTTCTCGGCATTGCAGCTCTCTATGCCATCAGTGTGGGATGCGTGATCGCGGCCCACACTCTGCCGCAGAAATACATCGGTCTGCTTGGATTCTTCCCAATTCTGCTTGGAGGAATGCGGCTCTGGACGCTGATCCGCCGCGGACGCGAGGCCGGCGAATCACCCGAACGAAGGGTCTCAGGCGCAGGTGCTCTTGCTGTCGCCCTCGTCACTGTCGCCAACGGAGGCGATAACATCACGGTCTACGTTCCCGCATTCTCGGTTCATTCAAAGGGGCAGATTGCCGTCTTCGGATTGGTCTTTCTGCTGCTCACCGGCGCCTGGCTGGCGGCAGGCTACTTCCTCACGAGACACCCACGCCTCGGTCCTCCCATTCGCAGGGCAGGGAACGTCTTTGCACCTCTCGTGCTCATCGCTCTGGGGCTGGTGATCCTCAAAGAGTCCGGCGCTGGCCGGTTGGTCTTGGATATCCTGAACTTATGAACTCTCTCAAAGGCAAGCGTGTACTTGTTACAGGCGGAGCGCGCCGCATCGGCCGCGCCCTCGCCATGGCCCTCGGACGCGCCGGAGCCAGTGTCGCCATCACCTATCGCGCCTCTCTCGAGGAGGCCGAGCACGTCGTCGTCGACCTCAATGGGCTCGGCGTGACGGCCCTCGCCGTAGCCTGCGACGTCCACCATGAATGGAGCGTCGAGAACGCCATCGAAGACGCCGCCGTTGCGCTCGGTGGGATCGACATCCTCATCAACAACGCCGGCCGCTTCGAAACCGAGACCCTGGAGCGAATCAAGCTCGAACAGTGGGACGAGATGTTCGCCACCAACACGCGAGGGCCCTTTCTCGTCGCCCGTCACGCCTACAAGCATCTCAAGCGCAGCCGCGGCCGCATCATCAACATCGGTTCGCTCGGCGGCATTCATCCCTGGTCTACCCACGCGCATTACTGCACCTCCAAGGCCGCGCTGCACATGCTCTCGCAGACCATGGCCAAGGCCTGGGCGCCTGACATCAGCGTCAACTGCGTCGCTCCCGGCATGATCGTCACCACCGGCGAGATCAGCATGGGCTACGAGCACTTCGCCGAGAAGACACCGATGAAGCGCAACGGTACTGTCGACGACGTCGCCGCCGCCGTCCTCTTCTTCGCCACCGGCCCACACTTCATCACTGGCCAGATTCTCACCGTCGACGGCGGCCTCGGCCTCTAAAACGCTGCGCCTGTCCACCCCGGGATGGGCTATGTCTCTTTTTGTCCCATTCATGGCCATCCCACTCCTTTTTCCGGCCGCCCATCCGTCGTAAAGTGGGTTTGGGAGATGTTGTATGGACGCTCGTCATCTACGGGCCGGCCGGAACGGCTCTCGCTCTGACTCCACCTCACCGCTCTCTTTGACCACGAGGGAGTTTCCAGTCTTCGTCGTCCTCCCGCCGCGGATTGCGCTGCTTGATCTCGGTGGTCCGGTCGAAATACTCCGTCGCGTCAACATCGAGCAGACTGCCATCCATTTCAATGTCCGCTACGTCGGCGTCACGCGTTCCGTCACTTCCTCCATCGGCATCGAGGTTCATCGCGTGGAGCCGCTGCCGTCGTCTCTGCCCAAAGACGCCATCGTCCTCATCGTCGGCAGTGTCGACGTCGCCTCCGAGTGGGGTCGCCCGACAGATTACGAAGCAGATGAGGAGGACGAGGCTGCCATCGTTCAATGGCTTCAAACCACCATTCGCCCGACCCACACGCTCGTCTCGGTCTGCTCCGGTGCGCTGCTCTTCGGCCGTGCTGGGCTGCTCGATGGCCGCCGCTGCACAACGCACCATGTCGATTGCCCCCGCCTTACGCGCCTTGCACCCAGGGCCAAGGTTCTGGAAGATCGTCTCTTTGTGCACGATGACAACATCTACACCTCGGCCGGCGCCACCGCCGGCATCGATCTCATGCTTTACTTCGTCAGCCATCTTGTAGGGCCCGCGCGCACCGCTGCCATTGCCCGCCATCTTGTCGTCTATCTGCGCCGCACCGGCTCTGACCCGCAACTCTCTCCGTGGCTCGAGGGGCGCAATCACATTCATCCCGCCGTGCATCGCGTGCAGGATGCGATCGCCGAAGATCCCGCGCGCCGCTGGACCCGGACGCAACTTGCGCGTGTGGCAGGCACCAGCGGCCGGCATCTGTCGCGCCTCTTCCAGCAGCAGGTCGGCATGCCTCTCGTCGACTATCGCAATCGGCTGCGCGTCGCCATCGCCCGTGAGCTTGTCCTGCAAAGCGAACTCGACATGGAGAATGTCGCCGAGCGCTCCGGCTTCTCGTCCACGCGTCAACTTCGCCGTGCCTGGCAGCGCGTATACGTCGGCAGCCCGAACGAAGCGAGAACCGCGGCCTCTCGATTCAGCGCCGTAGCCGCGGACTGATCGCCTCTCCTGCAACAATGCCGTGCGTCAAGCTCCGCGCAGTCTCGTGGCGGCTCATCATCTGTGCCTTCAACAAGATGATGCAAAAACTGATGGAATCTATCGGAACCACCAGCGATTTCGCGTTGTTCGCAGAATCAAAACGCTCACCCAAAGATGCTATGTTGTCCGCCCGCAATGTCTCATAGTGTGGCGCTCTAGGGTAGTCGTTCGGGTCCAACCCCCCAAAAAGTACGAATCGAGGATCTCATGTTAGATCAGCGTGTCGATGACTCATCGTCCTCTGTACCGGAGCAGTTTCGTCAAGTGCGGCCAGGAACCACGTCCCAGTCTTCTGTGGCTTCTTTCAGCGCCCCAAGCATGATCGGGAAATCTCTGATCATCAAGGGTGAAATTACCGGCACAGAGTCGGTCCAAATTGACGGGACCGTCGAAGGTTCGATTATGCTGCCGGACGATCGCGTAACCATCGGGCCCAGCGGTCGCGTCTCGGCAGACGTCATCGCCCAGGACATCGTCGTACATGGTGAATTGATCGGCGACTGCGAAGCCAGCGATCATCTTTACGTTCGCCGCGAGGGTTCCATTTGCGGAAACATCGTGGCCGCCCGCATCTCGGTTGAAGATGGAGCTTACATCACGGGAACCATCGACACCCGGAGAGAATCGAAGCCTGCTCCTAAGGCCGAGCCGCAAGAGACCGCGGAGCAGGAAGCGCTCGAATTGGCGGCCGTGAACTGAGCTCCCACCGGTAAGCCGGCGAGTCTCAGTTTTCCGTCGGCTTGATGATGTGGTCGACCACAAGGTTCGGCACGGCCTCGTGCTCTGCTTCGAGTTTGAGCCCAATCTGTTCCTGCACCGCCGTGAAGATCGAGGGCCAGCCCTCAGGATCGCTCGCGGACCAGTCACGCCCGAACTGAAGCGTGTAATTGTAGCTGCCCGTGAGGCCGGTCTTGTCGACAACCGGTGCTTCGACCATCGAGCTCAGCGCGCCTGCAATGGCACGCATCCCGGCATTCGTCCCCACAAACTCAAGCCCATGTCGCGAGCCATGCGCCTGCACGTTGGCCGGTGGCGGCGCCGCTGGCGCCTCGCCGTCAGCCGGCTTGGGCACTGGCACAGCCTGCAGCTTGACGCCGCCCTTCGCCACGACGAGGTGGTAGATCGAGCTGTTGCGAGTCTCGAGATGCGTCTTCAGCCCCAGGCGCTCGGCCAGCAGTACGCGAATCGCATTTCGCTTTTCCAGCCGTACTTCGTTATCCGTAAGCTTGGCAAGCCTGGCATCGGCGGCTTCATCCGAGCGGGCGTTGATGTCATAGAACGTGTTCGTGACCCAGTCTGGTGCGCCCACAATCGGCGCGTCGAAGCCATACGCAATCTGGAGCATCGCCTTCATCGGAAGGTTCGTCGCCTCGAAGCGGCTGGAGTGCGGCGGGCTCGAGACGGACACGTGAAAATTGGCGTCCGGCGGCGGAGCAAGACGAATAACCGCGACATCAAAGGTCAGCGTCGGCTTGTAATTCGGCTCTTCCACAATCGGGGCCTGAGCGCGCGCACACAGGCCAGTCACAAAGACCAGAACAAAGACCGACACACCGACACATCTCTTTACGCTGCCGAGCATGGGCATAGGACTCCTTGTGAGATGGATACGAGCAACCGAACCGTCCGGTTCCTTACAGGCCCTTTCGCAACCAATTCTTCAGAATCTCCTGTTGAGCCGGCGAAGCGCCTTCCGCAGCCGACAGCGCGAAAGTACGCTTGACTTTCGGAGCCACTTCAACATCGATTGTCATCTCTTTTTCTCCGCGGAAAACGTTCAGCCTGATCGTTTCGCCAGCCTTCTTCGCGTTGATAGCCGTATTCAGCACAACCGGGGTTGCCGCATTCTCATCGACCTTGGCAATCCGGTCGCCCGGCCGCAAACCCGCACGAGCCGCCGTCGATCCAACCGCTGTATCGGTCACAATCAACCGCAGCACCGGCGCACTGCCGCGTCCCCGTCCTCCACGTCCAGCGGGCAACTCGTTCGGCGGTACTTCCTCGGTATGTGTATCGAGTCCGATCGAGCCGCCGGGAGCAGCCTCCGATTTTGCACTCAACTTCAACCCGGCCAGCGCGAAATATTTCGCATAGTCCACTTCTCTCGACGTCGAAGCATACGAGAACACCTCATCGAGCTTGGTTCCCGCCGCACGCTCGCACTCTGCCTGAAACTCAGCATCCGTGAATCCGCGCTTCTTCTGCACGTAGTACGTCTCATACAGCCCGCGCATCACATCATCCAGCGACCTTCGGTTCCCGCTGCTCTCCCGTATCTTCAGATCGAGCATCGCGCCCAGCATCGCGCCGTTGTCGTAATAGGAAATGGTGGTGTTGCGGTCGCCCCCTACTCCCGAGCTCGAATTCCACGTGTTGAAACTCGATTCGGTCGCCGATTGGTAGTGCCTGCCGGGGCTGTTCTCGAACTTTCCGATGGCGCTCGCCATCTCAGCAAGGTATTCCTCCCTCGTCATCAGCCCGGCGCGCACCAGCACAAGATTCTCGTAGTAGACCGTCAATCCCTCCGACACCCAGAGCATGTTCGTCAAATTTTCCTGGTCGTAGTCGAACGGCCCCAGGGCCACAGGACGAATGCGCTTCACATTTAAGTTATGAAAGTATTCGTGGCTGATAAAGCTCAACCAGTGCAGGTATCCCTCCGGCGTCGTCAGCTTCGTTCCATCGAACTGGTTCGAGGAGGAGTTCGCGTGCTCAATCCCGCCGCCTCCGCGTCCCATCATCAGAAAGGTGTAGTGCGTGTACGGAACGTGTCCCATCAACTGCGTTGCCGCAGTCACCATGGACTTCAGGTCCGCGACCATCTTCGTGCGGTCCACCTGCGCAGGCACATTCTCAATCGCAACATAGTGAGGCACGCCTCTCACCTCGAACTCCAGGCGTTCCTGGTTACCTATCAGAATCGGTGAGTCATAGAGCACGTCGAAATCCGGCGCCTCAAATGTATTTCTCTGGCCGCGCAACTCCTCCAGCCCCGTCGAGATCAGGTGCCAGTTCGCTGGCGAATCGATCTTCACCGTGACCGCATGTTGCAGATGCCCCGCCAGATTCATGAAGAGACCCGCGGGTGTCAGATAGGCTCGATCCTCCCCCAGGTAGTTGCTGGCTGCGAACGATGTATTCCCGAAGACGTCGTACTCCAGCACGATCGCCGGAGCATTCTCCGCTACCACGCGCCACGTGTTCTTTGTCACCTTTTCCCAGCCAAGCTCATGGCCGCCCACGCCCCTGGCGTGAAAGTTGGAAACGTTACGCGCATAGTTCTCAATCCCGTAGTAGCCCGGCGACCATTGCGGCATCTTGAAGTCCTGCAGCTCACCGTGCAGCCCTTCGCAGCGAAAGGTCACATGGTAGGTGTGGTTGGAAGGCTGTGGCATCGAGACCGTGAAAGCCATCTTCCCCTGCGCGCAACAAACGCTGCTGCACAGGAGTAAAAGCAGAGCGACGCGCCTGAACATCGGTTCAGTCTAGAGGGGCTTCCTCCTGAACACAATCATTCCGTGCCGACAGGATCGTCGCCGCTCATAACGCAAATTCAAAACTTGCACATACGGTCTTCAAGTCCCTGTTCTGTGCAGAACATCCTTGCCATTCGTCACGCCTTAACGGCGCTTCGTCACGGATGGCCTTTTTTGTCCCCAGTTCGTCCGTGCCGATGCTTTCAGCAGCGCCTCACCAGGCCTAGCGTAGTGCTAACCGGATAGATGTGGGCCCATTTCAAGGGGTTATTCCAGCCCCAATGACGCCCCCTATTCCCCGGCCGACAGGAGCATCCGCATGCCTCACGGTTCGCAGAGCACTATGTCTCATTCGTCCATCGCGCACTCGCGTTTTGTCAGATTCGCGATCCTCTCCATCGCTCTCCTGGTGCGGTTCGTCTGCGTCGCCGAAAGCACCGACAACACCATTCACTTCAAATCTCCGCATCGCTACATGATCGTCGTTTCGGTGCGTGTCAACGGCTTGGGCCCGTACTCTTTCCTGCTCGACACAGGAGCGACATCGTCCGCTGTCGATCCGCAACTGGCCGCCTCGCTCCACCTGGCAACAGCACAGAGCGCCAGGTTGGCCAGTTGGAACGACACCACCGATGCCCGCCGCGTCACCGTGCAGAGCCTCTCGCTCGGTCCCATCGACTCCGGCCCTCTTTCCGTTCTCGTCGAGCCTCTCTCTCAGTTCAAAGCCATCGACTCGCATTTGCGCGGTGTTCTCGGTGAGGACGTGCTTCTCCAGACCAACTACCTCATCGACAACCGCCACCATCTCATCGAGTTCGACAACGACGAGAGCATCCTCTCCGAGCTCACCGGCGATCACGTCCGCATCACCCCGGTGCGCACTCGCGACGGTGCCCTCGTGCCTCGTCTCATCGCGATCTCCGTGCATTCGACCATCAGCGCGGAGCCACTTAACCTGCTTCTCGACAGTGGCGCCGACATGGTCGTCCTTCAGCCGGTCATGATCCCTCCCTCTGCCCTTCCCATGGGCACGAAATGGATCGCCGACGAAAACGGCAAGAACTCTGCCGCGACCACCTTCCACACCGTGCTGTCGGTGGGATCACAAACCTTTAGCGCGCAGGCATGGATTGGCAACACCGGTCTGAAGCAGTTGGTCATCGATGGTTTGCTCCCCACCGGCCCCTTCGACCAGCTCTACATCGCCAATCATGACTGCTTCGTCATCTTCGAACCTGGCCACGCGCCCCACAGCCACCCGGGGCGCTGACAAGGGGAGGCCTGCTCGTGCCCTCCTCTTGACACGGTTGATATAATTGAAAAAGAGGCAGAAGACCCGGCGAGAGCTGGGTCTTGCCATTTCAGGCCCTTCAGAACACACGGAGGTCCACCCCTAACCCGCGTCCGCTGAAGATTTTGCGCAAAAGTGGGGGAGGGGAGGGTACCGCCGGTCACCGCCGGAAGATGCGCCGCAGCAACCCGCGAGGCTTGTCCTCCAGCAACTCGTCCTCGGCAGACTCAAAAATTTTTTGCGCAGGATCCTGCGGGGGCAGAGGCCGGTTGTCGAACACCGCCTGTGGATTTTCGGTGCAAAGCCTCTGGGCATACTGTTCGCCGTGACGGGCCGCGATGTGGTCCCGCGTCTCCCGCATCTTCGGCACCCGAGTGCTGATGTTGTGTGCATCAGTCGCGAGGAAGTGAACCCAGCGGTCCGCGAGCATCCGCTCCGCCATCTTTTGCGCCGTGCGTCCCATCAACCCTGTGACGGACGCAGCCGTCACCTGCGTCAGCATCCCGTCCCGTATCCAATTCTTCAGTCGGGCATCATCCTGCTGCAAGGTTGGGTTGCGCTCCGGGTGCGTCAGGATCGGCGTCATCCCGGCCACCCGCAACGAGTAGAACGTCTCCTCCAGCGTGGGTGGCAGGGCGTAATCCGGCAGCTCGATCAGGATGTACTCCCCTCCGTTCACCGTGTAACGGTGCGGGTTTTGGAGAGCATCGCGTACATTGTCGTAGCTCAGGTGAAAGTCGCAGCCCGAGCCGAGGATCAGCCGCAGCCCGGCGTCGGCGACCACCTGCCGCACCTCGTCCAGCAGGCCCCGGTTCCGCTCGGCGTCGAAGGGATACCGCGTGTTGGCGTGCGGCGTGCAGACGACGTGGCTGATCCCGTCCTCGGCGGCCATGCGCGCCATCTTGAGGGTCGTCGCGAGATCCGGCGGCCCGTCGTCGAGTCCCGGCAGCAGATGGTGGTGAAGGTCAACCACGGTTTGAGAGTAGCATCGTCTAACTGTCGGTGCGGAAAGATGTTAAACGCAGGAATTTGAGCAGCGTTGCTGTGGAACTTCGCATCAGAGTGGGCTAGGATAAGCTGCGTCGCTCGCCCGGGCTCCCGTATCATGACGAGAGTGGGTTGTGCTGTGGCTACGAACAAGGCAGCCCACGGAAGGAATTCTTTTTCAGGGACCCACATGGCAGAAACCAACACAAACAGCCCGAAGCCTCGCGTTCTTGTCGCTGACGATGAGCAAGTGATTGCAAACACGCTGGCAATCATCCTGAACCAGGCAGGCTTTGAGGCGCGTGCAGTCTATAGCGGCGAGAAGGCAATTGAGGCGCTGGACACCTTCAAACCCGACATGCTGATCAGTGACGTCATCATGACCGGAATGACCGGCATTGAGGCCGCCATTCAGACCCGCGCCAAACTTCCAAATTGCAAGGTACTATTGTTCTCCGGACAGGCGGCAACCGCCGACCTTCTGGAGAGGGCACGAGCGCAGGGCCATGAGTTCGAGATCCTGGCCAAGCCCGTGCATCCCACAGATCTGCTCGCCAAATTGCGCGGGTAGAGAGACGAGAGCGAGATACGAACGGGTGGCCACCGCTCCCTGAGCCTTATGGCACTGACACCTGGTATCTCGCCCTCGTCCTTCTCGTTTAAGCGCACAGTTCAGATCGACAGGCCTTTGCGCCGTCGCAGAATCTCGCGGCTCTTCACCTCGATCAGGTACTCGTAGAAGCTCTGCAGCGTGGCATACATCACGCCGGCCGCGCCATCGAGCACGGCGCCGCGCACGAACATCATGTAGATCCACTTCAGCGCCGGACGCGCAGGCATATGGTAGAAGATCGCCTTCTGCGCTGCGCGGCGGTCGTGGAAGTCGGAGGCGAAGAGCGCGTCCTTGAGCGACGCGTCGCGCACCGCATCGCCGGTTGCGAGTAATTCCGCCTCCGCAGTGGAGTACAGGTTATGCTTGGCGACCCAGTGCGCGAGCCCCTTGGAGAAGGCCATGTGGTCGAGCGGCGCGGAGAGCTGGCCTGTGTCCCCTTCGACCTCGACGAACTCGTTGATGTCGCGCGTGTAGTGGACCTTGCCCACACGCAGCAGACGCACATAGTACGGCGTCAGTTGCGCATGCTTGAGCCATGTGCCCCAGAGAAAATCCCGGCGGCGGATGCGAAAGGCGTTGACGTTCGCAGGGGCCTTCGCGGCAGCGCCCTGCACCTCCAGGGAGAGCTCAGGGGTGGCGCGCTCATCGGCATCGAGCACGAGCACCCACTCGTGGCGAAACGGAAGCTGCATCGCGGCGTTGCGCTGCCGCGCGTAGGTGTCGAAGGTTCGCGCTGTAACGGAGGCGCCACGTGCGCGGGCGATCTCCGCAGTGCGGTCGGTCGAGTTGGAGTCGAAGACGTGAATGTCGTCGGACCACGCGACGGAATCCAGGCAGCCGGGAAGATCCTGCTCCTCGTTAAGAGTGAGGATGAGGACGGAGACATTGGGTGTGGGTGTGGCGTTCACTGCGCAGCCGTCTCCGCCGTTGGAACCGCAGCTTCACTGCGCTGGCGCTTGCGCATCGGTTGTGCCGGATGGCCGGAGTAGACCGTCCAGGGCTCGAGATCGCGCGTGGCCACCGAGCCGAGACCAAGCACGGCGCCTTCGCCGACGCGGACACCCGGAGAGACCGAGGCGCGGGCGCAGATCCAGGCGTAGGGTCCGACGGTCATGGCGTAGGCGAGCAGAGGAAAGGCAGGGTCGTTGTAGTCGTGGGTTGCGCCGCAGAGGTAGCAGTCCTGCGAGAGGATGACGTGCGAGCCGAACTCCATGCGTGAAGGGTTGTAGATCTCAACGCCATCGCCAGCCGCGACGTGGTCGCTGCAGTGGAGATTCCACGGCGCCCAGACGCGCGAGGCCGGATAAAAGTGGCAGTCCGGGCCGAGCGTCGCGCCGAAGAGACGCAGCAGCATGGCCCGCCATGCATGGAAAGGCCGCGGAGAAGGGCGATAGAGCAGCAGCCAGATGATGTTCCAGAGCAGGCGCGCGACGCGGTTGGAGAAGGAGAAGGCTGGGCGGGTGTACGGGTCGTCGCCAGAGTGGATGTGCTCATCGGCACGGTAGTCGGCCGGGCGCGGCATCAGCGGGCCTCCGTAACTGGAGTTGCGTGCCCGGCCTGGGCGGTGTCTGGTTTCTCGAAGACGCGCAGGATCGCCTCTGCATTACGGCGCATGTCGTAGCGGCGGAGGAAGCTGTCGCGGGCGCGCGTGGCCATCTCGGTTTGCTGCATGGGAGTGAGTGCCAGCCAGCGGGTGAGCAACCGCGTGATGCCTTCCTCAGTGTCGGGCTCGACGAGAGCGCAACCGTCAGCTTCGATATCCTGCGCGATGTTAACCGGATGGGTGAGAAGGACCGGCCGCCCGGATGCGAGGGCCTCGACGACGGCGACGCCGAAGTTTTCCTGATGGGAGGGAAGAACGAAGGCCTCGCACGCAGCGAAGGCACCCCACTTGGCGTCGCCGAGTAGGAGACCGGGCCAGTGGATGCGATCTGTGCAGCCCGACTGAGAGGCAAGCGCCTCGAGCCGTTCGCGCCAGTTGGCCGGGTCCGGCCCGGCCATCACGAGATGGAGATCGGGGTGCGTTGCGCAAAGGCTGGCAAACGCCTTGACCAGGAGATCGCAGCCTTTCTTCTCATTGATCCGCCCCAGGAAAAGGAGAAGGCGGCGGCCGGCGAGCGCGGGACAGGCCGCCCGGAAGGCGTCGAGCAGCACGGATGTATTGGACGGCGGGGCCTCCGAGCCGATGGGGACGACCATGGGATTCCAGCGGTGCAGCCAGAAGCTTTGGGCGGCAAGGTCGCGTTCGGCGTTCGTGGTAAAGAGGACGCGGCGGGCGCCCCGGAGCACCCAGTACTCGGCCGCAAGCCAGTAGAGCCACTTCTTGGCGTGCTTTGCAGGGTAGGCGTGCTTGAAGTAGGGGTCGAGCATTCCGTGCGTAAATACAACATATCCCGGCCATTTAGTTACGCTTAGTAATGCTGAAAGCCCGGTAAATTCCCACAGGCCATGCACAATAACTCCGTCGAAGCGCGAACGGTTTTTCCGCAGCCATTTCAGAAGGGCTGGACGGAACCAGCGTCTGCGCGACGAGCCGAGGGCGTGGACCGGAAACGGAAGATCGCGGAGGAAAGGCGCGGCGGGGTCGTCAAGGGTGGCGAGTTCGCTGACGTAGCCCGGCGGCGCGTAGCGCACGAGCATCCGGATAACTTCCGTCGGGCCGCCTGCCGCGGGGCTGACGGTTCCGACGATGTGGAGGATTCTCATGAGTGGAGAACAGAATAGCAAGGCGGTCTGTGGCAGCCGGGTTGTAAGTTCTACGTTGGAAGTTGTAAGGAGAGCGCGATTTCCGGCCTCCCCATGCAACTTAGAACTTAGAACTTAGAACTGCCCCCCGCGCAGAGCCGTCTTGTGACATGCGCAATTGCCTGACGAAGGCCGCGGACGTCGGCCTCGAAGTCCCAGGACGCGATGCGCTCCCTCGCGGCCTCGCCCATGCGCTGGGTCTGTCCGGGGCTGGAGAGGACGCGGGCCAGGGCTGAGGTGAGAGCGCTAATGTCGCCGACGGGAAAGACGAAGCCTTCGACCCCGTCGTTGACGAGGTCGGCGTGCGCACCGACTTCGTTGGAGACGATGACAGCACAGCCGGCGGCCATGGCCTCGTTGACGATGAGACCCCACGGCTCGTGACGGGAGGGCAGGACGAAGACGTCGGCGAGCGCGAAGAAGGCGGGAAGTTCGGACTGATTGCGGAAGCCGAGGAAACGAATTCCTTCAAGTGCGAGCTTGGCAGCACGGTCTTGAAGGCGGTCACGATCTTCGCCATCGCCCACGATGAGGAGGTACGGGATCGGGTTGGGTGCGGTGGCGCAGAGGCGGGCGTAGGCCTCGAGCAGATGATCGGCGTGCTTGCGAGTTTGCAGCTTGGAGGCAAAGAGGATGACGGGGCGCCCAGGTGTGAGTTGCAGCTCGTCGCGGAGTTTGCCTGGATCTGCGGCCGCGGCGCGTTGCGCGAAATAGGCATTGTCGACGGCATAGGGCATCAGGAACTGCGGCATGTCCGGGCCGAAATAATGGCTCCAGTAGTCGCGGTTGCGCGAGCCTATGGGAAGCGTGGCGGCGATGGCGGGGCGGAGCAGCCGGAGAAACAGCTGTTTGGTAAGTAGCGTGGATAGGCTGCGAGGGCGGTCGGCGAGCCAGGACTCAGCGCGGAGGAGAACGGGAATGCCGAGTGCATTGGCGGCGAAGATGGCGTGAAGAGCGTTGGCGCTGGCGTAGCCGTGAACCCACAGGGCGTCGACGGCAGGGGAGCCGTCAGGGTTGCGGAGGCGGCGGAGAATGCCTCGGCTGATGGGGCTGAGCGGCGAAACCGTCCCTGTATCGCGGAGGCGCGGAAGAAACTGGCTCCGGTAGCCATCGAGAAGCGGGACGTCCCAGGTGACCTCGCGCCCGAAGCCCTCGTCCTTGTAGCCGCGGACCGAGAAGTCGGAGCCGAAGAGGACGGTGAGGTCGATATCCGGTTCGCGCGCGATGCGGCGGAGCAGCGGCGCCTGGTACTGGATGGGGTGCGAGACGACGTAGGCGAGGCGCACCATGTGGAGACCTGCGTCAGACATGAGCGACGGCGAGCAGCAGGGAGACGATGCCGAGCAAGGTTCCGAGGCTGCCGTTGCTGATGGACGCTTTGAGGGTGCTGTCTGGGAGGAAGACGATGTCGTTGGCCTGCAGGATCGGGTCTGCATCTTTGCCGTGCAGAATTCGTTGAATATCGAGCTTGACGACAGTCCGGTGGTCGCCGCTGGTGCGAATCAGGCGGACATCGTCGAATTTGCCCTGGAAGTTCAGCCCTCCGCTCAGCGCAGTGGCTTCCATGAGGGTGAGGGGAGCGTACTGCGTAAGAGGAATCGTCCCGGGGCTCTTGAAAGCACCCAGCATGTACACGACGCCGATGCGGCCGATGATGATGGTGTCGCCCGGGAAGATGGGGACATTGGCGAGGCCGCTGTGAAGTGGGTCCGTGCCGAGATCGACGACGATGGGCTCCGCGACACCGGAGCGGCTGATCGTGATGACGTGACTGGCGGTAGGCGGCAGGCCGCCGGCGACGGCGAGGACATCCAGCAGGCGGCGCGAGCCGATGATCGGGACAACTGAGTGGACCTCGCCAACAACGGTGGCCGCCTGGTTGACCCCCTCGACGAGTTGGATCGTGACCTGGGGGTTGCGATAGATCTGTGCGTCGATCAGGCGTTCCTCAATGAGCTTCTCCGCCTGGGAGACAGTTTTGCCATTCAAATCGACCGCGCCGATGAGCGGCAAAATAGCCGTGCCGTTGGCATCCAGCCGGACTTCCGGGGTGTAGTCGGCCTGCTCGAAGACCAGGACCCGAATCTGATCGCCGGGCGAGAGTATGGGGTCGCGGCTTGGAGGGAATAGCACGGCGCGGTCGGTGGTGACCGTCGCCGTTGAGGGCGCCTGAACCGTTGGGCCCGGACCACTGAACTGGGCCGAACACGTTGAGGACGACCCGGGCACCAACATGGCGACAAGAAAAAGCAGGAGCATGCGCGAGCGGCGAATCGAGCTTGAGATACGCGCAATCACTTTGCACCTCCGTTGCGCGAGCTGGGCTTCTCATTTCCGCGCGAGTCCCATGCCTTGCTGTCGACGCCGCCGGAGGCATATCCGGAGTAGCCGGAGTAGCCATAGTAAGCGTAGTACTCCGGAGAGTTGAGGTCGACCGCGTTGAGGACGGTGCCTGTGATGCGAGTGCTGGCGCGCAGCAGGAGATCGCGCGCGCGGCGGACGGCGTGTTTATTGGCCTTGCCCTGGCGGACGACGAGCACGACCGCGTCCGCGTCATGAGCGAGTACGACAGAATCGGTGATGGACAGCAGCGGAGGCGAATCGAGAACAATGTGGGTGTAGAGGCCGCGGCACTCTGCAAGCAACTGGTTCATCGCTTGCGAGGCGAGCATTTCAGTGGGGAAGGGAGGCACTGGACCGCTGACCAGGATATCCAGCCTAGCCACTTCAGGGACCTGCTGGATGGCCTGGTGGAGTTGCACGCTCCCGGTTAGCACGGAACTGAGGCCAATTTTTCCATTGATGTTGAAGCGATGGTGGATCGTAGGCCGGCGAAGGTCGGCATCGATGAGCAGCACGCGAACATCGCGCTGGGCGAGGACGCAGGCAAGGTTCATGGCGACCGTCGTCTTGCCTTCGCTGGGAGTCGCGCTCGTCAACAGAATCACCTGGGGCTCACGTCCCGCAACCGACAGCAGCAGCGAGGTGCGCAGTGCGCGGAATGCCTCAGCGAACTGGGACATGGGTGCGCCGATGACGCCGAGATTTCGTTGCACGACTGTCTGTGCGGCGATCTCGGCGGCGGTGCGCCGGATCCGCGGGATCAGTGCGAGAGACGGCAGACCGGTGATCGATTCAATCTGCGCGACCGTCCGGATGCCGGTGTCGAGGCTCTCCAGGACGAAGGCGATGATGATACCCAGCGTCAGCATCAGGAGCCCGTCGACGAGCATCATGCTGGAGCGCGATTGCAGCGTGGGAGCAACTGGCGGCGAGGCGGGGTCGATGATGTCGATTTCCGTGGACTCGAGGCCCGCCTCAATCCCGGCCGTCCGGAGGCGTTGCGAAAGACCCTCATAAAGGGTGCGATTGGATTCAAAGTCGCGCTGGCGGAGGGTGTACTCGACGAGATCGTCGCGCAGCTTGTACGCCTCGGCCTTTTC
The DNA here is from genome assembly GCA_963759355.1 of uncultured Acidobacteriaceae bacterium. GTDB lineage: Bacteria > Acidobacteriota > Terriglobia > Terriglobales > Acidobacteriaceae > Granulicella. Next base: position 412,353 of record CAVWYV010000003.1, on the reverse strand, counting down.
GGCCTCGAGCGCCCCGCGGGTCTGCTGCTCGTTATCGCTGGCGGCGACATACGCCTCACGTGCCTGGTCAACCAGCCGCTTTTGTTCCTCGATGATTTGCCTGTTGATCTCGTTGATCTGGGCGGTGAGGGCCTTGACTTGGGGATGCTTCTCCCCTTGCTCCGCATTGCGCTCCGCGTATTGCGCCAGCAACTGTTCGCGAGTGCCGCGGAGAGCGCTCAGGGTGGTCGACAGCCCACCTGCGGCCTGGGCCCCGATTGTCCCATCCAGCGCGTCCGGATTCATGGTGCTCAGTGTCTTGTACCGGGCCTGCTGCTGGATTCTGGCAATCTGCGCGGAACTGACCGCGCGCGTCAGGTCATCGAGGGTCGACTGGATTTGATTGTGCTGTGGATCGAAACCAAGAACACCGATCCGCTTCTGCAGGTCGATCAACTGCTCCTGTTGTGTCTCGACCTGCTGCTTCAGTTCCCGGAGCTGCAGATTCAGGAAGTCTGCAACTCGCTGTGTCGCTTCGTAACTTGCTTGCAGGTCGCGCTGGATGAACTCACGGGTGAGCCGGTTGACGATATCGGCGGAAAGCTTGGGGTCCAGCGTCTGACAACTGATCTGAACGAGGTCTGTCTTTGGGACCACGCCCACGCTGATGTCGGCGTTCATGCCGTTCAGAGCGCCCTGACGAACGTTCAGATCATCGAGGCTGAGATGCCGGTTGGGACCGTTGTACCCGGTGAAAGCCGCGTTGTTGGGCAGGTCCAGGTCGCGCGCTACGGTCAACAAGACCGTGTCGCTCTTAATGATGGCGACTTGAGTCTGAAGCGAGGAACTTGCAGAGCCGTAACCCGCGCTTCCATTGACTCGAAACTGGTTGGACGAGCCGGTGCGAATCTCGATGGTGCCTGTCGCCTGGTAGAGACGTGGCTGCGTCGTGCCCTTGTAGAACCCATAGCCGATACCCAGCAGCCCGATGGCGGCAATGAGGTATTTGCGCTTTCTGACAGTGAGGAGCGCCTCCGATAACGTCGCATCGGCGGGATTATGCCCGGCCCCAGCAGGAGGGTTCGCATCTGCTGGCAGTAGGGAAGCTTCGGGCCTTCCGGAGGTCATTGGTCCCTAGTCTACTTGAAAATTCGTCCGGGCCGGAGTGTTTGAATACGGCGAGACAACCGGCCAGAAGCGACGAGGTTCTACAATGCCTAAGCATAGGACTTCTAAGGAGTGGGTGGGATGGAAGATGCTTGCCAGATAGCGGTCGTCGGGTCCGGGTACGTCGGGCTCGTGGCAGCCATCTGTTTCGCGGAGATCGGTCACAACGTGATCTGCGTCGACAACGACGAGAACAAAGTGGCAGCTCTGCGCGCCGGCGACATCCCCATCCATGAGAAACACCTTCCCGACCTGCTGGAGCGCTACAGAAACACGCGCGTGAAATTTACAACCGACCTGGCCGAGGCGACGCGTGAGTCCGACGCGATTTTCATTGCCGTGGGGACGCCGCAGGCGGAGAACGGGGATGCCGACCTCTCCTATGTGGAGGCGGTGGCCAGCGAGATCGCGCGGCACGTCAGCGGATACAAGGTGATCGTGGAGAAGAGCACGGTACCGGTCTACACGAATGAATGGATCCGCCGGGTGATCGAACGCAGCGGAGTCAATCGCGAGATGTTCGATGTGGTTTCGAATCCGGAGTTTCTGCGCGAGGGCACGGCCGTTGAAGACTTCCTGCACCCCGACCGCATCGTGGTGGGCGCCGACAATCAGCGCGCTGCGGCCCTGCTGAAACAGATCTACGCGCCGCTCGTGACCGGAGCCTACTACGAAGAAGCCGAGGCGATTGAAGGCGGCTGTTCGATGCACTCCCCACCGCAGCTCCTGATGACTTCGACCAAGAGCGCGGAGATCATCAAACATGCGTCGAATGCCTTTTTGGCCATGAAGATCTCGTTTATCAACGCAGTTTCCAATCTGTGCGAGGCGGCGGATGCGAACGTGGAGCAAGTCGCTCGTGGCATCGGCCTTGATTCGCGCATCGGTCCGCGCTTTTTGCGGCCCGGCATCGGCTATGGCGGCTCGTGCTTCCCCAAGGATGTCGCGGCGTTTCGCTCTGTAGCCCAGGAGATGGGCGTGGACTTCAATCTCCTGAGCGAAGTGGAGAAGATCAATGCGCAGCAAAAACGACGTTTCCTGAGTAAGGTGCGGTCGGCGCTCTGGACCCTGCGCGGAAAGCGCCTGGCGGTGCTCGGGCTTTCGTTCAAGGGAGAGACCGACGATATACGCGAGTCCCCCGCGATTGACCTGGTGGAACTGTTGCTGGGAGAGGGCTGCAGCGTCGTCGCATACGATCCTGCGGCGATGGAGCGTGCAAAGTTGGAACTGCCGCCCTCATCTGCAATGAGCTACGCCGCGGATGCTTACGAGGCCGCCAAGGAGGCTGATGCGTTGCTGATTCTCACCGACTGGATAGAGTTCGCCGGACTCGATCTGCGGCGGCTGCATGCGGCGCTGCGTTATCCGATCGTTGTTGACGGGCGCAATCTGTTCGATCCCGCGGTGATGCAGGACCACGGCTTTACGTACCTGAGCATCGGACGGCCGACGGCGTTGCCGGTGCGCGAAACGGTTTCGGCGGCCATCGGCTGAGCGCAAAGAGAGAGACAGACCGCGCTGTTCTTGGTGCATGAGCCTGAGAGGGCACGCGCGCGACCGTAAGGGAGTATGGATGGGTTCGAAAAGGGTTTTGGTGACGGGTGCGGCAGGTTTCCTGGGGTCGCACCTGTGTGACGCTCTGCTGGCCGAAGGCAACGACGTGGTGGGCGTCGACAATCTTGCGACCGGAAACCCTGCGAATCTGCAGCACCTCGCGAAAGAGTCGAAGTTTCATTTTCTGCAGATCGATATCTGCGAGCCCTTCGACGCCGGTCCGGTGGATTACGTCTTCAACTTCGCCTCGCCCGCCAGTCCGGTGGACTATATGCGGCTGGGGATCGAGACGCTGCGGGTCGGCTCCGTAGGAACGCTGAATACGCTGGAGATCGCGAAGCGTTATGACGCCGGATATCTGCATGCGTCGACCTCGGAGTGTTATGGCGACCCGGAAGTTCATCCGCAGGTGGAGAGCTACTGGGGCAACGTGAACCCGATCGGTCCGCGCTCGGTGTATGACGAATCGAAGCGCTTTTCCGAGGCGGCGGTGGCGGCGTACCGGCGCTATCACGGCGTGAATACACACCTCGTACGCATCTTCAACACCTATGGCCCGCGGCTGCAGGCCAACGACGGCCGCGTTATCTCCAACCTGATGATGCAGGCGTTGCGCGGCGATCCGCTGACGGTCTATGGAGACGGGTCGCAGACCCGCAGCTTTTGCTTTGTCTCGGATTTGATCGATGGCATCATGCGGCTGGCGAAGTCCGGCGAACATGATCCTGTGAATATCGGAAACCCGAATGAGTGGACGATTCTGGAGTGCGCCCGCGAGGTGCAGGCCCTGATCGGGTCACAGTGTGAGATTGTCTTCAAGCCGCTGCCGCGCGACGATCCGAAGCAGCGGCGGCCAGACATCACGCGTGCGAAAACATTGCTCGAATGGGAGCCGCAGATTCAACTGCGCGAAGGGCTGGCGCGCTCGCTCGACTACTTCCGCGCGGCCGTGGAGGCGGACAAGGCACAGCCAGGGATACGCGCAGCAGCGGCCCGCCAGGACGAGGAGTACTTCCGGCTCGCCTCGGGCCGCTGACACGCCGAACTACTTAGCGTGCGGCTGGGTATGCAGTTTGGGAAAGAACTTGATCTGCCCTGCAAAGACGACATTGCTCTGTTGGCCAACCTTGTAGATAGGCGCCTTCCAGCGTTCATACTGCAGCCATGCGTCGAGTTGAATGTCCGGCCGCAGGTTCTTGATGACGTTGACGGTGAACTGGTGCTGCGTCGTGCCGTCGGGGATGAAGTCCTTGGGGGTCTTCTTGTACATGTACTCGGCTTGCACCCACTCATTGCCGGAGAGGTGATAGGTGAGCCACGCATTGCCGCCCTTGGCCTCGCGCCCGACCCAGTCGCCCATGATATAGCCCTTGTTGGTGTAGGCCTGTTTCTGGGCGACCTCCCAGTAATTGAACTCGCCGTTGAGACTGCGCAGCGTGGACGTATCGGTATTCGCGGCCTCAATGCGGAAGTCGAGCTTCGGAAGGTGCGGGAACTGTGTGATGTAGATACCGGGCCGATAGGCGGCGCGGCGTGGGGCGCTGGGAGGCGTCACGTCGTCGTGAGCGATGGAATCCGTGTAGAGCGTGACGTACTTGCGCAGGAACGGCAGCCGGTAAGAGAAGGTGAAGGTGCTGAAGCGAGCTCCCGGGTCATCCTTCGAGTATTTCTCGTAGGCCGTCGTGTCGCTGAAGGAGAAAAAGCCCTTCAGGAAGGTGTGAATCGTGATGGGCTGTTTGCACGGCGTATAGACATTGGTGACCGGATCGATGCAGCCGTGTCCGGCGCCTCCCCATACGATGGTGCGCTGGAAGCTCAGGTCAAAGTTCTTGGTCGGCTTGAGGGCGAAGCCCAGCGAGTTCATCCATGAGCCGTGCGGTGCAGTATGGCCTTGCAGCGGACCGATCATGAAGTCATAGCGCACAGGTCCTGTCAGCTTGCTCAGAAACGGTACGTACATCGGTTCGACGCGGTTGATGCGGAAGCTGTAGGGGTTTTCGGAGTTATTGCTCCACGCCATGCCGCCGCCCATGCCTGGGCCCCACCACGAATCGGTTTTGCCGAACGAGATCTCATGGCCCACCACGTGGTAGGCGACGTAGGCCTCCTGCAGCCGAAAGGTATTTACCGTATCGTTCGTGCTTCCGTACGGAATCGTGTCTTGTGGGTTGTTCGGCGGAACGAACGGGCAAATCTCGTCCAGACAAGAGAGCTGGCTCGCAAGGCCAAGGTTGTAGCCTTCATACGCCGGTGCGTGCTGGTACTCGCCGCGGATGTAAAGCGAAAAACGGCCGTACTCATTCACACTGGAGAAACCGGTGATGTTGTTGAAGCCTGTTGCATAGGGCCGGCCGTAATCGTTGTAGATCGTCTGGCCCAGGTGGTAGCTGTCACGCAGCACCGGGCCGCCGATGCCCATCAGGCGCGTGTAGGCCGACTCTACACCGTAAACCGCCCCCCGCTTGAGATCGCCGCTCGGCGTCTCGTCGACCAGGTAATCCTGGAGTTTTGCCAGGATCGCGACAGCTTCGTCATTGCCGTCGTAAGTGATATCGTCTTCGCTCTTCTCGAGCATGTGCAGCAGGCTGCGCCGCGTCCACGGGCGCATCATGATGAAGGATGTATTGAGATAACCAAGAGAGTACAGTCGCAACGCCAGCGGATAGACAATGCTGTCGACAGGGATATAGGTGGACCCGAGCGCATCGGTATGCGGCTTTGCGGGCATCGGACCGTAAGGCGGCATGCTGGGCACCGAAGCCACAGGCACCGCAGGCGGAATCTCCGCGGGCTTCTGAGTTGGATTCTGAACATGGATGGGTTGCTCGAGTGGGTCGGGAGTCGGCTGAGCAGGTTTAGCGGGCTGCGTCTGCGGCTGCTGCGGGAGAGATTGCGTCTGCGGCGGCTGAGTCGTCTGTGGCTGGTTCGGAGTGTTTTGGCCGTTGGCCGATGAGGGCGCAGGGACGGACGGCACACTGTTCGCTGGGACCGGGGTTGCGGGCGGCACAGACTGCGCTGAGGCGGTCTCTCCGCAGGCAAGGGTGGCAGCGAATAGCAGCGCGAACAGCGCTGCCGCAAAGGGCCAGTGGCGGGGGGACCGCGAAAGAAACATGGTGTCAGTGTAATGGTTCGTGAGACTTCGCGAATGTCGGGTTGTTCATCGGGGCAAACCGGATGACATCTACTGAAGGCTGATGCCGCGCGTGGCCATATAAGCCTCCAGGCGCTTCAAGGGTTGTTCACGTGACACAAGCCGATCCGCGCTGAGCATCGCCCACATCACCGAGGGGCCGCCGCTGGAACGCGCCCGCGCGGAGGTCTCCTGCATGACGCGGTAGACCGCAACTGCATCGGAGCCATCCACCGGGAAGTGTGGCAGGTGAATACCGTGCGCCATCCTCGTCAACTCCGGCCACAGCAGCAACGGCGCATTGCGCGAAGATCCTTTGCGGCGAAGGGGAGTACCGTCGTCGGCGACGATGAGCAGGAAGGGAAGCCGGTCTCGATGTGCCCAGCGCAACGCATCCGCCCATCCCGTCTCGGCTGTTCCGGCATCAGTGAAAGCGACGGCGATCCGGTCAGTTCCCGCAGCCTGCATTCCGCGTGCTGCGCCCGCGCAGAGAGGGATACGCAGGCCCTGAGGGACATCGTGCGGGTCGTCTCCGGCTTTCGACCTCGGCGCGAAGGCGCGAAGCGTAGCATCGTCCGCTGGCGCGGAGACAAGGTCTCCCTCACAGAGATGAATCAGCGCGGCCGCCAGCAGCGCCTCACGGGCGGACTTTGACCTCCGGCGATCTGCAACTCGGACACGGCGCATCAGCGCGTGCAGCTCGCGAAGGCGGTTCTGGGGCAGCAGGGGATTGTCGGCCAAGCGGCGAGTCCTCTTCCTTGAGAGTTGAATGATCGGGTCGAGCTGCTGATCAGGCTGTGGCCGCGTCCGCGGCCTCGGGGTTTAGTCCGAGCTCCGCGAATGCCTGTGTGGCCACCTTCGGTTTGATGGCTCCTTCACGAGCGAGCTTCGAGAGTGCTGCCGCGACGATGGACTCCGCGTCGATCTCGAAGTGCCGGCGGAGGTGCTCGCGATTGTCCGAGCGCCCGAAGCCATCCGTGCCCAGCGAAACCAGGCGCGAACCAAGCCACGGCGAGAGCGCGTCCGGGAGCGACTTCATATAATCGCTGGCCGCAACGATCGGCCCCTTCGCACTGCCAAGCGCGCTCACAATGTACGGCACGCGTTCCTTCTCAGCCGGATGCAGGCGGTTCCAGCGCTCCACCGCAATCGCGTCGCGCCGCAGCTCTGTATAGCTGGTCACAGACCACACATCCGCTGCAATGCTGTACTTCTCCGCAAGAATCTGCTGCGCGCGGACGACTTCGTTGAGAATCGGGCCGGCGCCGAAGAGCTGCACCTTCGCTTCCCCTTTTCCCGCGGCCTTGAACCTGTAAATGCCGCGCAGAATGCCTTCGCGCACGCCTTCAAGATTCTCCGGTGCCGCCGGCTGCGGGTAGTCCTCGTTGTACATCGTCAGGTAGTAGAAGCGGTTCTCACCCTCCTCATACATGCGGTGCATGCCGTCCTGAATGATGACGGCCATCTCGTACACGTACGCAGGATCGTAAGTTTTGCAGGTCGGAATCGTCGAGGCGAGGATGTGCGAGTGGCCATCCTGGTGCTGCAGGCCTTCGCCGAGCATCGTCGTACGTCCCGCAGTCCCGCCCATCATGAAGCCCCTGCCGCGCGAGTCCGCGAAGGCCCAGGCCATATCGCCAATGCGTTGGAAGCCGAACATCGAGTAGTAAAGGAAGAAGGGAACCGCGGGCACCCGATAGTTGCTGTACGCCGTGCCGGCTGCGGTAAAGCTCGCCATCGAGCCCGCTTCAGTGATGCCCTCTTCCAGGATCTGCCCGTTCTTCTTCTCGTTGTAAGCGAGCAGCATATCCGCATCGTGCGGGGTGTACTTCTGTCCCTCCGGTGCGTAGATGCCCACCTGCTTCATCGTGGATTCGAACCCGAAGGTGCGTCCTTCGTCAGGAATGATCGGCACAATCAGCTTGCCGATGTCCGGGCTCTTCAGCATGCCGTTCAGCATGTTCACAAAGCCCATCGTGGTGGAGATGGCGCGGTTGTTGGAGCCCGCCAGCCATGCCTTGAAAAACTCGATCGGCGGCGCCTTGAAGTCCAGCTTCGGCACCGTGCGCGCCGGCAGGAAGCCGCCCAGCGCCTCGCGGCGGGCAAGCATATACGCCATCGCCGGATCGGAATTCTCCGGCTTGAAGAAGTCGACGTTTCGTACTATTTCGGCAGAAAGGCCACAGTCAAAACGCTTCACGAAAGCTGTGAGCGCGTCGTCTGTCAGCTTCTTTTCCGAGTGCGTCGGGTTGCGCGACTGCGCGCTCGCGATGCCATAACCCTTCACCGTCATCGCGAGAATCACAGTCGGTCCACCCTTGTGTTCCAGGGCGCGCTTGTACGCGTTGTAGATCTTCACCGGATCGTGGCCGCCGCGGTGCAGGTTCCCCACTTGCTCATCGGTCTTGTCCGCCACAAGCTTCAGCAGCTCGGGGTACTTGCCGAAGAACTCCTTGCGGATATACGCTCCGTCCTTGGCCTTGAAGCGCTGCAGGTCGCCGTCAACGCATTCCTCCATGCGCTTCAACAGCAGGCCCTGGTGATCGCGCGCGAACAGTTCATCCCAGTCAGAGCCCCAGATGACCTTGATGACATTCCATCCGACACCCCGAAAGACCGACTCCAGCTCGTCGATGATGCGTGCATTGCCGCGCACCGGGCCGTCCAGCCGCTGCAAATTGCAGTTCACGACGAAGATCAGATTGTCGAGCTTTTCCCGCGAACCCAGCGAGATCGCGCCCAGCGTGTCCACCTCATCCGTCTCGCCGTCCCCCACAAACGCCCAAACCTTGCGGTCGGTGTGCGGAATAAGCCCGCGGTTCTCCAGGTACTTCATCAAGCGCGCCTGGTAGATCGCATTCAGCGGGCCGATGCCCATGGAGACCGTGGGGAACTGCCAGAAATCCTGCATCAGCCAGGGATGCGGATACGAGCTCAGCCCCGGCGTCTCGCGCAACTCGTGGCGGAAGTTCTTCAGCCGGCTGGCTTCGAGACGTCCCTCGAGAAACGCGCGCCCGTAAACACCCGGCGAGGCATGCCCCTGGAAGTAAACAAAGTCGCCCGGCTGCTCGCCCTTGTCGCTCGGGTACGAAGCATGGAAAAAATGGTTGAAGCCCACCTCGAGCAGCGTGGCCTGCGAGGCATACGTCGAGATGTGGCCGCCGATGCCCGCGTCGTGCTTGTTCTGCTTGTGCACCATCGCCATTGCATTCCAGCGAATCAGCGCCTCGATGCGGCGCTCCAGCGAACGGTCGCCCGGATACGGAACCTCATCGTGCCGGAGGATCGTGTTTTGGAACGGAGTGACCACGTCGCCCGGCGCGGGCACACCAGCCTCGCGAGCGCGAGTGCGCAACGCGGACAACAGCGCCGCGCCCTGCTCCCAGTCCTTCGCGACGACCTCGTCGAACGCCTCGATCCACTCGGCGACCTCCGCGGTCATGTCCTGCCTGACGGCCCCTTCGAGATTCGTCGCCAGATTTGTCGCCATCCCACCCTCCATTACGCACGCTTATAGCTCTATAGCCATCTTCTACGATAATTCGGCGAGCGAATTTGTGCACGGTACGGGTGGGGGATCGGACAGAATGTGTCGCTAATCGACGACGAAGGGTACCCCCGTGGGGACGATGATCCGTCGAGCCATCGCGTTCATAAGGTCGGCGAAGGCCAGCGCGATGGCCACCACACCCGTCAGCAGTCCCAGCCACCCTCCGGCCTTGCCCGTCTGGAAGCCGAAGTGCGCTGCCGCCAGCAGAAAAAACGTAACCGCAAGCAGGAAGAAGAGCAGGCACAGCATCTTGCTGGCCCGCAGCGTCGCCACCCACAGAAGCGCCGTGAAGATGCCCCAGAACAGCAGAATGGTTCCTGCCATGGCCGTGGCAGCCGCGGCGTCAACCTTGATCAGCCCCGTGCCGACCGTCCACTGTGTCAGCGCAAACCATATCCAGAAGAAGCCATACGAGATGAAAGCGGTCGCCCCGAACGTAGCGCCGTTCCGGAACTCGACAATCCCCGCAATGACTTGCGCCAGTCCTCCATAAACCAGCGCCATTGGAAGAAGCAACGGAAGCCCGGTCGCCGGGAGAAGGCCGGCGTTGACCGCCGAAAGCACGCACGTGGTCATTCCGAAGGCAAACAGTCCGAGAGGCGCAGGCGTAGCCTGTGGCACGGCGACGACGACTTCAGCCATGAAAAAACTCCTGAAGATGTGGAATGGAAGGCGACAGCCATCCTACACGTCACCGGAGCCTGCTGATTTATTTTTCGCTCGAATCTTTAGACCTAGGTCGAATAGTCGGCGTTGATCGAGACATACTCGTGCGTCAGGTCGCACGTGACGAACCGCGCCCGCCCGTGCCCGCGCCCCCCGCCCGCATCCAGGTCGATGGCAATCGTGTACTCCCGCGCCTGCATCGCCGCATGGGTTGCAGCCTCGTCATAAGCAGCGTCGCGAACGCCGTGCGCAAACACCGGCAGCCCGCCGATAGTGATCGTCACACGCGCCGGATCGAACTTCACGCCGGCCTTGCCTGCCGCCGCCAGCAGCCGCCCCCAGTTCGGATCGGCCGAAGACCACGCCGTCTTGCACAGCGGCGAGTTGGCAATGGAGCGAGCAATCTGCTGCGCATCGGAGTCTCCCTCCGCGCCCGTGATCTTCAGCGTGATCACGTGAGTGACACCCTCGCCGTCGTCGACGATCTGATGCGCCAGCGAATCGCACACCTGCTGCAGCGCCGCCTCGAACGCCGGCACCGCGCCGCCCTCCGCCGCCACTTCGCTCTTGCCGCTGGCCATCAACAACACCGTGTCGTTGGTGGACATATCGCCGTCCACCGAAATGCAGTTGAAGCTCGCATCCACAGCCTTTGTCAGCATGCTTTGTAACTGCTCCGGGCTGGCCGCGAGGTCGGTGAACAAATAAACCAGCATCGTCGCATGCGGCACAACCTGCGGCCCGATCATCCCCGCGCCCTTGCAGCAACCGAAGATCGAAACCGTCTTGCCGCCGATCTCCAAACTCGCACGCGCCACCTTCAGCTTGGTATCCGTCGTGAGAATCGCCGTCGCAAACGCCTCTGCATGTTGCTGCGTCGAGCCCAGCGCGGTTTTCGCCGCAGGCACCGCCGCAATCAGCTTCTCGACTGGCAGCGGCACGCCGATGATCCCCGTAGAAGAAGGGAAGACCTCGTCGAACACGCAGTGAAACTGCTCCGCCACCGCGACGCAGCTCTGCTTGCACGCATCGATGCCCGGCTGCCCCGTCGCGCAGTTCGCATTGCCCGCATTCACCAGCAGCGCCGTTACCCGATTGCTTGTCGCAATCAGATGCCTGCGCCCCACGATCAGCGGCGCAGCAACCACCTGGTTGCTGGTAAACATGGCAGCCACATTCGCTCCGCCGTCGCACACGGCAAGCGCAACGTCAGGCTTACCCGAGGCCTTGATGCCAGCAGTCACAGCAGACCAGCGGAAACCGAGAGGAAGAGGATGTTCAGGGGAAGTGTTGCTCACAAAAAAGATTCTACTGATGCCGCGCATGAAAATCGTCAAACTCCGCACGGCTGCCGTGGCGACCTTGGCGTCTTTCCTCCGCGCCCTTTGCGTGAAACCGTTTTCGGCCTTTTCGCCACCATGCCGCAAAGGATTGGGCCGAGCCTCGCAAGGATGTGGTCACCGCACCGCGGCGTATACTCATTCGATAACAGCGGCGGTGGGCCGCCCTTCAGGAGTTCAGGCCAATGAGCACAAACGGAAATGGTCACACGAACGGCAACGGTTACGCCGTCCCCAGGCCGCGCGCCGAGTGGATCGTAAAGCGCAGGGAAGAAGCCGCGCGCACCGGCGACTGGAACATGAGCCAAATGCACTTCGCGCGCAAGGGCCTCATCACCGAAGAGATGGCCTTCGTCGCGCACCGTGAGAAGGTCGCGCCCGAGTTCATCCGCGATGAGATCGCGCGCGGCACCATGATCATCCCCGCGAACATCAACCACCCCGAGCTTGAGCCGATGTGCATCGGCGTCAACTCGCTCTGCAAGATCAACGCCAACATCGGCAACTCCGCGATCGTCTCGAACGTCGACGAGGAGCTGCGCAAGCTCCACACCGCCGTTCACTTCGGCGCCGACACCGTGATGGACCTCTCCACCGGCGGCGACATCCCGATGATCCGCGAGTCGATCCTTCGCCACTCGCCCGTCCCCATCGGCACCGTGCCGCTGTACGAAGCACTCAGCCGTGTGAAGAAGGTGGAGGATCTCTCGATCGATCTCTACCTCGAGGTCATCGAGGAGCAGGCGCAGCAGGGCGTCGACTACTTCACCATCCACGCCGGCGTGCTCATCCAGTACGTGCCCATGGTCGCCAAGCGCATCACCGGCATCGTCAGCCGCGGCGGCGCCATCATGGCGCAGTGGATGACCGCAAACCACAAGCAGAACTTCCTCTACGAGAACTTCGACCGCATCACCAAGGTCCTCGCCAAATACGACGTCAGCTACTCACTCGGCGACGGCCTCCGCCCCGGCTGCGTTGCCGACGCCAGCGACGAAGCGCAATTCGCCGAACTGAAGACGCTCGGCGAGCTCACCCGCCAGGCTTGGAAGGACGACGTGCAGGTCATGATCGAAGGCCCCGGCCACGTGCCCATGGACAAGATCAAGGAACAGGTCGACAAGGAAGTGGAGATGTGCGACGGCGCTCCGTTCTACGTGCTCGGCCCGCTCGTCACCGACATCGCACCCGGCTATGACCACATCACCTCGGCCATCGGTGCGGCGATGATCGGCTGGCACGGCGCGGCCATGCTCTGCTACGTCACGCCGAAAGAACACCTCGGTCTGCCTAACGAGAAGGATGTGAAGGATGGCATCATCGCCTACAAGATTGCGGCGCACGCGGCGGACATCGCACGCCACCGTCCCGGCGCACGCGATCGCGACGACGCCATCTCGCACGCCCGCTACACCTTCGATTGGGACAAGCAGTTCGCGCTCTCGCTCGACCCCGACACGGCCCGCGGCATGCACGACGAAACGCTGCCCGACGACTACTACAAAGAGGCTGCGTTCTGCTCCATGTGCGGACCGAAGTTCTGCTCAATGAACTGGTCGAGCAAGGTCGACAAATTCAATGAGGAGGTCCACGGCCTCAAGAAGCCGGACCTCACGCAGATTGTTACCGAGCAGATGGCGCTGCGGAGCTGACCGCCGGTGCTGAAGCATCCGAGGCCCACGCGCTGCGTGGGTCTTTCTTTGCGGCTGACAGGCTGCCCGGGTTCAGGGCCTCGCGTCGCAGTGCGATGCGCTCAGCCACGTTTAGCCCCACATGGATGATGAGGGGCGACAAGACGACGAAGAAGAACAGCAAAGCAAGAAGCATGTCGTACACCTGGTCCCTCCGGCAGCTCACGTCTAACGACATGCTGGCAGCCGCCCTCTCGCCTCGCCATTCAACAGCACGGGTACGGAGGGCCCTATTTCTGCCGAGTCTGTCGCACAATGCAACAAACGGGGCATACCAAAAGGATTTCCGCAGAGTATTTGACCAGTTACTTCTTGGCAAGAACAATTTGTGATAGCTACTTTGCCGCTGATTCCAGAATGGAGCTCGACCGGTTCAATGCCTCCGTAAGTGCTGAAAGCTGGGCATTTGTCCGTGCAGCGTCCTTCGCGTCGATCCCCTCATTGACTCCCGGGATAACCACCGCGTCGTAACCCGTGTACTCGCCCGGCGCGTAGATCGTGTGCCGGTACCACGGCCGGCGGGGCAGACCCGCCTCGTTCAGCAGCGCCTCTTCGGCGTTGCGAAGAGCCTCATTCAGGTGCGCTCTGGCCGCCTCATCCAGCGAGCCGGGAGTTGACTGTATCGTTCCAATTCGGCTGCCAGCGGCCGCAAACCTGGCCGCCGCCGCGTTCGCCTCCGTGAAATCCACCTGCAGATGATCCGCCGTGGCCCGGCGCTGCGCCTTCTTCAGGTAACCAACCACATCGTTACCGTAGGTCCTGTAGTCGTAAGGCAACACGTCCGTGTCGGCCATGTGCAGGATCTCCAGCCCAAGCACCCGCGCCTGCTGCTGCTCATAGACGAAGGTCGGATCCGCATTCTTGATGAACCAGTTGTAGTTATCGAAGGCCGAGTGATACACGCCATACGGCCCGTCCGAGCCGATGTCGGTCGAAGGCACGCCGAGGTGCTGAATAAACGGCGTGTAGTCCGAGCCCGAGCCCAGGTCGCCGACACGCACACCCTCTGCCTTAGCCGTTGAGTTCGACGGCTCATTGAACGCATTCGCACCCGGACCGGGCCGCTGCGACTTCTGCCACTGTTCATACACCGTGCCGCCCTTCGGGCTCTCCACCTGCCGCGCCACATCGCGCACAAACTCCTTCAGCGACGGCACCGCCGACGCGTTGAAGTTCGGCCCCGACACCCCCACATCCATGTTGAAGTACGCCACCGCATGCGCGAGATGGTCGGCGTGACCCTCGGCCCATTCGGTCGAGCCCATCAGGCCCTCCTCCTCCGCATCCCACGAGCAGACAACGATCCGCCGCTTCGGCTTCCATCCCTGCTTCAGCAACGCTCCGAGCCCATGCACCGTCTCCAGCATCGCCGCCGTTCCGCTGTTCGGGTCCACCGCGCCATACACCCACGCGTCGCGATGATTTCCTGCCAGTACCCAGTCTTCCTTCTGGCCCGGATCCGTCCCGTCGATCGTCCCGACCACATCCCAGATCGTGCGCAGTTGATAGTCCTGCTCCAGGTGCATGTGCACCTTCACCGCTCCTGTGCCGCCCAGGTGATAGGTGAAGGGCAACCCGCCCTGCCACTCGTGCGGAGTCGCTTTGCCCTCCAGCGCCTCCAGGATCGGCGCCGCATCCTTATAGCTCAGCGGATTCGACGGAATCGACGGCTGGTTCATCTTTGCCGGATCACTAATGCGTTTCGAGTCCGCCAGATCAGGCGTCGATGCCACGCCCGGCGTCTCCGGGTCGCCCGAGTAGATCGGCAAAAACTGCACCGACCCGCGCTGCACGGCGGAGTCGGGACGCATCGGTCCGCGCGGATACTTGTCGCCGCGGTCGTAGCCGTCGTCGGCCGGGTCCGAGTAGATAATCACGCCTGCCGCTCCCCGCTGCTGCGCGATATACACCTTCACGCCGCGGAAGTTCTGCCCGTAGCGCACGAGCACGATCTTGCCCTTCACATCCACGCCGAGCTGCTTCAGCCGGTCGAAATCCGCCAGCGTGCCGTAGTTCGCATACACGACGTCCGCCGTCACATCGCCCGATGGCGAGGAGCCGTTGAACGCCGGCAGAATGCGCGGGTCATCCTGGAACGGATCGCCTCCATAGGCCTTCGGGTCGACATGCTCCGGCGTCGGCCCGCTCATCAGCTGCTTGCCGTTCGCGTCGGTCGCCGTGATCTCGATCTTCACCGGCTTGTTCAGCCACACGCGAAACTCATCGATGCGCGTGTCGAGCCCTGCTGCCTTGAACTTCGCCGCAACGTAGTCCGCCGTCTTCTTGTCCTCCGGTGAACTTGCCCAGTGCGGCTCCGCCGTGAGAATGCGCAGATGCTCTCCCGCGAGCTTTGCATCCGGCACTGCCATGAACGCGGAGTCCCACTTCGCCTGCTGGCTGAAGTCGGCATAGCCGAACACCTTCGCCGGTGCGTTCTGTGCGAAAGACGAAACAGGAAGGCAGGCCAGGCAGAAGCCGGCCACGCAGGTCAGACGCGCGTGAATCACCAGGGAGTTCTCCTCTTCGGTGCGTTGGTTCCGAGATGTGCCGATGTTACTAGACGGGTTGTGTGCAGAACTTGCAGCGCCGCGCCGCGTCCGGAATATCGCTCAGGCACTGCGGGCAGCTCTTCATGGGCGGAGGCGCAGCTTCCTGTGGTTTAAACTTGGCCAGCAGATACTGGGTGGGCAGAACCAGGAAGAAGTAGATCACCAACGCCAGGATGAGGAAGTCGATGACCGCCGTCAGGAAGGTTCCGTACTGAACCTTGCCGCCGTGGACATACCAGATAAGGTTGTCGAAGTTGGGCTCGCCTACGACCGCTGCAATCAGGGGGCTGATGATGTTCTTGGTCAGCGCCGTGACAATGTTGGTAAACGCAGCGCCGATGATGACCGCGACAGCCAGGTCCATCACATTGCCGCGCAGGACGAAATCACGAAATCCTTTGAACACCCTGCCCTCCGTCTCGTGCAACTTCTTTGTGTTCACTGAAAACGTCATGGCCCAGCCTTTGTCCCGACCTCTGATTTGCACGCGAGTATATCGCACGCAGGGTCTCGGGTTCTGATGCCGCCCGCGCCCTGACGTATGCTTTGTCCATGCGCCTGCACCTGCTATCGTTCGGCCCCCTGAAAGCGGCTCTTCCGGCGGAGGGCACATGGGTGGAATTGGCCGGCGAAAAGCGCGTCGCAGACCTCGTCCGCACCCTCGTAGAGGACGGTATGTTCAGCGCCGCGGCCATGCGGACCGCGGCCGTGGCGGTCAACCGCGAGTACGCCGGGCCGGAACACCTTCTCAGCGATGGCGACGAGGTTGCCATCCTCCCGCCCGTCAGCGGGGGCGCGCCTGTAAGCGAGAGCACCCAGGCGGATGTAAGCGGTAAATCAGTCAATCTCGTCCAAATCGTCAAGGAGCCGATCCTGACGGAGACAATCGTAAACGCGGTCAAGGGCGGCGGCGATGGCGCGGTGTGCGTCTTCGACGGCATCGTGCGGGACAACACGCGCGGCCGTGCTACGCTGCACCTCGACTATGAGGCCTACGAAGAGATGGCGCTGAAGCAGATGCGCGCGCTTCGCGAAGAGGCGATTGCGCGCTTCGGCGTGCGCGAAATCGCCATCGTGCATCGCCTCGGCCGGCTCTTCGTCGGCGAGACCAGCGTGCTCATCGCCGTCTCCTCGGCACACCGCGGAGCTGCCTTCGACGCCTGCCGCTACGTCATCGACACGCTGAAGAAAACCGTCCCCATCTGGAAGCGGGAGCAGTTTGCCGACGGTGCCGTCTGGGCCGATGGCGAGCCCTTCCCGGCGGACCTCGGCGGAGTCGCTCGATGAGCCACGGGCGATTGTTTCCAGGATTCCGGGCTGGGATGTTGGCACTACTGATCACGGCCACACCAGCGCTGGCCGCGGTGCACCAGACACCACAGCAGCAACAGCCGCCTGCGCCCATCGAGCGCAAGGAAGGCCAGACCCCGACGATTCACGTCGAGAGCCGCCTCGTGAACGTCGCGCTCAATGTCGTGGACGAGACCGGAGCTCCCGTTGGCGGACTGAACAAGGAGGACTTCGAAATTGCCGAAGATACCCAGCCGCAGAAGATCGCTATCTTCGACCGTGAATCGACGACGCCTCTCGAGATTGTGCTGGCCATCGACGCTAGCGAGAGTGTGCTCGGCGACGAGCGCCTGGAGCTGCAGGCGGCCAGGAAGTTTGTGCAGTCCATCCTGCGCCCGCAGGACGGCGTCGACCTGATGGTCTTCTCCGACGACGTCACCGAGCTGGTGCCGTTCACCAACGATGTGCGGCGCATCGACAGCGGTCTCGGACGCATCGCGCACGGAGATGCAACCGCGCTGTATGACGCCATCTATCTCGCCAGCCAGAGGCTCGGCGAGACACCGGTGAAGGACGGTCAGCGTCGCGTTGTCGTGCTCATTACCGATGGCGAGAACACGACGCGGCACGGCCAATACGACTCCGCGCTCGAGCAGGCCCAGCGCGCCGGAGCCATGGTGTACTCGCTGATCATTGTGCCCATCGAGGCCGATGCGGGACGCAACAGCGGCGGCGAGCACGCTCTGATCCAGTTGGCGCGCGACACCGGCGGCAGGTACTACTACGTTCAGGACAAGCGCGATCTGGCTCCGGCGTTCGCTCACGTCTCAGACGATCTGCGCACGCAGTACACGCTCGGCTATTACGCCCCGCAGAAGGGTGGCGACTTGACGGGATTGCGGCACATCGAGATTCGCTTGAAGGATCCGGCGTTGCGCGCAAAATACAAGTTGCGCTATCGCACGGCCTACTACGGTAACCGTTAAGCGTTCTCTTGGGTTTGTGCATCTCACCGTACAATCGAGCCATGGCGACGAAGAGACGGAAGGGACCACCTTCCAACGAGACCGGACAGGAGGCGCTTTACCTGAAGTCGCTGAGCGACCGGCAGGTGAACGTGACCATCAAGCTGCGCGACGGCGAAGTCGTGAGCGGTTGGATTGAATACTTCGACGACATGATGGTGCGGCTGACGCGTGAGGGAAGACCGAACCTGTTCATCTACAAGTCGCAGATTCGGACGATTACTGAGATCTCCGCCGGCGCGCGTCGCGCCTCGCGCGAGGCTGCACAGGAAAGCTGAGAAACAACAGCAGAATCGCTGTAAAGGAATCTACGTGGCTGAGTTGGTAACGAAGGCTGAGGCGATTGCGCGCGAGGCAGGGGCGCTGCTGCGCGAGTACTTTCATCGCGGGGTGCACACCGAGTACAAGGGCGATGTCGACCTGGTGACGGAGGCCGACCGCGCCAGCGAGAAGCTGATCTCCGAGCGGCTGCGCGCGGCTTTTCCAGACCACGGAATCTACGGTGAAGAGGGAACTCGTACCGCGCTGGACAGCGAATATCGCTGGTACATCGACCCGCTGGATGGAACCACCAACTTCGCGCATGGATTTCCGGTGTTCGGTGTTGTGTTGGGCTGCGAGCAGCGTAAGCCTGGGTTGAAGCCGGATGAAGACGGCCAGATGGTCGCCGGCGTGATCTACGATCCGCTGCGCGATGAGTTGTTCTCGGCCGAACGCGGCAAAGGATCGCTGCTGAACGGCAAGCCGATTCACGTTTCGCGGACAAAAATGTTGCAGGAGTCGCTGCTGGCGACGGGGTTCCCGAGTCAGAAGCGTCACGCCAGTCCGAACGTGCACTTCTACCAGGAGTTCACCCTGCGGTCGCATGGTGTGCGGCGGGCGGGCTCGGCGGCGCTGGACATGGCGTACGTGGCCGCGGGAAGGCTCGAGGCGTTCTGGGAACTCAAGCTGAATCCGTGGGACACGAGCGCGGGCTACCTGATCGTGGAAGAGGCCGGCGGCAAGGTCACACACTTCGACGGCGGCAGGTTCACGCTGGATTCGCGTGAGGTGCTGGCGACCAACGGTCTCATTCAGGACGAGATGGTGAAACTGTTCGAGGACTTGTTTGCCGGAAAGAACCTCGAACCGATTCCCACACCCGCGGAGTTCGCGGCGCGCAGATTAGCTGCCGGAAAGCAGTGAATTTTGTTGTTAGAATTGTTTCGACCACCTAACAGGGATTAGGGCGCTCGAGAGATGAGGAGACTGACGTTATGGCATATGTAATTGCGGAACCGTGCATTGGAACCAAGGACCGGGCCTGTGTGGATGCCTGCCCGGTGGACTGCATCCATCCGAAGGCGGATGAGGCTGGGTCGGACACCGTGGATCAGTTGTTCATTGATCCGGTGGAGTGCATCGACTGCGGTGCGTGCGTTCCGGTGTGTCCGGTGTCGGCCATCTTCGCGGGCGATGACCTGCCGGAGAAGTGGGATAGCTTCAAGGACAAGAACGCCGGCCACTACGGCCGCTAACCCCCAACCTCCACACACCCCAGACGCGCGGTCATCCGCGCGTCTTTTGCTTGCTCTTGACACGCCCAACCGGCTCGCCTGACTTGACGAAACCCACCCTCAAACACCCCCCGTTCATCGGGTAGCAGGGGTTCAAGGTCCACCCCTAAAGCCAATCGGCTGAAGATTTTGCGCAAATAATGGGGGAGGGGGGTGCTGCCCGGTATCCTGCTCCCGGAGGTCTTCTGGTGCCCGAAGGACGGCTGATTCCGCATCATGACGAGGCAATTGTGCTCCGGTCCTGGCCCTTCCATGAGGCCGACCTGCTGGTCAGCCTGTTCACGCGCGAGCGCGGCAAGGTGAAGGGCGTGGCGCGGCATGCGATGCGCTCGCGGCGGCGGTTTGGCGGGGCCCTGGAGCCCGGCACGCAGGTGTTGGCGCACTACACGGAGAGGCCGCGCGAAGACCTGGTCCGGATGGACAGCTTCGAGATCGTGTGGTCTCCGCTGACGGCGCCGGTGGATGCGCTGCGCGCCGCGGGCCTGGCGCTGGTCGTCGAGGTGGTGGAAGAGGCGATGCCGGAGCTGGCGGCCGAGGATAACGTCTTTCGGCTGGCGGTAGCGGTGTTGCGGGGAATGCAGGGATCAGGGAACAGGGATCAGGGATCAGAAGACCAGACGGGCGGAATCTGGGTGGCGATGACATATTTCTGCGTATGGATGTGCCGGTTGATGGGGTGGTGGCCTGATCTGGCGGCTTGCGCGGTGTGCGGTCTGCATCTCGCCGAGCCGGACCTGCGCGGGCAGGATGTGTGGTGGTCTCCGGTGGCCGATGGGGTGACATGCGCGGATGACCGGCGGCCGCAGAGCCGGAAGGTGAGCGCGGCTGCCGTGGCGGAGAGCTACCGGATGGCGAAGATGTCGCTGGAGCAGTTCACGAGCGAGGTTGGACCGGGCCGGGAGCTGTATCGGGACCTTGGGGTATTTGCGGTGGCGGTGCTGGAGCGGCATCTGGAGCGGAGGTTGAGGAGCGCAGCGGCGTTGGCATAGGTAGTTGCTCTCCGGTGAATTGCGATTGATTCGAGGCAGCAAATGTTGTGCGATGTACATGACATGCTAGGCATGTCTGTCGTTTGGGCGATAGGTATTGCCGGAGGCTCCGAAGGAAATCACCGGACCGACCAAATTCAATTTCGTAAAGCATTTCGATGAGTTGTTTGGGCAGGTCCTGCGTATGATCGATGCCACTATGCAGATAACACTATGATGAGACTGAGGATGCTACCAAGATTGCTGAAACTTGCGGTGAGCCATTTTGTCTGGTCAGCGAGCTTGATATCCATTGCGTGGTCGCAATCGCTGCAGACACCTCACATGGTAAGCGGCAGGGTGCAGATTCCGACTCTATCCGAGCCCATGAAGCTCGCCGAACCAAATCCGATCTCCCTTCAATCGAATGGGCAAAGGGTTACTTCCGTCGTGGCCAGCTGGGCATATTACAACGCTGGCGGCTTCTTGGAGCGCCGGGCGAATGAGGAGGACGACATCCTTCCTATCAGCTATGACTCCACTGGTGGTGCGTCGGTTAGCGTAACCCCTCGGAAGCTTGGTAAGGTGCAACTCACATTGATCATCTCCCTCGCCGACGGGGGTGTGGAACGAAAGACGATCGATCTCCAGGTCGGCCGCTCAGCGCGACAGCCTGATAGGCTTCTGATTACTCCACTAGGTGGTGATCTTAGCTTGTACACTCCTGTTCTTTATATGGACTTATCTGAAGCGCATAGGACACAACATTTATTTCCATCCGCTGTCTACAAGAATGTGCAGAGGCCCGTCCCACTAAATGCTTCGGATGTTACCTACAAAATAATAAACGGTGGAGCAGCCGAGATCGATCCATCGACGGGCATCGTCACGGCCCTGAATATCGGGCAAGCACTGTTGGAAACAAGCTTTGAAGGCGTCTCGACTCTTACCTGTATCGATGTAATGAAGAATGTAGGCGGCGGTCCCCGCTCGCGTTGTGAAAATCTGCTGCCTCCTGGAACGAGGCTGCCTTCAAACTTCGAGGAGTTGGCTTCCCCTAGGATCAAAGTACGTTGAACTGAAAGTGCGAACATGCCGGGTGCACCATGTCTAAGCGTGTTGAATCCGACAAGCTTCCTGTTTTTCCGATCGCGTCATTCAGGTGCCGTTGCTGCGTGTCTCCTCGGTTTTGCGCTGCTAACTCTGCGCGCTGAGGGGCGGGTGCAAGGGAAGCGCGCACCGCATGTGCGAGTCGATAAGGGTGTGCTCTCCGGGACGCGCTTTGGGGCGGGTGGGGCTGAGTTTCTCGGGATTCCTTATGCTGCGGCGCCGGTTGGACGCTTGCGTTGGACAGCGCCTCAGGAACCTGCAGCGTGGGGCGTCCGCGATGCGAGTTACTACCGGCCCGCATGTCCGCAGCTCCCAAGCCCGTGGCTGCCGGAGATGCTTGGGCGCAAGCAGATGGAGACCAGCGAGGATTGTCTCTATCTGAATGTGTGGACGCCGCGGTTGAGCGCGGGGGCGAAGCTGCCGGTGATGGTGTGGATTCATGGCGGCGGCAATGTGGAGGGGTCGCAGGAGTGGCCTCCGCTGGGAGAGACGCTGGCGGCGCACGGCGTGGTGGTAGTGACGATCAACTATCGGCTGGGTGTGCTTGGCTATCTGGCGCTTCAGGAGTTGAGCGGGGAGTCGCCGGATCATGTGTCGGGGAACTATGGGCTGCTGGACCAGATGGCGGCGCTCCAGTGGGTGAAGCGGAATATTCGGAGCTTCGGCGGCGACCCGGAGCGCGTAACTGTCTTCGGTGCTTCGTCCGGATCGCTGGATGTGTGCGATCTGATGGCGTCGCCGCTGGCGCGGGGGCTGTTTCAGCGAACCATCATGCAGAGTGGCGAGTGCGTGGACGGATGGTCGCCGACGCTGGCCGAACAGGAGGCGAGCGGGGCGGCGTTCGCGGCAAAGGTAGTTGCGGATAAGAGCGGGACGTCTGGATCGCAGATTGAGAAACTGCGTGCGATTCCGGCGGATGAGCTTGTGCGGATCGCCGACAAGACGGGTGGGGTGGATTGGAATCCGATCGTGGATGGGCGGGTGCTGGCTGAGCAGCCGCTGGTGGTGTTTCGGCGTGGGCAACAGGCCAGGGTGCCGGTGGTGGTGGGAAGCAACCTGGATGAGGTGTCGATCTTTGGGAGTCCGCTGGTGGGGGGACGATCGTATCGTCCGCAAACGGTGAGCGAGTACAGGGAGTGGCTGAAGCGGAAGTTTGGGGATCAGGCAGAGGCGGTGTTTCAGGCGTATCCGGCGGCGCACGATAGTGAGGTTGCGGCGGCGTTCCGCGCGATGGACACGGATTGGTCGTTTGGGTTTGGATCGCAGCTGCTGGCGCGAGAGGTGGCAGCGTCGGGCGAGAAGGCCTATCTGTACAGCTTCACGATGACGGGGCGCGGGCCGTTTGCTGCTCTGGGGGCGTTTCACAGCCTGGAGAGCATGTATCTGAGCAAACACTATTGGACCGACTGGGTGCAGGACCCGCACGATGAGGCGTTGTCGGACGCGATCATCGCGTACTGGACGAGCTTTGCTGCGAAGGGGACGCCGTCGGCTGCAGGGCTTCCGGCGTGGGCTGCTTATCGAGAGGACAAGCCAGAGGCGCAGGAGTTGGGAAGGCACATTGGCCCGGTGCCTGTTCCACGCATGGATGCAATGAAGGTGTTTGAGAAGGTGATTGAGGCGCAGGTGAAGAGCCGCGCGGCGAAGTAGGTCAGGCGGTGGTGGGTTGGGATGTGGCGGGGCGTATTGCGGGCGTGTGCGGAAGTGTGAGGGTTGACCAATCCAGCGGACAGGCCGCGAGCGCGAGGATCGGGAGCGCGAGAAGGAAGATCAGGTTGTTGACGATGATCTCGATAAGCGCGGGTGTGATGAGGAAGACGCCGATGGAGCAGAAGAGAAGGGTGCGGCGGTGGGTTTGAAGCGAGGAGAGTTCGGTTGTGGGCGCTGAAGCTGCCGTGGGGTCTTCGGAGAAAAGCCGGTCGCAGAGCAGGCTGAGGGGAAGCAGGAGAAGCGTGAGGTCGCAGGGGTAGAGGTGGTAGCTGACGAGCAGGGCGACGATCAGCGCGAGTGGGAACGACGGGCGGCGGGTGGCGGCCCAGCCGAGGAGACCCAGTGAGGCGATGGCGGTGAGGGCGGTCGCGAGGTGAGTGGGCGCAAGAGAAAAAAGCCCGTGGAAGTTGGCCATGCGCAGGGGTGAGAGGCCGCTGGCGGCCTGCAGCGGGGTTCCGGCGAGGGAGGACATGCCGGCAATCGAGTGCAGGTAGACAAGGAAGTTTCGAGTGCCGATCGTTATTGCGGAGACTGCGGAGAGGATGGAGGTTCCGCAGACAAAGCCGACAAGGAAGCGCCAGCGCATCCAGACGAGAAATAGAAGCGCGACCGGGATGGCGATCTGGAACTTCATGAGCGCCAGCGAGAAGACGAGACCTGCGAGGAAGGCGTTGCCGGCTTCGAGAAGAGCGAACGCGAGGCAGGCGATGAGCAGCAGCAGGATGGAGATCTGGCCCATGACGAGGGTGAGGCCGACGGGGAGGAAGGAGAGGAAGAGAAGTGCGGGTGTGGGAAGCCATCGGGTGGAAAGCGCCCGCAGGTGAGGCCGCATGGCGCGCACCGCGAACGCGAGAGCAGCGAGGTTGACGACAGCGAAAATCAGGAGCGCCGGGAGATAGGGCACCACGGAAATCGGAACGAAGAACAGCGCGACAAACGGTGGCGCGAGGAGCGGAAGCGCGATGGGCTGCGGCGCGACGAGGGCGTTCTGGAGCCGCGTTTCGGTGGCGAAGTCGTACAGATTGGCAGCGTCACCGGTGCGAAGCATGTGGCCGGCCGTGTAGTAAAGGCGGAAGTCAATGGCGCCGGCGCGGATGGAGGAGCGGAAGCCGAGGCAGATGATGAGCTCGAGGACGAGGAGCGCCGGGAGGTAGAGCTTGAGACGTTTTGGTGTGAAGTACACCGGGTGGGCTCCGCTGAAGATGAGTTGGGGGGAGTATAGCGCGGGGGCGCCGCGTTTGATTGGCTACACTGGAGGTCATGACTTCAGTGAGTGAGAAGAAGGCTCTGACGTTTCAGGAGCTGTTGTTTGTGCTGCAGGACTTCTGGGCGCGGCGCGGGTGCGTGCTGCAGCAGCCCTATGACCTGGAGGTCGGCGCGGGCACGATGAGCCCGGATACGTTTCTGCGCGTGCTGGGGCCGCGGCCGATCTGGATTGCCTATGCGCAACCATCCCGGCGCCCTGCGGATGGTCGCTATGGCGAAAATCCGAACCGGCTGTTTCGCCACACGCAGCTCCAGGTGATTCTGAAGCCGCCACCGGAGAATGTGCAGGAGGTTTATCTCGACTCGCTGCGGGCGATTGGGATTGATCTGCGCGAGCACGACATCAAGTTTGAAGAGGACAACTGGGAGTGGCCGGTGGGCGGCGCGTGGGGCGTGGGCTGGCAGGTGATGCTGGACGGGCAGGAGATTACGCAGTTCACCTACTTCCAGCAGTGCGGCGGAATGGACCTGGATCCGATCTCGGGCGAGATTACATACGGGATGGAGCGCATCGCGCAGTTTCTGCAGGACAAGGATTCGATCTACGACATCGTGTGGTCGCGCGATCCCGTGACGGGTGCGGAGCGGACGTATGGCGAGGTGAGGCTGCATGAAGAACAGCAGTTCTCGGCGTACTCGTTTGACTATGCGGACGTGCCGTCGCTTTGGAAGCATTTGGAGCTGTATGAGGAGGAGTGTTTGAAGCTGCTGGAGCGTGCGAAGGTCGTGCTGAAGATCGAGGGCTCCGACGAGTTGAGCGTGATGCGATTCCCGACGATGGGGGCGTATGAACTGGCGCTGAAGTGCTCGCATGCGTTCAATCTGCTCGACGCGAGAGGAGCGATCTCTGTGACCGAACGCGTGGGCGTGATGGCGCGGATCAGGAATCTGATTGTGGGCGTCGCGAAGGTTTATGCGGAGCAGGAGCGGCTGAAGGCGGCTGCGCAGAGTGAAGCGGTGGTGGGATAGTGGCAAATTTTCTTTTTGAGATCGGGTTGGAAGAGGTCCCGGCGCGTATGATGGCTGGCGCTGAGGCGGAGTTGCTGCGGCGGGTCATTGCACTACTCAGTCGCGAACGATTGCTCTTGGGTCATTTCGATCCGTTTTCTGACGCCAAGAGCTTCTCAACGCCAAGACGCTTGGCGGTGTGGATACGAGAGGTAGAGGTTACTCAAGCGCCGTTGATGATCGAAACGCTTGGCCCGTCGACGAAGGTTGCGTTCAAGGATGGCAAGCCAACTCCAGCCGCAATTGCGTTTGCGAAGAAGAACGGCATTGAAGTGGACGCTTTGACAGCCTGTGAAGACCGCCAAGGGCGAATACCTGCAGGCCGTATCGTTTACTCAGGCACGCAGCGCCGCGGAAGTAATTCGCGCGGAGCTCCCGAAAGAGATCGGCGCGATTTACTGGGCGAAGAGCATGTACTGGCGCGCGGGCAAGCCGGAGCGGTTTGTGCGGCCGGTGCTGTGGATGGTTTGTCTGCTCGATGGTGATGTGGTGCCGGTGGAGTTTGCAGGCAGGACAGCGGGACGCGAGACGTATGGCCATCGTGTGCTGAGCGATGGTGCGCCGGTGGTGATTGCGAAGCCTGCGGAGTATGCAGAGAAGTTGGAGAAGGAGTTTGTCGTTGCGGATGTGGAGGTAAGGCGGCAGCGGATTCGCAAGGCGCTCGATAAAGCAACGCGCACTGTCGAGAGTGCGCGTTGGAGAGAAGACGAGCCGTTGGTGGATCAGGTGACGCACCTGACGGAGTGGCCATCGGTGCTGCTGGGTGGATTTGAGCGCGCATACCTGGAGCTTCCGGAGGAGGTCCTGGTGACGGTGATGCGCGATCACCAGAAGTACTTTGCGGTGGAGGATGCCGGCGGAAAATTAGCGCCGCATTTTCTGGCGGTGCTGAACGTCGCATTGAATGCGGGGAACGAACAAATCATCCGGCAGGGGAATGAGCGCGTGCTGCGGGCGCGGTTCAACGATGCGCGGTTCTTCTGGGAGTTCGATCAGCGCGTGCCGTTGATGCAGAGGCTGCCGCTGCTGGAGAAGGTGACGTTCCAGAAGGAACTGGGGACGTATGCGCAGAAGACGGAACGCGTGCACCAGCTGGTGGTGAGGCTGACGCAACTGCTGGCGGTGCGCGGAACGATGCTGGATGCAGAGGCGGCGCAGGGTGCGGCGCTGCTGGCGAAGACGGACCTGACGACGGAGCTGGTGAAGGAGTTCACGGAGCTGCAGGGCGTCGTCGGCGGGCTGTATGCGCGGGCGCAGGGATTGAAGCCGGCGGTGGCGGAGGCGATCTACGACCAGTACAAGCCGGCGAGTGCGACGGACGAACTGCCGCGGCTGCTGGAGGGTGCACTGCTGGGACTGGCGGATCGTGTGGATACGCTGACGGGAATGTTTGGTCTGGGGATGGAGCCGACGGGGTCGAAGGATCCATTTGCGTTGCGGCGTGCGGCGAATGCGGTGGTGCGGCTGCTGGCGGAGAGTGGATTGCCGCTGGGGCTGGAGGAGGTGCTGCAGGCAGCGGGCAATGTTTCGGATGAGGTGATGGCGCGGCTGCGGATCTTCTTTGCGGAGCGCGTGGAGTTTTATCTGCGTGAGGTGCGCGGGCAGGCGTATGACGTCGCCAAGGCTGTGATGGTCTCGGGGCAGGATGATCTGCGCGATCTGGTGGCGCGTGCTGAGGCTGTGTCGGCGGTGCGCAGCGGCGAGAACGCGGCGACGTTCCTCGCGGTGGCGGCGGCATTCAAGCGGATGCGAAATATTTTGGAGCAGGCCTCAGACCGCAATGAAGAGGTTGCGGAGACGGTCGATGAGGCGTTGCTGAAGGATGAGGCGGAGCAGGCGTTGAACGAGACGGCAGCGATGGCCGCGGAGGAGGTCGGCCGGCTTGCCGGAGAACGTCACTATGGGCCGGCGCTGATCGTGATTGCGGGGATGCGGCCGGTGGTGGATGCATTCTTCGATCGCGTGATGGTGATGGCTCCGGAGCCGGAGATCAGGGCGAACCGGTTGGCGCTGGTGGGCAGGACAGTGCAGGACTTTTCGAGGATCGCGGACTTCTCGGAGATCGTGGTTGGTTGAATATTCCCTCAGGGGCTAAAGCCCCTTGGCCGGGTTCGCCATGACGGCGCGGCTAAAGCCGCGCCCTTTCAAAGCGCGATCCGCATCATCCGCTTCACGTGCGGCCTGCTTCGCATCATCCGCTTCACGTGCGGCCTGATCCGTATCGTCCGCTTCACGCGATCTGCTCCGCATCGTCCGCTTCACGTGCGGAGGGCGCACCGGAGATTGTGAGTGCGGGGTGACCGTTCGACAGTGGTCGAATCGTTGGTGAGCAGGCATTCATCCAATGAAATGAGCGCCGATGCGTGAGGAGGTTTGGTCTGTGCCCAGTTTGTTTGACCCGTTGAAGGTTGGGGATCTTGTTCTGCCGAATCGTGTTGTGATGGCTCCGCTGACGAGGTTGCGGGGGACGGCGGAGCATCTGCCGACGGAGTTGATGCCGAAGTATTACGCGCAGCGGGCGAGCGCGGGGTTGATCGTGTCGGAAGGCATTCCGATTGATCCGATGGGCGTTGGGTATCCGCACGTGCCGGGGTTGTGGAGCGAGGAGCAGGCCCAGCTTTGGCAGCCGGTAACCAAGGCCGTGCATGCTGCGGGTGGGCGGATCTTCGCGCAGATCTGGCATGTGGGAAGAATTTCGGATCCGGTTTATTTGAAGGGCAGGCTGCCGGTGGCTCCGAGTGCGATTGCCGCGGCCGGGGCGGTGAAGCTGCTGCGTCCGCAGAAGGAGTTTGAGAGGCCGCGAGCGCTGAGGCTCGAGGAGATTCCAGAGGTTGTTGCGGCGTACATGCGCGGCGCCATCTATGCGAAGGTTGCGGGCTTCGACGGTGTCGAACTGCACGGAGCCAATGGATATTTGCTGGACCAGTTTCTGCAGAGCGGCTCGAACCACAGGACGGATGAGTATGGCGGAAGCGTGGAGAACCGGGCGCGTCTGATGCTGGAGGTGACAGACGCTGTGGCCGAAGTGTGGGGGCCGGGCCGCGTCGGAATGCATTTGGCGCCGCGAGGCGATACGCATGGGATCAGCGACGCGAACCCGGCTGAAACGTTTGGGTATGTGGCGCGGGAGTTGGGTAAGAGGAAGATTGCGTTCCTGATGGCGCGCGAGTATGAGGCCCCGGGGTGGCTGGGCCCGCGGCTGAAGGATGAGTTCGGCGGCGTCTACATTGCAAATGAGAGGTTTACGTTTGGCACGGCGAACGAGGTGGTGGAGCGCGGCGAGGCGGATGCGGTGGCGTTCGGGAAGTTGTGGATCTCGAACCCGGATTTGGTGGAGCGCTTCCGGAGTGAGTCGGAACTGAATGAGCCGCAAGCGGCGACGTTTTATACGCATGGACCGGAGGGGTATGTGGATTACCCGGGTCTTGGGTAGTCCCAGGCATCCTGCGAAGGGTTCGTGCGTCCAGTTTTGAGTTGTCAGTTTCCAGTTGCCAGTCTGGGGTTTTGGGTTGCCCCGAATGGGTGGTGGAAAGCGTTTCGCAGTTGGCGTTGAATGGGGGTATGGGTTAGGAGGTTCGATGACGCCAAAGGAACGAGCGCCTGGGCCGGAAGTGGTGAAAGAGGGCAGCGGCGAGGTGCGCGGTGTGCACCCGCCGGTTCTTTTTGAGAAGACGCAGAAGATTCTGGGCCGGCTGGAGCAGGAGCTCGGCGAGCCGATGCTGACCTACTGGAACTCGAACAAGGGATCGATCTGCCAGAACGATGTGGCGGGGCTGTATGGGCTGCTGCAACGGATGGGCAAGGTGGACCGGCTGTCGATGTTCATCAAGTCGGATGGCGGGTCGGGGCAGGCGTCGCTCAGGATGGTGAATCTGCTGCGGCAGTATACGAAGCATTTGACGGTGTTAGTTCCGTTTGAGTGCCAGAGCGCGGCGACGATGCTGGCGCTGGGAGCGGACAGAATTTTGATGGGGCCGATTGCGCATTTGTCGGCGGTGGATACGTCGTTGACGCATGACCTGTCGCCGATCGATCGCGACAACGATCGTGTGAGTGTGAGCCAGGATGAGCTGCAGCGCGTGGTGGGGCTGTGGCAGAAGCAGCCGACGACGGAGACGGCGAATCCGTATGAGTCCTTGTTTCGTTATGTGCATCCGCTGGTGATTGGAGCGGTGGACCGGTCGAGTGCGCTTTCGACGAAGCTGTGCCTGGAGATTCTTTCGTATCACATGGACGATCTGGAGAAGGCGACGGCGATCAGCGAGGTGCTGAACTCAGGGTATCCGTCGCACAGCTATCCGATTACGCTGCGCGAGGCGCAGAGGATTGGACTGCATACGGAGCCGATGGCGGACACGATCAGCCACTTGTTGTTTGAGCTGAATGAGATTTATGCGGAGATGGGGCAGAACGCGTACGTGGATTTTGACGAGAGGAATTCGCACGACAACAGCATCTCGAACGTGATGGAGGCGAATGGCTTCCAGGTGTTCTTCCAGTTGAATAAGGACTGGCATTACAGGACGGAAGAGCGGCGGTGGGTCGCGCTGAATGATCGGAGTGGATGGAAGCGCGCGCAGATGACGGATGGAGCTGTGTCGGTGACGGCGTTTCACGTGCGGTGAGGCGTGGAACAGGAAGTTCCACGTGGAACATCTATTTGTATGTCACTAAGAATTGTTGAAAACGCAGATTTCTGTGGAGATCGCTTCAGCGCGTTTCGATTTTCGGACATGGGAAGAAGCTAAGGCATTTTGTGGCGGCCGCGGGTGTGGCCCTGGGCGTAGGCGCAGGTGGATTGCAGGGGGCAGGCCGGGCATTTGGGCTTGGTGCGCTTGCTGAGCGTTTCTCCATGGTGCTTGAGAAGAAGGAAGGCGCGGGTGCGGGCGTCGAAGTGTACGGGGATTTGTGAGTCGATGAGGGACTGGGCTTCGCGGTAGGTGGTGGCGTAGCTCTCGTGTTCGGCGCCGAGCTGGATGCGGACGGCGACCTGTGGGGCGTTGGAAGGAACGGCGGCGAGAGGGGCGAGGCCGGCGAACAGAAGAATGCGGTCGGCGCCGGGGTCGGCGATGTTGGGGAAGGATTTCAGCAGGTGGCGGTCCTCTTTGAGCGAGAGCGCGGCGAGGGCGGCGCGGAGGTCGTTGTTGCACTGATTGAGGACGCGGTGAGCGATCTCGTGGAGGCGACGGGCGCGGAGCTCCGGGACCATGCCGCCGGGCTTCAGCAGTGTGGCGAGTTTGGCTTCGGAGGTGTGGAGGAGGGTGGCGGGGTCGATGCGGAGGGCGGCGGTGAGGGATTGCCAGCCGCGGGCGCAGGCGGCGTCGGAGGCGGGGTAGCCGCAGTGCCACCAGATGAGGAAGTCGTAGGGGTCGGTGGGGAAGGTGGGTTGTTGAGGGCCGTAGTGCTGCTCGAGGATGGTGAGAGCTTCGGCGAGTGTTGGCATGACGGAGGAAGTGTATAGCGGGAGGCTGTTGCGGAGATTCGTGCGACGGCACTCATGAGACGATGTGATCGTCGTCATGAATGGGACGCCCGGCGAACGGCGTCTGGTCGCGCGCTGCCGCGCGCGATACCCACCTTAGCGCGCGATGAAACTGCGCGCGAAGATGGGGCACCCGGCGTTCTGCGAATACCCGCTCATCGCGATAGAGCCGCGATGAACGGGGCACCCATGATGTCGCTGGTCCGGTAGGTGATCGGGACGCCCGGCGATATCGCCTGTTCAGGCAACTGATAAACCCTCTGAACAAAGCGGATATAATTCGCGCGCGCGGATGGGAGTCGCAAAATGATGAGTGACGCTCTGAAGAGTCTTCCGCCGATTGCGTTTTTTAGACTGAAAGGACAGATGGGAACGATGGCTCTAATTTTGCGAAGAGAGATTCTGGTTGCGGCAGTTGTTCTTCTGCCTGCCGCTTTGGCGGGAGCGCAGTCGAAAGCGACGATCCAAAAACCGAAGGCGGTCAGCGTAACCGGCGGGCGCTGTCTGCTGAAGGCGGATGGGACGCTAGGCGTGAACATTGGACCCAACGCCGCGATGCCGACCCTGGCGTTCACCATAGGCCCGGGCGCGTTTATGGCCGACCAGATGCACGCGAACAAGGCAAAATTTGCCGGCCCGGGCAAGTACGACAACGAGATTGTCGCGCTCTATCTGGGCAAGACGGCGATGGAGGACAGCTATATGGGTCTCGGGACGGTGACCGTTGCCGCCGATGGCAAGTCAGGCACGTTCGCACTGAATGACGGCAAGGCCGCGGGCACCTTCGACTGCGGGGCTGCACCGGCGAAACCTTAGTTGAT
The DNA here is from genome assembly GCA_963759355.1 of uncultured Acidobacteriaceae bacterium. Lineage (GTDB taxonomy): Bacteria > Acidobacteriota > Terriglobia > Terriglobales > Acidobacteriaceae > Granulicella. Next base: position 380,491 of record CAVWYV010000003.1, on the reverse strand, counting down.
GGGGCACCAGGCGTTCTGCGAATACCCGCTCATCGCGATAGAGCCGCGATGAACGGGGCACCCATGATGTCGCTGGTCCGGAAGGTGATCGGGCCACCCGCCTTAGCGCGCGGTGAGGCTGCGCGCGAAGATGGGGCACCCGGCAGAAATACAGAGGTCCTTCGCCTTCGGCTCAGGATGACGGCGTTTAGGGAGCGAAGGTGAAGTTAATTGAGGCGTTGGAGGCGGACTATGAGGAACTCACGTGCGCTTTTCTACGTTTCATTCTGCCCGGGCGTGAGTGATGAAGCTGCCGAGGAATTCCTGGGCGAGAACGTTGGCGGCTCTGCCGGCGGAGAGGACTGCCCAGTTGGCGAGGAAGAGGTGAGCGCCACGGTCCGCGGAGGGGTAGTAAGTGTTTGCCAGGGCTGCGGAGGCCATGTCTCCGCCGATGCCTGAATAGTTGAATTGTGTTTTGCCGTTGTCTCCGTGAGTGAGGAAGATTGCGCGCAGGGCGTGGGCGATGCGCTGCTTCTTTGTGCCTTCCCCGCTGTAGAAGTAGCGAGGGTCCTGATGCAGGAGAGAGGGCAGAATTGCGCCACCGATCAGGATGTCGGAGACGCCGCCGGCATAGGCCGCGCCGTAACGCTGACCGTATCCCTTGATGCCCTGTTGATAGGCCGGCGTTGCGGAGGCCTGATGGATTCCGGCGAGGAGCGCCGCTCCCATGAACGTTACAGTGTCCGTCTCCGCCCTGATGGCGAGATTGAATTTCAGAGAGGCGGGCATGGGGACGGGGTTTTTTGCATAGACGACGTAGAAACTTGGAACGACACCGAGGACGCGCTGCGTCTCCTCGGCTCTTACCTGTTGAGCGGCCACGTGTTCTGCGAATACGGCGGTGACGCTCGTCTCCACCGCTGAGATCTTCATTTCGATGCCATCGAGATCCAGATGCTGGCCGGGCAACAAGGCGATCTCCTGAGAGTCCCACTCACTGAAGCCAGGAGCGGTGATCGTAAGGCGGTAGGTGTTTTGGGCGTCGAGGTCGTCGAAGGCGAAATGCCCGTTTGCGTCAGCAGTTGAGGAGGATTTGTAGTCGGTTTTGTCTCCGACGATTGAGACGGCAGCTCCGGGAATGTAGCCGCCATCGCGATCGATGACGATGCCATTGATCATGGCGGCACTCGACGTCGCTGACGCGAGGAACGCCTGGCCGAGCGCGCACGGCGGGGCAGAGAAGAGCGCCATGCACAACGCGGCTGTTGCAAGGGTACGCATAGGGACAACTTCTTTCCGGACTTCGCCACCGCCTGACCCGGGGGATCACGGTCTGCAGCAGTAGACATCCGGTAGCCGGGGGAGGGCATTGCATCTTTGTGTTAAGAGGGCGGACCAGGGATGGGTCGCGAGGGCTTGTGCCCTTGTGTCCCGGGCTTGTGTCCTTAGGGACGGCGCCATGATGCTGCGCCATGCGGTCGAACCGTGCTCAAACTCCACCGCGTAGACATCGGCTCCGTTGCGCGCAGTTCAGGGTTTTTGCTGCTTCTTTTCCGCGTCCGCAAGCCTCTTTGCAGCCTCCTCCGTAGCCTTGCGGAACTGGTCCACCGCAGGGACATCGTGGGAGTGAAGAGCATTCTTGCGAACGTAGATCCACCAAGGCTCGCTCGCGGTGGGTGTGTCTGTTTTTCCCTTGTAAACCACAAACCCGTCGTCGCGGGTTCCGGTCTCGATTTGAGGGTTCTGCTGTGGGAGGGGGTCGGGAGACTGAGCCGAGATATCCCCACGCTGCGGGGGCGGCGTTCCATGATGACCGCCGACCACGATCTCGCCATTTCCGGCGGAGCCGGGACGCGAGTTCTGACGAGGATCCTTTACGACGGTTGGATCCTCCTGCCTGCCGGTCCCTTTGCGAAGCACAATCACGATGTCTGCATCGACCGGATTAAGCACCACTTCAAACCGGCCCCACTTCTTCAAAGCGGCCTCAACGTCCTCTTGCGCGGTCTTGTTTGCATTCGGATCAAGCAGCGATACGGCTGCGTCGGGGGAGATCATGACCGCGACGGTCTGGGCCTGAAGGAGATCGAAGGGCACCGCCATCTCTCTGTCTTTCGCTATCGCTGCAGGCATAAGAGCACTCGCGGCGAGCACGAGATACATACACCTGGGAACGCGGCTGGAGACCATGGGACACCCCGCAGAAAATCGACGGGACAATCTTACGCTCGTGATTGTCGCTGCCGGCAACATTCTCAAACGAAAGGCTGAAGCCGTTCTCAGCGGTCCGCGCTGAGAAAGAAGAGGACCGCCGCGAACGGCGGTCCTCTCTCGGCGTTGTAACGCTCACCATGTGCCGGTTATGCGGACTGAATGTTGGTTACGTGGATGGTGTTGCTTGCTTCGTCGAACGTTCCCGTAACCGTCACTTGTTTGCCCTCATACTTCTTCGCATTGTCCTGATCATCGAGGAAGTGTCCGGTTGGTTTGCCATCAGGCGATTGGCCTGTGAGCAGGGCCAATTGTCCGTTTGTGAGTTTTATGATCTTGCCGGTGAATGTTTGATTTGCCTGCTGAGCCTGTGGCGGTTGCCCCATCTGAGGGACTTGCTGTTGGCCCTGCTGCGGGACTTGTGGCTGTTGCCCCGGCTGATGGGGGTTGCCGCTGGTCTGGGCGGCCAGGCAAGGGGTGGAGACGCAGAGGGCCGACGCCAGAATCAGTGCGAGCGCCTCTCCAGGATGATTGATTCTGATCTTCATATCTTCATCCACTGTTCATTTCGGTTTACCTGCAACTTCGATTCGACGATCGCGCTCTCGGCGAAGGTCAGGGTTTCTCGAAAATGCTTCCCCCTTGGAAAGCATTCCCTTTTTAGACGCGGTGCTCGCGTTTTCACTTCATTCAAAAGGGGAAAATCGTTTTCGCGTACCTGTGATGTCCGCGATGTCCAGCGCAGGGGGAACGGGCTTTGCTTGCCTCAGTTGAGGCGCTGGAGGCGGGCGATGAGTTTTTCGGCGAGGGGCTCGCCGGACTCAGTCCAGAGGAGTCGGCTGGAGATGCCGCAGTGCTTCTCGACGGAGAGGGTGAAGGCAAGGAGCTTTTCGACGTTCTGCTGGACGCGCCTGGCGATGTCGGGGTCGAGGGATTCTTCTTCCGATTCGCCTTCAAAGGGCTGGCCCTCAAAGGTCCAGGGGGTATCGAGGCCGAAGTCGACGCGGATGTGGCCGTTCTGTTCGTAGGAGCCGAGGTCGAAGTTGGGGCCGAAGCCGACGACGCGGACACGGACGGGCTCAAGGCGCCAGGTGGCGTCGAGGCCAGCAGGGGAAGGTTCCGGAACCCAGAGGCGCCAGCGGGTTTCGAATTCGTAGGCGGTGTCGTCGTGAAGTTGTTCGGTGGCTTCGGCGACGGCGTTTTCGGGGAGGGAGGTTTCGGAGTCCTCACTTCGTTCGTCGTTGACGTAGATGCGCTGGTAGATGGGGGACTCGGCCCAATCAATGGGATAAGCGGAGGCGGCGGCGACGCGGGCGAACTCGGGCTGGGCTCCGCCTTCGCGGGAGACTGCAATGAACTGACGGAGCACGCAGACCAGCGCGTCGGGGAGGGCCTGGAGCCGGAAGTTCGGGAACCAAAGACTGAGGTAGAGCTGATCGGCCATTAAGTGAATTGTATTGTGCGCGACATAGGAGGGGTGAGGAAGACGTTGTGATGAGAAGATGGTCTGAGGCAACGAGATGCGTCTGTCAGTGGAAAGGTTGCGGTGGGGACTGCTGGCGGGGGCGCTGTTGCTGGTGGGCGTTCTAGTAGTGCTGGTCGGCTATGGGCGCTACCGCGCGGTCCAGGCATGGAAGCAGATCGTGCAGCGGTCGGGCGCGACGATCACGCATGAGACGAACGGTGTGACGTACTCGCAGGCGGTGGGCGGGAAGACGGTTTTTACACTGCATGCGAAGCGGGCCGTTCCGCATGGTAACGGACGATACACGTTGGAAGACGGCATGCTGCTGCTGTATGGCAAGGATGGGCAGCCGACGGACCGGATCTCGGGAGCGAACTTCGACTACGACGAGAAGCTGGGTGTGGCGCATGCAGCGGGCGAGGTGGAGATGGAGATCCAGCCGCCGGAAGGACTCGCCGGGAATAAGGCGGCCGGGATGAATAACGTTCCAGCTGCGCAGGTGATTCACGTGCGTACGAGCGGACTGACGTATGTAAAAAAGCTGGGCGTGGCGGCGACGGACCAGGAGGTCGAGATTGAGTACGCCGGGATGCATGGATGGGCGAAGGGCGCGGAGTTCGACACGGGAGAAGGCGTGGTGCACCTGCTGGCGGATGTGCGGGTGGAGGGGACGCTTCGCGGAACGCAAGGGACACTGACGGCGACGAAGGCGGATCTGGATCGCAATCAGAATGTGATCGACCTCACGTCGCCGGTGGCGCGCACGGGAGGACGGACGGGGAGCGCACAGTCGGCGGTGCTGCATCTGCGGAAGGATGGGTCGGCGGAGAGGGTGGAGGCGTCGGGTGGTGTGACGCTGAAGCAGGATACGCGGACAATTACGGCGGCGACTCTGCATGCCGGCATGAATGAGCGGTCGCAGATGCAGCGGGCGGACCTGGGCGGCGGCGTGGCGTTGCTGGATACGAACGCGGAGCGCCCAACGCATGCGATTGCGAACACGGCGAAGATTGTGTGCGATGCGGCCGGGTATCCGACGAGCGTGGTGATGGATGGCGCGGTGGAGTTGACGAGCGAGGAGCGCAGGCCGGGCGAAGCCTTACTTCCACCCCAACGAGCAAGCTCCTTGGGGACCCCGGTACTTCCACCCCAACGAGCAAGCTCCTTGGGGACCCCGGTACTTCCACCCCAACGAGCAAGCTCGCCGGGGACCCCGGTACTTGGGCGGCAGATGGGCGCGGAGCATGTGACGCTGACGATGGAGCGGGTTGCGCGGCCGGGACATGGGAGCAGGGTGTCGTCTGTGAATGCGCAAGGCGGGGCGTGGGCGCGGGGGAACTCGGTGGTGAAGGCGACAGCGACGAAACCCGGTGGGTTGAAGCTGACGTCGGTTGCGGGCGATGAGCTGCATTTGGCGCTGGCGCGGGATGCGCAGGGCAACGATCAGCCGCAGAGTTTGAGCGGAAAGGGAAATACGCGGATCGAGCAACGGATGCCGGATGGGACGTTGCAGACGAGTACGGGTGATTCGCTGGAGGCGAGCTTTGCGCCTGATGCGAAATCAGGGACGGGCCGCGGGTTGGAGATTGCGTCGGCGGAACAGGCCGGGCATGTGGTGATTCGGAGTGTGCCGGGGAAGCACGGAGTTGAGCCGAGCGAGGGTGTGGCGGAGCGGGCACAACTGGATGGGGCGGACGATGTTGTGACGCTGAGCGGGAGGCCGCGGCTGACTCGCGGAGACACGAGCGTGACGGCGGATAGGGTTCAAATGATGCAGCAGACGGGCGATGCGGTGGCGAATGGGAATGTCGCCACGACGTTTGTGAGTCCGAATGCGAAGGCGGGCGCGCCCGTGACGCATGCACTGGCGCAGGAGGCGGTTCTGCACCGGACGGCGGAGACGATGGAACTGAAGGGAACGGATGCGGCTCCGGCGAGGATGTGGCAGGGGGCGTCGCAGGTGGAGGCGGCCAATTTGTTGCTGGATCGCGGGAAGGATTCCATGCAGGCGTGGCCGGCGGGGCCGACGGGAGTGGTGCGGACGGTGTTTGCTCAGGAGAAGGGATCAGGGAGCAGGGATCAGGGTAAAGGGAGCAAGGAGCAGGGTAAAGGGCCATGGGCCAAAGGGCTGGGGGGCCAAGGGCCGGGGGAGCGGGTGGTGCGGGTGACGAGTGCGCGGTTGGATTACTCGGGGGTGTCGCATGAGGCGGTGTTTACGGGTGGGGTGACGGTCGCGGGCGAGGATGGGCAGGTAAGGGCGCAGCGGGGCGTGGTCTTCTTGATGGAAAAACAGGGATCAGGGATCAGGGATCAGGGATCAGGTGGCGGCGAGGCCCACCTTAGCGACGATAAAGCTGTCGCGAAGATGGGGCACCCTGGATCTTCGGGGAATTCGGGATCTTCGGGAAAACCGGGATCTTCGGGGAATTCGGGGTCTTCGAGTGGAGGAGCGAAGGGGCAGCCGGATCCGGTGGCGTCGTCAGTGGAAAGGATTGTGATGTCGGGGGCGGTGAAGGTGGAGCAGCCAGGGAGGACGGCGACGGGGGATCAGTTGCTGTACACGGCAGCGACGGGGGAGTTTGTGCTGACGGGGACGCCGGCGCATCCGCCGCACGTGGTGGATGACAAGCAGGGCAGCATCACGGGAGCCACGCTGCTGTTTCATGCCCCGGATAGTACGATTGTGGTGGCGGGAGAGCCGGCATCGCGCCGTGTGCACACCGAGACAACGATAAAAAAGTGATATCCGTCCAGCAAATTGGCAACAGCCCCCGCGACGCGAGTGCCCAGATGAGAACTCTGACAACCGAGCACATTACCAAGGCTTATGGCGGCCGGGAGGTGGTGCGCGGTGTGGACCTCAGCATCCGCCAGGGAGAGGTGGTGGGGTTGCTGGGGCCGAATGGCGCGGGGAAGACGACGAGCTTCTACATGATTGTGGGGCTGGTCAGGCCGGATTCGGGGAGGGTGCTGACAGACGGCGTGGATATTACGCGCACGCCTATGTACCTGCGGGCGCGGGAGTTTGGGATCAGCTACCTGCCGCAGGAGCCTTCGGTGTTCAGGAAGCTGACGGTGGAGGAGAACCTCCTGGCAGTGCTGGAGACGCAGCACAGCACGTGGGAGGTTCGCCGGAAGCGCACGGAGAACCTGCTGAACCAGTTGAACCTGGGACATGTGCGGAAGACGCGGGGGTATGCGCTGTCGGGCGGCGAACGGCGCAGGGTGGAGATTGCGCGGTGCCTGGCGATCGAGCCGGCGTTCATTCTGCTCGATGAGCCGTTTTCGGGCATCGACCCGATTGCAGTGCTGGATCTGCAACAGATCATCTTTGATCTGAAGGCAGCGGGGATCGGGGTGCTGATCACGGACCATAACGTCCGGGAAACGCTGAACGTTACCGATCGGGCGTACATCATCAATCAAGGGGTGATTTTCCGGGCCGGGACTCCGGGAGAGCTGGGAAGGGATCCTGAGGTAAAGCGCATTTATTTAGGCGAGAACTTCTCGTTGGGGTAGGGGTTTTCGTGAATGGCGCGGCAAGGGGATAGTCGTGTCCGGACAGTTCTGGGTGCTGCCACGTTCTGGTGAGAACGGAATTTTGAGGTGGCGCGGTAAACTGGCCCTGAACTTGCTTGCGGCGCGATCATGCCTCGCAGATGAGCTCATGTCCCGCGCCAAGGTGGCGCAGTAGAGAGGTCCCGGTTGTTACAGCCCCGTCTCCATTTGAAGCTTTCGCAGCGCCAGGTGCTGACGCCGGGCCTGGTGCAGATGGTCAGTGTTCTTGCGCTCAATAAGCTGGAGCTCAAGAGCATGATCGATGGAGAGCTGGTTGAGAACCCGGTCTTAGAAGAGGTGGATGAGTCCACCGAGACCCTGGACGAGCGGGCGGCTCGAGAGGGGGAGCGGGAGCGCAGTGCGGAAGAGGTGGTGGCAGAGCGAGTTGAGAAGGACCCTTTCGACGAGGTGGACTTCGGGAGCTACTTCCAGGAGTACCTGGACCCTGGGTACAAGACGGGCGGGAGCCTGGATGAAGGCGATCCGGACCGGCCGTCGTTTGAGAACTTTCTGTCGCAGCCGAGCACGCTGACCGACCACCTGCTGTGGCAGGTGGGATCGATGGCGCTGTCGCCGAAGGTGCGGGCGTGCGTTGAATTGATGATCGGAAACCTGAACGAGGACGGGTGCCTGACGGCGACGGACGAGGAATTAGCGCAGGGGCTGGCTGGACATCCGACGAAGAACGAGGATGTGCTGGCACTGATCGAGCAGGGCCGGAACGTGATGCGGCAGCTGGACCCCGCGGGGGTGGGGGCCCGGGACTTGCGCGAGTGCCTCCTGTGGCAGATTGAGGCGCAGCGGCGTGAGTTGGAGGTTGCCCTGAACCGGGCGGGGAACGGGCACGAGCCAAACGGCAACGGTGAGGTGATGAAGGTGCTGGAGGTTGCGACGGCGATTGTGGAGAGCCATCTATCGTTGCTGCAGCGGAAGGACCTGCGGGAGATCGCGCGGTTGACTCACCGGCAGCCGGAGATGGTGCAGGAGGCGGTGGAGTATATCCGCAGACTGGACCCGCGGCCCGGGCAGAGATATAACCAGTCGGCGACACGGTTGATTGAGCCGGATGTGGCGTTTGTGAAGCGCGGCGATGAATACGTGGTCGTGATGAATGACGAGAACATGCCGTCGCTGCGACTGAACAACGGCTATCGGCGGATGCTTCGCGAAAAGGGAACGGAGCGCGAAGTTCGGGAGTATGTGAAGGAGCGCTACCGGTCCGCGATTCAACTGCTGAGAAATATTGAGCAGCGCAAGAACACAATTGTGCGGACGTGCGATGCGATTGTGCGGCGACAGCAGGAGTTCCTGGAGAAGGGGATGGAGGCGCTGCGGCCGATGATGATCAAGGAGGTCGCCGAGGAGATCGGCGTGCATCCTTCGACGGTGAGCCGCGCGGTGGCGAACAAGTATGTGCATACACCGCAGGGAGTGTACGAGTTACGGTTTTTCTTCTCAGAGGGTGTGAATGGGCCGGAGGGCGGCGATTTGCCGCTGGTGCTGTTGAAGCGTCGTGTTAAGAAGCTGATAGAAGATGAAGACCCGCGGAAACCTTTCACGGACGAACAACTGGCTGCGGAACTGCAGAAGCAGGGTATTCAGGTGACACGACGCACGGTGGCGAAATATCGCGAAGACATGCAAATTCCCAGCACGCACCAACGTCGAGTACGATAAGCGACATCCAACTCCGGAAGGAGAGGAGATGTCGAATGATTGTTGAGTACACGGGCCGCAAGACGGCAATCACGTCCAAGCTGAAGCAACTCGCAGAGGAAGGTCTCGCAAGAATAGAACGCGTGACGAACCGCTGCACAAGCGCCCACATCGTCCTCAAAGAAGACAAGTACCGACAACGAGCAGAGATCACAGTGCAGTGCCGCAATGAAAGCCTGGTGGCAAGTAGTGAGGCTACAGAGATGGAACAGGCACTGCGTGAGGCTCTGACGACGATCGAGCAACAGGCGATCAAGTCGAAGGAGAAATTCACAACAGTACGGAGCCATCCGAAACCGGTGGTTGTGGTGGAGGAGCTCTCGGCATAACAGCGCTGAGGCTCGCGGCAAGGATGCAATAGACGAGCAAATCTCCTCGCGGGGTTACGCCTGCGAGGAGATTGTGCCTCGCAAGTGGCTGCCCGTTTGAGGCAGAAGAGTTGTTGTGCGTCCGGTGCTAGGATGGCGCGTATGGCGAAGCGGCGCGCGAGCAAGGATCACGCGAAGGCGAAGAAGACAAAGAACGGAGTTTCGGCGGGGGGCAAAGGCCGTGAACTCGTAGTGCTGACGGGGATGTCGGGGTCAGGGAAGCTGTCGGCACTGAAGGCGTTTGAGGACCTCGGATATTACTCGGTGGACAATCTGCCGCTGGAGTTGCTTCCGCGATTTGCGGACCTGGTACAGAGGTCGGGCGAGATTACGCATGCGGCGCTGGTAATCGATGTGCGCGAGGGAAGCCGGCTGGATCGGTTTCCGGCGATTTTGAAGCAGCTGCGCAAGGTTCTGCCGACGCGCGTGGTGTATCTGGAGGCCAGTGAAGATGCGATTGTGCGCAGGTTCTCGGAGACGAGAAGACCGCATCCACTGGGGCGCAATGAGACGGTGATCTCGCAGATACGCGCGGAGAAGACGCGGCTGGATCCGGTGCGCAATGTTGCGGACATTTTGATCGATACGACGAAATTCACCGTGCATGATCTGCGCGCGCACATCAATGCGCAGTTCGAGCGTGGAGGCAGCGGCGAAAAGAACCTGACGATTTCAGTGACGAGCTTTGGATTCAAGAATGGTGTGCCGACGGATGCAGACGTGGTGTTTGATGTGAGGTTCCTGCCGAATCCGCACTTTGTTCCCGAATTCAGGAAGCTGACGGGCAAGCATCCGAAGGTGGCGAAGTATGTGCGGCAGTTTCCGCAGACGCAGGAGTTTCTCGACAAGGCCGCGGACATGCTGACGTTTCTGCTGCCGCATTACATCACGGAAGGCAAGAGCTACCTGACAGTAGGGATTGGATGCACGGGCGGCCAACACCGGTCGGTGATGATTGCCGAGGAGTTGAAGAGGCGGCTGAGCGAGGCAGGGTACCGGGTGAAGGCGGCACACCGCGATATGCCGCGATGAAGGCGATATTGATCAGCGCAACTGGACTACTGCTGTCGTTCGCGTTGATGGTTGGTGGAATCTACGGCTGCTCAGAGCACGAGACCTCGCGGTGGGGACAGCCGCAGGACGCTATCACGCATATGTATGCTGGTGCATCGTACCTTGGGCTGATTGGAATCGCGCTGACAGCGACGTGCCTGATGCTAGCGGTGCTTTCGCTCATCAATAGGCGTCGGGACTAGACTAACGATGACCATGGCGCAAGAAACGGAACCCAACGGAGCGGATGCATGAAGCGCATCTGGAGGCTGTTGCATTACATGCGACCTTACATGGTGCATGTGCTTGTTTCGGTGGTGCTGATGGCGGTGGTGGGTGCGTTGGCAGCGTTTCGAATTCTGCTGATTAAGCCGATTGTCGACAACGTACTGAACGCGGGAGATTCATCCGACAAGGTCGTGTTGTTTACCATCCCGCACACGCACTACCGCGTTGATCTGCGATGGTTTGTGCCGCATCATTTTCACAACGCGTGGACAGTGGTGGCGGTGGCGCTGGTGGGGTCCGCAATCATCAAGTCGGTCTGCGATTACAGCGGCACGCTGCTGGCGAACAAGGCCGGCTTTGGCATGATTACCGACCTGCGCAACGATCTCTATGATTCGGTGCTGCGCAGATCGACGGCGTTCTTTCAGCGGCACAGCACCGGGATGCTGATCTCAACGGTGATCAACGACATCGAGCGCGTGCAGACCGCGATGTCTACAGTGCTGAGCGATTTTCTGCAGCAAATCTTCACGCTGCTGTTCATGATCGCTGTGGTGATTTCGACGGGCAAAAAAATGGCGTGGGTGCTGCTGCTTTTTTTGCCGGTCATCATCAGCTCAGCGCGGCGCATTGGAGGAAGCGTACGCCGCAGGACACGGCGCGGGCAGGACAAGCTGGCGGAGATTCAGACGATCGTGGTGGAGACGATTACGGGCAACAGCATCGTGAAGGCGTTCGGCATGGAGCGCTGGGAGATGAAGCGGTTTCGCGGCGCGGCTGACAGGCTGCTGACGGCGAATATGAAGTCGGTTGCCGTGCAGTCGGTTTCGTCGCCGCTGATGGATGCGCTGGGCGCGGTGGCGATTGCGCTGCTGCTGCTGGTGGGACGCAACAGCATTCTCCACGGCGGAACCACGGGAACATTTCTCACGTTTTTGGCGGCTGTGATGGTGCTGTATGACCCGGTGCGGAAGATGCCGGTGTATTACAACAGCTTTCAGCAGGCAGTGGGAGCGAGCCAGGAGGTCTTCCGGTTCCTGGATGCGCAGGACGAGGTGCTGGAGCGGAAGGGCGCGGTGAAGCTGAAGTCGTTTACAGAGTCGATCGACTTCAAGGATGTGCACTTCAGCTACGACAAGGAGAACGAAACGCCGGGTGTGGAAAAGAAGGAGGCGCTGCGCGGGGTTTCGCTGAAGGTGAAGCGGGGTGAGGTGGTGGCGCTGGTGGGGCCGAGCGGAGCGGGCAAGTCAACGCTGATGAATCTGCTGCCACGGTTTTATGACGTGTCGACCGGCGCGATTTTGATTGATGGTCATGATGTGCGTGACCTGACCATTTCGTCGCTGCGCAAGCAGATTGGCAAGGTGACGCAGGAGACGGTGCTGTTCAACGACACGGTGCGGAACAACATCGCGTATGGGCAGCCGGATGTGCCGATGGAGAGGATTGAAGCCGCAGCGAAGGCGGCGCGCGCCCATGAGTTCATCACGCGACTGCCAGAGGGATATGACACTGAGATCGGCGAGCGCGGCGCGAGGCTTTCGGGGGGTGAGAGGCAACGGCTGGCGATTGCTCGCGCACTGTTGAAGGATGCGCCGATCCTGGTGCTGGATGAGGCGACGTCGTCACTGGACACGGAGAGCGAGGCACAGGTACAGGCAGCCCTGGCGACCCTGATGCATGACAGGACAGTGCTGGTAATCGCACACAGGTTGTCGACAGTGCGCAGTGCGGACCGGATTGCGGTGGTGGAGGAGGGGCAAATCACGGAGCTAGGGAGCCATGAGGAGTTGCTGGCGGGAGGCGGGACGTACAGCAGGCTGTATCAGCTTCAGTTTGGAGATGATGAGGCGCTGGTGTCGGTGGGAGAGGTGGAATCCGCTGGCGTTGAAGGGACGGCGTAGTGAGCTATGAAAGCTAAGCCGGGAAATTTTTCTGAGGGAAACGCGGCTGTAATTGGAGCTGCTCGTGGTGTGGGGGATGGACGCCGCGATAGACTACCGGGAATACTTTTCAAATGGCCGGAATTCTTTTCATCATCTCGGCACCCAGCGGCTCAGGCAAGTCGACTCTCGTAGCAGAGGTGAGACGGCTGGTCGAAGGGCTGGAGTTCTCGATCTCGTATACGACGCGGAAGCCGCGGGGGTCGGAAGAGCCAGGACGCGAATACCACTTCACCGATGTCGAACACTTTCGCGCGATGGTGGAGCGCGACGAGTTCCTGGAGTGGGCGGAGGTCTTCGGGAACTACTACGGGACTGCGCGCGGAGGGCTTGAGCACGCGCGGTTGGCCGGCAAGGACCTGTTGCTGGACATCGATGTGCAGGGTGCAATCCAGGTTATTCACAGGGTCCCGGAGGCGGTCTCGATCTTCGTTGTGCCGCCGAGCCCGCAGGTGCTGGAGCGTCGGCTGCGCAACCGCAGCCAGGCTGAAGGTGTGACCGACGAGGCCGTGATTCAGCGGCGGCTGTCACAGGCGAAGCAGGAGCTGCGGACGCTTCGCAAATACAAGTATGTGCTGATTAATGACGTGCTCGACGAGGCTGTAACAGAGTTGGGAGCGGTTGTTCAATTTGAGCGTGGAGAAGGCGGAGAGGCGGCAGCGGATGTCGCGCTGCGGTGCAAAACGACGACGTACTCGCCACGGTTGGAAGCAGTTTTGAACAGCTTCGACGTCTCACTCGCTGTGGTGTGAGGGCTGTGGGTAGAGGTTCAGGTTGCGCAATGTAGTTCAAGGGTAGGATGATGTATTGCTCTGGGGAGGCTAGAGGTATGTCAGAGGATCTTTCGCTGTTGAATAACAAGTACAGCCTGGTGAAGGGTGCAGCTCGCCGCGCTCGTCAGCTGCAATCGGGGGCGCCGCCGCTGGGTGTGTCGAACTCGATGAAGGCGTGTAAGGTGGCCCAGGACGAGATCAAAGGTGGCAAGGTGACGTACAGCGTGGTGGAAAAGAAGACTCCGCCGCCACCTCCTGTATCGTTTGATTGATGAGCGTTTCACCGGAACAGCAGCTGCGCGCCTACGTGGAGTACTTCCGCGACTTGGGCGTGTATGAGCTGTATCAGCGCGAGTCGCCGCAGGTGGTGATGCCGGAGCGGTGGCGTGAGCTGCTGGCGCGACCGAGAGCGGCGGTGGGGATGGCTGCGGCTCGGCCAGCTGCGAGCAATCCACCTGCGAATTCGGCCAAACCTCCGATACCGCCTGCTCGACCCGCTGCACAACCGGCGCAGGTGCGAATTCCGCAGACGAGTGTTGAGCCTGAGCCGGCGCCGAGTTATTTTGAGACGCTCCCGCAGGAGTTGCAGGCACCTATGCCGAAACCAGTTTCGTTTGATGCGCTGGCGCCGGTGCCGGCAGAGATTGTGCCGGCAGGGAAGCGTGCGGCGGCACTGGAAGCAGTGCGAGCGGAGATCGGGGACTGCACGCGGTGTCCGCTGGCGTACGCGGGGCGCCACAAGATTGTGTTTGCAGACGGCGATCCGAACGCCACGCTGATGTTTGTGGGCGAGGGGCCGGGAGCGGATGAAGATGCGCAGGGGCTGCCGTTCGTGGGCAAGGCAGGGCAGCTGCTGAACAACATGATCACGGCGATGGGACTGAAGCGGGAAGAGGTTTACATCGCGAATATTGTGAAGTGCAGGCCGCCGGGGAATCGTACGCCGGAGTTTGCGGAGGCAAGTACATGCTCGCAATTCCTGGTGAAGCAGATTGATATTGTGCGGCCGAAGGTGATTGTTGCCCTTGGGGCGACGGCGGCGACTTATCTGCTGGGAGTGCGGCAGTCGCTGAGCTCGCTGCGCGGACGGTGGCACTCGACGCGCGGAGCGAAGCTGGTGGTGACGTACCATCCGGCGTTTCTGCTGCGGGATCCGCGGCAGAAGGGCGAGGCGTGGAAGGACCTGCAGATGGTGATGGCTGAGATGGGGCTGAAGGCACCGGCGAAGAAGTCGACTTAGATGAAGCGCGGCGACTAGAAGGAGTTGTCGTCGCCGCCGCCGTCAAAGCTGGAGCCGGAGTCATCGAAGCCGGAGTCGTCGGAGCCGCTGTTGTCAACGAAGTCGCTGGTATCTCCGCCAAAGCCACCGATGTCATTGCTGGAGTTGTTGCCGATGTCGGCGAAGTCCTGCGATGAGCTTTGGTCGCTAAGGTCCTGGCGGCTGGCGTCGTGCTCCGGGTTGTAGAAGCTGGAGTCATCGGTGTGTTGCTCATGCCGGCTGGCGTCGTCGTAGTAGTTGTTGACCACTGATTCGCTGGGATGTCCATAGCCGTAAGGGCCGCCGCCGAAACCATGGAACAGGGATTCCATGCTCTCAAAGGCCATTTCGCCCATGGCGACGCCGGCTGCAGTCTGGAGTGCGCCGCGAAGGAAGCCGCCACCGCCGGACGGATAAGGGGGCTGTGTGTACGCGGGCGGGTAGGCCGGAGCGTAGGGCGGCGGATAGCCGGGGTTGTTCACGGGCTGATACTGCGTCTGCTGCGAGTGGGTTGGGCCGCCGAAGATCTTGCTGAGGAAGCTGCCGCCGCTGCTCTGGATATGCTGGCGAGCTTCCTCGAGCGCGACCTGGAGTTGTTGAATCTGCTGCTGCGCCTGGTTGAGACCATATTGCTGCACGAGGACGGTCTGGGCGAGGATGTAAAGCGCGTCCGGATTGCCTGCGAGGCCCTGGTGGATGTAACGCTCCGCGTCCAGATCCTTGTCCGTGACCTGCGCGTTGCGGATGCGATCGATGAGGCCGTCGATCATCTGCTGCTCTTGCGGTGTCATAAGGGCTCCGTTGGTGTGCCTGCCGATGTATACGATACGACGGTTATTTAAGTTCGAAGAGGACAAGTCTGGAACAGGGAAGAGACTCCTGTTAGACTGAGATGGTCGCAGATCGCGCCGCTGGTTGCTATCAGGGGCGCTGAATGTGCGGGTGTGGGGCTGTAGCTCAGCTGGGAGAGCGCCTCGTTCGCAACGAGGAGGTCAGCGGTTCGATCCCGCTCAGCTCCACCAATCACTTAGCCAAAGACATCCGAAAGAGTCCGCCACACCGGACATCACGGAGGGCGAGAGGCAGTCAGTCGCTCCAGCGTCTGTTAGAAATGGGCGATGCGAATTGGTTGGTGCAGCCATTTCAAAAAGAGATCTGGCATGCAACCCAGCAGCAAAATACTCAGCGCAATTACACAAAGAACGAGCTGGCTTACGATCGGCACTTGTATCGGGCGGCTTTCGGACGGCGGTTCCGCGATATAGATACGCTTCAGCACCTGCAGGTAGTAGTAGAGAGAAACGGTGCTCATGGCAATGGCCAGCACCACGAGCCAGAGCAGACCGAGTGTATGTTGTCCGGCGGCCAGCGTGGAAGCAAAGAGGAAGAATTTGCCAAAGAACCCAGCCAGCGGCGGGATTCCTCCAAGCGAGAGCATAAAAACGAGCATGCAGAAGGAGAGCACAGGAGCACGACGGCTGAGCCCTGCAAAGTCGGAGAGCTTTTCACCGCCGAGATGTTCTTCGACAATAGAGACGACACCAAACGCACCGATCACGGTCAAAGCATAGGTGACCGCATAGTAGAGCAGCGCGTCGAAGCTCTGTTCGGTGTGCGATACGAGCGCCAGCAAAATGTATCCTGCTTGCGCGATTGCCGAATAGGCGAGGAGCCTGCGGACGCTGGTCTGCCTAATGGCTACTAGATTTCCAAGAAACATCGACAAAGCGGCCACGACCGCTATAACCGGAACCCAGCCGGGTGTGTAAGATCTCCAATCGCCGCTGCCTTCTGCTCCTGCGAAGCCGATAATCATCACCTGATAGAAGATGACGAAGCCCGCGACCTTTGCGCTGGAAGCAATCAGTGCAGCGCTACTGGCAGGCGCTGCTTCGTAGACGTCGGGCGCCCAGAAATGAAATGGGACCGCCGCGACCTTGAAGCCAAATCCGAGGACGATCATGATGATCGCTACAGCCAAGAGCGGGTCCAGTGGCGGACTTTTAATCGCGTGCGAAATTTGCACGAGGTTTGTTGAGTTGGACAGGCCGTAGAGAAAGCTGAGTCCAAATAACAGGAAGGCGGCTGACATTCCGCCGAAGAGAAAATACTTCAGTGCGGCTTCTGTTGAATGGGAGCTGCGTTTGTTGAACGCTGCGAGAACATAAAGAGAAAGGCTCAACAATTCCAGGGAGAGGAAGATAAGGAGGACATTTTCTGAGCTCACGAGGAGCATCATGCCAGTGGTTGCAAAGAGAGTGACCGCGAAGTATTCGCCAACATGCGAGGTGAAAGAGGATCCGATCGCCAGGACGACGATAAAAACCGTCAGGATGAGGATGGCGATCTGGACCAGCTGTGTTTCCGGGTTTATGACGAGGGTTCCATTGAAGAGGTTTACTTGCTGTGGATCGCGCAGTATTTGTGTGATTGCGCCAATACAGCCGGTAGCAGAGATGACGGCTCCCGTGGTGAAGCGGATGCGCGACTGAGCGGTGCGGGAAACCATAAGATCTGCGGCAAGCACGAGCAGGGCCGTGGCAATCACAATCACCTCCGGTAGGAGGAGATGAAGGAGCGCGGTATAGGAGACTGGAGTCATTACCAGTGTCCTTTCCGCAAGCCGTCAAAGAGCGGTGAGTTCAGAGCTGGAATTACCAGATTCAAGAGCAATTGCGGATAGAGTCCAATAGTCAGGCTTGCGAGGATTAATAGGGCGGCGCCGAGGCGTTCCGGCATCGAAATGGGAGGAAGTGGGGGCGATGTGCTCTCGGGACCGGTGGTGGAGAAAAATGCTTTCTGCATTGCGCGCCATGTGTAAGCAACTGAAATTGCAATTCCGATGCCAGCGGCAACCATATAGATCGGAAATGCACTCCAGGCCCCGATGAGAATCTGGAGTTCGGCCACGAAGCCGCTGAAACCGGGCATTCCAATGGAAGCTATCGCCGCAAGGGTGAATGTGACTGCCGCAAAAGGGATGGCTTTGTTGAGGTGCATCCTGCTCAGCGCGGCCAGATCGCGAGTGTGTGTGCGGTCGTAGACCATGCGCCCTACGACGGCGAACAGCAGGCCCGCCAGAACACCGTGTGAAAACATCTGCAAGACGGCGCCGGTGAGCCCGATACGGCTGAGAGTCATGAGGCCTAACAACACGAAGCCCATGTGACTTACGCTGGAATAGCCAATGACGAATTTGAAGTCCTGCTGTACGAGCGCGACGAGTGCGCCATAAACGATGCCTATCACCGCAAGCAGGCTAAAGACATCGCGCCAGGAAGCAAGGCCGAGCACTGTAAATCCCCAGGGATCGAGTCCGTGAGGGAACAGGGCCATCGCCACGCGCAAGCAGCCGTATGCGCCAAGCTTCATCACAACTCCGGCTAGGAGCATCGAAGCTGCTGTCGGCGCGGCGACATGGCCTGTGGGAGCCCATGTGTGGAATGGCCAGAGGCCTGCCAGAATTCCGAAGCCGATAAACGTGAGCGGAAACGCCCACATCTGAAAGTGAAGAGGGAACGAAAATTGTGACAGTGCCAGGAGGTTCATCGTCTTCGCGCCAGCAACTACGTACGCCGCGATCAGCACGATAAGCACCATTGCGCTGCCCACCAAGGAGTAAAGGGCGAGCTTCATCGCAGCATATTCGCGTTGCGTCGAACCCCAGATAGCAATCAGGAAATACTTCGGGATGATTGCGATCTCGTAGAAGACGAAGAGCAAGAATAAATCCGCGCTGAGGAATACGCCGTAGACTCCTCCGATAAGGACGAGATAAAGCGCGAAGAACTCTTTTGAGCGATGTTCGATGTTCCAGGAGAAAAGGACGCCAGCAATGGCGACAATTCCGGTGAGCAGAACCAGCAGGAGGCTGATGCCATCAGCCGCAAGATGGTATTCGATACCGAGTGATGGAATCCATGATCGGTGAACGATCGTCGTCATGACGCCGCTTGGCGACCGCAGCAATTGAGAGATTGTGACTGCAAACCCCGTAATGGCCGCCAGCAATGCGATGCCGCGCGCAGCCCTTGCAGACACCCTGGGCAACATCAGGACCAGTGCTCCCAGAAACGATATGTAGATTGTCCAGGCGAGCAAGAGCTAGTACCTCAGCTGCTGCACCAGTCTGATGACGGTGCTGTTGATGGTGCCGAGAACAAGTTGCGGAAAGAGGCCCAACGCAAGCATGAGGCCGATTGGGGACAACAACGCGAGCCGTTCGGTGACCGTCAGGTCCCGCATGTTCGACCACCGCTCATTGAGAGGACCAGAGAAGATACGCTGAAGGATTGTCAGTATGAAGATTGCAGTCACAAGCAGACCGATGAGGGCGAGCGAAGCAGCCCACGTCGCGAACGGGAGCACGCCTCGAAAGATGAGGAATTCTCCGATGAAGCCGTTCAGCCCGGGCAAACCAAGAGAGGAAAATAAGGCGATGCCCATCAGCCCGGTGAAGATGGGAAGGATCCTGCGGAGACCACCGAAATCGTTTAGACCACGCAATCCTCCGCTGCGTGCTTCCAGCAACACCACAAACCAAAACAGCACCGAGGCAGTCACGCCGTGGTTGAACATCTGCAGGATTACGCCATCGAGAGCCGCGATCTTAGTTGTTGCCAGGGCGACGGAATTGCCGGTGAGGCTGGCGGATGCAAAAATTCCCAGCATGCAGTAGCCGAGGTGATTGATAGAGGAGTAGGCGAAGATACGCTTCAAGTCTTTTTGTGCGAGGGCCGCAAAAGCGGAAAGAACAATCGTGCAGACAGCAAGCCACAAGAGCGCCGTCAGCATTGATCGAAGCTGTGGGGAAAAGATGGGGAGAACGATTCTAAGGAAGCCGTAGACACCCATTTTGGACATGGCGCCGGTGAGCAGGATGGTCGTGGCGGTTGGCGCTTCGGCGTATGTCGAAGGCAGCCACGTATGAAATGGAATAAGAGGAACCTTAACAGCGAAGCCGAGGAATACGCCGCCAAAAATCAGGAGTGCAATCTGTTCCGGCGTAAATCTGTGCCAGGCGAGATGTGCAGCCAGCGCCGGGACAAGTCGGCCCCCTCGTGCCAATGCAGACAGGCGAGGAAAATCAAATGTTCCGGTGGACTGAAACAAGGCAACAAACGCGAGTAATAGTGCGATGCTTCCGACCATCGTATAGACAAGGAATTGAGTCGCTGCGGATGCGCTTCGAGGTCCACCCCAAAGTAGGATGAGGAAGAAGGCAGGGATGAGACTTAGCTCCCAGAAGATGAACCAGTGAAAAAAGTTCAGAGCGGTGAATGTTCCGAACAGGCCCGCTTGAAGGAACAAGACTAAAGAGAAATAGAGTCTTTCCCGCTCGCGAATCTGCGAGGATGCGGCAATGGACATGACTACAACAAGAGCCGAGAGCAGCAGCATCAGGAGCCCAAGCCCATCGATACCCAGGTGATACTCCGCGCCAAGCGAGGGTATCCATGCGTGCCATTCCTGAAACTGAAGTTCTCCGGATGACGAGTCAAACCGGTGCCAGAGGAAGAGCGTCAGCGCGAGCGCAATGAAGCTGAAAGCTAACGCGAGGATTCGAGCACGGTTCTTTTGCTTGTCACGGAGAGCAAGAATTGCAATGGCACCGATCAGCGGCACGGCTGTCAGCACTGAAAGGAATGGGAATGCCCTCATCCGTGGTGGCCCCAGAGGAGAAATAGGACGAATCCTGCAAAGGCGATTCCAATGATTCGGAGATAACTCTGGACACGGCCACCCTGAAGGCGCGAAAGAAGGCGGCCGCTGAGGACTACTTCATGGCAGCTTTGATCAAAGATGCGGTTTACCACGAAAACATCGGTTGAGCGGCTCAGTCTCGAGGCTCCGACCGTAAGCGAGGATATGAACTGAACCGCGCCATTGAAGACCCATTGATCGAGCCAGTCGCATAAGACAGAGAACCATCTTATGAATCGAACAAAGGTAGCCCCATAAAGAGCGTCGACAAACCATCCGTTACGCAGGAGATTGAAGATTTTCGGGGTAAATCGTTCGACGGGATCGGACTCTGAAGGCCCGCTAGCTGGTTTATTGCCGTAAAGCCACCAACCTATACCGAGGCCAATCAGGAGAAGGAGTGTCGACGAAAGCATCACTGCGACGACACCACTCTCTGCGAATCCTCGAAGATCGAACCGCACCTGCTGGCCATTGAGAAATGCGCTGAACCATGGCCAGGCGGGTGTGCCGATTAGTCCGAGCAGCATGGAAAAACCCGCGAGAATGATGAGCGGGAGGGTCATGATTGTTGGGCTTTCGTGGGGCGGCGCTGCAGCCTTTTCAGATCGAGTTGATTCCCCGAAGAAGACGTAGATAACTTGCCTCGTCATGTAAAAGGCTGTTAGCAGAACACCGAAAGCAGCTAGATAGAACGGGGCTCGCGATCCATTCCAGGTGAACGTTGCGTGGAGGATCGCATCCTTGCTCCAAAACCCCGAAAAGAGGAGCGGAAAGCCGCACAGTGCCAGCATCCCTACTGCGTATGTGGCGAATGTGATCGGCATGAGCTTGCGCAATCCGCCCATGCGACGAATGTTCTGTTCCTCATGGCAGCCATGAATGACCGATCCCGCACCCATGAACAGCAATGCTTTGAAAAAAGCGTGCGCGATGAGATGAAACATTCCCACAGCAACGCCACCAACACCAAGGCCGAGCATCATGTAACCGAGCTGAGAGACAGTGGAGTAGGCAAGGATGCGCTTGATGTCATCCTGAGCAATGGCGATACTTGCTGCGAAGACGGCTGTTATTGCGCCGACCCAGGTGACAACCTTCAGAGCGGGTGCTGATGCGGGCAGCAAATCGAGTCCGCTATGCCCACTCATGAGCGGGTACACTCGGGCAATCAGGAAGACGCCGGCGGCGACCATAGTAGCCGCGTGAATCAACGCGCTCACGGGCGTTGGGCCTTCCATTGCGTCCGGCAGCCAGACATGCAACGGCACTTGACCGGACTTCCCGATTGCGCCGCAGAAGATCAGCAGTGCAATTCCCGTGGAAGCGGTCATGCCGAAGATTGTCGTGTGTGCGATGAGCTTGATGAGCACGGTTTGCTCAAGACAGCCAGCGCCGTTGTCATAGAACAACAAAGTGCCTGCCTGGGAATACAGCCAGACCATCCCCAGCAGGAAAGCGAGATCGCCGATTCGCGTGGTAATGAATGCTTTCTTTGCCGCGGCCGCCGCGCTTGGCTTTTGATACCAGAAGCCAATGAGCAAATATGATGTGAGGCCGACGATCTCCCAGCATATAAAGAGCAACAGGAGGCTGTTCGCAATGACGAGGCCTAACATCGCCCCGGCAAAGAGTGAGAGGAAGCAGAAGAAGCGCGCGAAGTTATCGTCGTGGGCCATATAGCCGACGCTGTAGATGAAGATCAGCAGACCGACGAATGTGACCATCACCAACATTACGGCTGTTAGTGGGTCGAGGACCCATCCCACCTTGAGCCACTCACTTCCGACCTGAAACCAACCGAAATCGAAGATCTGCCTCGCTGCGTTCTCCTGATTGCCGAACCGGAGAACTTCTGCGAGTGCAATCAAGGACAGCATTAGCGAAAGAGACATGGAGCCAATGGCAACGGATGCCGCAAACAGGCGGTGTTTGCGCTGAGCAAGTGCGCTTAGACCCGCTGCGAGAACGGGCATTGCGGGGACCAGCCAGAGGCTATGTACAATCCAGGTCACTTTCAGCTCATCCCCTCATGGAATCGATTCGGTCCAGATCTGTCGTATGGAAATGTCGATATACAGTGATGATCAGAGCCAAGCCGACTGCAGCCTCGGCCGCTGCGACACCGATCGAGAAGAGAGCAAACATGACGCCTGTCAGTGCTTCAGGATTCGGGCCGTAACGCCAGAACGCGATGAAGTTCAGATTCGCGGCGTTGAGCATAAGTTCGATTCCTATGAGAACGATTATGGCGTTTCGGCGGACGAGAGCGCCGGCCAAACCGATGGCGAAGATGACCGCGGAGATGAGAAGGTAGTTGACCGGCATGGTCATTTCATCCTCCTCTGCTCACGCATGGCAATGGTCACCGCCCCCACAAGTGCAGCCGTCAGCAGTAGCCCCATCACCTCAAGCGGAAGCACAAACTGCGACATCAAGGCGTCGCCAATCTGCCGGACCGTGATCTCGGGCCGGGGCGGGGTCGGAAGCGTCGACATCGCGCTGGCGCGAATAGACCAGGCAAGGATTCCAAATACAGAGGCGGCGACGAGGATGCTTGTGATCCACCCAGACGAAACAGTCAGCCGTGCCAACGGTTCGTGGTTTTGGGTAAGAAGTATCGCAAAGACGATGAGGATCGCTACCGCGCCGACATAGACCAGGACTTGAGCGAAACCAACGAATTGAGCGCCAAGCTGGAGATACAAACCGGCCAGTCCGGTAAAGGCCAACGCAAGGGCCAGGACGCTGTGGACAAGGTTGCGCAGAGTCATCGCGGCAAGGGTTCCGGCAACTGTGAACACTGCGATGATGGCAAATGACAAGCTCATTTCTCCCGGTTTGTCTCCATTTTCATCCGCCTTCGTCCTGCGTCCGTCACAACAGTGGCATTTTCTTTAATTCGTGCATCTCCAGGCAACAAATACTTCTTCGCTACGCAAGAGTGCACCACGATATGCAATGCATCATTCTCCTAATCGGCAAACCGATAGGTCCGTCTTTCCAGTTTGTTCGACCGCATTAGCCCGCGGCCCAGTAGAAAATAAGGGACTGCAATCAGGATTGCGCTAACAAGCCATCGAATAGCGCCGGGCGGCATGAAATGCGATACAGCGGCAACAAACAGGTTGATCAACGCCATCGGCAGCATGAATTTCCACGCAAAGTTCATAAGCTGGTCCATGCGAAGCCGTGGAAGTGTACTGCGGATCCAGATAAGCATCGCAATCAGCACGAGGAGTTTGGCGAAGAACCAGAAGTACGTGGGGACCCAGGCGAGAAAAGAAAATGGTGCGGTCCATCCTCCGAGAAAAAGGGTAATGGCCAGTCCGCAGATCGCGAACATCCCAATGTATTCGCCGAGAAAGAACAAAGCGAACTTGAAGCCTGAATACTCGATGAAGTAGCCCGCAATAATTTCGGATTCTCCCTCGGGCAGATCAAAGGGCGACCGGTTGGACTCCGCGATACCTGCGACCATAAAAAGCACGAAGCCGGCGAACCCCCACGGCCTGAAAACAAACCAGTGCGGCCAGATTCCTGAATAACCGGATTGACTTTCCACGATGGCGACAGTTGATAGAGCACCTGCGGCCATGACGACAGTAATCGTGGAAAGAATCAACGGAATTTCGTAGCTGATCATCTGTGCAATGGCGCGCATCGCACCAAGCAGCGAGTACTTGTTACGGCTGGACCAGCCCGCCATGAAGATAGCGAGTTCGACGACCGAGCCCGCGGCAAAGAAGTAGAGCAGGCCGGCGTCCATGTTGATGGCAGTCATGTTTCGGCCCAAGGGCAGAACGGCATAGCCAAGAAAGGCTGCGACGACGAGCGCAATTGGCGCCAGCAGGTGAACGACGCGATCTGCCGAGTGCGGAACGATATCCTCTTTGATCAATGATTTCAGGCCGTCTGCAAGCGGCTGCAACAGGCCAAAGGGGCCGACTCGATTCGGACCGTACCGGTTCTGAAAACGGCCCAGTCCTTTGCGCTCAAGAATGGTCGTCAGAGCGAACAGGGAAGCGAACACAACAAGAATGGCGACGGCTGACAGTACAGCAGAAAAAAGAGGCTGCACCCAAACAGGCGAATGTGCCAGGATCCAGTGTTTGAGCAGTACGAAGATTTGGTCCACGGTTTCAGTCATCTGTCAGTTTGTCGCGGGCCGAGGATCAGGTTGAGGTGTTGTCGAAGTGGCCGCATCCCCGGTGGGTTTCGCTTTGGCCTCAGCTTTGGCTTTAGCAGCAGCCAACCGTTCATCCACTTCAGTTGCTGTAGCGGGATGGATTTTGTGAAAGTAACTGTTGGGCTTCGCCAGTTGTTCTTTGTCCCAGAGCAGTCCGCCAAAGCGATCGGTTGTGCTCAGCTCAAATGCATTGTCCATCTCGATGGCGTCGAACGGGCAGACTTCAACGCAGATCTGGCAACTCATGCAGACTGACACATCGATATTGAAGACCGCCGGATAAAACTGTGGCTTGCCGGTGTAGTCGGGTTTCTTGTCGCTGCTCTTTTCGATGAAGATGCACTTGGGCGGGCATTCCTTTTCGCATATCTGGCAGGCCACACAGCGCATGCCTGCCCGCGAGTCATCGCTGTCGTAGACGAGGAAGGGAAAGTTGCGTGCGGCTTCTGGTTGAGGCAGGCGCTCTTCAGGAAACTGAACGGTTGTCAGCCGGTTCTTGCTGACGAAGCTGCCGAAGAAGTTCCTGGCGGTCTCTGCCAGTCCTTTCAGGATGCCTTCACCCAGCATGGCTGATGTCTCCCGCGAAACCTGTTTGACTCGTCAAATATGTATAGGTCGGTTTAACGGTCCACCTCCCCGAGCACAATGTCTACGGTGCCGAAGATCACGATGGTGTCTGCGATACTGTAACCGCGGCACATATCTTCAAGGACAGTCAGATTGATCAGACTTGGAGGCCGGACGCGGTATCGGTACGGATTGGGCGAGCCGTCGCTGATCAGATAGAAACCGAGTTCACCCTTGGGTGATTCGATCCGTCCATAAGCTTCACCGGGCTTTGGCCGGAAGCCGCGGATCTTTGCCTTGGGGTCCATGATGGGGCCCTGAGGCAGGTCATGCAGGGCTTGATTGAGGATCTTTAACGATTCACGCATTTCCAGCATGCGGACCATGTAGCGGTCGTAGACATCACCGTGGTCACCCAACGGAATTCTGAAGTCGAAGCGGTCATAGATTCCGTATTTGTCCACTTTGCGGATGTCATAGTTCACTCCTGACGCGCGGAGCATCGGACCCGTTACCCCAGCATTGATTGCAAGCTCTCTCTTAAGCACGCCAACACCCTGAGCGCGTGCCATGAAGATTTCATTTCCGGTCAACAATCGCTCATACTCATCCAGGAAGCGTGGGAACTCTTCAACAACCTTCTTCGTCTGTTCAAGCCAACCAGAGGGCAACTCCACGCGACAGCCACCAAAACGCATGTAGTTGCACATCATTCTTGAGCCGGTGAGCGATTCGAACAGGTCGAGTATCTTTTCGCGTTCGCGGAAGGCGTACATCAGCGGTGTACCACTGGCGCCCATTTCCTGCGTCAGGAACCCGATCGTGGCGGTGTGATTCACCAGACGCGTGAGCTCAGCAGTGATAACGCGTATGTACTCGGCGCGCTCTGGAACCTGTAACCCGGCGAGTTTTTCGACGGAGATGGCATAGGCCCAGTTGTTGCTAAGCGAACAGATGTAGTCGAGCCGATCCGTATACGGCATCGAGGCAAGGTAGCTGGCTGACTCAGCGATCTTCTCGTGGTTGCGGTGCAGGTAACCGAACACGGGCTTCAGCTTCACGACCTGTTCACCGTCGAGCACCACATCCATGCGGAAGACGCCATGCGTTGATGGATGATGCGGTCCCAGAGCAATTTCCAGCAGTTCATCCTGACTGCCGTCAGCAACAAGGTCGTCGTGCATCTCTTCCTCTACCAGCGCTGTGGTCATGCTGATCATTGTTTACTCGGGTGGCCGCATGGCGTGCTGCTTTGCCTTTGTCAGAACTTCATCGTGTGCTGTTGGTTCGTATTCGTAATCGTCGGGTTCGACGTAATCCCTGCGCATGGGATGATCTTCGAATTCATCCCACATCAGGATGCGGCGCAGATCAGGATGGCCATCGAAGATGATTCCATAAAGGTCGAAGATTTCGCGCTCCTGAAACTCGGCGCTTCGCCACACCGGGGTAAGCGAGGGCGAATGCACACTGTCGGTGCGGTTTTCTGTGCGCAGCCGAAGCACGACGGGGCCGTGCTTTTTCTCCATGGAATACAGGTGGTAGACAGCTTCGAGATATCCGTGAGAGTGCTCTGTTTCAAGCCAGTCCACTCCGGTGACATTGGAACAGTAATCGAGCCGGAACTCTGCATCGTCACGCAGAAACGTTGCTGCCTCAACCGCGTGAACAGGATCGACTAGCAGGGAATGCTGTCCTGAGGGGCTGCCGTTGAGGATGATCTCTGGGCGGCAACCGGCGATAGAAACTTCGAGCCTGACCTTAATCTCCTCGAGCATCAACCTCTCCTGCCTCGCATGGATTGACGTTGTTGAGAATGTGAAAGACTTCAGGGTTGCTCGGCGGCTCGAGATCATGCGCGCCGAACCGCGGCACGACAAATTCGCTGGGCGCTTCCGGATCCAGATGTCGCGGTCTGCCTTCGCCTGTCAGTGTTTGTTCGTCGATCTTTTTCTGCAAGGTCATGAACGCATCAATGAGGGCCTCGGGACGCGGAGGGCATCCGGGAATATGTACATCCACCGGAATGTAACGGTCGATCCCCTTCAAAACGTTGTACCCCTGCTTGAAGGGGCCGCCCGAGATGGCGCACGCGCCCATGGCGATGACGTACTTTGGCTCCGCCATCTGGTTATAGAGGCGCACCACCTGGGGGGCCATCTTTTTGGTCACGGTGCCGGAGACGATGATCAGGTCCGCCTGACGAGGCGAAGGTCGGAAGACTTCGGCGCCGAATCGGGCGAGATCATAACGCGCCATGCTCGCTGCAATCATTTCGATGGCGCAGCACGCCAGACCAAAGGTCATTGGCCACACGGAGTTCTTCCGGCCCCAGTTGTAGAGTTCTTCAAGAGTCGTGGTAACGATCCCTTGTTTGCTCAATTCGATTCTGAGTTTCTGGTCCATTGCGATCCTGTGCCGTTTCGTTCTGCGACCCTCTGCACTGTCACTGTTTTTGCCTGATCGTCATACCCAGGTCAATACGCCTTTCTTCCACGCCCATACGAGCCCTTCAACCAGCAGGAGCAAAAAGACCAGCATGGCGATTGAGGCACCGACGCGTAGACCGGTGAATGCGACGGCGAAAGGCAACAGGAAGATCGCTTCCACATCGAAGATCAGAAAGATGATCGCGTAAAGGTAATATTCCGGCCTGAAGGGTATCCAGGTGCTGTCCTTCGCCTCCAGACCGCATTCATACGTGGAGTTCTTGTGGGGTCCGGGTTTGCGCGGAGAGAAGCTTTTTGACCAGAGCCACGCAAGTGCGAGCGGAGCGATTGCAAAAGCTGCGGCGGCGATCGCAAGGACCACGATAGGAAGGTAGACGCCGAAGACCGGAGGATTCATAAACACCTGAGCCGGTAAATGTTATCGACTAAACTTGCCGCTCAAAACAGTTACGCGGCGTAATTCTCCATCAGCATTTGGACAAATCAAGTTATCAATTGAAGTGCGACGCGTCAAAAATGATTCGTCGCCACGGCGTGGCAGGCCTCAAGTCCTGCACTGGAATGTATATGGTATTGTGGCTTGATCGTGAAACCCCCAAGTTCCATTCACGGAGGGAGAACTACTCATGGCGGCAGA
The DNA here is from genome assembly GCA_963759355.1 of uncultured Acidobacteriaceae bacterium. Taxonomy (GTDB): domain Bacteria; phylum Acidobacteriota; class Terriglobia; order Terriglobales; family Acidobacteriaceae; genus Granulicella. The sequence goes on along the minus strand of CAVWYV010000003.1, from coordinate 352,393 downwards.
ACACGTCGCGCGGCCAACCAGTACCGAAGGCGAGACCCACATTGAAACAGAGATGCCTCGGCCGGCTCCGCAGGGAAACATCGTCAACGACTTCAGCATCCAGGTCGCGACGGTAAACGGATCAGGGTCACAGTCAGCCAACCTGGTGTTGCTGAAGTCAATCTTTCGGATGGGGATTCCGGTCAGCGGCAAAAACCTCTTCCCCTCCAATATTGCCGGCCTACCGACTTGGTACACGATTCGCGCCAGCAAAGATGCATATGTCGCTCGCAAGAAGGAGATCGACGTCCTGATTGCGATGAATCCGGAAACATGGCAGGAAGACATGCTCTCGCTGCCGGCGGGAGCAGCGGCGATTTTTGAAGAGTCTGCCAACCTTCAGCAACTCCGGGCGGATGTGGCCTGCTATCCGGTGCCGTTTGACAAGCTGACCGCGGCAGTCTGTCCTGAGGCGAAGCTGCGCAAGCTGGTCAAGAACATGGTCTACGTTGGCATCGCTGCGCAGCTTCTGAAGATGGATCTCGCCGCCGTCGAAGCTGCGTTGCGTAAACAGTTTGCTAAGAAGATTAAGGCTGCGGACCTCAATTGGGCGGCGGTCCAGGCAGGCTACGAGTATGCCTCGGCAAACTTCACGAAGCACGATCCCGTTTGTGCTTGAGCCAATGAACGAGACCGCAGGGAAGATTATCATCGACGGAAACACAGCGGCTGCGCTGGGATGTGTCTTCGCGGGCTGCACGGTGGCGATGTGGTATCCGATCACGCCGTCGTCGTCACTGGTCGAAAACTTCATTGATCTCGCAAAGCGATATCGCATAGAAGAAAACGGTAAGGCGACCTTTGCAGTAGTGCAAGCTGAAGACGAATTGGCGGCAATTGGCGCCGTGCTTGGCGCCGGGTGGGGCGGAGCGCGGGCAATGACGGCGACCTCGGGCCCGGGTATTTCACTTATGGCGGAATTTGCCGGGCTTGGTTACTACGCCGAGCTGCCGGGGGTGATTTTCGATGTACAGCGGACGGGACCGTCGACCGGTCTGCCCACGCGCAATCAGCAAGGCGATCTGCTCTCTGTCGCGTTTCTGTCGCACGGAGACACAAAGCACGTTATGTTGATTCCGGGCAATGTCAGAGAGTGCTACGAGATGGCGCAAGCGGCGTTCGATCTCGCGGAGCGATTACAGACTCCTGTTTTCGTCATGTCTGATCTCGATCTGGGCATGAACAACTGGATGTCCGATCCCTTTCCTTACTCCGACAAGCCGTTGAACCGAGGAAAGGTTCTGAACGCGGAGGATCTGAAGAAGCTGGGCGGATTCGCCCGCTATAAAGATGTCGATGGTGATGGCGTGGGCTATCGCACACTGCCGGGGACCGACCATCCGCTTGCGGCCTACTTCACACGCGGCTCAGGCCATAACGAAAAGGGCCAATATACTGAGCGGCCCGACGATTATTTCAACAATATGGAGCGGCTGGCAAAGAAGTTCGAGAATGCCCGGTCGCTGGTTCCTCGACCCGAAGTCGTGCAGACGGGCAGGGCGAAGATCGGGCTGATTGCGTTTGGAACCTCTGATTTTGCAGCGCGTGAGAGCCGCGATCAGTTGCGCAAGGAATACGGAACCGAAACAGACTATCTCAGACTTCGTGCCTATCCATTCACGAGCGAAATCCATGACTTTATCGCCTCGCACGAGCGGATATACGTGGTGGAACAGAACCGCGACTCTCAGATGCTGAGCCTGCTGAAACTGGATATAAGGGCTGAGGATGTTATAAGGCTGCGCAGCATCCGCCACTTCAACGGGTTGCCGATTGACGCGCGGTCCATCACCGACGATCTTGTCACGCAGGAAGGAATCTGAGATGGCAACAACTCCAGCTACATCCGATGCAGCGACGTTGAAGCCGGCAGTCAAGACAAACAGGATCGGGCTTCAGGTTCTTGATTATCGGGGCGGCAAGACGACGCTGTGCGCTGGCTGCGGCCATAACGCGATCTCGGAACGTATCATTGATGCCTGCTACGAGATGGGAGTTCAACCTGAACGGCTGATGAAGCTTTCCGGCATTGGCTGCTCCTCCAAGAGCCCAGCCTACTTCATGAGCCGAGCCCACTCGTTCAATAGCGTTCATGGGCGCATGCCTTCGGTTGCAACAGGAGCTCTGCTGGCCAACCACACCATGAAAGCGTTGGGCGTGAGTGGCGACGGAGACACTGGCTCCATTGGTATGGGGCAGTTTGTCCATATGCTCCGCCGCAATCTCCCGATCATCTACATCATTGAGGACAATGGCGTCTACGGCTTAACGAAGGGGCAATTCTCCGCGACTGCAGATGTTGGGTCAAAGCTAAAGACCGGGGTGATCAACGATCTGCCGGCGATCGATCTATGCGCCCTTGCAGTTCAATTGGGGGCTACGTTCGTGGGGCGGTCCTTCTCGGGAGACAAGAAGCAGTTGCTTGCCATGTTGAAAGCAGCAATCGCGCACAACGGCACTGTCGTGCTCGATGTCATTTCGCCCTGCGTTACGTTCAATGATCATGAAGGCTCTACTAAAAGCTACAAATACATGCAGGAGCATGAAGAGGCGATCTCCGAGGTCGGCTTCGTGCCTTACTTCCAAGAGATCGAGGTGGAATACGATCCAGGCACGACGATCGAGGTGAAGATGCATGACGGCAGTCATTTACACCTGCGCAAGCTGCATGAAGACTTTGATCCGACGGATCGCGCCGGCGCGGTTTCTGCACTGATGGCCGCGCATGCAAAGGACGAAATCCTGACCGGTATCTTCTACCTGGACACTGCGAAGCCTACCTTCACCGAGCTGTTGAACCTGGTCGATGAGCCCCTGGCCACCTTGCCAGATGCGCGTGTGCGGCCGGGCAAGGCGGTGCTCGACGAAGTAATGCAGAGGTTGATGTAGTTTTTGAGCTTGAGACTGCTATTCGCCGCTGTGTTCCGCCTCTGCATTGGGCTCAGGGTAATCCGTATCGCTGTCCTTCAACATCTCATCCTGATCCCGATGCCCAAGCTGACCAGCCATGGAGTTGTGTGAGCGCCGCGTGAGGTCAGGGTGAAGAGTATCGTCTTCTACTGCGCCCTTATGCATACTTTCGTCGGGAGTCTTTGCAGGATCTGCCATTGTGGTCCTCCTGGGCCGAGAATGAACACCACAGGGTCGTTCGCCCTGGGGGTGTGCAAGTGGGCGTCTCTTCCCGAGGTACTCCGTCAGGTCTCGACTAGAATGTACTGCTATGGCATTCAAGTTTCAAGGAGTTGATTTCCTCCAATTTGACTCTCTTCTCTCGGACGATGAACGGCTCGTTCGCGGTAACACGCGAGCCTTTGTCGAAGACAAACTCATCCCTATCATTGAACAGTGCAACCGCGACGGCCGCTTTCCGCGCGAGTTGGTACGTCCCATGGGTGAACTCGGCTTCTATGGCGCGACGATTGAAGGGTACGGTTGCGCCGGGATGAACAACGTCGAATACGGTCTGCTGATGCAGGAACTTGAGCGCGGGGACTCCGGCCTCCGCAGCTTTGTCAGCGTGCAGTCGGCACTCGTCATGTATCCCATTTTTGCCTTCGGCACAGAGCAGCAAAAGGACTATTGGCTGCCGAAATTGGCAACAGGAGAAAAGCTGGGATGCTTTGGCCTGACAGAGCCCGATTTCGGCTCGAACCCAAGCAGTATGAGAACGCGGGCACGCAAAGATGGCGACCATTATGTTCTCAATGGAGAGAAGATGTGGATTACCTCCGGTAGCATCGCTGATGTTGCCCTGATATGGGCTAAGGTCGAAGAGCCGGGCGTCGCTGCGGAGAACTGGCGCATTCGCGGCTTTCTTATTGAAACCGACCGGCCGGGATTTTCCACGCACGATGTGCATGGCAAGTGGTCTCTTCGCGCTTCAGTTACCTCAGGCCTGACCATGCAGGATGTCCGCGTTCCGGCGGAGAACCTGCTGCCGAAGTCAGACGGGCTGAAATCTCCTCTGATGTGTCTCAGTCAGGCACGGTACGGCATCAGTTGGGGCGCAATTGGCGCTGCTATGGCCTGCTATGACACCGCCTTGCAGTATGCGAAGCAGCGGAAGCAGTTTCGTGATCAACCGATTGCCAGCCATCAACTTGTGCAGGAAAAGCTCGCTTGGATGATCACGGAGATCACCAAGGCACAACTTTTATCGCTGCAACTTGGCCGCCTGAAAGATCAGGGGAAGGCGGCGTTTCAGCACATCTCGATGGCTAAGAAGAACAATGTGTGGATGGCGCTTGAGTGTGCACGCCTGGCGCGAGATATCCTCGGTGCAAATGGCATCGTCGACGACTACCCGATCATGCGCCACATGATGAATCTGGAATCGGTGAAGACCTACGAAGGTACCCACGATATTCACGCGCTAATCATCGGTCAAAATGTCACAGGAATTGCGGCTTATTGATCTGACGATGCTGGTTGATCGGTAATGGTGGTCAGATGCCGGATGGCGCGAAGCAGCAATCGATCCATTTCCGAATCGAACAGCTCGGTTGGGATGCAGAAGGGTCCACCAAGTGTGGTCCGGCGGACGGCTTGATCCTTGAAATCGCTGAGACCCTATTCTGGTGTCCAGACGGGATGGCTTGTGAACAGGCCGTGGTGGAAACCCATCTGGTAAACGAGAAACAGCCCAAAAGCGACGCTGAGGAAACCAGTGGCCAGCGAGAGGCGCTGGTTAATCCATTGTGAGCGCGAGCCCGCGTAATTGAGTGCGGAGGCCATCGCGACGGTGATGACCATCATGCCAGCGATGGTCCCGAGGCCAAAGATAAAAAGGTAGGCCACAGCCCAGCGTGAGTTGTGAATGGTGGTGAGGACGAGAAGGGCGACCGCGGCCGATCCCGCCAGGCCATGGACCAGACCGACAATCAACGGCCGTAGCCACTGATAGAGGCTCCAGCCACGAAACCAGCGGTCCATGGTGTCGATGGAGTGATCGGCGACAGCGTGGCCGTGGCTGGTCTCCGCATGAGCGTGCGGCTCGGTTCTTGCGAACTCCGTTTGTGCGGAGTCGACTCGCCAGTTCTTGCCGAAGCCGCGAAGGTTCATCCAGCCGAGCAGGACGAGCATCAGGCCGACGGAGAACTCCATGGAGAGACCGACGCGTGGAGGGATAATCAGCGTGAAGACAATGATTCCTGCGCCAACGGCCAAGATGGTGACGGTATGGCCGGCGCCCCAGAGAGCGCCGATCCACGCGGCACTCCGGATGCGACGTTCACGGCTCACGATGGTGGAGACGGCGACGACGTGGTCGGCGTCCGTTGCATGACGCATGCCCAGAACAAAGCCCAGAACCAGAATCGAGATCAGGCTGAGCGATGTCGAGGGTGAGGCTAGTTCAAGCGCGGCGAGCATAAGATCCATTTTAGTGAGCAACAGCAGATCGTCGGTGCCGACGACACATTGTGGCCGTTAGTTGGATTTTTTGCGAGGGCGAATGACACGGGTGATCTCGGGAGCGAACTCGGCGGCGAGGTTGGCGAAGCTGCCGAAGGCCGCTTGCGTAATCATCGACTGATAGCCGACCCGCCAAGCGGCGGGTGCCTGTGGTTGCCAAATGGAGGAGATCATTCCTGCACCCATGGCACCAGCATAGAGGGCAAATTGCGGACGACGTTGACCCTCCGTACGGTTGTAAGTGAGAAAATTTCGGACCAAAGCATGGCGAACCCTCGAACCAACTCCGGAACAGCGGCAGCGATCGTACCGAGGTTCATAGCGGAGAAGGAGATTGCCGGTGGCCGAGAAGGTGTTCTGGATCGTGAAAGTGCCGTAACGCGACGCGACGCGCTGGCCGAAGCCACCTAACGGTCCGCCCCACTCGGGGGGCGTATTTGAGATCTGGTCGCTCACGGCAAAAACTCCGGTTTTCAGGTATGGGCCCCAGCCAACGTAAGTCTGTCGAAGGTAGAGTTTGCCTCGCTGAGAGTTGGTGAGCGAGGTGAGCGGTACTTCCTTGGGGACAAAGGCGCCGTAGAGCCAATTCACCTGAATGTCCGACTTTTCTTGTACCGGTGGAGCCGAGGGTTGCGCTTCCTGGGCCATCGCTGGAAGAGCTAAGAAGAGCAGAGTAAGAGAGGCTCGCAGAGCGATGCAGTGCGACCGATGTCCCCGGTCCAGTCGTGCCGTCTGTACTTCACGTGCGAAGGATGAGGGGGTAATAGTCATCGTCGTGCAAATTGGCGAAAGGACGATTGCTGTCTGTATGACGCATAGAGAGAGTGACCAGTTCACCTGATCTCAGAGCGGTTGTAGAATCTGCGTGCCCGCATGGTGACCAAGCTTCGCAACGCGGTTTTGTCGTGTCTTCTTTATGCTGCGTTGACGCATTTGTGCACGGCGCAAAGCCTGAGTCCGCGCGCCTATGTCATTGTGCCGATTCATTCGAACGCGGTGACGCTGACGTATTCGCTAAATGCAGGGGACGTCGTTTTCAATGGTCTTCCAGTTACGAACTCAAGCGGCAGCATTGGCACTGAGATTGTGAGTTACTTTCATACATTCGACTGCTTTGGGCGCTCGGCGAACGTAACGATGCTGTTGCCTTATGCAATCGGGCATTTCAAAGGGGATGTCAACGGAGTTCACCAGGAACTCTATCGTTCAGGGCTGGGGGCTGCAGCGGCCCGCGTATCGGTGAACCTGGTCGGTGCGAAGGCGATGACGGTCGACGAGTTCAGCCGTTGGAGGCAGAAGATGGTGATCGGAGCGAGTCTCTTGGTGGAAACGCCGACGGGCCAATACGACTCCAGACGGCTGATCAACCTCGGAGGACACAGGTGGTCAATCAAGCCCGAGATCGGATTTTCTCGCCGTTTTGGGCATTGGCTAGTGGATGCGTACGGTTCAGCATGGTTCTATACGCCCAATGAGGATTTCTTTTCGAGAGCGCCGGGTTCAACAGGCCCCAATCGGCAGACGCAGGGGCCGATGGGGGCCGTCGAGGCTCACTTGAGCTATGACGTGAAGCCGCGGTTGTGGGTGTCGGTGGACGGGAACTATTGGTACGGCGGCAAAACAAGTTTGAATGGAGTGGAGACGCCGACGACCCTGCAGGCGAACTCGCGATTGGGAGTAACGGCTGCGATTCCGATCACAGGTCATCAGTCGCTAAAGTTCAGCTACAGCGGCGGAACGTACGTTACTTTTGGCGGCAACTTTCAAAACGTGTCCGCCGCATGGCAGTACTCGTGGATGGGACGTCCGAATTGAGATGTGGCGACGCCAGATCAACTAGGGATGCGCTGGCTTCGGGACGTTCGCTACATCTTGCTCGACGGCGCCAGGAACAGGTTGCTCTCTGTATTCGCTGAAGATGACCTCGTAGAGAACTCCGCCGATTGCGCCACCTATAAGCGGCGCAACCCAGAACAGCCAAAGCTGCCCCAGCGCCCACCCGCCGACGAAGAGCGCAGGACCCGTGCTGCGCGCCGGGTTTACGGAGGTGTTCGTCACCGGGATCGAGATGAGGTGGATCAGCGTAAGCCCCAGGCCAATGGCGATTGGAGCGAAGCCGTTGGGGACACGCTTGTCAGTGGAACCCATGATGACCAGGAGGAAGAACGCGGTCATGACGATTTCACAGATGAGGCAGGCTGTAAGGGAGTATCCGCCCGGAGAATGCAGACCGTAGCCGTTTGAGGCGAAACCTCCGGATACGTCGAAGCCCTCCTTCCCGCTCGCAATCAGGTAAAGGACGCCAGCGGCAACTGCGGCGCCGACCACTTGCGAGATCCAGTAGGGGAGAAGGTCGCGGGCGGGGAATCGCTTGCCTGTTACGAGGCCTAGCGTCACAGCCGGGTTCAGATGGGCGCCTGAAATGTGGCCGATGGTATAGGCCATTGTCAGCACGGTGAGACCGAAGGCAAAAGCGACTCCGACGAACCCGATACCGAGGGAGGGGAAGGCGGCTGCGAGGACGGCGCTGCCACAGCCGCCGAGAACGAGCCAGAAGGTCCCGAAGAACTCCGCAATGCAACGACGTGAGAGCGGAATCGTAGGCATTACTCACCTCCGTTGATCGAATTGGATGAGACCCGGACTATGGTTGAGGTGTTTCGTCAGTTGCAGCGTTGGATTTGGAGGGCCGAGGCGGAAGGGTCAAAGATGAGGCTAACTGAAAGGTCAAAGGCGATTCAGACTTCAGAGTGATGTCGCGATTGCCAGTGGCTGCGCCCACTGTACCGGCGCCAGCACCGATCAGACCTCCAATCAGTGCGCCCTTACCGCCGCCGGCCAGGCCGCCAATCAGCGCCCCGCCGGCTGAGCCGCCACCGATCATGCCCGCAGTGCGCTTGCCTTTTCCTTTGGACTCACTGCTGACCTGTGAGGTGCGGATCGGATAGACCTGACCATTCAAGTGAATGCTGTTCAATTCCACAACGAGAGTGGCTCCGCCTTTGAAACGGCCAGAAGGATGGGCCTCCATGACAGTTCCGAGGGCTCGTGTACCGGCAGGAATAACCTTTTGACCTTTTACAACGACCGATGAAGAGAGAGTGGCGTCGAAGCGCGAACCTTCCTGGCTAATCTTCGAGCCGACTGCCTGCACAAGCCTGACGTGGAGTACCGTGCCGGCTGGAACCACAAAGGGTGAGGGAGGTGGTGGCGGCGGCACTGGTGTTGCAACCGGCGCCGGCGCAGATGCCGCGACGTTCGCAGAGGGCGCGGCAGGTTGAGTGGCGGCAGGAGAAGCTGCAGGAGCAGGCTGTGCCGTGCTCGCAGGGGTGGAAGGCGACGAGGACAGCGGCGCTCCCCCCGACGGGGCTGCGGAATTCGATGGCGCAGGCGCCGCCTGTGCTGGTGGTTGGGAGGCCTGTTCAGGCGTCGGCGCCTTGCTCTTACATCCTGCGCTGCAGAGCAGGGCGGCAGGAAGCAGGAGGGAGGCGGCGAGTGTAACTCTTCTGGACATAGAACCACCTCAGCATCGGCATTGATAACGTACCGATGATTGTCTCCCTGGAGAAACTGTTATGTCTAACAGCTTCGGACAGTTCCGGAACCAGCCGTCTTGGCCGCAGCCCATATCAATGCGCATGTTGATGGGCTGGCTATTAATTAATACGAAGGCCCAGATCCCCAGCCGGCAGCAGGCCGCTGGCTGCGAGTCAGCCTGCGTCTAAGGCGGTCAGGCAAAGACGACTCGATGCTGGAGGGCGTACTGCACTACTGCGGCATTCGTATTCAGGTTGAGTGTGTTCATCAGCCTGTATTTATGGAAGGCCACGGTGCGTGTGGTGAGGTTGAGTACAGCAGCAACCTCTTTCATCGTCTTGCCTTCGGCGAGCAATTGCAGAACTTCGATTTGCCGCTCGGTCAGCGGGACCTCTTCGTTCGCTACCGACATGGAATCCGAAAAGAGCTTTGCGGATTGGGGGAGTTGCTGCGAGAGATAGATATCTCCGTGCAAGACGCGACCTAATCCGAGTGCCAGTTCTGCGCCCGATGCCGTCTTTGGAATAAAACCTGAAGCGCCTTTTTGGAAGCACTCCCGGATTGTGTCGTCATCGGAATTACTACTGATGCACACGATCCTCATGGAGGGCATCGCACGACGTATCCGATGGACGGCCTCGAGGCCGTTCATCAGCGGCATGGCGATCTCGGTAAGGATGAGGTCGGGACGCAATCGTTGTGCAGCTTCAACAAGGCTGCGTCCATCGCTTACGGTGGCGATAATTCTGAATTTGCTGGCTAGTAGCTTGCTGAGGCCAGCTACAAACAGACGGTGAGCATCAGCAATCACAAGAGAGGGCGGAGTTGCATGCACCATAGTGACCTCCGGGGGGAGAAAATCACACCATGGTGACCTCCAGCTCAGCACTTTCGAGTGCAAACGGGAAGCCGCCAAGAGGCTACGTAAGGTAATTCAATTTCGTACCTTAGTGGCCGACTGGTCGTTCTGTCACTGTCATTTTTGTCAGGAATTGCAAATCTTTATGCAGCTAGGTCGGGAGCCAGCCATGTTACCGGAGTAAGGTCGCTGCCCGACCTGTATCAGGTGCCACTGTGCCGGAGTAGATTGTCTGTGCAGGAAGCGCAAATCTGGAGCCTGCGGCCTCCACAATGTGTGCGATTCGCAGCAGCATCTCCTCACGTATCGCATTGAACTTCTGAATATCGGCCGTGAGCACATAGGACCAGATCTGCAACTCGATTGCCCACTGACCAAGATCCGTAAGATTCACGCGCGCTGAGCTTGCTTCGATTCTCACATCTCCCCGAACGAGCTTGTAAATCTCGTCCCGAATCGCGGAAATCTGGGCCTGTGAATCGGAGTACTGCAGACGAATCGTCACGGTCATCAGCATCTTAGTTCGGCTACGGAAGTTCTCAATGTTTTCCTGCGACAGACTTCCGGCCGGGATCAATAGCAACGTTTGCTCGAGTGTCCGCATGCGAACGGAGCGCAATGTGATGTCTTCGATCGTCCCCATTCGTCCGGAGATCGCGCAGAGGTCGCCGACAGCGATGGCCCTATCGGAAACGAGCAAGATGCCGCCAAGGAGGTTCTCGATTGTTTTCTGCGCTCCGAACGCAACAGCGATACCGCCGATTCCCAGTCCGGTCAGTGCAGTTTTCGTGTCGACGCCGGCGACAGTGAGTGCCGCGAAAATGGCTGCGATCGTAAGCAATACCTTCAGCAGGCGTTCGCCGAGTAGAAGCATTGAAGCGGAATGTGTCCGATCCATTCGAAGCAGGCGCGCACGCGTTCGATCGAAGAGAGGAGTGACGGCCCGGCGGAGCGCTGAGGTTGTGAGCAGGATCAGGACAATTGCGCCAAGGTGCCAGCTAATGATTCGAAACTGCAGGGGAAACCCAAGCCGGCGCAACCAAAGAAGATGGACAAGGATTGAAAGGATCAAGATGAGAGGCCACTTAATCCTTTCCGATAATCCGGTAAGAAAAGCTCGCTTCTCGCCATCCCTGACCGAGATACGGATGACAAAGAGGAATGCGCGAAACAAGAGCATGAAGCACGGAATCGGAAGCAGAAGAGAAACGAGCCAGACAATCCAATGCGCCAGAGAGACTCCCAGGAAACTGCGCGCCTGGAGCACCGGGGGCATCAGGCGTTCAACGCGGTTCTCTGTGATGAACTGGTGCAGGGTAGGCACTTGTTCGAGCGTCATCGAGGAAATCAGCCAGATACTGCCGCCAGGGCGGCTTACATGCACGAGGATGATGTCGGCACGATGGTCTCCGATTTTGAGGGGTCCGATTCGCTCCTGATCAAGTGGAAGACCATCGTCCAGCGCTCCGGTGTCTGCATCGCTGATGGCTGCAAGCGGCTGAGCGAAGCAGCAGTTCATAAGTTCATATGTGTCGCGGGCAAGCAGCTCGGCATGAGGTTGCTGATCCCTGGACAGTTGCATGTAGCGCGCCGCTGATACATAGTCGTTGCGATCCACTGCGCGGATGAACTCACGGATCATGCTGCGGGGATTGCTCCGGCCGAGCGGGTCCGCCGCAGGAGCGGGAGGTTGTGTAGCAGGAGCAGTCGTGCCAGATTGTGACGCTAGAGGAGAAGATGGGACAGCCGGCGCCGCGACCGGTCGCTGCGCAGCAACGCAGGCGGCGGAGAGCGTGCAGATACCAATCAAGCTCAACCGAAGAAGTCGACGCAGCAAATGCGGCCTCCAGCGGTTATCGATGGTGAAACTCTAGCGGAAGAAGGGAAGTTGAGTACCTGCTACGAGTGACAGGTCCAGTCGGGTCGCTAGAGGGGTTTGATGACGTGGGTTTTGAGCGCAAACTTGACAAGGTCGGAGTTTGTACCAAGAGCGAAATCTTCCATGATCCTGTATTTGTGAAAGGCGATAGTGCGCGGCGTGACATTCAGGGCACGTGCCGTCTCCTTCATCGTCTTTCCCTCGGCGAGAAGCCGCAACACTTCGCGCTGGCGCGCGGTTAGTTCGCGTTTGCGCCCGGGTCTCGGATCCCGAACGAACTCGTCTTCGATACGCTGGGCGACTTTCGGTGTGATGTAGGAGCCACCCTTCAATACTTCCTGAAGAGCCTTCTTCAATTCTTCCGGAGCGGAGGCCTTGAGCAGGTACGCCGATGCCCATCCATGAACCGCCGCGCGAGCGAACTCGGCATCATCGCTGTCGGTCAGGACGACGAGTTTTACTCGGGGCAGTAGCTTCTTGAGCTCAGGGCCAGCTTCCATACCACTGAGTTTGGGCATGTTGAGCTCAAGAATGATAACGTCGGGTTTGAGCGCTGCGGCCATGCGCAGCAACGCTCGCCCGTCGCTAACGGAGCCCACCGCCTCAAAATCAGGGTCGAGAAGCTCCTTGAGGGCATCTGCGACGAGAGTGTGTTTGTCCGCTACCAAAACCTTCGGATGTGCCATCCCAGCCTCCGCCCGTAGTAAACCTCAGCCAGCGAATTGGTTGGAACGGGCTCGACGACTGCCGGAGTTGAATGCAAGGTAACTTCGATGCAAGCCCGTGCACACTGTCAATTGCTGTAATCGCTCCAATCCTAAGTTGGTTCTCAGTGTTTGAGATTATGGCGCGTGCCGATGGGATTGTCACCGCAAATTGAGTCGCGTGAACTGGTTTACATGCAAGAGATATCAGAACGAGACGATGGGTGCGGGCCGAACGGGAGACTCTCCATCGATACGTCCGCTCGTGGGGAGCGGACAGAAGGGGAGACCCAAAGTAATGTTTTCGGGAAGCAATTCACTGTACAAATTTACGGTTTCAAATGCCTGTCAACGATGATAGTTGTCACAAAGATGGGAACCGCGGAGCAGGTCGATCGGCCGCTCAAGCTTCTGCTTAGAGGTATAGCCCTTTTGATCGGCGCGGTGGGGGTATCTCTATATGCGCAAAGGCCTGATGTCGTGGTGATGAAGAACGGGGATCGATTCAGCTGCACGGTGAGCAAACTGGAACAAGGCCTTCTTTACATCGAAGCCGACTATTTTTCCGGCAACCTGGCCTTGGATTGGGCTCAGGTCGAAAAAGTGGAAAGTCCCTCGGTATTTCAAATCACCCTGGATGACGGAACCCGATCCTTAGGAGGGATTGAAAGAACGGCTTCTGGTGAAACTGGCCAAGAGTTCATCATCAAAACTAACGGGGTAGAGAAGCGCACAAATCCCGCGGCGGTCGTCGGCATCGAATCGAAGAAGGCGAGCGTTTGGAGACAACTCACAGGGGGACTTGATGTCGGATACGACTTTACGAGTGGTAACAACCAGGCATCCCTTAACACGAACGCGAACGTGAAGTACGAGACAACACGGTGGACAGCTGGGATTACGGACACTACTTCTTTCAGCGGTCAGACCGAATCGACGCGAACAAATCTCATTGATTTGCAGGGACAAGAAGGAATTTTTTTCAAGCAGAATTGGAACGTTATGGGTCTCCAAGACTTTCTTCACAGTTCCCAACAGGGTTTGGACCTTCGCACGACGTTAGGCGGTGGCGTTGGGAGATATCTATTCCGTACGAATTCGACCTTCCTGGCTCTGATTGGCGGAGCAGTGTATACCCACGAGAACTTCACGCCTTCCATTCGACTTGACTCCGATCAGAATATAGAAGGTTTAGCAGGCATTGAGTATCAACTTCTACGCTTCAATCGATATTCGCTTATGTCCCAAGCCCTCGTGTTTCCAGGATTTTCTGATCTAGGCCGGATCCGCGCGACGCCGAAGCTAACATTTAACATGAAACTGGAGAACAATTTTTATACAAATCTCTCGTTCTGGGATAACTACGACAGCCATCCTCCACCGAACTCGAAGGGCAACGAGTTTGGCATTAGCAGTGGCGTGGGCTGGACGTTTTAGCCGTTGCTCGCGATCCAGTTACCCGGGTGGCAACTGTAAAAAAGAATGTGCCACGACTGAATCTCACTGTAAGTACTATCAGTGTTGGTTGCAGCATGGTGCCCCGTACGCTGTATATTGCACAACCCCGACGAAAAGCTCAGCGCATGGATTTGTATGGCACTGGTGGCCTCGGGTCGACTCTGTACACGCCCCACTCGGAGGCCGATGCCCAACTGTCGAAAATGGCAGCATACATGCAATCGTCTGAAACTGAGGGTGTCTACATGCCGATCAGCCCACTCCTCGGAGACTACCTCCAGGATGCAGTCGTGAGATACGTGACGAGAGAGTATGCGATTGGGCGAATAGGGATATTGCCAAGATGTTCATCGGGTTGAGCAAAGACCTCTAGCAGGAGGAGGCTATGGAAAGGTCTCTTGAAAGTTGTGCAGAACAACTTCGCCTGGATGATTGTCGGAAGAGCAACCTCTGCTGGAAAAAATGGGGACCATACCTAAGCGAGAGGCAATGGGGAACCGTTCGTGAGGATTACAGTTCGAACGGCGATGCATGGAATTACTTCTCGCACGATCAGGCTCGTTCTAGAACTTATCGCTGGGGCGAGGACGGCCTTGGGGGGATTTGCGATGACAAGCAAAACCTTTGCTTTGCTCTGGCACTGTGGAACGGACAGGATCCTATCCTCAAAGAGCGGTTGTTTGGCCTAACAAATAGCGAAGGCAACCATGGCGAAGATGTAAAGGAATACTACTTCTATTTGGATAGCACGCCGACGCACTCGTATATGAAGTACCTGTACAAATATCCGCAGCGCGCCTATCCCTATGCCGAGTTGGTGGAAACTAATCGGCACCGATCAAAGAACGATTTCGAGTGTGAACTCCTCGATACGGGAGCCTTCGACGATGATCGATACTTCGATGTTTTTGTCGAATACGCAAAGGCTGATACCGAAGATATATTGATTCGCATTTCTGCACACAACCGCGCACCCGATGCAGCCACGTTGCACGTCTTGCCGACTCTATGGTTCCGTAATACGTGGTCCGGCGGAGAGGGAATTCGTAAACCATCCATGTCTGCAGTGGCGGGAGGCATCAAAGCGTCACACGTTGAACTCGGCGAGTACACGATGTTCTGTGAGGGGAATCCGGAATTGCTCTTCACAGAGAACGAATCAAATGCCGAACGGTTGTGGAACCAGCCGAACAATTCGCAGTACGTTAAGGATGCCTTTCATGAATATGTGATTTCCGGCCGATCTTCCGCTGTAAATCCTGCGAGGGCCGGCACGAAGGCTGCTGCGCATTACGCCCTTCGACTCCCATCTGGCGGAAACTCGACGGTCAAACTGCGTTTGCAGGCGGGGTCGCATGCTACAGGGTTCGGTTCCGGTTTCGAAAACGCCTTCAGTGCGAGAGTCGCGGAAGCTGACGAATTCTACCGCTGCATCGCGCCCGCAAAGCTCAATGACGACGAACGACGAGTCTATAGACAGGCGCTGGCGGGCATGTTGTGGACGAAGCAGTACTACTTCTTCGATGTGGATGAGTGGCTGGCTGAGCACGGAGTTCATCCGATGAGCAGCGACATTCCGTCAGCGTCGAGGAATGTCGACTGGTTCCACATGCTGAATAGTGACATCATCTCCATGCCGGACAAGTGGGAGTATCCGTGGTACGCCGCATGGGACCTTGCATTCCACACAATTGCGCTTTCGCTAGTTGACTTCGACTTCGCCAAGGATCAACTGCTGCTGATGCTTCGCAGCATGTACTTTCACCCCAACGGTCAAATACCCGCGTACGAATGGAACTTCAGTGATGTTAATCCGCCTGTGCATGCATGGGCAACCCTGTTCTTGCATAACATCGCTGTGGGGATGGGGCGTGAAGACCTCTCGTTTCTGGAAAAGTCATTCCAATCGCTGTTATTAAACTTCAACTGGTGGGTAAATCGTAAAGACCCGACCGGACGCAATGTCTTTTCTGGGGGCTTCCTTGGGCTCGATAACATCGGCGTGTTCGACCGCAGCGCATCCTTGCCCGGCGGGGGATCGTTGGAGCAAGCGGATGGGACCGCGTGGATGGCGTTTTATTGCCAGACCATGCTTGAAATCGCCATGATCCTTTCCGACAAGGATCCTGCCTATGAAGAGTGGGCCTACCGGTTTGCGGAGCACTTTATTTGGATTGCGTACGCAATGGACAGGATGGGCGAGGGCCACGACGAAATGTGGGACGAAACCGACGGTTTCTTTTACGACCTTCTTCGCATGCCGAACGGCGATTGCATTCGGATGAAGGTTCGCTCTATGGTCGGTCTGCTCCCGCTTTGCGCCTCAACGGTATTTGAAGCGGGTTACATACAGAAACACCCTCGGCTAACCGAATTGATTGAGATATTCCGCAAACGACATGCGGACATCCTGACGCAGATTACGCCGATGGATGAGAGTTTCGTTGGGTATAAAAATCGGCGCTTGCTCTCTGTTGTGAACAAGAAAAAGCTCAAGCGAATTCTCGGATACATGCTCGATGAGAACGAGTTTTTGGGGCCTCATGGAATACGATCTCTTTCCCGGTACCATCTCGAGCATCCGTACTCGGTGCGGATCCAAGGGCAGGAGTATGGCGTGCAGTATCTACCGGCGGAATCAAATACCGGCATGTTTGGCGGCAATTCAAACTGGCGTGGACCAATATGGATGCCTGTGAATCAGTTGATTGTTCGCGCTCTATTCAATCTCTATCAGTTTTACGGAGACGACTTCAAAGTGGAGTGCCCCACGGGTTCCGGAAAGTTCATGACGCTGTTGGAAGTCGCGGAGGAAATATCACGTCGCCTGACCGGAATCTTTCTCCGGGACTCTAACGGAAGGCGACCCGTGTATGGTGGGACCACGAAGTTTCAAACGGATCCGCACTGGAAAGACTACATCCTCTTCTACGAGTATTTTCATGGGGACAACGGTGCAGGTCTGGGTGCAAGTCACCAGACGGGATGGACCGGTACGATCGCGAGAACGCTTGATCTCCTGGGGAGAATAGATGCCGCGACTGCTCTCGACATTTCGAAGGGGAAATTGGTTGGAATGAGGGGAACCGGCGTGACTCCGGTAGCAGCGGTCTGATGCTCTTTCACCAGGAAAAGGTGACGGTGATAGAGTTGCGACCACAAGGGTTTACGGTTGTCCCTTAGCATGATCCGATCAGAATCGAGCGGGATTCATGCTGTGGTACGCGCAAACCGCTCCGAAAGCACGACGTCTATTCAATCGCTCGCGCACGTCGCCGTCCTCCGTCGGCAAAATCAGTGTCCCAGCCCGTCCCGCCCAAATGACAGATTAGAATTCGTGAAGCAGATATAACCATCCTAAAGACAGTCATTATCAGCTTTACCGTTAGCCGTATAGCATCCATCATCAACACTTGAACAAGGCCGCCTTCGCGACTATAGGTCGACGACGGCTCTGACATCTCTGAAGCCTGCCATCGAGAGGATGAGTTCTCAATGCCCCGTAATCCCAGTCGGCGTACTTTTCTGAAGCTTTCTGCAGCCGCCGGTTCCTCTGTCACTGCCCATCTTGCGCACGCAACTCCGGCGGGCTTCTCGGTTGCCGTAATCACAGATAAGGGCGCGCTCCTTTCAGCAGAGCCGGTGCAATGGGCGCTGGCTGAGTTCCGCCGCGCGTGCAGCGAGAAGGGTCTCTCACCCTCCAGCGGCGCGACCCATCTGGCCATTGTCGTGGCTCCGCCATCGAGCGCCCTCGCGGCTGGCTTTGGGACAGTGCCGGCTATCACGCAGCCTGAGACCACGGCACTCATTCCTGGTCGCTATAAAAACGCTCCCGCGATCCTCGTCACCGGCATTGATTCGCGTGGTCTCGTGTACGGCCTTACCGAGCTCGCAGACCGTTTGCGACTCAGCGATGATCCTCTGGACGCTCTTCATCTGAACGCTGCCATTGTAGAGACCTCGCCCAATAAAGTCCGTAGCGTCGCACGCGCCTTTCTTTCCGAGATAGAGGATAAGTCATGGTTCTATGATCGCGACTTCTGGTCGCGCTATCTCGATACGCTCGCGTATGCACGCTTCAATCGATTCAACTTCGCGCTTGGATTCGGTTATGACTTTCCTCGCGGAGTCACAGGCGACTACTTTCACTTTCCCTATCCGTACCTTGTCGAACTCCCGGCCTATAGCCAGGTCGCTGTTGAGCCGGCTCTTGCTTCAGGCGAGCGCCAGCGCAATCTGGAGATGCTGCAGTTCATTGCCAGAGAAACGAATCGCCGTGGCCTCGATTTCCAACTAGGCATTTGGACCCATGCCTATCAGTGGACGGACAGTCCGCACGCTGATCACCGCATAAACGGCCTCACACCTGAGATCCACGCGGCCTACTGCCGTGATGCACTGTCTGCTCTGCTCAAGGCCTGCCCACAGATCTCCGGTCTGACCTTGCGTATTCATGGAGAGAGTGGCATTCCTGAGGGCAGCTATTCCTTCTGGAAGACTCTCTTCGAAGCAATCTCCGGAGCAGGCCGCAATATTGAAATCGATATGCATGCGAAGGGTCTGAATCAGACCATGATTGACCTGGCTCACAAGATCGGCATGCCCGTAAAGGCCGGCGCTAAATTCTGGGCAGAACATCTGGGCCTTGGCTACCATCAGGCCGACATTCGAGCGACTGAATACCCACGCGAAGGTGTCACGGGAGCTTTCGCCGTTTCCAGTGGCGCACGCAATTTCACGCGCTATGGATATGGCGACTTCTACGGCCAGCGCGACAACATTACTCTGCTCTATCGCGTCTGGCCGGGAACGCAACGTCATCTTCTATGGGCCGATCCTGCTCTGGCGTCCGGATATGGCCGGGCCGGACATTTCTGCGGGGCCGCGGGCATGGAGCTCTGCGAGCCCCTTACCTTCAAAGGTCGTGAAGGGTCGGGCCATCCCGGTGGCAGAGATGTGTACACAGATAAAGTGCTCGCCGCGTTCCATCCGGACACGGAAAAGTTTGCCATCACGTATCGAGTCTGGGGCCGGGGGTTGTACAACCCTGAAAGCGCGTCCGAGGTTCATCAACGGTGGTTCCGCTATCAGTTTGGATCAATCGGCCCCGAATTAATGTCGGCGCTCTCGGCCTCGAGTCGTATCCTTCCTCTTATCACTACCGCGTGGCTGCCTTCTGCTTCGAATCACGACTTCTGGCCCGAGCTTTATTCCCCGATCTCTATCCTTCCGCCGACGGGCAGACCACTCTATACAGATTCGCCCACTCCACATAACGTCAGCGCTATCAGCCCGCTCGACCCGCAACTGTTTTCCACGATTGACCAGCATGCGGCCGATCTGCTCGACGGCAATCAAAATGCACGTTACAGTCCAACTGAGGTTATTGCCTGGCTCGAATCATTGGTTGATTCCTCAATGAAAGCTCTCAAAGCCGCGCGAGCCGGGGACAATCGGCGTGCCGCACTTGCGGCCTTCCGCCAGGCAGAAGAGGACATTCTGATCCTCAACGGTCTCGGCCTCTACTACGCCAATTTGTTCCGGACAGCGTTGTGTTACGCCATCTACGAGCGCACCCATGATCCCCTCGCCGCCGAGGCTTCACTCAACGCCTACCGCAAAGCACGCGACAGCTGGGCGAGCATGGCCGAACGCGCTTCGAGAGTTTATGCGTCAGATATCAGCTATGGGCAAATTCCGATTCGTCGTGGCCACTGGGCTGACCGGCTCCCGGTCATTGAGCAGGATCTCACCGCTCTAGCACATTACTATGCCGCCGAACCGACGCAGACACGATCTGCTTCAGTGGCTCTCGCTGATTTCGCCAAGACGCGCGTGCGGCCGTCGCTCGCAATTGAACACATACCTCCGGCCAACTTTCACCCGGGAACCGATCTCCCGCTCTCGTTGACCGCTTCAGAGTCAGCCGTGAGCGCCATTCTCTGGTATCGCCACGTCAACCATGGCGAACGCTGGCTTTCTGTGCCCATGCAGAAAGTGAGCAGCGCGTGGAAGGCCGTCATTCCCGGCAAATATAGCAATTCTCCATTCCCACTCCAGTATTATTTCGAGCTCCGGACAGCTCGGGAAGGCGCATTGCACCCGAGCCTCAATTCCGAGTTCGACAACCAGCCGTACTTCGCCCTGATGCCTCAGGCTTAGGGAGCATCATCGGAAGGTCTCTGTATTTCCGATCGCAAACAATGTATACAATCTTGTACACCTTGTTTTGGCTAGCTTCGAGGTATTGGATTTGTCGAGTGGCTGTGCCTGCTTAACCCAAGACGCTCTGAGGTTTCTTAGTGATTCGTTCTCATCGAACCAACGTCGCAGTATTCCTGGCTGCAGCCATCTTCTTCGCTGCGCCGACGCACAGTACGCATGCTCAGGTTCCAAGTGAGTCGCTGCTGAAGGAGATTCCGTATCGCAACCTTGGGCCGTATCGGACCGGCGCCTGGACTATCGGCGTTGCTATGCCTGCGACGCCTGCTCATGCGCATCGGAGCACAATCTACGCAGCGCTTCGTAGCGGAGGCGTCTGGAAGTCCAATAACGGAGGTACCACGTTTGCACCTGTGCTCGACGCGGAGAAGATTTATTCCATGGGCGCGATCGCTGTCGCAGCGTCGAACGAGAACATCGTGTGGGCAGGCACGGGAGATAACTCCGCTACGCGCAGCGCCTATTGGGGAGACGGCGTGTATAAGTCGACCGACGCAGGCAAAACGTGGACGAACATGGGTCTGCGCGACACGCAGCACATCGCACGCATCGTCATTCACCCTACGAAGCCCGATACCGTATATGTCGCGGCAATGGGGCATCTTGCCACTCCCAACGAGGAGCGAGGTGTGTTCAAGACGACCGACGGCGGCAAGAGCTGGAAGAAAATCCTTTACATAGGCAACACGGTGGGTGCGGTCGATCTTGTTCAGGACCCTATTCATCCCGACATACTCTATGCGGCGATGTACGAGCACCAGCGATTGCCGTGGATGATCATCGATGGGGGCTCAGGCACCGGTCTCTACAAAACCAATGATGGCGGCGCTCATTGGAAGGAACTTACCAACGGTCTTCCTAAGGGCCCGATGGGACGAATTGGCCTGGACATTTGTCTAACCAAACCGAATACGCTTTACGCCGTTTACGACAACCACAACTTGCGTACGAATCCGCGCAACAACTACGACACCATCAATGGGCAGGTCTACCGCACGGACGATGCCGGCACCTCGTGGCGTCGCGTGAACCCTGATGACGTGGACGTTAGTGGCAAGGCCGGCTATTCCTTCAATCAGATTCGTGTGGATCCCAATAATCCTGACCGCGTATGGATCACCGGCTCTGACTTCCACGACTCAGCTGACGGTGGCAAGACCTGGGCGGCCGCGCGTGGCGAGCAACGCCAGTTTCCAACAGCGTTCGGCGACTTCCGTTCGCTGTGGATTGATCCAGACGATTCGCTGCATATGATCGCCACCTCCGACGGCGGAGTCTTCCAATCCTTCGATGGTGGAAAGACGAGCGCGAATCTCATCACTATCAAAGGCGGCGAGGTCTACGCGATCGATGCAGACCGCGAATCGCCTTATAACGTTTACGAAGGTCTGCAAGATCACGAGAGCTGGAAAGGTCCCAGCAACGGCTGGGCTGGGAATATCGGCATTGGAGATTGGGTCACAACCGGCCAGGGAGACGGGATGTACAACCGCGTGGATCCGGTGGACAGCCGCTGGGTCTACAACACCCAGGAGTTCGGCCAGTTGGGCCGCTACGATCAGAAGACGCATGAACGCGTAATCATCGCGCCGAAGCGCGCCTCCGGCGAGCCCCTGCGCTTCAACTGGATCGCGCCGTTCACGCTGTTGCCGCAGGATCCAAAGACCATCTACGTAGGCGCGCAGGTGGTGTTCCGCTCGAAGGATCGCGGTGACCACTGGGAAGAGATCAGTCCCGACCTCACCACGAATGATCCGAAGAAGATCAATCACGTGGCCGCAGGAAGTGCGGTGCAGTTCTGCACCATCACCACACTCTCTGCGTCTCCCGTAAAGGGTGGTGTGTTGTGGGTGGGAACGGACGATGGTAAAGTCCAATTGACGCAGGACGATGGCAAGAACTGGACTGACGTGACGCCTGGCATTGTCGCGGCCGGTGGCCCCGAAAGCGTCTGGACGAGCCGAGTTTACGCGTCAGACTCGCAGCCTGGTGTCGCGTATATCGCGAAGACCGGCAGGCGCACAGACGATTTCAAGCCTTATCTCTTCAAGACCACGGACTACGGCGCGCACTGGACGAACATCTCCGCGGGGCTTCCGGAGTGGCCCGTAAACTCGATCGTGGAAGACCCTCACGATGCAAACGTGCTGTTCGCGGGTACGGACATCGGCGTCTATGTCTCAATGGACGCGGGTGCACATTGGGCGTCGTTCCAGAGCAATATGCCCCCCGCCGCAGTGACGGACATGGTGATCCAACCTAGTGCCGACGATCTAGTGGTGGCTACCTTTGGACGAGGCACGTGGATTGCAAACATCTCGCCAATACGGGAGTTGACCGAGAGCAATCTGAAGACAAACTATCTATTTCAGGTGGCGCCTCGGGCCATCCGGCAGGAGCGTGCACAGGGCAACTATCGTTTTGGCGGCGATACCTTCCCGACATCGCCGAACGATCCTAATGGTCTTCTGATCTACTACTACCTCGCCCAGGATGTGCCAGCTCTGTCGATCACGATCACCGACGGCGACGGCAAGACCGTGCGCACCTTGAACGGACCTACGAAATCCGGACTGCACCGAATCGGATCCGAGACGTTCGTTAGAGGCCGCGGTCCCCGAGTGCAGGCGCCACCGGCTATGCCGCCCGGCAAGTACACCGTGACATTGAGCGCAGGCGACGCAATCCTCAAAAGAGATGCGGAAGTGCTTCCGACGTCGACCTTCTCTTACTGATGTGAAGCCGGTCAGGCTTGATTAAGCTGGCCTGCACAGCATGCAACCGGTCGTTGTTATTTCAAGTTATCGCCAACGTTAACACCTCTCGGAGAAGACTATGAATCGTCGTCGGTTCCTCCAATCAGGAGCTTTGCTTTCTGCGGCACCCCTCGCAGCGGCGCAGCAGCGAAGCGTACCGGAGTCCGAAGCAACTCCGCTGCCGCCCGCTGTCCTTGCACTCCGCAACCGGAAAGACGAGGCCGTACCGATAACACTCGCGGAGCGCGCGAAGCGTCTTCAGCGTGCACGGGAACTAATGGTGGAGCACAAGCAGGATGCGATTCTGCTTGCCGGGGGGACGTCGCTCAACTACTTCACAGGTGTTCGCTGGAGTAATTCCGAACGCCTGATGTCCTTTGTGCTGCCTGCCAAAGGCAAGCCGTTTTTTGTATGTCCCCATTTCGAGAAGGGCCGGCTGGATGAGCGGCTGGGCAGCGTTCCCGACGGGAAAGATGCTCGTATCTATTTATGGCAGGAAGACGAGAGTCCGTCCGCATTGGTAAAGAAGGGACTCGCGGACGCAGGTGTTCGTAGCGGCACGCTGGGGATTGAGGAGGTTGTCCCCTTCACCTTCGCCAATGCTGTCGCGAAGACGAATCCTGCCGTGCAGATCGTGGATGCTACGCCAGTGACAGCTGGTTGCCGCATGATTAAGAGCCCGGCAGAGCTCGCGCTAATTCGCTTAGCCTGCAGCATCACGATGCAGGTATATGAGGCGGTGTGGAAGTCTGTGCAGCCCGGCATCACAACGCGGGCCTTCTCAGAACTTTGTGCTCGCGCCTATGCGCACATGGGGGTTGTCGGCGACACGAATTGCCAGACAGGGCCTTACAGCGCATTGCCCCATGGTTCCATCTCACCGCAGATCATTCGCGAGAACACGATGGTACTCATCGACGACGGGTGTTTTGTTGAGGGATATCAATCCGATATCTCTCGCGCATGGGTTTACGGAAAGCCGACGGACGCCATGCTGCGCCGCTTTGATATTGTCCATCGTGCTCAGGCAGCCGCTCGAAAGGCCGCCAAGCCAGGTGTCGAGTGCCAGGCTGTCGATGCCGCCGCTCGCAAAGTCATTGAAGATGCCGGATATGGCCCGGACTACAAAATCTTCGTTCACCGCGTGGGTCACGGCTTGGGCATGGACATCCATGAATGGCCGTATCTTGTTCGAGGAAACACGCTCAAGATACAACCCGGCATGGTCTTTTCTGATGAGCCCGCCCTCTTCGTCCCTAACGAATTTGGTCTGCGCCTTGAAGACGACATGCACATCACAAACGATGGTGCCGAGTGGTTCACCCCACAAAGCCCCTCGTTGGAACACCCCTTCGGTGTCTAGGCAGGCCGTTGATATCGGAGCTTATTCGATTGTTGGCATTCCCACACTCCGTGAATTCCGTTGCCAACATCTTAGCGATCGTCACCCGCTTAGAGCTGCCTGCACAGCACCAGGTAAGCAGTATGATCATCTCGTCGCGTACATTGGATTGATGTGCTGATTCGAATAGGCGCCACGCAACACTCAAGACGTAACCACTCTTGGACACTACCTGAATCGCCGTCATCCCACAGGTTCATGCTGTGAATTGGAGCACCTATGCGGCTGAACGAAGTCATTACCGTTGTCGGGGCCCACGCGGAAGGCGAAGTTGGACGAGTGATCACCGGTGGCGTCATCGCCCCGCGTGCAAATTCAATGTTCGAGCGTCAGCAGGTTATTCAGCGCGAGCAGGACTGGCTCCGCGAAATGCTCCTCTCTGATCCCAGGGGTAGTGTGAACGCTGCAGTAAACCTCGTCACGCCGCCTATCGCGCCGGAGGCTGACTTCGGGATGATCGTAATCGAGTCGGACTACTACCCTCCGATGTCGGGCTCCAACCTGATTTGCACCGTCACCGCAGTTCTTGAGACCGGCATGGTGCCCATGCTGGAGCCGCTCACGAAGCTCTGCGTTGATACCCCCGCCGGATTGGTATGGGTCAAAGCCGAGTGCGCCAATGGCAAATGCAAACGCGTCTCCTTCGACAATGTGGCGTCCTTCGTCATGCATTCGCAGAAGCTGGTCGAGGTCCCCGGCCTCGGCACCGTCCAAGTGGATGTTTCTTATGGAGGAATGATCTACGCGATCGTCGATGCGGCTGAATTGGGCTTTCATCTCGCAGCATCCGAAGCTCGCTCACTGGTTGAGGTAGGGGAAAGGATAAAGCTCTCAGCTGCGGAACAGCTTCCTTCTCTTCATCCTGATAATCCTGGCATTCACACCGTTAACCAGACGCTCTTCGCCGGACCGCTGACAGTCAGAGATGGTGTCAAGGTGGCTAGGAACGCTGTTGTTGTCTCTCCAGGCCGGCTTGACCGCAGCCCGTGCGGTACCGGTAGCTCAGCGCGGATGGCGTTAATGCAACTCCGCGGCGATCTTGCCGTCGGGGAGCCCTTCAAACACCTATCCATTCTTGACACAGAGTTTACGTGTTCGATTGTCGGGACAACAGAGGTTGGCAACGTGAACGCGGTCATTCCCAACATCTCCGGCAGAGCCTGGCTGACAGGCGTTTCGCAGTACGGCGTGGATCCCGAGGATCCTTTTCCGCGTGGGTATCGCCTGGGTGACACGTGGTTCCATTACGGAGAGACCTAAAACGGGGGATTAGTTGAGAACGCGCGCAAAGGCGTATGGGCCATCGGGGACCAAGGCTACCGTCGCTCCAGGCGACAGGCCCGCAAGAGTAGCGGCGACGGCTTCCTCCAAATTAGAAAAGCTTCTTTCGGCCAAAGCACCCAACTGTCGCTTTGTTGTGCCAGGAGCGTAAAAGAATAGCTCGTTTTGTAAACCGACGAGCGCTAATTTCTCGAGCTGCCACTGGTCAATAACGACAGGCCTGCTCTGGATATCATCAAGGAAATTCTGGTAGCCGCTGAAGGTTGCGAGTTTTTCCGCGAACTCAGGGGAGCCGATACCTTCCGGACACTCGCCGATCGTGAGAATTCGACCTCCCGGTTTGACAATGTGTTGGGCGGCCGTAATGCCTTTGATCATCTGGTAAAACGTTAGATCGAGAGGATGTCCGGCCGCGCTTGTGATAACAGCATCGGCGAGTCCGGATAGTTGACCGAGGGAGGTCCTGCGGAGGAAGTCGACACCAGCGGCGTGAGCCTGCACAGGAGAACCGGCAAACACACCGGAGATCTGCCGGTCCTGAGTCAGGGTGACATCGAGCATAAAGTCATGACGAGCCATAGACGCCATCTCGAGGAGCTCTTGGTGGAGGGGATTCTCTTCAAAGGAACCTTCGGTGGCCAAGGGCTCGCGCATGAACTTTGGGGAGTGGATGATCTTGATGGTCTCCTGGGCGGCAACGCCGGGTGCAATGAGCTTCCGGCCTCCGGAGAAGCCCAGCATGAGGTGCTGTTCAATGAAGCCGAGGCTGATGTGAAGATCCGCGCAGAGGAAACGATCGTCGATAAAGACCGGTGTGCCGTTGCGAGTGTCGCCGAGGTAGCGATGATCTGTGATGGAGCGAGCATCATGGTTGACAACGCGATACGTACCCGCGATTTTGGGACCAACAATGACCTCGATTTCGTCCGGCGTAGCTTCGCGGTGGAGGCCGGTGGCGATAAGAATCGTAACTCCTTCGACAGGAATTCCGGAGGCGTGAAGGCGGCGAAGAAGCGGGGGAAGGGTCCGTGAGTTGGGCACGGGACGGGTAATGTCGCAGACCGCGATGGCCGCGGTCCGCTTTCCTTGCGCGAGGATCGAAAGAGAGGGCCCGGCCACCGGATGATCAAGGACGTGATTGAGCGCTTCCTCCGGGTCGATCAGGGCTGGTGCGGTATGACTTTCGACGGCCTCGTACTGGAACCCGTCAGGCAGAAAAAATCGAATACCGTGCTTGCCAAACGCTAAATTGGCCTCTTTCATTTGTCCCCCTGACCCGCTGCCGGCTCGAAGAAGGATGTTATTCATGATACCTCCCTCACAACCATTTTCTGTCAGATCATCAGACCAAAAAACTGTTTACATTACTATCCTACCGCGTCGATAATGACGACAATTTGATTGCGCGTAAATCGCTTTGCAGCCAACTATGAACATCCCATTCGCAGTAGATCCCACAGTAATTCTGTGCATGTTGCTGGATAATTCTGCGACTTGGTTGCAGTCCTACGATCCGGCACATCATTGGTGGCTCTCGACATTCTGGGCAGGGCTCCCTCTGCTTATGCTGCTGGTGTTGCTGATTGGCTTTAAACTGAAGGCGCATACTGCGGCGCTCATTGCGCTCGCCGCGGCACTTGTGGTTGCAGCCGTAATCTTCAGCATGCCAGTACACCTGGCATTGCTGGCGACGGTCCTGGGTGCCGGTTACGGACTTTTTCCCATCTTCTGGATTATCTTTCCGGTGATCTTCATGTATCAGCTTACGGTGCGCGCCGGCCGATTCAAACTGCTGCACGAGTGCCTGATCGGTGTGACGGAGGATAGTCGGTTGCAACTGCTTCTGATCGCGTTCATCTTCGGCGCGTTCTTTGAAGGTGCGGCCGGGTTCGGGACTCCGGTTGCGGTGTGCGGGACGATTCTCCTGGGTCTCGGGTTTTCATCACTTGAGGCCGCCGGGCTAACGCTGCTGGCCAATACTGCTCCGGTTGCATTCGGAGCGCTCGGCACGCCTGTGGTTGCACTGGCCGGGGTAACCGGCCTGAATACGCTGGTGCTGACACATGTTATTGCGGCATTGCTGACTCCGTTTTGTGTGCTGGTGCCGTTCTGGCTGATTTGGGTGTACGCGGGCTACAAGTCAATGTTGGAGATCTGGCCAGCGATACTAGTCGCTGGAGTCACGTTTGGCGGCTCGCAGCTTTTGATTGCGATGTTGCACGGTCCATGGCTGGTGGACATCACTGCGGCCGTGGTGAGCATGACGGTGTTTATCCTCTTTCTTAAATTTTGGAAACCGAAGAGGATTCTAAATGCGGCGCGGCAAGATGTGACGGATTGTCCTCCCTCTTTGAGCAGGAACCATGCCCATGTGGTGATCAAGGCGGCCGTACCGTGGGTGATTTTGACTCTGTGCGTTGTGGTATGGGGGACGCCGAAGTTTACGACATGGATCGATTCACTCAGTGCAATCAAACTCTCGGTACACGGGTTGGATCATGTGGTGTATCGCATGCCTCCCGTTGTGTCAGCGCCTACATCGGAGGCTGCAGTCTTCACGTTCAACTGGCTTTCAGCCACCGGGACCGGAATCTTTGTCGCTGCGCTTATTGCCGCCGTGGTGATGAGGCTTAGGCCGGCCGATATTGTAAAAGTCTTTTGGCAAACCGTGGTCTCTACACGGTTCACGATGATTACGATTGCTGCGCTGATGAGCCTCGCATACATCACGCGATTCTGCGGTCTGGATGCGACGTTGGGGCTTGCGTTTGCGAGGACGGGTGTTATCTATCCATTTTTTGGGACTCTCGTGGGATGGATGGGGACGGCTTCGACGGGCTCCGATACGTCGTCCAATGTGCTCTTCGGCAGTCTGCAAAAGTTTACGGCACAGCAATTGCACATATCCCCTTTTCTAATGGCTTCGAGTAACTCCGCTGGGGGCGTGATGGGCAAGATGATCGCCCCGCAGAGCGTGGTGGTGGCTAGTACGGCCACGAACGCGTATGGCAGCGAGGGCAGCATTATGCGGTTCGTCTTCCTCCACAGCTTCGTGCTGGCCTGTCTGGTTGGGATATTGGTTACAATCCTGGTTCATTCTCCATCTCTGGCGCGTTTGGTTCTGCGCTAACAAACGGGAGGCAATCGTGTGATGACTGGAATCGTAGAGAGTCAAGCTTCATTGCGAGCGGTCAGAGTATCGAAAGCTCCGCGGTGGATGCGTCTGGGTTTCTGGATCGTGAGTTGAGTTACGAGGTAAATGAGAGAATGCCGAAGAAGTCGCAAATTTCCCGAAGCTCACGCCTGAAATCAAAGATCCGCCCAGTCGAACGGACATCAATAAGCGACGAGATTGTGGAACAGATTTTGGCGCTGATCGCGAACGGTGATCTTAAGCCAGGAGAGCGACTCCCATCGGAAAGAGAGCTGTGCAAGAACTTTAATGCGGGTCGATCTTCGTTGCGCGAGGCTCTGCGCTGCCTGAGCATCGTTGGTGTGCTCACGGCGCGAGTCGGGGAGGGAACTTCGGTCGCGCCAAATGGAGGCAAGTTCCTCGGCAAGATCGTCGAGTGGCGGATCATCACCGAGAAGCACGATATCGAAGATATGATGCAGGTGCGTATTGCACTGGAAGGAGTGACGGCCGCAAGCGCTGCCATACGGGGAAGCGAAGAGGATCTTGCAAAACTGCAGGAAATGATCTTGAGAATGGAGGCGGCTCTGAAAAACGAGAAAGCGTTTGCCGCGCTCGATTTAGAATTTCATATCCTGCTAGCAACGATCTCAAAGAATTTCCTGATCTATGACCTGGTTGCGATGATTCGCGGCCAACTTGAGAAAATGCTGCAAAAGGTTCTTCTGCTGCCAAATGCGGTTCCTCTCACATTCAAAGAGCACGTCACAATCTGCAACGCGATAAAGCGACGTGATCCTGAAGCAGCAAGTGAGGCGATGCGTCGGCATCTTGAGAGTGCCTTGAAGCGGTATCTCGACTCGCTGGCGGAGATCAAGGGCACGAGCACCTTTGCCGAAACGCACAAGACTTCTAAAAGGCCGAAGAGAAGCGCAAAGCCGATTACCTAAAGCGCAGAATTTTATCTAAATATCTTTCGAGTGGTTTCGCCTGCCGCCGAAAGATTGGCAAGCCACATCTCATGGTATTCGCGAGAGAGCACGACGCCGCTCGCTCCCGCGCTGAAAGCAGCCTCTGTGGCCGCACGAACATCGTCCGGGGTGGTATGTTTCTCACCTTTGGCTGTGGGAACGTCAATGTCAATGCCGGGATAAATCTGAACGGCTCCTCCCGTGCCTGCAATAGCTCGCTTGGTTTCGTGCGTGACGTATTGAGTAGTGAGGCCATCGGTAAAGATCTTCTTTAACGGAGCCTGTTCATAGCCCATAACCTTGTAATAGAACGGTTGCACATCTTCGGGTGTGGCGTCGGCAAAGACAGAACTACAGAGTCGGTCAATGAAGTGGGACATCCGGGGGCCGCCGGCGTTGTTGTAGCAGGCGATTTTAAGAAAGTCAGAGTATTCAGCTACCTTCGCATAACTATCGACGGCGCCGTAGAAGGGGCTGAAGGTGACATTTTGCACGATGTGGAAGCCAAATGGCTTCTTCGGCGCGATAGCTTTGGCGGTGCCGTAAAGTTGCGATCTGACCTGTTGGTAGCTGTCGTTCCAGAGCATGTTCCAGCTCAGAATCTCCGGGTACTCAAAGAGCGTGCGCAGGAACACGACGAAGAATCCATCGGTGGGCCGTTCGTGCCTGGCTGCGGCCTGAAAGAGCTTATCGATCTGAATATACCCGAGCTTGGCGCGTTCCACAGAGATACCTCGGGCGCGGCCTTCGGCGGTACAGAAATCGCAGAAGCAGCAGATGCCGTTGGTGGCCCATCCGCCGCCGATCATATTGTCGATCGGCCCCATGCGCTCGCAACCCCACATGATGCCATCGACCTCGGACGGATACTGGGAGAGATAGCACTCGATCTTACCCGTGAGATGAGCTCGATAATCGGGGTGATTGAAGCAGGCACTTGCGGTGCGGCGGCCATAGACGTCGACCTCGGCTACCTCAGTGAAACCAGGGATGCTCTGCATCATGACAGGAAAGGCATTGTTGTAGTCCCAGGCGAAGAAGTCCATCTTGCGTGCCTTCATCTTGGGTGCGACAGCTGTGATGACGTTGAAGCCTGGTTCGTCAGGCGAGCGGAAGTCCTTGAGGAAAGTGTTCCGGAAATACTTCTGGTCATAGTCGAAGAATGCACCGCCGGTGCGAAGTTTGCCTGTTGGGCCGTACTTGCCGTGGTCTGGGAGAGGAATTGGGCCGCCCTGCGTGGTGCGGTTCGGGTCGTAATCGTACGTGTAGGTGAAAACGGTGTTGACGTTGCCCTTTTCCTGCAGCGTATCCAGAGCCTTATCAATGCCTTCGTCGATCCAGACAAAAGGCTTCACCTGGATACCGACGAAGTTTTTGCGATTGATCGTTTCGGTACGGAATCGGGAGATCTCTTCGGATCGGTAATGGGTAGGTTCCTGCGGCGCGGCAATCGCTGTGGTCTTGCCACTCAGTCCAAGCTCGGCAGAGATGGCACCCAAAAGCTGAACGAATTTTCTCCGGTTAAATTCCACACTCATCCGTCTCAATTCCTCTATTTAGGGTCGGGAAGCCCCACTCATTGCATCGAGGCTCCCCAATGGCTGTTCAGAAGCTATATTTTCCGGCGAGCTGAATAATTCTGGCGGGGTTGGACGATTGGATCACGCCGAAAGCCGAGGAGCTTCGACTGACAACAGGAGCGTTGAAATTGGTGTGGTTAAGATGTTGAAGAATTCAGCGCGGAAATCGAAGTGGTGACGCTCCGTGATGCGGAAGCTCTTCGTGAGCGTCGTGTCGAAGTCGACGTAACCAGGTGCTATCAGGGAGTTGTAACGCGTGGTTCCAAACGTGCCGGGAGCGTTAGAAACAAAGGCTGCCGGATTTGTCCAGAGGTGAGTTTGATTATTGCGCACGTACGGATTGACGGCAGCTACCACGTCCGGACGGTCGAGGCCGACGGCGGATAGGGATTGGTCGGTGCCAGTAAGCAGACTGTAGGGGAAGCCACTGTGCAGGTTCGCGAGGAACGCAAGCTGCCATCCGCCGGCGGTTTCGTTGAGGAGCTTATTCCCAAAGCGTGGGCCTTCCAGTACGACGGAGTTAGTCCAGTTGTTACGCAGATCATAGTCGCAGAGCCCGAAGTCGGCGTTGCGGTTGAACGGGTTGGACTCGTTGTTGCCAGAGAGGCGATTACCCAGTGGTTCGGCCGACTGAAGACACTTGGACCAGGTGTAGACCGAGAGAAGGGTGAAGTGATTGCTGAAGCGATGTTCGATCCTGGCCTTCAGACCGTCATAGTAGGTGTGAACGCCGTCATCCATTAGCGTCATCGCGGAGTAGTAGATACCGGTAGCGGGGTTCATTCGATAGAAAGTTCGGCGCGTGGAAGTATTCGCGACGGTCGAAGCCCCCGGAACATAGATGGCAGGATTCTCCTCAGCTCCACTCCGGAAATGCACGCCGCGGTTGCCAATATAGTCGAGGGACATGAGCCAGTTTTCGGCGAACTGCTGCTGGAAGCTTAAGCCGTACTGCTCCATATAAGGATGGTGCAGGTTGAGAGGCATGTTGATGTAGGTGGCCTGCGTGGGGAAGATGGCATTCGCCAAGGGCGGAACAGGGGTAGGGAAGGTATAGCCTTGAACCGGATTGGAGAATCCTCCCGGAGGTGCTGTCAGTGTGATGGCATTCCCCCAGGGAGCAGCGATACCGAAGTCACGAATCGTGAATGATTCAGGTGAGTCGAAGAAGATGCCGAACGACCCGCGAATGCTTTCTTTGCCGTTACCAAACGGGTCAAAAGCAAACCCGAAGCGAGGCGCGACGTCCTTCCAGTTGCCATTGGCATAGGATTTGGGAATGCCGGGGTCGCCGTAGAAGAAGAGCCCTGGAGGCGCGTTGTTGTAAACGGAAGTTTTCTGGTTGTTCTGGAAGGCTGTTAGATCGAAGTGATTGCCACGAGCGAGTGCATCATGCTCGGGCAGGAAAGGTTCCCAGCGGATGCCGGCGTGGATGTTGAGCCGGGGAGTGATCTGGTATCCGTCTTCGAAATAGACGCCAATGTATTTCTGGCGAAGATCGACGCGGGCGTAGTTGGAGTCAATGACCGTGTATAGGTTGCCGAGCATGAAATCGGCCAGCGCGTCACCGGTGAAATTGCCGTTGAAGGCGAACTCGCCATTTCCGTATTGAAGATTATTTTCGTCCATCTGGCCTGTGATGTACTCGGCTCCCATGCTGAAGTGATGTCGGCCAACTATCCAGTCGATGTCGTCGGCAATCTGCCACTGGTTACGGATAAAGCTTGCGGGAGCGTTTGAGCCGCCGCCAACCGAGAAGTGACTGCTCACGGCAAGGTCGATGAAGTCGTCGGTTACGTTGTACATGTTGACCCCGAGCTTGGTCGGGCTAGGCATGCCTGCCGGCTGCTTGCGATTGACCGCAAGTCTGGAAAAGTCCAGATGGATGTTGTTAATAAACGTTGGGCTGAAGCTGTACTGATCGCCGATGACGACAGATTGCGCGCGCTGATCGAGAGCGGAACGCGTTGTGGTCAAGAGATTGTTGCTGTAGAACGCGGGGTTTGCGTAGTCGTCAATGAAGTAGCGGCCGAGGATGGTGTTCTTCGAGCTTTGTGCCCAATCCACGCGCGTCACGGACTGGTTCTCGTTATTCGGGTTGGGAATGGCGTAAGTGATCTTGCCGCAAGGGTCGCTTGAAACGGGGATGAGCTTGAGGAGGTTGAGCGCTGGAGTATTGAAGGTACTGGGATTGATTTTGTTTCCCGGAAATGCCACCCCGGTCGCAGGGTTGATGAGTTGCCTGGCTTTGCCATTGGACTGACATTGCGCGCTCTCGAGAACGCTGAAGTCTCCATTGAGAGCGGCCTGTGTCGGGACGTAGGAGATCGTCTGGGGAGGGGCGGTGCTCACACGTGTGGCTTGGAAACCAGAAAAGATAAAGAGCTTGTTTCGCTTGATGGGGGCACCAACAGTGCCGCCAAACTGATTGCGGTGCAGGGTGTCCTGTGCAGTCGCGAAATAGTTACGGGCATTGAAGTCGCCATTCCGAAGGAATTCGAACAGAGTGCCATGAATTTGGTTGGAGCCAGACTTGGTTACAACGTTGACCACGGATCCTGGATGCAGACCATAGCGTGCCGAAACTCCATTGGTCTGGACGCTGAACTCCTGAAGGGCGTCGGGGAAGGGGAATGGCATGTTGACGTTGGAGTGCGAGTCATTGTGATCTGCGCCATCAAGAAGGTAGTTATTACCGTTGATCTGGCCGCCAGCGACTGAGACCCCCACTGCAGTTGCATAGTCGTGAGTCGTAATCACGCGGGAACCGTTTGGCGGCTGAGCGGCTCCGCCGGATAAAAGGATGAGATCGGTCGCCTGGCGTCCATTTAGTGGGAGATCGACTATGCGGCGCTGATCGATGACTTGGGAGACTGAGGTGTCCTGCGTCTGCACCATAGCAGCATTGGCGCTCACTTCGACATGCTCTGAAACGCTGCCAACTTGAAGCGCAACATTGACCTGGACGTTGTTGCCGACTTGGAGAATGATCCCGGACTGGGTATAGCTCCTGAAAGCCTGCGACGCGACATCAAGCTTATAGGGGCCTACAGGAAGGTTTGGAATGCTGTAGAGACCATCGGCACCCGTAATCGTAGTCTGCGTATATCCGGTGTCTACTTGTGTCGCTTTGACCTGAGCGCCGGGAACCACCGCTCCGCTGCTGTCCTGCACAATGCCGTGAATCGTGGCGTTAGCGACGGCCTGTGCCGAGGCGAAGCGGCCGGCAAAGAAGAGACTCGATGTGGCGATGAGAATCAGAACTCGATTGTAAGTACGCATGCTCGTCCTTCCTGGCTGTAAGTTCAACCCCGAACGCCTGAACTCCCGAGAATGCGGAGAATCTCTGCATGGCGGATTTGGCGACATATTAGGCATATTGTCAGACCAATGTCAATGAAAGTGTGGGCCCGAACATGTTGGTGAAAACATCCGTAGATCTAATTTGTGGACCAGAAGAAGACCGTGAAGTGTGCTCGGAGATCAGTTCGTGGCGATCTTAACTAGAACGTAGGTGATCTGTCCGCCCTTCGGAATGAAGAACTGGTGCGGAGTTTTCGCCGGAATTCGAATCACATCACCAGGATGAACTGTTTTCGTGATGCCGCCTTGGACCGATTTACCGCGCGTCTCACCGGGCCCTGTGGTGGTGGGTTCCACTGATTTGCCGCCAACCACGAGTGTTGCTTGACCGGACTGGACGATCATGACGTCCACGAATTTGTCGTGGACTTCGGCGAGGCCATCTTTATCGCGGTGTGATATCGAAATCGTGTGGTTGCCGAAAGTGTCCTTCTCATTCAAACCGCCGGGAGGGACACCTTTTGGCCACAGTAGGACGCCCGGCGGATTATTGGTGGACGGTTGATAACCGGGAGCGGGAGAAGATTGAGGAAAGGCTATGGCGGCTAGGACGATGACTTGCGAGATCATCGAGGACTCTCCTTGTGAAATGTTCTTTGATCGTTAGCGTGGCCCGGGCGAGTGCAAATCGAATCAATAGACGCCGAGTTCTTTCAGAGCTTCGCCTGCGCCAGCGATGTTCGTCAGCTTCATCTCTGCATATTTGCGGGAAAGAACGACGCCGGGCGCTCCTGCCTTGAGGGCGGCGAGGGTTGCGGCTTTTACGTCGGATGGCTGCGTTCGCTTCTCATTGAGGCCGGTGGGGATGTCGATGTCGATGCCAGGATAGATTGGAATCGCGCCCTCCACATCCGCGATGGCGCGCTTTGTCTCTACACCGACGGAGGCTCCGGAGAGGCCGGTAGTCGGCAGCTTATCGAGTGTTGTCTCGTTCTCCAGACCGAAGAACTCATAGTGCATGTCCAGCACCTGTTGAGGAGTCATGTCGCGAAAGATGGTCGACTGGACGTTGTGTATATATTGCGCGAGACGTGGTCCGGCGCAATTGTTGTATGGGCTCGGCTTCAGGTAGTCAGAAAAGTGAACAAGCCTGGCGTAGCTTGTGTCCGCGGCGTAGAAAGGACTCATCGTAACGAGGTGCATGATGTGCCAGCCGATTTGCACCCGCGGATTGATAGCCTTTGCGGTGCCGTAGATGAGACCATACATCTCCTCCTGGCTGGTGTACCAGAAGCGTTCCCAGGCGAGAATCTCCGGGTACTCAAGGAAGACGCGCCATAGGCTAATGAAACTGCCGTCGGCAGTTCGAGGGCCGCTGAGCGTGCGGCTGACCCAGTGATCGAGCGCGACGTATCCTTCTCGTGCGCGCTGGCCGTCGATGCCCACATCCTTCGCTTTCCGGATACAGAATTCGCAGAAACAGCAAATGCTGGAGCGGCGGAGGTTGATAGAGCCGAAGTGCGCGCCGAGGGTGCTGTTGAGAGGGCCCTGGCGCTCTGACTCCCACATGAGGCCATCCAGATCGTTATTGGTGACCCAGTCGGAAACCATTGATGCGAGGAACGCACGAGCATGTGGATTGTTGAAGCACGTGGTGCGGCCGAGTTTACCGTAAACGTCGACCTCGCAGACTTTTTCAAAGTTAGTTATTAGACGGGGGTTGTAGGCCTCTTCGAAGAGAGCATAAGTCTGCATTCCCTTGGCCTTTGCTTTGGGAATGACTTCCGCGAGAATGTCGAATTCCCCGAGCTCCGGCGCGCGGATGTCCTTGACAACGGATTCACTGTAGAACTCGGGATGAACTTTGGTGTAGCTTCCGCCGTGAACGCGGTCATACTCCTGGACACCGTGATCGGGGAGAGGCTCGCCATGCACCTGCCTGCCGGCAAGGCCCGTTCCATAAGTGAAGACGGTCGCCATGATGACATTAACGCCGCCCTTTTCACGAAGAGTGTCGAGGCATGGATCGACTCCTTCGTCGACGAAGGAGCGGGCTCCGATCTGTATGGCTACAAACTTCTTTCCTTTCGGAGGAAAAGGCACTGGGACATTCTGACGTTGAGGCGCAGGCGCAACATCACGTGATCCTCCAGTTGCCTGAGCAAGAAGGCCCTCTCCAGAGGCGAGGGCAAGAGCGGGGCTTGCAGTAAGGCCCTTGAGAAAGCTGCGACGTGAGCTCTCTTTGAAGCCCGGGGTCGATCCGCTCATTCTTCGTCTCCTGAATTGACTGCTTTGAAAAATCTGTAAGAGTGAGGTTCCTGATTGCCCGCCATGCTAGTCTGATCATCAGACCATCGTCAACGGCCAATTTCGCTGCACTGTGAAAACTCCACCCGTCCCATAATTACCTCCGCAGGAATAAGGCGGTACCTCAGTGCGGGGCAAACTTTATTTCAGCTCAGCCGCGAAGAGAGCCCATTTACTACATTCTTTGGCCGGCCCGAAAGCCATGCAATCACATTGTTGAGCGCAGTCGCCATCAAGCGGCTCCTCGCCTCTCTGGTGGCCCAGGCAATATGTGGTGTGACAATACAATGCTTCGCTCGGACAAGAGGGTTCGACTCTGATGGCGGCTCGGTCGAAAGCACATCGAGTGCAGCGCCTGCGATTCTCTCGGTATTAAGTGCATCGGCCAGATCTTCTTCGACGATCAGGCCTCCCCGAGAGGTGTTGATGAGAAAAGCATCTCTCTTCATTCGATTTAGTCGCCCGGCGTGGACCATGTCTTTCGTCGACGCATCCAAAGGGCAATGAAGCGAAACGATGTCGGATTGAACAAATATTTCGTCAATCGTCGCCCATCGCTCGCCGTGGGTCTGTTGCACAGGCGGTCGGCTGCGGGTCACAACAACCTCCATGCCGAAGGCTTGGGCAAGGTGGGCAACCGACTGCCCGATGCGCCCGTATCCGACAATTCCTAACGTCTTGCCATGGAGTTCAACCAGCGGAGTTTGCCAGAAACACCAATCCGGACTGCGAGTCCACGCACCAGAGCGCACCGCATCTGAATGTTGGCCGACGTGATTGCAGAGCTCCAGAATGAGAGCAAACACAAGTTGTGCGACGGAATTGGTTCCATAAGCGGGAACGTTTGTGACGATGATGTTTTGGCGCTCTGCCTGATCAACGTCCACAATGTTGTACCCTGTCGCGAGCACACCAATATATTTCAGTAGTGGCAGTGACTCGAGTATGCAACTCGTCAGCGGAGTCTTGTTGGTCAGCAGGATATCTGCATTCTTGGACCTCTCGTACAACTCATCTGGAGCGGTTCGATCGAATACCTGGCATTCCACGCCGACGGGAAGCCCGTCCCATAAGAGATCCCCAGGATTCAACGTGTAGCCATCCAGAACGACTAGTTTCATATGCTGCTACCACCCATCGGTTTGAGTGTAGTGCGATATCATCCCTGCTATCTTGCCGGTTTGGGTTTACTGATCCTGTCGTCCTCGACTGGATCGCCACTCTCGCGAAGCCGATAGAAGTTATCCGAGGGAAGATCACGGAATATCTGCGTTGTGCCGTCCGGCCAGCGGACCCTCACTTGGGACATTGTGCGCGATGAGCCCAGACCGAAGTGCAGCCGAAGGTCGCTCTGCGAAAGATAGCTGCTGCCGCTGAGGACCTCGCTCAATTGCGTGACTCCGCCTGAAGTTATCCAGACCTTCGCGTTCAAGGCAAGACGGTTCGATCGCGACCCCTCAAGCTGAAAGCTTACCCAGTGATTGGCAGGATTTGGCTTTGTTTCAAGAATCATGGGGCCGCCAGTGAGGTTTTCGATGACCACATTGAGACGCCCCGTGTTGAAAAGATCGCCGACGACAAGTCCTCGGCTGACCTGCCGCACGCTAAGTGCCTCGCCCGCGGTCGCGCTGAGATCACCAAACGTTCCGTCTCCGTTGTTCCAGAACAGCAACTTGGGCTCGCGATACGTGATGCCTATCTTGGCCGAGTCTACCTGCGGGTAGACATGGCCGTTGACCATCAGGAAATCAAGTAGTCCGCGATTGTCTGTGTCGAGGAACGCATCTCCCCACCCAACGAGGGAGCCTGTCGGTTGTGCGATGTGAGCGACGTGTGCGACGTCGGTAAAGTTCAGCGGGCCGTCATTTCGAAAGAGAATGGCATATTCCTCGCTGAAATGAGTGATGGCGATGCTCTCTCGGCCAGTGCGTGTATAGTCGCCGAGAGCGACGCCCATATTGGCCTGCTCAGTGCCATCTTCGCTATATGCGACACCGGCATCCAATGCAATATCTTTGAAGTGGCCGTCGCCTTCATTGTGATAGAGGTAATTGGGCTGTCCATCGTTTGCGACAAACAGATCAATCCGGCCGTCACCGTCGATGTCCGTCCAGACCCCCTGCAGGCCGAAATACTTCTGCGGGTCATCTACGCCTGCCCTCTGGCTCACCTCGGTGAAGGTGCCGTCACCATTGTTGTGGTAGAGCGAATCCGGAGATCCTTTAAGCCCACGAGGACCGCATTGCACCTCGACTCCGTGGTACTTGCAAGTAGCATCTTTGCCGAAAACGGGTAGATTGTTCAGATCTAGATCGACGTAATGGGGAACAAATAGATCCACGAAGCCGTCGTTGTCGTAGTCGCCGAAGGTGAGTCCAGTGGCCCAGCCTTTATCGCGGTCGAGGCCTGATTTCTTTGTCACGTCAGTGAAGGTTCCATCGTGGTTGTTGCGGTAGAGCACTACTCCACCGAAACAACTTGCGGCTAGATCTGGCCAGCCATCGTTGTCGATGTCTCCCACCGCTGCTCCCATGGCCCAGCATGGATACCCGACGCCAGATTTGTCGGTGACGTCGGTGAATGTGCCGTCATGATTATTGTGATAAAGCGCGCTCCGAGCGCGGTTTCCAGCCTTGTGCATCGCGACGCTGGGTGCATTGGTGAAGTACAGGTCCGGGTAACCATCGTTGTCGTAATCGATCATCGCGACGCCGCCGCTCATCGACTCGACGATGAAGCGGGCTTCAGGGCTGGATAGATGGTCGAAATGAATTTCGGTGGAACTGGTGATGTCGACCAGACGAGCAGTGTCCTGAGGTTTGACGCTGGAGTCTTTTTTGCTCTGTGCAAGAGCAACCACGAGACAAAGCTGTATCGGGATCAGCGACAGCCAGATGCTTCTACTTGCTGACATCCTTGCCCTGTGGGGAGTCGAGCCGCATCGTGTCATAGATGTTCCGAAGATTGTCCTTCATCGTCTTGAGCTTTTCATATTCGGCCAGTTCCTGCTTTGCTTGCTCGGGTTGATGGAGCCTGCGATAGGCGGTGCTCAAGCGGAAGTGGGCGAGCATACTCATGGGGTCGTTGTTGATGGCCTCTTTGAGCAGGGGAACGGCCTGGTCTGGGTGTCCGGTTTCGCTGAGTTCATAGGCCAGGCCAATCTGCGCGTCGGCATAATGTGGCTGTGCAATGAGAGCCTGCTTGTACCGAGCGATTGCCATGTCGTGGTCCTCCGCCTGTCCGGCAATGTCGCCGAGTTTGGTGAGCGAGGCTGCGTCGTTGGGTTGATACTTCACGGCGAGCTTGTACTGCTCGGCGGCTTCGGTTTTGTCGGCAGGAAGCGTGGAGAGGCTTAGCAACTCTGCCAGTTCGTAATGCGCGCCGGGAAGGGCAGGGGTGATCTTCAGTGCCTCGCGCAGGTTTTCTATGGCTGCTTTGTTATCGCGCTCGCGGATCAGTTCGTGAGCCATCGCTTGATGCATCTGGGCGGACTGAGGCGCGGCAAGCGAGAGATCCAGCACGGCTTCATCCGCCAGATCGGAATAGACGCGCCAGGCGGCGAAGAGGACTTCGGGATCGGCGGGGAAGTCCTTCTTCAATTGCGAAGCGGTGATTGCCGCGGCAGGAAGGTCGTTCAGGGCCGTATTAATCTCGATAATCTCGAGACCAGCCTGCTGACGGACCTTGAGATCGGTGATCTGGGGAAGAGCTTCGGTGATATCGCGGCGTGCATCGTCGAGCCGCCCCTGACGGTGTTCGCAGGTACCAAGCAGCATGCGAAGCTTTGAGAGGGACGGGTCGATCGCGAGCGCGGCGCGAAGATGAGGTTCGGCCTGATCGGGCTTGCCATCGAAAAACAGCAGGACACCGAGGTTGGCTTGCGCGTCGAGGTTCTTGGGCTCCGCGGCAACTACTGCGGCGAATTCAGGAATTGCCAGATCCGGGCGTTTTTCATGCAGATACTGATCTGCCTTCTGTTGATGAGTTGGCGCCTGCGAAGAGGACGATGAACTGGCGGAAACTTGCCGTAACGTCGCGGCGATAGCAACCGCTGGACGGACTGCCATCGTAGCCGCAATCGGGAGCCGCGTGCCTGCACCCGCGATGAGAATCGAGCCCAGAAAGAATTTGGTTTGCGAACGCATTGCCGGACTGCTCCATCCGGTCGTAAGCAGAGTCCGCCGGAAAAGGATAGGGAACGGCACCGTCGCAGCAGCACCGTCCCCCGATGTTTATCAGAAGGATATCTTGCCGTACAACTGGACAGCACGACCGCCGATCGTGACGCCTGAGATCTGGGCGGACTGACCTGGCCCAATGGCGTTGTTGCCGGGATTGCCGAAGCTCGCATGATTCAGCACGTTGAACGCATCCGCACGAACTTCAAACCTCACGCCGCGATCCGGCCACAGGTTGAAGATCTTCCCCAGTCCCGCGTTCATCACCGCGATACCTGGGCCTGTGATGATGTTGCGCCGGAAGTTGCCGTACGTGTACTGAGTGGGCACAGCAAACGCCGCAAGGTTGTAATACTCGTTAAGGCGAGACTTGACGCTTCCCGAAAGGTACGGATTCCCGACAAGGTTCGCGAACTGCGTGTAGCCTCCTGATTGATTGTTGGAGTTGTTGTTGTTGCCAGTCGTAATTCCGAATGGACTACCACTCTGGACCACCCAGGTACTGGAGAAACGCCAACCGCCCAGCAGAGCATCGAGCGCCCAGTGGCTGTTCAGAAACTTCTGATTGCGTCCAAAGGGAAGCGTGTAAATCGCCTGTCCCTTGAACATGTTACGCACGTCGAAGTTAGCGTTGCTGTAGTTCACACCCGGGTCAAACGCATTCTGGTAGTTCTGGAAGCCTTCGCGGCTGCCCCAACCGGATGAATCCAAGTCGTCGAGGAAGTGCGACCAGGTGTAGTTGACGTCGAACTCCAGGTTGTAGCTCAGGCGTTTTCGCAGGTCGGTTTCGAGCGCGTGGTAGTTGGAGATGGCATTATTTGTGCTGCCATTGATGATGCCGAAGAGTGGATAGGGTTTGAAGTTGAGATTGTTAGGTCCCAGGTGACTTTCTGGCACCTGATTGATATCGACTGGAAAGTTTAGATTGGTGCCGTGGTTTCCGACGTACGCGAGATAGAAGGCGAAGTTAGCGCCGAACTGACGCTCCAGTGAGAGAGTCCACTGATAATTCGTCGGAATGGGGGTGTGGTATTGGTTGAAGCTTACGTTGCCGCCGGGGTTGTTCTGCGCGTCTGGAGTTGTCGGCGAGGTAAGGTATTTCGACAGGATACTGCTGCCGTTGTATCCCGCCACGCCACAACCGGGATCAGTAGTATCGGGCGTCTTGCCTGTGCCGGCGAACTGGACAACCGGACAGAAGCCGTTCGTGGAGTCGTTCACGGTACCGCTGCTACCGAAGGCATTTCCCATGCCTGCGCCATAGGTATCCTCGCTGAGCATCGAGGCATACATACCAAATGCTCCTCGGAGCACCGTGTTCGGCATCGTCTGCCATGCAAAGCCGATGCGTGGTAACCAGATGTTCCACTGTGGAGCGATGAGCTGCGTGCGGCCGTTGGCCTTCGTCGTGCCGTACCACATGGCGCCCTTGGAGTTATTGGCCGGGTTCGTAACCGTGGGATCGAACACCGTTTCGTTCCCCTTGACCTCCGACCAGCCCGTGTTTGCCTCCCATCGCAGACCAGCATTAACCGTCAAGTGAGGCGTGAGCTTGATGTCATCCTGCACGAAGACCTGTGGGCCTTTCTGACGTGCGCCGAACTCAGGTGTTACGCGGGCATTCCATCCTTGTGTCTGACCCAGGAGAAAATCTGCATAGCCCAACCCCGAAGCATACGTTGCCTTGTTATCGAGGGTTAGAGACGTTTGGCCGTTGATCGACGTGTAGGCCCCGTTGAAGTTGAGTTGGCCGGTGTTGAGGTTGCCCCACGCGGTAGAGTCAGCCCGCATGATCAGAAATTCGCCGCCGAAGTGCAGAATGTGCTTTCCGTGCACCCAACTGACGACGTCACCGGGATCGAACACCATTTCTTTGTAAACCGCATTGGTGCTGGGTTGGAGTTCATAGAAATTGCTGATCTTTACGTCCGGGAACGTGTCTGCCTGCGCGAATTGCCAGTTAAGTTTGGCGGGGTAGCCCTGATTGATGGAGAACGGTTGGAAGTAATTCATTTGGTCGGTGAAGCCCATGCGCGCTTCGTTGGTGAAGTTTGAACCTATCTGCCACACGTCTGAAATTTGCGCGTTGTCACGACTGACATCACCGTTCTGGCAGTTGATCGGACAAATTTGTTGGTTGAGGAACTGAGCTGGGTTGTCACTCGTTGTGTCGGAAAGCGTCAGCCGGTTCTTACTCGTAATGTCCCAATCCAGACGACCGAAGTACTTTGTGAATGGGTTCCTGTTCGGCGTGTTGTA
Organism: uncultured Acidobacteriaceae bacterium; assembly: GCA_963759355.1. Taxonomy (GTDB): domain Bacteria; phylum Acidobacteriota; class Terriglobia; order Terriglobales; family Acidobacteriaceae; genus Granulicella. The sequence continues at coordinate 309,113 of CAVWYV010000003.1, read as the reverse complement.
GGTATAGTTGTTCTGCGAGATTCCACTGCTGACGTTTGGATTGCTGACGTTCGGGGCAGGGAAGTACTTTTGCACCGCCGTAGAGACCTGATCAAAAAGAGCACTTGGAATCGCATTCGTTCCGTACTCAGATACGAACGTTTTGCGAATGACGCAAGGGCAGGTCTGAGTGGACGAGCCACTCGGCGTCACATAAGTATGGGAGCCGCTCTGCTGAATAGTCTGTGTAGTTGGATCGTACAGGTCCGGAATACCTGCGTTGAACGTCCCGCTCTGGAATGCGGCCGTGGGTACCGTCTGGAAGCCGATGTTCGATCCACCGTTGTTGATGGTCTTGTCAAAGTCGAAGAAAAAGAACATATGGTGCGGGATGACCGGACCACCCACGTTGAAGCCGAAGTTGTTGTACCGCAGAGGGCCCTTCTTTGGGTGTGTGCCGAACGCATACGGCAGGGCGTTCAACGCGTCATTCTGGAAATACTCGTACACGGAGCCATGGAAACGGTCTGTTCCGCCCTTCGAGATCTGGTTGTAGACAATATTGCCGATACCGTACTGGGCGCCAAAACCTGAGGAACTGATTTTGACCTCACCCGTCGCCTCGAAGATAGTCACGTCGGCGTTCTGGCTCATCGGAAGCGTTGTTGTAGCCCGTCGGCGAGCACGGACTCAAACGGGAGATTGCCATTGATGGCGGTCTGCCCGGCATTGGGCTGCACTGCCGAGCTGGAGTTCTGGGGAGTCCCTGCGGCGCCGGGCTGAAGCCAGATAAAGTTTTCCCAGTCTGCACCGACTTGCGGCAGTTGCGACATCCTCTGAGCCGTCAGGGTCCGTTCCTGCGAGCCAGACTCAGTCTCGAGCAATGGAACGTCGGCGTTTACAGTAACCTCGACAGACTGCACTCCCACCTGCATTTGAGCGTTGATTCCCTGAACGCCGACGCTGACCGTAACTGGACCACGGATGAGCGTCTGGAATCCGGTTTTGGCGAAGGTCAACTTGTAGTGATCCGGAACGATGGATCCTGTGTCGTAAAGGCCCGCACCATCCGTCGTAAAAACCTTTGTGACAGACTTGTCAACGTCGGTCAGGGTCACCGTGACCCCCGGAATCACAGCTCCGCTGCTGTCGGTTACGGTGCCTCGAATGTCACCAGAGTTGGTGTTTTGACCATACACTGCAGTCGCAGCGCTCATGCAGATGATGGAAGCCATGGCGGCTACCCACACGGACCGTGTCCATTTCATGACGCCCTCCTAAAGTAACCAGCACATAGCGTTTGCCACAGTGAACGCTCTCGGTCATATGGAAGACAAACGCTTATCTTCAGTTGCGTCCAGCATTCCAACTTATGGTGGAATGAATTGTCAAGAGATGAGTTGAGATCGGGCTATCAGGGGTGATGCCACTGAAACTATGAAGACAAAGGTTTTTCTTAGCCTGTAAGACAGATTATCCAAGAGAGCGTTGGTACAGAGACGGCTTGCTGCAAAGGCTGGTGTCGAACAAATGTCCAGGAAGCTTGGCGGGGAACGGAAGCATTGGGCCAACCTGTCGGACCGAAAATTCACCTGTTCAAAAAGTTGGTCGAATATCCGTGAAATGGGTCGTTTTCGACGCGGTCGTTAGACGAAACGAGTTTCTCGGCCGGCCGCTGGGTAATACGGCTTCTTCGTGTTCTGCGCGCGAACAGTCTGACATAAGGATTCCTTTTCACGGCCATTCTTCTATGCTCGTAGGCCGCTGGTAGACAACCGATTGTCTTAGGGACCCAACGCGAAGTACTTCTTGACAAAAGTGAAATCGCTATTGCCTGATATTGAAGTTTTGGTTGCGGCTTCCGATCATGAAACCAAGCTTTCTGCGCAAGCGATTTAGCACCGTCCTTTTGCTGTGGGGAAGCATCGCGTGTTTTTTCAACTCGAGGTGTGGCCATGCTCAGGAGATGCGCGCGTGGCTCACTACTCCGGACAGTCGCAACTTGGTAAGTCTTCAAAAAGCAATTCATTTTCATAAGGCGAAACCAGTCGCGAGCGTGATTAGCGTGGATGACGCGACGACGTACCAGATCATTGATGGCTTTGGACTTTGCTGTCACAGGCGGGACAGCACAGCTGATGATGAAGATGTCGCCCGGCGCTCGTCACACGCTGCTGGACGAGCTCTTTGGAAGCAGGCCCGGACAGCGCAACACGACCTACATACGTGTCAGTATTGGCTCGTCCGATATGAACGAATCGGTCTATACCTATGATGATCTGACCGAGGGCGATAAGGATCCAACGCTTGCGCACTTCTCTCTAGCGCCCGATGAAGCTTATGTGATCCCGGTGCTCAAAGAAATACTGGCGATTCACCCCGGTCTTCATATCCTCGCTTCGCCCTGGACTGCACCCAACTGGATGAAGATAACGGCAAGCCCGAAGGGTGGCACGCTGCTACGCGAAAATTATGGTGCTTACGCACAATACCTTGTGAAGTATCTGGAGGGAATGGCGGACGACGGCATTCCCATCGGTGCGATCACGGTCCAGAACGAGCCTGAGAATCCGAAAAACACTCCTAGCATGCTCCTGACAGCCGAACAGGAGGCCGAATTCATTGGCAAGTATTTGGGACCCGGCTGAAGAGGGCCGGTCTGAAAACCGAAATCGTAGCTTTTGATCACAACTGCGACCATCCACAATATCCCGTTGCTGTGCTGGGCGATCCCGCAGCCGGCAAATACACGGGTGGTTCAGGGTTCCATCTGTATCTCGGCGACATTGCAGCGATGACAACTGTCCACAATGCCTTTCCGAACAAAGACATCTTTTTCACCGAGCAGATGGTCATTCCGCGTCGAGGAGCGACTAGTTTACAGATCGCGGAGCCGGTTGCCCGCATCATGATTGGGGCCACGATGAACTGGGCGAAGAATGTTCTTCTGTGGAACCTTGCAGCCGACCCGCAAAATGGTCCGAATACAAATGATGGCGGCTGTCCCATCTGCTCGGGTGCGATCACTCTCGACGGCGATAAGGTGACGCGAAATCTTGCCTACTACGTAACAGCGCACTTTACGGGCTTCGTGCCCCCGGGCAGCGTACGTATAAATGACCGCGCCGTTGACCTCATGTTGTCACATGTTGCGTTCCGGACTCCACGTGGAGGCCACGTACTCATCGTCAGCAACACAACTTCCGCTCAAAAAGATTTCTTGATCGGTTACAAAGAAAAATTTGCTCAAGTGGGCTTGCCTGCCGGGTCGGTCGCCACATACGTCTGGTGACCTCCTTCTTCAGCGGCCGACGCTCGTGCGGCCCTACATTTTTTCGGGGAGAAAGATGATTGCCCTAAGACGCAGTTCAATCTGTTCGATATTCATCGCGCTCCTGGGATTCGCGCCTCAGGCAATCCGCACCCAGAATGGCTCTGATTCAAATACCGAAATGCATCGCTTCGTTAGGCAGCTAATGGCAAGGATGACGCTCGACGAAAAAATAGGGCAGATGTCACAGATCGCACAACACGCGCCGCCTCTTATCCCACATGAGGAGAGTGTCCGACGGGAGGAGGTCGGCTCGTTCCTGTTCGTGCGAGATCCGCAAGAGATTAATCGTCTGCAGCACATTGCCGTGGATGAAACACGGCTTCACATACCATTACTCTTTGGTTTCGACGTTGTTCATGGGTATCGCACGATCTATCCGGTTCCGCTGGCCATGGCGTCGTCCTGGGATCCATCCCTGGTGGAAGTGGCGCAGCGTATGGCGGCCCGTGAAGCCGCGGCGGTTGGCATTCGATGGACGTTTGCGCCGATGGTGGACATAGCCCGCGATGCGCGATGGGGTCGCATTATGGAAGGCGCTGGCGAGGATCCCTACCTTGCACAGCGCATGTCCGAGGCACAGGTTCGTGGTTTTCAAGGCACTGACCTCGGTGCCGCTGACAGCATCCTTGCCTGCGTGAAGCACTTTGCTGGATACGGCGCGGCCGCAGGAGGCAGAGATTACGACGAGGTCAATGTCAGCGACAACTTGATCTGGAACGTGTACCTGCCTCCATTCCATGCCGCAGAAAAGGCGGGTGCGGGGACATTTATGGCGGCTTACATGAATTTCAATGGGGTTCCCGCCAGCGCCAACCATTTCTTATTGAACGACGTCTTGCGTCAGGACTGGGGCTTTCAGGGTTTTGTAGTCAGCGATTGGGAAACGATTGCGAAGCTGACGACACATGGCTTCGCTTCCGACGACGCAGATGCGGCAGTGCGTGCCACGAACGCGGGCATCGATATGGAAATGACCTCGCATATTTATCAGCAGAATCTTGCCGCGCAGGTTCGTGCTGGAAAGGTCAGCGAAAAGACGATCGATGAATCCGTCCGGCGCATTCTCGAAGCAAAATACAAATTGGGTCTCTTCAAGAACCCCTACGCGCCGAAGGGCGCCGCTGAACGCGAACTGGTCTCGGCCGAACAACGCAGTGCTGCGCGCATCACTGCGGAACAAACGGCTGTCCTTTTGAAAAATGAAGGCGATTTGCTTCCTCTCCGGCGCACCTCCCTAAAGTCACTTGCGGTGATCGGTGCGCTTGCGGATTCTAAAGCCGACACAATGGGGTCCTGGAGTCTTGCGGGTCATTACGACGACACCGTCACCATTCTTGAAGGCATACGAGCCAAACTCGGCAAATCCGTAGACGTAAGATTCGCTCGAGGTGTTGAGCTGGACCGTGGCGGTGAATCGATATTTGATCCGCAGTTTGCCAGTCCGAAGCCAACGCTCCTCACGCAGCGGGAAAAAGATGCTGCCTTTGCTCAGGCCGTTGACACCGTTAGGCGGAGCGATGCCGCCGTGTTGGTTATGGGTGAGTTGCAGAGCATGAATGGTGAGCGTGCATCGCGCCAGTCCCTTGATCTTCCTGGTGATCAGGAGCGACTCTTGGAGGCTGCTGTCGCGACCGGCAAGCCTGTCGTCCTGGTGCTGCTGACCGGGCGTCCGCTGACAATCAATTGGGCAGCCGCCCATGTAACTGCGATCCTCGACGTGTGGTATCCCGGCACCGAAGGTGGCAACGCCGTCGCAGACCTGCTCTTTGGCGATGCAAACCCCGGCGGCAGACTCCCGATCACGTGGCCGCGCAGCGTAGGGCAGGAGCCACTTTATTACAATCCGACGCTCAGCCAGATACCGGATGAACGCGATTCAATGTATTGGGATGGTTCGAATACTCCGCTATATCCGTTTGGCTATGGCCTCAGCTATTCACACATTTCGATTGGCGGACTGAAGTTGTCGGCGGACACACTGCAGCCTGGAGAGACGCTATCGGTGAGTGTGATGTTACAGAACACAAGTGATCGTGATGGTGTCCAAGTAGTGCAACTCTACGTACATCAGCGCTCAGGCAGCGCGGCGCGGCCTGTGCGCGAACTCAAAGGTTTTCAACGGATCGGCCTCAAAGCTGGCGAGAGCCGCGCGGTAACGATTCCGCTGCGCGCCGACGACCTCTGCTTTTGGAGCGATTCGACTCGGAAGTGGGAGAACGGTTCCGGAATTTTTGATTTGTGGGTAGGTGACTCCTCAGCCGCTACAAACCATGCAACATTCGTGGAGCATCCATAGAGTGCTTCATCGAGCACCCACCAGCTTGCATTTCTCTGTCTTCGGTGGCGCAAGAATCGCAAGGCTCGACCACTTGACGGCATAGGCTCTTTTGCTTGGACGTCTACCTACTGTGCCGTGAACGATTGCCCTTTGCGCTTTCTCTTGCACCGCTCGTCGCGGGACGGTGCCAGCAGCCTGGCGGTGGAGAAGCTTGACGCTGTTCGAAGCCGCGGTTTAGGCGAGGCGTTGGCGATCCTGGGACAGGCATACGGCTCCAGTAGAGTGAAGATATGCGAGTTGCCATCGTCACAGGAGCGGCCCAAGGCATCGGTCGCAGAACGGCCCAGGTTCTCGGCGAAGCTGGGTACACTCTTCTACTGCTCGACATGCATTCCTGCGAAGCCACACTCTCGGCTCTGCATGCGGCCGGTTCTGAAGCAAAAGCGCTTATTGGTGACATCACCGACGAGGCTTTGACCGCGCAGGCCGTCTCTCTCGTCACGCAGTGCTGGGGCCGTGTCGACGTACTCGTCAACAACGCAGGCATCAGCTTTATCGCTCCTGCCGAGGCAATTGAAGCCGCCGCTTTCCGCCGCGTGATTGAGGTTAACCTGGTCGCGCCCTTCGTCCTTTCCCGGGCCTTCGGCTCCATCATGCTTGCGCAGCGCCAGGGCAGCATCGTAAACGTCGCATCCATCGCCGGTCTCGTCGGCGTTAGCGACCGCTCTGCCTACAACGCCTCGAAACACGGCCTCGTCGGGCTCACCCGCACTCTTGCCGCAGAGTGGGGTGGCCGTGGTGTTCGAGTCAACGCCGTCTGTCCCGGCTGGGTGAAAACAGAAATGGATGTCGCCGATCAGGCTGGCGGCGGCTACACCGACGAAGACATCATCGGCCGGGTCCCTATGGCCCGCTTCGCTCGTCCTGACGACATCGCACACGCTATTCTCTTTCTCGCCGATTCGAGCCAGAGCGGATTCATCAACGGCCAGACCCTCGCTGTCGATGGTGGCTGGACCGCTGACGGAAGCTGGCAGAGCCTGCGCGTGCGCAAACGTTGATCACGCAAACGATTCGGTGTTGCCGTTCAAACCCCTAACTGACGCACTCGGGTGACCGCACGAATTGCCAACACCCTTCGATCTTGAGATACTTTTTCAGGTCGACCTTGGGGCCCCAAGCTTCATCTCGACCTATTTTTCAACGGCGTTTCTGGTATCAACATCGCGGATTGTCGCGGACAGTTACCCGGTGATAAGTGGTTGAAAACAATGAGCGGGAGTAGTTCAGTGGCAGAACGTCAGCTTCCCAAGCTGAATGTCGCCGGTTCGATCCCGGTCTCCCGCTCCATTTGAAGTCGTTCTACGGTTCGTCCAATCCCTCAAATCTATGTCGGCTGACTGCCTTAATCTGCATCTATTGGCGGCTTCATGCCCCTTTTATCGCATTTGTCGGGCATGCCCGTCTCACTACAGTGAGTGTGGGATCTCGCCTATGAAACGAGTAATGCCGGCCGCCCTGCTCGCGGTTCTCGCGTTCACTGGTTACGCTTACGCCGACGCGATTGTGGCAGGAAGCGTCAGTGAGAGGAATCTGAACGGCGGTATGTGTTCATCTGCGGCGCTGAGTTCCAATGCTGTCTCGTTGAATTGTGGCGCAGGCGGCTCTTTGGACGGACTGGCGCAGGTCAACGCGGCGGTGAGCCCGCTGGGTGCAAGCATGCAGGTGTTCCTCAGTTCCCTCGGGAATCCCATGACTCCGGGCGCAACCACTTTTGCCTCGGCGAATCTTTCATGGGGGATCGATGGCACCTATATTCTGACCGGTGGATCGGGATATGGCTATGTCGACTGGTCGGCAACTTCGTATCGGCATGGAGAAGGCGGCGGCGGACTCTTTGGTCCGTGCAGCATCACGATAAATGGTATGACAGAGAACTGCGATCTGAACTCGGGCTCTGCAAGCGGGTCGTTCAAAGTGCCATACAACACGCCAGTGAGTCTGATATTTGGTGCGTCGTACTCTGCTGGAGCAGCGAATTCCGACGATGTCTACAGTGGAATGGACCTCGACATCGACGGCCTGCATCCAGTCGATCCGTCGACGACGCCTGAGCCGCCGGCTTGGACGCTCGTAGCCTTGGCCTCGGCCATAATTCTGGGGTTTCGCAAGAGGGGTGCGCGCTTCGTGCGCTAGCCCATAGCATTGCCGATCGCAAGTGGCAATTTCAGGATCATCGTTGAGCCCTTGCCGGGCCCTTCGCTGATCGCGCGTATGTCTCCCCCATGCTGGCGCACAATCGTTCGAACAAGAAACAGCCCGAGCCCGGTTCCTTTGATCTTCACGCGGTCATTTGAGGCGGCCCGGTAGAAGCGCTTGAATATCCTTCTCAGATCACGCGCCTGCATCCCGAGCCCTGTATCCGTGATGCTGAGCACCGCCCAGGTGTAGTCCTGAATACTGATCTTGCAGCTCACATGCACACCCTGCGGCGAATATTTCACCGCGTTGTCGAGCAGGTTAAGGATTGCCGTACGCAGGTCCTCCGGATTTGCCGAGACGAATAGCCGTACGTCACCCGGAACGTCATCTAAGTGAATCGCTTCGGCCGGAAGATGATGCCGGCTGAGCGTGGTGTCGATGCATTCGGCGACAAGCACTTTCAATTCGATTCGACTGCGCCGCTGCACTCGTTCTCGCTGTCCCAGTTCGCCAGCCTTGAGAACCTGCTCGACTGTGGCGAGAAGACGATCGGTGTCTGCGCGCATCGTGGCATAAAAGTGCTGACGCTGCGTTTCATCCACTGGATGCCTCTGCAGCGTGTCCAGGTAAAGTCGCATGCTCGCGATGGGGGTCTTTAGCTCGTGCGTAACGGCGTTCAGAAACGAGTCCTGGCGTTCGTTGCGACGGATCTCGCGCACCAGAAAAACCGTATTGAGCACAACGCCTGCAATGAGTATCGCAAAAAGGAAGACGCCGAGAACATCAAGCGCAATACGGCGGCCGTTGATGTGCACCCAAGTGACGTTAAGTGCGACGGCAAGCGCCGTGAGGCAGACACCAAGCGTGATGAAGAATGCAGTGGCTCCACGACGGCGCGTAAGGTTCATGCTTGCTCAGGAGTATACGGGGGTTGCCCCCTGTTGTCGGCAAAATGAAACAGAAAGACCGCCCCGGAAAGGGCGGCCTCTGAAGTATTTGAGGTATTTAGACGCCTGCAGGGCGTGGATTCTCCGGATCGAACTTGGCAATCTGCACTTTCTTGGCGAGACCAAGCTTCTCCATCACCCAGATGCCGTAGTAGTTCACATCGAACTCATACCATGCGAGTCCATGACGTGCACTGACCGGATGCGCATGGTGATTGTTATGCCATCCCTCGCCGCCCGTCAGAATTGCGACCCACCAGCTGTTGCGCGAGTCATCACGAGTCTCAAACCGTCGCGATCCAACCATGTGTGTTGCCGAGTTCACAAGCCACGTTGCATGTAAACCGATCGTTGTACGGAGGAACGTGCCCCAGAGCAGCATTCCGACGGCGCCAGCAATGCGATGACCGGGCGAAAGCGCGGCGCCTAATACGACCTGCAGAAATCCGGCAATCGTCAGCGGCAGCCAGTGATATTTCGACAGCCATACCTGCACGCGGTCACGCGTCAGATCAGGAGCATAGCGTCCGAGCAAAGCCGTTTCAGAATGCAGCGCGCGGCCCGAAAGAATCCAGCCGGCGTGCGCCCACCAGGTCCCTTCGTGCGGCGTATGCGGATCGCCTTCTTGATCTGAATTTTGGTGATGCACGCGATGCGTAGCCACCCAGAAGATCGGTCCGCCTTCAAGCGCCATCGTGCCACACGCCGTAAGGAAGTACTCGAGCCACCGCGGAACCTTATAGCCGCGATGCGTCAGCAGCCGGTGGTAAGCCATCCCGATGCCTACGTTGATCGCGAAGAAGTACATAATCGCCGCGACGATGACGTTTTTCCACGAAAAGAAGAACAAGGCGGCAATCGCACCAACATGGAAGGCGCCCATGAACATACTGGTGATCCAGTTGATGCGCCCTTGCTGGTACGCGCGGCCCATGCGCAAGTCTTGCTTCAGGCGCTGACTTGTATCACGAACAGCGGAGAATCGATCAGATTCACCCGACAAGGAAGCGAATTCGAGTATGGAGGCCGTGGCGTCAGAGGTGCTCTCTTCGCGCTCTTTTGTTGCGATGTCAATCAATGTAGTAGCCCTTCAAATACCGTCTACATCGACCATACATGCCGTTCTTTCGCTCTTGTGTAAGACTTTTGTAATGCCAGGATGCAGACATATCCCCTACGTTGCAGGTATCCCGTTTTTAGCTCTTATTGTTGGCCTCTTCCTGATTCAGTTCAGTGAGCCATCGTGCGCGCAACAGGCTGCGCAGGACGCTGTCAATTTGCCTACGAGCAAGCAACTTCTTGCTCCTGCGCCCGGAAATCCGCGTCGCGTCAATAGCCTTCCCATCTCGCTTGCCGTCTCGCCGGATGGCAAGTGGGTGGTCTCCGTCAACGCAGGTTATGGGACTGCGGAGTCCGATTACATGCAGTCGCTCTCCGTCCTGAACACCGCCACCGGTGCGGTACAGGATGTTCCCGACGCTCGCACATCGCTGCACGCGCCACAGACATTTTTTTCCGGGCTCACCTTTAGCGGCGATGGCACGCGGGTCTACGCCAGTCTAGCCTCCCTGACCAGACCGGAAGGAGATGGCGGACGCGCAACAGGCAACGGAATCGCGGTCTTCAGCTTCGCGGATGGCGTGCTGAAGCCGCAAGGTTTGCTGAAACTGCCTTTAGTTCCGCTTCCCGAGGGAAAGACAACGGCGTTGTGGAGCGCGGACGGCTTCAAAAAGGGCATCCCCTTTCCTGCCGCCATTGCCGTCGACCCTGGACCACGGGAGCGCCTCCTTGTCGCCGAGAACTTGTCCGACATTGTGGTGCTGCTCGATTCCGCCAGCGGAACTATAGAACACACATTTGATCTCAGTACCAGCGCAACCGTTCCCTCGGCCTACCCGATCGCTATTGCCGTCAACAAGGATGGAACCCGGGCGTTCGTAGCTCTGTGGAATGCGAGCGAAGTTGTCGAGCTCGATCTACAACGCAACACGATCGTGCGACGGGTGGAGCTGATGAAGGCTCACTTGCCTACAGCGCCTGGCTCTCACCCCTGTGCTCTCCTGCTCGACGAACGCGCGGGTATGTTGTACGTGGCGTTGGCCAATAGAGACTCGGTTGCAGCAGTCCGAGTGAGCGACCGGCACCATAGGCCGACACTCTCCGTCGCCGGCTATCTCGACACGCGCCTCCCCGGACAAAGTTACTTCGGCGCTGAGCCGGACGCTCTCGCGGAGAATGCCGACGGTACCCGCCTCTATGCGGCGAACCTCGGCTCCGATGCTGTTGCAATCATTAACCCGCGACATCTGAAGTCGATGGACGATCAGCGTGGCATGACTGAGCCGATGGGATTCGTGCCGACGGAACTGATGCCCACAGCTTTGGCGTTCTCGGGCGGCACACTCTATGTAGCGACCGATAAGGGCAAGGGAACTGGCCCGAATAGCATGCCGCAAGCACCCGGCGCTCATTCCCGGACAGCTTCACCTCTAGAGCGAACGTTCACCTACGCACCCACACTCATCCATGGTTCGCTCGCGTCGTTAAAGGAACAGGAGATCGACTCCAACCTGAAGCCTTCAACCGAGACCGTCCTTAAAAGCAACCGAATGCGTGCAGCGCAGGAAAGCATTAAGTTTGCTTCCGGTCACGACCCAATCCGGCATGTGATCTACATCATCAAGGAGAACCGCACCTACGATCAGATCTTGGGCGATCTTGAGAAGGGCGGCCATCCAGTGGGAAACGGTGATCCGAAGCTCACAATGTATGGCGCGGCCATTACGCCGAACGAACACAAGCTGGCGCTGCAATTCGGTGTACTCGACAACTTCTTTGATTCAGGCGAGGTATCGGGTGAAGGTCACGTATGGTCGACGGCGGCCATAGGGACGGACTACCTCGAGAAGACCTGGCAGATTAACTACCGCGGATCGCAGCGTACCTATGATTACGAAGGTATGGTCGCGGATGGCTACCCGCTTCTTCAGCGTATCCCGGATGTGAACGAGCCCGCGAGTAACTACATCTGGAGCAATTTCGCCTCTCACGGCAAGTCCATCTATCACTTTGCGGAATATGTCTCGTCCATTTTCTGCGGCGACCGCCAGGCAATCGAACGAGATCGGCACCTGCGATCCACCGATCCGCAAATGGGAGCCATGTCTGGAAGTGAAGAACTTTGCCCTTCACCTGTGATTAAGCCCGGCCAGCCACTGCCTGCCGAGTGGGGCGGCGGAAAAAATCTGTGGCCTTGGCCGATTCCGCGGCTCGCGGAGAATGTCGCCACGAAGCCTGAACTGGTCGGTCACTTCGCTCCAGAGTCTCCAGACTTTAATCTACGGGTCCCGGATCAGATTCGCGTCGAAGTATTCCTGCGTCATCTCGAGCAATGGAAGAAGGACCGCGCCGCCGGACACGACACGATGCCTGATTACATTCTGCTGCGCCTGCCAAACGATCACACCGCTGGCACGACCCCCGGCGGCCCGACTCCTCGATCTTCAGTTGCAGACAATGATCTCGCCGTCGGACGCGCTGTGGAGGCAGTCTCGCACTCGGCCTATTGGGATGACACTGCATTTTTTATCCTCGAGGACGATGCGCAAAATGGTGCTGACCACGTCGACGCCCATCGCTCGCTTGGCCTTGTGATCAGCAAGTATGCTCCGCATCCGAAGCCCGGCGAGGGCGCGGTGGTGGACAGCCGCTTCTACTCGACCGTCAGCATGTTGCGCACGATGGAGACGTTGCTGGGTGTTCCTCCGATGAACAACAACGATGCCTTTGCCTCGTTAATCTCGAGCCTGTTCACGGGACCCGGCGACCAGCTACCATACGATGCGGACTACTCAAATCGTGATAATGGCCTGATCTATACGGCAAACAGGCCGAATGCCGTGGGTGCGGCCGCATCCCTGAAGATGGACTTCACACACGCAGACCGGGCGCCCACCGACAAACTGAATCTGATTCTGTGGCAGGATGCACACGGAACTGAGCCGCCACCGGCCATGATCCTTGAGAAGCACAGGAAGCACAAGGACGACGATGACGACTAGCTTCGCTGGCGTGATTTAGCGCAGGAAGACGCTGAGTTCGGCTGCCGCCGCTCGCAGGTGCGGAAGGAATCGCGTCTGCATCTCGAGCATCGGCATTCGTGGAGCATGCCCACTGAGGTTGACACAAGCCACCACGCGTCCGTTGGGCGCCTGCACGGGCACCGCAAGCGACCGCAGCCCAACTTCGAACTCCTGATCGCAGAGTGCGTAGCCGTTGCGGCGGACGTTACGCAGTGCAAGCCTCAGCTTGTCCACTGACGTGATCGTCTTCGGCGTGTACTGTACCATGTGCACCCGCGCGAGATACTGCTCCAGCTGATCCTGCGGAAGGTAGGCGAGCAAGACCCTGCCCATGCTCGTACAAAACGCGGGCAGTCGTGAGCCGATGTGCAGATCGACTGACATCACGCGCGTCACGGTGGTACGAGCGATGTAAACAATGTCCTCGCCGTCGAGTGTGGCCACAGAAAAGCTCTCGCCCAACTGCGCGGACATCCGCTCCAGGATCGGCTGCGCCGCGTTCGCCAGCGTGCTCGATGCCGTATAGGTATTGGCGAGCGTCAGCATCTTCGGGCGCAACGAATAGCGTTGTGCCTCATCTGTGCCGGCAAAACCGAGTTTGCATAAGGTGTAGAGACACCGGCGTACAGCCGCACGCGAAAGTCCGGTTCGCAGGCTCAACTGCGAAATGGTCATCTGCGGCATCTGTGGAGTAAACGCTTGAATCACAACCAGTCCGCGCGCAAGCGAAGCCATGAAGTTCGGATCACCTGCATAGACCTCAAGCGCAGCGGCGGGCGTGACCTTAGGTTTTGTCGGGAGGGGTGCGCTGACGACGGGTGCAGGAGCGGAGAGCGTAGCAGTAGTCATAGGCTTTGATAGGGCGGCTCTTGCTAGGACGATAGCCGCTCTCCTTCAACGATAAACGCACACGCGCCCCAAGAGCAAGGGAACGGGGCAGATCCTTGAATCTGCCCCCGTTCTCTTCATCAACCCACCGCTATTTGCGTGAGCGATAACGCTCGATCAGATTGTTGGTAGAGCTGTCATGCGTCAGCTTTGGATCCTGCGGCGATTCCAACTCGCCGATGATCCGCTGGGCAAGCACCTTGCCCAGTTCGACGCCCCACTGGTCGAACGAATCGATGTTCCAGATAGCGCCCTGCGTGAACACGCTGTGCTCATAAAGCGCTACGAGCTTGCCGAGAATCTCCGGCGTGAGCACATCCGCGAGAATAGTGTTCGACGGCCGGTTGCCTTCGAAGACCTTGTGCGGAACCAGCCAGTCAGGCGCGCCCTCAGCCTTCACCTGCTCGGCGGTCTTGCCGAAGGCCAGCGCCTCGCCTTGCGCAAACACATTAGCCATCAGCAGGTCATGATGCCGCCCAAGAGGATTCAGCGTCCGAGCGAATCCGATGAAGTCGCAAGGGATCAGCCGTGTTCCCTGGTGAATGAGTTGGTAGAAGCTATGCTGCCCGTTCGTGCCCGGTTCGCCCCAGTAAATTGGCCCTGTCTCATAGGTCACATGCTTGCCATTAAGCGTGACGTGCTTCCCGTTCGACTCCATCGTGAGCTGCTGCAGATATGCCGGAAACCGCTTCAGATACTGCTCATAAGGCAGTACTGCAACCGTCTCGGCACCGAAGAAATCTGTGTACCAGACAGTCAGAAGCCCCATCAGCGCCGGTAGATTTTGCTCAAACGGTGCAGTCCGGAAGTGTTGATCCATCTGGTGAAAGCCATTCAGCATCGCCCGAAAGTTTTCCGGCCCAATCGCAATCATGGTGCTCAAACCGATCGCTGAGTCCATCGAGTATCGGCCGCCGACCCAGTCCCAGAACCCAAACATGTTCTCCGGGTCGATGCCGAACTTCTTCACTTCCTTCTCGTTCGTCGAGATGGCCACAAAATGCTTGGCGATCGCCGACTCGTCTCCGCCCAACCCTTTCAGTGCCCACTCGCGCGCACTCCGCGCGTTCGTCATCGTCTCAAGCGTTGTAAACGTCTTAGAGGCAATCAGGAACAGCGTCTCATCCGCGTGCAGATCGTGCACTGCCTCGGCAAAATCTGTCCCATCGACGTTTGAAACGAAACGAAAATTCAAACGCCGGTCGGAATAGTGCTTCAACGCTTCGTACGCCATCACGGGGCCAAGATCGGAGCCCCCGATGCCAATATTGATGACATTCCTCACGCGCTTGCCTGTGTGACCGCGCCATTGGCCGGACCGCACATGATGGGCAAACGCCGACATCTTGTACAGAACCCGATGCACTTCTGGAATCACATCCTCGCCGTCGACGAGGATCTGCTCAGACTTAGGCGCCCGCAGAGCCACGTGAAGAACCGCGCGGTTCTCCGTGATATTGATCTTCTCGCCCGTGAACATCGCCTCAATTCGCTGGCGCAGCCCGCACTCTTCGGCAAGTTGCAGCAGGAGCTTGATCGTCTCGTCCGTTACGCGGTTCTTCGAGTAATCGAGGAACAGGCCGCAGCCCTCGGTCGTCA
Organism: uncultured Acidobacteriaceae bacterium; assembly: GCA_963759355.1. Lineage (GTDB taxonomy): Bacteria > Acidobacteriota > Terriglobia > Terriglobales > Acidobacteriaceae > Granulicella. The sequence continues at coordinate 293,804 of CAVWYV010000003.1, read as the reverse complement.
GGCGTGTTCCACGATCGGGATCATCGTCGAACAGCTGCTTGATCGTCTTGCTGCGCATCGCATCGGCATGGGTCTGAAGGGCTTTCCACGCGGGCCGATCAGTTAAAGACATATCGCTCATCTCTGGTTTCTCCTCTGAGATTGGTGGGAGTTTTCTTTGAGGCGGGTGCACGTCGCTAAGAGTCGGTGCCGCCTTCCTGCATTAAAACACCGCTGGCTTCTCATTGCATAAACGCCATCTACGGCGGGGGAATCCGAACCGTTCGCGCCCTGCACGAACGCACTGTTCCACACGCAATCGGATGAAGCTTCTTCTCGAGACACACCTCGACCGCAGTTAGATAGTTATTCCCGCAACTCAATACCAGGCTCTTCGCATCAATCGAAGGATTGCTCTGGGTCACGAGGGAAAGAATCTGGTCCGGCGGCAGCGAGACCTGCGTATTGAGCTGTGCCAGCTTCGGAGGAACGATGAACGACTGGAACGCCGTGCGCGCCGCCTTAAAAAATCCCTCAGCCGAAAGGCCCGAGCACGTACCATGCGTTCTCCACTCATGCAGCAACAGCCCGGTATCAGGATAGATGTCGCTGTATTGTGATGGATTCGCCGGCCCGGGAGCGCTATTGCAATTCTCGGGATAGCTTCCATCCGCGTTCTGCGGCCATAGTCCATGGAGCACGAACGTCGCGCCGCGCCCGCACTCCGGCGCGCTCTGGTGCGAATGGCAAAACTCCGGTGACCATGACAAGTTCAGCAGGTAATAGTCGAAATTCTGCGGGCCGGTTGCTGGGGGTGGCGGAGGCGGCGGAATGTTTGATGCCGTGCGCTGTGTAGTTGCAGAAATCGTGTTTACCGGTGCCGGCGCGGTGCACGCTGTCAAGCAGAGAAGAAGGACGATCGGAAGAGTCTTCTTCATAGCCCGAAAAGGATAGCAGGGGAATTGTATGTTCTGCGGGGGCTTAGGCAGCGTCTGCAGCGCAATCCTCATCCAAATTGCGCATGCACGGTTCTCGGGTGAAGGTGAACAGGTGACGATGCCACGGGCCCAAACGCCGCCCCCGCGGATTGATCCACTGACGGAGCCGCCCGATTCCAGGGAGTCGGCGCAGGCGGCCGGACTTCGTTACGTAACCGACGCGAAGCCGGGTCTCCGTCGTGTCCGCTGCGGCAAGGGCTTCCGGTACACGGCTCCCGGCGGCGCCACAATCCACGATGAAGCGACGCTTCGTCGAATCCATTCGCTGGTCATCCCACCGGCATGGAGCGGCGTCTGGATCTGCACGCTTCCGAACGGCCACTTGCAGGCCACAGGTCGCGATGCACGCGGTCGCAAGCAGAGTCGCTATCATGCCCGCTGGCGTGAGGTCCGCGACGAGACAAAATACGAACGGATGATTCAATTCGCGCAGACCCTCCCCGCCATCCGCGAGCGTGTAAAAGCAGATCTCGCGCACCCAGGGCTGTCCCGTCAGAAAGTGCTCGCAACAATCGTAAGCCTCATGGAACAGACCCACATTCGTGTTGGTAATCAGGAGTATGCAAAGGAGAACGGGAGCTACGGCCTGACCACACTGCGCAACAAGCACGTGGAAGTGAAAGGTTCCCAGGTTACGTTCAGTTTTCAGGGCAAAAGCAAGATTCACCACACAGTGAGTCTTCAGGACCGTCGGCTCGCGCGCGTCATCAAGCAGTGCGAAGAATTGCCCGGCTACGAACTCTTCCAGTATGTCGACGAGGACGGCGTGCGCCATGCTATCGGCTCATCCGACGTGAATGAATATCTGCGCGAAATCACGGGCCATCATTTCACCGCGAAAGACTTCCGAACCTGGGCAGGCTCCGTTCTCGCCTGCGATCTGCTGCGCGGTATGGGTGCATTCGAAAACGCGACGCAGGCGAAGAAAAACGTCGTCGCGGCGATCAAGGCGGTCGCCTCAAAGTTGGGAAACACACCCGCGGTCTGCAGAAGGTGCTATGTCCACCCCGCAGTGCTGGAAGCCTACCTCGGAGGCATCACGATCGAGGACGCCAAGGCCGAGCTTGAGGAGGAGATCGGCGAACACGGAGGCAATCTGCGCAGGGAAGAGCAGACACTACTTCGCTTGCTTGAACAACGCAGTCTTCTCGACAGGGCTGCCTGATCTAGAGTGTCGCGAGCACATCCGCAGGATCAGGACGCACGCGATGATCGGCATGCGCTTCGGCAAAGGCAACGCTAGCCCGCCCATCGGTTCCGGGCTTCAAAACAAATGTTGCCGGCAGCGGCAGACGCCACGTCGCATCGCCCTGCTCGCCGTGAATAAATGGAATGTTGATCAGAATCGATCGCAGGTGTGCGCGCATTCCTTCTGGCACCGTATAGGCAATCCCAAACATGTCCGCGACCCGGCAACCAGCATCCGACAGAATAGGAAATGTCAGCGAATGTTGCTGCAACGTGAAGTCATTCTGCCGCTGCAACTGAGGCGAAATTCCGACCAGCAGAGCACCACGCTCGCGAACCTGTGGAAACGCCGCCTGCCACGCCTCCAGTTCGGTCATGCAATACGGGCACCAGCGGCCGCGAAAGAAATTCACGATGACCGGCCCTAGCGCAAGCAAATCCGTTGAACGAACCAGCTTGCCCGTCAGCGCATCCGGCAGCGAGAAAACTGGCGCCGGTGCGCCGACGGAAAGCACGCGCGACTCAATCCCGGAATCGAGTAAATCGTGGATAGCCTGGTCAGTAATGGCCAGGCGCTCCGGCTGCACAAGCGAGCGGGTCTGCGAGGTGATCGCGTCGAGCTGGGATTGAAGGGAATCTGGCACACAAATAGTTTAAGAGAGGAGTTGTCCTGTTAGCCAAAGGTTGTCATATTGTTTGGGCTTGGGACAAATACACCTCCGCGATGGTACGATGGGCGCCGATGAAAACCTCATTTGAACGGCGTAGCTTCCTTGGATTGAGCGCAATGGCGATCGCGGCGGCGGCAGGCCCCCGCGCGATGGGCGAACCTGCGCAGGAAACCACCAGAGCCATGCCCGTACGGCTTGGCATGTGCGGTTACACCTTCCGCAATTTCGATCGTGCTCAGCTGACCAAGTTTCTCAAAGAACTGGAAATTTCGACCATCAACCTGAAGGACACGAAGGATCATCTGCCATCGACCTCTGCCGCCGATGAGCAGAAGGCGCTTGACGACTACAAGACGGCAGGCATTACACCCACTGCGGTGGGCACCGTGTACTTTCCAAAGGATGAGGATGACGATATCCGATCAAAGTTTGAATACGCGAAGCGCGCCGGAGTAAAGGTGATCGTCGCTGGAGATCCTGCTCCGGCGACGCTTCCACGTATCGAGCGTTTCGTGAAGGAGTACGATATCGCGATTGCGGTTCACAATCACGGACCTGAAGACAAGATCTGGAAGTCACCGCTGGATGTTCTGAAAGCGGTCCACGGCATGGATGTGCGCATGGGCTGCTGTGTCGACGTCGGCCACACCATGCGTGCCGGCGTCAATCCTGTCGATGCCATTCGGGCGGCGGGTCCGCGGCTTCACGATGTCCACATGAAGGACCTTGCACAGCCGAACGCGAAGGAGTCGCAGGTTGCGGTGGGACGCGGAATTATGCCGGTGCGCGAAATTTTTGCAGAGTTGGCGAAGATGCACTATCCGGGCTATGTTGATCTTGAGTACGAGATTCATGGTGACGACCCGATGCCGGGAGTGATCGAGAGCATGGCGTACATGCGCGGTGTGATGGCAGGCATGGGGTGGAAGAGCTAGCGCGTTCACCTGCTCTGCAAGACATCCACGCCGCACGGCGCGAGATGCTCCGCGAAATATTCTCTGAAACCCTCGATTCGATCGATGTCTCCGGAGTATTTACTCAAGCCGTGAAATGCGAAAACGGCTCGCTGCACCTGGCCGATCTGCGCTATCGCCTTATCGATTTCGCTCAGGTGCTCGTGGTCGCGATTGGCAAAGCCGCTGTGCCATCCGCCGAGATCTTCCTCACAAAAGTGGCCGCATGCGACATCCCCCTCCGCGCGATCGTCGTCGGACCGGGTGAGATGCGCACGGAGTCCTGTGCGGTCGAACGGTGGCAGGGAAGTCACCCTCTACCGGATGCAACTGCACGCGATGCTGCGCAGCGAATCATCGACGCGCTGAACGGCATAGGTGCCAGGGACCTCGTGATCTTCCTGATCAGTGGCGGCGCCTCTGCGATGGTCGAGTTGCCTCTCGATCCAGGTGTGACCGTTGAAGAGACCGCCGCGTTCTACAGTGCGCTCGTCCATTCGGGCCTGAGCATCGCGGAGATGAACATTCTGCGCAAGCACGCTTCCGCCGTGAAAGGAGGCCGCCTCGCCGAGCTTTCTCCCAATGCGACCAAGTGCACGCTCCTGATCTCGGATGTCCCGGAGGGCATGATGGACGTGATCGGGTCCGGTCCAACGCTCCCCGACTCATCAACACGGGAACAGTGCTGGGAACTCATGCGACTACCTGAACTGCGGAATAGACTTCCTGATCGAGTGCGCACCCTGCTTGAAAGCCCTCACCTGCAGGAGACGCCCAAGCAAGCCGCGGCATGCTTTCGCAACGCCGAATTTCGCGTTGTCCTGTCGACCGCAACCATGCTGAGCCGCGCTGCGCAATCGTGCGAGCGTCGAGGATTCCATGTTGTGGTTGATAACACCTGCGACGACTGGGACTATCGCGCTGCTGCGGACTACCTTCTCGATCGCTTGCGCAAATTGAGCGCTGAGCACACCCGCGTCTGCGTGCTTTCCGGAGGTGAGGTGCTTGTCAAGGTCGGCAACGCGCACGGTAGCGGAGGGCGCAATCAGCAGTTCGCGCTCTACTGCGCTGCGCGATTGGACTCCATACCAGCTCAGGTTGCGGTGTTGAGTGTGGGGACGGATGGGGTGGACGGGAATAGTCCGGCGGCGGGGGCGGTGGTGGATGCGACGACCGTCGAGCGGGCCAGAGTCGCGGGGCTGAGTGTCGAGGATGCGCTGGAGAGCTTCGACGCGTATCCGCTGCTCGCAGCGGTCGGGGATGCGATTGTCACCGGGCCGACGGGGAACAATGTGCGGGACTTGCGGATATTGGTGGCTGAGCGTTAGGGCTTGGACGCGGGAGCGCGGTAGATGGAGAGCGGGGGAGCTTCGCCTCCGCGTTTGTAGGCGATGGCTGCCTTGAAGTTCTCGGCGATGCGATGGGATTTGCCGATGATGAACTCGGCGTCCTCAGGCGACATAGTCTCGCGGGCGGTTTCGGCGAAGAGGGTGAGCCAGCGGGCGAAGTGGGCTGGGTCGAGCGAGAGTTCCAAGTGCTTTGAAAGCGGGTCTCCCTTGTAGCTGCGCTCGGTCAGGAGGACAGTGCACCAGAAGTCCTTGAGGAGGCTGAGATGCGCAGGCCAGTCGTCGATGGCGGCGTTGAAGATGGGACCGATCTCGTGGTCGAGGCGAACTTTCGCGTAGAAGCGGTCGACGAGATTGTTGATTTCCTCACGAGTAATCTGGTGTGTCGGCTGCATCTGGAATCGGACCTCGGGCCTGAATTAAAGGATAGCGCGGCGGGGTACCCCTCCCCGTTTTTTGCACAAAATCTTCAGCGGAGAAGACTTAGGGTTGGACCTAAGAGGATTTGTTCCGGCTCAAGTCCTTAAGTTCGTGTCAAGCATTGCTGCGGATTTCTGCCTCACTTGAGTTGAGACATGAGGGTATCCACCGCCTTCTTTAGCTGCGCATCTTCGCCCGTTTCGGTTTCGCCGAGGGGCCTAAGGACCTCGAGGTCCACAGGGCGGGGGGACATCTCCATGTCATCGCCTTTGCTGGTGCGGATGCGGTAGCCCGGAACGCGGACGCTGGAACCGTCGATCAGGCGCTGGGCCCCGGTGAAGATGATCCAACCGGCGGTTGGGGTACCCACGACTTTGCCCAGATCGAGCTCCCGATAACCTTCAGTGAAATCCTCGCCGTCGGATAGCGTCGACTCGTTCGTGACAGCACGGTGGGCACGCCGAGCGCGCGCTGTCCGAGCGCCTGGCGACTGGGCGCGGTGGTACCGTCCCGTGGGGTCATGAGCAGGTAATTGCGGCGCGCAAAGACATCGATGACGCGACCGTTGACGTATCCGCCGTTGTTGTTGCGCACATCGATGACCACGCCTTGTTTGGTCTCATTCTGGACGTCGAGGTCCACGTAGAGCTGCGAGAGATCGTGATCGCCCATAGCGGCGATGTGGACGTAGCCAAGCTTCCCGCCCGAGATGCGTTCAACATAGGCGCGGCGCTGCTCAACCCAGGCGTTGTAGAGCAGGCCCGCTTCCACCTGCAGCGTTACTGGGCGAACGATGGCGTCGCGCTTCCTGCCCGCGGTTTCGACGCTGAGGACGACGCGCTTATTGACCTTGTCTTCGAGCAACGAATCGAGGTTGGTGTTGGGTGCAAGCAGCGCTCCGTCCACCGCGAGGAGGTGATCTCCGGGACGGATGGTGCCTTCGAGTGAGGCAGGTCCGAGTGGCACGACCTCGCGCACGATCAACTGGCCCCTGACTTCAAAGGGCACGCGTTCGAAGCGGAGACCGAGCCTGCCGGTACGGACGCCGGGCGGGTTCGGTTTGTTGATGCCCGAGTGCGAGCTGTTCAGTTCGCCGATCAGGAGATTGATGTTGCGGCGCAACTCGGGGCCAGTGCGTGCACCCGTGATGTAGGATTCCCATTCCGTGCGGAGTGCCTTCCAGTCGTGATGGTTGAAGTCATCGCGGAAGAAGCGGTGTTCAAGCGTGCCCCAGGCTTCGTTGAAGACCACCTGTTTCTGGCGATCGAAGTCGACCTCGATAGACGCGGTAACGGGAATCGCGCGCGGTGTGCGCGTGTCCAATGGAACGGCGTGAACGCTTGAGGGGGCGTCGTCGCCGGCATTCCCGCCGCCGCCCATGCCGCCGGGGCCTTCAAGGTAGTAGATTGTCTTCGAGTCCGGCGACCACGCGATGTCGGTCTTGGATCCGGGTGTCGAGGTCAACTGGCGGGGAAGCGCAGGCTCTCGCGATAGCTCATCAAGTGAGTAGGTGTAGATGTTGACCTGGTCGGCGACGCTGGCGACAAAGGCCAGCGTTTTCCCGTCCGGGCTGATGATTGGTGTGCGCAGTTCAAGATTGATGGGCAGAAGCGTCAACCGGTTCCGAATTCCTTCGAAGACGATCCTGGTGGGCTCGATCTTCTTTGGCGGACGATGAACGCTTCGATCGCTGCTCTCTGCGGCAGGCGGTTTCTGAGGCTCCGTCTCGGGCGTTGTTTGCGCGGGCGGCTCGGGGACGGGCCTTGTGGCGGGTGCGGTCTCCGGTGTTGTGCCCGGTTCGCTGGGTATTTCCGGAGCGCCTGGAGTTGATTGCTTGCGGAAGAGTTCGGTGAACTGATCTTCGCGGAAGGACGGAACGTGTGGGATGAGATCGACGCGCGCGATCTGCGGGGTCTCGCTGCGCTGCGCGGTGTCAAAGAGGATGTACTTGCCGTCCGGCGACCATGCCACGCGCGTTGCGCCTTCGCCATTGGCGAGGAATGTTAAGGGTCGAGCTTCTGCACCACCGGCAGCGGGAACGGCGAACAGGTTGGTGAAGCCATCTGGACCCGTGGGTACAAATACCACCCACCGGGAGTCCGGCGCCCAGGCGATTGTGTTGTTATCGAGCTCACCGTGCGCGATGACATGATCGTTTGCACCATCCAGCGAGATGACATGCAACTCTTTGCGGTTGCGAATGAAGGCGAGGCTCTTACCGTCGGGTGACCAGGTTTGGCCGGTATCGATATCGGTACCGTGGGTGAGCGCGCGCTCCGACTGCGTCGTGAAGTCGTAGAGGTAAAGGCAGGAGCCGCCGTCGCGCTCAGAGCGGTACACGACCTTGGTGGAATCCGGCGACCACTGCGGTTCGCTTTCAGCGGCGTCCGTGCGCGTGAGCCTCTGGGCCTCGCCGCCGGATTTGGTGCCGGTAGCGAAGACGTCTCCCTGGTCGATCACGGCTAGTTTGTTGCCGTCCGGCGAGATGGCAAGATCCCGCCAGTGCGTGAGCGGCGTGTGCGCCACGCCCTCTGCGCTGGGCGCGCCGCGCAGAGTGATGGCGACTTCGCTGGCTTTGCCACTGCGTGTGTCGAGCTTCCAGATGGCGAAGTGGCGCTCGAAGACGATGGTCTTGCCATCCCAGGAGATCGTCGGCCAGAGGCAGCGGCCGCTGGTGAAGTGCGTGACCTGGTGCTCGGCGCCGGTGGTCGCGTCGGCGCTCCAGATGTTTTCTGCGCCACTCTTGTCTGACATGTAGAAGAGTGTCTTGCCGTCGGGGGACCACATGGGCCATGCATGTTTTGCGTCGGCAGAGAGCAGGCGGTGATACCGAGGATCTGTGGGCGAAGGCGAGGCAATCGGTTTGAGCCAGAGCTCTGTCTCGTCGATATGGGCGTGACCGTTACGCCACCATTGCTGCGACGAGATACCCTTGGCAACGAGCGCGATTTGTTTGCCATCGGGTGAGGGCGCGGATTCGAACTCGTTGAGATAGCGCTCGCGCGAGACTTCAAGCGGGGTGCCGCCAGTCGAGCGAACGCGAAAGATGTCGCCCTGGCCGGCGACGTCGGTGGTATTCGACGTGAAGTAGAGCCACTGGCCATCGCGAGACCAGCTGTCGAGATTGCTGGCGGAGTCAGAAAAGGTGATGCGCTCGAGCGCACCGGTCACGAGCGTGAGCACGTAGATGTCACCGCCGCCGGTGCGCGTGGAGACGAACGCAAGCTTCGAGCCGTCAGGTGAATAGAGCGGTCGAGATTCGTCGGCGGGATTCGAGATGAGCAGGCGAGCTTCGCCGCCGTCCGCGGGCGCGGTCCAGATATCTCCTCCGGAGGCAAACGCGATCTCTTTGCCGTCGGGTGAGATGGCCGGTGTTGCGAGAGATGGCCTGGAAGACTGCGCGAAGATGCCCGTGGAGAAGACAAAAGTCAACAGGAGAGACGGAAGCGAAATGCGACGCAAAGCTCACCTCGTGCCGAAAGGTCTTGATTGTGTGTTGATGACAAGACGTTTGTACCACGTATTCGGACGCGAGGAGCTATGAGCCGTTGAGTGGGTGGTGGGATCGGGCGCGTCGGCTAGTCCCACGCCAGCGAGCCGCCGTTTTGATACTCGATCACGCGCGTCTCAAAGAAGTTTTTCTCTTTCTTGAGATCCATCGCCTCGCTCATCCATGGGAATGGATTTTCAGTGGCAGGGAAGACTGGTGCGAGACCGAGTTGAGCACAGCGGCGGTTGGCGATGAACTGCATGTACTGCTCGCAGAGTGCGGCGCTCAAACCGAGAAAGCCATTGGGCATGGTGTCGCGGCCGTAGGCTGCTTCAAGTTCGGCGGCGGAGCGAAGCATGCCGCGAACTTCGGACTGGAACGTGTCGGACCAGAGGTGCGGGTTCTCGGCCTTGATCTGGTTGATGACATCGATGCCGAAGTTGAGGTGGATGGATTCGTCGCGAAGGATGTACTGGTACTGCTCCGCGATTCCGACCATCTTGTTGCGGCGGCCGAGCGACAGAATCTGCGCGAAGCCGGTGTAGAACCACATGCCTTCGAAGACGACATAGAAGGCAATGAGATCGCGCAGGAAGGCCTGGTCGGTGTCGCTCGCGCCGGTGGAGAAGGAGGGGTCGCTGAGGTGCTGCGTGTACTTCAAGGCCCACGCAGCCTTTTCGGTGATGGAGGGCACCTCGCGATACATGTTGAAGAGTTCGCCTTCGTCAAGGCCGAGCGATTCGACGATGTACTGAAAGGTGTGCGTGTGCACCGCCTCTTCGAAGGCCTGGCGCAAGAGGTACTGGCGGCACTCCGGATTGGTGAGGTGGCGGTAGATCGCGAGCACGATGTTGTTGGCGACGAGCGACTCCGATGCTGCAAAGAAGCCAAGATTGCGTTTGATCGCGCGACGCTCGTCGGCGCTAAGGCCGTTGGACGATTTCCAAAGCGCGATGTCGGCCTGCATGGAGATTTCGGTTGGCATCCAGTGGTTGTTGCAGCCGGAGAGGTACTTCTCCCATGCCCAGCGATATTTGAGCGGGAGGAGTTGGTTGACGTCTGCGCGGCAGTTGATCATCGCCTTGTCGTCGACACGAACGCGTGCGGCGCCGCGCTCGATGTCGCCGAGGCCCGTTGGGTCGGGTCCGGTGATGTCTGCAGGCGAGGGTTGCGTGAGTACGAGGACGGCGGGGGATTCGGCAGGTTCGGTCCAATCAAGCATGAGGGTCTCTTTCGTTGCGCAAGGTCACTGGCAGGCTTCGCAGCTGGGGTCGTCGATGGAGCATTGCTTCGATGCGATGGGTGAAACCGCGACTGCGTTCAACTTGCCATCGGTGCGCTTGAGTGTGGACTTTTCGACGTGTGTTGCGGAGCGGGAGCGCAGATAATAAGTCGTCTTGAGTCCCGCGTGCCAGGCTTCGCGATAGAGCGCGTCCAGCTTTCGGCCGCTCGGTTCAGCGATGTACAGGTTCAGCGACTGCGCCTGGTCGATCCACTTCTGCCGGCGGCCAGCGGCCTGGATGAGCCACCTCGGCTCGATCTCGAAGCTGGTTGCGTAGAGTTTCTTCAGATCATCGGGCACGCGATCGATCGTGCCGAGCGAGCCGTCGAAGTACTTGAGGTCGGAGATCATGACCTCGTCCCACAGGCCGCGGGCCTTCAGGTCGCGGACGAGGGCTGCATTGACGACGGTGAAGTCGCCGCTCATGTTCGATTTCACAAACAGATTCTGATAGGTCGGCTCAATGGACTGCGTGACGCCGCAGATGTTGGAGATCGTTGCGGTCGGCGCGATGGCGAGCGTGTTGGAGTTACGCATGCCGACCGTCATCACTCGCTGACGCAGGGCAGACCAGTCAAGCGTGGAGGAGCGGTCGAGATCGAGCGTGTGCGAGCGATTCTGCTGCAATAGTTCGACGGAGTCTATGGGGAGAATGCCCTTGCTCCACAGTGACCCGTCGAAGGTTGCATACTTGCCTCGCTCGGCGGCGAGGTCAACCGAAGCAGCGATCGCATGGAAGCTGAGCAACTCCATGCTGGTGTCGGCGAAGCGGACGGCGGCCTCGGAAGCGAATGGAATCTTCAGCGTGTAGAGCGCGTCCTGGTAACCCATCAGGCCGAGGCCAACGGGGCGATGGCGCAGGTTGGAGTAGCGCGCTTCCGACACGGTGTAGAAGTTGATGTCGATGACGTTGTCGAGCATGCGCATCGCGATTTTCACGGTGCTCTGGAGGCGGAGTTCGTCGATCCCGTCGGGCGTCACATGGTTCGCCAGGTTCACCGAGCCGAGATTGCACACGGCGATCTCTCGCGCATTTGTGTTGAGCGTGATCTCGGTGCAGAGGTTCGACGAGTGGACGACACCGGCGTGCTGCTGCGGCGAACGCAGGTTGCAGGGATCTTTAAAGGTGATCCACGGATGCCCGGTCTCGAACAGCATCGTGAGCATCTTGCGCCAGAGATCTACAGCCCGGACCGCGCGAAAGACCTTCATCTCGCCGCGCTGTGCCTTGGCTTCGTAGTGGGCGTAACGCTCGGCAAAGGCCTTGCCATAGAGGTCGTGAAGATCGGGTGCCTCATCGGGCGAGAAGAGCGTCCAGGGGCCGTCGCCCTCGACGCGCTCGAGGAAGAGATCGGGCACCCAGTTGGCGGTGTTCATGTCATGCGTACGGCGGCGGTCGTCGCCGGTGTTCTTGCGCAGGTCGAGGAACTCTTCGACATCGATGTGCCATGTTTCGAGATAACCGCAGACAGCGCCCTTGCGCTTGCCGCCTTGATTGACGGCGATGGCGGTGTCATTCGCCACTTTGAGGAAGGGAACGATGCCCTGTGACTGGCCATTGGTGCCGGCGATGTACGCACCGAGTCCGCGAACGGCGGACCAGTCGTTGCCGAGGCCACCGGAGTATTTCGCCAGCAGCGCGTTGTCCTTGATGCCCTTGAAGATGCCGTCGAGGTCGTCGGAGATGGTCGTCAGGAAGCACGACGAAAGCTGCGGACGCAGTGTGCCTGCATTGAAAAGTGTCGGCGTCGAGCACATAAAGTCGAACGACGACAGCAGCTCGTAGAACTCGATGGCGCGAGTATCGCGATCGATCTCACGCATTGCAAGGCCCATCGCGATACGCATGAAGAACGCCTGCGGCAGTTCGAAACGCGTGCCGTCTTTGTGCAGGAAATAGCGGTCGTAGAGCGTCTGCAGGCCCAGGAACTGGAAGTTGTCATCGCGCTCGGGCTTGAGTGCAGCCGCGAGGCGAGGAACATCGAAGTTGGCGAGTTCTTTATCGAGGAAACCAAGATCGATGGACTTGCGCACGTAGTCAGGAAAGTAATCCGCGTACGAGATTTCGTTTTGCGACTGCGACGCGGTTGCTGCCGTAGGAAGCACGAAGCCGATTGCCTCCGCGCGAAGATTGTTGAGCAGCAGACGCGCGCTGACATACGCGTAGTTCGGATCCTGCTCGACGAGCGTGCGTGCAGCCATCGTCTGGGCGAGGCCGAGCTCGTGAAGCTGAATGCCGTCGTACACATTGCGACGCACCTCGGCCATCACGGCGTCGGGCGAAACGCTATCGAGGTTGCGGCAGGCTTCGTTGATCTGCCGGAGCATTCGATTTTCATCGAGTGGTTCGGTGCGGCCGTTCGGCAGTTTGACGTTGAAGCCGAGTGATGTGGCGGGGGACGCTTCGGGCTGCTCCAGGCGGCGTTGCTGGGCGCGTTCTTCGCGGTAAAGCACATACGCGCGCGCGACCTTGTGTTCACCGGAACGCATAAGGGCGAGCTCGACCTGGTCCTGGATGTCCTCGATGTGGAGCGTCCGCGAGGAAGGCGCGCGGCGCAGAAGCGTGGCGACGATCTGCGCGGTGAGGTTTTCGACAACGTCACGGCTGCGATGTGAAGCAGCGGCGCTGGTGCCTTCGACAGCAACGAAGGCCTTGGTGAGGGCGACGGAGATCTTTGCGGGATCGAAGGACGAGAGCGAACCGTTGCGCCGGATGACCTCGAGGTCGGGGGCGGCAGTGAGCGACGGCGGCAAGGAGGGGATCGAGGAGGGAAGCGAAGGATTTGTGGATGCGTGGGCGGCCATGGATCATCTCCTTGGCCTCAGAAAGCGATGCGAGAAAACAGCGGACGTCAGGCCGGAAGGCGGGACGAAGCACTGCCACCTCGCCTCCCCTCGGAGGCGTCAGCGAATCTTTCCGTGGCAGGTCTTCGGACTCACAGGTTCGGACCTACTTGCCTGACTTCCCAGACGCTCGCGTCCAGTGTCGTGAATGGCGTTCGTACCTGCTTACCGCTGCGGGGCAGTTCCGGAGTTGCACCGGATTCCCTTTTCATCTTCCGTTACCGGAAGAACCATCGGAATGTTTGCCCACTATATATAGAACTGGATGGCATCGCAATCCTATGGATTGTGGATAAAGGGGCGCCAGCAGCGGCGGAGACGAAAAAGGGTCCTGATTGGCTCAGGACCCTTTCCGTTCAGGGCTTGCGACTAAGCGAGTCTCTACTTCCATTCCCACATCTTTGAGACTGTCTGGCCGGAGGGGTCTACTTCGTATTCGAAGGCGGCGCAGCTGTTGTTGAGAGCGGCGAGCTTTGTGGAGGCTGTCTGGAAGAAGAGCATGCCGCGATAACTGACGGAGCCGCCGGGACCGAACTTGCCGACGCCGGTTCCGGTCCACGTGAGGGCCTCGCCGTTGTCGGTCATGGTCAGGCCCTGTCCCTGGCCGATGATGCTGCCGTCGGGACGGATGACAGAGGTGTAGGTTCCCATGCCTGTGACGTTGGTGCCCAGCATCTGGCCGGCGTCCTCAAAGGACACTTCTGCGGTTGGAGGATCGATGGAGAGAACCCGGCGGACAAGTCTTTTGCCCTTCACTTCGCCTATCTGGTTTCCGAGCATGGTCGATTTCTCGCTTTCAGGAGATATGAATTACTTACCCGGGGAAGGCGCAATTGTAGTCGCTGGGAGGGAACTCAGGCCGCGGTGAGGTGTGGGCGGGGAGAAATCTTCGGCGATCCAGTGGCATTCTTCGGCGATGACGCTACGCGCGAATGCGGCTCCAGAATGTCATGACCGGTCGTTGCGACACTCGTTACGTTGTCGTGTTCAGGTCGTCGTCTTTCGTGTACTTGGTGCCCTTGGCTGTGATCTCGAGAGCGAGGCCTTTGTCGGTCATCTGGTACATCCAGACGCCCTCGCCGACTGAGGCAGCCCCCTGCATGGACCCGCCTTTTTCAGGAGAGGTCTTGGCGGCGGCGGAGGTCTGGCCGCCGAACTCCCAGCCGGAGTTGACGAAGCTGTTGAAGGATTTCTCGTTGTCGAAGACGAAGATGAGGCTGAACTTCTTGACGCCAAAGCCAAGGCCGGCCTGGAGCTCGAACATCTTCATGTAGGTCTGCTGCTTGGTTTGGTTGTTGATGGCCATGCCCTTGCCGCTGCCGGAACCGCCGAAGAGAATCTTGACGCCCATATTGCTGAAGACCGCGTAGCCATAGCCTTTTTGGACTGCTGCCCTCGCTGGGGGGTCGGCCTTGTAGAGACGGGCGAGGGTCTCGGTCGCCATCTTCTGGATTTCGGTACGCTTCTCCGCGTTCTCTTTGGCGTCGTCGGCGCCAAGGCTCAGGGTGACGACGCAGAGCAGCGTGACAGCGATGATCCTGCATGCGACGAGGAAGCGATTGATTTTCATGGGTCCTCCGGCGGGCTTTGTGCATTCCGCAGCACGCAATGTACGGCCAACCGCCCCATTCGATGGAATCTCCGCAGCGATCGCGGGGCGGTGGCTGCAACAACAGGGTCGTCCGAGGTGACGGCGTGGGGAACTGTCAATAGAGCTAGGTCGGTTGGGGCCTCTCCCTGTCAAAAAGTTGCGCAAAGTTCAGATGAAATTTGACTTAGGGTGAACTAACGGGTCGCGGGATCGTTCCCGAGAATGTAGGCGGGTGGGTGCCCCTTTTCAGCGGGGGGTGATTTGTCAAACCGGGTAGGGTCTGGTGTCGGTCAAAGCTGCTCGCCGGCACGAAGCGAAAGTGTCCGCGGCTGAAGCAGCAGTTAGTTGAAGATGGCTCCTACCGCCTGATTGCCGTTCAGAATTACAGTGCAGGACATCACGGGATTCCCCGCAATAGGCGTGCAATTGGATGTGAAGCCGCCAAAGTTGGACGGCAAGGGTGAGACAGTCAGGGTCACTGTCGTTCCGAGCGGGAAGTAATAGCCTGTGCAGCCGGTTCCCGTTCCGCAACTGAATGGGGGCTGAGTAGACAAAGGCGATGGGGTGATTGTGGCGGTAGACGTGGTTGCGCCATTGCCGACTTTGTAGATCTGCAACGAGGGGAAGATGGCCGGGCCATTTACCTGCGAGGTGAAGGTCGCGGTTCCCGTGATTGCGGCGGCTCCCGTCTGTGTCCATAGTGCGGTGATCGCGGTGGTTCCGAAGCCTGTTTCGGTAGCGAGGCCGGCAGAGTTGATGGTCGCCACGCTTACGTCGCTCGAAATCCACTTGAGGTTGGGTGAGTTGGTGACGTCCTGCGTCAGAGGAGTTGTGCCGCTGAATGTTCCGATGGCGATGTATTGCGAGGTTTCTCCCTGGGAGTAAACGACCTGCGAGTTGGGAATGATCGTGATCGCGACGAGCCCGTTGGCATTCGAACTGGAGACAGTCAGGGTAGCGGTGCCGATGACTGCCGCTCCGCTGGACGATCGCCCGGTAGCCGTAACGGTCGCCGTTCCGGCGCTGACAGCGGTTGCGATACCGCTGCTGTTCACGGTCGCGACGCCGGGTGCACTGGAGGCCCAGGTGACTGATCCCGTCAGATCCTGTGAGGGGGGAGTGACGCCTGTATAGTTGCCGATGGCTACGAACTTGGCGGTCTGGCCAATGACAGTGATCGCCTGCGATGACGGCACGATCGAGATGGAGGTCAGACCCGTAACCGGTGTCGCGGAAAGGTTGACCTGCACGCTCGATGTGCCCTGCACGATCCCGAAGGATCCGTGGACGGTTGCGGTGACGACCGCGGTCCCGGTGCCTACCGCGGTAACAACACCCGAGGCATCGATCGTGGCCACAGACGGGGAATTCGACGTCCACTGGGCGGAGCTGGTGACGTCCTGCGTGGAAGGTGGATGCGATCCGAGTTGATAAGTGGCCAGCGCGTGAAATTGCGCCGTTTGATTTTGTGCGGTGAGGACGGTGGCGCCAGAAGGTGGACTAACAGAGACAGTTCGTAAAGAGGGTTCCGAGCAGGCGGTTAGAAGCGCAATAAGGAACAGAGCTACAACGGAGGCGGGCCGGCGGCCATTCTGTTTCCTGAACATCAGTGATCCGAATGAAACTGGTCGCACGTCTACGCTGGCCATCTGGAAATCTCCTTGGCGACGGCAGCATAGAACGTTCCAAATCTACGAGCCGTTTTTCGGACCCGGATACTTGATGGAAATGAAATCTGAACTGCGAATACACCACAAAAGATTGGCGTTGTACAGAAAAAAGGTCGTGAAGTTCCCGCGGGATGGGCATGTGGTGCGGGGCAGGATGGCTTCACCCCCTCCCCCGGCAAAATTGCGCAAAATCTAGAGGAGAGGTGACTTAAGGGTGGACCTGAATGTGCAGGCCGATGTCGAGCAGGGGTTGGGGAGCGTGGATTTGTCAAGTCGGGTGCACCGGGTTCGGCGAGTAGGATTGTGGTAGAGGCGGTCTATGGGCTATCAGAAAATCAATGTCGAATTGGTTGTCTTTTCCGAGGAGGCCGACGCGGTGGTCGCGGAGCTGAATTCGGCGCTCGACCGGCTGGATGAGACACACACGATTTTCGGCGGCGATATAGAGACCGCTCCGGTGGAACATAGCGGAACGCGGCGAAAATCGGCGCTGAGGCATACGCTTGATGCGGGAAATGTGGCGACGTCCGCAGTGAAATTGGCGGCACACAAGGTCGCCGATGCCTATAAAAAAGTTATCTGACTTCAGCCGTTCCAGTGATCGGCGACAGCGCGCGGCGGAAGCTGCCTCCCGGGCTAAAGTCCTCGTTCCACCGTGCCCAACTCATTGCTGGGGGGCAGGTGGTTTTGTGTCAGGTTTGACACGCTTTAGCGTGAGTGTCGAGCCGGGGAAATTGCCGTCACTCGATTTGGTGGTGAGTTTGATTTCATCGCCGTTGACGGTGCCGTCATGCGTAATGGTGGTGTTGTTGAAGGAGACGTTAAACGAAATTTTGTCGCCATCCACTTTGCCGTTGGTGATGGCCAGGGGTTCGCCCTGCCCGCCGGTGACGGTACCGGTGAGGGCGGAGCCGTCCTGCTTGAAGGTAAAGGTCAGGTTGAAGCTTCCGTTGCCGTCGGGCGCGGCGATGCTGCCGGTCCAGGTGCCGGTGACGTCGGTGGCGGCGTGGGCGCGCACGGCGCCGAAGGCGAGGACGGTGACGGCGGCGATGCAGATCGCTAAAAGTTTGCGCATGGAGTATTCCTCAAGGTCGGACGCCGGTGCGGCGCCGAAGAAATCGAAGATTTTAGATCGCACAATAGTAGCGCATTCCGATATTGTCTTTGCCCGGCTCTCGTGCCGGCTTTTTGGGCTGGCCGGGATGTTCCCCGTGGAACGTTTCGTAGTGTGCAACTAAGAAATGTTGAAAACGCAGTTTTCTGTGGAGATCTCATAGCGAGAGTTCGGTATTCGGTCTTGGATGTCCCGGACATCGTCAGAGAGTCGCGATGTATGGGGTTCGTGATTGGTTCGCGCTGCGCGCGAATGCCCACCTTAGCGACGACGCCCGGATCAATTTCCTGTTGGCTTTCTGGCTTTGTCTATGACGATAGTCTGAACCTGAGCTTTGCCGGTTTTCAGTCTCAAGCCGAGCCGAGCTACCGACCTGGAAATGCCTTCCAAAAAGTCATCCTTGGATTCTTCAGCGGTGTTTTCTGAAGTGGGATCGAGTTTGAAGTCATATGAACCCTTTAGTCCTGTCTCGTCCACCACAGGGGATTCGAAGTAGCGACTCAGGCGTGCGGCGATGTAGGCCATAGAGACGTCCTGGCCGGTCATTCCTCCATATCCATAGCCGCCAATCACAAATATAGGGAAGTTGATCTCTTGCTGCGCCGGCCGAATAATGAGCGGCCCTGTTCCTCTTACGAGATAGAACACTTGAGTCTCTTTCCTGGCACAGTGAAACTCGAGGCCGAACCTCTGAATCAGTAGTGCTTGTAACATGCTTCGCTGTTCATCGCTCGGTGCTTCGTTAATAAATTTCGGTCTGGCTTGGCGTGATTCTGACGAGTCGGGAGGTAAAGCTGAAATCTCAAATAGATCTCGGTCAATCCAGTCGGGGCCGCCCTCAATTTGAACGGCGCGTACGTTAAACGCGTATTGGACCAGATCTTTAAATGTGGATTGGCCTGCAGAAATCCTTCCCCCCGGATACACGTATACTCCAATCGGTTTGTTGTTATCAGGGCGTGCAGGCTTTATCGTGGCCACCTCGAATGAGGGGAGCTTTCCCGAAGACACGTGCACCGCTGCTACATCGTTTGGGGCGTGCAGGCATGTCTGGCCATCCGCGCAAGGCCCCTGAAGAACCAAGTAAAACAGGCCGAGCAGGAGCGCGAGCGCAGGTTTTTTTCGCATGTTGTGCGCAGTTTAGCAGCACCTCTTCAGTCTGCGATTGGTATGGAAGTGCGGAAGCGGCACGGAGACCTTGGGCTTTAGCCCAAGGTTACCAAACCGTGCCCTGACGATCGGTGGTGAGGGTGAGGTGGTGTCGGGTTATTCATCCTGCGAACCCACATCTCATGAAGCGAGATGTGGGGCACCCGGCCGGTCAAGGAATTTCAGCAGAGCACGCTGGTTCAGGCAATGTCTCGGGCGGGTGGAGAGAAAGGCAATTCAGTCGCTTCGGCTATGCCTTCGCGACGGCCTTCGGCAGAGTGGAAGGGTTTTCACGGCGCGGCGGAAGCGGCATCCTTCGGCTGCGCTCAGGACAGGCTCGGAAAGCCGTGCCCTGACGATGCGTGGTGACGGTGGAGGTGACCCCTTTTGCGCGTCAATCGCGCATTTACTGGTAAGGAGCTAGTCATGAAACCGGACGACCAAAGAACATTCGAGAAGGGCAATGGCAACGCGGTCGTGTTAGCGGTAAGGGTGTGGGCTGCTCGCGACGGTATCTATCTCCGCATCGATATGACAGGTGATGGTACGCGTACGACTGTCACGAACAGATCGGGCTCTGTGAGAAACCATCAGATTCTGTTTCGGGATCTTCGGAAGATGCTGATGGTCAACGGATGTTGGGAATTGTGCGACGAAGCTCAAGCAACCGGAAGCGCCGAGGACTAGCGGAAGCGGCACCCGGGCTAAAGCCCGGGGCTACCAAGCCGTGTCCTGACGATGCGTGGTGAGGGTGGAGGTGGTTGTTCGGACACCCTCGTTCCCACCCGTCCGCTTCGCGTACGGATGGGGCACCCATGCATTTTCGTTTGGGTTGAAAATCGAAAGATTTTACGGGTGGGGCCACCCGCCACCCGGGCATCCTGAAATATCTGTTGACGAGATACTTTGTGGTATTGCATGCTTTGGCACATGCGTCCCTCTTATTTGGTTGCTTTCGCCGCACTGGCGGCGTGCGCTTGTTCTGTCTCGTCCTTAGCTGCTCAAGATCAGCAGTCTACCTGCCCAGCGGCAACGGGCGTTTACTATCGCGCCGGTTCTGGATGGAAGTCGATGGACCCGACCCACTCCATCGGCTTCAAGACTACCGGCGTTGCTGCTACTGCGTTCACTTATGGCGCGGCGGCCGCGCACATGAAGGCACAGTTCCGAGATGGGAAGTCACCGTATCAGCTTGCGGGTGAGAAGCTTTCTGTCTGTCTAGTGGGTGTCACGGATAACGCTCGTGACCTCACGCTCGCGAAGATGCAAGAAGAGAAGGACCGCCGTGAGCTTCCGTTGGCGAAAATGCGGTTATGGACTGGCGTGAATGCGCAACTCGATCCTAAGACCATAGTGCCAGTTGATAGCCAGAAGCTTGCGGACAAGGTCTACTTGGTTACGTCCAAAGACCCCTTACCAGACGGGGAGTTCATCCTCTTCACGATTATCCCGGATCTGCATGCGATGGTGAAGGCCAACGAAGCGACCTCGCTTGGTGGGTATGATTTCGGGAACCATCCCAAGTCTGGTGATAGTGCCAAGAAAGAGACCGGAGCAGAGTAACTTTGTGTCGATAATCCGGTGAGCCACTTTATGGGTGGGCAAGGTTCCTCTGACATCGTGCGAACCCACATCTCACGATGCGAGTTGTGGGGCACCCGTCGATGAACGGGGCACCCATGATGTCGCCGGTTCGGTGGGGTGGTGATCGGGCCACCCGCCGTATCGCATCAGTTGGGAGAGGGTTTTGTAACCTGATCAATAACCAAAACTTCGGTCGGCCGCGTTGTTGATGCCAACTTTAACCCGAGACTCTGAAGAGCGGTCGAAATCGATGGGACTTCGTCATTGTCGGGATCAAGCGTCCATTTCAAATCCACGTCGTAACAGTCCTTGAGTCCGGTTGCGTCTACTACTGGACGGTCCATGTCATTTGAAAGCACGGCCACGAGCGACTGGATACTTATACGGCCCTTTGCAAAGCCTTCCTGCAAATAGTATTTTTCACCGCAAGGCAGGCCATGCAGTTTGTCAGGCCTAGCGACTCTAAGCGCATACGCCGGCAATTCGCGCGACTCGGTGTGAACCTTCAGGCCGAATCTGTCTGCCAAGAGGGTGCGCATCTTTTCGTAGTTAGCAGTAAGGGCGGCGATCCACTGTTGCTTCGTAAGCGAATGTGAATCGACTACACCTGCGGAGGTGTCCTTAGCAGCGACGTCATATCGCTCTGTATCGACCCACTTAGGGCCACCGTCTATTTGGTACGCCCGAAGTGAATAGGCGGTGGAGATTAATTCCTTCACCGTCATGCCCGAAATAGTAATGACACCGGGATCGATTCGATGGAAACCCCCGCTCGTGACCGAGTGGTCACTGGGTCTTATCGAAATGACGTCGAACGACCGGTCGGTACGCACATTTGATGGGGCGTTCTCGTATCTTGGAGTTTGGAGGCCACTAGGTGAGTCCCGCAGGATCGCAGGTTGGGCGATTGCGCCAACCAGTAAAAGTCTCGCGGTTATTGGTCCCAAAAAGTGAGTCATTTGAATCGACGCTCGATTTGTGTGACGACGATTCCGGTGTTCTCTCCAAAACCCGTCATCATGGCTAGCTTAGTGTTAGCTGCTCGACTATTTTACCGGGAAAATGTAGATAAGCCTGGGAGATGAACTGAGAGCGCCCGTTCGACATTAGTTTGGGTATCTCCGACGTAAGCTCCTATCCAATTGTGCTCAACGGTTCCGTCTTTCCGAATCAACAGAGTCTGAGGCGTCCCAGAGAAATCGAGTAGCGAAAGGTCACGTACCGATTTATCTAGATAAACCGGAAAAGACAAGCGGTTCCTGTCCACATATTCTTGCAGTCCATTAGCATTGATCGATATTCCTACGAAGTCAAGAGTGCCTTTGCGCTGCGTCATTAGAGACTGAATGTTAGACAGATTTAGAGCGCACCAATGACACACCGGAGAAAAGATATAAACCACGGTATCTTGGCGCTTCGGAAAATGAATGCTAGTGGCTGTTCCAGCGAGCGTCTGGAGCGATAAGGCGTCAACGTGTTCTCCAGTTTTTCCTTCAGCATTGGAGGAGTTGGCAGCTTTAAGATGGTTCAAGATGACGGCCTGTCTCCCTAAGTAGACGTTTCCCAAGAGGGACAATGTCAAAACCAAGAGATACAGATAGGGTAGGAAATGAGCGCCCCAGCTAGGTGCGCCAGGGTCCAATGACAGGTCATCCACGCAAAATACTCCACGTCGTATAGCGCAATCGGTGCGTCAGATTGTTTATTCGGGGCTAATTGCAATTAAAAGTACAGTCAGACCAGCTTCCACTTGCCAAGCATTTATGGTAGCTCGGGTTATTCGGACTGTTGTCTGCACACGGAGCGCAGTTATTGACTTGACCACAGTTCCCTATCGCGTGGGCGCGTGGAGTCGTGAGCAAAAACAGGGCGAATGCGGCAACAGGAAGCACAACGGTTCCAACTTTGACGAGTTTGTTGTTCAAGTAAAGAGACATATTACCCTCCAAGTAGAGATTTGCTTCATGGACTTGCTTGCTGCCGATATTGGCTTAAGATGCAGACTAATTGCAACGGAAACTGCAAGTGGTCCACTGGCCATTGGCCTGGCAGTTGTGAAAGCTCGGATTGTCCGGGCTGTTGTCTGGGCAGGCTGCGCAGTCATTTATCACACCGCAATTAGCTATCTGAGGCGAAGCGTGGACGCTATGCATGATAGAAGCGAGTGCGTGAGGGGTTGTAAGCAGAAATAAGGCCAAGGCTGCCGCGGGTAGGGCAACTGTTCCAGCCGTCATCAACTTGTGATTCAAATATCGGGACATTACTCTACTCCGAACTGGAATCATTTCTAAGAACGACCAAAATCTATCTAGCTCTCGATAGAATGTCAGGGTTTTCTGAATGCCCCTATCCTCATCGCCGAAATCTTTGCTTGCCTTGCATTTGGGATAGGAGGCGTTGCTGGGCTTTTGCGCCGCCGGTGAGGCCGCTGCCCATGCCTTTGAAGAGTTTCGACA
This sequence comes from uncultured Acidobacteriaceae bacterium, assembly GCA_963759355.1. Taxonomy (GTDB): domain Bacteria; phylum Acidobacteriota; class Terriglobia; order Terriglobales; family Acidobacteriaceae; genus Granulicella. The sequence goes on along the minus strand of CAVWYV010000003.1, from coordinate 271,069 downwards.
TTTGGGTGTGCTGGCGGAGGAGGTTGTTGACCTCCTGGACGGTGGTGCCGGAGCCGAGGGCGATGCGCTTGCGGCGGCTGCCGTTGATGATGGCGGAGTTGCGGCGCTCCTTCGAAGTCATGCTGTTGATGATGGCCTCGATGCGGGTGAACTGGGACTCGTCGACGTTGGCGGCGGCCTGCTGCATGCCGGCAAAGGGGCCCACGGAGGGCAGCATCTTCAGGATGGATTGCATGCTGCCGAGCTTCTTGATCTGACGGAGCTGGTCGCGGAAGTCTTCGAGGGAGAAGCCGTCGCCGGCGAGGGCCTTTTTGGCGAAGGCCTCGGCCTTGGAGCGGTCGAGCTTTTCTTCGGCGCGTTCGAGGAGCGTTGCGATGTCGCCCATGCCGAGGATGCGGCCGACGATGCGGTCGGGGTGGAAGGGCTCGAAGGCGTCGGGCTTTTCGCCGGTGCCGAGGAACTTGATGGGAGCGCCGGTGATCTGGCGGATGGAGAGGGCGGCGCCGCCGCGGGAGTCGCCGTCCATTTTGGTGAGGATGGCGCCGGTGATGGAGAGGCGGTCGTTGAAGGCCTTGGCGGAGTTGACGGCGTCCTGGCCGGTCATGGCGTCGGCGACGAAGAGGATCTCGGAGGGGTTCAGCAGGGATTTCAGCTGGGACATTTCGTCCATGAGCTGCTCGTCGATGCCGAGGCGGCCGGCGGTGTCGACGATGAGGATGTCGCAGGCGTAGTTGCGGGCTTCGCGGAGGGCTTCTTTGGCGAGGCGGAGGACGTCGTCGGTGCCGTGTTTCTGGTCGGGGTCGAGCTTGCCTTCGTAGAGCTGGGCGTTGATGGATTGCGCGACGACTTTGAGCTGCTCGCGGGCGGCGGGGCGGTAGACGTCGACGGAGACGAGCAGGGGGCGGTGGCCGCCCTTTTTGAGCCAGGCGGCGAGCTTGCCGGAGGTGGTGGTTTTGCCGGAGCCCTGGAGGCCGGCCATGAGGATGACGGTGGGCGGCTGGGGCGCGAATTTGAAGCGCGCGGTGTCGTGGCCGAGGACGGCCATGAGCTCGTCGCGGACGATTTTGACGATCTGCTCGGAGGGGTTGAGGGCTGTCGTGACTTCGGTGCCGAGCGCTTTGGCGCGGATGTCCTCGATGATTTTGCGGGTGACGTCGAGGTTGACGTCGGACTCGAGGAGGGCGACACGGATGGAGCGGAGGGCCTCGTTGATGTTTTCGTCGGTGAGGGTGCCCTGGCCGCGCAGGTCTTTGAAGCTGCGCTGGAGCTTTTCGGAGAGGTTCTCAAACATGGCTAGTTTGAGTTTATCGGATTGGGGAGGGGGAGGGATTTGTGGCTGGGAGGGGAGAGCTTTGACGCAAAGGGCGCCACGGGGCGCGAAGGTTCGCCGCGGCGGTGTGGGTGGGAGAGAGATTGGTGCGAGCCGTGAAGTGCCGGGGCGGAGACTTGCCGAGGAGGATACCGGGGGGTGGCGGTGAGGCGCGGGAGGGGCAAGAATCGAGCGTATGCCTTCAGCGAAGTCAGGGACCGGGTCCGGCGTGAGTGATGTGGGGCTGCTGCATGAGTATGCGACGCATCTGCGGGTGGAAAAGGGACTGCGGCCGCTGAGTGTGGAGGCGTATCAGAGGGATCTGGAGAGCTTTGCGGAGTTTGTGGAGAGCGTGAGCCGGACCCTGGTGACGGCGAGGCAGGAGGATGTCTCGGGATTTATGCGGCATATGCGCGAGCATGATATTGAGTCGCGGAGTGTGGCGAGGAAGCTGAGCTGTCTGCGGGGATTCTATAGCTGGCTGCTGAAGGATAAGCGGATCACGCATGATCCGACGGTGAATATCGAGAGCCCGTCGAGCTGGAAGGTGCTGCCGAAAAGTTTGGCTGAGGGCGATGTGCGCGAGATGCTGGAGCGCACGGGAGCGGCGGCTCGGGGCGATGCGGCGGATGGGGTGGCGCTGCGGGATCACGCGATGATGGAGCTGCTGTATGCGGGTGGGTTGCGGGTGGGCGAGATTGTCGACGCTGCGCGTGGAGGATTTGCGGTTAGAGCGCGCGAGTGTGCAGGTGCGGGGCAAGGGCGATAAGGAGAGGATTGTGCCGATCGGGCGGTCGGCGGTGGAGGCGCTGGAGATGTATGTGAAGCGCGGACGGCCGGAGCTGGTGCGCGGTGCGCATGGTGTGCAGCGGGCGCTGTTTCTGTTCGGTGCGCGGGAAGGCGTTGACGGCGCATGACGTGTGGCGGCTGGTGAAGGGGTTGAACTCGCAGGCGAGCCCGCACAAGCTGCGGCATAGCTGGCGACGCATATGGTGGAGCATGGTGCGGATCTGCGCACGGTGCAGACGCTGCTGGGGCATGCGGATATCGCGACGACGCAGGTGTATACGCATCTGGCGATTGATCGGCTGAAGACGGTGCATCGGATGCATCATCCGCGGGCGAAGATGCGGGTGAGTGCCGTCGTAATGGCTCGCCTGTCGCCAACAAGACGAAAACTTCCTGGTCTGGGTGATTGCCGGCATCTTGGCATTCCTTTCGCTGTACAGCCTGTGGATTGTCATGTGCATCTTAGCTGCCAAAGGCAAATGTGTGGGCCTGCGAATTCACTGATGCAGTCGCGAAGTATTTCGAAATTCATGCGTTGGGATCTCACTTGACAACGATCCTCGGGGACGGCCTTGAAGTAACATGCGGATGACCGTGCGTCCGCTCATCAGTGCACTTTTTGTTGGTGGAGCGGAGACATGGTCTGAAATTCCAGATTCGGCGATGTTATCGCTTTGCACGCGAATTGCTGAATGCATTGAGTTCGTAGCACGCCGTGAGGCAGCGCTTGACGTGATGCGTACTGCTAGCGAGTAAACGTTTCATCGATCTGGCGGAGAAGTTTCTTGCGATGCTGCGCGAGGAGCGGGGGGCGAGTGACCATACGCTGCGGGCGTATGGGCGTGAGGTGCGTGGGTTTGCGGAGTATCTCGGCGAGACGCTGGGTGAAGGTGGAGATATTCGCAAGGTGGAGCACACGCACATTCGCGCATATCTGGGAGTGTTGTTCGATCGTGGGTTGACGAAGGCGAGTGTGGCGCGGGCGCTGGCGGCGGTGAGGAGTTGGTTCAAGTGGCTGGCGCGGAGTGGGTATGTGCAGTCCAATCCGGCGCTGCTGGTGAGCACGCCGAAGCTGCCGAAGCATCTGCCGAGAGTTCCGGGGATTGAGGAGTTGAACCGGGTGTTGAATTCGCTGGGTGGCACATGGCGAAGTCGCAACCCCACTCATCGCGCAAAGTACGCGCGATGAATGGGCCACCCAGAGCGGAGGCTGAAGGAGAGATCGCCGCGTGGCCGGCGCGGGATCGGGTGATTTTTGAGCTGCTGTATGGGTCGGGGATTCGTAACTCGGAGTTGGTGGGGTTGGATCTTGACGAGCATTCTGTGGGGCGATGATGCGATTCGGGTGTTTGGTAAGGGCAGGAAAGAACGATTGGTGCCGCTGGGAGATGAAGCGGCGGCGGCGATTCGGGCGTATCTGCCGGAACGGCAGGCGAGAGACTGGAGACGGCGGGTAAGGGGAAGATCGTGCATGATGGGCCGCTGCTGATGAATTGCAGGCGCGGGGGACTTGCAGGCTGACGACGCGAAGTGTCGGGCGGATCGTGAAGCAGATTGCGCTGAGCCGGGGGCTGGCGGCCGATGTGCATCCGCATACGCTGCGGCATGCGTTCGGCACGCACATGCTGGAGGAGGGAGCGGATTTGCGGGCGATCCAGGAGATGCTGGGGCATGAGCGGCTGTCGACCACGCAGCGGTATACGCAATTGACGGTGGGCCAGGTGCAGCGCGTGTATGAGGAGACGCACCCCAGAGCCCGGTGACGTGTAAAGGGTCGTACAGAGGTCGATAGCTTCCCCTTTAGCCTGCAATATTTTGCATAGTCAAAAGTTAACCCCATGGTTTATTGCGGATTTGTGGGGATTTACTGCAAGAACTCGGTGCGAATCTTTGGACCTCGAATTGCTTTTTATCGTTTCGAGTACGACATAGCCGGGGGTGTGTGTGGGTACAGGTGCACACGGGTCCTTTGTTATGCGGGTCCAGGTGTGCCTGTAGAACATTTTTGGGGGGGGTTGAATGCTTAAGAAATTTCTTTTTGCTCTTGTAGTGTGTGGGCTGGGGTCGAGTGCGGTCGCGTATGCGGATGTAGTCGGTACAGTCGAGACGTTCCAGTTGACAGTAGATGGCTGCACGGGTGGGTGCGGAAGCGGATCGACGGTGTTTGGAACGGTTACGCTGACCCAGTCGGCGACGGGCGTTGTGACGGTGAACGAGGTGCTCAACCCTCCGGCGGCTTTTGTTGGAACGGGAGCGGGCAATTCGCTGATCTTCAGCCTGAATGGGGATCCGGACATCAGCACGCTCACGTTTGGAGGTCTTGATCCTACGCTCTGGACGTACGGTGCGGACGGCAAGTCTTCGCCGTTTGCTGACGGAGACTACTTTGTGACCTGCAATGGTCTGAGCTGCGGACCGGGTGCTTCGAAGACGAATCCCGGACCGTTGAACTTCACCTTGACCAGTGCGGCTGGTGTGAACGTGTCGGACTTTGTTCCTATCGATATGTGCTACCAGCCCACCTCACGCTCCGCGTGCGAGGCTATCTGGCTCGCGTCTGACATCATCGGGCCGAGCGGCAAGACGGGTGATGTTGGAGCGCTGGGGTCGACGCCAACGCCGCCGTCGTCCACTCCGGAGCCGTCGTCGCTGATGCTGCTGGGGACGGGCGCGCTGGGTTTGGCGGGTGTGGTTCGCCGCCGGTTCGGTCGCTAGTTGCAGAAGAATCGAATCTGACAGAAATTGTCAGGGAACCGCCTTCGCTCCGCACCCTTTGAGGTACGGAGTGAGGGCGGTCTTGTTGTTTCGTAGAGAAAGGCTTCCGTTTAACCTTGCAAAACCTTGCATAGGGGAACGGTCTTAGCGAGATATTTTCCCGGTCGACCCGTTGATTAGAAATAGCGTCAGCTTCGAGCGTAAAGCGACAATGTTTGGTCCGCTGGTTGCTCTGTCACTGAGCAAGAGCAGCGTGACACTTTGTGAGAAGTCTCCCCCTAATAGTGCGCCAAGCTCTGCCTTCCTCTTTTGTCGGCCACTCCTGCGCAAGTTGGTGGTAGCGTGTGCCCATTTCCAGGCAGATACAGGATCCTTTTCGTTCAAGCGGGCTTGCTTCCACCATTCAGAAACGTGGGGTTGAGCTTCTTCTCGCAGGTACCCCACCGGAGGACAATTATGAAGAGATATTTCTTGACAATGGGTGTTCTGCTCTTTGCAGGCATGGCCGCACAGCCTGTTCTGGCAGATACCTTCTTTCTCACAGGGTCAAACACCAGCACCGTAGCGTGCAGTGTGCCCGTCCCGTGCGCTGAAGTGACGATCACTACCTCCGGCAATACTGCTACTTTCAGTGTAAGCAGCCTTGACAGTGGTTTTGTCTTCGACACGTTCGGATTCAACTTTACCGGGGCTGGTACCCTGAGCCTGAACAGCTCTAGCGGGGAAGTAAGTTCTCCCACCTTGGGCGGTTCCGGCAACCAAGATGGCTTTGGATCGTTTACCAACATATTCGACACAGGGAAAAACGGAGGGTCGAGCGGCGGCGACTGCGTCGTGACCGGCGGTGTACCGGGTGCGGGATGCACGTTCACCTTTACTCTGTTGGATTCTCTTCCCGGCAACCTCACCCCCTCGGAATTTGAGTCCATCAGCAGCGGGGGCAACGGTTCAGGGTTCTTTGCCGGACACGTCGCTGCAACGGGCGCAAGCGGGTATGTTGGAGATTCCGTGCCCTCGACCAACCCGGTCCCGGAGCCGTCGTCCCTGATGCTGTTGGGGACGGGTGCACTGACGGCAGCGGGATTGGTTCGTCGCCGGTATATGCGCGCTTAATTCTTTCGGAGAATTTTGTAGCGATATTTAACCGCTCTCTTTGATTGTCGCGAGGCATTCAGGGAGAGCGGTTTTGTGTTTGTGCGGATCAATAGCGGGGAATCGTGGGGTCGATGACGCTGGACCAGAGGTCGATCCCGCCGCGGACGGATTGGGCCTTGGCGAAACCCTGTTCACGAAGCCAGTTGGCGACGGAGAGCGAGCGGGAGCCGTGATGGCAGAAGACGGCGATGGGCCGGTCTTCGTCGAGTTCGTTGAAGGCGCGCGTGCGGACCTCGTTCATGGGCATGAGGAGGCTGCCGGGGATGTGCGCGGTGGCGTGCTCCCAGGGCTCGCGGACGTCGAGGAGGAGGGGCGGGTGCTCGGAGGCGAGCTGTTGTTTGAGCTGGTCGACCGTGATTTCAAGATCCATGGCTTAAGAATAAGCGTTCGGCGTCGGCGAAGCAGAGGCCTTTCGGAATACGAGCTGTCGAGCGTTGTCAGGAACTTGTCAGCGGCTAATGCGAATGGCTTGACGCTAGGGTGTGCGGGGCAGAGAATGACGGCGCTGAGCGCCTCCTGCAAATTTTGTTGAGAAGTGACGAAGCTCCTGGCCCCTCAGAGGCGCGAATTTCGATTAAGTACCTGGAGGGATTATGAGCACACAAGCACCAGTGTTGGATATGGACAAGCTGAACGCGTTTGTCGGTCAGTTTGTGAGTGATCTCGGCGCGGCGGGTCATGCCGGGATGGTGGTGATCGGCGAGCGGCTGGGGTTGTACAAGGCGCTGGCAACGGGGCCGATGACGTCGGCAGAGCTGGCAGCGAAGACGAAGACGGATGAGCGGTATCTGCGCGAGTGGCTGGCTTCGCAGGCGGCGGGCGGATATGTGACGTATGACTCGAAGAGCAATAAGTTCAGCCTGTCACCGGAACAGGCGTTCACCATGGCCGACGAAGACAGCCCGGCTTATCTGCCGGGAGCGTTTGAACTGGCGGTCGGATCGCTGTTTGCAGTTCCGCGGATTGCGGAGTCGTTCCGGACGGGCGCGGGCATGGGATGGGGTGAACACGATGCCGGCGTAATTCATGGCTGCGAGAAGTTTTTCAAGTCAGGCTATGTGGCGAACCTGATGAGCGCGTGGATTCCATCGTTGGAGGGCATGAAGCAGAAGCTGGAGAAGGGCGCGAAGGTGGCAGATGTCGGCTGCGGGAAGGGGGCGTCGACGCTGCTGATGGCGAAGGCGTTTCCGAAGTCGAAGTTTTTCGGGTTTGACTATCACGATGGATCGATCGAAGGCGCGAGAGCGAGTGCGCAGAGGCAGGGCGTGAACGAGAATGTGACGTTCAGTACGGCGTCAGCGAAGGGATTTCCGGGAACGGACTACGACCTGGTGACGGTCTTTGACTGCCTGCACGATATGGGCGATCCGGTGGGCGCAGCGAAGCATGTTCGCGAGTCGCTTGCGCCGGATGGGACTTGGATGATCGTGGAACCGTTTGCCAACGATGAGATGAAAGACAACATGAATCCCGTGGGGCGGATGTACTATTCGTTCTCGACGCTGCTGTGCACGCCATGTTCGCGGTCGCAGGAGGTTGGGCTGTGCCTGGGAGCGCAGGCGGGCGAGAAGAGGATTCATGATGTGATAACGGAGGCGGGATTCAAGCGCTTCCGGAGAGCGACGCAGACGCCGTTCAACCTTGTGTATGAGGCGAGGCCCTAGGAGAAGAGTAGTTAGTGGTTGGTGAAAAGCGATCCACTAACGGACTACGGCGTTGAAGGGGAGGAAGATCGTGAAGAGGGTGCCGCGGTGCGCCGGCGATTGGCTGCTGCGCACATTGAGCGTGCCCCGGTGGCGGTCGATGATGCCTTTTGAGACCCAGAGGCCAAGGCCGGTACCGGTGATGCCCTTGGTGGTGAAGAAGGGCTTGAAGAGACGAATGAGTGTCTCGGGTGACATGCCGGTGCCGGTGTCGGCGATGGTGACGGCGATGCCTGGCTCGCCGGTGCGCCAGTTGATGGCCTCACGGCCGCGAAGGTAGAGTGTGCCGCCGGAGGGCATGGCATCGAGCGCGTTGCTGATGAGGTTGGCAATGACCTGACGGATTTCGCCCTCGAAGCAATGCACGCGGCGCTTCGCGCTGCAGTAGCGGTCGATGCGGATGTTCGAATTGACGATGCGGCCCTGGTAGACGGACAGGACGTTGCCGACGAGTTCGGTAAGGTTGATCTCCTGCGGGCTGGACGATTGTTTGTGGAAGCGGAGGGTCTGCGAGGTGATGGCGGAGGCGCGACGGAGCTCGATTTCCGCGGTGCGGATGTACTGGCGCGCCTGGTCGAGCGTTTCGCTGTGCTCGGCGAGGTAGAGAAGGTTGGTGACGGATTCGAGCGGGTTGTTGATCTCGTGCGCGATGGAACTCGCGAGCCGGCCGACGATGGCGAGCTTGTCGGTTTGCTGGAGGGCGAGTTCGGCCTTCCTCTGTCGTGTGATCTCGAGTGAGGCGGCAGTGATGGCCTGGATCTTGCCGTCAGTGCCGTAGACGGGGAAGTAGCTGACGGTCCAGTAGCGGTGCTCCTCTGGGGGGTCGTTGATGAGCTTGCCTTCCAGGGGGAAGTTGATGACGGGTTCCCCGCGCGCAACCTGATCAAAGAGCTCTGTGAGGCCGTCGATGGGTGCCATTTCGGTGAGTCGACGGCCGACGATCTGCTCGGGCTTGAGGCCGAAGAAGGCGGCCTGGCGATCATTGAGGCGGAGATAGTGATAGCCGTCGAGATCGAAGAGTGCGAGGCCGATGGGCGCTGTGCGATAGATGGTCTCGATCTCGGCGCGCTGACGCTCAGCTTCGCCGGTTTTGGCGAGGAGGGCCTCGCGGTCGAGCTTCTCCTGCGTGAAGTTGCGGAAGAAGATGATGATGCCGTCTTCGGCAGGGTAGCTCTGGACGCGGAGCCAGATGTTGAGCGGCTCGGGATAAAAGGCTTCGAACTCGCCGGGAAGGCCGTGGTTCATGGTGCGGCGATAGACCTCGACGTAGGGCGAGCCCTCGTAGACGGCGTGCGGGAAGACCTCGTAGAGGTTGCGCCCGCGGAGGTCCTGGCCCATGGAGATGACCTCGTTGGCGCGACGGTTGAGGTAGATGAAGTTGTAGTTGCGATCGAGAAAGACGATGGCGTCGGTGGTTGCATCGAAGAATTGCTCCATCTGCCGGCGGAGAGATTCGGTTTGGAGATCGGAGCGGGAGACGAGTTCGGCCACAGGGGTCCTTGGGAATCCGAGCGAGGTCGTACCAAAGTCGCGGGAAAAGTCTGAGCGATTCTATATGCTTGCGACGCAAATCCGGGCGTTGGAAGTTGCATCGTAAGTCGACCGAGATGCGGATGTCACCCGGTTCTCAGTGGGAGAGGGAGTAGATGAGGGAGAGAATCCCGCTCTTGTAGGTTCGCTGGCTTTTGAGCGTGAGCTGGACGTGTTGCGAGAGGGCGGGGAGCAGGGGAATCCCGGCGCCGAGGAGGATGGGAATGAGGGCGAGCTCGATCTCGTCGACGAGATGCGCGGCGAGCAGCGTGCGGAAGAGCTCGCCGCCGCCGAATAGCCAGATGTCTTTGCCGTTGTCGGGCACGGACCGGAGCTCGCGGACGGTTTGTTCCGGCGTGGTGGAGAGGATGGAGGATTTGGGAATGTCAGCGCGGGTGAGGGTGTGGGAGAAGATGTAGTTCTTCTTGCCGGGGAAGGTGGGTTGGCCGTTGGCGCGCATGACCTCGAAGGTGCGGCGGCCAATGAGGAGGGTGTCGTAGCGGGAGAAGTCCTGCGCGGAGTCGACCTCGGGATCGGAGGGAATCCAGTCGAACTCGCCGTTCGGGCCGGCGATGAAGCCGTCGAGGCTGCAGGCGACGGCGTAGCGGACGCGGCGCATGTGTCACTCCGTCGGGGGACCGCGGAGTTTATCGCCAAATGAGTGAACCCCATCTTAGCGACGATAAGGCGTCGTGATGAATGGGGCGCGCGGAGTTTCAAAATACAGGGGTCTCTCCACTACGTCTCGCTGACGCGAGACTCCGGTCGAGATGACAGATTTGTTGCGGCTGGTTAGACGTTGGCGCCGTGGCACTTCTTGTACTTCTTGCCGGAGCCGCAGTAGCAGGGATCGTTGCGGCCGATGTTGGCGCCGGCGCGTTTTGGCGTGGAGCCATTGCCGTTTGCGGTTGAGCCACCGGCCTGGCGGGCGATCTCGAGCTCGCGCTGCTTCTTGCGCTCGAACTCGCGTTCGAGGGCGTCGATGGTGGTCTGCGGGGCGCGCGTGGGAACGACGGGTGCAGCGGACTGGCCGGGCTGCTGCTCCGGCTGCCAGTGCGTGGGGGCGGCAGTGGGCATCTGGGCCGGCGGAGGCATCTGCGGAGGGCCGCCAAAGTGGCGTGCCTGCAGGGCGCCGAGCTGTTCCATCGTCTCAATGGGTGTGCCATCGGGCGCGAGGATTTGCATGCGGTAGAGATGGCGGCAGGTATCCTCCTGGAAGCGCCGCATCATGTCTTCGAACATGATGAAGGATTCCTTCTTGTACTCGACGAGCGGATCGACCTGGGCGTAGCCGCGGAGACCGATGCCCTCCTTGAGGTGATCCATGTTGAGCAGGTGATCCTTCCAGAGGCCGTCGAGCACGGAGAGCATCACGACGCGCTCGTGGTAGCGCATGTTGGGTGCGCCGAGGATCTGTTCCTTGACGTCGTAGCGTTCGCGCAGTTTGTTGAAGATGGCCTCGCCGAGGTCGTGACGGGAGAGCTCGTCGAAGTCGATGGCGTCGGATTCCGGGGCGCCCATTTCCTTTGTGAGCTTTGCGCCGAAGATGTCGAAGACGCCATTGAAGAGGCCTTCGATGTTCCACTGTTCGACGTGCGCTTTCTCCGGGATGTGCTCCTCAAGGAGACCCGAGAGGATGGTGGAGACGTAGTCCTCGGTGATGAGCTCTTTCTGTTCGACGCCTTCCATGAGCTGGCGGCGGAGGCCGTAGACGGCCTCGCGCTGCTTGTTCATGACGTCGTCGTACTCAAGGACGTGCTTGCGGGACTCGAAGTTCTGGGCTTCGACGGCCTTCTGCGCGCCTTCGATGCGCTTGGAGATCATGCGCGACTCAATGGGCACGCCCTCTTCCATGCCGAGCTTCTGTAGCAGGGTGCCGACCCACTCGCGCGCGAAGATGCGCATGAGGTCGTCTTCGAGGGAGAGGAAAAACCGAGAAGCACCCGGGTCGCCCTGACGGCCGGCGCGGCCGCGGAGCTGGTTGTCGACGCGGCGTGACTCGTGACGCTCAGTGCCGAGGATGAAGAGACCGCCGGATTCGATGACCTTCTCGTGCTCGAGCTTGGTAGCGGACTCGTGCGCGGCGATGATCTGATTCCACTGCTCCTGCGAGGTCTCGAACTCCTGGCCCTGGTAGTAGAAGCGAGTAAAGCCCGCGGCGGCGAGGGGGTGAATGGCGCCTTCGGCGGGTGAGAGCGCGCGAGCGAGGTTGCGCTTGACGAGGTCCTGGCGCGCGATGAATTCGGAGTTGCCGCCGAGGAGGATGTCGGTACCGCGACCGGCCATATTGGTGGCGATGGTGACCATGCCGAGGCGGCCTGCCTGTGCGACGATTTCGGCTTCCTTCTCGTGGAACTTCGCGTTGAGGACGACGTGACGGACGCCCTTGCGCTTGAGGATGTCGGAGAGCAGCTCGGACTTTTCGATCGACGTGGTGCCGACGAGCACCGGCTGCTTGGAGGAGTGGAGACGCTCGATCTCGTCAGCGACAGCGAGGTACTTTTCTTTTGCCGTGCGGTAGACGACGTCAGAGTTCTCGATGCGGAGCATCGGGCGGTTGGTGGGGATGACGACGATCTCGAGTTTGTAGATGTTCTCGAACTCAGCGGCTTCGGTCTCAGCGGTGCCGGTCATGCCGGAGAGCTTCTTGTAGAGGCGGAAGTAGTTCTGGAAAGTGATGGTCGCGAGCGTCTGATCTTCTTTGCGGATATCGACGCCTTCCTTGGCTTCGATGGCCTGGTGGAGGCCGTCGGACCAGCGGCGGCCTGGCATGAGGCGGCCGGTGAACTCGTCGACGATGATGATCTCGCCGTCCTTCACTACGTACTCGACGTCGCGCTTGTAGAGAGAGTGTGCCTTGGTCGCGACTTCGATGTGGTGCTTCATGTCCCAGTTTTCGGGGTCGGCAATGTTGCCGATGCCGAGAAGCTTTTCGATCTTTTCCCAGCCGTCGTCGGTGATGGTGATGGCGCGGGCTTTTTCGTCGACGACGAAGTCACCGCTCCAGGTTTTGGACTGGTTCTCGAAGTTCTCAATCATCTCGCCCTCTTCGAGCTGCGGGATGATGGTGTTGGCGATGGCGTACTTGTCGGTGGTCTTGTCGGTGGGACCGGAGATGATGAGCGGGGTGCGCGCTTCGTCGATGAGGATGGAGTCGACTTCGTCCACGATGCAGTAGTAGTGGCGGCGCTGCACGGTGTCCTTGAGGTCGAACTTCATGTTGTCGCGCAGGTAGTCGAAGCCAAACTCGTTGTTGGTGCCGTAGGTGATGTCGGAACCGTAGGCCTCGCGACGCTGCTCGTCGGAGAGATCGTGGACGATGACGCCGACGGAGAGGCCAAGGAAGCCGTAGATCTTGCCCATCCATTCGGCGTCGCGTTTGGCGAGGTAGTCGTTGACGGTGACGACGTGGACGCCGTGGCCGGCGAGCGCGTTGAGATAGCAGGGAAGCGTGGCGACGAGCGTCTTGCCTTCGCCGGTCTTCATTTCGGAGATCTTGCCGGAATGAAGGACCATGCCGCCGATCATCTGGACGTCGAAGTGGCGCATGCCGACGGTGCGGATGCCGGCCTCGCGAACGACGGCGAAGGCTTCGGGGAGGATCTCGTCGAGAATGCGCTTTTCAGCCGCGGCGAGCGTGTCCGGGTCACTGCGTTCGGGCTCGGTGAGGCCTTCAATGGCGGCGGCGATGCGGGCGCGGAATTCAACGGTCTTGGCGGCGAGCTGCTCGTCAGTGAGTTGCTTGAGCGCGGGCTCGTGGCTGTTGATCTCGGTGAGCGTGGGGAGCATGCGCTTGACGGCGCGGTCGTTGGAGGTGCCGAAGACTTTGGCGAGGACGTTGTTGAACACGGATGTCTCGTTTCTCAGGTGGCGCGCCGCTTTCTTGCGTGGGGCGCTCCGGACGGATGCCGGGCGCAGGGCGGCGCAACCCTTAGTTTACGCGGAGTTGAGCAGGCCGGAATGAACCGCGACCCGCAGACTGAGCGCTAAAAGATCAGGCGCGCGCGAAGCTGGTGGCCGCGAAGACTGCGGCAGAGTGCGCGACGGGCGGCCGCATCGTCCACGTGGCGTGGAAGGCGGCGCGGGACGGCGCAGGAATCAGGAGGGTTTCCGGGTCAGCGGCGACACCGGCTTTGAGATTCTGTGCCTGCTGTTCGCTGTGGGAGTCAATGGCGTGGCGGTAGAGGATCGCGGTGATGCGGTCGCCATAGAAGCCGTGACGCGCGCGCGAGGCAGACGCCTGCGAGGCTCCGAGGGTGGAGACCAGCAGAAACAGGCAAGCGAGATGGCGAGTGCGCAGACTCACGGATATCTATAGTTTAGACGATTTCGCCAGTAGATTCAGCTTTGTTCTGTAGGCGTCGCTGGCATGACGGCGCCTCTGGAGAGCCCTATAGCAGCTGACGTCGGCGAACAAAAAGAACAGGGTTGCGCGAATTCCCATCTTCCATCCACCGTCCGGTACCGCGAAAATGACCGCACCCACTGTTATTGCCAAGAAAAAGCAGAGGCAGAATGTCAGGACGTAGATCCACGCACGGTTTGCCTTTGTCCCCGTAGCCCACACGACGGCCATCTTTGTCGAAATCCGCCACTTATCGAAGAGGCTTGAGATAACGGGACAGAGGGTCGTTGGAACTGCGGATGACGGACGCGACGGTTTCAGCGACGAGGTTGGCGCCTTCCGGGCTGGTGTGGGTGTGGTCTTTGGGGAAGAGCGGCGCGGTCTTCTCAGGTCCGAGGGCTTCGAGCTTGTCGGCTTCGCGATCGCCGAGTTCGAGATCTGGGATGTTCTCCTGTGCAGCGACCTGGTGGACCCAGTCGTTGTAACCCATGTCACGCTCGATGTGGGCGGCAGCAGGACAGGCGGGTTGAGTGGCAGCTCCGCAGGGTGAACCGTCGGGAGCCTTCCAGATGTTCCGGATGGTTGGGGTGAGGAGGATGGGGTGGATGCCTTTGGCTTTGGCGTCGTCGATCATCTTGCGCAGGTACCAGCCGAAGGTGTGGATGGTCTCGATCTTGCCGGCGTAGGGGCCGGTGGTCTGGGCGACGTCCTGTGTTTCGTCGCCGACGCCTTTGAGGTCGCCGCGCGGCTTGGCGCCGCCGAGATCACCGCCGTCGTTGTGGCCCATCTGCAGGAGGAGGAAGTCGCCGGACTTCATCTCGGCGAGAGTGTTGGACCAGTGCCCTTCGTCGATGTAGGAGCGCGCGGAGCGGCCGGCGATGGCGCGGTTCGCGACATTGATGCGCGAGATGTCGAAGAATTGCGCGAAATGGTCGCCCCAGCCGAGGTCTGCGCTGTTGCGTGCGGTGGAGTCGCCGACGATGAAGACGGTGGGCAGCGCGGGGTTCAGCGGAGCGCCGTGCGGAATATTGCTCTGCGGCGGCGTGGGTGGCGGTGCCTGCTGGGCGAAGACGTTAGGGCTGAGAGCGATGGAGATTGCAAATGCAAGTGAGGAGAGCCGTGGCATTAATCTAACGGTACCATCTGGGCGTTACAGATGTTGTCCAGGAAAGATGTAGCCGAAGAGGGGATCGCGGCGTAAGCTTGGCGCCACACAGCAGAGCAGGCTTTTGGGGAAGGGCGGGTGGCAATGGACGCCGTTGCGTACCGGACTGCGCTGGAGAGCGCTCTGCGCAAGGCGCGGTGGCGAATTCTGCCGCTGCTGTCGCTGGGCTACCTGGCTGCGTACACGGATCGCGTGAACATCAGCTTCGCGGCGGAGCCGATGAACCGCGATCTGCATTTTTCTCCGCATGTATATGGACTGGGCGCTGGGCTGTTCTTCATCAGCTATGCGCTTTGCGAGGTGCCGTCGAACTGGCTGCTGCTGAAATTTGGAGCGCGACGATGGCTGGCCCGAATCATGCTCACGTGGGGCCTGCTGGCGATGGCGATGCTGCTCGTGCACTCGCGCACAAGCTTCTATGGCATGAGGGTGCTGCTGGGTATTGCGGAGGCGGGATATTTCCCGGGAGCGGCCTACTTCATATCGCTTTGGTTTCCGGCGAAGGAACGCGCGCGTGCCATCGGCCTCTTTTATGTATCGCTGCCTCTGGCCAGCGTGGTGATGGGAGGCGTTGCCGGAACGCTGCTGCGACTGGATGGACGGCTCGGCCTGCATGGCTGGCAGTGGCTGTTCCTGATCGAAGGCATACCGGCAGTGCTGCTGAGTGTGGCGATCTGGTTCACGCTTGCAGAGAGACCCAGAGCCGCGAAGTGGCTGCGCGAGGACGAACGCGAGGCGCTGGAGTTAGACATCGCGGGAGCGTATCCGCCAGATCATCCATCCAATCGCGGGGATGCCTTGCTTGCCGTAGTGCGCGACCCGCGCGTGTGGATGCTCGGACTGTGCGCGCTTTGCCTGCTGGGGTCGATCTATGCGGTGAATTTCTTCCTGCCGGAGATTCTGCGGATGCTAACCGGCGCGACGCCGGGAAACGTCGGCTATCTGATTGCGATCGCGGCTGCAACGGGAGCAGTGGGGATGATCGTGTACGGCATCCACTCTGACAGGACACACGAGCGCCGCTTGCATGTTATTGTTCCCACGCTGCTGCTGGCGCTGCTGATGCTGATTGCGGGTCTGCATTTCCGGGGGTGGATTGCGGCGGTGGTACTCCTGGTCGTTATGGTGGTGTTCTTTGCGATGCAGGCTCCGTGGGTGGCGATCTTTACCGAGCTGTTTCGCGGCGAACAGGCGGCGCTGGCGATCGCCACGATTAATATGCTCGGCATCATCGGCGGGTTCCTGGGGCCGTATTGGATGGGATGGATGCGCGAACTGACCGGCGGATTTGCCGTTGGGCTTGGCTCGCTCTGCGTGCCGTGGCTGGTGATGGCTGCGGGTATTTCATGGGTGACACGACCGAGGCGACAAATCGCCATGGAATCGCCGCTCGAGTTGATCGGCGCGACGGAGAAAAGCTTGTAAACGAGCGGACGACCCTGCTGTTGCGGGAATAAGATAAGCGGATTCTGCTGCGAAGGAGAGAAGACCTATGGCGAATCCGTTTGTGCATCTGGAACTCAACACGCCAGACCTGAAGAAGGCGCAGGCGTTTTACGGCGGGATGTTCGGTTGGAAGTTTGATGACATGGACATGGGGCCCATGGGGATCTATTCGACCTTCAAGGCGGACAGCGGGCCAGGCGGAGGAGCGTACTCGGCGAAGGACATGCCGGGAGGATGGCTGGCGTATGTCGGGGTGGATGACATCAAGGCTGCAACGGCTAAGGCGAAGTCGCTCGGCGCGCAGATTTTCATTGATTCGCAGGAGATTCCGAACATCGGATGGATGACGATCATGAACGACCCGACAGGGTCGCGGATCGCGCTGTTCCAGCCGAAGACGTAGACCACCTGATACGAGAGAATTGCTAGCTACCGTAGCCGCGGTGCTTCATCGCGGCGAGCTCTTCGCTGCTGGGCCAGGAGATGGTCAGCAGGAAGGCCGAGTCATCGAGCGCTTCGACGTCGTGGCGGATGGATGCCCCGAGCGTGAAGAGGTTACCGGCGGAGAGTTCGTACGGTTTGCCGCCGACGTTCATGCGAACCTTGCCCTTGAGGACCTGCACGGAGATGGTGCCGTCGGCGTGGTGCTCCTTCATGTGCGCGCCCCGTTCCATGGTGATGAGCACGACGCGGAAGTCGTGTTTCTTGAAGAGCGTCTTGGCGTACTGACCGGAGGGCCAGGGCTTTTTGCTCGTCGCATCAGCAATCTCTTGTGCCAGATCGAACTGCGCCATGCGGTCGACCATGGTGCCATCGTCGAGGGAAGTGGTGGTTGCGGTCATAGCGCGGTCCTCCTTAGGCGTCGCAAGTCTACGCCTTGTGATGCGGGCCGAGCCAGCGGAGGTGTGCAGAGCCCATTGCGGGGATGCGATACTGCGGGGCAGCCAAAGGAGCGAGAGAAACGGATGAGTGAAGCGGCGATTGCCTACGCGCAGAAGAATGGACAGCGGTTTGTCGAGGAGTTGAAGGAGCTGTTGCGGATTCCGTCGGTGTCGACGGCGCCGGAACATGCGGACGATGTGCGTAAGGCGGCGGAGTGGACGGCGGAGAAGCTGCGCGCGGCGGGCATGGAGAATGTTCGGCTGATCGAGACGACCAGCGCGAAGCACAAGAATGGGCATCCGCTGGTGTATGCGGACTGGCTGCATGCGGCGGGGAAGCCCACGGTGCTTTGCTATGCGCACTACGATGTGCAGCCGTCGGATCCGCTGGATGAGTGGAAGTCGCCACCGTTTGAACCGACGGAGCGCAATGGAAACCTGTACGCGCGTGGCGCGGTCGATGACAAAGGGCAGTTGATGATTCACCTGAAGGCTCTGGAGTCGGTGATGAAGGCCGATGGAAAGCTGCCGGTGAATGTGCGGGTGATTCTCGAGGGCGAGGAGGAGGTTGGAGGCGAGGGAATTGCTGCCTATGTGCGTGAGCATGGCGACACACTGAAGGCCGATGTGGCGCTGGTGAGCGACACGGAGATGTTTGCGCCGGAGTTGCCGACGCTTTGCGTGGGGTTGCGCGGGATGATCTACACGGAGATTGAAGCGCGCGGCGCGGCACAGGATCTGCACTCAGGGATGTATGGCGGAGCGGCGCCGAATCCGTTTGTGGCGCTCGCGCAGATCATCGCGCAGCTGAAACGCGAGGATGGGCATATCGCGATTCCGGGTTTCTATGACGGCATTGAGGAGCCGTCGAAGGACGAGCTGGAGTCGTGGCGCGCGTTGCCGTTTGATGAGGAGCAATATCGGAAGCATGAGGTCGGCTCGACGGAGCTGACGGGCGAGGAGATGTTCTCGGTGCTGGAGCGCACGTGGGCTCGGCCGACGATGGATGTGCATGGCATGCCCGGCGGCTTTACAGGCGCCGGCGCGAAAACGGTGATTCCGGCGAAGGCGCTCGCAAAGGTCAGCTTCCGGCTTGTGCCGGGGATGAAGCCGACGGACATTTTCGCGAAGTACAAGGCGTTTGTAGAGCAGATCTGTCCGAAGGGAATCACGGTTGAGGTGCGAATGATTCACTCGGGCGATCCAATTGTGGTGAGCTCGGATAACCAGTTCATTCGCGCGGCGAAGCAGGCGATGGCAGAGGTCTTCAAGAAAGACACGGTGTTCATTCGCGGCGGCGGGTCGATTCCAATCGTTGGTGACTTTGTGCGCGAGCTGGGGATTCCGACGGTGTTGATGGGCTTCGGTTTGCCGGACGACAACCTGCATGCGCCGAACGAGAAGTTCAATCTTTCGAACTTTCATCGGGGCATTGAGTCGGTAGTGCGGTTCTTTGGGGTTGTGGGGGCCTAGTGGCGGACGCGCCTTTTCCGCACGAGGTGGGCGGATACATCCTGGCCGGAGGCAAGAGCTCGCGCATGGGACGCGATAAGGCGCTGATGGAACTCGCGGGGAAGCCGCTGATCCGGCATGCGGTGAAGAAGCTGCGCCGCGTTTGCATGGATGTTCGGATCTTGACCGACAACGAGGAGTTTGCAGCGTTCGCTCCGATTGTGCGGGACATTCATCCTGGGTGTGGGCCGATGTCCGGGATGGAGGCAGGGCTGCGACATTCGGTCTTCGAATGGAATTTGTTCATGGCGGTAGATATGCCGTTCGTTCCGTCGGCGTTTCTCTTTTGGTGGATAGGCAAGTGCTTGTCGTCCAGTAAGAATGCGGCCTTCGGCAGAGCACGTGTGCAGATGTTCGAGCACGGTGGACGGCCGCAGCCAGGACTCTGTCTTTTGCACCGGGATGTCGGGCCATTCCTTACCACGGCCATTGAGCGTGGCGAGTACAAGTTGGTACCGGCGCTTGAGCAGGCAGCGGGAACGCTTTCGGAAAGAGAAGGACTTCTACCAGGCAGCGGGTTCTTCTGCCTCCCGCTTATTGAGTTCGGTGAACCGCATCTCGGTTTGAGCCGGGGCGAAGATTGGCAATTCACGACCGAGGCTCAACGGGCCGTACAAACGCTCTGGTTTGCCAACCTGAATACTCCGGAGGAGTTTGTCGAAGCGAAACGGCATCTGGATGCATTAGATACCTAAGACGGTCTGAAATACTGGTGGAGGAGAGCTGCCGACGATGTCGCAGGTGCCTGATCCCGGGAAACCGGAGCTGGAGGTTGACCCCGAGGAGTCGCTGACCGCGGCCGTCTCGCCTGAAGACGCGCCGGTGGTCGAGGAGTTCATGGCCGAGGCGGCCCAGGCGAATGAGGCTGAGGTGGAGGCTGCCGCGGAGGAGGCGGACTTTTCAGCCACGGCGGGGCTGCGAGGGGCGGAATTCGCCAATACCGGGGTGGGGCCCTACATCGCCTTTGAGAACGTATGTAAGTCGTTTGGCGATTTTGTGGTGCTGAAAGACGTGAGTTTCTATGTAAATCCTGGGGAAACTCTGTGCATTTTGGGGCGAAGCGGTGTGGGGAAGTCGGTTTCGCTGCAAATTCTGATGGGATTCCTGAAGGCTGACCGGGGGACCGTGCTTGTAGCAGGGCAGGATATTGCCGGGTTCAGCGAGCGCCAGATGCAGGAGGTTCGCCGGAAGGTCACGATGGTCTTCCAGAGCGGAGCGCTGTTTGACTCGATTACGGTGGGCGAAAACGTGGCCTTTCCGCTCCGCGAACGGGAGCACATGGAAGAGGACCAGATTCAGAAGCTGGTGACGGGGCTGCTGGATATGGTCGGGGTGATGGGGATGAAGGACCTGTTGCCCAGCGACCTGTCTACAGGGATGAAGCGCTCGGTGGCGATCGCGCGGGCTTTAGCGGCCCAGCCGACGGCGATTCTTTATGACGAGCCCACCACAATGGTCGACCCGTTGATGGCGCATTTACTTGGGAATCTAATCCAACTTCTCAAAATGCAGTTGCATCTCACGAGCATTGTCGTAACTCATGACACGCGATTCGCGGAAAAGCTCGCGGACCGAGTAGTTTTCCTTCACGAAGGCAAGGCACGCTTTTTTGGCACCATGGATGAGATGAAGAAAAGCGCGGACCCTGTACTCCGAGAGTTCCTGTTACTTGATGAGCTCGTCCCACCTGGAAGCGATCCTGCAGGGGGTTCCCCGAACGGGTGACGCAGAGTCTTGTGGCCCTGAAGGGTAACTCCTGAAACACCAATTGTTGCAAAACTTTACAGCATGGATCGTGTTAGCGTGAGAGTAACGTACCAGGACGACTATAGGCTCTACGCGGGAAACCAGACAATACCGATCCGTGGATTGTGCCCCGCACAACTGGAACCATAAACGCAACGCTGAGAAGGTTTTGATTCCGATGGCAACACCGGATTACATCGAACAAGTAGTGATTTCTCGGCGCAGTCAACGACGGTCGAGGCCGATTGCGCGCGAGGGGACATCGAGCGTGTCGCGCCCCTCCGTGGTCAGTCTGGTCTGGGTGGCACTGGACTGCATGAGCGTCCTCGTTGCGGGATTGATTGGCTTCCAGATCCGGCTTCCCCAGGCTCGCACAGCTGAGGGAACTCTGATCCAACAGATCGCCGGGCCGGCGCCCGGGGTGTTGTTCCTTTATCTTCTGCTCTTCTGCTTCTACCTGGTTGTGTTCGCGCGTATTTACGGGCTGTATCGTTCCACGGATTCGCGCAGCGGCATGCATGAACAACGCATGACCGTGCAGGCGACACTGACTGCGGGCCTGCTGCTGTGCGGCACGTTGTATTTGCTGCGAGCGTATGCGGTGTCTCGGATCGTCATGATCATCACCGTGCTGCTGACGATGGTGATGCTGATGGCGAGGCGAGCCTTGTGGCGGCGGCTGCGGCAGAAGCGGTTTATCGAAGGGCTCGAGGTCCGCAACGTACTGATCGTGGGCGATGGCCGCGTGGGACACGCGCTGCGCAATCACCTTGAGTCGCTCCCGCATATGGGCTTCCGCTTTAAGGGCTTCATCACGATGGACGGCCGCAGTGAGGGCATCGCAGGGTCGCAGGTTGTAGGAAACATCCGCAACTGCGTGGCGCTGGCGCGGTCGCTGTTCGTCGACGAGATTTACTTCTCAACACCTGCCGAGAAACAGACAGTGATCGCTGTTGTCGAGGATGCGCGGGCGCTGGGCATCGAGGTACGCGTAGTCCCCGATCTCTATGACGGCCTTGCGTGGAACGCGCCAGTGGAGTACATCGGTCAATTTCCGACCATTCCGCTGCACCGGCAGGACTTCCCCCGCGATGCCTTCCTGTTGAAACGCGTCATCGATATCCTGCTGGCATCCGTGGGCCTGATGTTGGCAGCGCCCTTCATGGCACTGATTGCGTTGCTGATTCGTTCGGATTCGACCGGCCCCGTGTTGTATACGGCTGACCGGTTGGGCCGCAAAGGACGGGTCTTCAAATGCATCAAGTTCCGCACAATGGTGAAGGATGCGGAGCAGCGGCGCGGTGCCTTGCAACATATGAACGAGCGCGATGGCGTGCTGTTCAAGATCAAGGAAGATCCGAGACTTACTCGCGTTGGCCGGTGGCTGCGCAAGTACTCGCTGGACGAATTGCCGCAGTTGTTGAATGTGCTGAAGGGCGAGATGAGCATGGTGGGGCCACGGCCTCCGTTGGCCGCTGAGGTGGAGAAGTACGATCTTGCCCACCTTCGCCGGTTGGATGTGCTGCCGGGCATTACAGGGCTGTGGCAGGTAGAGGCGCGGCAGGACCCCTCGTTCGACAACTACATCTCGCTGGATACGGCCTACGTCGAGAACTGGAGCCTGATGCTCGACCTGCGAATTATGGCCCGGACGATCGGCGTCGTCTTTGCAGGCACAGGAGCCTAGGGCGAACCCGGACGTGAGGCAGCACTGTAGACTTAAGCTGTGCGAATCGCTCTGGCCCAGATCAACCCTACAGTAGGGGATTTCTCCGGCAATTTTCAGCTTATCTCCAGGTTCTACGAACAGGCGGCGGCCCAGGGCGTCGAACTGGTCATCTTCCCTGAGATGGCAACCGCGGGATACCCCGCGGCGGACCTGCTGGAGAAGGAGATTTTTGTACGCAGAGCCGAGGAATCGCTGCACAGGCTGGCAGAACTGACCTCCGGAGCGAGCAAGCCTGCGATGCTTGTGGGCTCGCCGATGCGCTGCCAGCAGGACGGCGGCGGCAAGCGCATCCGGAACGTCGCTGCGGTGCTCGAGGCCGGAGAAATCCGATTCACGCAGACGAAGCGTTTGCTGCCGTACTATGACGTCTTCGACGAGCAGCGGTACTTCGAGCCCGCGTCACGTCAAAGCCTGACCAAGGTCAAGGGGCACGCGATCGCGATCACGGTTTGTGAGGACGCCTGGAACGACAAGATGTTCTGGCCGCAACGCTTCTACCCAAACGACCCCGTAGAAGAGCTGATGAAGCAGTGGGCGGTGCTTCCACAGCCGCTGAGCGGCCACCGCCTGATCCTGAACATCTCCGCTTCGCCTTACTGGCATGGCAAGCCCGCGGTGCGGCGTCGGATGATTCGTGCGCTGGCGGAGCGTCATGGCGCGACGGTTGTGATTGTGAACCAGGTGGGCGCCAATGACAGTCTCATCTTTGACGGCGATTCGTTCGCGATGAATCCTCGCGGCGAGGTGATCGCGCAGGCCAAAGAGTTTGAAGAGGACCTCGTAGTTCTCGATACGGCCGAGGCGCATCCGGTGACGGTGTCGCACAAGAACGACGCCATCGGGGAGAGTGCGAAGATGCCCGGCGGCGAAGCCGAATGTGAGCGCACCTGGAAGGCCTTGGTGCTGGGCACGCGCGATTACCTGCACAAGTGCGGCTTCAAAAAGGCGCTGCTCGGCTTGAGCGGAGGGATTGATTCCGCACTGGTTGCGGCAATTGCGGTGGAGGCGCTGGGTGTCGACAATGTGCGCGGTATCGGCATGCCCAGCGAGTTCTCCTCGGCGGGTTCGGTGACGGACGCAGAGAGGTTGGCGAAGAATCTCGGGATTCAGTTCGATGTCGTGCCGGTGCGCGCTGTTTTCGATCAGTTCTCACGCGCACTGGAGCCGTTTTTCGATGGCACAGGTTTTGGTCTCGCCGAAGAGAACCTGCAGCCGCGCATTCGCGGCGGTCTACTGATGGCGCTCTCGAACAAGCAGGGAGGCCTGGTGCTTACCACGGGTAACAAGAGCGAGATGGCGACCGGCTACTGCACACTCTATGGAGACATGGTGGGCGCGCTGGCCGTCATCGGCGATCTGTATAAGACCGAGGTCTACGCGCTGAGCCGGTATGCGAACCGGCACCGCGAGATCATTCCACAGGAGACGATCGACAAAGAGCCCTCGGCAGAATTGCGACCCGGCCAGAAGGACACGGACTCGCTGCCGCCGTACGAGGTGCTCGATCCGATTCTGAGAGCGTACGTGGAGGATTACCGTTCCGCTGACGAGATTGCAGCGATGCGGAAAGTCTCACCGGAGCTGGTTCAGAAGATTATCCGGCTCGTCGAACTGGCAGAGTATAAGCGGCAGCAGGCCGCACCGGTGTTGAAAGTCTCGAAGAAAGCATTTGGTATGGGCAGGCGCTTTCCCATTGCGGCAAGGCGTGAGGTTTAATTCATGGCAGCGCCACGCGTGCTGTTGCAGCAAGATGAAGGAGATTTAACTTTGGCAAAGATGAAACACATGGCGGTTGCATTCGCGTTCGCGGTTGCAGCGAGCATCACAATGGCGGCACAGACAGTTCCGGCGTCAAATACACCGGTGCCGCAAAACAGCGTGCCCGCAGCTCCCCAGGCTCCCAAGGCCCAGACAACGAATCCGTTTCCGGCGGTGAATCCGAAGAATTTTACGTCGGACTCACCCAGCGTGGACGAGGTGAACAGCTTTCTGAAGGCGTTGTGGGGCTATGACGCAAATCGCCTGTGGCAGGTGGAGGGAATCGTGAAGACGCCGGCAGCCGGCGTGGCCAAGGTGGTTGTGCTGGTGGCCGACAAGCGCGCTCCGGGCAAGACGTCGTCGCTGATCTTCTTTACGACGCCGGACGGCAAACACGCGATCGCGGAGAACGTGATGGACTTCGGCGCAAAGCCGTTCGCCGACAATCGCAAGGCGCTGCAGGACCGTGCCAACGGTCCAGCGAAGGGAGCCAAGAGCAACGATCTGCTGCTTGTTGAGTTCGCAGATTTGAACTGCGACAAGTGCCGCGACGCACAGGAGAAGATGGACAACATCGAGCAGGACTTTCCGCAGGCACGCATTGTCTTTCTGGACGCTCCAGAGCCCGGCCATCCTTATGCCGAGCGCGCCGCACTGGATGGAGTTTGCGTTCGCAAGACAAAGGGGGATGCCCCATTCTTCGCCTACGCACGGGCAGTCTATGCGAAGCAGGCCGGCCTGACGCCGGCGAGCGCCGATGAAACCCTGAAGGCTGCCATCATGGCTGCGGGTGCGGATCCTGCCGCTGTGGCGACATGTGCTGAGCTGCCGGAGACCAGGGCGGCCGTGGATGCGAATGTAAAACTTGCGCAGGACCTGTTCGCGGTGCAGGTTCCGATGCTGGCGGTCAACGGGCACTTCCTTGCGATTGACTCACTTCCTTACGAAACGCTGAAGCAGATGATCGCCTTCCAGGCGGCGGAGGATGGAATCACGGTGCATCTGCAGCCCACACTCTCAACGCTCAAATAAGGAACCCACCAAAGAGAAGACGAGGAGGCGTGATGCCTCCTCGTCTTGTTGTCTGTGATTACTGCTGAGGCGGTCCGGTCGGGCCACCCGAGCCACCCGTGCCACCCGTGCCACCCGAGCCACCCGGTGCCACCCGTGCCACCGGTCCACCGGTGCCACCGGTGCCGCCGTTACCGCCATCGCCACCACTACCACCGCTGCCGCCATCGCCGCCGTTGCCGGGGTCATGACCGCCGCACAGGTAACCGCCTGGCATGAATCCGACGGTCGTGATGTCGAAGTATTCCCCATCCGGTATGCCGCCCTTACGTCCAGCTTCGAACGTGAAGTCAGCAGTTACCGAACTGAAGAGACTGTGTGAAAAGCCGGAGTAACTCTTCGCGATGCTGCAGGAGTTGAGATACTGCTTCATGTTCTGTTCAACGATGCACCGCACATCGAAGCTGAAGAGCTGAATCGTCGTAAACGAGAGCTGCAGAGTGTCGACCGTGTGGCCGGTGTCGTTCACGATGACGACTTCGCTCGGCAGGATCGGGAAGACCGGAATCTGAATCGCACCGCTCTCGATTTCGCTGAGGCTGTACGCCTGTCTCCCGTTACAGAAGACAAATTCGTGCCCGCACTGATGCAGCTTCTCATGCGAGATGGAGACCGCGGCGGCGCGGGATGATGGTGGACTCAGAAACGCAACAGAAGCGAGAACGGCGAGCGACAATCGGCCTAGAACTTTCATCCGATAGAACCTCCTGATTGCTCCCGGGGCTGAGCAATGGCCTGATTCTAGAGTGGAGTTGCTGTGAGTCCCCCATCACGGGAGTAATGGGCAATCTGGTACGGAAGGCTGTCTACTTTCTGTATACTCGCGCACAAATCTGCAACGAACGTATGAGTGACCAGGCTGAAGAGTTGCAGGTAGGCGCCTAATTTCCCACAGCAGAAGCGAGTTTCGGCGAAGGCGTGGGCCTGCGTGCACACCACGCGAAGAACGATTCGCACGCGTAGCCGGCGAGGATCGCAAGCAATGGATCGATGACGAACTGGTATCTGACCTCTGCATGCGTGATGTAGTAGGGGAGCGGAAAGATGACGAGAGGGAGAGCGAAGAGGATGAAGGTCTGCCTCCGTCGCGACAGAAGGGCTAGCCCGGCAAAGGCTAAAACAGACAGATAGAGTGTTTTGTGGCTCGGAGCGGCGGGACCTTGTCCGGTCCCAGCCCAGAAGCGGATGAAGCGGTTCTCGGTAAGTTTTGCAAACTCCATGGGATGGTTCGAGATATAGGAGCGCGCGAGAGAGAACTTTATTCCAACGTACTTCACCTCGCCATTTTCCAGAAATAGACGACGCTCGCTGAAGGTATCCCGCGGGCCAAGGTGCCACGGCAGATTTCCATCGGCTCCCGGATGGTTGCCCACCCAGAGTTCATAACCAAAGCTTGTACGAAGCGGAATGAAGGAATGCATCACCAATGCGTTGCGAATGGGCCATGGGGAGAAGATGACCAGAAATGCCATGATGCCTAACCAGGGAAAGAACCTTGCTCTCCAGGCAGACCAGAAAAAGATTGCGAACAGCACGAAAGAAAGAGCTGGGTTAATGAGAATTGCGATGGCGGTGCCGATGCCCACAAGGACAAATCTGCGGTTGCTCCGATCAAGAGAAGGAGCTATAGCAATTGCAGCGCTAAGAATCAGGGCGGAGAGACATGTGTCCCAGAGGTAAAGCGGTGCGAAGAGCATCGGCTCGCAAATGGCGAAGAGGAAACCTGCAAGGTTCGAGGCACGTGTGCCGAAATGCCGCTGAGCAACTCCCATGATCAGCCACAGGGTTACAAGCGCCACCACAATGTTAAATAAGATGAGGACCCATGCAGTGACAGGCCCCGCGCCAAACAGATGTACCACTCCCGCGATCAAAAGGGGATAGCCCGGTGCCAGGAGCGCGGTTGGTCCTGAGGGAAAACCAAAGGGCGACGAGAAGCCGTTTCCACTGGCGAGCGAAAGCGCGATGTAGATATCTTCGTAACCCCATTGATGCAAATTCGGAAAGGATCGTTCATGCGCGTAAGCCAGAACCGTGGCGACACGCGCCACGGTCGCGATCGCCAGGATGACAGGCAGGTGGGAGCGCTCGACCTTCGGCGGTGCCGGGCTTGCTACAACAGTGGCGGTGGCCACGACTCTCCTCCTGGTAGGACTTTGAGTCAAGCGTCCATCAGGCTTTTCCGTCGATTTGCCGCAACGACCGTCGACGCCGGCGCAGGTCTGCGCGCGCACCATGCGAAGAACGATTCGCACGCGTAGCCGGCGAGGATCGCAAGCAGCGGATCGATCACAAACTGATACCGCACGTTTGGATGAGTGATGTAAAAAGGCAGCGGGTAGATGGCAATCGGCAATACGAGCAGCGGTGGCATCCGCCCTCGGCGCCACGCGAGTGCCAGCCCAGAGAATGCAAGCACAGTCAGAGTCGCTGTGATTGGTCCCGGCGCCGGTGATTCGGAAGATCCGTCCCAGAAGCGAACGATGCGTTTCATAGTGAGCTTCGCAAACTCAGCCTTGTGGGTATAGATGTACGCTCTCGCCAGTACACCTTTGGAGCGCATATAGCCGACTTCGCCCTTCGCCAGGAACAGCTCTCGTTCGCGCGGATTCGCCAGGGGTGTGGCATCCTTCGGAACATTGCCGTCCGCGCCGGGATGATTGCCCTCCCACAATTCGTAGTTGATTGTTGATCGGAAGGGAATGAACGAATGCATTACCTTGAGATTGCGGATTGGCCAAGGCGACAGGACGAGCAGGAATGTCAGAGCCCCCAACCAGGGAACAATGCGCGATCGCCATGCCGACCAACCAAAGACAGAGAACAGCGAGGGCAACAGGGTGGGATTGACCAGCGTTGCAATTGCACAGCCGGCGCCGCTGACCAGCGAATACCACCTCATTTTCCAGCGCGGACTCGATGCAAACGCAACGGCTGCCGTGAGAAGCAGAGCCGAAAGAGTTGTATCCCAGATGTAGATAGGAAGCACCAGCATCGGCTGCCCAATCGCGTAAATGAATCCCGCCAGGTTGGCGGTGCGAGTATCAAAGTACCTGCGAGCGATCCACATAATCAACGGAATGATGAGAACCGACAGAAATATCTGGAAGCCGACCAGCGCAAAAACGGCCCCGCGTCCTGTCCCGGTGAACGGGATGACCGCTGCTATCAGAAGAGGGTAGCCGGGCGAGAGAAGAGCGGTTGGACCGGAAGGGAAATGAAACGGTGACGAGTATCCGCCTCCATTGATTAAAGACATCGCGATAAAGACGTCTTCATAGTTCCAGGATGTGATCGATCCTGTCCCTCGCAAAGCGAAGGCTGCGAAGATAACACGCGCCACAATCGCGAGCGCCAGAATGAATGGCAGATGCGAGCGCGCAGCTCTCGCCTGCGTGAGGTGTTCCGGTGCGGTGGCGGTTGCCATGGGTTCTTCGCGCCAGAGTAGCACCGAAGACAACGGTGATGGCGGAAAGAATTTTAGAAGAGGGGATTGGAGGCGCGGGCCGGGATCGAACCGGCGCATAAAGGTTTTGCAGACCTCTCCCTTACCACTTGGGTACCGCGCCTTACTGCCCACACGCTCAACTCACGATGCAGGACTCACAAATTGACTTGAGGAGTGTACCGCAGGAAGAGATGTTTTTGGAGCGGGAGACCGGGGTCGAACCGGCGACATCTTCCTTGGCAAGGAAGCACTCTACCACTGAGCTACTCCCGCTCTGCCAGTAATGAGTATATCCAGAATCCGGACTACCCGCAACGGAGGCACTACTGCGGATTGGGCGTGGGAATTGTGCCTGCAGGGGGCGTCACGGTGCGCGGAGGAACCGCATTGGGGGGGATTCCGTTCGGCGGCTGCGTTGGCTGCTGATTTTGCGGAGCCTGTTGTGGCGGCGGAGGTGGTGGCGGCGGCGGGGGTTCGATGAAGGTCGACGTGCTCGGATTCGGATTGTATGGCAGCAGGAGCGGACGGCTCGCGATGCGCAGCCCCCGGTCGCGCACAATACGCGGTGTGATGGTGATCAGCAACTCTCCCGTGCTGACTGTCTTGTTTGTATTGGTCGTGCTTTGAAATCCCGGTAGTTCGCTGAGTCCCGGAAGACCCTGCACGGCCTTCATCTCCGAACTGGAGACCTCGCTGGCGAGCAGTGCCGTCTGGCCGGCCGGGATCGTCGCAATGGACGTGAGTTGACGGCTGTTCAGCACCGGGATGTTGTTGACAGAGCCGGCTCCGAGCGATTCAACCTTCAGGTCGAGTTTCACCTGGACCGTCCCGCCGCGAAGGATCACGGGTGTCGCCTTCAGCGTGATTCCCAGGTCCTCATATTGAATCTGCGGCACGCTGACCTGGTTGTTCCCAAGATACTGCTGCAGCAACGAGCCCACGCTGGTGCCGTTGATATTCAGCCCTGCCACCGAAGAAGCCACCGAGCCTTGCACCCCGTACGTGTACTGGGAGGTCATAATCGGATAACGTGTTCCGGCGCGGAAGGTCGCGTCCTGATTGGTGCCGGCGCGAACCTGCAAGGCATCGAGCATCCGAACATCGCTGGAGTTGAGCAGCAGGTTGAGCGTCGCGCCGGAACTGAGGTACACGCCGGAAAGTGCTATCCCGTTGCCGATGGTGCCGATGAAATTGGTAAACTGCGCTGCGCTGGCAACTCCCGAGCCAATGAGAAAAGCGGCCTCGGTTAACAGGTCTGTCAGTGCATTCCCCGTGGGTTTGATGACGCCGGAGGCGATGGCCTGGTTGATGACCGACTGGTTCGCCGTAACGAGCTGCTGCGCCTCTTGAGCGATCGAAAACACACCGATTGACGATGGAAGCTGGAAACCGAGATTCCGCGTATTGGTTCGGTCGACCTCATACAGCTTGACGTCAAGCATCACGTCAGCGCTGCCATTCAGCAGGCCGTTATAGGTCGCATTCAGAATCTTCAGGTTGTCCGGATCGCCCCGCAGCACAATCGTGTCCGTTGCCGGGCTGGCCGTTACGGATTGCAAATCGAAGACGGCGCGAGCCAGGTTCGCCATCTCCGTCATCTGGTTCTCCTGCAGCCCCGGCATATAGAGCGTCTCTTCCACCTGCGGCTTCAAACGCTTGCGGTTGTCTTCCGTGTCCTCCGCGATGAGCGCGGTGTGCGGCTGCACTGGGATCGCAAACGTTTTGGTCATCTCCGACGCGATGCGCGCTGCCTGATCGAAGGTCACAGCCTCCAGGTCCAGCTTCAGCGGGAAGGCGCTCCTCGCTGTCGAATCCATTGAGGCACTGATGCCGAACTGCGCGTACAGCTGCCGAAGGAGTTCGGTGGCACCACCGCGCAAATGCACATCCTGCCTGCCGGGCTTCGGGTCAAATTTCACCGGCCCGCCCAGCGAATTCGCAATGGAGTGGTCGGGAGGAAGTTCAGAACCCATTGGAACGGCCGAGGGTCCGAAATGCTGCGCGATGACGGCGTTGTTCGGGTCCAGCTTCCGCGCTTCCTGAAGCAGCGCCTCGGCGCGCTCGTTGTTTCCCAGTTCCCGCTGTTTGGCAGCCTGCTGTACCAGCTCGGTCAGACGGTGCTCGCGCGTCACGATCAACGCCAGTGCATAATCCTGATTGTTCGGGTTCAGCTGGGTCGCCTTGACGAAGCTCTTCTCGGCCGCCTCCAGGTTCTTCCGTTCGACCTCCTTCGCGCCGTCCAGATACGCGTCTTCGGCTGCACGCGCCTGCCTGGTGGGGATCGATGGCTGAATGGCAACGCTGGGTGGCTGGGGCGTTGGAAGGGCCGGCTGCTCAGTGCCCGCCGGCACACTCGCCGGTGTATCCGCTGTTGACTGCACCTGCGCGGCATTTGACGCAGCAGGCAACAGCGCCAGCATGCCGCACAAAGTCAGCAGGGCAGGGCCGTGGCGGAGGCTTCGGCGTGAGGGGGTGTGCATCTTCCTTCCGATTAGACGAACCGGCACGCCCGACGGCGTTAGCGGCCGCCTACAACTTGCAGCCCGGGGCGTGCCGGCGGCCGCACCGAGCGCGGCGGACGACGGATGCCCTTGCGGATCTGCGCGGAGTCCAAATCCAGCTCCGCCAGCGTGCGGCTCAGCGTGTTGCGGTGCATGCCGAGCTCCTCGGCTGCCTTACATTGATTGCCGCGATGACGAACAAGCACTTCAAGTAGAAACCGCTTCTTGAACTCACGAACCGCATCGGTATAGCTGATACCTGCGGCGTGCATCTGGAGAACGAGGTTGTCGAGTTCACGCTTCACGCGCTCGGTTTCCTTTTTTTGACTTAACTGACAGTGTGCGACGAAGAGCCGTAGTTGATCCAGTTGGGCGTTGTGTGCTTGAGCCGGTCCAGACCCTCCACCAGTTGTCGCTTCAGCTGTCGCGGCATCACGAAGGATACAGCATGTGAGGCGCGAAGCAAATAGGGAGAAAATTTTGAGCCCTGTACCCAGGGCGCCGTCGGCAGAAAAGCCGTCACCGCCAACAACAAGGAAGCCCCCAACACCAGTCCGCGCGTCACCCCGAAGGCCGCTCCGCCAAGCCGGTCGAGCGCACTGAGTCCAATCGCCGAGGCACCGCGACGGATTACCGCAGCCAGCAGTGCAGCCACCACCATCACCAATCCGATGATCATCAGGAACGCGCAAAAGTCCGCCAGTGGTTCCGAATTCACCAGCCCGCGCAGAAACTCGGCGACGTTACGGTAGTACCAGCACGCAAGTAGACATCCCACCAGCAACCCGGCGAGTGCGAACATCTCACGCACCAATCCACGCATCGCCGCACGAATCGTCGAGTAGACAAGTAGCACCGCCAGCAGCCAATCCAGCGGATTCATAGGATCGTGCGTCGCCGCGATGCACTCCGCGGCGCCCCTTCTTTTCTCAGAAAGTCCAATGCCCTTACCATCCGGCGGGAGCGAGTCTCGTCACGCTTCGCCGACAGAATCCAATTGCGGTACTCTTTGCGCCGCGTGACGCTCAACGTCTCAAACTTTCCTAGCAGGCGCTCCGTTCGCAGCAGGCGAACAAACTCCTCGGGCAGTTCCACCGTTCGTGGTTTGTCGTCCTCCCACAGCTCGACCTTGATCAAATCGCCAGGACCCTTGCCAAGCTGTGCGCAAATCTCCTTCGGAACGGACAGCCGATGATAGCCCGCGACGGAAGGCATCAGGGATCCGGTGTAGGGAAGTCCGCCAAGAAGCGTCTGCACGGGTACCCGTCCTTTGCGGTGAAACTCTGTCGTCGTGTTATGCGGAAACAGGACGAAGGCGCCCCAGCCCGTACTCCGCTGAAGGGCCGCCTCGAACCTGTACCGCCTCATGGCTACGCCGCCGTACGCGCTTCCTTAGCCCTTGCTTCTTTGCCAACGCTGCGCCCGCCCAGCGACACCGACACAATCTTCGACACACCCGGCTCCTGCATCGTCACGCCGTACATCACATCCGCCTGCTCCATCGTGCGCTTGGAGTGCGTGATAACCACAAACTGCGTACTCTCGGCCATGTCCGCGATGAGCCGCGCGAAGCGCCCGACGTTCGTCTCGTCCAGCGGAGCATCCACCTCATCCAGCACGCAGAATGGCGCCGGCTGGAACTGGAAGATACCCACCAGCAGCGAGAGCGCCGTCAGCGCCTTCTCACCACCCGAGAGCAGCAGCACGTTCTGCAGCTTCTTGCCGGGCGGCGACGCGATGATGTCGATGCCGCTCTGGTCGCTGTTCTCAGCCTCCGGGTCGGTCAGCCGCATGAACGCCTGGCCGCCGCCGAAGAGCTTCGAGAAGGTCTGCGAGAAGTTCTCGTTGATGACCTTGAACGCCTCGTCGAACTTCACGCGCGAGACCTCGTCGATCTCCTTGATCGAGGCCTGCGTGTTCTCGATCGACTCGACCAGGTCCTTGCGCTGCGACTCCAGGAAGCCATGCCGCTCAGCCGTCTCGTTGTACTCCTCGAGCGCCATCATGTTCACCGGCCCCATCGCCTCGAGCTTCTGCTTCAGCCCGCGCGCCGCCTCATCCTCGGCGGCCAGCGCCTCGCCCTCGAGATGCGCAATCGTTTGATCCGTCCGCAGTGCGGCTGCCTCGATAGAAAGATCCGCAATGCATGTCGCCTCGAGATGCTCAAGATCGGAGTTCAGCTTCGCTGCCCGCGCCGACAGGGCTGCTCGCTGTTCTCGAAGCGCCTCCGTCTCATGCCGCAGCGTGCGCAGCTTCGCGTCGAGCTCCGTCATTGCCGTACGCAGCGCCGTCGCTTCGGACGATAACGTCTCGCCTTCGGCAATCGCCTGTGCCCGCATTTCAGCCAATTCTGTCTGCTGCGCCGCCAGCGTAGTGTTCTCTTCCTCGCGCCGCTGCTTCTCGCCGGTCGCTGTCGCAATCTGGTGCTCGAGCTGTCCGATGCGCTGCGACTGCGACTCATACAGACGGTTCGTCTGCTCGAAGTTCGCGTTTGCATTTCGGCGCCGTTCTTCGAGCCCCGCGAGCGCAGCGTTTGCCGCCGAAGCCGCAGACTGCAACTCCTCGCGGCTCGCACGCATACCGGCGATGCGTTCCGTCAACTCGGAAACCTGGCGCTCAATCGTTGCGCGTTCTGTCTCGAACCGCTCCGCCTCTTCGCGTTTGCGGCCGATGAGGTCCTGCCGCGCCTGCCTCTGATCGCCGTTGCGGCCCATCGCAAGCTGCCACTCCTGGAGCCGGCGCTCGATGCGCGCCGCCTCGGCCTCCATCTGCCGCAACGCCGCACCGGAGTTCGCGCTCTCATGCTCGGCCTCGCGGCGCTCGTGGTTCTTCAACTCCATCATCGCGTTGAGTTCGGCAATCTCGCGGGTGAGAGCGGCAGTCGCCAGCTCATTCTGCGAGAGCTCCGCCTCAATCGCCGACAGCTTCAACTGCACCTCGGCGAGATCGCGTTTCAGCGCCAGCGGTCCCTGCTCACGCGGACGTCCGCCGGTGACCGTGACGTTGTGGAAGGTCTCGCCCGAAGGCGAGAGGAAGAACGACTGCGGATTGGAGAGAGCAAGAGACCGCGCAGTTTCGGAATCCGGCGCGACAAAGCCTTCGCGCAGCTTGGGCAGGATCACCTCAAGCGACTTGCCGAAGCCATCCAGCACACGAATGCAGTCCTTCAGCGGGACGATGCCCCGGGTGGTGTGCGTGGCGCTCTGCATGCCCTCGGCAAAGGGGAAAGCAGCCTGCGCGTCATTCGGGTGCACCAGGAAGGTCGCGCGTCCGGCAACATCGGAGTGCAGCATGCGCATGCCCTCGTCGGCAGCGTCCCAGCTCTTCACGACGATGTAGTTCAGCTCGTCGCGCAGGAATTCGTCGACAACGCTCTCGTACTGTCCCTCGACCTCAAGGAAGTCGGCGAGCGTTCCCACTGGTGCAATGCCGGCGCTCTGCTGCCGCTGCGCGTTCGCGCGGAAGAGATTGCGTACCGTGTCGGTCGAGTAGCTGTGCTCGCGAATCAGCGACTCCAGCGAGCTGCGCCGTCCCATCAGCGTTGCCATCTCGGCACGCAGCTCATCGCCGCGGCGCCGCGACTGGGTCTCCCCCTGGCGCTTCTGCTCCAACGTCTGCCGAACCTCGACGATCTCAGCCTCGAGCCGCTTCAGGCGTTCGGTCACGCTCTCGAAATTCATTGCAACCTGGCCGCGCTGCGCCCCGAGTGATTCGAGCTCTCCGCGTGCGGTCTCAGACTCAGCCGCAAGCCGCTCGTTCTCGCGCTCGAGCCCCTGCAGTGCAGCTTCGGCCTGCGCGATCTCGTTGTTGGCCTGCGCAGCGCGCTGCATCGACTGCATCGCTACCCGGCGCTGATTCTCGGCGGTGGCCTCTGCAGCCAGCACGTTGCGCGTCGCTTCGTGTGCCTGCGTTTGCTTCGCCTGCGCCTCCTCGCGTGAGCCGTTCGATTCCGCCGTCGCATTCTCGAGGAAGCTGCGATGCTGCTCGCGCTCGAACGACAGTGTCTCCAGCTGTCCACGCGCGCTCGCAAGATCGTCGTTCGCCGTTGTCATGCGCTGCTCGAGATCGGCGATGCGGTCGGTGTTTGATCCCTGCCGCGCCGTGATGCGCTCCAGTTCCACCGCGCTCGAGTTCGCTCGCGAACCCGCCTCGCGAATCTGTCCGTCGAGTTCATAGCCGCGTGTCACACCGGCAGAGTGCTTTGCGTCCATCGTCTCAAGATCGGTAGCCTGCGAATCGATCAACCCAGCGAGGCGGCTGATCTCAGTCGCAGTCGCGGTCTGTTCCGCATCCATCTGCGTCAGGCGGCTGGCGATCACAACACGTAGCTTGCCGCGTAGCTCATCGCGCAGGGCGCCGTAGCGTTCGGCCTTCGAAGCCTGGCGCTTCAGCGAGCCCATCTGCCGCGTGACCTCTTCGAAGATGTCGTTCACGCGCGCGAGATTTTGTTTCGCAGATTCGAGCCGCAGCTCTGCAAGCCGCTTCTTCGTTTTGAAACGTGTAATGCCGGCCGCCTCTTCAATGATCGAGCGGCGATCGAGCGGCTTGGAGCTCAGCAACTGGCCAATGCGCTCCTGCCCGATGATGGCGTAGGTCTCGCCACCGAGGCCGGTGCCCATGAAAATGTCCTGGATGTCGCGCAGGCGGCAGATCTTTCCGTTCAGCAGATACTCGCTCTCACCGGAACGGAAGAGGCGGCGCGTGATCGTGATCTCTCCTGCACGCACCGGAGCGCGTCCGAACTTGCGGCGGCGCACCTTCAGCACAACATTGTTGCCGTGCTCTGCTTCACCTTCTGCCGGAGCATCGGTCTTCTTCGCTTTCACCTCGGTCTCGTACGTCTGGCCGGGCTGTGCGTCGATCACAGCCTCCTCGGTCTCTTCAGCAGCCTGCGAGCGCAGAGCGGCCTCGTCCCAATCACCGTCAGCTTTTTCAGGCTGGCCTGTGATCATCTCACCATCCATCACGACCTCAGGCTCGCCCTCCGCGAGCGTCTGGCCGTCATACACATCAGGATCAACGAGTGTCAGCGACACCTCCGCCATGCCCGTCGGCTTGCGGTCGCGCGTGCCCGCGAAGATGACGTCTTCCATCTTGATTCCGCGCAGGCTCTTGGCTGACTGTTCGCCGAGCACCCACGTGATGGCGTCGGAGATGTTCGACTTGCCACAGCCGTTGGGCCCGACGATGGCCGCAATGCCTTCACCGGCGAGCTGCACTTCCGTGCGGTCGCAGAAGGATTTGAAGCCGAGGATCTGTACTTTTTTGAGCTTGAGCAAAGGAGGGTACCTCGTACAGTTTAAGGGGACGCCTGTGCGTCGGTGACTACTAGCTGAATCGTATGGGGAGGAATCTTCCAAATCAACATGGATGGACGACATCTTGTGGATAAGGCGTCCCAATGTCTACATCTTGCGATGTACGGGCAAACCGCCCCGTTGCAAATCCCCCATTTAAGCGATTTCCTGGCAAGAGCCTGCTTTTAGACTCCATTCAGCGCCATATAGGAGCTAAATTTCAACCTGCCCTCGCGGATTGCAGCCTCTTTTGAGCGGTTACATGAGGCAAACACGAGCGTTGGTTGCGCGCGGAGCAACACGGTTTCTATAATCCGCATCATCGAGCGTAGGTCGCGAGAACCTGGGGCGCGGTCAAGCGCCAGGCTGGCGGTGCGTTCCCGGGCAGAAACTATTGATTTTCGAGGAGTATTTTCTATGAAGAAGGTCGTACTGGCTTCGCTGCTCTCAGCGACCGCTCTGATCCCTTTCGCTATTCAACCCGCTGCATTCGCACAGCCCGCTCAAAATGCTGGCGGTGTCCAGATGTCGCAGGAGGAGTACGCCAAATACAACGCTGCGACGACTGCGACAACTCCTGCTGCAAAGGCAGCAGCATTTGAGGACTACCTCAAGGCGTACCCCAACTCCGCGGTGAAGAAGGACGCGCTGCAGCAGCTGCTGTATGCCTACAGCCAAACTGGCGATGAGGCGAAGGCTCTGGATGCGGCAGACCGGCTGCTGGCAATCGATCCGCAGAACCTCCGTGCGCTGGCGATGGAGGTCTACTACCACAAGACGGATGC
Source organism: uncultured Acidobacteriaceae bacterium (assembly GCA_963759355.1). Lineage (GTDB taxonomy): Bacteria > Acidobacteriota > Terriglobia > Terriglobales > Acidobacteriaceae > Granulicella. Next base: position 234,184 of record CAVWYV010000003.1, on the reverse strand, counting down.
TGACAAGCTCACCGATCCTGCGGCGAAGGCTGCAGCGTTGGAGAAGGCTGCCACGTATGCGCAGACCGGAATGAACGCGACCAAGCCGAGTGACATGTCCGATGCGGACTTCAACGCCATGAAGGCAGCGACTCAAGAGACGTTTGTGTCGGCTATTGCTGCTAACGATGTGGCCAAGAAGGACAATGCGGCCGCCATCGCAGTGCTGAAGACCGAGATTGACGCGCATGAGCCGGATACGGAGAAGCCGAGTGCAATCCTCAGCGATGTCTTCACGCTGGCCCAGGCGTACTACACCTCGACGCCGCCGGACTACCTGAACTGTGCGTGGTATTCGACGCGTGTGGCCAACTTTGCTCCTGAGCCCTACAAGACGCAAGCAAGCCAACTGGGAACTTACTGCTATACGAAGTACCACGGCAACAAAGACGGTTATGACGCGATGCAGACGTCGGTGAAGACGAACCTCGACCCTCCGGCAGGTTTCCTGGATGCCATCAAGCCGGCGCCGAAGCCTGAGGACATCGTCTCGAACCTGATCTCAACAACTCCCGATCTCGCGACGCTCGCGCTGAGCGACAAAGAGTTCGTGTTGACATACGGCAAGCAGGAGGACGCGGACAAGGTCTTCAACACGGTGAAGGGCAAGTCGGTCGAGATTCCCAATGCGGTCGTGACTGCCGCTACAGCCGACCAGTTGCAGGTCGCGGTGTCCGATGATGCGGTGCAGAGCAAGACAGCGGACTTTACGTTCAACTTGAAGGAGCCGCTGAAGACGGTGCCGGCTGTGGGCGACAAGGTCACTCTGGACGGAACCTACGCTTCGTATACGCAGAAGCCGCTGATGATCACGATGAGTGATGCGATCGTGGTGGCGCCGAAGAAGGCGGCTCCAGCGCGTCCGGCGACCCATCATCCAGCGGCTCATCGTCCGTCAGGAAAAGGCCGCTAAACTACTGATAATAAATAAGATAACTGGCCCCTTTGGGGGCCAGTTCTTTTTTGAGGTGGAAGGGGGTACCCCCTCCCCCCCTTTTTTGCGCAAAATCTAGAAGATATTGCACTTAGGGGTGGATCAAAGGTCACAAAACTGGCGTTTTCCTCGCAAAATATTGAGGGCAAAGGAGTTATTCGCGCAGGTAGCTGCCGGACGCGCTCGTAAGTGGCTATGGATTCAGCAGGTTAACGAAAAGGCGGAAGGCTCCTGGGACACCCTCGGGGAGCTGGCGGTAGAGGGCGAAGGCGACGTAGGTCCAGCGTCCTTTGCCGAGCTGGACGGTGATGAGGCCGCCGCGCTGGGGCTCCTGGGGACGGATGTGTTCGCCGGGAGCTCCGGGGTCTGCGGTCTCGGTGAGGGCGGTGTAGTGCGGATCCCACGAGTCGAGGAAGCCGTGGCCGCGCTCTTCGATCCAGTTGTTGAAATCGGCGGAGGTGATTTTGTTGGGTGTGGTGAGGAGGACCTGGGCAGATTCTGTTTGCGAATCAGTTTTCAGTTTTGAGTTTGCAGTTGTCAGTAAGACGACCGGGGCGGTCTCGTCGATGACGCGTTCGTTGCGGTCGACGAGGGGGTAGGGAGCGTCGGCGGCGGTGAACTCGGGGGTCTGGGTCTGAACGACGACGTTGCCGCCATTGCGGGCGAAGTCGAGAAGGGCGTTTGTGGGCGTGCCGTGGAGGTCGGGGTGGGCGTTGTAGGTGCGGACGCCGAGGATGACGGTGTCGAACTGCGAGAGCTTGTCAGCGGTGAGGTCAGAGACCTTGAGGATGGTGGGTGTCATGCCGATGGAGGCGAGCGCGGCGGGGATGTCGTCGCCGGTGCCGGGGAGGTAGGCGATGCGGCGCTTGTTCTCGGGTGGGAGCTTGAGGTCGACGGGGACGACGCGCAGGGTGGCGGGTGTGTAGAAGTTGGTGCGCGGGAGCGAGCCGTAGCCGATGGCGCGGAAGCCTTCGGCGTAGTGATCATTGTCCCGGGTGTGCGCAACGGTCTTGAGTGTGATGGTCTGGACGGCGGAGGCCGGTGCGTTCACCGACAGCGCGGTGGTCCCGGTGTGAAGGGGAGTTACGGCAGGTTTCACGGTCCAGCCGTCGGGTACCGAGGCAACAAGAGTTGATTTGGGGCCGATTTCGCCGGCGGCATGGACCTCGGCTTGTACTCGCAGAGAGCGCAGCCCCAAGGGCAGTACCTGGGCGTGGGCGGAAAGAAAGAGGTTGACGGGAGGGATGAAGCGAACAGGCTGATCGCCTGAATGGACTACGCGACCAAGGGGGATGATTGTGCCGCGATAGTCGACATTGGCCCATGCGATTGCCGCAGGAGGAGTCGCCGGAGCGTTGCGCAGCGCCGCAACCCTGAGCTGATAGACGGGGTCTTCGATGCTGTTTCGGAAGAAGTAGGGTCGAGTGACATTCTGTGTTTCCGCCGCAGGGATTGTGAGGGTGCGCTGGTCGGCGTGGTCGCCGGCGAGTGGCCGATCTGCGCGGTCCCCTTCGACGGGATTCGAGCGGCCGCTCTCGCCGAGCTGAATGTAAACCTCTTTGATCGACAGCGGAATTGCGGAGGTCTCGTCAGTTCGAGCGGAGAGTTTTGCAACGCTTCCAGTGTCCAGGTCAGCATCGGGTGCGGTGGTATCAAACTTCAGACCGAGGGCGAAAGCAAGGGCTTCCTGAATCTGGGCGCGCTTGATGAGCAGTTCATGACGAACGTTCTCCTTCGCGTCGGCGGAAACATGCAGGTCCTGAATGCTGTCGACCGCGTGATCGATCTGCACCAATGCGTCGGCGAGTGCAGGTGCAGTTTTTCCGGGCTGTTTGGGATCGAACTGTGTTGAGGCGGATGAGAGCTGCAGAGAAGCCTTTGCGAGTTGGTCGCGAAGCGAGGGCGCGTTGGGCGCCAGCGAGGCGATGCCTTGGAGTGAGGTGTCGATGCCATCGAAGAAGGACGGGGCGTGAGAAAGTTCGGGGTTGAATACGGTTCGAGCTGCTTTGGGTTGGCGAAGGTCCTCGGGGTCCTTCGACTTCGCGCTTCGCGCTTTGCTCAGGATGACAGAGTTCTGGAGTTGGGTTCGGTAGGTTGGGGGCGCAGACGCGGGAGCCGTAGAGGTGATAGCCGACTTCGAAGCGGCCTGGAGGTGGGACGCGCATTCCGCCGCCGATCTGAGAGCGCTGGAGGCCGAGGCCGATGCGGGCGAACTGCACGTAGCTGAGGGGTTGGCAATCAGTGGCCGTTCCGGCGGAATTCAGGGGTCCTTCGACTTCGCGCTTCGCGCTTCGCTCAGGATGACGGCTTGAATCATCCGATCGAGATGACAACCTTCCCTGGAGGTCAACGGAATTTGCAGAGCAGGTGGAGAGGAGTGGGTCGGTGGCGCCTTCGTTGATGGTGACGTCGGCGGTGGGCGCGGCGGTGAAGGTCTGGCCGGTGACGTAGTTCGTGAACTCTGCCGGAACGGTCTGGCCGGTGGCGTAGTCGAAGAGGCCCTGCGCGGTGACGCGGGAGAAGGGGACGCGCGCGTAGACCTTGAGCGGCTGCCAGGGGAGGATGCCTTCCTTCGTCAGTTCGGGGAAGACGTTGGGGTCGCCGGCGGCCTTGAAGACCTCCTGGGCGATCTCGCCGGAGACCTGGTGCTGGCCATGGCCGTCGGTGACGGCGCCGGAGAAGACGGCCGCGATGACGAGCGGGCGGTAGATGCGGACGGCGCGGACGGCGTCGTAGAGGACGCGCTGGTGGTTCCACTTTTTGAAGGCTTCGGCCTTGGTCTTGGTGAAGCCGAAGTCGACCTCGGTGCCGAACATCTGGTCGACGCCCATGTAGCGGTCGGCGGAGAGGAGCTCCTGGGTGCGGAGGAGGCCGAGGGCGTCTTCGAAGTCGGCGGTCATGGCATTCTGCCCGCCTTCGCCGCGAGTGAGGGTGAGGACGGCGACGCGGGCGCCGAGGCCGCGGGAGTAGTACGTGAGCATGCCGCCGTCTTCGTCGTCAGGGTGGGCGACGATGAGCATAAGCGAGGCGCGTGTGTTCAGCCTGCGCAGCATCTGCGCGAGGCCGAGGGCGTTGTCGGGCTGGCTGTCGGCACTGAGGCCGCCGTCGATGGGGAGCTCGCGGCCATTGCGGGGACGGACGCGCTCGCCGGCGAGGTTGGCGGGGTCAGTGAAATGGCCGCTGAGCTGCGGCGGGGTGAAGGGCGTCTGGGCGCGGAGGATCGCCGGAGCGGTTGCGGCGAGGAGGGTCGCAAGAGCGACGGGCGCGAATCGGTGCATAGGGTTTAGATTCGCATACTTTGTGGAGGGTTCAGGCGCGGCGGTGGGTGAGTTCGCGGTGGTTGAAGGCGAGATCGCAGCCGACGAGCATGAGGATGCAGACGTAGGCGTCCCACCAGGCGAACTGGTTGGGAGTGAGGTTGAAGAAGCGGGGCCAGAGGTTGAGCACGCGGTTGGCGATGAAGGTGAAGGTGATGGCGTAGGAGCGGATCATCCACTGGCGGTGGACGGCGATTTGGCGGTTGCGTGCGGTGATGAAGGCGGCGAGCGTGCAGAGGATCCAGAGAGAGATCTGGACAAAGACGCCGGGGAAGTCGCCGCGGCCGCCGATGTCCATGAAGAAGGCGAGGGTGGCGGCGGTGAAGACGGAGAAGACGTAGACGCGGCCGAGGATGCGATGGAATTTCAGATGGCGGGCTCGGAGGCGCGAGGAGAACTGCAGGGGACCGGCGACGAAGGCGAGGGTGCCGGCGATGGCGTGCGGAATGAGGAGAGCGCGGTCGTGGAGGAGCTGGAGGCGGTAGGGGTGGTAGAGCGGGTAGTCGAAGGCGAGGAAGAGCTCGGTGGTGATGAAGACGAAGAGTGTGGCGAGGCCCATGAAGAGCCAGAGCTTGTGCTTGGAGGAGAAGCGGCGGTGGGCGGGAGCTGGCGGCGCCGGAGGCAGAGTGGTGGTGGGTGCAGCCATCGTTGGCGTTCCTCTGATTTGTATGTGAGCCGGTGAGTGGAAGGGTATCGGTGCGTCGTTGATTTGTCGACGAGAAACTGATGGGCGTGCATAGACTTGTCTGAGATGAATGGTGGGGAACAGAGGCTGGAGCGGACGCTGACGCTGCGGGGAGCGGTGACGCTGAACCTGCTGGACATGATCGGCGTGGGGCCGTTCATTACGCTGCCGCTGCTGATTGGAGCGATGGGCGGGCCGCAGGCGATGGTGGGCTGGGTGCTCGGCGCGTTGCTGGCGGCATGCGATGGCATGGTGTGGGCGGAGCTGGGTGCGGCGATGCCCGAGGCCGGTGGGACTTATGTGTATCTGGAGCAGATGTATCCGGGACGCGTGGGACGGTGGCTGAGTTTTCTGTTTGCGTTTCAGCTGCTGTTGTCGGCGCCGCTGAGTGTGGCGAGCGGGTGCATTGGTGTGGCGGCGTATGCGGGCGCGGTGGTGCCGGGGTTGCGCGGGCATGCGGTGTTGGTGGCGGTGGCGAGTGTGGTGGTGGCGGTGGGGCTGCAGTATCGGCGGCTGAGCGGTGTGAAGCGCGTGGCGCAGGGGTTGCTGGTGATTGTGCTGGCGACGATTGCGTGGACGGTGGGGACGGGCGTGTGGCGCGGCGAGTGGTCGCGCGTGGTGGCGGTGCCGAGTGGGGCGTTTCACCTGGATGCGGGATTTTTTGTGGGGCTGGCGAGCGCGATGCTGATCGCGACGTATGACTACTGGGGCTACTACAACGTGACGTTCCTGGGAGGAGAGGCGAAGGATCCGGGGAGGACGATTCCGCGGGCGGTGCTGCTTTCGATTGCGATTGTGGCGGTGCTGTACCTGGCGCTGAATGCGAGCGTGCTGTCGGTGATGGGTGCAGAGGGGCTGATGAAGGCGCAGAGGCCGGATATCCGGCAGGCGATGCTGTCGGAGTTTATGCAGATGGCGTATGCGCCGAGTGTGGGTGTGGTGGCGGCGGGCGTGATCGGCAAGATTGCCGCGGTGCTGGTGATGGTGACGGCGTTCGGGAGCGTGTTTTCGCTGCTGCTGGGGTACTCGCGCATACCGTATGCGGCGGCGAGGGATGGAAACTTTCCAAGGGTGTTTGGAAGGCTGCATCCGACGAGGGGGTTCCCGTATGTGTCGTTGCTGGTGCTGGCGGGTGTGGCGTGCGTGTGCTGCTTCTTCTCGCTGGGACAGGTGATTGCGGCGCTGGTGGTGGTGCGGATCGTGATGCAGTTCTCGCTGCAGCATGTGGGCGTGATGATGCTGCGGAAGAGACGGCCGGGAATGCCGCGGCCGTTCAGGATGTGGCTGTATCCGCTGCCGCCGATTGTGGCGCTGGTGGGATTTGCGTACATCGTGTTTGTGAGGAGAGGGTCGGCGAAGGAGTTGCTGCTGGCCGGGGCGGTGGTGCTGGTGGGGACGGTGGTGTTTTTGGTGCGGAGTTCAAGTAACACCGCTCCAGCGTGATAGGGCACTGGAATGGAATACCCAAGCGCGCGCCTGCATCTGTTGGGGCTGGCGGAGCGTATCGTTAATGCAGGATCAGGAGCGGGGTGAGCATGTTGATTCGGAAGAGGGCGGAGATTCCCTCGTCGGAGATTACGCCGAAGGAGACGTACGAGGCGTTTCGGATGAGCCGGCGGAGGCTGCTGGCGGGGCTGGGCGCGGTAGGTGCGGCGGCGGTGTTGCCGGAGGCGGCGTGGGGGCTCGACAAACTGAAGACGGTGACGTCGAAGTACAACGTAGCGGACCGCGATGTGACGCCGCAGGCGAAGGCACAGAACTACAACAACTTTTATGAGTTCGGAACAGACAAGAGCGACCCGTCGCACAATGCGGGGAGGATGAAGATCCGGCCGTGGACGGTGAAGATCGAGGGGCTGGTGAAGAAGCCGCAGACGGTCAATATCGACGACATCCTCAACTACCGGCCGATTGAGAATCGCGTGTACAGGTTCCGGTGTGTTGAGGCGTGGTCGATGGTGATTCCGTGGGATGGGTACTCGCTGAGTGAGTTCATCAAGTTCGCGGATCCGCTGCCGAGCGCGAAGTACGTGCAGTTCATTACGACGGACAAAGGGCAGGGGATGAGTCTTCCGGGCGGGTTCGATTGGCCCTACTCGGAGGCGCTGCGGATGGATGAGGCGATGAATCCGCTGACGCTGCTGACGTTCGGAAGCTATGGCGAGGTGCTGTCGAATCAGCAGGGCTCGCCGATTCGCGTGATTGTGCCGTGGAAGTATGGGTTCAAGTCGGCGAAGTCGATTGTGAAGATTCGATTTGTGGACAAGCAGCCGCATACGTTATGGAATGATTCGGCGCCGGAGGAGTATGGGTTTTACTCGAATGTGAATCCGCAGGTGGATCATCCGAGGTGGTCGCAGGCACATGAGCGCCTGTTGAACTCCAACAGCATCCTACCTAAATACGTGCCCACCCTGATGTTCAATGGCTATGACGAGGTTGCATCGATGTACGCCGGGATGGATTTGAAGAAGAATTTTTAGGAGAACAGCAGACAGGCGGACAGTAGACAGTAGAGAGGGAGATCACAGGAACCCGCCGCGGGATGCGGCCAGTGACGGTTCCTGAACCTACCGATGCCGAGTAGAGCGATTCCGTATCTGAAGGCCGCGGTGCACATTCTGTGCCTGCTGCCGTTCGCGTATCTGTTCGATCTATTTCGCACGCACAGGCTGGCGGCGTATCCGGACCCAGTTAACTACATCACGCATTTCACGGGAGACTGGGCGCTCTGGCTGTTACTGATGACGCTGACAGTGACACCGGTGCGCCGGTTGAATCCATCGCTGGGATGGCTGATCCGGTTTCGCAGGATGCTGGGACTCTACGCATTTTTTTATGCGACGCTGCATCTTCTGACCTACGTGCTTCTTTTCTCCGGGTATGACATGGCCGCGGCGATTGAGGGCGTGCGCCAGTGGCACGTGATGGAACCGATCTGGCAGTTGAAGATTGTGTGGCCAAGCATGCTGAATGACGCGGCGAAGCGGAAGTTCATTCAGGTGGGGCTGGCAGCATGGCTGATTCTGCTGTCGCTGGCATTCACGAGCACGCGAAGATCGATACTCGCGATGGGCGGATGGGTGTGGCAGGGACTTCACCGGCTCATCTACATTGCGGCTTCACTTGCGGTGATTCATTACTGGTGGCTGGTAAAGACGGGTGTGCGGACGCCGTGGAAGGTTACGACGGTGCTGGTTGTGCTGCTGCTGTGGAGAGTGGGGCTGTCGATAGAGAAACACCAGCGGACCAAGAAGCTGAAGGCAAAACGCTCCGTGGCCAACGAATTGGAAGACGAGATGAGTGAAATTTCGTAGGCCAGTTATTGCGAGGAAGCGGCGGGCGTGGCGGTGGGTTGATTCGCAGCGGGTGCGGCGCTCTGCAGTTGAATGCTGATGTCGGTGACGTCGGAGTCTTTGACTAAAACGGTTGTCGTCCTGTCGGCGAAGGACTGGACGTTCTGCAACATTGAAGGCGGCAATTGTGCGAGGTCGGCGAAGCTATCGGCATCGTTGTTGCGAACCGTGACAGATTTGGCGTTGCTGATGACGAGCTTGTAGGTGCCCGATGGAACCTGAGGGAAGACGAAGCTGCCATCGGGCGCCAGGCGAGCATGGAGAATGAACGACGCGTCAGAGGTGTCGGCGAGAGTGATTCCGGCGGAGATGAGTTGGCGACCGTCAAGCGCGGAGAGATGACCTTCGACACGATGGAAGGCATAGACGGGAATGGTGATCTCGATGCCGTTGACTTCATCACCGGCGCGCAACTCGTATTTTTTCGCGGCGTTTTTGTGGAACGTGTCGCCGCCATAGACGCGCAGCGTTTTGGAGTCGGGGAAGACACCGAGGATGATACCGAGTCCGTCTCCATCGTTGTCGGCGAGGCTCTCCATAGACTGCACGGCCGCAAGACGGTAGCTCCCGGGCTTGATGCCCGAGATGCGAAAGTTGCCCTGGTCGTCTGTTCCCTGGGACTGATGGAGAAACAAGCCGCGCACCAGAGCACCGCCGGTTATGTCCTGTGTATCGGGGTTGGACTTTTGCGGCGCGGGTTTGGCGTTGACATCTTCGAGGCTGAGGATGACCTGTGTGGCGGGAACTCCGTCGTCGAAGAGAACGCGGCCGCTGACGGTGGCTCCGCGCGTGAGGGTGACGTCCATGCGAGCGGTTTCGTTGTCGCGCACAGAGACGATGCCGTTGCGGGCGAGACGCTCGCGCATCTCATCTTCGTTGGGACCGTTGGCCTCGTCGACCTGAACGTCATCGAGCGGAGAGAGATAGCCGGGCAGAAAGGCAACGATAGTGTAGTCGCCGGAACGAAGATGATGGAGGGTATAGGTGCCATCCATGCCTACGCGTGTGGTGTTGGCATTGATGCCTACGTCGGTGGGGCCAGTCTTTGAGATGGGCTGCGCCATGACCACGGCGCCGCGGGCGGGCCGGTGCGTGTCATTGCAGAAGACCGTTCCAGAGATGCTGGCAGTGGCGGGCGGAAGCTTTGGAGGAATCGTTCGAGGCGTCGCTTGAGCGGGCGGCTGATGCGGGTTGGTGTTATCGTCCGTCGTTTGGGCGAGGAGCGCCGTCGCGCAACAGAGGAAAAGCACAGCCACTAAGAGCCGCGGTCGCATGGTGCGGATAAGTGTACGCGCTGGATGGCGGGCGGTGAGCAATGGCGAGGCGATGGTTGATGGCATAAAGCGCGAGGCGGAAAATGGAGTTGTGTCGAGTTTTAGGGAGGTATGCGATGAGAGCAGTGCGCGTCACGCGGTTTGGTGGTCCTGAGGTGGTCGAGGTGCAGGATGTGCCGGTGCCTGCACCCGGAGCGAATGAGGTGCTGGTGCGTGTGGAGGCGGCGGGCGTTGCTCCGTGGGATCCGATCATTCGCGAAGGGATGAGTGAGGTCAGTGGATCGGCGCCGCTGACGCTGGGGTCGGATCTGGCAGGTGTCGTCGATCAGGTGGGCGATGCGGTGAAGAATTTTCGCGTGGGCGATGCGGTCTATGGTGTGACGAATCCGGAGTTCGTGGGAGCGCAGGCGGAGTATGCGGTTTGCCGGGCCGGCATGATTGCCCCGAGGCCGCGCGGGCTTGATGCTCTGCAGGCTGGCTCCGTACCGGTGATTGCAGTGACGGCGGAGCAGATGCTGTTTGAGTATGGGGATCTACAGCCGGGGCAGAGTGTTTTGATTGTGGGCGCGGCGGGCAACGTGGGGGCCTACGCGGTGGAGATGGCGGTTGCGGCGGGCATCAGCGTGGTTGCGGTTGCTCGGAAGAAAGACGAGCAGGTGCTGCGGCAGCTTGGTGCGAGCGTGATTGTGGATTCAGATGCGCCGGATTTTGCGCGCGGGCTTCCGAAGGTCGATGCTATTGCCGATCTCGTGGGTGGTGAGACATTGCAGAAGTGCGTGGGCGCGCTGAAGGAGAACGGCAAGCTGATTACAGTTGTGTCCGACAAGGTGGAGGGTATCGGAGGCGTGAAGCCGGTGTTCTTCTATGCCGAGGTGACGACGGCTCGGCTGCGCAGGATCACGGAGATGTTTGAAGAGGGAAAGATTCACGCGAGAGTGGGCTCGGTGCTTCCGCTGGAAGAGGCGCGGCAGGCGCTGGAGATGCTGGCGGGCGCGCCTCATGAGAGAGGCAAGATCATGTTGCGCGTGGGCTAAGAGTCCGTGTCGGCGACGCCTTCGAAGAGGTCGATGCCCTGGCGCGCGGGCTGTGGGGCGAAGGCGGCGGCGAGGGTGTAGCGCTCGTCGGTGCCGTGCTTCTCGAAGAAGGGAATCGCGATCTGCATGAGGGGCGCCTGGGATTTGTGCTGCGCGAAGGCTTCCTTCTTTTTGTCGAAGACAGAGCTGATGTCGAGGACGTGGGTCCAGGGCGCGGGGAGTGGAGAGCGGCGGTCGGGAAGGAAAGAGTTCGTCGTGAGGTAATAGAGGCGCTGCGGCTGCCAGAGGTCGCCGACAGTGATGTAACGCCTGGGCGAGCCCGACCAGTGGAAGGCCGCGGAGGTTGCGGCGGCGACGGTGGTGTGGTCGGCGTGGGTGTTGACGCCGCCATCGAGGCCGAAGGTGATGACGACGTGCGGGCGGAGACGGCGGATGTGGGAGACGAGGACGCCGGCGAGATCGGAGAGGACTTCGAATTCGACTTGGCCGTCGTGGTAGTCGAGGACCTGGTAGTTGGTGACGCCGAGGACCTTGCAGGAGGCCTCGAACTCGGCGCGGCGGGTCTGGCCGAGTTGTTTGCCGGAGGAGGCGTCGCCGCGGTTGGTCGCGGCCTGGCCGTCGGTGAGGCAGAGGACGGAGACTTCGACGCCGCGTGAGGCGTAGAGGGCAAGGGCTCCGCCGAAGCCGAAGCATTCGTCGTCGGGGTGGGCGCAGATGCAAAGGAGACGAAGGGGCATAGAGGTTAGATGTTTGCGGCGAAAAGGTAGCCCCAAAATGATGCGCATACAAGCGCGACGATGGCGAACAGATAGACGGGCCATGCGGCGCGGGCACCGTGCAATCCATCTTCACGCAGAGCGACGTACGAGGCGATCCACAGCACCAGCAGTGCAAAGCCGATGGCCCATTGGGAGCGTCCGGGTCGCGCTCCCACAGGCCGCTTCAGAAGGTTGATCCGCGCCTGCCCCTTGGCCATCCGAACGACCCCGACGGCCGCGATGCATGCGATGCAGCCGTAGGATTCGACGATCGGATTGTGCGAAAACAAAACGAATACTGTCGCTGCTGACAAAAGGAGAAGAACAGCCAGCGTCATCAGCATGTAGTTTCGTATGCTCGGTTTCCCAGGCAATTCGATCACCTCGCGCCTCTAGTCCACGCGCTGAAATCTTACATGCAGTTTTGGCTTTGGTTGGCCTCGCCGATCAGAATTTCAAATTGAATTTGGGATCTGGGGATCAGGAGTTGACGAGACTTCGCTGAGAGCGAGTTCGTCAGGGGCGAGCTCTTCGGGTGGGAGTTCGTCGAACATATTGTCGAGGTCGAGCTGGGCTGCTATAGCGTCATCGAGCACCGCTTCGGGGTCGGCGGCGAGGACGGGAGCGAAGCTGCGGCGGTGGAGCGGGCAGGGGCCGTGCTCCTTGAGGGCGCGGCGGTGCTCGGGGGTGGCGTAGCCCTTGTGGCTGGCGAGGCCGTACTGCGGGAACTGCTTGTCGAGCTCACGGCAGAGCGCGTCACGGTAGACCTTGGCAACGACGGAGGCGGCGGCGATGGAGAGGCAGAGCGCGTCGCCGTAGTAGAGCTTGGTTTGCTGGCAGGGGTAGTCGATGTGGAGGGCGTCGATGATGAGGTGGTCGGGGGTGACGGTGAGCTGCTCGCAGGCGAGGCGCATGGCGAGGCGCGAGGCCTGGTAGATGTTAATGCGGTCGATGGTCTCGGCGTCGACGGCAACGACGGCGAAGGCGAGCGCCATCTTGCGAACCTTGCGGTCTAATTTCTCGCGGGCTTCGCGGTCGAGCTGTTTGGAGTCGGTGAGGCCCATGCGCGAGAGGACGCCGACCTTTTCTGGGAGGATGACGGCGGCGGCGACGACGGGGCCGAAGAGCGCGCCGCGACCGACCTCGTCGACGCCGGCGATGGTTCGGAAGCCGTGGTAGCGGAGCGCCTGCTCGGGCGCGTTGGTGCACACGAGCTGCTTGAGCATCTGCTGCTTGGCAGTGGCTTTGGTGACGCCTTGGACTTCGGGAATGCGGAAGAGCGTCGACATCGGCGGACGGTATAAGTGTAGCGAAATGATGCGCGGGCGAGTGTGGCGGCGGGTGGTGGATGGGGACGAGGTTTCCACAGGGCATACCCCGACTGTGGAATCGGTTCTCCCCTAAATGCGCCAAATCGTTGGTTACGTACGTGACGTAGGCTGGGCTTCGGCGAGCTGTATTCCACATGAGCTCATAGATTTTTGGGAGGGCACGATGGCGATGCGCAGACTCCTTGCGTTGACGGGCGCAATCGTTCTGGCGGGATGGCAGGCGAACGCGCAAACGACGGCTGTCGCAGAGGCGACTCCGGCCCAACAGTCGCTGGCGACGGCGAATGCCACGGGAAACAACCCCGCGACCGCAGCGGCTCCAGCCGCGAGCGCTCCGGCAGATGTGCCGCCGCTTCAGAAGCGAGTGGAGGCGGTGACAGAGAAGAAGTCGAAGAAGGGCAAGAAGGACGAATACACGGGGCCGAACACGATCGTGGAGCTTCCCCAGACGCCGATGCTCGATGAACAGGGAATGCAGCGGCTGGACCCGGACGGCAAGCCCATGTGGAATCCGCCGGTGAAGCAGCAGCGCGACAAAAAGGGGCATCCGCTGTTCGACGAGAGTGGAAAGCCGGTCTTCCAGACGAAAAACGAGCTTGGCTATGACGAGCACGGCAAGAAGATCAAGGTGAAGAAGGAGAAGGAGCCGAAGAAGATTCCTATAAGCGTGGCGCGCGGCACCATGACCGTCGATGGCATGACGGGCAAGGCAGCGCTGAACTACGACATCGCCGACCTGCACTTCATCTACCTGTATGCGCCGGGTATTGGCGTGGCGATTGTGTCGAACGAGCCGTTCCAGGGCGCGGTGGAACAGAAGAAAGCGTTCAACCTGAAGACCCTCACGGTGACGATCGGCGAGCACACTCTGCAACTGGCATCTGAGAAGCCGCTGCTCGGGAAGAAACCTGAGTCCGCCTACGTGATGGTGGACCGCTCGTTCACGTTGCCCTCGAAATTTCCGGTCATGGGCTATGGAACGGTTCGGAAGGCACCGTACCAGTGGCCGGGGTCAAGGCAGAATGGCAAGGATTCGGATATCGCCGACTATGCGCCGCCACCGCCGCCCGATCTGCTGCCGACGCAGTTGCTGAGCCCGTGCCCCGCCGGCCAGATGCGCAAGGCCGGTCCGCAGGTGCTGCCGGGACAGACTGCACCGGTGCAGCCGTGCGTTCCGATCAAGGCTGCAGTTCAGACACCGTCGAAGAACGTGGCGACCCCTGTGGAGGCAAAGAAGACGGAGGAGGCCAACAAGAGCCCGACGTCGCAGTCTACGAATTGATCGGGAATCAAAGTGCAAAGAGAAGGGCCGTCCTGAGGACGGCCCTTCCTGATTTTAAGTGAGCTGTGCGCTCGATTCTTTAGGCAGTACGTTCAACCTCGCGGAGACGGGCAGCCTTGCCACGCAGACCGCGGAGGTAGAAGAGCTTGGAGCGGCGCACCTGGTAGGAGCGGATCTTCTCGACCTTGTCGACGACCTTGGAGTTGTAGGGGAAGATGCGCTCGACGCCCTGGCCGAAGCTCATCTTACGAACGGTGAAGGTGCCCTGCGGTCCCTTGCGGCAGGCGATAACCATGCCCTCGAACGCCTGCAGACGCTCCTTGTCGCCTTCCTTGATTCTTACCTGCACGCGAACCTGGTCGCCGGGCTTGAAGTCAGGGAGGTCTTTGCGCTGGAGCTTGTCAGCCAGCTTTTGCATAACAGGATGGATTGCCATGAATGCTTTCCTTGCTTGAAGTCGCAGGGTTCAGTGTACCACGAATTTCGCGGAGGTTTGCCTGCGGTGTGCACACGTTTCGGTGCAGCTGATCGCCGCCAACCCAGGGTCATGTTATTGCGGTGCAGAGGGAAGTTGGAAGTCGACGCCGGTCTGACGGTTCGCGCTCACGGTTGCGGGAATGTTGAGATCGGAGAGCGGAATCTCGCGGCGACGGCCACCATCAAGCACGGTGAGTGTGCTGCGCGTGGCTAGGTAGTTCTGAATCTGCTCGGGTGGGCGGCCGTCCTTGTAAATGAGGATGACCGTGGTGGCTGAGCCGGGCACGTACTGCATCTGGGGGGCGGCCGGCATCGGCTGCGGTACGGCTTCGTAGCCGGGAGGCACCGCGGGATAGGCGTAAGCGCCCTGGGGTACAGGCTGCGGTTCCGGGTAGGCCGGCATCGGCTGCGGTACGGCTTCGTAGCCGGGAGGCGCCGCGGGGTAGGCGTAAGCGCCCTGGGGTACAGGCTGTGGCTCCGGGTAGGCCGGATAGGCAGGTACGGGTTGCGGGTAACCGTAGCCAGGCTGGGGCTGCGGCTCCGGATAGGCAGACCCGTACTCAGGCTGCGGTTCGGGCTGGGGCTGCTCTGAGGAGCCGTAATTGTTGAAGGAATCGTCGAGCAGATCAGCGGGGAGCGTGCCGTACACATAGGAGGGATAGGCGTAGGCGTACGGGTAGATCGGATAGGTGTGGATGTAGACGTTGTGTGTGATCGTCACCCCGTGGGGAGGGTGATAGAACGTCGGGCGGATGATGGGCGCCCGGGCAGGGTAGCGAACGCCCGGAGCGATGAGGCGCATCGAGGATGGATAGGACGCCGGCGCATGCGCGATGCCGCCGTTGAAATGCATCGGTGCAGGTGAAGCGAAACTGCCGTGAGAGGGTGCGATGCCGCCGTGGAATGATGGCGCGGGCCCGCTGGCGGGTGCACCCTGGCCAGTGAAGCCGGCGTGACCACCGCCGCCGCGCTGAGCGCATGCCGGAAGCGCGATTGCGACTGCAAGCGCTGCTACCCCGAGGCCCTTCATGGGCGGAATTGTACTCCTGCGCGGAGAGACGAGATGTCATCGCAGTGTCTCTGCGTCCTCAAGTCCGGCTAATGGCCGGTCGGAGTCACTACGATCGCCTTGGCGTGCGACTGCGACGCCGGAGTGCACGTGGTGTGGCTGGAGAGGTGAGGAGCTTCCGCGGGGTCATGTCCGGCGGTAAAGCCGTAGGTGCGCAGGGCGTAGCAGGTACCTTCGTTCCTCGAGAGCAAGGTAAGCTTCTGCGCCTCCAGCGCCTGGAGCGCCTGCAGCCTTTGAATGGTGCCGGGAGAGATCGGCGGCACCCGAAGGGTAGTGGAAGGTGCCGGTAGCTGCGGCGCAGAAGACCGGGCGCCGGAGAGCGGCGGCAGGACCGGCGTCACGAAAGGGATTGGATTATGCAGCGGCGCGGGAGTCGCGGGAGGTGCAGGCTGCGCAGGAGTCTGGGCGTGAGCGCCTGGAACGCAGAACAGGACGAGGGCTGAAAGAGAAGCGACGGAGACGACAGACAAGCGGCAAAGCGATCGCATGACGATTCCCTCGCGAACGATGGTAGGCGCGGGTTTGTGGACGTGTCGAGGGCTTCTTGAAGCCGCCGTCAGGATGCGGTGGGATCGTCCGGCGAAGCAGCCTGGCCGAGCGTACTCAGAAATTCTTGATCGTCATCGCTGAGGTTTGCGTTGGCGAGAAGATCGGGGCGGTTGGCGCGGGTCTTGGCGAGCGCGGCCTTGCGTCGCCAGCGGCGAATCGCCGAGTGGTCGCCGCCGGAGAGGATCTCGGGAACGCTGACGCCGCGGAACTCCGCCGGGCGCGTGTAGTGGGGGTAATCCAGAAGGCCGCCGGACCCGTGCGTGCTGCGGGGAACGCCGTCCGGGGTGAGGTCGATCGAGGCTTCGTCACCGAGGCCGAAGCTCTCATAGACGGAGGAGTCTTCATGGCCGAGGACGCCGGGAAGCAGGCGGACCGTGGCGTCGATGATAACCGCGGCTCCGAGCTCGCCGCCGGAGAGGACGAAGTCGCCGATGGAGAGCTCGTCGTCGCAGAGAAGCTGGGAGACGCGCTCGTCAACGCCTTCATAGCGCCCGCAAACGAGGACGACGCGCGCGAGGGTCGCAAGGTGGCGTGCCGAGGATTGTGTGAAGCGCTTGCCCTGCGCGGAGAGAAGGATTACAGATTCCCTGGTGCTGTCGCGGGCGGATTTGGGCGTGAGGCCAAGCGACTCGACACAGTCAAAGATGGGCTGCGGCTTGAGAACCATCCCTTCGCCGCCACCGAAGGGGCGATCGTCGACTGTCCGGTGGCGGTCATGGGTCCAGTTGCGGAGATCGTGCGTATGGACGCAGGCGAGTCCGGAGCGGAGCGCGCGCTCGAGAATGCCGTAGCGGAGCGTACTCTCAAAAAAGCCGGGAAAGAGTGTGACGAGGTCGAAGCGCATGGAAGAGTCCGCGATTCGAGTCTATTGCAGGCTGGAATGGAGGGCGAGGATCCAGGCGCGGAGCGATCACGCTGGATAACGAATCTGTACGGGTCCGGTAATGGTTTCTGGGGAAGACGAATTTTCAGAGGGACTCGTCTTCGGCGGACTCAAGTGCGACCAGGCCTGGGGGAAGGTGCATCACCAGGCGCTTCCTCTCGAGATCGACGGAGTCGAGCCAGGATTTGATGAAGGGAATCAGTACCGGTTCGGCGTGACTGAGGGTGTCGGAAGACGATGTTTCTACATTACTTCGGGGACCGCCCCTCCCTGTTACTTGTAACAGGGGAGCCGCACCCGGAAGTCGAGTCCTTCCATCGGAAGACATCGGGTACTCGACACCCGTGACCTCGCCGATGAGGGCATCTCCATCGAAGAGCTGACAGCCCAGGAGGTCACGGACGAACCATGTGTCGGGCTCCAGCGGTGGAATGTCGGAGGACAGGACAAGCAGCTCGCGTCCGGCGAGAAGCTCCGCAGCGGAGATGGTGTCGACGGCCGCAAGTTTAAGCACAACGCGACCTGCGTTACGGCCGGTGGGTGACCACTGCGATTCAATCGTGGTGGCGATTGCGGGCGCAGTGCCGCTGCCCGCGATGGAGATGCGGCGGCCGGGTGCGAAGAGGCCGGGAAGATCGCTGAGAGGATCGGCGAGCAGCTCACCGCGGCGTCCTTGCGGACGCAACAGATGGGCAGCCGGTATCCACGACTCGGAGTCAGTCGGCGATGCGGGCGAGGGTACGTTCTCTGTCAATAGGAACCTTCGCGAAGCATGCAAATGCACGCGGCATCAAAGAGGATGCGCGCTTCCGGCCGAGAGCCGAAATTACTCGTCGATATCAGCCGTCCGGTCATCGGCCTCGACGATGTCGAGCGCGAAGCGACGTCTGTGCTTCATGCTGGCAGCGCCAAGGATCGTGCGAAGCGAGCGCGCGGTGCGGCCCTGCTTCCCAATGACCTTGCCGACATCGGCCGGAGCGACTTCGAGCCGAAGTACAGCGGTGTCCTGATCAAGAACCACCTCCACCTTAACGGCGGCGGGGTCATCCACCAGGGCTTGGGCGATCTCAGTAACGAGTGTGCGGATCTCGGAGACCGGGTCTGAAGAATCGAATGTTTCTGTCACCACTCCACCTCAAAAGCTCGCACAGGCGTTTTCATCGCCAAGAGCCATCTTCTTCTGTCGAAGAGGCCCTGGAGGGGAATGCGATTACGACGAACTGCGACCAGGCAGCAGGAAATCTAATTTTAAGACAGGGGCCCGGTTAAACATAGAGTCGCACTTTTCAGAGAGGTGCGACTTCTGAGGAAGTCTACGTTAAGGTAAGGATATCATTCCGAAGTCTTTGGATTGTACTTCGGTAACACAGCCCCTTACCTAAGATCTGGGAACGGATTACTTTAGGCGGCAGGCGTTTCCACAGCCGGCTGATGCTTAGCCAGAAGCTTGCCGACGGTTTCCGAGAGCTGCGCGCCTTTCGAAGTCCAGTAATCGATGCGATCACGCTTCAGGTTGACGCTCGCGGGGTTGGTGCGCGGATTGTAGGTGCCCACCACCTCGACCGAACGGCCGTTACGGGCGCGATCTTTCTCGATAACAACGACGCGGTAGTGCGGCTGCTTGCGGGCGCCAACGCGCGCCAGACGAATCATCAACACTGGAAAGGTCCTCTCAGAGAAACTTGTTGAAATTATGGGTTCAGAAGCCGTGCTGCTGGCCGCGGACATCGTCGACACGGCGGGCGGGCGCAATAGTCCGAACAACTAAGTATCGCTGATTTTCGACGATCCCGCAAATGAAAGGTCAACCGCGCCGGGCGGCCGGGAACAGAAAGCGGAGGACTTGGTCGAACCGGGCTGCCCAGGCGTCCTCGTTGTGCTGGCCGCCCTGGACACGCCAATAAGAGAGGTCCGGATTCTGTGAAGACTGACCATCGCGCCATCCGCTCTGCGTAAGGCGCCGGTGCAGCATATCCGTATCGCGAAGGTGACGCAGACCTTCAGCAGTGCCCATGTCGAGCCAGATGCGGAGTTCGGGCCGGGTGTGCCCTGTTGAGACCGTGCGAAGGATGGCGCGGTCGTTCCACCAGAGGCTGGGGGAAAGCGCGGCGAGCTTAGAGAAGACCTGGGGGTACGTAAAACCGAGATAGAGCGAGATGAGGCCGCCGAGCGAGGAGCCTCCGAGCGCGGTGTTGGCAGCGTTTGGCAAAGTACGAAACTCGCGATCGATGCAGGGCTTCAGCTCTTCGACGAGGAGGCGGCCGTAGAGATCGCCGTCACCTCCGCCGAGGCGCGGGTCGCGGGTGGGTGTGTACTCGGCCATGCGGCGAAGGCCGGTGTTGTTGACGCCGACGAGAATGATGGGTTCGATGGTGCCTTCGCGCGTCAGTTGGTCGACCGTTGTGTGAGCCTGCCACGTGTGATCCGTGATGTACGAGGTTCGACCGTCGAACAGGTTCTGGCCGTCGTGGAGATAGAAGACGGGAAAATGTCGTGCGGGCTCATTCGTGTAGGCTTCCGGCAGGTAGACTTCGATGTCGCGAGCGTCGGGCAGGAAGCGCGACTGGAACTGCTTGAGGACGAGATAGCGAGGGTTGTTATCGAGCTCGTTTGCAGGGGAGAGATCGTTGTCAGAACGGGGGGGTTCGAGTGACGCGAAACGTTGCGGAGCGCTCGGCGAGGCAGGGTCGAGCGGCATGGAATCGCGCGAATCTATGGGTGAGTCGAGAGGCAAGACGATGAGGTGTTCCTGGAGGCGGAGTAGCGTGCTGAGTGAGACCACAGGGTACCAGAGGGCCACCGAATGAGACGCGAATACCACAAGTGGTACTCGCCCGACCTGGAACGCGAGATGGAACTGCTGGTGTTCGGTCATGATGGCCTGCCGGTGATCGTTTTTCCGACCTCGCAGGGCAAGTTTTACGAGTTTGAAGACCGGGGAATGGTGGAGGCGGTGGCGGGGAAGATTGAGCGCGGAGCAGCTGCAACTGATCTGCGTGGACTCGCTCGATTCGGAGAGCTGGTACAACCGCAATGTGGGGCCGCGATGGCGGATCGCGCGGCAGGTGCAATACGACAAATACATCGTGGAGGAAGTGGTGCCGCTCATTCGGCATCACAATAGACAGCCGCACCTGGTGACGGCGGGGTGCAGCTTCGGCGGCTTTCACGCCGTGAACTGCGCGCTGAGACACCCGGATGTGTTTACGGGATTTCTGTCGATGAGCGGAGCGTTTGATCTGAAGAGTCTCGGATTTCTGAGCGGTTATTACGACGACGATGTGTACTTCAATCTGCCGCTGGACTTTATTCCGAACCTCAACGATGCGTACGTCCTGGACCAGATGCGGAGGCGCACGTATGTGCTGGCGACGGGAGTCCACGACCAGTGCTGGAACGACAACGAGAGACTGGCCGCGGCGATGCGCGCGAAGGGCATTCCCGTACGGCTGGATGTGTGGGGCGACAACACGGGCCACGACTGGCCGTGGTGGCAGCGGATGGCGCAGGTGTATCTGTGAAGCGAGTTAGGGAGTTAGGAGTTAGGGAGTTAGGAAGACGGAGCGGAACAAGATGAAGAAGATTGGTGTGTTGTTTGGGATGGAGAACACGTTTCCCGGGGCGCTGGTGGAGCGCATCAATTCGATGGAGCTCGAGGATATCCGCGCGGAGTTTGTGCAGGTGGGCGGCGTGAAGGAGGCAGACCCGAGCGGATATGCGGTGATCGTGGATCGCATCTCGCACGACATGCCGTTCTATCGCGCGTACCTGAAGAACGCGGCGCTGACGGGGACGCAGATTATCAACAATCCGTTCTGGTGGTCGGCGGATGATAAGTTTTTCAACTACTCGCTGGCGAAGGAGCTTGGTGTGGCGGTGCCGAGGACGGTGCTGCTGCCGCACAAGCTGTTTCCGCCGGAGATCAATCAGCAGTCGGTGCGGAACCTGCAGTTTCCGCTGGATTGGGATGGGATCTTCGACTACATCAAGTTTCCGGCGTTTCTGAAGCCGCATGACGGCGGCGGATGGCGCGACGTGCATCATGTGCACAACCCGGATGAGTTCTTCCGGGCGTATGACTCGACGCGCGACCTGTGCATGACGCTGCAGGCGGCGGTGAACTTCAACGAGTACTTCCGCTGCTATGTGGTGGGTCAGAAAGACGTACGCATCATGTCGTACGATCCGCGGCGTCCGCATCATGAGCGGTATGTGCTCGATCCACCGGCGTATCCGAAGGGCTTGCTGGAGCGTGTGGAGCGCGATTCGCTGACGCTGTGCCGCGCGCTGGGCTACGACCTCAACACGGTGGAGTTCGCGGTGGAGGATGGCGTGCCATACGCCATCGACTTCATGAACCCCGCGCCGGATGCGGATGTGCACTCGGTGGGTCAGAAGAACTTCGACTGGATTGTGGATAAGGTCGCAAGGCTTGCGGTCGCGAAGGCGAAGATCGCGGGTGCGCCAATGAAGGAGCTGAAGTGGTCGAGCTTCCTGATGGGCGGCGATGCTGCGGCGCCGAAGAAGAGTGCGGCGAAGAAAACGGCGTCAACCATAGACGCGCTTGCGAAGAAGGCAGCCGAGAAGCGCGAAGTGAAGGAAGCAGGGAAGAAGCGGGCCAGCAAGAATAGCACGACGTAGATCTGTGCGCAGGTGGGAGGAACATTCGATGCGGCCAACCTTTTCGCTGGGAATCGAAGAGGAGTATCAGACGATTGATCCAGAGACGCGCGATCTGCGGTCGCACATCAAGACCGAGATGCTGGCGCAGGGGAAGCTGCGGCTGGAGGAGCGCGTCAAGGCGGAGATGCATCAGTCGGTGATCGAGGTGGGCACGCATGTGTGCCGCAATGTCGAGACGGCGCGCGAGGACATCTACGATCTGCGGCGCAACATGATTCGCCTGGCGGAGGAGAACGGGCTGATGCTCGTGGCCGGAGCGACACATCCATTCGCTGATTGGCGCTCGCAGGAGATCTACCCCGATCCCCGCTATGACAAGGTGGTTGAAGACTTGCAGCTCGTAGCGCGGGCGAATCTGATCTTCGGTCTCCATGTGCACGTGGGCATCGAGGACCGCGAGGCGGCGATTCGCATCATGAATTCGCTGCGGTATTTTCTGCCGCACATCCTGGCGCTCAGCACCAACTCGCCCTTCTGGCTGGGCATGGAGACGGGCTACAAGAGCTATCGCGCGAAGGTGTTTGAGAACTTTCCGCGCACGAATCTGCCGGACCACTTCTCAAGTTACTCGGAGTTTGAGAATTACGTGAACCTGCTGATCAAGACCAACTCCATCGACAACGCGAAGAAGATCTGGTGGGACGTGCGGCCGCATCCGTTCTTCGACACGGTGGAGGTGCGGGTGTGCGATATCCCGATGCGCGCCGATGAGACCGTGTCGATTGCCGCGCTGATCCAGGCGACGGCGGCAAAGCTGTGGCTGCTGCACGAGCGCAATCTCGATTTTCGGCAATACTCGCGCGCGCTGCTGATGGAGAACAAATTTCGCGCGGTGCGCTATGGGTTGGAGGGCAAGCTGATCGACTTCGGCAAGGAGGAAGAGGTGCCGGAGTGCGATCTGATCCTGGAGTACCTGAACTTCATCGATGAGGTGGTGGATGAGCTGGGCTCGCGCGCGGCGATTGAACATATCCGCGAGATGATTCGCGAGGGCTCGGGTGCAGATAGGCAACTGCGCGTGTGGCGGGAGACGCGCGATCTGAAGAAGGTCGTGGACTATATGGCGGAAGAGACGAGGGCAGGACTGTAGATGGAGCAAGAAGCAAAGACGGGTGGGACGGACCTTCGAACGGTTACGTTTCCGGAGGAGTTTCGCGCAGGTGCGCGCAATGCGGTGACCACGTGTCTGCGGATTCAGCCGAGCGAGAAGGTGACGCTGATAACCGATGAGGCGACGCGCGAGATCGCAGCGTCAATTGCGGCCGAACTCGAGTCCGTCGGCTGCAGGTGGAACGGATTTGTGCTGGAGGAGCTGGCGCAACGTCCGCTGAAGGATATGCCGAAGACCGTGCTCGACGATATGGAGAGCTCCGAGGTTTCGATCTTTGCGGTGCTGGTGCAGCCGAACGAGCTGCAGAGCCGCATGCAGATGACCGACGTCGTAAATCGCCGACGCATGCGGCACGCGCACATGGTGAATATCACGCCAGAGGTAATGCTGCAGGGGATGCGTGCGGACTTCAACGCGGTCGACCGGTTGAGCCAGAAGGTTCTGGAAAAAGTGCGCAAGGCGAAGTACGTGCGCGCAACGAGCGGCGCGGGAACGAACATCTTTGCGGAGCTGGAGCCGAGCTACAAGTGGTTCAAGACGTCAGGCATCATCAGTCCGGAGAAGTGGGGAAATCTGCCCGGCGGGGAATGCTTCACGGCTCCCGGCGACGTGAATGGGGTGTTTGTTGTCGATGGAGTTGTCGGTGATTTTCTCTGCGCGCGTTTCGGCCTTCTGCGCAAGACGCCGCTGACGATCCACGTGGGACACAACCGCATCACGAGCGTCGAGTGCGCGAACAAGGAGCTGGAGCAGGCGTTCTGGGCGTATACGCACACTGACGAAAACTCGGATCGCGTGGGCGAGTTTGCGATTGGCACTAACATCGGGGTCTCGCGCGTGATTGGAAACATTCTGCAGGACGAGAAGTTTCCCGGCATTCATATAGCGTTTGGCGATCCATATGGAGCGCACACGGGCGCGCCGTGGAAGTCGACAACGCATATTGATGTGGTGGGTCTGGAGTTCAACATCTGGCTCGGTGATGGAATGGGCGAGGAACAGATCATGAGCGAAGGAAAGTTTTTGATCGAGGCATAGATGCTGGAGCCGTACCGCACCGCGTTCAACGAATGCTTCACGATGGGCAAGTATGCGGAGCTTCTGCGGCTGCTACGTGAGCGCACAGGGACTGAGGTCGAGTTTCGTGTATGTGAGACGCCGTGCTTCTTTCCACCGGAATTGATGCAGCGGCTGGTGCGCACGGGCGAAGAGCTTACAGCTCAGCTCCTCGGCGACGAGCGATACATGCAGGATTCGGACGAGGCGATTCCGGAGGAATACCGTGTTCCGGGCGAAGATGCGCATCCTCATTTCATGACGGTGGACTTCGGGCTGGTGCGAAACGAAGAGGGCGAGCTGGCGCCGAAGTTGGTCGAGATGCAAGCGTTCCCGTCGGTGTTTGGATATCAAATCGTGCTGTCGCAGGCCTACAAGGAGGTCTACGACGTCGATCCGGCTCTCCAGTATTTGTTCGGCGGGCTCGATGAGGCGGGGTATTGGGCGGTCCTGCGTGAAGTGATCGTCGGCAGGCATGACCCGGAGAATGTTGTGCTGCTGGAGATTGAGCCGGAGAAACAGAAGACGCTGCCGGACTTTCGGGTGCACGAAGAGCGGCTGGGGATTCGGACGGTGGACATCGCGACCGTGGTGAGGCAGGGGAAACAGCTGTTCTACAAACCGAAGGGCGAGCGTCGCGAAAACCGGGCGCTGGTGCCGATTCAGCGGATCTACAACCGGGTGATTGTGGACGAGCTGGTGCGCAAGGACATCAAACTGCCGTTCGACTATCGCGACGAGCTGGCGGTCGAGTGGGCAGGCCACCCGAACTGGTACTTCCGGATCAGCAAATTTTCGATTCCATACCTGGACCATCCGGCGGTGCCCACGGCAGTGTTTCTGGACGACTGGTTCGCCGGCAAGGGGCGGGATCGGCTGCCGGAGGACAGGAGCCAGTGGGTTTTCAAGCCGCTGTACTCCTTCGCGGGCAAGGGAATTCAGTTCGGGCCGACCGATGAGGATCTGGCGGCGATCCCTGAAGCGGAACGACACAACTACCTGCTGCAGGAGAGGGTGCAGTTCGAACCCGTGATCCAGACGCCTGAAGGCTTGACGCGGGCTGAGATTCGCATTCTCTACGCTTGGCCGGATGGTGGCAAAATGACGCCGCTCATCGCCTTAGTGAGGATGGGACGGGGTTTAATGATGGGAGTGGACCATAATCGGGACCGGACCTGGGTGGGGGGATCGGCCAGCCTCACCCCAAAGAACGCACCTTAGTAATGGATGCGCTGGGGTACAATCGTGCGACAATCGGTGCTGCCAAAAGGCTGACCCGGAAGAGGGAGCAAATGCCGTTGAGTACGCCAGCAAGTGACCCTGTTCGTGCAGCAGTTCGTTTTCCGCTTCGACTTGACCTGACTCTTACTTCGGCTGATCGCGAGTATCACGCGGTGACGGAAGATGTCTCGTCTGCCGGGTTGTTGTTTGCCAGCGAAGAATTGCCTCCTGTGGACAGTACGGTGCGTTTTCAGATTAAAATGCCGGCTGCCATTATGGGTGGAACCGAAGACGTATTGCTTGATTGTGTCGGCCGGATTGTGCGACACGACTTTACCGCGGGCAGGAGCCGGGCTGCGGCTGTGATTGATAAGTACTCCCTAAGGGCTGAACGCCATGACCACTGATGCATCGAAGAACCCGGGCAGCAAAGCTCCGGAGGATGGACAAGCTAATAACGGTAACGGCGCAGGGATTCGCGTCATCCTTGCAGACTCGCAGGCGATTTACCGCGTCGGAATGCGCAAGGTGTTTGCGCTGGAAGACGATATTCGGGTGGTCGCACAGGCGGAGACGCTTGAGAACCTGTACGCAGCACTGCAGCGGTTTCCGACCGATGTGGTGTTACTCGAGGGTCAGCTGATTGCCGGAACAGTCGATGCGATTCCGCAGTTTGTGCGGAGAGCGCCGAATGCGAAGCTGATCGTGCAGGTATCGGAGAGCGACGAGAGCAACACGGTGGAACTGTACCGTCGCGGCGTACGCGGCGTCGTTCCGCGTTCGATCTCGCCGGATCTGCTGGTGAAGTGTGTGCGCAAGATTGCTGCAGGCGAGACATGGATCGACAACCAGTCGATCTCGTGGGTCATTGATGCATATCGTGCGCAGGCAGCTTCGCTGACAAACCCTCGGACGCAACCGCGACTGTCCGATAAAGAGCTTGCGATTATTGCGTGCATTACGCGCGGAATGCGGAATAAAGAGATCGCGTACCAGATTGGAACGACCGAGCAGGTCGTTAAGAACTATCTGCGCAAGGTGTACGACAAACTGGGCGTGAGTGACCGCCTGGAACTGGCGCTCTACTGCCTGCACCACCAGATACTGAAGCAGGAGACGGCAGCGGCAGAGATGGCGTACGTGGATCCGGGTGTGCCGCTGCGGGCGAAGCTCTAGACTGGTCTGGAATTTTCGATTCAGGTCTGAGGGCCGCGCGCGAGGATGTTCCTGAAGCCGTTTCGATCGCTAAGCTCGTCGCAGCGGCGCGTCTTCGCGGCGTGCTTTCTGGGTTGGGCGCTGGATGCGTTCGACTTCTTTCTTCTTACATACTGTCTCGATTCGATTGCCGCGACGTATCACGTGAGTCTGGCGACAGCTGCCGATAGCATCACGTGGACGCTGTGCATGCGGCCAGTGGGTGCTCTGCTGTTTGGTCTGCTGGCGGAGAAGATCGGCCGGCGGACCACCTTGATGCTGAATGTGCTGACGTTTTCGATCTTTTCGGTGGGGTCGGCGTTTGCTCCTGGGTTTACCAGCTTCCTGGTGATGCGTGCGCTGTTTGGTGTGGCGATGGGTGGGGAGTGGGGGGTAGGCGCTGCGCTGGCATTGGAGTCTCTGCCTGCTGAGGGGCGAGGTTTCTTTTCGGGGCTGCTGCAGGAGGGGTACGTCGCGGGGAACCTGTTGGCGGCTGCAGCTTATGGAGCGATCTATCCGCATCTGCATCCGCACGGATTCATGACCAGCTGGCGGATGCTGTTCCTGCTTGGAGCGATCCCTGCGGCCTTGGCCGGATTCATCGCGGTGGGGGTCGAGGAGTCTCCAGCGTGGATCAAAGGGCGGACGAAGAAGGGTGGTGGAGGAGGATATCGAGAGCTGGTTAAGTTCCTTCCTGTCTTCGGTTTTCTGGCTCTGTTGATGCTGGGGTTTAACTCCTTCAGTCATGGAACGCAGGATTTGTACCCAATCTTTTTGAAACATGACAAGGGCCTGGACGTGCAGGTGACGTCGCTGGTGGCGATCGTGGGGACGGTGGGGGCGTTTGTAGGAGGAATCCTCTTCGGCGCGCTCTCAGAAAAGCTTGGCCGCAGGCGGGCGATTGTGCTCGCCTCGCTGCTGGCGGTGCCGGTGATTCCATTGTGGGCGTGGAGTCATACGGCTGGCATGCTGGCGGCGGGCGGGTTTTTGATGCAGTTCATGGTGCAGGGGGCGTGGGGGGTGATTCCGGTGCACCTGAACGAGTTGTCGCCGGGACCGGTCAGGGCGGTGCTGCCGGGGTTGGCCTATCAGCTGGGAAATCTGCTGGCCTCGTGGAATGTGCACTTCCAGGCAGCGGCGGCTCAAAGTCTGTTCGGGGGACGGCTTGCGCCTGTGCTGGGCTGGACGGTAGTGTTCTGTGCGGTGTTTATCGCGGTGGTGGCCTCGCTGGGACGGGAGGCGCGCGGCGCGGATCTGTCTGGGGCAGAGAGCACGTAGCGACGGTGCGAGAGGCGACTCTGCCGTCTGAGGAGATGGGAGACGTGATGCAGACAGGGACCGCAACGCCGGAGTTAGGGCAGGCAAAGCCATATCTGATAGAGCAGGATTGGGCGGCTTACACGCCGGAGCAGCATGCGATCTGGTCGGAGCTGTTGGGAAGGCGTATGCCGCAGTTGGAGCAGCATGCGTGTGCGGAGTATCTCGATGGTTTCAGCCGGATCGGGTTGCAGCAGAATCAGCTGCCGAACCTGAGCGAGGTGACGAAGAGGCTGCGGCCGCGGACTGGATGGAGCTCGACGCCGGTGAGCGGGTTTCTGCCGGCGGGGGCGTTCTTCGAGATGCTGGCGGCGCGGATGTTTCCGACGACGACGTGGATCCGCAACAGGGACTCGCTCGAGTACACGCCGGAACCGGATATCTTTCACGACGTCTTTGGGCATGTGCCGATGCACGCGCATCCAGTGTTTGCGGACTTCCTGCAGCACTACGGCAAGCTGTGCGCGGGACTGACCTCCCAGAACGATCTGGAGCGGCTGGGAAGGCTTTTCTGGTTCACTGTGGAGTTTGGGGTGATACGCCAGGACGGCGAGATCAAGGTTTATGGGAGCGGGTTGATCTCTTCGCACGGGGAGTGCACGCACGTGGTCCGGCGCCAGCAAGGGGGCGGGCCGGAGATTCGCGAGTTCAATCTGGTGCAAGTACTTGATACGGTTGTGGATGTGGCCAAGATGCAGCCGGTGTTGTATGCGATTGAGAGTTTCGATCAGATCTATGAGGCGACGAAGGAGGCTAAGTCGCGGCTGGGGTAGGTGGCCGATTATCGACAGGGGTATACCCCCTCCCCTGTTTTTGCGCAAAATCTTCATAACATGGGAGTTGAGGGTGGACCTAGAAGGGAAAAAGGGCTCTAAATCCTGCAAATTCTTGAAAACAAAGCGGTAGAGTTCACAGGGGGGCTCCGGTCGGGATTGGTGGTAGGGTGGGCACATCTTCTTTGAAGGCAAATACTTAGACCTATGTTGAATGTTCTGGTTTATGGCGATTCATTGAGCTGGGGGATTGTCCCGGGCGAGCGGCGGCGATTGCCGTTCGAGGAGCGGTGGCCGGGCGTGATGGAGCGTGGGCTGGTGGCAGGTGGGTTGCCGGTGCGCGTGATTGAGAACTGTTTGAATGGTCGGCGGACGGTCTGGGATGATCCGTTCAAGCCGGGGCGGAATGGGCTGCAGGGCATAGAGCAGGTGATGGAGATCAACTCGCCGCTGGATCTCGTCATCCTGTGCCTGGGAACGAACGATATGCAGTGCTGGTATCCGTTCAACAGTGGGTGGTCTGCGGGGCAGGGTGTGACGGCGCTGGTGAATGCGATGCGGCGGGCGCCGATTGAGCCGGGGATGCCGGTGGCGCTGATTCTGATTGTGTCGCCGCCGCCGACTTCGACTCCGCGAGGGACGATGGTGGAGAAGTTTGCAGGAGCGGATGTGCGCGGGCGTGGGATGGCTGAGGCTTATCGGCAGGTGAGTGAGGTGCTGGGGTGTGCGTTTTTTGATGCGGGCAGTGTGACGACGGTGAGTGAGGTGGATGGGGTGCATCTGGAGGCGAAGCAGCATCGGGAGTTGGGTGAGGGGATTACGCCGGTGGTGATGGGGTTGTTGAAAAGCTGAGCTATGCCCGAGCCAAAATGGAACTTCTATCTTTGCAATGTGAATGACAAGCTCGCTTCGATCTATCTGGATTTGGCGTTGCGAGAGGTAGCTCCGGTAGATTCCAGACCCTGGCTTTTGTGGGTGTGGGTTGATTTGAAGACGCCCCGGCCTGACGGACTATCTCGCAGCGACGAAGCGGCCATTCTCTACCAGATTGAAGACGCGCTGACCGCGGCGATTTCGGCGTCGTGCCGCGCGGCATCAGCCGGACGAATTACAACCGACGGGCGCCGGGAGTTCTATTTCTACGGGGAAGAGAACGATGGATTCTCATCGGCAGTGCGTCAGGCGTTAAGTGCGTTTGAGGGATATCGGTTTGATTTAGGCAGTCAATATGAGCCCGATTGGAATCAGTATTTGAACGTGCTCTGTCCGAATCCTGAAGAATTGCAGAGAATCGGGAACCGTGACGTGCTCGATGTAATGAAGCGCGAAGGTGATTTACCGGCGATTCCGCGCGAGGTTATGCATTGGATCTTCTTCGAGACTTCGGATCGGCGTCGATTATTTCGCTCGGAAGCTGAAGCTCTCGGCTATCGGGTTGATTCGGAATATGAGGCTGAGACGTCGCTGCCGTATTCGATTGCTATATCGCGGACCCAGTCGATTGAGCAGGACAGGATAGACGAGACGGTTCTTGAACTTCTCCGATTGGGCAACGATTCTCGGGTGAGTATGACGGCTGGGAGAGTCCGGTGGTGAAGCAATAGATGATTCGCTCATTTGAGGAAAGCGGTCGTTTGCTACCGCAAACGATACCCCACCCTTTCACGATGAGACTGTGAAAGGATGGGCCACCCGCCATTTGCTGGGAGATGACGCTCTCGGGGAGGAAAGCTGAGGATGCTGCTGAGGTGTACGGTTTGTGCGTTGGTAGCAGTTGTGATGATGGGTGGTCGGTCGGGTGGGCAGGCGGCTCCTGCTGGGCAGACGAAGGCTCCGGCTCAGACTTATGTGAGGCCGACGCCGCCGACGCGTGATCCGCATACGGCGGGCTATGTGAAGGCGAAGGAGTTCCCGGATGGGGAGGTTCCACCGGCGGACAAGGATGGGAACTTCATCATTGGGCCGACGCATAATCCTGCGGCCATCATGCAATCGTCTGATCCCAGGGGAGAGTTGCGCGGGCGCGTCGTTGAGATCACCATGACGTCGGCGGAGAGCAAGTTTTATCCGGGGATTGCCCGGGACAAGGGCACGTTTGGCACGCCCGACCCGAACGATCCTGCGAAGCTCGTGGTGACGACAAGCCGCCCGGCGCCGTGGACGCGGAAGGTGACGGTGTATGTGCCGCAGGAGTATGTGCCGGGGACGGTGGCGCCGTTGATCGTGGGAGCGGATGGGCCGGACTGGATGCTGTTCACGGCGATTGATGGATTGATCGCGCAGAAGAAGATTCCGGTGCTGGTGGCCGTGTCGATACAGAACGGCGGTGGCGATGCGCAGGGCAGCGAGCGCGGGCTGGAGTATGACACGATGTCGGGCAAGTATGCGGAGTGGGTGGAGCAGGAGGTGCTGCCGCGCGTGGAGCAGGAGGCTCACGTGAGGCTTACAAAAGATCCGGATGGAAGGGCGACGATGGGCGGGAGCTCAGGTGGGTCGTGCGCGCTGGAGATGGCGTGGTATCACCCGGAGCTGTATCACCGGGTGCTGACGTACTCGGGCACGTACGTGAACCAGCAGTGGCCGCCGGATCCGGAGACACCGCATGGGGCGTGGGAGTTTCATGAGCATCTGATTCCGGAGTCGGCGAAGAAGCCGATCCGGATATGGATGGAGGTGGGGGATAAAGACCTGCTGAATCCGAATGTGATGCGGGACGGGATGCATGACTGGGTGGTGGCGAATGAGCGCATGGCGCAGGTGCTGGCGGCGAAGGGATTCCACTACCAGTTTGTGTTTGCGCGGAATGCGGGGCATACGGATCGCGCGGTGAAGGCGCAGACGCTGCCGGAGGCGCTGAAGTGGGTGTGGCAGGGGTATCGGGCGAAGTAGGTGGCCCGGCGGCAGTGTGGCTTAGCGCCGAGGGTAAGCTTCAGAGCTCCATGTCTTCGAGATCGTGGAGAATGTTGCAGAGTGCGGCGATTTTTAATGCGGCGCCGTGTGGCGTGAGCTTGCTGGTGTCGAGGGTGAGGTCGGGTTTGGGCATGGGGAAGGATGACAGGGCGCCGGTGGAGTAGAGCGCGTCGAAGAGCTCGATGGAGTTGAGCTTCTGGAATCTGCGGCGTGAGGGATTGTCGAGGCGCTGTTTGATCTCGGGGAGCGGGCAGGTGACCTCGACGGTGTAGATGTCGATGCCGGTGCGCGCTGCGAGGTCGACGAGGTTGGTGATGAACTGAGGGCGGACCGTGTGCTCGGGAATGAAGGTGAAGATGAGGCCGGGGATTTGAGCGAGTACGGCGCGCTCGAAGACGGAGAGCCAGAAGGTTTCGCGGAGCTCAACGAAGGGTGGGCTGCCGAATTCGAAGACGGACAGCAGGGGGTCGACGGCGAGATGGTTGTGGAAGAGCTTGTAGCCGCTGAGGCGGGCGAGTTCTTCGCCGATGGTGAACTTGCCGGTGGCGGGTAAACCGTAGAGGAAGATGAGCTTCAAGTTAGTGCTCCGCGTACTTGAGGGGCTGAAGCCCCATTCCTTTGTTCGATTGTTCGATGTCACGGCAGTGCTAAAGCCGTGCCCTTAACCAAACTGACGACCGTTAGACATTACCTATCTTGCAAGCAGAGTTGATTTCAAAAGCGGTTACGGGTATTCTTATCCCATGCAGCGTATGCGCATGACCGCGTGTTGTCTTGGCCTCAGGGCTGAGGCGGCGGTATGCGTGTCGATAGTGTAAGCGCAAACCCATAAGCTTCACCCCTGAGGTCCCACGACAGAGTTCGTGGGCTTTTCGTTTTAACCGGGAGATTTTACGTGAGCGAGACGAGTGTATTGGAGCCTGTGGCGACGGCCGTCCCAGTGAAAGAGACGAAGGCCCAGAAGGCCGAGCGGCTGAAACGCGAGAAGAACCCGTGGGAGTCGTGGGACGAGGTGCGGGAGTTTGCGCGGCTGGGGCACAGCAGCATTCCGGCGGAGTGGGCGACGTACTTCCGGTGGTGGGGGATTTACTCGCAGGGTGATGGGCTGGGCGTGACGGGCGGCAAGGGCGGCGAAGGCAAGGCGACGGAGTTCTTCATGCAACGCATTGCGCTGCCGAATGGACTGCTGACGGCGGGGCAGCTGCGCGGAATTGCGAACATTACGGCGAAGTATGCGCAGGGAATTGGCGATGTGACGACGCGGCAGAATATTCAGCTGCACTGGCTGACGATTCAGTCGCTGCCGGTGGTGGCGGAGGAGCTGGAGAAGATTGGGCTGTCGTCGAAGGGTGCTTGCGGCGATGTGGTGAGGAATGTCACGGGATGCCCGCTGGCGGGGCTGGATGGTCATGAGCTGATCGATGCCTCTCCGCTGGCGGTGGAGATTGCGCACAAGCTGGGTGGGAATTCGGAGTTTTACAACCTGCCGAGGAAGTTCAAGATCTCGGTGAGCGGATGCCCGGTGTGGTGCTCGTTCCCGGAGATTAATGATGTGGCGCTGACGGCGCTGAAGCGCGTGAAGGATGGCCAGGAAGAGATTGGCTATAGCCTGCGCGTGGGTGGCGGGTTGTCGAATGAGCCGCATCTGGCGGTGAGGCTGCCGGCGTTTATTCCGCAGGACAAGGCGTTCGATGCGGCGAGGACGGTTTGCGAGATCTTTCGCGACTCGGATGTGCTGCGCGAGAGCAGGACGGCGGCCAGGCTGAAGTACCTGTTCATGAAGAACGGGTGGACGGCGGAGACGATGCTCGCAGAAGTTGAGCGGCGGCTTGGGTTCAAGTTCGACTATGCGGAGGAGGGTCCGGTTGCGGAGGACATCTATCGCGACCACGTGGGCGTGCATCGGCAGAAGCAGGATGGGCTGAGCTATGTGGGCGCGACGATTATCAATGGGCGGCTGACGTCGGACCAGATGTTTGCCCTGGCGGCGCTGAGCGAGCGTTATGGCGACGGGCATTTGCGCACGACGATCGGGCAGAACATTCTGATTGTGAATGTGCCCAATGAGAAGGTGCAGGAGCTGGTGCAGGAACTCACGAACCTTGGGCTGCAAGTTGAGCCTACGGTGTTCTTCCGCGGAGCGATTGCTTGCACGGGAACGGAGTTCTGCAAGCTGGCGATTGCGGAGACCAAGCAGTTCAACAAGTGGCTGGTGAGCGAGCTTGAGGAGCGGGTGCCGGAGTTCGATCAGCAGATCAGGCTGCATGTGACCGGGT
Source organism: uncultured Acidobacteriaceae bacterium (assembly GCA_963759355.1). Classification (GTDB taxonomy): domain Bacteria; phylum Acidobacteriota; class Terriglobia; order Terriglobales; family Acidobacteriaceae; genus Granulicella. Next base: position 200,655 of record CAVWYV010000003.1, on the reverse strand, counting down.
GCACGAACTCGTGCGGGCAGTCGTGGATTGCGGATATCGGGCTTGAGGGCAAAAAGATTAAGAAGGACGGAAAGATGGTCGACGCGTTCTATTTCTGCGTCGGCGGGGCGGTGGGCGAATATGCTGGAGTTGCACGGCAGATTGGATACCGTGCTGCCGCAGAGGATTGCCCGGAGGCGATTGAGCGGTTGCTGCGCGGGTACCTGGCGAAGCGGAAGCATGGCGAGAGTCTGCGCGGGTACTTCCGGCGGTCGACGGATGCGGAGCTGCGAGAGGACCTGGCTGGTGGAGAGTTTCCGCCGGTGCAGCGTGATCCTTCTCCGGGGCGCGTTCCGGCGAACGTGGGTTAAGACTCCAGCGAGGTGACGCAATGAGCCTGTTCCCTATGTTTTTGAAGCTGACGGCGCGGAGGTGTGTCGTGGTGGGCGCGGGAGCGATTGCGGAGTCGAAGATCGAGAGCCTGCTTGCGGCTGAAGCGCAGGTGACGGTTGTGGCTCCGGAGGCGCTGCCGCGAGTGCGCGAGTGGGCTGAGGGCGGCGACATCGAGTGGGTAAGGCGGGAGTATCGCGAGGGGGATTTAGAGAGTGCGTTTCTTGCGGTTGCGGCGACGGCGACTCCGGAGGTGAATCGTGCGGTGTTTGCCGAGGCGACGGAGCGCGGTGTGCTGATGAATGCGGTGGATGATCCGCCGTTCTGCGATTTTTACTTTCCGTCGATTGTGAAGCGAGGGGAGCTGCAGATCGCGATCTCGACGGCGGGCGAGAGCCCGGCGTTGGCGCAGCGGTTGCGCAAGGAGATCAATGCGGCGTTGCCGCTGAATGTTGGTGAGTGGCTGATGGAACTGGGTCGGCTGCGGCGCGAGGTGACGGCGATTGAGCCGATCGGCGAGCCGAGGAAGCACTTGTTGCATGAGCTGGCGCAGCGCGAGGTGTGCGGGTTTGATGGATGCCCGGCGCGTGCGAGGGCGAGGGAGCATGCGCGGGAGTTTGGGTACGTTAGAGTGGAGGAACTCGAGCTGGAAGCGCCGGAGGAGTCGACACTGTGATGCGAGAGACGCGAGCGGTGAAGGGAAGGGTGTACCTGGTAGGCGCGGGCCCGGGCGATCCGGAGTTGCTGACGGTACGCGCGATGCGGCTGCTGGAATCGGCCGACGTGGTGTTTCACGATGACCTGGTTCCGGATGAGGTGCTGGCGCTGGCGCACAAGCATGCGCTGGTGACGAGTGTGGGTAAACGTTGCGGGCGGCCCAGAATTACGCAGCAGGGAATTCATTTGCTGATGATTGAGGCAGCGCGCGCGGGGCAGAGCGTGGTGCGGCTGAAGTCGGGTGATCCGCTGGTGTTTGGACGCGCGGGTGAGGAGATTGCAGCGCTGCGGGCTGCGGGTGTGGAGTTCGAGGTGGTGGCAGGGGTAACGGCGGCGTTTGCTGCGGGTGCCGCTTTGAAGATTCCATTGACGGATCGGAAGTCTGCTTCGAAGCTGATCTTCTGCACGGGACATCATGCGACGGGGAAGGATCCGGCGCCGATTTGGAGTGGACCGCTACCCGATGATGCGACGCTGGTGATCTATATGCCTGGGCGCGATACGACGCGGCTGGCGCGTGAGCTTGCAGAGTCGGGAGTTGCAGCGGATGTGCCGTGCGCGGCGGTGTCGCAGGCGGCGACTCCGCGGCAGACGCATGCGGCGTGCAGGCTGGAGGGGTTGGGTGAGTTGCAGTGTGCGCCGGCGCCGCTGATGGTTTTGGTCGGCAGGGCGATGGAGCCGTTGTTGAATGGTGAGGCTGCGGTTGCGGGGGCGTTGCTGCAGTCCGTTGTGGCTGAGGTGAGCGAAGAACTCTAAAGATTTCCCTGAAGAGTTGTTGGCTTCCGACAACAAATACAGAGGTCCTTCGCTTACGGCTCAGGATGACGGGTTCACAACACCGTTGGTCGGTAGAGCAGATGATTCAGTTGGCGGTGGGCATCTCGACGTGGTCGATGACGATGGTTTGGACAGGACCTTTGGAGGGCTCGAGTTTCAGGCCGAGCTGTTCCTGAACGGCGGTGAAAATGCCGGGCGCTGTGTCCTGGTCTGACTTTCCGGCGTCGGAGCCGGTGCTCGTGGTGGAGTCTTCGGGAGTCCACTTCAACTCGAGGTCATATTTGCCGGTGAGTCCGGTTTTGTCGATGACGGGGTGGTCGAGGGTGTAGCCGAGCTGGTTGGCGAGGGCGCTGAGTGGCATTTCGTCAAGCTTGACCATTCCCGGACTCATCATCACCCAGCCTCTTGGCTTGGGTTTGTCGGAGGGGTCGGCGTCGGTCGGTGGTGGAGGATCGGGTGCGGAGGCGGTGAGCTTCGCGCCGCCGTTGGCGACGACGAGATCATAAACGGGAAGGATTTTGGTCTCGATGTGAACGGCGAGGTGGAAGCGCTGGACGAGGAGCTTGCGGATTAGGACGCCACGCTGGGTGGGAGGAAGCTTTTTGAAGACTGCGACGTCCTCAGGGGCTACTTTGGCCTGAACATCAAAGCCAGTGGAGTCGACCCAGGATGGGCCGCCGGAGATGAGGTACTGCTTGATGTTATAGGCGCCGGCGATGAGGTTCTTGACGGAGAGATTTTTGATGGTGAAGCCATCGTCGGTGTATCTCAACTGCATGATGTGACTGTCGCCTTTGTTCTCGCGCACCGAGACGACATCGAATTCAGGCAGCTTGACGTTGGCGTCGGCGCCTGCGGGGTGAACATCGGTGGGCAGGGGCATGTACTGGGCCGGCGCGGAGGGCGCTGCCAGAATCATGCACAGAGCGAGGGCGCAGAGGACTGGAGAGAGACGTTTCACTGCGGGGAATCTTACCTGAGTCCTATTGAGGCTGCGAGACTGCTAGTTTTCGGTTGGCATCTCGACGTGGTCGATGACGAGAGTGTCGACGGGGCCTTTGGAGGTTTCGAGTTTCAGGCCGAGCTGTTCCTGAAGTGCGGTGAAGAGGTCGGGTGCGCTGTCGTCGGCGCTGGCGTCAGCTTTTCCTTCCAGTTCAAGCGGCCGCCACTTTAATGTGAAATCGTATTTGCCGGTGAGGCCGGTTTTGTCGATGACGTTGCGCTGCACCTGGAAGGCGAGGTTCGAGGCGAGGTTTGAGGTGGAGATGCCGACAGCTGTCATCTGGGAGTTGCTGATCCAGATGCTGCCGGGTTTCATGTTGGCGGGCGGCTTGCCGGGGCCGGGAGCGTCGGCGGTTTGGGAGGGGAGAGTGGTGTTCTCCTTGAGCCTTGAACCGCCTTTAGCGAGGACGAGGTCGTAGACGGGAAGGGTTTTGACCTCGATGTGCGCGCGGAGGTGGAAGCGATCCTGAAGAAACGTAAGCATCATCGCCCGACGCTGTTCGCGGGAGAGATTCTTGAGAGCGGCGATGTCGGGATCGCTGACCTTGGCGTTGACGTCGAAGTGCGTGGAGTTGGCCCATCCCGGGAGGCCGGAGATTAAGTCTTCACGGATGTTGTAGGCGTTCATCAGAAGAGTGATGAGCGTGATGTTGGTGGCGACGAAGCTTGCGCCGCCGCCTCGAATGCTCACGTTGTTGGCACCGGATTTGTTCTCGCGGATGGAGACGACGTCGTAGACGGGCTGAGGGGCGGTGGTTACGGCTTGAGAGGGTTGCTGCGCCGAGAGATGCGGTGTCGCGAGCAGAAGTGCAGCGAGGATGAAAAGTGTGATCGATGAGCGGCTGATAGTCATTGGATAAAGACCTCACGCGCGGGAATGTACTCAATACGTTTCCCGCGCGATCCGGTTCCTCTTTAGGCGGCGATTTATTGTTTGGGCTCGGATTCGGCGAGGAGCTTGACGAGGTAATCCTGCCAGATGTGCGCCTGGGTGTGGGTGCCGTGGCCGCGGGTTTCGTCGGAGGTGGGGATGTTGACGAACTGGCCGCGCGGGACCTTCTTTATCAATTTCTCGCAGATGCCAAGGTCGGGTGGGTTGATGTAGTCGTCGGCGGAATTGACGAACATGACGGGAGCTTTGATCTGGTCGAGTTTGGGCTCGGGGTTGTAGTTGCGTGAAGCCTGGAAGTAGTAGATGAAGTTGTTGGCGTCGACGTGGGCACTGGCGCGGTCGAGATAGTTGTCGATGTACTTCTCGGCGGCAACGCGGGTAGGCCCTGCCTTCTGGGCGAGGAGGGGAGTCGTGCCCATGATGAAGAGCATCTCATTTGCGGCGCGGATGCCGTTGAGCGGTTCGGTGGTGTAGTTGCCGTTGTTCCAGGCTGGGTCGCGCTCGATGTTTTCGATGGCCATGTAGCGCATCGTGCGGTTGCGTCCGGCGATCTCGGTGGGCTGGCAGGCGAGCGGCATGAGCGCGTCCACAAAGTCCGCGTAGGTTTCGCCCCAGACGAAGGACTGCATGCACCCCATGGAGGTGCCGATGACGAGGCGGAGGTGGTCGACGTGCAAGCCTTCGAGGAGCATCTGATGCTGCGAGCGGACCATGTCGTCGTAATCGTAGTGCGGGAAATTCATCCTGAGGCCGTCGGAGGGCTTGGAGGAGTCGCCCTGCCCGATGTCGTCGGGGAAGATGAGGAAATATTTGGCGGTGTCGAGCGGCTGGCCGGGGCCGAAGAGGACGTCAGAGAACGCGGGGTTGAGTAGAGTGAAGCGATTTCCGCCGGTGCCGTGGAGGACAAGGACGGCGTTGTCGACGTGGCCGGCGGCGTTGCGATGCGGAGAGCCGAGCGTGAGGTAGTGGAGATTGAGCTCTGGAAGGGTTTCGCCGGTGCCGAATTTGAAGTCGTGCGCGACGTAGAGCTGGTCTTTGATGGGCCAATGCGTTTGCGGATGCTGCACAGGAGGCGCGGGGGACGTCGTCTGGGCTGGCGCCGGCAGGGCGGCGACGGTGACGAATGCGGAGAGTGCGAGGGCGAGGGCGATGCGCATGCGGCGGACTCCTGGCAAAGGTGCGATTCGAATCAGTGTTGAGTTTTCTGTTTGCAGATGTCAGTAAAAGGTGAAGGGCGCGAAGAATGACGTTTTCTTCGCGCCCTAAGTTTAGTACGGATTACTCGGACTGCGACCGGGTGTGCGTCGCGGCTTGCTCGCGAGCCTTCTTTGCTTCGTCGGTGAGCGGGATGGTGATCTCGTCAAGGTAGTCTTTCTGGCTGTTGTCACGGACGAGGACGGGGTAGCGCTGACCGTCGTGATAGTCAATGTCGACGGGTTTTATGTAGTCCTCCGTCAGCATGAGGAAATGGATGGGCTCTTTGTTTGCTTTGGCTTCGTCGATCGCTTCGCGCATGCGGTCGGCGGAGAAGGTGCGGCCGTTGATAGCGAGGAGTCTCTGACCGGGAGCAAGCTTCGCCTGATCGGCAGGGCCGCCCCAGCGAACGTCTGAGATCACGCCTTCGGCGCTGATGCGAAGGCCGAGCGAGTACCAGACGTTGGGTCCGGCGGCGCGACGTCCGCCGCCTGCCATCTTGTCGGTGTCGGAGGGGTGGTCCTGATAGACGAGTTTGTAGCCCCCGCGCGTGATGCCCTCAAGGTCAGCGCGCGGATTGATGAGGTCGACGCGGTCGTGCAGAAACTTGGCCCAGTCGTACTTGGCTACTTGATTCAGGTCGTCGATGAGCTCCTGGCGGTTGTAGGGGACGATGAGCGGACCGGTGTTGCCGCCTTTCGCGAGGAAGATCTGGAGAAAGTCGGTGAGGGATTTTTTGTCGTCGGTGAGTTGACGGATGAGCGTGTCAGCGTCAAGCCAGAGCAGCTCGCCCTCCTGGTAGTAGTCCTGCCCACGTTTCCAGTTGGACCATGCGGGGTTGCCGCCGCGAAGGATACTGGCGGAGATCGCGGTGTCGTCAGTGGAGCGCCACTCGCGGCCGGGCTTGTTGTCGAGGCTGGCGGCGGAGGCGGCGAGAAGGTCGCGATATTGCGCGGATGTAACAAAGCCGGCGCGCGCGGCGAGCACGTCGCCGAGATACTGGGTCATGCCCTCGTACACCCAGAGAAGTTCGCCCTGCTGCATCTTGTGAAAGTCCGTCTGGTAGAGGGTCTCGGGGCGGCGGTACTTGCCATTCCATGAGTGCGTGAATTCGTGCGGAAGGAGCTCGCCGTTGTAAACAGCAAGGCCAGGTTGAGCGTAGCCCTTCTCCTGGACGCCGTTGTCAGAGGATTGGCCATGCTCGAGACCTTCGCCGCCAGCGATATCAGAGAGGGTGAGGAGGAAGTGATAGACGTGATAGTGGTGTGAGGCGTAGGCGGTCGAGGCTTCGCGGACGAGGTTGTTCGCGGCGGCGATGGCCTTGGGGGTGAGCTCGGAGTCCTTGGGTTCGTCGGAGACGACGTCGAGGTAGTGTTTGGGCGAGATCTCGGGGGCGAGCGCGAACTCGTGGAAGTATTCGCCGGTGATGACGGGTGAATCTTCGAGCTGCTCGACGGTGGTCGGTTCGAACTGCGTTGTGCCGCCGACTTTCGCGTTGGGATCGTAACTGCCGACGGGCTGCAGGGCCGTACCGATCCCCCAGCCCTTCGGAACGGTGACGCTGGGCTGGATGGGGATGTCGCGAACGGGCTTGTTCGCAGGGTAGAGCATCAGCTTCTCCCACTCGAGCACGGCTAGCTTGTCGGAGATGCGCGAGAGCACGATGCAGTCGAGATGGACGTGCAGCGTGCTGACGCCGGGCGGGACTTCGACGTGGAACTGATAGAGGTCAGTGTCGTCGCGGCGCCAGGGGATGGTCTTGCCGTTGGCCGTGAAGACGACACCGGTGATCTGGTCGACCGGGCCGGTGGGGCGATGGTTGCCGGGGATCCACTCGGGTGTGGTGAACGCGGCTGGGCCGGGCTTCACGGGCAGGTCGATGTCGGCGTGGAAGAGCTTACGTGGAGCATCGGTGAGATCAGCGGTGATGCGGATGGGAGCCTGGCTGAAAGCTGGGGCTGAGAGAGAGCCTGCGAGGAGAGCGAAGCCAGAGAGGCGAAGCAACGAGTTGTGGTTCATCGGCGTGAGAGAAATTTCCTTCCTACAAGAGAAATCGAATGCGGGGAATGAAGGTTACTGGGGAGCCGCAACAGGCGGACTTGCGTCAGGGGCGTCGGGCGATGACGAGGAACTGCCGCCCGCCGAAATTCCAAAGCAAGGGGACCTTGAGATAGAGACGAAGCATCCAGACTGGAGGCTTCCAACCCCGCGACATTGTGTAGGGAAGGAACCTGGGAATCTTTTCCTCGACATTGAAGCCAATCATCGTCAGAGCCTCAGCGAGGGAGAGCTCGGTAAGCGCGATGTAGTGGTCGAAGAAGTCCCAGTACTTATCCGCCAGAAACTTGATGTTTGGGCCGAGAGCAATGAACGCGCCGCCGGGTTTGAGGCAGCGAAAGGCCTCGCCCACGGTCGCTTCCAGCGCCGGTTTCTCGCGCAGGTGCTCGAGAAAGTTGCTGGTGAAGACGACGTCCAGTGATTGATCAGGAATTGGCCACGGCTGACTGCAGTCCTGCTGCAGCAGTTCGACTTCGGGGATGAGATTGGACTGTGCGGAGGGATTGAGGTCCATCGCAAATTTCTTGCCGGCGATGATGTTGTTGCTGAACTCTCCATAGCCGCAGCCGAGATCGAGCACCGTATCCGTTGGCCGAATCCATCGCGAGAAGAAGTCGCGAGTGAGAACCTGCCAGACCTGAGTTCTATAGGCCTGCTGACCGGCGAATCGTGCCCAGTAAATCTTTTGGAGATCGGAGGGAGATTCTGTACGGGTGGCGGATGGATTCGTCATATGCCCTTGATGTTACGAGATGGGTTTACTGGCTCGATAAAGCTAAGATGCGATACGACCTAACTGGCGAGGGCCCGCTCGATTGCAGCGATGAGGCGAGGGTCCTCAGGGGCTACATCGGAGGCGAAGCGAGCGACGACGGAGCCATCGCGGCTGACGAGAAACTTCTCGAAGTTCCAGAGCAGCTCGGGCGGAGCATTGGGGCCGGGAAGGTTCTGGCTTTTCAAGTATCCGGCGAGGTTTTCGCGTAAGGCATCGTCGTTGAATTCGCGGCTGGGCCGTTCCGCGATGAGCTCGCGGTAAAGGGGATGCTTCGCAGGCCCTGTGACGGAGATCTTGCCGTAAATGGGAAAGCTGACCGGATATTCGCTGGAGCAGAATGTCGCGATCTCCTGGTTCGTGCCGGGCTCCTGACTGGCGAAGTCGTTGGCAGGAAAGCCGAGGATCGCGAGGCCGCGATCCTTGTAACGCTCGTAGAGCGACTCGAGACCCGTGTATTGCGGTGTGAAGCCGCATTTCGAGGCGACGTTCACGATGAGGAGAACCTGGCCCTTGTGGGACGTGAGGGAGGCCGGCTGATCCGACAGGGTCGACAGCGGGATTTCGTAGAGCGATGCCATGCGAGCAGTTTACCTGTCCCGGCCACTACAGGGATTAGGAGGCCGCATGCGGTTCGGTAATGGTCGGCCGGGACTCGGGCACATGGTACTTGAAGAGGCGTTTGAGGCGGAGGAACGGCATTTCAAGGAAGTGATAGCTAAGAAGCGAAATAAAGATGGTTGTGGTGAGCTCCACGAACGTCGTCAAGAGGTGCTGGAGGGCGGGGTGCTGGGCGAGCGGAGCGATGAGACGCTGGAAGGCGTTCATGTAAAAGATCGGCAGAACGGAGTGGTAGACATACATACCGTAGCTGTAGCGACCGAAAAAACGGAGGACTGGCGTCGAGAAAAGACGTGTGATGGGAGAGGTGCTGTCGAGACAGGCAGCGATAAGTGCTGTGGTGGCAAATGAGAGAAGAGTGAATTGAAGGGAGAAGAGCGTGGGTGAGACGTTTCTCCAAAGCAGGCCGTGATTGTGAACAAAGAGGACGGCGAGGAAGAACAGAAAGGTATAGAGCGCGTAAGGCGCGAAGTGCAGAACCCGATGACGAACGGGTGTGTAGAGCAGGAGCGCAAGAAGAGCGCCGATCAGAAGTGCGTCGAGGCGAGTGAGGAGGCTGGAGTAAATCGAGATATACGGAACGTTTTTTGCATTGAGATAGATGCGAAGAACGATTGAGAAGATAGAGAGGCCGCCGGCGACGAAGAGAAGGCGCCGGGGCAGACGGAAGAGAAACACCAGCAGCGGCCACAAGAGATAGAACTGCTCTTCAATATGGAGCGACCAGAAGTTGACAAGGCTGATGTTTCCGCCAAAGTAGAAGGACCATTGCGAGTCGTGCGGCAGAGGGAAGGGATGGTTCGAGTAGGTGAGCAGGCGCCAAATCTGTGAGCCCCAAGCGATATGGAGCCAGGGCGTGGACAGGAGAAGAACAAGGAGCACGAAGTAGTAGAGCGGAAAGATACGCAGGGTGCGGCGCCCATAGAAGTTGCGGAAGTAGCCGGGAGCGTTGAGTGTGCGTACCAGGATTCCGGTGATGAGAAATCCGGACAGCGCGAAGAAGATGTCGACACCACACCAGAGCGAATCGATGAGGGCGCGGGACCATACGTACACCGGGCCGTCGGCATACTGGTTGACATAGACCAGGTGATGGCCAAGCACGCAGAGGATGGCTAGCCCGCGAATGCCATCGAGTGCGGGATTGTGATGGGGTTCCGGAGCGGATTTTGTTTTCGACGCGGAACTTTCGACCATGATCTCGGTAGTACTGAGAACCATGGTTCCATCATAGAGGGCAGCAACGAGCGAGACGGTTCGACTTATGGGTGACGTTATGATGCGAAGAGGACAAGAACAATCGATGGAGGACTCGGTTGACTTTGCGCCGTGAACGGCTGCAACGCGGTGTGGTGTGGGCGGTGGCGGCGTGGGCCATCGTGATGTACGGGGTGATGTTTCTGCATCTGCCCGCCGATTTTCCGCATGCGGCTCCCTGGTCCGACATGTCGAAGGCTACAGATGAAGGGTGGTACGGCGGAGGTGCCCTGCACCACTTTGTGTTTGGGCACTGGTATCTTCCGGATTCGTTCAATCCGGCAGTGGCGCTGCCGATGTGGCCGCTCATGCTGGGTGCATGGTTTTCGGTTGCAGGCGTGGGAATGTTTCAGGCGCGGCTGCTGGCGGTGCTGTTATATGGCGTCTCGCTGGTGCTGATGGTGAGACTGCTGCGCGCGGAACGATGCGGTTGGATGCTGTGCACCGCGGCGGTCTTGCTGATGGCGGCGAACCCGTTCTGCTATGTGTTTGATCGTATGGCTCTGCTGGAGCCTGTATCGGTCTTCTGGTGGATGGTCGGTCTGTGGGTGGCGGGCTGGGCCGCGGCGGGCGGATGGCGGCGTGCCGTGGTGACTGGATTGGTGATGGTCGCGCTGGTGTGGACGAAGACAACCGCGATCGTGCTGGTGGTGTCGATTGTTTATTTTTTGTGCGCACGCGCGAGAGAGCACAGACGGCCGTGGGTGAGACAGGCACTGATAGCGACTGCGACTGGAGTGGGCGCGTGGTTGTGCTACTTCCTGGCGTGGGTGCGGCCGAGATACCTGCGCGACTTCCAGTTTGTGTTTGCGATTAATAACTTCCGCTCGCACCTGACGATCCTGCCCGAGACGCTGTGGCAGATGCTGGCGAGCGGATTGTGGATCAACTCGGTGTTGTTTCCGATGGGAGTGTTGATTCTGATTGCGGCTGCGGTCTGGCTGCGCGGCTTGTGGGCCAAACCACTGTTTACAGCTGCCGTGCTGGCTGCCTCGCTGGATCTCGTCTTCATCGTGTATCACGGTAACTTTCAGCCGCGGTATTACCTGGTGGTCGCGATGCCGATGGTGATGGTGCTGGTGATGGGCGTAGAGGAGCTCTGGCGCAGAGGAATGAGGGCGGCAACGCTCGCTGGATGTGCCGTTCTGTTGGCAACGGCGATTGTGATGACTGCGAGAACTGTCGGCTATGTGTTGCATCCGGCATATACGCAGCGCGATATGGCGATGGCGGTCGCCGAGAGAATGCGTGCGGATAAAAGCGTGGATCCGGTGCTGATTGGAGGCGCGGCCGACGACATCAGCCTGTTTACCGGTGTTCGGGCGATCTCGTTCTACGAACCTTATGGACTTCAGCCCCTGATCGATCGGTATCATCCGGGCTGGATGGGGGCATGGCTGGATTGGGAGGCAGATTACCCCAGGCAGGTTTCATCTCAGTATGAGGTGCAGCAGGTTACGTCGTTTCATGTATATGAGGACCAGCCGCATCATCAGTTGTTTGTGCTCTATCGGATGGTGCCTCGTGGGAGTCCCCCGAGAGATTCAACAAAATGAGTTATTTAGCGGACCGTTTTGACAGGGTAGGATACGATATCTAACGGTGGCGCCTGCGGGCCGCCCAGGATTTTGCGCTGGCATGAGCATCTTCGATCTTTTGTTTGGCAAACCGCTGGCAACCAGCGCTGAAAAAGATGAACACATTGGTGTAGCAGCTGGGGTTCCCATCTTTGGCCTGGATGGCCTGACGAGCGCGGCATACGGCCCAGAAGCGGCGATGGTGCTGCTGGTTCCGTTGGGGATTGCCGGGGTACAACAGCACCTGCTGCCGATCTTCACGGCCATTCTGGCGCTGCTGATCATTCTCTATTTCAGCTACAGGCAAACGATCATCGCGTACCCGACGGGCGGCGGTTCGTTTACTGTGGCGAGCGAGAATCTGGGCGATGGCGCCGGCCTGCTGGCGGCCGCGGCGCTGATGATCGATTACATTCTGACGGCGGCGGTGGGTATTTCGGCCGGCGTCACGGCCCTGGTGGATGCGTTTCCGCAGCTGCATCCGCACCAACTGGCGTTGTGTTTGGCGATCCTGGCGATCATCGTGATTATCAATCTGCGCGGCGTCAAAGAATCGGGCGTTGCGTTTACTGTGCCGACGCTGATTTTTGTTGGGACATTGCTGACGACGATTGCGGTCGGGGCTTTTCATGCTGTCGCAACCGGCGGTCATCCTGTAGCCGTGACGGCGCCGCCGCCGCCGGTGCCGGCGATGGGTACGTTCACGAAGTTTGCGCTGATCTGGCTGTTGCTGAAAGCGTTCTCAAACGGATGCGCCGCGATGACTGGTGTGGAGGCGGTATCCAATGGTGTGACAGCTTTTCGAGAGCCAAAGGCGCAGAACGCAAATCGCACGCTGACGGTCATCATTTTTATACTCGTGATTCTGTTGTTCGGCCTGTGCTACGTTGCTCGGGCGTATGGCGTGACGGCGATGGATCCGGATACTGCCGGGTCGGCTTACCAGAGCGTGCTTTCGATCGAGGTCGCGGCGGTGTTCGGGCGTGGGTGGTTTTACTTTCTGACGATGGGCGGCGTGCTGGCGGCCTTGTCGTTCAGCGCGAATACGGCATTCGCTGGATTCCCGCGCATGTGCCGCGCGATCGCGATGAAAGACTATCTGCCGCATGTGTTCCTGCTGCGCGGGCGGCGGCTGCTGTTCTCGCACGGCATCTATGCGCTGACGGGGTTCACGGCGCTGATTCTGGTTATTTTCGATGGCGTAACAGACCGACTGATTCCACTTTATGCGCTGGGTGCGTTTATGGCGTTCACGCTGAGCCAGGCTGGCATGGTGAAGCACTGGTTGAAGGCGAAGGACGAAAGTCACCGGCGATTCAAACTGTTTATGAACGGTCTAGGCGCGACGGCGACCGGTATCACGCTGATCGTCGTGCTGGTGACGAAGTTCATCTACGGCGCGTGGGTGGTGGTGATCCTGGTGCCCTTGATTATCGCGCTTATGGCCAGCGTGAAGCGGCACTACAAGCGCGTGAAGGTCGAGACGGCTGATCCGACGCCGCTCCGATTGACCGGCCTCGAGCCACCGATCGTCGTGATCCCGATGGCGCGATGGGACAAGATCGGGGAGAAGGCGATGCGCTTCGGAATGCTGATGAGTCCGGTGGTAAAGGTCGTGCATGTGGCTTCCAGCGAAGAGATGGATTCGGTCGAGTCCGTTTGGGAGAAACTGGTGTTAGGGCCGGTTCGTGAGCACGGATGTGCTGAGCCGGAGTTAGTCATGGTGCACAGCACGTACCGCACGATTCTGTCGCCGCTGATGGACTTCATTCTGAAGCTTGAGGACGAGAACCCTGGGCGCAAGATTGCGGTGCTGCTGCCGGAGCTTGTGGTGCGGCACTGGTGGGAGAACCTGCTGCACAACCAGCGCGTGCAACTGCTTAAGCTGCTGCTGCTGCTGAAAGGCAATCAGCGCATCGTGGTGGTGAATATTCCGTGGTATCTATGAGGCAGAGTGCTCGACGGAAGACTTATTGAACATGTGAAACAATCTGGATTCGACGCCGTAGCCGACATTGTGCACGTGTTCATCGGCGGTTCCGAATTGCACGGCGCCAAGGTTGGAGCGACGGATGATCTCGACATCTATGGCGTCTATGTTGAACCTCCCGAAGTCGCACTGGGTCTAACCCCACGTGAACATTTTGTATGGTCGACCGCAGGAGATGAGCGCCGGAATGGACCTGACGATGTTGATATCACGCTCTATTCGCTGCGTCGTTGGGCTGAGCTTGCAGCGAAAGGTAATGCGACCGCCTTGCACTTCGTTTTCGCAGACGCCACTGCAGTGAGCTCTCCTGTCTGGAGGTATGTCCAGGAGCGCCGAAGCATATTTCTTTCAAGACAATCTGCGAAACAATTCATTGGGTTTGCGGAAAATCAGAAACAAAGAATAACTGGCGAAAAGGGACATGGAGCGAAGGGACAGCGGCCTGAATACATCGGTCGTTTTGGGTACGACACGAAAGCAGCGATGCACTGCCTGCGCTTGTATTTAGAGTGCATTGAGCTGATGGAACAGGGAACGATTACCCTGCCACGGCCGGAGAAGGAATACCTCGTTGAAGTACGAACTGGTAGCTGGCCTGTTGAGCGGTTCTTGGAGGAAGCACAGTTGTTACACGTCAGGGCTGCGCGCGCTGCCGAAACCTCTCCGTTACCCGCTACGATCGATCTGACTAGGATCAATTACGTTGTGACTGAGGCCCATATGAAGCAGTGGGGCATCCGCTAAGAATTGATTGAGCGCAGGCGTGTAACCGCTGCGGGGATGACTTCGAGGGCGCGATCGATCTCTTCGTCCGTCGTGAGGCGCGAGAGTGAGAGCCGCAGGCTGGAGTGGGCCTGTTCGGGCGTCAGTCCCATGGCAATCAGTACATGCGAGGGCTCCGCAGCGCCGGACGTGCACGCGGAACCGAAACTGGTGGAGATTTCCTGCAGGTCAAGAGTGATCACGAGGGTCTCGGCGTCGATGCCGTCGATGCGGAGATGGATCGTGTTCAAGACGCGCGGAGCGTCGGCGGCGTTTATCGACGAGCCGGGTATCAACGCGAGCAGACGACGTTCCAGGTGGTTTCGGCGGGCGGTGAGTTCGGCTGGAGATTGCGAGCCGGGAATCGGAAGGGGAGTGCCCTGAGAGCGGAGGAGCTGGTGATCCTGTCCTTCGAGCCATGCGAGGGCAATCTCGGCGGCGCGGCCGAGGCCGACGATTCCGGGTACGTTTTCGGTGCCGGCGCGGCGCTGGCGTTCATGCGGACCGCCGTGGAAGAGCGGAGTGAGCTGGACTCCCTGGCGCACGAAGAGGGCGCCGGTGCCCTGAGGGCCATAGATCTTGTGGCCCGAGATGGAGAGCAGGTCGACGTTTTTGAATTCACCGGAGAGGTCGAGCGGAAGTTTCGCGGCGGCCTGCACGGCGTCGGTATGGACGATTGCACCGTGTGCTTTGGCAATGCGCGCGATCTTGCCGACCGGTTGAATCGCGCCGGTTTCATTGTTGGCGAGCATCACGCTGACCAGCTTGGTGTGAGGACGAAGGGCGGCTTCGACGTCAGCCGGGTTCACGACGCCGTTGCGGTCGGGAGCGAGGTAGGTAACCTCGATGCCGCGGCGCTCGAGCGACTCGGCGGCGGAGAGCACAGCGTGATGTTCAATCTGTGTTGTGATCAGGTGGGCAGGTTCATGCCGGGCTTTATCTTCAGAAGCTCTGCGGTCTAACCATGGCTGCAAGATGCCGCAGAGCGCGAGGTTGTCGCTTTCTGTTCCGCCCGAAGTGAAGACGATCTCTTTGGAACTGCAGTGGAGCAGGGAGGCGACGGAGATGCGCGCGTGCTCGACGGCACCCCGGGTACGCTGGCCGGCGAGGTGGGCGGAGCTGGGGTTGCCATAGCGTTCCGACCAGAAGGGTTGCATCGCCGCAAGGACACCGGGGAGTACGGGTGTCGTTGCGTTGGCGTCGAGATCAATGCGCATGGTTGTGTGACGAGAGTATCCTTTTTCGCCGACGAATGGCGACTGGGCTCTGCTAGGCTGTGAACGTCTCAAAACTTGTAAACGAGGTGATCTATGCGTCTTCGGTATCTCTGCGCCGCGATGATTCTGAGCGGCTGTACGTTGATGGGTTCCGCACAAATGGGGTCAACGAGTGCGAAGGTGGCTCCGGGTACCCAGATGTCGCCGGTGCAGGCGCAGGATGAGCTGCTGAACCTCTTCGAGCAGGACTTCATGGGTGTGGCCAAGGCGATGCCTGCTGACAAATACGGCTTCGCGCCGGCGTCTACGAATGGTGCGAAGTATGACGGGGTTCGCACGTTCGCGAAGGAAGTCTCCCACGTGGCTCTGGCGAACTACTACTTCGCTTCGGCGATTCTCGGAGAGAAACCCCCGGTTGATCGGAAGGCCATCGACGCAATGACGTCGAAGGATGATCTGTTGAAGGCTGCGTCGGATTCGTTTGCCTATGCGCATAAGGCGCTGGCGTCGATTACTCCAGAGAATGCTTATGTCGCCTTCGATGGCGTGGACGGTCTGCACACGCGGTCTGTGGTGGCATCGTTCATTTCCGCACACGGGTTTGACCACTACGGGCAGATGGTGGAGTATCTGCGCATGAATGGCGTGGTGCCGCCAGGCTCGAAGTAAGGCTAGCCGCGCTTCTCGATCGGCGTGTAAGGCGCCGGGTATGCCGGACCGGTGTACTCGGCGCGCGGTCGAATGAGGCGATTGTCATCGTGCTGTTCGATGACGTGCGCACACCAGCCGGCGATGCGGCTGACGGCGAAGATCGGTGTGAAGAGATCGATGTCGATACCGAGCGTGGTGTAGGTCGACGCGGAGTAGAAGTCGACATTGGCGTTAAGCTTCTTCTGGTCCTTCACGAAGAGCTCGATCTTGCGTGACATCTCATACCACTTGGGGTTGGCGTCGCGTCCGAGTTCCTCGGACATGCGGCGCAGATGCGTGGCCCGCGGATCTTCCGTGGTGTACACGCGGTGTCCGAAGCCGGAGATCTTCTCCTTGCGCTCGAGCATGCCGCGCACGTGCTCGACCGGGTCTTCGCCCGCCTTGTCGATGGCATAGAGGATGTGCATCACGGCTTCATTTGCGCCACCGTGCAGGGGACCTTTGAGCGCGCCGATTGCTCCGGTAATGGCTGAATGCATGTCCGAGAGGGTGGCGGCGATGACGCGTGCCGCGAAGGTGCTGGCGTTCAGCTCGTGGTCGGCGTGGAGAATCAGCGCCACATCCAGTGCGCGGGTGGCCGTGGCTGACGGCTTTTCGCCGTTCAGAAGCCAGAGAAAATTGGCGGCATGCGAGAGCGATGGGTCGGGCTCGACGAGGTTCTGGCCTTTGCGGATGCGGTCGAAGCAGGCGATGATCATCGGAATCTGCGAGGTCAGATGAAAGCTCTTGAGCAGATTTGCGGCGTGGGTCGTGGAGTTTGCGTCGGTCTCGTAGCTGGAGAGGAGTGAAACCGTCGTGCGCAGCACTTCCATGGGCGAGGCAGTCTTCGGAAGCGTGCGGAGGAAATCGATGGCCTGGGGCGGCAGCGTGCAGGAGACGGCAAGCTGCCGGCTGAACTGCGTGAGTTCTGAAGCTGTCGGGAGCTTGCCGTTCCAGAGCAGGTAGGTGGTCTCTTCGAAGGTCGAGCGCTGCGCAAGCTCGTGGATGTCGATGCCGCGATAGGAGAGGATCCCGCGCGCGCCGTCAATGAAACAGATGGAGGATTCGTTTGCGACGACGTCCTGCAGGCCTTTGGGTGCGGTGATAGACATTGGGAGGTACTCCGAACTAAAAAGTTGCAACAGCGATACTGATTATCAGAGAGCAGGAAAACGATTGTCACGAAGCCCTGGCCGAATATCGGCAGGCACGGGCGAAATCCTACAGGCGTCGTGCGGGATCGAATGGTGACAGGTTGACTTGGGGACTTTTGCCCTCAAGCAGGTCAGCGAGAACGACCGCGGTGGCCGGCGCGAGCAGGATGCCGTTGCGGAAATGGCCGGCAGCCATCCATTGATGGCTGGAGCCCGGGAGCCGCCCTATGAGGGGAAGGCGGTCGGCCGCGGCAGGGCGCAATCCGGCCCAGGCTTCGACCTGTGGAGCGGCGGCCGCGTCCTCGAGAGCGGGGAGCAGCGAAGCCGCACGCTGGCGCAGATGGTCGAGGTCAGCCTGCGAGGTGTGGGTGTCAAATCCGGCATCTTCCTCGGTTGCACCGATGAGAGCCGTCCCGGCTTGCGGGCCCTGCGTCCGCGGAACAACGTAGATGGATGAGCTGCGATGAACCTCGCGCAGTTGTAGGGATGACGGTAAGCGTACGCGCAACATCTGTCCTTTACGCGGCCTGACAGCTGGCGGTCCGTTGAACCATGCACCGGATGCGTGGATGAGGTGCTTTGCCTCGAAGAGGGGGCCGTGCTGCGGCCGAATGGAGATCCCGCCTGGGTATTCGGATATTTCGAGGCTGATCGTGTGCTCGATGAGCGGAATTCTGGAGATGCGGACGGATTGAACCGCCGCCGAGGCGAGCTGTCGCGGATCGATGGATCTTTCGTCGAGCCGAAGAGTCGTCCCGTCGTCCAGGTATTGGAGGGTCGAGGTGGTTTGGTAGGGGACCGGAAGGCCGGAGAGGGAGGCCAGGCGGTCGAGGAAGCTGTCGTACAGCGAAATGCTGAAGCGGGAGAGCTTGCTGAGTTCTGCGGGATTGTGGGGGTCCTCGGCCGCCAGCATCCCGGCCGCGGCGGTGGAAGCGCCGCCGGCCGCTGACGCGGTGTCGAGGACGGCCACGGAAGCACCGCGGTGCTGGAGCTCCAACGCCAGAGAAAGGCCGATGATGCCCGCACCAGCGATGACAATATCAGGGGTAACGACAGGTTGCATGCCCTCGTATAGTGTAGAGGCTAAAGGGACGCAATAAGATTTTTCCTCGGACACCCCCACCTTTTTCAAGTGGGTTGCGTCCAACAGCAAAGCCAAGCTGCGCTAAAAGATTCCACGGGCTGAGAAGGCGCGCTGGCCTTTAAGGAGGATTTGGGCATGAGTGATTTGGAGCGCGAGTACGTAGTGCAATCCAAAGCCCCAGGTTGGTTGATTGGAGTTTCTGTAGTCAGTTTGTTGCTGGCTCTTGGTGCGCTGGGCTGGAGCCTTGGCTTGCAGAATCATCTGACGGCTGCGGAGGGCAAGTTGACCGCTGCGACGCAACAGAACACGCAGTTAAGCGAGAAGCTCGAGGACACCAACGAGCGGTTGCGTGCGCAGGGCGAGGCGCTGGGCCAGAGCGTGGGGCTAACCCAGAAGCAGCTTGAGGACAAGTCGAATCAGCTTGTGTCGGCGCAGAAACAGGCGGCAGCTGCAACGAATAAGTTGCGCAAAGAAGAGGCGGAGACGAAACAGCAGGTCGGCGCCGTGAAGCAGGATGTCTCGGCTGTGAAGACGGATGTCGCGAGCACGAAGACGGATCTGTCGAACACGCAGAACGATCTTGCGCAAACGAAGACGCAACTCACGCGCGTGGTTGGTGACCAGGGCGTGATGAGCGGGCTGATTGCAACGAACCACGATGAACTGATGGAGCTGAAGCGCCGTGGCGAGCGGAACTACTACGAGTTCACGCTCAAGAAGGGCGCAGCTCCGCAAAACGTCGGGACCGTGAAACTGCAGTTGAAGAAGCTGAACGAGAAGCACTCGAAATACACGCTGAACGTCGATGCGGACGACAAGGTAATCGAGAAGAAGGACAAGAATCTCGACGAGCCTGTGCAGTTCTACTCAGGCAAGACGCCCGCGCTGTACGAGATCGTGGTCAACAACATCAGCAAGAACACCGTCACCGGCTATCTGAGCACACCAAAGAATGCGCCGGCGCCGATTTCGGTTCCGTAACCGGACCGAACGCAAACAGAAGGGCTGCATCTCCGGATGCAGCCCTTCTTCTTTGTCGGAGTCCTGGTTGCTACGGCAGTTTGACGGTCTGTGAAACGTGCTGGTGAAGGCTGATCGTCAATACCGCGGAGCGCTTCGTGTTCCATTTGTCCCGTGTGACATTGGGGAAGAGGAGAACGACGGAGCCGGACTTTGTGACACCGGGATCCAGCTCGTCGCCATCACCGAGGGGCTCCGTGGCAAGACTGGTGATCTGTGGAAAGATCTGTTCCAGGCGGGGGAGCTCCGACTTGGCGACCAGCGTGGAGTCCAGCGTGGATCCGTCTGCGAACATGACGGTGGCCGACCAGCCGCTGATGAAGACACGCTGCTTGAGCTTGTTGGTGAGGTTGAGGTGCGCCACCACGTAAAGATCATCCTCCATCTGGGCTGTTTCGCCCAGCACTGTCACGGACCCACCCTGGGAGGCACCGTACTCGGTGTGAGGCGCGAAGACGTCGACCTTCGACACAGAGAGATCTGTGATTTTGTGTGGAATAACGAGATAGATCGTCGCAGCGACTGCCACCATGATGACAAAGGCGAAGATAACTGCGACAACGGGGCTGCGATCCGAGGACGTGGCCATGCTGGAAGGATAACCCTACCTAGGGTTTACGTTGTATGCGGGCAAGAAATTCATCGACCGGCAAGGTATTTAGTACGTCTGCCGGCGTGAGCCAGGCCCGTCGCAGCTGAACGATACCGAACTCCATCAGGTCGAGCTCGTTGGTGGAGTGCGCGTCAGTGTTTGCAGAGATTTTGCACCCGAGCTCTTTGGACCGCCGCAGGTTGAGGTCCGATAGATCGGAGCGCGCAGGGGCGGCGTTGTGCTCGACAGCGACGCCGAGGCGGGCCGCGGCGGTGAGGAGCTGTTCGACGTCGATCTTGTAGGGTTCTCGCTTGAGAACCTTGCGCCCGGTGGGATGCCCGAGGATATGGACGTGTGGGTTCTCGGCCGCGCGAAGCACGCGTGCCGTGACCTCTTCGGGCGTCTGGTTGAAGCCGGAGTGGACGCTGGCGACCACAACGTCCAACTGCGCGAGCGTGTCGTCCTCGAGGTCCAAAGCGCCGTCGAGCAGGATGTCGACTTCGACGCCAGCGAGGATTCGGAAAGGAACTGTGGGTTTGCGGGCGAGCGACTCGTCTTCCCGCAGTAAGGCTTCGTAGCGTTCCCACTGGGGTCCGCGGCCGGCGGCGAACTCCTCGGCAAGTTGCGCGGAGGCTTCACGGATCCGTTTGGCATGGGCGAGCGCTCGCGTGTCATCCATGCCGTTGGTCATCGCCAGATTTTTCGAGTGGTCGGTGATGGCAATGTATTCGAGGCCGCGGGCGATGGCAGCCTCAGCCATCTCGCGGATGGAGTTCGTTCCGTCGGACTCGAAGGTGTGCATGTGCACATCGCCGCGGATATCACTGCGCGTGATGAGTTGCGGAAGGGTGCGCCTTGCGGCTGCATCGATCTCTCCGCAGTTCTCACGCAACTCGGGGGGGATGTAGTCGAGATCGAGTGCGTTATAGATTTCCTGCTCGGTCGCGGAAGCGACGATGGTGTTGTCTTCAAGGCGAAGCAGGGCGTATTCGGAGAGGGTGAGTCCGCGTTTGATAGCGCGCTGACGCAGCGCTACGTTGTGGTGTTTCGAGCCGGTGAAATACTGCAGGGCAGCGCCGTAGCTGGCGCGTGGCAACAGGCGTACATCCACCTGCAGATTGTTTCGCAGGGTAAAGCTGACCTTGTTCTGTCCCTTTGCCAGGAGTTTGTCGATCAGTGGGAGCGCAGCCACGTGCTGGACCGCAGCGGCGACGACTTCCGGTTCACAGGCGGGACCGGTGACCAGGAGGTCGAGATCGCCGACGGATTCGCGGCCGCGCCGCAGGCTGCCGGCCGGCGTAATCGTCTCGATACCCGGAAATTCCCGGATGAGCGCGCTGATTCGGTCGGCGTGCTCCTTAGCGATGTCGATGCGGAAGCGCGAGGCGTTTTTGCGGTGGTCTTCGATGCCCTTGATGAGCTTGTCGGTGAAGCGCTGCCCCATGCGCGGCAGGGTGAGCAGATCGCCACGTTTGGCGGCGTCTTCCAGCGCATCAATATCGGCCACGCCGAGCGCGGAATAGAGCATCGCGACGGTCTTCGGGCCCATGCCGGGGAGGCGAAGGAGCTCCAGCATCGTCGGTTTGTAGCGGGTCAGGAGTTCCTCGCGTAGCGGCATCGTGCCTGTGGTGGCCAGGTCGCGTATGTTCGCGGCCATGGTCTTGCCAATGCCCGGGATTGCGAGCAGGGCCTTCGGATCGGAGTCAGCGAGCGCAGCCAGGTTTGTGGTCTGCTGCTCGATGGCCTCGGCGGCGCGACGGTACGAACGAACGCGAAACGGGTCAGCCCCGTCGATCTCGAGAAGCGCGGCGGTCTCATCCAGAAGGCGGGCGAGGGTGATGTTGTCCATGAGCGGATTCAGTCCGCCCTCGATTGTAGATGGGTTTGCGGAATGGCCTCAGGAGGGCTTCACCACGACCACCTGATCGGCCTGGGGACCCTTTGTACCCTGCACGATGTCGAATTCAATCTCGTCGCCCTCACGGAGGGTCTTATAGCCATCCTGAATGATGGAGCTGTAGTGCACAAACAGGTCGGGCCCATCCTCCCGACCGATGAAACCGTACCCCTTGGCATTGTTGAACCACTTGATGACACCTTTGTACTGAGCCATGGCCTTAGCTGTCAGCTGAATCTTCCCTTTCCTGAATTCAAGATGCAAAGGTCTCAGGAGGGGTAGGCGGACGTTTGTCGTCCGTCGAACAAAACTTCAAGATCGTGTTGGTGAATTCAAAGGAGTTTTGGTCAGATCGTAACCAGCCTCCGAGTGGCATAGAAAAGTATGCCGATGAGAGATTTACCGTCGTGGAGTTTGCCGGTGAGAGCAAGCCTTACCGCCTCCGACAAAGGTGTGGGGTGTACTTCAATATGCTCATCTTCATCCGGAGTGCCTTCTCCGGGCGCGTGTACAAGGTCTTCAGCCAGCAGGATATCCATGGATTCGGCTACGAAACCCGGGCTGGCGTAGTACCGAACCAGGCGGGTCCACTTTCGTGCCCGGTAGCCGGTCTCCTCCAGCAGCTCACGCTTTCCGGCCGGAAGGAGTTTTTCGCCCGGCTCGATGCGGCCGGCGGGAATTTCAAGCAGGAACTGGCCGGCGGCGTGACGGTACTGCCGGATGAGCAGGATATCGGGGTCTTCAGGATTCTTTCGACTGTCGATGGCCAGAATGACCACGGAGCCGTTGTGGCGCACAACGTCGCGTCGTACCCGGATGCCGCCCGGCTCGACCACTTCGTCGCTCGTGACCCAGAAAACCTTCCCCTGATAGACGTTCTTTGACGAGAGAGTGCGGGCGCGCCCTGTAATCTCCTTTGGAGGGGCCGGTCTCTCTGCGGCTCCGGCCGATGCTTTTGTAACTGGCTTCTTCGCTGTTCGGGTGCTCTTCTTGCTGGAGGCAGGCGCTTTGCGGGTCGGCATGAGGGTACAGTACACGATGAGGGCGTGAATTCGATTTGCATCGAGCGCCGGGGTCGCGCATCCAACAGGCTCAAGGCTCGAACAGGCGGAGACGAGGTGCATGGAAGTTCAGTGTTTTCCCATCGCGATGGTGCCAGGTACGACTGCGCTCTTCGGCGACTTTCTGGACCCGTCGTCGGCTGCCAATCGTGCGCTGTTGCGGCGATGGTATCCGTCGGAGCCTTTTGGATTCGGGTGGGCGCAAGGCGCTCCTGAACTTTCTGCAGATCACAGGGAACGCCTCGCAACGCTGCTTCTTGGGCAGGTTGATCAGTTCGGCGCCGCGCAGACCGTGCGCGAGAACATCGATCGTCTCCGCACCGGGGCGGCCGCTGTTGTGACCGGACAGCAGGTGGCACTCTTCGGTGGCCCGCTGATGACGCTGCTGAAGGCCGCTACTGCGATTCGCAAGGCACAGGATGCGACTACTCGGTCCGGCCGGGCACACGTGCCGGTCTTCTGGCTCGCGAGCGAAGATCATGATCTCGCCGAGGTGGACCAGATTGCGCTGCCGGCGAAGGCCGCACTTGAAACGTTGCAGCTCGAGCTTGAGTCTGCACGACAGCTTCCAGTGGGTGGGCTGCGAGTGGACGGCAGCAGCGATGCAGGCCGCGCGCGGTTGGAGTCAACGCTGGAGCGTGCGAGTGAGTTGATCGGATGGGGACCGACGGCGGATCTTCTCCGCGAGTGTTATGCACCGCAGCAGGGAACCACGCTCGCCCAGGCCTTCGGGAAGCTGCTCACTTCGGTCTTTGCCGAATTCGGCCTCGTCGTCATGGATGCTTCGTCTCGCGGGTTTCACGCACTCGGCGCACCGGCGTTGCGCGCGGCGATTGAGGAAGCGGAATCGCTTGAGACTGCGCTGCTCGCCCGTTCAGAGGAACTGGCCAACGCCGGCTATCACGCCCAGGTGCTTGTGACACCCGGTCATTCGCTGCTGTTTTTGCTCGATGCGGAAACTGGAGCGCGGCAGCCTCTTCGGCGCGGCGAGGGCGGCCAGTGGAAGGCCGGCACGCGTACTTACTCGGCAGCTGAATTGCTGGCGATACTGGAATCTGAGCCCGAGCGCCTCAGCCCGAACGCGCTCCTGCGGCCCGTGTTCCAGGACACAATCCTGCCGACGGCAGCCTACGTTGGCGGTCCGGCGGAGATTGCTTACTTCGCGCAATCGGCAGTGATCTATGGGAAGGTGCTGGGCCGCGTCACGCCGGTGCTGCCGCGCCTTTCCGCCACGCTTGTTGAACCTTCGCTCGCGAAGGTGCTGGCCACGCACGAGATCGAATTCCCGCAATTGTGGGAGGAAAAGACCGCCGAAGCGTTGTCGCAGAGGCTGGGCGCGCGCGCGATGCCGATCGAGCTGAAGCGCAAACTCTCCGCGGCAGGAAATGCATTGGACACTGAGCTTGACGCGCTGACGGAGTACATGGCCGCGATGAGTCCTGATCTGGGCCGTGCCGCGAATGTTTCTGGGAACAAGATGCGCTACCAGATGAACCGGTTGCGCACCATGGCCGCCGGCTTCCAGGTGCAGCGCGAGGCTTCGCTGCGAAAGCATGCAACGGCGCTGATGCTTCACCTCTTTCCAGAAGAGCATCTCCAGGAGCGCGTGATTGGCGGGTTCTGGTTTATGGCTCGCTATGGCGAGGGCCTGCCGAATCTGCTGGTGGAGAACGCCGCGCAGGAATGCCCCGGGCATCGGGTAATCTTCCTCTAATATTCCATTAGGAACCGTCGGGCCGGGCAACGCGTACTTCCTGTGGGAGGTCTTCCGTGCACCTGTTCTTCCTTATCTTCATTCTGCCGATGCTGGCCCTTCACTTCCTGCCGACAATCATCGCAGGCGCTCGTCACGCGCAAAACTTCGGCTGGATACTCATTGTGAATCTGCTGCTCAGCTGGACCGTTGTCGGTTGGGTCGTCGCACTTGTGTGGTCCCTCTGCGACCATCCGAGATACGTCGTAGCGTATCTGCCACCGCCGCCCGCTCCGCCATACAATGTGAGGTGAGGTAGGTGCCATGGGATTGAGCGATCAGCCATTTGAGCTAATGTGCCCGGATTGCGGGGGAATGCTGAAGATAGATCCTGTGAGCCGGCAGATCATCGCGCATACCTCGGCGCCCCGAAAGAAGACCTTCGAAGACCTTGGAGCTGCTGCGCGCGCGCTGAAGGACGCCGATGCCCGGCGTGAGAGTATCTTCGCGCAATCGGTGGAGGCGCAGAAGAACAAAGACGATGTGCTGGCGAAGAAGTTTGCCGAAGCCGTGAAGAAGGCGAAAGAGTCGCCGACGACCGACAAGCCTCTGCGCGAGTTCGATCTCGATTAGGAAGAGCTCGCAGCGACAAAACCGCAGCTGAGCGTCTACGGTTTTGGAGCAGGGCACGCTGCGCCGTTTTCGGCCCATACCTTTACGTTTTCCAGGAAGCGCTTCTCCGGGTAGGGAATCGGCGTTCTCCCTTCACCTGGGTTCCATCCCCACAGCACCAGGGGAGTGTGCATGTGCCCCACGATTTGAGCGATCGTGCGGTGGCCATTCTGCTCCGGGTCTTTGAATAACTCGCACAGTTGGTGGTCGCTCAGGCCTTCCCAGATCATGGCCGTCGCCGGCGATGGCAGCTCCCATCCAGGCGCGCCCGGTGGCATGTGAATTCCTGGCAGGTTGTGATCCTGGTGGCAGGTGCTGCACTTCACTCCGTTGACGCCATGGCCGTCGAGCCCGCGACGGACATCCATAATGTGTGGATGAGAATCGTCCCCCTGCCTCGGGAAATTTCCGCTTGAATGGCAGTTCATGCATCGCGGGTTCCGCAAGACCGGCATCATGGCCTCGAATGCTGCTGCGGATGTGTTGCTGTCACGATGGCCGGAGCCTGGCTTGCGGTCCGCCGCTTTCATACTCGTCACGGGCAGCGCTACGAATACAGCAACCACGCAAACCAGGCACAGACGAAAGCGCGGCCTCACCTGGCCGTCCCTTCACTGCGCGCAGCGAGCGCTGCCTTCACGCGGGCCGATGTGAACGGCACATCTCTCAGCCGCGCGCCTGTTGCATCGAAGATCGCGTTACCAATCGCCGCGGGCGTCACGGTGATTGAAGTCTCTCCCGCACCCGTAGCTGCCACGCCTTCGGGAGTTACAAATACGGTCTCAATTGTTGGAACCTCATAGTCGAGCCGCAGACTTTGATAGCTCTCCCAATCCGTCGAGGTCACCCGCTGCTCATCCCAGGTAACCTCCTCCACAAGCGACCGGCTTGTGCCCTGCAGAATCCCTCCCTCCACCTGGTTGCGCAAGCCATCCGGGTTTGAGATCGGTCCGCAGTCAATCGCGATCACAAACCTGCGCGGCTGCACGATGCCCGAGATCGCGTTCACATCGACATCGGCGACCAGTGCAGCGTACCCGTTCCGTCCTTCATAGGCGACGCATGCAATGCCTTGGCCGCGCAACACACCGTTGTTCAGCTTCTGTTTTCGAGGTGCAATTCTGCGCTCCCACTTCGCGGCGGCTGCGGCGGCCTTCAATACCGCGATGAGGCGCGGCTGTTGCAGATGTATCAAGCGAAACTCTACCGGGTCAGCTCCCGCCTTCAGGGCGAGTTCATCAATGAAGCACTCGTTGGCGAACGTGTTCTGGATGCGCAAGGGCGATCGCAAAGGACCCGTGAAAAACGGTGACCGCACCGTGTGCGTAAGCACACGCACCGCGTTGACCACGCCATTCCCCGCGCACTTGTCCTGGATGCAACCCGCCATATACTCCGCTACGGTGTTGCTTCCGTTGCGAAGTTCGCCGGAGGGTTCCGCGGCATGGCCCGGCCTCAGTGGTGGCGGCTCATAACCCAGCAGCATCCCGGAAATCACATTGCCCGGCCTGTCATAACCCGGGCGGCTCCCCATCGATGGAATCCAGCTCTCACGGTCCCAGGCTGTGATTCGTCCGGTACCATCCAGCGCGGCCCGCTGTTCGATGAGGCAGGCGTTGCCGTAGTTCTCCCATCCAAACTCATCCTGCCGCGAAAACTGCAGCCGCACAGGCCGCCCTACATCCTGCGACATCACTGCGGCCTCAAAGCTCACGGCATCGGCGCCATTCAGTCCGTAGCATCCCGAGCCTCGCGTGTAGATCACACGCACGCTATCGGGTGGGATGCCCAGCAGCATCGCCACGCAGTTTCTCGTCGGATACACGGACTGCGTAGCCGACCACACAGTTGCTGAGCCTGCCTTCACATCGGCCACAGCACACGAGGCTCCCAGAGAGCCGTGTGCCTGAAATGGATAGGTGTATCGCGCACGCATGACTTCCTTGGCTGCGGCCAGGTTTGCGGCAACATCTTTCGAATCCAAATCCAACGTGTCGCGCGAAGGTTGCCCCTGCAGGGACTCAAAGTAGCTTGCCTGCGCAGGCAGCTTCGGACCCGGCTTCCACTCGACCTTCAATTTGCCGGCGGCCTGCACGGCGGCATATTGCGTTTCCGCCACGACCCCGACAAAATTCTTTCGGATTACCACCTTCACGAATCCGGGCACATCTTTCACCGATGCTTGATCCACGCTGGTTAGCGATGCCCCGAGTGAAGGGGGCCGCACCACGCGGCCATGGACCATGCCGGGCACGCGGACATGGTGCACGAACTCAAACTGGCCGGTCATCAGGGCCATGCGATCGAGAGCGGGAACCGGCTTGCCCAGCACAACCCACTCCGACTGCGGCCTTCGTTTCGCCGCACGATTCAGTGTCAGACTGAAATGCTTACCGCCGATCAGTTCCTCATACTTCGCCTGTTTCCCTGACGCCGCTGTTACGACGCCATCTGCCACCTTCAGCTCATCCAACGGCTCGTTAAAATGCTCCGCCGCAAGCTTCAATAGAGCTTCTCTCGCTGTCGCCGCTGCCAGCGCCAGGTTCTGATGATTGAAGTTGGTGGGCGTCGACTGGCTTCCCGAGGTGCTGCCCTGGTCCGGCGTCAAGGCCGTATCGCACTGCACCAGCTTCACACGCTCCAGTGCAACGCACAGCTCTTCTGCAACGAGCTGTGTCTGCGCCGTGAAGATTCCCTGGCCGAAGTCACACTTGCCGGTAAACGCTGTCACGCTGCCGTCGGCATGAATGGCAAGCCAGGAGTCCAGCTCGTCTGCGTTGATATGAGATGCATGTGTGTCAAATTGTCCAGCCTGCGCGCCGAAGACCGGTGTCGCCCGGAAACTCACGACCAGGGCTCCCGCGCCTTTCAGGAAATCACGACGCGAAGCATTCATGCGCGCCTCGCATCGGCATATTTCCTGATGGCGCGGAGAATTCTCACGTGAGCGAAACAACGGCACAACACACCGCCCAACGCGTTACGTATCTCCTGGTCCGTCGCCTTTGGATTCGCATCGAGAACGACCTTCGCGGTCAGGATCACCCCGCTCAGGCAGAACCCACACTGCGCTGCGCTCTCATCGATGAACGCCTGCTGAAGGGGGTGTGGTTTCTCCGGTGTCCCGAGACCTTCGAGTGTTGTAATTTCCTCTGTTCCAACTGCGCCCACCGGCTTCACACAGGAACGGACAACGTGATCTCCGATGATCACGGTGCAGGCTCCGCACTGCGCCATCCCGCAGCCGAAACGTGGTCCCCGCAAGCCGAGATCGTCATTCAGAACATAGAGAAGCGGCGTCGCCGGATCGACATTCACGGCGCGCTGCTGGCCGTTCACCTTCAGGGTGATCCGCTCCATGAAAAGAGTGTGCACTCTTTCCTGTGTCACGCCAACCGCAGGCCGGGTTACGGCCATGGAATTCTGCCGCCGGTGCTATGTCGTTTTTGCTGTAAGGATGGTGGACGCGGAAGGAATCGAACCTTCAACCTGTCGATTAAGAGTCGAATGCTCTGCCAATTGAGCTACGCGTCCAGACCTGAATCCGCTTCTTTGGAAAGCGGAGCGAACTGCAATCAAGTTCGCAAGGGAAGTGCGCCGGAATCGCTGCGCACGAACAAAAGTATAACACGGACGAAACTCGTTTCCGAATCTCGTCACGAAGTTATCCCACGAAGTCGACCGCGGCCTTGTGCGGAATGATTCCACGCTCGTAGCCCATGTCGAGCAGCTTGCGAATCGCCTCTCGGCCGTCATCGCCGTAGTTGATGGTGCGCTCGTTCACATACATGCCGACGAAGCGATTGGCGAGGTTAGTATCGAGGTCGCGAGCGAACTGCATCGCATACTCAAGCGCAGCTTCACGGTGGTCCAGAGCGTGCTGGATGCTGTCTCGCAGCGCGTTCGTGGTGATGAGCTGAACGTCACCTCCCAGCGAGCGGCGAATCGCGTTGCCGCCGAGCGGAAGCGGAAGCCCGGTCTGCTCGAACCACCACACGCCTAGATCGAGGATCTTCATCAGCCCATCGCGGCTGTAAGTGAGCTGGCCCTCGTGAATGATCAGGCCGGCGTCAAATTCACCGGCGAGTACGGCCGGAATGATCTTGTCGAACGGCACAGTAACTGTCTCGACCTCAGGCGCGAACAGCTTGAGCGTCAGATAGGCGGTCGTCAGCGTGCCGGGCACAGCAATGCGAAGCTTCTTTACCTCATCCAGCGTGTAAGGGCGCGCTGCGACGATCATCGGACCATACTGCTCACCAACCGAGCCGCCGCACGCCATCAGCGTGTAGTGCTCCTGGATGTAGGGGTAGGCATGAAAGCTGATGGCCGTCACGTCGTAGAACTGCTCGTTCATCGCCTTGCGATTGAGCGTTTCGATGTCCGTCAGCGTGTGGACAAAGCGATAACCGGGCACGCGCACCTTATTCGTGGCGAGGCCGTAGAACATGAAGGCGTCGTCGGAGTCAGGACTATGGGCGATGGAGATTTCATGTACAGCAGTTGCAGCGGGGGTCATCAGGTCCTTCAGATGCTTTAAGCGGAGCGCTTGTTGCTGGAATACCGGCGGAGCGTGCTGTAAATGCCGGCCGCGGCAAGAATCTTGATAGCCTCGCCCGGCAGGAATGGGGCGACGGCGCCCACCCAAACCGCGCGCAGCGGCAGGTGCGTAAACGCCAGGAACCAGCCTGCGCCGGCAAGGAAGAGGACAATCGTCGCAGCAGTGCAGCCGAGAGCGGCCGACGCGAAGAGCGACAAGCGCCGCCCGAGCAGACGCGTCAGGCCACCGGCGATTGCGGCCACCAGCGGATACGAAAGCAGATAGCCGCTGGTCGGCCCGAAGAATAGCTGCGCTACTCCACCCGGCCCGGCGGGGCTGAAGACCGGCAGGCCGCAGGCGCCCTCTGCGAGGTACGCGAGGAGCGTCAGAAACCCGCCAACCGGCCCAAACGCCAATCCCACGCCCAGCACGGCAAGCGGTTGAAGAGTGAAGGGAACCGGCGTAAACGGTAGTAGGAACGCCACGTGAGCGGCAAGCGCGATCACCACCGTCGCGGCCACTCCGAGAGTCAACCTGCCAGGAATCGTCGAGCCGAAAGTGCGGGCTCGTGCCAGGCCAAAGCGGTTTGTAAGAACAGTCTGCATAACCCTATCTCAGGAAGCCTTGCGTTGCTGGCCGGTATCTTGTGCAGCGCCTGGGTCCGACAACGCGGGTGCAGGGGGAGCTGCGGTGACGGGCCGGCGCTTTGCCCCGCTCGACGAGGCGCGTTTACTGCGGCGCGAGCGGTAGACGTGCTGCGCGATCGAAACCGATGCCCAAAGCAGTGCCGCCAGTGCGACGAGCGAGATGGCAAACAAAATCCGCATCGGTCGCAGCACAGAATACCAAAGTATCGCCAACCGCAGAGCGTTTGCCATATCGATGACGATTGTGGTTCAGCCTTGTTGCATCATCTGAAATTTCCTGCATCCAATGCGAGATACTGGGACCGAGTCCACCCGCAGGTTGGGGCCGTTGCGTAAACAGCACAAGAATCCGAGAAAACCAGGACCGCTTGCAGTCGTATCTGCCATGCGTTCGCGGGTATACGAGTCGCGCCGCAAGGTGGCGACGCTCGGTGCGGGCGTGCTCGCCGTCGTGATGGGCTACGGCGTCGTCTTCGGCCACAACGGACTTACCGCCTTCGCTCACAAACGCGAAGAGGCTCGCGAGTTGAAGGTCCAGACGCAGCAGTTGCAACGACAGAATGACCACCTTCGCGAGCACGTCGACCAGTTGCAGAACGACCCGGCTGCCATTGAGCATCAGGCCCGTGAGGAACTGCACTATACACGCGCCGGTGAGGTCATCTACACACTGCCTGCGGCACCGCAGAGCATGTCACAAGCCCCCGCATCACACTAAATCATGCGAATCGGAGTCGATCTTGGCGGGACCAAGACGGAGGCGCTGGCGCTTGACGACACCGGCCGCGAGCTTCGCCGCGTGCGTGTTTCAACTCCGCAGCAGGACTATCCAGAAACCGTCCGCACCATCGCCCAGCTGGTTCAGAATCTTGAGCGCGAACTCGGCACGCAGGGAACGGTCGGCGTAGGCATTCCCGGCACGATCGTTGCCGCGACGGGTCTCGTCAAGAACGCCAACTCGACGTGGCTCAACGGCCAGCCATTGCAGCGCGACTTGAGCGATGCTCTCTCTCGCGAAGTGCGCTGTGCCAACGACGCGAACTGCTTTGCCATCAGCGAGGCGACCGACGGCGCGGGAGTGGGGGCAGGCGTCGTCTTCGGCGTCATTCTCGGGACGGGATGCGGCGGCGGCGTGGTTGTCCGGGGCGCGCTGCTAACCGGCCCCAACGGTCTTGCCGGCGAATGGGGACATACCGCTCTCCCCTGGCCGTCCGCCCGGGAATGGCCCGGCCCGGAATGCTACTGCGGTCGCCGGGGCTGCCTGGAGACCTGGATCTCCGGGCCGGCCCTCGAGCGCGACTTCCAGCGCGTCACCGGCCGTACGCTGCGTAGTGCGGAGATCGTCACCGCTGCCGCTGGCGGAGATGTAAACGCTGAAGCTGCGCTTGAACGTCTTGAGGATCGGATCGCCCGTGGCCTGTCCACCGTCGTCGACATCGTCGACCCCGACGTAATCGTCCTCGGGGGCGGCCTCTCTCGCATCGACCGTTTCTACAACGGCACAATCTCCACTCGACTGCGCGACTACGGCTTCGGCGGCGGAGTTCAGACGCCTATCCTCCGCAATTTCCACGGCGACTCCAGCGGCGTTCGGGGCGCTGCCTGGTTGTGGCCGACTGCCACTCCCGCGCATCCAACGCAGAGATAACTTTGTGAACGGGAGAACACCGATGACTACCTCGAAGAAAGCGTCTCAACCCGGAGAGTCCAGTCTCGGCGGCGAACTCCGCCAACAGCTGAAGGCTCTTCTCGACGGCGGCCAGGCGCATGCGACCTTCGATCAGGCCGTGAAAGACATGCCTGCGAAACTGCAGGGTGAAGTCCCCGCAGGCTTGCCGTACTCTGCGTGGCAGCTGCTCGAACACATTCGTCTGGCACAGCGCGACATCCTCGACTTCAGCCGCAACGACGATGGCAGCTATCAGGAGACGAAGTGGCCTGATGGGTACTGGCCGAAGGGCCCGGAACCACCGGATGCCCAGGCATGGCAAAAGAGTGTCGACCAGATCCGCGAGGATAGAAAGGCATTCGAAGAGCTTCTTGATTCGGTCGACGATCAGAACCTGGTCAAGCCCTTCTCATGGGGCAAGGGCCAGAATCTTCTCCGCGAGGCCCTCCTCATCGCTGACCACGAGGCTTACCATGTCGGCGAACTTGTTCTCCTCCGACGCCTCCTCGGCGCATGGAAGCGCTAGAGGCCCAACGCTTCTGCCCACTCCGACGCGTGCTGCACCAGATGATCGGGCGGGACTCTCTCCAGCGAATGCGGAGCCAGGCCGAAGAGGCAACCGATTGCGCGCGCGCCAACTCGCCGTGCCGTCAGCACATCCACATCGGAGTCGCCGATCATCACGACCTCTGACGGCAAAAGCGGGGTCTTTAGAAGCGCTTCCGCCTCCCGTATCAGCGTCAGCAGCCCTTCAGGGTCCGGCTTCTTCGTCGTAAATGAGTTTCCGCCGTAGTTCTGAAAGAAAAACGGTGCCAGCCCAAGCGCTTCACAAATCTGCCGCGACGGGTTCACCGGCTTGTTCGTCAGTACGGCCATTGGAAGCTGCGGATGCCTTTCGCGGATCTCGCGCAGGGAATCGAGCACACCTTCATAGCAGTACGTGTTGTCCAGCTTGTGCTCGCGGTAGTGCTCCAGGAAAAGCTCAAAGGCACGATGAAGCAGCGCGTCCCCCGCGGAAGCGTTGGCTGCATCCACATCGCCCGGATCACCCAGCGCTCGTCGCACCAGCATCGCCGCGCCATCGCCGATGTAAGTCGCGATCACCGCACTCGGCAACGTGCTCTTGCCTACACCCAGCATGGCCGCGTTCACGGAGTTGCAAAGATCCACCGAGGAGTCGATAAGTGTTCCATCAAGATCGAAGACAAGCAGCCGCGGACGTTCCATCAAAACAGTCTAGCCGCAGGAAATTTTCCTGCGGCCAGAGCATGGAGCCTCGCGGAGAGGAATAGCGCGAGCAGGACTAACGCGGCGAAATGTCGATATCGCCCGATCCCGTGCGGATCTGGAGTGCTGGCCCGCCGCCGTTTACCTGCGTGGTCACGTGATGGCGCGAAGTCTCGGTATTTGCCGCAACCACTCCGGGCATCCTGACGCGAATGTCGCCCGACCCCGTTGCCGCCTCAACCGTGAAATGCGAATCGGGCGTCAGATGCAGGCGCACGTCCCCAGAACCCGCCGCAATCATTCCTCCGCCCTGCAAATGGCCGAAGGCTTCGATGTCGCCGGAACCCGTCCTCGCGGTAAGTCCGCCGCTGAATCCATTGATTCGAATGTTTCCGGAACCCGTCTTTGCCTTGACGTCGCCGGCGGCCGCATCGTCAGCCTGCAAATCGCCAGAACCCGATTCGAGATCGAGGGGTCCATGTGTGCCGCGCACTCGAACGTTGCCGGAGCCACTGCCGGCCGAAACGAAGCGGCCCACGTTGTTCACTTCGACGTCCCCCGAGCCGCTGTGCAGGTTTAGCGCCACGTCTGCCGGCACAGTAACGTCGTAGTCGATCGAAACATTGTTGAACAGACTGTGGTCCGTTGCTTCTCCAACGCGCACCGTATTACCACTCTGCACAATCGGCGGGTTGTCGACGATGTGCTGAATGCGTGAGTTCACGTCGCCAAAGGAACTCCAGCCCGCGTGCACATGCCCCACAATGTGAATCTGACCACCGCTGCCTGGCGCCACGTGAATGTTGCCTGAGCCGGTTGAGACATAAAGATCAGCCTGCCCGGAAACGTTGAGCGTCTTATCGAAGGTGCTGTCAGCCAGTGCCACAGTTGTGACGCTGAGAAGTGCCGTCAGAAGGAAGGGTCGAAGGTTCATCGTGTTTCTCCGTTGCGAATGCCTGTTGTGCTTCGCGTAGTTTGTTGGCGTTGCTCCCCGGTGCTCAGCCGATTGCGGTAATCCTACGACGTCTGTTGCAGGACGACGGTGTCCCCGGCCTTCAGGCCGGAGGTAATCTCAACACGGCTCCCATTCGACAGCCCGGTCTTCACATTCACGACGCGATGCCCATCTTTCCCATGCGGATCCGGCACCCATACACTGGCTTTGCGGTCTTTGTCATAAAGCACTGCCTGTTCCGGCACTGTGAGGACATGCTTGTGTTCCTCCAGCACAACTTCGGCGTTGGCGGTCATATTCGCCTTCAGCTCACCGCCCGGATTGTCGATCGAGATCTGCACCTCGAAGGTCGTCACATTATCCTTCTCAACACCCAGCGGCGCGATCTTGGTCACCTTGCCGGAAAAAGTCCGGTCAGGGAAGCTCTGCACCTTGATGCGCGCTGGCTGACCAAGATACACCTTCCCGATGTCTGACTCGTCGACCTTTCCTTTCACATAGACCTGATGCGTGTCGCCGAGAGTCATCACCAGCGTGGCCGTCGAACCCAGCACGAGAATCGAGCTCACGGCATCCCCCACCTGCACGTCCCGTGAGAGCACCACGCCATCAATCGGCGACGTGATCGTGGTGTACGAAAGTTGTTCCTCGAGTTGCCTCAGCGATGCCTCGGCTTGCGCCACCTGTGACTGCGCCTGCCGCTGCTTTGCGGCATCCACCGTAATCTGCGCCACCGCACGATCCCGGGCATTCGCTGCTGAAAGGTACTGCTGCTGCGCCTGGTCTGCGTTCTGCTTCGACAGCACGCCCGACTTTTCCATCTCGGCCGCGCGATGCCAGTTGCGCTCCCAGTCGGGAAGGTCCGGAGCCTCGGCCGCCACCTTGTCGTAGGCCACGGCAGCCTGCGCGGACCTCTCATTCGCCTGCGCGGCTTCCAGTTGCGCCTTCGCCGCGGCCACCTGGTCCAAGATTTCCTGCTGATCCAACTGTGCCAGGATCTCGCCTACACGCACGGGCCGGTTAATGTCCGTATCCAGCTTCGTCACGATGCCGCTGGCCTTCGATTTCACCTCAACCTGCTGGATTGGCCAGATCTTGCCGGTCGCCACCACCGACCGTGCAATATCGCCCACCTCGGCCTTGCCAAGCTGCGAGGGGTCAAGCTTGTCCGGGGTCGAGAGCGCCCGGGCGACGAAAACAGCGCCGGCAATCAGAACTGCAGCCACTGCACCTAGGATGATCCATAGCCGCTTTCGTGACTTACGGGATGAGTTCAACGAGGGCCTCCAGCTTCAACGAGGGGTCGAAGCTGGATACGCAGTCGGACAGCCTTTGGTTCCCCGCGCTCAGGCGTATTTCCGCAGCACTCCCAGCACCTTACCCTGGATGCTGACATTGGAAGCCGGGGCATAAATCGGGGCCATCTCGGTGTTCGAAGGCTGCAGCCGGATCAGGCTCCCCTCCCGGTAAAACCGCTTCAACGTCGCATCCGAGCCGTCTATCAGGGCCACGACGATCTCACCCTCCCGCGCCGTCCGCGTCCGCTCCACCAGGACGTAATCGCCGGACACGATGTGTTCATCACGCATCGAATCGCCCCGCACCTCCAGCGCGAATACCTCGCGGCCGCCGATGATATCGCCAAGGGAGATGCTCTCTGCGTTCTCAATCGCTTCCACCGGCTGGCCGGCCGCAATCCGCCCGAGCAGCGGCAGGCGATCGAAGCTCTTCTTCTGCGAGCGCTGCGGCAGAACGTCAATGGAACGGCTGCGGTTATGCGCACGCTGCAGTAGCCCCTTGTTCTGAAGATTGGTCACATGCTTGTGCACCGTCGCCAGCGAGCTCAGCCCCAGACCAGCCGCCATTTCCTCATACGAGGGCGAGTAGCCATGCCGTGACGTGAAGCTGGATAGGAAGTCGAGAACCTCTTTTTGCCGACGCGTGATCGCCATTCGGCAATTGTAGCGAATAAAAGGCGAACTGCAAGAGGAACCTGCAGAGGAACCTCGAAAGTTAAATCCGGCCTCAAGTTTCCGGTTTCGAAGCCGATTCCCAAAATGGGAGCGCAGCCTTCATTTCAGGCTACTTTTTCATTGTCTTATCTCGAAACAGCAGGCATCTTGAAAATGTGCAGGTCAGCGAAACTTGCGCGAAGAAAAATAGAAAAATTGGCTAAGAAAACGCTTAACGAAAGTTCACGTCGCGTCAGTTGCTTTTCAGTTGTTCTCTCCCCTTTTCCGGGAACCGTAGAGCACCCCCAAGTTGAGATGTAAGGAGCAGCAAATGCGGGTTTTGGTAGTAGAGGACGATCGCGCCCTTGGAGTCTTTCTCCAGAGAGGCTTGTCGTTCGAGGGCCATGAAGTGGAGTGGGTAGGTGACGGAGATGCTGCCGTCGAGCGCGCCCGTGGTTGGGCGCCGGATCTGGTAGTTCTCGATTTAGGACTGCCTCAGCGGGATGGCCGGGAGGTCCTGGCCGTCCTTTCAGAGGAGTCCTCGCGCTCCTCCATATTGGTTCTCACCGGCCGCGGAGAAGTCGAGGAGCGCGTGCGCTGCCTCAACCTCGGTGCGGACGACTTTCTCCCGAAGCCGTTCAGCTTCCAGGAACTCACCGCCCGCTGCCGGGCCATCCTCCGCCGCCGCGAGCGCTACGCCGACCCCGTACTGCGCTGGGGCAATATCGCCCTGGACCGCCTGCGCCGCACCGTCGAGTGCGCCGGCGTCCCTGTGGAACTCACGGGGAAGGAGTTCGCCCTGCTCGAGTCGCTCATGATGCGCCCCGGCCAGACCTGCAGCCGCGCCGATCTGCTCGACGGGGTATGGCAGATGGCCCCCGATACCTCCACCAACGTGCTCGATGTTTACATCAACTATCTCCGCCGCAAACTGGGTTCGGTATCGACCTCGCAGGCGGCCCTGATCGAGACAGTCCGCGGTATCGGTTATCGTATGGCCGCCCATCCCGTCCCGGTCGCGGCCCCCATCGGAATCTCCCCGTCGCACCTTGCCGCGGTCGTGAACGGATGAGCGATCTGAACAAAGCAGGGAGGCGCGGCCCGGTCCGCGAAAGAACTCTTCGCGACGATTTGCACGACCTCAGCCAGCCGCTCACGCGTCTGCAGTGGCGGCTCGAACTCGGCCGGCGCGGGGAGGATGCAGAGCTCCGCGAAACGATCGAAGGCGCGCTCGCCGATACGCTGGAGTTGATCGAGTGGGTCCACCGCATACGAGTCAGCATTGAAGAAGCAGAGAGGACAGCAGCATGAACGCAACCGCACGAAATGCCGAGAGAGACGTGGTTCTTGCCAGCGCGGATGCAGCGCTGAGACAGCGGCTCCGGGAGAGTCTCACTGGCCTTCGCTGGCGCGTGCATGAGGCTGCCGGCGGCGCCGAAGCGCTAACGTTGCTCGAGCGACAGCCATCGGATGCCCTCCTGATGGATGGCTGGCTCCCCGACCTTGAAGCCGCGGAGCTTGCCGGCCACATCGCCTTGATGTATCCGGCGGTCGACGTCCTGTGCGTCGATGGCGGGGCGCTGACCAGCACCCGCAGCGCGCATCGTCATGAGCTGTTGCACGCCCTTCGTGAAGCTCAGCAAGTCAAGACCGACACCGCCGCATGGAATGCCGCGCCCGCCTTTGTCCCACGAACCTGCTCCGCTCCATGGGGATCGCCACAGCAACCTGTTCCCGCCGATATTCTCATCGAGACCGCGCCGGCCGTGCAAAAGGCGCCGGCTACGCCAGTCGCCGCAAGCGGCTCCCAGTTCCGCACACCTCCGATCCCCGGGCTGATCGGCGAGAGCGCCCCGATGCGCGAGCTCACGCATCTCATCCGCCTCGTCGCGCCGCGTAACTCCAGTGTGCTGATCGAAGGCGAAACCGGCGCCGGCAAGGAGGTCGTCGCCTCGGCGATCCACCGGCTCAGCAGCCGCTCGGCAAAGCCGCTCACGGTGCTTAACTGCGCCGCCATCCCGGAGGCCCTTCTCGAAGCCGAGCTCTTCGGACACACCCGCGGCGCGTTCACCGGAGCTGTCCAGTCGCGCACCGGCCGCATCGAGGCCGCGCACGGAGGCACGCTCTTTCTCGACGAAATCGGCGAACTCCCGCTCGCTGTTCAGGCCAAGCTCCTCCGCTTCCTCGAGTGTGGCGAGATCCAGCGCGTGGGCGACAACGAAATCACGCGAGTCGACGTCCGCGTCATGGCGGCCACCCATCGCGACCTGGAGCAGCGCGTCGTCGACGGTGCGTTCCGTCTCGACCTCTATCACCGCCTCGCCGTCTTTCCGCTCGAGGTCCCCGCGCTACGCGAACGGCTCGACGATCTGCCGGCGCTGGCCCATCATCTTCTCGCCCGTCTCGGGACCGACGCCCCGCGAAAAGGCCTCTCTCCCTGCGCTCTCCAGGCCCTCGAACAGCACGCCTGGCCAGGAAACGTTCGCGAGCTGGCCCACGTCCTCGAACGGGCCCTGATTCTTGCAGCCGACGCGTCAGAGATTACCGCCGTCCACATCCGCTGCCGTCGGCGTCCCCGCGGCTGAAAACGGTCGTTCTGCGAAGAAAGAAAATTTTTCACTGCCGGACAACCGTTACGTTTGCCCTTCGCATCCGTCATACCAACGACGAAGAAACCGACTTCAACGCAGCCCCTGGAGACAGGGGCTTTCTTTTTTGCCTCCCCAGCCATGGCTACTGCGGTTTCTCTACTTTTTCTCATCTTCAGCTTGGAAATTGCTTAGAAAGCCCTCCCGGTTTCGGCAGTCTCGTTGCTCCTTCTGTCCTGCGTTGGCGCACTCATCATGCGGCAGCGCAAACGAACGAAGGAGCCCACGATGTCCACACCGTCCCTCCCTGCAGCAGAAGTCCTCCCTCCGCATGCCGAGCTCCCGGCCACTGGCGACGCCATCGCGCAGCCGTCCATCGAAGACCGCGAGCGTCTGCTCCTGGAGCACCTGGCGGCAGTCCGGTTCATCGCGCGCAAGCTGCACCAGACGCTGCCGCGACATGTCGAGCTCGAGGATCTTGTTTCGGCCGGCATGGTCGGTTTGATGGAAGCCTGCAAGCGTTTCGACGCGCGCCGCCACGTGCAGTTCAAGAGCTACGCGCAGTTCCGCATTCGCGGCGCGATCCTGGACTGGTTGCGCACCCTCGATTGGGGTCCGCGCGAGCTTCGTCGCAAGGCACGCGCGATCGCTGAGACCACCCGTATCCTCGCGCAGCGTCTCGGCCGCGCTCCCGGCGAGCAGGAGATCGCCGAGGCCATGGAGATGGAACTCGACGAACTGCAGCAGCTCATGGGCGAGCTGCGCAGTCTCGAGCTCGGCAGCCTCAACGCCGAACACAGCAAGGACGAAGAGGACGAGGAGCTCGAATACGTTCCGGCCTCTGCCGACGAAGATCCGCTTTTTCTCTGTCTCGCCGCCGAATCGCGCCAGCGCCTCATCGATGCCATCGAGGATCTGCCCGAGAAGGAGCGTCTTGTCCTCACGCTCTACTACTACGAAGAGCTCACCATGCGCGAGATCGGCCTGACCCTCGGTGTTGTCGAATCGCGCGTCTCGCAGATTCACTCCGGTGCCGTGCGCCGCCTGCGCTCTGCGCTGGGACAGACAACTCCCCGTGCTGAAAACCAGTCTCGCCGTTCGGCAATTCGTACCCGCAGGAGGCCCTCTCGCAGAACCGCCGCCTGACCGATTGAAAATTCACCTGATCTAAGGAAAATCTTAGCCCGCACTAAAGTCGTTACACCGCTCGCCGATAAGGACCATGAGGAGGTTCTTATGGTGAATCTTGGGACATCGGCAGCAGGTTCAATCCCACCGTCAGCGAACGAGGTTGTGGTCGAGTCACAGTCGCGCGGCGCAGGGCGCGCAGATCGCAGCCAGCGCATTCAGCAGCTTCGGGTGGCCATCGAGAATGGCCAGTACAGCGTCTCCGCGTGCGACCTTGCCGACGCAGTCCTGCGTTCGGCCCGCCAGGCGAACTGAAGCTCTTCCGCCCGATCAAAACGGCTCTCGTCTCCTTCAAAGAAACACGATGTTCTGCCGCGTACAATCGCGAGGGGCGCGCCACTCAAGAGCGCGCCAGGGAGAGTTTCATGAGCGAGTGGGTAAAGGTCAAGGCAAGCGACGGCCATGAGCTTTCGGCGTACGTCGCGCGTCCCCAGGGTGACCCGATCGGCGCCATTGTGGTGGTGCAGGAGATCTACGGCGTCAACAAGTCCATCCAGGCCGTCGCGGACTCTTACGCGAAGGACGGCTTTTTCGCCATAGCTCCGGCGATCTTCGACCGCATCGAGCGTGATGTGAATCTCGGCTATGGTGAGGCCGACCAGAAGAAGGCCATGGCTCTCTACCCCAGGCTCAACCCTGACGACTCTCTCAAGGACGTTGCCGCGGCGTTCAAATATGCAAAGGGAATTGTCGACTCCGTCGGCGTGCTCGGCTTTTGCTATGGCGGCCTGGTGAGCTGGGTCTCCGCTGTCCGCGGAAACAACGAAGCCATCGAGCCGGCTTGCACCGTCTGTTACTACCCCGGCGGCATTATCAAGTTCGCCGCGGAAGAACCCGCATGTCCCGTCATGATTCACTTCGGTGGCGCCGACAGCCATATCGGTCAGGATCAGATCGACGCTGTCCGCAACGCTCACGGCAAGCACGAAGGCGAGGTCGAGATCTTCCTCTACGAAGGCGCACCGCATGCCTTCGCCAACCCGGACCGCCCGTCTTTCATAGCCGATGCGGAGAAGCTTGCCCGCGAGCGCTCGCTCAACTTCCTCAAGACACATATTGCGTAGCCGGCCGCACCTGTCAAAACACACATTGCGCGGCCTTTGCACCCCACGCAATCTGCGGAGAAAGAACACGCTGGAGCGCCGAAAATCGGCTTCTGGCGTGATACTCTTTAACGGGAGACACTGAGAGAAGTGGACTGAGTTAAGAAGACGAGGAGTAACAACCAGCCGTGTTGGCCCCCGCACAGAAAACCGAAATCATTACCAAGTTCCGCACGCACGACACCGACACCGGGAGTCCTGAGGTGCAGATTGCCATTCTCAGCGAGCGTATCGGCGAGCTGACCCAGCATTTCAAGACCCACAAGAAAGATCATGGTTCGCGCCGTGGCCTTCTCATGCTGGTTTCCAAGCGCCGCCGCCTTCTGGATTACCTGAAGAAGACGGACTCGGACCGCTACCGTGACGTGATCGGTAAGCTGGGAATCCGCAAGTAACCGCACATCGCGAGCCGGCTCCCGCAACCCGCGTGAAGAGCCGACGGAGAGCGAAGACGACGTTGACCGCTACAAGCGCCAGCAATCGCGCAGCATCTCTTCACCGAGACGCTTGCGCCCGCGTGCGCCGTAGCATCGAAGCCCTCGCCCTCCGCTATCCCAGCTCGATCGATCACCCCTTTCCAGCCCCGTCCGAGACATCTCTGGCGGGGCTTTCGCTTTAGGCACAATGCCCGCGGCGAACAAGTTCATTTAGACGAAGAGAAAAGAAGAGGAACATCATGAAGCAGGACGTAACTGTAGAGCTTGCTGGTGGCAAGCAGATCAAATTTGAGACAGGCAGGCTGGCCAAGCAGGCCTCCGGCGCCGCCTTCACAACCAGTGGCGACAATGCCGTTCTCGCGACCGCCGTCGCCTCGCCAGAGCCAAAGGAAGGCATTGACTTCTTCCCGCTTACTGTTGAATACAGGGAGTTTACTTACGCCGGTGGACGCATCCCCGGCGGTTTCATCAAGCGTGAAGGCCGCCCCTCCGAGAAGGAGATCCTGACCTCCCGCCAGATCGACCGGCCCATCCGTCCGCTCTTCCCGGAGGCCTTTCGCAACGAGACGCAGGTCGTCGCGTTCGTCTACTCGGCCGACAAGGAGAACGATCCCGACGTCCTCGGTATCAACGGCGCCAGCTGCGCGCTCGCGCTCTCGGACATCCCCTTCCACGGCCCCGTCGGCGCTGTTCGTATCGGCATCGTTAACGGCGAATTCATCGTCAACCCGACCTACACCGAGCGCCTCGAGTCAACCCTCAACATCATGGTCGTCGGCACCAGGGACGGCATCACCATGATCGAGTCCGGCGCCCGCGAAATCCCCGAAGAGCGGGTCGTCGACGCCATCGAGTTCGCCCACGAGCAGATCAAGAAGATCTGCGCCGGCATCGAGGATCTCGTCTCCAAGGCTGGCAAAACCAAGCGCACCGTCGTCGCGCCGGA
Source organism: uncultured Acidobacteriaceae bacterium (assembly GCA_963759355.1). GTDB lineage: Bacteria > Acidobacteriota > Terriglobia > Terriglobales > Acidobacteriaceae > Granulicella. Next base: position 158,335 of record CAVWYV010000003.1, on the reverse strand, counting down.
GCTTGACGATGCCTACGCCAGGCAGCTCGACAAGAAGGTCGGCGCCCGCCTCAAGGACGCGCTCGATACCAGGAAGTACCCCAAGTTCGAGAGCTACGCCAAGGTCAAAGAGTTAAAGGATGAGTTGAAGAAAGAGCTTCCCGCCGAGGATGCCGATGCTCCCAAGAAGCTCAGCAAGTACTTTGAGCTCCTCCGCGAGAAGATCTTCCGCGATCAGGTTCTCAACGATCGCATCCGCCCCGATCAACGCGCCTTCGACGAGATCCGCAAGGTCACCATCGAGACCGGCGTTCTCCCCCGCGTGCACGGCTCAGCGCTCTTCACCCGCGGCGAGACCCAGGCGCTCGTCTCCGCAACGCTCGGCACCACGGACGACGCGCAACGCATGGAGAGCTACGAAGGCGAGCAGAAGCGCCGCTTCATGCTGCACTATAACTTCCCGCCGTTCTCCGTTGGCGAAGTTGGGCGTATGACCGGAGTCGGCCGCCGCGAAATCGGCCACGGCGCCCTTGCATGGCGCGCCATCGACGCCGTCCTCCCCGGCGAGGAGGAGTCGCCCTATACGCTTCGCGTCGTCTCCGACATCCTCGAGTCCAATGGTTCCTCGTCGATGGCTACCGTCTGCGGTGCCTCGCTCGCGCTCATGCAGGCGGGCATTCCTCTCAAGGGTTCCGTCGCCGGCGTCGCTATGGGTCTCGTGAAGGAGGGCGACAACTACGCCATCCTCACCGACATCGCCGGTGCCGAAGACCACTATGGCGACATGGACTTCAAAGTCGCCGGCACGCGCAACGGTATCACCGCGCTGCAGATGGACATCAAGATCATGGGCATCACGCCGCAGATTATGCGCGAAGCTCTCGCGCAGGCGCAGCGTGGCCGTCTCTTCCTGCTCGACGCCATGGACGCCGTCATCGGGACTGCCAGCCAGGAGAAGTCCCAGTACGCTCCGCGCATCCACACCATGCAGATCCCGACCGACAAGATTCGCGATCTCATCGGCCCCGGCGGCAAAGTCATTCGCGGCATCATCGAGGCCACCGGCGTCAAGATCGATGTCGACGACTCCGGCCGCGTGAACGTTGCCTCCTCGGACGCCGAGGGCCTCGCCAAGGCCATCCAGATGATCTCGGACCTCACCGCTGTGCCCGAGGTCGGCAAGACCTACCTCGGCAAGGTCGTGCGTCTCGCCGAGTTCGGCGCCTTCGTCGAAATCTTCCCCGGCACCGACGGTCTTCTGCACGTCTCCGAGATTGCCGAGCACCGCGTCAAGGAGGTCAAGGACGAGCTTCGCGAGGGCGATCAGGTCCTCGTCAAGGTTCTCGCCATCGAGGGCAACCGCATCAAGCTCTCCCGCAAGGCGGTGCTGCGCGAGCAGCGCGCCAAGCTCGGCCTGCCCGAGGTTCCCGAAGCTCCAGGCGGCGGACGCGGCGATCGCCCTGAGCGTAGCGAACGCGGTGATCGTCCCGAGCGCAGTGAACGCGGTGATCGCCCTGAGCGCAGCGAACGGAACCAGGATCGTCCCGAGCGCGCCCCGCGCCCCGAGCGTGACCGCCCGGTCGAGGAGAGCACCATCACCCTCGAAGGCGGAGCCGATTTCGACGACGATGACGACGAGACAGAAGGCTTCGAGATCGACGACGAGCCGGATACCGAGGAGGCCGAAGAAGGCGAAGAGGCAGTGCCCGCAACCGCTGGCGCTGCCGCACCTCAGGGCGGCAACCGTCCCGCAGGTGCAGGTGCAGCCGCTGGTGGACAGCAGCGCCGTCGCCGTCGTCGCGGCGGCCGTCGTCCGGGTAGCGGCGGTGGCGCACCCCAGGGCGGCGGCAACAACCGCTAACCCAACTTCAACCGGGAATCTAAACAGGGTCGCGCAAGCGGCCCTGTTCGTTTTTGGAGTTGCAGTTGGCGTGCTCCTGTCGTCTTCTGTTCCCGCATCCTCGTCCAACCCGGGAAAGGAGGCGAACGGTGCAGGCAGCACGAAGATCAGCCTGGCGACTCTGGTGGCCCTTTGCTCTCCTGTGCCTTCTGCGCGGCAGCCGCTGGATGTTGTCCGGCTCGCTGCCCGGTGCTGCAACAACGCTCGCTTCTGCCTCACTCGGCTGCGGCTCCGCGGCCGCACTTTACCTCCTCCTCTTTCGACCCACCCGCTCGACTCGCGCACAGCGTAGCCAACTCCTTCGGTCTGCACTCGGCGGAGCTTTGCTCCTCACCGGCCCGCTCGTTGCTCTGGTATACCCGCGAGCCATCCCGGCCGCGAACCTCACCATGGCCCTCGCGCTGACGCCGGTTGTCATCGCGGTCTACGAGTCTGCTGCGCGTCACACCGGCGAGTCCCTCGCAGGCCGCCTCTGGCCGGGGCTCGCAGCCATCGCGGGTCTGCTGCTGCTCCTTGCACAGCCTTCGCTCGCAAATCCCGTTCAGGACCTCTTCCTCGCTCTCGCGCCACTGCTCACCGGCTGCGGTGCGGTGATCTTTTGCTCGGCGCGCGCTTCCATCTGGCGCCTTCCCGCAGCATTGCTCGGCGCCTCTGCGCTCCTCGGACTCGGCGCCGCAATCAACCTCGCCACGCATGGGGAAGCTTGGCCCGACATGGCCGGACTCGCCGCCGGCTTCGATGCCGTCGAGGCCCTGCTCGCGCTCGTCGCACTCGGCCGCCTCTCGGCCACTCGCTGGTCCGCACAGTTCGCCATCGTGCCGCTCATCGTCCTGCTCGAAGGTGTACTGATGGTGCCCGCAAGCGTTCCGGCGCGCATGATCGTCGGCATGCTGCTGCTGGCAGTCGCCGCGGTTGCCTTACTCATTCCGCCATCGGAGGAGCCGCGCTTCGACCTTCGTACCTCCCGGCCGAAACCCGCGCACTCGGATTAAGACGACATACACAGCACAGGACGGTAAACTGTCGCGAATGGCTGCCTCCATGTACATCGTGGTCGAGGGCGAAGATCCCGGGTTCAACATCTTCGTGAACGGCCGCGCGCTCGCGCGCTACGAAGGTGCCGTCGAACGGCTGGCGCTGGAACTTGGGGTCCGTCCGCTGCTCGAGTTCTTCTCCGCCGACGAGAGCTCCATGGCTCTGCTCATCGAAGAGGGAGCGGGCAATCCTGAACTGCTGAAGAAGCTTCCGCCGCCGCAGTGGTACCGCGCTGAAGATGGCCTGCGGACTGTAGAAGCACTTGTCGAATCGCTCACCAACGATCCCCAGCAGCTCGGCAGTGAAGGCCCCGAGGTACTCGCCGAACTCCTCGAGTACGAAGTCGTCCTCCGCAAAACCGCTGAGCACGGCCTCCGCTGGCATCTCGCCGTCAGCTGGCGGTGAGACGAGTTAGGAGTCGAGAGTTAGGCAGTCAGGTGGAGCGCTCGATGCTCCTGGTCGGCGATGAGCCCGAGACAGGCTCCTAACTCTCTAACTCCTCATTTCTTAACTCGACATCTACTTCACCGACACATTCCCATCAAAGTCCACCGCCAGCGCCGGTCCCTGCACCACCATCGAATGAATCTTCAGGTTGTCGAGCTTCATGTCGTAGCCGGTCGACTCCATCGACTTCGAAAGCAGCTGGCGCAGAAGCTCAGCCGCGTTCACCTTCATCTGCTGCGGCAGCTTGCTGGTGAGAAACGGCACGAGGAAGAAGTTGAGCTCCCGCGACTCGCTCAAATGTTCCACGCGCGCATCGCGAAATCCGATCGTCTCGCCTTGCCCATCAGGCAGCACCGACACATCGCCTTCAGTGTTCAGCGCAACGCCGAGACACGCTCCATGCAGGCTCGTGCCGAGTTTCGCGTGCGCCTTCACATGCACCACAATGCGATTGCCATTGAAGCTCACCTTTGGGTCTTCCGCATACGCATAGCATGCTGATCCAGGCTTGCCGCGAAAGTAATACCGTCCGTCCAGCGTGAAGAGTTGCTTGTTCAACGTGCGCTCGAGCGCCTGCGGCGAGATATTCAGCTCGATGGCCATTGCGCGAGTTGCGAGTAGAACAGGAGCAGCCAGAATCAGGGCAATCGTGCGAAGGTGCATGCGTCCAGAATACGGTCGCCGCAAACAGCTGGAGTGTTGCCTAAGTTTGGACGCGGCGCGAAGCCTGCGATATACAGAAGACTGCCTGTCAAACAGGTTCTGGAGTGACGGTGGTGTTCCCAAGGTTCTCATCGGCAGTCTTCGCAGCAGCAATCGCATTCACGTTCTCAACGGCTCGCGCGCAGGACACGCGGACGGTCACGGAGCCCGCGATCCCGCCGGTTTGTGCAACCTTGCGCGCGCAACTCAGCGCTCCGCATGGGATCGACCCCGCAGACGAGACGAGGCTCGACACCGAGCGCCTGCAGAGCGAGATCTCCGGCTGTGCCGCAGGCAAGGCTGTGGAACTCTCTGCCGACGGAGCAAAGAACGCTTTCCTCACCGGGCCACTCGAACTACGCCGAGGCGTGACCTTGCTCATCGACAAGGCCGTCACGCTCTACGGCTCGCGCAATCCGGACGACTATGCGACGCGCCCGGGAAGCTGCGGCGTCGTCAATAACGACCGCGGCGGTTGCCGTCCGCTGATCCACGCCAGTCACGCTGACGGCGCGGGCATCATGGGTGAAGGCACGATCGACGGCCGCGGTGGGGCGAAGCTGCTCGTGAACGGCAAGTCGGGTCCTGAGAGCTGGTGGGACCTTGCCAACGACGCGCGCAAGGGAGGGAACCAGCAGGTTCCTCGGCTGATCATCTTCGACTCCAGCAACAACGTCACGATTTACAAGATCACCCTGAAGAACTCGGCGAACTTCCACGTCAGCTACAACAACGGCGACGGCTTCACTGTCTGGGGCCTGCGCATCGACACGCCGAAGACCGCGCGCAACACGGACGGCGTCGATCCCGGCAACGGCTCGAAGAACATCACGGTGACGCATTCCTTCATCCGCGCGGGGGACGACAATATCGCGATCAAGGGCGGAACTGGCGGGCTCACGAACATGACGGTGAGCCATAACCACTTCTATTACGGGCATGGCATGTCGATCGGGTCGGAGACCTACGGGGGCGTCAGCAAGATCCTCGTGACGGATCTCACACTGGATGGCGACGATAACGCGCTCAGGATCAAGTCCAATCCGACGCGTGGCGGTGTGGTGAAGGATGTGGTGTATGACGACGTGTGCGTGCGGGACTCGAAGAACCCGATCTTGCTCGATACGGCGTACAGCTATCCGGGGAAAGGGAAGGACCTGTTTCCGGAGTACAAGAACATCGCCCTCCATAACGTGCGGATTTCCGGTGGAGGAAAGGTGCAGTTTGGCGGCCTTGATGCGACGCATCGAGTGGGCGTGAAACTCGATGGAGTCGAGCTGACGGACGGTCCCGCGAAATACAACATCGTTGCGGCGCATGCGGACGTCGACCTCGGTCCGGGACCTGTAAATTTTTCTGTCGAAGGCGACGATGTAAAGGTCACGGGAAAGGCCGGGCAGCGAACGCTTCCTTCGTGCCAGGGGAGGTTTGTGGCGTTCCCGGAATAGCCCCCCGCTTTCTGCGCAAAATCCAGGGCGCATTGGACTTGAGCGTGGACCTCACGGGTCCTTCGGGTGCCTTAAGCAATCTCGCCCGGCGCGAGCCGGGCGAATGATCCCCTAAGTTCAAAATCGTGCGAGTCAAGCCCTACCGGGGGGTGGCGGGGGTGAGCATGGCATCCTGCTGGGGGCCCAGGCCGAGCTTGATGAGGGCGCGCGAGTCAGGGGTGATCTTTGTCTGCCAGCCGTGGTCGCCCTGGAACTTCTGCATGGCTGCGGCGGACTGCGAGTCCCATACACCGGAGGGCTCACCGTTGAGGTAGCCGTTCTTGATGAGCGCCTGCTGAATCTCGGTGGCCCGCTCCGATTCCATGGCTTCGTGCCGGATGCTCGAATGCGAAGATTTGTGGGCCTTTGACGTGTGCTTGATGGCCGCGTGAGACGTCGTCGGGTGGCGATGGGTGATACCGAAGCATGGGACTGTGGCGCACAGCAGAGCGGCGGTGGAGAGAATCGAGAGAGTGCGCATCAGGCAGGGACCCCGGTAGAGAAAGGATCGCTGGGAGTGGTTGCTCCTCAGCGTTCGTTTAAGGCTAATCCACCTATTTGTTAAGGGCAAGTAACTCTGTGCCTATACGGGTACCTAATTCGTAGCGTGACAGAAGTATTACAGTTATTAGCTCATTTGGTAACAGTTTGGTCTGGCGGGCCGCGAAATCGGGTTTGTTCAAGGGCTCGGTGGAAAGGGATTTTGGGGCCGAATTCGGCACCTCCACCCGAGCAGTAGCAGTATCTGTCAACCTGCACAGTACAAAACACTCCACCCTCTCGCGTACAAAGCGGACCATGGAGGGAATCCGTGTGTGTCTCGATAGGTTGCCGCGTCGCAACTGTTCTGACCCTTAGTGTGCTCGCCGCAGCCTCGCCCGCGCAGGACCACCCAATCGATCGCACGCATCTGCCCATCGCGGAGCCAGACTACCCGCACAGCACCATCCTCGACGCCCGCGACGCCACGCCGCCGCCGCGCTTCCAGGTCAAGGCACCCGAAGGCGCGCCCAACGTGCTCATCGTCCTCATCGACGACATGGGGTTCGGAATGTCGAGCTCCTTTGGCGGCCCCGTCGCCATGCCTTCGGCTGAGGCCCTCGCCGCAGGTGGCCTTCGCTTCAACCAGTTCCACACCACCGCGCTCTGCTCGCCCACGCGCACCGCACTGCTCTCCGGCCGCAACCACCACATGAACAACATGGGCGGCATCACCGAGATCGCCACCTCCTTTCCCGGCAACACCGGCCAGCGCCCCAACAATGTCGCTCCGCTCGCCGAGATGCTCCGCCTCAACGGCTACAGCACCGCCTTCTTCGGAAAAAATCACGAGACCGCCGCCTGGGAGGTCAGCCCCTCCGGCCCCACCGACCGCTGGCCCACACGCTCAGGCTTCGACGAGTTCTACGGCTTCATCGGCGGCGAAACCGACCAGTGGTCCCCTACCCTCTATCAAGGCCTCAACCGCGTCCCCACCCCGCACTATCCCGGCTACAACTTCATGACCGACATGACCGATCATGCCGTCGCCTGGATGAAGTTCCAGAAGTCCCTCACCCCCGACAAACCCTTCTTCGTCTACTTCGCTCCCGGAGCCGTGCACGCTCCCCACCACGTGCCCGCCGAGTGGATCGCCAAATACAAAGGCAAGTTCGATCAGGGCTGGGACAAGATGCGCGAAGAGACTCTCGCCCGCCAGATAAAGCTCGGCGTTGTTCCTCCCGGCACCAAACTCGCACCCAAACCTCCAGCCATCAAGGATTGGGACACACTCACACCCGATGAGAAAAAACTCTACGCCCGCCAGATGGAGGTCTACGCCGCCTTCGGCGAATACTGCGATTTCGAGATCGGCCGCCTCTTTGAGTCGCTCAAGGAGATGGGCCAGTTCGACAACACGCTCATCTTCTACATCCTCGGCGACAACGGAACCAGCGCCGAAGGCGGCATGAACGGCATGTTTAACGAGGCCACCTTCTTTAATGGCGTTCCGGAAACAGTGCCCGACATGCTGAAGCACTACGACGCGTGGGGCGACCCAACCACCTATCCGCACATGGCCGCCGGCTGGGCCATCGCCGGCGACACGCCCTTCATGTGGGCTAAGCAGATTGCGTCCAACTATGGCGGCACGCGCAATCCCTTGATCGTCTCCTGGCCCAAACACATCACTGCAACCAACCAGGTCCGCTCGCAGTGGCACCACGTCATCGACGTCGCTCCGACCGTGCTCGAAGCCGCCCATCTGCCCGAGCCGAAGTCCGTCAACGGCACCGAGCAGGAGCCCATCGAAGGTGTCAGCATGCTCTCCACCTTCGAGAGCCCCACGGCACCGAGCACGCACAAGACCCAGTACTTTGAGATCATGGGCAATCGCGGCATCTACAGCGACGGCTGGTTCGCCGGTACCATCCACCGCGCCCCCTGGGAATCCCAGCCGCGCGCTACGCTGCAAAACGACAAATGGGAGCTCTACGACACCCGCAACGACTTCAGTCTGGCCAATAATCTCGCTTCCTCCGATCCCGCGAAGCTCAAGCAGATGCAGGACCTCTTCATCCAGGAGGCGATCAAGTACCGTGTCCTGCCCATCGACGACCGCACTCTCGAGCGCTTCAACGCGGCCCTCGCCGGACGGCCCGACCTCATGGCAGGCCGCACCTCGCTCACGCTCAGTTCAGGCATGATCGGCATGAGCGAGAACGTCTTCATCAATATCAAGAACCGCTCCTTCTCCATCACCGCCGACCTCGACATCCCGCAGGGCGGCGCCAATGGCGTCATCCTCGCGCAGGGCGGCCGCTTCGGCGGCTGGAGCCTCTACCTCAAGGACGGAAAGCCGACCTTCTGCTACAACTTCCTCGGCCTCAACCAATACAAGGTTGCCGCTCCAAAGGCCCTCGCCCCCGGCAAATCCACCGTCCGCATGGACTTCGCCTATGACGGAGGAGGCATGGGGAAGGGCGGCACCGCCTCCATTCTAGTCAACGGGAATAAGGTAGCCAGCGGCCGCATCGACCAGACACAAGCCTTCGTCTTCTCCGCCGACGAAACCGCCGGCGTCGGCATGGACGAAGCCACCAACGTCACCAGCGACTACAAAGAGGGCGACAACACCTTCACCGGCAAAATTCTCAAAGTCGTCGTCGACGTGCAGCCCGTCGGCACCGCTCAAAAACAGGAAGAGGACAAGACCCGCCAGGAAGCCGCAATGAAGAAAGCCCTCTCGGACTAGCGTCTGAGCCGGAAAGCGCGGCCATACGACCGTGGCCTCCGAAAATCAGCCCGGAAAATAGCGAACCCAGATCTCGAGGAGATCTGGGTTCGTCATTCGGTTTGCCATGTGAAGGGCGGCGGCTTGGTTACGGCAGCGTGCCGCCGATGTAGGTATTGCCGGCGTTCTGTCCCTGCGGGTCGCGGATGACGAAGACAACATCCTCGCCGGCCTTGAGTCCTGCCACCACGGAGCGGTAGCTTGCCTCGTCGGTGACCGGGTGACGGTTGATCTCCACGATCACGACGTTGGTGGGAAGGTTGATCTCGTCCGCAAACGAGCCCGGACGCACGCTGGTGATGGTGACGCCACCCTTGATGTTGAGGTGGTTGGCGGCGGCCGCGGTGACAGGCTGAACGGTGATGCCCAGCTTGTTCTGCCCGATGTCGCCGGCGTCAGGACCAGCCGGCGCCTCGCCATTGCCCGCGATGTTCGCGAAGAGCTTGTCGCGATCGGCGATGCCGACATCCAGCGTCAGGCTCTTGCCGTTGCGCAGGACGCCGAGATGCACCGTGGAACCGGGCTGCCTGTCGGAGATGATGCCCACGAGCTCGTCGCCGTTCTTCACCGTCTTGCCGTCGACGGAGGTGATGACGTCCTGGGCCTGCACGCCCGCCTTGGCCGCCGGGCCGTTCGGCGTCACGACCGAGACCATGACACCGCCGTTGGCGAAGCCATACATCCGCCCCACCGCCGCCGACTGCGCAGCCTGGAACTGGATGCCGATGGAGCCGCGAACGACCTTGTGGTTGGGGGCGATCAACTGGTTATAAACGCTGATGAGCGTGTTGGACGGCATCGCAAAGCCCACACCCTCAGAGCCTGCGGACTGGGTGTAGATGGCAGTGTTCATGCCGATAACCTGGCCGGCCATGTCGACCAGCGGGCCGCCCGAGTTGCCGGGGTTGATGGCCGCGTCGGTCTGGATGAAGCGCTGGAACTGGCCGCGGTCGATGTTGCCCGCGCCGGGGTCATCGATGGCGCGGTCTTTCGCGGAGACGATGCCCGCCGAGACGGTCTGGGAGAGGCCGAAGGGGCTGCCGATAGCCAGAACCCAGTCGCCGACCTGCGCGCTCATGGAGTTGCCCATCTTGATGGTAGGCAGCGTCTGGCCCTTGGGGTCGATCTTGATCACCGCAATGTCCGTAGCCGGGTCGGTGCCGACGACGGTCGCCGGACGTCCCTGATCCGCTGGATCGATCGGGTCGCTGGCGAGCTTCACATAGATGTGATCGGCCTTATCCACGACGTGATTGTTGGTGATGATGTAGCCGCGCGCATCGACGATGAAACCGGAGCCCAGCGCCTCGCGCTTGCCCATCTCCGGCATCTGGCCGCCGTTCCCGCCACCGCCGAAGAAGCGGTTGAGGAAGTCCTGCATGTCGTTGTTCTGCTCGTCGTCATCGCCGCCGTCGGGCTGATTGGGCTGATTGGGGTTGGGCAGGGCGCGCCGATTGCGCGGGTTCCTCTGCTTGGGGATGTAGTCGGTATTGATGTTCACGACTGCGGGCCCCACCTGTTTCACGATGGCCGAAAAGCCGTTGGAAAGGGTAACGGGATTCGGCAGCGCGATAGGACGCGCGTCCGTGGAGTCAATGCGCTGCGATTCCTTGCCGCTCACCTTGCCGGTAACGACGGAGCCGAGCAGAATTCCCGCGGAAAGCACGGCGAGAAGAGCCACTGTAGCGGAGAGACGGCCGCTGCGCAGACGTTCGATAAATCCACCAGGTCCGCGCCCAATCGGGTTAGGAGTATCCATAACTTTTCGTATTCCTCACAGAAATGTGCCGCCGCGGCGGCGACTTTTAACGACGAACAGTTCGCGCCCGGCAGATTCCGGACAGCCATCTACTACATTATTAGACGCTCATTTTTCGCAAAAGTCTTGGGGGCGGGGGACGTGCAGGAAAGGCGTTTGTGTCGTACTGCAAGTTGCGCTATTGCGAGATGATCATCGTCGAACTGGCATTCATGGTGATGAGGCGCCGCGGGACGAAAGGGATGTTGTAGAGGTAAGGGTAAGAGACGGTAACGGTGACCTGATCGCCGGAGCCGTTGCAGTGGTGGTGGGGCTGGTCGTGCACTGGCCCGCGCCAGGGGCTATGGCATAGGCAGTAGTGACCGTGAGATTCGCTCCGTTGATGCCGGGATAGATCTGGTGATTGAGATAAGTCTTTGAGAGCGACATTGGCCGGGGCGGTGGCGACCGCCGCCGGTTCCGATGGAGCAGGAGGTTGTGACCGTCACGCGAGGATAGCAGTTCTTCGCCATGCACCATGGCATAGCGCGAAGCATCACGGGCGTACTCGTTGACCACCTCGTAGGTGTAGAACGCCATGCAGAGCCGATGCATCCGAAGAGAAGAATGAAGAAGATGACCGCAGAGAAGGCGAACTCGAGCATCGAGGAGCCGCACTCCGAGGGGTAGGGATGCGGCGCCTGGTGGGGAGGCCGGATCATTTATTGATCAACTCCCATCGTGGCCTGCGCATTCATGGTGTAGGAGGCAGGGCAAGCCAGGGTAGTGAACAAGCGGCGTGACGTTGGCCTGCACCGTGACCGTAATGTTGTCCAGATGATGTTGGGCGAAGGACACTGGTAGTGTCGTGGCAGCCGGGTACCTGCAGGAGCGCCGCTGGAATCGACGCAGGAGCAGACCTGTACCGGATCGCTAGGGAAGGTGAGCGACGAGTCCCGGGTGCCTCATTCTGAGCAGCCTGTTCGATGTTGCCGATCTCTGCCGCCCATCCTCGGTTGTGCGAAGCGAACTGTGCGCCAGCGTGAGCGGCGTTGTTGAGTTTGACAGAGGCCCAGGCAATGTTGGCGATTTCGGCGCTGCCGAGAATGAAAAGTAGGAAGAGCGGGAGACAGACGGCAAGTTCGAGCATGCTTTGGCCGGATTCGGCTGTGGCTGTGTAATGTGGCGTGAGTCAGTCATCGTTGAACTCCGCTGCTATTCGACCAGGGCAATGGAATGCAACCCAACCGCGGCTCCGCCGGGCAGATCTGCCAGGCTGTGGAAGCTGGGGTTACCGGCGAGGGTCAGAGATTGCACGACGAAGTCGGCATAGATTGAACCGCCCGGGGTTGCCTTGCATGGTGAAGGGGGCACTGGGAGCGTAGAAAATACCATTGATTGTTGTGCCGGACCCACCTTGGAGGCTCACTGGCGATGCATCGGACGGGACCTGGTAATAGAGGATGTTCGGGAAGGTTCCTTGTGCGGTCGGAGCTAAGGTTTAGAGTGGGATTGCCGTTCATAGTGATGGTAGAGTTTCCGGTCATCACCATCGTGATGTTCGTGCCGTTTACAGTTCCCGCTCGCCTGAATGTTCAGAGCTCCGTTCGTAAAAAAGAAGACCCCGGAAGACGATACTCAGCGTGTCCTGGCTGCCGATGGTTGTTCCGCCTCCGAGGTTATAACAGTGGCCGGCCGTGAGTTGCGTGTTTCCGTGCTTGACGTAAGGGATGGCTCCGCAACTGTTGGGCATGGGCGAAACTGGGTTGGTGTCGCAGATTCCCGGGCTCGCGGAGCTGCAGGTGCATCCGCCGGCTGTGCACGTGTAGGGGTACTGCATGCCAGCGAGCGGGTCGCTGGAGGCAATGACGCCGCCGACAGGTTTGGGCGTGAAATCTCCCCAGCCTGTTGTGCCGATGTCTCCGACCGCGGAGACGGAAGAGGTCTTTACAGTGCCACCATTGCCTGTCTCGACAACCGCATTGGTGCTGGTCGAGTCAATGTTGAACGCGCAGTCAGGCATGGTGATGTTGAGGCTGCCTTGTACGGAAAGGCCAGGGCCGCTCGTGCCGAGCGTGTAGACGCACCCGTTGCCGCCGCCCTGATTTGTGCCGACGGCGCGAGCCTGGACGGTGACGCTGGGATAGCCGAAGAGCGCGAGAAAGATCGTCGATTCGGTCTTGGTGATCGTGACCTCGACGTAATTAGCCTGATGGTAATAGTTGCTGGCGGGCCAATTAGGCCCGTTAGCCGCGGACGGAACGGTGACAACGACGCCGTTGCTGCCGTCGGTGTAACCGTTGGTTGCTGTGGCCGCTTTGGCCGCAGTGATGCTGGTGCCGTCGGAAATGTGGAGAGCACCCGCGATGGCGCCTGCGTCGGCGGCGGTTTGCATGGTGCGCTTGTCTTTGAAGAGCGCGCCGACGTCGGTGGCCATGCCGATGAACCCCAGCAGCAGCGGGAGAGACAGCGCTACGAGGAGGATGGTCTGGCCGCGCTCGTCGCGATGGATTCGCATGGGGCAGCTCCTTGGTGCCTGGAGGGCGGCACCCGGGCGCGGCGGTGTTCAGGACGCCTGCAGCCCAGGTGCGAAAGCGGACCCGAAAAAGGTCTCAGCCGGTTCGCTGAGGTTCGCCAAGGTGGAGCGCAGGATGGCGGAGAATTTGCCGACAGCATACTGATTTTTGGCGGAGTTTGCACCTGTTTTTGGCGGCACGAGAGGGTGCACAAAGGTAACCGGGTACTGCCAGGCTGACCGTTTTGAGGGGTCTCAGGCGATTGCCTCGGGTGCGATGGGGTGCCCGCCGCGGAGTTCGGCGAGCAGGATGCCGGCGAGGATCAGGCCGGCGCCCAGCAGCTCGCGGGGGCCGAATCGCTCATGGAAGAACAGCAGCGACGTGAGGCCGGCGAAGACCGGCTCGAGGGTGAGGATCAGCGCGGTGTGGGTGGGCGGAAGAAGCTGCTGCGCCCAGCTCTGGATCGTGAAAGCCGCGGCGGTGGCCAGCAGCGCGGTGATGGCCAGGGCGATCACCGCGGTAGGCGTGAGGTGAAGGCTCGGACGGCCGCCCAGCGGCAAAGCGAAGAGCATGAAGACGGCGGCGAAGGCGATCTGGAGGGTTCCGAGGCGGCGCGCGGAGAGCTGAGGTGCGGCGTGCGCCAGCGAAAGCAAATGCGCGGCGAAGGCGATGGCGCAGAGCAGGGTGAGCCACTCGCCGAGGTGCATGCCGGACAAGAGCGCCGCACCCGTCCCCGGTGTGCTCGTGAGCAGAATCAGCCCGGCGAAGGCCAAAATGGCTCCAAGAAAGACGATGGCGTTGGGCTTGGGCGATGTGCGTGGGGCCACGCGCGGGATCAGGCTGAGGATCGGAACAATGACGACAACGAGGCCGGTGAGGAAGGCGGACTTCGACGGCGTGGTGTGGGCGAGGCCGGAGGTCTGGAGGCTGTAGCCGAGCGCGAGGAACACACCGGCGGTGAGGCACAGCCGGAGCTCACCCCGTGTGAGCCCGCGGAGTTCTTTGAAGTTGATCAGCAGCAGCACGAGCGCCGCGAGCGTCATGCGCAGCAGGTTGAAGAGGAGCGGAGAGATGTCGCGGAGCGCGGATTTAACAAGCGGAAACGTGCAGCCCCAGACGAGCACGACTCCGATGAGGAGGATATGGGCGAGGAGGTTGTGTCTGGAGCGTAAGGGCATGGTCTGAGTGAATAGTGAATAAGTGAATAGTGAATAAAGCAACGACAAAGGCAAGAATCACGAACTCGCTTTAACTCGCAGCTCGAAACTCGAAACTCGAAACTCGAAACTCGCAACTCGCAACTCAAAACTCGTAACTCGAAACTGATCGCAGACCCGCCTTTGCTTTTGTCTTTGCCTTATGAATAAGTGAATAGTGAATAAAGCAACGACAAAGGCGAGAATCACGAACTCGCTTTAACTCGCAACTCAAAACTCGTAACTCGAAACTGATCGCAAACCCGCCTTTGCTTTTGCCGTTGTCTTTGCCTTATTCACTATTCACTATTCACTACTCACTTACTTTCATACCTCGTCACCCCGCTGACCACAGTACGCAACACCTTCGCATGCAGAATCTGCTGCGGAGTGGATTTAGTGAGGTCGCGGTCTAGCACGACGAAGTCGGCGAGGTAGCCGGGGGCGAGCTGTCCTTTGATCTTCTCGCGCCACTCCGCGAACGCCGGGGCCTGCGTGTAGGCGTAGAGCGCTTCGTTCAGCGTGAGCTTCTCCTGCGGCTGGAAGGTTTGCGTGCCCGCCTCGTTCATGCGCGTGATGGCGGCGTAGAGGCCGCGCATGGGGTTGATGGACTCGACGGGGTAGTCGGTGCCGAAGGAGAGCGGCACGCCGTGCGTAAGGAACGAGCGCCAGGCGTACGCGTACTTCACGCGCTCAGGGCCGATGCGCTGCTCGGCCCAGGCCATGTCGGTAAGCAGATGCACGGGCTGCATGGAGGCGATGACGCCGAGATCATGGAAGCGCTGGAACGCGCCGGGCGAGACGACCTGCGCATGCTCGATGCGGAAGCGGAATTCGCCGGGAGCGAAGGGCGCGGTGTGGCAGGGATACGGCGTGGTCACGATGGCATCGGGCGGCAGCTTGCGATTCGCCGCTTCTTCCTTGCCTTCGCAGAGGTATTCGGGCTCGGGAACGCCGGCTTGCTGAGCCGCCTGGAAGGCATTGAGCGCCATATCATTCGCGCGGTCGCCGATAGCGTGGAAGCCGAGCTGGAAGCCGGCCATGGCACGCTCGGAGGCCATGTGGTTCAAGTTGTCCTGCTCGTAGCGCGGGATGCCGGAGTTGGCGGGCTCGTCGTTGTAAGGCGCTTCCATCGCGGCGGTACGCGAGCCGAGCGACCCGTCCATGAAGCCCTTGAGATTGCCAAGATGCAGCACGGGATCGTTGAAGTTATGGCTGGCGCGGCGCGTTTCGAGATCGCCGACAGGAAGGTTGAAGTCGATCCACTCGTAGACGCGGAGCGGGAGTTTGTCTTCGTGTTCGAGGCCTTCGAGGATCAGCCAGTCGTCCCAGGTGGAAAAATCCTGCACGGAGGTGACGCCGTGCGCGAGGGCATCGTTGATGGAGTGCTCGAGCGCTGTGCGCCGCGTGTCGTTGCTCGGTGGCGGAATGTGCTTTTCGACGAGTTCGCGCGCGGGGCCTTCGCGAATGATGCCGGTCGGCTGGCCTTGCGCGTCGCGGTCGATGTGGCCGCCAAAGGGGTCGGCTGTGGTGTTGTCGATGCCTGCAGCTTGGAGAGCGGCGGTGTTGGCCACGGCGATGTGGCCGTCGACTCTTCCGAGGAACGCGGGGTGTTCCCCTGTGACCTTGTCGAGGTCCTGGCGCGTGGGCAGCGTCTTTGTGGGCCACTTCGTGTGATCCCAGCCGCCGCCGAGGATCCATGCATGGGGATCGTCCAGGGTCTTGGCGTAGGCCGCGACGCGCGATTGCATCTCGGCGAGCGAGGTGACGCCGTCGAGGTTGGCGGTGAGGCTCTGCAGGCCGGCGTCGGCGATGTGGGTGTGAGCGTCGTTGAAGCCCGGCATCGCGAAGGCGCCATGAAGATCGATCTTCTGCGCTTTGGGCGCGGCGCATTTCAGGACGTCGTCGCTGGTGCCGGCGAGGACGATGCGGTCGCCGT
The DNA here is from genome assembly GCA_963759355.1 of uncultured Acidobacteriaceae bacterium. Classification (GTDB taxonomy): domain Bacteria; phylum Acidobacteriota; class Terriglobia; order Terriglobales; family Acidobacteriaceae; genus Granulicella. The sequence continues at coordinate 142,122 of CAVWYV010000003.1, read as the reverse complement.
TAATACCGACAGCTTGCACGCGCTGCGGTGCGGTGTGGTCGTCGACAGCGTGAAGCCCGACGCCGGTGAGGATGTTGCCGTTGTAATAGACGGTGTCGCAGCGCTGGGCGTGTGCGGCGGCGGAGAGTATGCAGAGGGCGATGAGCAGGGCTGTGGTCTTCACGTGGATGAGTCTAGGATAGTGCCTCAGTTTGAAGTGAGGCGCCGAAGTTTCCGAAAAGCCGACTTCACAGGCCCAACGGGATTAGTCCGTATAGCCCGCGCGACTCGGTCCGTCAGTCCGCTGCAGACTACTTGATTTGCCAGTGGCTGACGCTGTCGTGATGCGTATAGTTACCGAGGAATCGTACGCACGCAGTGGCCGGAGGATGAGCGTGATGAGCAACCCACCGAGTGAAATTCAGGCCCTTCTCGAGAGCCATATCAACGGCTTCAATACCCAGAACACGGAGCTTTTCGCTGGTGTCTTTGGAGACACCGCGATCGTCATTGATGGCATCGCACCCTATCGCTGGCTAAACCCGAATGCTCCAGCGAATTGGCTCGCTGACGTAGCGAAGTGGCGCGAGAAGTTTGGGGTTTCGTACGAACATCTGTCGTACGAGATGGGGTTCTGGAACGTGGAGGGCTCCTACGCGTACGCCGTCATAGCGGGAACTCTCACGATAAAGATGAAAGAGCAGACTGCCGTTCGGGCCGGCACGCTCGCGTACACATTTTCAAAGCATGGCGAGGAGTGGAAGATCGATGCACAGGCGTGGGGGCGCACGTCGTAGAGCCTGCCTGCCGTTTGGTCCACCGGCTTGGTCCGGAAAGCGCACCTCAATCCGGGCGGGTTGTAGTGCACGCAAAACGGGATTATCGGAAACTAGCGAACTTGCCGAAAACCCGACTTTCGGGGAACTAAACTGCACTGATGACGACCCAGTTGGTATTGCAGTTCAAAGCTGATGGCGATTTGGACAGCTTCGACAAACTCGTGAGCTTTGAAGAAGCACTTTCTTCGGTGCTGGGGCAGATGGCGAAATTGGACGGTCACGATTTCGGGGCTGGCGAAATGAACATCTTCATACTCACCGATCATCCCATCGCAACCTTTAATCTGGTGCAGCAGACAGACGAATCTACACGACCCGGCGGGGACATGAAGGCTGCATATCGCCAGATCAATGGAGAGGATTACGTCTGCCTCTGGCCACCAGAGCTATCCCACTTTCAACTCACATAGCCAGATATTGTTCGTCTTAGCGAGTGCAGACGTTCGTTCGCGAAAATGGGGTTATCGGAAATTTCACCGAGCTTGCCGAAAAGCCGACTTTACAGGACCTTGATAGAGTCTCGTGACGGCCTTGGCTTACCGATCTTGCCGATGAACAGTAGCGCCTCAACGGAGCAGACGACAAATGCGGCTCCATCGAGTGCGATGACGGGAATATGGGGGCGACCGAAATACGCCGGGTCGGTCAACGGCACTCCAGGGGTGCGGCAGCACAGAAAGCCAGATGCGAAGACGATGCTCAAAGCGACGAATGCTGATGCGCTTATGCACGTTATCCAGGCGAACAATCTGTTGTGAGAGAAAGCTGCATGAAGCCCGCGAAGAGACCTAAAAAGCCCCCGATAGACAGCAGGAGCTACAAGGCAACTGCGACGTTTACCCCGTTCCATGCTGCGTTTCCCACGCAGTCTGCAAGTATGGAAAACGCAGATGCCAGCGCGAGGAAGGTCCACACTGCGGAAAGTACCGCCCGGTGTCTTCCGAAAACATTCATCATGAGGCAAGTGTAACGTTCGCTTCCCCGGACCGAAGGACCGCCGCCGCTGGCCCTATCGATCTTGTAGTGCGATAACTTCCGGTTTGCCCGTGATCCTCCGCAGTCTCGGCGAAGCGCCGTTGAGGGCGGAATTTCTCTCCTCGAATCAAAATTGAAAGACGATTGGCAGATGCGGCCTGAAGTCCGCAATCTCTTTGCGCCCGCTGCCGTCGAATTCAATTTCGAGGAGAGATTCTGGTCCATCTTGCGATGAGAGAATTCCACTCTCGACCATGCTCTGAGACGCGACGGAGCGAAGTGGCACGGGGGTAGTCAGAGTTAAGCTTAGTGATCTCACGAATGCCAATAGGATGTTCTACAAACCGCTGTTCACGATCAAGCCGTTGCATGAACCCAAGGTAGACCCACATCGGCTCCTCAACCCCCGCTTCGCCGAGATGCATAACGAGCGGATCTGTTAAGTAGGACGGTCGATATTTCCACGCCGGAAACGGTGACTCTGTATTCGGAGAATCGACAGGGCGGACGCAAATGCCGAAGGGAGAGGCGTTACCCTCTCGACTAGACCATCTCTCCCAAAGTTGAGTGCGTCGTGAGCAGTCGCTTTGCGCTTCTTCTCCATCATCCACCCACAGCAACTCAATCATGGCGTTCGCAAAGGCAAAACGGCGATTGGCTGTGCCTTGTCCGGGATGCCGATTTGGGCGATCCCTCCCGCAAGCCGAACCGAATAAATTCCTCAGCCTCGGGAGCGCCAGGAGCGGTACAGATGAATACATGGTCCAACTCAATGCGCATGCGAGCGAGTCTACAAGAATCCGGTCGGCGAGGTCGATCAGAAGAAAGCCGTTGACGTGAGATGATTCTGGGCGAGTGATCGGCAATTCGGAAACAATCCTGCCGACCGACGACTCCAAACTTAGCGTCGAAGTGCACGAGAAACGGGGTTATCGGTAAGTTCGCTTCCACACCTCAAAACTGAGACACTGCCGAATCTAGCGAGTCCGTTGAGCGATAGATCGCCAGTGCACACCCCAGGGGCGAAAGCCCCTATTCATCTTTGTGCCGATAGAGACCCGCTGTCAGCAATCTGCGGTTCGCTCAGCGTGGCAGTTTCTTTCGAGTACATGTTGCAGGTGTCGAGCAGCAGAAGCAGGATGCGGCGGAGGGCAAGCTCGCGCCCGGCAGGGTTATACCACTCATCGAGTGTGTGGATGCCGCCACCGCTGCCGCCGGCTCCCATCGCGAGCGCGGGGATACCGAGCGAGAGCGGGTGATTGGCGTCCGTGGAGCCGATGCGCGATTCGGTCTTCAGATTGAGGTGGCGGTCCACGGCGCGAAGGCTGATGGCGAGTGCGGAGTCGGGCGGCAGCGTCCCCGCGGTGCGATTGCCGATGCGGCGAACCGTGATCCGGAGAGCGTCGCGCTGGTGGCGAATGTTGTGCGCGTGGCTGCGTCGGGCCTCCGCTTTGACGCATTTCGAGAGCGTAGAGAGAACGAGGTGCTCCAGGTTGTCGAGCTCCTTGGTCGAGGTCGAGCGGAGATCGAGGTCCGCGGTGGCGGAGGATGGGATGGAGTTCACCGAGGTGCCGCCGGCGATGGTGCCGCAGTTGAGCGTTGTGCGCGGACTCGAGGGCAGCGTGAGCCGCGCGAGTTCCGTGATGCCGGCGGCGAGCGCATTGATGGGACTGGGCAGCCCGGCGTCTGCCCAGGAGTGGCCCCCGGGGCCGGTGATCTCAACGCGGAGACGTCGCGAGCCAAGCGCGCGGTCGACGACCGAGGACGACCCTGAGCCTTCGAGCGCGATGGCCGCGCGGATTCGCTGCTCATAGGGTGAGTCGGCGGAGAAGAGATGCCGCATGCCGCGGAGATCGCCTTCGCCCTCTTCGCCGACATTGGCCGCGAACAGGATGGTCACCGGCGGACTGTAGCCCGCTTCGGTCTGCGCGAAGTGGAGAGCGGCGGCGATGGCGAGCAGCGCGGCAAGGCCGGCGCCGTTGTCGGTGGCTCCGGGACAGTGCAGACGGCCCTCGTCGTCCTCGTGCGGTTTGCATTCGGTCCCGGCGGGGAAGATCGTGTCGAGGTGCGCCGAGAGAAGAATGATGGGGCTGTTGTCCGCTGCTCCCTCAGGCGCCGAAGCCCCATTCGTTTCAGAGTCCGGAGGCGACGGGCTGAGGCCCATCCCTTTCAACGATGGAAGTTCGGCGAGAGCGTTGCCCTCGGCGTCGATGTGCGCCTTGATCAGGCCGATTTCCGAGAAGTGCGTCACGAACCAGGCGGCGCGGTCGGCTTCCCCAAAGGGCGGCGCGGGGATCGCGACGAACTCACGCTGCCAGCGCTGCAGCTGCTGCTCGTAGAGGTGCAGCCAGTGAAAGGCGCGGTGGATCGCGCGGTCTGCGGCCAGCGCGGTGATGCGGGAGTTGGCGGCGGCGGAGGGTGAGAGCGTCATGCCGACGCTCCTCTCTCAGCAATGGCGACCGCGTCGTTCTGATCGGGGCCCTGGGCTTCGTTGCTCACTGAGTTGTTATAGACGACTTCGACGAGGTAGAGGCCGCGCGCCGGAGCGGTGGGACCGGCGGCGGTACGGTCGCGGGCGTCGAGGATACGCCTCAAGTCGGAGGGCGCGAGGCTGCCGCGGCCGATCTCAACCAGCGTACCGACAATATTGCGCACCATGTGATGCAGGAAGCCGCTGCCGGCGATGCGGAAGATGAGGAGGTCTTCCTGGGCCGAAGCAGGGCGGCGGAACCACTCGGCAAGCGTGATGGTTTTGACGGGGTTGATTTTGATGGGGGCGGATGCAGACGAGTCGTCGTCCGCTTCACGCTCAGACCGGTCCGGGTCCGTGGCGGCCATGGAGGTGAAGTCGTGCGAGCCCAGCAGGAGTACCGCAGCCTCCGTCATGGCGTCAAGCGAGAGCGGCCAGCGGCAGTCCCAGGCGTAGGGCGCCAGGAAGGGCGAACAGATGCGCTCGAGCGCGGGCTCGCCGGGAGTGAGACAGATGCGCCGCTCGAAGATGCGGTATTCGTACGTTTTGCCGCGCGCGCTGTGGCGTGCGTGGAAGCTCGGCGGAACCGCTTCGCAGGAGAGAACGCGAATACCGGCAGGGAGAATGCGGTTCAGTGCGCGTTGAAGATTGGCTGCCGGAACCGGGGCCGACAGGCGGAAGCTGACAACCTGCGCGAGGGCATGGACGCCCGCGTCGGTGCGGCCCGAGCCCTGCGGGAGCACGTGCTCGCCGGTGAGCCGGAGGATGCAGTCGGCCAGCGTGCCCTGGACCGTTATCAGGCCGGGCTGCACCTGCCAGCCGTGAAAGCCGGAGCCGTCGTAGGCCAGCGTCAGCTTCCAGTTGGTCGATTCGTTCACAAAGCCGACAGTACCATTGATCAGAAATCAGGGACGAGAGCCCCGGGGTTTTGTTGGTGCAGCTGAAGCAAAGGCGGACGATATACTGAGGCGAGCCTTTGCCTTTCCGTACATCCGGGTGGAACTTCGGGCCCTGTTTGGCCGTATTGGAACCTATCGGCAAAGAAATCTTCGAAAAGCGCAAAAGGTCCTGGAGAAGCGAACGTGAAATTGAGGGATTTGCAGGCTGCGGCGTGCGTCGCCCTGATGTTGAGCAGCGCCGTGGCACAGACACCTGCGTCCGCGACCGGACAGAACCCTGCACAGCAGCCGGCAGGGACGGTGAGCCCGAACGCGCCGGCCCAGGCGCAAGGCGTGCAGAACGATACGACCGGAACGGCGGGGCTGCCCCAGGCACCGGAGCCCAAGGCGACCGAGCCGCTCTATCTGCGTCCGACGGGCACCGACTACACCGAGCCCATTCCGTTTTGGCCCAATCCGTTCAAGGACTACACGGCGAGAACCTATCCCGCGCCGCGGCTGAGCAATACGCCCGACCTGCGCGACCTGTTGCGCGATGGAAAAATCTACCTCGGCTTGAACGATGCCGTGACCCTGGCGCTCGAGAACAACTACGACATCGCGATTGCACGCATCAACCTCGACATTGCGGACACGGACATTCTGCGCGCGAAGGCGGGCTCATCGCTGCGTGGTGTCTCGACCGGCATTGTGGCGAACACACTGGGCGGGTCGACCTCGACCATTACCGGCGGCGGTGGTCCGGGCGGAACCACAAGCGCGGCCGGTGGCGGTGGCGCCGGTGCGGGCGGCCTGGTGCTCAGCACGACCGGTGGCGGCCCTCAGCCGGCGCTGCTGGATCCGCAGTTCACCGGAACACTGCAGTATGAGTCGGCCAGTTCAGCGCAGTCGACCTCCTTTTTAACGGGCACCAACACGCTGAGCAACAACACCGCAAACTACAACTTCCAGTACAACGAGGGGTTCGTCGGCGGCGAGCAGTTGAGTGTGAGCTTCAACAACCTCCGCGAGACAACCAACAGCCAGCGCTCGGACTTCAGCCCGTTGTTGCAGTCCAGCTTCCGCGCACAGTTGACCCAACACCTGTTGCAGGGATGCTGCAAGTGGGTGAATGAGCGCTTCGTCATCCAGGCGAAAAACACCCGCCGCATCACAGACTCAGCCTTCCGGCAGCAGCTGATCTTCACCATCGGCCAGGTGGAAAGCATCTACTGGGCGCTGGTGAGCGCGTACGAGGACGAGCAGGCGAAGCAGCGCGCTCTGCAGCAGTCGACACAGTTGTCCAGCGACAACCGCAAGCAGCTGGAGATTGGAACGCTGGCGCCGCTGGATGTGGTGAACTCCGACGCTGCGGTGGCGAGCGACCACCAGGCGCTGATCACCTCCCAAAGCAATCTGGAGTATCAGCAGCTGTTGATGAAGCAGGCGATCGCGCGCAACCTGAACGATTCCCAGCTTGCCAATGCGCCGGTCGTTCCGACCGATCGCGTAAGCCTCGAGCGCGTGCCCGAAGAGGACATGCAGACCGAGGATCTGATCCACGAGGCCTACCAGAACAATCCGCAGATTGAACAGGCGGCCCTGGTGATGAAGAACGATGAGATCACCATCAAGGCGGAGAAGAACGGCCTGCTGCCGGTACTGGATGCCTATGGTTTCTATGGTGGCAGTGGCGTGGGCGGCTCGCAGAATCCGTCGCTGAACTGCGCTCCGGTGGGCCAGCCGTTTCAGCCGTGCCCTCCCACCTATCCGAGTTCTGGTTATGGCACGGTGCTCGGCAACACGTTGAACAACACGTCGCCGGACTGGGGTGTGGGTGTGAACCTCCAGATTCCACTTCGCAACCGCACGGCGCAGGCGGACCAGGTGCGGTCGCAGATGGAATACCGCCAGTCGCAGATGCGAATGCAGCAGCTCTACACGCAGATTCGCATCCAGGTGATCAACGTCGTCTACGCGTTGACGAACGACCGCGCGGCCGTGCAGTCTTCGCAGTCTGCGCGTGACTATGCGGCGCAGGCGCTGGATGCGGAGCAGAAGAAGTATCGGCTCGGCGCCTCAACCACAGCGAACGTTCTGCAGATGGAGCGCAACCTCGCGACCTCCGAGGACAGCGTGATCTCAGCCGACGCCGCGTATGCGCGCGACCGCGAAACGCTCGGCCAGATCCTCGCCAACACGCTGGACAAATACGGCGTCAGCGTCACGGAAGCGGCCAGCGGAACGGTCTCGCAGAAACCGCACATTCCGGGACTGACAGCCCCGCAACCGCCCGCCCCGCCCAAACCGCTCACAGAAAATCCTCCGCCGATTCCGCAGTAAAGATGTTAGGAGTTAGGAGTGAGGAGTGAGGGAGTTAGGAACGGCAGGAAGGCCGCGGCGAGAGTCGCGGCCTCTCTGCTTGAGGGGAGATTCGTTCGGCGGGGTTGTTGTATGTCCCTGACTCCCTAACTCATGGCTTCCTAACTCTTGTATGTGCCTAACTTCCTAACTTCCTAACTCCCAACTCCCTAACTCCCTAACTCCCTAACTTTTGCGAGTGCGATAGGCTGAGAGTTTGGAGTGAATGAAGATGAGCGGTGAAGAGAACTCGTTATCGCGTGCAGCCTCGGCATACCTGCGGTCGGCGCGGCATCAGCCGGTGAAGTGGCATGAGTGGGGCGCGGAGGCGTTTGAGAAGGCGAAGCGCGAGAACAAGCCGGTGCTGCTGGATATCGGCGCGGTTTGGTGCCACTGGTGCCACGTGATGGACCGCGAAAGCTACGAGAACGAAGAGACCGCCGCGGTGCTGAACGATCACTTCATCGCCGTGAAGGTGGACCGCGACGAGCGCCCGGATGTGGATACGCGCTATCAGTCCGCGGTGGCCACCATCAGCGGACAAGGTGGCTGGCCGCTGACGGCGTTTCTCACCCCGGACGGCAAGCCATACTTCGGCGGAACGTACTTTCCGCCCGAGGAGCGCTACGGCCGGCCGAGCTTCACGCGCGTGCTGCTGACGATGGCGCATGCGTTTGCCGAGCGCCGCCAGGAAGTCGAGGAGTCGGCATCCAGCATCCTGACGATGATCGAGCATAACGAGAGCTTCTCGGGCCACAGCGCGGAGCCAGGCGCTCCGCTGCTGGACAAAATCATCGAGTCGGCGCTGCGGCAGTTCGACGCGCGTAACGGCGGGTTTGGATCGCAGCCGAAGTTTCCAAATTCGGGCGCGATCGATCTGCTGATCGATACGGCCACGCGCGGCGGAGCGAACGCAGACGCGGCGCGCAACGTGGCGATCGTCACGCTGAAGAAGATGGCGGCAGGTGGAATTCACGATCACTTAGCGGGCGGATTTCATCGCTACTCGGTGGATGAGCAGTGGATTGTGCCGCACTTCGAGAAGATGGCATATGACAACAGCGAACTGCTGAAGAACTACGCGCATGCGTTTCAGAGCTTCGCCGATCCGCAGTTTGCCCAGGTTGCGAACGGCATTCTGCGCTGGATGGACGAGTGGCTGAGCGATCGCGAGCGCGGCGGCTTTTATGCGTCGCAGGACGCGGATGATTCGCTGGAGGACGACGGCGATTACTTCACGTGGACGCGCGAAGAGGCACAAGGTGCTTTGTCCGCAGAAGAGTTTCGCGTGGCCGAGGCGTACTTCAATGTGCGGCCGGTGGGCGACATGCATCACAACCCCGCGAAGAATGTGCTGCACACTCCGAAGTCACTGGCAGAGGTTGCCAAAGCGCTGGGGCTTGAGGAGTCGAACGCCCGCGAGCTGCTGCGCGTGGCCAAGGAGAAGATGTATGCCGCGCGGTTGACGCGGCGCACGCCCTACGTCGACAAGACCGTCTACACCGGATGGAACGGCATGTGCATCTCGGCGTACGTCGCGGCGGGGCGCGCGTTGGGTTTGCGTGAGCCCGTAGAGTTTGCGCTGAAGTCGCTCGACCGCGTGCTGAACAGTGTGTGGAGCGATGCGGGGCTCGCGCACGTCGTCGCCTATGGCGAGGGAGTAGCGCCGGAGCGCGCGGTTCCGGGCGTGCTCGACGACTATGCGTTCGTAGCGAACGCCGCCCTGGATGCATGGGAGGCGAGCGGCCAGATGCGCTACTTCGACGCCGCGCAGCAGATTGCCGATGCGATGCTCAAGCGCTTCTACGATGGGACGGGCTGCGGGTTCTTCGATACGGAATTGAACTCCACGGAAGTTCGCATCGGGGCGCTGGCGGCGCGGCGAAAGCCGTTGCAGGATTCGCCGACGCCTGCAGGCAATTCAACGGCCGCCACGGTGCTCCTGCGACTGGCGGCGCTGACCAACAACAAGGACTACGAGACGAAGGCACAGGACACGCTCGAGGCTTTCGGCGGCGTAGTGGAGCACTTCGGCCTCTACGCTGCGAGCTACGCGCTGGCCCTGCGCCGCATGATCGAGCCGCCGCTTCAGGTTTGCGTTGTGGGTGAAGATCAAGCGGCCAGGGATCTGCTGGTGACGTCGATGGCGCGCTTCAAGGTGAACAAGAGCGTGATTCAGCTTCAGCGCGAGCAGTTGCAGACGTTGCCGCCCGCGCTCAGCGAAACATTGCCGCATGCTCCCGCTGCCGACGCCGCGTTCGCGATGGTGTGCAAGGGAAATAGCTGCCTGCCGCCGATCACGAACGTTGAGGAGCTGGAGGCGGCGCTCAGCTAGCGACTGACTGTTATCGCTGATGCAGCACGATCAGCAGCAGCGCGGAGATCCCGTCCCAGGCAATCTGGACGCCGATGCACATGAGGATGAAGGAGACGACGCGCAGGATTCCCTGTGCCGTTGCCGGAGGGACGGCGCGAGTAATCCGCGGCGCATTCGCATAGCAGAAGTAGACCAGCACACTCAGCACAACGAAGGCGAGAAAAAGTCCGGCATGCCTCAGCAGATTGAGTTCGAAGCCGCCGCCTTCCGCGCGCGTCGCGAGCGTGAGTGTAACGACAAGCGTGCCGGGGCCTGACGTGATGGGAAAGGTGAACGGGTAGAAGGCCTTGTCTTGAAGCGCGCTCAGAGTGGCATCGGGACTGACCTGAATGCCGGCGGTCTTGTCGCGGGATACCGGCGCTCCTTCTGCCTCGTTGAGCACAGACCACCCCATCGCTGCAAGAACCAGCCCGCCCGCGACCTGGACGATGTGCAGCGAGATGCCGAAGAAGTGCAGAATGGCCGAGCCAAGCAGCGCGATGACCGCAAGGAAGATGGCATTGTTGACGGCGATCTTGCGCGCCAGCATGCGATACGCGCCCGGCGGAGCCTCGCCCACCAGGCCAAGGAAGACGAGCGCGGAGCCAATAGGATTAATCAGCGGCAGCAGCGCGCTGAAGGCGATGAGAAAGGACTCCCAGAGCTCGAGGGTGGCTTTCACTCGCCTGATGGTAGCAGGCTAGCGCGAGCGTTCCGTTGAAACCGCCGGTGTTGGCGGAGCGGGCGCAGGGTCGGGGCGTTCCAGCACCAGCGTGCTGCTGGAGCTCCCGAAGGCGATGCCTTCTTTGTCGAAGGCAATCAGGATGCGGCGGCGAAGCTCGCGCAGAACGCCGTCCCGCTGGTTGACCTGCACGCGGATATTCACCGGGTAGATGACCTCGTGGCCGCTGATCTTGTCCACGCCCGGGATGTCCGGGTCGGCGATGACAACATCCTTGAAGGCCTGTTCGGCGCGCACTGTGGCGGCCAGCTCGCGAAGAACCCGCAGCACGCGGTCGGGGTCCTCGCTGGTGCTCACACTCACCGGCAGCGTGGCGACCGAGAAGTCGCGCGACAGGTTGGAGACCGTGGTGATCTGGCTGTTGGGCACGATATACAGCGTGCCGTCGCCGTCACGCAGCTTGGTCATGCGAAGGGTCAGGTCCTCAACCGTGCCGGAGAGCCCGGCGATCTTGATGTTGTCGCCGATGGCATACTGATCCTCCAGCAGGATGAAGAGCCCGGTGAGCATGTCCTTGAAGATCGACTGCGCGCCGAAGCTGATGCCCAGGCCGATGACTCCGGCCGCGGCGATGAACGACCCCAGCGGAACGCCCAGGGCTCCCAGCACCTGGATGAAGACATAGAAGCCGATAAGGCCGTAGCCCGTGGCGCGAAGGATCCCCGCCACGGTCCGCAGCTGCGCCGCGCGATGCGCATTGCCGACCATCACACCGGCGGTTTTGCGCATCCGGTTCACAAAGAACGCAAGAATCTGCTGCCCGATGAGAGCCAATAACAATGCAATGACAATCTTTGGCACGCCATGCTGTACAAAATTCAGCAGTTCCACATGCCAGCCGCGTTCGAGGGACAGCAGTGTATGTTCCTCTTGTGGAAGTAAGGCGATAGGGGTCATCATCAATGGCAAAGTCCGGTCTACTCCGCAGGATATGAGATTGGCCAGGGTTATGACGAGTCGCACCCGGCGGCAGGTAGCTTCGGCGAAGGGGGAGTGAAATGCGACCGAAAGGAATCAGACAGATAATACGGGTGGGCACGTTGAGCGCGGCGGTGCTTATGGCGGTCTCCGGGGCTGGACTGCGCTTGGGAAACGGCGTGGTGGAGGCCCAGAAAAAAGGCCCGCCAACCGTCCCTCCCAACATGCAGCCCGGAAACCAGCCCTCCATCCTGCCCGCCCTGGATCAGCCGCGCGTTGTGGCCGACCCCGTGCGCACCCACATGGATGCCGAGCGTATGAAGGCGATGAACGACGATCGCCACAAGAGGCTCGCCTCCGATGTGGACAGGCTGCTCGCTCTCACCACTGAGCTGAAGTCCGATGTCGAGAAGGCGAACAAGGATGAGTTGTCGGTAGAGGTCATCCGCAAGGCTGCAGAGATTGAAAAGCTGGCGCATGACGTGCAAAGCCGAATGAAGAACTAGGGCCCGCTGTGATGCCGCGAAAGGGCGCTTCCCTGGAGAGCTCTGGTCAAAACGGCCGGCAGCTTCTATAAAGAGTCCGATGCGCTGCAGCGCGGTCAGGAGGAACTGCAAGTTGCAATCTGGGCAGAGAGTTCGGGCACTTCGCGTCGCAGTTTTGTTGGTCATGGCCCTGATGGTGGGCGCCGGTTGGGGCAAAGTCACCGGCGTGGTGCACGCGCAGAAACGTTTGGATCCCACACAACAGAATCAGGATCCGATGACGAACCGGGATCCGATGACGAATCACGATCCGATGACGAACCGGGATCCGATGATGCCCTCCAAGGTCGGGCCGCAGGGGATGCCGTCCTTCGACTCCGACATGCCGAACGACGAGTTGCCCGGGCGGTTGAAAGAGGAGCGCCTGAAGGCATCCAATGACCAGCGTCACAAGCGTCTGGAGGACGATGCAGCCAGGCTGCAGGCGCTGACCAATGAGCTCAAGTCTGACGTCGACAAGGCCAGCAAGGACGAGTTGTCGCTGGACGTCATCCGCAAGGCTTCCGAGATTGAGAAGCTCGCGCACGACGTGCAAAGCCGGATGAAGAATTAAGTGGATCCCCCAGGGACTGCGTTTGTGCGGTGGAAATCTGCACACGGATGACGGCCAGCAGCATCAATAAAATGAGGCGGCGCGGCCCGTCGCGACTGGCTGCTGAAGCGCCCCGGAACTTGACCTGTGAAGATCGTGTTTCGACATGGGACAGGCTTCGAGGGGACGAGTAAAATCGTCGAGGCCGGATCACCCCAGCGAGCCGGAACGCTCGCGGGGGACCCCGTCAGGAGGGCCGAGGGTTGGCGGAAAAGAAGTCGAGCAAGTTGGCGGAGCGCGGCGGTGGGCAGGTTGCCGAGCCGGTGGGTGAGCGGGGCGCGGAGCCTGTCGTTGCCGCCGGACTCACCGCGCCGCAGCTCATCGAGTTCTACAGGCTGATGTATCTCTCCCGCCGGACCGACGACCGCGAGATCATGCTGAAGCGTCAGCAGAAGATCTTCTTCCAGGTCTCCGGTGCGGGGCATGAGGCCCTGCTGGTGGCCGCGGGCCTGGCGATGAAGCCGGGCTACGACTGGTTCTTCCCGTACTATCGCGACCGCGGGTTGGGCCTGGCCCTGGGCATGACGGTGGAGGACCAGCTGCTGCAGTCGGTGGGCGCGGCAACGGATCCTTCCAGCGGCGGCCGGCAGATGCCGTCGCACTGGACCAGCGAAAAGCTGAACATCGTATCGCCTTCGTCGTCGACTGCGACGCAGTGCCTGCAGGCCATCGGTTGCGCGGAAGCCGGACGGTATTACCGGCATCATCCTGAGTCGGCGAAGCGGCCCGGCGACGGCGCGGACTACCGGAGCTTCAAGGACGTGAAGTTCCAGCCGGATGAGGTAACGTATGTTTCGATCGGAGAGGGATCGACGAGCCAGGGTGAGTTCTGGGAGTCGCTGAATACGGCTTCGAATGAAAAGCTGCCCGTGGTGTATGTCATCGAGGACAACGGATACGCGATCTCGACCCCCGTGGAAGCGAATACACCCGGCGGCAACATCTCCAAGCTGATTGCGAACTTTCCGGGCTTCAGGTTCTGGGAGGTCGATGGCACCGATGCCATCGCCAGCTACAAGGCGATGGCGGAGGCAGTGGCGTATTGCCGCAGCGGTGCTGGCCCCGCCGTCGTGCATGGGCATGTCACGCGGCCGTACTCTCACTCGCTCAGCGATGACGAGCGCCTGTACCGCTCCAAGGAAGAGATCGAGGCGGATTCGCTGCGCGATCCGATTGCGCGGATGCAGATATGGCTGCTCCGCCAGGGCATTCTCGACGAGCAGGGCATCAACGAGCTCGAGCGCAAGGTCGACGAGGAGGTGCAGCGGGCGACCGAGCGCGCGCTGGCTGCGGTGCTGCCGACTCCGGACACCATCCTCAAGCATGTGTACTCGGAGGACCTCGACCCGCGCGATTCGCGATTTGCCACGAAGGCTGCGGCGACGGCCGACGACACCGAGCGCACGATGCTGGACCTGATCAACGCGACGCTGCACGACGAGATGCGGCGCGATGAGCGGGTTGTGGTCTTCGGCGAAGATGTCGCCGATGCGACGCGCGATGAGCCGCTGCGCGCGGGCAAAATCAAGGGCAAGGGCGGTGTGTTCAAGGTCACCGCGGGACTGCAGAAGGAGTTCGGCAACGACCGTGTGTGGAACTCTCCGCTGGCGGAGGCAAACATCACCGGCCGCGCAATCGGCATGGGAGTGCGCGGACTGAAGCCGGTGGTCGAGATCCAGTTCTTCGACTACATCTGGCCGGCCATGCACCAGATGCGCAATGAGCTGAGCGTGATGCGCTGGCGGTCGAACGGGCAGTTCAGCTGCCCGCTGGTGATGCGCGTGCCCATCGGTGGCTACCTGACAGGAGGCTCCATCTATCACTCGCAGTCAGGGGAGAGCATCTTCACCCACACACCGGGTGTGCGCGTAGTCATGCCGTCGAACGCGCTGGATGCGGCTGGACTGCTGCGCACTGCAATTCGCTGCGACGATCCTGTCTTGTTTCTCGAGCACAAGCGGCTGTACCGCGAGACCTTTGGCAGGGCCGCATACCCCGGGCCGGAGTACATGGTCCCGTTCGGGAAGGCCAGGACGGTGCGTGAAGGCAAGGACCTCACGGTGATTACCTACGGTGCTGTTGTGCCCAGGGCGCTGCAGGCCGCGCAGCGGATGGCTCGCGAGCTGAAGGTGGAGGTCGAGGTGATCGACCTGCGCAGCCTGAATCCCTATGACTGGGAGGCGATTGCGGCCTCCGTGAAGAAGACCAGCAAGGCCCTTGTGGCGCATGAGGACATGCTGAGCTGGGGTTATGGAGCCGAGATCGCGGCGCGGATCGGCGATGAGCTGTTCCACGACCTCGATGCTCCGGTGCGAAGGGTTGGGTCGATGGATACGTTCGTGGCCTACCAGCCCCTGCTGGAAGACGTCATCCTGCCGCAGCCGGAGAGACTCTTTGCCGTGATGAAAGAGCTGGCGGAGTTTTAGGGCAGATCGGGGTTCGAACGCAGAACCAGTTTTCCACAATTGGCCATCCCTAAAATCTTGTCAAGCCCTTAATCCCGCAACCTATTGAAAACAAAGCGCAAATAGTTTCCGGCTAATTACACTCAATCTGCTATAATAGAAATAGAAGATTAACCGGTGAGGCTGCGCTCTGGCGCGGCCTTTGCTATTTGGCGCAGCTTTTTTGTTGTTCAGCGCAGCTTTTTTGCTGTTTCCAGCTAAACTCTCTGCAATGAAGAATTTACGGTGGAGGTCCAAGCCTAACCTCAATAGATTGAAGAATTTGCGCAAAAAGGGGGGAGGGGGAGGGGGAGCCCAGATTCCGCCCACGGCGCAGTCGCAGTCCTATTTGGAGTATGTTTGTCGCAACTTAGGGGGGCCGAGCGGGTTTGAGCGGGACAGCCCGATCGAGTGCGAGCTTTCTGGAGACGAACTGTCATGATGCCGCGGCGTAGATGGATGCGTGAGGCGGGGCAGACCGCGTTGACGGCTCTGTTGTGTGGGTTAATGGTGGCTCCGCAGGCCGCGTTGGCCGCTGCGGCGCAAAGTGAGCCGGGCGCGGGAAACCCGGGAAAGCGGCCGGAGCGCGAGGCTCCGCTGACCCAGCGGGAGCGTGTGCTGCACATGCTGAACCGGTTTACGTTCGGGCCGAGACCGGCCGAGGTGGAAGAAGTCGAGAAGATGGGCGCGCAGGTGTGGTTTCTGCAGCAACTGCAGCCGGAGAAGATCGACGATTCGGCATTTGAGCAAAGGATGCAGCAGTACCCGGCCTTGAAGCTCTCGCAGGATGAACTGCTGAAGCGTTTTCCTTCGCAGCAGATGATCCGCATGGCGGACAAGCGCGATGTTCCCATTCCGCGCGGGAAGGTGGAGCACGCCCTGTATGCCGATGCGCGCTATGAGTACGACCAGCGGCAGCAGGAGCTCAAAGAGCAGGCACTGAACGGCGCGAAGCCGGGGCAGGCGCAGCCACAGAATCGGCAGCAGTCCATGATGATGGCCGGAAATCCGCAGACGGAAAATTCGGAGGCGGCTGCGACCCCGAATTCTAAGCCGGCGCGGCGGCCGGCGCCGACCGAAGGCGATTCTTCGAACAAGAGCGTGGCTACGCAGAACGGTATGCAGGCAAGCATGGACATGGCGGGTGGTGCGGCCATGGACATGAATGGCGGAGCGAACGGGAATACGCCGCAGGGATCAAAGTTGCTGTCCAACGGAGAGATTGCGACGCAGCCGCTGGATCTGAACAAGAAGGGCAAGCCCCGGGCGAGAGACCTGGCCGAGCCCGATCCGGAAGAGGTGCAGGCGGTGCTCGCTCTGCCTCCGGATCAGCGTGTCGAGCGGCTGGTGGAGATGAAGCCGGACGAGATGATGTCGTTCAAGGCGGCGCTGAAGCCGCCGCAGAGACTGCTGCTGGTGCAGGGCATGTCGCCCGAAGACGAAGAGGTTGCGGGCGAGTTTATGACGGCTCCGGAGCGCGTTGTGGCTTCGGAGATTCTGCAATCGCGGCTGGAGCGCGACGTATTCAGCGAGCGGCAACTGCAGGCGGTGATGACGGACTTCTGGCTGAATCACTTCAGCGTGTACCTGCGGAAGAACGCGAACGAGCCGTATTACCTGCCGGAGTATGAGCGCGATGCGATTCTGCCGAACGCGCTGGGCCGATTTGAGAACCTGCTGGTGAGCGTGGCGCAGAGTCCGGCGATGCTGATGTACCTGGATAACTGGGAGAGCGTGGGGCCGAATTCGCTGCAGGCGCAGCGTGCGGAACGGGCGCAGTTCATGCGGCCGAATGCGAAGAAGCAGCAGCCGAAGGGAATCAACGAGAACTACGGCCGCGAGCTCATGGAGTTGCACACGCTCGGGGTGAATGGCGGATACACGCAGAAGGATGTGATCGAAGTTGCGAAGTGCTTTACGGGATGGACGATCGATAAGCCGTTCCAGGGCGGCGGAGCGTACTACGACGACATGAGGCACGAGCCGGGCACGAAGATTGTGCTGGGACACAAGATCAAGGAGAACGGGCAGAAGGAAGGGCTGGAGGTGCTGCACATCCTGGCGACGAGCCCGGCGACCGCCCACTTCATCTCGCAGAAGATTGCCGTGCGGTTTGTGAGCGATGATCCTCCGGCCGCACTGGTGAACCGCATGGCCGCGACGTTCCTGAAGACGGATGGGAATATCAAGGCGGTGCTGCTGACGATGTACAGGTCGCCGGAGTTCTGGAGCCCGCAGGTATACCGCGCGAAGCTGAAGACGCCGGTGGAATTTATGGCGAGTGCGCTGCGCGCCAGCGGAGCGGATGTGAAGAGCCCGTTGCCGCTGGTGCAGGCGATGGACCGGCTGGGCATGCCGATCTACGGAATGCTGACGCCGCAGGGGTATTCCTGGAAATCGGACGAGTGGGTAAGCTCGAATGCGCTGATCTCGCGAATGAACTTTGCGCTGGTGCTGAGCAGCAACCGGATGATGGGCGTGAAGACGGATTGGCCGGTGTTGCTGGGTGCGACGGATCGTGCTGCGGTGCCAAGTCCGAATGTCGAGACGGAGAACAAGCTGGAGATCGCGCTGCTCGGCGAGCCGGCTTCGGATAAGACGCGTTCGACGGTGCTGGCGCAGTTCGATGACCCGACGATGCCGCAGAGCGCGGAAGAGGCTTTCAAGGCGAAGCCGGCGACAGAGACAGAGACTTTGATGGTGCCGGCGAACGGCAGGTTTAATCCGAATCCGAAGAGGCCCGGCAGGGACAGGCCGGTGACGGTGCAGGAGCAGCCGCTGGATACGATGGCGGGGTTGTTGCTGGGGTCGCCGGAGTTTCAGCGGACGCTAGGGAAGTTAGGGAATTAGGATGGAGTTAGGAAAGGCAAGGCGATGGCAAGCAGGATGCGGTTTACCGATGCGAGCGATTGGGGATGCGACATGTGCGGGCGCGATGTGGCCCGGCGCAATGGCGTGACGCGGCGCGGGTTTATGCGCGGCGGTGCGCTGGCGCTGGTGGGAACATCTGTCGTGCCTGCGTTTCTGGCGCGCGCGGTGTATGCAGAGGTGGATCGCGCGGCCGCAAGCCGGAAGAAGCTGGTCGTGATCTTTCAGCGCGGAGCGTGCGACGGGTTGAATGTCGTGGTGCCGCATGCGGAGAAGAACTATTACAGGATGCGGCCGACGATTGCGATTCAGAAGAATGACGTGCTGGACCTCGATGGGTTCTTCGGGCTGCATCCGTCGATGAGTGCGATGAAGCCGCTGTTCGACCAGGGGCATCTGGCGATTGTGCATGCGGCTGGGTCGCCGGATCCGAGCCGGTCGCACTTCGATGCGCAGGATTTCATGGAGAGCGGAACGCCGGGGGTGAAGTCGACGCCGGATGGATGGTTGAATCGTGCGCTGCAGGTTGAACCCTCGCATGGAGCGGAGTCGCCGGGCTTTTCTCCGTTCAGAGCTGTGGCGTTGAGTGCGGAGCTGCCGCGGACGCTGCAGGGCAAAGTTCCCGCGGTGTCGGTGGCGAACCTGCAGGACTTTTCGGTGGGCGGGCGCGGGCCGAAGCCTTCGGCTGTGGCGAATGCGTTTGAAGCGATGTACGACGAGAGCAGCGACGCGATGCTGCATGGCACGGGGCAGGAGACGTTTGAGGCAGTGAAGATGCTTCGCGCGGCGAATCCTGCGCAGTACAAGCCGGCGGATGGAGTGGCGTATCCGAATGGAGCGTTTGGTAACAGCATGCGGCAGATTGCGCAGTTGCTGAAGGCGAACCTCGGAGTGGAGGCTGCGTTCTCGGATATCGGCGGATGGGACACGCATCAGAACCAGGGCGCGGCGAATGGACAACTGGCGAACAGGCTGACGGAGTTTTCAAACGCGATTGCGGCGTTCTGGCGTGACATGGGTGACGACGCGGAGAACGTGACGCTGGTGACGATGTCGGAGTTTGGACGGACTGCGAGACAAAACGGCACGGGCGGCACGGATCACGGGCACGCGAATGTGATGTTCGTGCTCGGCGGACAGGTGAAGGGCGGCAAGGTGTATGGGAAGTGGCCGGGCGTAGATGACGCGCAGCTGAACGAAGGGCGCGATCTGAAGGTGACGACGGACTTCAGAAATGTGCTCGGCGAAGCGGCCTACAAGACGCTGGGATCGAAGCGGCTGGATGTGGTGTTTCCGGGAGCGCAGGTGGAGCCGGGAAGCTTTTTGAACTTTGCGTAGCGATGTTGCGTATACAAGAGTGAGGCGTTGCACACGAAAGGTTGTGTTGCGATGTGTCATCTTTGTGTACTTTTTCGTAGGATGATTGCATCGTTCGCAGATGTGTTGCATGTATGAAAAGCCGCTGAAGATGCGGGTTTTCGCGTGTGTGTTGCCTCGACGTTGCAGATGAGATTCTCACAAGGAATTTCGAGCGCAGAGCAAAACCTTTTGTGAGAAGCTTCGTCTGAAGAGATGTAACAACTGCTGGAGCGCAAATCACCCACGGCTTCGGCTTCCCCTATCCGCACTACCCTCCCCACCTGTACCGAGGCTGCCAGAACACCGGCGGCCTTCGCGCCTTTAAGCGGCGAGATGTGGGAGTGATCGTGCAATCTCGAGTTGCGAGTGATGAAGTTATGAGCGGCGCATGTAGAGATCGAGGAAGCGCTGGATTGCGGGGATGAGTGCGGGGTCGTTGAGCGAGGGAAGTTCGATGGTGATTTTTGGGTCGGCGGCGTTAGCGAGTGACGCGGGGGCGGTGTTGCCGTAAGTGATCAGCAGCTTCGGTGTGGTGAGCGTGCGCAGCGGCTCGGCGAGTGGGAAGGTTTCGTGGAAGAGAAGCCCAACGGGCACGAGCGTGGAGTGGGGATCGTGGATGACGCGGCCGGCGAGGTCGCCATCGGGAGCGTCGAGGATGATGGCGGGGATATTGTGATGTTGCGCGGCGAGTGTGGCGGCGAGTGAGGCGCCGATGCCGTGGCCGTAGAGGATGATGTTCTTGGGTGGGATGTGTTGCGTGGCGAGGAGCCAGTTGAGTGCGTCGGCGGCGTCCTGTTGCATGGTGCCTTCAGTGGGGTGACGACCGACGCTGTGGCCGTAGCCGCGGTAGTCGAACAGCAGGACATTCAGACCTGCATTGTGGAGAGTGAGCGCGCGCGGCAGGGCATCAGCGATGGAGCCGTCGGCGCCATGCAGAAGGAGTGCGGTGGGAGCGGAGGAAGTAAGCGGGTTTCCGGGGGCGGCGGGAATCAGCCAGCCATTGAGTTGCGGGAGACCGGTGGCGTCGTCGGCGAAGCGGAGGTCGGTGAATTGAAGGCCGAGGGATGCGGGCGTGGTGGCGACGGTGCGCGAGGGATGAAGGACGAGCTGCCACTGACCCTGGTAGTAGAGCAGGCAAAGCGTGCCCCAGGCGCAGAGGAGCGCGATGAAGAGAACGAGGCCGAGAGCTTTGATGATCCAGCGCGGCTCCACAAGTTGCGGTCCGGCGCTTGGTTGAGCGGCGAGTCTCTGCTGAGATGATGGAGGTGTGCGCGAGTTGCGCGCAGAGTTCGGCTTGCGAGGTGTGGCCATGAGTCTGGTGTACAGAGTTCAGCATCTCATGCGCGGCGAGTGGCGTGTGCGCGGACGCGATTGGAGATTGTGTGAGTGAGTGGGTGCGGTTGTGCGCGATCGGCGAGGCGCCGAAGCCGGGAGAGGTGATGGAGGCCGAGGCGAAGGGCGTGCAGGTGTGCCTGGCGAATGTGAATGGGAGGCTGGCGGCGCTGGAAAATATCTGCCCGCATCGCGGAGGGCCGCTGGGGCAGGGATGGCTTGAGGGGGAGGGCGTGGTATGCCCGTGGCACTCGTGGACGTTTGATACGCGGACGGGTGAGGCGCTGCCACCGGATTGCGGCCATGTGGGGGTGCTTCCGGTGAAAGTAGAAGGCGAAGATGTATTGATTGAGTTGAGCTGAGGCGAGGCAACCTTTCGCGATTTTGCACATATTTTTCGTGCGTGGGAATGCAGTTTTGAGAGCAAACCTACGGGTGTGGATGGCTTCTTAATCATGTGTCGCAGGGCGTCAGGGATTGTAGAAAAGAACGGACGCCCGCGCAGGAGAAGGGCCATGATGAGACGAATTCTTTTGAGTGTGTTTTCGATGGCGGTCGTTCTTGGAACCGCAGGCACGTCTCAGGCGCAATACCATCGCCACCACCGTCATTGCTGGTGGCAGCATCACCATCGCGTTTGCAGAGCGTACTAGCTAGCAGTCGGGCTCCCCT
Source organism: uncultured Acidobacteriaceae bacterium (assembly GCA_963759355.1). Classification (GTDB taxonomy): domain Bacteria; phylum Acidobacteriota; class Terriglobia; order Terriglobales; family Acidobacteriaceae; genus Granulicella. The sequence goes on along the minus strand of CAVWYV010000003.1, from coordinate 120,792 downwards.
CCGGAACCTAGCTGTCGGGCCGTGTAGGACCGAAGTAGAAATTGGGCCAACGAAATTGGGCCAACGAAATTGGGCCAGCGAAACTGGGCCAAAGGAGGTTGTAAAACACCCGGCGCGAGCCGGGTGTTTTGCTGCGTGCGGAAGCTGCGGGATCCGCGGCAGGAGCGGTGGCGGGAGGTGAGTTAAGCCTGTTAGGATAGATAGAGTCCACTCCCAAGGGGAGATTCCATGCAGGCAATTCTGGCGCTCGAAGACGGGCGCATCTTTCGCGGCCGAGCCTTCGGCGCGCCGGTGGAGCGCGTAGGCGAGGTCGTTTTCAATACCTCGCTGACGGGATACCAGGAAATTTTTACCGACCCATCGTATGCGGGGCAGATCGTCGTGCTGACGAACCCGCATATTGGGAACTATGGAACGAGTCCGGGTGATGCGGAGTCGTCGAAGCCGTACATCGAGGGGCTGGTTGTCAGGGAATTCTCACCTGTTGCCTCGAACTGGCGCTCGACGGAGGTCGCCGACGAATACTTGGAGCGCAGCGGCGTTCCGGTAATCGCGGAGATCGACACGCGCGCGGTGGTGCGGCATCTGCGGGCGAATGGATGTCTGCGGGGCGTGATCTCGACGAACGTGGACGATGTGGATGCGCTGGTGGCGAAGGCGCGGGCGCATCGGCGGATGGACGGCACGGATCTCGCGAGCGTCGTGACGACCGAGAAGGTCTACGAGTGGAGCGCGGACGAGGTTCGGAATCAGAGTGGAGACTCGTTGTTGCCGGCCGCAGATGCGAACGCGAAGGAGCCGATGCATGTTGTGGCGTTCGACTTCGGCATCAAGCAAAACATTCTGCGCATGCTGACCAGAGAGAACTGCCGCGTGACGGTGGTTCCGGCGAAAACGACCGCGAAGGAAGTGATGGAGCTGAACCCGGACGGCGTGTTCTTCTCGAACGGGCCGGGCGATCCGGAGCCGCTGGATTATGCGGTGGAGACGATTCGCGGGCTGCAGGGCAAGAAGCCGATGTTCGGGATCTGCCTGGGACATCAGCTGTTCGGGCTGGCCCTGGGCGGCAGGACGTACAAGCTTAAGTTCGGGCACCACGGCGGGAATCATCCGATCAAGAATCTCGAGACAGGCAAGGTGGAGATCACGTCGCAGAACCACAATTTCAATGTGGACCCGGCGACGTTGCCGGAGGATGTTGTGGTGACGCATGTGAACCTGAACGACAACACGCTCGCGGGGCTGAAGCACAAGAGCGATCCGATGTTTAGCGTGCAGTATCACCCGGAGGCGAGCCCGGGGCCGCATGATTCGCATTATCTGTTCCGGGACTTCAGGAAGATGATGGAGGAGTGGAAGAAGTGAGGGTCGACTTTGTCGAACTTCAATGAAGGCTTTGAAAGGGCGCGGCTTTAGCCGCGCCGTTTGCAGGTAAAGAATCTGGGGCTTCAGCCCCCGAGGGAGTGGATGAGGCCAAGGCGAGAGGTCGCGACGAACAATGGACAGACGTATTTTGTTACGTCCAACGCTGCGCAATGGCGACCTCTTTTTCGGAACGCGCGATGGGCTGAGCTATTTGTTGAAACGATTTATGGATACCGGCCAGAGCGGTACCTTCTTCATGGCTTTGTTGTGATGCCTGATCATTTTCATGTGTTGATTACGCCGCGTGAGAGTCTGGAGCGTGCAGTGCAGTACGTGAAGGGTGGGTTCTCGTTCCGAGCGAAGAAGGAGTTGGGCTGGAATGGTGAGGTGTGGGTTACTGGGTTTTCGGATCATCGCATCCGTGATGAGGAGGACTTCGCAATTCACCAGCAGTACATCGAGCGAAATCCCGTCGAAGCAAGGTTGGTTGGACGTCCGGAGGAGTATGCGTATTGCTCCGCGAATGGACGGTTTGAAGTAGACGCATTCCCTCAGGGGCTAAAGCCCCAGGACAATGAGGTTGTTGGCGGCGCGGCTGAAGCCGCGCCCTTTCAAAACAACGGCGCACTTTTGCCGAGCCGCGGGTCGGCGCAACTCCAAGAGGCCGTGCGGAACGATATTAGAGGCGCGACGATTCGTGCCGGTTTGATGCAGGAAGGCGAGTAAGGATAGATGCCGCGCAGAGATGACATTTCGAAGATTCTGGTGATTGGCTCCGGGCCGATTGTGATTGGGCAGTCGGCGGAGTTTGATTACTCGGGGACGCAGGCGTGCAAGGCGCTGAAGGCCGAGGGCTATGAGGTCGTGCTGGTGAATTCGAACCCGGCGTCGATCATGACGGACCCCGAGGTTGCGGACCGCACGTATATTGAGCCGCTGACGCCGGCGTATCTCGAGGAGATTTTGCGCGTCGAGTCGGAGATGATGGCGGCGGGTTCTGGTTCGGCGGGAGCGAAATACAGGGGTCCTTCGGCTACGCCTCAGGATGACGGCGTTAAAAGCAACAGCAAAGGCCGGGGGAAGTTTGCGGTGCTGCCGACGGTGGGTGGGCAGACGGCGCTGAATCTTGCGGTGGATCTTGCGGATGCGGGCGTGCTGGATAAGTACGGCATTGAGCTGATCGGTGCGAAGCTGGAGGCGATTAAGAAGGCCGAGGACAGGCTGCTGTTCAAGGATGCGATGAATCGCATCGGGCTGGACATGCCGAAGTCGAAGCTGGTGAACAATATTCGCGACGGGATTGAGTTTGCGGGAGCGCTGGGGTTTCCGGTGGTGATCCGGCCGAGCTTCACGCTGGGTGGATCGGGCGGCGGCATTGCGTACAACCGCGAAGAGCTGATGGAGATTCTGGCGCGCGGGTTGGATCTTTCGCCGGTGCATGAGTGTCTGCTGGAAGAGAGCGTGCTGGGGTGGAAGGAGTATGAGCTCGAGGTTGTGCGCGATCTGAAGGACAACGTCGTGATCATCTGCTCGATTGAGAACTTCGATCCGATGGGCGTGCATACGGGTGATTCGATCACCGTGGCGCCGGCGCAGACGCTGACGGATCGCGAGTATCAGAGAATGCGCGATGCGGCGATTGCGGTGATTCGCGAGATCGGCGTGGAGACGGGCGGAAGCAATGTGCAGTTCGCGGTGAATCCGCAGAATGGCCGCATGACGGTGATCGAGATGAATCCGCGCGTGTCGCGGTCGTCGGCGCTGGCGTCGAAGGCGACGGGATTTCCGATCGCTAAAATCGCCGCACGGCTTGCCGTCGGCTATACGTTAGACGAGTTGCAGAACGACATCACCAAGGCGACGCCCGCGTGCTTTGAGCCGACGATTGATTATGTCGTCGTGAAGATTCCGAAGTGGCAGTTTGAAAAGTTTCCCGGCGCGGATGAGACGCTGGGGCCGCAGATGAAGTCTGTGGGCGAGGTGATGGCGATTGGGCGCACGTTCAAAGAGGCGCTGATGAAGGCCGTGCGGTCGCTGGAGACGGGGAAGAAGGCGGGATGCGGAGAATATTGATCCGCGCAGGCTGCGGCAGAGATTGGTGACGCCGTCGCCGGAGCGGATGGCGTACCTGCGCTATGCGTTTGAGACGGGAATGAGCGTGCGCGAAGCGGCGCGGCTGACGGGGATGGACCCGTGGTTTCTGTTCCAGATGAAGCAGATTGCGGATGAGCTGCAGAAGGTGGAGTTCGCCGGGTTCGATGGGATAGAGGCCGACGACCTGCGTGCGGCGAAGCGCATGGGAATCAGCGACGAGCGCATTGCTTTGGCGCTCGGACGCGAGGGTCGTGATGGTGCGGCGCAGGTGCGGGCGATGCGTGAACGGCTGGGAGTTCGCCCCGTATTCAAACTTGTAGACACGTGCGCGGCGGAGTTTGAGAGCTTCACGAATTATCTGTACTCCTGCTACGACGAGGAGAACGAGGCGCTGCCGACGGACAGGAAGAAGATCATCATCCTGGGCTCGGGACCGAACCGGATTGGGCAGGGCATTGAGTTCGATTACTGCTGCTGCCATGCGGCGTTTGCGTTGCGCGACGACGGCTACGAGACGATCATGGTGAACTGCAATCCGGAGACGGTGTCGACTGATTACGACACGAGCGACCGGTTGTACTTTGAGCCGCTGACGTTCGAGGACGTGCTGGCGGTGTATGAGCATGAGGCGTCGTCGGGTGCGGAGATTGGGATGATTGTGCAGTTCGGCGGGCAGACTCCGCTGAACCTGGCGCTGCCGCTGAAGGCTGCGGGTGTGCCGATCATCGGGACGAGCCCTGAGTCGATTGATCTCGCGGAGGATCGCAAGCGGTTTGGGAAGCTGATTACGGAGCTGGGAATTCCGCAGCCGCCGGGAGCGATGGCGACGAGTGTGGATGAGGCCCTGGCCGGCGCGCGCAAGGTGGAGTATCCGGTGCTGGTGCGGCCGAGCTACGTGCTGGGCGGGCGCGCGATGGTGATTGCGTATGACGATGCCGAAGTGGTGCGGTATATGTCGACGGCGATTGAGTACTCGCAGGAGCGGCCGGTGCTGATCGACCACTTCCTGGAGGACGCGCAGGAGGTGGATGTCGACGCGCTGTGCGACGGCAAGGATGTGGTGATCGCCGGTATCATGCAGCACATTGAAGAGGCCGGTGTGCACTCGGGGGATTCGTCGTGTGTGTTGCCGGCGGTCGATTTGTCGCCGGAGGTGATGGAGACGCTGCGGACGTATACGCGGAAGCTGGCGCTGGCGCTGAATGTGATCGGGCTGGTGAACCTGCAGTTCGCGGTGCAGCGCGGCAAGGTGTTTGTGATTGAGGTGAATCCGCGGGCGTCGCGCACGGTGCCGTATGTGTCGAAGGCGACGGGCGTGCAGCTGGCGAAGGTGGCGAGCCGGCTGATGACCGGAAAGACGCTGCGCGAGTTGCTGCCGGAGGTGGTAGAGAGCGGCGAAGATCTGGGGACGGGCGAGCACTTCTTTGTGAAGTCGCCGGTGTTTCCGTGGGGCAAGTTCCAGGGCGTGGACCCAGTGCTCGGGCCGGAGATGCGATCGACCGGCGAAGTGATGGGCGTGGGGACGACATTTGGTGAGGCGTTTGCCAAGGCACAGATAGCTGCGGGGCTTTATCTGCCGACGGTCGGCACGGTGTTCTTCAGCGTGAACGATCATGACAAGCGGCAGGTGGCGGCCCTGGCGCGGCGGTTCGTCGACATGGGATTCCGGCTGGTGGCGACGTACGGGACCGCGGCGGTGATTGAAGGCGCGGGCCTGCAGGTGGATCGCGTGTATGCCGTGAAAGAAGGCAGGCCGAATGTGGTCGACCTGATCAAGGGCGAGAACATTCAGCTGATTGTGAATACACCGCAGGGACAGGATCGTGTGTTCGACGAGCAGGCGATTCGTCGCGCGGCAGTAGCGGCGAGGGTGCCGACGATTACGACGATGGCCGCGGCGAAGGCGGCGGCGGATGGGATCGAGGCGCTGCAGAGAGGCGAGTATCACGTGAGCTCGTTGCAGGAGCTGCATGCGGCGAGGGAAGCGGTGACGGCGTAGAGGTTCCGTTCAGTTTTCGAGTTTTGAGTTTGGGAGTTGTGAGGCGAGATTGATGCTGCTGGAGGGAATGTTTATTCCGGTGACCACGCCGTTCTATGCGGACGGTGCGTGTTATTGGCGGAAGCTGGAGCATAATGTCGATCGTTACTCGCGGACGCCGGCGGCTGGGCTGGTGATGCTGGGGCCGCGGAGTGAAGCGAGTGGATTGAATGATGAGGAGCGGCGTGAGTCGCTGCGCGTGGCGAGCGAGGCGGCAGCGAAGGAGAAGGTGCTGATCGCGGGTGTGGGCGCGGAGAGCGTCGCTACTTCGTTGAGGATTGCGGAGCAGGCCGCCGAGGCGAAGTTCGATGCTGTGCTGGTGTCGGCTCCGGCGGAATGGCGGCGGCTGGTGCGTGGCATTGCCAACGGAACGTTGCCCTCGCTGACACAGGTGGAGTTGTTCTTCAGGGCGGTGGCGGATCGCGCGCCGTTGCCGGTGGTGTTGTGGAGCGATGCGTCGAATGGCGGATTTGAGATTCCGGTGGAGATGGTTGCGGCGCTGGCGGCGCATCCGAATGTGATTGGGTTGATGGATGCGGGACTCGATGTTTCGCGGTTGAGCGAGATCGTTGCGGCGACGGCTGATGTGAAGCGCGATGTGACGGTGACGACGGTGTTCGCGGCAGTGACGGCGAGGATGCTCGAGGTTTCGCGTGAAGGAGAAGCGACGTTTGTTGCGGCGGATGCGTTGTCGAGTGGAGGGGCGTCGGTAGCGGTGGCTCCGCCGAAGCCTGGCTTGAAGACGCGGACGAAGACGGTTGGGTTTCAGGTTGTGGCCGCGGGCAGAGCGAGTGTGAGTGTCGATCTACTGGAGGCCGGCGTACAGGGTGTGCTGCCCGAGCTGGCCGGCTGCGCTCCGCAGGGATGCCATGAGGTTTGGGCGGCGTTCAAGGATGGTGATCCGAAGCTGGCGAGGCTGAAGGCGGAGCGATTGCTCGAGGCGGATGCGGTGGTTTCGGAGTTCGGGGTTGCGGGTGTTAAGTACGGGTGTGATTTGAATGGGTATTTTGGTGGGACTCCGAGGCTGCCGCGGGTGGGGCTGACGGCGGAGGAGAAGGCGCGGGTGGAGAAGGCGCTGCGCGAGGTGCGGAACTAGGCGTTTTTGCGTACCCATCCGTCCGCTGCGCGTACGGCTGGGGTAACCCGGCCGGTTGTACAAAATACAGGGGTCTCTCCGCTACGGCGCGCGAGCGCGCCTCCGGTCGAGATGACGAGGTCTTTGGGTAGTCACAGCTTTTGATCGTTTGCTACCGCAAACGATACCCCACCCTGTCGCGACGGCGTCGCGCCGAGGGTGGGGCACCCGGATTTGTGGCGGGTGCTTATTTGTGGGCGGCGAGGGAGATTTTGGCTTTGGCCTGAGCGGCTTCGGGGGAGGTGGGGAAGCGCTGGATGAGGGCGCGGTACTCGCGGATGCCGGCCTCGGTCTGATGCATGGCGACGAGGGCGTCGCCCTTGTGCAGATGGGCGGCGGGGATCTTGGAGTTGTCGGGGTAATGCTCGAGGACGTGGTCGTAGTCTGTGATCGCCGCGGAGTGCTTGCTGGCGCGGAGGTTCATCTCGCCGATGTAGTAGTAGGCGTTGCCGGCGAGGTTGTCGTCGGGATAGGTCTTGATGAGGTCCTCGAACTCTGAGGCGGCGAGCGAGTTCTTGCCGGACATGTAGTCGCTGTAGGCAGAGCGGTACATCTCGCTGGGGCTGGGGCCGGCTGTGTTGGCTGCGGGTGCGGCGGTGGGTGTGGGCTGATTGCCATCAGTGAGGGAGCTGAGAGGAGTGCCCGGAGCGGGTTTTCGGTTGCTTGGCGGGTTTTCGGGAGCCGGATTGCTGGGGCCCGCCGGTTGAGGGCCCGCGGGTTGTGCGGTGGCTCCGCCTCCCTGGGGGATGTTGCCGGGCAGGTTGCCGAGCAGCGCGTTGGTGGACTGCTGCGAGGCCTGGACGTCGCCGAGGGATTTTTCAATGCGGCCAAGGCGCGCTTTGAGCTCGTCGAGGGAGTCGTTGAGGGACTGGACCTGGCCGGCGAGCTGATCGTTTTTCTGGGTGGAGGCGTCCTGCAGATTCTGCATGCGAAGCTGCATGCCGTTGACGACGACGGCCATCTTGTTGACGGAGTCGGCGGTCTGCTGCACCAGATCTTAAGCACGCCCGCGCGCTCGTCGCTGGTTTGCTGGAGCCGAGCGATCGCATCCTGGAGCTGCTGCACCTGCGTCTGAAGCTGAACAATTTCCTTACTGACGGCGTGCGCGGGTGGCGTGGCGACTCCGAGGAAGAGAATTGCAGCGAGGGAGAAGGGGATGAGGCGGGTGCGTGACATGGCGGTTGGACTCCTCGGATGCAAGTCTAGTCTTTTGATTTTTGGTAGCGGAGAAGAAACCCTTTGACGCAGAGGCCGCGAAGGTCCGCAAACGGGACGCGACGGCAGTTGGCGGGTTCCGTTCAGTTTCGGGCTTCGAGTTCAACAGTTAAGTGTTAGAAGCGTCAGCAAAGGGTTTTGTCATGGTGAAAGGCCGCGCCATGTGCCCTCGTCGGGAGCATAGGGCGCGGCCTTCGAGTGGGTTAGCGGTCGACGTTGAACTGGGCGCGGCGGTTCTGCTGCCAGCAGGCTTCGTTCTCTTCGGTACAGAACTGACGTTCCTTCCCGTAGCTGACGACGCGGATGCGGCTGGTGTTGACGCCGGCGGCGACGAGCGCCTGCTTGGCGGCGTTGGCGCGGTTTTCGCCGAGTGTGATGTTGTACTCGGCGGAGCCGCGGTCATCGCAGTAGCCGGCGATGAGCAGCTTGATGTCCTGGTGCGCATTCAGGTACGAGGCGGCGGCGGTGACGGAGCTCTCGTCGGCGGACCGGATGTCGTAGCTGTCGTAGTCGAAATAGAGATCCTTGACTGCGGCATGGAATGCGGAGTCGGAGCCGGTGTCGGTTGTGGTCTCCGTTGTCGTGGGCACGGTGGCGACACGAACGGTTACGCGAACGTTCGCTTCCGTAGTGCCGCCGTCACCCTTGGCGACGAGATGGAAGTTGGTGGAGCTGGCGGGCGAGACGGTCTGCGTGCCATTGACCGCGACCTGACCGATGCCGTCGATGGAGACCGAGGTGGCGTTGGTGGTGCGCCAGTTGAGCACAACGGATTGGCCCTGGTCGATGGCCTGGGGATCGGCAGTGATGGAGGCCGTTGGCGCGGGGGCAGAGGCCGAGGGGGGAAGCGCCGAGGGCGGTGGAAGGGTGTTGGCCTTCTTGTGGCAGCCGGTGGCGGCGAGCAGAGCAATGGATGCGCTGAAAAGAATCGTCGTCAGCTTATGGGTTGGGGAGGTATTTCTTGAAATCGTCTTGTCCACTGTTAGGGGTCCTCGTGTGGGCTCGCAGCCGAGTGAATTTAAGTTTATGGCCCGATCTGGGATCTCACGTATGTCGGGGGAACATCGCGAGATTACCGCCAGCTCCAGTTCGGCATGTCGGTGCCGGGGCCGGTGAGTGCCCGCTTCTGCGTACCGTCGGCGAGCATGGTCATGATGCGTGTGTGTTCGGCACGGCCGTCCGAAGAGTTTGCGTAGACGAGATGACGGCCGTCCGGTGACCAGGAGGGAAAGTCGCAGCGTCCTCCGTCGTGGGTGAGCTGAATCCATTTCTTGGTGGCAATCTCCATCACGTAGATGTCCTGGCCGCCGGGAGCGCCAGGGCCATACTTGCGGTCCCAGGCGAAGGCGAGGAACTGGCCGTTGGGGGACCATGAGGGAGAGCTGGCGTAGCCGCCGTCGGTGAGACGCTGCACGCCGGAGCCGTCCGATTCCATGATGTAGATCTGCGGCAGACCGGTGCGGCCAGAGACCCAGGCGATCTGCGCGCCTGTCTTGGGGTTCCAGGTGGGAGAGGCGTCGGGACCTTTGAAGTCGGTGACGCGGTGGGCGGAGGTGCCTTGTGCGTCGGAGACCCAGATTTCGGGGTCGCCAGTGCGCGAGGAGGAGAAGGCGAGCTGCTGGCCGTTGGGCGCCCATGCAGGCGAGATGTTGGTGCCGCCGGTGTTCGCGAAATTGACGGTGCGGTTCAGCAGCAGAGAGTACATGCCGATCTGAAAGCCGCTGCTCTTGCCGAGTTGAGAGAAGGCGAGGCGGGAGTTGTCGGGAGAGATGCGAGGCGAGATGGCGTAACCGACGTGCGTGATCTGGTGCTGGTTCGCGCCGTCGTAGTCCATCTCCCAGATCTCTTTGCTCTGGCCGGTCTGCTTGACGTAGAAGATCTTGGTTTCGGCGATGCCGGTGATGCCGCCGCCGAGGCGAGCGATGATCTCGTCGGCGAACTTGTGTGCAATCTGGCGGGCGTTGTTTTCGCTGGCCGTGTCAGCGTACTGACGAGCGAAGATCTGCGGGTAGCCCGGATTTTTGGCGTCGTCGAGGAAGCCGTTGACCGTGATGCGACCACCGTTGACGGCGAGATTGCCGAAGGCGACCATCGCGGCGTTGGCCGGTGCAGCGGACCACTGGGCCAATTGGATTTCCGACTGACTGCCCGGCGCCGACTGCGGCGTCATGTCCTTCGAGACCAGATCGAAGATGCCGGCGTTGGAGAGATCGTTGTAGAGCGTCTGATCGAAGACTGTTTTTGCGGGAAGCGTGGCGGGATCGGCGCTGGCCGATTTGAAATTGGCGACAGCGAGACGGAGCTTGCCGGCGCCGGTTGATGTTTCGAGATGGAACCAGTCCTGCGCGTGAAGAGCCGGTGCAATGAACAGCGCAGCGACGAGAAGGATGAGTGCGGCGAGACGTGAATGGTGGCTCGAGCGGGGGGCGGCAGGGCCAGATTGCATCGTATTCAGACCTTCTTCTGTAAGTGTAGACGGAAACGACCCGTAAGTGTTGCGGATTCTATTGCTGCTTGTAATCAAATGTGTATTCCACAGTTATGTGATCTCCAGCCGGCAGGGGGCCGAAGTTATCGACGCGCTGGAGGGCGTGAAGGGCCGAGGCGTCAAGCGACGGTGAGCCGCTCTTGGTTTCGATGCGAATGTTCTCCGGAACGCCGTCGCGGTTGATGTCGAAGAGTAACGTTACGTGCTTGCCCTGCGAGGCGGTGGGATCGGCCTCGTTCGTGTACCAGTTCTGCGCGACGGTGTTGCTGACGATTTTGAGGTAGTAGGCGTAACGGTTGCCGAAGGTGCGGTCCTGCACGGTGGCCATGGCGGTACCGTTCTTCACCTGGTTGATGGCCTGGGGGAGCTGGGTGGCGGAGTCACCGCTGGCAGCCTTGGGGGTGGTGGGAGTCGGCTGGGGGTGCTTGGGCGGCGCGGGCTGCTCGACGGGCGCGACCTTGGGCGGGGTCTTGGGGGTGGTCTTCTCCTTGATGAGGAGGTCGGTGGGCTTGGGTGGCGGCTGGGTGGCTTCCTTGGGCGGAGGTTTGGGGGCCGGTGTGGTGTTCTCGCTGGCGAGGACGGATTTTTCTACGGGCGCGACTTTGGACGGCAAGGGGATCGCGGAGACCATGGAGGCCTGGATGGCCCCGACGGTGGAGGCGTTCTCCCCCCAGTGCTCGACGTGGCCGGGAACGTAGATGGCGAGTGCGGCGAGGAAGGCACCGACGAGAACGTGGAGCGCGATGGCCGAGACGAAGCCGCTGCCGAACCGGTCGGGGGTCTGATCGTCGAGGGTGGCGAAGACGCTCATCGTGCGTTATCGGTCAGAGCTCGTGTTTGCGCGGGCGGTGGGAAATACAGGGGTCCTTCGACTACGCCCTGCCTGCCCCAGCCAGCGAGCTGGCCGGGGACCCCGTACGGGCGCCGCTCAGGATGACGGCGTTTAATTGCCGGTCGAGATGACAGATTGGAGATGTTGGCGATCATCTTCAGGGGTTCGTACCTTCGATGGGCCGCGTGACGATGCTGATGTTGGTGATGCCGGCCTGCTTGACGGCGTCCATGACGGAGGCGAAGGCGCCGAAGGGGACCTTCTGATCGGCGCGCACGAAGACGACGCGCTTGGCATCCTTCGCGGAATTGGAGGAGAGCATCCGCGCGAGGTTGTGAATGTTGACCGGCTTGTCCTGCAGGAAGACGTTCTGGTCCTTATCGATGGTGACGATGAGGTGCTCTTCGGTGATCTGGTTGACGGTGCGAGTCTGCGGAACGGCGACTTCGATGCCGGACTGCAGAACGGGCGCGGTGACCATGAAGATGAGCAACAGTACGAGGACGACGTCGACGAGCGGCGTGATGTTTATGTCGGAGAGCGCGGTCTGCGTGCGGCCCTTGGAGGTGAAGGCCATGGCTTAGGGCCTCCGGCGGGCTTCTTCGTAAGCCGGCGGCTGTGGTTGTGCGATAGCGGCGTTCTCGATGGCGTTGAGGAGCTCGCGGCCGAAGTCGTCCATGCGCGCGGCGAATTCTTTGAGACGTTGCGTCAGCTGGTTGTAACCGATGACCGCCGGAACGGCAACGACGAGGCCGGCGGCGGTAGTGATGAGGGCTTCTGAAATACCGGGAGCGACGGCGCGGAGAGTGGCGGCACCGGCAGTGCCGAGACCGTGGAAGGCGTCGATGATGCCCATGACGGTGCCGAAGAGGCCGACGAAGGGAGCGCACTGCGCGGTGGTCGCGAGCCAGGTCATGCGGCGTTCCATGATGGTGAGGGACTCGGAGGCGGCGGTCTGGGCGGCGCGCTCGAGGGCCTGGGGATTGGGCGGCTGGCCGCGGCCGCCGGCCTGGCGCTGATACTCGTCGTGGATTTCGTGGAAGACGGCTACGAGAGGCGACGGTTTGAACTGGTCGGCGATGGCTGCGATTTCAGAGAGGCGACCGGACTTGCGGAAGGCGCGGAGGAAGCGCTTGCTCTGCACGTTGGCTTCGTTGAAGGCTCGCCACTTGGCGATGATGATGGCCCAGGAGATGATGCTGGCGAGCAGCAGGATTCCGAGAACGGTCAGGGCGGTGGGGCCGCTGTTGTGGACCATGTCCACGAGCGCGTTGGAGTGCGGGCCGGAGAGAGGACCTGAGGGCGTTTCCGTGGTCTGCAGGAAGAGAGCGAGGGGGAGGACAGTCATATGCTCAATTTCAGTGTAAATGCCGAATGAGCGTTGGTTGTATTACCAAGGAATGCACGTAGATACGGGGGAGTTGTTGTAGCTCAAGATTCCCCAGGGGCGAATGGCCCAGATTGTGCGATGGGGCCATGAGGAAATTGAGGGCTGCTATGCTCTCGGAGAGAAACCCGAGATGCTGCTGGAACTGCGCGCGGAAAACTATGCGGTGATCGACCATGCCGTGGCCGAGTTTGGCCAGGGGCTGAACCTGCTGACAGGCGAGACGGGCGCGGGAAAATCCATTTTGATCGATGCGCTCGTGCTGTTGCTCGGAGGGAAGGCGTCGAGCGATGTGGTGCGGTTTGGCGCGGAGAAGGCGGTCGTGGGGTGCGTCTTCGAGTCGACTCCGGGGGCGGAGCAGATTCTGGAGGACAACGGGATCGATCCGGAAGGGGATGAGATTCTGCTGCGGCGCGAGATTGGCTCGAACGGCAAGGGCCGGGTGTTCGTGAACAACCAGCCGGCAACGGTGAATGTGTTGCGGCAACTGGCGCCGGAACTGGCACTGGTGCACGCGCAGTCGGAGACGCTGGTGGCGTTCGACGCGGCCCAGCAGCGGTTGTTGCTGGATCGGTTCGCGGATTTGAGCAGGGATGAGGTGGGTGCGGCGTTCGCGAAGTGGAGCTCGGTGCGGGAGCGAATTGAGGAGCTGAGGGCCGCGGAGCAGGATCGGCTGCGGCTGCTGGATCTGTGGAGCTTTCAGGCGCGGGAGATTGAGAGCGCTGCGATCGTGGAGGCGGAGGAGGATGTAAGGCTGGAGGCGGAGAAGCGGGTGCTCGCGAATGCGGAGCGGCTGTTTACCGGAGCAAACGCGGCGCTGGAGTTGTTGTATGAGGGCGAGACGTCGGCGGAGTCGCTGGTGGGCGGGGCGTTGAAGCATGTGGAGGATCTGGCCCGGTTCGATGAGCGGTTTCGCGAGACCGCGGCGTCGTTAAATGCGGCAAAGGCGAGTGTGGAAGATGCGGCCGCGACTTTGCGGGATTTTGCGGGGAATGTGACGGCGTCGCCGGAGAGATTGGGTGAGATTGAGGACCGGCTGGCCGCGCTGGAGAGATTGAAGCGCAAGTATGGTCCGGGCCTGGCGCAAGTGATTGCGTTTGGAGAGGATGTCAGCGGCAAGCTGAATGAGCTGGAGAATCGCGAGGTCCGGCTGAAGGAGCTGGATGCAGAACTGGCGAAGGTGGCCAGGGGTTACGGCGACGCGGCGAAGAGATTGAGCGAGCAACGAGTGACTGCGGCGAAGAAGCTGGCGAAGCTTGCGGAGAAGCAGATCAACGAGCTGGCGATGAATGCGCGGTTTGCAGTGGACGTCAGCGCGGAGGAGACGGAGTCGAGCTGGAGCGCGAGCGGGTGGGACCGTGTCGAGGCGAGGATTTCGACGAATCCGGGCGAGCCAATGAAGCCGCTGGATGAGATTGCGTCGGGCGGTGAGATGAGCCGGGTGATGCTGGCGCTGAAGGTGGCGGTGGAGGAGGGTGCTTCCGGGAGTAAGAAGCGGAAGACCCCGTTGATCACCCCAGCGAGCCGAGAACGCTCGCTGGGGACCCCGTTGCCCCGGACGCTGGTGTTCGACGAGATAGATATTGGTATCGGCGGGCGAGCGGCGGAGGCGGTGGGGCAGAAACTGAAGGCGCTGGCGCGCGGCCAGCAGGTGATTTGCATTACGCACCTGCCGCAGATTGCGGCGTTCGCGGATCAACATTTCTTGATTGAAAAGATGGAGCGTCGAGGACGGACGCAGACCGGTGTGCGCAGGATGGAGCCGAGCGAGCGCGTGGAGGAGATTGCGCGGATGCTGTCGGGCGCGAGTCTCACGGAGACCTCGAGGCGCCATGCGGAGCAGATGCTGAAGCAGAGTGTGTAGCGGGGGGAAGTGCGTCAATGTGGGGACGGATTGCGCTCGACGTAGATGGTGCGGCGGAACGGCGGCAGCCAGGTGGTGAAGGTCACGTCGGGATACTGTGAGGGGACGAGACAGCTAAGCCTCTCGACGGTGAGGACATAGCGAAACTCGAGTCCTGGGACCAGCGGGCCGAACCAGTAAAGGCATTGGTGAAGGGGCGGATGCGGAGGCAATTGATACGCGCCGGGCGGGTTTTCGAGCCGGCTGTCGTTGATGTATCCCTTGGCCTCAATCTGATTCGCGCCGTCCTCCTGCCATGGACCGCTGATGGTGGATAGGGGTATCCCGTGGCTGTTGAGGTCGGTGCGAATGGACTCGATTGTTCTGAAGGCAGTGAAGACATCATGCGTGCCCGCCACAGAGAGGAAACTGAAGAGCAATAACACGGCGTAACAACTGACCGGGATCTCATGTTGCCGCTCCTTGAGAAGCCGCAACAACAAAACCACGGCGACGAAGATGAGAGGGAGAAAGTACCGGTCCCAGACGTCGAAGAATATCGACGGGAAAGCTGCACGGGGCAAAAGCAGAGCGAAATAGGCCACGCTGAACGGCAGAAGCAGACCACACGTTTCAAAGAGTGACAGTTCGTCGCGGCGCGCGGGATCTTCGTGTTTTCTAAACCAGTCTTTTCTGGCGTTTCTCTTCAGCCAAATGATGAACCCTGCCAGCGATGCGATCAGCACGACCGCTACGAGGGAGGTGATCGTGACCGGAACGATCTCGGGGCGGTCGCCCATGAGCGGGACGGACCACATAATCCCGTAACGAGAGACAACATTTGCGGACCAGGGCGGAAGTCGCCCCTGAACCTTGTTGTGGTGCGCTGCAAGCAGCAGAAACGGGGCAATCCCAGCGCAGAAGCCAACGATCTGCAATCTCCGGCGCCGGCTGAGCGCACGAAGCTCAGAGATCCACGCGATCAGGACAGGCAACGAAAAACAGAAAACCTCGAGGGGACCGTAGAAACACACGCGCACCAGATGGCGAAGGGTGCTGCGGTTTATCGGCCCGGCGATGATGTGCTCCGGCAGTACGTAAGGCTGATGCGAGAGCCAGATCATCAAAACGACAATCGCGAGCACGCTGCCAGTCCACGTGACGATGCCGATCGCCTTGAAGCCTTTTCGATGGCGGAGCAGCCAGAACGCGGAGGGTACGATGATGAGCGTGCCCAGCCATGCGATCTGGCGAACGGTGCCGTCGAAGACGTTCAAGGCGGCAGACCCACAGAGCCAGGCGAGGGCGACGCGGTCGCTGGGGGCGCGCAGGGCACGCTGGCAGCCGTAGACGGCTAGCACGATGCACAACAATGCCGGCACGTCCGTCATGTAGCTGGCGGCCATTGGAATAAATAATGGCGACAGGGCTACAGTGAGAGTTCCAAGGACGGCGGCGGCTCCGACTACCCCCGATCGAAGAAGTACGTGATGGAGCAGCAGCGTAAGAAGGGCGCCGAGGACGATGATCGAGAGTCGAAGCGTGAGATAGGAGTAGCCGAAGAGGTGGATGAAGAGGCCACCCCAGACGACCTGCCATCCGACCATGGCCGTCTCCCAGCCGTTGAAGACAAGGTGGCCTGTTCGGGCGAAGATTTCGGCCATCCTGGCGTAGGCAAAGTCGTCATCGGTGGCCAGATTGACGATGGGCCAGACAATCGCGACTGCGGCGCTGTAGATGGCGACACAGAGGAGCGAAGCTCCTAAGTGAGGGCGCCAAAGACGTGATTCTCCGAGAGATCTTTCCGATGCAGGGGAACCGTCAACTTCGCGGGTCTTAGAGAGATCAACTGGCATCGGATTGGTGTCTATGATCCGGACAGGTCGCAGCGAGGATCGTTTCCCGATTGTACGAGAGATTCTGATATCTCTGAGTTAGACAGGCGGGTGGTCGAAAATCAAGGAAATTAGGGAGAAATTTCCTCGGCAGATGGGCGAATCTGAGGCGCAGGCAACTCGGGGACGGGTGAGGTTGTCTGAAAGCACAAGGCTTGGAGGGACCCATGGCGGAAGCCAAGAAGTGTGCGCATTCGGCTTGCAGTTGTGTCTGCACGGACGGAAAGAAGTACTGCTCGCAGTACTGTGAGGACTCGGCTGGGAAGACGTCGCTGGCCTGCCATTGTCCGCACGACTCCTGTTCGGGCCATGTGTAGGAGATGATTGCAGATGGCTGCTCTCTTGAGCGAGAGCAGGTGGTGACGGCCACGCCAGCGGGTGAGTTTCCGCCCCGGCAAACAAGTTTGCCGGGGACCACCCTGGACCCCGGTGGGGACCCCGAACTGAACCAGGCCGTGACGATGGCCGAGAACCAGCGTTGTTGCACCGTTTATGGTTCACGCAAAGTCGTGCCTGCGGGCGCGAATAACGGTATACTGGAAGACGTGTCCAGTCCTGCTGCCGCGCCTATTGAAACCGACAATTTAAGCTCAAATTCTGCCGCCAAGCGCATTCTGCTTTTAAAGCCTCGCGGCTTCTGCGCGGGGGTCGTGCGGGCGATCGATATTGTGCAGATTGCGCTAGAGACATTTGGCGCGCCCATCTATGTGCGCAAGGAGATTGTTCATAACAGCTATGTTGTGAACGATTTGGCGCAGAAGGGTGCGATTTTCGTCAACGAATTGGACGAGGTGCCAGAAGGCGCACGGGTGATCTACTCGGCGCACGGCGTCTCGCCGGCGGTTCGGGCCCGGGCGAAGGAGCGCGGCCTGAAGGTGATTGATGCGACCTGCCCGCTGGTGACGAAGGTTCACATGGAGGCGATTAAGTTCTCCAAGAAGGGCTATTCGCTGGTGCTGGTGGGGCATCGCGACCACGAAGAGGTAGAAGGCACACAGGGCGAAGCGCCGGAAGTGACCCAGGTGGTGTCGACGGTGGAAGAGGTAGAAGCGCTGGTGGTGCCGGACCCGGACAAGGTGGCTTACCTGACCCAGACGACGCTTTCACTGGACGAAGCAGGCACGATGATCCAGGCGCTGAAGAAGCGGTTCCCGAATATTGCCGGGCCGCACGCGCAGGACATCTGCTACGCGACGGAGAACCGCCAGACGGCTGTGAAGAATGTGGCGCACGGCGCCGATGTGGTGCTGGTGGTGGGATCGAGGAACAGCTCGAACTCGAACCGGCTGGTCGAGGTTTCGCGGAACCTGGGGACAAGCTCGTACCTGATCGACAAGGCGGACGACATTCAGCCGGAGTGGCTGGAGGGTACGGCGACGGTGGCGATCACAGCTGGAGCGTCGGCGCCTGAGATCCTGGTGCAGGATGTTGTGGAGTTTCTGCAGGGTAAGGGTTATGGCTCGGTCGAAGAGGTTGAGGTGATGCCGGAGAACGTCCGGTTTGGACTTCCGCCGGAGATTGTGCAGGCGATTGCTGCAGCGCCGAAGGCTACTGCAGCATCGGTATAGCAGACCCAGACCAGCGCCCGTCCCTAGGGATGGGCGCGCAACGAGAGCAGCTGGTGTTGGTAGAGGCTGCGAAGGTTTCGAGCGAAAAGATTCGAATGAACACATCTCCAGGAGAGACGAAGGGGCCGGCGCAGCCGAGGTTTGGTCGTCTTGACCTCGCGATGGATCGTGTGCGCGACGGGATTCAGCGCTCGATGGGCTGGCTGTTGGGTCAGCAGCACGAGGATGGCTATTGGTGCGGTGAGCTGGAAGCGGACGCGATGCTGGAGTCCGACTACATCTTCATGCACACGCTGCTGGGCACTGGCGATCCGGGTAAGCTGCAGCGCGCAGTGAACGAGATTCTGCGGCATCAAAATGAAGACGGCGGATGGAGCCTCTATCCGGGCGGGCCGTCGAATGTGAACTACGGCGTGAAGTGCTATCTCGCGCTGAAGCTGATGGGATATAAGCCCGATCATCCGGTAATGGTGCGGGCCCGCGAAAAGGTGCTGGAGCAGGGCGGCGTGGTGAACTGCAACACCTTCACCAAGATCTACCTGTGTGCGCTGGGGCAATACGACTACGATGCGGTGCCTGCGGTTCCTCCGGAGATCGTGCTGTTTCCGAGATGGTTTTACTTCAATATTTACGAGATCAGCGCGTGGTCACGGGCGATTCTGGTGCCGCTGTCGATCATCTATGCGACGAAGCCTTTCAAGAAGCTGCCGGATGAGCAGGGGATTGAGGAGCTGTTTGTCGGGGGGCGGAAGCATTCGAATCTGCACCTGCGCTGGGATCGCAAGCACTGGTTCTCATGGCGGAACTTCTTCCTGTTGACCGATCGCATGACGCACTGGTTTGAGCGGGTGCATGTGCGGCCGCTGCGCAAGGTTGCGATTAAGCATGCCGAGAAGTGGATGCTGGAGCACTTTGAGCGGTCCGATGGTCTCGGGGCCATTTATCCGGCCATGCTGAATGCGATCGTGGCGCTGCGCTGCCTGGGCTATAGCTTCGATGACCCGCAGATGATTCGCGCGATGGATGAGTTCGAGAAGCTGGGCATTGATTGCCCGAATGGCGAGCCGGGTTATCCGACACCGACGTTTCGAATGGTGCCGTGCTTTTCGCCGGTGTGGGATACGGCGCAAGTGCTGTCGACACTGGGCGAATGTGGCTTGTCGAGAACAGACCCGCGGTTGGTGAAGGCGGCAGACTGGCTGCTGTCGAAGGAGATTCGGCATCAAGGCGACTGGTCGCACAATGTGAAGATTGCGGATCCGAGCTGCTGGTGCTTTTTCTACAACAACGACCACCAACCGGATGTGGACGATACGGGCGAGGTGCTGCTGGCGCTGAAGTCCGTGGATAATCCGCGCGAACGGTATCAGTACGAAGTGACGCAACGGGCGATCGGTTGGGTCTTTGCCATGCAGTGCAAGAACGGCGGATGGGCGTCGTTCGACAAGGACAACACGAAGAAAATCTTCGAGTCGATTCCGTTCGCCGACCACAACGCGATGATCGATCCGCCGACGGTGGACATCACGGGCAGGCTGCTGGAGATGCTGGCCTCATATGGCTATACGCAGCGGGATAAGCGCGTGGAGAAGGCGGTTCAGTTCATCCTGAAAGAGCAGGAGCCGGATGGAAGCTGGTTTGGCCGCTGGGGCGTGAATTATCTGTACGGGACGTTCCTTGTGCTGCGCGGTCTGCAGGCGATGGAGTACTCGTATCTTGAGCCAGCGGTGCAGCAGGCGGCGGAGTGGATTCGCATGGTGCAGAATCCGGACGGCGGCTGGGGTGAGACGGCCGGGACCTATGACGATTCGACCCAGCGTGGTGTGGGGCCGTCGACGCCGAGCCAGACGGCATGGGCCCTGCTCGGACTGCTGGCGGCGAATGACACGCGATCGGATTCGGTGGCGAAGGGCGTTCGCTGGCTCATCGAGCGGCAGCATGAGGATGGAAGCTGGGATGAACTGATGCCCGGCCGCAATGGCGAAAGCTATTACACGGGTACAGGATTTCCGCGGGTGTTTTACCTGGGATATCACCTGTACAAGCAGTACTTCCCGCTGCTGGCGCTGACGACGTATGAGAAGGCGATGGCACGGGAGCAGCAAGAGGAAGCAGCGGCGTAGATGAGATTTGGTTCGCTGATTTTTGGAGGGTTTTGAACGATGGCCGTACCAGTATCCCAGGCGTGGACGGTTGCGACGTACGTCCTGAAGCAGAAGCTGTCGGGGCGCAAGCGGTATCCGCTGGTGCTGATGCTGGAGCCGCTGTTTCGCTGCAACCTGGCGTGTGCGGGCTGCGGAAAGATTCAGTATCCGCCGCACATCCTGAAGGCGCAATTAACACCGGAGCAGTGCTTCAAGGCGGTGGAAGAGTGCGGCGCGCCGATGGTGTCGATTCCGGGCGGTGAGCCTCTGCTGCATCCGCAGATGCCGGAGATTGTTGCGGGTCTCGTCGCACGCAAGAAGTACGTGTACATGTGCACGAATGCGCTGCTGCTGAAGGAGAAGCTGCACCTCTTCAAGCCGTCAAAGTACCTGAGTTTTTCGGTGCACCTGGATGGCGAGAAGGAGCATCACGACTTTGCGGTGTGCCGCGAGGGTGGGTGGGACATCGCGATGGAAGGCGTCCAGGCTGCTGTGGCTGCGGGCTTCCGCGTGACGACGAACACGACGCTGTTTGATGGAGCGGACCCGAATTCGGTGCGGCGGCACTTTGATCAGCTGATGGAGGCCGGTGTCGAGTCGATGATGGTGAGCCCGGGCTACACGTATGACAAGGCTCCGGATCAGCAGCATTTCCTTGGCAAGGCGCGCTCGCGCAAGCTGTTCCGGATGATTCTGTCGAACCGGAAAAAGAGCTGGGAGTTCAACACGCATCCGCTGTTCAGCGAGTACCTGATGGGCAAGCGTGACTTCGAGTGCACGCCGTGGGGCATGCCGGCGTACTCGATCTTCGGGTGGCAGAAGCCGTGCTATCTGCTGCAGGACGGCTACGCAGACACATACCAGGAGCTGCTGGACGCGACGGAATGGGCGAATTACGGCGCGAAGAGCGGCAATCCGCAGTGCGCGAACTGCATGGTGCACTCGGGACATGAGGCGAGCGCGGTGGATTACAACTTTGGGTCGATCAAGGGATTTTTGACCACTGCTGCGAAGTACATGTTCAAGCCGATGTACGACGACGAAGGCGCGATGAAGATGCTGAACGAGTGGAAGCCCGCGGGGCATGGACCGCTCGTGCAGATCGATGGAGCGACGCCCGTTGTCGTGACGACTTCGGTGCATGAGAATCTGACGGTGGCGGGAGACTAACGATGTCGACGGCACAGCAAGAGCATTTGAAGATTGAGCAGCTGCAGCATGCGAGCGCCGATGAACTTGAAGTGATGGCCGGGCGCGAGCGAGAGAACCTGGAGGGATGGGTTCCCGAGCTGGCGAATGAGGCAGAGATTCGCGAGGCGCTGGAGAAGGCGTTTGATTATCGCGGCGATATTACGATCACGCGACGTGATGGCAGGATCGTCGAGGGATATCTGTACGACCGGCGCAACGGCAAGACGTTGGCGGACTCAGTCGTGAGGATTATTCCAGCCCCGAAGGAAGGCGCACCGATGGAGCGGCTGATGATTCCGTATAGCGATGTGGCGGCGATCAAATTCAGCGGACGCGACACGGCCGCAGGCAGAAGTTTCGATGCCTGGGTGAAGAAGTACTGGGATAAGAAGGCCGCGGGCGAAAAGAATATCGGGATCGAGGCGGAGAAGCTTGATTAGCCGCCTATGAAGACATCCATTCGCACGTCTACAGTGAATTTGTGCTTTCGTGGCGTTGTTCTGGCTGCGGCGCTGTCGTTTTGCTGCACGTCACCGCTGATTGGTCAGTCGATTACGGTTCGCGTTCTCAATGCGAGATCGGGTCGCCCGCTCGCTCGTCAGAGCGTGATGATCTCGTGGCCTGATACGGCGGCCAAGACTGTTGTGAGTCTTGGACCGGACGGCACGGGGACGCTGGATATTACGGGTAGATCGCATTTTGGGATGTTGCCGGGCCCGAAGTCCGACAAGGAGCCGAACAGCGTCGCTTACATCGATTGCAACGATTTTTCGATGGTGCGAGTCCACGACGTGTTGAGTCGAGGATTGGTCAGCGCGAATCGGTGCAGCAGTACGGTCTCTGCGAAAGTGAAGCCAGGCGAGGTCGTCTTCTGGGGAGTTCCTCTGCATTGGTGGGAGTCTGATTCGGTCCGAGATCGCTGATGAGAGTTTTCATCACCGGCGCGACAGGGTTTGTGGGGTCGCATGTGGCGCGGATGGCGGCGGAGCAGGGGGCGGAGCTTCGGCTGCTGACGCGCAAGACGTCGAATCTTACAAATCTGCCGAAGGGCGCGGAGCTGGTGCAGGGGGATCTGCACGAGCCGGGAAAGTTTGCCGCGGAGCTTCGTGGGTGCGATGCGTTGATTCATGTGGCCGCGGACTACAGGTTGTGGGTACCTGATCCGGCTGGAATGTACAAGGCGAATGTCGAGGGCACGCGTGAGCTGTTGCGGCTGGCGCGTGAGGCAGGCGTACGGCGCGTGGTGTACACGTCGAGTGTCGCGACGATGGGCTTTCGGAAGGACGCGTCAGTGGTGGACGAAGAGACTCCGGTGAGCGAGGCGGACATGATCGGCCACTACAAGCGGTCGAAGTGGCTGGCTGAGCAGGAAGCCATTGCGGCGGCGCGTGCGGGGCAGGAGGTCGTGATTCTGAATCCGACGACGCCGGTGGGTGCGATGGATGCAAAGCCGACGCCGACGGGACGGATCATCGTCGATTTTTTGAACAAGAAGTTTCCGGCGTACGTTGAGACAGGATTGAACCTTGTCGATGTAGATGAGATTGCGCGGATGCATGTTGCGGCGTTGGAGCGTGGACGCTTTGGGGAGCGATATATTCTTGGCGGCGAGAATCTGACGCTGAAGCAGATTCTGGATAAGCTTGCGGCGATGACGGGGTTACCGTCACCGACGATGAAGGTGCCCCATGCGGTGGCGATGGCATTTGCGTTCTTCGACGAGACGGTGACGGGGAAGCTGCGCGGCAAGGAGCCGCGGGCGACCGTCGAGGCCGTGCGCATGGGAAAGAAGATGATGTGGGCGAGCTCGGCGAAAGCGGAGCGCGAGTTAGGGTGGCGGGTTGTGCCTGTGGATGCTGCGCTTCGCGAGGCGGTGGAGTGGTTCGTCGCGAATGGATATGCGCCGAAGCCGCCGAAAACGGCTTAGTCTCGCAGTTCTACCTGGCGTTACAAGGCTGCTGTTTGCCGTGGCGGCGGTAGATCGGGTGGCAGTGGTGGGCGCGGACGACGTAGTGGCCGATCATCCAGCCTGCCGCGGAGCCGAGAAGAACGTCAGTGGGGAAATGTCTTTCTGCGAGGACGCGTGTGAGCGCGGTGGCGGTGGCGCCAGCGTAGATGCCAGCCTGCTTCCATGGTGAAGGGTACTCGGCGGCGAGCACTGCGGCTGCGGACCAGGTCAGCATGGAGTGGCCGGAGATAAAGGACGAATCGATACCTGCAGAGGTCTGGTAGAAGCGGCCGGCGTAGTCGGGTGGAGTGGGACGCTCGCGGAAGGTCGCGAGCTTGATGACTACGTCGAAGATCTCGGCGTCGATCTGAGCCTGACCGGAGAGCAGACCGGTTTCGCGCAGGTGGTCGTTGTTTTTGAAGAGACCGACACCGTACATGGTGACTGAGTTTCCGATGTAGCTGTAGAGGAGAACGTTGGAGACGGTGTTGTTGGCATTGTTGAAGCCGGGATCGTGACTGACGATGTCCTTGGCGACGTGAGTGTCCTGCGACAATGCGACTCCGGTTGCGGCCGCGAGGGGGAGCATCCACTTAAGGTCACCACCACGTACGTAAACAGGTGACGTGAACATGCGATAGGTGTCAGCGACGATGTTCAGCGGCGTCCTCAAGAGCGTGACTTGCGGGTGCGGGATGTCTTCGAGGGGGATCTGGCCCTGGCCGTGCGGCTTCGCGGTGACGATGGAGGATGGTGCGTTGGGCAGATTGGCCTGGGTGGCGGGGTTCTTTTGCGGTTGCGGCGTCTCCTGTTTCGTCTGTGTCGGCTGCTGTTGTAGCGAAGGGTCCGGGGTGTCCTGAGCTAGAAGAAAGGACGGGGAGACGAGCAGGAGGGCCGAGAGCGCGAGACGGGCGAAACCTTGCATATTGTTTGTGATGCGGCATTTTGATTGTTGCAGAGGATGATGAACGAAAGTTCATCTGGGGAGTCGAAAACGGGTACGGTTTCGATGCGTGAGGCGCGGTGTTCCTATGTCGTAAGTGACGAAAACGAAGGGCTATTGCTGGGCAAGCTGCTCGGCGACTTTGGACATCTTCGCGGTGCGTTCGAGCTTGTCCCAGTTGAAGGGCTTACCGTCGATGGCGCGCTTCACCGTCTTTAGCAGAACCCAGGAGAAGAGCTGGCGGTAGGTGAAGCGCTGGATCCAGATGTGGAAGAGCAGCCAGGCGTCGCCCTTGCTGGCAGGGTGTTTGCGCTCGAGCGCGAAGGCGAGTGCGGATGCGGCGAAGTCAATGATGAGGAAGGCGAAGAAAAAGACGAGCAGCTTGATGAGGTCTGCGGAGCTGGTGGTCTCAGGATGGAAGTGCTTGTCGATGAAATAGTGAATGACGCCGGCTACGAACATGAGGTCGATGAGCGGCGAGACGAGAGGAAGCAGGATCTGGAAGATGAGGATGTTGGGCAGCGCGAAGAGGCCCATGGCGCGGCGGTTGCGAATGGCTGCCTTGTGCTTGTAGAGCGCCTGGAGGATGCCGAAGGACCAGCGGAAGCGCTGACGGGCGAGGCCGTTGGCGTTGATGGGAGCTTCGGTGAAGGCGAGAGCCTGATCCTCGTAGATGACAGCGTAGCCCTGCTCGAGAAGATTCATCGTGAGGTCGGCGTCTTCTGCAACGGTATCGGGGTGGTAGCCGCCGCCGGCCTTGACGGCAGCGGTGCGCCAGGCGCCGATGGCTCCGGGAACAACAGTGACGACGTCGAAGAGATCGAGGGCACGACGTTCAAAGTTTTGCGAGGTGATGTACTCGAGGGCCTGCCAACGGGTCCAGAGGTTCACGCGGTTGCCGACCTTGGCGTTGCCGGCGACGGCGCCGATCCTGAGGTTGGCGAAATGAGGAACGAGGCGGCTGATGGCGTCGTGTGCAACGACACCATCGGCGTCGATGCCGATGTAGACCTCTTCGTTTGTTTGCTGGAGCGCGAAGTTGAGGGCCTCCGCTTTGCCGCCATTGGGCTTGGTGAGGACGGTGACACGGCCCTGCTCGATTTCACGGGCATACGTTTCCGTAGCGACTTTGTAGGTGCTGTCGAGTGAGCCGTCATCGATGACGATGATGCGGAGATTTTTGTAGTTGGACATCATCACGGAGCGAATCGTGCGTGCTATGACCTTTTCCTCGTTGTAGGCCGGGATGAGGACAGCGACGCGTGGAGCGTATTCGCCGGTGGGGTCGTCGTGGCGTTTGCGGAAGCGGTCGATGAGTGCGCAGATACCGATGACGATGAGCCGCAGGCTCATCAGGAAGTCGCCGACGAAGAACACGTCGATGACGAAGTGGTTGAAAAAGGAGATGAAGAAGAAGGCGACGGAGTCGACGGCGGCCTGGAAGTGCTGGCGGCCGACGAGTGGCGGCATGACCTCGGCCCGGGTTTTGCCGACGAGTTGAGAGACGGGAACGATGGTGTAACCGTGGGCGCGGAGGGCTTCGATGAGCTTCGGGAGGGCGTCGACGGTGGGCTGGCGGTTGCCGCCGCCGTCGTGCATGAGGATGATGGAACCCTTCATCCAGGTCTTGGTCTGGGCGAGAGCGATCTGGCGGAAGACGCTGTCGATGATCTCCTGTGGGGTTTTGCGCGGATTCTCGCTCCAGTCGTCGGTGTCGATCTTATTGCCGATGATGGTGTAGCCGAGTTGCTGGATGTGCTCGATGGGAGCGGCCTGATCGTTGGTGTCAGGCTCCTGATCGATGGAGTAAGGAGGACGGAAGTAGACGGGCTGGACGCCGAGCTTGGCAGCGAAGAGACGTTCGGTGAGGTTGAGTTGGAGGTCGACGGAACGCTCGGAGATTTCGCTGATGTCGGGGTGTGTGAAGGTGTGATTGCCGATCTCATGGCCTTCGCGATAGACCCGCTTCAGCGTGGAGACGTTGTCTTCGGCCTCTTCGCCGATGATGAAGAAGGTTCCGACGACGTGGTAGCGCTTAAGGATATCGAGGATCTTTGGAGTCCAGGTGGGATCGGGGCCGTCGTCAAAAGTGATCGCGACCTCTTTGGGGTGGTAGCCGTACTGGGAGACGGTGTAGGGCAAGGGGTATTTGTCCATCGACTCGGAGACGACGGAGAGATATTGCGAGGGGATGGTTGTGTCGTCGTCCATCGTGATGGAGCGATGACCGTTCTGCGGTGGCTTGGTGACGCGGAGGATGTCACCGTCGCCTTCGGTATCGACGTCCCAGCCGGGTGCGATGTCGGCGAGAGCTTTGCCCGGGTCGATCTTGAGCGGGTTGTCCCAGATATTCCAGAGGGAGGCGTCTTCAGAACCGAGCCGCCACAGAGCGAACGTCTGGAGGCCGAGAGCGCGTGCGACGCGCATCTCGTTGAGGGCCGTGACGGCATCGAGAAGCCAGACCTGATGGCTGACATGTGCGTCGTCGTCGATGTAGGCGAAGTGCGGATTCAGTGAGGCGTCGTCGAGATCGATTTTAGCCTCGGAGTCAGAGGCAGCCTGCCAGGCTTCCTGTGTACTCATGTAGACCGCATCGAGGTCGGTCTCCTGCTGTGGCAGGGGAGGGGTTTTGACGCGCCGCGTAAGGTGCTCTCGATTGCGTCTGGACTGGATTTTTTCCTGGGGCCCGGGTGGAGGCGCAGTGGGAAGAGGCGTGGACCAGTCGTAGGCGTAGTTGCCAATGGAGCAGATAATCTTCTGGCGTGGCACAACGGAGAGCGCAGTACGAAGGTTATTTGCGAACCAGTCCTGGCCGGCGATCGGCCCGGGTTGAGTGCCGGTCTGATGCTGGTCGTAGTCCATCAGGACGACGCCGTCGGCGTTGTTCCCAATGAAACTGAGTGTGTCTTTCGAGGCGCTGACGGGAACATTGACGTAGAGGCGGAGATTGCGCGGATGAAAGTCGGCGTAGAGAGCGGCGATGAGTTGGTTGTAGTTGGCCTGATCCTGCGGCCCGAGCGCCTGAAAGTCGAGGGTGAGGCCGCGGTAGAGGGTGTTGGCGGACATGAAGCGGTCAACCTGGTGAAGGAAGTTGGCGCGCGCGTCGGGACTGGCGAGGAACTGGCCGACGTTTTCTTCGAAGACGCCCTCTTTAGGGTTGTAGTTGTTGACCATGGGGAAGATCTCGGTGTCTTCCTTGGCCGAGTTGATGACGCGGGCGACCTTATTTTCGCGGTCGACGCCATGCACGCCGGAGTTGTCGATGACAGGGAAGGGCGTGTTGTCGGCGCTGAAGGCAGTCAGGTGGCCGTCGGGAGTGATAACGTGCAGCCACTCGGGAAAGAGGAGGTCGATCTCTTTGACGTGTTGCTTCAGGGAGGCGTAGCTGGCGGGGTCGACATCGGTGTAGAAGGCGGCACGGAGGCCCTCGGTCGTGTTCAGGACAACGTCAGAGGGCTTGAGGTCAGTTTTGCGGTGGGCGGACTGGTTGAGCTTTTCGCGAGTGCGGAGCTCGGGCGCGGGAGGTTTAGAGAGCGCACGGTAGCGTTTGGTGGCGGACTGCAGATCGAGGCCACGCATTGGCCTGATGCGCAGCATACCAACAATAAAAAGGATGCCGGTGATGGCACCAAATAGCGCCAAAAGGTCAAAGATCCTTCGCAACCGCTTCCAGCGTTTCCGTTGT
The DNA here is from genome assembly GCA_963759355.1 of uncultured Acidobacteriaceae bacterium. GTDB lineage: Bacteria > Acidobacteriota > Terriglobia > Terriglobales > Acidobacteriaceae > Granulicella. Next base: position 93,021 of record CAVWYV010000003.1, on the reverse strand, counting down.
GGGTCGTAAAAGATTTGCTTTGACATCAGCGGCGTCGGCTCTAAGGCACATGCTATTGAGCGGGTTACCCGCAGTCAACGGGCCGAGAGATGCGGAAAGGACAGCAACGAAGGTGCACGAAGGTATGATGCGAAAGACATGCGGAGGTTAGCGTCTGACAGGGTGGTTCTCGCGGCCGCGATCCTGGTGGGGTTCGCTCTGCGGGCGCTGTTTGTGCTGCGACATCCGCCGTTCAATGGGGACGCGCTGGTATATGGAGAACTGGCGCACCACGTGCTCAAGGAGCATGTATATGGATTGATTGATGCCGGCGTGTTGAGACCCACGTTGATTCGGCTGCCGGGATATCCGCTGTTTCTAGCGGCGTGTTTCAAGGCTTTTGGTGACGGAAACTCCCTGTCCGTGTTGTGGGTGCAGGTGGTCGTGGATCTCGGGACGTGTCTGCTGCTTGCGGCAACAGCGGCGAGACTTGCCGGACGACGGGCGGGAATATGGGTATTGTGGCTGGCCGTATTGTGTCCGTTTACGGCGAACTATGCCGCGGTCGTGGTTGCGGAGTGCTGCAGCCTGTTTTGTGTGGGGTTGGCTTTCTTCGCTCTGGAGCGGTGGGTGACGGCACGGCGGGAAGACGCAAAGTGGATCTGGTGGGCAGTTCTGATCGGCTTCTCGTTGATGGGAGCGGTCTTATTGAGGCCGGATCAGGGATTGCTGGCGGTGGCCATCGTGCCAGCGATGTTGTGGGTTGGATTGCGGAGGAGACCGTGGCTGACGGGAGCGACGTCAGCGTTGGTGGCTTCGCTGGTCATCGTGCTGCCGCTTTGCCTGTGGGCGGCAAGGAACTGGAGCGTGTTTCATGTGGTACAGCCGCTGTCGCCAAAGTATGCGAATGATCCGGGAGAGGAAGTGCCGCACGGGTTCATGCGCTGGTACAGGACGTGGGCGATCGGGTTTCCGGCCACAGTAAAGATGTATTGGCAGTACGACGGCGATGTGATCTCGATGGACGACCTGCCGGCGAGGGCGTTCGACTCGGCAGAACAGCGCGAAGAGACGGCGGAGATCTTGGCGAGATATAACCAGGAGCAAGCGTCGACTCCACCGGTGGATGCAAGATTTGCGCTGCTCGCAGAGGAGCGGGTGAAGGCGAATCCGGCGCGGTACTACGTGGGATTGCCCGTCGCCAGGTTGCTGGATATGTGGTTCCGGCCGCGGATCGAGTACATGAGGATTCCGTTGGATTGGTGGAAATTCCGAGCCCATCCATGGAATTCACTACGAGCTTATGCGCTGGGTGCGTTGAACCTTGTGTATGTTGCGCTGGCGGGTTTAGGTTTTTGGCGATGGCGACGCGCCGGAGTTGTGATCTGGTCGATGGTTGGGTTTGTGGTGCTGCGGTGCGCACTGCTGCTAACGATCGATAACTCCGAGCCACGCTATACGATGGAGTGCTATCCGATCGTGGTTCTGCTGGCAGGATTGGCGATGGCGCGGTGGCGCGCGATCAGTGAGGAACGACGGTAGCGCTCTTGGGGATGTTGTAGGGCTTGCGGTTGACGCTGCCGTTGAGGCGGATGTTGGAGTAGGTGGCGGTGCGGTTGTCACCGTTCGGCGCATAGAAGATTTGCTTGAGAGACACGCCGCGGGCTGGGTCGATCCAGACCGTGACATGCGTAAAAGTGCTTTTCACGCTGTCATCTTTGCTGACGAGGTCCAGCTTTTCGGTCTTGACACCGCTGACGGTATCGGAGCCCTGGTCGTTAATGTTCCAGGAACGCGCAAGGTCCTTGCCGCTGCCGCCGAAGCCGAGCGTGAGAAAGCTGTCGTACTTGGCCTGGTTGGCACCGGCTTTGAAGACGTCGACCTGGTTGGTTCCGACGGTGAAGATACGCAGGGTTGGCCCGTCAAAGTTGACGAGGCGGGCGGGAGCGGACGCGGGCTTGTTGTCGGGGCCGACGTTGTAGAACACGGCTCCCATCTGCTCGCCAGAACTCGTGCGCTCAATGTAGATGGAACCAGTCTCGATGTCGTGATCGTTGACGACGCGCGTGTAGTTGTCGTATTTGACTTCGGCCTGGGCGTTTTTGAAGCGAGCGCTGGCAGTGTCCATTTGTGAGAGGACGCTATTGAGCTGGGATTGAGCGATCGCCGCAGAAGAAGTAAGGGCGAGGGCAACGACGAGCGAAAGTTGGCGAAGGTTCATGAGATTCCTCGAGCCAGCATTTTGTTTCCAGAGTGTTAGATGTTTATCTGGCGGATTTGTTGTGCTCAGCTATCGACGCACGGTGACGTCATAGGCGACGGTACGCCCGGTCGCATCGTGAACAGGGGTAACGCGCTCGACGGTCACCGGGCCGGAGATGGGCTGGATGATCTGCATCGCCGTCTTCTCGAGATCTGAGCCGATGGCACCGTGAAGTTCGGATGCGCGCACTGTATAGATGAGGTGTTCGGCGCCGGCGGAATAGCCCGCATGGCGAACGAGGACCTGCTTGGGCTGGAGGGGAACTTCGGCGACGGGGCGCGCCTTGAAATCGATGAAGCGGGGACCGATGAAGAGAAACAGCAGGATGATGGTGACCATCACGTCGTAGTGGAGGCTGCCGCGCTCGTAGGTCCAGAAGAAGTAGTTGCGGAGGAGTCGGGCGGGATTACTCATGTCTTTGCTCTTTTACTATGCCTCGGACACGCTGTGGCGTGATGACGGTCTGGGCGTTCATATAAGGCTGGAGTGCGGTGGGGATGCGAACGGAGCCGTCGGCCTGCTGGTAGTTCTCGAGGATAGCAAGATAGGTGCGTCCGACAGCAAGGCCGGAGCCGTTCAGGGTGTGAACGAACTCGGCTTTGTTGGAACCTGCAGGTTTGAACCTGATGTTCGCTCGACGAGCCTGGAAGGCCTCGAAGTTGGAGCAGGAGCTGATCTCGCGGTAGGTCTGCTGGCCGGGAAGCCAGACTTCCAGGTCATAGGTTTTGGCCGATGCAAAGCCCATGTCACCGGTGGAGAGGAGCATGCGGCGGTAGGGGAGCTCGAGGATTTCGAGGACGCGCTCGGCGTCGCGAGTGAGGCGCTCATGCTCGGCGTAGGAGTCCTCGGGGCGTGTGAATTTGACGAGCTCGACCTTCTGAAACTGGTGCTGGCGAATCATTCCGCGGGTGTCTTTGCCGTGCGAACCAGCTTCGCTGCGGAAGCAGGGAGTGTAGGCAGTGAATGAGACGGTGCCCTCGCTGAGATCCATCACCTCGTCGCGAAAGATGTTGGTCACGGGGACCTCGGCCGTGGGGATGAGCCAGTGATCGGATTCCTGGAGCTCGCCGGCCACAAAAGGGCCTCGGTCGTCGCAGTGAAAGAGATCCTGCGCGAATTTTGGAAGCTGGCCCGTGCCGAAGAGCGACTTCGAATTAACCATGTATGGGGGCAGGACTTCGGTATAGCCGTGCTCCCGGATGTGAAGGTCAAGCATGAAACTCGCGAGGGCGCGCTCGAGGCGTGCGCCTGCACCGTAGTGGAGGACGAAGCGCGCGCCGGATATCTTCGTGGCTCGAGCGAAGTCGAGGATGCCGAGTGATTCGCCGAGCTCCCAGTGTGGCTTGGCGGCGAAGTCGAGCTGCGTGGGATCGCCCCAGGCTTTTTCGAGCCTGTTTGCGTGCTCGTCAGACCCGATGGGGACGGAATCGTTGGGCAGATTGGGGATCTGCTGGAGGAGCGTGCGCATCTCGAGGTCGGTCTCGTTAGCGCGGGTCTCGAGCGCGGCGATGCGGTCTTTGAGAGAGGTGGTCTCGAGTGTTACGGCGGCGACGTCCTTGCCCTCGCGTTTGAGGCGGCCGATTTCCTGCGAGAGGGCGTTGCGTTGGGCCTTGAGCGTCTCAACCTCGGTGATAGCAGAGCGGCGTGCAGTATCGAGCTCGGCGAAATTCGCCAGCAGAGAGATTTCGGCGCCGCGCTGCCGCAGTTTTTCTTCGACCAACGCAAGGTTGGCGCGTACGAAAGCCAGATCGAGCATATCCTGCTTATTTTAGCTGGCCATGGGTCGAAATGCCTGGGGTTGGCTTGTAATCGATATACTCGGGCGCATGCGTAGAATGAGCAGGTTAATTGTTGCTGTATTTGTGCTCGTGTTTGGAGTGGGGCTGGATTGCGCGCGGGCGAGCGCGTATGACGCAAAACCGAAGCTGGTCGTTGTTCTGGTGCTGGACCAGTTTCGCGGAGATTACCTGGACCGCTACCGCGCGGATTTCAAGACGGAGAATGGATTCAACCTGTTCCTGAAAAAGGGTGCGTATTTTCCGCAGTGTTACTACGGATACGCGAATACGATGACGGCGCCGGGCCACTCGACGATAGGGACCGGAGCGTACACGAACGGACACAACGTTGGCGTGAACGAGTGGTGGGATTTGAGCCGGAGCAAAACGGCGATGGTCTCGTCTGTGCAGGATGCGGATTTCCCGTTGCTTGGAGCGGGCGCGGATGCGGCATCGGGTGCGTCGCCCCGCAATGAGCTGGCTTCCACTTTGGGTGATGAGGTTGTGCAATCGACGGGCGGACGCGCCAGGTTGTTTGGTGTTTCTTTGAAGGACCGTGCGGCGATCCTGACATCCGGGCACGCATCGCAGGGGGCGTACTGGATTGATCACGCGACAGGACACTGGGAGAGTTCGACCTACTGGATGAAGGATTTGCCGGCATGGGTGAAGTCATTCAATTCGAGTGATGCGGTAGAACGCGCTCGCAAAGATGCCGGCATTGCGACGGGCGACTTCTACGCGAGCGTGGGGAAGACTCCTGCGGCTGTTCAATATGAGTTGAACTTTACGAAGGCGCTGGTGGAAGCGGAGAAGTTAGGAACTCACGATGTGACCGATGTACTGACGCTGAGCATCTCTTCGACAGACATCCTGGGACACGTGGTTGGGCCTGACTCGCCGGAACAGCGGAAAATGCTGGAGGCGATCGACGTACAGTTGAACGACTTTTTTGACTTTCTGAATACGCATGTGGATGGCGGTCTGGCCAACGTGTGGGTATCCCTGACGGGAGACCACGGCGTGGCGACCTCACCGGCGAACGCCGCCAAAGAAGGGATGCCGGCGGCTGTGTTTCCAAGTGGTGCGATGAACGCAGAGCTGAACAAAGAGCTGGTCGCCAGGCTGACCCCCGGGAAGCAGACGAGGTTTGTGCTGGGCGGCGAGCTGCCGTTTGTGCAACTCGACAGCGACTCGTTTTCGGCCGCAAGGATGGACGAAAGTGCAGCGGAGGCCATGGTGGCGGAGATGATTCCGGAAGCGCTTAGGACGGCGCAGAAGGGGCAATTTGAAACGCCGGCAAGTCACGCGCTCCAGCCGGCAACGGTGCGCCATGTGTATACCAAGATTCAGATGGGGGCGGGAGATGTCCCAAATACTGAAGAGGGAAGGCTGATCCTGCACAGCTATACGACGAACGGCGGGTGGTGGGTGTATGTGACGCCTGGCGTGAACCAGGTGCCAACTGGACGTGGCGGGATAGGCACGGGTCACTTTTCACCGTACAGCTACGACCGGCATGTACCGTTGGCGTTCTTCGGCAGTCCGTTTGTGCCGGGCACGTATCTGGAGCACGCGGAGCCGGTGGATATTGCGGCGACGTTTGCGGCATTGCTGCGGGTGAATCGGCCGAGCGCTTGCGTGGGACGGGTGGTTACGGAGGCGATCAGGCCGGAGCACGACGTCGTGCACTGAGGTTGGTCGCGTTCGGCCGTGAGTTTTTGGCAGGGCCCGACGCGCAGATAGAATCACATATGGAATGAGTGACTCGAAGATTGTGCGGCGTGCCCTGTTATCGGTGACGGATAAGACCGGGCTGGTGGAGTTTGCGAAGACTCTGAATGAACTGGGTGTGGAACTGGTTTCGACGGGCGGGACTGCGAAGGCGCTGCGCGACGCGGGACTGCCGGTGCGTGACGTGAGCGAATTGACCGGGTTCCCGGAGATGCTGGGCGGCCGTGTGAAGACTCTGCACCCGATGGTCCACGGAGGGATTCTGCACCGGCGGGAGGACCCCGAGCATGTGGCTGCAGTCGTGGAGCATGAGATTCTGGCGATCGACATGGTTGTGGTGAATCTGTATGCGTTTGAGAAGACTGCGGCTAAGCCGGGCGTGAAGTTTGAGGAGATTATCGAGAACATCGATATTGGCGGACCTTCGATGCTGCGGTCCGCGGCGAAGAACTTTCAAGATGTTGCTGTCGTGACGAGCGTCGCAGACTATCCGGCGATTGCGGAAGAGATGCGTGCGAGTGGTGGTGCACTCAGTCACAAGACCCGGTGGCGGCTGGCGCGCGGAGCTTTCGCGACAACGGCGGCCTACGATGCAGGAATTGCTTCGACACTGGAGTTGCTGCCGGAGGAGCCCGGCAGTGTTGAACGGAGCGGGGAGTTTCCTCAGACGCTCCGGGTTTCAGCGGAGCGCAAGACGGTGCTGCGGTACGGAGAGAATCCGCATCAGAAGGCGGCGGTGTACGTTGATGGCTCGGGGAAGGGTATTGCAGGAGCGGAGCAACTCGGCGGCAAAGAGCTCAGTTACAACAACCTCGTCGACCTCGACGCATGCTGGGCGCTGGCCAGCGAGTTTGACAGCACCGCGGTGGCAATCATCAAACATACAAATCCGTGTGGCGTCGGGCAGGGGACGACGGTTCTGGAAGCGTACCGGCGGGCGCTTGAGGCGGACCCTGTTTCAGCGTTTGGTGGCGTCATCGGCATCAACCGGACCATAGATGCGGAGGCTGCGGCGGAGATCGCGAAGCTTTTTGTGGAGGCAATTGTGGCTCCGGATTTCACACCTGAGGCGCTTGCCGCGCTCTCGGCGAAGAAGAATCTTCGGCTGCTGAGAATCAAGCCTACGAGGCCTGAATCGGTTCTGAAGCAGATTTCCGGCGGGTACCTGCTACAGGAAGAGGATTCGGAAGTTACGACCGCAGAGACCTTGAAAGTGGTGACGCAACGCAAGCCAACCAAAGGCGAAACGGAAGCCTTGCTGTTTGCATGGAAGGTTTGCAAGCATGTGAAATCAAACGCGATTGTGTATGCGCGATTGAAGGATGGTTTCGGACAGACGGTTGGAGTCGGAGCCGGGCAGATGAGCCGCGTGGATGCGGCGCGGTTCGGAGCGATGAAGGCCGTGCTGCCGCTGGAAGGTACGGTTGCGGCGTCGGATGCATTCTTCCCCTTTCCGGATGGCTTGGAGGTTATCGCCAAAGCTGGCGCGACTGCGATCATTCAGCCGGGCGGGTCGGTTCGCGATGCGGAAGTGGTAGAGGCCGCGAACCGGCTGGGTATCGCTATGGTTATGACGGGGTTGCGACACTTCAGGCACGGATAAGCAGGCTCCATCCAAGGAATTGGGGGCGATAACCGCATCGAAATTCTGTAGACTAGAGTTTAAGGATGAAGCGGGTGAACTCGACGAAGGCGGCCCAAGTATCCATGAAGAGAGTGTTTTTTTGCGCGACCTTGGCGGTGGGTTGTGTGTTGATACTGCCGGCTCCGATAGCCCAAGCGCAGAGTCAAGTTCCGTCTGTTCCGACGTCACCACCTGCTGGGACGCCGCAGGCCGATCACGCGTCGTCCTACTATCACTACGGTCTGGCGAAGATTTATGAGAACCAGGCGGTCGCGAATGGCCGGCAGGATCTGGCAACGCAGGCGATTGAGCAGTACAAGCTTGCGCTGGAGGCCGATCCGGATTCGCAGACGCTGGAGAATGGGCTGGCGAACCTCTACTTCCGGTTGGGGCGGATTCGCGAGGCCGTGTCAGCAGCGCAGGAGCAAATCAACAAACATCCAGATGACGTCGACGCCCACATGTTGCTGGGGCACGTTTATCTACGGTCGCTGGGAGATGGACAGAACCCCCAATCGGGAGAGATGCTGCAGGCCGCGATCAAGGAGTATGAGACGATCGCGAAGCTTAAGCCCAACGACGTCGAGACGCATCTGCTGCTCGGCCAACTGTATGGTCTCGCACACGACTCCGCGAAGGCGGAGGCTGAGTTCAAGGCGGCACAAAAGATCGATCCGAACTCTGAAGAAGTCGTGCTGAGCATCGCGCGACTGTATTCGGAGCAGGGAGATCTGCCGCGCGCGGCCAAGGCCATTGAGGGAGTGCCTGTGGATGACCGCAGCGCACGCATGGACTTCGCCCTCGCGGGAATCTACGACCAGTTGAAGCAGCCGAAGAATGCGGTGAAGGCTTATCGCGCCGCGGTAGACGAGGATCCCGATAACCTGGATGCCAAGCGTGGGTTGGCGGCCGCCCTGAGTGCCTCAGGTCAAATGGATGAGGCAGCAAAGATTTATGCCCAGATACTGGGCAGCGATCCGCAGGACGCGCAGGCGCTGATTCGGCAGGCGGATATTCAGCGGCAGCAGGGACACTACGAGCAGGCGCTTGCGACGCTAAAAAAGGCGCAGTCGCTGGTCTCGGACAACGTGGAGTTGAGTTATAACCTGGCGTTGGTTTATGACGCACTTGGCCGTTTTGATGATTCGATCAAGACTCTAAAGCAGTTGCTCACCGCTACATTGCCACCGAGTGGGAAGTACACGGATGCGGACCGTAGCAATCGTGCGCTGTTCCTGGACCGGTTAGCGATCGTTCAGCGTGAGGCAAATCACACGGATGAGGCCGTGGCGGCTTACAAGGAGATGCAGCAGCTCGGTGGCGATTATCAAACACGGGGAGTTGGCGGAATCGTAGATGCGTATCGCGATGCGCACAACTGGAAAGCGGCGTTCGATGCTGCCGCTGCAGCCGCCAAGGCGATGCCCACGAACCACGATCTTCAATTGACGTACGCGCGGCAATTGGCAGATTCCGGCAAGGTGGATGAAGGGCTGAAGCTGGCCCATGCGCAGCTGTCGGGAACGCCAGATGACCGCGACGTGTATTTCACCATCGCCGACATCAATGTGCGCGACAAGCGTTGGAAGGATGCATCGGAGATTCTGGACAAAGCGGAAACGCTTTCAACAAAGCCCGAGGAGAAGGCGTTTGTAGCGTATTACCGCGGGACCGTCGCCGAGCGCCAGAAGCTGTATGAGCAAGCAGAAATTGAATTTCGCAAGGGCCTGCAATTGTCCCCGGACTTCGCCCCGATTCAGAACTACCTTGGCTACATGTTGGCGGAGCGCGGACAGAAGCTGGACGAAGCGGTCGCAATGCTGAAGAAGGCGGTGACCTTCGATCCGCAGAACGGTGCGTACCTGGATTCGTTGGGGTGGGCGTACTACAAGCAGGGGCAGTATGCGCTAGCGGAGGATTACGCGCGCAAGGCTGCTTTACGGATGTCAAACGATCCGACGGTACTGGATCACCTGGGAGAGATCGACGCGAAGTCGGGCAAACTGTCGTCGGCGATCGATGAGTGGCAACGGTCGCTGGCGCAGTACGCGACGTCTCTTCCGCCAGAGGCTGATCCGGCGGACGTCGCGAAAGTGCAGCATAAACTCGAAAGTGCTCGGGTGAAGCTGGCACATGTGAACGCTCCGAAGTAGAGGTGGGGTTCACATTCCGGGGCATTTAGACTGTTTTTAGTGACCTCCGATCTTCATGGTTGCGGCGTCTTCGGTGCCGAGGAGCAGCGTCTTGCCGTCCGTGCTTTTCCTGCGCCCGCGAGTGACGGACGGTCTCCCTTCGAGCGAGACAGAGATCGCATCATTCAATCGCGTGCCTTTCGGCGGCTGGCCGGAAAGACGCAAGTGTTTACAAGCCGTGCGTCAGATCATTTTCGCAGCCGGTTGACGCACACGATTGAGGTTGCCCAAGTCGCGCGGCAAGTGGCTGCGGCGCTCAGACTCAATGCAGATCTTGCCGAGACACTGGCGTTGGTACATGACATCGGGCATCCGCCTTTTGGACACGCAGGCGAGCGCGCGTTGGATCAGTGTCTACAGAGATATGGGCTGAGGTTTGATCACAATCTCCATGCTCTGCGAATTGTTGAGCACTTTGAACAGCGATATGCTGCACATCGTGGACTGAACTTGACCTTGGCGACGCGCGAAGGGATCATCAAGCACTCGCGCGACTATGATGAGGCTTCGCATCCAGAGCTCTCTGAGTATTTTTTGCGAGAGCAACCGCCACTTGAGGCTCAGATCATTGATTTGGCGGATGAGATTGCTTATCTTACGGCAGATTTGGACGACGGTGTTGAGTCTGGGTTGCTGGAGATCAACCACGCGATCGAGAACGTTGTCATTCTCCGAAGAAGCTATGAGGCAGTTAAGCGGGCTCATCCGAACGCCGAGCAGAAGTATCTATTCCACGACGCACTACAGACGATGCAGAAAGTATTGGTGCTGGACCTGGTGCGACAGACTGGTGAAAACGTCGTTACCAGCGGAGCCAAGAGTCTAGCGGACATTCGGGAGTTACCGGGTCGCGTAGCGCAGCTTTCGCCTGGGATCGAAGCGGAACGAGCAGAAGGAAAACGCTACCTGTACGAAACGTTATACACATGCCCGTTGCTTGAACAGGAACATGCCAAGGCGGAGGCTGTGGTCACGGAACTGTTTGAGTTCTGGGTGCGGGAGCCCGAACGGCTACCCGAGTCGTACCTGGTGGAGATTGCGAACGAAGGTGCGCCGCGTGTTGCGGCAGACTATATCGCCGGAATGACAGACAGCTTTATCCTTATGCAGTATGCGGAGGCGTGCCGATAAGTGTGCGGGGCGAAGCTCCGTTCGTCACGACGCAGAACGCCGGATCGATAGCGTTCGGACTCGATTCATAGCGTAGAATAGAAGAGTTGCAACAGGTTGCGTCCCCGTCGTCCAGTGGCCTAGGACATCGCCCTTTCACGGCGGTAACACGGGTTCGAATCCCGTCGGGGACGCCAACGTTTCAAACCCCCTCCACAATTTGTCCACGACAGCGTCAATGAGCTTTTGTTTGCGCTCCTTGAGCCGGTCCACCCGTTGGCTCGCGAGCCTTTCGGAGATGTTGAAGCCTGGCCCTTCCGGGATGTAGTGTGGCCAAGAGCCAGCGCGATCATCCTTGTCTTTCCTGGATGAGCGTAGGCCTCGGCGATAGAAAACAGGCACTTAGAAGTTTCCAGAACGGCAAAAAGGGGTAAGGTTCTCGAAATGATGAAGCGATGCAAGGTGGCTCTGAGCCTGCTGGCTCTGGTTGGGCTCGCGTATGCGGTCACAAAGGCCAACGCGCAAACAAAAGGAAGTGTTAGCAGTTTGCGGCTGGTAAGCCTGGATGCCGCTGCCAACACCGCAACGCTCGCGGATGGCACAGAGACGGTCCATATAGCCCTGGGCCATGCTGTGAAGGGGTGGACACTAATGGCGGTGTTGCCGCAGGCGCCTGCGCCGCTGGCTGTACTCGAAGATCTATCCAGCGATACCGGGGACATTGTCTATCTGGGTGTCCATGGCAGTGTGCTCACGCTGGCAAAGTCGGCTGAACCGACGAGTGCGCCAGAGCCTTCGCTCTATGCCGGTCACACCTTAAAGGAAGTGACCGAATCGAAGCGTGACCTTCTTGCTTCCGAGCTTCTCCGGGGCGAGGACGATCCAAGTTATGCGAAGGTTCAGGCTGCGCTGCCGCCACTGCGTGTGCCGTCTTTCGTGGGTACGCCTTATGGCGACGATAAGCCGACGTATGAGTATGGCGCTTACAGCGATGAGATTTACGTCGACCTGGGCAAGCTGTTTCCTGAGATGCAACAGGCGCGGGTGCGCAAGGATGTGCGCGAAGGCTTGATCGGTGGTTGGCTGCCGATCAACCGCTTTGTATTTCCCGCCGGTGAGCAGAGGTATTGGGAAGAGTCACTGTTCGCAGACGTAGAGAAGGGGCACTTCTGGACGCAACCGGTGTGGTATCGTGCACTGCTGGTTGACCATGGCGCGTTGAAGGAAGCGCACTACTTCTACCATCACCTTCCCTTTCCCCCGCGCAAGGAACCGCCAGCCGCGGCGTTTTATGCGGCGCTATTCAAGGTGCATGCTCAGTGGACTCACGATCTGAAGACTTCCATGAGTATCGATGTTCCGGATCCGCATCTGGCGGACTTCAACCGGCGTGCGCTTTCGCTGGTAGAACTGACGCGGGTGAACGATCACCCCAAGTATGGCTATCCTCCGCTGGGAGGAATCAATGTGGTCGGCGGCTATGGCTACAACAACGTGGATACGTTTCAGGACACGTTCAACAGCGATGTCATGGCTTTTGTGGAATGGGGCGCCTTCGATACCGCGCGGCGATACATCGACGATTACTTCACCAACACGGTGCGCGACGATGGATCGCTGGATAGTCGCGGCCCGGAGATCGGTCAGTACGGCAAAATGCTAACCGTAGTGGCAAAGTATTTCGCGTACAGCGGGGATGCGACAACTCTGCGGAAGTATCAGAGCAAGCTGTTGGCAATTGCGGACATCCTGAGCACGCTACATGCCGAGGCGCGCACCCGGCCCACCACCGATGTGGCTTACGGCGTGATTCGCGGCTGGTCCGAGCATGACAGCAGCCTGAAAGTGGATCCGTACCACTACATGCTGCCGCACTTTGCCAACAATGGGGAGGCTGCGCGCGGGTTCCATGACCTCGGCGAAGCGTTTCTCAAGATTGCACGCAAGAGCGGTGACAAAGCGCTGGCGGTGAAGGCGCAGAAACTGCTCGATGAGTCTGTGGTTCTGCGCAAGGACATGGAACTCGCGATCGAGCGCTCCACCGACCGCACGCAGACGCCTCCGTATGTCCCCGCGGTGGCCGGAGATACGCCAACCTATGGCAAACAGCGTGCTTACATGGAGATGCTGGAGTCAGGCGAACTGACAACGCAGGAAGAGTCGATGTTGTGGGAAAGCCTGGATGCCCGCGGAAACCTGCGGCTTGGCCTGCCGGGGGGAGGGAACCACATCACGGGTTTCCTCGCCTTCGGACCGCCATACGCCAGCCTGCAGTTCGATCATCCGCGGGAGTTTTTGCTTGCCTTCTATGCACAGCGTACGCACACCTTCTCGCCGGGCAACTGGACAGCGACCGAGAGCGCCAAGATGGATGGCACGCTGGGCGGCCCGTATGCGACGCCATCTGAAGATTCCGTGCCGATTTTTACGAAATGGATGCTGGTGTTCGAGCAGCCGGATCACCCGGTGCTGTGGCTGGATCGCGCTGCCCCGCGCGAATGGATGGAGCAGGGCAAGCGATTCCGCGTGAGCGGCGCGCCAACACGGTTTGGACCCGTGTCGTACGAAGTGGTGTCGGACACGGAGCACGGTAAAGCGACGGCCAAGGTGCAGATGCCGACAGACCCGGGTGTGCTGGTGCGTCTGCGTTTGCGCACGCCGGGTCGAAGAGCAATCAAGTCGGTGATTGTGAACGGTGCACCGTGGACGCGCTTTTCCGCGGGCGATGAAACCGTGGATCTGCCGGGAAGCCTCGTGCATGGAGCGGTTAGCGTGGCAGTTCGGTATTAGAAGTGGTTTCATGAACCCAAAGCGCCATCAAGGCGATATGGGAGCCGCTCTGTTCGGAGCCGGCAAAATCGAGCCGAGAGGCACTCCTTCGGTTTCTCGCGAAGCCTCATCCCGCTGTCGGTATCGCTAGTCGATCTTTAAGTCTCAATGATGACTTCGTCACAGGGCATGTGAACTATCTCCTTTACCGCCCTTGGACATTCGTACCCTTTGCTGGCCATGAGACAGGCGCTGCCTGGCTCGGTGGTGCTGCCGTGCATGGGTTAGGGCGCTCGGGCGCAGTCATTCCAGCCGGTAACATAAACTCCGACACCGGTGTTGCCGGTACCGTACTATTTCGGGCCGCGAGGGTCCGAGCCGAGGGAACAGGAGGCGGGGGCATAGTAGCAGCTGAACAACGCGGTACCATCTGATCGGTGTTGGAGAGATAGAAGAGGGTGAGCGCTTCCTCGACCGCCGCCTCGCGCATATCAGGCTCGTAGATGCGCTCGTATGTGTCGAAGCTGGTGTGATGTGTGTAGGTGTTGTAGTCGAAGGGATCCTGGCTGTAGCCAACACCGGGAAGGCCGGCGTTGTTGAATGAAGTGCTGTCGGTGCCGCCGGTCTGGCGGCCGAGCGTGGGGTTAGCGGTATTGAAGCCCCAGTTCTTGAAGTTGCCCATCGCTGTCTGCACCATAGCTGCAGCTTCAGGCGGCCCGAATACGCTGGCTGCGCGCGGTTTGCCAGTGCCGTCGTCGAGGTTCAGGTACGCGTCCAGTTTGAACCACTCAGGCTTGGGGTTCTCCGCGCTGCCGAAGTGTTGCGCCACATAGGCGATCGAGCCATACAGCCCTTCCTCTTCTCCACTCCACAAAGCAACACGGATGGTGCGACGGTGGGGCAGCTTCAGCGTCTGGATGAGTCGTAAAGCTTCCACTGCAACAGAACCACCGGCCGCATTATCTGTTGCACCCGTCGCCGGGTTCCAAGAGTCGAAGTGACCACCTGCCATCACCACCTCATCGCTTTTACCCGTGCCGGGCAACTCCCCGACAACGTTGTAGACGGTGCGGCCAGCGGGATAAAACTCGTTGTGAATGTTGATCCTCAAAACAACCGGAATGTGGTCCATCGTCGAAGTTCGATAAATGCGTCCGTAGTCCTCATTCCCCATCACCAGCGTGGGGAGGTTCGGACTGTTCGGGTTCTCGTTGTACCCCGAGGTGGTTTGCTGCAACACAATGCCGTAGGCGCGACCAGAGTCGGTAACCTTGGCCAACGCGCCATTCGCAATCAGGAACTTGTTCACCTGGCCCGTGATCTCAGCCAGGGAAAGGCCCGGGCCAGGCTCGCCACCACCACGCGGAGGAAATCCGCCACGACGCGCGGCAGGCTGTGCCCAGGTTTCATCGGTACGACGTAAGGGCGCTGGAACGAAATTCTCAGCCACCTCCACGTGCGGCCCATAGAAGATGATGGCGCCCTTGACCTTGTCCTTGATCGTCGCCAGGTACGCGTCGAGATCGGCTTGCGTGACGGGCTTGTTTTGAACCGGCGTCGTTGCAGGCATAGGCGGCGCCGCCGTACCTGCATTCTGTATGGCCGCCAGCTGCTCGGGCGTTGGACCGCTGTTTGCACGAACGCCGAAGCCGCCGCCGCCCCGCGCGCCAGGCGTCACCGGAGGAGGCTGCGGTGGCTCAATGACCAGCACCGGACCCTGCACACGCCCCTTGGTGCCCGGAGTCCATGCAGCCGGCCGGACATTGAGCGTCTGCTGAAACGGCGAGATGGTGTTCGCTTCAAGCTCCAGATTCTGCCATCCGGGATGATTGAAGTTCCATGGTTCGAGGTGGACGTTCGAGAAGCCCCACTGCTTCATTTGTTTCACCGCGAAATCCTGCGCGGCCTTCAGTCCGGGGGAGCCGGTGAGGCGCGGACCGTACACATCAGTCACCTCATGGAGCCACCACATCAGGTGCGAGTCCTTGGTTTCCTGTGCCCGCAGCTGGCTGTCGACTTCGGACAAGCCGGGCGCCTGTGCCATCGCCGGAACAACAGCAAGACAGCAGACCGCAAGCGTATGTACCCAATACTTCATCATGTGTGTTGGCTCCTCTAACTGAACTTTCCACCACAACCGATAACCACCCGGCACGTACCGATGAATATTACATCCGGCTTACGGTCCAGGTTGATTCTCGTTATTTCTGTGGTCGGATTCGGCTAGCAATTCCAGCAAATACTGCTTCCACACCGCCGCCTGGGCGTGCGCCCCCGCGGCCGCGATTCTCATCGTTGATCGGCAGTAGCGCAAACTTTCCCTTCGGCCACAGTCTTGATGTTGTTTCTGTGGAATTCCCAGTTTCGTGGATTCACGAAATCATCCGCCGAATTGATGTAGGACAGCCACTTTGATGGTCTTCCGTGCAGGGCTGTAATCACGCAACGAGTCGAACTGATAGACAAGATTATTGGGGTCGATGTTCTTCGGCCGCCAGCCCATTGAAGCCGGCTAAGACCTAACGCACATCTGCAGGGAAGCCTACCTTTACGCTGAGCGAGAGGGGATCTCGCGTAACAGCGCATCCAGCCGCTGCATGAGTTGCTGTTGAATCGCGGCATGCTTGGGCTCCCCGAAAAGATTGTTCGCCTCGTTGGGATCGCTGGCGAGATCGTACAGCTCCCATTCCACCGGATTCTGTGTGTACCACTGGATCAGCTTGTGCGTCTCGGTGCGCACACCGCGGTGTGGCTTGACGTTCTCCCATCCCGGATATTCGTAGTAGTCATAGAGCCAGTCCTTGCGCCATGGCGCAGACGAGCCCACCTCTAGCAGACTCCTTCCCTGCATTGTGGCCGGCGCCTTGATGCCGCAGAGGTCAAGAAGCGTTGGCGGCAGGTCCACATCCAGTACCATCTCACTCCTAACCTCTCCCGCCCGTACGCGGTGAGGATACCGCACCATCATGGGCACCCGGATAGAAGGCTCATGCATCAGGCGCTTGTCGAACAGTCGCCATTCGCCGAGGAAATAGCCATGATCGGAGCTGAAAACGATTGCTGTGTCGTCAGTAAGCCCTCGCTGATCGAGCCACTGAAGCACGCGGCCGATATTCTGATCCACGGCAGTAAGGCCGGCATAGTAGTCCTTGCACAGTTCCTCGAGTGAACGAACTGCATCGCCGGTATCAATGGTGCCGATCTTGTTATCGGCCTCGACAAACGGCTTGGGTTTGCCTGGATAACCGCGAAGGTCATCGTCAAACGTGGCGGGCTTAGGAATAGGCACGCCGTTGTAGGCATCCAACAAGCGTCGCGGACGGAAGAATGGAGCATGCGGCGTCTGATACCAGAGGTTCATGCAAAAGGGTTCGTTGCTCTTAAGCCCATCCAGCCACGCGAGAGCCCGGTCGGTGACCAGGTCATCGGCATACCCTCTATAGATCTTCTCCGGCCCGATCGTGCCAGCGCGGCCTTCCGCGAAGCGTGGTTTGTAGTAGTTGGTCACCGGAGCATTGAAGCCGAAGTAGTAGTCCCAGTACCGTTCCTTGAGCCCGTTGCGCACATGCACCTTGCCGAGCATGGCGGTGCGGTAACCGTGGTCGCGCAACAGGTCGGTCCAGAGGGGAATGTCCGGCGGCAGCGGTGTGTTCAGCAGTTTGTTATCCAGAGCGCCGGAAGTTCTCGACCACATACCGGTCATCACGGTCGCTCGGGCCGGAGCGCACAGCGCGTTCGTGCAGAAGGCATTGGTGTAGCGCGTGCCCTCGCGTGCGATGCGGTCCTGGTTCGGAGTGCGCAGGATCGGATGGCCAGCGACGCCCATGCAGTCGGCACGCTGGCCCTCGGTGTAGATAAAGAGCAAATTCGGCTGCGATCGAGTGGGTGTGGCGGCCTTTAGAGGTAACGAGGAGGTCAAAGCGGCCCCCGTGGCTGCAAGTCCTGTTTGGAGAAAAGTGCGACGGTTGAGCAGGTCGGTCATCGCGCTGGGGTCCCTCGCGCACGGCTGCGTCCATCCCATGCCGTTTTCGTTTTCGTGAGCATCATCGTTGCATTGGTGGCGCGATAGCAACGTTAGAGCGGTTGCGGTTGGGGTACGTGTCAATTCGCACAGGAGAATCAGTGAGTTATGTCGAAACGACGAGGGCGCGAAGTCGGCCGCGCCCACGTTAGTTAACGCTTCGTCGGCGTTCTCCAATTGATCCTGTCTATGGTTTCCGAGTGATTCGCACCGCTACGGGCGTTACGTTGACGGGGACATCCTGCCTTGCCTGGATACGCAGCAGAACCTGCCACGAATCTGGAAAGTGGCCAGAACCGGCGGCGGCGCGAAGCTGCTGGTACACCGGTTTCATGCGTTCGGGATCGCTGAAGAATTCGCCTACGCCTGCCGTGCCGGGGCTGCTTAGTCCGGCAAGTACGAGGATTCGCGTTCCGGAGGGAGACTGCGTCATCCAGATCAGACCATAATCTTCCAGGACGTCGCCATAGCGGGAGCGCGAATAGTCGGCCTGTTCACCCGGCAGTGGATGAGCGTTGTGGATCGAATCATAGCCGATGGTGAAGTTGGCCGCCGACAGTGTGTCCTGGACGAATTTACTCTCGTGCGGTGCGCCGAGAATGACGAGAGGTTCCTGGCGAGCAGTCTCCCAATTGAGGAAGCGCTCTTCAGTCAGCTCTGCCTTGCGGCCTGTCGCTTCCAGGGTGCGAGCCAGCCCGAAGGCTGCCTTGGCCTCACCGATTCCGGTGTAAGCAGTCGTGTCCACGAAGAAGTGATGATACGGAAAGTCCGCTTGATTATCGTTGGCGCTCTTGTTCAATACAGCGGCCATGTTCGCTGGGACAGGAATATCGTTGAGGGTTTCACCCAGCCCAGGGCCGGGGCTTTTCAATCCCAGGTAGAGCAGCACATGCGGATTGGTGAGAGCGATCTCAGTTTTGCCCTGGTTCTCTAGTCCGATCGGTCCCAGGAGCTCGCCATAAAAGGAGTAGCCACTCTTCGTATGTGCCTCGTGACTATGTATCACGCTGTGGAACCACCACCCAACGAGCACAGCCAATATCAGGCCAAGGGCATATTGCAGTTTGGACAAAGTACGGCTGCGTGTTGGGATGGGAACCTGGGCTGGCGAGGAAGTCTCGACGACGGGTGCGGTTGCGGAGTCAGATGCGGACCGAGGCTCGGAGTGCAGCAAGGCGCCGGAGGTTCGTACATTTCCCGCAAGTGGTGATACAGGTTCGCGTGACGTCGCAATGAAATCAGGGACATACGAGCCGAGGGGAAGTGAAATCCGTAGGGAGAGATCGTGGTGGCGAGAGTAGAACCCGGCAAGCCGCCGGCGCACATCGTTGGCCGTGACGCGCACGATTGCATCCGTGCTGGTGTCGTAGTCGCTGCGTCGGTGAAATATTTCCACACCGAGCAGACGTTCTTTCAGGCTGCTGTTATCCCCGGCAAGAGCGCGCACCACCAGATGCTGTAGCAGTTCCGAAGCGCGTCGGCTGGAGGAGAACTCGTCACTCGCAAGCACCATATCAAGGTGCTCGCGAATCTGAGCGGCCTCGGGCGAGCTACTTGGGGCGTCTGCGGTCTCTGCTTTTTCGCGTGGAGAATCCTTAGTTAACATTGTCTCGATTCGAACCCGAGTATAGCCTGCGCGCCGGTCTAACGTGGTTAACGTCCGGTTAACCGCCTGATATCAAGGAAGACCATTAGAGCACCATGACAGTTTGTGACTCAACCCGTCTACAGATCGCGTCCGGGGCAGTGGCACCGAACTGCAAGGCCGCATGGGGCTTCTGGATCTGAGATCTTCTAGTTCCCTCGGGGGCCCGTTCCAATAATGGAAGAGCAACAACCCTATTCACCGCCCAAGGGCAGCCGAACCGCTCTAACCTAGACCGCTTGCTTGCCGACTCCTACTCTGAATTCGATTTCCGGGGGAGTTCGTGGCAGTAGTTCCAAAGCTTGTATTGGCAGAGACATGTGATCGGCCCGGGTTGCATCGCGGAATATCGTCCTTGAAACAGAAGCTATTCCGAGTCGCCATCCTGGCTGTCCTGCTCGGGTCGGGCGCAATCTATGCTCAATCGCCCATGCAGGCAGGGCCGTATCTCGCACACTTGCTGGCAGGGGGCCCAGCACTCACCAAGCCGCTGCCGAAGGAACTTGCGGGTGCAGTCGCCAGGACCGAAGAGCTGTGGGTACGAACGGGCACGCCGGACGCGGATGCCCTGATCGCGGGTATCGGCGACCCGAATTCATCCTCCTGTTACTTTGAGCTTCAGCAGGGATATCCCGGGATCGGCTCTGACGCGGGTGTGTCGGTTCTTGCCACAACGGCTCTGAAACCCAACGTGTGGCATTTACTGGCCCTAAGCGATAGCGGTCAGATCATGACTCTTTATGTGGATGGATCTGCCGTCGGGACCGCGCACTCTCCCAAGGCCGAATTGAATCCGGCGATCGAGTTGGCCCCCGATCCCGCCGGGCAGACGGTACGCTTCAGCGGCGACATAGGAGGTTTTTCGGTAACCGAGGGTGCCAGATCCGCAGCGGAGGTCGCGCACGATTTCGCAACGCCGCCGGACTTCGATGCGCAGCTTCGCGAGGAGAACGCCAAGCCCTGGCCGATACAGACCAAGGAACAAGTGGGCTATCGCGCTCCGCAGGATCCTGCCGACATGCCTCACGGCGCGGCACCCGAGCGGCCCGAAGACGACCCGCTGCCTCCGCCCGCACCCACCTTAAGGGAGGAGCGGCCCGGGGCATGGGAGATCGCGGCAAATTGGCGGCTTTATTCGAATGCTGACAAGTCGATCCTGCCAGAAGCTGGAGCGCGGATCTCACAGCCAAAATATCTGAGTGGTGTCTCCCATGCTTCCGAAGCAAAGTGGTTACCGGCCACAGTGCCCGGCACGGTGCTTACCACGCTCATCGATCGAGGTATATATCCAGATCCCGACTTTGGACTGAATAATCTTGCGATCCCAGAATCGCTGAACAAACACGACTACTGGTATCGAGTCGAATTCTCTGCACCAGTGGCGCGTGCAGCGGGGCGGCGATTCACTCTGCGCTTCGGCGGTATCAATTACACCGCCGATGTCTGGCTCAACGGTCATGAGGTCGGCGAAATGCGAGGCGCATTTGAGCGCGGCATCTTCGATGTGACCTCGCTGCTTCGTCCCGGCCCAAACGCACTCGCCGTCCGCGTTGCGCCGCCGCCGCATCCTGGCATCCCGGCTGAGCAGTCGATGAAGGATGGTCCCGGCTATGACGGCGGTCTGATGTTGATCGATGGCCCCACGTTCGTGGATACAGAGGGATGGGATTGGATGCCCGCGATGCGCGATCGCGATACCGGCATCTGGCAGGGCGTCAGTCTCGAAGAGACGGGGACGGTCACACTGGGCGATCCGCAGATCATCACGCATCTCCCACTGCCAGACGTCTCCACTGCCGACCTGGACATCAATGTTCCGGTGCACAACGCAGGGACCTTCGCGCGCAGTGTCGTTCTGAACGCGGCGTTCGAGGGCGTGCAGGTGCACATGAGCTCAACAGTCCCGCCGGGCGACAGCACATTGCATCTCACTACGGATCGATTTGGCGCGCTGCACCTCGCGCACCCACGGCTCTGGTGGCCGAATGGATACGGCGATCCGAACCTCTATCACCTGCGCCTCACGCTTTCAGCCGGTGACGCCGTCTCTGATCAGCGCACGGTCACGTTCGGCGTCCGCGAGGTGACGTACGAACTCACGCTCTTCGACCATACCGGCCAACTGCGCCGCGTCGAGGTGAACCCCACGCTCACGGTAGGCAAGAATTACGATCCCGTCGACGTACGTCATGAAGACATGCGGCAGACCGGAACCGGATGGGCCTCCACCATTGATCCGGCCGCGGAGAATACGCCCTCTGTCCGCCCGGTGGCCGGTGAAGACGGACTTACCGACCTGGTGATCAAGGTGAACGGTGTGCGCATCGCTGTGCGCGGAGGCAACTGGGGCATGGACGACACGCGCAAGCGCGTCAGCCGTGCGCACCTGGAGCCGTATTTCCGTTTGCACCAGGAAGCGCATCTGAACATGATTCGCAACTGGGTGGGCCAGAACACGGAAGAGACTTTCTACGAGCTAGCTGACGAGTACGGCTTGATGGTTTGGAACGACTTCTGGGGTTCAACGCAGAACTACAACGCCGAGCCGGGAGATCCGGAGCTGTTCGTAGAAAACGCGCGCGACACAGTGCGCCGCTATCGCAATCATCCCTCGATTGTGATCTGGTGCGGACGCAATGAAGGTGTTCCGCCGCCGGTACTGAACGAAAAACTGATTCACATGCTCCACGAAGAAGACGGCACGCGCTTCTATTCGCCGAGTTCCAATCAGGTGAATCTGCGGCCGAGCGGTCCCTATCACTGGGTCGATCCAACACTGTATTTCAGCAAGCTGAATCGCGGTTTCTCGGTTGAACTTGGCATCTCGTCGTTCCCCACGCGTGAGGCGTTCGAGCATACGGTTGCTCCAGCAGACCGCTGGCCGGTGAGTGATGCGTGGGCCTACCACGACTGGCACCAAAGCGAAGGCGGCAACACGCACGAGCTTATGCACCAGCTTTCGCTGCAGCTGGGGCCGTTCGATTCGCTCAAGGAGTTCGAACGCCGCGTTCAGCTCTTCAACTATGTCGATCATCAGGCGATCTACGAGGGCATGTATGCGCATCTCTGGAAACCCAACAGCGGTCGCATGATCTGGATGACGCAACCGGCGTGGCCGAGCACGATGTGGCAGATGTACAGCTCGGACTATGACACGCAGGCGTCGTTCTATGCCATCCGCAAAGCCAATGCCCCCCTGCACGTGCAGATGGATCTTTCCGACCACACCGTACAGCTGGTAAATACCACGCGCGAGGCTGCGCGCGGCCTGCATGTGCGCGCGCTTGTTGTTTCGCCGGAGAACGAGACGCTGGCGTCGAAGGACACCCAGGTTGACGCCGCCGCCAACGTCACCACGCCTCTCTTTGTGCTTCCCGTCGACGATCTTTTCGAAAAGTACCCGCTTGTGTTTGTGCGGCTGGAGTTGCGCGATGCGGCTGGCGCCATGATTGCCGATAACTTCTACTGGGTTGCCAAACAGCCCGAAGATAATCGCGGTCTGGACAAACTTGCTCCCGCCTCGCTGAGCTCCGGGCTGAAGGCTGCGGCTGACTCTGTGGTGGACGGCGTAAAAGAGAGGGTGTGGAGCGTGCATCTGCGCAATACCGGCAGAGATGCGGCAATTGCCCTCAAACTGACGCTGTTTCACGCAGACGGTACGCGCATCCTTCCGGCGTATTACAGCGATAATTACCTCTCTTTGCTGCCAGGCGAGGAGCGGACGGTCACCATCGAGGCTCCAGTGGACGCTGCGGGTGTCGGGAATCCCCGTGTTTCTCTGCGCGGCTGGAATTTCCCCGAGCAGAACGTGCCGGCGGATGTGCCCTTACTTGCACAGCGATTCAAAAGACAGTAGCGAACGTACGGCTTCGGCCCACAGCGAAATTCCGAGATCGGTTCACACCGAATGAAAAGCGGTTTTGTTCCACAGACGCGAGCAGAAAAACTGAAGGAAAATTTAGGAGACGGTGCCATGCCAAACCAACAACCGAAAAACGTGAACGGAATGCGGAATGAGCCGGCAGAGCTGACAGGAAAGCTGATGCAGGGTCCGTGCCGTTTGGCGCTTCTTGCACTGGTGTTTCTTTTTCCATGTCTGATTTTTTTCCAGCGACCGCTTAACGCGCAGGCCTCCAACGCCGGTCTCACCGGCAAGGTGATGGACCCGTCGGGCGCAGCCATCCCCGGCGCGCAAATTCTGTGCACTAACGAAGCCACCGGGATCAGAGCGAAGGTCGCTGCATCCTCGGTGGGCCTGTATACGGTGCCTTTGCCCGCGGGAACCTACGACATCACGGTGCAGGCAACAGGATTCAAGATATTCAAGCAGACCCATGTCGTTGTCGAAGTAGGGGCCGAAGCGACCGACGATATCAAGCTGACGATGGGTTCCGTCACCCAGACAGTTGAGGTGTCATCGCTGAATAACATCCAGATGGATACCACCGATCCTCAGCTTGACTCGATACTGCCGACGCAGGAGGTGTCGGACCTGCCTCTTGAGATCAACGGTTACATGCGCCAGATCACCAGCTTTGCCACATTGGCGCCAGGCGTCAGGTCCGGTCCCTATGGCAGCGTGACCATTGAAGGCGGCGCATCCGGCCAGATCAATTCGGCCGGCAACTACTATAACGGCGTGCAGCTTGATACCGCCTCCGACATTAACTCGGACCCGCCGTACGAAATGGTCGACCAGTTCCGCGTCATACGCAACGCTTTTTCAGCCCGCTACGGCATGGTGCAGGGGGCGGTCGATTACAACATGAAGTCAGGCACCAACAAGCTCCACGGCGATGCCTTTTACATCGCCCGTAACAGCGTCTTCGACTCGGCCGGTTTTTTCCCGTCCCGCTTCGACAGTGCGGGCAAAGCGCTTGCGCCGATCGATAACGAGAGGGACTGGGGAGGCACCATCGGCGGTCCCGTGGTCCTGCCGAGGCTCTACAACGGCCACAACAAGACGTTCTTCCTCTTCAGCATCGACATCTTCAAGAAGGATGCGGGCATCACGACGTTCGGCACGGTGCCCACGCCGGCCATGAAGACCGGCGACTTCACCCAGTTTGTCGACACCAAGGGAAATTTGATTCCGATCTACGATCCGCAGACCGGCAAGCAGTTCATGGGATGCAACGGCAACCAGCCGAACGTAATCTGTCCCGACCGCATCGACCCTCTCTCGAAGTCGATGCTCCAGTACATTCCCGACCCCAGCGCGACGGGAACCAACTTTGGCCTGCAGGGCAATGCGAAGCCGGTGATTACATCGGTGCCGAATTTGAACAAGGCGTGGGGCGTCACGGTGAACCACCAGATCTCACAGAGCCAGAACATTGCCTTCACCTGGTGGCGCAATCACTATTTCGTCACCCAGGAGGAAGACGCTCCGATCGTTCCCGTCACTAACCCGCTCACCGGGCAGGAGGAACTGACCGACAATGCCAACGTATGGCTGGCGAACTATTCCAAGACCCTTCGTCCTAACCTGGTGATGACAGCCGGATTTGCGGCGCAGGACAAGTTCCAGAACAACGAGAACACCAACAACAGCGTGAACTTCCCCGGCATCACCAACAGCAACACGTTGCCCTACATTAGCTTCAACGGCCAAAATGCGCCCACGAACTGGGGCAACAGCAACAGCAGTCTGGTCCGCTACTACGTGGACAACAAAGGCTGGAACATCTTCAACAATTGGTTGTGGAACAAGGGCCGCCACACCTTCAACTTTGGGGGCGAGTACCACCATTATTGGGAGACCACGCTGAG
This sequence comes from uncultured Acidobacteriaceae bacterium, assembly GCA_963759355.1. Lineage (GTDB taxonomy): Bacteria > Acidobacteriota > Terriglobia > Terriglobales > Acidobacteriaceae > Granulicella. The sequence goes on along the minus strand of CAVWYV010000003.1, from coordinate 68,134 downwards.
CAACTACAGCAGCGGACATTTCAGCTTCAGCCAGCATGAGACGTCCATCCCGGATCCCTCGAATGTGAACTTTTCTCAGTACGGCAGCTCCTTTGCCAGCTTCCTGCTGGGCCTGCCCGATTCCGCCAATCGCACGGCGGCGACTACGACAGCCGTCAACACGAATGCCGTCTCCTTCTATGTACAGGACGATTTCAAGCTGACGAACAAGCTGACGCTGAACGCCGGCCTGCGCTACGACCTGATGATCCCCTACACGATGTCCCAGAACAATAACGTGTTCCTGAACCCCACCACTCCAAATCCCGCGGCGGGCGACCTGCTCGGCGCTGCCACGCAGTATGGCAACTGCCAGGGCTGCGCCGGCTACAACCGCGTTGCGATTCTCGACCTGTATTTTGGTCCCCGTATAGGCTTTGCCTACAGCGTCGACAGGAATACGGTGATTCAGGGCGGATACACCATTACGGCCCTGGGCTATAACGGCGCGTACGGCCAGGGCGAAGGCCTGAGCGGCCCCATCAACAGCATGGCTGGATTGCTTGGCGGAAGCTACACGCTGAACGCAACCGGAAGCACTACCTCCGCCTATGGCCAGTGGACCAACGCCGGCGGCGGGGCCAATCCCATTCCCGCCGTCACTCCCACGCCCTTCAACCCCGGTCTGGGTGTCGCCCAGACCATCTACTACCTCGACCACAACAAGAACGGCCAAGCTCCAATTCTGCAGATGTGGACCTTGAGCGTGCAGAGGCAAATCCCCTGGCACACAATGTTGACCGTCGACTACACCGGCAACCGGGTCACGCACCTCTCGGGTTATAACCGCAACCCGATCAGTCAGCCCAATCCTTCGGTTCTGCAGTACGGATCAGTGCTGACGGCCAATATCAACTCGGCCGCAGCGAAGGCAGCCGGCTTCACCGCACCGTATGAGGACTTCGCGACGCAGTTCAAAGGTGGTGCTACGGTCCTTCAATCGTTGAAACCGTTCCCGCAGTACTCCAACGTGGCGCGGGCGTGGGACCAGGCGGGAACCACGTACTTCAGTGCCTTCCAGATCCAGGCCGATAAGCACCTGTCGAACAACATCAACTTCCTGGCCAATATCGAATTGCCCAGGCTCTACGACAACCTGATCGCGACCGTGAACAAGTACAACCAGCAGGCCGACTGGGGTGAGGATTCGACTGGCTCATTCGAATCCAAGCTAGCCCTCCTCTATCAGCTTCCGTTCGGTCCGGGCCAGCGCTGGCTCAACAGGGGCGAGAGGGGCAGGTTGCTGGGCGGATGGCAGATATCGGGGATTGTGACCTACAACAACTCCCAGCCGCTGGCGATCACGCAGAGCGGTGGGAGCCCCTTGAACGGCACCAACCGGCCTAACTTCAATCCTGGACTAAAGCTCTGGTCTGGGAACTACGGCCAGATCACGAGGTTCTTCGAAGGCAAAGGACCGGCACCGGTCTTATTCAGCACGGGCGCCTGGAGCAACACCGGCAGCCAGTATGTGCTTGGCAACGCAAAGCGCGTCTACAACGCGGTTCGCGGTCCCTGGTACCCGGTGGAGAATCTGAGCGTCAAGAAGCTGTTCCGTATCACGGAGGGAACCTCGTTCACCGTGCGGATGGACTACTTCAACGCGTTCAACCGCGTTCAGGCTCCCTTCCCGTCCACAACGCTCGGCTCCTCGAACTTCGGTCAGGTCACCGGCAAGTTCTCTCCCGTCAACCGCCAGGGGCAGATCATGGCCACCTTCAACTTCTAGTTCTAAAGATATTCGCCACAATCGATCTGTTTCAACGATCGCCCGGGGGAAAACCCACTCTGCCGGGCGGCACAGATCGATCGCTTTTGCTGGTCAACGAACGTCGCACCCGTTTGCGTTCGATGGTATGAAACGGTAGGTACATGAAAGTGAGTTTTCGCTCAGCTTCTCTCGGACATGGTCGATCACTGGTGGCTCCAACCTCAATCACCCGAGGAGCACCCTCCTTTGGGCAGGTCGTGCTCAATCCGGTTAGGAATATTGCCGAGGCAATACCACTCCGTCTTCATCCCGGAAGGTCGTAGCTGCACGAGACGAAACCCTGAGCTGGAATCTCCGATAGGCATACCCACAGCGCCGGTCACGACCTCGGTGATCGATCCATCATTCCCTCCTGCAAGCCGGTGGTAATGTCCTGCAAAGACCAGATGAACGTGATTCGAGCTCAATAGATCCAGGTATTTTTTGCGGATGACGAGGGGGATATTAAAGTACTGATCCCTTTCACCGGCTTCCTTTAGGAAATAGGGAATGTGCTGAAAGACAAGAATCTGTTGGTTGGAGCTGGCATGCGAAAGAATATTGCGAAGCCAGGCCTCCTGCTTGGCGGCTTCGTCAGGCGCCCGATCGGATGACGCTATAAGGCTGGAGTCCAGCACAATGCCCAGAACCCGCCCATAGTGGAAGGTATAGTAATCGGGGCCATAGGCAGTCCGATAGTTGGCCAATGTCGATGGACTCGGAAGATTCCCTACGTCGTGATTGCCAGGCACGTTATAGATCGGGATCGTTGGATCCAGCCTCCGCATGGTCTGCTTATAGGCTGTAATTTCCTCTTCGTCTCCAGTTCGGTCGGTCAAATCTCCACAGACAACAACGAAGTCCGGATGCAGCCGGTTCAGATTGGTAACGACGAAGTTCAGATTGGCTTCCTCTTGGAGGAAGTCCTTGTCTTTCGAGTACATCCCGAACTGCGGGTCTGCCAGCACAGCAAAAGTAATAGTGCCGTTCCCGTCGTTCACGATTCGCTGTTGGGCCTGGCCGCTCAATAACGTACATCCCAGGAGCAAGACCGTAATCGTTGGACCCTTCATACAAAGCACCTGCAGTGCAGCATATTGTTGCCCTCAACATTTGGCATTAAGAAAAATAACGTTCCGCGAAAATGATTCTAGTGGAGACGTCGAACTGAACTTCTGGCGCCGACAAGGCCTAGCATTCTCCCAGGCGAAGTGGAATGGCAACGTTCAAAGCGTTAGGGCGTCGGTACGCAATAAGCACTGGATTCCTGTCGGCAAGGCATGACGAATGATGCACGTTAGAGGGTGCTGCTAACCCTCGAACTCGACATCGAACCTGTCAAACGGCTCGCCCTCCTCGCCGGTAGAGGTTGGAGAGTTTATCGACAGGGACAACGTGACGGCCAGCTTCGGTGTCCTCGCGTCCGGAAGCTATACAGTTCCAAACGACCCCTCCAATTGATGTTCCAGTTCTCGACCGGCCGCCCATCATCGCTTGAAGCGATGATGGGCCCTACTTTGTTCAGGAGCCAGACCACTTTGGTCAGCGGATTTGTCTCCCTTCGCAAGCTACCAATCGGCTCAGAACCCGATATCACGCCCAACGCGGGTCTCGTTCTGACAGCCGGAGACGCGATGAAACAAATGACTTGGCCGCTCGCCACGAGCGGAGATTCTTTTCTTGCGACGCTTTGGTGACAAAGCGCTTGGAAGCGCAGGCGTTGTACTAATGCGCATCTCTGCTTCCGGCGAGCAGGATGACAGAGTGCACCAGCGCTTCATGTCTGGATTCGGAGAGGACTGTCACCTTGATCCGCTCTTCCCATGCTCTCTGAACCACCGCGAGCATGGGGCGCTCATGGCTTGTGAAGCTGTGAAGGAGTCCACACTCGTCCTCAACAGTGAATCCCTCAAAATCGCCGAAATGATCGAAGATAATTCCTCGTATCTTGCCTGTCGTCTCTATGCAGTCGTAATGATGATGAGGCTTCTTTGTCAGTCCAGGGACCTGACCGGTTTCGGATGGTGGAATCTGCGAAGGATCTCCGCCAAAGCCTTGGACTCGTCCGGCAATATCTGAGATGTAACGCTGTAGCACCGGATACCAACGCTTCTGATGAGGCATGTGTTCCCATATCCACCGCATGACGGCAAGCAAGCGTTCTTCCGAGAGCAATAACTTCCTCTTCGTGCTGATGGTGATGGTGAACTGAAACGCACCTGATACTCTGCGCCATAGCGCGGGCTTATAGATCTCGGCGCGATCTTGTTGGGGGCAGCCACTGATTTCGATCACCTGGGGCGGCGTGGCGTCCGTGACCTGCCGGACGACGACGTTATAGATATCACCCTTCTGGATACCTGTTGGGAGGTCAATCGCGAGCAAACCTGCGGCGGCCGATGAAGCGGAAGGCAAAGGAACGAACGTTACACCACCTGTGTTGAATGCGATCGTGTGCGCATCCACCTGCGTCAGTTTGTGAGTGAAATACCGCGAGTCTGCAATCTGCAAAATGTCTTTCACATTCAGTGCCGGCAGATAGAGTTGGGCCTGGCTGCCTGCCGGTGTCTTGCCCCAGAAGATCATCAGTTCATCGGGGTGGAGAGCAGCGGCAGACGTCGGCCGTATCTCTACCGGATGCGACATTCGGCGCGAGATGTCGACGCCAGGATTCGGCCCGTCGATCCATGCGATGTTGCGCTGTGACAGTTTGTCTGAGGTTGCAGAGTTCGCGGCTGTCGGAATCGGTGTGTCGTCGAAACGAATCTCGGCAATAAGACACTGATGTGGCGCTGCCGTCATGGCCTCCTGAATCGACTGCAACGTGATACCGGTCCACGGGCCGTCCCACTTGCCCGGAGGCGGCGCGGCCGGCAGGAATTTCTGTTGTGGTTGGTTGATGTCTAACCAGCAGCCAAAGAACGAATCCACCTCCACCCCAGGATTCACCGTGATGGTGTATGCATTCGGTGTGTCCTCGGGCTGATCCTGCATGTTCGCAGGTGCGCTTACGTTGTTTCGTGCAGTCGCAAAGAAGGGAAGAGTGACATATTCCGGGTTACCGTTTTGGTCATTCTGCACGCCGAGCAGTGGCACAGTGGCTCCATACGCAAGCCCATCACTTTGGAAGCGGTAAGTGGTATTTGGGTTGAAATCGCTGTTTGTGCTTTGAGCTTGAAACAGCCGGAAGAAGACGCGGACTTTTTGCGCCTGTGCCCCGGCGGTTTTTCCCAGTAGTCGAACGCGCGCAACCGCGAAGTTGAATACGAAGTTACCGTCGTTATCCTGCTGCTGGAACTCGAGCGCCGACGCCTCTTCTTCCTGGCTGAGACCGGGATCGAAGGTGTCTCCTCCCGCGCTGCCTCCACCGCTAGTCAGGTTGCTGATCACATTCGCGATAAAAGACGGCGCATCGGAGGCGTTGCTGGACATAGAGGCGCCAAAGCGGTTGCGTGTCTGGCCGGCTGGTACGGCGATCTTGAAGAAGCGTAGATCGAAGCTAAGCCAACTTGGAATGGATTGATTTAATGGGTTCACATCGATCATGAACGGATCTTCGAACGTTCCGAGATCGATTTGTGCGCTGCCAGTCACGGTCGTTGACGCGGCTGTGATGCTGGAGTTTAACGTGACCAGCGTCGACGTAACGGGTGGCGTGCCGTTAGCCAGGGCGACAAAGCCCTGATCTCCGGCAAATGAGATAACGAACGGAAACAGGAACCCTTGTGGCAGGTTTGGGAGCGACGGATCCTCCGGCACCACGGGTCCGACAAACTGCGAGACGGAAAGCATGTTCTGGATGGCCGTCGCTTGCGCAGTCGTAAGCGACGGATCGACCGTATAGCTAACCTGCGGAAGGATCGAAGGGCTGTTCAGGTTTCCCGCAGTAAGCCCGAGTTCACTCGGCCGAAAGCCTGCCACACGAACCCAGAACGCCGGTGTGTAGGTGGAGACCACGTCGACTTCATCCTGTCCAAACGTGCTGCGATCGAGGATAAAGCCGCACGACTTTTGATAGAGCACCTGAAACGCGTTCAGAATCTTGGTCCCGTCCACGCTGCCCCATCCCGTGCATGCGTCCCAGCCGGGGCCGGCTGTATAGAACGGCGAATCCGGCGTGGCATTTGGATCGTTGTTGCCAAAGGTGATGTCGTTACAGACTGTATTTCCGAGCTGATACAGAGTCGGGTTGAGAAATCCGATTGGTTCGCCAAGTGCTTGCACCAGAGCTGCAGTCAATCCGGCATACAGGGGATCAACGCAACTGGTCCCAGTGAACGAGAACCCACCTCCGGCAACTCGCAAACCAGCCAGGGCTACCATCCCCGCGATATCCGGCACGCCGCGCCGCACTTTGTTGTCGTTCTGGGAGACGGGTGACACGCCCACAGCCGTCTGGTAGGACGGCGCACTGAAGTAATCGCTTACGCCTCCGCCGGTTGCACCCCAACCGTTGGAGTCATCGCTCCACACCCACTCATTGAATGTCCTTGGCGGCCCGGACTTGATGTTACCGATCATGGTGCCGCCGCATGACGTCACCCAAGGATCGCTGCCGGGATATTGCACATGACACTTGCTGTCCACCCCTGAGTTCGCGCCTTCATCGCCTGACGCGATGAAGATTGAAATGCCTAACGGGGCGAGTTTGGCGAACATGCCTGATAGCGTGTCAAGCAGCCCCTGGCCTGCCGAACCGGAGTCGTCCCGTGAATTGATGAACCAGCTGCTGGAAAGAACCACTGGCACCGACTCGGTCCCCTGCGGTGCGATCACGCGACTGAGGAACGCCGTCCAGCCATCCTCGGTGCTCGTAGAGCAGTACACCTGCACGGTGGCGCCCTGTGCTACCGTGACGGCCGTCTCTATGTCCTGCGTGATCTCCATATCCGCATTCGATCCGGTCACGGATGTCGCGCTATTGTCGAATGTCGTTCCGTCCACCTTGAGGCTCACGGCGCTTAGAGTCGGTTGCGTCTGGTACCCCGCAGGCAAGCCACTGATGTAAGCCGAGATATCAGCCGGATCGAAGTTGCCGCCACCCTTAAATATCCCAAGCACCTGGTTGGCCGCGCCTGTTGTTGGGAAGTTGTAGAGCTGCGCCAAGGTCGGAACATCGAGGGAGTTGGAGCTGGGTGGATCCCCCGTACCGTTAGTTCCACCCAGAATCCGGTTATCCAAGCCAATGACGGCAGTCACGATAGGTGCAAGTTCGTGTGGAACGTGTACCGGGCCGTCAAAACCGCGATGCACCTGGGTAGCTGCCTCTGCTTGCTCGGCTTTACGGTCGGCACGATTCTCCATGGAGGGCCAGGGCCGCTTCGAGACATGTCGCGGTGACTCGTACCGGTTCAGCTTTACGCCGAACGCAGCGCTTATCTGCGCCGCCGTGCCCGTGGCAACGATGGTCGCCGGTCCGCGCTGCACATCGATGACGTTCAGCCCCTGAGAGACCGCAAAGTTCCGCACCGCATCAATGTCGGCCTCGCTGGCGCCATACTTCTCAGCGAACTCGCTGGGTGACAAGAATGTCCGTTTACCCGGCGGTGTTTTCCGCCAATATTCAAGATCGGGAAGCGGCGGACCATCCGGTCTGCTGCGCAAAACAAGCGTGATCGAGACAGGTTCAGTGTTCGCCACTGGGCCGAGCAGGCGAGAGCGGTCGTTACGGGGCCGCTCGCTTCCAGGGATCGGATGAAGATTTGATTGCGTCGCCATAAGCGTCTCCTTCTCTACGCGGAACCAGTGAGCGCTGACCAGGGGTGCCGAGGGTGTTTGGCACTCGGCATTGAATTAATATGCGCGCTGCCGCCATCGTCTTGCTACTGCCAAAACTGCACACCGGTGATAATCTCCAAAACCTCCGTTTCGTTCTCAAGCAGCGTCGAAGATACGGCGAAATTCTCCTCACCTGAAAATGATTCCCGCGAAAAGGCCCTGTAAACCTAAGCGACGGGCGCGCGACCGGACAGAGTCAGCTCCTGAACGCGAAGGGAGGCGGATGCGGATTTCTGCCCCGGAGAGGGTGACGATCCGCGTATCCGCGTATCATTCCAGTCACTGCAAAGATTCACCTCTGATCGTGAGCAAACTTAATCGCACTTTTTGATTTAGACAAACATAACTACGCGCTGAGGAGATCAATCGTGTCGTTGTCTCGAAGAGAGCTGTGTAACTTTCTACCGCCTTCGTGTTTATCGGGAGCAGCCCAGGGAGAGGAAGGGCATATTCCGTCGAAGGTCTATGTGTTCGACCAATTGCAGGTCCGGCGCACCCCGGTGCTTGAGTACCGGCAGATCGTGGAAGGAAAGACCGTCGATGGGTGCAAGTTTTCGGTCCATGAGTCTGCGTTGCAGCCCGGACATGAGCCTCATCCTCCGCACCACCATACGGGAGAAGAGATGTTTCTGATGATAGATGGAACTTTGGATGTGACGATCAACGGCAAAACTTCCCAGGTAGCAAAGGGAGGAGTCGCTTTTATCGGCTCAGGAGATGAACACGGTATTCGTAATCCCGGACCGCAGCTGGCGAAGTATTACGTCGTCGAAATTGGTCAACAGCGTTAGAACGAGAGGCATGTATGGATTGGTCAAGAAGAGAGGTGTGTGTTGCGCTTCCTGCGCTGCTGGCTATGGCGCAGATGCAGGCAGGCGCGCAAGCCACGACGGGGCTGCTGCCTTCGAAGGTCTATTCATTCGATGATTTGCCTGTGCGCAAGTCAGGCGCATTGACTTATCGGGGCGTTCTCGGCGGAAAGCTCTATGAGGGCTGTCAGATTTCGTTGCACGAGTCGGAACTCGCGCCGCATAGCATTCCGCATCAGCCGCATCGCCATCGGCACGAGGAGATGGTGTTTGTCCTCGATGGCACGCTGGAGTTCACGATCAACGGTGTTGCGACGAGGGCGGGCCAGGGTTCGGTTTTGTTTGCTGGTTCGAATGAACTGCATGGAATTCGTAACCCGGACGATGTTCCAGCGAAATACTTTGTCTTCGCTCTGGGGCCGGAGAATCAATAGTTTTGGGTAACTGGATATACGGGAAAGGTGATTAATACTGGTGAGCAATCGAGGCCGGTGGTATTGCAAGGTTGATTTTTCTCGACTGATTCTGTTGATCGGGTTTGGAGTTTTTCTCGGCACGTGCGGCGCAGAGGCGCAGGGTTCAAAGCATCCCGCAAAAGGAAACGCCGATTGGGCCTATATTGGCGGGTCCCCGGGGGATTCGCACTACTCGACTCTGAGCCAGATCAACACGAAGAACGTATCGAAGCTTAAGGAGGTATGGAGATACGATACGGGGGAAAGAGGCGGCTTGGAGACGACGCCGCTGATCATTCAAGGTGTTCTGTACGCGTATACACCGACGCAAAAGGTGTTCGCGTTGGACGCCGCCTCGGGGAAGCTATTGTGGCGGTTCGACTCGGAGAAGGGGGATATCCCTGCACGCGCCGAGCGAGGTCTGAGCTACTGGCAGGATGGCAAGGATAAACGCATTTTTGCGGGCGTAGCCAACTACGTCTATGCAATTGACGCCACAACGGGCAAGGCAATCTCTTCATTCGGTACGAATGGCCGTATTGATCTGCGAGAGAACCTGCGCGGCGATCCAAAGCTCCAGTCGGTTTCAATTACAAGTCCTGGTGTTGTCTATAAAGATCTGCTCATCCTGGGAGACGCTACACCGGAACAACTCCCTGCGCCTCCAGGAGATATCCGCGCATACGACGTGCGAACCGGCAAAATGAGATGGATCTTTCATACGATTCCGCACCCTGGTGAGTTCGGATACGATACCTGGCCGAAGGATGCGTGGAAGAAAACCGGAGCCGCAAATAACTGGTGCGGTATGTCGCTCGATGCGGAGCGAGGCATCGTTTATGTTCCGACCGGTTCTGCTGCCACGGACTGGTATGGGGCGGACCGCGTAGGTGACGATCTGTTTGCTAATACGCTGCTCGCCCTCGATGCGGCGACGGGGAAGCGCCTCTGGCATTTTCAAGGAGTCCACCACGACCTTTGGGACAAGGATTTTCCATCGCCGCCAACACTGGTGACAGTGACGCGTAATGGAAAGCTAATACCTGCCGTAGCACAGACGACCAAGCAGGGTTTTCTTTTCCTCTTCAATCGTATTAATGGGACACCGCTGTTTCCGATCGAGGAGAAGAGCTTTCCTGCCAGTACAGTCGCGGGTGAAGTCGCCTCGCAAACGCAGCCTGTTCCTGTAAAGCCTGCTCCGTTTTCCCGTCAACGGCTTACGGAGGACATGCTGACGAATCGTACGCCGGAGGCTCACGAGTACGCGCTCAAGAAGTTTCGCACTTACATCAGCGATGGCCAGTTCGTTCCCAATCGCATTGGCCAGGAGACGGTGATGTTTCCGGGATATGACGGAGGCGCGGAGTGGGGTGGTTCCGCGTTTGATCCGGCAACGCACATTATCTATATCAACGCCAATGACGTGGGGCTTACCAACGCACTTGTGAAGAGAACAGGCGGCTCCGGTGGGAAGACTCTGTATCTGAACCGGTGCAGCTCTTGCCATGGCGAGGACAGGACAGGTTCGCCGCCAGCATTTCCTTCGCTCTTGGATATCCAGGAGCGAGTTTCGGTAGATGAGATTCTGTCGACTATCGAGCATGGGAAGGGGCGGATGCCAGGATTTCCGGATCTGACGCCGGCAAACCGACGGTCCATTGCTTCTTTCCTCATCAATGGTGATGGGCAAGCAGGTGCCGGGACCGGGCCGGTGGTTTATGGGACGACTGGATATCGGAAGTTTTTGGATCAGGATGGATACCCAGCCAATGCGCCACCGTGGGGAACATTGAACGCGATCAATCTGGACACGGGCGAATATGTGTGGAAGGTGACGCTCGGGCAGTATCCGGAGTTGACTGCCAAAGGCCTGCCGGACACAGGATCGGAGAATTACGGAGGCCCCGTCGTGACCTCGGGCGGTTTGCTTTTCATCGGCGCTACAGTGCTGGACAAAAAGTTTCGCGCATTCGACAAGGCGACGGGCAAGCTGCTATGGGAAGCGAAGCTTCCTCTCTCCGCGGACGCGACCCCTGCGACGTATGAGATCAACGGGAAACAGTATGTCGTGATTGCATGCGGTGGAGACCGTGATCCGTCCACTCCGAAGGGTGGTATCTATGTGGCCTTTGCTTTGCCCTGAGGCTATGCATAATGGAAACCCCGCCTGAATCGGCAAGAGTTCGATCGCCAGAATCTCACGACGCACAAGGCTCGATATGACGACGGCGTCTACGCTGTCAGTGGCTGGTTCCCACACGCCGGCGGCAGCCGCAACTTTGCCCGAGTCGCAGATTCAACGGCTCAACGGCTGAGCACGCCTCCGAGCGTGGGTTTCCCTGGGACGGATACGTAACATTTTCACTGCAGCGACTATTGGGCCGTGCCGGTAAGCAGCGTGATGTTGCCGCTGATACCTGACTCAGGCAATGTCGGTGGTGGCCCGAAACGTGCGGTCGGAACGCCCTGCAGGATGCGTTGATTCGCGGGCAGGTTGCGGTCGCCAAGGATACGGTTTGCCCATTCGTTTGTTACGGCAATTTCGACTCTGTTCGCACCCGCACGCAACATTCCGGTGACATCGATATCGTAGGGCGGAGCCCAGACCAGACCCGTAGTCTTACCATTAATTTTGATCCGTGCAATGTCGCGGACGTTGTCGATGTGAAGTATCAAACGCTTGGCTCGAACCGCTGACGCAGGCGCCGTGAAACTAGCGGAATAGGTTGCCGTACCGGAGAAGAACTTCACGCCAGGATCGGAACTGTCGGTCCAGAAGTTGAGTTTGTCTAGCCGGACGCTTGAGGGGGCACCCAGCCGGGGAGGAAACGTGACTGTCCACGGGCCGAGGATTGACGCGACTCTTTGGTTCGCAGGCTGAGGTGCGGGTGACAGCGGTTGCCCATGATTGCGAAGCACAATGAAGAGGCTTTCGCGAGGAGCAAGATCAAGTTGAACCGTCGTGAAACTGGGTTCAAGAGTGTAGGTTGGCGGCTGCAGGCCTGGTTGGCGGTTACCCGAATAGTTCTCTAGGAGGCCACCTGGCGTTGCGGATGCTGCAACTGCCGAGCCGTCTATTGGCCGCCAGACTTGTATGTTGGATCCCGTGGCCCGCAGGCGAACTGCCAGGTGGGTTGGTTGGTCAGATTGATTAGCGACAAAGTATGTGTCTCCGTCGGAGAGGCGGCGATGAATCCATGCGGGTGCGTGATCAGACTCGCCTGCTGCGAAGTCTGGCTCTATACGCAGGCGCGCGAGCAGATCGCTGAGAGCGAGGCCTGAATAGATCGTGCCTTTGCCGAAGTGATGCTGATTGTTGGCGACACCGTCGGTGTCGCCCCAAAGGTCTATCGCAAGAGCATGAACCTCGCTATCGGCATTCGGATAATGCTCGAGGCTCGGCGAAGCGATGGGACGCGTGCCCAGGATGATAGCGCCCGCAGCAACAAGCTCGTGGAGCTTATGCAGAACTTCGGGAGTCATCTGTTGCGTGGGCGGCAGGACTAACACCCGATAGGTCATGCCGCTGTCGAGATGAATTCCACTCGCATCGGCAGTGGTGTGATGAAGCAGAACGTCCGTGTTGATGTAATCGTAGTCATAACCCGGAGGGGGTGCTGGGTTGACCCCGGAGTCCCAGAAGGGCATCGTCGAAGGTGCGCCCTCGGGCAAGAGGTAAGCCAGATCCGCAACGAACGTGCCTTGCTGGAGCATGTAGGAGACACGCGCCACGTAGTCCATGAAGGGGCGAGCCTCTTCTGCCCAGGTAATGTTGCGATTGATGTGCGTTCCGACCATGGTGTTGCCGGGCGGTGTATCGAGCGGTTGCTCTGCGGAGGTATGAAAAACAAGTCGGTTGACACCCTGCGCAAACCAGTAGTCGGCGATCTTCTTCAGCGTGAAGGGCGATTCATAGCCACCGCCCGTGAATGACTCAGTCGCAACGATGGGCTTGCCATAGACATGGCCCGTGGACGCAGCGCCGCGTACATCGACGTAGTACATCGACTCGGGATGCAGCGCGCGAACCCAGAACTCGGCCATGGGAATATCGATTTTGCTTTTGTTCAGCAGAGTGTCTTCGGGGATTTCGAGCGCAACACCTGAAGCTTCCGAATAGTCTTCCATGCCTCGCTTGTGCAGTTCGTCCGACATAGTTCCGTAGAACTCATCGGCATACATGTCGGCCAGTGTGCGACGGAAGTCCCAGAGGAAGCGATCGCTCAACGCGCCACTACCAACGACGTGGCCGGCGAGCACTGGCAACCACGGTCGCGGATCATAGCCGCGACGGCGGGTGAACTGCGCAATCATATCGTCAGTCCAGTTCTGCATACCGGCTTCCCAGCTGTCCATGGTCATGTAGTGCGTAGTTGAACCAAGCAGAGAGCCGAGATGTTGCTGCAAGGGATCGACATAGCCGGAGAAATATTGACGCACGTAGTTCGCATTGAGTTTATCGACCTCGTAGCCACTGCCCGCTGGGACGGAAGGCCGATTGCGGGCGCCTGTCAGTGAGTAGCCCATGCGCAGCACCGTCCAGTGTCCAGCGGGAACATCCCAGTCGAGTGTGCCGTCGGGACGCATGTGCGAGGTGAGATCGGTCACGTCGCTTGTACTGATCTCAGCGGAAGCAGGTGCGGAGGGAGTTGGCACGACGTCATAGACATCCATCAGGCTGCCGAAGGCGCCCTTATCCTCCCAGCGTCTTACGCGGGCGTCGTCGTACAGGATTGCTTCGGTGACCACATAACTGTTGGCGGGGACCAGGGGCCCACCGTGAATGACCGCCGCCGGAGTAAGGCCAGCGGCAGCGAGTTCGATGCGGAAATAGCGCGCGGTTGTCGCTGGAAACGCGTAGGTACGAATCGAGGCACCGTGGTAGCCCTGCGGCCCGGGCATCGTGACGATGGTGCGGAAGGTATGGCCGTCGTCACTCGCCAGAATTTTGCCGACAGGGATGCGGCCATGAGCGCCGAAGGAAATTGCCCTTGCCGTGTAAGGCTGATCGAATTCATACTGCAGCCATGCGGGCGAACCGTCTTTGGGCGCGTTGATCGTGATTGCCGTGTTGAGGCTGTCGTCAACCACGGCCGCGTCATCGATTGGCCCATTGTTCGTGGTTGTGTGCGGATGAAGGGACGCCATCGGTACAGCGTCTTGGGGCGTGCGATAGGCGATAACTGCGGAGTCGCGGTAGAAGTGCGGAGCGTCTGGTTTCGCTCCAGCGTTCGAATCTCGCACAGGGCCTTCGTTCGAAGGTGGCGGGGGCAGTTGGCCGTCAAACTTTTGCGGGCCGTCCATCGCGGTCTCACTCCAGACGAGTTTCTTCATCGCCATGGACTGCGTCACCCACGGCCCGCCGGCTTCGCTCCAGCCGGCGCAACTAAAGATGCTCATCTCAAGATTGAGGCGACGAGCCTCCTCTGCGGAGTGGCGCACGGCGTGGTACCACTCCTCAGTGCCGAAGTGAATCTTCGGCTCAACTTCCTGTCCGCCGCCCGCAGAGACGTCGGCGAGCTGAAAGCCCCCGATGCCGGCGCGCTTCATCCACTCGAGATCTTTCGTGATGCCGGTTTCAGTGACGTTTCCGTTCGTCCAGTGCCACCATGTGCGCGGACGGGCGAAGTCGGGAGGATTCTTAAATCCATTGGCGAGTGAATCTGAAGACGTTTGAGCGCCAGCCGTCAGGACTAGAGTTGCCAATGCAAGAGCCGCCATGGAGCGTTTCATCTATCGCTCCGGATGAAGACTCTGCTTGAGGAACTGGACGTAGATGTCCCAGTCGCTGGCTACCATTCCATGGCCACCTTCATGCATGTAGTAGTTGAGGCCATCGGTGAAGATGGGCTGTTTCGGCGCGGGCCAGACATCCGTGCCCAGGTTCTGCTTGCCGAGAAGCTTATAGACCGGGCCGCCCGCGACTTCTGCTAGAAACTCACCCTTTGGGTCCGACCAATAATCTGTACTGCCAGTCTGCAGCAGCAGCGGCCGCGGTGCGATGAGCGCGACTAGCATATTCGCATCCATTGGCGCCTTGTCTGGGAACCCACCCCATTTCGCGTAGTTCGCTGCGAATTGATAGGGGTAACGCGTAGGGGCCGTGAGATGTGCAATCGTCTCGCCGTAGTCGCGATGGCTCAGCGCCGCGCCGCCCTCGCCCGAGCAACTGGCGATAACTGCGGCAAAACGCTCGTCGTGCGCACCGGCCCACATCACGGTTTTGCCCAGGCGCGACACACCGTGAATGGCAACTCGCTTGGCGTCGACGCTCTTGTCGGTTTCGAAATAGTCTTCGACGCGACTCATGCCCCAGGCCCAGGCTGCGATGGATCCCCAGGCATCCGGTACGCGATTCTCTTCAGTGCCACTCGGCCCTGCATACACCGCGCGAATACCGTTGCTGAAGCCGTTCAAATAATCGGGGTCGACATCCCCGTAGTAGAAGGTTGCGACTCCGATACCGGCATCGAGAAGCGGCTCGACGTTGATTCGTCCAAATCCGCGACCCGCTGGGGGTGTCGTGCGGGTATTGGTTTTGGGATTCCAGATAGTCTCGGGTTTAATACCCGGATCGTCGACGGCGTTCTGCACGGCGCCGAAATTAATAGTGAAAAACATCGGCACCGGCTTCGTGACACCCGCAGGCAGATACATGAGGAGCTGAATTGCCGGTCCCTTGTGGTCCTGAGTGAGATAGATCATCACCTGCTTGCGAATCGCTTTGCCGTTAAGTGCAGGAGTGCCCTTATCGAAGACATCGAATGATTCGGCTGGCGGCGGCCCGGGGGCCTTGCCGTATTGTTCGTTCTCGAAGAGAGAGACGATCTCGGCTCGACGCTTTTTGGTCCAGGTCTTTGCGTCGCGTACGGGCTTGCCGTTCTCTTGCACCAGCGCATCGGGAAGCGTATAGGTTCCAACCTTCGCTTCGTCGTAGTTCACCGGAATTCCCGCGACAACTGTAGGTGCCGGCTTGGGAGTCGGAGGCGCATTCTGCGCAACAAAAGAATCCGCAGAGCTGAGGATGCCGAGACAAACAACGACAGCGCGAAGTGAAGGGATCATTCAATTTTCCAAAGAGTGGATTCGAATCGGAAACAGTTTCGAGAGGAACACTAGAGCGAAAGCACTGAGATTGTCAAACCTATCGCATTCCGCCACGGTAGTTCGCTTCTCCGCGTGCCGATTGGAATCAGTGTCCATCGGTCGGAGCTGCCGGCTGCGTCGTTTTACCGGTAGCTTCCCCAGGAACTCCATTGACATTCGGTCCCAGCTCGACCTCCGTTCGAATGACGTTGTCGGCAACTAATCTTCCAAAAACCTGCTTGCCGTGATCATTGAGGTGAGTTCGATCGGGTTTTGCAGCGTCATTCTCTGCCTTCGCATCGGGATGAGCTGGCGCGTCGAATTGATCGGCCTGTTGCTGATCCATGTTTGAAAGCAAACGGCGTGACATGCTCAGAAGGTCCACCACGGTGACATTGTCTTCCTCGGCTATCTGGCGCATCGCAGCCGCATAGTCACCGAGCCCATCGTCCTGGATGAGTGCTCTCTCTCTATAGTTGCGCCGGCTCAAAGGAGTCACCAGAATTGGAATGCCGCCGATCCCCCGCACATCGTCGATAAAGCGCCGCAGGTTGGCAGCAAAGGTGGTCTGCGGATCCGTGTGGACCGTAGCAGCCGGCTTCTGGTCATTGTGACCAAATTGAATAAAGTAATACTGGCCACGCTCTGCGAGAGCCTCTGCCCAGAGACCCTCGTCGATATAGCTCTTCGTGCTGCGGCCATTCCGTGCGAGATCTACGCAGGTGACGTTCGGTGTCAGCGTCGCGCAGAAGCCCGGTCCCCATCCGCCTCCTTCAGCGACAGTCGAATCTCCGACCAGCACAATCTTGAACGGCTCCTGGTGAATCACCCGCATGGCGAGCTCACCTTCAGCGGGCAGTTCCGCCTGCCGGTCCCGAACATATTTCGCGAGCGTTGGAACCGTCTTACCGAGATCGACGGCAACCATCCGGCCGAAGACATAACTTCCTTGCCAATTGAGGTGAGTCTTGTCGGGTATGGTCCGTCCGTCTGTGTCTTTCTTGGTAATCCCGAGCGCCTGACCCGTGGCAGGGCCAATCTGATCGAGATAGGCAATGCTCTCGGATTGAAGGTCGATGAGCGGCACCTGCATGGAGGTTGCGACTCGCTTCATCGTGTTTGCGTGCGCAAGCAAATCGCTATGAATCTTGCCGTCCGGACCGAAGTAGCGGCGTGTAAGCGGAGTGACAAGGATTGGATGGATGCCGGCAGCCCGAGCTTCATTGACGAACTGACGGAGGTTCTGCTCATACTCCGCTATCGTCGTCTGGCGTGGAAGATGATCGGCCGATTCCATGTCATTATGGCCGAACTGGATCAGCATGTAGTCCGGCTTCGTGGCGATGCTCTTCGCCCAGAATCCATCGGCGCGATACGTCTTCGTGCTTGCTCCGCCGTGCGCCATGTTCAGGCAGTCCACGGGAGCTGTCAGATTTGCGCAGAATCCGCGGCCATAGCCCGCGTTGTTTGTCTGCGTGGAGTCACCGATGAGTTCAATGCGGACCGTCGTGCCCGGTTTACGAAGACTCTGCGCCGGAGCGATGGAACTCGCTGTGAGCTGAAGGCACAGAGCGATCGAAGCAGATGCGACCAGATGCCGATTGAGGTACGTCCGAGGATTCATATTCCAATTCTTACATCGTGAGCACGTGCGGGCGAAACTGAGGAGAACACTTACAAAGCTGCTGCTTTCGGGAAGGCATCGGATTTCCGGCACGGTCACGACCTTGAAACGCTTCACGAGCCGGTCCACACGGCACGGCCAAAACTTTTAGCCAATTGTCGCGGTCTCATCCTCATCAAAGTTGATGCCGAAGTGCTTGCACCACTTCTCAAGTTCCATAACGGTTTCCGGACCCAGGAGAACACCGTTGTGTTCATTGCTTGCTGCCGCGCGCGCAGATCGTTCTCCTGGAATCAGAATCTCCTCGACACCCTTTCGCAGCTTGTTGGCCTTCAGGTTGTCTACCATCCAGTGCATACGATCGTCGAAGCTGCTTCGGTCCATGAATGCCTCAATATCCATAAGCAAAAAGAAGTGCCCAACATCTTGTTTGCGATCGAGATCCTTGTACATTGACCCGACCTCAGATCCGATTGCCGCTCCGGATAAAACGCCACTGAATACCTCGACCATTAGAGCGAGTGCGTATCCTTTGTGCCCAGCCATCGTTTGAACAGTCCCGAGCAAAGCTTCTGCAGCGTCTGTGGTCGGTTCCCCAGTCCTGCTTAGAGCCCACCCTTCTGGTATTGGCTCATTCTTTTTGTGAGCAGCAACGATATTTCCCCTCGCAACAATCGAGGTTGCTAAATCCACCTTTATCGGTGGTCCGCTCTTCATGGGAAATGAGGTTGCAATGGGGTTGGTTCCGAAGAATGGCTCATAGCCGCCTGCGGGAGACATCGCGGGCTCGCAGTTTGTCATCGCGAGAAGAATCATCCCGTGCTCGGCTGCGTAGTTGCAGTAATAGGACAGAGCGCCGAAGTGCTGGGAGTTGCGAAGGGTCGCAGCCGCGACGCCATTCGTTCTTGCAAGAGGAATAAGAAGATCCAGCGCCTTGATCGCTTGCACCTGGCCGAGACCGTTGCCGGCATCGAGCGCAAGGACACCACCACGTGTTCGATCCACAGAGAGTTCGGCTCTTGGCTCGATCAGGCCCTTGGCGATTCGTTCAAGGTAGATATTGAGGCGTGAGACTCCATGGGTGGAGATGCCGTGCACGTCAGCATCCACAAGAGCGTCGGCAAAGACTTTCGCGTCCTCGCCGGAAACGCCGACATGCTCGGCCAGTCGAGCTGTAATTTCGCGCAGGTACGACGGCTGAAATCGTTTCATCGCTCGATGGCTCAATATTGCTATGCGCTGCGATAGAGCTTGGTCATCACAAACTCACGATGGCCTAACGCCTCGGCAGCGGTGAGTCGGCCATTTGCGGTGCGAACGATAAGATCCAGTAGAGCATCGCCCGCCTCGTCAAGCGTCATCTCGCCCTGAAGAATCTTGGATACGTCGAGGTCGATGTGCTCGGACATGTACTTGACGGTCTTCGGATTTCCGCTGAGTTTGATGACAGGTTCGATAGGGTTTCCAATTACATTGCCTTGGCCAGTAGGGAACAGGTGGATAACTGCACCCGACGCAGCCCAAAGAGTGACAGCCTCGGCCGCCGCGCTTGAGGTATCCATAAACCACAGGCCGGCCTTATCTGGAGCGGCGCCCGGCTTAAGGCAGCCGACAAACTTCGTCTTCTTGCCGAGCTTTTCAACATTCCCCAGCGCTTTCTCCTCGATCGTTGTGAGACCACCAGCAATATTGCCTTTGGTTGGTTGAGACTCAGAAAGATCACTGGTCTTCTGGTCGAACACTAACTTTGTATAGTCCTCGAAGGCCGCAAAAAACTCTTTGCGGACTTCTTCATTCGCGGCCTTTGCGGCGACGATATGCTCGGCCCCGGTTAGCTCGCTAGTCTCGCCAAAGGAAGCTGTGCCGCCGGCAGCGCAATGCTTGTCAATCACGTTCCCCACGGTCGGGCAGCTTGAGAGACCGGTTGTGGTGTCGGACTCACCGCACTTTACGCTGATGTAGATCTCTTCAAGCCCGCACTCTGTACGTTGCAGTTCAGAGGCCCACTGCACGTATTCCTTCGCCTGCCGCGAGGCATCGGCGATGGTCTGGATATCTCCCTTGCCTTCGATCCAGAAGCCCTTGACCGGTTTACCGGTCGTCGCGATTCCTTCAACGATCCGCTGAGTCCAGCCAGACTCTATACCAATAACGACAACAGCCGCGACGTTCGGATTGCTGCCCGTGCCGATCATGGTGCGGAAGTGGAGTTCGAGATCCTCGCCGAACTGTAGCCGCCCATAGGCGTGAGGCAATGCAAGCGTACCCTTGATGTTGTTAGCGACCGCTTCACATGCGGCATTTGAAATGTCATCCACTGGAAGGATAATGACGTGATTACGCACGCCGACGCTGCCATTTTCTCGCCGGTAGCCAAGCACCGTCCGCTTCTTCATCACTACGCCCACCTCTTCGTCTTCAAATTGTGCGTGTGCACATGTTGCCCGGTTTTGACAGGTTGAACAATCCGGCCGATCTCACAGCCATATTTAATTGCCGTGTCGCCGACGGCAAGATCCTTGAGCGCGAGTTTGTGCCCTAGAGGAATCGCCTGTTCAGAGCGCGCCTTCAGTGGTGAGTTGTCAGCGAGGTTTCTTCCGACGCACTCAGTACCCGGTTCCAGATCGACAACCGCAACGCCGACGTTGTCCGTAGCGTCATGGACAAGAAAGTGAATCATCAACCTCTCCTTCTGGCTCAATCCATCAGGCGAGATAACCGATGGCGATGTGTTTTGTTCCGAAAGATGCCTTCAGCTCCGCGAAATCAAGCAAACTGCCTACGGAGCGCGATAAACTCGATCATCTCACGGTCGCCGGCCGTTGGTCGGGCAACATAGATTGTAAACGGACAGACTGTGTAGCTCGTCGCACCCACCGGGTTGGCGCTGGTTGTAGAACCGCAGGCAGGTATGAGTAACTGTTGTGTCCCGCAAAGGAAAGGTAGACCGTGTGAGCAGCCGTCTTGATCGTCGTGACTTCCTTAAAGCGATGCTGACTACGGGCGGAGCCGTGGCATCGGGTCCACTCGAACGCGCGTGGGGACTGCAGAGTACGCCGTCAGCCACTGCACAGAATGTCCGTCGCGTGCTGGTCATGTTCAAGTGTCACTTTGACGCTGGCTTCGTCGATACACAGGAACACGTCGTACAAAAATACTTCCGAGAGTACTTTCCCGCTGCTATCCAGACTGCTCGTGAATCCCGACAGCAGGGAAGATCACGCTACGTTTGGACGACCGGTTCATGGCTTCTTTACAAGTACCTCGATCAGGCCACGAAACAAGATCGAGAGAATACTGAGAAGGCTATTGCGGACGGCGACCTCGTCTGGCATGCCCTGCCATTCAGTTGGCAGACCGAATTGATGGACGACTCACAGATCGTCGGAGGCGTGTCGATATCTCGTTCTCTTGATGCAAGGTTTGGCAAGAAAACAAATGGCGCGAAGATGACCGATGTTCCCGGTCACACGCGCGGCCTGATATCTCCCCTCGCATCAACTGGCGTTACCTTCCTTGACATCGGAGTGAATGGGGCGAGCCGCACCGCGAATGTCCCACCCCTCTTCCTCTGGAAGGACTCTCGAGGAGCTTCGTTGATCGTGATGTATCACCACGACTACGGCGCTATCACGCAAATTCCAAACTCCGATCTCGCAATCGCAATTGTGGTTCGCGACGACAACAGCGGGCCACACACTCCCGCTGAGATTGAAACCATCTACACCGGCTTGAAGCAGCAGTTTCCAAAAGCCGAAATCGTCGCAACCGGCCTGGGTGAGATAGCTGAAGCCGTCGAGCCGCACCGCGCTGATCTTCCCGTTGTCACCCAGGAAATCGGCGACACGTGGATCTACGGTGTCCCCAGCGATCCAATCAAAGTGGCGCGCTACCGCGAAATCGCGCGTCTTCGAAACCAGTGGATCCAGCGCGGAGACTTTCAGTGCGGTGATAAGACCGATCTGGCATTCCTGACTGATTTTCTTCTCGAAGCAGAGCACACCTGGGGCACCGATACAAAGAGCTGGTTGGATTTCGAGAACTACAAACCCAGTCAACTGATTTCCATGTTGCCGACCAGGAACTACAAGGTCGTTGCCTACAGCTGGAAAGAAAAGCGCGATAACCTCTTTTCCGCTCTGGCCACCTTGCCCGCCCCGCTGCAAAAGGACGCCAATGACGCGCTCGCAACCCTCACGCCCAATGAGCCATCACCGTCGAACGGCTATCACGTCCATCACGACGGAGAGATCGAGTCCAAACATTTCCAGCTGCAGATCGACCGATCAACCGGAGCGGTCCACCGCCTGCTCAGTAAAGCTACAGCGCACGAATGGGCCTCGACACAGAAGCCCCTGGCGCTGATCTCCTACCAGACCCTATCCAGCGGAGATTATGGCCGCTTCCTGGAGAGTTACATCATCTCCAAGGCTGACTGGGCTCCGAAGGATTTCGGCAAACCAAATATCGATCGCATCGGCGCGCTCAGCAAGACATGGCATCCCACGGTTGAAAAGATCTCTACGAAGAAAGACGCAAATGGTCAGAGCATCATCATCGAGTCGAAAATCAAAGACACAAAATCTCTCCAGAGCGGCCTCGCGTCCTTTCCGAGCCGATTCTATGTGGAGATTTCCTTGCCTGATGCTGAGCCCACAATCTTCCTGACCCTCTCGTGGTTCGGCAAACCCGCGACGCGCCTCCCCGAATCCCTTTGGCTCACATTCGATCCAGTCACTACAGCCGATGCGCAGTGGACGCTCGAGAAGTGCTCCGAGCCGGTCTCGCCGCAGGACGTTGTACGCGGCGGAGGTCGTCACATGCACGGGCTCTCCACCGGTTTCAGCTGCCGTTCAGATAGAGTCACTCTTTACATCGACACAATAGACGCTCCTGTTGTCGCGCTCGGCGAGCGATCTCCGTTGAACTTCTCGCAGGAGGAAGCCGATCTGAGCCAGGGAGTACATTGCAATCTCTTCAACAACGCCTGGGGAACAAACTACATCCAGTGGTTTGGTGAAGACTGCAGGGTGCGTTTCCGGCTGCGCGAATCGGAATAGCACTGGCTCAATCCGGATGAAAGCCCGCTCGCTGAAACGCCACGCTAACCTCTGGGTTGCGCGCGAACGTGTTCCACACAAATCCAGTGCGTAAATTCTCAGCCATGACGACTGTAATCCCCTGGTCAATGCCGAGGCAGTCTGGGTCGTACCAGTTGTCCTTTGCATTGAATGCATCGCAGAACCCATAGCGTCCCCAGGCCTTGTCACCATAGTTCTGCTTCAACGTGCGTAACACGTGAAGACAGTCGTCGGGAGCAAATGCAAGAGATCCGCCCGCAGCACATGGCACCACGGACCCATCGATTCCGCCGTGAGCGGGCGGACCGCCCCACGCGCGATATCCATGTTGAGTATCAGAGGCCGTGATTCCCCAATAGTCCTGTGAATATGGCGATCCGAGCGAGAGGCAGAAAGCCCTGTGCGCGCGCGTGGCAATAATTGAGTTCTCGAAGTAGTTCACAAACTTGTCATGCTTCTTTCGGAAATCAAACCAGGCATGACTGTATTGATGGACAAAGAGTGGATCGGGGGCCGAGACGTATGTGTAATCCTCGAAGCGCATCACGGGTCGCTCCCACGCATTCCAACTAGCCGCTGGAATCGGATGAGTCGGTGATCCAAGAGCGAGCAGATACATCATCATCAGTTCGGAATAATGGTTCCATCGCCCGCTCTCAAACCGGCCATTCCGCCAGGCCATCGCGAACATGTCGCCGCCGTTCATCATCCAGGTCCAATCGACCCTGTGATAAAGATCCGTGGCAAGTTGATAAATCTCCGCGTCATGGCGGAAGTGTTGCCGTGCCGTCAGCACGCCGCACAGCAGCAAGGATGTGTCGATGGGTGAAATCTCGCTTCCGCGGTACGTAGCTCCACTCTCGACGTCATTGAAGTGTGAGAAGAAACCGTGGTTGTTCTCCATCTTGTCGTGGTGAAATCGCAACGTATTGCGCACTCTGGTCAGAACAGTCTCATGCGGAATGTAGCCGCGACGATCGGCGATACACAACGCGGTAAGCCCGAAGCCAGTCGCTGCGATGGAGGCCATCCGCCGGCTGTCGCGAACTCCTGCCGGATCAAAGGCCTTCGCGCGATCCAGTACTTGTCCATTGTCTGGGTTTGCTTGTTCCAGGAAGAACATGCACGCGCTGTGCTGCAGCTCATCGAGAAACCCGGCATCTTCGTGTGTGAGCTTGTAGGCTGTGGAGGAAATTGGCCCAATCTGCAGCTCCTGCGAACGCGCCCGTTCCGCTAGAAGCGGCATCGTGGCAGCGGCCGTCAAAAGTTTCAGAGCGTGTCGGCGGTCCATCACATCCATTGGACGAATCAGTGCTTCACTAAGACGACGGCCAGTCCGTGAGCCGGAACCGTGAGCTCGAGCCGCCCGCGGCTGAGATGCGTGTGCTCCGAAGCGGCCATCGCTCCGGCAGCACGCAGTTCCTCGATTTGTTGCTGCGAGAGATCACCCGGTGGCCGCCCCATCGCGTTGAATGCCTTGATTACATTGCCGTGATCGTCGTCAACACGCCAGATCTCGACAGCACTGTTTGCAGGGACATGTTCGAACGTGAGTGTGAATACCTTCAAAGGCCCGGCAGGCCCTTTCGGCATCGTGTACCGGGGCCCGGTTCCGTCCGGCGGAGCATAGTCCCACAGCGCAATTGCGAGGTCTCCCTCCGAACCAGTCGTGGCGAGAGCGGAGTCCGATTCCAGATGAATTCGCCGTGTACCCAGTTTGTGAAGTGCGCGGAAGGCATTCAACGAGGGTTTCGGAATGTTGTCAGGCGCCACAAGCCCGAACCCTCCATAGAATGGTGTTCGCACGACACCCTGTTCCTCGAACACGTCGGAAAAAGACCAGTACGCCATGTTGCTGATCAAGCCATCACACTGGCGAATCGTGTTGGCCAGCCACGGGCCCATGTAATCGGTATCAGTGACGTCCGGTTCATTTGCATAGCTTGCGTTGTACTCAGAAAAGATGAGCGGAAGGTTTGGAAACGGGGAATTGGCAATCTGGTCGTGAACCTTCTTCACGGCGCGATAAACCATCTCATCGCGGGAAATCTGCTCGTCTGTGCCGAAGACGTCCCGTGCAGTATCGTTTGCATAAACGTGCGTGGCGACGAAGTCGATCGGCACATTAGCGTCCTTGAGATGCTGAAGGAACGGTGTGACCCACGCCGCTTGGGCTGTCGAAGGGCCGCCCACCTGCAATCGCGCCGAAACCGATTTAATCGCGCGCGCGGTGTGATCGTAAAGCTCGAAGTAGGTAGGCTGCTTTGGCTCGCCGCCCCAGAAGTCCAGGTTCGGTTCGTTCCACACCTCAAACTTCCACTTCGATACCTCCTCAGTCCCATAGCGGTTCACAAGGTGTTGCGTAAAGGCTCGAATCATCGCGTCCCACTCGTCATAACTCTTCGGCGGCGACACGACGGGGTGGTACCAGAATGGATGGAGCTTATTCGGATCGGCAGCCAGCTTCTTCGGCATGAAGCTCAGCTCAACGTAAGGGCGTACGTGCCGCGCGAGCAGTCCGTCATAAATCTGGTCAATGTAGGAGAAGTTGTAAACCGACGTATCCTTCGAGGACGTTCCCGATGTGCCGGCAGTCTGCGCAAACTCGATGCTCTTGCGGTCCGGATCATAGAGACCAACCTCATCCTGGAAGATCGCATGAAATCGGATCGAATCAAAATCGGTGGCTTCTTTTACCGTGGCCAGGTCAGTGCGATAACTCTCGCGCAGTGACAGGATGGCGCGCCCGGAGCCGAATGTCTTTTCCCAGAAGTGAGGAAACGGTGTGGTTGGTGCTGTCGCATCGATATTAAGCGATATGGAAACGGGAGCGCTCTGCGCGATCGCGATTTGACCAAAGGTCAGCGTGATAGCAAGAATGGCCGTCAGCGTGCGCCCCGTTCTCATGAGGGTTACTCCTGTGAGGGAAGGGAACTCGATCTGCTTTGTGGCGCGCCCTTGTCGCCAACATGTAACAGCACAAGTTCGTTGGGTTTGAGATCAAGTCTAAGTAAGCCGTCGCGAAGAGCTAGATGCTCCGGCGGCGCGAGCGCCGATGCCGCATTCATCTGTTGAACCTGCGCACGCGTCGGGTACCGCGGACTTCCCATGGCCACGTACGTCTTCATCACATTGCCATGATCCTCGTCGACCCGTTGCAGCGAGACAGGCGCAATCGGTGCAACGCCCGCGACCCTCAACGTTACATGATGGGTAGAGATCGACTGCGCCGCATCATCGACCGAGGCAAGATTCCACACTACGATCGCCAGCGAACCATTTGCCAGGCGCGTAACCAGTGCATTGCGTGATGGGTTGGCAATCCTCGCCGTTCCGAGTTGGTGCAGCAGCGCGAAGTCGTAAAAGCTCGGCTTATTAATGCTGCCTGTTGCTCTCAACCCGAACTGCCCCTGAAAGGGACGCTGCGCCGGCCCGCCCTCCTCAAAAACGTCTGAGAAGGTCCAGAAGGAAAGCATGTCGACGTGACCATCACACGTCCGAATAGCCTCGGCGAGGGCAGGCCCAACATACGGTGTGTCGCGCAACTTGTCCTTGCCGGGCACGTTCCACTCGGTCCAAAGCAGCGGAAGGTGCGGTGTTGGTGAGGCATCGATTTGCCTTCTCACCTTCGCCACCGCCGCACATGTCCGGTCCTCTTGAAGGATGTCTTTGTCGCGGAGCGGCTGATCTTTACCCAGCAGCCGCTCGACAGGTTCATCGTCGTAGCCGTGCGAACTGACGAAATCCACGGGCACATGATTCTCAGCCGTATAACTCAGGAACTCCGGCACCCACGCTGCCGCAGCGGTAGCCGGGCCACCAACGCGCAGCCGCGGCGACACCGACTTCAAGGCGCGCGCCGTATGCGCATACAGATCGAAGTAGGACTCCATTCGAGGAATTCCACCCCAGAAATCAATGTTGGGCTCGTTCCACACCTCGAAGTACCATTGCGCAACCTCATCGATGCCGAAGTGTTCCACCAGGTTCTGCGCGAACGCCCGCATCAGATCGTCCCATTGTTCGATGCTCTTAGGCGGTGAGACGTTCTGCTTGTACCAGAACGGATGAAGATCATCCGGATTGAACGCCAGCTTCTTCGGCATGAAGCTGATCTCAACGACAGGTCGCACACCCTGAGCAAGCATGCTCTCGTAGATCTGGTTCACATAGGTGAAGTTGTAGACAGGATTTCCGTGCTCATCCTCGTTGTAGACGCCCAAGCTCA
The DNA here is from genome assembly GCA_963759355.1 of uncultured Acidobacteriaceae bacterium. Classification (GTDB taxonomy): domain Bacteria; phylum Acidobacteriota; class Terriglobia; order Terriglobales; family Acidobacteriaceae; genus Granulicella. The sequence goes on along the minus strand of CAVWYV010000003.1, from coordinate 41,284 downwards.
TCATGCAGAATCGCGTGGAAGCGCAAGTACTTCATGTCGGTGATCGCTTTCACTGCCGTCAGGTCGTTCTGATACGCCGTACGCAACACCAAGGCCGCCCGCCCTGACCCGAACATCTCTTCCCAGAAATGCGGAAAGGGAGTTGTGCTCGCGCGTGCATCGATCGTGATCTCTTCACTCTGCTGCGCTACTGAAACGCCTGCTCCGGCAATTGCCAGCAGAGCTGCCGCGGCACAGAGGATAGGGCTCCGGAGGGTCTGCATGATCTTCCTGTGACGTGTACTGGCCTGAAGCTGTTCGCCAGCTGACGTCGTAGTGATTCTTGAGAGAATGGAAAGAAAGAGGGTGCGCCCACGGATGCACCCTCTTTCCAAAGTGATATCCAGGCTAGAAGCTGAACCGCGCCTGGATGGTGATTGTGCGGCCGCCAAGTGCTGTCGTATCCGAGCCGAAGTTTCCGGACGCGACGTTGTTGCTGACACTCGTTGGGTTCAGGTTCAGGATGTTGAATAGGTTGAAGGCGTCGGCGCGAATCTCGAGCCGCGGACTCTCACCGAGAAACTTTGTGTTCGGGAAGCCGAAGCCTTTCGCAAGCGAGAAGTCAAAGCCGCGGTAGCTCGGCCCGACGAACGCGTTGCGTCCCAGCCCCGGCGGTGGCGGCAGTGCCCTGTTCGGATTAGGGAACCCACTGCCGGTGGCAGCCTGCATCGCGCTCGCGAAGTTCGGAGTTGCAAAGAACTTGTTCGCGTACTGCACGATCGTCGGGCTGCCATTAACTGTTGACACTTGCTTCAACTCGGCGCTGGTAATGCCCGCGAAGTTAGTTCCGTTGATGAACGCGTGGTTGCTGTGATCACTGCCGCCCTTGTTCACATAGTTCGGCCGAATGTTGAAGTATCCGCACTGTGTACAGTACAGCGACTGTCCAATTCCATACGTCGGTGAGTACGGGAAGCCGGTGTGGTACTGGTAGATGCCGCTCAGCGACCAGCCGCCGAAAATCCTCTCCAGCCACTGGGCGTCGCCATGGAAGATTACCGGCTGCCACACCGCATACAGCTTGAACTGCCTGCCCACATTGAAGTCCGAAGGACCGTACGAATAACCCGAATACAGCGGCAGATACGGATCCTCGTAGTAGGGTCCGGACCCGTTGGTATCCATGCTCTTTGCCCACATGAACTGTGCGTCAGCCGAGAAGCGATGCATCATCGGATGCTTCACTTCTATGAGCATGGCGTTGTTGTTCGACATGCCTTCGTTGATCCAGAAGTCGCCGCCCGTAACCAGCGGATTCAGCGTGTAGCCCGAGGTCACCGCTGCAGCGTTCGGGTTCATGTGGTTGATCAGGTGACGGCCAAGACTGCCCTGGTATCCAACCGAGGCCACGATCTGCTTGCCGAACTCGTACGCTGTCTCCATCGAGAAGTGGTGCAGATAGATCGTTGGTACATGACCGTATCCGTCGCCGTAGATCACGATGTTCGCGTTACCCGCCGTCGGCAGGCCGTTCGCGTTGTAGCTCGTAATCGCATGGGGATTCGGCGGGAATCCATTGATCGAGTGGATATCGCTCGAGACCGCGTAGATGATATTGCCGCCGTTGGTGCCCGGATTCGTCGGACTCGTGAACGCGTAGTTGACGAAGTTCTGGGTCGGGGGATTGTTCGCAACGTTCGCCGTAATTGCGAGCTCACTCTGGTTGTAATTCAGACCATAGCCACCGCGCACCACCATGCGATTGTTCATGTGCAAAGGCGCCCAGTTGAAACCAATCTGCGGTCCAACGTTCGCCTTCTGCGACTCCCACAGGTTGTGGCCGCTCGCCACATTCATGTTGAGGAATGCGGAGCTGCCGCTTCCCAGCATCACGCGGGGGATGTTGTCCTGCTTGGCGAAGAGAGCACCGAAGAAGTCGTAACGCACGCCCAGGTTAAGGGTCAGATCCGGCCGGATCTTCCAGTTGTCCTGGACAAAAGCGCCAAAGATATTCTCGCGCTCATCGGAGCGGGTGCCGCCCGGCAGTCCCGTGACGCTGTTGAAGCCGCCGTTCTCGACCGAGGGAGCATCGTTCAGGAAGCTCCAGATGTTGTAAAAGTTGTAGCCTGGGCGTCCCGTCGGATTGTTCAGGTAGCGCAGTTGTGTGTATTCGCCACCCAACTTGATTGTGTGCCGGCCGGACGCCTTCGTCGCGGTGTCGCGAACGGTGTACGTCCACTGGTTCAGATCGCTTCCAATCGAAGTACCGAACTGGTTGATGGACGCGCCGGAGGCCGGTCCGAAGAACGTGATGTTGTCCTGCGGCAGACCGATCGGCTGCTGAGGATTGCTCGTGAGTTCGTTCCAACGCCAGCCTGCAGCGTTAGCGCGCACTTCGTTCAGCCACGTAGGACTAAATGCGCGCGTCCAGATGCCCGACATCGCATTGTTGATCTGATTGTGGTGGAAGAGGTTGTAGGCGCGGGCTCCGCCGTTATAGAAGTTGCTGCTCGACGGCACCCAGTAGATCGCGAATGTCAGGCGATCCTTATGCGAAATCTGTGCGTCCAGCCGCCCGTTGTATTGGTCGTAGGTTGAGGTTGTGGGCGTGCTTGTCAGGTAGAAAGCCACGTCCGCAGTGCCATCCAACCCGCCGCCGACACCCGGATTCGCTGCCGTGCCGGTCCCCGTCGGATCCTGCTTGCCGAGACCGTTCTTCAGTGGCGAACCGATGTCGAGTCCCTGTCCCGAGATGGTCCTGCAGTTGACGCCCTCGTTCAGGCCTACTGTGGCGCAGGTTTCACCTGACGTCACAATCTGTCCGCTGGGCGCACTGCCTGCAAAGCCAAGGTATTTGGCCGCGGTGCTTGTGGGTAACGCAGACGAACGGAACTGCGAGGTCTCGTACCATCCGGTGCTGGTTGAGGTTGAGCTGTTCGGGCTCGTCTCATAGGCGAAGAACGCCCAGAGTTTGTCTTTGATGATTGGTGCGCCGAGGCTTCCGCCCCATTGATTGAAGCGCTGGTTATCGCGCTGCGGCGCGCCGATTCGCGTGCCATCCGAGGTGCGCACAGCCGGTTGGTACGCGTTCAGACCGGGCCGGTGCCACGCGAAGAAGGCGCTGCCGTGGAAAGAGTTCGTTCCGCTCTTCGAGGTGACCAGGGTCTGGGCACCCGAGAAGCGTCCGAACTCAGAGTCGTACTGATTGGTCAGGATGCGGACGTTGTCGATCGACTCTTCGGTCGGCGTGATGACGGTTGTGCCGCCCCACACCGCGCTCGTCGTCGAGATGCCGTCGATCTGGATGCCGTTGGTCTCGTACTGGCCGCCGTTCGCGTTCACTTGCGGTCCGTTCTCAGTCGGAGCCGATCCGCCGGCGCCCGACCCGCCGGGGCCTTGTGTTCCGGGTAGCGCGTAGACACCGCCCGCCGCCGCCTGCGAGCCATCGCTCACCGCACCCGGAGCAAGTTGACTCAGAGTGAAAACATCGCGGTTGAATGAGGGCATGTGATTAATTTCGTTCGATGTAATCGTGGCACCGATATTCGCTGTCTCGGTATCGACCGCCGAAATCGTATCCGCCGATACATTTACTGTCGTGTTTGCATCGCCCAGCGCAAGCTGAATGTTGATCGAGTTCGCCTGCTCCGGAATGATCGTGACATTCTGCATCACCTTTCTCGTAAAGCCGGCAGCAGTCGCGGTGATCGTGAAGCGGTCGGGAGGCAGTTGCCCGAAGTTGTACACTCCGTCCGCGTTCGAGGTTGCCGTCTGGCTCGTATTCGTGGCGACGTCCGTGATGGTGATTTGAGCATTCGGGATCAGAGCACCAGTCGGGTCTGTCACGGTGCCTTGAATGGATGCTCGGAACTGTCCGTGGGCTGAAACGCCGGCGAGAGACACCATGCCGCCGAGCAGGAGACCACAGGCAGAGCGCAGAGAGATTCGCATATTGCCTCCAAAGGAAAAACAGCGTCGTCCGGCGATGGAGCCGGATCATCAGGGCCTTTAGGCAAACCTTTGCCTAAACGAAAATTGTTCTACGCGCTGTCGTGCTTGGATGTCAAGCGGTTGAGTCGAGATGTCAGCACTGCCCCGCTTTTGTGGCAAACTGCCAACGTGACCCTCCCCACGAAAGGCAGGGACGCGAACCGTCCTGCCAGTCTCAAGATGATCGCCGAGCACCTCGGTCTCTCGGTCGCTGCTATCTCTCGCGTGCTCAACGGCGCTCCCGCGGCCAAATCCATTCCTAAGGCGACACAAGATCGCATCTTTGCCGCGGCGGAAGAGCTGAACTATCGCCCGAATGTGCTCGCTCGCTCGCTTCGTCGAGGATGTTCCATGACCGTCGGCGTCCTGGTGCCAGAGGTCTCTGAGGGCTACGCGACGGCTGTCCTGGCGGGCATTGAACAAGCGCTGCTGCAGGCTGACTATTTCTATTTCCTGATAAGCCATCACCACCGGTCCGAGCTGATTGATCGTTCTCAGACCATGATGGTGGACCGCGCCGTCGACGGCATCATTGCTATTGATACTCCACTCGTAAGACACCCCCATCTTCCGATGATCACGGTCTCCTGCCCGGATGAACACGAAGGCATCACCAACATCGTGCTCAACCACAGGCGTGCGGCGGAACTCGCGATCGACCACCTCGTCGGTCTCGGTCATCGTGACATCGCGTTCATCAAGGGACAGAGCTTCAGTTCCGACACCGAAGCACGCTGGCAGGCGATCCGACATGCGGCAGCGCGTGCGAAGCTGACGCTCGACCCAAAGTTGGTTGCGCAACTCGAGGGCGATGCACCGGGCCACGAACCGGGTTACTTTGCAACCCAGCGGCTTCTCGCGTCGAACACGCGCTTTACCGCGCTCTTCACCTTCAATGACGTCTCTGCAATTGGAGCTATTCGCGCTTTACGCGAGGCGGGACTCCGGGTTCCGCAGGATGTTTCGGTCGTCGGTTTTGACGACGTGCTCTCTGCAGCCTTTCAGAACCCCGGCCTCACCACTGTCCGTCAGCCGCTGCGCACCATGGGCATGCTGGCAGCGGAGGCTGTCGTGCGGCGCATCAATTCTCCGGAAGAGCACCCGGCAGCCAAGCAGATCGTCGTCGATCCTGAACTCGTTGTTCGCGATTCGACCTGCCCTCCGCCAAAACGTGTGAGGTCGTAGTGCCTCGACCGAAGATCGCGATTCTTGCGGCGCTACCGCGTGAAATCTCCGGACTCGTGCGCGCAACTCGTCCCGACCCGGAGCTGCGACAGCGCGGCATCCATCTTTATTCCATCGATGGGGCGGTGGTTGTAGCCGCGGGAATGGGCGCGTCGCGTGCCACGCTCGCGTTCGACGCGGCGCTTAGAACAGAGGGAATCGAGCTCGTTGTATCGACTGGACTCGCAGGTGCATGCTCGCCTCAGATTCACGCAGGCGAAGTAGTAGAAGCGACGACAGTGGTTGAGGCAAAAACTGGCGAGCGATATCGGTGCTCTACTCTCCCTCGGCGAGCGTGTGCTCGTAACCACGGAAACGATTGCCGGTGTTCGCGAGAAGGCTCGCCTGCATAACAGCTACAACGCGGCTTTGGTGGACATGGAGGCGGCTACAGTCGCTCGCCTCGCACTCGCGCGAGGTCTGCGCTTTCGCTCCATCAAGGGCATTTCCGACGCTCACGACTTCGAGCTTGAATCGCTAAGCAGGTTTGCTGACAGGCGTGGCCACTTCCGCACCGCTGCTTTCGCACTGCACACGACGATGCGCCCGCGAACCTGGAGTTCAGCGATGCGGCTGGGCCGCGAGAGCAATCGGGCACTCACAAGGCTTTGGGACGAACTCCGCGTGCTGATCCACTCCGCGGGCTAGCGGCGCCTTCCGATATCCTTGAAGAGATGAGTGAAAGACTGCCAGAGACGATGCGGGCTGCCGTTTATCGCGGGCCCGACGATGTAAGAACAGAGACAGTTGCGGTTCCACAGATTGGCGCAGGTGAAGTTCTGGTCCGCATCGACACCTGCGGCATCTGCGGCACCGACCTTAAGAAAATTCACACCGGCTCGCACGCTGCTCCGCGCGTCTTCGGTCATGAAATGGCCGGAACGATTGCTGCAATTGGCAGCGGGGTTCGGGGCTTTGCAGCCGGTGATCGCGTGATGGCCTTTCATCACATTCCGTGCGGCGAATGCTTCTATTGCCGCAAGCAAACGTTCGCACAGTGCGAACGCTATAAGAAGGTGGGGACCACCGCCGGCCTGGGTGAGCCTGCAGGAGGCGGGTTTGCCGAATACATCCGCGTGATGGACTGGATCGTGGGTGACGGCACCCACACCGCAGGTTTGGTGAAGATTCCTGGTGACATCCCGTTCGAGCAGGCGGCATGGATCGAGCCGGTGAATACGTGCTTCAAGGCGGTGAAATTACTGGACCTGCAGCCGGATGAGACGGTGCTGGTGATGGGGCAGGGAAGCATTGGGATCCTGCTGGCGGCGCTCGCGGCGCAGACCGGGGCGACGGTGCTGACGAGCGATCTGTATCCGGAGCGGCATGCGATTGCCGCGCAGTATGGGTTGACGCATCCGCTGGATGCGAGGGGCGATGTTGTGGGCGCGTGCAAGACGGCGACAGATGGACGTGGAGCGGATGTGGCGCTGGTTGCGGTCGGTTCGGACAGGCTCATCGAGACGGCGATGCATGCGATCCGGCCGGGTGGAAGGGTGATGTTGTTCGCGTCCACGCAGCACGGTGAGGCACCGTTCGATCCGGCGGCGGTGTGCATGGACGAGAAGACACTGATGGGTTCTTACTCTGCGTCGGTGGCAATTCAGCAGGAAGGAATCGACCTGGTGTTCGAGGGATACCGTTCCGGGAGGCTCGACCTGACGAAGCTCATCTCGCATCGGTTCAGCCTGGAAGATGCGGCGGGAGCGGTGAGACTGGCTTCGAATCCTCAGCCGGACTCGATGAAAATTGTGCTGAAGCCGTAGGGGGTACCCCTCCCCCTGTTTTTGCGCAAAATCTTCAGGCGTTGGGACTTAGGTCCGGACCCGGGCGGTAAATTCCTGATTTCAGGAGAGTGCGCCAGTTTCCGTTTTTTTCTCTCTAGTTCTATTTTACAAAATCAGGGGTAATTCACCGGCAACTTTATTCCGCTTGTTTTCAGAGAGTTAGGCGGTGTGGGGGCTTGACAAAGGATTTCTGGGCCAAAGTTGGAGAAAAAAGTTGTAAGGGCATGAAGGGTAAGGGGTTAGCTCGATGGCTTTTGACCCTTCGCGGAGAGGTTGGGCTGGATGCTCAGCCTATCGAGGCCGCCCCTTTTGAAAAGGCGCAATTCGCTCCGAAAATCACTTTTGTAAGTCAGCCAAAGCGCTGGTGTGTCCGCCAGAACTCGGGCCAGCCTTTGCGAGGCGGACCGCAGACGAAGATGTCAGGGTCGTCATCGCTCTCTTCGTTGTGGACGCCGAGCGAGTTGCCGTTGTGCCCCGCCAACCGGCACGACGTGAATTCGGCATCCACCGACCTTTGCGACCACCCGACGACGATCAGCGTAGAGGGCTGTTGCTCCGGATAGGTCCGCAAATAAAACGAATTGGTCAGGCTAATGGGAGGCGGCAGATGGTAAGCAGGGCCAAGATTCTCAATCGCTCCCGCTTCGCCATAATTGCCAACAAGGATACCGACGTTCGACGACTGATCGGCTGGAAGCGAATCGCGAATGCCGGCAACGGCTTTGACGAGTTCGTCCCAGCCGAACTCCTCGCGCAGGTCGGAGCTCTTGCGCAGGGCAAAATCGCGCAGCGAACCACTGGACGCAAGAGGCACCCAGCCGGCAAAGAAGTATCCACCGCAGAAAACCAGGCCAGCAAAGAAGACAGCTTCGACTCCGTACCGCACAGAGGCGGAACGCCCCGTAAGCCAGCGAACGGCAACGACCGCGCCCATGGCAACCAACGCTGGATATGCCTCTGCGACGTAGTAGAAGCGTCCCTTGTTAATCCAGAAGAGCACGACCGGGAGAACGTACATCCAGGCGAGCATGCGATAACGGCTGGAACGGAAAAAGGCGATGAGGCCGGCAATCCAGAGCGGCGCGGCGAACGGGTTTACATCCACAAGAAACTGATACGTCCAGTACCCATCGGCGCGGCCTTCGCCCACGTCACGCGCATGGATGTGTTGGAGCATGTGATAGGAGACAAAGTCGTGGCGGATGAGCCAAACGATATTGGGTAGAAACAGGAAAAGCGCAATCGCAACGCCGCACCAAAACCACATGCTGCGCAGGTAACGGCGGGCGCAGGTGAGAATGAGTCCGGCAAGCAGACCGGCGATGAAGAAGGCTATCGAGTACTTGGTGAGCAGGCCAAGGCCGATGGTGGTGCCGATGGCGATCCACCAGCGGGGGTTCTCGGACTTGAGCAAGCGGATGGTGAACCAGCAAACGAGTGTCCACCATAAATAAGAGAAGGACGTGTACTGGAAATCGGTGGCTACAATGATGGGGACCCCGGAAAGTCCGACCGAAAGAGCGGTGGCGACCTGGGCAAGCCGATTCCCGCCGAGATCGCGCGCCATGAGGCCGCTGACCACGATAACGATTGCCTGGGCGAGGACCGAGAAGAGACGCAGGCCGACTAGCGAAAGGCCGAAGAGGCTGAGGCCGATGCGCTCGATGAACGGTGTGAAAGGCGGATAGGCAACGAAACCCCAGTCGAGATGACGTGCATCGGAGAGGAATTGCAGTTCGTCACGATCGAAGCCGTAGCGGCCGTTGGTGAGGATGTGGATCAGGGCGAAGGAGGCGGCAATAGCGATGAGGAGGGCCGTGGCGCGGCGCGTAGTGGAGACGAGCGAGCGGTCGGCGGCGAAAAGGAAGCATAGTGGATCCACGCCTCCGGAGAGCTTACGTTGACGCGAGGATATCAGTTCCCGGACAAAAGTAACGGTGATAAAAGCAGTCACGATATGCGCCCGCCACTACGAGAGCGCAGCGCCGAGGAAGTGCAGCAAACCGCAGCAACAAGTGCATCCATCGCCATGTGAAGATTTCACTCCGGCATTGAGCTCGACTGACAATTGCCATCCATCGGGAGAGGCCCCTGCTACGCGCGTTTGCCTAAGAGTGATGCAGTGTCTGGACGAGGAGCCAGGCGTTGAGTGCGGCGATGACGCAGGCGACGGTGTAGCCGAGATACTTCAGACCGCGCGGATTGGTGAACTCGCCCATCCTGGAGCGGTCGCTGGTGAACTGCACGAGCGGGAAGACGGCGAAGCTGAGCTGCATGCTGAGGATCACCTGCGAGAGGATGAGCAGGCTGGCGGTGCCGCGTTCCCCGTAGAAGAGCGTGACGAAGATGGTGGGGACGATGGCGACGCTGCGCGTGATGAGGCGCCGGAGCCAGGGCTTGAGGCGAAGGCTGAGGAAGCCTTCCATGACGATCTGGCCGGCGAGCGTTCCGGTGATCGTTGAATTTTGACCCGACGCGAGCAGGGCGAGGGCGAACATGGTGCTGGCGCCGGTGAAGCCGAGCAGGGGCGTGAGGAGTTTGTAGGCGTCACCGATCTCTGCGACCTCGAAGTGGCCGTTGCGGTGGAAGACGGCGGCAGCGAGGATGAGGATGGCGGCGTTGACGAAGAGCGCGAGCATGAGCGCGGTGAAGGAGTCGAGGTTGGCGAAGCGGATGGCTTCGCGCTTGCCGACGGGAGTGCGCGGGTAGTCGCGGGTTTGGACGATGGAGGAGTGCAGGTAGAGGTTGTGCGGCATGACCGTCGCGCCGAGGATGCCGATGGCGATGTAGAGCATGTTCGGGTTGGTGACGATTGAGGGCGAGGGGATGAAGAGGTTGTGGGCGATGGGAAGCCAGTCGGGGTGGGAGCGGAGGACCTCGATGGCGAAGAGGGTGCTGATGGTGCCGATGAGGGTGATGACGAGGGCTTCGAGGTAGCGGAAGCCGCGGTTCTGCAGGAGCAGGATGATGAGGACATCGGCGCCGGTGATGAGGACGCCGTAGATGAGCGGGATGCCGAAGAGGAGTTGCAGCGCGATGGCGGAGCCGATGACCTCGGCGAGGTCGCAGGCGGCGATGGCGATTTCAGCGAAGAGCCAGAGGGCGATGGTGGTGCGGCGGGAGTAGGTGTCGCGGCAGGCCTGGGCGAGGTCGCGCTCGGAGGCGATGCCGAGTTTGAGCGAGAGGCTCTGGAGGAGGATCGCCATCAGGTTGGAGAGCATGATGACGAAGAGCAGGGTGTAGCCGTAGCGAGAACCTCCGGCGAGGTCGGTGGCCCAGTTGCCCGGATCCATGTAGCCGACGGCGATGAGGAAACCCGGGCCAGCAAAGCCGAGGGCGCGGCGCCAGAAGGAGCCGGTGCGGGTGAGATGCACGGAGGCGAAGGAGCCGGGAAGCGACGGGTCAGCCGATTCCAGAAATGGCTGTACCGGTCGCTCGAGCTCTTTAACAGGGGTCATGGTGGGCATCCGCACCTTTTGGGCTTAGATGCAGTATGCCATAAAGGCTTAACCGGGGTTACTGTAAATTTGGTAGCGTTGGGGAAGCATTCCCCCAGGGGCTAAAGCCCCATCTTGAAGGGGGCTTCACGGCGGGGCTGAAGCCCCGCCCTTTCAAAGCAGCCCCGCCCTTTCAAAGCAGGGCCGCCCTTTCAAAGCGCCCCGCCTTTCAAAGCAGGGCCGGCCTTTCAAAGCAGGGCCGGCCTTTCAAAGCAGGGCCGGCCTTTCAAAGCAGCTATGGATTGACGGTGGTCACCTTCAAGACTTCAATTTGCGCGATTTTGGCGGAGAGGGAGGGCGGACCCAGATGCGGTCGGCGGCGAAGAGGCCGAGGGTGAGTTCGCGAGAGCCGGTGCGGACGCGCAGGGTGTTGTCGTAGTTGCGCGAGACCGGCGTGAGGGTGACGCCGGGGCCTATGCCGATGTTGTGGAGGAACTCGAGAAGGCGATCGTCGCGTTCGTAAAGACTCGCGACAACGACCGCAGTACCAGCGGGCGCTTCGGAGAGAGGATGGAGGCCGCGGCGCTTGAGTTGTGCGGGCGTTTCCGGAAGCACGCGATTGCCGTGCGGGCACTCGCCCTCTTCGCCGAGACGGTCGATGAGCTTGGCTTCGAAGGCGGGAGAGATGACGTGTTCGAGGCGTTCGGCTTCGGCGTGAATCTGGTGCCACTCCATGCCGAAGATTTCGGAGAGCATGCGCTCGACGAGGTGGTGGCGTAAAGCGGTGCGGTGTGCGGCTTCGCGGCCGCGGGTGGTGAGCTTGAGGGGGCCGTCGGTGGCGGAGTTCACATAGCCGTCTTCGCGGAGGCGGCGAAGGGCCTTGGTGACGGCGGGCGCGGAGACGCCGAGCCACTGCGCGAGGAAGGCGGGAATGACGGTGTGGCCTTCGCTCTCGGCCTCGATGATGGCCTTGAGGTAGTCCTCTTTGGAGACGGTGATTTCGGCGACTGGCATTCGTAACGAGTTAACCATGGTTTGGGTGGATTGGGAAGCCTATGAACATTCCTTCAGGGCTAAAGGCCAGCTCCTTCAAGGCCGATAACGGAGAGAGACGCGCGGTGCAGCCGGGGGAAGAATACAGGGGTCTCTCCGCTTCGGCGCAACGCGCCTTCGGTCGAGATGACGATCCGTTGGGGCGGGCATGCGGTTTCAGCGGCGGGTTCGTGGGCCATCGTTCCCCCAGGGGCTAAAGCCCACTTGTCCTGGGCGCAGTAACGGCGGGGCTGAAGCCCCGCCCTTTCAAAACGTGGGAGGCTTGACGAGCGTGACTATACTTGGTTGGGCTCAAAAAGGCGCGTTGGCTCCGGCGGAGGGTTCGGCTGTGCGATCAGGTGTGGACGAACGGCGGATCACGCTGGAGTTCGAGGTCGCCGGACGTACGGATATCGGGATGGTTCGGCGCACGAACCAGGATGTATTTGGGATTGTGGAGCCGCTGGGGCTGGCGGTGATCTGCGACGGCATGGGTGGAGTTGCCGGCGGTGAGGTCGCGAGTCACGTGGCGCTGGATAGCTTTCTCGAGGTGGTGCGGCAGGAGATTGAAGCGAGCCGGAGCGCGGATGGCGAGCGGACGAAGCGGGCGCTGTGCAGGGCGGCGGCGGCGGCGAATCGTGCGGTGAGAGCGCGGGCGAGTTACGATACGCGGTTTCGCGGGATGGGGACGACGCTGGTGGCGGCGCGGCTGGATGGAAACGAGTTGACGGTGGTGAATGTGGGCGACAGCCGGGCGTACCTGGTGCGCGGCGGTGCGGCGCGACAGATTACGCGGGATCACTCGTTTGTAGCGGAGCAGATGCGGATGGGGTTGATGACGGCGAGCGAGGCGGAGAGGTCGCCGTATCAGTCGGCGATTACGCGCGCGGTGGGGATTGATGACGATGTGGTGCCGGACTTTTATACGGATACGGTGCAGGCCGAGGATGCGCTGCTGCTGTGCTCGGATGGACTGTTGCGGCACATGCAGGATGAGGAGATTGGCAAGATTGTTGGGGATGCGGCGATTAAGCCGGCGGAGATTTGCGAGCGGCTGATCGCGATAGTAAACGCGCGCGGCGGGACGGATAACGTGACGTGCGTGGTGATGCGGGTTGGGATGGCGCTGAGTCAGGGTGAAGCTGCGGGTGCGTAGATTCAGGGTCGTGTTATTGCCACCTCCTGGCGAAGACCGTCGCGCGTCTTAACGCGCGATACCCCATGCTACCGCTTTCCACCCCAGCGAACAAAGAACGTTCGCCGCCGGGGACCCCGGTTCGCGTCGAGGATGGGGCACCCGGGGGCTTCTGGTTGAGGTGAAAATACAGGGGTCTCTCCACTCCGCGGACGATAAAACTGTCCGCTCCGGTCGAGATGACGGACTTTTTGGGTAGCGACAGAAGTCTGAAATAGCAGCCGAAAAAGTCTGAAATAGCAGCCGACAGAAGGACCTGGTCGGCGGTATAGGTTGAGTCTTGCACAGGGAAGCTCCTGACGTTTTTCGGTGCGCTGCGTCGATTAAGCATAAGAAGCAAACTGCGCATCGGTTGTGGCGAGGTTGGCCGCAGGGTGCGCGTGGAAGACTTAGGCCAGGAGCGGTTGCGATGGTTGTGGTGCAGGAGTTTGTGGATCTGGAGACGCCGAGTGGAGTGATGCGGACGCATATCCTTCGGCCGGCGGCCAACCCCAGCGAGCAAGCTCGCCGGGGACCCCATGCGGAGGGACGTTACCCGGGCGTGCTGTTTTACTCCGAGATATTTCAGGTGACCGAGCCGGTGAGGCGGCTGGCAGCGCAGTTGGCGGGGCATGGATATGTCGTTGCCGTGCCGGAGATTTATCACGAGTATGAAGCAGCCGGAACGGTTTTGGCGTACGACCAGGCGGGGTCCGACCGAGGGAACGCGCTGAAGACGACGAAGACTGTGCGAGCCTTCGACGATGACGCGCAGGTGGTGCTGGCGCACCTGGCGCAGCGCGGCGATTGCACGGGCAGATTGGGGGCGATGGGGATTTGCATCGGCGGGCACCTGGCGTTTCGAGCGGCGATGAATCAGCAAGTGCGGGGAGCGGCGTGCTTTTATGCGACGGACCTTCACAAGGGAAGCCTGGGCAAGGGAAGGCATGATGATTCGCTGGTGCATGCGGGCGAGATCAAGGGCGAGCTGCTGATGGTGTGGGGGCGGCAGGATCCGCATATTCCGACGGAGGGACGGATGCTGATTCTTGACACACTGAATAAAGCGGAAGTTCGGTTGAATTGGGTTGAGGTGAATGGGGCGCATGCGTTTCTGCGTGATGAGGGCGTGCGGTATGACCCGGAGCTCGCGAGGTCGATGTTTGGGCTGGCGGTGGATTTGTTTCGGCGGACGCTGGCGGCGGGCTCGCACTAAAAGCAAATACAGGGGTCTCTCCGCCGCGGTCGAGATGACGGTTGCTGGGGTGGTGCGGGCGTTTTGAAAAAGCGCTCACGCAAAGGGCGCGAAGGAAGAACGCGAAGGGCGCCACGGCGGTGGGGTGATCCGAGCCGGGTCGCAGGGGGGAGGGAATACAGGGGTCTCTCCACTGCGTCATCGTTTCCCTCAGGGGCTAAAGCCCCTCTTCTGCACCCGGGCTTACGGCGCGGCTAAAGCCGCGCCCTTTCAAAGCAACGATTGCTATGGCCCTTTCAAAGCAGAGATTGCTATGGCCCTTTCAAAGCAACGATTGCTATAGCCCTTTCAAAGCAGAGATTGCTATAGCCCTTTCAAAGCAGAGATTGGGTCAGGAGATGAAGGCTTTCAGCCAGTCGTCGGTGGTTTGGGTGAGTTCCTGGGTGGTGCCGTCGAAGACGATGCGGCCGTCGTTGAGTACGAGAAATTTTGTGCCGGGGTCGATGCCGCCATCGGGTATGAGTTGCATCTCGTTCTTCGCAGTGTTGTAGCGGTGCGTGGCGAGAGTGAAGGCGTCCTGGATGCGATGCGTGATGAGCAGTGAGGTGGTTTGCGAGACATCGCGCTGCTTGATGACGAGCTCGATGATGGTGGTGGAGGTGATGGGGTCGAGGCCGCCGGTGGGCGAATCGTAGAGGATGAGATCGGGATTCGAGATGATGGCGCGGGCGATGGAGACGCGGCGGCGCATGCCTCCGGAGAGCTCGGAGGGGAACTTGTCGATGGCCTGCTCGAGCTCGACGAAGCGGAGGGCTTCGACGACACGGTCGTGGACTTCGGGTTCGGGGACGTGCTCTTCGATGAGGCGATAGGCGACGTTGTCTTCGACGTCGAGGGAGTCGAAGAGAGCGCTCTCCTGAAAGACCATGCCGATGTGGGCGCGGAGCTCGTAGATCTCGCGCGGGGACATGTCGGAGAGCGCGCGGCCGAAGATGCGGATCTCGCCGGAATCGGGTATGAGGAGGCCGTTGGCGAGCTTCATGAGGACGCTTTTGCCGACGCCTGCGGGGCCGAGGATGATGCGCATCTCGCCGTGGCGGACGGTGAAGGAGATGTCGTTGAGGACGTGGCCGCGGTCGAAACTGACGGTGACGTTCGAGAACTCGACGACCGGCGTGCCGGGTTCGAGGGTGGGGCGTGCGGGAGCAGGAGCGGCGGCAGCCATCATGGTTTCCCGAGAGCAGAGCTCATTTTATTTCCCGAAGATGCCGATCATCATCTTGGTGACGAAGAAGTCGAAGAGGATGATGAGCACGGAACTGACGACGACGGCCTGGGTGGTGGAACGACCGACGCCCTGTGTGCCTCCGGTGGTGCGCAGGCCGTAAAAGCAGCCGATGGTAGCGATGATGAAGCCCGAGAAGAGCGGCTTGGCCAGACCTTCGGCGACGTCACCAAAGACGAGGGAGTGGAAGGCGGTGTGGAAGAAGGCGCTGCCGTTGAGGCCGAGGAGACCGACGGCGACGAGCGCACCGCCGGCGATGCCGCAGGCGTCGGAGATGATGGTGAGGAAGAACATCATGAAGACAGTGGCGACGAGACGGGGCGCGACGAGCTTGCGGACGGGGTCGGTGCCGAGCGCGCGCATGGCGTCGATCTGCTCGGTGACTTTCATGGAGCCGAGCTCGCTCGCCATTCCTGAAGCGTTGCGGCCGGAGACCATGAGACCGGTGAGGACAGGGCCGAGCTCCTTGACCATGGAGAGCGCGACGAGGCGTCCGGTCATGTTGACGGCGCCGAACTGTTTGAGCGAGGTAGCCGACTGGAGCGTGAGCACGCAGCCGGTGAAGAAGCCGGTGAGGACGACGATGGGCATCGAGCCGAAGCCGACGGAGTCCATCTGAGTGAAGGTGTCGTCGATGTATCGTGGCCGGGAAAAGATAGCCGCGATGGCGTGCCAGGTGAGCAGGGAGTACTCCTGCACGGAGGCGATGATGCGCTTGGCGAAGGCCTCTGGGGAGGGAATTCTCATTCGGTCCGCTGTGGGTAAGAGTAACAGGTCTGGCGAGAGCTTCGACGCGCGGAAAGTGCGAGAATAGAGTCATGTACGCCACGATGAAGGCCGCCGTGCTGAAGGGCAAAGAGGACCTGCGGATTGAGCAGGTGCCGGTGCCAAAGGCCGGACCGGGCGAGCTGGTGGTGCGGGTGGACGCGGCCCTGACCTGCGGGACGGACCTGAAGGTTTTCCGGCGGGGATATCACACGAAGATGCTGACCAGGGACCGTCTGTTTGGCCATGAGGTTGCGGGGACGGTTGTGGAAACCGGCGAGGGCGTGAGGGAGTTTCGGGTGGGCGAGCGGGTGCTCCCGTTGAACTCGGCGCCGTGCGATGCGTGCTTCTACTGCAGGCAGGGGCAGCAGAATCTTTGCGACGATCTGCTGTTCAACAACGGAGCGTATGCGGAGTACATTCGCGTGCCGGAACGGATTGTGCGCAAGAATACGCTGCGGATTCCGGAGGGCATGAGAGCCGAGCATGCGGCGCTGACGGAACCCCTGGCGTGCGTGTTGCGAGGGCTCGAGGAATCAGGAGCGAAGGCCGGGCAGACGGCGATTGTGCTGGGCGCGGGACCGATCGGGCTGCTGTTTGTTCATGCGGCGGCGATTGAGGGACTGCACGTGATCGCTGTAGTGAAGCGCACGGACCAGGTGGGGACGGCGAAGTTGTTTGGCGCGGAGCAGGTGGTGCGGATTGCGGATGTCGAGGATCCGGTTGCGGAGGCGCGCTTGTTGACGCCGGAGGGACGCGGGGCGGACCTGGTGTTTGAGGCGGTGGCGACTCCGGAGGCGTGGCAGTGGGCGGTGCAGATGGTTCGCAAAGGCGGCGTGGTGAACTGGTTTGGCGGGCCACCGGCGGGAACCGAGGTGAAACTGGATACGAACCTGATTCACTACTCAGACCTGACGCTGAAGGCGAGTTTTCATCACACCCCTGGCACGGTTCGGCGCGCGTTTTCGATTCTTCAATCAGGTAAGTTCAACGCGGATGCCTTTCTGACGGGGACGGCAGCGCTGGACGACGTGCCGAGAGTGTTTGAGCGTATGCTGACACGACCGGCCGAGGGAACAGCGCCGGAGATCAAGACAGTGATCTATCCTCATGCGCGTGCCGTGCAGCGGAAGAGCGCGGCGGAGGAGCTTGTAGGGGAGGGGCGATGAGTGCGCGTTCACAGGCCGTAACGTTTCCGTTCGGTTCACTGGACGGAGCGCCGGAGATTTACCTGACGCCGGTGACTCGACCTTCGCTGGAACAAGCGACTTTGTGGTGCAGGCAACTGGCAACGACGCACTACGAGAACTTTCACGTGACGTCGATCTTTTTGCCGAAGCGTCTGCGGCCGCACTTCTACAGCGTGTATGCGTTCTGCCGGACCTCCGATGACCTGGGGGATGAGGTTGGAGACACGAAGACGGCGACGCGGCTGTTGAACGAATGGCGCGCGATGCTTCATGAGTGCTTCGAGCAGCCGGAGCGGTCGCTGCATCCGGTGTATGTCGCGCTGCAGCCGACGATCCAGGCGTGCGCGCTGCCGATGCAGCCGTTCGACGACCTGATTACGGCGTTCGCGCGGGACCAGGTGTACACAAAACATGAGTCGATCAAGACATTAGAGGAGTACTCGAAGTATTCGGCGAATCCGGTGGGGCGAATGGTGTTGCTGCTGAGCGGATATCGTGACGAAGAGAGGATGCGGCTGTCGGATGAGGTCTGCACCGGTCTGCAGCTGGCGAACTTTTATCAGGATGTCGTGACGGACTGGGTGGATCGCGGGCGGCGCTATCTGCCGGCGGATGTGATGAAGAGGTTCAACGTGACGGACGCGCAGATTGACGCGCGGCGGTTCAACGCAAACTATCGCGCGATGATGAAGTTCCTGGTGGAGGATGCAAGGGCGCGGCTGCAGCGTGGATCGAAGTTGATCACGATGGTGGAGCGCGACCTGGCGGCGACGTTGTCGCTGTTTGTGAAGGGCGGCCACGCGATCCTGGATGCGATTGCGGCGCAGGATTATGACACGCTGCAGGACCGGCCGGTGGTGACGAAGGCGGTGAAGTTGCGGTTGCTGGGAGGGGCGCTGGTGGGACGTGTGAGCGCGGCACTGCGAGGAAGGAGTTCGCCGCAGGGACGCGCTGCATGAGTAATGTGAACGAGGCAAGGACTCCTGCGCTGGAGCAGGCGTATGCGGCATGCAGGGAGATCGCCAAGCGCGAGGCGAAGAATTTTTACTGGGCGTTTCGCGTGCTGCCAGAGCATAAGTCGGATGCGATGTGCGCGGTCTATGCGTTTATGCGCAAGGCGGACGATCTTGCGGACGACGAACGGCTGACCGTTGGACAGAGGCGCGCGGCGATGGCGAAGTGGACCGCGGAGTGGCGTGCGTCGCGCGTGGAGCCGAAACGACACACGACGCAGGACCCGGTGTTTCGCGCGCTGAACGATACACAGCGGAGGTTCGGCATCAGCGATGAGTTGCTGGAGAAGCTGGTGGAGGGAACGACGCTTGATTTGCAGGAGAGTCAGCCGGGGATCGAGGAGGTGCGATCGATCCGGATTACAGAGGGCGGGCATTCGACGAATACTTTTCAGGTGTACAGAACGTTTGAGGAGCTTTACCGGTATTGCTACCTGGTGGCGTCGGTGGTGGGCCTGGTATGCATTCGCATCTTTGGCTACACGGATGAGCGCGCGGAGCAATATGCGGAGCACGTGGGGATTGCGTTTCAGCTGACGAATATTCTGCGCGATGTGAAAGAGGATGCGGAGCGCGGAAGAGTGTACCTGCCGCTGGCTGAGTTACAGCATGAGCATGTGAAGCTGGAGGATCTGCTGCTGGCGACGCGCGGCGTGGTCATCACCGAAGAGATGATCGACCTGGTGAACCGCGAGGTGAAGCGCGCCGGCGTGTTTTATCGCGATGCAGAGGAGTTGATTCCGCTGCTGGATGCGGATTCGCGGCCGGCGATGCGGGTGCTGGTGTCGATCTATGAAGGGCTGCTGGATAAGATCGCGGCCCATCCGGCGGCGGTGTTTCACAAGCGCGTGTCGGTGCCGACGGTGACGAAGCTCGCGATCCTGGGGCGCGGGATGTATGAGGCGCGGCGGCTGCGGAGACAGCAGACGTGAGCGAGACAGCTGACGTCGTCGTGGTGGGAGCGGGCGTTGCGGGGCTTGCGACAGCGGTAGCAGTGAGCGGAGCGGGAGCTCGCGTGGTGCTGCTGGAGCGTAAGCCGTATGTGGGCGGACGGGCGTACTCGTATCTGCACCCGGCGCTGAATGAGGTGATCGATTCACAGCATGTGCTGCTGGGATGCTGCACGAACCTGGTGGACCTGTGCAGGCTGGCGGGGACGGACGAGAAGATCCGGTGGTATGAGCGCGATTCCGTTTCTGGAGCCGGCGCGTGATGGCGGTGAGGCGCGGAGGAGCGACCTTGTGCCGGGAAATCTGCCGCCGCCGGCGCACTCGATGGTGAGCTTTCTGGGTGCGCCGATGTTGAGTGCGCGCGACAAGATGGGGATTGCCCGCGGGTTGATGGAATTCATGCGTGGGATTCCGGACGGCGATGACGAGGCGTTTTCAGATTGGGTGAAGAGGACAGGCCAGACGGAGCGTGCGGTGAAGCGGTTCTGGGCACCGATCATCGTGAGCACGCTGAACGATACATTTGAGCGGACGTCGACGAGATACGCGGCGAAGGTGATGTATGAGTCGCTGTTGAAGTCGGCGGAGGGCGGAAGGCTGGGTGTGCCGGCGGAGCCGCTGTCGGAGTTTTATGCGGCGTTGGCGCAACTGGCGGAGCGGCAGGGAGCGGAGGTTCGGCTGCGCGCGAGTGTGGAGAGGATCGAGCGTCGTGATGGCGCGTGGCACGCGGTGCTGAGCGATGGCGGGGTTGTGCCGGGCAAGGCGATGGTGCTGGCACTGCCGTTCGAGCAGGCTCAGAAACTTCTGGGGACGATTGCGGAGCCGAGTGCGGATCAGCGTGCGGTGATGGAGAGCTTTGCGCAGTATGTGCATGCGCCGATTACGACGATTCATCTGTGGCTGGACCGCGAAGTGACGGAGATTGAACAGGCGGCGCTGCTGGATACGCGGATTCAGTGGATGTTCAATAAGTCGCGGATTCGGTTGAGTGACTCTGGCGAACACTATTACGAGTTGGTGATCAGCGCGTCGCATGCCGAGCTGAAGAAGACGCGGGAGGAGATTTTGTCGGCTGCGATTGAGGAGTTCAAGAGCTTCTTTCCGGCGATGCGTGAGGCGCGGATTTTGCGCGCGGGCGTGTTGAAGGAGGCGCGAGCGACGTTTTCGGTGACACCGGGACTGGAGCGGTTCAGGCCCGAGCCGGATGCGTGCGGCGATGGTTTGTATCTTGCCGGAGACTGGACGAAGACGGATTGGCCGAGCACGATGGAGAGCGCGGCGAGGAGTGGAAGGATTGCCGCGGAAAGAGTGGCGAGGGCTGCGGGTGGGAAGCAGCAGTTTTTGACGCCGGAGTTAGCGCTGCGCGGGTTGATGCGGATGCTGGCGCGGTAATTGCAGGTTTCACGCTTCCGGTCGATATCGATATCGGAAAGCATCTTTTACGGCGCAGCGTAAGTCGAAGTTATCTGGGGGCGAAGCGCTCTCAGGGTGAGACCTCGTGCTTATGAACCGAGCTGGGTTTTCGCGGGGCTCTACGCAGCGCTTCAGGCGGATCGGGCGGCACCCGGGATTTCTGTGTCTGGGAACGATGATGTTGCTGGCGGCTGTTGGCCCGAGGGCGGGCGCGCAGCGGGTGTATGCGCCGAGCAGCAGCGTTGTGGTGGATGACTCCGATGGATGGGCGGACTCGGTTGCGCGCCCCCCGGTGAAGACGAAACATCAGTGGCCAGCGCCGGAAGGCGAAATCTCCGTGATGGGGATGGTTCCGGACGGGGATTACCGGTTGTTCGCCGCGACGGTGCGGTGCCATGCGTGGACGGTCAGCGCGGAGTACGACCGCAGAGTCGGGCACATCCTGTGGGCGCGATTCGATTGGGTGACGGAGGTGATTCCGGTCATGATCCTGAGCCAGCCGAAGTCCGCGGACTTCTGGGGCAATCCTCTGACGGCGGAACAGGAGCTGGTTCCGGGGATTTCGATCTCGCCAATCGGAATGCGGTTTTTGTATCGCGATGGAAAGAAGATCAGGCCCTTCTTTCTGGGCAAGCTGGGCGCTGCGGCCTTTACGAAGAAGGCGCTGTCTCCGCACGCAACATATGCGAATTTCAATATTCAGGCCGCGTTCGGCGTGGAGTATGCGTTGAACGACAGGTACGACCTGCGCATCGAGCCATTCCAGTTTTTTCACATATCGAACGGGTATCTGGCGCCGAGCAACCCGGGAATGGACCAGATCGGGTGGAGGATCGGGTTCACGTATCACCTGAAGAACGGGCGATGGTAGGTCTACCGCGAGACAAGGACGACGCCGACGGCGAGGAAGCTGGTGGCGAGCCAGCGGCGGCGGTCGACGTTTTCATGCAGGAAGAGTTTGGCGGCGATGGCATTGCCCACGTAAGTGAGCGAGCCGATGGCGGGCGCGGCGAGCGAGAGGTCGACGAGTGAGAGCGTGAAGAGCATGGCGAAGAAGTTCAGCGCCATGCAGAGCGCACCGATGAGAAAGACGGGCGAGGAGAGCACGGCGCGGATGGGGCCGAGATAGCTGCGCAGGCCGGTGCCGGTGCGGAGCGCGTCGAGGTCGCCGAGCTTGCGCATGGCGGCGGCGATGAGGCACTCGCCGGCGATGGCGAGGGCGGCGACGAAGACGATGCAGGACCAGGTGCGGAGCAGGGTTGCGGGGGCCGTCATGCGGGCGAGCTCCTGCTGCAGGTGGCCGAACGGGGCATCGTCAGGTTTGTGCTTTCAGTTTGCAGTTGCCAGTCTCCAGTTGCCAGTTTTCGGTTTGCAGTTTTCAGTTTTCAGTTTCGGGCGTCAGCGGCCGGCGGCGGAGTCCATGACGTCGAGATTGGGGTGCTCGGTGCGGGAGGGGGAGTTGGCGACGAAGCCGACGGCGGAGGTGATGAGGAGGATGCCGATCCAGCGGGAGAGGGAGAGGTGCTCGTGCAGCCAGAAGCGGCTGAGGAGGGCGACGACGACGTAGCCGAAGGCGGTGGCGGGCATGACGAAGGTGAGGTCGGCAAAGGAGAGCGCCGTCATGTAGCAGGCGAAGAAGCCGATGAGCAGGATGATGCCGATGTCGACGAAGGGGTTGAAGAGCGCGTGCCAGAGCAGGCCGAGGTGGTGGAGGTCGACCGGGCCGACCTGCTTCATGCCGTGGGACAGGAGGGTGTCTCCGACCGAGGCGGTGAGCATGACGCAGATCAGGATCGCGTATTGCGAGGCTTTGAGGCGGTGCTTCATCGGGAGATGCAGGCTTAAGGATACCAAGCGCCGCGTGAGGAGTTCGTCGGCGGGTAGTTAGGAAGTGAAACCTAGCAGTGTGGGCCGCCGCTGTAACCGCCAGATATCAAAAGCCGCAGGCAGCGACAGTGGAGTAGACGGCGGAGTTGTGTCGGGAGACGCCGAATTTTGTGGAGATTACGGGAGTGCCGTTCTGGGTGGTCCGGTGCGGCTCCAAAGATGCTGGTTTGGGTTACCAATGCCCAGCCCGGAGTACCGTTACCCTCTGGTAGGTTCTGAGATGGCAGCATGCGAAGAACTCGCTGACTGTTGCGCCCGGGCTTTTTGGGGAGAGCAGCCGGAACGCTTAAGAGGTTTCCTCCGCGGTTGAGAAATCAACCGTGCCTGGTGAGCGGGACTCCTTCGGGAGTCCCGTATTTTTTGCGCCGTTCAGCGATGTAAATGACTGAAAATCATTCAGCCTAAGGCCCAGAGAAAGTGGTAGCTTGGCAGATACCAGAAAGCATCAGTTCAGGGATTTTCGGCCACGATGCGAACGTTGCAATCGAGCGGAATCCAAATTGTTGCCCCCTGCAGGAGTTTCACTCCTCGAAACTCCGAACAGCTGAGCGATCAGCTGTAACCTCCAGCGAGCGGGACCTCCCCAGGGGTCCCGTTTGCCGTTAACGGAGCGTTCTGCTTAGAGCTTTGGCTCGAGTGATTCCTGTACGGCGAAGAGATCATCGCCGACCGTGCGGGTTTTCGCGATGGCGTCCTGAAGGGGGATGTCGGAGATCTGTGTGCCCTTGAGGACCACGAGACGGCCGAACTTGCCAGCGTGGACGAGGTCGATGGCCGCGATGCCGTAGCGGCTGGCGAGCATGCGGTCATAGGCCGAGGGCGTGCCGCCGCGCTGCGTGTGACCTAGATTGACCGAGCGTGTCTCGTAGCCAGTGCGCTTTTCTATTTCTTCCGCGAGTGCCTGCCCGATTCCGGAGAGACGGACGTGGCCGAAGGAGTCGACCTTACTGCCGGCAGCGATCTGGCCTTCGACGGTGGGGAGTTGAGCGCCTTCGGCAACGACGACGATGGCGAAGCGCTTGCCGGACTCCCAACGTTTTTTGAGGAGAGCGACGACGCGGTCCATGTCGATGGGGCGCTCGGGGGTGAGGATGACGTCGGCGCCGCCGGCGATGCCGACGGTGATGGCGATCCATCCGGCGTCGCGACCCATGACCTCGACGACCTGCACGCGGGAGTGGGCTTCGGTTGTGGAGTGGAGACGGTCGACGGCCTCGGTGGCGATGGTGACGGCGGTGTCGAAGCCAAAGCAGACATCGGTGCCGGAGAGGTCGTTGTCGATGGTCTTGGGGACGCCGACGCAGGGGACGCCACGCGCGATCAACTCCACGGAGATAGACTGCGTGTCGTCGCCGCCGAGGGCAATGAGAGCGTCGAGGTTGTGCTTCTTGATGTTGGCGAGACACTTCTCAAAGCCGCCTTCGACCTTCTTGACGTTGGTGCGGGAGGAGCGAAGGACGGTGCCGCCACGGTGCAGGATGCCGCTGGTGGTGTCGAGATTGAGCGGCATGGTCTTGTCCTCGATGACACCGCGCCAGCCTTCCATGAAGCCGACGAATTCATCGCCGTAGTGGTTGATGCCTTTGCGCACAGCGGCGCGAATCACGGCGTTGAGGCCGGGGCAGTCGCCGCCTCCGGTAAGCATTCCAATCCGCATTGGTGGGGTCCCTTTCGTTGGTTCGCGGCTGCGAAACGTGGAGAAATCTCTATGAATAACCACGATAACAAAGAAGGCGGTGGGCGAGCGTGTGCGGAAGGCTGTGGCTTCGCCGGACGATTCGTAATCGCAAGATGCAGGCGAATGAAAATCAGGCCCCGAATGGGGCCTGGATCTTCATGAAGGCGGGAGTGCTACTTGTAAGCCAGGACGAGTTGTTCAGGCATGACGGGGGCGTCCGAGGGGACGACGCGGGAGAAGCCCGCGGCCTGCGCCATGGAGGAGAGCTCTGCGAAGGTGTACGCGTCGCCTGCGGGAGTGGATGCCAGCATGATGAGGCTGAAGGCTGCGGGCGTGGGGGGAGAGACGCGGTCGGGATTTGGGACGAACTCAAGAATCGCGGCGCGACCTCCGGGGGCAAGCGAGGCATGTACTTTGCGAAGGAAGCTGATACAGGTGTCGCGGTCGAAGTGGTGAAGGAAGTTGGTGATCAGCGCGACGTCGTAGCCTTCGCCGAAGGGAACGTCGAAAGCGCTGCCGGGAATGAGGTGATGGCGGTCGGCGACGCCGGTTTGCTGCGCGTTCTCGGTGGCGACCTCGAGGACCTTCGGCCAGTCGACGGCGTAGATTTGTGCGCCGGTGTTGTGGCGTGCGACGGCGATGCCGAAGAGACCGTGGCCGGCGGCGAGGTCGAGGACCTTCTTTACGGGAGCTTCTTTAGTGAGCGCGGCCGCAATATTCTCTGAAGCCATGTGCATCATGGGCATCATGTGACGAGCGAAGATGACCCAGACAGGATCGTCAGGCTCAAAGGGATCGTGGACGGCGCAACCACCTTTGCGAACGGCGTCGGCGATGTTGCGGTGGGCGGCGCGGTGATGATCGCTGGCGAGGAAGTTGGCGACGCTACCGAGATAGGCGGGAGAGTTGCGATTCAGGAAGAGGGCAGTCTCCTGATCGAGACTGTAGCGGCCGTCCGTCTTGTTGAGGAAACCCTTGACGGTGAGGTAATCGCAGAGGATGCGTACGCCCCGCTCGCTCGCGTTTACACGCTGAGCGATGGACGCGGCGTCGGTAGCGCCTTCTGCGATCGAAGTAAAAATACCTAGGTCCAGCGCAGCCTTCATGGCTTCAGTCAGCTGAAAGGCGTTTATGGCGTTGAAGATGCGCTCTGGATTGGGTGGGACAGATTGCGGCGTAGCAGACATGAGGTACTCCATTCGGAAGTTGGATCGAGGGCCAATTGTATCTTTATCAAGCCACACCGGACGATGGCTTCCGGTAAAGACCTGGAGTGAAACTGCGGGTCTCAATGCGGGAGAAGACCGAAGACGGCAACGCCGTTCTGGGTGCCGATGTAGACCTTGCCGTTCACGATAAGCGGGGCGATGAACTTGTTGCCGTTGCCGAAGCTGTCGCGGCCCGATGCAGCCTGATTGCTGTTGTAGAACTCGTGAGTGAGGTCGGTGGGGTCGTAGGCGTGGAGCACGCCGGGGGCGTTGGTACCGGCTTCGAGCGCCCAGACGATGCCGTTCTGCGTGCCGTTGGCGGAGACGGTGGGCGTTGCACTGGGATGCGGGAACTTGACGGCCGTCGCGCTGGAGGCGGAGACGGCGACGCGTGCATTGGTGAGGGGAAAGGCTTTGAGCGAGTCGCCATCGGCAGCGTAGTAAAGAACGCTGTTGAAGTAAGCGGGGCTGCCATAAACCATTCCGGTGACGGCTCCGCCGAGCTGCTGGTAGATATTGCTGGTGGAGGAGGGATTGTATTTGCCGAGGTTGTCACGGTCAGCGACATAAATGATCTGGTCTTTCCCCGCTCCAACAATGAGGTGATGCACGGTGCCACCGGCGTCAGTCTGATCGGGCAGGAGAAGAGCGCCGGCGGAACCGAGATCAAGGTCGGCGTTGGAGTCGTTGATGCCGTTGGAGGACTCGAAGTAGTCGGCGACGGTGAGCTTTCCGTTGGCGGTGGAGAGTTTCAGCATGGCGTTGCCGAAGTCGTGCTGTGAGGGGAAGCCGTTGCTGTCGAGGGTGGTGTCGAAGGTGCCGTTGGCGTCGAGAAGGTAGATAAAGCCGTTGGAGTCGGCGGCCATGCCGGCACCGGCCATCCAGGCGGAGCCCTCGTGGCCGTTGGGCGTGAGGTTGAGGACGGCTGTCTGCTGCAAGGTTGATTCGCTGTAGGCGATGACCCAGCCGGTGTAGAGTCCGATGTCGCAGTGCGAGGTCCAGGTGGTGTAGATGGTGCCGTTGAGTAAGAGGAGCGCGGCGCGCTCGGCGTACTGTCCGGGATCAAAGACGACGTTGCCGTTGTGCGAATTGTCGCCGGTGCCGGGATAGGTGCCGGTGATTTCGGTGGGGCTGCCGCTGAGTTCGGCGCCGGTAGTGAGGTCGAGGGCATGGAGGCGCTGATGGTAGACGCCGGAAGAGTCCTTGCTCATCGCGACGGTGAAGAGTGTGCCGTTGGGACCGCTCTTGCGATCGAGGACGGGCGTGGAGGTAACGCTGATTTCGGGCGTGATCTGCGAGCAACTGCGGTTGTCGCTGGTGGTTTCGCCGGAGCCGAGGACGGAGATGTGCCAGATCTGCGCACTTGTGTCGGCGTCGAAGGCGTAGAGGCTGCCGTGTTCGGTGGCGACGTAGAGGATGTTGTGGAAGGCGTTGCCGAGGACGACGTTGGCGAGGAAGAGCGGCTGTGCGTCGACCTTGCCGTCGACTGAGAAGAAACCGGTCTTGCCGAACTGCGTGGAGTTCACGTTGGCGGGAGTGAGGATGGTTTCCTGCGAGTTGAGACCGGAGCGTGCGAGGTCGTAGTGCCAGGTGGTGACGTCGGGCGCGTTGGTAGTGGCAGCTGCCTGAACCGTGAGCGCGAGCGTGGCCGTGTGGGTGAGAGAGCCGGAGGTTCCGGTGAATGTGATCGTGGGCGAGGCAGAGACGGCGGTGATGGCGGCAGAGAGGGTGGCGGTCGCGGACGGCTGCGCGGAGGTGAAGGTGAGCGTGGATGGATTGGCGGTGACGCCCGAGGGAAGTCCGGTAAGGGCGACGGAGATGGAGCCGGTGAAGGAGTTGATCGGTGAGGCGGTGACGGTGAGGGCGTTGCTGGTGGTTCCGGCGTTGAGTGAGAGCGAAGCGGGAGAGACGGCGAGGGAGAAGTCCGGCGGAGGAGCGGCCTGAACCGTGAGAGCGAGCGTGGCAGTGTGGGTAAGAGAACCGGAGGTGCCGGTGAATGTAATCGCGGGTGAGGCGGATGGAGCGGTGGTTGCGGCTGTGAGGGTCGTCGTGGCGGAGGGCTGCGCGGAGGTGAGGGTGAGCGTGGATGGGCTGGCGGTGACGCCGGAGGGAAGTCCGGTGATGGCCACGGAGATGGAGCCGGTGAAGGAGTTGATCGGTGAGGCGGTGACGGTGAGGGCGTTGCTGGTGGTAGCGGCGTTGAGAGTGAGGGAAGTTGGGGAGACCGCGAGAGAGAAGTCTGGTGGGACTGCCTGAACGGAAAGTGCGAGTGCCGCGGTGTGGGTAAGAGAGCCGGAGGTGCCGGTGAAGGTGATGGTGGACGTGGCGGATGGAGCAGTGGTTGCGGCTGTGAGGGTCGTCGTGGCTGAGGGCTGCGCGGAGGTGAGCGTGAGGGTCGATGGGTTGGCGGTGACGCCGGAAGGAAGTCCGGTGATGGACACGGAGATGGTGCCGGTGAAGGAGTTCATCGGCGTGGCGGTGACGGTAATGGCGCTGCTGGTTGTAGCGGCGTTCAGGTTGAGCGAAGCGGGTGAGACTGTGAGCGAGAAGTCCGGCGTTGGCTGGGGGGACGAACTGCCGCCGCAGGTGATGAGAAGCGAAAGTGCGGCGGGAACTACGATGCATCCGAGCACTTTGGCAAGTTTGTGCATGTCAAGAGGCGCCTCAGCACCGCTCACTGTACCGCAACGGCAGTGAATCAAGTGTCATGGAGATGTCATTGCCGGGTTCCGGTGATGGGTTGGCAGGTACTACTCTTGTTGGGACTGGGATGCAAGGCTTCGCGGGAGAGTAGTTTGTGGGGAAGGGCAAACGCATGCGGTTGATCGTGGGAGTGGTGTTCGGCGCGCTGCTGTGGGGAAAATGCGCAGCGCAAACTGATGCGATGAATGACAAGAAGGATCCGGCGTTTGAGGCGAATCCGACGTTTGCGGTCGCAACCGTGAAGCTCAGCCCGGAAAATGAGGCAGGGAATTGGGGCACCCAGATTCGAGGGCATCGATTCGTCGCGACTCACGTGAACATGAATGACCTGATTGGGTATGCCTATGGACTGCATTCGGAACAGATCGATCATGCGCCGTCATGGTTCGGGTCCGAGCGGTTCGATCTGGAAGGTGTGCCGGACACCCAGATACTGCCGACGCGCGATGAGTATCGGATGATGGTGCAGAAAGCGCTCGTTGAACGCTTTGGGCTGAAGTTTCATCCGGCGCAGAAGATGCTGACAGCGTATGTTCTGGCGGTCGACAGCGGCGGGCTGAAGATCCAGGAGACGGTTGGCCAGCCTTCCGCCGCAGAGGGTTGGGCGATAGGACGCGGGAGGCTGCAGGTGAAGAACACGACCTTCGCGGGGGTCGCACGCTTGATGCAGCGCACGATCTTTGAGCGGCCGGTGGTGGATGAAACCGGGCTGAAGGGGCGTTATACATTCGATTTGCGTTGGCAGCCGGATGAGGTGCAGTTCGACCAGATGCGTGGACTTACCGTGCCAGGCGATGAGGGGTCGGAGACTCGCGACGATATCTACAGCGCTGCGCGGAAACAGCTTGGGCTGAAGATCCAGGCCAGGAAAACGATGGTGGCGGTGATGGCGATCGATTCGGCGTCGCAGCCGGTGGCGAATTAGGCGGCGAAAGACTTTTGCCGTTCCACGAAGGAAAGAGTTCTTGACGAGAGGTCTGTGCTGCGTGTTAACTGACGGCCATCAACGTCAGTCACAACGGCTCTCAAAACATCGTGAGACGCGGTTGTCGATGTGTTGAAGGCAGGGCGAGGACCGGGCCCTCAATTCGGAAGGTTGGCTTTGCATTCGCTACGGTGACCTTTGAAGCCGATCTGTCTTAGTTTTTCCTGGTGTCGATTGCGACTTTGTTGAGCAAGGAGAGAATTTTATGTCTACGATTCAGGTCGGTCTAGTCGATTTAACGGGGCAAATCCCGCCAGATCTTGTCCACGCGGCGTCGGTTGCGTTGAACCTGCAAGTGACTCGCGACTTACCGCAGTTCTGGCCGATGACGGCAACGGTGATGTATTTGCCGGACCCGAAGAAGATTCCTTCAGGGGTGTGGCCGGTGCAACTGGTCAAGTCGCTTCCTCCGGGGGAAGGCGGCTATCACTCGGACAAGCACAAGCAGCCTTACTCGCAGGTGATTGCGTCCAAAAGCGACCCGAGCTGGACGGTGGATGCGAGCCACGAGATCCTGGAGATGCTGGTTGATCCGTACGGCAACCGGATGCAGTCTTCGGTTGCGATCGAGATCGTCAACAAGAAGATCAAGGATGGCACGGGACAGTATGGCTATCTTGTAGAGGCGTGCGATCCATGCGAGGACAACAAGTACGCCTACACGATCAATGGCGTTGCTGTTTCTGACTTCATCACGCCGCATTTCTACGATCCCCTGGTAACGCCGGGCACGCGCTACAGCTTTACGGGAGCGATTAAAGGGCCGCGGCAGATTTTGCCCGGCGGGTATATCTCATGGGTGAATATCGAGAAGGATGAGTGGCAACAGCTGCTGTGGGTTGATCCGTCGAGCCCACCGACAATCCAAGACATCGGGAAAGCGGATCAGAGCAAGAGCTTGCGAGAGTGGATCGATGGGCTCGCGCGATCGAGACAGATCAACAAGGACAGCCGGAAGATTGATAACCCCGAAGCCAAAGCGCTCTTTAGCTATTCCGCGAAACGAATCGCGGCAATGGATCGCCATGCAGCGGTGAAGGCGAAGCTGTACCCCCTGCGCTAGGGTCCAGTTGTTGCGATGGCGCCAAAACAAAAACGGTCAGCTTGCGCTGACCGTTTGAGTAGGAAGCCCGTTGCAGGTTACGCGTTCATGCTGACGGATTCCTGCTGTTTGATCTCGCGCTCTTCGGCTTTGGCGCGCGCGGCCTTGTTGCGCTGCGAGCGAAGTTTCATGAAGCTCTTGGCTTCGACGTAGAGGCGCGGGACGTCGCGGTTGACGATGGCCTTCCAGACGACGCGGAAGGCGGCCTTGGGGCGGAAGTAGTACTCGTCATAGAAGCGGTGGACCTGCTCCATGACGTACTCGGTCGGCAGGCCGGGGTACTCGATGTGCGCCATCTGGTGGCCGCCGCCGTCCTGCATGTTTTCGTTGGTGATGAAGTTGTTGCGCTTGGCGAAGTCGTAGAACTCGGTGCCGGGATAGGCGTGCGCGACGGACACCTGGATGGTCTCGCAGTCGAGCGACTTGGCGAAGTTGATGGTATTGCGGATGGACTCTTTGGTCTCGCCGGGCAGGCCGAGGATGAAGTCGGCGTGGATGACGAGGCCGAGGTCGTGGCAGTCCTTGACGAACTCGCGGGCGCGCTCGACGGTGGCGCCCTTCTTGATGTTCTTGAGGATCTGCGGATCGCCGGATTCGAAGCCGACGATGAGCAGGCGGCAACCGGCATCCTTCATGGCCTTCAAGGTATCGCGATGGGTCGTCGTGCGCGAGGTGCAGGACCAGGTGATGCCGAGCGGCTTGAGCTTGGAGCAGAGCTCGATGGTGCGGTCCTTCTGGATATTGAAGGTGTCGTCGTCGAAGAAAAATTCTTTGACGTGCGGGAAGTTCTCCTTGGCCCACTTGAGCTCGGCGGCGACGTCGTCGGTGGAGCGTTTGCGCCAGGCATGGCCGGAGAGCGTCTGCGGCCAGAGGCAGAAGGTGCACTGAGCGGGGCAGCCGCGGGTGGAGTAGAGCGCGATGTAGGGATGCAGAAGGAACGGCACGTTGTACTTGGTGACGTCCATGTCGCGCTTGTAGATTTTGGTGGCCCAGGGCATCGCGTCGAGGTCTTCGACCTGCGGGCGGTCCGGGTTGTGCTGAATGACGCCGGTCGAATCTTTGTAGGAGATGCCGAGGATTTCGTTCAGCGGCTTGCCGTTGGCGAACTCGACGATGGAGAAGTCGAACTCGCGGCGGCAGACGAAGTCGATGACTTCGCATTCGTTGAGAGCGCGGTCGGGGTCCGTCGTGACCGGAGGACCGACGAAGGCGATCCTGATGGAGGGGTTGGCCTTCTTGATGGCGCGGGCGAGCGCGTGGTCGCCGGACCAGCCGACGGTCGAGGTGAACAGCACCAGGAACTCGTAGTCCTTCGCGATCTGGATGGTCTCGTCGGCGGAGATGTGATGGGGCGGCGCGTCGAGCAGCCGCGAGCCCTCCAGCATGCCGGCGGGATAGGCAAGCCAGACCGGGTACCAGTAGGACTCGATCTCACGGGTGGCGGGCCAACGAGAGCTGGCGCCGCCGTCAAAGTTTTCAAAGGAGGGCGGGTTCAGGAGCAGGGTTTTCAGGGGCATACAGTAGACCTCATTTTACCATTTCGTTACCACGAAAGGGGCGCGTTCGTGCCTGGGAGTAGAGCGAAAGGTTCCCTCCAGGCGAACAATAAGAAATCCAACGAAAACAATAGGTTAGGGCTGGGGTAGAGGAGTTGTTACGGGCGTCGCCGCGGCTTTTCGAAGCCAGGCGTCGAGGCTGCCCTGGGCGCGCATCAGCTGCACCTCGGCCTGCTGAAGATCGAACCGGGAGTTGAGCATCGAAACGTACTTGCCGCGTTCGTCGATTTCGGCGTTGGCCTGATCCTTGGGCGTTCGCTGCGGGACGTTGGGGTTGGCGGAGTTCGCCTGGAGCTGAGTCTGGATGGAGGCGAGCTGCTGGGAGGCAAGCTGCTGCTCGAGATTGGCGACCTCGGCTTTTGCCGCGAGCGTGCGTGTACTGCGGGCCAGCTGAGCGTGGCCCTCCTGATCCCTGATGCGGTCGTTCTCGTAGTCGGCGAAGGCGCGCGCGGCGTCGGCGGCCGATTCCTCCGCCTTCGCCTTGAGGGAGCGGTCGAAGACGGGCAAGGTGACCTGCACGCCAATGCCGGCGTTGTTGTACTGGAAGACTGACTTGCCGGTTACGGGATTTGTCGGAAAGTAAACCTGGTAGTTGTTGAACTTCGCGAAGAGGCTGTACTGCGCCGCGAGGACCACCTGGGGGCGGTACAGCTTTTTTGCATCTCCCCAGGCGATGCGCTGCTTGGCCTCAGCGTTGGCAAAGGCGGCCTGCACGGAAGGGGTTTCGGGAAGACCCGTTGCCGCTTGATCGGCCGGGGCGGCGCCGAGACGAGGGACGCTGTCAGGGACGGTGGCGAGATTGATCGAGGGAAGGCCGATGAGATGCGCGAGACGAAGCTGATCGGTTGCGGTCTCGTCCTGCGCGTTGAGGAAGGCGAGATGAATCTGCGCAGCGGTCAGTTTGGCATGCGTGAGGTCCATTTGGCTGTCGACGCCTGCATTCAGGCGATCGGTCACGATGCTGACGAGTTGCTCGGCCCGCGCGAATTCCTCGTCGAGGGCCTGCTGGCGGGCGAGGTCGCGGTCCAGCGCGAGGTAGGTGACGACTGTGTCCTCCTCGACGGCGGCGCGGGCTTCATTGAGATTGAGCACGGCCGACTGAAGGCCAAGCCGCGCGGCGCGGATGTAGTCACGCTGCGACCAGCTCAGGACCACGCCTGTCAGTTGGGCGTTGACGACGGAGGGCTCGCCCAACGGATAACCGTAGGAGAAGCCGAGGCCGGAACCGACGGTAATGGCGGGGATGTAGACGTCTTTGGTCTCCTTCAAAACCGCGGTGGATTTATCGACGTCGGCTTGTGCCTGATGGACACGGGGATTGTTTTTCAGAGCGAGATCGACGGCGGAGACGAGCGAGATCTGGGCGGCAGCAGAATGAAAGGCAGGCGCGATCGCGAGGGCCGATAGAGTCAGAAGCGCCGCGACTCGTTGGTGCCTGTGCATTTCGTCCTCGTATGCCTCCGTTGCGTCCTAGCGCGTTGCGACGGTCTGTTCGTGCTCGATTGCGGCAAGCTCTTTGCGTGCCGGGACGTAGCCGGAGGCCAGCTGCAGCGAGTGCTCGAGTTCGATCTTAGCTTCCGCGGTGTTGCCTGCGTCACGCAGAAGTTTTGCGAGCTGAACGTGGACCTTGAAGGCAGGTGCGGCGTCGGACCTGGCGTGTGAGGCAAGGTAGTCGCGAAGCGCACTCTCGGCAAGGCGAGGCTCGCGATTGATCTCGTTGAGTGTGGTCGCAGCATCGACGAGGGCGGCGTCGTGGACGTGGTCCAGAGCGATCGCGCGGCGCAGGGCCTCGACGGCCTTCGAGGGCTGGGTTCGGCGCGAGTAGAAGGCACCGAGGTCCGCCCAGGCGTTGGGCTGGTTTGCGACGGCAGCGGCGGCGCGGAACTCGCGCTCGGCCGTTCCGTAGTCCTTTTGTTTTTCCGCGGCCATCGCGCGCATGCGGTGGGCGTTCTGGGGGAGTTGCGACTGGGAGCGGTCGGCGAGTAGTGCTGCCTTGTCGAACCCGCCGCCGACGATGGAGGGTGCGTCGATGTAGTACTCGCTGAGGTCGTTGACGGCGTCACTGTTGAGCGGGTTGATCCGCACGGCAGCCTCAAAGGCGTTGCGCACTTTGAACGCGAGACGGAGGCCGGCAATGGGACCGGCGCTCTCAGCCTGCATGCCGTAGGCGCGGCCGGCCCAGTCCTGCGCGGAACTGTCGTTTGCGAGCGTACGCAGAGCGGCAGTGCACTCCGCGACGGCCGCCGAAGCCATCGACTGCGCATAATAAGCGCGGCAAAGGAGAAGGTGCGCCTGTCCATTCGATGGCTCAGAGGCGAGTATCTGTTTCAACTGCGCGACGGCGTCGTCACTCTTGCCTTCGAGCAAGGCGTGGCTTGCGGATGGAAGATCCGCTGCGCGCGAGAGACAGGGAACCGCGAGGAATGCGACGCCGGCGAGGGTGAGAGCGATGCGGTTGAGCCGAAAAACGCCGCGGAGAGGCTTTGATGTAAGTGGATTCAAACGATGCATGGATGAACTATTCGACAGGCTTGACCTTCATTCCGTTGGAGAGGTCGACCTCGCTGGTTGCGCCCAGAGCGATGAGATCTCCCTCGCTGAGGCCGCCGGTGATTTCGGCACGCGTCAGGTTGACGACTGCGTTCGCAGCAATCTGCACCGGTGTGCGGACCAGCGTGTTGTTGACGATCTTGTAGATGTAGTTGACGGAGCCTTCGGTGTGCAGGGCCTCGCGAGGAACGCTGAGCACGTTGTTGTGCCGCGCCGTTGTGACCCTGACGGTGACGTTGGTGTTGGGCAGCAGGTCGCCACGGGCGTCATCGACGGTGATGAGGCATTCGCCGACGTTGCGCGTGCCATAGGTGATGACGGTGGTCGGGGCTTGCTCAACGTGACCGTGCCAGACAAGACTCGGCTTGGCTTCCCAGGTGATGACAACCGGCTGGCCGGGGGCGAGTTTGCCAATCTCCGGCTCATCAAAGTAGGCGCGAATCTGAAGCCTGGTGAGGTCGGCGACATTGATGAGCGCCTGGCCCGTCTGCACAAAGTCATACTGCGCGATCGGCAGGGAATAGACTGTCCCCGCGAAGGGCGCGTGCACATTGACGTTCGCGTAGCCACTTTGAGCGGCTGAGAGATTTGCACGAGCCTGGGCAATCTGCGCACGCTGGTTGGAAAGGTCAGCAGGGCCGAAGCGGTCCTGCATGCGCTTTTCAATTTGAGCCAGGTGATTCTGCGCGGTGGTGAGTTGCTGGTGGGCGAGCGCCACCTCGTTCGCGGAAGCGGCGCCTTGAGCAAGCAGTTTCTGATCCGTCGCGAGGGTGGCCTGCGCCTCTTGAACCTGATTCCTGGCGGCAGCGAGATCGGCCTGCTCGCTGAGACGCTCGTCCTGCGTGCCTCCGTGCTGCATATTCGCGAGGGCAGCCTCTGCGCCTTCAAGGCCGGCCTTTGCACCCTCGACGCGATTGGCTGCATCGGCAGAGTCCATACGCAGGAGCTGCTGTCCGCGCTTTACGGCCTCGCCGAGATGGACGTAGAGCGTAGCGATCACACCGGGATTGGGAGCATGAGCCTGGAAGTCAACGATGGGCTCTACCTTGCCGTTGGTCGGGATCGTGCTGGTGAGGTCGTCGCGGCTGACGCGGGCGACACGAATCTCGACGACAGGCCTTCGGCGCATGAGGAAGAAAAACCCCACCACGACGACAATCGCGAGCAAAATCCATAGCCACGCGCGTGATTGGGTCTTTCCGTTTTGTGCCATACCAAAGGGTCAGTATATAGGACGTCGCAGGGTGTTCCGGAGGTCCAAAACTTTTATGACGAATGAATTACACGTCATTCAGGACGTTACAAACTTGAGTCTCCATCAGGCTTCATGGGAGGCGCTCGAGCGCGATGATCTCAAGCTCCCAACCGCCGAAATCAGGATGCCAATTGCGACGGAGATGGTAGGCGACGTCGAAGGTATCGCCTGGAATCCAGTTTTGTTCCCGGCATCGTTCAGCCCAAGAGGTCCGGCGACCCCAGGCGACTCCGCTAAACCGGCTCATGCCGTCGGCATCTTCGAGGGACAGGCGCACGTGACGGTCAGCAAGGACGCGCGGAGGAGTGAGCAAACGGGCGCCGCGTGTGACGAAGAGGGGATCGGGGTTGCCGAGGCCACATGGCGCGAGCTGCTCGAGAGTCGTCAGCAGATCGGGCGTGATTTCGGCGAAACGAAGTTCGAGATCGAAGCGCAGCTCTTCGGCCGCGGGCGCCAGGCCGAGCTGGCTGGCGGCGATTTTTGCGAGCAGATCGCGGAGCTGAGGCACGTGAGCGGAGGGCAGTGCGAAGCCGACGGCGTGCGCGTGACCGCCGAAGCGCGAGAAGAGCGTGCTGCCGGACTGCTCCTGTGCGGCGGTGAGGGCGTTCAGCAGATGGAAGCCGGGGATGGAGCGGCCCGAGCCGTGCGCGACGCCGTCCTCATGCGCGACGACCAGAGCGGGCCGGCCGGTTCGCTCGACGACACGGGAGGCGAGGATGCCGACGACACCACGATGCCAGCCGGAGGTCTGGGTGCCGTGATCATCGAGAACCAGGCAGGCCGGAAGGCCTTCGGGCGCAGCAAGCAGGGCCTCGATCTGCTGTTCTATTTCACGTAGCGCGGAGGATTCGGTGGCGCGGCGGTCGTCGTTCAGGCGATGCAGTTTCTCGGCGAGAGTGCGGGCGACAGCGGCGTCGCGTGAGAGGAAGAGCTCGACGACATCGCTGGCAATTTCCATGCGGCCCGCGGCGTTCAGGCGCGGCGCGAGACGGAAGCCGACGTCCGTGGCGGAGATGGGCCGCGAGATGTCAATGCCGGCCAGGTCGATCAGGGCGCGCAGGCCGGGCTGTGCGGGACTTTGAAGCTCTCGAAGTCCAATCGCAGCGATGGTGCGGTTTTCATCGGTGAGGGGAACGGAGTCCGCGATGGTGGCGATGGCGAGCAGTTTGAGGAACGAGGGCAGGGTTTTGCTACGCAGACGATCCTGCTCGGCGTCGTCACGGGCAGCGCCCTGGAGCAGCGCCTGGGCGAGCTTGAATGCGACGGCCGCGCCGCAGAGATCCTTGCAGGGATAATCGCAGCCGTTCTGATTGGGATTGAGGACAGCGAGGGCCCGCGGCGTGCCGTTCAACTCGTCCGGGAGGTGGTGGTCTGTGACGATGAGGTCAAGGCCGAGACGCGCAGCTTCTTCGGCGGCGGCATGAGCGCGAATGCCTGTGTCGACCGAGATGACCAGCCGCACGCCTTCGGCAGCGGCGTCCGCGATGCGCGACTCACGCATGCCGTAGCCTTCGCGGAGGCGATGTGGGATGTGGTAGCGGATGTCAGGCGTCACACCGAGGACCGCCGCGGTACGCTCGCAGGCGGTCTTCAGAAGAACTGTTGCTACGGTGCCGTCGACGTCGTAGTCGCCGTAGATGAGGATGGGCTCATGCGCGAGAAGCGCCTGCCGGATGCGCTCGACGGCTTCGCGCATGCCGCGCATGGCGTACGGATCGTGGAGGTGGGAGAGGGAAGGGTTGAGGAACTTTGTTGCGGAGGATACGTCGGCATGGCCGCGCGCGATGAGTAAACGCGCGATTGGCTCAGGGAGTTTGAGGGCGCGGGCCAGTTCATCGGAGGCAGAGGAAGGCGCAGCGACTGCGGTCCAGCGAAGCTCTGGCGCGGGCCTGGTGATGGAGAGCACTTTCGTCTATTGTCGCGGCACCCGTGGTGGAAAAGGTGTCCGCATCAGGCGGTGCTCGATCTTCGCGGGCAAGGTGAAGCTTTGGCTGATTTCGACCGCCTCAGTCATCGTCGGCGTCGTCCAGGATGATGTGGCCGAATCCCGTGATGGCCTCCATCAGGCTTTGGAAGGCGTCATACCAATCGGTTGCGGTTTCGAAGAGGTACATGATGCCGCCGTGGGAGAAGCCGAGCTGCAGGTAGCCGGTCTTGCCAACCTGCTCTGTGAGTTCCTGTGCCTCGCGCAGTTCGGGCGCATCCTGATCGGGATAGTTGTGGCTGCGGATCTGCTCCATCAGGGTCGCCACATCCTCGGGTTCGAGCACGACCTCGCTCATCGTAATGAAGGGGGCGTCGGCCGCTTTGGCGTCCTCGACGAAGTCTTTCCAGCCGTCGTCGCTCTCGGCTTCGAAGATGACCGTGGGCACGTCCTCGGAGACGTATGCGTTCATGCGCCGCATGCCGTGTCCGGCGATGAACGCGATCATGTCATCCTTTACTGCTGCCAGATCATCCAGAACCATAGAAGATCTATTTTCGCAGATTGTGCAGCGCTGCGTTTCGCAGATCGCGTTGGCCAGGTGGTCGGCTGACGACCGGAATGTCACGTGCTAACCTATGGCTGCCCATGATTTTCTCCAAAGACTATATTGGCTATCTTGCGCGGCAGACAACGAAACATTTGATCGCCGCGAAGATGATTAAGACCGACAAACCTGAGCTGATGAACGGCCGAGTTGCGGCTGCGCTCATCGAGGAGCTGGCGCTTGAGGACCGTATCAACGAAGAGGTTCGCGTGATCCTGGAGGCCTTCCAGGATGATATGCACAAGAGCGGCGCCAGCTATCCGGAGATGTTCAAGAAGGTGAAGATGGAGCTCGCGCGCAAGTATAAGGCGGTGCTATGAGGATCAGCCGAGACAAGCTGAATAAGCTGGCCCACACCGTCGCCGATACGCTGGCCGAGATTGACGAGGTCGAGTTCGGGGAGGACCGCAATACGATCCGTCAGGAGGCCCGGAAGGCATTGGAGAAGCTCCTGACCGAGGAGACGCGCATCGACGCAGCGGCACGGCAAAAGATCCTCTCCCAACGCAAGATTATCCCCGAAGGCTCGCAGGAGTGGGACATTCTCTACCGGAAGTACTACAACGATGAGGTCAAGAAGCTCGGCCTGTAAGCGTGTGCCGACGGGTTTGTGCGGCATCCTGCAGACTGATTCTTTGGTATACTTATGGAGTCGCAAGTGGGCCGTTCCGGCCTGCCCTCGTGGCGATATGGTGTAACTGGTTAACACGTCGCCCTCTCAAGGCGAAGAGTTCGGGTTCGAGCCCCGATATCGCTACCAAAATCTCCCACATAATCAATGAGTTAGTGGCAAACGGCAGGATGATCTGCGTTTGCCTTCTTTCATTTGGTGGCCGTTTTTCCGGCAGGCAGTGCGATCCTCTGCAGAGCTATGCGAGCGTCCGGCGCGCGGTGTCTCAATAGAGAGTGCGCCCTGGCTGGCAGCGCTGGAGCGCCCCGTTCGTGAGGAGCCGCTACGCAGAGCACAAGAGGCGTGCTCGCGCTCAAGAGCGAGCCGATCCGCAAAGTTCAGCGTGAACGAGTTCAATGAGTGAGTTGGCCTGTTCGCAACAGTTGAGATTTCGGCATTAGGCCATTCGATGGATCCAGGCGCCATAGCATTACCGATCCAAATTCGGTAAGTGCAGCGAATTTATAGGATCCCCATGCTTCGAATCGCCCTGCGCCGCTACCGGAGGGGCAGAAGCAGCGCTCGGATTCCCATCGCCAGCGACGCTGCGACGGCGATGTCCCGCACCCAGTCGAGCGCCACCCAGCGGCGTGCTTCTGCTGCCAGCGCTTCCGGTGTGAGCCCCGCTCCGTGGTTAATAAGCATTCCGATGAGGACCGGACGAAAATAGACCAGCGTCGCGATCGAAACCAGGAGCATCAGGCCGGTGGCTGCGAGACGCCACGCCCGATGGCGCGGCGAAGTTCCAAAGCTGGTGAGCATCGCAAGCAGTGTGATGAGGCCCAGAACCGGCGTGAAGTACTGCCAGACGACATGCCCTGCGCGTATGTGAACTTGCAACAGCGGATTCCCTTCCGCCAGCGAGGCCGGGGCTCCTACCGACCAGAACGGCACCACCACAAGCGTTTCATAAAGACCGGCGCCGAGGATCAATGCAGTTCCAATCACGAAGAGCCACAGCGTAAGCGAAGCAAAAGACCGCACGATTTTCCTCCTCATATTCGATAGAGTTGAACTATATTTAATTAGAGCAAAGCATGCAAGCAAAAAAAACAAAGCGTGGGTATGACGCGAGCCGGCGCCGGGCCTCCTCCGACGAGCGGCGTGGACGAATCCTGCAGACCGCGCGCAATCTCTTCGGCCATTATGGCTACGGTGCTACTTCGATTGAACGGATCGCAGGCGAGGCGGGTGTCGCGGTGCCGACGGTCTACGCGATGTATCGATCGAAGCGAGCCATGCTGTTTGCGTTGCTCGACCAGGCGGATGCGCAGGCCGACGTCTGCGGTCTGCTGAGGGACCTGCACGCTGCTGCGGGAGACCCACGCAAGCAACTGCGCCGTCTGGTTTCCTTTACGTGCCGCTTCTACGGGCAGGCGGGAGACATTGTCGAGATCGCACGAGGCGCCGGCAGTACGAACGAAGACCTTCTGGCCTTGTGGCAGGAAGGAGAGGAGCGGCGACTCCGCGGCCAAAGGCCTCTGACAGACGCGTGGGACCGCGCTGGAGTACTTCGCAAGAGCCACACCGCGAAGGAGGCGCTGGATATCCTGTGGGCCATGACCGGAGCAGACCACTATCGGCTTTTTGTTGTGGACCGCAAGTGGTCCGCCGCCCGCTATGAGGCCTGGCTCGGAAATACTCTCGAGCGGCTTCTGTTGCGGTGAAGTTTCGCGACGGCTGCTGGTGCGCAGAATTGTTCGGGAGGTATTGAGAAACGGGCTTCACCTCCGCTATCCCGTCGGGTCAACGAGCGCACAATCGCCGACGCACTCATTGGTAAGCGACGGCTCAATCTTTCCGAACGGGCTATGTATTCTTCTGGGAAACAACCGCAGAGAACTACGCGGCCCCGCCGAGCCATTTCCGACGCATGACAGCTTCCAAGCCACTTCCATGGTGCGCGGCTTTCGCTGGTTGTGATTCCCGTACAGCAGCTTTCGGGACAAATACGGGACGATTGCTCATCGGTGCAGCCAAAGCCTTCGGCGAGATCACTACTTGTTTCACTCTAGGGGTGGATTCACGCCGTTGCCTGGGCGGCAGAACAACGAGCCGGGGTTCAGGCTGGAGCTCAATTTGAGGCGAGCGCCGTACGCGAGCACGTCGCGGCTTCGCGATTGTTCGCGATTTTGGTGTTAGGAGCTCTTCGAGAATCGCTCGAAGTCGTTGCAACTTCTCAATCTCGGCATCAATCTCGCCGACAATCAGTTCGATGTTCACTCTAAGAGGATATCGTTCAATCACGTCCCGTCTACTCGACGATTCGTGTGAATTCCTCCAGAGTTGACTCCGTCGGCATACTGCTCGCCAGGAGTGGCAGTTCGGCCTCGATCGGAAGTTGCTTAGTCCTAAACCGGCAAGCCTGGATAACTGTGAAGACCCAAGATCACCTGCGGCAGCAGCGGGATCCCAAAGTGATCAGGTCAAGATGATCTTGCGTGCTTGCCCGTCCGGATCATTTACCATCCGACAGTTGCTATCCCAGACCATGGTTCTGTTCGTTTCAGGGTCGGTGGGCTGCCAAGTCAAGCCGGGTAGGCTCGGTTTGCCGGATGCCGCAAAGGTCGCCCATGACGAAGCCATCTTTCTCGCGAGCGCTTGCGCTTCGGGTGTGTTGCCAGTTCCTTGTTCGCATCGTTTGGTGTTGTCGAAGCAAAACTGGAGCTCGGCAGTATGCCATGCGCCCGGCACCCCGTCGAGAATGGGTGTCTGCCAGGTAAAG
>CAVWYV010000002.1:0-1009333 GCA_963759355.1 uncultured Acidobacteriaceae bacterium | reverse complement strand
CATGCGCATCGACCTCAAATCCGCGCTCTCTTCTCTGCCTCTTCCAGCCACCAGCACCTGGCCTGAGGGCGTCTGGGACAAGACCGTCTTCTCCCACGGCACCATGTCCGTCCTCGTCTTCGCTCCCCGAGGCCGCGACTACCCGACCTCCCACACACAGGACGAGCTCTAGATCAGTGAAAGGGTGGGGTATCGCGCGTTAAGACGCGCGACCGCCTTTGCTCTTGCTTCTAGGTAACCCGAGCCTTCAGGCTCGGGCCTCTCAACGCCGCGCGCAACGCGCGCTTCCGCTCTGCCGAAGGCCGTCGCGAAGTCCGAAGCTGGGGTGGGAAGGACAAAGCGACTGAATTGCCTTCGCTCGGACCACCTTGAAAAGTAAGTGGCGATACCCGGGAAGCCTGCGAGCGCGACTACATCCTCAAAGAACTCGACCGCACCCACGGCAACATCTCGCGCGCCGCCGAAGCCCTGGGCCTCGAACGCTCCCACCTCTACCGCAAAATGAAAACCCTCGGCATTCACTTAGGGGAGTAAGTAACGGAGTAATAGAAGCGTAATAATAGGCAGCCACCATGCTGAACAGCACACTTTGTCCGTTACAAAGGCGTATATCTATAGATAACTGGGGACACTCGGATACTCGTCTGCGACCACCTGGAGGTGTCGAATGGCACTCGCGAGGGTCTTGGTAGTTGACGATGATGAAGCAATCCGCACCGGTCTATGCACCATTCTTGAAAAGCATGGCTTTGAGGTCACCTGTGCGGCCGACGTCAGTGGAGCGCTAAAACTCATCAGTTCGCAGAAATACGATGTCCTGTTGAGTGATTTGCATATGCCTGGCGCCGGGGACGGACTTACCGTTGTGAGTGCCATGCGCCACGCGAATCCCGAAGCGGTGACCTTGCTCTTGAGCGCATTTCCCGAAATGTCCGAGGCCGCCAACGCGATTTTGATGCAAACCGATGAGATCCTCGTCAAACCAATGAACATCCCAGACCTCATCAACGCGATCACGCTGCGGCTCGCTAAAGGGCCGCTCCATAAGCGCAAGATTGAAACCCTGGCCACAATTCTCGAACGAACAACCGGGGCTGGCATAGCTGATTGGTATGCAG
This sequence comes from uncultured Acidobacteriaceae bacterium, assembly GCA_963759355.1. Lineage (GTDB taxonomy): Bacteria > Acidobacteriota > Terriglobia > Terriglobales > Acidobacteriaceae > Granulicella. The sequence continues at coordinate 1,008,215 of CAVWYV010000002.1, read as the reverse complement.
GCGTAGAGAAGGAAGAATCATTGATGGCGATTCCTCTCAGCCGGGAGGTACGCTGCCAGCATCTGCCTCAGCTCTTCTGCGACCTCGCAGAACGTCTGCAAGCCCTTAAGCCGCTCGGCACCAAAGAACTGAAGTCCAAATCGGCCTCAAATCATGGGACGCAGCGGCGTAAACAGGGTTACACCGCCGCGATGATGGTGGAAGAGAGCCGCATTCTTCAGGTGACCATCTTCCACACACTCCAGAAAAACTTAGGCACAATCGATTTCAGCGTCCTGCTTCTCGGTGTCATGACGATTGCCGATGAGGTGGACTCGCAGTTGAGTCAGTCGATGAAAAGCTACCTCGCGGAATCCATCCAGGATATGTTGCCCGCTTGAAAGCCGGGGTGCCGGGTGCCCCACATCTCGTAGAGATGTGGGAATGCAGGATGCCCATCTAGCGCAAACGCCGGTCCCGATCTGTACCACTACCTTCCTACCTCTACCGCAAAATGAAAACCCTCGGCATTCACTTAGGCGAGTAATACTATTTGCTCTACCTAAGCGCGCTTCCAGTTACCAATTGCAAAGTGAACGCACCTCAATGAGTGCATTGCCCCGAAGTCAAAGTTGAGCCGAGGATCACTTATCCGGAAAGCCGACTATTCGGCCGGGCGGCGAGAAGCCTGTTCTAACCAGGCTTTCGCCGCCAGCCTCAGCCCTATGTCGCGCATGACGATCGTCAAAACGCCAACTTCCTATTTCGCCTGCGCTAGCCCCGCAACAACTGCGGCAACCTTATCGAGTATCTCGTTCCAGCCCTCCAATTGCCCGCTATTCTTTGCGCTCTCCATGGGTTCATTTCCAATGTGAGTGAGTCTCGTCTGGCCGTTTCCAAGATCCTCAAAAAGAGTCACGTCGTAAGCACCCTCGATGGCCTCATGTTCTATTCCTAATTCCGCAAGGTCAATCTTGTTTCCCTTCGAGTCGGAAAAGTACATGGAGGAAACGATCTTCTCGTACGGAACAATCTCGTGGTATTCAACCGCATTCCAGCCCTCCTGCCCATCCGGCGCCTTCATGCAGCAGAGAAGTTTTCCTCCCACGCGAAAATCCATCTTGCAGACAGGCGCAGTAAAGCCCTTCGGTCCCCACCACTGCATGATGTACTTCGGGTCTGTCCACGCCTTCCAAACCAACTCGCGTGGGGCATCAAAAACTCTTGTCACAACCATCCGCTCAATTTCGTTAACCGTGTTTTCTGCCATCTCTGGCCTCCTCTTTTTTCATTTGATTGACAACTACTTCCAGTTTGTCGAAGCTCTCTTCCCAGAACCGGCGATAGCTAAAGGCCCAGTCGCTGACTGTCTTAATCGCCTGTGGCCTCAGCGTGCACACACTCTCTCGTCCACGCTTCGTCTTGATCACAATCCGCGCCCGCACCAGGTAGGCGATATGTTTTGAAATCATCTGCTGCGAGAGTGCAAACGGTTCCGTTAATCCATGCACGGAGGCCGGCCCACGGGAAAGTCGTTCGACCATCGCCCGGCGGGTTGGATCAGACAAAGCCGCAAATGTTGTACCTAATTTATCCACAACCATATGGTTGTGGATAGCCAGGTAGATGTCAAGTGCTAGTCTTGCGCTTCTTGATTTCTGTTCCCTGATCCCTGAACCCTGACCGTCGAACCATCCTCCAGACCAGCGGGTGATGATCTCAGACGATGCGAGCAAGTCTCGGCCGCCTGGTTGTGTTGACGCAAGAGTTGGACAAGAACCAGAAGATGATGATCTCAGCCTCTTCGATGCGAGCGGTGACTTCCTGGCGTCCACCCTCTTCGGCACTAACTGCCCTCCCGGAGCGAATACCAACTCGGTGAGCGGCTTCTGTTTTGACGTCGCCCTCGATGGAGGCGTGCTCTCGCCAGGAACCTACCAGATCGCGATCTCAGCTTTTGAGAATCTGTCCTTCGCTGAAAATCTCGACACAGGCACGTTGTCCGATGGCTTTACTGGCCTCGGCAATCTCTTCCCCGGCGAAGATCTTAACTTCGCCTTCGATGTCACTCTTAGTCCTGCGGCAGTGTCACCCGTTCCGGAGCCGTCGTCGCTGCTCTTTGTCGCAACCGGATGCTCACTGCTTCCGGCTTTCACCCGACGCCTGCGCATCCGCCGATCGCACTAATCAGGCCGTCGCGGAGTCCGAAGCCGGGGTCCCCGGCGAGCTTGCTCGCTGCGGTCCGAAGGACGAAGCGACTAAATCGCCTTCGCTCGGACCACCTTGAAAGTAAGTGGCGATACCCGCGAAGCCTGCGAGCGCGACTACATGCTCAAACCCTCGGCATCCACTTAGGCGAGTAAAAGCCTTTCACTTCTCGTGGATACTTTTCCGCGCCGGATATCGGATGCGGTAGCATCGTTCCACCCAACCTCATGAATCTGCTGCCTCAGCTGGCTTTACATCCGCTCTTTGAAGCCCTCGGTTACACCGGTGGCTACGCACTCTATCGCCACCAACGCGCCCGCACCGGTGACATCCTCACCGACGACCGCCGCTGGAGCATCATCGCCGCGGCCGCCGTCGGCGCACTCCTTGGTAGCCGCATCCTCGGTCTGCTCGAGTACGCTCGCGTCCGCGGCTTCGATTGGCATCAAATCTTCGCCTTCACCGGCGGCGGAAAAACGATCGTCGGCGGTCTCCTCGGCGGCTGGCTCGCCGTCGAGCTCCTCAAGCGCCTCGCGCACATCCGCTCCCGCACCGGAGACCTCTTCGCCGTCCCGCTCTGCCTCGGCATCGCCATCGGCCGCATCGGCTGTTTCTTCGCCGGCCTCGCCGACGACACCTGCGGCAAACCCACAAACCTCCCCTGGGGCATCAACTTCGGCGACGGCATCCCGCGCCATCCCACACAACTCTATGAGCTCGTCTTCCTCCTGCTCCTCGCCTTCGCGCTGCATCGCTTCAACGCGCGCTCACATCGTCAGGGCCAGACCTTCCGCCTCTTCATGGCCGCTTATCTTCTCTGGCGTCTGCTCATCGACTTCATCAAACCGCAGCCGCTCTTTCACGGCCTCAACGTAATCCAATGGGCCTGCCTCGCCGGCCTGCTTGCCCTCGCGCTCTCGGAGCTCCCATCACTCGCATCGTCGGAGGTCGCCCTTGTTCGATGAACAGCAGCCACGCCGCCGTGAAATTGACCTTAAGCTCCCACTAATAGCCATGGCTTGCGCCGGAGCGTGCGTTTTGCTCAGCTTCGGCCTCTGCGGCACCGCTGCAGCCATTCCCGCAATGCGTGCCTCCCCAATCGGGGCCGCCGGTCTTTACCTGTTCTTTCTCTCCGTCACCACAATCATCGGCTGCTGCTTCTGGCTTCTCGTCGCAGCCATCATCAACGCCTTCCGTAGCCATTAGTCATTCGTCCACATGCACACTCCCTGGCACAACAAAACCGGTATCCCCAAAGCAATCGCCATCCTCGCGACGACCGCAATCCTCGCCTTCGGTCTCTGCACTACAAACGTCCTGACCGGCGTACCTGGATCAGACAGCAGATGGCTGAAGCCGCTTCAATACCTGCCTGCGCTCTGCTCCATCATCGTCATTGCTTCCGTGATTACCCTCGCCGTTCTCTTCGACCTCAAAAATCGCCGCTCAAAAAGAAGACGCTGAATGCCTGAATTCCAGCACAAAAAATCCAGCACACCGCCCGCCATCCTGATAGCAATCGCCGCTGTCATCCTGCTCATCGGCGTCGGCCGCTGCGGCTTCCTTCAACCCATGGTTAATCCGGTAATGGACGACTACGGCATCGGCGGTGCATGTTGCCTTGTCCTTGGGCTCACCTTCCTGATCGCGGGCTTCATCTGGCTCGCGAGACGCCTCCGTTCATGACACTCCAGAAACTGTCCTCATCCGCACCTCACCGCCGCGCCGCCGCGAGCACACTGAACCTGCTCTAGCCTTGCAAGGAGATCGACATGGCCAAGACCCGCCCCTACCTCTACTACGACGCCGCAATCTCCCTCTGCACCACCTGCTTCCGACGCATCGACGCTAAGATCGTCTTCGAAGACGGCAACGTCTACATGCTCAAGCGCTGCCCGCAGCACGGCTTCGAGCGCGTCCTCATGGCCGACGACGTCGACTACTACCGCCGCTGCCGCGAACTCTTCCTCAAGCCACCCGAGATGCCGCAGGTCTACAACACGCCCATCAAATACGGCTGCCCCTACGACTGCGGCCTCTGCCCGGACCACGAGCAGCACTCCTGCCTCTCGCTCGTTGAAATCTGCGACGCCTGCAACCTCACCTGCCCCGTCTGCTACGCCGACAGCGGACCGCATCGCCCCACCTTCCGCCCGCTCTCGCAAATTGAAGCCATGCTCGACGCCGTCGTTTGCAACGAGCTCGAGCCCGACATCGTCCAGATCTCCGGCGGCGAGCCTACCCTCCACCCCGACTTCTTCGCCGTGCTCGACGCCGCCAAAGGTCGTCCCATCAAGCACCTCATGGTCAACACCAACGGCATCCGCATCGCCACCGAAGACGGTTTCGCCGAACGCCTCGCCACTTACATGCCCGAGTTCGAGCTCTACCTGCAGTTCGACAGCCTCGAGCGCGAACCGCTCATGCACCTCCGCGGCGCCGACCTCCGCCACATCCGCTCCCGTGCCCTCGAAAAGCTAAACGCCCTCAACATCTCCACCACCCTCGTCGTCACCGTCGAGCGCGGCATCAACGACAGCGAGCTCGGCCGCATCGTAGACTTCGCCCTGCAGCAGCCCTGCGTCCGTGGCGTCACCTTCCAGCCCGTGCAGCAAGCCGGCCGCCTCACGCAATTCAACTCAACGCAGCATCGCTTAACCCTGACCGAAGTACGCCGCCGCATCCTCCAGCAGACCTCCGTCTTCGCTCCCGAAGACATCATCCCCGTGCCTTGCCACCCCGACTCACTCGCGATGGCCTACGCACTGAAACTCGCTGGCCACATCGTTCCGCTCACGCGCATGGTCCCCCCAGAGGTCCTCATCAACGGCGGCCGCAACACGATCATCTACGAAAGAGAAGAAGGCATCCACGAAGCCATCTTCAAGCTCTTCAGCACCAACCACTCACCGCAGTCGCAGGCCACCACGCTCCACGATCTCCTCTGCTGTCTCCCGCAGGTCTCCGCGCCCGACCTCAGCTACGCCAAACTCTTCCGCATCCTCATCGTGCAGTTCATCGACGCCCAGACCTTCGACCTGCGCTCCATCAAGAAGACCTGCGTCCACATCGCCCACCCGGACGCAAAGCGCCTGATCCCGTTCGACACCTACAACCTGTTCTATCGCGACAACCTCGAACAGACGCGTCTCGCACCCTTGCGTGCCGCACAATTCACCATCCCAATCACAGAATTCGCGCAGGGGTAAAAATAGAACAGGTCTTCCCCGATGCGAAAATCCCCGCATGCCGGGTGCCCCCTCTTCGCAGCCTTTCGCGCGATGAGTGGGTCGCACAACGCACGAACCGGAAGGGCACGGCTTCAGCCGTGCCGCAAACACCGCTCAGCTGGGGTCCGAAGGACGAAGCGACCAAATTGCCTTCGCTCGGACCACCTTGAAAAGGAAGTGGCGGTACATCGAACCGGAAGGGCACGGCTTCAGCCGTGCCACAAACACTGCCTCAGAGAAGCGGCTTTAGCCGCTGAGGTACGTTTGATCAACGCCCGGGCTGGCAATCGCTGTCATTGCGGACGACTCAGCACGCACCCGACGGTTCCGTCGCCGATACAAAACGCCCGCAACAGGAAAACTCAAAAACAGTATTCCCCACATAATTAATCCCCAGACGAAGTGATACACATCGTCAGGCGCATCGACGTCCCTACCAAAGAACAGCCCAATCCCCGTCGCAAGCTAATGACCGAGAACACCGTACCCAATGTGATCATCGGCCACGCAGGTGAGCATCTGTCGATGAGCAGTTCGACCCAGAATCCCTCCGCATTCAATCTTTCCATCAGACCTGTGTGCTTCGCGACCGGGATGCCGGTCGCTCCATCCGCCCCAAGTACGCCGATGCGAAAATCCCCACATGCGCATCGATCTCAAATCCGCTCTCTCTTCTCTGCCGCTCCCGGCAACCACCACCTGGCCTGAGGGCGTCTGGGACAAGACCGTCTTCGCCCACGGCACCATGTCCGTCCTCGTCTTCACTCCCCGCGGCCGCGACTACCAGAGCACCCACACACAGGACGAGCTCTACATCATCATGCAAGGCTCCGGCACCCTCCAGATCGGAAAACAAGAAGCCACGCTCTTCCCCTTCGTCGAAGGAGACGTCCTCTTCGTCCCCGCCGGAAAACACCACCGCTTCGTCGACTTCACCCCCGACCTCATCACCTGGGCCATCTTCTGGGGTCCGCCCGGCGGCGAATAACCCCTCAAGACTTGACAAAACCCTCCCCCAAAACACCCCTCCCCCGCGCGCCACACCGTTCTATTCGCTCACATCAGGTCCACCCATAAGTCCTATGGATGGAAGATTTTGCGCAAAAACAGGGGGAGGGGTACCTCTCGATCTCCAGGTCCCAGCGTCCGGAAATCGAAACGCACCGAAGCGATATCCACAGAAAACTGCGTTTTCAACATTTCTTAGTGACATACAAATGAATGTTCCACGGGGAACACTCCCGTTCCACAGCTTCGAACTACCTTGACCGCGCGTCGGCGAGTTCTACGATCTTCTGGATCACATCCGTATAGGAGTAGCCCGCCTTCTTGCCCGCCATCGAAAATTCGGCGGTGCTCGCGAGCCATGGGTTCGGGTTTGCCTCGATGACGTAGACCTCGCCCTTCTTGTTCAGGCGCATATCGATTCGGCCATAGTCGCGCAGCTTCAGAGCGCGATAGGCGGCGAGTGCGGTGTCCTGAAGTTCTTTGGTGATCTCCTCGTCGAGATTGTCGACCGGCGCAGACTTCGTCATCCTGTAGGCCTCGGATTCGTGATCGAACTTCACATCCTGGCCCGCGATTCGCGGCGTCCCTTTTGGAAGTCTGGAGAGGTCGAGTTCAATAAGCGGAAGCACCTCAGGGTCATCATTGCCGAGAATCGCCGCGTAGATTTCACGCCCCTCGATGTACTCCTCAATCAGCGCTGGACTGTCGAACTCCTCGTGGATGTAGTGGATGCGTTCCATCAGCTCTTTCACACTCTCGACGACAGAACCATTGTCGATGCCAATCGATCCGTCTTCGGAGACAGGCTTCACGATCAGCGGAAACTTGATATCGTGCGAGTGATCGGTGAGGCCCTTATACGAGGTCGCAAAGTCCGGCGTCTTTATCTTGTGAAAGTCGAAGATCTTTTTTGCGATCGACTTGTCCTGCGCAAGATACAGTCCCTGTGGACCACCGCCGGTGTAAGGAAGCTGCAGCAGCTCCAGGTAGGCGGCGATGTTCTTGTCCATCGTGTCGTGGCCGGCATAAGACTCTGTGAGGTTGAAAACCAGGTCCGCGCCACACCTTCCGAGCGCAAGCAGCGATTGATTCTTGCCGTCGAGCATGTGATACGAAGGCTCGTGCCCCAGCTTTGTCAGGGCCTCGAAGATCTCTTCGCGGTCGTACATCGGAGCCTTTTCCTTCTTGCGGCGTTTGGCACTCTTGCCACGCGGCGCCTTTACCGGCTCCGGCTCCGGTTCCGGCGGCCCATCTTCCCAACATTCGTGCAATATAGTTATTTTCATCTTGCCCCTGCACTCTTTCCTTATCGCCCACATCTGCCGCAACTGCAGATGACAATCACCAACTCAGGGCAAAATAAACTTCCCCCGAGTGATGTAGTTCATCGCCAGCGCGGTTGCGTATACAGTGAGTTCGGTTAGGTGCTCTCGTTCACATTTCATGTCGGCACGCAGACCGAGATCGCTGACTTTCGCTTCGATGGATTCCACTAGCCTCTTTAACCAGCGGACGTTGAACGCCCGTCCAATAATTCACCTTGTCGATCAAAACCTTGCGATTCTCCCGAAGAAGATCGACAGCGGGACGAACACCTTTCCTGCGGTGCTTCGATACGTTGAAGATGTCGCTCAAATCCGTATCGAGCGGAAGATCCCCTGGGCTGAGTTGCTGATCCAGCACGCGCTGATAGAACTCGCCCACCGTCACATCCATTTCGTCGACGGTAATATCGGTGTCGCCATGTGCGAACACAGGGTCGGCGCCGCCCAGTTTGCGGCCGATACGATCCATGTACACGAGCTTCTTCATCGCGCCCCAACCCTTGTACCGTTTCCGCCAGTTGGAGCGTGGTGTCATCCATACCGCGAACGTCTCAGCAAAATCTTCATCGGGATGCTTTTGCGCGTACCAGCCCTCCATATGCCGCACGAACTGGCGCGAGAACGGAACCGGTTTGTAGTTGTCCCGGTAAGGCCGGCGGAACGGCCCGAAGAGGGTGTGCCACTCTTCTGTCTTGTACAGCACGTAGGCGTAGTTGAAGGCGTGGCCGGCCTCGTGTCGCATGTACATCATGATCTGCCGCGCGTCCTCAATATCGTTCATCGCGGATTCAAGGCGCTGCAGTTTTGGATCGGCCAGGTAGAACGGGATTCCGATGACGGGCTCCATGTTCGGGCAGCCCCACTCATCGGTGAGATAGCACTTCGGGCGAAACCTCTTGAGCCCTTTGGCGTCCAGTTCCTTGTAGAGTTGGTGAACGAAGCGTTCCAGAGGAGAGCCTTCCAGCTTCAGCCCGAGTTGCTGAATCGGCTTGGAAAGAATCTCCTGGACCTCTGCCGGCGCTTTTTCGAAATTGGCCACAGATGGTCGAAGCGTAGCACAGGCGAGGCGCAGTTCGACGGAACGCCAGTCCCCTTCTCGATACCCCTCGTCCTCGTAACGTGAAGGGTCTGCGCCCGGCAACGATTCCCCTCAGTGCGCAATCATCAATAGCCTCATCAAGCGGCTTTGCCGCCGACGAGTCGGTTTCTCAGGTGTGAACCTGCAGCCGTTCCGCAGGCCCAAAAGCCGCGCGTACAGTACCAATATGTATCTTCCTCCGCATTTCCAAATGCGCGATCCATCGGCAATCCACGATTCGATCGACGCCTGCGGGCTCGCCAATTTCATCACGTGGACAGGCGAACAACTTCTTGCAACGCCGCTTCCACTGATGCTCGTGCGCAACGAGGGAGAGCACGGAACCCTCATCGGCCACTTCGCGAAGGCAAACCCTCATTGGAGCCAGCCCATCGTGGGCGAGGCGCTCGCCATCTTTTCCAATGCCGACGCTTACATCACTCCCTCCTGGTATGCCACGAAGGAAGACACCGGCAAGGTCGTTCCCACATGGAACTACGAGACCGTTCACGCCTATGGCGTCCCTGAGTTCTTTCACGACGAAGCGCGACTGCTGGAGATCGTTACCTTGCTGACACGGCGTCACGAACAGGAACGAAGCACGCCCTGGGATGTGAGCGACGCTCCCGCCGACTTCATCCGCGGTCAGCTGCGTGGCATCGTCGGATTTCGGATGCCCATCACCAAGCTTTACGGCAAGAGCAAGATGAGCCAGAACCGCTCGGCACAAGATCGCGAAGGAGTTGCAGCCGGTCTACGCGCGGAGGGCAAAGAAGAGGTAGCGAAGCTCATTCCAACAGCCAGCTAGAGGCCCTTCCCCACCGACAGATTCATCGCAAACGATGTCAACGGCCGGCCAATCCCGCCGGCCGGACCTTCGGAACTCGAGCGACCTCCCGAACCTGTGACCAGATCTCTCGTTCCACCTCGGACCAGACCACCGGATCGCAGTCCATCGCATTGTGCGTTTTCAAAAAGTGACGGTTAAACCAGGAGTAGGAATTGCAGCCAGCGGGTTGTGCGGTGTATTCGTGTCGAAAGTTTCCCAGGATTCGCGTTCTGCCTGGATCCACCGGCCGCAGCATCTGACACCCGTGAGCCAAACCGGCGGTCTGATAGAAGTTCAGCGCCTCCGTAACGTTGGGAGGGATGACGCAGTCGTCGCCACCGCCTTTATTGATACTGTCCAGCTGTATGGTCAGCAGAACTGGAATGTCGCTCTGATTGAGCTCATTCGCAAGCCGGATCGCGGCAGATCCGCCCCAGCTGTGCCCCAGCAAAATGATTCGGGCGGTCTGCCTTTCCTGGTTGGAGAGCCGGCCATCGCCATCCTTATCCAGCCAGCGCAGAACTTCCTTGCGCGCCACGGCCGTGCGGCGATTTTCGAAGACCATACCCGTCACTTCGGAGTCGTGCCCCGAGAGGCCTTGGATCATCTGCACCTCGACGTGACGATCGTCGTCAGACCGAACATAACCGCCGACGAATCCAACGACGAGAACCGGGGGCGATGCGAGCACCGCGGAAGGCAACTTCGCAGTCTGAGCTCCGGACACAATGAGGCCGGAACTCACCATCCAGGTGAGAAAGCCAGTTACACGAAATAACCCTCTTAGGACGGAATCTATGACTGGCACCTCAATACGGCTCGAGCGGCAGAACGAACTCTACATCGTTATCAAGAACTCGGCACTCCCCCATCGAAGAGATGCCCTTCCCCTTTCGTCGGATGCGGCTATCGTGGCCCGGCGGGCACGTGTTCCTCGAGATACCGCGCTATCTGCGTGTAAATATGCGCCGACGTCCCTTCCCCTTCGCTGATGGCGTGCGTGCGGCCGGGGTAATCCATGAAGTCGAACGTCTTGCCCAGCGCAATCAATCGATTCACAAGCACCTCGGTCCCGGCGAAATGCACATTGTCGTCGCCGGAGCCATGGATGATCAGCAGATTTCCCGCGAGCCCCTGCGCAAAGTTAATCGCGGAGCCGCGCTGGTAGCCGTCAGAGTTGGTTGAGGGCAGGCCCATGTACCGCTCCTGGTAGATGCTGTCGTAGCGCTTCTGGTCAGCCACCGGCGCCGTGGAAATGCCTGTCGAATAGAGGCCGGGATTCCGGAACATCATATTGAGCGTGTTCGTACCGCCGCCGCTCCACCCCCACATCGCCATGCGCGATGTGTCCACGAACGAGTGCGACGCTGCGAAGGCACGGATGGCTTCGGCCTGCTGTTGCGTGGAAAGCTCGCCAATGGCACCGTATCCCGCGTGACGCCAGTCTCGTCCGCGCGGCGCGGGTGTCCCCTGGTTATCAAAGCTGAGAACGACGTAACCCTCGCGAGCGATAAAGCGCAGGTAGATATAGCGCGCGTCGAAGCGGTCGACAACCGTCTGCCCCGCAGGTTCGCCATAGATATACGTAAACACTGGATATTTCTTCGCCGGATCGAAATGCGGTGGCTTGATGATCATCGTACTGAGGCTCACGCCGCCATCGATTGGCGTATTCGTGAACTCGACCGGAGCGTCCAGCGCAGCGACTTTGGCGGTAACCTCAGGGCTCTCCGCAAGCGCCCGCAAAGGATGGCTGTCGGCAAGCCGCGTGAGCGTGTATCGCGGAGCAGTGTTGGCGTTGTTGAAGCTTTCAATCGCGTACACACCGCCCGGGGAGGCCTCGGTGAAGCTGTGCGAACCAACCTCGGCCGCAGGAGTCAGGCGCGTGGGCGCACCGGGGCTCGTAATGCTGGCGCGGTACAGATAGGAGTGGATAGGATCATCCGGCGAAGCTGTGAAGTACAGCGCCCCCTCCGCCGCATCAAGCGCCACCGGCGCAATGATGTCGCCACCGAAGTCCGTCAGCAGTTTTGGCTGTGACTGCGAAGAGACCGGAACGGCATAGGCATGGCGCCAGCCGTCGCGCTCGCTGAACCACAGAAGCGCAGAGGGTGCAGCGTCAGGTTTTCCCGCGGAGGGCAGCCACGTAAAGTCGACATCGAGCCCGTGGAACCCGGCGGTATCAACATAGGTTTTGGAATCGGCGTCCTCGAAAACCATACGCGCGTCGCCGGAATCCGCGTCCGCAATATAGATCCGGTCATCGCGCTGCAGCCGGTCGAGGTATTCCACTGCGACCTTCCTCGAATGCGGCACCCAGTCCATGTGCGGCACATAATGCTCGCGCGCATCGCCGGGCAGCTTAAGCCGCGTGATCTTCTCAGGTTGATCGATGTTCACCACGCCAATGCGCGTGGCGCTATTGGTCGTGCCGGCCTGCGGATAGTGATAACGGCGCGTCACTGGAACCGGGCCAGAGGTGTCGTCGATGAGCGTCCATTCCTGCACGCCGCTCTGATCGAAGCTCCAGAATGCAATCGAGCGGGAGTCGGGACTCCAGCGGAAGGCGTCACGAATGTCCAGCTCTTCCTCGTTGACCCAGTCGGACGTGCCGTTGATGATGTCGGCCGATCCGTCGCTCGTAAGCGCACGGACGCTATGCGTCGCGAAATCCTCAACGTACACATTGTTCTCTCGCACATAGGCGACCTTGAGGCCATCGGGAGAAAACTTCGCAAACATCAGCGAAGAGGGCGCTGCCGCCGACCCGCCAAGCTGAGTCAGCGATTTGCTTTGCAGATCGAGCACCCAGAAGTCGCCGCGCGTATTGCGCCGCCACACCTTACGGCTGTTTGTGAACACCAGTAAACGACTATGGTCTGGCGACCATTCGTAGCCTTCCACGACAAGAGGAGACGTCGCTCCCTTCGGGATGAAGCTCGCCGCGGGAACAAGCACCGTACGGTCGCCGCCACTCGCAGTGTCAAACGAGACGAGGTCGTGCCCCTTCGCGGGCGCAGCCGCGGGTTCAAGCAGCGTATAGCGCTTGCCGTCATCCAGCCACTGAAACTGTGCCGGACGCTTCGCGGAGTACTGGCCATGCGTGAACGCCGTAACGAGCTGTCGAAACGACTCTGACGGGTGCGCTGCCGGAGTCTGGGCAGATATATAGACGCAAAAAATCGACAGAAACAACAACAGGCCAACCGCACGTCGCGGTTTCCGAAAAAGAGCCAATGGCATGGCGGCAGTGTAGCAAAAGAGATTGCGACCGATCTCGCCGCCAGGCTAGCTTCGCTTCTCTCCAAACCACCGCCTTCAAACTCGAAGCCCGCCAGCTTGCGCATCGTGCTCCGCTCCAAGCTTCCTCGCCTGCCCCGCAAGCAGATGCTCAATCGCCTCCAGGCTCACCATCCCGCACACCGGCACAGCTCATTCCGCCAACTTCAGCTTCCAGATATCCGAGCTGTATTCGCGTATCGTCCTGTCCGAAGAAAACTTCCCTGATCGTGCCGTGTTCAGCAACGACATGCGGCTCCATCGAGCGACATCACTAAATGCCTTCCCCGCCTCTGCCTGCGCTGCGGCATAGGCATCGAAGTCCGCAAGCACGCAGTATCGGTCGGCGCTCAACAGATCATTCATCAGCGGTGCGAAGGTCTCGCGGTCTCCATTCGTGAAGCGCCCGTCGCGAAGACCGTCCAGAACTTCGCGCAGCAGAGGGCTGCCTTCGTAATAGCTGAGCGGTCTGTAGCCATTGCCCTTTAGCGCCGCAATCTGCGCAGCCGTAAGACCGAACAGGAAGAAGTTCTCTTCACCTGCCTCCTGCCGAATCTCAATGTTCGCGCCGTCCAGCGTACCGATCGTGACCGAGCCGTTCATCATGAACTTCATGCAGCCCGTTCCGCTGGCCTCATACCCTGCGGTCGAAATCTGCTCTGAAAGATCGGCCGCCGGATAGATTCGCTGCCCCAGTGTCACCGAGTAATTCGGCAGGAAGACCACCTTCAGCAGATCGCGCACCTGCGGGTCGTTGTTGATCACATCCGCCGCCGTGCAGATGAGCTTGATCATCAGCTTCGCCATAGCGTAACTGGGCGCAGCCTTTCCGCCGAACAGGAACGTGCGCGGCGTCAGGTTCTTCGCCGTGCCGTCCTTGATCTGGCAATAGAGCGAAAGAATGTGCAGCGCATTCAAATGCTGCCGCTTGTACTCGTGGATCCGTTTCACCTGCACATCGAACATCGCGCGCGGATCGATCGCGATGTTCATCGTCTCGCGGATGTACGTTGCGAGCCGTCCCTTCGCTTCCTCCTGCGTCGTACGCCACCGGCGCAGGAAGTTCATATCGCCGGCATAGCGTTCCAGTTCACGCAGCTTATACAAATCCTTGTGCCACTCCGTGCCCACCGTCTCGTTGATCAGTCCCGTGAGCTCCGGGTTGGACAGCATCAGCCACCGCCGCGGCGTCACACCGTTTGTCTTATTGCTGAAGCGCTCCGGAAACGCCTCGTAGAAGTCACGCAGCGTCACCGCTTCCAGCAGATGCGTGTGCAGCTCCGCCACGCCGTTCACGGCCTTTGAGCCCACGACCGCCAGGTGTGCCATCTGTACGTTCCGTTCGCCGTCTTCGCCGACAATGCTCATGCGCCGCATGCGCGCATCGTCATTCGGAAAGTGCTGGCGCATCTCGTCGAGGAACCGCTGATTGATCTCGTAAATAATCTCCAGGTGCCGCGGCAGCAGGTTGCCGAACATGTCCAGCGGCCACCGCTCCAGCGCCTCCGGCAGCAGTGTGTGATTCGTGTAGCCAAAGGTCGCCTGCGTGATCTTCCACGCCTCGTCCCATCCCATCGCGTGCTCGTCCATCAGCAGCCGCATCAGCTCGGCAATGCCGATGGACGGGTGCGTGTCGTTCAACTGCACCGTCCACATGTCCGCAAATTCGCTGAGAGATTTCCCGCGCAGAAAATTCAATCGAATCATGTCCTGCAGCGAGCAGGAGGTAAAAAAGAACTGCTGCATCAGCCGCAGGCGCTTGCCCTCAATTTTCTCGTCGGGCGGATACAGAACCTTGCTGATCGTCTCCCACTCAATCTTGTCGTGCACCGCGCCCATGTAGTCCCCGGCGTTGAACACGCTGAGGTCAAACTCATCGACTGCCTCCGACTTCCACAGCCGCAACCGGTTCACCGTGCGCGTTTCGTAGCCGGGAATCGGCGTGTCAAACGGAATTCCTTTCACCATCTGACCAGGCACCCAACGATGTCTTACTGCACCATGCTCGTCTGTATAAGTTTCGGTGTGCCCGAAGAATCCCACGTCGACGGCTTGTGTCGAAGGAATCTCCCAGGGATTTCCGAATTGCAACCACTTGTCGGACTTCTCAACCTGCCACCCATCCACGATCTCCTGCCGGAATATTCCGAACTCGTAGCGCAGACCGTAGCCGATAACGGGCGCGCTCAGCGTCGCCAGCGAATCCATAAAGCACGCGGCCAGCCTGCCGAGTCCGCCATTCCCCAACCCCGGCTCCGGCTCTTCATCCGCAATCGCCTTCAGATCCAGCCCCAGCGAGCGCATCGCCTCTTCCGTCTCTGAAGTCAACCCAAGATTCAGCAGATCGTTCTCAAGATGCGGACCCAGCAGGTACTCCGCGCTGAGAAAGGCAAGCACCCGCACGTCCTGTTCCCGGTATCCCTCAATCGTCTCGAGCCACTGATCCATCAACCGGTCGCGCACCACCGCAGCCAGCCCCTGATACTTCTCGAGCATCGTCGAGCGTTCCAGCGGGCGCGCCACCGTGTGAACCATGTGGTTCCTCAGCGAGATCGCAATCTCTTCCGCCGACGTACCCGCACGGTTCTCATTCGGCACGGTGTCCGTATGCCGCTGTTCACGTTCCGCTGGATGTGTCTGCTTCCTTTGCTCATCTTGCACGGGCACGGCTGCCTCCCAACGCGGCGCTGATCGCCTGCTAAGGTTGTCTCTCTACGTTAATGATTCGGCGCCAGGTGTCGCACCGGCCCTCTGCAAAATTCTGATAACTCCGTTCCGTTAGAGATGAATTCAATCAGGAAGCGTCTCAGCCCGCTGAGTATTTCGGCCTCGCTCACCTCCGTGCTGAGTACGAAAAGAGGAGCCGCTACCCTCACGGATCGACTCGTTAGGAATGGAAGATTTCGGCCCAACGCGTCATGCCGCGTTCTTCCTCCCCACAACCCACTCGTTCTAAAGTAGTTATCCTAAGCCATTTCGTTACGCAGGTGATGCCCCTCCGGCTTATTGCGCAAAGAGTGGACAGCGCTGCGCGAATGAAGTAACAACAAGCTGCGATGAGCACGACCTTCGTCCCACCACAAGCCCAACCTCAGACCGCAGCTGCCAGGTCAGTCTGGAAGCGCTACCCCAGCCTTTATGAGATCAACACCTGGGTCTGGCTCTCGGGCCTCTCCGAGAAATACCGCAAGCCCATCGACCTCGCCTCCGTCCCCTCCGCGGAGTGGGACGCCATCGCCGCGTGCGGCTTCGACGCCGTCTGGCTGATGGGAGTGTGGGAGCGCAGCCCCGCCGGCATCGCCGTCGCCAACAAAAATTCTGGCCTGCTCCAGGACTTCCGCCGCGCGCTGCCCGACTTCCGCCCCGAGGACAACGTCGGCTCCGCCTACTGCATTCGCCGATACGTCGTCGACCCGCACCTCGGCGGCCCGAAGAGCCTCGCCGTCGCCCGCACCGCGCTCGCCCAGCGAGGGATGAATTTGCTCCTCGACTTCGTACCCAACCACGTCGCACCCGACAATCCCTGGGCCAGCGAGCATCTCGACTACTTCATCCAGGGCACCGCCGACGACGCACGCAACAATCCAGAAGCCTTCATCTCCATCAACGGCACCTTCTGCGCCTGCGGACGCGATCCGTTCTTCCCTCCGTGGCCTGACGTCCTGCAACTCAACGCCTTCAATCCACAACTTCGCCAGGCCGTCGTCGCAACCCTCGCCGACATCGCCACGCAGTGCGACGGCGTCCGTTGCGACATGGCCATGCTCGTCCTCAACTCCGTCTTCGAGCGCACCTGGGGCAGCCGCGTCGGCCCCTCGCCCGCCACCGAATACTGGACCGACATCCTCACCGCGACGAAGAAAAGCCACCCCGGATTTCTTTTCATCGCCGAGGCCTACTGGGATCTCGAGTGGCAGCTGCAGCAACTCGGCTTTGACTTCTGCTACGACAAAAAACTCTACGACCGCCTGGAACATGACTCCGCCGAAAACGTACGCCTCCACCTGTGCGCCGACATGGCCTACCAGGACAAGCTGATTCGCTTCACCGAAAATCATGACGAGCCACGCGCCGCCGCAACCTTCACTCCCGCGAAAGAGCGAGCCGTTGCCGTAGCGACGTACACACTTCCAGGAGCGAGGCTGTATTACGAAGGCCAGCTGGAAGGCCGCAAAGTCCGGCCGCCCGTATTCCTCGGCCGCCGCCCGGACGAGCCTGAAGACCAGCCCCTCCAAGACTTCTACGTCAAGCTCCTCGCCGCCGCAAATCAACCACTCCTCCACGACGGCGAATGGGAACTCCTTGAGCGCTCCGGCTGGCCCGACAACGCGAGTTTTCTGAATCTCGTCGCGTGGAGCTGGCAGAAGAACGATGACCGCCGGGTGATTGCGGTGAACCTCAGCGACTCTCCGCTTCAGGCACTCATCCACATTCCGTGGACCGCAGGTGCGACCTGGAACCTCACGGATCTGCTATCGGATCTCACGTATCAGCGTGATGGCAATGACATGGCATCGCGAGGCCTTTACATCGAACTCGCTCCATGGGCCTTCCACTTCTTCCGCTGTGTTGAAGCCAAATGACGCTCACGCCACGCTGATTGCAGCCACCTCATACTCACCGAGCGAAGGCACGGTGAACTGCAGCACCTGGTTCCGAAACGTAAACGGAGGCCGCTGCCTCGATCGCAGCAACTCTACGTTCTTCGCACGCACGCCAGACGGCAGCTTCATCGTTACTCTCTGCGGCCCCACGGGACTCGCCTCCTCAACCCAGCCGTGAAACGCGTTCGGCGTGTTGTAGTTCAGCAGATGCACCGCATAGCCAGGTTCCGTCTCCCAGCAGAAGACTTCGACCAACCCCGAACCGTCGACCTGAACCGAGCGCTCATCGTGACTCACCCAGCGAATCGCGTTGTGCAGAAGCCGCTGAAGATCGCTGTGCCCCGTGATCCAATACGTTCGCTCAATATCTCCCGGAAACCACACGGTGCGGCTCTTTCCTGACTCCCGCAGAACAACCGCAGGCTCGTCGGTCTTCCGTTCAGTCGGATACGCCAACTCCGGCGGGTAGCGCACAAAGCCCGGCACGACCGTAGCCACCGCGCCTTCTACCGGCTTCAGCGGCATACGATTCTGCGCGCCCGCAATCCACGTTGTCTCACTGAAGCCCGCAAAAATCTCGTGTGGTTTTTCGAGCCTTGCCGAGTACGCGTTTCCGTTCGTACCCACTGCGGCGCCAGCTTTCTTCACGCCCATCAGACCCGCGAGCCCGAAATCTTCACGCGGCTGCAGGTTCTCGTCATACAAGCTCGTTTCGAAGCTCGCCATCAACGATCCGCCCGCGCGCACGTATTCGCTGAGTTGCCGGCACTGCGTATCGCTCAGCATCGCAACGTTCGGCAGCAGAAGCGCACTGTACTTCTTCAGTCGCTCCAACTCCAGCCGATCTTCATGCACGAAGTCAAACGCAAACCGCCCCTGGAGCAACGCATGGTAGATCCCGTTCGTCGTCTCGTGCATGTAGGTTCGCGAACGCACCGTTGCAGGTCCCGGATACAGCAACTGCGTACTCTGTCCAAACACCACGCCGATGTTCGCGATGGACCTCCGCGTCGCGAGATGCGCATCATGCGCCGCAGTCCACGGAAAGAACTCTTCCCCAACCTTCTGCCATCGGCGATCTTCGACAAACCCGTTCTCGTCGCCCACAAAGTGTAGGTACGGCCGCATACCGCTCGCTACGGTTTGACTCAGCCACATCTTCGCCTCAGCAGGGCTCTTCGAGACATTCCGCCACCCCGGCTGTCCCGTCGAGTACGCCGCCGTCACGTTCGCCGCAATCTTGCCATCGAGCACCGCATTGCACACGCGGCCCTGCAGACTGCAACCCCAGATCGCCGGCTCGTCATACGTGCGGCCTTGATTGTCCGCCTGGAACCACGACAACGTCTTACCCAGGCGATCGAGATTCGGACCGCCGCGAACATTGCCGCCGGAGTTCGCGAAGAAGAAGCTATCCGGTCTCTTCTCCTTCGCAATCGCGTCATAGCGTTGCCACAGCGACAATACTCGATCCGTGAACACACGCCAGTACGCCGGAGTTCCCGGCGCCGGCAGTTTGCTGCAGAGCGCGCAGTAACAGACCGGCAGGCTCCCCAGCGGTGGCCACCCGTTGGCATAGAAGCAGTCCACGTCATACAGGGAGTTCACCTCGCGCATGATCGCCGGAACGTAGTCGTCCATGTAGGTGGTGAACATGCACGTCTTGAACAGTCGCGGGTCTTCGCCGCTGTGTTGCGCAGACCCATCGCGGTTGCGCATCGCCCACTCAGGGTGGGCGTCGAGTGCGTCGCCCCAGTTCAGGTCCGGGCTCATTCGCGCGACCACGCGCATGCCGCGCTTCTTTGCCGCAGCCACACACTCGCCGAAGAGATCGCGTCCCTTCAGAAATTTTCCATGCCGATGAAACTGCACCTTCGACGGATAGAACGCCAGGATTCCGGTGACGCTGACAAATACGATGTCCACCTTTACCGAATGCCAGTAGTCCGCCCACTGGTCCACGTTCATGACCGCGGGATCGTATTCCGTGAAGTTCGTCTGTCCCACGCGACGAATCTTCTGTTGCCACGGCACACTCGCGGAGTCGCCTGGAGCCAATCGCTGTGGAAGTTCAACGATGATCCCACTTGACGCCGAGTTCTCGGCTGCAACCGCCATTGCGTCCAGATGAGTCAACCCAACTGCCAGCGGAGCAGCACCTGCAGTCAAGCCACTCTTGAGAAAATTGCGTCGGTTCAATCGGAAGTCCTCCGGCATTGGCCATCATAATTCCTGGCGGCAAAACCCTCTTGTCAGTTCGCTTCCCTTGCGCGCACTCGTTGCTCGAACCCGCTGTCGACGCTGGCCGAGTTGAATGTGCTCTGCGCCATCTTCAAAGCCTGTTCAATGACGTCCGTTGCGCGAGCCAATCCATCCACGGTCTTCATCCCTGCTTGCAGTCTCTGTGCCGCTTCGCGATACCGTCCGTCTTCGAGCACCTTTCGCAGCGCTGCGCGCACCGCGGAAACCGTGGCCTTTCTTCGCGTCAGCACGACGCCCGCGCCACTCTCCGCCACGCGTGCCGCCACACCCGGCTGGTCGTTTCCCTGCGGCAGGGCCACCATCGGCACGCCTTCGGCCAGTGTTTCCAGCACCGTGTTGAGGCCCGCATGCGTGATGACCGCAGCGGACCGTTTGATCAATTCCAACTGCGGCGCATATCGCACGATCACGCGCCGATCTGTACGAACTCAATCCCCGCCGCACGCACCACCGCTGCGGAGTCCTCAATACCGAAGATCACCACCTTGTGCCCGCGCTCTTCCAGCCGGCGCGCCAACGCAGTCATCGGATAAAGGTGTCCCGTCCCCGGAAAGCAGAACGCTCCCAGCCTCGCCATGCTGTCACTCCCGATTCAATTGCCTTCGGGCCCGACCTGCTGCAACCGATTCCTGCAGCTATCACTTTCAACTACGTGCGTCACCCTCATGCGGATGTACCGGAATGCGCCCCGCCAGCTTGCACGTTGCGAACTTGCACGTTGCGAAACTCGGGCATCGCAACCTTGTCTTCATTGCTTGCGGTAGCATTTCCCCATGTTGCCCGTTTCCCCCGACACTATACGCTTCATCGGCCGCGAGGAAGTGGCGCGCCGCCTGACCTACGAGCAATGCATTCCTCTCGTTCGTGACGCGATGATTGCGTTCTCAAGCGGCGAGACGAAGCAGCTTCTGCGCTCTTACATTTCGCTCTCCAGAGGCCGAGTCTTCGGCGTGATGCCCGGCGCACTTGGAGCGCATGCGGCCTTCGGCGCCAAGCTCATCTCGGTCTTCCGCGACAACGCCGCGCAGGGTAAGCAATCGCACCAGGGTCTTGTCCTTCTCTTCGATCCAGACTCCGGTGAACCGGTATGCGTGGTTCACGGCGGCGAGATCACGGCCATTCGCACGGCGGCCGCAAGCGCCGTTGCCACCGATGTGCTCGCACTGCCCAACGCTCGCCGCCTGGCAATTCTAGGCACCGGCGAGCAGGCTCTTACGCATCTCCACGCGATCACGAGAGTTCGCAATCTCGAAAGCGCCGTCGTGTGGGGACGTTCGCACGAGAAAGCCCGGGCCTTCGCCGCACAACACCAAGGCGAATTCAGCTTTCCCGTCTCTGCCGTCGCAAGCGGCGAAGAAGCCGTCGAAAACGCAGACATCATCTGCACGGTGACGGGCGCAAAGGAGCCCATACTCAAAGGCGCCTGGGTTCGGCCTGGCACTCACGTGAATCTCGTCGGCTCCAGTCACCATGTCCCAACGGAAGTTGATGATGATCTGGTCGTTCGCTCGCGCTTCATCGCAGACAGCCGCGAGGGCATTCTGCATCAGGGGTCAGAGTTCCTGTACGCGAAGGCAGCGGGCCTCATCAACGACGACCACATCGTTGCAGAGATCGGCGAGGTGCTATCAGGAAGAGTCGAGGGCCGCCGCTCGCCCGAGGAGATCACCGTCTACAAGTCCATCGGACACGTTGTTCAGGACCTTGCGACAGCCTGGTACCTCTACTCGAATCCTTAGGAGGGAAAACTTCATCTCAACATAAGAGGCCGCCATGCCCCTTATCCGAAGCTGTCCCAACTGCGGAACGAAGAATCGCATCCCCTCCGCCCACCTTGCCGACACAGGTCGCTGCGGCAACTGCAAGCAACCGCTTGTGGCCGTGAACGAGCCCATCGCAGCCGACGTCGCGCTGTTTGACGACATCATCAACAATGCGCGCGTTCCCGTGCTTGTCGACTTCTGGGCGTCGTGGTGCGGACCATGCCGGATGGCTGCGCCGCACGTGGAACGAACCGCACGCGAGATCGCCGGACGCGGAATTGTGTTGAAGGTCGACACCGAGGCCAACCCACAACTCGCCTCCCGGTACAACGTGCGAGGCATCCCCAACTTCGCGGTCTTTGCGAACGGCCGCCTCGTGCAACAACAGGCCGGCCTTGTCGATTCTCAACAGATGCTCAACTGGCTGCAGACCGCCGCGACTCGCTAACCTTTTTGTGAGCGGATGCCGTCGCGCACCCATTATTATGGGTCCGCAACAAATTTCGGCTCCCATCCGTTGCCCGTTCTCCGGAGACTCGCGTGCGCCTTTCGAAGCCATTTCCTTACGTCCTGTCGTTGAGTCTGTTTGCCGTCGCTGCAGTCCCCTGTCTTCCGGCACAGCAGCCCTCGCCCGTCACCTTCACCGCAGATCAGGATCACCAGAACATGATGGACCAGCTCGGCATCAAGACCATGCGACCGGGCCCCAGCGGCAATGAGAACGCGCCGAATCACGCCAACTATGACGAATCGAAGGCCAATCCTTATACCAACGTCCCGGATCCTCTTGTGATGAACGACGGTGCGAAGGTGACGACTGCCGCGATGTGGAATGAGCAACGCCGTCCGCAGATTGTTGAGATGTACTCGAAGTATGTCTACGGCTTCGTGCCGTCAAACGTCCCGAAGGTTACGTGGACCGTCAACGCCGTTGACCACGAGATGATCGGCTTCACTCCCGTGACCGCTACCGACCTCGTCGGCACCGTCGACAACTCCGCCTACCCAGCGATCAGCGTGCACATCCACATGACGCTCGTCACGCCGGTGAACGTTCATCGCCCCGTGCCCGTGCTCATCATGTTTGGCCGCGCCGGTTTTCCCAGCGCGCATGAGCCCTCGCAGGCAGAGTACGACCGCATCAACGCCGCGTACAAAGCGATGCTGATCCAGCAGGATCCTTCCCTGAAAGAAATCTTCACGCAGCATCCGGCATGGGAACCCTTCAAGCCGACGCCGTTTCAGCTTCCACAGATGAACGCTGATGGTGATCCGCCGAACATGTGGCAGCTCGCCGCCGCTGGCTGGGGCTTCGCTTTGCTCGATCCAACCAGCATTCAGGCTGACAACGGCGCAGGGATCACACGCGGCATCATCGGTCTCGTCAACAAGGGCCAGCCACGCAAGCCGGAAGACTGGGGAGCTCTGCGTGCGTGGGCCTGGGGCGCCGGGCGCGCCCTCGACTATCTCGAAACCAACGCCGCTGTCGACGCGAAGCATATCGGTATTGAAGGCGTGTCGCGCTACGGTAAAGCTGCCCTCGTGACGATGGCCTTCGATCAGCGCTTCGCGATGGTGCTCGTTGGGTCCTCAGGCAAAGGCGGAGCAACGCTGCTGCGCCGCAACTTCGGCGAAGCCGTCGAAAGCCTCACGACCGGCGAGTACTACTGGATGGCCGGAAACTTCATGAAGTACGGTGCCTCTGATCCCAATGGCAACCCAGGGCAAATTCCCGTCGACTCGAACGAGCTCATCGCGCTCTGTGCACCGCGTCTCACCTTCATCAGCTATGGAGTGCCCGCCAAGGGCGACGCGAAATGGCTCGACCATCAGGGCAGTTGGATGGCAACCGTCGATGCCGGCCGCGTCTTCCGGTTACTCGGTGCGCACGGACTCGACGTCCAGGGCGACTACCGCACCGCCGTAATGCCTCCGGTAAACCAGGGCCTGCTTGACGGCGAGCTCGCCTGGCGGCAGCACGACGGTGGACACACCGACGCGCCTAACATGAAGTACTTCATCCAGTGGGCCGACAAGTTCATCGACTACCATCCGGCGCAGTGAGAACTCTTGTGCCGCCGCAGCGCAAGCCGCTGCTATCCTAGGGCCGCCACTCACAGCTCATCTTCGGAGGTCTCACCTTGAGACTCACCCGCCTCTCTTTGTTGCTAGGCACCACGCTTCTCGCGACCGCCATCCGCGCGCAATCGAAGCCGCTCGACTCCGACCTCCTCGACCTCTATAAGAATCTTCACGTGCATCCAGAGCTCTCACACTCTGAGGAGCACACCTCCGCGCTCCTCGCCGCCGAGCTCCGCAAAGCGGGCTACAACGTTACCGAGCACATCGGCAAATATCCTGACGGTTCGCAGGCCTACGGCGTCGTCGGCATCCTCAAGAACGGTCGCGGCCCCACGCTGCTCGTGCGCGCTGACATGGACGCGCTTCCCATCGTCGAAGAAACCGGCGTCCCTTACGCCTCGCATGTCCTCGTCCACAACAAGTCCGGGCAGGAGGTGGGCGTCATGCACGCCTGCGGCCACGATGTGCACACCACCGTGCTCATCGGCACCGCGCGCGCCATGGCCGCTTCGAAGGACAAGTGGCACGGCACGCTCCTGCTTGTCGGCCAGCCCTCTGAGGAGATGATCGACGGAGCGAAGGCCATGCTCGCCGATCATCTCTACGAGCGCTTCGGCAAACCCGATCTCGTCATTGGCCTGCACGACACCAACGAACTGCCGGCAGGCCAGGTCGGTCTGCTCGCCGGCAACGCCATGGCCAGTT
Organism: uncultured Acidobacteriaceae bacterium; assembly: GCA_963759355.1. GTDB lineage: Bacteria > Acidobacteriota > Terriglobia > Terriglobales > Acidobacteriaceae > Granulicella. Next base: position 983,863 of record CAVWYV010000002.1, on the reverse strand, counting down.
CCACCTCGATCGATGTCGTCATCCACGGCATAGGCGGCCACGGCTCTGCTCCGCAGCTCGGCCGCGATCCCGTCACCCTCGCCGCGCTCTACATCACGCAGATCCAAACCATCGTCAGCCGCGAAGAGGACCCCCAGGATCCGACGGTCATTACCATCGGCGACATCCACGGCGGCACCAAGCGCAACATCATCCCCGATGAGGTGAAGCTCGAGCTCACCACGCGTTCCTTCTCTGCCACCAGCCGTCAGCGCGTCATCGACGGCCTCAAGCAAATGGCCGCCGGCATCACTACCTCCGCCGGTCTGCCTCCGGAAAAAGCTGCGACCGTCACCGTGCTGGACAACGAGTCCGCACCAGTCGAGGTCAACGATCCCGCCCTCACCGCCCGCGAGCGTGATGCGCTCGAGAAGGCTCTCGGCGCGGAAAACGTCATCACCACGCTCCATCCCGCCATGGCCAGCGAGGACGTCGGGATCTTCGGCCTCGACGGCAAAATTCCTGTCGGCTACTTCCGCCTTGGCGCCATGTACCCCGACCGCTTTGCGGCAGCCAAGGCCGCCGGCAAACTGCTTCCCGGCCCGCACACCAACAAGTTCGAACCCGACCCCGAACCCACACTCCGCACCGGCATCAGTGCCATGACCGCCGTTGCCACAGCGCTACTCCAATAACCCGATGCGAATTCTTCTCCCCGGCGGCTCCGGACAAGTCGGCACCCTCCTCGCGCGTCACCTGCACCGCACCGGGCACGAGGTCACTGCGCTCTCGCGCACGCCGGAGACGCACGCCTTACATCCGTGGCGCACACTCCGATGGGATGGCCTCACTCCCGGTCTCTGGACCGCCGAAGTCGACCGCAGCGACGCCGTGATTCATCTCTCCGGCCGCTCCGTGAACTGCCGCTATGACGCAGCGAACCGTCAGGCCATCTTCGACTCGCGCATCAAGCCCACACTGCTGCTAGGCGACATCATCGCGGCATCACCCACACCGCCCCGAATCTGGATGAACGCCAGCACCAGCACTTTCTATCGCCACGCGCTCGATCGCCCCCAGGATGAGTTCACCGGTGAGCTGGGTGATCTGCCCGCCGAGCGCGGGACACGCGAACCAGCCAATCTTCCTGAAACCTGGTCCTTTTCCATCGACGTCGCCTCGCGCTGGGAGCAGGCCTTCCTCTCCATCCCGACGCCGCACACGCATAAGATTCGCCTGCGCTCCTCGATGGTGATGAGCCCCGACCCCGATGGCGTCTTCTCTGTGCTCTCGAAGCTCGTTCGCACAGGCCTGGGCGGATCCATCGGCTCCGGCCGCCAGTTTGTTTCGTGGATGCATGACCTCGACTACTGTCGCGCGACCGACTTGCTTCTCGCCCGGCCAGAGATCACAGACGAAACCGATGGCATCGTGAACATGACGGCACCTGAACCGGTAACGAACCGTGACTTTATGCGAGCCCTGCGCAAAGCCTGGCATATGCCCATCGGCCTTCCCGCGTCAGAGTGGATGATCGAGATCGGCACGTTCCTCATGCGCAGCGAAAGCGAACTCGTGCTGAAGAGCCGCCGCGTCGTCCCCACACTGTTGCTCAAGCACGATTTCGAGTTCCTCTTCCCCACCTGGTCCGCAGCCGCACGCGACCTCGTCACCCGCATTCAAGCCGCCGACTGATGCGGTTAGAAAGTCACCGAATCCCAATCATCTTGTGCGTCTGCAGACTCAGCCGCCACGTGGGATTGTCTTGGCAGAACTGAATCGCCGCAGCCAGTGACGCTTTGCTGTCAGGTCCATCCATCGGCTGAAGGAAGAAGTGTTTGAAATCGAGCTTCAGATACTTATTCGGATCGACGCCCTGGGGATAAACGGCTTTGAGTTCATCTCCATGCGTTACGACGAGCTGCGAACCCACCTTCGGGCTCACGCAAACCCAATCGACGCCCTCCGGAACAGGAACCGTACCATTGGTCTCGACTGCAATCCAGAAATTTCGCTGATGTAGAGCTTCGATCAATTCTGCATCGAGTTGAAGCAGAGGCTCTCCTCCTGTGCAGACGACGAACCTCTTGCCGTTGTCGGTCTTCGGCCAGCGGTCCGCAATCGCGTCTGCAAGCTCCTGCGCCGAGCTGAACTTTCCGCCGCCGTCACCGTCTGTGCCGAAAAAGTCCGTATCGCAGAATTTGCAGACGGCCTGGGCGCGGTCTGCCTCGCGCCCGCTCCAGAGATTGCATCCGCTGAAGCGGCAGAAGACTGCGGCGCGGCCGGCATTCATGCCCTCGCCCTGCAATGTGTAAAAGATCTCTTTGACCGCGTATGCCATTTTCTAAAAGTTCCGATACTTGACCGGGTCACTCGCGGAGTTCTCCGCAAAGCCCTTCAGCCGCAGCAGGCACGCATCGCACCCGCCGCAGGCCTCTCCTTCGTTGGACACGTCATAACACGTGACCGTCATCCCGTAGTCCACGCCGAGTTGCAACCCTGTGCGAATGATCTCCGCCTTCGTCATCGCGATCAGCGGCGTATGAATCTTGATCCGTTGACCTTCGCTGCCGATCTTTGTTCCAAGATTTGCCATCGCCTCAAACGCATGAATGAACTCCGGACGGCAGTCGGGGTAGCCGCTGTAATCGAGCGCATTCACACCGATAAAAATGTCGGTCGCCTGCAAACTCTCCGCCCAGGCCAGTGCCAGCGAGAGGAACACGGTATTTCTCGCCGGCACGTACGTGACCGGAATGCCATCACCCATTTCTGAGAGCGAGCGATTCTTCGGAATCGCCGCATCCCCCGTCAGCGCGGAGCCGCCAAATGTGCCGAGATCAACATTGAGAACAACATGCTGCGAAACCTGCATCCTCTGCGCAACTCGAGCGGCTGCCTGCAGTTCCGCCTTGTGTGTCTGTCCGTAGTCGAAGCTGAGAGCGTAGACGGAGAAGCCCTGGGACTTCGCAATCGCAACCGCGGTTGAGGAGTCCAGTCCTCCGCTCAATAAAACAATTGCCCTGCGCTCGGCCATCCATACAGTTTACCGTGCCGAATCCACTTCACTTAAACTTGAAGGTGATGGAGATCTTCAAAGAATTCCGCTTTGAGGCAGCCCACCGGCTGCCGAATGTTCCACCTGGCCACAGATGCTCCCGTCTGCACGGCCATTCCTTTCGCGTCGAGATTCACATCCGCGGCGAAGTCGATGAAACCGTCGGCTGGGTTCGCGACTTCGCTGATCTCAAGACAGCGTTCGAACCTCTGTATAAACAGCTCGACCACAACTACCTGAACGAGATTCCCGGCCTCGAGAATCCGACCAGTGAGGTCCTCGCGCAGTGGATATGGCAGAGACTCGAACCGACACTGCCGGAGCTCAGCGCAGTCGTTGTGAAAGAGACGTGCACCAGCGGAGCGATCTACAGAGGCCCGAAGAACTAAGCGCGCAACTCAGCGCCTTCGCTGATACCGTACCGTTCCCTCATCCTCACCCGGCCCCACATAGGTCATCCCGCAACGCTCCATCACCTTGATCGACTCCGGCAGGCTGGGATACGTCTGCGCGCTGACGCTCTTCACATCCTTCTGCCTCAACAGCCAATCCACCAGGGCACGCGCTGCCTCCGTTGCATAGCCCTGCCGTTGATAGCTCCGCACGGTCGAGTACCCGATCTCTGCGTCTCCCTCCAGCTTCGGAAACGCGCCCACTGCCCCAATGAGCGTATAGCGCAGCACCGGGCTGCGCCTCTTTGGCAACAGCACGTACCTGTGCCATCCGCGCGTTCGTGGCTCGTCCACATACTGTTTTTCGATGAAGTGATAAACGTGCGGTTCCCAGTGCTCAGGCGGCCAGTCCACCGTCACCTCCGCGCCGAGAATCTTCGACAGAGAGCCATCCGCGGCTTCATCCGCCTTCAGCATCTCGGGTGTGATCGCCACCAGCCGCAGCCGAGATGTCATCAAATCGTTGACTCTTCGCCGCAGCAGCCCGATCATTCCACCTCATCCTGCGGCTCTGCTTCCTTACTGCTCTTTGCCAAAGCCTGTTTCTCTGAAATCTGTTCGAGCTGTCGCCGCCAATCGAGCTCCTCCACAAATCCGCGCGATGCCCTCCACTCGCTCTCCACCTTCACAAACAACTCCAGGAACACCCTCGTCCCCAGCAGTGCTTCGATCTCCTTGCGTGCCGCGGTTCCAATCCGCTTCAGCATCTCGCCGCCGCCCCCAATCAGGATCGCCTTCTGTCCCGTGCGCTCGCAGAAGATCGCCGCCGCAATCTTCGTCACGGGCAGCTTGCCGTCCTTTGTCTTCTTCAGCGACTTTGGCTCCTCATACCGCTCAATCACCACTGCTGCCGCATACGGAACCTCTTCGCCCGTCAGCATCAGCACCTTCTCGCGAATCAGCTCCGCCACAAGAAATCGCTCCGGCTGGTCCGTCAGCTGATCCTTCGGAAAATACCTTTGCCCTTCTGGCAGAAGCGCGACAACCTTATCCAACAACAGATCCAGTCCCTGCTTTTTCTTCGCCGATATCGGAATCACATCCGCAAACTCATGCTGTTTGCTCCAATGCGCAATCAGCGGCAGCAGCGCCGGCTTCGGCACGTCGTCAATCTTGTTGAGCACCAGCACGACGGGACAATCCAGCCGCCTCACAAGCTGCAACGCAAACTCATCTTCGGCCCGCGACATCGCCCTTCGCTGTTGCCCCGGAGTCTTCTCGCCTTCAATCTGCTCTGCCTCATGCAGCCTCCGCGTTGCGTCCACGATGAACAGCACCGCGTCGCGCGACTCCAGCGCATCCTGCACCTCCTGCATCATGCGCCGGTCCAGTTGCGTCGTCGGCTTGTGCACGCCCGGTGTATCCACCAGCACTACCTGCGCTGCCGCGCGGCCCGCATCCGTCTTCGTCTTCTTGCGCAGCGGGAGTTCCAGCACGCCCAGGATGCGCGTCCGCGTCGTCTGCGGCTTGTGCGTCACAATGGCAAGCTTCTGTCCCAGCAACGCATTCAACAGCGTGCTCTTGCCGGCATTCGGCCTTCCCACAATCGACACAAATCCCGTACGCAGCGCCATCCCGCTATTGTAGAGAACAGGTATCAGAGAACAGAAAACAGAGATCGGGGAGCGAGGCTTAATCAATCTCTGATCTCTGTTCTCTGATCTCTTGCCTCTACCCAGCCATCGCCACCCGCACCCGCTCCACCTTCCTGTCAGTCGACTGCAGCACCTCCATCCGCAGAGGCCCATCCTCCACCACCTCGCCCGGTAGCGGAATATGTCCCGCGATCTCGCTCACCAGGCCGCCTACTGTGGCTGCATCGTATCCCGTCAGCAGCTGCGGCAACCCCTGCTCCGGAGCTTCTGATTCTTCTACAAACTCGGCACCGTCTTCCGCTTCGGCTGCCTCGCTGGGCGCCACCCGCCGCATCGGCGGACGATTCTCTTCAAACAAGCTCCGCAGCCTGCTCACCTCAAAGCTTCCGGGCACGATATACGATCCATCCGGGTCCTTCACCGGTCCCTCCTCCGGCTCCGTGTCGTGCTCGTCCTCAATATTCCCGACAATTGTCTCGAGTAGGTCCTCGATCGTCACCAGTCCCGCGACGTTGCCGTACTCATCGATCACCAGGCTCATGTGCTGCTTCTGCCTCTGCATTTCGCGCAGCAGTTCATTGACCTTTTTCGTCTCGGGGACAAACATCGCCGGCCGCGCCAACTGCTTCACCGTCCTGCGTCCGGCATCCACATCCTCCACGGCCAGCAGGTCGCGCGCGAACGCCACTCCCGCAATGTCATCCAGTGACGCGCGGTACACCGGCACTCGTGAAAATCCATGCTCATTCACCGTGCGGGTAAACTCCGCCAGCGTCATCGACTCCGGAACCGCAAGAATTTCCGGCCGCGGAGTCATCACCTCACGCACTACCTTGTCGCCAAACTCCACTACCCCCCGCACCAACTCCCGGTCGCTCTCTTCCAGGATCCCCTCTTCCTCGCCCGCCTCCAGCAGCGCGTCCACTGCTTCGCTCGGATGCTCCTCCTCCTTTTCTTCTTTCTCCGCCAATCCCACAATCGAAAGAAGGAGCCCGATCGTCAGCGTGACCGGCAGCACCAGATAAAACAGCGCCTGCAGCAGGATCACGATCCGTCTCACCCACCAACCGCGCGTTCGAACGAACAACACCTGCGGAATCAGCCGGTCGAAGAACACCAGCACCAGCAACAGCTCAAAAACCGTCCGCGCAATCTCTTCCGGGCTCTGCCACAGATGGCCGTGCAGCCGGATTACCAGCAGAAACGCCAACGCCACCAGCGCAATCTGTCGCAGCACCGATGCCGATACAGCCGCGGACTCCCGGCTCAGCCGCAGCCGCGGCTCCACCGTCCGCTCCCACGCCTCCACATTATCCTCGTACTCACGCGACAGAAACTTCCCCATGGCGGTGTAGATTTCGTCCGCATACGAAACCAGCGGCAGCAGGCACAACAACCCGAAGATCGTCAGCCCCCAACTCATCGCTTCACCTTCTTCGCCGTTGCGCTTGCCTTTGCGTTTCTCCGAGTCCGCGAAACGCCATTAACTCTCGCAATCAATCCGCTCTTCAGCCGCAACCTCTCTCTCAGCTCAGCCTCTCTGGCCGCCATTTCACCGCGATCCGTCTCATGATCCATCCCACTCAGATGCAACAGCCCGTGGAGCAGCAGTACGCGAACCTCGTCGCGTAACGAGTGCCCGTGCTCCTGGGCCTGCCTTGCCGCCGTATCGAGCGATATCGCAAGGTCTCCGGCGTGACTGGCCCCGGCAAGCTCCTGCGCTGCCGGAAAGCTCAGCACATCGGTCGCCTTGTCCTTGCCGCGAAACTCCCGGTTCAGCCGCCGCAGCGTCTTATCGTCTGCCAGCAGCACGTCCACCGCGCCGCGCAGTTCCACCGCCCTCTGCGCCTCGCCGAGAAACCGCGCCAGCCCGCTCCTTGACAGCCCCACCGCGGCCCACGCATCCGCATCCGCAGCCTGACCTCGTCGAGCCTCAAGCGTGATCATGTCCTTCCATCTTAACGCGAGCCGCCCTCCACCCTCCCCGCCATTACACTGCGACTCCATGGCGAAAAGCCTTTTTTCCTTTATCCTGTTCCGCATCGCAGCACGTATAGTGCTCTCGAACCTACTCTTTCTCGCGGACCGCACGGAAAATCAATGCCTCAAGAAGCCTCTTCAACTCCTCCCCCTGCCATCCTCCTCAACGCCCGCAACAGCGTGATCCTTCATCAGTCCCTCTGTGCTGTCGCTCGCCTCGGCGTAGCAGACTGCCTCGACAGCGGCGACCGCTCCGCCTCCGATCTCGCCCGCGAACTCAACGTCAACGAGGACGCACTCTATCGCGTCCTACGCCTGCTCGCCAGCCAGGGCATCTTCGAAGAAGACGCCGGCCGGCGCTTCCGCCACACAGACATCTCAAACTACCTGCGCTCAGACTTCCCCGGCTCTCTTCGCGCGCTCCTCACCTTCTGGGGCAGCGACTACAGCTACGCCAGCCTCGGCCAGATGCGGCGCACGCTCGAGACCGGACAATCGGCACCTGCGCTCCTCTCTAACAGTGACAGCTTCGAACAGCTTCGCCGCGACCCTGAACTGGCGCGCGTCTTCGACGATGCCATGACTACGATGTCCAGAATCATCGGGCCTGCTGCCGCTGCAGCCTACGACTTCGGCGCATGGGAGAGCCTCATGGACGTCGGCGGCGGCAATGGCCTCCTGCTCGCCGAAATCCTCCGGGGCCATCCGCGCCTTCGTGGCGTTCTCGCCGACCAGGAGCACGTCCTCGAACGCGCCCGCGAGCATCAGTTCCTTGCCGGCGATCTTGCAGACCGCAGTTCCATGCAACCGTGCAACTTCTTCGAGCAGGTTCCTTCAGGCTGCCGCGCCTGCATCATGAAAAGCATCATCCACGACTGGGACGACGAACAGTCGCGCATCATTCTCACCAACTGCCGCAAGGCTGTCCCTTCCAACGGAGCTCTCCTTCTCCTCGAGCTCTCAGTCGGCGAAGCGAACAAACCCTCCTTGGGAAAATTCCTCGACATCGCCATGCTCTCGCTCACCGGCGGCCGCGAACGCACGGAAGCCGAATACGCGACTCTGCTCGCCAGTGCAGGCTTCCGCCTGAACCGCGTCATCCCCGTCAATTCGCAGTTCGGCATCATCGAGGCGTTGCCCGTTTAGATTGCGGACCGTGCGTGCTGCGAAGTCCACGTCGTAGCCCACCACGCGCGCATGCCAGGAAGCCTCCAGAAACTCCGGGAAGCTGCTCTCGCCCGCTTGATCGGTGCGCAGCGCCTAGATCAATGCCTCGCGATCACATCAGTGCACTGCCGGTCGCGAATTCAGCAGCGTGCGATGGCGTCGCATCAGCAGCACCAGCGAGCGCCGCAGAAACAGGGCCAGCAGCGGCATTGCCACCGCAGCCACAACCCCCCACACGATCAGTGCATGCCACTCCCACTGCCATATCTCATGAATCAGCCGTAACGGATGATGGCTGAGATGCTCGATCTGCCTCCGGCTGAGCGGAAGCTGCCGCGTGTGAAACAGGTGCACGCCCAGATCAATGAACGGAATAAATAGAAGCAGGTGCAGTGGCGCAACCACGTGCGATCCGATCTGCGATGCCACCTGATTCAGACCGAACACCCATGCCAGCATCACCAACAGCAGCGTCGTGAGCCCCACCGACGGGTTGATCCCGATCACCATACCCAGCGCCAGACTCCACGCCATACGCCGCGGCGTCACACCGCCACGCAACTGCCGCAACAGCGGACGCAATATCTTGCAACGAACAAACTCCCGTACGGCCTCCGGCATAAGCATCCCAGACGACTCCCATCGAGCTGTCGACAGAACGCCGACGATTACGCTCAGGACATTGGACGGCGCATCCTGCCGGGAAGCCCGTCTGGAGAAAAACAATGCAAAAACGTGAACTGGGAAAGAGCGACCTACAGGTCTCGGCTCTTGGCTTCGGCTGCATGGGGCTCAGCTTCGGGGATCGAGATTGAAGGCGCACGCTACCCTGCTCACTTGCAAGCCACCGTCGGCCGTTAGCCACATGCCTTCCGATCCCTCGAAAACAAAGCCGCCGCCCAATTCGGGCGACGGCTCTGTTTTTCCTGACTCTCTAACTTCTCACTCCTAACTTCTCTTACTGCTTCAGCACAGGCTTTCTCTGCGGCTCCGCCATCGGAATCGGCTCAGAATCCATCGTCAGCGGAAGCTGCTCGGCCTGCTTGTAGCTGTCGTAGGCGCGCACAATCCGCTGCACCAGCGCATGCCGCACTACGTCCGTATCGTCGAAGTGGCAGAAGCGAATTCCCTCCACTCCATCGAGCACCTCGAGCGCCTGTAGCAGGCCGCTCCTCTTCGGGTTAGGCAGGTCCGTTTGCGTCAGGTCGCCCGTAATTACCGCCTTCGACGAGTTCCCCAACCGCGTCAGGAACATCTTCATCTGCTCGGTCGTCGTGTTCTGCGCCTCGTCCATGATGATGAACGCGTCGTTCAACGTGCGCCCGCGCATGAACGCCAGCGGAGCCACCTCAATCACGTTCGTCTCCAGCATCTTGTCTACCTTTGCCGGATCGAGCAGATCGTACAACGCGTCATACAGTGGCCGCAGATACGGATCGACCTTCTCCTGCAAACTTCCCGGCAGGAACCCGAGCCGCTCGCCCGCCTCCACCGCCGGCCGCACCAGCACAATGCGCGAAACCTTCTTCGCCATCAGCGCGCTCACGGCCATCGCCACCGCAAGGTACGTCTTTCCCGTACCTGCCGGCCCCAGGCCAAACACCATGTCGTGCGTCTCAATCGCCTCAACGTACTTCCGCTGGTTCGGCGACCGCGGCTGCACCACCCTCTTCGCTCCCACAGCCCGCTGCTTTCCGCTCTCCACCAGCGAGCGCAGAGTCACCGTCGGGTCTGACACCACCATCTTGAGCAGCCCGTTCAGCTCGCCGTTATGAGGATGCACGCCATTCCGGCGCAGATATTCAAAGTCGGCAAAGATTCCCTCCACCCGGGCCACCTCTGCCGCCTCACCTAACACGTGGATTGAATCGGAGCGCAAATCGATCTGCACCCCAAGTCCGTCTTCCATCAGTCGAAGGTTCTCGTCGCGAGTTCCGTACAGCGGCTCAATTCCAGGAGTGATTTGCAGGGCTTTTTTTACCAAGGTTGAACCTGACCTCCAGCAGAAAACTGCTGTTGTTTTGTCTGAGGATTAGATGTGTAAAAACACCGGGAGGTGCTTCTACCGAGTACGCCACGGGTGCTTTGCGGGAGGGGAACATCAGTGCCGCCACCAGGGGTCTGGACCCAGCCGCCGCGAATCCTCCCCGCAGCTCCCGTCCCACCCGTAATGGTCCAATTTCCCAAATTCGGTGCCGATGTTGGCTGTACAGTAACCCCGCTCACCCCCGCCGTCAAGCACCCTTGTGTGAAAAGAGTATTCAACTCGTTCCATCCCCGTGATTGAGGCGGGTGACGACGAAGTCCCAGCTAGTGAAACGCCACGGAAAGCCCCAGGCAGAGCTCTACCACCGTCGCAAACGACAGCGCCAGCCACCATCTGCTTCCTCTCCAGGCCGCTAAACACCCGAGAACAAAAGCGATAAACGACAACAGGAACCCCATCGGCGGCGGCTGGCGTAGCGCCAGAACAATCCCGCCCGCCCAGAAAACCAGGGCCAATATCCCGATCTTTCGCGAATCATTCACTTGGAACGCTCCCATCACCGGAAAGATTGACCCGCCTTTCCGTTCCACGCTAAACTTAGGTGTTGCAGAGGATGTGGCTGGGTTGTGTCCACTCAGCCCGGGGTCCCCAGTCAGCTTGCTGGCAGGGGTGGAGCCTTCCGGCCTGCATCCCACTTCCCGCTACGTCCGGGTCACAAGAGAGTTTCTGATGGCAAATCACGTTTCGTCCCTTAAGCGCGCCCGGCAAACCGTCACCCGTACGGCCGTCAATCGCGCCAACAAGTCCAAGCTCCGCAGCGCCCTCCGTTTGATGCGCGAGTCCATCACTGCCGGTGACGCCAAGGCTGCCACCGTTCAGTACCGCGCCACTGTCTCTGTCCTCGACAAGAGCGTCCAGAAGGGTGTCCTTCACAAGAACACCGCCAGCCGCTACAAAGGCCGCCTCAATGCGCGCCTGAAAGCGCTTGCCCCGAAGGCGGCGTAACCAGTCAGGCCCTCGAGCCCCAGGCCGGCATTTTGCCGGCCATTTCTTTCCAAACTCGAAGCCCGCTACTTCTGCGGCTGCTGTTGCTGCGCCGGCGCCTTCACCTTCTCGACATTCTCTCCAGGCTGCAGCAACGTCGGCGGCCTTCTCTTGCCGGCGTCCGCATCTCCCGCATCATCCTTCTTCGCAACCGGCTCGGCCTTGGCTGGAGACGGGGTAGTTGCAGGCTCCCTGTGCTCCAACGCAGCCAGGGCCTGCGCGTCGGTTATCGAGTCCGGTGAAGACACTGGATTCGCTGCCGGCTCACTCGCCTTCGTCACCTCAGCCCCCGGCGGAGCTACCGCCAGACCACCCTGGCTCGCACTCGGAGCAGCCGTACCCGTCAATGCATTCGAGCCGCCCAGCGGCGGCCCTGTCGGCGCCGGCGGAGCCACCCCTGCGCCACCCATGCCCGGTGTGCTGCCCACGTCCGGCCTCATCGCCGCAGCCACATCGCGGGCTGCAGGCGGATTCCCCGCCGTCGCGTTTCCCTCTCCATGCGTTTCCAGCCGCGCAAAGTTCACCTCTGCCTGAGATACCGGCGGCGAGAAGGTCTTCGCCTCCTGCAGGTCCTTCACATCCTGCGCGCTCAGGGCCGGCAGCTTGTACACCTCGATCACTCCCGCGTTCACCACCGCGGCCACCAGGCCGTTCTCCGCCAGATCAAAGTTTTCCGCGTATCGCGTCACCGGGTTCGTCGGCACTTTCAGCAACACGTTGCCACTTTCGGTCTGATAAATCCGAACCTCCTGCGTCGCTCCATCCGGAATCACCGACCCGAAGTTCAGATCTCCTGACGGCGAGATGATCCGGCTCAGCGCGAACCGGCCGGCCTCCGGCGCAAAGGCGAGTTCCGGTATGCCATACGTCCCGCTCAGCGTGTCTTCCCAGGTCTCGTGCCCGTCCATGCCGTATGACTTCACTCGCACGCGCGCATCCGACCCCTTGCAGGTGAACGCCAGAAACTCAAACCGGCTCACCATCTGCAACCGCGGCGGGCAGCTCGAGTCCACGTTCACGATCTTCACCTCGCGTCCGCCAAACTCATTGAAGCTCACTGGCCACGCTCCATGCTTCCCATCGCTTGGCCACAGGTAGCCGTCGGCGTCCATGGGCAGCATCATCGGCGCCGGCGCCCTCACCACCCCCGCGCCGGTTATCTTGATGGGAGAATCCGGCGCATCGCCTCCACTCAGCCTGTAGAAGTCGATCATCACCACCGGCCGCGGGTCCGTCACAATCACTCCGCCGGCCCCGGTGTCGATGTTCCCCTTCTTCTTGGGTGCCACCGTCTCTACCATCACCATCTCTTTGTCAGGAGAGACCACCGCGAACACCGGGTGTCCTTCACGCGTTGGAAAAGCCATCGGACGCAGCGGATCTTTCGTCTCGAGCCTCGCCTTCGGCGTAATCACAAACAATTCATGCCGAGTCCGCACCAGGAACCGGCCCTTCCCCAGCCGCCACAGGTAGCGCCCATGGTCGTGCATGTGCCATTCCGTACGCTCCACGATCCTCGCTGTAGGCAACTCCACCAGCTCTGCCGCCACCATCCTGTCTTCGTCATCCGGCGGATCGTTCGGCACACGAGGCACCAGCCCGCGCGAGCTGAACGTCAGCAGCAGGTGCGTGTCATCCACCATGTCCAGCGTCAGCATGGAGCTGCCCACCTGGATAAACGACGACGGAATCGAGGGCACGCCCAGCGACTTCAGGGACATCGTGACCCACGGTAGTGGATTTGTCTCTGGTGGGTTTGCCGGTTGCTCCGCTCCCCATGCAGCCGCGCTCCACCCCATCAGCGCTGCTGTACACAGAAGCGCTACCCTGCTACCAACCCGGCAGGCTGCCTTCCCCGCTCGCTCGCTGGCCCGGATCATCTGAACCGCCTGAATTACTCTTGCACACAAGAGGGACCGTAGACTAGACCCCACGGTCCATGGGTTCCCCGGCCAGCATTCTACGCCCTCTTCGGGAACCACGGCACCCTCCGGGCGGTATAAAACAGTACAGTCCACCCTGTATAAATTTTGGAACACTTCACTTAACAGTTCGGAGAAAGTCACCATGCCGCAGCTCCGGTCGTTCCTCACGACCCCATCCCACGTTGTCCTGTCGTTGGCGCTCGTCTGTGCCCCAGCGCTTTTCGCGCAAAACGCTCAAACGCCCGGAACAGGCTCGGCAGCAACCGCCAATGCCGCGCCCGTCACCCATTACGTGCCCTCGCCTGCCTTTGACCTCTCAGCCATCGACAAAGCCGTGGACCCGTGCACAGACTTCTACAAATACGCGTGCGGCAACTTCGCCGCAAGTCATCCGATCCCCGCAGACCAGCCGGAAGTCGATCAGTTCTACCTGCTCTATAACGTAAACACGCAGAATCTCAACGGCATACTGACAAAATTCTCAGATACCGCCAACCAGAAGTCCGCCAACGAGCAGAAGATCGGCGACTACTACGCCGCCTGCATGAATACCGACGCCATTAACCAGAAGGGCATGGCGGCCGTTCAGCCCATCTTCGGCCAGATCGACAAGGCCTCCAAGCACGGCCTCGCCTCTCTCGCCGGCCAGCTCCAGCGCCAGGGCGTCGACGTGCTCTTCGGCTTCGGCGAAATGCAGGACTTCAAGGACTCCACTAAGCAGATCGCCTACGTCGACCAGGGCGGCATCGGCCTTCCCGAGCGCGACTACTACACCCGCACCGGCGAGAAGGACGTGAAGCTCCGCGAGCAGTACGTCGACCATGTCGCCAAAATGCTCACCTTCGCCGGCGAGACCCCCGAGCAGGCCGCCACCGACGCCAAAAACATCCTTGCCTTTGAAACCGAGCTTGCCAAGGCCTCGCTCACCGTCACCGACCAGCGCGACCCGCAGAAGATCTACCACCCCACCACCCTCGCCGACTTCGAGAAGACCAGCCTGAACGGCGTTCCCTTCGCGAGCTTCCTCGAAGCCATCCACTCGCCCCAGATCGAGTCCCTCAATAACGCCAGCCCCAACTTCTTCCCCGCCTTGGTCTCGGCCGTCTCCGCCGCGGATATGCAGACCCTGAAGGCCTACCTGAAGTACCACGTCATGACCAGCTTCTCGTCGCAGCTTCCCGGCAACATCGACGACGAAAACTTCAACTTCTACAGCCACGTTCTCAGGGGCCAGCCTGAGCAGCGTCCGCGCTGGAAGCGCTGCTCCGCCGCCACCGATCACGCGCTCGGCGAAGCTCTCGGTCAGGCCTACGTCGCGGAATACTTCGCCGGCGACTCCAAGGCCAAGACCCTCCAGATGGTCCACGACATCGAAGGCGCGATGGACAAGGATCTCGACACGCTGGAATGGATGAGCCCGGCCACGAAGGAGAAGGCCAAAGCTAAGCTCCATGCCATCGCCGACAAGATCGGGTACCCCGACCACTGGCGCGACTACTCGAAGCTCGAAATTGTCCGCACCGATGCTCTCGGGAACCTGCAGCGCGCCAACGCCTTCGAGAACGACCGCGAGCTGAACAAGATTGGCAAGCCCGTCGACAAGCTCGAGTGGGGCATGTCGCCGCCCACCGTCAACGCCTACTACAACGACAGCATGAACGACATCAACTTCCCCGCCGGCATTCTGCAGCCCGCCTTCTACGATCCCAAGGCTGACCTCGCCACCAACTACGGCCACATGGGCGCCGTCATCGGTCACGAGCTCACCCACGGCTTCGACGATCAGGGCTCGCAGTTCGACGCCAACGGCAACCTCAGCGACTGGTGGACCGACACCGACAAAAAGAACTTCGAATCCCGCACCGGCTGCCTCGTCAACGAGTACGGCAGCTTCGTCGCCGTCGACGATGTTCACGTCAACGGCAAGCTGACGCTGGGCGAAAACACCGCCGACAACGGCGGCCTCGTCCTCGCCTACTTGGCCTACATGGAGCGCGCCAAGAAGGAAGGTCTCGACACCGCAAAGAAGGTCGACGGCTTCACCGGTCCGCAGCGCTTCTACATTGCCTTTGCGCAGAACTGGTGCGAAAACTCACGGCCTGAAATCGTCCGCAACCAGGTCCAGACCGACCCGCACTCTCCGGATCACTTCCGCGCCAACGGAGCCATCGTCAACCAACCCAACTTCGGTGCCGCCTTCGGCTGCAAGGAAGGCCAACCCATGACCCCGGCCAAAAACTGCCGCGTCTGGTAGCGGCTTAGCCGGCGGACGGGCTGGAGCCCATCCGTCATGTCACCAACAACCGTCATCCTGAGCGAAGCGGCCCGCACATCGTGCGGGCCGCTTCTTTAGAGCAAACCCATCGACGTTGTCATCTCGGAGAGCAAATCCATTGACGTTGTCATCTCGACCGGAGCGTTCTCGAAGAGAACGCGGAGTGGAGAGACCCCTGTATTTCCTGTGGATCACCACAATCCGGGTGCCCCACCCCCGACGCGACCGGGTCCCCGGCGAGCTTGTTCGCTGGGGCAGAGCGGCCGGGTGCGGTCGAGTCCACTACAACAATCGTCATCCTGACCGAAGCAGACCGCACAAATCACATCTTCATTCGACGAGCGCACCATCGACGTTGATCCCGCGCCCTACCCCCTCGGCCTCACCCTCCACCCAAACCTGCCAGGCGTTGATGGGGAGCGGCGACAACACAACGGCGAAGAACAGTGAAGCAAGCAGCAAGTCGTGCACGAAAGTGGCCCCGTATTTCTCAGCAATCGGATCTTTCAAAAATTCTTCCACGGGTTGCCTGTGAACGACCGAGACATTTGATTTTTTGTCTACTTCGCGTTCCAAAACGGGACTCGCCGGGAGAATCCAGCCATGTAGCCATGAATCATCCCAACGGGAAACTGCCCGCCGAAAACTCGTGACCGAACGGACCTGAGGAAAACCCTATTGACGCGCACGATATACTGAACTTAAGGAAGAATGCTTGGCCCGGCCTAGGCCGGGCCTTCGTTTTGGACCCTCCCGAGACACTTAGGTCCACCCGTAAAGTCTCTCGATGGAAGATTTTGCGCAAAAGTGACGGGGGAGGGGGTACCGCTGGACCAGCACGCCACACGCGAACGATCGCTCGGCTTTATCGCCTGCTTTTTCGCCAGCGCGTTCTGGGGCTGTGGATTTTTCTTCGGCAAAATCGCTCTCGCCGAGATGAACTCCGGAGCCATGGTCCTGTACCGGTTCCTCTTCGCCGCCGTCGGTCTTCTTCCGTTCCTGATCACGCATCGCCCCCATCTCAACCGACGCGAGTGGCTTATCCTCCTCACCGCCTCGGTCCTCGGGGTCCCGCTCCAGTTCCTGTTCCAGTTCCACGGCCTGGCGCTCACCACCGTCTCGCACGCCGCGCTCATGGTCGGCACCATGCCCGTGATCCTTGCAGTCGGCGCGACCATCTTCGCCAAGGAACGCCTTCACACCCTCGGCTGGGCGGCTCTCGTCGTTTCCACCATCGGAGCCGCGCTCATCGCCCTGGGCGGAACGCACCACTCTTCGGCCAACGGTCCCACGCTCCGCGGTGACCTCTACGTCGTCCTCTCCCTGTGCATCGCCCTCTTCTGGGTCTTGCTCAACCAGCGCCTCGTCATGACCCACAGCGCCGTCGTTGTCACCGCTTACGGGATCTGCCTGGGCACCGTGATGCTGCTCATCGTCGTCCCGCCGTTCTACGGTCTTCCGCCGGTCCACCACGTATCCTTGAAGGCCTGGCTCGCGCTGGCCGGCAGCGGCATCCTCTCCACCGCTTCCTCCACGCTCCTCTGGAACTGGGGAATGACCAAGGTTCCCGCCTCGCAGGCCGCTGTCCTGCTCAACATGGAGCCCCTGATCGGCTCTCTCCTCGGCATCTTTGTCCTGCACGAGACCCTCGGACCGGTGGCCTGGCTCGGTGGCGCCATGATTCTCCTGGCCGCTATCGTGCTCACTACCCGCGGCCACCCTGAAGCCTTCGTGGAATCGGCTGGACACTAACCGGTCTGCTACCATCGCCGTCGCCGGGCTCAAACCTGGCAATTCCGCACCGGAGCTCCACGCATGCACCGCCTCGCTTCACTGGCCCTGGCCCTCGCCCTGTTCACCACACCCGCCATCACCGCTCAAACGCAGTCCGCTGACCCACAAGCACCGTCTCCGGCGTCTCAAAGCGCGGCAACCGCTCACCATCCTTTCGGCACACCCCGCGCACAGGCAGCACCCGGCGGCGGCTCCGACAAGGTCTGGGTCAACATGAACAGCAAGGTCTACCACTGCCCCGGCGACCGTTACTACGGCAAGACGGCCAATGGCCGCTACATGAACGAGAAAGACGCGCTCGCCTTCGGCGCCCACGGGTCACGCAACGAGAAATGCTTTGCCAAGTGATTGCGTTGGAGAGGCGTGACAAAGCCTAAGTAACGTATCTCGTCTCTTCGTTTAGACCGGGGTGATAATTCCGCCCACCGGCAGCGACGTCGGCAGCGATTCCAGCCGCCGCTGACGAATTGCCGCCAGGGCTGAAGCGTTCTCCGTCGTCTCGACGCCGCCCGAAGCGCGCACGATCTCCGAGACCGCATCATCGGCCTCCGCGGAATCGACGATGTACATCTGAGAATTTCCGCAGCGGCCACACGCAACTTGCACGGTTCGAGCCATCTCTCGATGCTACCGGATGAAGCCAGATATCCTTGAGAAGGAATGTCTGGAATTCGTCTCATAGCGATCGACATGGATGGCACACTGCTTCACTCTGACGGCCACGTCAGCGAACGAAACCTTGCGGCCATCCGCGAGGCGGAGGGCCAGGGGATCGAGGTCGCAATCGCCACGGGCCGGCGCCACTGCTATGCCATGCGCGTACTGCGCGAGCTCGACTGGCCTGCAAACACTGCACTCATCAGTTCAAACGGAACCGTCATCCGCACACTCGGATCGGACCTGATGCATCGCACCCACATGCCAATCGAGACGGCTCGTTGGCTATGCGGGCACATAAAGGACTTTCGCGGCACCCTGGTGTTGACCTTCGATAAGATACTGGCGGACGGCGAGGACGACCGCGGTTCTCTCGTCTGCGAGAGCATCGATGAGCTCAACGCGAGCATCGGCCGGTGGATGGATGCGAATGAGCCGTACTTCCAACAAGTCTCGCCTATTGAAGACGCGATCGACGGCGCGGCACCGATCCAGATGATGCTCTGTGGTCCGATTAAACGCATGCGCGAAGCCGAGGCCCATCTGCTAAGCGACCCGCGCATCACGAGCGTCGATGGAGTGTGCGAACCGGGCATCGAAGTAACGCTGCACCGCACTGAGTACGCGCATCGCGATCTCTGCATCCTCGACATTCTGCCCGTGGGGTGCTCGAAGGCCTCGGCGCTGCTGCATCTTGCCGAACTTCGTGGCATCCAGGCGAACGAGATCCTGGCGATAGGCGACAACTGGAACGACTTGCCGATGTTCCAGTTCGCCGGACGCTCTGCGGTTATGGCGAACGCTCCCGCGGACTTGCGACGGCTCGCATCCGAGCGCGGCTGGCTCATGGCTCCTTCGAACGACGAGGACGGGGTTGCGTCTGTGATTGAGGCTGTAATTTCCCGCACTCCCGGCCTAAGTGCCTCTGTTCTCTGAACTTTCGCGTGAGGCCCTGCAACTATCGGGGACGCTCACGGGAAGACCCGGATGCTAGTCTCATAAGAAGTGTTCCTCCGCCGATTCCATTGTGGGTTGATCCTCGCCGCCGCGGCCTTAACGCTTGCGTTGAGCGCAACGGCGCACGCGTTCGATCGCGTGACGCTCCGCAATGGATTCAGCTACGACTGCGCGCATCGCGAACCGCTGGCGGACGGGCGTGTTCGGCTGTTCCTGAACGACCGCGACTCGAGCTACATCGATCTTCCCGCATCAGAGATTGAGTCGGTGGCAACTCTGCCGGATCCGACGGCTCCTGTTTCGAAGTCGACGGCCTCCCAAGAAACTGACGTTCGCACCCTGTTGAGCCGTGCCGGCGAGCAGCACGATATCGACGTTGAACTGCTGGCGAGCATTGTGCATGCCGAGAGCGCTGGACGCACGAATGCCGTGTCCCGCACCGGAGCGCAGGGCCTGATGCAGCTGATGCCAGGCACGGCTCGCAATCTTGGGGTAAAGGACAGCTTTCAGCCGGACCAGAATATTAGTGGCGGCACGGCGTATCTTGACGCCCTGCTGACGCGTTACCACGACAATCTCGCACTGGCGCTCGCTGCCTACAACGCTGGCCCGGCAGCCGTCGATAAGTACCACGGAATTCCACCGTATCGCGAAACCCGCGCCTATGTTGCGCGTGTGATGACCGAGTTCAAGCACCGCAAACAGCAGATGGCGCATCGGCCAACCGTTCAGACCGCAAGCGCGACGGCCTCTCTGCGCTGACTGCATCTCACATCTATGCCCAAGCTTATGAGCGACATTGCACCGCCGCCCGCCGCAACACGCCCTGACGCAACAAGGAAGGGCTCCGCGAAGGCGCTGAAGACCGTTCTGATCGCCGCGCTGCTTGGACTGATCGCCGCCTACCTGTGGCATAAGCGCGGGAGTTTTGACTGGCGGTCGCTGGGGCCTCAGCTTCGCTCCGTATCGGTGTGGATGGTGCTGGCCGGCACCGCGATCATCTACGTTTGTTACTGGCTGCGCGCGTGGCGCTGGTCGGTGCTGCTGAAGAGCCTGCGGCCGGCGCCGACGTCGGAAGTGTTTCCCGCGCAGTTGATCGGATTTACGGCGGTAGCGCTGTTCGGGCGACTGGCTGATCTCGCCCGGCCCTACATCATTGCACGGCAGCTCAACACACCCGTCGCCACTCAGCTTGCGGTGTATTCCGTAGAGCGGGCGTTCGATCTGGGTGCGGCGGCAATTCTGTTCTCCATAACGCTGGCCTTCGGCGCGTCCGGCCTGCCGCATCACGAGGCGTTCGCGCGCGCGGGCATCTTGTCGACGCTTGCGACGTTGTTCGTTGTGGTATTCGCTGTGGCTCTGCGGCTGCGGGGCGACCGGGTGGCAAGGCTAACCGGGAGGCTGGCGGGGAAGTTCTCGCCAAAGTTCGGCGCGTTGGCTGAGGCACGCCTGATGGATCTACAGGTGGGGTTCAAGACGCTGGCCACATTCGGTGAGTTTGCCGCAGCGCTGACGCTCTCGCTGGTGATGTGGGCGCTGGTGGCGGCTGCGTATCTGATCTGCGCGCGTGCCTTTCTCGACTCGCCTTCGCTCGTGCACTTCGGCGTCGCCGCGACGATGCTGCTGATGGCGACGAGCATCGGCGGATCGGTGTTCCAGCTTCCGATTGTGGGCTGGTTTACGCAGATCGCCGTGCTGGCCGCGGCGCTGCATGGGTTCTTCGATGTGCCGCTGGAAAGCGCGACGGCATGCGCAGCGATCATGTTCATCGTGACGTATCTCGCGGTGATTCCGGGCGGCCTCATCCTGGCGCGAGTGAGCGGGATGTCGTTGCGCGGAGCGGCGCACAGTGCGGAGCAGACTCCAGCCGCTTGATAGAATTGAAGTTGCATGAAATGTCCGTATTGCGGCTTTACTCAGGATAAGGTGATCGACTCCCGGGAGAGTAAGGACGCCGACTCCATCCGGCGACGTCGCGAGTGCGAGCGCTGCACGAAGCGCTTTACGACTTATGAGCGGCTGGATGAAATTCCCTACATGGTCGTAAAGAAGGACGGCCGCCGCGAGAAGTTCGACCGGCAGAAGGTGCTTGCCGGGCTGCTGCACTCCTGCCAGAAGCGCAAGGTTTCTGTCGCGCAGATGCAGTCCATTGTCGACTCGGCGGAGGCCTATGTTGTCGATTCGCCGGAGCGCGAGCGCTCGACGACCTCGATCGGCGAGCTGATCATGCATCAGTTGAGGGAGATCGATACGGTCGCCTACATCCGCTTCGCCAGTGTTTACCGCGATTTCAAAGACGTGAACGAGTTCAAGGAAGAGCTCGAGGGTCTGCTGCGCGGCAAAGATACGAAACCAAGGCGCCACAACCCGCGCTAAACGATTTTCTAGAAGAGCAAAGAAAGAAGTTTTTGAATGGCATCAACACGCACGCACAAAATTACGTTGATTCCCGGCGACGGCATCGGGCCGGACGTCACCGCCGCGACGGTTCGCATCCTGGAGGCCGCGGGCAGCGCGACGGGATGCCGCTTCGAGTGGGAGCGTCACGATGCAGGCGCGGACGCCTTCGCAAAGACCGGCGAGTACATTCCACAGGCGCTGTACGACTCGATCACGCAGAACGAGGTGGCGCTGAAAGGGCCGGTGACGACGCCGATAGGGCAAGGCTTCTCGTCGATCAACGTGACGCTGCGGAAGAAATTCGACCTGTATACGAACTTCCGGCCGGTGAAGTCGTTGCCGGGGCTGAGGACAAACTACCCGAAGATTGATCTCGTGATCTTTCGCGAGAACACGGAGGATTTGTACGCGGGACTGGAAGTGATGGTGCAGCCGGATGTGGCCCAGTCGCTGAAGATCATCACAACGAAGGGCTCGACGCGCATCGCCCGCGCGGCGTTCGAGTATGCGCGCAAGCATGGCCGCAAGAAGATCCATGCCATCCACAAGGCGAACATCATGAAGCTGACCGACGGACTGTTCCTTCGCTGCTGCAAGGCGGTTGCGGCGGAGTATCCGGAGATTCAGTATCTCGAGCACATTGTCGACAACGCGTGCATGCAACTGGTGCTGAACCCGTACCAGTACGACATCATCCTGACGGAGAACCTTTACGGCGATATTCTTTCGGACCTTTGCTCGGCGTTTGTAGGGGGGCTGGGACTTGTGCCGGGAGCGAACATCGGCGCCGACGCGGCGATCTTCGAAGCGGTGCACGGCTCGGCGCCTGACATCGCTGGACAAGACAAAGCAAATCCGACGGCGCTGCTGCAGTCCGCGGTGCTGATGCTGCACCACATCGGCGAGACGGGGGCTGGCGACCGTATTCAGCGGGCGCTGGAGCATGTCTACGCTGACGGCACGACACTGACGCGGGATGTCGGCGGAACGGCAGGAACACGCGCCTTCACGGAAGCGGTGTTGGCCGCGCTGTAAGCCTTGCACACTAACCGGCGGCTTCTGCCGCGCATCCAAAAGGAGCACCGTGGTCATTCGTCGATTCGCTCTCTGGTTTGCAATTCCCGCCGTGTTGATGGCGGGCGGTTGCCGTCGTAATACGCCTAACAACGAGACCCCGAATGCGGGTGGGCCGGCGCCGGCTGCCGCCAAGGCCCCGGTCATCGATCCGGCGACGGCCGGCAACATCTCCGGGGTAGTGCACTTCAGCGGCAAGGCTCCGAAGCGGATCAAGATCGACATGTCCGCCGATCCGGCCTGCGCGCTCTCTGCCGCGGAGCCGGGCGGCGCGAACTACACGGAGCAGTACGTGGTCGCGGACGGGAAGCTCGCGAACGTATTTGTGTATGTGAAAAGCGGAATCCCATCATGGTCGGCGCCGTTCAACGCGACGGCCGTCGTGATGGACCAGAAGGGCTGCCGGTATGTGCCTCATGTCATCGGCGTGCAGCAGGGTGGCAAGGTGGAGTACAGGAACTCCGACCCGGCGACGCACAACGTGCATACCCTGCCGCAGGAGTCGGCGAATCACTCGGTGGATGTTTCCGAGATGCCCGGAGGCGAGCCCCAGAGCGAGGCCTTTCGTTCTCCCGAGCTCATGATTCCGGTTCGCTGCAACAATCACCCGTGGATGCAGGCGTTCATCAACGTGGCTCCGAACGCCTTTTTTGCGGTCACGGGGCCGGATGGAAGCTTTACACTTCACGGCCTGCCCCCAGGCACCTATACTGTGGCGGCCGTCCATGAGAAGCTCGGCGAACAGGATCTGCAGGTGACTGTTCCGGCCAGATCGACGGCAACCGCGGATTTCACCTACTCCGCGAAGTGAATCAAAGCTGGTTGAAGAGGTTTGCCCTATACCATCGTCGAAAGGCTGCCGATGCACTTCTCTCTTACTTTTCCGGTTCACGCGATTCCGCTTTGGTTTCTTGTGCTTTCGCTGTTTCTACCGCGCATCTGCATCGTCGTGGCGTGGCTGCAGCACAGCATGACGCCGTTTATTCCCCCTTCGGTGAACCTCATCGAGATCATCGTGGCGATACTGGTCCCACGGATCCTGATCCTCTTCTGGATCTACCAGGATCAGGGCATCACCATCTGGTTCCTGTTGCACGTGATCGCGCTGATCATCGCCTACGGCGGCGGGTCGAGACGCGTTATCACGCGCCGGCGGGTGGTCGAAGTCGATGGCTAGAAGCGCTTAATCGAGTCTTTCATGAGCCCGTGCCGAAGGCGTCCCGCTCCATGCAATGGCTGCGATAAACTTAGTAGATGGAACGGCGTAATGTAGGCATCCTGGGGGCAACTGGAGCGGTCGGACAACGATTCATCCAGTTACTCGCCGATCATCCCTGGTTCAACATCACCTGGCTGGCAGCCAGCGACCGCAGCGCGGGCAAAACCTACGCGGAGGCCTGCGCATGGCGTCTCGACACGCCCCTGCCCAGGCGCATTGCCGAGATGGTGCTGCAGCCGAACACGCCGGAGGGTTCGGCGACCGAACTGCCGCGGATTATTTTCTCCTCGGTTGACGCGCCGATTGCGCGCGAGCTCGAGCCGAAGTTTGCCGCCGCTGGGTGCGCAGTGATCTCAAATAGCTCCGCCTATCGCATGGGGGCGGACGTTCCGCTGGTTGTGCCCGAAGTGAATGAGGCGCACCTCGACGTCGTCGAAGCGCAGGCGACGCGCAAGACTTCCGGCGGCTTCCTTGTGACAAACCCCAACTGCTGCGCGATTGGCCTCGTACTTCCGTTGGCGCCCCTGCACCAGCGCTTTGGGATTGAAAAGCTTTTTGTCTCGACGATGCAGGCAGTTTCAGGTGCAGGTTACCCCGGCGTCGCGTCGCTCGACATCCTCGGCAACGTCATTCCGTACATCAAGAATGAAGAGGAGAAGCTGCAGGAGGAGGTCGCAAAGCTGCTGGGTGGGCTGCGCGTTGAGGGCGACAATGCCCGCGGCTTCCAGTTTGCAGATCTCACCGTCTCGGCGATGTGCAACCGCGTGCCGGTTCTGGAAGGCCACACGGAGTGTGTGAGTGTGAAGCTGCGCAAGCCGGCCACGCGAGAACAGATTCTCGACGCATGGCAGACCTTTCAGCCGCTGAGCGGCAAAGGCCATGAGGGACTGCATCTGCCGTCAGCACCGCTGCATCCGGTCGTTTACATGGATGGCGAAGCGCGTCCACAGCCGAAGCTCGATCTTAATCGCGGCAGGGGCATGACAACCACGGTGGGACGCCTGCGTCCGTGCTCGATCTTCGACTGGAAGTTCACGCTGCTGTCGCACAACACGGTGCGCGGAGCGGCCGGTGCAGCGATTCTCAACGCTGAAATTCTCGCCGTGCTGGGCAAGTTCGACTTCCGCAACTTCCCGCCAATCGGATCCGTCCTTGAAGAGAGCGCGGTGCCCGCATGAGCGCAAAGCGCGCAACCGCACATCCCGAGATTGTCGTTATGAAGTTTGGCGGAACGTCCGTTGAAGACGCCGCCGCCATACTGCGCACGGCCAGCATCGTTGAAGGCCGAGTCGCCAGGGGGCTGCGCCCTGTCGTCGTCGTGTCGGCGATGGCCAAGGTCACGGACCAGCTCCTCGCTTGCGCTGCGGCGGCGCTTGCCGGGCGTGGCGATCGCGAGGCCGCGCTGGAGATCGTTGCGCGGCTGCGCGCGCGTCATCTGCAGGTTGCAAGCGATCTCGTGAAGGCCGACCGGCTGGGTTCGCTGGAGTTGGATATCAACCGTGCCTTTGACGGACTGGAAGAGCTCGTGCGCGGCATTGCCGTGGTCGGCGAACTGACAACGCGCACCTCCGACCTGATCGTCAGCTTTGGCGAGCGGCTTTCCAGCGTGATGGTAACGGCCGCGTTTGCCGAACAAGGGCTGAACTCGGTGCACGTCGACGCGCGTGAGGTGATCCTCACCGACGATCGCTATGGCAAGGCTGCACCCGACGAGGCTGCGATTGAGCGCGCACTTCGGGAGAAGGTGCTTCCGCTTATCGGTGCGGACCGTGTGCCCGTGATGGGAGGTTTCATCGGCTCGTGCAACGGCATCACGACCACGCTTGGCCGCGGCGGCTCGGACTACACCGCAGCGCTTGTGGGCGGCGGACTCCACTGCGGGGCGATCGAGATATGGACAGACGTCGACGGCATCATGACCACCGATCCACGCATCTGCCCCGAAGCCCTGCGCGTGCGCATTATCAGCTTCGAGGAAGCGGCGGAACTTGCTTACTTCGGCGCGAAGGTGCTCCACCCCGCGACCATTCTTCCGGCAGTGCAGAAGAACATTCCCGTCTTCGTGCTGAACAGCCGCAACGCAAAAAATGAAGGCACGCGGATTACGGCGACTCCTCCGCCCTGCGCGAGCCCGTTCAAATCGATCGCAGCGAAGAAGAAGCTGACAATCATTGATATCGTCGCCAGCCGCATGCTGCTGGCACACGGCTTCCTCAAGATGGTGTTCGATATCTTCGACAAGCACAAGTGCGCCATCGATATGGTTTCGACATCGGAGGTTTCGATCTCCGTAACCGTGGACTCGCGCGAAACGCTGCCGGCAATCTGCGAGGAGCTGGGCCGAATCGCGGATGTGAAATACGAGAGCGACAAGGCGCTGATTTGCCTGGTCGGCGAAGACATTCGTGGACAAAGCGGCATCGCGGCACAGGTCTTTGCGGCGGTCTCGCACGTCAATATCCGTATGATCTCGCAGGGCGCCAGCGAAATTAATATGAGCTTCATGATCAACGAAGAGGACGTCGAAGAAGCAGTGCGGTCGCTGCACAAGAAGTTCTTTGCCGCACCGGATGCGACAATCTTCGATGTTGAGGCTCGGCCAGTTACTTCCAACGCTTAGGAGCACGATTCCTTATGCGCATTCTCGTTCTGGGTGTAGGCAAGACCGGCAAGCTGGTCGCTCAAGTGGCAGCGGAACGCGGCCACAGCGTACATGTGCTCGACGCGAAGGAAAACAAAGACGCGGCCGCGCTTACGCCGCCGTTTGTCGCCGGTTTTGACGCCATCATCGACTTCACGACACCTGAGGCTGTCATCTCCAATATGCGCGCGTGCCTGGCCAACGGTGCGAAGATGGTCGTCGGCACAACGGGGTGGTACGACCGATTGCCGCGCGCGAAAGAGGCTGCAGAGCGAAAGGGCGCGAGCCTGCTCTACGGGACCAACTTCTCGCTCGGCGTGCAGATGATGCTGAAGCTTGCCGAGATCATGACGAAGGAGCTCGCAGGCCTCGACTACGAGCTTTCGATCTCGGAGACGCATCACCTCACCAAGCTCGATGCGCCCAGCGGAACCGCACTCACGCTGCGCGATGTTGTGAGGCGCTCCTGCAAAATGGGAGAGATCCCTATCAAGTCTGTGCGCCATGGCGATGCCGTCGGGTTGCACGTGCTCGAGGCAGAGCACGATGGGGACCGCATCCTCTTGACGCATGAATCGCACTCCCGGCGGCCCTTCGCTGAGGGAGCAGTGCGGGCGGCGGAATGGCTCGTCAAGGCGAAGCCCGGCGTCTATGACTTCCGCGAGATATTCGACCAGATCAGCAGGTAGCACGGACGATGGGGCGCCGCACGGAGTTGCAGGAACCGTCGCGGCCTCCTAGGCTTACCGTATGAGCTCTGCCACCCTCGCCGCTCCTCCATTTGCCTCTCTGACCTTCGACCAGAAACTCGACCGCCTCGCCGAAGTGGCTGTACGCGTCGGCCTCAATCTGCGCGAGGGCCAGGAACTGGTACTGACTGCGCCGGTTGATGCGCTTCCGCTTGTGCGTCGCATCGTCGCGCAGGCATACAAAGCCGGGGCGAAGTTTGTGACGCCTTTGATAAGCGACGACGAGATTGCGCTGGCGCGCTACCGCTCCGCCCCAGACGAGAGCTTCGACTTTGCGCCCTCATGGTTTTACGACGGTATCGCGAACGCCTTCCGCGATGGCTCCGCACGCATGGCGATCACAGGAGCGAACCCGGCGCTGCTTTCCGGACAGGACCCGCAGAAGGTTTCGCGCGCAAACATCGCGATGTCGAAGGCCTACAAGCCTGCGATGGAGCTGATTACGCGACACGATATCAACTGGACCATCGTTGCTGCGGCGACGCCTGCCTGGGCCGAACTTGTCTTTCCCGGCGAGCCGGTAGAACTTGCGATGGGCAAATTGTGGGACGTAATCTTCCGCACGTCGCGAATCACGGGCGACGATCCGGTTGCCGACTGGAAACGCCATGGCGAAAACCTGAAGCAGCGCGTCGATCAGTTGAATGCGAAGCGTTATCACTCCCTGCGTTTTTTTACGCCGGACGGAGCAACGGATCTCACGGTTGGGCTTGCCGACCAGCACCTGTGGGCCGGCGGCGGAACGACTGCGGGCAACGGCATCTACTGCCAGCCGAACATTCCCACCGAAGAATGCTTCACGACGCCGCACAAGGACCGCGTCCAGGGTGTCGTCTCTGCATCGAAGCCGCTGTCGCACCAGGGCACACTCATTGAAAACATCCGTTGCCGCTTTGAGAACGGCCGCATCGTGGAGGTGACTGCGACAAAGGGAGAAGAGGCAATTCGCAAGCTGATCGCGACGGATGATGGAGCTCGCCGGCTCGGTGAGGTTGCGCTCGTTCCGCACAACTCACCCATCGCGCAGTCGGGAGTTCTCTTCTGGAACACACTTTTTGATGAAAATGCTGCGAGCCACATCGCGCTCGGGCAGGCATACTCTACGTGCATCATCAACGGTGAAAAGATGTCGAACGACGAGCTCGCAAATCTGGGTGCCAATGAGAGCCTCATCCACGTTGACTGGATGATTGGAGGATCGACGATGAATATAGACGGCATCAGCTCCAGCGGCGCGGCCGAACCGCTCATGCGTCATGGAGACTGGGTTTAGCACGGCTGATTTCGTTGTTCGACGCGCCTCGCGCGACGATCTCCCACAGCTTGGTGCATTGCTGGAACGCTACTACGCCGAGTGGAAGGTCGTGCAGCGTGATGCACCCGGGCGCGTTGCAGAGTATTTAGACCAGCCAGCTCCTTTCGGCTTCGTCGTTGTTGAGGAGAAGACCGTACTTATTGCCTGCGTTCTTCTTCGCGTACTCCCAGCCCTTCCATCAGCGGCCGAGTGTAAACGGCTCTATGTTGTTCCGGAGCATCGTGGCGAGGGCCTTGCATCGCTGCTGATGGACTATGTTGAGGGCTTCGCGGCCGCACGGCTTCAATGGATTTATCTCGATACCGGAGAGAACTTCACCGCGGCGCAGTCGCTTTACCGTGCACGTGGGTACGAATCCTGCGAGCGATATAACGACAATCCGCAGGCGGCGTGCTTTTTCCGCAAGAGACTATCGCACTGAGATAGCATCATCACATCGTGCTTCGCCTCCGCAGCCTCGCTGTCGTTTTGTGCGTTGCGCTTGCAACGGCCGCGCAGTCGCCTCCCTCTTCCTCGCCGTCCATTGACACATACATCCATCAGTCCTGGGATACTTTGCAGCGCTCGATGACGGACTGCGCGTCATTGATAGACCCGAAGCTCACCACTGCCCCAGTTCTGTATCTGCCCGCAGGAGAAGCCATCCCGGCCGATGTGAAGGCGATGGAGAAGAAATGTCGCGTCGATGTGCGCTCGCTGCCCCGCGCCATTCACCATTTAGACGAGCTTCCGCCTGAGAAAATTTCAACGCCGGGCTTGTTGTATCTGCCTCATCGTTACGTTGTGCCGGGCGGGCGCTTCAACGAGATGTATGGGTGGGACAGCTACTTTATCCTGCTCGGCGAGATTGCCGACAATCGCTCGGACCTCGCGCGCGGCACGGTCGAAAACTTCTTCTATGAGATCGACCACTACGGCGCGATCCTCAATGCGAACCGCACTTATTATCTGACGCGCTCACAACCACCGTTCCTCAGCTCGATGGTGATGGCCGTCTACGACGCCCAGCGCGCGCGCAACGCGACTGCCGCCCGGGAGTGGTTGCGCGAGGCGCTTCCCTATCTCATCCGCGATCACGCGCTCTGGACTACTGCGCCGCATCTTGCCGGCAATACCGTCCTCTCCCGCTATTTCGATCTGGGCCACGGCCCTGTTCCAGAGATGGCAGATGACAGCACCTACTACGTGGATGTCATCCGCTGGCTCAAGGGGCACCCACAACAGACGCCGCCCGGCTATCTGGAGCCCGCCGGCGCGTCGTCCGGCAGGCGCTGCGCAGATCAAGCGAATTGCCTCCAGACAAGCCTTGACGGTGTGGAACTGACCCCACAGTTTTATCTCGGCGATCGAGCGATGCGCGAGTCGGGCTTCGATACCAGTTCACGCTTTGGGCCATTCAGCGGTTCCACGGAGGACTATGCGCCCGTATGCCTGAATTCATTGCTCTATAAGTACGAACGCGATGTTGCGAAGATCGAGGCTTTACTCGGAAACCGTTCAGCATCCGCGCATTGGAATCATCTGGCAGCGGTCCGCAAACAACGGATCAACTCGTTGATGTGGGATGACGCCGCCGGCCTATTCGTCGACTACAACGGACGCAAACGCCAACGCTCGACGTATCGCTACGTCGCTACTTACTACACCCTGTGGGCCGGCCTCGCGACACCTTCACAGGCCAGGCGACTCGTTGCCAATCTGCGGCTCTTCGAACGCGCCGGCGGCCTGCAGACAAGCACCGAAGACACCGGCCAGCAGTGGGATGCGCCGTTTGGCTGGGCGCCGACGAACTGGCTTGCCGTCGAAGGGCTCGCGCAATACGGCTTCACTGCGGATGCCGATCGCATTGCGCGAAAATTTATGGCGACCGTTGAGACGGGCTACGAGCACGATGGCACGATCCGCGAGAAGTACAACATGGACACAGGTTCGTCCGACGTGAATGTCACGACCGGTTATAAGACCAACGTCGTGGGCTTCGGCTGGACGAACGGTGTCTACCGTGAGATGGAACAGTTGCTCGCCAGCAAGGCTGCCGCGGCGGACTGAAGCTCGTGTATTCTGCGCAAAATCCTTTATGCCTCGCGATCTCAGCCCATCTCGGCTCGAAGCTTTCTCCGATGGTGTCATCGCTGTGATCATCACCATCATGGTGCTCGACCTGCACGTCCCCTCTATGCACGACGCAGGCAATCGGGCAGCGATTTTCGGCGATCTGCGGCTGATCGTCGTCTACCTGCTCAGCTTCGTGCAGATAGGCATCTACTGGGTGAATCACCATTACCTGCTCGACGATCTCGAGCACGTCACCCATAGCATCCTCTGGTCGAACCTTGCCCTGCTCTTCTGCCTTTCACTCATTCCGTTTGGGACGCAGTGGATTGCAGTCCGTGGTGCCGAACCAGTTCCTGTAATCGTCTACGTGTTGTGCTTTCTCGCGCCTGGAGCGGCGTGGGCAATCCTCGCCAATATTATTTGCAAGTGCACGGGCGTTCGGCCGGCCGCGAGCCTCGGAAAGCAGCTTCTTTCGCTGGCGATCGACCTGGCGGCCATCGCGGTCGCCTTCATTTCTCCGTGGAGCGCGCTGGGCATGATTGCAATCGTGGCGTTTGTCTGGCTGTTGCCACCGCGCCGCATCGTGGAGCAGACCCGGCGTCACAACCCTTCACCGCCGTCGGTTGATTCGCGCTAAACTCGACCTTGGCATGAACCTGCAAGGCTGCGGTACCGCCCTCATCACACCTTTTCGTCAGGACGGCTCACTGGATGAGCCCGCCCTCCGCGCACACATTCACTGGCAGATCGCCTGCGGTATCTCTCTGTTGATTCCCTGTGGCACGACCGGGGAGGCGGCGACCCTGACCGAACCAGAATGGCTGCGCGTCATCGAGATCACCGTCGAGGCCGCAAATGGTCGCGTACCGGTCTTCGCGGGCGCCACGCACAACTCCACGCGCGAAGCCATCCATCGTGCCCAACAACTTGGCCGCATCCAGGGCCTCTCGGGAATCCTCACGGCGAACCCCTATTACAACAAGCCTGGGCAGGAGGGACAATACCAGCACTTCCGCGCCATCGCCGAATCCGTGCCCCTGCCGATATTGCTGTACAACATCCCGGGCCGCACCGGGGCGAATCTTGAACCCGCCACAGTTCTCCGCCTCACCGAGATCCCCAACATCATCGGCGTTAAGGAATCCAGCGGCAACATCGTGCAGATCACGGAGTTGTTGACCCAGGCTCCGCGCGCCTTTCAAGTGCTTGCCGGCGACGACATGCTCGCCCTGCCGATTATCGCGGTTGGCGGCTGCGGCCTCGTCTCGGTTGCGTCGAATGCCATCCCCCAGCAGATGTCGCAGATGGTAAACGCTGCTCTGAACGATAGCTGGATCTCCGCGCGACGCATCAATCGCCATTATTTCCAACTGATGCAGGCGAACTTCTGCGAGCCCAGCCCGGCTCCCATCAAGGCCGTCATGGCGCTGCTCGGCCGCGGCAATGAGGAGCTTCGGCTGCCGATGATTCCTGTCACCGCAACGACTCGCCGCAAGCTGGAACGCATTCTTGGCGAACTGGGCCTGTTGACCAACGCGCCACACGAAAACCTGCGCGTCTTCTAGGCGAACCAGCACCCCTGCAATCTGTTCTCTGCATCGAGTGCACGAATCCACACTCCATGCTCTACTCTTGAACCTGTGCCAATTCTTTCGATGACTTTACTTGTCGCGATGTTGTCCGCGCAGGCGGCAGCGACGCATACGTCTGACGCCAATGCGTGGCCGCTCGTGGCTACCCATGAGGCATCGGCATCGCTCGAAAGATTGCCGCCTGCACAACGTTCCATCGTCCTCCCGCTGCTCAAACCGTATCTTGGCCCTCTCGTTCAGGGCGAGTCTTCCGAAGAGATCAATGGCATCATGCGGTCCTTCCGCGCCGAACGAGTCAGCCTCGCGAACGCTCCGGGACTGGTAATACAGCCCTCCGGCCGTGAACTCTGCGGAGCCACCGGCAATTGCTCTTTCTGGGTCGTCGACCTTCGCCATCGGCGTGTCGTCTTGAATGCGGTCGGCGTCCAGAGCTTCGCCATCAGCCCGGCGGCCGCCGCCGCGATGCCGGAGATCATCACGAGCAGCCGCGCGTCCGCATATGAACAGGAGCGAATCCGCTGGCAGTTCCAAAGCTCCAGCTACGAACGCGAGAGTTGCGCGACCATTAATACCGCGGCCGACGACGGCCAGCCCTACCCTGCACCCAGGGTGACGCCCCATCCGTGCCCCTCAGAAGGAAACTGATTCATGACGAACTCGCTCCCCCCGGACAGACTTCAGCACGACATTGAGCACTGGTTTTCTCTCGGCGCTGAAGCCGTCGGCAACTCCGAAGCCCTCTCCGCGTTCCACACGCTGCGGCACGCGCTGGAATCCGGCACAATCCGTTCCGCCGAACCTGATGACTCCCAGCCTATGGGCTGGCGCGTCAATCCATGGGTTAAGCGAGGAATCCTTCTTGGGTTCCGCCTGGGTGCACTCGAGTCGATGAACGGCTGCGAGGCGTCGGGCAATTCGCTCCTCAGCTTCGTTGACAAGGCCACTTATCCCGCGCGCCGCTTCACGCCCGAGCAGGGCATTCGCGTTGTTCCCGGCGGCAGCTCCGTGCGTTCGGGCGCGTTCCTCGCCCGTGGCGTCGTGATGATGCCACCTGCTTACGTCAACGTCGGTGCCTATGTTGATGAAGGCACGATGATCGACTCGCATGCGCTCGTCGGGTCCTGCGCGCAAATCGGCAAGCGCGTGCATCTTTCTGCCGCCGCGCAGATCGGCGGTGTGCTCGAACCTGTCAATGCGTCGCCCGTTGTCGTCGAGGACGATGTCCTCATCGGCGGCAATACCGGTGTTTACGAGGGCACGATCGTCCGCAGCAAGGCTGTGCTCGCTGCCGGCACCATCCTCACGCGCGGTACCCCGGTCTACGACCTGCCGAACAACACCGTCTTGCGCGCCACGGCCAACAGCCCGCTTATCATTCCCCCCGGCGCGGTGGTTGTTCCCGGCTCCCGCGCCATCCAGCATGGCCCCGGCAAAGACCTGGGGCTCTCGGTCTACACGCCCATCATCGTCAAATACCGCGACGAGAAGACCGAGCTTTCGACGGCTCTGGAAGATCTTCTCCGCTAGCCGGCCC
This sequence comes from uncultured Acidobacteriaceae bacterium, assembly GCA_963759355.1. GTDB lineage: Bacteria > Acidobacteriota > Terriglobia > Terriglobales > Acidobacteriaceae > Granulicella. The sequence goes on along the minus strand of CAVWYV010000002.1, from coordinate 950,414 downwards.
ACGCGATTCGCCCTGCGCCGCTAGGCAGCGGGGTACACGATCGTCACTTTTCCCTTCGTATCCCTCGTGAATTTGTGGATGACATTGCCCAGGCGGTCCAAGTGCCGCAGGGTCATCAGTTTTGCGGTGCAATGCATATAGCTGAACCCGAAGGTCTGCTGCGCGAAAGGTCCACGCACCGACTCGGTCACTTTCAGTCTTGCAACCGGCGCGCCTCCGCCGCCTGACAGGAAAAACGACGTCGGGTGCCCCTCGAGCTCCAGGTGCTGCATGTCGTGGTCATGTCCAGCCATGTACAGGTCGACGTTGTACTTCCGCAACAGCGGATCCCAGTCCCGTATCAGGATCTGTTGTCGCCGCGCAATCCATCCGAATAGACCGGATGGTGCGCTATCACCGCAAGGAATGGCGTTTCCAACGGCTTTTTCAACTCGGCCTCCAGCCACGCCATTTGCTGCGCCCACGCCTCCTTCGACATCGTCATGTAGGAAGGTCCCTCGGTTTCCAGGCCCGGCGCGTTACTGTCCAGGGCAATCACCGTCAGCGAAGGTTCTTTCGCCGGTAGCGTGAACCGATACCAGTTGAACGGCAGCGTGAACCGGGTGGCCGTCCTCGCCGCGTACTCAAGCTGGTAGTTGCACTTCAAGGTCGGCGCATTCTGATAATCATGGTTTCCCAGCACCGCGTATGCCGGACAGTTGAAGGAGGTCCGGGGATACATATCCTCAAACTGCGTCTTCCACCGCGCCGAGTTCGCTCCTCCGTCCATCATCCCGTAGAAGTTGTCCCCCAGCATTAACATCGCGTCCGGCGAAAGCGAATGCCGCTGCACAAAAGACTCCATCGCCGTAGCGACGCTCGTCTGCATCGTCAGGTCGCCGTCAAAACCCCAGTCTCCCAACATCAAGACACTGGCCGGATCGGTTATTGAAAACTGCTCCTGGAGACCTGGGGCCAGCACCGTCCCCCCGCACCCCACCTGGGCCACGAGTGCGGCGGAAGCGCTGAAGGCAAACGACCGCTTCAGAAACTTCCTGCGCGAGATGGACGGGGTGCCTCTCATAAGCAAAGCCTGGAAGCAGCCATTGTAGGGGGCGGAGACTGCCTTTGTACGACTTTTTGAGCGGAACTTTCGCAACGTGGAGGACGTACAGACCAACGATAGGAGTAAATACCGGAGATGCGCGTTCTTCTCTTCTGCATCCTTCTCGTCCTTTGCTGGCCTGCCGCGCTACTCGCGCTCGTCCTTTATCCCTTCGTCTGGCTTGTGCTGCTTCCCTTCCGTCTCGTGGGCCTCGTCGTGCACGGCGTCTTCGAGCTCGTCGCCGCCCTCTTCCTGCTGCCCGCGCGCGTCCTTCGCGCCATATAAGCCAGATGGCGCCGAACCGTTGCGCTAAACTGAAGGTTCATGGCTTCAGACAAGCTGCAAATCATTCCCCTCGGCGGGCTGGGCGAATTCGGCATGAACTGCCTCGCCCTCCGCTACGGCGATGACATTATCGTTATCGACGCCGGCCTCATGTTCCCCGAAGAAGAGCTGCTCGGCGTGGACATCGTCGTCCCCGATATCAGCTATCTCGTTGAAAACCGCGCGCATGGTCCGCGGCATCGTCCTCACGCACGGTCACGAAGACCACATCGGCGGCCTGCCGTGGATCCTCTCCGAGCTCAACGTTCCCGTCTACGGTACCGAGTTCACCCTCGCCTATGTCGAAGGCAAACTTGACGAGCACCGCCTCCTCGACGACGCCGACCTCATCGAGATGCTCCCCGGCCGCCGCTTCACGCTTGGCGCCTTCAGCATCATGCCGATCCGCGTGACGCATTCGCTGGTCGACTGCGTCTCGCTCGCCATCCATACCCCCGCCGGCATCGTCCTCCACACCGGCGACTTCAAGATCGATCTCTCCTCGCCCGACGGCCATCCCTTCGACCTCCAGGCCTTCGCCGACCTCGGCAAACAGAACGTCCTCTGCCTCCTGCAGGACTCCACCAACGTCGATCGGCCCGGCTTCACGCCCGGCGAGCGTGCCGTCCGCCCGCGCCTCGACGACATCTTCGGCGCCACGCCCAAGAAGCTCTTCTTCTCCTGCTTCTCTTCCTCCATCCACCGCATCCGAATCGCGATGGAACTCGCCGACAAGCACCATCGCAAGGTCGCGCTCATCGGCCGCTCGATCGACAACTCCGCGGAGATCGCGCAGGATCTCGGCTATCTCGATCCGCCGCCTGGGCCTCCTCATCCACCCCGGCCAGATCAAGGAGTACGCCGACAACGAGCTCTGCATCCTGATCTCCGGCACCCAGGGCGAGCCCATGAGCTCGCTCTCACGCGCCGCCGTCGACAATCACAAGTTCGCCAAGATCGACGCCGGCGACACCGTCCTTCTCAGCTCGCGCATTATCCCCGGCAACGAGAAGGCCATCTACCGCGTCATCGATCACCTCGAGCGCCGCGACGCACGCGTCATCCACGACGACGGCACCAACGGCCTGATCCATGTCCGGCCACGGCTCGCAGGAAGAGCTGCGGATGATGATCAATCTCGTCCGCCCAAGTTCTTCGTGCCCATCCACGGCGACTACCGCCACCTCAAGCGCCACGCGAGCTCGCCGCGCCACCGGCATCCCGGAGAAAGTTCTCCTGCTCGAAGACGGCGACGTGCTCGACCCTCGACCGCGACGGCGCCAGAAAACCTGGCAAAATCACCACCGGCCGCGTCTGCATCGACAACAACTCCACCGCTGACGTCGTTGAAGACACGGTCATCCGCGACCGCAAGCAGCTTGGCGGCGACGGCCTCTTCCTCCCGATCATCGCGATCAACAAGCGAACCGGCCAGGTCGAGGGCCTGCCTGAAATCTCCACCCGCGGCTTCGCAGCCGACGACCCCGAACTGCTACGCAATGCGCGCGATATCGTCGCCCGCACCCTGGAGCAATCGAGCGAAGAAGAACGCCGCGACTACGGCGTCATGAAGGACAAGATCCGCGGCGACCTCAAGCGCTTCATCCAGAAGAACGCCAACCGCCGCCCGCTCATCATGCCTATCATCCTCGAGCTCTAGCCCCGGGCAGCCGCATCAGGCTCAAGACTTTCTGGTGTACTCTCCGTGGAATACCGTCCTCCACGTCTTTCCTCCATCGGATGACTTCGTCCACACTTGTTCGACGTGGTCCGGCGCAATGCGCCGGATTGTGATCCTATTTAGAACGGTCTCCCCGTGCGGCCCGCGGCTCGGGCCCGTGAACTCAGCCGAATCCGGCCGAACCTGCCCATTCAGAAAGACATGAACGTGGCCTGCGCTGTCAGCAAACATCCCGTGCCAGCTTTTGTCGTCGGCACTATAGCCGAACATGTTTTCTCCCACATGACCTTCGCCGCCATTCCACCGCTCCACCACCACGCAGTCGCCCAGTTCTAAGCTGACATTGCTGGTCGCATTCACACCTTCGTTTGGAACCGCGATCTTCCAATTGCCTAACCAAAAATCCATCGCCCTGCTTTCAGTCTGTTTCGGACACGGCCCCGCATCAGCGGCGCAAAACGCCCGTACGGCATAGCCATTCAGGAAAATCACGAGCAAGATAGCTAGAGTTCCTCTTGTTTGCGAAGAACGGAGTCCCGATGTTTTCATTTGTGCTTCCTCCCAGCCTGTCCGGGCAACTCCGATTCGTGGCAGTTTGCACCTGACGACCATAGAGTAAGAGTTTCGCCGTTGCCTTACATTCGATATTGTGTCAATTAATGTCGAATCGCCGCCAAAGTGGATTCCTTGATTCCTTGCCTCGCTCCACTGCGCCGGTCGTCTCTCTGACGCACGACTATCCAGCGGGCCACAAAATCCCACTGCACTTTCATGACCGGGACCAACTCGTCTTTGCTGTATGTGGCGTAATGACCGTAAGCACAGACGATGGCGCATGGGTAGTGCCGGCCAATCGCGCCGTTTGGATTCCCGAGGGGGTTCCACACACAATCACCATGTCCGGCAACGTCGCCATGCGAACCCTCTACTTCAAACCCCGGCTGGTGAATTCGCTGCCTCGCCAATGCTGCGTAGTCAACGTTCCTGCGCTGCTGAGGGAACTCATTCTGGAGGTGTGCGCCTGCGGCTCCCTTCAGCGACGAATCCGATGGCAGGGCCATCTACTCGACGTCGTTCTGGACCGCCTTCAGAAGATTCAGGTAGAGCCGCTTCAGCTCCCAATGCCAGGTGACGAGGGTGTCGATCAAAGAGCGCTTCGGGTTGCCCATCTCTTGTTGGCCGACCCCTCCGACCGCAGACCGCTCTCCGAGATCGCACGCAGGAGCGGTGCGAGCCGCAGGACCATCGAGAGGCTCTTTGTCGCTTCAACCGGAATGAGCTTCGGAAGATGGCGACAGCAACTCCGGCTGATGCACGCAATGCGTCTGCTAGGCTCCGGCGCCAAGGTTACCCATGCCGCACTGGAGGCTGGCTACAGCACCTCCAGCGCGTTCATCGCCGCCTTTCGCAAAGCCCTGGGCACGACGCCGGCTCGTTACTTCCAAACCTGATTGCTCGCCAAAGCGTTCCCTGGTCATGCCAGGTTTGCGGTGCCTTCTATTTCGGCGGCTCTTTCTTTGCTGGCGGTGCCGTCTGCGCAGGTGCGGGCTTGCCCGTAGCCGCAGCCATCTGCTTCATAAAGTCCTGCACCATCTGGTTGAGAATCGGTTGCAACTCGGTCATCTTCTGTTGCGTGATCTGCGTGCTTTTCGTCGTCAACTCCGGAGTCTTCTCGATCATCTTCTGTCCGATCGGCGACTTATAGAACCCGACGATACCGTCCAGCTCCTCTTCCGTATAGGTGCTCGCATACAGATTGATGAAGTCCGGTTCCAGCGCCTTCCACCCTATCTTCTGATTGACCACATCCATCACGCGTTGCTGAAAGTCGGCCATCTGCTTCTTCTGGTCCGGTGTCGCCTGATCCGCTCCTGGCATCGACTCCGTGATTTGCTGCACCTGTTTCTTCACGCCGCCCATCAACTGATCCATCATCGTGTCCATGCGAAGCAGCAGGAACAGCTGTTCGGCCTTCGCACGCTTGGACGCCTCGTCCGCCCGTGCGCAGCAACATCCAACCGTCAGCACCATTACAAGTACCGCAACGTATCGCCTCATCTCAGCCTCCATTTAATCGTTGGCCCGATTACTCGCGTTCTACCTCTTCCAATACCGCCTCGCTCGCCAGCGGCTTCCGCGCAAAGTAGTACAGACTGAACGCAAGCGCGGCGAACGCCAACACGCTCACCCAATCCTTGTGCAGTGGATTCGTCGGCTAAAGCGCGGAATCGACGCATCTTTCACCGACTCGTAGATCTTCACGCAGACACCAGTCAGTCCCATGATGCCGCCCGCTGCAATCAATCCCGACGCGAACAGACTTCCCGAACTGATCTCGCTCTCCGCCTCTCTCGCTGCCCCCGCGCGTGCCAGCGCACGGTCCACCATCCACCGCACCACGCCTCCGCAGAAAATAGCGAGCGTCGTTCCGATCGAAAGATACGCTCCTACCGCAAATGTCAGCGACCGAATTCCCAGCAGTTCCACGCCGATCACCAGCGCCACCCCCAGCAGCACCAGGCTCCAGGGCAGCTTGCGGCTCAGGATCCCGTTAATCACCGTGGCCATCAACCTTCCCTGCGGAGCCGCAGCCTTCTCGCTCCCGATTCCCTGAACCCATTGAACTGTGATCTGTCCGCTCGTCGGGTCGTACAGATACTTGCCATCCTCCAGCGTCGCCGAGCCAATCGAGTTCAGCACGACCAGGCGCCGCGCATTCGCTGACCTGCTCCTTTTGCGAAGTCGGTACGCTCGCCGCTCCGCCCTGAGCATTGCGAGGGGTCAGCAAAAAGCTATCGCGCGTGAAGTTCCCCTGGTTCGACACGCCATCCGGCAACGCCTGTAACGACATCGCTCTCGCCTGCGCCATCGGCTGAAAGCTCTCGTATCCCCGATTCATCGCGCTCAGCGTCGGCCCAATCGCAAACACGCTGACGATCACGCCGATCATCACCGCCAGCTGCTGCTTCCAGGGCGTCGCTCCGATGAGAAACCCGGTCTTCAGATCCTGTGACGTATCGCCCGAATTCGAGGCTGCAATGCACACAATGCCGCCAACCGTGATCGCCAGCGCGCCAAACGCCGGAGCCGTCCATCCCTTGACCAGGAAGATCGCCGCCGTTCCCATCAGAGTAGCGATCGTCATACCGCTTACCGGGCTCGCGCTCGATCCCACGATGCCCACGATTCGCGAGCTCACCGTGACAAAGAGAAATCCGAAGACCACCACCAGCAGCGCCGCCGCAAAATTCGCCAGCGCGCTCACCTGCGCTCCCGGCACCGGCTTGAACTCGAGGAAAATGAACATCAGCAGTACCAGCACCGCGCTGCCGCCCGCCACGACACTCATTGGCATGTCGTGCTCGACCCGGCTCGGCCGCTCGTTCGCCCGTGCGCGGTCCTTGCCCATCTTCGCAGAACCCGGCCGAAAGTGCGCTCACAATCGTCGGCGCAGTCCGCAGCAGCGTGATGAGACCGCTGGCCGCCACCGCACCCGCACCCATCGGCCTTACATAGGTCGACCACAAATCGCTCGGCGTCATCTGCGAGATCGGCAATGACCCCCGGATAGACCGGCGTGGTCAGGTGCTTGCCAAAGAAGACGATCGCCGGCATCACCACCAGCCAGCTCACGACGCCGCCCGCCAGCATCACCGCCGCCACCCGCGCCCCGATGATGTACCCCACCCCCAGGTACTCCGGCGTCACGTCCGCTCGGATCGAGGCGCCCTTCATGATCTGCTGCCCGTTCGGATCGAAGTTCGGCGACCAGCTCGGTGTCCCCGGGAACAGTCCCAGCAGGTTGTCATTCTGAAACAGCGTGTAGAGGCCGCCCAGTCCCAGGCCCAGGAACACGCGGCTCGCGAACGACCCGCCGCGCTCACCCGCCTGCAGCACATCCGCGCAAGCGGTGCCCTCGGGATACGTCAGCGACCCATGCTCCTCCACAATCAGCTGCCGTCGCAGCGGAATCATGAACAACACGCCGAGCCATCCACCGAACAGCGCCAGTGCGAAGATGCGAAAGCTCTCGAGGTCAAACCCTAGAAAAATCAGCGCCGGCAGCGTAAAAATCACGCCGGATGCAATCGACTGCCCCGCATTGCCCGTCGTCTGAACAATGTTGTTCTCGAGGATCGATGCCCGCCCAAACGCCCGCAGAATCGAGATCGACAGCACCGAGATCGGGATGCTCGCCGCGACTGTCAGACCTGCGCGAAGCCCCACATACACCGTCACCGCGCCGAAGATAATCCCGAAGATCGCCCCGAGAATCAGCGCCCGCGCTGAGAGCTCCCTTGGGCTCTCCTCCGCGGACACGAAGGGGCGAAAGGTCGTGGTGGATGTGGCCATCAGGCAGGATCTCCTCGGGAAACAAAGTCAAAACTAAGTCAAAGGCTGCACCGGAGTGTACCAGTGCAGCCTCTAGGAAAGCTTTTGCGTTTTCTTGCTGGTTATCCCGGTTGCCGGATCCGCATCGTGCGACCATGACGCGTCACAATGGCCAGTCGCTCGTTGCCGAGAATCCGCTTGGCCTGTACCTTCGCATGCGTAGCCCACGGTCCGCTCGGGTCCAGCTGAATGTACCTTGTCCAGTGCCGCAGAGCTCGCCGCGGTTCCAGCATCCGCTCGTACGCCAGCGCCAGGTTGTAATGCGCGTCTGCATACTGCGGGACCAGTTTCAGCGCGCGTTCGTAGGCCGAAATCGCTTCCGGCAGTCGCTGCAGCTCATCCAGAACATTGCCCAGGTCAAAAAACGCCAGCGCGTACTCCGGGTCAGCCTCCGTCGCGCGCCGATACAACATCTCCGCCCCATCGAAGTCGCGCTCATTGTAGAGGATGGTTCCCAGGTTGATTGCCGCAGCCGCGTGGTCTGGCTCGACCTCCAGGATCTCGTTGTAGGCTGTCTTCGCCTCGATCAGCGTCGCCGCGTTTTCCTCCAGCCGCACCGCGCGCAGAAAAATCTCCTGAATCTCGGCAGCCCGCGAATTCGAATCTGCTCCGGCCTTTCGCACAACGGCCATGCCCGCCGCCGGCTTCAGCTCGAAGTCAAAGGCCATCTGGCGCGTCATCGGATCGACCAGCGCTCCGCCCTGCCGGAAAGCCAGCCGCGACCCGCGCGCAACGACGGCCACCTCCAGCAGCGGGTTGCTCAGCCCTGCCACCTTCTGCATCGCATCGACCGACTGCCGGATGCTCTTTACGGAGATTCGAGTCTCGGCCAGCTCCCGAAGCTTTCGAAGCTGGACCAGGCTGTCAAAGGAATAGTGTTCCGAGGCGGAAATTAAACCCGCCCGCTCCCATGCATTTAACTGTCGATGAGGGAGGCGAAGGATGCGCAGAACATCTTCTCGGCGGTACTGATTCACGGCGCTCGTCTCTCTGTCAGGAGCGATCGCCCCACGCGACCGGCTCTGCTCCCGAGTATGAGGTGCACTCGCCTGCGCATCAAGCACAGAATGCCCAACACGTATCTTTTCAGTGGATAACTGGAATCAAACCAGGTTCAATCCGGGATATCCACCGAAGATCGAACAATGATGCTGGCGATTCACGAAGGATGACTGGAGCCGACGAACGGACTTGAACCGTTGACCTGCTGATTACGAATCAGCTGCATCTGATCTTCCTGCATCAAATCAAATAACTGCCCGTCGTGTTCTGATTCTATTGGACATTCAGGCCTCATTCGCTGACTCTGGATGACAGACAGAGACGCCCATCTCCCGTTTTGTGTTGACACAGTGCAGTGACACGGAATCGCCCCCAGGGCCCTTTCAGCGATTGCAATTGAGTGCAGAAGTTGGAGCTGAGCATGCCAATAACGCCTTTGTTTACAGACAAATTTCTTAAGAGCGATGAAAGCCCCTGCAGCGGGAAATCACACCTCCTGGGACTCCGACATTCCTGGGTTTGGCGCAAGAATAACGGCTGCGGGTGTCCGCAGCTTTGTTCTGGGACTACCGTGTTGCTAGCCGCCAGCGCCGGTTCACAATCGGACGCTATCCGGAACTGACGGTCGCAGCAGCGCGAGTTCGAGCCTATGACCTTCGGGGCAGAATCCGTGACGGACACGATCCCATGGAGGAGCGGCAGCAGCGCCGATCAGAGCCGACCATGACGGACCTTGTCGGTGATTACATGGATCGTCACGCTATCAATAAGCGAGCTTCGAGCCGTCGCAACGATTTTCAAATGATCAACCGATTCGTTGCGCCAAGACTTCGGCAACTCTTCGTCTCAACGCGATCAGGGGAGACGGGATGTGCAGTCGCTCCACGCTTCCCTCAGCAGAAAACACCGTATTTGGCTAATCGTCTTGCTCTCTCTGCTCTCGAAGATGTTCAGTCTCGCCATCGAGTGGAAGTGGATTATTGAGAATCCAGCCCGTGGCGTAGCAAGATTTGCCGAAAGGAGAAGAGAGAACGTTGGCTGACGTTTAGGAAGAGATACAGAGGCTTCGCAATGCCCTCGATAAACTCAAGGATCAGAACGCAGCGAATGCCATACGATTGTTGCTGCTCACTGGGTCGCGAATGAGCGAAGTCCTAAAAGCAGAATGGGAACAGTTTGAACTCGCGACCGGCGTTTGGATAAAGCCCAGTCACAATACGAAGCAAAAGCGGGTAGAACATGTCCCATTGAGCGAGCAAGCGCTTCAACTGCTGGTGTCGATGAAAGGTGAACGGACGACAGGCCCACTGTTTCCGGGGCGGTTCACCGGGTCCAGAACTGACCTCAAACGGCCTTGGGTGCAAGCCTGTAAGGCCGCGGGTTTGAGTGTCACAGAAGTTGTGAAAGGCAAACGTAAGCCGATCACGCGAGATCGCCCGGGCGTCCGAATTCACGATCTTCGGCACAGCTACGCGTCCCATCTCGTATCGAATGGATTTTCGTTGGAGATCGTCGGGAAGCTACTGGGCCATACGCAGGCAGCGACCACCATGCGTTACGCACACCTACAAGATGGCGCCCTGCGAAGCGCTACAAATCAGTTTGGCGATATTTATTCAGGCGAGAAAGGACCGGAAGCGATTCTGGAAATGAGCAGAAGCCACGAACGTCCAGGAATGTCGGCCGTTAACTAGCTATTTGGGGTAGTGGGTCAAACTGACCCACTACCCTATTTGGCTGTAAGTTGACTTTTATCACCACTTAGGCCATAATAGGCGTAGCCCGTCCCAATGGAGTGGGGGAATACCCAAGGCAGCAATTCCACTTCATTGGAGGCCTCAGTGGCTATCCCTTTCAGCGATCCCTCCTCATCTCTTCCCCAAATTTCTGCAGTGCCCGTCGTGCTTCAAGGATATTTGCGCCGCGAAGAACTCGCCGAGCAGTTTGGCCTCAGCACCCGCACAATTGACCGATGGGAAGCTCTGCGGCAAGGCCCTCCTCGTATAACGGTCGGTAGAACAATCCTGTACAACATCGACACAGTGCGGGATTGGCTGTCTGCCATGGAAAGCCGACCGCGTTCTACCCCAAAGAGGCGACCAATCAAGAATTCCGGCAACGGCAGGCGGTCGTAAAGCGGGTCCTGGCCGCTGAAGCGCTGACGCGCTTGGCGGGAGTGGAACCAGATACTCCTCAATCTCATGTCTCCACCTGCCCGAGCGTCATCACACGTGGCACGAGAGCTGACACAACCGAACAGGATTGCGGCTCCTGCAATTGATTGCACTAAACACGCCGGGGCGACGGTCCCGACGGCGTCATTCCGGCCATCCCGAGTTTCGCGACGACAGTTCTCGCCCATAGGTGAGCGTCGCCTTTTAGGCCGTTTTCCCTGCGAATCACGAAGATTCTCATCTTGGATCGTTTAGTGCGCGCCTTCAAGGAGAGAAGGATGTATATGAGTACCGGCACTATTTATCTGAAGAAGTTCAATACAGAGACTCAACTCTATGGAACCTACTTCAAGGGTTTCGATTGGACGATCATTGGCTGTCTGACCTTCAAGTACAAGGTCTCTTCGCAAAACGGTGAGGCTCGCGTGAAGAACTTTATGCGCCGGCTTGGTAAGAAACTCAAAAACCACATTCCGTATATCGCTGTCCCTGAATATAAGCATTCCGGTCTAGGGCATCCCCCCATACCACTCCACTTTCACTTCCTCGCAGCTTGCCCTCCTCAATGGGAGGCCCAACTTCCTGGCATTGCTGTACATCTTTGGTCGAAGATCGGAAACTGCAAGATCACGCCATATGACCCCGCTCAGAATGGCAGCTATTACTTGGCGAAACTGGCGTCGCAGGCCAACTTCGAATGGTTGCATGGAAATCTTGATCACCTCAGCTACATCGGCAGCCAGGACCTGCATGTAAGCACGCAGAGCAGCTCATACGTGCCTGAGCACGCAAAGGGCTTCGCAAAGCTTGAAACCCTAGTCGCCACCAAGGAGAGTGGTCACAAGCCTCCCTCGGGATCGGTGCAATCAATTGCACCTAAGGTTGGCACCCAGCATTCGCCCAAACCCAGTGCTCCACAGTTTTCTGGAATGCCAGTTCCGACGGTACATACCATGGGTTTTGTCTGGCAGAAGCACGTCCAGAACACCACGAAGACATCTGTTGGCAAGCTCAGTCAACCGCAATGGGGCCAACTCAAGAATTTGAGAGCTAAGCTCGGTCCTGCCGTTATGGGTGTGCTCGAATACTCTGCTCAGAACTGGAGCACGTTTGGAGCTGCGGTGGTTTCCCAAACGGGGTACCCGGCCGCTCCGAGCGTCCCGAACATCGGCTTCCTTTGCAAGTACTGTCAGATCGCTCTGGAGCTGGCGTACAAAGCTGCAGTTCAGAAGGTTCCGAAGAGCCCCTGCGAATGGAACTTGGTCAAGACCTACCCCACTTTGCAAAAGAACCTAGGTCTGGCATAGCGTCGGCTGGGATCACGGATCGACCCTCAAGTGGAGGTAGTTCCAGCAATGACCCTACGCATTCGATACCGTCGTGCAATCAATTGCAAAGATGGCATTCTGCCCGCAGCAGCTCGAGCGGCTCCCTTTTGTCACGAGAAGCACGTTTATGAGGACGAATATCCCATCCACGACCCCTTAGTGAGCGCATTGGCCTGTTATCACCAAATTGGCCAGTGAACTTGCCGAAAAGCCGACTTTGCGGGAACCCAGTTGACAGTGTGGCGATGCAGTTTCGTCCGTCTATCAGACTCAACCAGCCCTAGGCGGTGGTGATCGACGGTAGTCAAAGTTGGGGATTGGTCTGTTGCTCTCGAACATTTGCTCTATCGCAGCGCTGTCGAAGCTAAGAATCCAGTCCTTGTGAGCTTGATAGATCGGGCGGATGTCATCCACCTGCGGCGCAATAATGTCGAGCCCTCGGTCGTCGTACATATGCAAGATCATGTTTCGGCTTTGATTCACGAAGTAAACGTTGTCATCGATTCTTGGTCGTTTGCCCCAAAAATCCCGGTGCATGATCGCCCGCAAAATGCGCTTGTAGCCGATACGTCGGGGTTCAATTTCTGTCCATCGATATGTGGTGGTGATCCGGCTCTCCGCATCCTCGTAAGCTGTGATCCGCTGGCGACCGGCGATCCCATGAAGTCCCAGCGACTCCCTCCGTGAGAGTGCAAAAACGGAGTTGCGAAACTCGGGCAGCTTGCCAGTTCGCCTGACCTTGGATTCAATCTCGATCTCATGACCTGAGACGATGAAGCCGACATCACTTGGCTCGAAGACGGACTCGTACAAGGTCGTGGCTCGCTCAAGAATGGCGTCCCATCGATCGTTCGACCAACGATCGTTATTCAGCTCGAAGCGCATCCCGACGGTCCAACTGTAGAACAGAGCAGGACTAAGCTGAAGCCTTGGGAAGTGGTGTCGCATGTACTGTGGAAGCTGCATTCGTCTAGGCTAATCGCTCCCGCAAAACGGGGTTTTCGGAAACCACACCGAACTTGCCGAAAAGCCGACTTTGCAGGGACCGATCACTGGAATCTGTCACAGTTGACGCCCGGGAAATTACAACCCAACACTTTGAGTTTCCACTGAAGCTTCGGAGTTTTCCGGGCCAGGATAGGGATTGTCTTGACATTCGCCGCGAAGCCCGGCGAGGTGACGAGAACATCGTATCCACCTTCAGGAAGCGCTAGCGTGAAGTCCCCGTTTACGTCGGTATGCGTCAGAAGCTTCACGTTATTGTCGACTGCTGTGTTCCTTCGGACAAAGACGCTTGCTCCTTTTATGACTGCACCCACTGCATCGACGACGTGACCGGTGATTTGTCCGGTTTGGGGCTCTTGCGCCAATGGACGGACAGTTATCCCGGGACAGGTAACGATGATGGTGAGTATCGCGTACCTCCACAGCAGCTTATTCTTCATGTCGGCTATGCTCTCAGGCTTGCCCCGTTTCCATCAACAGCCATACGGTGAGTTGTTCCCTCAAAACGGGGTTTTCGGCAACTTCAACCGAACTTGCCGAAAACCCGACTTTGCGGGAACAACGGGATAGTTTCCCGGATAGCCGGTGATACGAAAACAGGCCAAGTCAGTTCCGGGGAGATATGGGAGAAGCGTTGTTTAGTTAACGGGGCATCGCAGGAGTGCTACTGTGAAGCATCATGCGTGAGACTGTCTCAACAACCATCACAGGTGCCAGAGCCGCCGCGGGTTGGCTTTATCTGGTCGCCGCCTCGACTGCGCTCAACTCTCTGACAGTTTTCAAGTACGGTCGTTTCATCGATCTGATCGTTGGACTCTCTTTCACACAGTTGATCGATGCAGCGTTCGTGGGTATGGCTCTGGAACCCAGAGGTGCGCCTTGGCTATGGACTGCTGGGGCAGCGCTTATATTCGATATACCGATTGTCCTTCTCCTGCTGGTCCTCGCCGTTAAGGTTTCACGCCGCCGCAAACGGGTTGCTCAGTTCAGCTTTTGGCTGTATGCGGCGGATACATTCGTGTTCCTGCTAATGTTTGCAGCGAATGTTACGTCCCATGCGCGACTGGGGATACTTGTTCTCCCCGGCTTAACTATCGTGGGTCACACCGTTGGCTTATTTATCCTCTATCGAGCATGGCGACACGCTCAGTACACATCTGCTCTCGCCTAGGTTTGTCACGCCGGAATGCGAATCATTAACGTGGTCACATGGCAATAAACTTCGTCGGGCCGCGATTTGAACTTGCCGAAAACCCGGCATTGCGGGCACTTTTGCTAATTACCCGAAATCATTCAGGATTGGACGACTCGAAGTCGTTCGGTACAAGCCGCTTCCCGCAGCCATGTTTTCGCTCATGTGCATCAAGTTGAACAAAGATGCGCGTTCGCTTTGGGCCGACCTCTGTCTGTTTGTAGAGGTCTAAGATTCGCTCCCGTTCCGTACAGGGAATAGCAGGGAGCATCTTACGTCCTCGCTGAGTTGTTTTTCGACCTGAGATATGGCCTTTGCTCATAGTGTCCCATAGCAGCAAAACATTTGAAAACCCGCCCGCACCGGCAAGTTTAGGGTTCTCCTGAAGGGTATCTTACGACGGGTGTTCCTTGAAAACGGGATTATCGGAAACTTCAACCCTGTCGGACCCGAACTTGCCGAAAAGCCGACTTTCGGGGAAGCAGAATTGAAATCTGTTCAGACGGCGACACTTTCAATCGAATGGCCCATATCCGTGAGCCCGATGTTCGCGCGCAATTTTAGCGGCCTCTTGCGGAACATAAAGATCAACCGCATGTTGGGCATCGCTGTCGTCGAAGTAAACCAATGCTTTTGCGATCGTCGCAGCACAGTCCTTGGACGCTCGGGCGCTTGCACCAATTATCAATGGTATTGATCCTTCATCGTGGAGGTCGGCTAGTCCCCTCGCGGCTGCGGACTGCATCAAACAATTTTGCATGGAGAAGCTTTGCAGAGAGAAAGCGCGACGGAGCAATGGGATCGCCCGCTCATCCTGACTTGTAGCGACAGCATGGACCGCACCCACATCTTCAAAAACGACCTGAAAAAGGGCCGTTTTTACGTCGAGTTTGTTCTGGCTGGCCCAAGCTACAAATGCCTCAGAAGGCTTGTCTGGCACCACTTGCCCGTGACTATCGTACCGAAGCGGATCAGGCGCACCACGATCCATAGCAACTGAGTAACGGGTCGAAAGAAAGTTCCAATATGTGTCATCTGCAACCCCTAAACGGACCAACCCGTTTGCGATCTTTTGTTTGTCTTCGGGATCCTGCGTCTTCGGGAATAACGCCTCCAGGTCAGGAATCGCCTGGGAAGCGCGCATTCGTGCAACAAGCTCGACGTCGTTGGCGCGGTAGTGGCCGGCCTTCAGATTATCTAGGGCCTTCGACAGGTTGGTTGGGTCTTTGGCGTATGGAAGATCTTTAGAGTGATCTATGTGTTGGCCCCTGAAAGTGTTGGCCGGCGTCATCAGAAGCAGCGGCACGCAGCCGAAGCATACAAATAACGCTGACTGCCAATTTACCCGTGTAGAAAACTTTCTCATAAGGGCGACCTCGCGCTATTGAATATCACTAGGCTGTATCTCATAAGAACCACCTAGGTCGATGAAAAACTGTGCAGACTGTTGTTTGATTTCGTTCTGCCACACACCAAATCCAAGGCGTATCGAGATTATTCACCGTTAGCAGTGCACGAAATACGGGGTTTTCGGCAACTTCAACCGAACTTGCCGAAAACCCGACATTGCGGGAAGGCGCCATCGTCGCAGGCGACGTGCCGAGAACGTGCTTTGGGTATCTACGATGAAGAATGCTCTGAAGCAGAGCTACTGAATGTGGCGGAGGCCACCTTGGCGAAGGATCGCTTCCCCGTAAGCTTTGGCAGCAGCCGCATCGCGATTTGAATACTGGTTCTTCATCGCGGCTCTCAGGGCATCCGTGAGCGGCACCTTCTGTTCTTTGGCGATGCCTTGCGCCATGTATTCGGCCATGTTGGTTGCCAGCATTTGGGAGGTCCATCCGTCATTGTCCTTGCGGTCGGTAAAGACGCCTCCTGCAAGAGAGAACGCGGTGATCTGCTCGGGTCCTCCGCAGGCGGCCATCTTTTCAGAGGACCAGCCTGTGGCAGACTGGTGATCGGTGAAGTGCCCGCCCGCGTTAATGAACCCTTTGATTCGATCGGGACCACGCGCAACGGCGTACACTTCGGCGGTCAAGCCAGCGTTGTCTTCCTGTTCCGTAAAGTGGCCGCCTGCTTTCCCGAAGGCGGTAATGGCTGCAGGGCCATTCTCAATTGCGTACATGGCTGCGGTGCGGCCCCGGTTGTCCTGCTGATCGGTGAAGCGTCCACCGGCCACGGAAAAAGCCTCGATTGCCCCGGGACCTTCGTTGACGACCCCGAACGTTGCCCAATTCGCAAAGTGCAGTTCCTGTCGCGCATTTTTTTGCCGGTCAAGCACGTCGTTCCGAGAAGCGGCCCACATGGCTGCGGTCATTCCGCGGTGGTCGTGCTGGTCGGTAAAGTGGCCGCCGGCACGCGCAAATGCATTAATCGCATCGGCTCCACGAATGACAGCGACTATAGCCGCTGTGTAGCCATCCTTGTTCTGCCAGTCCGAGAAGTGGCCGCCTGCTTTGGCGTACGCGGTGATGGTTTCGGGACCGCTTGAGGCGGCGATCATGGCCGACGTCATGTCGTCCTGATTCGGTATATCAGTGAATTTGCCGCCTGCCTTTACGAATATTGCGACGGCCGCCGCTCCGATTCTGGCGGCTTCATACTCGTCCTTCGGTGGGAGAGTGATGAGGCCGCCCTGCTTCCCGACGGCGTCGTTGTAGGCAGCCAGAAGTCCCGGGCCGTAGCCCGCCACCCTGACGAGGGTCTCGGCAGTGTCGCCGTAGAGATCCTGTTGCGTGGTGAATCTGCCGCCGTACGCGGCAAACGCCTTGACAACATCGGGACCGTGTTGGACCGCCCGCATAGCCGGTGTCATGCCAAGCGAATCTTGCCGGTCGTCGAAATGGCCGCCAGCTTTGACGAAGGACTCGACGGCTTCGGGCGTTGTCAATGCAGTAAATTCGTCCTCAGTGGAGAGGTAGAGCAATCCTCCCTGGCGTCTTAGCGCCTCTTCATAAGCCTGTTGCACATCAGGCTTTGCCTTCGCGGCAATGTCCTTCACTGTCAGCCACCCGGTCGTGTGCTGCGAGGTAAACTTGCCGCCCGCCGCTGAGAAGGCGCGAACGATGTCAGCGCCATGCATCAAGGCGTACATGCCCGCGGTGTAGCCCGACTTCGTCTGTTCATTGCCGAATTTTCCTCCGGCCCTGGCGAAGGCTGCGATGGCTTCTGGAGGACAGCCGGAGAGGACCTGAATGGCGGCGGAGTAGCCGCGTTCATCTTGCGCGCCGGAGAATCTGCCTCCTGCTCTGGCGAACGCCTCGATGGCCTGCACCGATTCATCATGATGGTTCGGAGTGCCGCGCCCAATATTGCAATCGACCGCATAGATGGCCGCTGTGCGCCCACCCTTGTCCTGATCTTCAGTGAATACGCCGCCGGCTTTCACGAAGGCTGTAATCACTTCAGCGCTTTTCTGAGCCGCGATCATCGCCGCCGATTGGCCATATTCATTCTTCTGGCCAGTGAATCTTCCGCCAGCCTTAGCAAAGGCGTCGATCCCCGCGACGCCCTGCTCAACTATAGAAAGCTCAGGCGGTAAGTCGCTACCGTATCTCTGGCCGAACGCAAGGGGCTGTCCTACTGTTCCTGTCACAAAGAGGGTTAGCGCTACAAGCACTAAGGAGTGGGACAAGAATCTATGAAGCACTGATTTCTAGGTCACCTTCAGAGGAGTTTGCGACGACGGGCACAAGTATACAGACCTGATTCTGGTGGTAAGACTGCGGCACCTTGCAACTCCCAGAAAGCCAAGCCCCACCAAACACACCAAAGCTTCCCGAAAACTGCCGTTGTGCGGAGAGGAACGTGGCTTAGCCTCGAACTTCCCGGGAAACGGGGTTTTCGGCAACTTCAATCGGTTGGACCCGGCTGCTTTCGCCAAATAATCGCCTTATACTGAGGGGTATGGGTGCTGGTGATTACAACGAGTATCCGAACCTCGCCGCAATCGCGGCGATACTTGGCGGATCGAAACCGACTAACCTGGTGCCAGGGCTGACTGCGCCCTCGAATGCCTATAACGCTTTGGCGGGCCTTTCTCTGAACACAGCGGCCGACAGTCCCTGGGCCTCGCTACTGGCACCTGCGCCGACGCCATCGCTTGTACCCCGCATCGCACCGCCGCCCACACCTTTGGCAAGGACCGTTGCTGCAACGCCTCTTGCGCCTGCGACACGATGGGCTTATGTCACACGGCGTTTCGATCAGTTGATTGAGGCTATCGGTATTAGGGAAGACGAAATCAACGATGGCATGAAAAAGGCGGTGCGCGTTGTCGGCAGTTTGAACCGTGCCTATTGGAACGTTAGCTCCGAAACCGATAATGCTTTTCTGCTGGGCTCTTGGGATAAGCAGACACGCGTCCGGCCTTTCTCGGATATCGATGTCCTGTTCGTGATGCCCTGGAGCGAATATTCGCGTTTCGATGCGCATGTCGGCAATCAGCAATCGAACCTACTGCAAGACGTGAAGGATAGCCTAGGAGTCACTTATTCCCGCACTGAGATATGGGGTGATCGTCACGTCGTTGCCGTTGAGGTAGACGGGGTAGAGATTGAGTCGTTCCTGCCTTCCGGTTTGATAGCGGCGATTTTCGTGGTCAGTTTTTGATCTGCGACACGAAAGACGGTGGCCGGTACAAGCTGGCTGATCCTGCGGCGGAGTGGCGAGTGCTCAACGAGGCGGATGCTACTAATAACGGCAACGCCCGTGAGCTGTTGCGAGTGATGAAGAAGTGGCAGATTGAAACCGGCGCGAAGATCAAGTCCTTCCAGCTTGAACGCTTGGTGATCGAGTTTCTTGGTTCGTATCCATACAGCAAGGAGAACCGCTTTTGGTACGACTGGATGGTGCGTGACTTCTTCCGTTTCCTCGTTGGTCGCGCCAACGGCTTTGTGCAAATGCCGGGAACGAACGAATGGATCACCGTCGGCGACGAGTGGCTGTCGGCTGCGAAGCTCGCTCTCATCAACGCTACTGTGGCCTGTAATCATGAACACGCCAACAATGAGCGAGAGGCCGGGAAGGCTTGGCAGCTGGTTTTCGGGACAGCTGCGCCTGTGACGGTATCGTGAACCCTATTGCGGAAGCTCTGGTCGGCGAGTGTAACCGCGAGAGGGAAAACTGCGAGTTTACAGCCCTTAGCTTCACGCTTTGGCTGCGTAACCTGCGCTGGCGGCGAACGGCGTCAATGGTATTTCCTGTAATTTTCGGCGCTCTCGCGACTTGGCAAATCGTGACCCAATACATGCCTTGGATGGCTGCCGTCCTGACGCTGCTTGCCACCGTCATTCCCTTGGTCTACCGGGCCTCGAAGACGGACGCGGCGATCACACAGTTCACAAAGCTAGCTGGCACCTTCACGAATCTGCGCGATCGCTTTCGACAACTTGCCGAAGTGGGGCCGCACAAAGAAGCGGAAGTCTTTGAAAAGGAATTCGCTGCCTTGATGGTCAAGATGGAAAAGGCCAGGCTGTATGCTGAGACGCCGCCCGAATGGTGCTTCAAGGCTGCACAAAAGAAAATCAAAGCGGGCCACATGAGCCACGATTACGACGAAGCAAAGGGCTTGCGAGCAAGTCGATAGTGTCACTAGGGGCTATCGAGATGAGTGTGACCGTAGCGGAATCTGGGAATTGGAAGAAGAAGCTTGATGTGCTGCGGAAAGGCGTGTAGCAACGGGGATATTGCAGTGAAGTCGTTTCGACATGTTCATTACCGCACGGTGAGCTCGTGTTACTCCCGATAGGCGCGTTTCTCTTCATTGAATGATGGCAAGCCGGTGGCCATGGCTTCATCCACCAAACGAGTGTGCCAAATCGCCGAGGCACTCATTGAGCCATCTAAGTTCGACCCGGCATTAGTCGGCTTATCGCGAGCGATCAAGTGCGGCGATGAACCATGCGACTATTCTGAGACTCTCACAGTTTCGTTATCAAGTGATCCCGAAGGAAAGGGGGCAGCTGATGATCTGCGAACTGCTACGAACGACGAAAGATGGGCAGGTACCTATTGCCATCATCCGGTTCCAGAACGGAGAGATCAGTGTTGACCCTTTGGGCAAGAACAAAAGTCAGGAGTACATCGACCACATTCTGGAAGTGAGGCGAACCGCCTGACGGCACGTATTGGATTCCAAGGTCAATCCCGAACTTTGGTTCAACAACCTTCCTCGAATGTTCAATGGTGCCTACGTTCGGGCGCGTATGGTGCCCTCAGCATGAGATTTTGCGAGGAGATGACGACTCCGCCTTGTGCAATCAATTGCACCGGGCCTACCTGGAACGATAGCTCGATGCCCTCGCAATCCGAACATCTGAAACAGTCGATCGTACGCCGGAGCTTTGATCGGACGCACCCATGCTGAAGCATTTGAGGCGACAGCTAGGCGGTCTGAGATCGGCCTCAAGGCGTCCCGAGGGAGAATCTAGTAAGGGCTAACAGGTCTTCTATCTCAGCCTTCTCAGGCACCTGCCGATTAATCAGCCAGTACAGTTTTATGTACGCTCTCAATTTCCAGAAGGTTGACATTTGCGCCATTCCAGAAATGGTGCCCTGAGGCTTTGGCAATGAAGCCTGCAAGGCCAAAATCGCTTCACTTGCTTCGCTTGGGAGCGCGTCACCGCTGCCAATGTTGCCGCGCGACATTGCGAATAACTCTGGATCAGCGAGTATCTTCTGCCGAACGACCTCGATCTCTCGTTTGGATTGACTACGAGCGAGAATGAATAAGAGGCCTTCGGATAATTCATCAACCTCTGATTCAACGGCCGGGTCTGGGTCATGCTCACTCTGGTAGCCGCCATCTCGAATAAGAAGTTCTCCGTATTGCGTCTCGACATGACTGAGGGCCTCGTCAATGCTCGAAAAGACCCCTTCATTGTCAAACTCCAGGGCAAACACCCAAAAAGCGCCTGGTACCCCGCGGACCTCTATCGGATAACTCCCTTATCTTGCTCAGCTTCAGACTCCTGACCACCGGTGGGTCATCGACTAGAGCATCAATGCAAGCATCCTGGAGACCGAGATGATTGTCTGGCGACAATTCCGACGATGCCTTCATTGCGATATTACCCACACGCTTTAGAACTGATTGGCTTAGAGACGAAAAGCGAACAGCATCAATCTGAGGAACCGTTATCTTCATATTTCTTCAATTGTGATGCCACCAGGCAGGGAAAGCACGGATTTCTTCGGTAGCTCATCGGACTGGTGCTCGCGGCCTATGTAGAATTGGTGGCCCGCTACACCTAATGAATTGCCTGCTTTGCGGTTTTCGAGATTAAGGGTACGGGGCGGGCTCTCCCTGGAACTTGGATGGTTTGAGCCGTGCAGAGACCCAAATGCGGGGATGTAGACGGGCCCTACAGATGGAAACTGCTCTCGGCCTTGCAGAACACCATACGTCGGGCGGCGGATTGTCGGCGGTGCAATTGATTGCAACCGGCACGGCAATCCAGGAGGAGAGATGGAGGGCTTATCGGATCGGTTCGCTGAAGGCCGCTCCTGTCGCTTTGGTTTACGGAGACCGAACCATCCAGTTCAGCTTAGACTACCCTCCCCTTACCCGCAACGGGTAGTGAGCGTAGTCGCTGATTGCGTCGGGCTCGCTACGATCGTTTTTCTGCGGGTGCTGCGGTAGGGTTTGCTCCCGCTTTGCGGATACGGCGGACCATCTTGATGACCTCTGGAGGAAACTTTTCTTTTGGAAATTTCGGCTCAGCATGGTTTGCGGTCGGCATCGCAGAGATTAGAATTCCTTCCACCTCATCCCGGTCACCCCCATCAGGAATCACAAAAGCGGAGAAGAAGTTCCAAAAGTTGTAATAACGCGCCTGCGGACGCATGGCATGCCACCACAGTCGCCGCCGCAATCGGTCAGCCTGGCCGACGTAATAAGGAACATCGTCGCGATAGAGGACATATACACCTGGCTCTTCTAGGAACTTCACGCTCTTCGCCAGTGGCTTGTTTCCTCCGTCTTCCGGTACATGATCGAATATTTCACGTGGCCACATGCGAGCGTACTGTTTGACGGCGCTGGAATCCTTTACTTCAGTGGTCTTCGCCATAGCGCGGAAGTCTATCATGCCCTTTCCCCCGACGGTACCCGTCGTGCTTCCGAGCGTCCTTTAGTGAACCCTCCCCCTGTTTATGTCCAATCTTGCCGTCCGGACAAACGATGGTTTTGGAAAGAACGAAGGCCTGGGGCGGTGCGGATCATCCTTTGATTGACTGGCGCGGTAGTCATGCCTATCAGTTGAATGCCAAACGAAGATCGGGCTGCCTGTATCAACGGCCAACCGCATCGCGCACCTGTGCTTTTTTAGAGAAGTGTTGGGAATCGATGCCTTGCTTGTGAATCTCTGTTTTCTGACGACCCTCGGTGTCCGACCACGTATGGATTGGGATCGGGGTTTGGCCGAGGCGAAGAGAAACATGGGAACCCGACCCATTCCGTTTCAGCGGACGTATTCTTACCCGCCATAGCCGAGTAAAACTGTCTTTTGACTTTTCGAACCGTCAGGGGGCAGTTTCGGGCCGCTCTGTCTCCTATCCCGTTTTCCGCTTGCCCTTTGCCGCGGCTTTGGTACACTTCCCGGCATTCTGAAAATTAACCCATCCGGAGGTCACGGCGATGGACGTCACTGCTCCAGGTCGGGAGTTGCACGGTCGGTTCGTGGAACTAGGCGTTTTGACAGGGATGTCACTAGAGCAGATTATCCGTGCCGTGGGTCAGCCGACATCGTTCAGTGCGATGGCTCACGGCCAGACTCTAGTTCAATGGCAGGCGACCGGTTGCCATATGGCACTGCTCTTCGATTCCGATAACCGCTTCTTGAGTCTTCAGCATCAATACGCCAACTACGCACCGGCTCCGAACCCATATTGGGCTGCAATGGGCGTGATTGCGGCAATTTTGATTGCTGCCTTGATCGTCATTGCAAATAACATATGACCGCCTGACGCCGTCGCTCGATCACATACTCCAGCCCTTCGATCCAAGGTCTTGAAGATCACGGCAAGGTGACAATTTGTGTCGGAAGACCCTTACGCACTAAAGCTCTACATCGACGGCAATGCATACGACAATCCAGGCGGGAGCGGGGGAATCGCCTGTTTTGCTGAATTCCCGGAGTCTTGGGATCGTCCTGACGAAGAGATTTTCAGTGAGGGATTCCACGAGAGCACGAACAATCGAATGGAATTACAAGCCTGTCTGCGCGCGCTTGAGTATGTGCGAGATGTGGTTGGCGCAATGGATATCGAGCGCGTGCAGATCGTCACGGATTCGTTGTACGTCTTCGAAAACCAGAGGATGCCGGTAAATTGGCGGAAAAACGGCTGGAAGACAAACGTTGGAAGACCTATAGACAATTCAGACCTCTGGAAGAGGTTTCTCACTCTTCGTTCAAGGTGCAAGGTACGCACGGATATCATCTGGCGGAAAGGAAAGAAGAGTCCCATTCTGAAGAGCGTAGATAAGTCCGCAAAGGCTGCCGGAAGGGCTCCCACTAAACGCGACCGTGGCTTCAGGACAGGCAAAATTGGGAGATCAAAGCTGCTTGGCGGATCGTCGTCGCTCTTTCCCGCTAATGGACAGGAGCAAGTGATCCATATTTACAGGTCGTCATTGATCGGGAAGACAGGCCACCGAGTCTATTTTGACGTGTTTGATGGGCCGTCCGGGCAGTACCGCGAGAAATGCAGGGCGTACCTAGCGGAAGGTCTCGTGGACGAGCTTCACCGCGGCCATAGTTATCGCGTGAAGTTCAATGCTGACCCGAGAAATCCAGTGATCATTGGAATCGTGGAGGAACTTGAAGAGAGGCGGACCAAAGCCGGGTGACATGGGCGGACCGGCGCGCGGGAATCTCGGCACTTGTGTCAGACGTTGTGTCATAACCCTCCCATCCTTGCCTGTGTCTCGCTCTCTCGCCCGGTATCGTTCGGTCACGCACAAGAGGCAGTGACCCCGCGTGAAAACCGCATGAACACTGCCCGTTAGTGTCGTTCTGTGTCGCTCCGTTTTTGTTCGCCTCAGTTCACACTTGGAAATGGCATGGAAGAGGTCATCGGTTCGATCCCGATCAGGCCACCACCTTCCCCTCACATCTTTTGATCTGATCCGCTGAGATGGAACCACGATCTCGTTCCACTTAGGGCCTCCAACACACATCTAGTGGGTCTGCAATGGGCAGCGGTGCCGTGTTACATTTTATCTACGGACGTTGATACAATGTTACAATAGGCAGAATATGGCGAGTCGACGGTTCGTTAGCTATCTCAGGGTCAGTACTGCGCAGCAGGGCGCGAGTGGATTAGGCCTCGAGGCTCAACGCGCGGCCGTCGCTGCCCATCTGAACGGCGGAGGCGGGAGCTTCTGCAAGAGTTCGTAGAGGTGGAGAGCGGGAAGAAGACCGACCGACCCACACTCGCGCAAGCTCTGCGGCTGTGCAAACAGAAAAAGGCCACACTCGTTATAGCGAAGTTGGATCGTCTTGCGCGCAACGTCCACTTCATCTCGGGCCTGATGGAATCAGGCGTGGAGTTCGTCGCGTGCGACATGCCCTCAGCTACGCGCCTTGTGGTTCACGTTATGGCCGCCGTTGCTGAGCAGGAAGCCGAAGCTATCTCCAGACGCACGAAGGCCGCCCTCCAGGCTGCTAAAGAGCGTGGGACGGTGCTGGGAGGCCGGCGAGTGTCTGCGGAGCGATTCGCCGAGATTGGCGCTCAGGGTCGCGAGCGGCGCTCACAGAAAGCTGCTTCTTTCGCATCAGGTTTAGCCCCCGTCATTGCTGACATCAAAGCGAAGGGAGTTGAGACCCTTCGCCACATCGCGGCGGAGCTGAATTCGCGTGGGCATGAGACGCCGCGCGGTGGTGAGTGGACCGCTATCCAGGTCAAGCGCGTTATGGACGGTATGGCCAGCTCCCCTTAACTTCGGACAGAATCGTCATTTTTGTGCAATCAATTGCACGATCCGCTCCCCAGCCGTCTTCGGTGTCGGACTGGCTTCTCGGTATTAACGTTTCTTCAATGTGCCTCGTTCGGGCACGTGTCGTCCCCTCGTAACATAACGGTGAGCCTCTTGTGAGCAGCGGAGTGCAATCAATTGCAACACGTATAGTGCTGTGTCGGCTAGCAAGATGAAGCCTCTCGTCGTGCCGGAACATTCTGGTGGGCTCAGCTACGCCGATAGAGAAATCCTTGTTCTTAGCCTTCAACGTTGGCGTTCCCTTATCTAGTAAGGGCGCTTTTGGCCCCCTCAATATCGCGCCACCGAATCAATTCCCGCAAAGTTCCACGCGCTTTGCTCCACAGCAGAACATGAGGTTTTCTCCATGGTAGATTCAACACCGCAACCCGGATTGAAGGAAGAGCTCGCGCAAGCGATCAACGAAATGGACGCGCGAACCGACAGCTTCAGCGAAGCTGAAGTGTTCGGCAAGCTGAGGGGCATGCTGGGTAATAAGCAAGTGCCCTCGGAAGAGTTAGCCGTGTATCTAGGCGAAAGCGATGCTTTCTTCTTTTCGCCTAAGCGAAAGGACGATGCCCCGTTTCCTGGCTACTTCCAACCGGCGATGTGGCGGACCGCTACTGACGGGTCGACGGTTTACAGTCCCGATCCAACGAGCCTCACGTCGTCAGCCCTTGCACTGTGGCGTGAGCACCTTCAGGAGTGCGTGCACCCTGTTCTACGCGCCCGTTACGCTGACTTGCTGTGGGAGTTCGAGAAACCGGTAGACGGAACAAAGCCGCAGCTTCAATATGCGCAAACCGCTATGGACGCCTACCTTGCGGCTGCCGGTCAAGCCGACGCCGCATCCCATGAGGTCGTGGTCTGGCTCGATCGTGCAATCAGTCTTGCGACGTCGGTCGGCGATCAGACACGGCTCGCAGCGAGCGCCCAGCAGGCGATAGCGTGGGTGCAAGGCATAGAAGCCGCGCAGAACGCGCGCTCCTACGTCTTTCTCTTCGATGCAATCTACGACAACCAGCGTGTTGCCGGACCTGAGAAGATGGCCATCATCGCGTATCTGGAATCTGTACTGATCGCAATCACGGATCAGTCCGGCACGAAGTTCGATCATGCCACCGCCGAGATTGTTGCAGATTTGTTGGCCACGCATTTCCGTAGGGAGAACAACAAGGCGGACGAAGAACGCGTGATCCGTGCAGCGGGATTGGCGAGCGAGTTCGCAGCCAGCGGGGCTTCGGCGCTCTTCGCAATGACGGAGCTTCAGAAGTTGCTGGAACGCTATCGAAACTTCGGCATGAACGCGGATGCGGACCGCGTCCAGATTGAGGCACGGCGTCGCGGAATGGACTCGGGTGAGGAGATGAAGAAGCAGGCCCATACCTTCCCCATTCCCGAGGAGAAAATAGCCGCTTACCGCAACTGGCTGATAGAGCCGCAAGACCCAAGGAACTTGCTCTTGCGCTGGGCGTGCAATAACGTCCCCAGCGTGGAAGGTGCGCGTGAAACGCTCAAGGAGAGCTTGACGGCAACTCCGCTCTTGGCGCGCATCGGTGTCACCATGATCAACGCTGGTCAGTTTGTGTCGAGAGCGGGATCGGTCGAGGACGATCTTGAGGGGCGCGTGGCAGTCCATCTTCGCCAGCTGATCGAAATGCGCTTCAATCTGTTCGTCGGCGGATGGCACCACATTCAGCAGAACAAGCCCCTCTCGGCCCGCGACATCCTGGGTGCGCTCTCGGTCTCTCCAGTCCTCTCCGAGGAGGGCCTTGAGCTGATTGGCGAAGGCCTGACGCGCTTTTTCACGGAGGACCACCTCGGTGCCACCCATATTTTGCTGCCGCAGGTGGAGTGTGCGTTGCGCAATCTCCTCGGTTTGTTGGGTCGCCCGACAAACAAGGCTGTTAGGGGTGAGTCAGGGGTGATGCAGGAACGGAATATGAATGAGGCGCTCGGCGATCCAGCGGTGCAATCCGCGCTTCCCGAAAACTTCCAGCGCCACTTACAGATTGTGTTCGCCAGCCGCCTGGGCTTCAACCTGCGGAACGTTGTCGCTCACGGTTTATTAGCGGCTTCGCAGTTCTCAATCTTGACCAGCTTGATGAGCCTACAAGGACTGCTCTTGATGTCGCTCATTGAGGCTAATCCCGGAGGCGCATAGGCGATTGTTGCCCTGGCCGACAACGGAGAATCCCAGGTTTAAATACTTTCAAGGGAAACGCCGCAATCCCGTACCGCTGTTTTCGACCGGTTTCGTGGAGATTCAGACCTGTCACAGGTTGTTACTGCAATCAATTGCACGGGTGCACGCGACTCAATTTCCGGAACATTTTTACCGGCGACACAGTCCTCTGGATTGTCCTCACGGCCGCCGTGATATGTCCTATATATCGGAGAGCTACACAACGTTGCTCAAAGAGATCAGGTTTGAAATCTCATTGTAGAGACGGACTTCCTGGTCAGCCGAGGTGATTGAGATCGCCAGAGTATAGCGCGTCCTTGAATTGAATCGCCGCAAGCGCACGTTATCTCTCCACCACCCGCCGACCGGATATACTGCCACCTTGCCGCGTGCCGCGAGTTCCGCGGCAGGCCCACGCCAGACATCACAATGCAGCGAACCGGCCGCGATGCTGTTGGTCCCAAATGTCCATCCCGTATCCGGGACCGCTGCGCTGTAACCAGCCGCTCTTTCAAGCCCATTGACGCGCGCTGCGAACTGTTCGTCGGTTTCGAGCGGCCGCTTAAGAGCAAACCGCAGACCGAAGGACTGGTACCGCTGCGGCATAATGCTCGACGCCCAGTTGGGCGAAGGCTCGATGAAGTACGACAATGTCACCTTCGCAGCAATCTCCTGCTCGCCCAGCTCTTCGAGTGTCTGAACCGGCCAGGGAAGATCGTAGTAGTCGATCTGTCGAAAGTTAGCTGCCTTCAGAAGGCCTGCCTCATTCCGTAGCCGCTGGAACGGTAGACATTCACGCTCAGCAAGCAAAACTAGATCATTCTCAGCAGATGCCAGAGCGCGCTGAAGGGACGGGACACCGTATCCGAAGTGTCTGGCATAGACGATGCATTCCGTCTTGCCATGCGCAGATGTTAGCTTTGCAAGCATGGCAGGTGTCCACTCCGCACTATGAACCATAAGCGCGCGAACCGTTTCCTGCCACAACGCTGGATGACGGGCCATAATAGAGGCAGCCATCCCTGCCGCCTGCGCTGTCGCGGGACTTGTCGCCCAAAACGTAGCGAGGCTTTCCTGCGTAAAGTTCTTGTTCGTGGTCAGCAGGCTGAGGGAATCCAAACCCGACAGCAGTTCCGTCTGTTCCGGACTGAGCGCCCTGTTGCCGGCCTCGAACACGATTTCAGGCTTGATAGGCGTTCGCGAGTGTTCCCAATCCGTCGAGATGCGGCTGTATGGACTCAAATCCCCTGGTTCTGCGACGGGAGACCAGTTCTCATATCCTGGATCGTCAATCAGGTTCTTTTCCGTGAAGCCTCCAACCGTCAGCACGTTCCAGGCCTGCGCCGGGTCCTCGACTGGGAATTCATCAATATCGGACAAGACCTCTGGGTCCGAGCTGTCAGGTATGTTTCCGGCCGACACCACAAAGAGACGCCGCGGTCCAAGTTCGTCTTCGTCCTCGCGATCCGCGATCATGGAACCGCTCGCCGCTTGATCGAGCGCTGCGCTCCAACTGGAAGGTCGCTCTCCAGAAACATCCTTGTTCGTCACAGCCATGCAGAAGACTCGTTGGCGCTCCGGCGCATGAATCTCGATGGTAGAAATGGCAGACTGCGTGATCGAACCGTAATTTCGCGGGTCGGTAGCTGGAAAGCCCGGTGGAGGCAAAAACTTCACGGATTCCAACCGATACCTGAGGTCCACTAGGCTTGTGTCCGCCAGCGAATGTGTGAGATCGCGATAAAGTGCGGAACCAGCCATGTTGGTTCCGTGACCTCCCGGCTCGCTGTCGTTCGTTCCCCACGCGGAATCGACTGTAAGGCAATCAAGCTCCGAGAGTGCAGGACTGAGAAGAGGATGAGCGTGCGCTACGCCGCCATCCAACAAGCAAACCGCAGGTGCGTCAGAGTCTGGAGCGCTGATCCGGTCTACCAGATCATCAACCCACACATCCTGCTCTCGCCTTACGGTTGTCGTGAAGAACGTAGGCGTGTCCGTTGCCCTCCGCAGCTCTTCCACAGCGCCCGATTGTGTAACCAGCTGCTCGATTTCCGGTCGCGCGGCGAACACAAACCGTATCTCAACTTCTGGAAACCGAAGCTTCTGTTCGCTTACTGCCAACTCCAGTCGTCGGGCTACTGCCAACAAGGCTTCCGTTTGATTCCGCCACGTCCAAAGCTCCCACCAGATCGGGTCGTCTGCTTCGCCTGGGATGCTTCGCGAATCCGTCCACAACGTCTCCAAGGTGCCAGGCTGGAGCGCTTCTAAGCTATCGAACTTCTGCCAGAGAGATGGGTTTTTCCCTTCCTGAACCGGAGTTCCGTAAGCGGAAACCTTTCCTGCCAGGAAATCCGAAGCCGTGAGCGGAACAAAAAAGAGCAGCGCGTTGCGTCTCATCCTTTTGCTCGCGGATGGCTCCTAGACGGATGCCTTTCTGCGCCCAGCTCAAATCGGTGATGCCTTGTCCTGGAGCGCTCACGACCTCGAGGTAGACGCCCGGTACCTCCACGCTCCGCCGCCTCGCGGCAACTGCTGTCTTGGCGCGCGCAAATGCGGAGGAAAATTGCTGTGATAAGGAAGCAGCGTGCTTGACGTTGTCCCTGACTGGTGCGTTGCCGTCAATGCGTCGTGGGGGCGGCGTGTAGTTTTTATGTCGCCGAAACTGTTCTATGCGGAGATGCGGATATTGGTAAGAACCACCTTCGTTATTTGAGCCCATCTACCAATCCTTTTTTCTGACAGTCAACTCGCTGGATCGAAGTCCTCGCGCATCGCGAGCCGCCGCATCAGTTTTTCTTTCAGCAACTCTACGGTCGCTCGACCGCGTCCGTTTAGGATGGCTTGCTTCATCGTGTCTTCCGCCGCGCCGATCAAGTCCGAGTGACTTAGTCCTACCGTTTGTTCAGCTACAACTGTCCACCAGTCCGCTTCAAATCCAAATGTCTTCAGGCGACTAGCCAAAAGGCTTCGCGCCACACTCTCCACCGGCAGCTCATAACGGAGCACTTCATCGAAACGGCGGAAGAGTGCACGATCCAGCAATTCCGGGTGATTGGTCGCACAGAGCACTAAGCTATCGGTATTGCGGGTCTCTTCAAGAAATTGCAAGAAGGAATTCAGAACGCGCCGCATCTCGCCGATGTCGTTGTCGGCAGTTCGCTTGCTTCCGATTGCATCGAACTCGTCGAAAAGATACACGCCGCGCATCGTCGAAATTTGATCGAAGATTAGTCGCAACTTCGATGCCGTCTCACCCATGTACCGGGTAATCACGTTATCGAAGCGAACCGTATAGAGCGGCAGATGAAGCTCTCCTGCGAGGGCGCTTGCCGTCGACGTTTTTCCTGCACCCGGAGGACCGACCAGCAGGAGTGTCGAGATAGGGACAAGCCCATGCGCACGTAGTTGCTCGCGATTTCGTTGCTGAGTGACGACATCCACCAGCCTTGCTTCAGTCTTCGCCGTAAGAAACAGGTCGCTGACCCGAGCTTTCGGCGTCACCGCATGTAACAGCTGTTGCAACTCTCCGCGCGGCTTAGTGATAGGAACAACGACATCCGAAACCTTACTTGCAATTTGCAGCCGCCGTCGATTACGGCCTTCGCTGACGAGTTCTCTCAGCTCTGTCGCAACTGCAATGCGCCCGCGCTTTGCTTCGGCCGCGGCTACCTGGAGCGCAATCGAGAAAAACTGTTCCTCATTGCCTTGGTTCAAGCTGCTCAAAAGCGCAACGATTTGTCGAGCGGTAGCCATGTCTCAAGCAATTCTATGCAGTTGAATACGTGACGCGTACAGCTTGACAATACCAATCACGTACTTTCCTCAGCTCAACGAAAATAGCTGTGGAATATGCGTGGCTAATATGAAGCCATCATGAAGAGCGATCAAATCGCCTCAACCGCCGGACGCTATTACACATGTGGCCGCTTCCTCATGAACACGCAGGCATAGGGACACGTTCTTGGTTTTCCTGGCGCGGAAATCTAGGAACTGCACACCATAGCTCTCACGTCAGGGCCAAGCAGAACTGCGCGAACATTAAGATAAGTGCTGAAAATTGCGTTGACATGACGTTGACACGATGCCAGCACCGCTAAACACAATCAGCGTAGGTTATTGAAAAGATGGAGCCGACGAACGGACTTGAACCGTTGACCTGCTGATTACGAATCAGCTGCTCTACCAACTGAGCTACGTCGGCCTGCTCTCCTCATTCTAACGGCAAAGCAAGGAGACGCCAAACCGCGCAGCACACTGCACTTGCAAAACTCGGCTTGGAAAACTCGCCGGCTACTCCAGCTCGTCATGCTCCATACGTCCGGCCAGTGCAACCAGTGCGAGCACAGCAATCATCACTACCGTCGTCAACGAGACTGCGATCGTAGGCATGAGCTCTGTCCTTTGAGTTCTTCAACTTGTGAGCCAACATTGCCCTCCTACTATCTCGTCTGTTCTTCACCGCACAAATCCCCCGCGACGAACCCGCGCCGAACCTCCGCTGTTACGTCTTCTGCAACCAAAGAGGTACGACCTCAGTTTCTTGCTGCCGACTCTCCTCGCAGATCTCAAAATCGTTCATCACGCACGTTGCTCCAAACGGCAAAAGGGCCGCCCGGCAACAGGGCGACCCTTTTTCTATGGGAGGCAGCTCCAACGGAGGCAAAGCCATCGGAACGCTCTGGTGCAAGAGTATGTTCGGCTCCGGGTGGTGTCAAGACACAATTCCTGCAAATCGCAACACGCTGAAAACAATACGTTTATGCCCAAAGAAGCGGCTTTCCTCTGTTTTCCTCCCTGATTCTCCTCGGACCTCCTGCAATCAGGTGTTTTGTGCTAGGAGTGGGCGTTCGGGCCAGAGGACTTCCAGTGTGGCACCGGGTTCTGATTCGCCAGGTGCAGGCTCAAAAACTCCGGTTCTACAGCCGCCGGCTTCCCTTGCAGCACCCGAATCATCGCTCGTCCACCTCCCAGAAACAGCCCCAGCAGCACCGCCGCGCCCATCAGCACGCCCGAAAGTAGAGCAATGTTGCTCAGCAGGCTGTAGGTCTTCTGCACCTCCGCGTGGAAGACCGGTGCCATGTTGTGATCAATGGCAACCTCCTGCTTCATATGCACTTTCCCTAGCAGCTTCTGCGCCTCGTTGCCCGGCAGAGCACCGGACGCCAGCATCACAAGCTCCTGGTCACGCCGCACTCGCGCATTCGCAAAGCTCGGCCCCAATCCGGTCACACCCTGCGAGAGCCGCTTCTCGAACGCCTGCGCAATCTGCGGCGTCGGATAGATGAGAAGCGTGATCGTCTCGCGCCCGTGCTTCAGATCGTAGTTGGCCGTCACCGCTTCCGCGCTTCTGTCCCACCCCAGCGAGTTCGCTGGAAGCACGCCACCCTCAGCCGCATAACTCGCGGGTCCCAGTGCATAGCGCATCCCGGACGCCGCCAGATGTTCATCCGGCACGAAGCTCGGCAGCAGCGGCGCGACGCCACGAGTTCCCGTCACCTTCGGCAGCACTTTGGCGAGTTCCTTCAGTGCGGGCAGATCCCCCGCGGTTGCCGGCGAAGCCAGCACCAGCGTGTCGCCAGTTGTAAACATCACCGCGCCATCGCCCACCGCATTCGATGAGCCCACCTCCTTGCTCACCCGCATCTCCGGCCGCATCGCCAAAGTGAATGCGCTGTAAGCTCCGGTCCGGTCGCCGAACTCCACCGCTTCCACACGCATCGTCTTTCCATTGCGCGTGTACGTGTTCACCTGCGAGCGCAGCGGACCACACTCCTGCAGCGCTGCCTTATTGACCGTTGTAAGTGAGACAGCTCCCGGCTCGGAATTTCCACCCTGCTGCCACCCGCCGAAGCTCGGCGGCAGCAACTGCACCGGCGGCTCCGTCAGCGTCACAGCCTGCCCACGAACCTGCACCGCACCCAGTGCCAGCGCGCCCGCCACGACAGCCATTGCAACTCGAAAACCCGCGCCCATACAGCCTTCAGACTACACCCGCAGGCGAAGTGTTAGCGAATTAGCGCCCGACCCCACTCGCGATGGAAGCCCGCTCCGTAGGAGCCGACCGCTTCACCCCATTGATTGTCTTCGCGTACCGCGCCACACCGGCATATAGGCTCTCCGCCACGCGCTCACGGTACTCCGGTCGACGCAGTTCTTCCGCATCCGTCGGGTTCGTCACAAAGCTGATCTCCGCCAGGATCGACGGCATATTCGCTCCGATCAGCACCACAAACGGCGCCTTCTTCACCCCGCGATTCTTCAGACCGCCATTCCCCTTCGCCAACCCGCCATACAGTGAATCGTCGACATCCTCCGCCAGTTCACGCGACTCATCAATCTTGTCCTTCAGCGCAATCTTCTTCACCAGGTCGCTCAACTGATGCACGCTTTGTGTCGACACCGCGTTCTCACGGCTCGCCACCTCCATCGCCTCCGGATCGCTCGTGAAGTTCAGGTAGTACACCTCAACGCCCCTCGCACTCGCATCCTGTGAGCTGTTCGCATGCACGCTGATGAACATATCCGCCTGCGCCTTATTCGCAATCGCCGTCCGCGTCTCCAGCGGGATAAAGGTGTCGTCCGCGCGCGTGTACACAATCTCCGCACCCAGCCGGTCATGCAGCAGTTTGCCCAGCCGCAGCGCCACATCCAGCACAACATCCTTCTCCTCGATGCCACCCGCGCCCAGCGTGCCCGAGTCATGTCCGCCGTGCCCGGCATCGATCACAATCCGTCCGATCTTCAACCCCAGTGCCCGCATCAGCGTCGCCTCGCCATCCGCAGTCGGCGGCGGCGGCTGTGCCGGTTCGCCCGCCACATGCCTGCCCTTCGAACTCCTCGTTCCCGTCTTCGCCTTCGCGCCATCCGCCGATCGTTCCACAATCGGCCCCGACGTCGGCCGTCTCGTTGCCTCAATCTTTCCCGGCTGATCGCTGACCGCTGCAATCTCTACGCCGTTGTCCGAAGTCCTGCTCGCCACCGAGTTCGGCACCGGTCTCGATGCCGTCGCCTTCGACGAAATGATCACCCGCGGACGAGCCACTGCTTGCTTTGCGCTACCGGACGCAACACGCGACGGCAACCCGAAACCCGCACTCCCATCCGTCACTGGCATCGGCGGCAGATTCGAAACCTCCGCGCCCCCGCCTGGCGCTGCGCTCTTCGACCCATCGGAAGCACCCTGGTCCGCTTCGCCGGTCTGGCTCTCCGGCCCCTGGCCCTCTGGTCCTTGGCCCTTCGCGGCCATCTGATCCCTCGGCGAAGCCGTCTGCTTGCCGTGAATATCAATAATGAGTCGATACGGATTCGGCAGCAGGAACGCCGAGTATTCCGCCACCTGGTGTACATCCAGCACGACGCGCGTCACATCCCCGTTGAACTGCGCCGCCCGAATCCGCGTCAGAAACCCGTCGTCCGTCACTGCAAAGCTCTTGCCGACCAACTGCTGCGCCAGCCTTGCATGATGCAGGTCGAAGAAGATTCGATCCGGATGCTCCACGCGCGCCGCCTGGTACTCCACCGAATCCCCCAGGTCAATCGCCACCCGCGTATAGCTCGGCGTCGACCAGTGCCGGATCCCCGTCACCGTCGCCATCTTGCCCGGCTTCGTCGCGACGGCTTCGATCTTTCCGCTCGACGGATGCTCCTCGTCCACCTCCGCACCCGGCTCCGCCTTCACATCCGCCTTCTCTACCGGCGCACCCTCGGCTTTCGCAACCGAAGCAGACGCTGCCGCCGCAGGCTTCCGATAGTGCTCACCCGCACTTGACGCCGCCGCGTTCGAAGCGACCACCGCGTCGTCCGATCTCTGATCTCTAATCTCTGTTCTCTTCTTCAGCTCTTTCGCCTCCGCACTTCGCGGATACTCCTTTACCAGCAGCGCCCGAACCTTCTTCGCTTCGGCCTCATCATCCGCCGCCTCAGGCCCCAGCAACTCCAGCGCATGTCCCAGCGCACGCGGACCCATCGATCCCCCCGGATACGCCTTCGCTAAAAACTCATACTGCCCAGCAGCATCCCGCAGGGCCTTGTGATCGCCGAACTCCTGCCCCTCTTCCGCCAGCAATTCTGCAACCTGCTCCACGGCGCGCGCCGCATGCGCATCGCTTGGGTTACCGTGATAGATCACGCGAAAGCCATCCATCACATGCTCATATTCAATCTTGGTGTGCGTTCCCGGTGGCTTGGCCTCAAAGACCTCGCGCGCTCTCACCGCGTTATCCCACGCGCTCGTTTCCACACGCGAGCCCAGCGCAGCCTGCGCGCTCAACAACATGCACGCGCTCGCCGCTACGCCCACCCAGCCGCGGCCGCATCTTCTCCCGCTCTGCCGAGACACACGCATACCCACCCTAAGTTTAGGTTCGCGGCCCAACTCTCAAACCGCGAATGAACCGAAGGTACCCATGCGTGTACCTGCTACCTCGGTGCCCTTGAAATTGTTTTGAGCCGTCATCCTGAGGCGCAGCCGAAGGACCTCTGTATTTTGTTGCGATCACTAGTGAGGCAACGCTACGCCATCATCTCGCCAACAACCGACGCCGCCTGCGCCAGCACGCCATCCAGCGCGGCAACATCGCTTCCGCCAGCCTCCGCAAGATCCGGCCTTCCGCCGCCCTTGCCGCCAACCTTCGCCGCCAGCGCGCCCACCACCTTACCCGCCTGCACGCGCGAGGTCAGGTCCTTCGTCACACCCGTAATCAGCGTCACCTTGCCGTCACTCGTCGCCGCACCCAGCACCACGACACCCGAGCCCAACTTCCCACGCAGCTCGTCGACAAGATTTCTCATCTGGGATTTATCGAGTGCATCCACGCGCCGCGCCAGCACCTTCACGCCCTTCACTTCCACAGCCGAAGCCGCCGCATCCGCCGTCGCCGCACTCGCGGACTTCATCCGCATCTGCTCCAGCTCGCGCCGCAGCTTCTTCATCTCCTCTTCCTGTTGTGCGAGCTTGGATTGGAACGCAGCCGCCGTCGGCTCACCCGCACCAATCACCTGCCCCGCGACCTTCGCCACATCCGCATCGCGCCTGAACAACTCCAGCGACCCCGTTCCCGTCACCGCCTCCACGCGCCGCACGCCGCTCGAAACCGAGCTCTCGCCCACCAGCTTCAGCAGCCCAATCTCACCCGTCGCCGCCGTATGCGTTCCGCCGCACAGCTCCGTCGAGAAGTCCCCAATCTTCACCACGCGCACCAGCTCGCCATACTTCTCGCCAAACAGCGCCATCGCGCCCAGCTCATGTACCGCCGCATCAATCGGCACATCCACCAGCGTCTCTACTTTGTTATTCGCCAAAATCTGCGTGTTGACGATGTCCTCAATCTCCTGCAACTCCTCATCGGCCACGCCCGTAAAGTGCGAGAAGTCAAACCGCAGCCGCGTCGCATCATTCAACGACCCCGCCTGCTTCACATGCGTTCCCAGCACCTGCCTTAGCGCCGCATGCAGCAGATGCGTCCCCGTGTGATTACGCATCGTCGCATGCCGCACACCCGCATTCACCGCCGTGTCCACCACATCGCCCACAGCAATCGCATGCTTCGCCGTCACCTGGTGCGCAAACACTCCCTGCACCGGCTTCCGAGCTCCGCTCACCTCGGCAATCGACGTGATGTGGTCACTCGCATACAGCCACCCCACATCACCCACCTGCCCGCCCGAGTCCGCATAGAAGCTCGTCGCATCCAGCACTACCTCGCCGCTCTCGCCGGGCTGCAGACTCGCAACTCCGACACCATCCTTCACCAGCGCGAGCACCCGTGCTCCATCCAGCCGCGTCGCCCCATACCCCTGAAACTCCGTCTTCGCCAGCTCGCGATACACCGGCGCCGCCGTCTTCTGCGACCCACCCTTCCAACTCGCCCGCGCCCTCTGCTGCTCCTCCAGCTTCGCCCGCTCAAACCCCTCGTAATCAAACTCAATCCCAGCATCACGCGCCGCATCCACCATGAAATCCAGCGGCATCCCGAAGGTCTCATACAAACTGAACGCCTTCGCACCGTTGCGCAAGGTCTCATCCGTCATATTGCGAAGCCCAAGCTCCAGCGTCCGCGCAAACTGCTCCTCCTCCGCAAGCACCACCTTGCTCACGCGCTCTGCCGACTCCTTCAGCTCCGGATACGCCGCCTGCATCTCATCGCGCACCGCAAACACCATCTCGTTTAGAAACGGCTTCTCCTGCCCTAACAACCTTCCATGCCGAATCCCGCGCCGCATGATCTTGCGCAGCACATACCCGCGCCCTTCATTCGAAGGCAGCACACCATCCGAGATCAGAAACGTCGCCGCGCGCCCATGATCCGCAATAATCCGCAGCGAAGCCGCACCCTTCTCATCGCTGATCGCCAGTTGCTCCACCAATAAACTGTCATCTCGACCGGAGGCCGAAGGCCCCAGTGGAGAGACCCCTGTATTTGTCTTTTCCGAACCACCACCAAACCCCGTCAACTCCGCCGCCCGCTTCAACAACGGCGTAAACAAATCGCTCTCATAGTTCGACAGCTTCCCCTGCAATACGCACGCAATCCGCTCCAGCCCCATGCCGGTATCGATCGACGGCTTGGGCAGCGGCGTCAATGTTCCATTCGCCGCACGATCGAACTGCATGAACACCAGGTTCCAGATCTCGATGTACCGCTGATCGTCCTGCGGAAACGGCTTGTCTTCACCCGTCTCACTCCCCGCGACGCCAAGGTCAAAGAAGATCTCCGAGCACGGACCGCACGGTCCCGTGTCGCCCATCTGCCAGAAGTTGTCCTTCATGCCCATCTCAAAGATGCGTTCCCTGGGCACGCCCGTCTCCATCCAGTACTTCTCCGCCTCCTCGTCGCGCGGGACTGAAGATCCAGTGCCGCCGGCGCCCTCCGTGCCTTCGAAGATCGTCACGTATAGCCGCGAAGGATCAATCCCAAACCACTCCGGCGAGGTCAGCAGCTCCCACGCGTACGCAATCGCATCCTTCTTGAAGTAGTCGCCAAAGCTGAAGTTGCCGAGCATCTCGAAGAACGTATGGTGCCGCCGCGTGAAGCCGACATTCTCCAGATCGTTGTGCTTCCCACCCGCGCGCACGCATTTTTGGGAAGATGCCGCGCGCGAATAGTCACGCTTCTCCGCGCCCAGAAACACATCCTTGAACTGGTTCATCCCCGCGTTGGTGAAGAGCAGCGTGGGATCGTTCGCCGGCACCAGTGAAGACGAGTGCACCCGACGGTGCCCCTTGCCCTCGAAAAAGCGCAGAAACTCCTCACGAATCTGGTTGCCGGACAGGTTACGCATAAACCTCAGTTTATCAGCGCAAAAGCGGCTTCCCGATTATTCCGGCTCACTTACTCCCGGCCGCCACGTCAGCCCCTCGCGGCGTAATCCCTGATCACGCGTCGCCCTCAACCCGCCGAACTCCTCAGCATGACGCGCCATCTCGATCACGCTCGCCAGCGCATCGAAAGCATCCTCACTTCCCTGCGCCTTCGCCAGCACCGCCCGGCCTAGCGACGCATACAGCCCATCCGTCTTTCTCTTCGCCGAAAGATACCTCTTCCGCGCCTCAGCATTCGACTTCGCCACCGCGCCCGTCATCAGCCGCGTATACATCTCGACCAACAGCGGCCGCGGCTTCTTCGCATCAATCGCCGAAGCCTCCAGCGGCCAGATGCGAAATCCCGCGCCATGCAGGCGCTCCAGCATCTGCATCGCTCGCAGCGATCCAGTCCCGACACTGCCGCTCCCGCCAATCTGAAATGGCGACTTCGGCGTAATGCCGCGCATCTTGGCCGCGCGTTCCGCGTCGCCACCCGGCAACGCCTGCGCGATCTTGTTGTCATAGTCCGCAAACCGAAACATCCGCCTGTAGCCTTCGCCGCAGAACTGCTCCGGCCTCTTGTGAGGCGCTCCCCAGAACCGCTCGTCGCGGGCGATCTCATCACATTCGCGGTCGAGCCACTGCTCTGCGAGCCCCGCATTCGCCTTCCGCCAGAAGGCAAACATGTCCTCGCACCCGTGCTCCTCCAGAAACCACCCCGGAAAGCTGAAGCAGCAGTCGATGCTCACGACGAGTCGCGGCATCTCACGCCCAAGCTCAATCAGCCACTCCGTAATCTCATCCCTTGTGCGTCCTGCCTCGAACCCCACGCGCACTCGCCCATCTTCACCGCGCGTCCAGATCGCCGCCCAGATATGCCGCCGCTGCCCAGCCACATCGATCCGCCCCGACCAGTCAATCGCAATCAGCCGCAGCGCCTTTGCCTTGTTCGGAGTCTTTGCCTTATTCACTATTCACTACTCACTATTCACTGCCGTCCTCAACATCCACCTCTTCGATATCGCTCCCGCCCCAATCCCGCAACACCGCCCACACCGCCCGCGACGAAAACCCCGCCGCCACCAGCCGCCGCATGATCTTCGCAGTCTCCTTCTGTCTTTGCTCCCGGTCGCCGCTCGGCTGCTTCAGCCGCTTCCGCTCCACGTACTGCCGAGCCAGCGCCACCTCATCCACATCCTCATACTGCTTCGTCACCGCCTCGCTCACCAGCGACGACGCCACCCCCTTCTGCATCAGCCCCTGCTGCACCCTCCGTGCGCCGAGCTTCTCATTCTCCTGCCGCAGCCTCGCAAAGTCTGCCGCAAACCTCGCATCGCTCAGGTACCCCAACTCCTTCAGCTTCGCGACCACCTTCTCCACATCAGCCCGCCCGCCCTCATCCGGCGCCCCCCTCTCCCCCAGCCGCCGCCGCAGATCGCGCTCGCTCTTCATCTTCGCCCCCAGCGACTTCACGGCATAGTCCAGCAACTCCAGATACTCCAGCGGCTTCCGCGCCTTCTTTGCTTTCCCGAACGCCATTTGCGAGTGCATCTCCCTCTAAGGCTTACTTCCTTGTTTTGAAGACTCGCACTTATCGCCAATCCAGGTCCACCGATAAGCCTCTCCCTACCTCGCCGCGGCAGGATTCTTCTCCGGCCCCTTCTCCGCGTACCTGTTCATGCCGAGCCAGCGGTCGCACCAATCGTTGACGGTCTCGTTCCAGAGCTGCGAGTTCTGCGGCTTCAACACCCAATGGCCCTCGTCCGGGAAGTACAGCATCCTTGAGGGCACACCGAGCAACTGCAGCGCCGTAAAGAGCTGAAGCCCCTCAGACACATCAAGCCGCATATCCCTCTGCGAGTGCACAACAAGCGTCGGCGTGTGCGCGTTCTTGATGGCAAGCATCGGCGACCACTTGCGGAAGGGATCCTCGCTCGCTGGCTTGTCGTAGAAGTCCCACGGATGCGCCGGCTTCGTCTGCTCCACCGACCGCATCCGGCCCGCTCCCCATCAGCGGCCGGAACTCCCACTCGTTGAACCAGAGCTCTTCGGTCGTGCCGAAGGCGGACTGGGGGTTGTACATGCCGTCGTGGGTGACGATGCACTTGAAGCGGTTGGTGTGGGTGAGGACCCAGTCGGCCATGAAGCCGCCGTAGCTGGCGCCGAGGGCGCACTCGCGGTTCTTGTCGATGAAGCTGTAGTGCTGCTCGGCGTAGTCGAGGCCCTTCATCAGGTCGATGTACGGGCGGCCGCCCCAGTCGCCGGAGACCTCTTCGAGGAACCGCTGCCCATAACCTGTAGAACCGCGCGGGTTGATCATCACCACTACATATCCGTTGGCGGCGAAGAGCTCGGGGTTCCAGCGGTAGGACCAGGCGTCTCCCCAGGCGCCCTGCGGGCCGCCGTGGATGAGGAATTTGATGGGGTATTTCTTGGAGGGGTCGAAGTTGGGTGGCTTGATGAGGAAGCCCTGGACTTTGGTGCCGTTCGCTCCGGAGAACCAGAAGGATTCGAGTGGCGCAAGTTCCAGCGAGCAAGAAGCGGATCAGTTCATATGTAGAGTGTGGACAACGGAGGAGTCGTTCGATTCAGGCGTTCCCCCGCCACGTGTCCGACATCGAAGAACGTGTGACCGAGTATTTGAGATTCAAAGCAACGATCTCGCTAGTCGGTCGACCGTCATTCTCGTTGAGACGATCGTGATTTGGCGACCGTCTGTGCGATGTCTCGCGCTGTATTCACCAAATTCTCTCGCCACGGTCAGCTGTGTATGTTCGGACGTCCTGACGCCGACTCTGGGAATACTGCGAGCAACGATAATATCGCTCTCCTGTCCGCGCCGAGCGCTGAAATATGATCCGCGCCAATGTCCCTCTCCACACGAATTCATCTATCCATCATCAAATTGTTATCTTGCGGATTTAGATTTTGAGCACTAGTTCTCCGCTGATTTTCCAGTCGCGATCGTAAAGTTCGAGGCCAAATCTGTCCGCTCTCATAACCGTTGCGTGCCTGTGAGCGCCACGCTAAGTATTTACCGTTCGGTGAATACTGCGGGCCGTCATCGCTGCCGGGGCGGTGGAGACCTTGACGGCTTTTGCGCCGGTACTCGTCGAGCTTGAGGGTGAAGATGTCGTTGTTGGTGGACTCGCCGGGTTGCGGAAAGACGCCGGGCTTGGCGAAGCCGACCTCGAGGTTGGTGACGTAGGCGATCTCGTGCGAGTCGGGAGCCCAGGCGAAACCGAGCGGGCCGCCGAGAGAGAAGGTTGGGGTTTCGGCGTCGCCTACCGACGGAGCGCGGCGTGAGGTCGCGGAGGTTGTGGCCGTCGGTGTCGACGACGGCGATGTGGCTGCGGCGCTTGCCGGTGAAGTGGTCCCAGTGGCGATAGAGGAGTGAATCCCAGATCTGCGCTTTGACGGGCGAAGCGTCGGCGGCCTTCTGCTTCTCGGCATCGCAGGCGTCCTCTTTGGCCCAGTCCTCTAGATCCGAGCACTCCGGATACACATTCACCACAAACAGCAACCGCTTAGAATCCGGCGACCAGATGGCGCCGTCGGCCCCTCCATTAACATTCGTCACCTGCACGGGGTCGCCAACCTTGCCTGCAGCATCGTCCCACGGCATGCGATAGATCTGGTCCTTCATGCTGAGGGCAATGGAGTTGCCGTCCGGAGAAAATCTCCCGTTCGACTCACCGTCGCCGTTCGTAACCTGCCGCTCTTTCGCGCTGCCGTCGAGCGGCACCACCCACAGATGGTTCGTCTTCGTGTTCTTCTCGAGCGACACATCCGTCACGGAGAACAGCACCCATTTGCCGGAGGGCGAGATCTGCGGGTCGGAGACGCGCTTCATCGCCATCAGGTCGGCGAAGGTGATGGGGCGCTTCTGTTGGGCAGCCGACGTAAGCGGGGCGACGAGGGTCGCGGCGAGGAGACAGATAAGGATGCGCATCGGTCGTAAGTGTAGCGCGACAGATTGCCGGAATTCTCAGTCGCGCGCCGTGGCGAGTGTGCGAGAATTCTTCACGTCTCCCTGTCCCCCCGGCGAGACACGGCGGGGAGTCCTGGAGTGACCCATGCCTGATGAAGACCATTCCCTGACCTTCGAGATCGAGCGCAACGGTGACGCAGCCCTTGTCAAGTGCCATGGCCGCATGTTGGCCTGGGGCACGGACACCTTCCAGCAGGCGGTGAAGTCGCTGCTGCCGACGACAAAGCAGATCGTCATTGACCTCGCTGATCTGAGGTTTGTGGACAGTATGGGGCTGGGAGCGCTGGTGAGGCTGTACGTCTCCGCGCGCCAGGTGGGCAGCCGCCTCAGGGTGGAACACCTCGGCAAGCAGGTGCACAACGTGATGGAGATAACGAACCTTCTCTCGATACTGGCCCAGCCGGAAGCCGCCTGAATCGTGCCACCCGCAGACCGGGCGCCGGGGTTGCAGAACCTTTTTCTCCGGCCTACCGTCTAGTTCAGTAGGATTTCTCTGTGGCTACGAACCGTTTCCTGATTTCGCTCGCACTCTTCGCCGTCGCGGTGCCGCTCGCCGCGCAAAAGGGCTTTGGCCCGCTGGACCCTTCCCAGCCAACCGGAACGACCATCGAACAGATTATTCAGAAGATGGCCGCCCGCGAGACGGCCTTCGAGCAGGCGCGGAACCAGTACGAGTATCGCCAGACGGTAAAAATGGATACCGTCAATGACGACACCGGGCGGCCGGACGGCGAGTTTCAGCAGGTGAGCGACATCACGTTCACGCCCGATGGACGTCGCGTGGAACACGTGATATTCGCGCCGCAAAACACCATCGAACGCGTGATCCTGACAGAGAATGACATGAAGGATGTCGCGGAGCGCATTCCGTTCATCCTGACGCAGGCTCAGTTGCCGGACTACAACCTCACCTATCTTGGCAAGCAACACGTCGATGAGCTGGATACGTACGTGTTCGACTGCGCGCCCAAGGTGCTCGTCAAGGGGCACCGCTACTTCCAGGGAAAGATTTGGGTCGATCAGCAGGACAACGAGATCGTGCTCGTGAACGGCTTGAACGTCCCGCAGGATACGCGCAGGGGCCATGAGGACCTGAGTCCGCCGTTCACCACCTACTATCAGCAGATCGACGGAGTCTACTGGTTCCCCGTGTACACGAAGGAGGAGGGCATCCTTCACTTTGCGGCGCAGGACGGCGCTGTGAGCCAGGATGTTCACATGCTCTCGACCGTGAAGTTCACGAACTACAAGAAGTTCAACTTCCACACAAACATCAAGATCACCTACGGCAACGAGACGATTACTCCGGGTCAGAAACAACCGGACGCGCAACAGCCGGCCGGCGATGGTTCGAAGCAACAACCGGACACGCAGAAGCCGAAGCAATAGATTTGCGCTTGTCTCCGGGCGCAGGTGCGGGTACGCTGCCGCAATGCGTAGACTCCGGCTTGTTGGTTTGGGTTGTTCTCTTCTCATTTCCGCGTTGGCTCAGGGGCAGGTTGCGGGCAGGCCGCTGGCCGCGGCGCTGGTGCCGTACACCGGGTGCAGGCTGCCGGCAGGACCCGATGTGGTCGAAGTAACGAAGCTGCCGGCTGTGCCGATGACGCGAACGGTGGAAACGCTTCGCGGGCCGCGCAACGTCCTGATGGAGGATGGCGTGCGCGTGATGTTCGCATATCCCAACACCGACTTCTACGCGAACCTGAAGGCGGAACAACTGCCGGGTGAGACCTATGCGGCCGAGAAGGCCGACCTGATCGGCGAAGAGGACAAGATGTTGGCGGCCG
Organism: uncultured Acidobacteriaceae bacterium; assembly: GCA_963759355.1. Lineage (GTDB taxonomy): Bacteria > Acidobacteriota > Terriglobia > Terriglobales > Acidobacteriaceae > Granulicella. The sequence continues at coordinate 905,989 of CAVWYV010000002.1, read as the reverse complement.
ATGACACCAACAGCCGGAACTATGCGCTGAAGCCAAAGATGCAGGGGTTCGAGATTTATGGCATTGACCGTAAGAAGCTTGAGGGCGGAGTGCTGGGAGCGTATCTGTTCTTCGATGATCCGACGCACGTGGTCACAACGATTTACTTCCTGAACGGCGAACCCGGGCGGCGGCGGTTCAATGACCTGGCGGAGTACGCGAGGCTGAGAGACAGTTTCCTCGCAAGCTATACAAGCTGCGTTCGAAGCGCGATCAAGCCCTAGACCTAATTCGACTAGGCCCGTTCCAGAGCCAACGCGACAGAGTTGCCGCCGCCGAGACAGAGCGCCGCGACGCCCTTCTTCACGTTGCGCCGTTGCATCTCGTGCAGCAGCGTGGTGAGCACGCGCGCTCCGCTGGCGCCAATCGGATGACCAATCGCGACGGCACCGCCGTTGACGTTGACGCGGTCCAGACCGAGACCAAGTTCCTTCGTCACGCCAAGCGCCTGCACGGCAAAGGCTTCGTTGAGCTCAAAGAGATCAACGTCGGAGAGCGCCCAGCCGGCGCGCTCGAGAACCCTGCGCACTCCAGTGACCGGCGCCAGCATCACCCAGCGCGGAGCAACGCCGCTGGTGGCTTGCGCCCGAATGGTTGCCATCGGCTTCAGCTTGAGCTCGCGGGCCTTGTCCGCGGACATCACAACCACGGCGGCGGCGGCGTCATTCACGCCGGGTGCGTTGCCGGCGGTAACGGTGCCCTGTTTGCGGAAAGCCGGCTTCAGCGCCGCGAGCGTTTCCAGGCTGGCATCGTCGCGCACGCTCTCGTCGTGTGTGACGGTGGTGCTTCCCTTCTTGCCCGGGATCTCGACGGGCACAACCTCGGCATCGAAGCGGCCTTCGTTCCAGGCAGCGGACGCCTTGCGGTGCGAGTCGAGCGCAAACTGGTCCTGCTGCTCGCGCGTAAAGCCGTGCTTGTCGGCGACGAGCTCGGCGGTTTCGCCCATGTGAAAGTCCTCGCACGCACACCAGAGACCGTCGCGGATCATGGAATCGACCGCGGCGCTATCGCCCATGCGCATGCCCTTGCGCCCAGCCGGCAGAAGATACGGCGCATTCGACATCGACTCCATGCCACCGGCGACAGCGATCTCGGTATCACCCTGCGCAATGGCCTGCGCAGCGAGGCCCACGGCGCGAAGGCCCGAGCCGCACACCATGTTGATCGTGAGCGCGCTGACCGAGTCTGGAATGCCTCCTCGCAGCGCCGCCTGGCGCGCTGGATTCTGTCCAAGACCCGCAGGCAGAACACAGCCCATGATGCATTCGTCGACTCTTGCGGAGTCGACGCCGGCGCGATCGACGGCGGCCCGCACTGCAATCGCGCCGAGTTCAACAGCACTCAACGGCGAGAGGCCGCCGAGAAATTTTCCGACCGGTGTGCGAACCGCGCTCACAATAACAACTTCACGCATGGGACGAATCTCCTGATGACGACAGCGTGTTCAAGCGCGCTGCGCCGACAAAGTATACGTCTCCATTTGATGTGTCGGCCTCGCGCTCGGACTCGCATCACTCGACGTGAGAGACGCGAATGCAACTTCGAGAGGGATGAAATGTCATCCGAATGTCGCCCGAGGGCTGTGCAAAGCACGGCAGAAATTCCTCCTTAATCTTCTTTTTTCACTTGACTCTAACGCCAAGGAAATCTATACCCTTGTTAGCTGCATTGCAGCGTCGATGGTCAACATCGATTGGGAGCGCAGGCAAACGCAACCAAAGGCAAAGCAACAAACAAGGCAACACACTCGGGGGACGCCAAAGAGAGCGTCCCCCGAGGTGTTTTTCGCCCAGTGTTCATGCGCCTTTTCGTACGCTCTTAAAAATCCCGCATCGCAGTATCCTTGAACACGATGACACGCCGACGCTGGATCGCCGACAAATTTACCGACACCAACGCTTCTCTAACGGGGGACCAGGCGCTGCACCTCGCGCGCGTTCTTCGAGCCCAACCCGGACAAATTTTCGATGTCGTGACGAACGGATTCCTGCGACGTGCCACGGTTGTAAACGTCACCGAACAGGAGGTTACTTTCGCGTTAGGTGAAGAGCTGGAGGCGGAAGCAGCACTTCCCGTTCATCTTCTGCTTGCGATTATCAAGTTCGATCACTACGAGTGGGGACTCGAAAAACTGACAGAGCTTGGCGCGGCGAGAATTACGCCGGTGATTGCGCGGCGCACGGAAAAACATCTCGCGTTGGCCGCGTCGAAACGCGTGGAGCGCTGGCGGCGAATCGCGCTGGAAGCTGCCAAGCAATCGCGGCGCAGCGATCTCCCGCAGGTGGATGATCCGCTGCAGTTGAAGCAGGCGATTGCGCAGGTGAGTGCGCCGTTGAAGCTGCTGCTGGCGGAGACGGAGCAGGAGAACTCGCTAGCTTCGGCGCTGAAGGATGCGACCGGCGAGATTGCGTTGGCGATCGGGCCGGAGGGTGGCTGGACCGCCGATGAGATGAAGCTGTTCAGCGAGAGCGGATGGCGGCACATTACGCTGGGGCCGCGTATCCTTCGCGCTGAGACGGCGGCCATCGCAGCACTCAGCATCTGCTCGGCACTTCTCTAGTGCCAAAAGCAAGAAGTCAGCAACGGGCATCTCGCCAGCCGCTGACTCCCCAACTCCCTAACTCCCTAACTCCCCAACTCCCTAACTCCCTAACTCCCTAACTCCCTAGCTAAACATCTCCTTCACCTTGTCGAAGAGCCCGCGCGACTGCGGCACGTTGTCGACCTTCATCGACTCGCTGAGCTGCCGCATCAGTTCCTTCTGCTGCTTGGTCATCTTCGCCGGTGTCTGCACGCGCACCTCCACGATGAGATCGCCGCGTCCATGGGAGTTAAGGTGCGGAACTCCCTTGCCGCGCAGACGGAACTCCTTGCCGCTCTGCGTGCCTTCGGGAACCTTCAGCGTCTCGGGGCCATGCAGCGTTTCGATCTCAAGCTCGGTGCCGAGTGCCGCCTGCGGGAAGCTGACGGGCATCACGCAGTGCAGGTCGTCGCCGTCGCGCTCGAAGAATTTGTGCGCGCGAACCTCCAGCACGACGTAGAGATCGCCGTTCGGTCCGCCCCATTTTCCTGCATCGCCCTCGCCGGCATAGCGGATGCGCGTCTCGTTTTCCACGCCCGCCGGAACCTTGACGAGGATCTTGTGCTCGCGTCCAACGCGGCCATCGCCCCGGCAGGTCTTGCATGGGTGACGCACGACCGAGCCGGTGCCGGAGCAGACCGGGCAGGTGCGCGCCACGGAGAAGAAGCCCTGCTGCGTGCGAATCTGTCCGCGGCCGCCGCACTGCTGGCAGGTTTCGGGCTGGCGTCCGCCCTCAGATCCGGTGCCGCTGCACTCGCTGCAGGTTTCAGCGCGGCGGATGTTGATCTCGCGCTCGATTCCGAACACGGCTTCCTCAAACTCGAGGCGCATGTCGAACTTGATATCGCGTCCGCGCTGCGCGCGAGACGCACGGCCGCCACGCGAGCCCATGTTAAACATCTCGCCGAAGAGATCGCCGAAGATGTCCCCAAGGTCGCCCTGTGCGAACGGCCCGCCCGCGAACGGATTGCCCGCAGCCCCCGCGGCGCCGACACCTGCATGACCGTAGCGGTCATAGGCGGCGCGCTTGTCCGGGTCGCTGAGCACCTGGTAGGCCTCGCTGCAGGCCTTGAACTGTTCTTCCGCATCCGGGTTATTCGGATTGCGGTCGGGGTGGTATTGCATGGCAAGCTTGCGATACGCAGCCTTCAGCTCCGTGTCGCTCGCCGTGCGCTCCACCTGCAAAACCTCGTAATAGTCCATCTTCATCGTTGCGGTCGCCATCTACACACTTCCCATCATCGCTCGCGAGCTCTTCCGGCTCGCGCCTTGTTTCAATTTCGGTCAGTCGCTAACCTGCTTCGCGTTGGTCGCAATCTTTACCAGCGCGGGGCGCAGCAGCTTGTCGCGCAGCTTGTAGCCCCGGCGAATCTCCTCGACCACCTGGTGGTCCGGCACGTCCTCGCGTTCTTCGCTGCCAAGCGCCTCATGCACGCGCGGATCGAATGGAGCGCCGACAGCCTCCACCGGCTGTACGTTCAGCCCGCGCAGCGCCTCTTCCATCTGCTTCAGGATAAGCTCGACGCCGGCGCGAAGCTGCTCCACCGATCCCTGCGCCTTGAGTGCCAGCGCAAAGTTGTCCATCACGCCGAGGAACGGCTCGATCGTTCCCTGCACCGCGTAGTCGCGTGCATCCTGCCGCTCCTTCACCTCGCGCTTGCGGGCGTTGTCGAATTCGGCCTGCAGCCGCGCCAGCCGATCCTTCAGCGCGTCGCGCTCGTCGCGCACAGCGGTCAGCTCCGCTCCCTGTTCGGCAGTCTGTTCATTCTGTCCCAGTCCAGCCGCTGAATCCACCGGCTCCGGTGCGCCGTCGCTCTCCGGTCCGTCCACCCGCTGAATCTCCTCTGTCCCTGTCATACGTCTTTCCTTTCCAAAAACTCCCGGCCGCGGCCACCGCGTGCGACTGTTGCTCATCGCCTACCTCATCTCTGCCCAACCTGTTTTCCCTGCATCGCTAACCTGTTTGCATCGCCAACCTTTTATAGATGCGCTCAAGAGCTTCGCGGCGTCAGCGCGCGTTCCAGCATCTGCGCCACATAAGCCACCGCACTCATATTGCTGGGGTAGTTCATCCGCTTCGGCCCGATCACGCCAACCGAGCCCAGGTTTTCGCCGTCCACGCGCGCAGGCGCGGCAATGAGCACGAGCCCTTCCATCTCTGGCGCGTGCCGTTCCAGATCAAACACAACCCGAACCGACTCCTGCCGCGCGTCGATGTAGGCATTCAGCAGTTCCACCAGCCGCTCCTTGGTTTCGAGCGCCGTCAGCATCTCGCGCAGCCGCGCTCGGTCTTCCGGAAGCCCGAGCAGATTGGCAACACCATCGATAAAGACCGCCTGCGCCCCTGCCGCCGCGCCGACCGTCTGGTTCCAGAGCTGCTGCGCCGCCTCCATCATCTGCTGGTAGGTGCTGCGCTCGTTCTCGATGCGCCGCGCCAGCTCCGTGCGGATGCGCTCCATGCTCCAGCCGCGGAAGTGCTCGTTCAGAAAGCGCGAGGCCGTCTCGAGCTCCAGCATGTTGAGGTCACGATCCAGCGACAGGACGCGGTCTCGCACCATGCCGCTGCGAGTTACAACCACGGCCAGAACACGCTGCTCCGCCAGACGGCTGAAGTGCACGTGCTCCAGCGTGTCGTGCGAACTCGCAGTGGACATCGCCAGGCCGACACCGCTCGAGAGCACAGCCAGCACATGCGAAGTGCGCTCCAGCAGCGCCTCGGCGCCCGCGATGCCCGCAAAGCTCGTATCGATGCGCGACTGAAGCTCGATGGCGGAGGGCTCCTTGAGACGGTTGCCACTGATCTGTTCGACGTACATGCGGAAAGCGCGCGCCGACGGAACACGCCCGGCGGAGGTGTGCGGCTGTTCGAGCAGCCCCTGCTCCGCGAGCTCGACCATCTCATTGCGGATCGTCGCGGAACTTGCCGGCCCGCCCGACAACGGCAACCGCGCAATCGCCCCCGAGCTCACCGGCTCGCCCGTCGCAATGTATTGCTCGACGATCGCCGTGAGAATCTCGCGCTGCCGGGTTGTGATGTCGTTCCGCATGCTTCGTTTTCGCTAACTCCCTAACTCCCTAACTCGCTCTCTCTCGCGCTGCCGGGTTGTGATGTCGTTCCGCATAAATGCAGCTTCTAGCTTCCAGCTCTTAGCTTGTCTTCGCCTTATTCACTATTCACTACTCACTATTCACTTCTCTACGAAATCTCCAGAACATTCTCGCTCTGCGCCGCCACCTGCTCCGCGCGAGCCTTCACCTTCTCGGCAATTGCCGCAAACTCGCGTCCGCGTGCCGACTGATCGCCGGCCAGCGACGCCGGCAGGCCGCGGTCTCCGCCCTCGCGCACCTGCGGGTCGAGATCGACCGCGCCCAGGAAGGTGATGTTGAACTGCTTCGCTGTCTGCTCGGTCGCGCCCGCGCCGAAGACATCGATCACGCTTCCGTCGGGCAGCGTCATCTGGCTCATGTTCTCGACCATGCCCAGCACTTCGACGTTCACCTGGTGGAACATCTCCAGCGCCTTGCGCGCGTCCTGCAGCGCCACGCTCGAACCCGTCGAGACGACCACCGCTCCGGTCAACGGCACCGTCTGCACCAGCGAGATGACGACGTCGCCCGTTCCCGGCGGCAGATCGATGATGAGGAAGTCGAGCTCGCCCCACGCCACCTGCTGCAGAAACTGCTTGATGATGCCGTGCAGCATCGGCCCGCGCATCACCATCGGCTTGTCGCCCGGCGAGATCAGCCCCACCGACATGAACTTCACGCCGTGCGCCGTCAGCGGCTCAATCATGTTGCCCGGCCCCACCGACGGCTGCCGCGTAACGCCAAGCATCGTCGGCACATTCGGCCCGTAGATGTCCGCGTCCAGCAATCCCACGCGAAACCCTTGCTTCGCCAAACTCACCGCCAGATTCACCGCGACGGTGGTCTTACCAACGCCGCCCTTGCCCGAACCGACGGCGACGACGTACTGCACGCCCGGAAGCGGCTGCGGTCCCATCGGCTGTTGTCCTGTATGTCCCATCAGATTTTTTCGCCTTTGCTCTTCTTCACTATTCACTATTCACTACTCACTATTCACTGCCCTACACATGCCACTCGGGCGGCAGAGTCGCCCGCAGATTCTTCCGCCGCTGCACCTCTTCGCTGCGCATCTCGCGGCGGCGGCCCGCGTCTTCGAAGCGGCGCTTCTGGTGCTCGGTCTCGGCGACGACCTGCGGGACTTCGATCCGCTTGCCCGTCGCATCCACTGCCACAAACGTCAGATACGCCGAAGCAACCTGCCGGAAGCGGCTCTCGCGAACGTCTTCCACCATCGCCTTCACGCCGACCTCCATCGAGGTGCGAAAAGCCCGGTTCACACTCGATTTCAGAATCAGCAGGTCGCCGACCTTCACCGGCGCCACAAAATCCAGGTGGTCCATCGACGCCGTCACCGTGTACGCCCGCGCATGGCGGCTCGCGGCCATCGCGCCCACCAGGTCGATGAACTGCATCAGCCGTCCGCCAAACAGGTTCCCGATCGCGTTCGCATCGCTGGGAAAGATAATCTCGCTGCGCTCGGACTGGGACTCGCGCACCGGCCGTGCGGCCACACCTTCGCTCATCCTGTTTGCCACACCTCCGCTCAGATTTCGGGAGAAGTCTGCGGATTCCGCGGCCCGGCTCCCTTCTCTATATTCTAAATGTCCGCGTCCTGCCGTGCCTGGCGCGCATCTGAACTGCGAAACACGCCCAATTCCAGGTACTTGTCGGAGCCTGCATGAACGCCGCCGTCCTCGAGTCCGCTCAGTCCGCGCCCGTGTACAAGCCCTTTGAGGATCCCGTCCCGCAGCCCGGCGAATCCCTCGTCCGCGTCCTCGCCGCCGGCCTGCACCCCATCGTGAAGGCCCGCGCTAAGGGCAGTCATTACACCAGCAGCGGCGGGTATCCTCTCATTCCCGGCATCGACGGCGTCGGCACGCTCGACGATGGCCGCCGCGTCTTCTTCGCCGCCGTCCGTCCGCAGTTCGGCACCTTCGCCGAGCGCTGCATCACACGCCCGCAGACCGTATTCCCGATCGCCGACTCCATCCCCGACGCCACAGCCGCCGCGCTCGGCAACCCGGCCATGTCCTCCTGGGGAGCGCTCACCTATCGCGCGAAGTTTGCCCCCCGCGAAAGCGTATTGATTCTCGGCGCCACAGGCGTCGCCGGCCAGCTCGCCGTGCAGATCGCAAAACGTCGCGGCGCGAAACGCGTCATCGCCTGCGGTCGCAACCCTGAAGCGCTCGAAAAGACGAAATCCCTCGGCGCCGACGCGACCGTCTCGCTCGAGCTTCCCCGCGAAGAGCTCGTCGCCGCCCTGCGCCGCGAGATCGAAGCCGGCATCGACGTCGTGCTCGACTACCTCTGGGGCCCACCAGCCGAAGCCACGCTCGAAGCCATCGCGAAGAGAGACAACGCAACCTCGCGCCTGCGCTATATCCAGATAGGCCAGTCGGCCGGCCGCACCATTCCGCTCGACGGCTCGCTTCTGCGCAGCTCGGCAGTGGAGCTCCTCGGCAGCGGCTTCGGCAGCGTGGCCCTCCCTGACCTCCTCACCTCGATCTCCGACTTCTTCGCCGAAGCCGCACGCCAGCCCTTCGACATCAGCGTGCGCTCCCTTCCCTTGGGCGACATCACCTCCGCCTGGGACCAGCCCGAAGGAGACTCCCGCTTCGTCTTCGTCCCCTAGCCGCCGCAGAGTCGGCCTGCAACAATATCCCTATGGACAAGATCGCCATGCTCACCGGGATCCTCGCCGAGCACCCCACCGACCCCTTCACGCGCTACGGCCTCGCCATGGCCTACGCCTCCGAGGACAAGAACGACGACGCTCTCCGCGAGTTCGCGACCACCCTCCAGCACAACCCCGACTACGTCCCCGCCTTCCAGATGTCCGCACAGACACTGCTCAAGCTCGGCCGCACCGATGAAGCACGCCAGCGCCTCAACGACGGCCTCGCCGCCGCCGCCCGCACCAGCAACGCGCACGCTGCGAGCGAAATGCAGGCCATGCTCGACGACATCAGCTAAGGCCTCGGCAACAGCAACGTCACAGAACCTCATCGAAATCAGCGGGAAGCAACTTCATGCCGCTGACCCTGACATGGGAACAGATCGCGCTGCGCCTTCTGCTCGCCGCCATCGCGAGCCTGCTCATCGGCCTCAACCGCGATGAGCGCGGGCACCCTGCGGGCATGCGCACCACGATGCTCGTCTGCCTCGCCGCGTGCCTCGCACAGCTGCAGGCCAACATGCTGCTCGGCACCTCCGGCAAGACGCCATCCTCCTTCATCCAGCTCGACCTCGAGCGTCTTCCGCTCGGCATCCTCTCCGGCATCGGCTTCATCGGCGCGGGCGTCATCGTCAAGAAGGACAACAACATCGTCTCCGGCGTCACCACCGCCGCGACCATCTGGTTCATCAGCGTGCTTGGCCTGCTCTTCGGCGGCGGCCAGCTCATCCTCGGCTGCTGTGCAACGGCGCTCGCCCTCTTCATTCTCTGGGGCCTCAAACACGCAGAGAACTTCATCCCCCGCGTGCAGCAGGGCCATCTCTGCCTCGCACTCGATCCCGGCTCTCCGCCCGAAGACGAGCTCCGCGCACTCATCCTGAAAGCCGGGTGGGAGTTCACGCGCTGGCAGGCCACCTACAATCCGCCCGGCTCGCTCTCCGCGCTCGAATGCACCGTTCGCTGGCGCGAGCGGCCCTCCGTCGAACCGCACACACCCGCAGCGATTGAGCAGCTCCGGTCCCTGCCCGGCGTGCATTCGCTCACCTGGAGCGAATGACTGCTTCCTCCGTGCCGCGCGAATTCTCCTCCGGCAGCATCTGAAATCGCGTGACCGGAAAGGCTGCCGGATAATTCCGGCGAACCCACGCCAGCATTCGTTCGCGCACCACGCAGCACAGCTCGAACCCCATGTCCCTGTTCGACACGCTGGTTTCGGACTTCTTCAGGCGGGTGAAGCGAAACAGCAGGTGGTGCACCAGGTTCGCGAGTCCTATCGCCACGCAAAACAAAAAGATGAAATAGAAATAGACATGCCGCGACTCGAATGAACTCATGCAGCGTCTCACTTTCCCTGGCCGGCATACCTTGCCGGAGTCCTCATGCCATGCAGGTGCTGTCTATACCTTAGTCACAGAAGGCCGCGCAGACATAGCAATCGCATTGGAATGTGAGATCGGATCCCGAGTGGGGCTATCTTGTACCGACGAGCTCGGGCGGTGCCGCCGCTCGATTTTCGTTGCTCTTGTTCTCCTCCGGCTCAGCCCGCGAGGCAAAGCGCGCTGTCGGAAACGCGGTCGGATAGTGCTCCCGCACCCACTCCATCATCTCCTCGCGCACCAGGCATTGCAGATTAAATGCGGTGCCCGAGTCCGCCGCGCTCATGAGGCATCGGATCTCCATGCTTCGATCCGTCAGATTCGTGACCTGAAGCCCTTGCGCCTGGCCATCCCACAGTGGACTTGCCTTCACAACCCGCTCAAACGCCCCGCGTAACTCCTTCACCGGCACCTCGTAGTCGAGATAGAGAAACGAGGTCGTGAGAATCTTTGAGTCCTGGCGCGTCCAGTTCGCAAAGGCGTTTTCAATAAACCAGCTCAACGGCACAATGAGCCGGCGCAGGTCCCAGATCCTGATAACCACGTACGAACTTGTGATCTCTTCAATGCGGCCCCACTCACCCTGCACCACCACGACATCGTCGATCTTGATCGGTTCTGTCAGTGCAATCTGAAGTCCCGCAAGGAAATTCGAAGCGGTGGACTTGGCAGCCGCGGCAACGATCAGCGTCGCAACGCCCGCCGAAGCCAGCAGTCCCGACCCGTAGTGCCATATACGCGGATCGTTGAAGGTCCATAACAACGCCGCCGCCGTAATCACGACCACGAACGCAATGGCAATCCGCCGAAATATCTGGAACTGCGTATGCACCCGGCGCGCGCGGACGTTGTTGGCCGCGGTGATGTCGTACCGTCGCAGCAGGAACGCCTGCAGCACATAGATACAGCCCGCGGCAAACCAACCCAGCGACGCCACAATCACCATGAAGAGGCTGTGCCGTATAAGGTGCTCCCAATGCGGGGAGAGGCCGGGAATAAAGGGCACCGAGATGAGAACACAGGTCAGCAGAAAGATGGCTCGCGCCGGGCCGGCAAGATGTTTGCGCAAACCCAGGCCCCGCGTGCTGGAGGTCGCCTCCTTGTGATGCACAATCCGAAACAGCACAAAGTGAAACAGGTTGGCGAAGACGATCGCGCCACAGAACAGGAAGATGACAAAGAACCATCCGTGGCGGAAATGAAACAGCGACATGCAATTCGCCCCCCGATAAGAGTCGGACCAGTCCCACCCGAACCGGTCCCGCAACGTTAGACGCGACTTCCTGCAGGCCCTGCCGCCTGAGACCTTCAGACGTTTGCAACATCTATACTTGTAGCCATGTCGCAAAATGCTGCAACGACGCCGCAAACAGCGCTTCCCGCCACTCTCGGCCAACTCCGCAACTCCGAGTTCACGCTGGAGCGCGTCTCACGCTCCGTCAAGGACGAGCTTCGCGACAACCTCATCGCCCGCTTGCGTCATATTGCGGGGAAGTCCCGCGGCAACGCCGAAGAAGCCGAAGCGCTCTTCCCCGGCATCGTCGGCTATGAGGACACCGTCATCCCGCAGGTGGTCAACGCGATTCTCTCGCGGCACAACTTCATCCTGCTTGGCCTGCGCGGACAAGCCAAGTCGCGCATCCTGCGCGCGCTCACCACGCTGCTTGACCCCTACGCTCCCTACGTCGCCGGCTCCGAGCTCCGCGACAATCCCTACGCTCCGCTCAGCAAATTCTCAAAGGACCTCATCGCATCGCTCGGCGACGACACGCCCATCGCCTGGATGACGCCCATCGACCGCTACGTCGAAAAGCTCGCCACACCCGACGTCACGGTCGCCGACCTCATCGGCGACGTCGACCCCATCAAGGCCGCGCGCTCCGGCCACGAGCTCGGCAGCGAGCTCACCATGCACTACGGCCTGCTCCCCCGCGCCAACCGCGGCATCTTCGCCATCAACGAGCTCCCCGACCTCGCCGGCAAAATCCAGGTCGCACTCTTCAACATCATGCAGGAGGGCGACGTCCAGATTAAGGGCTACCCCATCCGCCTCGAGCTCGACGTCGCCATCGTCTTCTCCGCGAACCCCGAGGACTACACCGCGCGCGGCAAGATCGTCACCCCGCTCAAAGACCGCATCGGCAGCGAAATTCGCACGCACTACCCCGAAGCCCTCGACGAGGCCATCACCATCACCGAGCAGGAAGCCTGGACCGCGCGCAGCTACGCCGCCGACAACGACCAGATCCAGCGCATCCACATCCCGCATTACATCCGCCAGATCGTCGAGCAGATCGCCTTCGTCGCCCGCGAAGAGAAGAAGGTCGACAAGCGCTCCGGCGTCTCGCAGCGTCTGCCCATCAGCACCATGGAGCTCGTCGTCTCGAACGCCGAACGCCGCGCCCTCCTGCATGACGAGTCGCTCGTCGTCCCCCGCGTCGGCGACATCTTCGCCGCATTACCGGGCATTACTGGAAAAGTAGAACTCGAATACGAGGGCGAGCTCAAGGGCTCCGACGTCGTCATGCGCGAGATCATCCGCCAGTCCGTTGCCAGCATCTACGACACCTACTTCGCCGGCGTCGACACGCAACAGATTGAGCAGTGGTTCAACCTCGGCGGCACCGTCGAGCTCAACGACAAGCAGCCGTCTGCCACGGTGCTCAAATCCCTCAAGGAAATCCAGGGACTTCTCGAGAAACTCGCGCCGCTCAAGCTCCCCAAAGCCGCCGAGCCCGAACTCACCGTCTCCGCCGCCGAGTTTTTGCTCGAAGGCATGACCGCGCACAAGCGCATCTCCCGCAGCGAGGCCCGCACCTTCACCGCCGGCGAAAAGCGCAAGCGCATCGAAGACGCCGCCAGCCTCGGCGAACGCATGCGCGAACGCGAGCGCGAAAACGCCTTCAATCGCACGCGCCGCGGCTTCAACTAATCACTTCGAATTGAAGTGATTGGGAGAGGAGGAAACATGAAACTCCGAATCGCAATCTGGGCCACTGTGGGAGCGCTCGTTGCCGTGTTCTGGAGGCTCTATATCTCCGCAACATTCCCCGCTCCATTGTCCGGAACCGCGCGTACGCTGATCGACCTCACCTGTCCCATTGCGCTGGTTCGCCATCACCCCATCGGCTTCTACTTCGTCCTTTTTGCGAATGCTGCGACGTATGCGCTGGTCGGTGCCCTCGTTGAAATGCTGCGACACAAGCCCGCGCGCGGCGTCCGGGCGAACCACGCGAATTAGTTCAAAGCTCGACGAAAATCGCGCGGCGCAGGTAAGATTCTCTCGTTCTTATGACGACGAAAATTCTTGCGCTCTCCGCTGCCCTCGCCCTGGCCTCCACACTTTCCGCACAAAAAATATCCAACCCCAGCGCCTCCGTGCTAGACGTCACCGCGCGTCAGGCCTTCCTGAAGACGATCCACCGACACACGTCTCCGCGATGCGATCGCGCACCTCGGCTCCTGCGTCGCCACCCCTCTCGTCCCCGCGCCCACCGGCGCTATCGAGATCCCACACCACTACATGCACGGCTCCAACGGCCCCATCAATCCCGCAGAGGCCGAGGCCACCCGCGTGTACGCCGCCTTCGAACACCGCATTACCGCCGGCATGAATCAGTGGGTCGCCACCGGCAACCAATCCGAAGCGCAATGCGCTCTCGCGCAACTCGACGCCTGGGCGCAAGCCAAAGCTCTCACCAACTACGACCCCAAGGCCTACTCGCAATCCTGGTTCCAGGCCGAGTGGTCACTCTCCTCCGCTGGCGTAACCGCCTCCGTGCTCAAACAGGACACCGCACTCGACGCCGCACAGCAGGAACGCGTCGCCCAGTGGCTGCGCAACGCCGCGCACCAGCTCATCTCCTACGAAAAACCCGGCGCTCTCGGCAACAATCACCACTACTGGCGTGCGCTCGCTGCCATCTCCATCGGCGTCCTCTCCAACGACAACGAGCTCTTCCGCTTCGGTGTCGACACGTTCAAGCAGGCCGTCGGCCAGGAAGACTCGAATGGCGCCTTCCCGCTTGAGATGGCGCGCCACGAAAACGCCATCCACTACCAGTCCTTCGCTCTGCAGCCGCTCCTCATGGTCGCTGAATTCGCCACGCGCCAGAACATCGACCTCTATGCCTGCACTGAAAACGGCCGCACCATTCGCAACGCTGTGACCTTCCTCGGCAAGGCCACCGCCGATCCCACCGTCGTCAAGCAATACACCACCGACGAGCAGAAGACCCACTTCAGCGCCGGCGATCTCGCCGAGCTCGAGTTTTACTTCGCACGTTTCGGTCCTGACAGCGCGCCCTCTTCGCTTCGCGATCTACTCCGCACTCCCGCGACGGCCACGCGCGTCGGAGGCAACACCACCGTGCTTGCCGGAAAATAAATCCCCTCGCATCACCTGAAAAATAGACAGCGGCGAAGAGGCACTTCTTTCCTCTTCGCCGCTTGTTAAAGCCCGCCTCTGCTCAGCGGGCTGGCCCTGCACAGCCGCGGTCTGTCGGGGTCCACGGCAAGCGTGATTGCTTGCCAGGATGACTCAGCTCCGCGCACTGGCGATTTTGCTATTCATCTCTTGTCGCTGCTTGAGCCGGAGCCCTTCTGACTCCCGCTCTGCGATCCATGGCTCCCTTGATTTCCCTGCTGTGTGCCCGGCTGCTGCTTGCCGGACTGTTGCGAAGCAGAGCCTCCCATCCCGGAGGACTGCGTGCGGTTCGGATCCTGGTTGCCCTTGTTTTTCTGCTCCATGTCTCTGTCGTGTGTCGCCATAGCATGTACTCCTCTTCAGCTTTGGGCGGACATCATCGTCCGCACTTTCTAGGAGCGTTGCTCTTCCAATCGCGTTGCCCTCATTTTTGCTGGCGATTTCAACTTTTTTGAACTTTCTATAACCCTCGCAAAATCACCATCCACCGCATGCAGTTGCAGCAAACTTTTGTTCGCCTCTCGTTGATGTTTGATGACACGCGGGTTAGCTCGCGTATCCTTCATCTCATCGTTCGTATGCCGGAGCTTCCTGACATCACGGCCTACCTCACCGCGCTCAGGCCACGCGTAGTCGGCCATCTTCTTGAGCAACTTCGCATCGCGAGCCCGCTGCTCCTCCGAACAGCCGTTCCGCCAATTCAATCCATTGAAGGCAAAACGGTTCGCGACCTGCGCCGCCTCGGCAAACGCATCGCCTTCGTCTTCGACGCAGACGAAACCGGCGAACAACTCTTCCTGGTCCTGCACCTCATGATCGCCGGCCGCCTGCACTGGCGCGAGTTGAAGGCTGGGCCACGACCTAAACTCGGAGGCCGCAACAACCTCGCCTCCTTTGACTTCTCCAACGGCTCGCTCGTCCTCACCGAAGCCGGCGCCAAGCGTCGCGCCTCGCTGCATCTCGTCCGCGGAGAAACCGCACTCGCCGCACTCGACCCCGGCGGCCTCGACATCTTCTCGCTCACGCTCGACGACTTCCGCGCCGCGC
Organism: uncultured Acidobacteriaceae bacterium; assembly: GCA_963759355.1. GTDB lineage: Bacteria > Acidobacteriota > Terriglobia > Terriglobales > Acidobacteriaceae > Granulicella. The sequence goes on along the minus strand of CAVWYV010000002.1, from coordinate 890,759 downwards.
TCTCCGCCGAAAACCACACCCTCAAGCGCGCACTCACTGACCCGCGCGTCCTCTCCGGCATCGGCAACGCCTACTCCGACGAAATCCTCTGGGCCGCGAAGCTCTCGCCACTCGCGCAAACTCAAAAGCTCACGCCAGACGACTGGCAGCGCCTCTACACCGCGACACGCGAAACCCTGCAAACCTGGATCGACCGCTTCAACTCCGAGGCCGAGAAAAAATTTCCCGAGAAGGTCACTGCCTTCCGCCCCGAGATGGCCGTGCATGGCCGCTACAACCTTCCCTGCCCGCGCTGCGGCACACCCGTACAGCGCATCCGCTACGCCGACAACGAAACCAACTACTGCCCCACCTGCCAAACCGCCGGCCGCGTCTTAGCAGACCGCTCGCTCTCGCGCCTCCTCGGCTCCGACTGGCCCCGCACGCTCGAAGAACTCGAGGCACTGAAGCGCAAATAGCCTTATTCGAAATTCTTATCTAATTTCAAATGACCATCAAGTCGGCTTATGCTCTCCTTCATGGCCACGAACAACAGCCGCGCCGTCTTCGATGCCACCGCCGCCACCTACGACCGTGACCGCATGAAGCTCATCCCCGGCCACGAAGCCTTCTACGCCGCCGCACTCGAGCTCATCCCCACCGACGCCCTGCACATCGTCGAGCTCGGCGCCGGCTCCGGCCTCTTCTCCGCCATGCTTCGCGCCGCCTTTCCCGAGGCGCACCTCACGCTCATCGACTTCTCCGAAAACATGCTCGCCCTCGCGCACAACCGCCTCGGTCGCAACTCGGAAGCCTCGCACATCACCTTCCTGCTCGCCGACTACACCACCGAGCCGCTGCCGCCAAACTCCGACGCCATCGTCTCCTCGCTCTCCATTCATCATCTGGAAGACGAACGCAAACACGCGCTGCTGCGCCCTATCTTCACCGCACTACGCCCCGGTGGCCTCTTCATCAACGCCGACCACATCGCCGGCCCCACGCCTGAGCTCGAAGAGATCTATCAGCTCCGCTGGCTCGCCAACATTCGCTCCCTGGGAGCAACAGAACAGCAGATCGCCGACTCGCTCTTCCGCCAACAGGAGGACCGCCGCACACCCATCGCCACGCAGCTCGCGTGGCTGCGCGAAGAAGGCTTCACCAACGTCGATTGCTGGTACAAACACTCCGGCTTCGCCGTCATGAACGGAACGCGACCTTAGTTCGCATCCTCAAACCCGCGCAGGCGTCTAATCTATGGAAGCCCACACTCGCGCGCTATGAAGCTCACCCGCTACACAAAATTCACCGGCGATCTCTCCACAAGCTTCGATCTCGAAGACCTGATGGAAGCTCTGTCGGATTTCTTCCTCGACTCCGGCTTCGAAGATCCGTGGTCGCAGTTTGAAAATGCCTCGGACTCCATGGAAGATCTGCGCGAGGCCATCCGCCAGGCGCTCGACTCCGGTGAGCTGCTCGACGAGGACGCGCAGGAGAAGTACGAAGAGCTCCCCGAGGAAGGCAAGCAGGAGCTCGTCGAAAAGATCATTCAGCGCATGAAGGACGAAGCTTTCCTCAACGCCGAGTCTCCCGAAGACTCCCAGGGCCAGGGAGAACAGGCAGACGGCAACTCCGAGAACGCGCGCTTCGAAGTCACCGACAAGGCCATGGACTTCCTCGGCTTCAAGGCCCTGCGCGATCTCCTCGGCCCTCTCGGCAAATCCTCGCTCGGCCGCCACGACACGCTCTACGAGGCCGCCGGCGTCGAGACCAACGGATCCTCCAAGCCCTACGAGTTCGGCGACTCCCTCAACCTCGACATCACCGCCACCCTCAACTCCGTCTTCGCGCGCGAGGGCCCTCCGCCTTTACCCGGACAAGCCGGCTTCGGCACACTCAACCTCGAGTACTCTGACCTTCACGTCCAGCAGGCCGACTACCAGTCCTCCTGCGCCACCGTCGTCCTGCTCGACTGCTCGCACTCCATGATCCTCTACGGCGAAGACCGCTTCACGCCCGCCAAGCGCGTCGCCATGGCGCTCTCGCATCTCATCCGCACGCAGTACCCCGGCGACCAGCTCTCCCTCGTTCTCTTCCACGACTCCGCCGAAGAGATCGCCATCTCACAACTCCCGCGCGTCAAAGTCGGTCCGCACTACACGAATACTCGGGAAGGATTGAGAGTAGCTCAGCGCATCCTGCGCTCCTCCGGCAAGGACATGAAGCAGATCGTCATGATCACCGACGGCAAGCCCTCCGCGCTCACGCTCGACGACGGCCGCATCTACAAAAACGCCTTCGGCCTCGACCCCATCGTCATCTCCGAGACCCTCGAAGAGGTCGGCCGCTGCAAGCGCGCCAACATCATGATCAACACCTTCATGCTCGCGAGTGATTTTCAACTCGTCCAGTTCGTGCAGCAGATGTCCGCCATGTGCCGCGGCAAGGCCTACTTCACCACGCCGCAAACGCTCGGCAACTACCTCCTCATGGACTTCATGTCCCGCCGCTCCAAACACATCAACTAAATCGTTTAGCGCTAAACTCGTGTGGATCAACCCACACGAGGTCCCCGCGTGCTCAAACTCCTCCTCACGAGCGCACTCGCGCTTACGCTCGCCTCCACATCCGCGCAACAGCCGCAGCAACCCTTCCGCGACCCCGCCCTCGCCCCACAAAAACGCATCGACAATCTCCTCTCGCTCATGACGCTCGACGAGAAGATCGACTGCCTCGGCACCAACACCGCCGTGCCGCGTCTCGGCGTGCCCAGCTTCGGCAGCTCGGAGGGCATTCACGGCGTCGTGCAGCGCGGCGGCCGCGGTCGCGACGCCATCACCACCACACAGTTCCCCCAACCGCCCGGCCTCGGTGAAACCTGGGACCCCGCGCTCGTGCAGCAGGCTGCCGGCGTCGAAGGCTACGAAGCCCGCTACATCTCGCAGACGCCAAAGTACAACCGCAGCCTCCTCATGCTCTGGGGACCGCAGGCCGACCTCGCGCGCGATCCCCGCTGGGGCCGCAGCGAAGAGGTCTACGGCGAGGACCCCTTCTTCAACGGCACCATGGTGTCCGCCTTTGTCCACGGCCTGCAAGGTGACGACCCGCACTACTGGCAAGCCGCCGCTCTCCTCAAACACTTCCTCGCCAACTCCAACGAGGACCATCGCGACCGCTCCTCCTCCGACTTCGACACGCGTCTCTTCTGGGAGTACTACTCCGTCCCCTTCCGCATGGGCTTTGAAGACGGCGGCGCACGCGGCGTCATGGCCAGCTACAACTCCTGGAACGGCACGCCCATGGCCGTCAATCCCATCCTCAAATCCATCCTCATCGACCAGTGGCGCGTCGACGTCCTCTCCTCCGACGGCGGCGCCGTCAAGCAGCTCTGGTCCTCGCACCACAAGTTTTCCGACCAGAAATCCGCCGTCATCGCCTGCCTCCACGCCGGCATCAATCAGTTCCTTGACACCTACAAAGACGAGACCCACGCCGCCATCAAAGAAGGCTCCGTCACTGAAGCCGAGCTCGACAACCTCCTTCGCCGCAAGTTCGAAATCACGCTCAAGCTCGGCCTCCTCGACCCGCCCGCACAAGTCCCTTACACCCGCATCAAGGAAACGGAAGACGAACCCCAGCCCTGGAACTCACCTCATGCAGGGGAAGTCTCACTCCGCACCGCGCTCGAATCCATCGTCCTCCTCAAGAACGCCAACAACGCTCTCCCGCTCGACAAATCCAAACTCAAATCCATCGCCGTCATCGGTCCGCTCGCCGACTCCGTCCACTGGGACTGGTACGGCGGCTTCCCTCCCTACGCCGTCTCTCCGCTCGTCGCGATCGCGGCCGCCGTCGGACCTAACGTAAAGGTCAACTACGCCGCCGCCGAATACGGACAACAAGCCCTCACCGCCGCCAAAAATTCTGATGTCGCCATCGTCCTCGTCGGCAACGACCCCACCTGCGGCCCCGACATGGCGCACGACTGGTTCCCCACCGTCGACGGCGGCGGCACGCTCCCCTGCACCACACCCTCCGACGGCCGCGAAGGCCGCGACCGCGAATCGCTCACCCTCGAACAGGAGCAGCTCGTCAAGCAGGTCTTCGCCGTCCAGCCACGCACCATCATGGTGCTCATCTCCAGCTTCCCCTACACCATCAACTGGTCGCAGCAGCACATCCCCGCCATCCTGCACATGGCCCACAGCTCGCAGGACGAAGGCACCGCCCTCGCGCGTGTCCTCTTTGGCGATTACAACCCCGGCGGCCACCTCGTCGTCACCTGGCCCCAATCCATCGATCAACTCCCGCCCATGATGGACTACGACATTCGCCACGGCCGCACCTACATGTACTTCCGCGGCGATCCCCTCTATCCCTTCGGCTTCGGCCTCAGCTACACCACATTCAAGTTCTCAAACCTGCACCCCGCCTCAACGTCGGCAACGCCCGCCACAACCCTCGACATCAGCGTCGATGTCACCAACAACGGCTCCCGCGCCGGCGACGAGGTCGTGCAGCTCTACGTGCATCATCTTCACTCCGCCGTCTCCCGGCCTGCACAAGAGCTCAAAGGCTTTGCGCGCGTCCCACTCGCGCCCGGCCAGACCCGCACCGTCACCCTCCCCCTCAAAATCTCCTCGCTGGCTTACTGGAACGACAAGCTCAACCGCTTTGTCGTAGAAAAAGAGCCAGTTGAGCTCCGTATCGGCGATTCCTCACACAACATCCTGTTAACATCTCGAATCCAACTTCACTAGTCCTATCAGCCCTTAGAACCGTCCAATATCGTTAGGAAGAGAAGGGCCCCCTTATGCTGACCGCCTGTCGCAGGTACGCCACAAGTCGCAGGGTCGCATGAGTGTCACCTTTGACCGCGCCCGCACTCTCGAGCAGAAACTTGAGCTCGTCGCCCAGGCAGGCCTTCTTCTCGCCCGCAACACCCAGCTTGAATCCATCGTGCAACGCTCCACGGACACCGGCCTGCAGGTCACCGGCGCGCAGTTCGGGGCCTTCGTCTTCAACCAGGGCCCTCCCAACCCCGGTTCTTTCGCCTTCTACACAGTCTCCGGCTCGGGGCCAGCGCGCTCCTCCACATTCCCCGCACGCGGCACGGTCGCCGCCCCGCTCAAAGACCCCGCCATCATCCGTTCGCGCGACATCACCCGCGACACCCGCTTCCGCGGCCCGCTGCCCTCCGATGGCCTGCCTCATAACACCCGCGACGTCCGCAGCTATCTCGCCGTTCCCGTTCGCGTCCTCACCGGCGCCATCCTCGGCGTACTCGTCTACGGCCATGAAGAATCCGACAGCTTCGACGAAACCAGCGAGCTTCTCGTCAAGACGCTCGCCTCTCAGGCCGCCTTCGCCATCGACAACTCCCGCCTCCGCGAGCTGCTCTCCCGCCAGCTCACCGACCTCGATCGCGGGGACATGCAGCGTAAGATCGACGCCAAGCGCCTCGGCCAGCTCGCCGCCATCGTCGAATCCTCTGAGGACGCCATCATCAGCAAGGATCTCAACGGCATCATTACCAGTTGGAACGACGCCGCCACCCGCATCCTCGGCTACACCCCCGAGGAGATCATCGGTCAGTCCGTCCTCAAGCTCATCCCCGAAGATCTCCACTCCGACGAACCCCACATCATCGCCCGCATCCGCGACGGCCAGCGCATCGAGCACTTCGATACCATTCGCCGCTCCAAATCCGGCGAGCTTCTCGACGTCTCGCTCACCATCTCTCCCATTAAGGACGAGAACGGCATCATCGTCGGCGCCTCCAAAATCCTCCGCGATATCTCCGGCCGCAAGCGCATCGAAACCTCGCTCATCCAGGCGGAAAAGATCGCCGCCACCGGACGCATGGCCGCCACCATCGCGCACGAAATCAACAACCCTCTCGAAGCCGTGCTTAATCTGCTCTATCTCCTGCGCCCGGTCGTCACCAACTCCGAGGGCAAGACCTACCTCAGCACCGCGGAGATCGAGCTCAATCGCGTCGCCCACATCGCCAAGCAGACCCTCGGCTACTATCGCGAGCACACCTCCGCGGTCTCCGTGCGCCTCTCCCAGCTCGCCGAGCACGCCATCACCGTCTACAGCCCGCGTTGCACCGCCTACAACATCAAAATCGAGCAGCATCTCGAGTCCAATACCAGGCTCACCATCCGCCGCGGCGAGATGATGCAGGTCATCTCCAACCTCCTCGCCAACTCCATCTACGCCATGCCCCAGGGCGGCAAGCTCACCATCTCCGTCCGCGACTGCGAGACACCCTTCCCCGGGGTCTGCCTCATCATCGAAGACGACGGCGTAGGCATCCGGGAACAGAACATCGACAAGGTCTTTGAGGCCTTCTTCACCACCCGCCCCGTCGGCACCGGCATCGGCCTCTTCGTCGCGCGCCAGTTCGTCGAAGGCCACGGCGGCACGATCACAGTCGAAAGCAGCGACGCCCCCGGAACCCACGGAACCCGGGTCACCGTTCTCCTTCCGCTCCACACCGCCTACGAAGAACCCGCGGAAGCCCCCGGCTCCGCCCCCTGAAAACCGATAAACGCCCAGCCGTTCGAAATCTTGTCAAGCCCTTGGAAATCTGGAAAACGCCATAACTGCCTCCACCTCAACAACATCGGCGTGCAAAAATCAGGAGGAATTAATTACCTTCCAATCTGTAAAATAGAAACAGAGAGTTAACCCGATGAGGCTGCGCCACGCGCAGCCCTTTGCTTTTAACTCACACTTTGCTCTTAACTCGATCCTGACAAACTCAAAACTCGAAACTGAACGGAGCTTGCCTTTAACTCGATCCTGACAAACTCGAAACTCGAAACTGAACGGAATCAGGAATTTACAAAAGAGGTCCGAACCTAAACCAAATCAAATCAAGATTTTGCCCAAAAACAGGGGGTGGGGGTCACCTCTGTCTGTCTCGCCAAACCCGATACACACCCCACGCTGCAGCCGAGCAGTTATCCATCACCCTGCCGTCCAGCAGCATCGCCTCAAACTCGCTGACGGGAACCCGATGCACCGTCATGTCATGCTCCTCCGGATCGCGCTCGTGCTCACCCTGCGTAAGCCCTTCCGCCAGGAACACATGATGCAGCTGCCGCATCACCCCATAGCCGATCCATAGCCTCGCCAGCTCGGTCATCCGTTCTGCCCGCAGCCCAGTCTCCTCGCGCAGCTCGCCCCGCGCCATCTCGACCGGGTCCACCTCCGGCTGCTCCCACCCGCCCTGCGGCAGTTCGAAGTACGTCTCCTTGACCGTGTAACGGAACTGCCTCACCAGCCACAAAAAATCTCCATCAGGCGTGCGTTCGATCGGAAGAACAATGCAGGCCGGATCCTTATCGACCACACCATAGATTCCGCGCTGCCCGTTGGAGCGCTCGATCACATCCTCGCGAACGCTCGTCCAAGCATTCCGGTAAACCTCTCGACTGCTGATGGTCCTGATGACCTCGTCTGCCACGCAGGTAGCTCCTGCACTCATGCTAACTGCAGCACCGTCTAGTTCTCAGACCGCTCGAGAATGGCGAAGCTCATCTTCGGCATCGCCGCCTCACCCGCTGAGAGCACGACGCCATCGCACGAACTCAGCCGCAACCGCTCACCGTCACGCAGGTCAGTCTTCACCGTCTCGTCGCCGAGGTTCGCCAGGATCCGCACCGGACCGCGCTCCATCACCAGGAACTTCTCCTCCTCCCGGCAGGCGACCTTCAGGTGCCCGAGATCGCCATCGTTCAGCGCAACGGTCGTCCTCCGCAGGTGGAGCAGCTCTTTCGTCCACCGGAACATGCACTGATGTCGGCCTTGGTGGATCTCGCTCCAGTTCAGCTTCGACCGCTCGTAGGTCTCCAGAACCTCCGGATCCGGAATCTGCGACTGGTCCCATCCGAAGGCCGCGAAGTCGCGCTTCCGCCCCTCGGCAACCAGCCGTCGCATCTCTTCGTCCTCGTGGTCCGCGAAGTACAGGAACGGCGTGGAGGCCGCAAACTCCTCGCCCATGAAAAGCATCGGCACGAACGGCGCCGTCAGCACGATGCCCAGCGCCACCTTCGCCGCATCCATCCCCACCAGGTGCTCCAGCCGCTCTCCCACGGCCCGGTTCCCCACCTGGTCATGGTTCTGGATGTACCCGAGGAAGTGGTGAGCCGAAAGCCCCTCCACCGGCCTGCCGTGCCGGTGGTTGCGATACCCCGAATAGTTTCCGTCGTAGACGAAGACACATTTCAGGCTTTTCACGAGATTGTCCATGGACCCGAAGTCGTCGTAGTACCCGCGGCCCGGATCGCACCACAACAGCGTAAACAGCGAATGATGAAAATCATCGCTCCACTGCGCGTCCATGCCGTAGCCATGCGCCTCGCGCGGGCGCACAAACTTCGGATCGTTCAGATCGCTCTCGGCGATCAGCACAAACCCGCGCCCGAGCGTCGCGCCCAGGCGCTCCACCTCTGCCGAGAGTTGCTCCATGAAATGAATCGCTGAACGGTCGATAAATTCGTGGGTCGCGTCGAGCCGCAGCCCGTCGACGTGATAGTCCTTCAGCCACATCAGCGCGTTGTCGCAAAAGAACCTGCGGACCTCATCGCTTCCGCCCTCGTTGAAGTTCACCGCCGCTCCCCACGGTGTATGAAACCGCTCCGTCAGGTACGGCGCGAACTTGTTCGTGTAGTTCCCCACCGGACCGAAGTGGTTGTAAACGACGTCGAGAATCACCGCGAGGTTCTTCGCGTGACACGCATCGACGAAGCGCTTGAAACCGTCGGGCCCGCCGTACGGCTCGAACGGAGCGAACAGGAAGACCCCGTCGTAGCCCCAACCGCGCTGCCCGGCGAACTCGTTGATCGGCATCACCTCGACGTGCGTGATTCCAAGATCGATTAAGTAGTCGAGATGATTGATTGCACCATCAAAGGTCCCTTCCTCGCTGAAGGTCCCGATGTGCATCTCGTAGATGATCGCGGCTGAAAGCGGAGGCGAATGCCAGTTCTTATCTGTCCACTGAAAAGCAGACTGGTCATAGACTCTTGAGGCGGCATGCACGCCGCGTGGCTGCCACGCGCTGCGAGGATCAGGATACGGCGTCGGGTCGTCGTCTATCAGGAACGCATAGTCGATGTTTGGACCGGCGTCCTGCACCGCGCGGCACCACCAGCCGTTTGCGTCCGGCCCTTCCATTGCGAGCGGCTCACGTTCGTTCAACTTGAGCTGCAATCTTTGCGCGCGCGGGGCCCAAATCCGAAACTCGTGCATCGACTCTCCTCAGGCTCTGAGATGCGTGAGCGGCGCGCTACGCCGCGTGGTCAAGAGTTAGTAAGCACACTGGAAAGACCGCGAACAGGTTCTCCATTGGCTGAAGTCCTTCGAAGTGTTCACCCGTCAGGCAATCGGTCCAGCGCCCATTCGGCAGTTCGAGTGTGGTTCCACTCCACGAGGTCAGCGAGTGCGACCAGCGTGGAATAACGGTGAGAACATCGCCGCCACGGACATAAGCAATGACGCGGTCCGCCTGGGGTCCCTTTGCAGCGCACCCGGAGTAACTTCCCTCCGGACCGAAGCTGCGCGCCCGCTCGCGGCGGAGCCACATTGCATGATGGATCACCCACATCTTCGGCATACCCTCGTCCATGCGCTGCATCACCTGGTCTGCTGTCATGGAGCGCAGTTCGTCCAATAGCCTGCGGCGAAGCTCGTAATCGACAGGCCGGCGGTTGTCGGGATCCACGAGTGACAGATCCCAGATCTCGCCCCCCTGATAAAGGTCCGGCACTCCGGGCGAGGTGTACTTCATCAGCGTCTGCGCGAGAGAGTTGAGACGTCCCGCAGGTGTGACCTTTGCGACAAACGATTCCAGCTCCGAGATGAAGGTGGCATCGACCAGCAGGGAATCGATAAACCGGCGCAGAGCAGTTTCGTACTCACTATTCGTGGAGACCCAACTGGTTCGTATCTTGGCCTCGCGCATGGCCTTTTCCATGTAGCTGCGGAGGCGTTCGCCACATATTGGCCATGCCCCGATCATCGTCTGGTAAAGAAACCACTCCGTGCCCCGATCGATGACGCCGTCGGACGCATAGCGAGCATTGTGGCGGCTCCAGCGTTCGGCAAGCGAATTGAACTCATCCGGAATCTCTGAAAGCACAGCGATGCGCGCGCGCACGTCGTCACTGCGCTTGGTGTCGTGCGTGCTCAACGTGAGCATGGCCTGCGGGAAGGTCCGCTGCATGGCCAGGTTGTACGTATGGAAGTATTCGAGAGAGAACCCGTCGCAGTCAGGATCGCCGCCGACTTCGTTCATTGCGGTGAGGCGATTGGAACAGTAGAACGCCGTGTCCTCGACACCCTTGGCCATCACCGGGCTGGTGAACTGCTGGAAGCGGTAGACGAACTCGCGTTCTTTTTCGCCGCGCACCTTGAGCGTGAGAACGTCGCGCATGAAGTCGAACAGAAGACCGTCGATGTCCTGGCGATTGTCTTTGGCGCACCGCGTGGCGCGGTCGATGATGCGGACATCCTCATCGGTAATCTCATCACGATCGGGGACGACGTACGTGCGATAGATGGCAAAGCAGGCCGCAATCTCGCGAATAGCCCGGCGAATTTCCGCTCGCGTAAAGTCGCGATAGTCGCGGCTGGATTCACAAATCTCGACAAAGAGGCTTGCGAGGCGGTTGACGTCGCTTCCAAGAGCCTCCTGCGCGACGTTGAGCTTCTTGTCATGCGCGATGACGGGAAACGGCGTTGCATCGCCCGTGAACTCCGCATAGTGCTCGCCCAGCTTGTCGACGCCGTCGGGCTTTACGAGTACGCCGAGTGCAGTGTTGAGAAAGTCGTAGCCGCTCGTGCCTTCGATGGGCCAGTTGGCGCGCAGCCACTCTCCCGGCTCGAGAATCTTCTCGCCGATAATCCACGCGTCAGGAGCGCGCTGGCGCAATCGCTGGAAGTATTGCAGCGGATCGCGAAGCCCGTCCGGATGGTCGACGCGCAGGCCGTCAAGAACGCCGTCTTCGATCCACTTGAGGATGAGCGCGTGTGTCTCTTCGAAGACGTATTCGCGCTCGACACGAAGGCCGATGAGGGTGTTGACATCGAAGAAGCGACGATACCCAAGCTGCTGGTCGGCGGTCTTCCAGTAAGCGATTCGAAAGTGCTGCTGCTCGAGGAATTCGTCCAGAGCATCGGCGTTCTCATTGAGTTCACGAACCGCGCGATCGACACCCTCGCGAACGAACTCCTCTTCGCTCAACAGATGTTCCAGCAGCTTGCGCAGGACAATCTTGTCCCGATGGCGCGCAAGCACGGTCCGGCGATCGGCGAACTCTGCGGCGGGAAGCCGACCGAAGCTTGCGGCGATGAAGTTCAGGGTGTCGTTCTGCGCGTACTCGGCGGCGCGCGTAAGCAGCGGAGCGAGGCTTTCCGGGGCTACGGGAAGCATCTGCCCGGAAGCCTTGACGAAGAAGATTGCGTCGTGATGCTCAACGGCAATGCCGCCGCGGCGAAGCACGCGCCCGTACTGGTCGTCGAGGATGGGCACGAGGACCTTATCGCGGAGGCGCTCTTCTGACGGATTCCAGTCGATATCGAAAAAACTGTCGTAGCGGCTGTTGTGACCGTTTTCGAGCACGTCGTGCCAATAGCGGTTCTGGTCGCCGAGGCTCATGTGGTTGGGAACGATGTCGAGGACCTGACCGAGGCCGATGTCGCCGAGACGTTTACAGAAACGCTGGTGCGCCTCTCCGCCGCCGAGTTCCTCGTTAACGCGCCGGTGATCGACAACGTCGTAACCATGCATGCTGTCGGGCGCGGCTTGCAGATACGGCGAACAATAGACGTGGCTGACGCCGAGGGCGCGAACGTAGTCGGCAACAGCCGCGGCATCATCGAACGTGAAGCCCTTGTGCAGCTGCAGGCGGTAGGTCGCGCTGGGCACTCGCTTCACGGGCGTTGGCATCTCCTTCACAGAATCGTGCGGTGAATGGTTGCGGGTGTCAGGGTCAAGGAATGGGCGCGGGCCCTGCTTGGATAGAGTCACTCCGATACAGACGAGGTTGCATCACGAACGTTAGAAGCCGCGTATGCAGGTTTCAGGGGTTTCATGGCCTGACGGTAAGGGCCGCATGCACGAGCGCCTATTGGCCGGGCGCTCCCGCTCTTGGCATCGTACTCCTCAAGGGGCGAGCTGCCTCCTTGCCGAGCACGATCTGGCGTTCGAAGCCTCATTTGCTCACTTGTGAGCAGATGATCCTTCTAACTGAATTGGATGCGGGTCGAACGCGGAGGCGGTTCGGACGAGTTAGACTGCAACGGCAGATTGAATTTCGGGTGGAGGCCGCAGCATGAAATCAGCGGAGGGACGCCGTCGCGTCGTCATCGAGGAGGTGCAGCCTCAGGTCGACGGCGGCAAGTATCCCGCGAAGCGCGTGATCGGTGACGTGGTGGAAGTAACGGCGGCCATCTTTGGCGATGGGCACGATCATGTCGCGGGGCGGCTTCTATACCAGCATGAGAGCGAAAGCGAATGGTGCGAAGCCAGGTTTGAACCGCTGACCAATGATCTGTGGCAAGCGCGGTTTCCAGTCGACAGAATCGGCGCGTGGAAATTCACGATCGAGGCGTGGGTCGATCACTTCGACACATGGGCGCATGATCTGGTGAAACGGTTGGACGCGCAGCCCGACCCGAAGGAACCCACAGCGCAGGTGACGGCTCCGCAGGAGATTCCGCTGGCCCTGCGGATGGGAGCCAGTCTGCTGCACGCCGCGTCGGTGCGAGCGGCGCAGGCAGATCCGAGTGATGCGAAGCGGCTTGAAGAGGCTGCCGCACAGTTGCGCCATCTGGCGGACGCGAACCTGTCGTCCTATGACTCGCCGCTGACGGCGGAGTTGGAGGCACTGGCGGCGCGCTATCCGGACTTGAGCTATGCGACGAGATTCGAGCGCGAGCTGCCGCTGTGGGTTGACCGCGAGCGAGCTCGATTCTCTGCGTGGTACGAGCTATTTCCACGGTCATGCTCGCCCACGCCAGGAAAGCATGGGACGTTCAAGGATGTGGAATCGCGGCTCCCTGAAGTTGCGGCGATGGGCTTTGACGTGGTGTACCTGCCGCCGATTCATCCTATCGGCGTGCAGTATCGCAAGGGGAAAAATAACTCGGTGGTCTCCGAGCCGACCGACGTTGGAAGCCCGTGGGCGATCGGTGGCGCGGAGGGCGGGCATACATCGTTGCATCCGCAGTTGGGGACGATGGAGGACTTCGCACATCTTGTCCAGGCGACGCAGAAGCATGGGATGGAGATCGCGCTGGATATTGCGTTTCAGTGCTCGCCGGATCATCCGTGGGTGAAGGATCATCCGGACTGGTTCACGATTCGACCGGATGGGACGATTCAATATGCGGAAAATCCGCCGAAGAAATACCAGGATATTTATCCGCTGAACTTTGAATCGAAGGATTGGCCTGCGTTGTGGGATGCGCTGTATGGCGTATTCAAATTCTGGATCGATCACGGTGTGCGCGTGTTTCGAGTAGATAATCCGCATACGAAAGCGCTGCCGTTCTGGGAGTGGTGCATTGCGGAGGTGCGGAAGACGCATCCCGAGGTGATCTTGCTTGCAGAGGCGTTTACACGCCCGCATGTGATGTATGCGCTCGCGAAGGGAGGATACACGCAGGGCTACACGTACTTCACGTGGCGAACCGGCAAGGACGAGTTGCAGGCGTATTTTGAAGAGATTTGCAATCCGCCCGTGTCGAATTTTTTCAGGCCCAATGTGTGGCCGAATACGCCGGACATCCTGCATGAGCAATTGCAAGAGAAGGACCCGGCGCGAAGGCGAGCGGTATTCCAACTGCGCGCGGTGTTGGCTGCGACGCTGAGTGCGAACTGGGGAATCTACGGGCCGGCGTTTGAGCTGTGTGAAGGGCGCGCGGCCAAGCCTGCGCCGGGGAAGACTGGAAGCGAGGAGTACCTGGACAGCGAGAAGTATCAACTGCGGCAGTGGAACCGCAAGGATCCGGTCTCGATTGCGCCGCTGCTGACAAAGCTGAATCGCATTCGCCGAGAGAACCGGGCTCTGGAACGGAATGAGCACCTGGTGTTTCACGATGCACCGAACCCGCAGCTGCTTTGCTATTCGAAGGCAACGGCGGACAAGAGCAACGTGATTCTCGTTGTAGTGAATCTTGATCCGGGGAAGGAGCAGACGGCGGAGCTTGATTTGAAGATGGATGCGCTGGGGCTGCCGTGGAAGGGCAATTTTGTTGTGGAGGACTTGCTGAACGGAACCAGCTATACGTGGAAGGACCAGTGGAACTACGTTGCTTTGCGGCCGGCAGAGACGCCGGCACACGTGTTCCGAATTGTGAAGCCATAACTGCGATTCCCGGTGGACCGCATCCAACCTGACGCAGAAGACCTGATGAAAGGCACGCACGAGTGAAGAAGCCCTGCAGCGCTAGCGATCCGCTCTGGTACAAGGATGCAGTTATCTATGAACTGCATGTCCGCGCGTTCGCCGACTCAAACGACGACGGAATCGGAGACTTTCAGGGCCTGCTCTCGAAGCTGGATTACCTGCAGGAGCTCGGGGTTACGTGCTTGTGGGTGCTTCCCTTCTTCCCTTCTCCGTTGAGGGATGATGGATACGACATCGCGAACTACACGGATGTGAATCCGTCCTATGGGACGATTGACGACTTCAAGCAAGTTCTGGATGCGGCGCATGCGCGCAACATGCAGGTGATGATTGAGCTCGTTATCAACCACACGAGCGATCAACATCCCTGGTTTCAGCGCGCGCGAAGAGCACCGAAGGGATCGCCGGAGCGCGAGCTTTATGTGTGGAGCGACACGGATCAGCTCTACAAGAATGCCCGCATCATCTTTACGGATACGGAGAAATCCAACTGGACGTGGGACGATGTGGCGCAGCAGTACTACTGGCACCGCTTTTTCTCGCATCAACCGGATTTGAATTTCGACAATCCGCAGGTGATGGAAGAGGTGCTGAAGGCGATGCGCTTCTGGCTGGATATGGGAGTCGACGGCCTGCGGCTGGACGCCATTCCCTACCTGGTGGAGCGCGACGGGACAAACTGCGAGAACCTTCCGCCGACGCACGAGAAGATCAAGCAGGTTCGCGCTGTGATTGACCAGGAGTATGAAAACCGCATGATTCTTGCGGAAGCCAACCAGTGGCCGGCTGATGTGCGGCCGTACTTCGGCGATGGCGATGAGTGCCACATGGCCTTTCACTTCCCGCTGATGCCGCGCATCTACATGGCGATTCGACAGGAGGACCGGCTGCCGATTACGGACATCATGGCGCAGACACCCGAGATTCCCGCGAACTGCCAATGGGGAATTTTTCTGCGCAATCACGATGAGCTGACGCTGGAGATGGTGACCGATGATGAGCGCGACTATATGTATCTTGCCTACTCGGCCGATCCGCGCATGCGGATTAATGTAGGAATCCGAAGACGGCTCGCGCCACTGGTGGACAACAATCGCCGGCGCATCGAGTTGCTGAACTCACTGCTTTTCAGCTTTCCGGGAACGCCGATTATGTATTACGGCGACGAGATCGGGATGGGCGACAACATCTATCTCGGCGACCGCAACGGTGTGCGCACGCCGATGCAGTGGAACTCGGACCGGAACGCGGGGTTCAGCAGGGCTGTGCCGGCGAAGCTGTATTTTCCGGTGATCATGGACCCGATCTGGGGCTACCAGGCGATCAACGTGGAGGCGCAACAGTCGGATCCATCGTCTCTGTTGCACTGGACGCGCAACATGATTGCCCTGCGCAAGCTGTTCCAGGTGTTTGGCCGCGGAAAGCTCGAGTTCCTGCACCCGGAAAACCGCAAGGTTCTCGCGTATATCCGCGACTATCAAAGTCCTGATGGAGCGCAGTCGGAGACGATTCTCTGTGTGGCGAACCTGTCGCGGTTCGCACAACCGGTAGCACTGGATCTTGCGCGCTTTGTGGGCCGCCAGCCGGTGGAGATGCTAGGGTATGTGCCGTTTCCGGAGATTGGAACGCAAGCCTATCCGTTGACACTGGCGCCGTACAGCTTCCTCTGGCTGGAGATCCAGCCGGCAGTGCGAACGCCAGAGCCCGTGCCGGTGGAAACCCGGACCGTGCCGGTCGATTTGAAATCGATGGCCCTCGCGTCATTCAATATCGATGGAATTCTGGAGCCGGACTCACAGGCGTTTCTGCAGCAAGTGTTGCCGGACTATATCGCGCAGCAGCGCTGGTTTGGCGGTAAATCGCGCACGATCGCTTCCATCCGTGTGGTCTCGTCGACCCCTGTGCCCTTAAGCTCGGCGGCGCTGACGACGGTTGAAGTGGTGTACAAGAATGAACCCAGCACGACAGCGGAGTTGTATCAGATTCCGCTTGCGGTCGCTTCCGGCGGGCAGGCAGACAATCTCCGCGTGAACTCTCCCCGCGCGGTGATCGCTCCCGTGGACACCAGCCAGAAGCCCGCAGTGCTGTTCGATGCGACCGCGGATGAAAGCTTCCGCAGGGCATTGCTGCGGATGATCGCGCAGAGCGACCAGATACCTGCACAGGGAGCGGAACCAGCTTTGTTGAGCACGCACACGCGTGACCTGAATGTGCAGCCGATGCTGGAAGCGAGTTCAAGGGTTGGATCGGCGGAACAATCCAACACCAGTTTGATCTTCGACGAATCAGCGATTCTCAAGCTGTTCCGAAAACTCGCGCCCGGGGAGAACCCGGAAGTGGAGATGACGCGCTTTCTCACCGAGACGGCTCATTTCCAGCATATTCCTGCATATCTTGGAGATCTGCATCAGGCAAGCGACCGCATGACCTTCGCGGTCTTACAAAGGTTTGCCCGCAATGAAGGTGACGGGTGGGCGTGGACGCTTGAAGAGCTTGGCCGGTACTACGAGTCAGTAGCGGGATCTCCGGCGCCCTCGTCAGTGGGTGAACACGCGACGTTTCAACCTGCGCATGAGATTTTGCCCGAAGCGAAAGAGCATGTCGGAGTCTACCTGGATGCGGCGCACCTGCTGGGTCAACGGACGGCTGCGATGCATCTTGCCCTGGCAACACAGACGAGCGATGTCGCCTTTCAGGGAGAGCCGTTTACGCGCGAAGATCTTGCTGTAGAGCGCGAGCGAATCGATCAGCAGGTGACTTCTGCGATGGGA
Organism: uncultured Acidobacteriaceae bacterium; assembly: GCA_963759355.1. Taxonomy (GTDB): domain Bacteria; phylum Acidobacteriota; class Terriglobia; order Terriglobales; family Acidobacteriaceae; genus Granulicella. The sequence goes on along the minus strand of CAVWYV010000002.1, from coordinate 873,583 downwards.
GCTCTGGAGCGCACCTTGGCAACCTCAGAACAGGAGTTGTCGCCGGAGATGGTGAAGCAGTCGCAGGAACTGCTGGCCCGACGCGCAAGCGTAAAGGAAAGGCTTGCGGAGTTGAGTGGCGAGCCCGCGCAGTTTGGACAACGCATTCGCATTCACGGCGATCTTCATCTAGGGCAGCTTCTGCGAGCGCATGGTGACTTTCTGTTCGTGGACTTTGAAGGAGAACCGGCCCGCTCTCTGGAGGAGCGTCGCAGGAAGCAGTCGCCATTGCGCGATGTCGCAGGCCTGTTGCGCAGCTTCAGCTATGCTGCACGGGCGGCTCTTGGAAGGCGGCTGCAGAGACGACCCGAGCACAGCCTGGCACTGGAGCTTTGGGCGACGCTGTGGGAGCGTTCGGTTTCGGCAGAATTTCTCCGAGGCTATCGCGATACGATGGGCAACAGTGCTCTATTGGCGTCCGCGGAGAAAGCTGATGTGCTTCTGAAGGCACTCCTGCTGGAAAAAGCATGCTACGAACTGGCGTATGAGTTGAACAACAGGCCGACGTGGCTGCATATTCCGCTTGCGGGAGTGCGTGAACTCCTAGGGTGAACGGCATAGACTGTTTTTAGGCGCATCCAAACCGCAGAAGGGTCTCAGACCTGGCAGCTATGGCATCTCCCTCCAGCATCGAAGGCGTCGGCGTTCCACAACAGGTGGCTTCGTCCGAGCGCAGTACTCAACCGAGTGGATCGCCGCGCGTGCTCCTGTGCGTCCCGTCGCTTCCGGAAGACAGGCTTTTTGGATTGCTTGCGGATCTCGCGACAGTGTTTCAGCGAGACGAGGTGCTGATTGCTTCTCCGGATCTTGAGGAGCCGGAAGATGCGCCCGCGTTGCCGATGACGGTCTTTGATGGAACGCGCGTGCGCAGCGACTGGGTTTTGACGGCCGGTGACTACGTGGCGGCTAACCAACTTGCGCAGCAACACGGTGCGGCGCAGGTGCTGCTGCTGGGGGCCGATATCTGCACTTTGCCGGCGACGGCAATTCGTGAGATGGCGGACAGGATTGCCGCAGGCGCGGACCTGATCGTGCCGACCTACGCTCTGGGCGCACACGAGGGCCTTGTGACTTCGGCGCTTTTGTACCCGCTGACGCGGGCGTTGTTCGCAGCAAACATTCGATTTCCGCTTCCGATGGATGCCGGGCTGTCGCGCCGCATGGTGGAACGAATGGCATCGGTGGCTCAGCGACAGACTGCCTCGCAGGCAGACGCGCTGCTTTGGCCGGTTGCCGAAGCTGCGGCTGCGGCTTTCAGTGTGCGCCAAGTTGAGTCCAATGCTCCGATTCCATCAGCACCTGCTGCGTCGGACTTCAACACGCTGTTCACGAATGTGGCAGGCGGAATCTTTTCAGATGTCGAAGCAAAGGCGCCCTTCTGGCAACGGTCTCGGGGACCGGCAGTTGCGATGCGCGAGGTGCCACCGCATCAGCAGACCGAGAGTACCGACCTGGCCGAGGAGGTTCCGGGCATGGTGGAAGCGTTTCGGCTGGCCCACAGGAATCTGCAGGAGATCTGGTCATTGGCGCTTCCACCACAATCACTGCTGGCGCTTAAGAAGCTGTCGATTGCGGAGCCGGGGGCGTTCAACATTGCGCCTGCGCTGTGGGCCCGTCTGGTGTATGACTTTGCGCTCGCGTTTCATTTGCGCTCGCTAAATCGCGGCCACCTGCTGGGTGCGTTCACGCCGCTGTACCTGGCGTGGGTAGCCTCAACGCTGCGGACTGTAAACGACGACGCAAGTGCAGCGGTGCACCGCGAGGAGACCGCCGCAGCTTTTGAACAGGAGAAACCCTACCTGGTGGCGCGGTGGCGCTGGCCGGATCGGTTTAATCCATGACAGCCCTGCTTCAGTTCGTCTATGGCTTGCGCCAAGGGCCTAATGAGCCCGGAAGGGAATGGATGATGGGTCAGCAGATCGAATTTGCGCTTCGGCAGTCGATGCATCGTGTGCTGGTTGTGCTGGTGAGTTTTCTCCCCGGCCTGCTCGCGTTTCTTGTTGCAGTAATTCTCTTTGCGCTGGTGGGCGCAATCATCGCCGGCGTGGTTCGGCGAATTCTGACGATGGCGCGTTTTGACGAGCGCCTCGCGAGGGGCTCAGGAACCAACGCGCCTACGAGCCTGTTTGAGTGGACCTCGAATCAGCCTCCATCGCGGCTTGTGTCGCGGGCGATCTTCTGGCTCTGCACCCTCGTGGGCGTCGCGGTGGGTATCTCTGCGTTCGGGGCTTCTTATTCTTCCGACTCTCAAGTACCGATCTTCCTGCTTCCCTATCTGACGCACGTGATCGGCGCGGTGTTGATTCTCTTTGCCGGCACTGTAATTGCACGCTTCCTTGCGCGCTCCGTTCTTATTGGCGCGGTGAATGCCCAGTTGCAATATGCGCGAATTCTGTCGCTGGGGATCAAATGGCTCGTGCTGGTTCTGACCGCGGCGATGGCTTTGGATCATCTGCAGGTCGGCGGTGCGATTGTCAGCCTGGCGTTTGGAATTCTGTTCGGTGGAATCGTTCTGACGCTCTCGCTTGCTGTCGGGCTCGGATCGCGCGAACTGGTCAGGTCGTCGATTGAACGCACGATGGAGCGGCCGAGTGGACCGTCGGAGGTGGCGAATCAACGGCCTGCAGACGCTCAGCCACGCTCGCGACTTCGCCACTTCTAGCCCGCCGCGTGACGTGAAGGCAGCTTTCGTACTATCCTCGTCGGATATCTAAAGCGGCACAACCACGGGACTATGGCAGAGCATGACAATATTGTCGGGACCTCACCTTTGCGGAAAGAAGGACGCGCGAAGGTGCTTGGTCAAGCGAAGTACATCGATGACCTGAGTCTGCCGGGAATGTGGCACGGGGCGACGGTGCGCTCCACGGTTGCTCGTGGCCGCATCCGCGCAATTCACTTTGCGCCGGAGATCGATTGGTCAGAGTTCGCAACTGTGCGGGCCAGTGATATCCCGGGCGAGAACACAATCGTTCACCTGACAAAAGACCATCCCTGCCTTGCAGCGCATGGGGTGAATCATCCGGAGGAGCCGATCCTTCTGCTGGCCCATCGAGAGAAGGCAGCGCTGTTGGCTGGTGTTGCCGGCGTGCGGATTGAGTATGACGAACTCCCCGGGGTGTTCACGATTGAGGAGTCGGAGGAGGCTGTCGCGAATAATGACGCGGAGCGGATCATCTGGGAGGGCAGTGATTACGGAGGGACGGCCAACTGCTTCAAGCACTATGCGCTCTACTCCGGCGAAGCGAGTGAAACGGACGATGGCCTTGCGGCTGCATTCGACAGCGCGGACTACATCGTAGCGGGCGAGTATCACACGGGCGCGCAGGAGCAGCTTTACATCGAACCCAACGGAGTGATTGCCGAGTGCGAAAAGGACGAGCAAGGCAACGTGATCAGCGTGTGCGTCCAGGGTTCCATGCAATGCCCGTACTACCTCGTGCACGCGTTGACAATGATCTTCCATCTCCCGGAAGAGAAGTGCAGAGTGATCCAGACAGAAACCGGCGGAGCGTTTGGAGGGAAAGAGGATTTTCCCTCTGTCATTGGATCCCATGCGGCTCTGCTCGCGATGAAATGCGGACATCCCGTGAAGATGGTCTACGATCGCGCGGAAGACATGGCCGCGACGACGAAACGGCATCCATCCCGCACTCGACACCGTACAGCGGTTTCGAAGGAGGGCAAACTGCTTGGATGTGAGATCGAGGTCGCACTCGATGGAGGAGCGTATGCCACTCTGTCGCCCGTGGTTCTGTCGCGGGCTACGATTCATGCGCCAGGACCGTACAAGTGGCCGTTTGTGAGGGTGCGAGCAAAGGCCATGGCCACGAATCTGCCACCGCACGGAGCGTTTCGCGGGTTTGGCGCGCCGCAGTCGCTGTTTGCTCTCGAGCGACACATGGATACGATTGCGCGCGAGGTTGGGCTCGCGCCGGAGGAGTTGCGGCGCCGCAACTTCCTCGCTACAGGTGATAGGACTGCGACCGGCCAGTTGTTGACTGAGCCGGTGGATATGGAACATCTGTTGGCCCGGGCTCTTGAGGAGAGCGACTATCACGCCAAGGTGGCGCGCTTCGCAAAGGAGAACAAAGGGTCGGCCATTAAGCGCGGGATGGGAATCGCCACCTTTATGCACGGCTCGGGGTTTACCGGCTCAGGAGAGCGGAGACTGAATTCTGTGGTTCAGGTTGAGCTTCTGCCAGATGGGCGGCCGCAGATTCTTGTTTCATCCACAGAGTTCGGACAAGGCACGAATACGATCCTGTGCCAGGTAGCCGCACAGACCTTGCAGGTTCCGTATGAGCAGGTGGTTATCGCGCAGCCAGATACGCAAGTCGTTCCGAACTCCGGCCCGACGGTTGCCAGTCGAACGGCGATGATCGTTGGAAAGCTTGTGGAGCGTGCAAGTACCCACCTACTCGATACATTGCGTTCTGAAGGCAATCTGCCGTTGAACCATACGCCTGAGCAGTTCACGAAGGAAGCGATTGCCTATCTCGACAAACATGGATCACTGCGCTGCTCCGTTCGCTATGAGCCGGTTCGGCCAGTTGATTGGAATGATGAGTTGTTTCACGGAGACGCCTATCCGGCGTACGCGTGGGCGGTCTACGTTGCAGAAGTTGCGGTTGATATGAACACCTACAGCGCCGCTGTAACCCGCTTCGATGCGCTGCAGGAGGTCGGCCGGATTATGCATCCGGTGCTGGCAAAGGGGCAGATCGAAGGCGGCGTGGCGCAGGCGATAGGGTATGCGCTGTACGAGAAATGCGTTTGGAAAGACGGACGCATGATGAATAACCAGATGACGAACTACATCATGCCGACGAGCGCTGATCTGCCGGAGATTCATGTTCACTTCGAGGAGGTTCCGTGCGTGCACGGACCGTCCGGAGCCAAAGGGATTGGCGAGTTGCCCATGGATGGACCTGCACCCGCGATCCTGAATGCGATTGAGAATGCGACAGGTCTTAGCTTCACTTCAATTCCATTGCTGCCTGAAGACATCTTTGAGAAGGCGTCCGGTTTTACGGGTCCGGAGCACGGCGGCAGCAACGAGCTCAACGCCGACAGGCTGGGTGAATTTCTGCCCGAGGTGAACGCATGAACGCGAAGGTTCAGCTGACGGTGAACGGGCAGCCATACCAAATTAACGTGCCGCCGATGAAGCGCCTGCTGGATGTGATCCGAGAGGACCTTCATCTTACGGGCACCAAGGAAGGTTGCGGCGAAGGAGAGTGCGGAGCGTGCGCAGTCTTGATGAATGGTGAGCTCGTGAACTCTTGCCTGATTCCGGCACTTCAAGCCAACGGCGCGAGGCTCTGCACAATTGAGGGTGTGTCGACGGAAGGCCGGTTGCATCCGATCCAGCAGTGCTTCCTCGAAAACGGCGGAGCCCAGTGCGGGATCTGCACCCCGGGCATGATTCTTGCTACCCATCATTTGCTCGATAAATATCCCATGCCGACACTGGAGCAGATTCAGGAGGGGCTGGCAGGCAACTTGTGCCGGTGCACGGGCTATATGCGAATCTTCGAAGCTGTGCAGAAGACTGCTGAGGCAAAGGATGCGATCTGACGTTACAGGATATGAACTGAGCGCTCCGCCGAGTCTTCAAGCCGTACTCGCCCGGATGGCTGCGGAGCCTGGACGCCACGCGCTTCTGGCCGGCGGCACAGAATTAATGGTTGCGCTGAATACGGGCAGGCTTGAGCCGCGTTCGCTTCTCTCGATTCAACATTTGCGAGAGCTGCGATTCATTCGAGTTACCGCCGACGCTGTCGAGATCGGTTCCGGGACCACGTTCACCGACATTCGCCGGAATGAGATGATCGCTCGCGAATTTCCAATGCTTGTCCAGGCTGCGTCGTGGACTGGGTCCATCGCGAACCAGAACCGCGGCACGATGGGAGGCAACATTTGCAACGCATCTCCCGCGGCTGACACACCACCGGCCCTGCTGGCGTATGACGCGAGCGTGACTCTATTGAGCGTTCGCGGGGAGCGCATTGTCCCCTACAGCAGATTTCATCTCGGTTACAAAAAGACGCTGCTGGAGCAGGATGAGATTCTCTACTCGGTGAGCGTTCCGCGCACTTATGAGGGCTGGCGGCAGTACGCCCGCAAAGTCGGAACCCGCAACGCGCAGGCCATCTCAAAGACAGCGTTGGCGGCTGTGGCGTTAGTGCGCGCCAACCAGATCGAGGAAATCCGTATAGGGGTTGCCTCCCTGGCAGACCGGCCGTTGCGTTGTGTGGAAGCCGAAACCTCGGTGCGCGGAAGATCGCTGGCGGAAGGTGACCTGGAAACTACTGTGCGGGTCGGTCGCGCTGCTCTGGTTCGAGAGGCCAAACCTATCGACGACATACGGTCGACAGCCATTTACCGCAGCGCGGTTGCGGCAAATCTTCTCGAAGAGTTTCTTCGGCAATTGCCTGCTTAGTTCGGTTTAGCTTCTTACCGAATCGTCTTCCAGAAGTGCCCTGGCAGCGGCCAGATCCTGATTGGAGTCGATATCGAGCGCCAGGCCTTCTGCCCGGATCGAATGGGCGTTGATCAGCAGTTTGCGCGCGCCCACGTCGCCACGCAATTGCAGCAGAAATGGGAAGGATATCGCTGGAAAATATGCGGGCACGCCAACCGAACCTGCGTAGGCAGAGCCAGTAATGCGACTCTCCTCCTCGACAAGCGAGTGGAGATGATCGACGCGCAGCATGGGCTGATCACAGGCAAGAATGACGACACCCGCAACGCCATGGCTCGAAGCTACAGCGATGCCGCAACGGATCGAGGAAGCAAGGCCCTCATCCGGTTCAGGGTTGATCGCGACTATGACGTGCCCGTCTGAACCCGAAGTATTTTGGTCGTTAGCATTCGCGCGAGAGACGACAATGATCGGGGACAGAGAGGCTTCGCGGACGATACGAATCGTTCGCTGCAGCAGAGTCTCACCAGCGAGAATAACGTTTTGTTTGGCGTGCCCGAGCCTGCGTGAAGCGCCCGCTGCCAAAATGACAGCCGCGACGCTCACAATGCACACTGCAGATAACGCGACGAACCACCTCGCTCTATCTGCTCAAGGACAATCTCAGGTGTCACGCGGCGCGAGTGGCTGAGCTTCCCCTGGCAACAAGCCTGTATCTCCGCAATCGTCGCCAACGCAATTGCTTCGGCGCCGTCGCCGCCGAGATCAAGACCGACGGGTGCAAACAAGTTCCGGCACGCCTGATCGAGGGTCCAGTTGAGGGCCGCCGCAGCCTCGCTCACCAGCAGCGCGCTCCGGTGACGAGAACCGAGCAAGCCAAGATAGCGCGGCTGGTGGGGCAGAAGAGCGGATAACCAAAAGCGGTCCTGCTCATAGCTGTGGCTCATGATGACCGCCGCATCTTCACGGCGCGGATGTATGTTGCCCAGGTGATTCGATGCGACGACAGCTTCGGCCGAGGGGAAGCGCTCGGGACGGGCGAGTTGCGCGCGGCCGTCGAGGACGATGGACCTCCAACCCAGCAACGACGCGAACTGCGTCATCGGCTGCGCGTCATCTCCCGCTCCGAAGAGGAGAAGGCGCTGCGGAGGCTCGAGCCACTCGTCGAAAACAACCTCATGCGCGGAAACTCCAGGACTCTGGAAGAGTGTGGTTCCCGACTCGTCGTACACGGCTCGTCGCAGGGGTTGGTCATTTCCGGGGAGCCAGGTCGCTATGTTGCGGCGGAAACCGGCGAGGGACTCTTGCATTGCTTTCAGGAGAGCCTCAGCTTCGGGTGTGTCCGTTGGCTCAACAAGCAAGTCGAGTGTGCCCCCGCACCCGAGGCCGTATGGAATCTCCCCTGTGTCATCGAAGAGGGTCGAGAACCGTTCGGCGATCGCACCACTGCGCGTGACCCACCGGGCCTTCTTCATGATTTCAGCTTCAAGGCAACCGCCAGAGATCGCGCCGACGGTGCTGCCATCGGTTGCCACAAGCAGGCGAGCGCCGGGCCGCCGGTAGCTTGAGCCCTCAACGCGGACGAGTGTAACGAGAGCCGCAGCATTCCCCTGCTGCCACCGTTCGACAATCAGTCGACGCTCCCGCATACGTTACTCCATCTGCAGCGACGTCTTGAGGAGGGTTCTAAGACTTTTCGCTGAAGGTATGGATGCCGCACTCCAGCTTTCTGCCGCCCCATCGTCCACTGCGAGGATCTGCACCAGCGGTCGGCCGAGCGGTGCATGGCTCGCACCCGATGCTGGTATAGCCTTCATCGTAGAGGGAGAGGCGCGGAATGTCATGCTCGCGAGCGTAGGCCTCGACGCGATCCGACGTCCAGTCTGCCAGAATGCTTATCTTTTTCATCTGTTTTCCGCTTGGCAGGCGGTGATCTTCGATCTTTTTCAGATTGGCTCGGGTCGGCGATTGCTCACGACGAAGGCCGGTGAACCACCATGTAAAGGGTTCCAGGGACCGCATCAGCGGCTCGACCTTGCGAATCTGACAGCACTGCGTTGGATTGATGATGTGCAGGAGGCCGTACTGCGCCTCGTGTTCTTTAATCGAGGTCAGCGGTAGCGCGTTAATGAGGTTGAGCTTCCAATCGCGAACCAGGCGATCACGGTATTCGAGCAGCGCCGCGAAGTGATAACCAGTTTCAAGAAAGATGACGGGAACGTCGGGAAGATGCTGACGAAGGAGATGGAGAACGACCATATCTTCCGTCTGAAAGCTGCTGGTGAAGCAGATATCACGGCCGGCGGAGAGACGGGCGATTTCGTCGACCAATTGCTCGGCCGTTTGCTGCTCCATATCAGGAAGTGCGCTCAGTGCGGTATCACTCATGCCAGCTCCTCCAGCCAGCGCTGAAGACCCTCTTCCTGCTCGATCCAACCGTCGCCGACGATCCGCTTGACGGCATGTACGGTGGAAGGATGGAGGTCGGCGCGGCAGGAAATTGCTGTGACCTTGGCGAGTTGCAGAGCTCGTGCTACGGCGGGAAGAGCGGATTCAGGAATCCACGGATCATCAATGTCTACCGCTGTTTTGTGCGCTCCCTGTAACCTTTGCATCACTTTTTCGGCGAGTTCCCGGTTATCCGGCAGCCAAATGAAGCCGGAAGCAGCTCTCGATGTGTTCGATTGGATCGTCTCGGTGGTTGCCGAGATCATGCCCGCCGCGGCCGTCGCGTTGCTCACGGGATCAATCAAGATGAACGACCCCAACGGGCGGCTGTCTTCATAGCGATCAAAGAACAGCGGGACGTTGGTTTGGAACTCCAACTCGGCGATGTCATTCATGTGCAGCGTTGATGCCGTGTGCTGCTCAGAGCTGACCACGTCCACGCGGTGACGAATGGAGCGAACAGTTGCACGGACCAGCCGCGTGGTGTGCTTGAGAAGATAGCTCTGTCCGGCCACCAGTGGATGTTCGCTCATCCAGACTACGGTTGCGCTGAAGACGTTGCTTTGCAGAGGGGTCTCGGCCTCGGCATCGACCAACATCTCTCCGCGGCTGAGGTCAATCTCGTCTTCCAGAGTGACGGTAACACTCTGCGCTGAGTGGGCAGAGTTGAGCTCGCCGTCAAAAGTCACGATGCTGCTCACGCGTGTGGTCCGGCCGCTTGGGAGCGCTCGAACGGATTGACCGACACGCACCTCGCCACGCTCCACTCGGCCTGCAAACCCACGGAAGGCGGCATCGGGGCGGAGCACCAGCTGTACGGGAAAGCGGAGTGGCTCGGAGACTGAATCGGGGGGCTGTAGAGGCACCGTTTCGAGGTATTCGAGAAGAGTGGGCCCCTTGTACCAATGCATTGTGCCGGAAGGCTCGACGATGTTGTCCCCGACGAGCGCACTCACCGGAATGAGTTCGACGCTGCGAAGCTTCAGCTTGTGAGCCAGCTCGAGGAACTGGCTGCGCACGTCGCGGAAGACATCTTCTGAATAGTCGACCAGATCCATCTTGTTGACGGCGGCGATAATGTGCGGGATACGCAGAAGGCTTGCGATAAATGTGTGCCGCCGCGACTGCGGCAACAGGCCGCCAGCCTTGACGAACGCCTTCGCATCGATCAACACGATGGCGACATCGGCCGTGGAGGCGCCGGTAGCCATGTTGCGCGTGTACTGTTCGTGACCCGGCGTATCAGCAATGATGAACTTGCGTTTCGCGGTCGAGAAGTACCGGTAGGCGACGTCAATCGTGATTCCCTGCTCGCGCTCGGCACGCAGACCATCGGTCAGGAGGGAGAGGTCAAGTTCGCCGCCGGAACGATTGATCCGGCTGGCGCGGATGGAGGCCAGTTGGTCCTCGTAAACACTGCGGGTGTCGTGCAGCAAACGACCGATGAGAGTGCTTTTGCCGTCGTCCACGCTGCCGGCCGTTGTGAAGCGCAGCATCTCCTGGTCGAGATGGCGGTCGAGGAATTCGCGAAACGCCTGTTCACGTGCGACTTCGGAGCGAGGGGATTGGCCGAGCGTAAGATCAGTCGAAGTCATCAGAAATATCCTTCCCGCTTCTTCAGCTCCATGGAGCCGTCTTCGTCGTGATCAATCGCGCGGTTCTCGCGTTCGCTGCGACGGAAGCCAATTAACTCCTCGATAATCTTGGGCAATGTATCTGCTTCGCTGCGGATAGCGCCGGTGCAGGGTGAGCAACCGAGAGAGCGCATGCGGACCTTCATCTTTTCAGGGCGCTCATGCGGCAGCAGGCGCGTCGTTTCATCCACGAGCGTCAGGGAGCCGCCACGATCCACGACCAGGCGCTCTTCGGCGTAGTAGAGCGGGACAATCGGAATCTGTTCCGCGTAGAGGTAGAGCCAAATATCCAACTCAGTCCAGTTCGACAGCGGAAAGACGCGTATCGATTCTCCCTTGCGAAGACGCGAGTTATAGAGACTCCATAACTCCGGTCGCTGGTTTTTCGGGTCCCATTGGCCATGAGCATCGCGGAAGCTGTAGACACGTTCCTTGGCACGGCTCTTTTCCTCGTCGCGCCGTGCACCTCCGAAGGCAGCATCGAAGCCACCCTCAGCCAGCGCATCAAGTAGCGAACGGGTCTTAAGGGCGCCACAGCAGTTCTGGGTGCCGAGCTTCCACGGGCTGGCTCCGGCTGCAATCGCCTCCTCGTTGCGGTGAACGATCAACTCAGCGCCGATCTCACGTGCGTAGGAGTCGCGAAACGTGATCATCTCGCGGAACTTGTAGCTGGTGTCCACATGCAGCAGCGGGAAAGGAATCCTGCCGGGGTAAAACGCCTTCTGCGCCAGCCGCAGCATGACGCTCGAATCCTTGCCAATGGAGTAAAGCATCACCGGCCGGGCGAACTCGGCGACGGCTTCGCGCAGGATGTAGAGACTCTCGGCTTCCAGAGCCTGAAGGTGGTTCAACCGTTGATGATGCAGCTGGTCTACGTTGGATACGGTTTCGTTTGCGGTCACCGGCAATGGAGGCCTCCGGAAGAGCAACGGATATACGAAGACTGGCGCAAGGCCAGGGCGCAAATTCAGTTGCTTTTGGGCTTTATGTCAGTTGAGGAAGGACAGGAGACGCGTTCTGCATCGATCCAGCCCACGGAAGGGCGGTGTCAGCAACAACAACAGCTGAGCGGCCGGTAAGAGTGAGTCATGCCCTTCATAGTGCTAGTGTACGGCCCGCTTGGGGGATTCTGCAACTACACAGCCGTTGCACCACTATCTACATCGGGCGAGGTTTGTGGAACTGCAAGCCGAAAGCCAGAATGGCTCCAGTAGGTTCCCGGAGAGTTCCCCCCGTGCTCTGCCGTTTGCGTTTTGAGCCCAAGGAGTTGGTCGTATGTTCGCATTCCGCCCACGGCTGATTGCGTTTCTCGCATTCACCGTCAGTTTTTTCGGCGTGAGCGCGAGCATGAACGCGCAGGCCAGCAAGAGCGCGACCGAATATCCAGACTCCCGAGTAGATATCTACGGCGGATATGGCTATTTCCACCCGCTAAACAGCGGTGTCGGGTTCAAACAGTACTTCGACGTAACGAATCCTAATGCAACCGTCAGCGTTACTGGTTACTTCAATCGATACGTCGGCGTTGCGATGGAGGGCGGTTATTTCTCGGGCGAGCGGGAGCACGCAGCCTACAACCCGAACTGTGTGGGCGAAGGATGCTCACAGTTGGTCTACACCGCACAAGCCGGGCCGGTCCTGCGGTGGCCGTTCGGAGCCTGGATTCCCTTCCTGCATACCCTCGGAGGGGGAAGCCGCTACAACGGTCCCGTCGATCAGCCACTTACCTGGGGCTGGGGGGTTACAGGCGGCGGCGGGCTGGACTATACGGCACCGTTCTTTCATAAACATGTCGCAGTGCGCATTATCCAGGCGGATTGGCAATATTCGCAGGTGGTTTATGGTCCGCTTGTTCTCCCCGAGTCGGTGAAGGGCGGCTTCGGCGAGATCTCGGCGATGAAGCTATCCGGCGGTGTGGTGGTGAAGCTGGGAGAACTGACTCCGCCGAAGGCTCTGGATGTCGGCTGCAAGGCAGAGCCGGCGACCGGTTATCCCGGCGACGTGATCACGGTTACGGCCGCATCGGTCAACTTTGATTCGAAGAAGCCTGCGGCCTACACGTGGAAGACGAACGGCGGCAAGTTGAAGCCGGACCAGGCGCAGGCGACCATCGACACGACTGGACTTGCACCGGGTGAGTACGAAGTGAGCGCCCATGTCGTTCAAGGCATGAAGGCACGGCAACAGTCTTCCTGCATGACGCCGTTCACCATCAAGCCATTTGAACCGCCGACACTCACTTGCTCGGCGAACCCATCGAGTGCGATCGCGGGCACAGTGATCGACATTAGTACGACGGGAACAAGCCCGCAGAATCGCCCGCTTACCTACTCGTACACGTCGAGCGCGGGCCAGATTACCGCGACCGGACCAACGGCAAAGCTCTCTACCGCAGGGCTTACGTCGACGACGATCACCGTCACATGCAATGTTGTCGACGATCTTGGCCAGAGTGCACAAGCCAATACGCAGGTGACGCTCACCGTTCCTCCGACGCCGACGGTAGCTGAGACGCAAGACCTCTGCCACATCACCTTTGAACGTGATCATCGCCGGCCGGCGCGGGTAGACAACGAGGCGAAGGGTTGCCTTGATGACATCGCTCTTACCATGCAGCAGCAGGCAGGCGCGAAACTCGTGATGGTCGGAAACTCCACAGCGAACGAGCATCCGGAAGCCGGCGCAGAACGTGCACTCAATGCCCGGCAGTATCTCGTCCAGGAGAAAGGAATCGACAGTGCGCGCATCGAACTTCGCGTAGGATCCATGCCGGGACGGTTTGTCAGCAATACGCTGGTGCCGCCGGGAGCGCACTTTGATGGCTCCAATTCGCACACCTTTGATGAGAACACTGTTGTGCGGCACGGTCAGGCGTATGGCACTCCGGGAAGAAGCCTGCCTTCGGGCTCGCGCAACGCGCCCCGCAGGAGCAAGCCACATAGCAGAGTTCCCTCGCCGGCAGCAGGACCCGTGAAGGGCGCCCCGACCGTAACCCCACCAACACCTGCAACAACGCCGGGCTCCGCACCCGCTACGAAATCTAACCCACATGCCAAACCATCACCGGCTACGCCGATGCCGGTCCAGCCCACACGAGGAAAGCGATCAGGCTCGAAACCGTCGCCCGCAACTCCAATGCAGGCCACTGGCAACAAGCCTTGACCCGCAACTCCAATGCCGCAACCGGCAAAGAAGAGCTAGTGGCCAAAGGCCGCTCTCAGAACTCGGTGATTCCGTAACTTTCTGTTAGACTTGTCTAGTCGGAGACGATGTGATTCCGCGGGCGGGCGATCACTCTTGTCGCTTCACTCTTCGATAGAACTCACTCAGGTTCGGGGCGTAGCGCAGTCTGGTAGCGCACCTGCTTCGGGAGCAGGGGGTCGTTGGTTCGAATCCAATCGCCCCGACCATTCAAAATGAGAAGAGGCTCTGAATTCCAATAAAGTATCGCCATCAGGCCACATTGTTGGAGTGTGCGGTCGGTCGCACCATACGCCTACTCGGACTCGAATCGAACGAAGCTGATACTCCGGAATTAATTTCGTGGACGAAGGGCCCTGCTTGCTTCTCGCAAGTGGTAAACAAGCAGAATCCCAGGCAAATCAGCTTCACGAGGTCAAAGTCAACCGGATCTCATGGGCGAACTGTATACGGCACCATATAACGGCCAATCTGAATCATCGAACGCTCAGCGGGCGGCCATATGTGAAAACTCTCGACTCGGTGAGAGCCTGCTATCGGCTTGGCAACAACGGTGATCCGTTCCACGGCCGACACGGCGTCGAAAATATGAACCGCAAGGCCATCTTCGAGGCGTGACCACCCAACAACATAGTTTCCCGCAGGAAGCTTTTGATCCGCAAGCGTGATCGGCTCCTGTACAAGCATGTAGTGTGAATACTTGCCATCCGCGGCGTATCCGGCCGTTATGAGCACCACCGCGGCAATCATATGTCCGCGACCGTCGACGATGCCAGTCGCCGTCCGCATTTCTGTTTCAATCCGTTCCGTGCCTACGAGTGCACGTGAGGGCAGGGCGGCCTCCAACTCGGCGGGAGTTGCGGCCCTCCATGATGTGCGCGCCTGCGGAAGCCCTTTTGCGGTCAATGCGAACCAGAACACCATTGCCAGCAGGGATCTTCGCGAAAGCTGCGGAGTGCTACAAACGGATCTCATGGCAGATGAACAATACCTCGCTGAAGTGCGACAACCGCGGCATGAGTGCGATCGTCCACACCGAGCTTACCCAGCAGACTATTTACATGGGACTTCACAGTAGCCTCCGAGATATTGAGGTCGTTCGCAATCTGTTTATTGGCGCGACCGGCCACGATGCGTTCCAAAACCTCCACCTCGCGGGCCGTGAGTTCCTGCGAAACCACCCGCTGCGCCAACTTTTCTGCAACGAAAGACGGGACCCTTGCATGTCCTGCGTGCACGGTACGGATCGCTGAAAGCAGTTCCTCAACTTCCATCCCCTTGAGCAGATATGCTTTCGCCCCCGCTTGCATCGCGCGATAGATATCTTCATCGCCGTCAAAAGTCGTGAGCACAATAATGCGGGCATCTCGCCATTCGTGGCGCATTCGCTGGATGGCTTCCACTCCGCCCAATCGTGGCATCTGCAGATCCATCAGCGTGACATCGGGACGCATCGATCTGAATATTTCCATCCCTTCCAGGCCGTCTGCTGCAGAACCGACGATCTCAATGTCTGGCGCGTTCGAGAGCAACGCCACGAGCCCCTGCCGGACTACAGCGTGATCCTCGATGACAAGAACACGGATAGCGCTCATGATTGACTGTTTTCCTTCCCGGCGAGAGGCACGACGACGGTCACCGTGGTTCCCTCCTCTGGGTTGCTGACGATGGTAAGCATCGCATGGATTGCAGTGGCGCGCTCCTGCATTCCGCGCAGCCCGTAATGCCCGTCGAGACTTTTGGCTGCCTCCGGCGAGAACCCACGACCATTGTCCCAGACGTTAAGCCGTAGCGCATTCGGGTCGTAGTGTAACTGAATGAAGACCTCAGTAGCGCCAGAGTGACGGTATGCATTCGACAGGCTCTCCTGCGCAATGCGAAAGACATCATCCTCGAGGGCAGATCTCATCTGACGATAAGCTCCGCCGATCTTGAGGCGTGGCGGATGCTCATTCTCTGCATAGCGTTTCGTAAGGGCAGCCAGCCTCGTTGGAAGGCTGACTTCTGCAGCATTCGCGCGTAGATTCCAGATACTTTGACGTGCCGCCTCCAGGGCCTGCTTTACGAGGCTCCGGGTCGTTTCAAGCTGCGATTTGGCCTGTTCGATATTGCTGGCCCGAAGCATCTGGCTTGCGATATCCAACTGCAGAGAAACACTGACGAAGTCCTGAGCCAAGGTGTCGTGTATCTCGCGCGCCATCCGGGTCCGCTCATTCAGTACAAGGGCGAACCTTCGCTGAACAGCTCGCAACCGAAGTTGAAAGATCGCTACCGCAAGACTTGCTATTGCGACCAAGGCGAGGATGTAGAACCACCACCGTTTATAGATGGGAGGAAGAATATGGAATCTCAGTTCGGCTCCAGCCTGGTTCCAGACACCATCATTGTTCTGCGCCTGCACGCGAAACCGATAGTCTCGTGGCGGCAGACTTGTGTACGATGCCCTCCGCACTGTTCCAGCATCCATCCAGTTATGGTCGAGACCTTCCAGCATATAGCGATAACGGTTCTTCGCCGGAAGGGTGTAACTAAGGGCCGCGTAGTCGAACGTAAAGCGGTTGTGACCCGTACCGATCTCGATATCTCTATCGCCAAGTGAGGCGTCTGATTCATCAACGGTGAAACGTTCGATGACGACGGGCGGTGGAGTTGAATTCATGGGCAGATGCGACGGGTCGACGACGGCGATGCCTTTGGGCGTAGCGAACCACAACTCCCCATTGTCAGCCTGCCAGATGGAGGCCATCCCTTGCGTGGGAGATGCATCGCTCGGCATTCCATCCGAAACGCCGAGTTCAGCTATCGGCAGCGAACATTTCGTCAGTACGTTCGCGCATTTGTGCAGTTCCGCGAGCGCAACACGGTAGACTCCGCGCACACCGCGCAACCAGAGATAGCCGTGATGATCAACAAAGAGAGAGGTAATCTCCGAAGGAATAGCGGGCGATTGGACGGAGGTGAATCGTCCGCCAGCAAAGTGAGTCAGACCTTCTGCGTGCAAGCCTACCCAGAGGCTTCCATCGTCTTCCTGTGCAATCGCGCTAACCACGTCTCGTGCTGCGTCTTTGAACGGAAAGAAATTCTCAACGCGCGTCCCCTGAATATGCGAAAGACCAGCAGCTGTTCCCACCCAAAGATCCGAGGAAGATGAAGCAGTATTTGATTCCAGTAGCGGGCCGATAGAATCGCTGCCGAGGCCGTCCGCCTGCGTGAGCGTGGTGATCTTCCCTCCCTCAATCCTCGCGAGGCCTCGACGCGTTCCAGCCCAAACAGTTCCACGCGAATCGACCAGAACCGACCGCACGAAATCTTCGGGCAGGCCATCCGCGGAGCTGTACTGCTTCACTCGATTGCCGGCGATTTGATTGAGGCCATCCGGCGTGCCAACCCAAACGTCCCCGTGATCGCCTCGAGCCATGGAGAGAATCACAGGGCTGGTAAGCGATGCGACGGGCACCGGTTGCTGCGCAATGTCGTTGCGGATTCGCCGCACGCCATCTGCACGCGTCCCAAACCATTCCGCGCCGTCGGAAGCTGTCACGCCTACCGTGACGGACTCACCGGCCGCGGCAAGTTCGCTGCGAAATTTCCGAGGTCGTAGCGCGTGAAGGCCGGAGGTCTCCGTGCCGATCCACAGATTGCCCTCGCGGTCCTCCGTGATGGACAGGATCGACTCCGCTCGCAGCGAATCGACGGCTGCAACCACAGCCTGAGGCACAGGATCAAATGAGAACAGACCGCGATTGGTTCCAATCCATCCAGTACCCTCTCGATCCACACACAATGCAGTGATATGGCCGCCAGGCAGCTCGCGTCCTGTCTGGAGAACGCGTTCAAAGCCCGAACGTCTTACAGAGATGGATTGAGCGGAACGGGTCCATACAGTGCCTTCGGGACCAAACTGCAAACCCAGGAGGCTCTCGTCGGCCGAATGCGCAGAAGCCGCGGAGTTGAACGTCCGCTGGGTGATCTTCCCGCCTTCATATTGCTCGACGCCTTCGCTGGTCATCAACCATACAGTCCCATCCCGTCCGTTCTGTAATGAGAGGACAGTTCCGCCACCGGCAGCGAGCGGTTTGAAACGAGTGCCGTCGAAACGAGCGAGTCCGCGCGAGGTCAGCACCAGGAGCGATCCGTCCATAGCTGCCGCGAGCGAATCAATGGTCGAGGACGGCAGCCCATCGCGCTCCGAAAATCGCCGCAACGAGGAGCCGCGGCTTTGCACTAATCCATCGGCGGTGCCGAACCAAAGCGCACCCGAAGAGTCCTGAGCAATTGCACTGATGTCGTTGCTAGTGAACGCGGGGTCGGTTTCGTGATTGAAGATCCGAAAAGTTGAACCGTCAAAACGGGCGACTCCCGCTTCAGTGGCGAGCCACAAGTACCCATCACGCGACTGAAACACTTGATGAACGCTGTTTTCTGGCAGCCCTTCATCCGTCGACCAGGCTTGATGGCTCCGTGGAACATCTCCGTGTAGCTCCGGCGATGTCGCTACCAGCGCAACCAATAAAAGATAGGCCAACACGCTACCGCTACGACAAAAGAGCCGATATTGCAGAGTGGGAGACAAGGATCGTGCCGGTGTGTCTGGCTCTGTTGTAACAGAATGGATGGAATCGGCGGGTCGCTTGTGAAGCTGCAGATGATCGTGCCGCCCACAAGAGTGCCTCCCAGACGATGGAACGAAGAGCTGATGTGAGCTCTCAAACCGCAGGATGAGATTCACCCTTCCACTCAGATTGACTCGAGAAAACCTAAGCCGGAACTCCCTCCATTCAGGTAAGAGTTCCGGCCGCTTCGGTGAGGATTGCAGGTGGCCAGATTAGAAGACGATGCGTCCTTCGAGTTGGAACCGGCGATTGCCGCCGAAGCTGGAGAGATGACCGAAGGCGGGCGAATTGCCAGGCTGGATTGCAGTTCCCGGATCCTCCAATGGTTGCGTTGGACTCGTGACGGCGGCAGCGACCGTTTGTGTCTGTCCAATGGAGAAGGAAACCTTGTTCGTCACATCGAAGCAGTCAACGCGTAGGATGAACTTCCAGCGTTCGGGGCTGAGCTTGAAGCTGCGCTGCAGAGAGGCATCCAGGTTGTAGTGGCTGGGGCCCCACAAGTTGAGCGAGCTCCGCGGCGAATCACCGATCTTTGTGATGGGCGTGGCACCGGCTGGCGCAGGAAAGTAATTGAGTGTCTGGAAAGCGGTCGTATCCAAATACGCGGTCTTTGAGAAGTTCGCATAGGTTACGCCCGGGCCGCCATACCCTCCGTTGGTACGGATGCTGTTCTTGCGGTTGGGAACGAGATCTGGCATGCATGTCCCCGAGTTCGGCGTTGTGCAGCCCGACCCTACGACCAGAATCGGCGTTCCTGAAGTGTAGGAGAAGATCCCGGAGAGCTGCCACCCTCCGGCGAATGTGCGGACCGCCCAGTTGTTGCCGCCGATCTTGTTCCGCCCGAACGGCGATTCGTAATACCCAAAGATGTTCAGGTTCTCCGGAACATCAGTTGCGGTCAGATCACGGTCGGCGCGATTGTTGCCGGGAATGGCGACTCCGCTGGAGGATGCAGCTGCAGGGACGGCAAAGGCGCTGCGAGTGGTACCGTCATCACCGATATTGCGGGAATAGGTGTAGTTGACCGTATAGCTCAGCCCCTTCCATTGCCGCTGCTTAAGCGTGAGCTCAAAGGCGTTGTAGCTGAGGTTGGCGATATTGTCCCACGTCACGCCCGGAGGGCTGGAGTACTGCGGGAACGGCCGCAGCATGCGACCAACGCTTGCAGTACCGTACGTTCCACCCGCGGGCTGAATATAGGTTGTGTAAGGGACTTTTACACTCGGGTTCGCCGCCTGAGCCAGGGCGATGTTTGCGGCGGTGGCCGGAGCACTGAAGATGGACTGCCCCTGCGCCGAGTAGACGGGAGCAAGTGAGGGCAGATACGCAGGATCTATCTGACCAGACCAGAAGCCCGGCACGGTGGCCCCGGCCAGGAAGTGCGATTGGCTGCCTGAGTAACCCACTGTGATTGAAATCGACGGCGTGATCGACTTCTGCATCGCGAGGTTATAGAAAACGAACTCAGGTGCGCGGCCGGAGAGATACGGATCTGCGTGAGCTGGTGCGCCGCCTGAGCTGACGTAGGACTTCCCGTTGTAGTAGTTGCCCGTCCCGATCACGACACCTGCTGCACTTGGGCTTATCGGTGCAGGGATGGCATAGCCGGGCCCGCCGAAGTTGGTGTTAGCAGCACCTGCGGTGGTGAATGCGTCGCCGTTGTTGAGGTAATACGATGGGCCGGCATTCACACCGGTGTTGACGGCCGCCGGCAAGATGATGCTCGAACCGAAGCCGGTCTGACCGGTGCCGGTGGAATCGCCCGCACGTCCGCCGACGCCGCCGGCCCGCGAATAAGCCACAGCAAATCCGGCGCGCAGCACCGTCTTTTGATCCATCGCCCACTCAAGGCCGAGGCGCGGACCGAAATTCTTCCAGTAGGTGTGCACGGGAGTGCGGCACTGGCAACTGATGTCTGCGCCGCGATTGCCTGCGTATTGGAGTTCGCCGGGTGAGCCCGTAATTGGGTTCGTCGCATTGGGATTGAAGAACGCCCAGCGGTCCTGCACCTCGTGATACGGTGGCAGATAGTCCCAGCGAAGACCGAGGTTCAGAGTCAGATTGGGCCGGATCTTCCAGTCGTCCTGCACGTACGGGGACCACGGGTGATAGCGGCCGCCGGTCTCGGTGAAAAGCGGCACCGAGGTGGATGAGGAGTTGACGGCGCCAAGCAGGAAGCTGGCGTACGAATAGCCGGAATTTGTGCTGCTCAGCGAAGCGCCAACGTAGTTCGCGGTGGAAGTGGGTGAGTAGTTTTGAACAAAGATACCGGATGGGCTGCTCTGGGACGTTGTGTTGTCCTGCAGCCACTGGGTCTCAATTCCGAAGGTGATGTTGTGGTGGCCCTTCGTCCACTGGAAGTTGTCGACAACCGTGAAGGCGTTCGGAACTACATTGTGTGTGGCATCGGAAGCGCCATTCTCCGTCCACTGGTACGGCCCAGTCGAAAACTTCGTGCTCGTGGCGAAGCTTGTTCCAGGAAAGTTACCAGCAGCCTGGCCCGGCGGAAGGCCAGTGATGCCCATATCAGCCGCGCGATACGGCGAGAGATTGTAAGTAGGCGCAAAGACAGGCTGCGGGAAGCGCGTGAAGCCATAGCTGAGCTGATTCACCATGTGGGGAGTGAGGGTATAGGAATGCTCGAAGATGAGCATCGTGGGCGAAATCGCCGACGAGTCGGCATTGCTGTACGGCAGCGGAAGTACGGAGCCATAGCCGATGGACTGGCGCACGCCGTGGGAGTATATGAAGGAGAAGCGCTGCTTGGCGCTCCAGTCATAGTCGATCTTGAAGACGAGCTCGTGGTTATTGAAACCGCTGTATCCGGTCGTGATGTAGTTGTTCACGAGCGTGCCGGGAATATTCGGGTCCGGAAGATAATGCTGTTCTTTCTGCGATATTGGAGAGATGTAACCACCGGGAATGACGTTGTTGGTGGGAACGCCGTTCTTGGTGCCTTGAAATGGCTGGCGCGAGCAGTTCTTCGGATCGCTGCAGGCATTGCTCAGCGGATTGTAGAGGAATGCCGCGTTGTTACTTCCCGTCCCTGTGAGTCCGGTGCCAATGCAATTGGACGCGCTGCCGCAGTTCAGTTCGGTGAAATCGCCTTGTCGCATGAGAGGCGTCGGCACCGTGAAGATACCCGGTTTGCTGGTCGAGGTGCTGTGAAACCTGTCATAGTTTGCGAAGAAGAAAGCTTTGTGATGAGTGAACGGAATCGGACCGCCGGCAGAAACTGAGAGCTCGTTCTGATGCTCGACTGGTTTGCCGGCCGGGACGTTCACTACTTTTCCGTTGACCAGCGCGGATTTTGTGAGCTGATTCCCAGCGAAGCCCCAAGTATCGAGAGCCGTATTCCGGAACACATCGACGATCTGTCCGTGATACTGCTGACCGCCTGACTTGATCGAGAAGCCAACGGCGCCGGCGCCCTGGTACTCGGCGGAGGGGCCGCTGGAGATGATCTGGAGCTGCTCTACGGATTCGACGGGAACACCGTTGGAGACGACGCGATTGTCACCCTGCTGATTGGAGGTCGTCGTCGGAATGCCGTTGAGGTAGACCTCGGCTAGATAGTTGCCCGTACCCGAGAAGATAGGAGCGCGGGTGCCGCCCTGCGCCCCGACAGAGAGCGTAGCCAGCGCGGTGGGATCACGCTGCTGGTTGTTCATCACCAGCGGCAGCGACTCATACGTATGCTGCGTGATCACAGCTTCAACTGAGGGACTGGTGGTCTGTAGCAGTGGCGGCGCCTCGCTGACGGTAACCGACTCATCGACAGCTCCCGGAGAAAGCTTTGGGTTAAAGCCGGTGACCGTAAGGCCGTTGATCTCTACATTTTTCTGTGTGAGCGTACTAAAACCGTTCGCCTTGACCGTTATCGTGTACACGCCGGGAATAAGCGGCGTGATGCTGTACAAACCGACTGAGGTAGAGGTCCGCGTCGTGTTGACATTGCTTGCCTGGTTGATCGCGGTCACAGTGGCGTTTGGAATCGCAGCACCGGTAGAGTCCGTGACCGTTCCTTCGATCGCGCCCTCACCGCCCGTCTGCGCGAGGGTTTGTGAAGCGGCAAAGGCGAGAATGCCAACTGCAAGAAGGATGGCTGCCGATCGACGCAACGGCAGCACTCGTACGAGAGAGATGAGAGAGCTACGCACTGAGGTGACCTCCAAAACAAAAGTCGAAAAATTTACACCGCCTATGGCGAACTGCTTTGCGTTCCTCTTTTGGGCAGCGGGAACATTAGAAAGTGTCTTAACACGATGTGTCAATACAGGAATAGTTTGCCGGTTGGTAATCATCGCAAGAAGACATACTATTTCGCCCGTTAGAACAGCAATTTCAACGGGTTATCGGCTTCCCGGAGGAGTGGGGATTAATGGCTCACAGTCGGCCGATAAACCTCGGTTTCCACAATGCTGAGGACTGGAAGCTCGACCTTTCCGCCGGACGCTGGCTGGTCGACATGCCCGTTGAGTTCCACAAGTTCGTGGGCTTCTCTGACGTCGATCGGAGGTCCCGTGAGTTGGATCCGAAGATGCGTTCCGGGATGCTTTGCCGCGAGTTGCAGAGTGATGTAGCCGAGACTGGTCGGTGTAATTCCCTGATAGATCGTCTCTCCGTCCAGTGTCACGATGATCGGATAACGACGGACACGGAACGAGGTGAGCTTCAAAACGAGTTCGGTAGGAATAGCTCGCTGGGCCAACGTGTAATCGATCCAAGCCTTATCGAGTGAAGCACGCATTGGTGCCGTGTCGGGCGGCGCATGGCGGATAGGCAGACCATCTGTATCGATGTCTGTGCGTGATGCTGAGGCATTGCTCCAGGCGGTCGTCTCGTTGTCGTCGTACGACTTGAAGGCTTGTTCCGGATTGGCGCCGGCAGTCGCTGAGACAATGGATACGGCCTCGCATGTGATGTGGAATGAAGGCGCGGAAGGCGTTGGCCCGCGGTCGAGATGAACAGGTAACCTCGCAGCGGGATCGAAGCTAGAAAGGCCGTTCCGCTCCGGCACGGAGTGCGAAACGATCGTGAGACCCGCCGGCCTCAGGCCATCGGCGCGTGCGGTCAGTCTAATTACTCCGCGTTTCTCGGTCGACCGGATGGAAACGCGGTTGATCCCGCCTTCGACTGGAAGATCACGCGACAGAATGTAGTCGTCGTAGTGCAGATAGGGTGTGACTGGTGTCGGCGCGAGACCGTGCGTATCTGAAGATGCGGTGTTGAGTGGTTCGGAGTGTGCGGTTCCCTGGGCGATCCCACCGCGCCACTCTGCAGGCCCAGCAAGTTGGAAATGAATCATGTTCAGCGCAGTGGGAACGCGCTGACCGCTCTTATCGACGACTTCAACATCAACGAGTGCGAGATCAGAGCCGTCGGCATGCAAACCACCTGGGGCGGTGTGCAATGTGAGCCGGATGGCGGCTGGAGGTCCAGCGGTCACCATGCGAGTCTTCACAACTGCATGATGGTTCGCGTCGAACCCGATAGCACTCAGCGTTCCAGGTTGAAAGACCACGTCCGGAAAGGTGAAGAGAAAGTCGTGCGTTGGCCGAACGGTACCAAGGGAGCGGCCGTTGAGCTTTAGCTCGACAGCTGCGGTTGTGGCTTCGACGTAGACCGCACGTTTCGTGCCTGCAGAGTAGTTCCAGTGGCCGTTGATGTGAATGTGCCGGTGCTCAGGATCAACCCAGCCATCCCACATAACCTGATGCGCAAAGAATGCGTCCTTCGGAATACGCATCGCATCGACCTCGCCGGAGCGGCGGTAATTGTTGTCCCCGCGATAGTGCGAGTTTTCATCGATCCAGCTAATGTTGGCACCCCCGGCAGACACGCGATGCCCAGTACCGGGACGCGCACGAAAATAATCGTCCCAGCGAAGGACGTCTTCGAGCGTGTAGCTGTCCTGATTGCGGTTGTATGGCGGCGAGTCCTGATGGTAGGGCGGAGTCTGATCGTTCCAGAATTTGCGCGCTCCCTCATCTCGGTTGTACTCGTGCGCCCAAAGAGGCTTCGTAGCTGATTTGTCGATATAAAGCATCTCGCCGCCGTACTCTGCAACATGCGAGCCGAGCATTTCGCGGGCTCCGATCGCGCGTCCTCCGTGCGGATCGAACTCATTGCGCACGGCGAGCATGTCCCGCATATGCTCTTCACTGATGCCCTTGTTGCCAGACTCGTAGAAGAGAATGGACGGGTTGTTGCGGTTATAGATGATGGCGTCGCGCATGAGCTCGACGCGTGCCTGCCACTGGCGTCCGTGAGGATCTCCCTCCGCATCCCCCGCAGGCATGGACTCGATAAGGCCCACGCGATCGCAAGATTCAATGTCCTGCTTCGAGGGCGTTACGTGCATCCAGCGGACTAGATCGCCGTTGTCTTTGACGATCAAGCCGTTCGAAAAATCTGATATCCAGGGCGGAACATCGGTGCCAAGTGCCGGCCACTCATTGGTGGATCGCGCAGCGTATCCATGCACCTGAAGAACCCGGCCGTTGAGGAAGATCATGCCATCGTGGAACGCGGTCTCTCGAAAACCGGTGCGCGTAGTCACAGCGTCTGTAGCTTTTCCATCCAGCATCAAGGACGTGACTACGTCGTAAAGGTACCCGTACCCCCAACTCCAGAAGTGGAGACCATGCACGCGAATCTGCGTGGTGAGTGTTTGTGTGGTGTGCGGCCCCATCGTGACGGAATCCGACAACGCAGCGACCACGGGATTCCCACGCAGGTCGAATAACTGTCCGCGGAGATGAACAGTTTCTGCGACATCACTGTCGTTCCGAACCTGGGATTCGACATGGATCGTCGCAGCATGTCCCGCCAGATCAAAGCGATCAGCCCAGATGTACTGCCCTGTTGTACCGAGCGAAGAGTAAAGCGGAAGAGTCTGGTGAAGGGCTGGCATAACGTGCAGCCAGACGTTCTTGTTGATGCCGCCAAAGTTCGAATAGAAATTATTGTTGTTCCATTGAATGGTCGCGTTCGTTGCCTGCTCGCGATAATCCCAGCGATTGTCGGTGCGCACTGCGAGGACGTTCTCTCCCGCACGCAGATAAGGCGTGAGGTCAAAGCCAAAAGCCATCACGCCGTTTTCACTCAACCCAAGCCGATGCCCGTTGAGAAATACCTCTGCAGCCTGACGAACGCCTTCAAACTCGATTACGACGCGCTGATCCTGCCGAATAGGAATAGCGAAATGCTTGCGATACCAAGAGATCCCTGTGGGCTGATCATGAATGGAAACGCGGTAGGCGAAATCTTCATTCCATGCATGCGGAAGCGTCACTCGCCTCCAACGCGAGTCATCAAAAGAAGGACTTGAGGCGCCCTCGGGATCTCCAACGGCCAAAAGCCAGCCGCGGTTAAAGTTGTACCTGACACGCTGCGCGCTTGCGGTGAAACCGAGTGCACAGAAGATAAGCAGTAGAATGCGGAGCCGAGCCATGCAATTTCATACTACTCACACCAGGGCACGCACCGCCCGTTCGTTTGCGGTTGTGGTTGCTTCGAGTAGAACAGATGCAATCTCGTTGCTCTCTATTATTGGGAATTCAAGCTGCTCCCGTCGAGAATCTTCACACGCTCGAGCGTCAGTCCCATCCACGCCAGTACGACACCGTATAAGCGGGTGTGCAGTTCGATCGACTCCAGTTCCCTGTCAGGGTCAATATCGATCGACGCTACAAACGCCGACCCACCTTTGATCGCTCCTCCACTCGAACGTCGCGTGGGATCCAACGCCCTCACCCGGCCCGACAGCAGATCAACACGGTAATCGACTCTCACCTTCTCGCTTTGCCGGGGCTCCAAGCGAAAAATGTAATCGTCGACCATGTAATCTTGCTCGACAGGCCACCATGTATTCGGGCTCCGCAGCTCTGCACGGGTCGATTCTCCGGTTGCATAAGCAACGACCACTTCCGCGTGACATGATCTCGTCGCCTGAGGAAAGGTCGTGCCCGCTAACAAAAGATGCACCCGTCGCGCCCGGCCCCGCAGCCGTTTGGCAACTCGCGATTTGTCCATTTCCCACTGTGAGATGAAGCAGCAGTTGGCGTTGGAAGACAAGGGTTTCTTGAATTCGATGCCATTGCCCATTCGCACGGGAGCGCCCGGGCCAGACCAGCCCCTGTCATCGATCGCTGCTTTCACATCGAAGTTGGCCCATCCTCCAAGAAGCCCGTCGGGCAGGTTGAGTGAGCACAGGTCCGGACGGGGAGCGAGATACGGACGCGTCAGTATGTCTCTCACATTCCCTTGAAAGAGTTCATCTAGGGGCACCCCTTCAAAGCGATTTGCACGTCTACCAGATGGCTCGTGTGACTCGTACCTCGACTCAGCAACCTTCAGATCGATTGGCAGCCAGTATGCGCACGCGTTGTGCTGCTGCCAAAGAAAGACAGTGAAGCCACCGGAACGGTGCGTCACTCCCTCCGAAAGACAGCCTTGGGGATCGTCGATCACCTTAGCCTGCACGCCTTCCGGCCACCGGGCGCGTTCCCCCAAAACGCACTCGATAGCCGTCGGTTTTCTTCGCGCAGGTGGCGCTCCATACCATTCGATCGCAATCGTCCATGAAGTCGACGCAGGCAACGGGGGCAGCCGCAAGCGCGGCTCCCCTACGGCGTCGGGATCGAAGTTTGCCTCGATGGACTTGCCGTTCATCATCACTTTCGGCAATTCGACAGTACGCGCCCGTAGTTCCATGGAAAGCGCCACTTCGCGTGGAAAGCGTGGTGTAATCACCCACGTTTCGAGCACACCTTTACGCTCATAAGCGATGGTTACATCCCGATGCATGAATCGCGCAGACGCCCAATCCAACGGAAGCATCGGACGAAGATGAAGTAAACCATTTATTGCGTCAGGACAGATTCCCCACAATCCCTCGACGATCGCACGCGAAGCACAGCCAATCGGATCACCAAAGTCACGTTGTGACTCCTGTCGATGCGGATCGAGCTGCAGCGACATCGGAAAGTTTCCTGGGCACAGTCCGCGGAAGCCCGCATCCAACAAGCTGCCGCGCAGCAGCGACCATCCTTCTTCCGCCATTCCAGCCTGGAACATCGCCAAGGCAGTGTGCAGGTTCTCTGCGAGAACAAGCAGCGTGAGCGACCATACGTACGGCTGCCAGTCCGAACAAGCTAACTGCCATCCCGCATCCGCCGGAACGTCCTGTCCTCGCACCGGAACCTTACGCAACGCCCGAAACCGCTCAGCCAACATTTGCCATGCGGCACGTCGCGGCACCACGTCACTATCGATCGTGTGATAAACAGTCCACACCGCCGGATCTTCTGCCAGGCATTGCTCGCCTAACCACTCACGGCTCTCGGCAAACGCACCGCGATCTTTCATCCAGAGCTGCTCTTCCATCGCGCGCACAATTGCATCCGCCTCGGCCTTGTAGGCCGATGCCACCGATACAGGCTCTCCTAGAGTCGCCGCAAGCTCTGCCAAGCCGCGATTCAGGAACACGTTGTACGCGGAACTGTGCGCTGCGCCGCCCCCGTTGTATTGAAGATTGTCGCTCGCCCAGATGGCCGCGTATGCCTCATAAAGCGGCTGATTTTTTTCGCGGCCGTACAGCCGCCGAAAGAGCCTCCGTTCCCATGCAGCATGCAGTTGCAGCGCCGGCCAAACCTCGCGCGCAAACTCTGCATCGCCCGTC
The DNA here is from genome assembly GCA_963759355.1 of uncultured Acidobacteriaceae bacterium. GTDB lineage: Bacteria > Acidobacteriota > Terriglobia > Terriglobales > Acidobacteriaceae > Granulicella. The sequence goes on along the minus strand of CAVWYV010000002.1, from coordinate 845,536 downwards.
CAGCGAAGGTGGCGGAGCACTGCGTCAAAGAACACGAGGTTCATGTCGTAGTGGTTATGACTAAGATCGCCAGCAGAATGTAGAAGATTTTCGGTGCGCGTCAAGTGGCTGCCAACGTCTGGACTTCCCTTCGCCTCCACAATTTCTGCAATGCCTGTCTCAGTCGGCTCTCCACCGGAACCATTTACGACGCCCGTTGCGTTCTGTCGTGCAATCCAATGACGTACGTGCCTGCGCATGCGCTCGTGATCCCCGAGGACATCAAGGCAGTACGGTCCACGCCAGCCCGCGAGCGCTATGCGCCAAGCCACAGCGCCATGCATCACACATCCCTGGGCCTCGTCCCAGACAGCGTCTGACGCAACCCCAAGCGCGCCGGCCATGCTGTTGAAGAATGGATCAGGCGTTGTCCAGTGCAACCGGCGGGCAACGCCTGCAAGTTCGCTTCGCCGACTTGCAAAGTTCTGTAACGTCGCATTTGCTCGCTGATTTTGTTCTGGAGGCAGAACTGTTCCCGTCATCACCTGAACCGACAGCAGTACCGGTTCACTCAAGAGATGTGTTCGCCCCAGCAGAACGGGCAGCTCAATCTCTCTCATTGCTGTCGCCCACATCGCCGCCCATCCTTTGTTCCATTGAGGGGCATCACCCACCTTCCACACTGTTGGTTGAGAACACGCAACGGCCAGGCGGATCTTGTCCGCTTGTACCTCTGCCGCGGTTAGCACGTCGCGATCCGGAAGTGTCCACTGATTCCCTCGACACTCCTCTGGCCGAAGCTGGAAAAACTGGCTCACCGGTTCGTCTTCACATCCAATATCGCCATTGCGCTTACCTTTGCGCCCACTCACGCCGCCGAACGCCCACGCTAATTCAACTCCTGGTGGCAGGCCCGACGCGGTCAACTGTACCCACACGGCAGCACCTGCTGCGAGCGCCTCCACTTCGAGCATCCCATCCTCACCAAGCAACGGGTCGCGGATCTCGTGGTGAAGTCGGCCATCAAGCCAACTCATCGCAACAGACTCGCAGTCGTGAAGCCACTTCGCCCGTTGTCCATTCTGCGTAACTAACGCCAACCTCAGGTTGCCTCCATGACCAGGCAAGTACAGCGAGAACTCCGGCAGATCGCCACCGTCCACGCGAAACGGAATATTCGGGCCATAGAGTGGCCGGTTAAAGAATTCCTTGCCGTTGTGAATGCTGAAGCCGCCATTAACAGGTGTGTAGCGCAGCGGCCGGGAGACGTTCTCTTCGGTAAGTGGGATGACTCGTCCAGTTGAAATCTCGGGCGAGTTCGCCTGCGAGCGGGGCGGCGGGATCCCTTCCTGCGCGTGCACATCCCTCAACTCGCCCGGGCAAACAGCGCTCAGTGCGCTCGTTGCCACTACATTGCCGAGAAATCTTCGACGGGTCCAACTGCTCTCCACTAGCCAACCCTTTCTAGCTTGTGTCCGCGCGAGACAAAATTCTACGGTACAGCTTCAAACCAGACAGGCGGTTAGCTATCTCCATGCGCCCAGATATTCATGCGGGATCGTGGCCGAGACAATCTGAAACGGCTGTCGAGTTTGAAATGATCTCCCACAACTAAAAATAATCGCTGAGGAGCACTCACGTCGGCAGCTGAGTCCGCCGCAGCTCTTCCGAAAGAAGGATCGCATCGGCGATCTCGCGCATGGATTTCCGCCGCTGGCGGCTTTCGCGATGCATCATCTGGTAGGCTTTATCCTCACTGAGGGATAGATCTCTCTGCAGAACATTCTTCGCGCGGTCGACTGCCTTTCTTGTCTCAAGTCTGTTGGCGAGTTGTGAGTTCTCCGTTTCGAGTCGCGCTCGCTCAATCTCGGCGCCAACCAGATGGCCGAGTGTTGAGAGCAATCGCACTTCATTTGTTGTGTGCCGATAGTAAAACCGATGCTGGAGGGTAATCACTCCAACGACCCGTCCTGCACACATAATCGGCGTGCACAGCATCGCCTCGAAATGATCCTCGGGAAGATTCTTGAATGCCTTGAAGCGTGGATCATTCGATGCGCCTGAAGCGATGGCGACGGGTTGTTGATGCTTTGCCACCCAACCAGTAACACCTTGCCCCACCTGAACACCCATGTGGTCCACAAGGTCGGCGTGGGGGTTTTTGGAGGCGCGCATCACCAGGTTCTCTGCCTCGAGCACGTAAATGAAACAAGAGTCACACGGGATCATGCCGGATATGAAACTTACAATGCGATCGAGCACCAGATGGAGGGAGTCGGCAGCAGCGATCCGGCTGCTTATTTCGTGCAGGAAGTCAATCTGCGCCAAACCATCACGAAACCCGGCCATTGTCGGCGTGGATTCAGCTATGCGTCGCACTGCTTTGGGAGGTGTATCTTCGGCTTCCTCTGTGTCATGTGCACCCTCCGAGACCACAGCCCCAATCTCTCGATTGCGCTTTTCCTCAAGCAAACGAGCGGCATACTGTGCAGCCTCGTTAACGAGGAAGCCCATCTTTGGCCTGGACGGCTCGAAGTCAGGCTGGATGTCGTAGTGTGCGAGCTCCTCTGATGTGGTCGGGCCAATGGATAAAACAACAATCGTCCGGAGAGCTTCACGCACTTGCGACGGCAGCCCCATCTGCTCCGCAACTTGAAATAGATGAATGACCTGCACAGAGGTCATGAACAGGACCACATCAAAGGTTCCATTCACCACCGCCAGCACAGCCTGCCGCAACGGTTCGAGATCATCGGGTAACGCCCATTGATAGACAGGAACCTTGGTGAGGCTCCGCGAACGACTACTCAATTCAGACAACAGCTCAGGATTTGATGCTCCGTACTCTTGAATTGCGACGCGCATCTCACTGAGCGAGGGACCAAGTTCCTCATCAATCGCGCGAAGCATCTCGTGCCACGTGCTCGGCTCCTCAGACACAATCTGGACGGGAATCTTGAATTCCCGGAGCGCCGTCACAGGCTTTGCACCTCTCGCAGCTATCTTAACTTTGCGTAACGCAGTCAGGAACTCTTCGCGGTCGTAGCGCGATTGCACCAAATCGAGCATCGTTCTCACACCGACACCAGTGAGAAAAATCACAAGGTCGAATTCGCCGCGCAAAAGTCCAGCGGCAAAGTCCAGGAGAGCTCCGTTGGACTCGAGACCAACTTCCCGCATTGACGGCACCACAGTCGCGTCACCGCCGTAGGTGCGGATCAACTTCTCGATCTCTTTCGCACGACGCGACTCCAGCGAGAGTACACGGAGACCACTGAAGCTAGCGTGCGTCACGGAGCCTCCCATCCAGCGTGGTAGGTGTTTGTCTCCCGCGTCGCACCCAGCAACACTTCCTCAATGTCGCGACTAGAGCAAGAGAATATCCACCATTTTATACGCCGCATTTCCGAGAAGCCCAGTTCCAGCCAGCATCTCCGACAACGACGGTTTAGAACACCATTTGACCCGTAACGATCAAGCCGTGCTTATCGCGTGAATCGCACCGCAATCTGAACTTGCGGATCGCGATGTCGCTGTCAGGAGCAAGCACTGATTCCGAGCGAATTTCATTTCTCTGTTGCCAGTGATCGCCTGTTGACGCTAGTATCAACCTAGCGAACGTCCCCTGATGACGTGTAGCTGCTGGCCGCCACCGTGCGTTGGCGGAGGTTTTACAAGCCCACACAACTTATACGAGCTCCATGAAGAGCCCTGAATGTATCTCGCAGTGAAAAACTGCTGCGATGCTTTCCGGCCTGCGCTTGCGTGTCCTCAGGGATACAAGTGCTGATCGACCCACTCCGTTGCCTATCTGCGGAGAAGGAGCTTTCGTATGACCAGCAGCACTGTCAATTCGACAGAGTTCACCCTCGAGCAAAAGGAATACATCCAGCGTCTCTTTGCGAAGAAGCCTCGGGGTGGGCTCGTTCCATTTGTTGGACATACGGCTGATGGTCTAATCACTGCCGAGCCGGGGTCGGGCGTTGCCAATATCGCGAAACCCGAATCGACTTGGTTCGATACTCCTGTTTCTGATCTCTCACGAGAGGAACGATGGAAGTTCGAGCAAGACCCATTCGCGCTCTGGGACAAAATCCTTTCCTACAGCAACGACAACGCCCGTCCCACAGAAGATGACCGGTTTCGGCTGAAATATTTCGGGCTCTTCTACGTCGCTCCCACGCAAGACTCTTTCATGCTTCGGCTGCGCATTCCAGGCGGAATTCTGTCCGCACATCAAATGCGCGGGCTGGCGCAGTTGGCTGAAGACTTCGGCTCCGCACGCGCCGATCTCACAACGCGCAGCAATCTCCAGATTCGCGGGTTTCAGCCTCGCGATATTGTTCGAGTGCTCAGTCATGTTCAGTCTCTGGGCCTTTCATCGCGCGGCTCCGGAGCCGACAACATTCGCAACATTACGGCCTCGCCAATTACCGGAATCGACCCTCGCGAACTTATCGATGTAGCTCCTTTAGCGGAAGCGATGCAGGCTTACGTCGCGAACTCACATGACTTGTTTCACCTGCCGCGCAAGTTCAATATCGCTTTCGACAACGGTGGTTCCATCTCCTCTGTACCAGACACAAACGATATAGGCTTTCTTGCTGTTCGCGTCATCGAAGGGCACAGCGTTCCCGCTGGGATTTACTTCCGTCTCTTACTCGGTGGCATCACCGGACATCGTCAGTTCGCTTCCGACTGTGGCCTTCTCCTTCGCCCGGACGAAGTTGTCGCGGTCGCTGCCGCTATGGTTCGGGTCTTTGTGAGGAACGGCGATCGGACTGATCGCAAGAAGACGCGCTTGAAGTATTTGCTCGATAACTGGGGCGTCGAACGCTTCTTGGAAGCAACAGAAAAGATTCTCGCATTCCCTCTCATCCGAGTGCCTGCTTCTGAGTGCGAAGCTCGCCATGCCATCGACCGGACTGCACACATCGGAGTACATCCTCAGTCGCAGCAGGGACTTCACTACATCGGCGTCGCCCTCCCTGTGGGCCAACTGCCATCGCCACAGATGCATGCTCTTGCCGGTATCGCTGAGAGATTCGGCACTGGCGAGTTTCGTCTGAGCGTCTGGCAGAACCTCATCATTCCAAACGTTTCATCCGAACATCTTGAGGCTGCCAAAAAGGCGATCCGAGACGCGGGATTGGACTATCAGGCGACAACTGTTCTTAGTGGCACTGTTGCCTGCACAGGCAACAAGGGCTGTCGGTTTGCGGCCACCGACACCAAGTCCCATGCACTTCAACTCGCCCGGTATCTCGACACACAATTCCCCATACTCGATCAACCGATCAATCTGCACGTCACCGGGTGCCCTCACTCCTGCGCTCAACACTACATCGGCGACATCGGCCTCATGGGCGTGAAGGTCTCCGGCAGAGAAGGCTACCAGATAGTCCTCGGCGGCGGAGCCGATAACGACCAGGGTCTTGGACGCGAACTCGTCGCATCGATTCGTTTCGATGATCTGCCTGCGAAACTCGAACGCCTCTTTGCCACATACCTTTCGGAGCGAAAACCCCGCGAGAGTTTTCTCCACTTCACCCGACGTCACGACATCGCCGCCCTGCAGTCGTTTTGCAACCGGGAGAACGCATAGCCATGCATACGGTTCCATTCATACCCGATAACGCACCCTTCACACCCGAACAGCGGAGCTGGTTGAACGGATTCCTTGCCGGCCTCTACTCGCAAGCGCCGGCAACGAACTCCGCCCAGCAGGAGCAGCCAGCCTCGATCAAGATCGCGGTGCTCTACGCCTCGCAATCAGGTACCGCCGAAGGCCTTGCACGCAAGCTTACGAAGGAATTGAAATCTCGTGGTCTTGTCGCTACTCTCAATTCCCTTGAGGGCTATACTCCAGCTTCGCTTATGGCCGAGTCGTACGCAATCCTGATTGCGAGCACCTATGGCGACGGTGAAGCTCCGGACCAGGTTCGTCCCTTTTACGAACAGTTGTGCCTTCAACACTTCCCAAGCGGCCAGAACTTGAGCTACGCCGTGTTGGCGCTCGGGGATTCCAATTACGAGCACTTCTGCAAGTTCGGTGTCGAACTTGATAATAAGCTCGCCTCGCTCTCCGCCAATCGCATTTGTAGTCGCGTCGACTGCGACGTCGACTTCGACGATGCCTTTTCACAGTGGAAGAGCTCGCTCTTTGCCCGTCTCGATGAAATTATTGCGTCAAACCGCAGTCAACCCACTCCTTCACCTCGGACGAGCGTCACGCCGGGAGCCGTAAGCGCAAAGCACAAAGCGGCGACCCATTCTCGACAGGCTCCTTTCTTTGCACCTGTCGTTGACAAGCGCCCTCTCACTAATGGTTTCTCTACCAAGCTCACATTGCATGTTGCTTTCAACACTGAAGGCGGAAATCTCTCCTACGAGGCCGGGGACGCCTGCGGCGTCGTTCCTCAGAATGATCCGCGCCTCGTTGAAGAGATTCTCCATGCTCTCAAGTTCGAGCAGGAGATTGACGTAGACCTGCCGAAGGCGGGTTCCGCAAAACTCTACGATGCGCTCCTCAATCATCTCCAGATCACGCGCCTGACGCGAAAGACCATTGAGTCCTACGCAACAATCGGTAAGTGCAATGGACTATTCAATCTTCTTGCGCCGGATCGACAATCAGAGCTCGACACCTATATCCACGGCAGGAGCCTGATCGATCTCCTTGAGGACTATCCCGGCGTCCTCCATGAGCCTGCCGACCTGATCGCCATGTTGCCACCGCTCTCGCCGCGGCTTTACTCCATTTCCTCGAGTCCAAGCACGCATCGGAATGAGATCCACACGACCGTCGGAGTCGTGCGCTACAAGAGCCACAGTCGACAGCGCGGCGGCGTCTGCTCCACGTTGCTTTCCGAGCGTAGAAGCATCGGCGAGTCGCTTCCCATCTACATTCAGCCAAACAAGCGCTTCCGCCTTCCATCTGGTCCTTCTGCACCAATCATTATGATTGGCCCCGGCACAGGTATTGCGCCATTCCGCTCTTTTCTTCATGAGAGACGAGCGCTCGGCCACGCTGGTCGCAACTGGCTGTTCTTTGGTGAACGCTCTGCCGCAACTGATTTCCTGTACCGTGAAGAGCTTCACGCGATGCAGGCCGACGGCCACCTCACGCGACTCGATTTGGCTTTCTCTCGCGACCAGGGCCACAAAATCTATGTGCAGAACAAAATGATCGAGCAAGCACAGACCTTTTGGAATTGGCTCCAGGATGGCGCAAGCGTATACGTCTGTGGCGACGCCTCCCAGATGGCAAAGGACGTAGACGCTGCGATGCACCGCATCGCTGAAGAACAGGGGCAGCTCGACTCCGAAGCCGCGGCCGAGTACATCCGTGAGCTCAAAGACCAGCATCGTTATCACCGGGACGTCTACTAACCAACGCTACAAACGAACAGTCTTCGAAGGAACTGAAGCATGACGCTCCCGCTCCAGGAACTCGCATACTCCGAACCCGAGAACACCCTCGTGCGGCTCACGGAAAACGGCCTTGAGTTTTCGCCGCAGATCCGTGCAATGCCTGAAGAGGTACCGTCGCTTATCCCCGCGCGGCCACTGCATCCTGGGGAGCAGTACCGATTCCATTTCAACATGACGAAGTGCATTGGATGCCGGTCTTGTGAGGTGGCATGCAATGAGCAGAATGGCAATCCCGCGGAGATCCGCTGGCGCCGCATTGGCGAGATCGAAGGTGGCTCATGGCCGCTCACTTCGCGCTTCTATCTTTCGATGGGATGCAACCACTGCCTTTCGGCCGACTGCCTTCGTGGATGCCCGGTAGACGCCTATAAGAAGGACCCGGTTACGGGCATCGTGCTTCACTCCGCCGAAGCATGTATTGGCTGTCAATATTGCGTTTGGAACTGCCCTTACTCCGTGCCGCAGTTCAACTCCGAACGAGGTGTCGTGGGCAAGTGCGATATGTGCCACGGCCGCTTGACTACAGGCCTTGCGCCCGCTTGTGTCAACGCATGCCCCGAGAATGCCATAGAGATTGAAATCGTTGATCAACTTGAGTGGCGTAGTGACTACGCCGCGGCGAACGCTCCTGGAATGCCATCCGCGGGTCACACCATCTCGACAACCCGAATCACCCTTCCACAGAACGCACCTGAAACATTGGAGCGAGTCGACGTCGACACTCTCTGTCTCGAACACCCGCATTCATCCCTTATTTGGATGACCACCCTTATCCAACTTTCCGTAGGCACACTCGTTGCAGCACTCTGCTTCCGCTGCACGAACCCCATTGCGCTGACATTGATATCCCTCGCAACGATCCTGGCACTCAATATCTCCGTTCTCCATCTTGGGCGGCCAGCGTTCGCCTGGAGAGCTCTCAAAATGTGGCGGCGTTCTTGGCTTTCACGCGAGGTTCTGCTCTTTGGGCTTTTCTTCACCGCTATCAGTTCCCTCACTACCCTCTCTTGGCTCGCAGTTCTACACGCATTCGCCTTCGCAAAAACGGCGGCACCGGTCCTGTGTGTTCTGGCAGCGGTCTTCGGCATCACTGGGATCCTCGCCAGTGCACGAATCTACCTCGTTCCCGCACGCCCCGCGTGGAATATGATGCACACCCCAATTGATTTCCTGCTGAGCTCAGCTTTGCTTGGCTGCGCCACAATGCCTCTCCTTCTGCATGCAGCCTATGCTCTCGGCCAACTTCGCATTTTCGAATCATTGCCAAAGGTTGCGCACATCAGCTTGTCCGCAAAACCTGCCGTTTTCGCAGCCGCGCTCTGGCTCCTTAATCAGATCATCCGCACAGTCCGGCTGCATCAATCCACTACTTACGAACTTCGTGCTTCTGCATCGCTTATTAGCAGGGACGGATGCCGGGGCATCTTTCTTGTATCGTTTGCTCTCGTCGGCCTTGTCATTCTTCTCGCGGCGACAAATCAGGACCTCTATGTCCTCCCTGCCGCTCTCGCCGGCATTCTTGCCTCCCGTTACCTCTTCTTCGTCACTGTGGTCCCGCTCAATATGGCACTTACCTTCGTCAGGTCGGTGTGTGCATGACAGAAGGATTCATTTCGCCTTTACGCCGCGCCATCGGCCGATTCTTTGGTATCGACACCCGTCGCGAAAAGTATGCGTATGGCACAGACGACGTTGTCGGTCATATTTCGCAATCACGTATCGCGGACCGCTGGGTGAAGACAACCTGCGGATACTGCTCTGTAGGTTGCGGAATGTTCATCGGGGTTCGCGACAACAAGGCCGTGGCCGTACGTGGCAATCAGTCTCACCCGGTCAACCGCGGCAAGCTCTGTCCAAAGGGTCTTTCGGAACATTACATCCTCGATGCCCCCGGACGCGCAAAACAACCCCTGCTCCGCAAAAACGGCGTCCTTGTTCCCGTTTCATGGGACGAGGCCCTCGACACCATGGTGGCGCGTATCCGCGAGATTCAAGATCGGCATGGCAATGAATCTCTCGGGGTTGTGGGCACGGGCCAGCTTCTCACTGAAGAATCCTACACCCTCGGCAAACTTGTTCAACTCGGCTTCTGCACCCCCAACAACGATGGCAACACTACTTTGTGCATGGCGTCCGCGGTCTCGGGCTACAAGCTTTCTTTCGGCTCAGATGGCCCACCCGGCTCCTACTCCGATATGGAAAACGCCGATGTGATTTTCCTGATCGGAGCCAACATTGCAGACAATCATCCGATCCTTTGCCAACGCCTCGACCGCACCTCCCCCGGCACGAAGCCACGGACCCTTATCGTAGTCGACCCACGCGTTACGAAGACTGCGATGATCGCGGATATTCACCTTGCCCTTAAGCCACGGTCTGATATTGCCCTCCTCAACTGCATCGCCTACGTCCTCATTCGCGACGGCCTCATCGATCGCGAGTTCGTTGATCATCACACGAACGGCTTTGCAGAACTCGCCGAGTTCGTGTCGACCTACACACCCGATCGCGTCGCAACCATAACTGGCCTTAGTGAAGCCCAGTTGATCCAAACCGCACATCTTTACGGCCGCGCGAAGGCGGCCTTTATTGGCTGGACCATGGGTGTCAACCACTCCACCCAGGGCGCAGCCACTGTTACTGCGATCAACAACCTCGCACTCATCACGGGAAACATCGGACGCACTGGAGCGGCGCCATTTTCCATCACGGGTCAATGCAATGCGATGGGCACAAGAGAATCGGGCTTCACCGCGTCACTGCCTGGTTATCGGAAATTCGACAGCCAACATGATCGCGACGAGCTCGCCCGTATTTGGGGCATCCCTGTCGACCGTATTCCCAGCACACGAGGTCTTGCCTACCCAGACATCATCGAAGGCGCAGTTCAGGGACGCGTCAAAGCACTTTGGTTCGTTGCTACAAATCCGGCCGTCTCTTTCCCCAACTACAACCTGCTCGAACATGCGCTCCGCAGCGTGGAGTTTCTTGTCGTGCAGGACGGCTTTCACCCTATTCCCACAAGTGAGTTCGCACATCTCGTCCTTCCCGCGGCAATTTGGGGCGAAAAGGAAGGGACCTACACAAACTCCGAGCGTCGCATCTCCAAGGTTAATCCCGCTGTCCCACCGCCTGCTGAAGCGCGTTCCGACTTTGACATCTTCCTCGACCTGGCAGATCGACTGGAGGTTCGCGAAGAGCTCTTCCCAGGGTGGAAAACCACACACGATGCTTTCCTGGAATTTCAACGTGTAACAGCGGGCCGCCTGTGCGACTACTCCAACTTCACCTGGCGACAGATCGAAGAGGTGAACGGGCTGCAGTGGGGAGGTGCTTCCCTCTACCGCGATGGCATCTTTCCAACTGAAGACGGACGCGCCCGTCTCTACACAGTTCCGTGCGATCCATTCATCGAACAGCCCGATTCTGAGTTCGATTTGATTCTCAACACGGGCCGCACAGTGGAGCACTGGCACACTCGCACAAAAACCGCTCAGGTTGAACTCCTCAACAACATGGTTCCGAATGCGTGGCTCGAGATGAATCCCGCGGACGCAGAACGTCTTGAGCTGAGGCCTCATGACCGGGTAACCGTGCGCAGTCGCCGCGGAGCCGTCGGCAATATCGAGTTGCGTGTTACCGGCATCGTAGCTCCGGGGCAACTCTTCATGCCCTTCCACTTTCCGGAGACGAATTCGAACATCGTCACACTCGGCGCCTTCGACCCCATCTCGCGAGAACCCAATTTCAAACAATGTGCCGTCCGAGTCGAACGCACTCCGATGCGAGATCGCCGGGCGGACGTGCGATCTGCCCCGAAACCATAGGACCGCTTGGGCTTGAACCCGCGCGACTCACACGGGGTGGAACTATCATTTCCTTACGAGTCACTGAGACAGGACCAGGGATAGAATCGGCCTACCTAAAATCGACGATACGTAAGTTCTTGCCCTGCAGCGGCATCCCTCTTCTCAAGCCAATGGCAAACGTGGTTCATCGGCCACAAATAGACTTTTCCAGCGGTATCCGGCACTCATGTACACTGAGGGGCAACTTTGGACTCGCACTCTCAACGCATGGATGCAGCGATGTCAACACGCGCCGATAAACTGCTCTCGCTTGAAGAGCAGATCGTCCGCTTGCAGGCGCTCCTTGAAGCCTCCCGGCAGGTGCACTCGATCTTATCGGTGAATGATGTGCTCGCCCGTACGGCTCAGGTTCTCGTGCGTGAGTTAGAGATCCAGGGCGCTGAATTTCGGTCGACGGAGACCGGTCAGTTGCTGGCCAGCTATGGACATCCGGCTGCGAACTCACCTGTGAACGCACGCTTCCAACTCCGGGCCCGGGACAATAGAACCCTCGCCGAGTTGATAGTTACCCCCAGCGGCGAAGAAGAACTCTCCATCTACGAAGAGGATTTCATCGATGGCCTCGTGCTCCAGGCCGCCGTTGCATTCGAAAATGCGCTGTACCATGAGCGCGACCTGCAGTGGGCGCGGGTGCAGCAGGATCTTGACGCTGCCCGCAACATCCAACGGTCCTTGCTGCCAAAAAGCATGCCGCATATTGAGGGATTCTCGATTGAGGGCCGCTCCAGCGCGTGCTACGAGGTGGGCGGCGACTATATGGATACGGTTGTTCTGCCCGATGGAACACAACTCTTCGTCGTTGCCGATGTAGCGGGCAAAGGGTTAGCTTCGGCGATTGTCGCTACCGGCTTTCGATCCGCCTTTCGGTCGCTTGCAAGTCAGTCGATGCCGCTCGCCGATCTCGCCGAACGCCTCGGTCAGCAACACTGGGAGGAAGGCGAGGAGGCTCGCCGCCGGTACGTGACGGCTATTTTTCTTCGACTCCGGCCCGACCTGAACGAGATTGAAGTCGTCAACGCCGGTCACAATCCGGCACTTGTTGCTCTGCCCGACGGCACAATGCACCGAATTAATGCGTCCGGGACACCGTTGGGGATGATGCCAGGAATGAGTTACCAGGCCAGGTCCTCTATGTTTCCGCCTGGCAGTCGGGTGCTCCTTTATACAGATGGCCTCACAGAAGTCTTCTGCGGCGAAGATGAGTTCGGTTGCGATCGCCTGAGCGACACCTTCCGCGACGGTTCCCAGGACGACGCCGCCAGCAATCTTGCGACACTATGGGAGGCCCTCCGCTCCTACTCTGACAACGCGCCACAGACAGATGACATGACTGCGATCGCGATCTGCCATCTTTGTTCCCCACAGGAGAACACCCTTCAATGAAGAACGGAAGTTCCGTTGAGGTTCGTCTGCCCTCCGAACTCGGCTTTGAGAAGATCGCGATGAGCACCGCGGCCGGGATGGCCGCGCTAATGGGCTTTTCTGAAGACCGCATCGAGGACCTGAAGACCGCGGTCGCGGAAGCCTGCATCAACGCCATTGAGCACGGCAACAGGTTCGACGACCGGCTCGATGTCGGCGTGGTGCTCTCCAGCAACGATGACGAGCTTGAGATTAAGGTAATTGACGACGGCGGTGGCCTCCGTGCCACGCCCTCCGCACCGAATATCGATCGCAAAATCTCAGGTGAAGAGGAAACGCGCGGAATGGGTATGTTTCTGATCCAATCTCTAGTCGACGAAGCCGAGTGGCACAACGGCCCTCCGGGTAAAAGCTTCGTCCGCCTCGTCATACGGCTCGATAAGGAGAACAGCTAATGCAGACAGGCACGAAAGTTGCGCGCCGAGATGCTACCGCCGCCTCAGGAGACAGCGTCGCCATTCTTACGCTCTCCGGCGATATTGCCTCCACATCGAAGGACACAATGCTCCAGGCCTACCACGGGGTAGGCGCCGTCAAGAAAGTGCTGCTCGACTTTAGCGGCGTCGATTACATCAATTCTTCCGGTATTGCGATCATCATCCAGATGCTGATTGAGGAGCGCGCCGCCGGCCATCGCACCATTGGCATCTTCGGCCTGACCCCTCACTTCAAGAAGGTCTTCACGATGGTGGGGGTCTCCAAATACGCAACTATCTCGGCTGACGAAGCATCCGCTCTCGCGGAAATGTAGCAGTCCATAGTCCGAGTGTCGAGCCGGCAATTCCTTTTTACACGATTGTCATGGAAGCCTACGCGCGCCTTCCGTTACACTCGGCGGCATATGTCCGACGAAGCCATGACCTTCACGCAACGTCCCGGGAGCCGTGACGGTATCGAAATATTGTCGCTCTCAGGTCCGTTCATTCTGGGCAACATGTTCCGGTTCCAGCGGGCCCTGCAGGACATCCGTCCACCCTACCTGATCTTCGACATCAGTCAGGTTCCTTACATGGATTCCGCCGGACTTGGCCTCTTGGTCAACTTTTTTGTCGGCACCCAAAAGAACGGCCGCAAGATGGCCGTCGTCGGGGCCACGCAGCGCATCATCGCGCTCTTTGAGCTGACCAAGGTTGACAGCCTTCTGAAGGTCTACCCTACGGTCGAGGACGCCGAAAGGGCATTCTGAGCCTTTAGCGCAACGCGTCCTGGGCAAAGTTGTCTAGCCGCAATCGGCAATTCACGGTAGACTGCTGCACGGATTCTTTGAAGCCACTTCAACGAAATCGTTGCAGCGCGGAAAACCCCTCGTGAGCGGCGGTAAGGATGTTCGACTTGACCGGACCGGAGTTGCATGAGGCACTCACCCTGCCTTCGAAGCTGTCCACGGTGGAAATTGTCGAAGCAAAGGCCACTGAATACGCACAAAAGGCCGGATTCGACGAGGACACGGCCAGCCAGATTTCGATGGTGTCGCGCGAGGCCGCTGTGAACGCCGTGCTTCACGGGAATAAGACGGCTGCCGACAAGAACGTGCGGGCCACCTTCTCGCTGACAGCCGACGACCTTACGATCCAGGTCGCCGACGAAGGCGAGGGCTTCGATGCCACATCGGTCCCCGACCCACTATCACCCGAGGGTCTCCTGAAGCCGTCTGGCCGAGGCATTTTCCTTATGCGCGCCATCATGGATGAGGTACACTTCCGCCAACTGAGTCCTGGCGCAGAGATCACGCTGGTCAAACACAGAAATCGAGAGTAAGGGAGAAAAGGTTCATGAGCATGAATGTGAAGCTTCGGCATGTCGGTGGGGTGACGGTGCTCGACCTCAGCGGGAGAATTACGCTGGGTGAAGGCAGCATCGGCCTCCGCGATGCGATTCGCGATGCTCTTGCCGCAGGTTCGAAGAAGATTCTGCTGAACGTTGCAGACGTCAACTACATCGACAGCGCCGGCTTGGGCGAACTGGTGGGGGCGTACACCTCGGTGAAGAATGCAGGAGGAGACCTGAAGCTGATGAACCTTTCAAAGAAGGTCAAGGATCTGCTCGTCATCACCAAGCTTCTGACAATCTTCGACGTCAAGGAGAATGAGCCCGACGCAATCGCCGCCTTCGCATAGGCGCAAACGCGCGCAGAATGCAAAGAGCCGCCCTTCGGGGCGGCTTCTTTTCTTGGTGCGAGCCACCACTAAAGTTCACGCTTTGGTACTGTGCATTTTCTTGCGCGCATCGCGGCATAAATTTCCTCTGCTCAAGGAGCCTGGCGCCCAATATCCATGCGGGTTAGAACCGTATAGGGACATAAAATTATTTACACCAATCACTCACGTTTGTGCTATCTATATCTGACACAACACTAACTGGCTGACTTGTCTCTGACTCCAATGGAGCCATCCCCTCGAGAAGGTTCGTCCAGCTCATTTCACCGAAGCTCTGCGACGCTTCTTTCGCATACGCTCGCAAGTGGGCCAGAGCAGGTAATAGGAGTCAACGATGAAGATCCTTCGCTACGTATTGATGGCAGCTCTTGCTTTCGGATTGAGTGGCATTGCCCACGCTGCCGGTTTTTCGTGGAACCTTCAGGACCCGTCCGGTAGTTCATTTGTTCAGGTGCTGCCCGGCGTCCCATTCACATTCAGTTTTGCCACCTGCGATGTGACATTGGGAGGCATCGCCTACACGGGATGCGCTAACGGGCAGAACATTGGGACTCAAACTCTGACCAGTTTTGAGTTTAGTTTTGAGAACACACCTGCTCTGGGCGGCGTCACGCCCTCCTGCGTCAGCGATTCATTTGCCGTTCTCACCTGCAATCTGGTTGGCGACGAGTACATAATTGCTTTCAACTGCGATCCGAGCAGTCCCGGCTGTGGCATCGCCCCTAATGGCCTTTTCAATGTCTATGAGAATGCCCTCCCTGGTGCACAGTTCCCGGACGTAAACGGGGTCGCGAACTTTACCCCCGAGCCGAGCTCGATCTGGCTGGCCCTGAGCGGTATGGGTTCGCTGGGCTACCTCGTCCGACGGCGTCGCAGATCGGGTAGTGTCTGACACCGCCCGAGTCTCCTGCTACTGAAAGCTGCACCTTCAGGTGCAGCTTTTTCGTTCCAATCGAGAGCTCGGGCGTGTAGCATCTCTCATCAGGCAAAGCTGCCTCAAGCTGTCTCCAGAAGAGCTGGCCTGGCCTTGGCCGGCTTACCCGTATTTGGAGAACCGTTCATGTTCCGTGCCGGCCTGCTGTTCACGATATTGTTTCCCTTAGCGTGCGCTGCGCAGACCGCCGCACCATCCTCTTCAGTTCAAGGCGCCCAAACGTCGGCAGCCCCCGGCCGCTTCGTCGAGCAAGTGCGCCTTGGGGACTCGGTCGTCCAACTGGCGGGCCCCTGGAAGTTCAGCACGGGCGACAATCCCGTCTGGTCGCAGCCTGGATTCGACGACTCTTCGTGGACGGAGATGGATATGACACCTCCGACCTCCCGCGAACACCCGAACCGGCCGCTCCGCCTTCCCGGCTGGACGGAGAGAGGTTTTCCCGGCTACTCGGGTTATGCGTGGTACAGGCTCACGATCGATGTGCAGGGCTCAGGACAACCGCTGGCTCTGAAGATGCCAGGTCACGACGTGGACGATGCGTATCAGGTTTTCGTCAACGGCGTTCAGATCGGCCAGTTTGGCAGGTTCACCGGGCGGGCGGTGACCGCGTACAACACGCTGCCCCGCGCCTTTCCGTTACCCCAGGACCTCACTGCCGGCAGGATGACCGTGGCGATCCGTCTTTGGATGGACAGCGCCACCCGCTTCAACAGCCCCGACGCGGGCGGCCTTCACAGCCCACCGGTGCTCGGTAATGCACGGGATATCACGGGCCAGGTCCGCCTGGACTTTGATGACATCGCACATGTGTCTGGCAGCGGGTTTCTCGAGTCGCTGATTCTCATCATGGCCATGATCATGGCAGGCGCTCTCTACTGGTTGGATCCTCAGGAAGACGCCTACTTCTGGCTCGCACTCGTGTGCCTGGTGACCTTGCTGGGCAACTCCATCGTGCAGTTGGCCAGCTTCACAACACCCATGGGACAGACTGAAGCGGTAATTCTGCACGATGTTCTCTCGACACCGATTCGTATCGGGCTTTGGGTGATGTTCTGGGCATATTGGTTCCGCGTGCCACGGTTGCGTTGGATTCATTGGATTGCGTGGAGTCTTGTTGGATTGCTGGCCATCGGCACGGCAATGCTTAGGCCACCGCTGTACGGACAGAAGATTCCTGTGGAGGCGGCAAGCATCCTCCTTCCGGCGGTCATGTTCCTCAAGCTTGGCTTGGGTGTTCTGCTGCTTGTTGTCGCATACATGGGATTCAGGCGGGACAGAGCTGAGGGAGGCATGGCGGCAGCGGCCGTGATGCTTGCCTTCGCGGCCAACTTCCAGCGCGAACTGCAACTGATCCATATCGGCGTCAGCACTACGCTGCTTGGATTCAGGGTCTCACTTGGATCAATTTCCACAATTCTCTCGCTGCTGATCATCACCGTGATGTTGCTCACGCGGTTTGTTCGCTCTCAGCGGCAGCAGGAACAATGGAAGCTGGAAATCGAGCAGGCACGCAGCATCCAGCACGTCCTCATCCCCGAAGAGCTACCCTCTGTCAAAGGTCTGCGCATTCAAAGCGAGTACCATCCCGCGCGGGAAGTAGGAGGAGACTTCTTCCAGATCTTCCCGCTAGACAAGGATGGCAATGCGGTCATCGTGGTAGGCGACGTCACAGGAAAAGGCCTGCAGGCAGGAATGCTTGTGGCGCTGATTCTCGGAGCGATCAGGACAACCATCGATCAAACCACTGACCCGGCACGGATCCTGGCGACCATCAACCACCAGCTCGCCGAGCGGGAACACGCCAGCGCAACCTGCGAGATTTTGCGCATATCGGCCAGCGGCACGGTGACACTCTCCCACGCTGGGCATCTGCCCCCATACCTGAATGGGAATGAGGTTCAAATGGAGGGCGCGCTTCCGCTCGGCATGATCTCCGGCGTCGAGTTCCCCTCCCAGTCCTTGCAATTGCAGCCCGGCGATGAACTCACACTGATGTCGGACGGAGTCGTGGAGGCGCAGGACTCCCGCGGAGAGCTGTTCGGCTTTGACAAGGTGCACGAGATGATGCATAAGCGCGCAACCGCAGAAGAGATCGCAGTCGCCGCCCAGCACTTCGGCCAGGTGGACGACATTACGGTCCTGCAGGTTCAGTGGCTGGGACCCAGCGCCTCGGTGGCATTTGCAGCAGAACCCCACCTCGCCGCTCACTGACCCTCTTTACTTGACAAACGCCACCCTCAAAAAGGGGGCGCATCCCGGCCTGGACACATTAGGTCCAACCCTAACCTCAATAAGATGAAGATTTTGCGCAAAAACAGGGGGAGGGGGTTCCTCGCATTGAACCGCGCACCGCCTTTCTGCGTACAGGCAGATAAGCGGCTCCGAATAGGAATTTAAGTGGACGACTCGGAACAGACCACGCGAGGGTCAGCTCTTCTCTCGTTTATGAATCCGGCGCTCTTTCTAGGCACGGGTGCCCTGCTTGCTGCCGTGTTCGCCGTGCAGGAATGGGTGGAAGTCCGCCAGATGAGTCACCACATCAACTTCACGCTGCTATTGGCAGCCTGGGGCGTCCAGTATCTGTTGTGGGGGCTGATCTGCTGGATATTGTGGCGATTCTTCGGCACAAGGCTGCAGAAAATCTCCTGGCTCTGGGCCATCGCAATCCTTCTCCCCCTCAGCATCCTCATCAGCGTTGCAGAGGAAATGGTATGGGTGCTCTGTTTCCCCAACCTGCCGCTCTGGATGCCCCACATGAGCTACTGGTCCCGGGTCCTGTTTCAGCTTCGGGCGGAACTGGCAGACGGGTTGGTGATTTTCTGGTGCGCGTTCCTTCTGTTTCGGGGAGTGGGCTACTATCAGCGGTTTCGCGAAAAAGAAGCCGCCGCCGCCAAACTTGAGGTGCAACTGGCACAGGCGCGGCTTCACGCGATGCGAGCCAATCTCAATCCGCACTTTCTTTTCAACACCTTGAATTCCATTTCGAGCCTGATGCGGTCGGACGTGATGGCTGCCGACCTCATGCTTGAACAATTCAGCAGCTTGTTGCGTATCTGTCTGGAACGAGGTGAGGCTCAGCTAATACCCCTCCGTGACGAGATGGAGTTCAACGAAATGTATATGGCCATGCAGGATCGACGTTTCGGCGGACGAATCTGTCAGGAAGTCAGCGTGCAGCCTGAGCTTCACGACGCCCTGGTTCCTGCGATGATCCTGCAACCCATCCTTGAGAATGCCTACCGGCACGGGCTCGCTCATCTGCCAGGCACCGGCCTATTGAAAATCGAAGCTCGCAAAGAGAATGCCCGCATAAGACTCGATGTACTCAATAGCGGCATTGGTCTGAATCCTGAATGCTCCAAACATCCCGACGACCACAACCTTGGACTAGTCAATGTTCGGGATCGGCTGCAGCTCCATTACGGAGAGAACCAGTCGTTCTCCATCAACGAAGTAGCCCCTGCCAAGGTACTTGTATCCATCACGCTGCCGCTGCAACTGTGCGAAGACCAACCCCAGGTGCTTGCCGAGTATGGTGCGTAAATGATTCCGACGATACTTGCTGATGATGAGGTACTGGCGCGTCAGAAGCTTCGCCAGATGCTTCTGGACGAAGGAGAGATTCAACTGGTTGGCGAAAGCGCAACCACGGGAGAGACGTTAGATCTCGTGCGTCAACAGAAGCCGGATCTGGTGTTCCTGGATATTCGTATGCACGGAAACGACGCATTTGATGTCGTGCGGGAGCTTTCCTCAGATCCCGGTTTTCCAATGCCGACAATCGTTTTCACGACAGCGCACGACGGCTACGCTTTGCGCGCGTTTGAGGTGCACGCTGCAGACTATCTCCTCAAGCCTTTTACCTCAGAACGTTTGAAAGTCGCGATACGGCGAGCCACCCTCCAGATCCAATCTCGCCAGAAGCCCCAGCAAGTCATCCCGTCTCAGGGCACGGCCAATCCGTACGCCAATCGAATTGTTTTCAAGTCGAGAGGCAGAATTCTCTTTCTGCCGGTTTCCAGCATTCGCTGGATTGGCGCGGAGGAGAACTACGTCCGAATCTGCACGGAAGGCGAAAGCTATTTGTTGCGTGAACCAATAGGACGACTTGAAGAGAAGCTGGATCCGCAGTCATTCCTTCGCGTCCACCGCTCCTCCATCGTTAATCTGCAATTTGTGAAAGAAGTCCGGACGGAAAGCAGCGGTGAATCCGTTGTCATCCTTATGAATGGTCAGAGATTATCGATGAGCCGCAGCTATAGGTCCCGCATTAACGAATGGCTCACGCATAATTGAGCGCCTGCCCCACAAAGGCAAACATTTCCTGCAGAAGATATACTGGTTCCATTCGGGCTGCATCCGGAAGGCACGGAGCGGCACTGGAGGGAGCATGAGTCATGTACAGGTCCGCCCCACGGGCGCAGAGTTTTCTTCTCTCAAAGTCACTCCTCGCACACTCCTCGAGAAAAAGCGAAATCACCAGCCGATTACAGCCCTGACGGCGTACGACTATCCCAGCGGCCGGATTGTCGATGAAGCTGGAATTGATTTAGTGCTCGTAGGGGATTCCCTGGCGATGACGGTACTCGGTCATGAGAGTACGTTATCTCTCACGGTCGAAGAGATGCTGCATCATGCGCGTGCCGTACGGCGCGGAGTGCGCAGAGCATTCCTTGTCGTCGATATGCCTTACGGCAGCTATCACCTGAACACCGAAGAGGCACTCCGCAATGCATTGTCCTTTGTAAAGGATGGAGGTGCAGAGGCGGTGAAAATCGAGGGTGGACACCGTCGAGCATCACTTGTCGAAGAACTAACGGCAGCCGAAATCCCGGTCGTCGGACACATCGGCCTCACGCCACAATCCGTACTGCGAATGGGCGGTTACCGCGTACAAGGCCGGTCCACTCCTGAGATCGAAGAGATTCTTGCGGACGCGGCGGCGTTAGAAGGAGCCGGCGCTGTTGCTCTTGTACTCGAGGGAATCCCGCGGGAATTGGCCGAACAGATTACCGCCGCTGCAAAAATTCCAACCATTGGAATCGGCGCAGGGCCGGGATGCGATGGACAGATTCTCGTCTTTCACGATGCCTTTGAATTGACCTTCACTTCCTCTGCGAAGTTTGTTCGCGGATTTGCTGATGCGGGTTCCGTCCTGCGTGAAGGAATCGCACGGTACAAGGATGCAGTGTTAGCGGGCGATTTCCCCTCCGACGCTGAGAGCTATCATCTGCCGCGAGCAACAGCCTCAAGCACGCATTTGCGGACTGCTCCTGTTTCGCTAGCGTCATGAGTAAACCTGAACTCATTACGTCCATTGTGACGATGCGAGAGGCTTCGAGACGGGCCAAGCAAGGTGGCTCGATCGGCCTGGTTCCCACAATGGGAGCGCTGCACGATGGACATATATCGCTTGTAAGGGCAGCACGCGCTGCTTGCGATGCTGTTGTTGTCTCCATCTTCGTGAATCCGACGCAGTTTGGACCGAACGAAGACTTCGAACGCTATCCGCGGAGCCTGGATGCTGATTTAGAGCTGCTCAAGCAGGAACAAGTTGACTTTGTCTTTCTTCCAGACAAGACCGAGATGTACCCCGCTGCCGACGCCAGAACACTCGTCGAAGTGTCGGAGATCGGAGATCGACTCGACGGTGCTTTTCGCTCCGGCCACTTCCGTGGCGTAGCCACCGTTGTTGCGAAACTCTTCCACATTACGTTGCCGGACATAGCGTTCTTCGGACAAAAGGATGCTGCTCAGGTTGCCGTTCTTCGCGCCATGGTACGTGATTTGAACTTTCCTCTCGAGCTGATTATCTGCCCAACCGTGCGAGAGCCTGACGGCCTTGCGATGAGTTCTAGGAATCGGTATCTGACATCAAACCAACGGGCACAATCGCTGGTACTCTTTCGCGCACTCTCCAAGGCTCACGGTGAGTTGCGTCGTGGAATTCGGGACGCAGGCAAACTGCGCGACAGCATGATGCGAGTAATGCAAGACGAACCCGCAGCACGGATGGAGTACGTTGAGGTGGTCGATCCCGATACCCTGCTACCGATCGAGGACGTGTCAGAAGGCGCTTTGCTGGCTATTTCCGCCAGGGTTGGAGGAACGCGGCTAATCGATAACATTTTGGTGCCGCCCACGGAGAGCGCTCTATGCGGGTGATGGTAGGGGTGTGCGGAAGTATCTCGGCATATAAGTCAGCCGATTTGATTCGTCAATTCCAACAGCACGGGGTCGACGTCGATGTCGCCCTGACCAAATCCGCCACACGCTTTGTAAGCCCACTCACTTTTGCGGCACTGACCGGCCGCACGGTCTACACATCCCTGTGGAGGCCATCGGGTGAGCGGGTCGACGATCGCAATGCGGAGTTCCAGATCGAGCATGTAATTGCGGGACAGGATTTGGATGCGCTAGTTATCGCGCCCGCGACGGCGAACATCCTCGCAAAACTAGCGAGTGGGATGGCTAACGACTTTCTCAGCGCCATGTATCTCGCGACCGGAGCTCCAGTCCTCATCGCTCCAGCAATGAACGTCAACATGTGGAATCACCCTGCCACCCAAGCGAACGTCAAGATTCTGCGGGAGCGCGGCGCCCTTTTCATCGAACCGGAGAGTGGATATCTTGCGTGTGGAATGATCGGCGGCGGCCGGCTGGCATCTGTCGAGGCGATTACGGATGCAGTTCTAGCCGCGATGGATAAGCAAAAGGATTTGGACGGTGAAACCATCCTTATTACTGCAGGAGGAACAAGGGAACCCATCGATCCTGTTCGTTTTCTCGGAAACCGCTCGAGTGGAAAGATGGGATATGCACTTGCCGAAGAGGCGGTTTCCCGGGGAGCGCGAGTGATTTTGGTAACGGCCTCCGCTCTTCCACCGCCGCAAAGTTGCAGAGTGATCCAGGTTGAAACGGCAGAACAAATGTCGACTGCGGTATTGGAAAACTTGCACGCATCGACAATCGTCATCAAGGCCGCTGCAGTTGCCGACTATCGAGTTGCCACTCCCTCTTTGTCGAAGCTTCGACGGGCTGGACCGATCACATTGGAACTTCTGCCAACAGAAGACATCGTTGCAAAGGTAGTGGCCGAGCGGCCCGCAAACACGCTGGTGATTGCATTTGCGGCCGAGACTGAAGAGATCGAAACAAATGCTCGAGCAAAGCTTCTTCGCAAGGGAGCTGACGCCATTGTTGTGAATGATGTGAGCGTCCCCGGCCTTGGCTTCGAATCCGACCGTAACGCGGGTTTGTTTATCACCGCCGAATCGACAGTAACTCTCCCTGAGAGTTCAAAGCGGCATATGGCTCGACGGATACTTGACGAGATTAAATCGATACGACTGGGGGTTTTTTCTGGGTTGTTGCGGCATTGAAATAGAGGCTCAAATGCTCGCTTTGTGCTCGCAGTCGCAGTAACCTATTAGCAGTGGAATTGTTTGCTGACAGCGCCCCGACCAGGCGCCAAATACGGGCCGTTTTGCGGAGACAGAAGTGCAATCAATCGACGATGCAATCCAGCTGATTCACATCGGTGAACAGCCAGGAAACAAATTGACAGCTGTTTGTTCTTCGGGACTCGCCGAAAAGCCGTGGGAATTCGACCAGGGCGCTTCGGGCTATGGCCCGGGTGCATCGATGGGAGACGCGATCCCGGGTGGGGCTCCGCGACAAGCGGTTTTGCCCCAGGAGTATCGCCAGGCTTCGAAAGAGGAACTCGATCTGCGCATTCGTGCGGCGAAGCACGCCCTCGGGGATCGACTCGTAATCCTGGGGCACTATTATCAGCGTGATGAAGTCGTACGCTATGCAGATTTTATTGGCGATTCGTTTCAGCTAGCGCAGGCAGCGAAAACCCGTCCAAAGGCTGAAGCAATTGTGTTCTGCGGCGTGCACTTCATGGCTGAAACGGCAGATATGCTGTCGCGACCGGAGCAAGCGGTCGTACTGCCTAATTTAGCCGCAGGATGCTCCATGGCGGATATGGCGGACATTGATTCCGTTGCGGATTGCTGGGAAGAACTTGAAACGGTCTTTGGTTCTGCGTCCGATAGCCAGGGACGTGCGCCGATCATTCCGGTGACCTACATGAATTCCTCCGCGGCCCTGAAGGCGTTCTGCGGCACGCACGGTGGCGTGGTTTGCACATCCTCGAACGCAGCAAGTGTCCTGCAGTGGGCGTTTGAGCGCGGACAGCGAGTTCTCTTTTTCCCGGATCAACACCTCGGGCGGAATACCGCGAAAGCAATGGGCGTTCCTCTTGAGAAGATGCCGGTGTGGAATCCTCATCTACAAATGGGCGGTCTGGATGAGGCCACCCTGCGCGAAGCACGCGTGGTCCTGTGGCACGGTTTCTGCTCCGTACACAAGCGCTTTACTGTCGAGCAGATAAAACTTGCGCGACTTCGTCACCCTGGCGCTCACGTCATCGTGCATCCCGAGTGCACGATGGACGTAATCGATGCGGCGGATGAATCAGGATCGACGGATCTCATCCGAAGGCGCATTGAGTCTGCACCTGCAGGGTCAATTTTTGCAGTGGGGACCGAGATCAATATGGTGCAGCGACTGGCAAATGAACATCCGGAACAGACGATCTTCTGCCTGGACTCGATCATTTGCCCATGTTCGACGATGTACCGAATTCATCCCAGCTATCTCGCGTGGGTGCTTGAGGCACTTGAGCGTGGAGAGGTTGTGAATCAGATCACCGTCGCCGAGGAAATTGCTGCACCAGCGCGCGTTGCACTTGAGCGGATGTTGAGCCTTCAGCCGGCACAGCGGCCTGTCATCAATTCATGATTCGACAGAGACACATCATCGTTGTCGGCAGCGGTATCGCCGGCCTAATTGCGGCGCTTCGACTTAGCCGTCGATTCCGTGTCACGCTTGTTACCAAGTCTGAGATTGCTGAGAGCAACACACGCTGGGCTCAGGGAGGCATTGCAGCTGCAATGTTTCCTGATGACAGCGTCGCCGAGCATGTTGCCGACACGATCCGCGCGGGAGCGGGTCTATGTAATCAAGAAGCGGTGGAAGTTCTCTGCTCAGAAGGACCAGTCAGGATTGAGGATTTGATCCGACTCGGTGTTGCGTTCGACGAACGTGATGGCAGTCTTGCGCGTGGCTTAGAGGCTGCCCACTCTCGGGCGCGGGTACTCCATGCTCAAGGCGATGCGACCGGTCTGTCCATTGAAACGGCGCTCGTTCGGGCGCTGCGAACAGCCGATGTAGAAGTGCTCGAACATGCCTTTGCATCCGATCTGTCTGTTAGCAGCGGGAGGGTTACAGGACTCCGGATCATTGCAGAGAATGGTGAGCAGCGGGAACTGGAAGCGGATGCCGTGATCCTTGCCAGCGGTGGAGCCGGGCACATGTACCTGCACACAACCAATCCGGCAGGTGCAACGGGCGATGGAACGGCGATGGCCTTGCGCGCCGGTGCACAACTTGCCGACGTTGAGTTCTATCAGTTTCATCCGACGGCATTAGCTCTTCCGGGAACATTTCTTATATCGGAAGCCGTACGCGGCGAGGGTGCTGTGCTCCTGGACGCACACGGCCATCGCTTCATGCAAACGCTCCATGCCGATGCCGAACTTGCACCACGTGATGTTGTAGCTCGCGGGATTGCGATGCAGATGGCAGCCCAGGGAGGACGACCGGTATTGCTCGACGCAACGAAACTAGGCGCTGAGTTTCTGGCTCGACGGTTTCCCAGTATCGACGCAGCGTGCCGCAGCCGCGGTTTCGATTGGGCTACCGAACCGATTCCCGTGACTCCGGCGGCACACTATTGGATGGGCGGAGTGCGAACTGATCTCTGGGGGCGAACCTCGGTTCCGGGTCTCTTCGCGGTGGGTGAAGTGGCTTGCACCGGAGTCCACGGTGCCAATCGACTCGCATCCAACTCGCTGCTTGAGAGTCTCGTGTTCTCCTGGCGGTGCGCTGACCTTCTCGCGGAGAGTTCGTCCGCTTGGTCAGTTGCGACGCAGCCCTACGAGACGGCGTGCATGGCTGAACCGGCCCTGCCTTTTGAGTCTTCTGCGCCGCGAACCACTCTTTCAGACCGGCCTCAACTGCAAACCCTGATGTGGAACACGGTTGGAATCGAGCGCAATGGTCGCGATCTTCAGAGCGCATTACGGCAGCTACATTCATGGCACGTGGAAGGCACAAGCGTGTCTTCTCTCGAAACCGCAAACCTTCTCCAGCTTGCCCGAGTGACGGCACAAGCGGCCTTGGCGCGGCGCGAATCGCGTGGCGCACACTATCGGGACGACTATCCGGAGACTTCTCCAGATTGGCAGCACTCGCTCGTATTCCAACAGCAGGTCCCTGTCGAATGCTTATGAAGCCGGATCCGCATGCGATCGAAGCACTTGTTCGTGCGGCTCTTCTGGAAGATGCGCCTTGGGGAGATATCACCTCCGAAGCACTCTTTCCAGTCGACCTTCGGATTTCAGCACAATTGGTGGCACGCGAAGAGGGAGTGCTTTGCGGTGAGGACGTTTTCTCTACGGCGATGTCTATGACTGGCCCTGTCACTGTCAATTTTTTGAAACGTGATTCGGATCCCTTTTCTGCGAGTGATGTGCTCGCCAATTTGAGCGGCCCGGCGCATTCCATCCTGAAGGCCGAACGCGTCGCTCTGAATTTTGTGCAGCGGCTGTCGGGCATCGCCAGTCAGACTGCGAAATACGTCGCGGAGACCAAAGGGACGAAGGCTCGCATCGTTGACACGAGGAAGACAACACCCGGCTTGCGCCTGCTGGAGCGGTACGCAGTTCGCTGCGGCGGTGGCCACAACCACCGTTTTTCGCTTTCAGATGCTGTGCTGGCGAAAGACAATCATCTCGCGGCGTTGCGAACCTCAAGCGGTGACAATTTGACCACTCGGCTTCGTGCTGCATTCGCATGTCTTCCGCATACGACGCATAAGGAAGTTGAGGTCGACAGCCTCGATCAGATAGAACCGGTACTTGCCGCAGGCGTCGATACGATCATGCTCGATAACTTCAGCCCTGCCGATCTCCGCACCGGAGTAACGCAGATCGCCGGAAGAGCGCTCATCGAGGCGAGCGGCGGTGTATCACTCGATCGGGTGCGCGAAATAGCGGAGACAGGCGTCGATCTGATTTCCGTCGGAGCCCTGACTCATAGTGTGCGATCTATCGACCTTGGATTGGATTTCTTGAAATCTTAGAGCGCCTCATTCAGGGGCCGCTCTCTATTGTTTGACCTTCTGACTAACCTTCCATGTGTTGTATTCGGAAAGGGCAGCTGCAGGCGCTGTATTGAACCACGCATAACCATTGCGACGTTCCGACGAAACATCGTTCATATCGTCGTGGAGACTCTTGTCGCGATCGCCAAAGATGGGTTTCTCGGTGTCAAGCGCATAGAAGCGAGCCCAAAGCGGACCAGCTCCGTCCTGGTCAATAAGATGCCGGCCTTCTGGTGTGTTTCGCCCTCCCACGACTGCCTTGTTATAGATCACATGCGCGCGCAACCACGAGATCCCATCGGAGATCGCGGTTCTCACTTGAACGGATGGCTGCGGCAAGCTCATCAAATACATGAGCAAATGCGCACTTTCCTCGGACGAAAGAGCTGCGGGCTCGTAATTCCGGGCAGCGACAGGTTTCAGTGTGAGCATGTCAACCTGCTGTCCCCAAACTGTAGGGCGACCCGAGACCCGGAATTGGGTGACCAATACGCACTTGAGTGCGCTTGCAACCGCAGTGGTTGATTTGTTGCGAATATCCGCAGGTACAAAGTCAACTTCAGGTTTGCCCTCAGATATCTCTGTCAACAGCTCTGTCGCGTTGTAGAGTGCATTGTCATTGAAGGTGATGGCATCGTGGTAACCGCCCTCGAGCGGCCACACCTGCGGCCAACCTCCATTGGGATACTGTGCAGCGAGAAGGTATTGCACACCACGCAAAAACGCGGCTCGATAGACTTCACCATCCGCGTGTGAGACGTTGGCCTGGACCTTTGCCAGAAAGTGCATCTCGGTCGTGGTTGAGTCATTGTCGAGCGTGCCGACATAGTGCCAGGAAGGATCTCGCGGCGCATCAAAATCGCCCGGGCTGGGGAGACGGTTTGAATTGTCCGGGACGAAGCTCTGGCCCTTCACTCGGAGAGAGCCGCTCATATTCATGTTCTTACCCCAACCACCGGCCGGCGTTTGGAAGCTCACGATAACGTCTGCTGTATGCCGCACCTCCGGCGAACCGTACCATGAAGCCTCGCGACCGAGAGGCATGCTCCGGGCAGAGAAGCCCAATGAAGGATCAGGCGGAAGGCCCTTCATTCCCTGTCGTTCCGATCCGAGCGCAGCGCGGTCGAGCTTCTCCTGCTGTACCGAGCGGTCGAGATAAGCAAGCCACGCACCCCGTTCTGAGGTTGGAAGCCCTGATATTCGTGCAGCTGTCAGGGGTTGAGCGACCTCGCTCTTTCCAATCACGGTTGCCCATCCAACGGAACCCACAGTGAGAGCTGCTAAGCAAAAAGCCCCTGAAAGCTTGCGGATCTGACGTGACTTCCAGCTCATTTTGACTTTCAACGCAACTTCCTCAATGCATCGGCTTCCGTTATCGGATTCCATCCATCGCTTCCTGACAGCAGGGCTGTGGGGGTCAGTTTCTTTGCATCTTCCGGCGAGAGATCGGGTGAATCGACGATTCGGTGACCGCCGTTTACGCCTGGACCATGCGACTTGTATTCGCGATACGTGCTGGTCTTCAATCGTCCGTTCCAGTCCGACCAACCATCCACGAAAATGGGCTTCTCAATATCAGTTTCGTAGAAGGTTACGGTTGAATAATCACGCCAAGGCCGTCCAAGAACAACTTTGTCCCCGTTGTCATCTCCAGTGATTTTGCAATGCAGAAAATAGTAGCCAGAGTCTTCGGCCGGAAAATGTTTGCTCTGAGCGGTAAGCATTACGCCCGGATTGTGGCGCGGGTGCAGTTCGCAGTGATCAAAGACTGCTTTCGCATCTCCGAAGATAAAATCCACATGACCTTCGATGTAACAATCGCGGAAGTATTGGCGCGAGGCCTGGCATGCAGGCGTATCAGCCGCTGGCGCACCTCCATCTTTCGGCAGATTCTGATGACAGGTTCGGCTGTTTGCGTATAGGGTGTCCTGCGCCCCGAGTAAACGCACCCGGTCGAGCACGGCCCTATCGGAACTCATCAACAGCGCAACAGCTTGAGATCCCTCCTGAACGCGTGCGTGTTCGTTCTCCCACGTGTTCTCGATGGTCAGATTTTCGGCTTTGAAGCCATCCGCATTAACGGTCACGGTGCCAGATTTACCTGTTCCTCCTGACGTGATGGCTGCATCATCCCAACTCAGCACGACATCTTGCGCCCGCTTGCCGACACCTACGAGAGCAATGTTTGGTTTGCTAATGTGAATCTTTTCTCGGTATTTTCCCGGAGCAATGCGGATGACCTCACCCGCCTCAGGTGCACCATTGATCGCCTCCTGAAGCGTATGGAAATCGGCGTGCCCGTCATGGGCCACCGTAACCGTTGAGGTAGATTGCGCGTTTGAGATCAGCGGTAAGGTGCAGGCTATGACCGCAGACAAGATAGACAAACGTCCAAATTCGGAAGCTCTCATCAAAACCTAATCCTGGTATGGGACAAATTTTCCATTGCACGAGAACGACATCTTCAACGGAGCGCTCGCGGGAGTAGAGGTGACGCCGTTGCCGGTGAACTTGAGGTTCGTTCCAAGAGGACCGATCGTGAACTTCGCGAACTGTGCGCGCACCTGATCCGGTTGAATGCCACGGATGTCGACGCCATTCAGAGTGACTTCGGTGGCGTGATCGGCGTTGAGGCCAGCAACCTGTGCGATGCCCGGTGTGGTACTGATCACGTTCTCAAATGTGATTGCCTTGTAGTCCGGGATCCGATCGCCCTTGAGCCCAAGGTCGACAATACCGTCAGTTGTCTGGCCGTTATAAAACGGGCTGATAGAGATCGGGACTGCGACGTCCTTCATGCAAATATTCCGATAGGCCACGTTCCGTACGGTGCCACCCCGCTGCACGTTGGCCTTGATCCGGATACCGCTCGTAGTGTGATCGAGGGTCAGGGTGTCGACGAGAATACCGTCCTCGTCGCGAGCTTCAGAACCCATGGACATGCCATGTCCGCTATAAAAGTGATTGTCGAGCACGCTCATGTGCTGAACGTTCGCCTTGATAGCGATGTTGTCATCGCCGTTATTGATCCAGCTTTTGGTAATCGTGATGTTCTGCGAGTTCCCCGGATCGATTCCGTCGGTATTTCGTGCGTCGGTACCGGCGACTGTCGGAGTCAGCAGGTGAACGCCCCATGCGGTGAACCCGTTCGTATTGTTCACCGAAACATGGAAATTGGGCGAGTTATGCAGCCGAATCCGGTAAAGAATTAATCCGTCGGCGTGGTTGGCGACGATGAGACGCGGAGCGGAGTAGCGCGCGTTCGTGGGCTCCGCTGCACGAGACTGCTGCCACCACGTATACGATTTACCAAGTACGCCACGATCACCACGCCCGTCGATCGCACCGTCACCCATAACGGCTGCTTTCTTCACGCTGATGAAAATCAAAGGCTTGCAGGGCCGGCTCTCTGGCCCGCTCGTGCCGCACCCTCCAGGGACGGTGTCAAAGTCTTTGGGATTGCGTGAAGCATATAACGTGATGCCCTTATCAATGAGAAGCGTCACTCCTTCGCGAAGCTCGAGCGGCCCGCTGAGGAACGCATTGTGGCCGCCATCGGCTCGTAACTCAACAGCCTTTCCCGGCGCGCAGCTGTCGAGCGCGGACTGGATACGTTGCGTGTCCAGTTTCCCTTCATCGGCCTCTGCGAGCGCGTTCTTAGTGGCTGTCAGATCAGCTTGCAATACGGTACAGGACGGCGGAATCACGGGCTCCGTGACATGACGTGTGTCCTGTGCAACTGCATACCATCCCGAACAGACGGACAAAGTTAGACCGCCCGCGACAACTCGAACGAACCGTGCGACCACCGCGCCTCCTGTCAGACAGCTTGAGCAGAACTCTATCCGCTCAACATCACCGTCGTCAAAACTTAACCTACGTGCCAGGTTGACGATAGTGTGCCTGCGATGCGAGTTCACGTTCATTTCCTCGCGGATTGTCTACGACCCGTGGGGGAGTGTTCCATATCATCGTCGGCCGGCCAGTGAGATCGTAAGGCGGCCAATGCGGCAGGCCCCCATGATTTGGGTCCCCAGTCCTGGCATAGGCGATCAAGCTTTCGCTCATCGCTGTGGCAAGTGGCTGCGCCCGCTCCACGTCTTCCTGTGACGCGCCGACCATGCCCGGAGCATGTGCCAGATTGTCGAAGAAAAACGGAATGTCGACTGTGTGGGGAGCGCCGAAACGACCGCCTGCCACCGGAGACGGCCAATCCACTTCATATACCCATGTGCGCCGTTGGGCAGGACTCGCCGCGCGCCTTTCAGCTTCAATCACCTGGCCGGGCCAGGAACGAAACGCGGTAGTTGCCGCAAAGAAGACGTCCGACGGTGAGTACTGCGGATACCATTCTCGATAACGAGCGACGATCGTCTCAGGCTTCAGGGGACCAAGATAAGCTGCGACACTTTTTTCCAGGGCCGCGGGAAGCTCTTCCCAGGTGATCGAAAAGAGTGCCGGCTGGCCGCCTCCGATCAGTCCGCGAGTTTCATCGTGTGTGTTTCCCAGGATCATTGGCACATCGCTGGAAAGGGGTGGAGCGTCAGGAGCGAACGGGTCGCGCGGCAGAGAGTGGCCGTCAACGACAGGGAGCCACGCTGAACTAACACGCGCTGCCTCCTGCAGTTTCTCGAGCGCCATTCCGTCGAGTGCAGAGCGCAGCTTGTCACCGGAAGTTTGGGAGAGGCCGAGCTTCGCAAGAAAGTCGCGAGTGCGTGCAGTCGCGATTGACGCCGGTGCCGCAGTAACCTGCTGACCGCTCATGGTCATCACACGATGGAAGAGTCCGTGAGCAGGCGGCATCGCCATGAGCGTGGCAGATTTTGCTCCGCCGCCCGATTGGCCGAAGATCGTTATACGGCTCGGATCTCCGCCAAATTCGGCGATGTTGTCCTTCACCCATCGCAACGCCAGCACGAGATCGAGCATCCCCACATTGCCTGAGTCTGCATACGCTGGGTCGTTCGAAATGCCCGCAAGATAGAGGAACCCGAAGGCGTTCAATCGGTGATTCACCGTGACGACAACGACATCGCCCCGTTTGCAGAGTCGCGTGCCGTCGTACAGAACGGAGTTCACTGTTCCGCTGTTGTAAGCGCCACCGTGGATGTAAAAAAGCACTGGCCTGCGATCATGCCCGCGTGTATGGGGCGAGGGTGTCCAGACGTTGACATGCAGGCAGTCTTCGCTGGCCTGACCTTCATCTGGCGGAAGGTGATAGCGGTCGTTCGATTGACCGGCTGCTCCCTGTCGAGCACGCGAGGTCATACCGTTTCCGCTTAGCTGTGGAGCGCGGTCACCCCACGCAAATGCATCGCGCACATCGGTCCAGGGCGCCGGCGGCAGCGCAGGTTGAAATCGTCTGTTGCGAGTATCGGCCCCGTAAGGGATACCGAGAAAAACTGCAATGCCATCATGCATTCGACCCCGAACAGCGCCCGCTTTCGTGCGTACGATGGGTTCAACACCCTCTTGCGCTAAGCCATCGGACGCGGCCCCAACCAAGGCTGCAGTCGCTGCACACTTCACAAAGTCACGGCGATTCATGAACCTATTCTGCATCACGTCGATCTTCGGTTCACGTCGCGGATTCGGGATGGCTGAGGTAGCCTCTTGCCTATTGAGCATTCGGCTTGTTACCGTTCCCCAGAAACCGGTCTTACAGGTCCCGACGGAGGGTTGTTGCGTCTGATGTCTTCCCGCTCACTGCTTTCTCGCATGCATAGTCGCTCAGCGCGATCCGCAAAGATTGCCGTTTTACTTGCATTGCTTTCGGGAATCTGCCTCGCTCAAAAGCCTGATTCTGACTCAACAAATACTGAACCAGGACTTCTCTTTTATCTATCCGGAGATCATGGGTTCAAGGCCGATTTCGCTGCCGGAGGCAATCCGGAACCGAATTTTCTATACGACGTGAAAGTCTTACCGGGTGGCGCAAAGGGATCGTATCTGCAGTGCGGGAATAATCAACTGCTCTCTTATTGGGCTCCCGGCAACATCTATGCCCAGCGCGGAACCCTATCCTTCTACTGGCGTTCCCGCGACCCTGTCGACGAAACCGAGTTCCCAATTTTCCGTGTGGGTTACGGAGATCACTCCAGCTGGGACATGGTTTGGCTGCGTATCGATTACAACGGTCATGGATTCGATGCGTTTGTGACGGACGACAATCTCGGACGCACGCGCGTGTCCTACACGATGTCGAACTTCCCAAAGCCCAACGAATGGGTACACCTCGCCTTGGCGTGGGATGAGAACACCGGAATTCGTTTCTACGTAGACGGAAAACTCGTTGCCACAAA
Source organism: uncultured Acidobacteriaceae bacterium (assembly GCA_963759355.1). Taxonomy (GTDB): domain Bacteria; phylum Acidobacteriota; class Terriglobia; order Terriglobales; family Acidobacteriaceae; genus Granulicella. The sequence continues at coordinate 812,207 of CAVWYV010000002.1, read as the reverse complement.
GTCAGCAACCGGCCCATTCGATGCCGCACTCGACCAGTTCGGCCCTCACTCTCGCATCATCGCGCCGACAGGAGTGGAAAGCTCTTACAACTACGACCGTGGAGGAGATATCGACGAACTGCGGATCTATGACCGCATGCTCTCCGATGACAACATCGCCTCCCTTGCGAAGGGCGATTCTCCCACACAAATCCCGGTTGGATCAACCAGCAGTTCAACTCACCCCTGGGCACCGGCAACCCAAGCCGAATGGTGGTATCGGTACGGATGGAATCGACCGCAGAACATTCCTGCTCCCTTGCCGGCAACTCAAACCACCGTGCGCAAGGTTGAAATTCACGACGCATATGACCTGAAGCGTTGGTGGTGGAAAGGTACGGATGGCATACCCGAAACGACATGGCCCGGCGTCTACAACCGTTCAAGCCTCGTCGGAAGATGGGACTATTTCCAGCTGCCGGATTGGGATTGCTACTCGGTCTCCGGGCGGTCGGTGACCTTCTATCTTCCCGATGAGCCATGGAATCACCTTGAGGTTCGCAGCGGCGCGTGGGGCAAGTTCGACCTTCTGACTCCGGGAACCGGCAAGCCGGGCGCAACTGCCGACCCCGACCAGCACGATGCCTCCCCGATGCTCGCAAAGGCACTCTTCGAAAAGACGCGCGATTCACAGCGGACGACATTTGAACTCACAGAACCCACCCGCGGCGAGAAGGTCCGATTTACAAACGCAGAACCTGAATGGCCAATTCAGGAGTTTGAAGCCTACTACGTCCACCCGGGCGCAGAGCCAAAAGGTGTCGCAGTTTTGCATTACACCATGACTGCGGGCCAGGGCAGTGACAACCCCTCGCTCGCTACACTTTCAGAGTTCATCCACAACCGCTTTCCAGCCGACGAACGATCAACGATGGTCGCTCTCCCTGGGGTTGCACTTGGCGGTGGGAGAACAGCTATCGGCCACGGACGCGGAACCCGGCAGAGCGCCAGCGCAGTTTCGACCATTGAGCCGCTCCCGATCGTCCATCTTTTGATCCCCAGCGACTATCGAGGCTTGGAGACGGACATCGGACACGGCACCTCCTATAGCTGGCAGAACATGCATGCCGGTCTGGATGGCATTGCAATCGATCTCCCAGCCTTGAGCATTCGTCCGACGCACGGCGAGTACGTTCCTATGAACATCCAGATCAAGGACCCGATCTGGCCGATGCGGAACATGCTTGACTACAGCTTCTCGGTCAAGCCCGGGCAGCCTTACACGCTCTGGCTGGACACACGCGATCGAATTCTTCGAAGCGACAAGAGCCTGTACATGACGATCGCATCGGCAAGTCCGGAGTTCGGCGCGAGATCCCTTGAGGGGATGCATGTTCGGCTGATCTTCAAGCGCAATGAAGACGCAATCGCCGAACATGTTTCCGATCGTCTGACTCAGGTGCGGGACAACTATGCCAACCTGGTCGAAGAATCGGTGAACTCTCGCAAGCTGAATATCTACAACCGCTTCGATGCCGACATTTCGGATCTGCTGCGAGTCGATCCGGAAAATGATTTGGGCCGTAAGTATTGGAATGAAGTGAATCACGAACAACTCCATCCGCCGTATACGCTGCCTCAAGCTCCCCCTGGCGTACCGCGATGGGCTTTCCTTCAGGTTCAGGATTTGAAGGAACTGAAGAGCCTTATCAACTGGTATGTGGACAATCGGCAAATCTCAGATGGAGAGTTTGGGGGAGGCCTTTCCGACGACAGCGATTTTTTAAATTGGTGGCCGGGTCTCGCGATGATGGGCTCTACGCCAGACAAGCTGAAGAGCTCTCTGTTGCACACACTCGATGAAATGTACGCCAACAAAATGTTTACAAACGGCTTGGCCACCGGACAGTACGACGAGCTTCACAGCTACGAGGACGGCATCAATGTTTTGGGCGAGGCGATGCAGATCGACTATGGGAGTCCGAAACAGCTCGAACGCGCGATGCAGACTGCGAAGCGGCTCGAATGGTTGACCGGCTATAACTCCGCCGGTCAGAGGCAGATTCGCTCGTCCTACTTCAGCGGGACAAAAATGGCTACGGGAGGCGTTTGGGGTTGGGCGAAGGACCGCTCCTACATGGTCTTTCATCCCGCGCTGCTGCTTGCCGAATACAACGGGACACCGCAGACGGTGAAGATGGTGACCGAAGTTGCTGATGGTTTTCTAGCGCATCGCCGCCCCGACGCGAACGGCAAGATGACGATGCATTTCAGCGTGAATTTTCACACGAATGAAGACCTCCCCAGCGCAGGCATGACTCCTTGGTTTGTTCTCTGGGGAGCGTACAAGTTCACAGGTGACGAGAAATATCTGACCCCCTTTGGTGACAATGGCCCCGAGTCACTGCGCACGATTAATGCAGACGCCATGGATATTCTGAAGACCCGCGACACGTGGGGAAAACAGCTTCTCGCGTCGCAGGCGCCAAATCGCCGAACTGATTCAGGAAATGCCACTGAAACCACGAACCAGCTTGCGTGGCAACTTACCGGGGATACCACGTACCTTGACAAGGTCTATGCTTCCCAGCTCGAAACCGCGTTCGATCGTGAGTTCATCAATCGTGAGGGCAGCCTGTGGATTGATCGCGTGTATTTCAATAACGGCGAACTGCAAAGGGGACGGCTGGGCGGAGTCGCCCTCATGCGAAATTACGACTTTCCAGGCAATGTCGTCAGTTGGCGCTTCGAAGGAAAGGATGACGACACAAAGGTTGCGATCCTCGTGCCCCAGGGAACGCCGGATCACATTCGGGTTCTCGCGTACAACCTGGACGACAAACCCATTCACGCAAAAATGACCGGATGGGAGGTTGACCCGGGCCAGTGGGAGATAAAGCAAGGAACTCAGGAAAGCGAGAACCAACCGCTGACGAACGTCTCCTCGCGAGTTGCAACCTTCGAGCGGAGCCGCAGCGTTGATGTCACGCTCGCTCCGCGTACGACGACAATTTTGGAGCTGACTCTGAAAGACAAGGGCACACCATACTGGTCGCGACCGGACCTCGGAATCGACCCTGAAGACATCACAGTCAGCGGTCGACACATCATGGTGAAGGTGCATAGTCTCGGTGCGGTGGCCGCTTCGCCAGCAAATGTGGTCCTGCGCGATGCCAATGGGAAGACACTCGCGACAACACGAACCCCGAAACTGGCCGCGCCTGCGGATCTGGCACCCAAAACAACCGTTGTCACGCTTTACATTCCTGCCAACGCGGTACTCGACGGCGGTACCGTAACGATTGAGTCCGCCGGTAGCATTCCGGAGACGACCTTAATGAACAACACCGTACGTCTGTCGCCAGTGTCGGCGGCCGCGACGCCAAGCTCGCTCGCAAAGCGCTAAGATTTGAGGAGAACTTATGGCCGAACACAACATCGATATCGTCAACGCAGACGACATCAACATGACCAATCCGGAAGAGGGTTTGCGTAGACAGGTGATGTCCTACAGCCCGAGAATGATGCTGGTTCGCCATCGTATGGTGAAGGGTTGGGTCGGAGCTCGTCACAGCCACCCCCACGAGCAGATGGTTTATGTCGTCAGTGGCCACCTGGTCTTCCAGCATCCCGGCGGACAGTTCGAGGCCAAAGCCGGCGACTCGTTTCTCGTCCCCGGCGGCGTGGAGCATCAAGCTTCCGCCTTGGCCGATTCCGAAGTGCTGGACGTTTTTACACCGTATCGCGAGGATTACGCGCCAGCGCACACCAATGCCTGAGCAGCGAGCCGGCTTGCCCGAAGGATCACCGATCTCGTAGTGCGCGGGAAACCGTCAGGCACCTTGGCCTGTCCATCCACAGCAATCCGTCTGAATGGGACACAACCGAGGAAATGAAGCGGGTGCCTCGGCCGGCCGGGTAGCCGGCGACGGATTCCCGGTCTCTGGATTGAGAAAGCGCCCATCCTGACAGGCAGGTTGCCAACGAAACTGACAACCATCATGCAAAGTCATCGTCATCAGAGCTGGCAATGCCGAGTCCAGACTGGCAACGCCGAGCTACTGAATCTAAAGCACCCTTCCATCTGAAAAGGCCGAATCGGTTTCGATCAAATAGGAGCCCGAAGCATCGATGAGTTGAGTCTCTTGATCGGTCCTGGGCGGACGAGAGCCGGAAATAACACAAAAATGGCGGGATACGACAGAACACATTGCGCCACCCCACACGTTCCATGTCTGCGGGCGAACTGCGATGCCAAACGTCGGCCACTATTCCTCGCTGGGCTGTTCCCGGCCAAATCACGCTCAAACCCCTTATCCTCGGCGGAACTTAATTTTCATTAACGGTTGACAGATGTGGTCTGACAGCTTCAAGCTTGCCTGCACAGAAAAAATACAAAAACTGCGGTCACTGAACACGTAGTACCTAACATTCTGATGGAGGCGCACCATGGCTTTGCCAACAATAAAAAACCACTCCGCTGTTAAGAAACTCACATTTTTGCGGATCGCTCTCTTGATCCCTGTCCTGCTCGTTATGAGTTGGGTGGGAGCGACCGCGCAACTATCCGGTAAGGGCCAAATCAACGGGACCGTAACTGACTCCAGCGGAGCCGCTATCCCTGGGGCAGAGATCATCGTTAAGAGCAAACAGACCAGCATCTCCTCAAGCACGACGACAACGTCTTCGGGAGACTTTTCCCTGCCGACTCTCGATCCAGGCGACTACTCAGTCATCATCACCGCGAATGGCTTTCAAAAGTTGGTGCAAGAGAACGTTCACGTCAACGCTCTCGAGTCACAGACACTGAATCCAAAGCTTACGGTCGGTGCCGCCAGTGAAGAGGTCACCGTAAGTGCTGCGCCACCGCAACTTGAGACTACGAACGCGACGCTCGGCGCCACCATGGAGCAGGAGATGTATTCGGCCCTGCCCATCGAGATGGGAGCCTATGGCCAGCCCGATCAGCGGCGCGCGACAGACTTCGCTTTCCTGATGCCTGGCGTGCAAGGCAACAACACGAATGGCAATGCCACGACAAATACCGGTGTGGTGAACGGCTCCGGTAGCCGCGGCGCGGTCACTGCCGTGTACATCGACGGCGTTGTGTTCGTGCGTGGCGGCGGCAATGGTGATCCGCGCTATGTCTGGACTGCGATGTCGGTCGATGCGATCGAGCAGTTCCAGGTGCAGACCAATGGTTACTCCGCGATGTACGAAGGCCAGGGTGTCCAGAACTACACCGTAAAGACCGGTGGGAACCGATACCACGGCGCCGTGTACGAATTCTTCCGGAACACCGCACTGGATACGTGGGGCTTCTTCGGCTCAGTTCCAAATCCCGCCACTGGCAAGGCGCAGAAACCGATCGAGCACTCGAACGAGTACGGTGTCAATCTCAGCGGTCCGCTCATTCCGTTCGGTTCATTGAAAGACAAGCTGTTCTTCTTCGGCAACTACAGCGGCTTCCGCTACTCGAGTCAGACACCAACGCAGAACACCTTCCCCACCCTTGCGCAACAGGCCGGAAACTTTCAGGGTGTGCTCAACACGAACACCGGCAGCGAACTTTCCAGCCCCTCAGGGGTCGGCCTCTACGACCCATACAGCCAGGTTGCTTGCACTGCGAACAGCACCAACGGCCCCTGCCGTTACCGGTATGGATTCGTCTATGCCGGCGCTCCTGGTAAAGCGGGCAATCCGATCCTCGGCCCTGGAGGCACGTCTGGTGTTGACGTGATTCCAGCAAGCGAGTTCTCGCAGATTGCTCTTAATATGCAAAAGAATATCCCGGCACTGAGCAATCAAGGCGTTTCAAACAACTACATCTCGCCCAACAAAACTGGCCTGACGAATTGGTCAACGACTAATCGCATCGACTGGCACGTCACGTCCAAGGACACTTTGACCTTCGTCATGGGTATCGGCCGCCAGGCAAGCTCGTTCCCGGTCGGCCAGACGACCGCCGGCCGCAACGTGGGACCGATTCCCTATAACTACGGGCAGGTCTACGCTCCCAAGACGGCAGTCGGAATCGCCGAAGAGACGCACATCTTCTCGCCGCATGTGATCAATCAGATCAAGTACGGATTCGCGCGTTACAACGGCCCCACGTTCAACGCTGATCAAAATCCAACGTATGGCGCCGGTACTGCTATGGGAATCACAAATCTTCCGGCAGGGCAGGCCTCAGAAGCGTTCCCCATTACCGCCTTTTCCGGCACAAACCCTCCCACAAACTGGGGTGGCACGAACGCATCCGTTACCATCGCTCAGAACTACACGCTGGTCGACAATGTGCAGTGGATCTTTGGAAACCACTCGCTTACATTGGGCGGCCAGATCGCCTGGATCCAATACCTCAATAAATCAGCAACGACTAGCGTTACGCCGCTGACCCTGACCAATTCGGCCACGCCTACAGCACAGATCAATCCGAACGGCCAGGCAAACACGTTCACACTGGGAAGCAATACAGGTTTGGCCTATGCGAGCTTCCTCATCGGCCAGATCGGCTCGTCTTCGATAACATCCTATGCGGTGCCCGAGTACGCCTCCCGTTTCCGCGCGATTTCACCCTATGTGCAGGACAACTGGAAGGTAAGCTCTCGCCTCACACTCGATCTCGGCCTCCGCTGGGACTATTTCCCACCGGTCCGGGAGAATGACAATTACCTGAGCTTCTTCAACCCGAACATTACCAACCCTGTAACCGGTTCAGGCGGTGTGCTTCAGTTTGCCGGCAGCGGAACCAACACCTGCAACTGCTCTTCGCCGGCGGATACGTACTGGAAGAACTTGGGACCCCGCTTCGGCTTCGCCTACCAGAGCGATTCGAAGACCGTGTGGCGCGGAAGTATGGGCGTCATGTTCACACATGGCAACGGAGTCGGCGGCGGCGGGGCGTCCTCACTCGGCGGAGGAAATAACAGCCTTGGCTTCTCGTCAAGCGGAACCACGGGCCTTAACGGCGACCAGACGGCCGTATTGGTATTCAATAAAGGCAACACTGCATACCCGACCCTGGCTGCAGCACCTGGCCGTTCTGCTCTCCCCCAGACCGGAACCGGAAATACGACGATCAGTGGGTACACGACGTCTTCGCCCACCGGCATGGCTTACTATGACCGGTACTATGGCTCACGCGCGCCGGAGTACATCAACTGGAGCTTTGGATTCCAGCATCAATGGACCAATTCCTTCACGTCCTCAATTAGTTATGTGGGGTCGCAGGGTCATTTCTTAGTGGCGGACGGCAGCAATGGTCGTGGCTATTGGGCCAACCAACTCGATCCGAGATATCTTCAGTACGGCGGCAGCCTCACGCAGACCGGTTCGGCTGTCACCACTTTCTGCACCACCCACTCAGGTGTCTGCCCCGCCAATTACACAATCTTCAATACTGGCCAGGCGCTTTCCGTATTGCTAAGGCCCTTCCCATTCAACGCTCCGAGCGACATTGTGAACGGCTTTGCGAATGCCAACTACCACGCTCTGCAGACGAGCTTCAACATGCGCCCGTCTCACGGGCTCACCTTCATGGCCAACTACACATGGTCGCGCTCCATCGACGATGGGGGGACCTTCCGAACGGGTTATCCGATAGCGCCGGGACAGGTTGCCGGGACCACGAAAGGGTACGCCGCAGACCGCATCGAGCGGGGTGTTTCGACCAGCAACCAACCGCAACACGTTGTAGTGACTGGCGTGTGGGATATGCCATTTGGCCGTTCCATCGCCAACTCCAGCGCGTGGGAGCGTGCACTGCTTGGTGGTTATAAGCTTTCAACCATCTTCCAGGCATTTTCCGGCTCACCGCTCGCAATCACCGGTTCCAGCTGCCAGACGAACCCGGCGCAAAGCACCTGCAACGTCAACCTAAACCCCAACTACTCGCCCAGCGGCAGCGCCCGGGTGAACGGCAAGTGGGGCCAGGGGATCACGGCAGCCAACACCAGCGCAATCAGCTATATCGCTGCGAGTGCCGGCACCGAAGCCGCACCCACGGGTCCATTCATCACGCCCGCTCTGCTGGCGATCAATTCCACCTATCCGAATGGCTCGCCGTTTGCGCCGAGCTACACCTTCGCCAACGGCGCTCGTACGGCACCCTATAACCTCTACGGCCCCGGCAACTACAACCTGGATCTCTCGCTGGTTCGCAACTTCCCACTGCACATTACTGAAGCTTCGCGGTTGGAATTGCGTGCCGATTGGTACAACATCACCAACCACACATGGTTTGCCGTCGCCAGCACACAACTTGGCAACGCAAACTTTGGAACCGTCACTTCAAACGCCAGCGCAACTCGCAAGTCGGTTCAGCTAGAAGGTCGAATCACCTTCTAGATCGCGCCGCTACCCCCTGTGAGCTCTACCCCTTTGTTTTGAACATTTTGCACAAATTCGGAGGTTTTTGAGCACTAAAGTCCAACCTTAACCTCTGTGTTTTGAAGATTTTGCGCAAAAACAGGGGAGGGGGTCCTTCACAGAAAGCCAAGATGGTCGCCACGGATGCTCTGTGGCGACCATCTTCTTTAGAATCAAGTACTTATACGGATCCTCGTGCTTTATTGATACGAACGTAATCCGTATCCTGCGTCGGTTCGGATTCGCACTCAATCGCGATCGTCGTGACCGGATAGTCAGGAGCCTTCTCGGGCAGCCCCGTAAACTTTGTCTGGAAATCATCCTGGGTGAACTTTACGTCTGCCCCCGCCTTGAGCAATCGCACGGACTTTACGCGGGTGCGCAGGCCGCTGATGGCGACGTATTCCCCTGGCCAGAAGTGCACGTGCATGTAGAGGGTGTTTCCGATCCGCGTAAAGCTTGCGTAGTTCGACCGGCGTACCTGGCAAAGGTCCGATTCATAAATGGTGTGCCCATTCGTCTGCATCCACGCGCCAACCTCACTGAGGATGCGCGATGATTCCGGCGGGATCGACCCGTCAGGTTCGGGTCCAATGTTCAACAGGTAGTTGCCGCCGTCGCGAACGCATTGGATAAGATTGCGAATTACGGTGCGCGAAGACTTCCAGTTGTCGTCGGCACGCTGATAACCCCAGCTATCGTTCAGCGTCATGCAGGATTCCCACGCGCGGCCATTCGTTTCCGCAACAATCTTCTGCTCGGGGGTAGCAAAGTCTCCTTCCAGCTTGTTGCGATTATTGACGATGATCTCCGGCTGCAGCTGAAAGACCATCTCATTCATCCGTTCGGATTCCCAGCCCTTCGCATCTAGCGGCCACGCTACGTCATACCAGAGCACATCAATCTTTCCGTAGTTCGTCAGAAGGTCCCGAATGAGCCCGTGGGTGTAATCGACAAAGCGGCGACGGGCGGCTTCGTCGTTCGCACAGCGAGCTCCATCTGGATGATGCCAATCCATCAACGAGTAATAGAAGCCGACGTGGAGACCCTCAGCGCGAGCCGCCTCGACATATTCTCTGACAACGTCACGACCGGGACCCTGTTTAAGGCGCAGTAGTTCGTCAATTTGGTATCGAAGTTGCAAAATCCTTCGTGGTGCTTCGTCGTCATCACCATGTACCTCATGCCCGCGGCCTTGGCGAGCTTTGCCCAGGCGCGAGGACAATTGGAAGCAGGATGAAAGCCCGCCGCATGGGCAGTGTAAGGTCCGATCGGCCACGCTTCGTCCTCCATCACCCATTCATGACGTCCGATTGTGCTGTAAACACCGAAGTGAATGAACATCCCGAATCGGGCTGCATGCCACCACTTCATCCGTTGAGCGCGCGTACGCTCTTGCATTTCGTCGGTTGCCGTCTTCGCGTCGGACGGCTTTGCTACTTGGCCGCTTTGCGCTACCGCATTGGGCAAACCCATGGCAGCAATGGATGCTCCTGCGGCTTTCAGCATGTTGCGGCGTGACAATCTCGTGTCCATTCGAATCTGACCTCGCTGGCTATGTATCTCGATGACGAGCCCTGCATTACATCTTTCGCACAGAAAAATCTAGGCGACTCAGTCCTGACTGGTCAAGCTAAAATAAAATGGCACATTCAATATATGAACTCGCAATCCTCGGACGGAGTGAAATTGCTGTGGGTTCCAGCGCGAAATTGGCATCATGTTTCACAATGTGAATTGTCACAGAGTCCTATCCCTGATAGGATGAGCGGGCTGGCAAACATTTATCTATGAAAGTTCGTAAATCCAACGCTGCCCCAGTTGGAGTTCTTACCAAGGTCCTTTCCATCTTCGATCTACTGGATCGTTCGCATGATGGGCTGCAGTTACGCGCAATTGCCGAACAGACGAAGCTAAACAAAAGCACGGCCTATCGTTTTCTGGCTCATCTCGAAAGGGCCGGTTATCTGGTCCGCGACAACACGGGGGCCTATCTTCTTGGCCCACGTCTCGTTCATCTCGGTTCCGGAAGTACCTACCAATACACAATTCGCAAAGTCAGCCGCCCGATTCTCGAAGCCCTTTGGCGAGAGACAGGCGAGACGGTTAATCTCGCCGTGCTCGACGGCAGGGAGATTCTCTATCTGGATGTGATCGAGAGTCCGCACAACTTTCGGCTGGTCTCCCAGGTGGGTATGCGTCGCCCACTGCACTGCACTGCGCTGGGAAAGGCCGTCCTGGCTTGGCAGGGTGCGAACTTCCGCGATGAGCTCCTCGCTACGACAAAGTTTGAAAAGTTAACACCTCACAGCATTACGCGTTCCTCAGAACTGATCGCCGAACTCGGCCGAATTCAGCGTCGTGGTTATGCTCTGGATGATGAAGAAGTAGAACTTGGAGCGAGGTGCGTGGCAGCACCGGTGATGGACGCTTCCGGTCAGGTGGCAGCCGGGGTCAGCGTCTCAGGTCCAACAATCCGAATGGCCCGTACGCGCACCGCACAGATCGCCGATGCAGTGCGAAAGGCCGCATCAGATATTTCTGCACACCTCGGCTACAAAACTGCCAATAAGGCCTAGCGGCCGGCTCTACTTGCCATGTGAGCCTGTATCTCGCCCGGTTTGGGCGAGATCCCATGTCTTGGCTGACATCACGCAGCGAAAACCAAGGTGGTTGGTTCCCGTGTCGATGTCCCCTTTGCCACGGGTTCCCACCATGTAGCGCGAACAATACTGATCCGTGCAGAGGAACGAGCCGCCGCGCTGCACCTTCTTCTGGTGTCCTGGTTCAGACGGATCGTACGCTGAATCCGGACCGTGCGGATCGCGAGCTGTTCCAACACGCGCAAGCTGCTGATAGTAGTCAGGCCGATACCAGTCGCTCGTCCACTGCCACACATTTCCCGCCATGTCGAAGAGTCCGTACCCATTGGGTGGGTATTTCGCCGCCGGCGCTATTCCTGCATACCCGTCATCTCCGGTATCGCGGTCCGGGAAATGCCCCTGGTGCGTGTTCGCCATCCACTTGCCGTCAGGACGAAAGGAATCTCCCCATACATACGGTTTACCGGCTAAGCCGCCACGAGCCGCAAACTCCCACTCGGCCTCGGTAGGAAGACGTTTTCCCGCCCACTTCGCGTAGGCCTCTGCATCCTCATAGGCTATCTGCACAACGGGGTAGTTCCCTCTGCCAACGATACTGCTCCTGGGGCCAACAGGATGGCGCCAATTCGCTCCCGGAATATAGGTCCACCATTGGAAGTAGTTGTTTAGCGACACTGGACGATCGGGCGGTGCAAACACAACTGAGCCAGCAATCAGGTTTTCTGGCAGGGCACCGGGATAATCCTCCGCGCGTGGCTTCCGCTCTGCGACCGTTACGTAACCTGTGGCCTTCACGAATCTCTCGAACTCGCCATTCGTAACATCTGTCCGATCCATGAAGAAACCGTCGACGGAAACGCGGTGTATCGGCCGCGAATCAACAGTAGCCCTCATCCCCACATCGTTCATGTCTGCAGCATCCTGCGCTCCCATGGAGAATTCGCCACCGGGAACCCAAACCATTCCTTTCGGAACAGTTTGCGGAACAAATTTATTTGGGACGGTGGGATAGAATGCCGGCCCTTGGACTGTAAGCTTCGCTCGTTCGTCATTTTCACCACGGATATCTTTCGCATTGGCTACTCGAGCCGAAGTTGAGCGATAGTAAATCCCGAGACAGACTACGGCAGCCGCCAAAATCGATCCGATCGCGACGCTGAATTTAAGGGTGGAGCGTCGTTCCGCAGACTTGGCCGTTGAGGCACTGAACTTCTTCCGTTGGGCACGGGATCTCATGCAGAGCCGGTCTCGATATCGGCCTGTGAAGTTCGCGGCTTCCGCTACGGGTCCCGACAGGCCAGTAAGTTTATCTTTGAATCGAAAACGCTCCGTCAGTACTGTTAACTTCTACAGACGTGTTCCTCAGTACCTCGAGCAATGCTAAGACTCGGCTCGCGTGGTATTGCGCAAAGTTCCAATACCTTCAATCTCGATAACCATCCGCTCATCCGGCAATAGCCATCGCTGCGGATTCGGCCGAGCCCCACTCCCGACGGGGTTCCGGTGCTGATGACATCCCCGGCAGCGGAGCCAGGAAAGTGACATCCTTCGCGGAAAGCTCTTCGCCGAGAGTGATGCGCCACCAGATTCTATGTACGCGAGAACATCATCGATTCCGTCTTTCGAAAGCCGGCGGATTGTGTCACCGGAAAGCACGCCACCGCCCACGCGCCCGCTCTTATCTTTGAATGAAACGACCTTCGTTGGCCTGTTCCCTCCATATCTCACCATCCGGGAACCTGTACTTCTCGAGCGATTCCGGAAGAATTTCGATGCTATAGCCCGGCGCCTCAGGTACTAAATAATGGCCGCCGCGAATCCTCGCCGGATCACGAAAATGCTCGTGCAAATGGTCAACGAATTCGATAACGCGATTCTCAAGCGAACACGATACCGATAAGTAATCAAAGATTGAAAGGTGCTGTACATATTCGCACAGCCCCACCCCGCCTGCGTGCGGGCACACCGGAATCCCAAACTTTGCCGCCATCAGGATGATCGCGAGGTTCTCATTGACGCCGGCCACCCGGCAGCTATCGATCTGGCAAACGTCGATCGCGCCGGCCTGCATCAATTGCTTGAACATCACCGCATTGTGGCAGTGTTCGCCGGTTGCGATTCGCACAGATGTGTCGCGGCGAATTCGTGCGTGCCCCAGGATGTCATCGGGATTCGTCGGCTCTTCCATCCACCACGGTATCAGCTCAGCCAACTGATTCGTGCGACAAATCGCCTCCTCCACTCCCCACTTCTGATTGGCATCCACCATCAGAAAGTTGTCGGGACCGATCACCTCACGAACGATGCGCCCACGGCGGAGATCATCCCGAGGATCGCCCCCTACTTTGAGCTTGAAGTGAGTCCATCCCGCCGATAAACCTTCGCGACACAACCGACGAATCTTCTCGTCACTGAAGCCGAACCATCCGGCCGAAGTAGTATAGGCCGGATATCCTTCGCTCTTGATCCTATGAAGCCGATTGGACTGTTCCGCTTTTCCTTTTTCTTAAGATTGCCAGCGCCTCGTCTCGCGTCAGCGCATCTTCGATATAGCGGAAGTCGATGGCGCCGACGATCTGCTCGGGCTCCATCTCGGCCAGAAGTCTCCACACCGGCTTTCCTTCGCTCTTCGCATATAGATCCCAAACTGCATTGATAAGAGCGCCGCAAGCGAGATGGATTACTCCTTTTTCGGGTCCAAGCCAACGGAATTGCGTGTCTCCCGTCAGCTCGAGGTAGAAGGCATTCAGATTCCGGGTAATGGAATTCAGCGTCCTTCCGGGGAGGTTGCGGCTAAGGTAGGTCAGCGCTTGCGCGACAAGTTCAGTTCCTCGCCCCAATGTAAAAGCCAGTCCGTGCCCTTTCAGGCCGGAATCCGTCGACAAAATGCAGTAGGCTGCCGAATAATCAGGGTCCTTGTTCACTGCATCGGAGCCGATCTGTTCGCGAGAGGTCGGGAATCGCAGATCAATAACCTCGACCTGCGTTACGGTGACAGGCTTCAAAGATGCAACCTCAAATAGGAGTTAACAGCCGATGTTTTTCTCAATTCAATAACCGGTTGCCATCAAAGAGAATTGTAAGGAAAAGAACTATTCTTCCTCAATGTAACCTGCTCTTAAAATTTGAATATCATGTCATATATTGAACTATTTACATCATTCTGCGATACGCTACACAGTGATGAGATAACTGTCGAATTGGAGTGAGACATTGTCCAGCCAGAATCTGAAGGGTCGCGTTGCGGTGGTCACTGGCGCTGCCAGCGGAATCGGGTTCGCGATTGCAAAGCGATTCGCTGAGCACGGAGCGACCGTTCGCCTTCTTGATCTGGATGGCAATAGGGCCCGGGAAGCGGCAAGCGTAATCCACAACTCGGGGTATACGGCCACCGCTCATCCCTGCGACGTCAGCGATGAGGCCAGCGTGGCCAGTGTGTTCAAAGAAATCGGAACTCCCGCGAACATCCTGATCAACTCTGCAGGCGTCGCCCACATAGGCAATCTAGCTTCGACAACGACGGCGGATCTCAATCGTCTTTTTGCCGTCAACGTATGTGGAGTCTATCTCTGCATGCGGGCTGTGATTGACGACATGATAGCTGCCAAACAAGGCATCATCCTGAACATCGCATCGATTGCCGCGACGCGCGGGATCAGCGATCGTTTTGCTTACTCCATGACCAAAGGCGCAGTCTTATCGATGACTCTCTCCGTCGCGAAGGACTACATCGCACATGGCATACGGTGTAACTGTATCTCGCCTGCTCGTGTGCACACTCCATTCGTTGACGGCTTCGTTGCCAAAAACTATCCGGGGCAAGAGACTGAGAAGATGAAAGCGCTGTCCGAGTCACAGCCCATCGGTCGGATGGGAACGCCGGAAGAGGTTGCGGCTTTCGCTCATTATCTGTGCTCGGATGAGGCGTCTTTCATTACCGGTGCCGACCTTCCTCTCGATGGCGGCTACTTCAATCTTCGCTAGGAAAACTCTGTGAATCTTGGACTCGAAGACAAGGTGGTTGTCGTGACCGGTGGGGGCTCGGGCATCGGGGAAGCGATCAGCCGGCGGTCTCTCCATGAAGGTGCGACCGTCGTGGTTGTCAGCCGCATAACGGATCACGTTTCAGCCTTCTTGGATGAAATGAAGCGAACGAATCAAAAATGTGATTTCTTCGAAGCCGATTTGGGCGATTTGAATCAATGCGGGCATGCCATTCGCTACGTCGAGCAGCGGTATGGCACGCTCATCGGGCTTGTGAACAATGCGGGCGTGAATGACGGGATCGGACTCGAGCACGGAACACCCGAACAATTTGCCGAGAGTTTGCGTCAGAACCTGGTCCACTATTACGCCATGATGCATCACGCCCTCCCTATGCTGAAGACGTCGCGAGGATCGGTCGTCAACATCAGCTCGAAGGTTGCCCTGACAGGCCAGGGCGGGACCTCCGCGTACGCTGCTGCCAAAGGAGCTCAACTCGCTCTGACGCGCGAGTGGGCGGCGGAACTTGCACCCCTCGGTGTACGCGCCAACGCAGTGTTACCTGCCGAAGTAATGACGCCGCTGTATGAGAGCTGGATCAATCAGAGAGAAGATCCAGAGAAGGCTCTCTTTGATATCAGGAGACGAATTCCTCTTGGGCACCGAATGACTGATGCCAGCGAAATCGCAGCGATGGTGGTATTCCTGCTTTCACCGACACAAAGCGCTCATACGACCGGGCAACATATTGTCGTTGATGGTGGCTACACTCACTTAGATCGCGCGCTGACGTAGACCCGACAACATCACATTGCTATTCCGTGTTTTGCTTGCGGGCCATAGCATCCAACTCATAGAGCCCCAGGAAAGACGTGGGATGAAAGTCGCTACCTTCTCGCTGGCATTGTTCGCATGTTTGTCAACCGCGGCTCTGTGTCAATCTCCCGCTGCTGCCTGCAAACTGATCGTGCATATCGATGGTTTCCGCAATCAGAAGGGCAACGCCGGAATAACCGTTTTCAGTTCACCCGAGGGCTGGCCCGAAAACAATGACAAGGCATTCATGCACGCGGGCCATCCGTTCACTGGGGACAAGGCAACTATGGAACTCCAACTTCCTGCGGGACGCTATGCGATAGCAGTGCTGCACGATGAGAACTCGAATCATAAACTGGACCGCAACATGATCGGGTGGCCAAAGGAGGGCTTTGGCTTCTCGAACAATCCCAAAGTGAACCTCAGCGCGCCTGGCTTTGAAGCGGCCGCGATGCAGGTGAACTGTCCTGTCACCCAAACAACGATTCACCTGATCTACAAATAACAAGCGCGAAGAGCCTGATGTTCATCCGCTGCGATACCATAAAGTTTTCGGAGCGGACAAAAGAATGCCAGAAGCAACTTGCGATATCGGATTGATTGGCCTCGCCGTTATGGGTCAGAACCTTGTGCTCAACATGACCGACCACGGATTCAAGGTCGCTGTTTTCAACCGGACCACATCGAAAGTCGATCAATTCCTGGCTGATGAAGCAAAGGGCACCCCGATCGAAGGCGCGCATTCCATTGCAGAACTTTGCGCGAAATTGAAGACACCTCGTCGCGTCATGATCATGGTCAAAGCGGGTGATGTCGTCGATCAGACAATCGATCAGATCGTTCCGCATCTTGAGAAGGGTGACATCATTATCGACGGCGGCAACTCGCTCTTCACTGACTCCAACCGTCGCACCAGGGATCTCGCAGCGAAGGGCATCCTCTTCATCGGCACAGGTGTCTCCGGGGGCGAGGAAGGCGCGCGCTTCGGCCCGTCGATTATGCCCGGTGGCAATCCTGCTGCATGGCCGCATGTGAAGGAGATCTTCCAATCCATTGCTGCGAAGGTAGAGGACGGCACCCCGTGCTGCGACTGGGTGGGCGAAGAAGGCGCCGGTCATTACGTCAAGATGGTGCATAACGGCATCGAATACGGCGACATGCAACTCATCTGTGAGGCTTACCAGCTTCTCGACGACGGCCTTGCTCTCCCAGCGAATGAACTTGCTCAGGTCTTCGCCGACTGGAATAAAGGCGAACTTGACAGCTTCCTCATCAAAATCACGGCTGAAATTTTCGCCAAGAAGGACGATGACGGCAAGCCGATGGTCGACAAGATCCTCGACACAGCGGGCCAAAAGGGCACCGGCAAGTGGACCGCCATTTCGGCGCTCGACCTGGGCCAGCCCGTGACTCTCATCGGGGAGAGTGTTTTCGCTCGCTGCCTGAGTGCGCTGAAGGATGAGCGCGTTCGTGCCTCGAAGATCCTGCATGAGCCCGACTCGAAGCCGGCGATCGCCGATCGTGCCGGGTTTATTGAAGATGTTCGCCGTGCGCTCTACTGCTCCAAGATGATCAGCTATGCACAGGGCTATATGCTGCTCCGCGAAGCGGCGAAGGAGCAGGGCTGGAACCTGAATATGGGTGGCGTCGCGCTCATGTGGCGCGGCGGCTGCATCATCCGCAGCCAGTTCCTCGGCAAAATCAAGGAAGCGTACGATAAAAACCCCAAGCTCGAAAACCTGTTGCTCGACGAGTTCTTCTCTTCGGTCCTGAACCGGTACCAGTCCTCATGGCGGAGGGCAGTCATTCAGGGCACGCAGCTTGGTATTCCGATGCCGGCGTTCAGCACGGCGCTCTCTTTCTTTGACGGCTACCGGACTGCCAATCTGCCCGCAAACCTGCTGCAAGCGCAGCGTGACTTCTTCGGCGCACACACCTACGAACGCGTCGATAAGCCGCGTGGTGAGTTCTTCCACACCAACTGGACTGGCCGTGGTGGCCGCGTTTCCTCGTCAACCTATAACGCCTGACGACGACCAAAGTCCGGCAACGGCCGCAGATGCCTGTACAATCGTGGGAACTTGCGATGAGCCCCTCTCTTCGACCACGAGCCTGGACAGCCGCCGCGGCCCTGTTCCTTTTGGCCGCGGGCGGCACCTTGGCCCTGAAATCGCGCGCCAGTTCGAAGCACAATTCCAGGCCAGCCGAAGTACCCGTCCTGCTTCGGTCGCCGCTGGGACTCACTGAGGTAGGGACGCTCAACGGCGCTCGCTACCGCATCGATATCCCGAATGACTGGAACCACAAACTGGTCATCTACTATCACGGCTATGCGCAGGAGCCGGTTTCCTTCCACATCGCGGAGCGCCTGACCGGCCATCAACAGCCTCTCTTTGAGCGCCATTACGCTGTCGCTCAAAGTGCCTATTCACAGACTGGTTGGGCTCTCCCGCAGGCCTATCCCGAAACCGAGGCTCTTCGTCAGTACTTTGGCCAGCGTTTTGGCGGACCCAAGGAGACCTACGTAGTAGGCACTTCAATGGGCGGGGCTCTTGTCATGGTCACACTCGAGATCAACCCCAAGCCTTATATCGGCGGCCTTGATCTCTGTGGCGCCGTCGGTCCGACCTCCGAATCCTTCGATCGACGTTTCGCCCTGCGGGCCGCCTTCGACTACTACTTTCCCGGAGTGATGCCACCGATTCTCAATATTCCCAGTGGCTTCGTGGCCAATCGCGCCGAGCGTCAGCGTATCGCGGCAGAGCTCCATGAAAATCCCCAGGCTGCCGCAGCTATGCGATCCCTCATGGGGCTTCACACCGATGCCGAAGTAGCCTCCGATATCGCCTATTTCACTTTTGTTATCGGCGACATGCAACGCCGTTCCGGCGGCAACCCCTTCGACAACCGCAATACCATCTATTCCGGAACAAATGCCGCCAACAGCTTCGGCGACTACGAACTGAACGACAAAGTCAGCCGGTATGACGCTCAGTCGCGGCCCCGAGCCTACCTGCTCCGCCACTACACCCCCACTGGCCATCTGGGCCGTCCGATGCTGGCGCTCCACACCGTCTATGACCCCATCGTTCCCGTTTCGCAGATCGCCCTTTACAGCCGTGAGGTCGAAGCAGCAGGCTTCAGCCGCAACCTGATCCAGCAGTACGTTCATCGCGATGGGCACTGCACCATACGCCAGGACGAGGTCGGGCAGGCTTTCGACGAGCTGGTCGCTTGGACCCATGGCGGTTCGCGCCCGATTGCTGGACAGTTGAATTTGCGCCCCAATCCAGGCTTTCGGGAACAGGCACTCCGTCCCGTTGAAGTCCAAAACAGCACCCAATAACCTGGGCAGAGCAGCATTCCTATGGAGCTGTCAAGTCCGCTCCGTATAATGAACTATGGCCATAGTCCAGCCGGGACGGCCTGACCCTGCGCAAACTCGCCGGTCAGGTGGACAAATCGGCGCATCCGAGCCAGCTCCAAGCGAGAGCGGGATGGGTCTTGAAGCGACATTGCCTTCCGTCCCCCTGGCGCCATCTTCAACGGAAGAACTGGCTTCCCTCGACGAGCCGTCTGGCGCCTTCGCCCCGCCCTCCACGCGCAACAATGGCTCTGAACCGTCTTCCGCCAAAACCTCTGTTGCTGCGTCCGTCAGCGACAACTTCAGTGCTCGTTTCGAGCGAGTTCTCGCCACCATACGCGCAAATCGGCCCCACGATGACCTCGATCTCATCCGCGCCGCCTGGGCCTTCTGCCAGGAACAGCATGAGGGCCAGTTCCGCGCCTCCGGCGAACCCTACGTCATTCACCCCCTCGAAGTCGCCCAGGTACTCGCCGATCTGAAGATGGATGCGACAGCGATCGCGGCGGGTCTCTTGCACGACGCCGTGGAGGACACCGATGTCTCCACCCAGGAGATCGCCCGCCGCTTCGGAGAGCAGGTCGCTCACATCGTCGAAGGCGTTACCAAGCTCGACAAAATCAAATTCGCAAACCGTGAAGACCATCAGGCTGAGAACATCCGCAAAATGCTGCTCGCCATGGTGTCGGATGTACGAGTTGTCATCATCAAGCTGGCGGATCGTCTCCACAATATGAGGACGCTCGAGCACCTGCGCACCGAAAAGCAGCAGCGCATCGCTAAAGAAACCCTTGACATCTACGCTCCACTCGCGCACCGCCTGGGAATGGGCAAGCTGCGCGGGGAGCTCGAAGACCTTGCCTTCCGCTATGTCGACCCTCTTACCTACTCCAAACTCACTAATGAGGTCGACGCCCTGCGTGGCGAAGGCGAAGCGTTTCTCGATCGGATCGTCGGCACAATCGAAGCAAAGCTACACGACGCTAACATTCACGCTCGCGTCGAATCGCGCATCAAGCGTCTCTATTCGATCCAGCAGAAGCTCACTGCACACGGAGTTCCCGTCGATCAGGTCTACGATCTCTTCGCGGTCCGCGTCATCACACAAACTGAACAGGACTGTTATGCAGTCCTCGGCCTTCTGCACTCGGCCTGGCGCCCCGTACCTGGCCGCTTTAAAGACTTCATCGCAATGCCGCGGCCTAACCTCTATCAGTCGCTGCATACAACGCTCATCGCTGAAGGCGGCCACCAATTCGAAGTGCAGATTCGCACCGAGGACATGCACCGCGTTGCCGAAGAAGGTATCGCAGCGCATTGGAAATACAAAGCCTCCGACAACGTCTCCGCAAAGGATGAACAGCGGCTCGCCTGGGTTCGCCAGCTTATGGAGTGGCAGCGCGAGATGTCCGATCCCAACGAGTTCATGTCGACGCTCCGCATCGACCTTTACCCCGAGGAGGTCTACACCTTTACACCGAAGGGCAAGGTCATCGTCCTTCCAAAGGACGCGAGCCCCATCGACTTCGCTTACGCCATTCACACCGACGTTGGCCACGCAACTACGGGCGCCAAAGTTAATGGCCGTATCGTCCCTCTGCGTTATCGCCTCCGCAACGGAGACATAGTAGAGATCACCACTCAGGCAGGCCACACGCCCTCGCGAGACTGGCTCAGCTTCGCGAAGAGTTCCCGCGCGCGCAACAAGATTAAGCACTGGCTCAACGAGCATCAGCGTGAGCGCGCCATCGAAATCGGCCGCAAACTTCTTGAGCGCGAGGCACGAAAGTACAAGGTCTCACTGCAGAAATTCGTCCCACCCGATTTCGACCGCGTCGCCCATGAATACGGTCTCCACGGCGAGCAGGATCTTCTCGCCGGCATTGGCTTCGGCAAGTACTCGACGCGCCAGGTCCTGAACAAACTCGAGCCTGGGAGTGCCGTCGAATCCAGGGAGCCCGCACCTGAGCAGGGGGCGGTTGTCGACACACTCTCGCATATGAGCGAGGCCGTGAAGCGAGTGTTCTTCGGCAAAGGTTCCGAGTCGCTTCAGGTGGAAGGGCAGGACGATCTCCTCGTCTACCGCGCGCGATGTTGCAACCCGATTCGCGGTGAAGAGATTGTTGGTTATGTCACGCGTGGCAAAGGTGTCGCGGTCCACGCGCGAAGCTGCCCCAACGTCCAGAATCTACTCTACGAGGCTGACCGCCGCATCGAGGTCGAGTGGTCCGAGACGCACGGCAGCGGCAAAGACGCGGGGCCAAAGCCTACTACCTACCCTGTCAAACTGACTCTGACCGTGGACGACCGCTCCGGCCTTCTCAAGGAGTTCGCCGCCATCATCTCCGAAGATGGAACCAACATCCGCAGTGTCGAAACGCGCCCGGCTCCCGATGGCTCCGTCCACGTAGACTTTGTGATCGAAACTGTCGACTTACGGCATCTCACGCGTCTGCAACAGAACCTCCGCAAGGTCCCGGGCGTCCGCGACGTTCACCGTGTGCAGAAGATTTAGCATTATGGTGCTACTCATTCCTCGCTGAAGATTGCATACTGTTGAAGCCGCATTGCGGCAATCTTTCAGCGAGGCCAGACCCCTGATGAATCGAATCTGCCATGTGCTTTGCATGACTGCGCTCGCAGTTACCGCTTCAACCCTTTTCGCGCAGTGCAAAGTGCCGGCGAACAAACAGTGGATCGTTTCATCGCTCGACGCAAAGCAACAAGAGACCGTCAACTGCCTCGTGCAGCTCAACACGCTGCCTGACGGAGATTGGCGTGTGCATGAGGGCGATATCCCGCACGGCGAGTCTCCGACCCTGGACGATCATTCCTGGCCCGTCGCAAAGCTTCAGTCGAAAGCCAGCAAGGAAGCCGTCTGGTACCGGCAGCGCATCACGATTCCCAAGACCCTGAACGGCTACGACCTCACCGGAGTAGACATCAGCTTTGAGTTCATCGCGACCGCGAACGGTCCAATGCCTGAGATCATCTACTTCGATGGCCGTCGCGTCGCGCTTGGCGAAGACCTCGAGCAGATTCCTCTCTTCGATCACGCAAAACCCGGCCAATCAATCCTCGTCGCCGTAAAGCTACTGCCGACCGTCGATGATAAAGAATTCCGCGGTGCGCAGATGCGCATCACGTTCTCGGCAAGACGACCCAATCCACAGGACGCCGCTACTGAAATCGTCTCGGCCGCAAATCTGCTTCCAGCTCTCGCTCCGAACTCCTCCGCCGACAAAGACACTCTGAGCAAGGCCATCGGGCAGATCGATCTCCGCGCCCTCGCCGCGGCTCAACAGGCGCCCTTCGACACTTCGCTCCGCACAGCCGAGACGACTTTGGGCACGCTGAATCCTGTGCTCAGGCAGGCGAACTATCACCTCACCGGCAACTCGCACATTGACGCCGCATGGCTTTGGCCCTGGACCGAGACCGTCGACACTGCAAAGCGCACCTTCTCTAGCGCCGTGCAGCTCATGAACGAGTACCCCACCTACACCTACACGCAGTCAGCCGCCGCCTATAGCCAGTGGATCGCCGACAAATACCCGGAGCTGAACGCCGAGATTGCCAAGCGCG
Organism: uncultured Acidobacteriaceae bacterium; assembly: GCA_963759355.1. Lineage (GTDB taxonomy): Bacteria > Acidobacteriota > Terriglobia > Terriglobales > Acidobacteriaceae > Granulicella. The sequence goes on along the minus strand of CAVWYV010000002.1, from coordinate 789,506 downwards.
TCAACGAAGGCCGCTGGGAACTCGTCGGCGGCATGTGGGTTGAGCCCGACCTTAACATGCCCGACGGCGAATCGCTGGTACGTCAGCTCCTCGTCGGCCAGGCAGCATTTCAGAAGATCTACGGCCACACAGCTAAAATCGGATGGAACCCCGACTCCTTCGGGTATAACTGGCAGCTTCCACAGATCTACAAACGCTCCGGCATCGACTTCTTCGTCACGCAGAAGATGGCCTGGAACGATACCAATAAGCTTCCGTTCAAGCTCTTCTGGTGGGAGTCGCCCGACGGAAGCAAAGTCCTCACCTACTTCCCGCACGACTACGCAAACCAGAACGTCGATCCCATTCGCCTTTCGGGCGACCTCGCAACTGCAGCGAAACAAGCTCCCGGCATGCGCGACATGATGGACCTCTTTGGGGTCGGTGATCACGGCGGAGGCCCCACGCGCACCATGCTCGATCAGGGCCTCCACTGGATGGAGCCCGATAAGGTCGGGGCTAAATCAGAGTTCGGCACCGCGCTTCCCTACCTTCAGCGTATCGAGAAGGAAGTCGCGCCGGACTCGCCGGCTTGGAACTACAGCACGCTCGCCGCCGGCAATGCAACCCTTCCAGCGCCGCCCTCCGGCGAGATCAGCGTTCCCACGTGGAAGGACGAGCTCTATCTTGAGTACCACCGCGGAGTCTTCACCACGCAGGCCGGCCACAAGCGCAACATGCGTGACTCCGAAGAGCAGATGCTCAATGCCGAGAAGTTTGCCTCACTCGCATGGCTCGACGGCCGCAGCTATCCTGCTGGTGAACTCAACGACGCGTGGAAACACGTACTCTTCAACCAGTTCCACGATCTCGCCGCCGGGTCCGGCATTGGCACTATCTACAAGGAAGCTCAGAAGGATTACGACCAGGTTCGATGGGCCACCAACGAGGTTTCTGCCAACTCAATCAGAACCATCTCCTCCCACATCAACACGAGCGGCAGGGGCGAGCCCGTTCTCGTCTTCAATCCACTTGCATGGGAGCGCGGCGGAGTCGCTGAGGTCACCTTGCAGATGCCACACGGGATCGACGCCATCTCACTCGAGGACGAGCACGGCAATGTGATCCCCTCGCAAACTCTCTCAAGCGATCTTCCCACCCACACCTTTCACCTGCTCTTCAGGCTCGGCAGCGTCCCGTCCATGGGCTACACGGTCCTCCGCGCGGTCGATGGCCAGCACGAGTTCCACACCGATCTCACCAGCGCAGGCTACACACTTGAAAACTCTGCGCTCCGCATCACAGTCGATCCCAAGACCGGCTGCATCACCTCACTCTTCGACAAGCGTGGCGCCTTCGAAGCCCTCGCCGCCAACTCCTGCGGCAACGAACTCCAGGCCTTTGCCGATAACCCCAAAAACTACGACGCCTGGAACATCGACCCGGGCACACTTGACGCCGCGCCGACTCTGCTCCACGAAGCCGACGAAGTAAAGATGATCGAAACCGGCCCTCTGCGCTCTGTCCTACGCATCACCCGTACCTGGCAGAAATCGAAATTCGTGCAGGACCTCATCCTCTACGCCGGCTCCAACGAACTGGTCGTCCACAACAATTTCGACTGGCGCGAACAGCACATCCTGCTCAAAGCCGCGTTTCCACTCGCGGCCGGCAGCAAAACGGCCACATACGAAATTCCCTACGGCACTATCCAGCGCCCCACCACTCGCAACAACAGCTTCGAGAAAGCACGATTCGAAGTCCCTGCTCTTCGTTGGGCCGATGAGGGCGATGCCACGCGTGGTCTCAGCCTCCTCAATAGTTCCAAATACGGGTACGACGCTGTTGGCAACGTCCTGCGCCTGTCGCTGCTTCGCGGAGCCACGTGGCCAGATCCCGTCGCCGATCAGGGCACCCAGATCTTCGACTATGCCATCTACCCGCACAAGGGAACCTGGCAGGCAGCCGATACGATGGCGCGCGGATGGGAGTTCAACTACAAACTTCGCACAATGCAGGTTCCTTCCCACGAGGGCGCCCTCCCATCGACTCATTCCTTCCTGAGCATCGACGCAACTCACGTCACGCTGACAGCGCTCAAGAAGGCCGAGGACAGCAACGCACTCGTCGCCCGCTTCTTTGAGTGGCGTGGCGAATCCGACAAGGTCACTCTCACCGTTCCCACCGGCGCAAAGTCCGCATCTCTCGTGAACCTGATGGAGAAGCCTGAAGGTGATCCACTCACCATCACCGACGGCAAGATCACCGTACCCATCGCTCCATATCAAATTCAAACGGTGCGGATCGACTACTGACAACCCTCATCTCAAACAGAAAGGACCGCTTCCGCGGTCCTTTCTCTATTCCTGGCAATTCACGAGAGCGGCGGAACATTGATTTGCTGCCCCGCTTGAACCTTATTGGGATCTTTGATCCCGTTATGCTGCGCGATCGTCTCGTACTTGTTCGGATTTCCGTAAAACTTCTGCGAGACCCTGCTGAGATTGTCGCCACTCTTGATCGTGTACGGCTGGTCGTCGCCGCCCGTCACCGCCATCTGAATCTCAAAGTCCTGGTAGTTCGGATCCACATGTTTGATCGTGTCCCATACACGATTCGAAATCACCTTCGATGGCACCTCGCACTTGAGTACCAGCTTCTCGCCGTTCATGAAAATACCGTCGAACTTGGTGCCGTACTCACTGAAGTCGGCGATTACCTGGCCCACCGGCGCATATTTCTGCTCTAGGGCTTTCTGGTCTGCCATGGCTGTCTCCTTGATTGCGGTTGAAGGCCTTTGGCCCTCATCCACGTTGGATGCCTTCAACCATGTAGATGAAATAAATTCCGGCCGCCTGGCTTCCTCGTCTCACGACAGCCCAAGCAATCCCATCTTTCGAGCCGTCGATGTCATTGTCTCCAGCGCGCGATCAATCTGCTCGCGGGTGTGCTCGCTCGTCATGATGCAGCGAACACGCGCCTTGCCTTCCGGCACGGTTGGGAACGCGATGCCCGTCGCCATCACACCTGATTCGAACAACGCCCAACTGAACTCCATCGTCTTTCTTCCCTCGCCGATGATGATCGGCGTAATAGGGGTCTCACTCGCCGGCGTCGTCCTTCCGCCGATATCAAATCCTGCCGAACGCAGCTGGTCTTGGAGGTATCGCGTATTCGCCCACAACCGCTCAATCCGCTCGGGCTCTCCTTCCAGAATGTCGAACGCCGCAATACAGGCGGCTGCAACCGCTGGCGGGTGCGACGTTGAAAACAAAAATGGCCTCGCGCGATGGTACAGGTAGTCGATCAAATCACGCGATCCACACACATATCCACCAAGCACACCAATTGCCTTCGACAGCGTTCCAACCTGGACATCTACACGCTGCGTGCATTTGAAATGATCTACACTTCCCCGCCCGTTGCGCCCCAATACACCAGACGCGTGTGCATCGTCCACCATCATGATCGCGCCATATTTATCGCACAGATCACACAGCGCAGCCACAGGCCCAATGTCACCGTCCATCGAGAACACGCCGTCCGTGATCACCAGTTTGCGCCCGGGTTCGTTGGCGATCTCCTTCAGCAGTTCCTCGCAGTGAGCGACGTCTTTATGACGAAACACCTTAATCTTCGCTCGCGATAGCCGCGCACCGTCGATGATGCTTGCATGGTTCAACTCATCGGAAAGTATGAAATCCTCTTTGCCGAGAATCGACGACACCGTGCCGGCATTCGCCGTAAATCCTGACTGAAAGACAACACATGCCTCCACGCCCTTGAACGCGGCGATCTTCTCCTCGAGTTCCATGTGGATTTTCATCGTGCCGGCGATCGTTCGCACCGCACCTGATCCCACACCGTACTCCTTGGTAGCCGCGATCGCCGCCTCGCGCAGCCGCGGGTCATTGCACAAACCCAAATAGTTATTCGAGGCTAGATTGATGACCTCACGCCCATCGTAGTGACACACGGGCTGCTGTTGATCATCCAGCACTCGCAACCGGAAGTACGTTCCCTGCGCACGCAACGCGTCGAGTTGAGCCGTCAGGTGTGCAAGCTGCGGTCGTTTGGTTGCCTTGACTTCAGAATTTGGAGTAAGAGTTGCCATAACCTCTTGATGCTAAACCTTTCTTTGCTCACTCAGGCAGCAACCGTGCGTCTTACCTGCATCACACCTTCGGCGAAGTCACACACACTCCAGGATTTTGATTTCCGACGCAGCGGAATCGCTGCAGCATTCTCAGACGAACGATCTTCGAAAGGAGAAACATCGATGACCCAGCGACTCCGGGTTCAATTCACCGCGGTAACTCTTTTCGCCGCTCTCGCGTTTACAGCAGGATGCAAAAGCGACCCACAGAAAGCGGTTGATCAGGCCAAAACACAGGCCGCATCCACACAGACGGCTCAGCAGGTTCAGTACATCGACAAGAACGGCGATACCGTAACAACCACTGTGCAGCCGCCGATCGCAGGCCAGCCACAGCAGGTCGCAACAACCATCACCCCGGCACCTCCGGGGCCGAAGCCTCGCGCAACCAGGCCGGTCGTCATGCCGCTGGGAGTCGCTCCAGGCACTCCCGCGTCTCCCGCAGCGAACCAGGCCGCTTATGACGCTTATGATGCGAACGCAGGCCAACCGGGCATTGCGCCGCCGTCGCCGAATGGCGCTCCGGCTCAACCAGCCACTACGGCGGCTTACAATCTCACGGTCCCCGCAGGCACTGAACTCGCGGTCCGCGTCAACCAGCGGATCGATGTAAAACATGCTGTTCCCGGCGAGCACTTCACCGGCGAAATTGTTGAGCCGGTCATGAGCAACGGCGCTGTTCTGATTCCACGCGGCACGCCCGTGCGCGGACGCATCGACGAGGCCCACCGCCGCGGTCACTTCAAGGGCCGGTCGGTGCTTGAGCTGCGTCTCGTTTCGATGACCCTGAACGGCAGCGAATACGGCCTCGACACGCACGACACCGTCCGCTCGAAAAAAGGTAAGGGCAAGCGTAGCGCAGGTATCATCGGCGGCCTGACTGGCGCCGGCATGCTTATCGGCGGCCTCGCCTCCGGCGGCGTTGGTCTCGCGATCGGGGGCGCCTCAGGCGCCGGCGCAGGCACGCTTCTCGCCGGGACCACAGGCAACCGCGACATCGTAATTCCCGCTGAAAGCATCGTTCACTTCCGGCTCGCGGATCAGCTTGTCGTGCAAAACCACTCGTAACTTGTTTGTCGCAAAGGAAGGGTCTACCTCGCGCAGGCCCTTTCGTTCTTTAACCCACACTTCGGACATTCAGCAGAATCTTGCTCGCGTCACCCGACTCCAGCAACTTCATCGCTTCATCAAACTTTGCGAGCGGCAACCGATGAGTAATGACCGGGCTCAAATCCACGTGCGGATCGCGCATCAGCGCCTCGGCCTGGAACCACGTCTCATACATCTTGCGACCGTTGATACCATGCACCGTCGCGCCCTTGAAGATAATTGCGTTCGCGATATCCAGCTCAAATGGCTTCGATGGCAAGCCCAGCAGCGATGCACGCCCGCCGTTCCGCAAGAGTGAAAAGCCCTGGCGAATCGCCGCCGGATGCCCGGACATCTCCAGCAGCACATCCACGCCGTTTCCATCCGTCTCGGCTTTCAGCTTCGCCTCTACGTCTTCGGCCGAGGGATCGAGCAGAACATCCGCGCCCATTTGCCTCGCCAACTCACGCCGATTCGCATTGGGCTCAATCGCGAACACGCGCGATGCGCCACAAGCCTTCGCAATCGCAATGGAGAAAAGCCCGATGGGTCCGCAGCCCGTTACCGCAACCGTCTGCGACGCAATCGGTCCTGACAACGCCGTATGCACCGCATTCCCGAACGGATCAAACAGTGAGCCAAACTCCCGCGGAATTTCAGGCGACAACTTCCACACATTGGCCGCCGGAATTTTCACATAATCCGCGAACGCACCATCATCGTCGACCCCCAAAATCTTCACGAACTGGCACACATGCGCCTGTCCCGTGCGGCATTGCAGACAGTGTCCGCACGCAATGTGCATCTCCGCAGAAACAAAATCGCCTGCCGCCAGCCCCTGGACGAGCTCGCCTGCCGCTGCAATCGTCCCGCAGAACTCGTGTCCCGGAGTGTAGGGAGGCTTGATGCGATTCTGTGCCCATTCATCCCAGTGATAGATGTGCAGATCCGTTCCGCACACCGACGCAGTCTCCACGGCGATCAGCACGTCCGTCGGTCCGATCGCCGGCACCGGGACCTCGCGCATCTCCATACCCGGAGCTGCGGTCGGTTTTACAAGGGCTTGCATCGTGCGAGGTAGCGTATTGATGGCGACTCTCCTGGAGCCCGCGTTCTGGGCACAAACACCCTATCGTAGCGCGTTCACGCGATTCCAAGCCCGCCCGTGTCGCTAATATCGGCCACGCAGCCGCGACAGCGTTCTCCGGTCTCGCTTGTCCGGACGGCTGTCAGGCAGGCGCTCCCAGGCTGCAAGCGCCTTGCGCTCTTCCGCAACCTTCGCCCGCGCTGCCTTGCTCTCTTCCGACTCTCGATAAAGAGACTGAGCCACCGCCGCCGGCCCGCGCGTCTCACTCAACACCAGCACCTCCACCTGGAACTGCCCACCCTCCGTCGTAACCGTCATCTGACTTCCCACATGGATCATCCTCGCCGGCTTCATCGGTTGTCCGTTGCTCAAGACGCGCCCCAACTCACACGCCCGTGCCGCCAGCGCCCGGGTCTTGAAGAATCGCGCGGCCCACAACCACTTATCCAAACGAACTCCGTCCATCCCCCATTCTCTCCGAACCGTGGCTCATCCCTCGACGAAACCTTCGCCCCGCTCGTCTGGATACACTGGAGGCTCATGAAGCGGCTGCTCGCGATGCTCGCGTTGTTACTTGCACCGGCTGTGATGGTTCAGTCGCCTGCTCAATCGCCGGCGCAGCCGTCCACCGCGCAAGCGCCATCAACTTCCGACACGAACCCCAGCGCGACGATCACCGTTCGGTCCTCGCTCGTCGTCGTCCCCGCCCTCGTCAAAACCAAGTCCGGCCAGCTCGTCTTCACCCTGAAGGCCAACGACTTCACCGTCAAAGACGACGGTATCCCGCAGAAGCTCCAGCTCGAAGACGACACCGATTCGCAGCCGCTTGCACTCGTCATCGTCGTCGAGGTCGGTGGCGATGGCATCCCCTACTTACCTGCCTACAGCGACCTGGGCCCGCTCCTGGACGCCATCATCGGCAACGTCCCGCATCGTGTCGCCATCGTCGACTTCGACAGCGAACCCGAGCTCCTCCACGGCTTCACCTCAGACCTCGACAAGATCGTTACCGAGCTCAACCACATCGAGTCCGGCGATAACGGTGCCTCCGTGCTCGATGCCATGTCGTTCGCCACAAATCTGCTTCGCAAGCAGTCGCCAGCATACCGCCGAGCCATTCTTCTCATCAGCGAAACGCTCGACCAGGGCAGCCACATCGACCTCACTCAAGCCCTCCATGAGCTCAGCGACACCAACACCTCCATCTACGCCCTCTCCTTCCCGAGCACAAAAACTGAGATCAAGAGCGAGACACACAAGTTCGGATACGGTGGCGGACTTCCTCCCGGCCCCGAGCATGGCTGCTTCAGCCGCGATCCCGACGCCCCGCCCCACACTACCGAGAGCCGCGGCGAGCAGGACTTCGACTGCCTCGCCGAACTCCTGCCACCGCTTCGCCTCGCCAGGATGGTCGAGATCGCCACGCGCAACAGCCTCCGCAAGAACGTCCCCGAAACCTGCGCGCGCCTCAGCGGCGGCGAGTACTTCAGCTTCAAAGACCCCAAGTCTCTTCGTCGCGACCTCTTCACCATCAGCAACGACGTCCCTAACCGCTATGTGCTGACCTTCCGCCCCGAGTCACCACACCCAGGCCTTCATGCACTCACCGTCGAGTTGAAGGACCGCCCCAATCTTCGGATCGACGCCCGCACGGAATACTGGGTTGACGAACTCTCAAATACTTCTCCAGCCCCGCCATCCTCCAAGTAAGCTGTTCCTTGCAAACGGGCTCCCGGAGAAGAACCCACAATGAAGAACGGCATTCGAAGCCTCACCTCGCCTCACACCGTCGATGAACTCGTCGAGCGCCTCACAGCCCTGCTTGCCGAAAAAAACATCAAGCTCTTCGCTCTCGTCGATCACTCCGGCGAAGCCAGCTCCATCGGCCTCCATATGCCCAACACAAAACTACTGATCTTCGGCGATCCAAAGGCCGGTACACCCGTGATGCTCTCCGCGCCCGGCACTGCGCTCGATCTTCCATTGAAGATTCTTCTCGCTCAAGAACCCGACGGCACAACGCAGGTCTCCTGGAACGATGCCGCATGGCTGCAGCAACGCCACGACTTCGCTCCAGATCTCATCGCCAACCTCGCCGCCGTGGAAGCCCTCGCACGCACTACCGCGGAATAGCAATCAACCAGCGAGGTGCTGCCTCACCCTCTCTGCAGCGCGCGCCTGCACATCTGCGTCGTGGCCAAATCCCTCCAGCCACTCGATCTGTTGGTCACGGCGAAACCAGGTCATCTGCCTCTTCGCATAATTGCGATGCCTCTGCTGCGCCGCTGCAATCGCGGCTGCGCGCGTCATCTCTTCACGTAGCACAGCAGCCGCCTGCGCATATCCCAGTGACCCAAGCGCCCTGCACTCGTTTCCATAACGCGCGAGGGCAATCTTCGTCTCTTCCAACAACCCCTCATCAAACATTCGTGCCGCACGCTCATTAATCCGCTCGTAAAGCGCCGCGCGCGGCGGATTTAAACCCATCTGCAGCACAAGAAATCCTTGCAGCCGATCGCGCCCCATCTGCCACTGCTCGCTCTGCGGTCGCCGCGCTGCCAGCGTTACCTCCACGCTGCGAATTATCTTCGGCACATCATTCGCATGAATCGCCGCCGCAGCCGCAGGGTCCAATCGCGTCAAGAGCCGATGCAAATATTCTGATCCGCGCGCTGCCGCTTGCTCGCGCAGCCTTTCGCGCAGCTCCTCATCGCGCGGCGGTGCGGGTGCAAGACCTTCCAGCAGAGCGCGCAGATATAGCCCCGTTCCTCCCGTCACAATCGGCAAGCGCTTCCGCGCCTTGATGTCCGCCAGCGCCGCGCGTGCTGCGCGAGCATAGTCTCCTGCTGTCGAGGGCTCATTCGCATTCAGGATGTCGATCGCATGATGCGGCACGCGCGCTCGTTCCGCAGCCGTCGGCTTCGCAGAGCCTACATCCAGCCCGCGATAGACCGCGACTGCGTCGCAGCTCACAACCTCGCCGTCAAATTGCTCCGCAAGTTTCAATGCGAGCGAGGTCTTGCCACTCGCCGTCGGCCCCACGAGGACAACAAGTGGATGCCCGGCCTCTACCACTGGCGCCACCACGCCGGCACAAACAGCCGGCCAAAGCCCGCACGCGCAAGACTCACAATCAGGATCGCCAAAGCCAGCAGAATAAGCCCGCGCAGCAAACCTCGCTGCTCCAACGCCACACGCCCCTTCAGGCGGCCGAGACGCTCCGTCTCGCGCCTCTGGTCGCGTTCCGTGAGAGCAGGCGGACGCGGCGGCTCCGCAGGACGACCCGCGCTTCGCATCAGCCGTTACTCCGGTTGTTTATTGACGTAGTAATGAATGCGCAGTTCCAGGTTCGGTCCGTGGAACTGAGAAGGCAACGCGGGAAATTGCCCTTCGCTCGTAATCGATCCCCAGGCCGACCGGTTAATCGCATCATCATGCGTCGAGCCATCGAGCCACATCCCTCCAATTCGGCCATCGGGCAGAATCATGAATCGAACGAGCGTTTCGCCCTGCTTCGAGAGGGGCGGCTTGGCCTCTTCAGGAATTAAGGGCAACCAGTTGCGGTAGATATCAGCGATAATCCGCCGGATATACGGGTTGAAATCCACGCCCTGCGTGTCGGAGAGAACCTGCACGCCTCCGAAGTTCAGCGGCCCACCGTTGCCGCTTCTCACACCATATCCTCCGCCGCTGTGATCACGTGCAGCATTGCGCACAGCATCATTGATAGAGCTTTCGGCCGAGTTATTGGTGTTGAAGTTCGGCTTCGCGCTGGGCTGAGGCGTGGGGGCCTCGGCAACGACAGGAGGCGTGGTCTTAGGCGTAGGCTGCGGTGCATTCGGAAGCGGCAGTGCCGGCGCCGTTGCAGGGGGAGCCGTATTCGTAATCGCCGGTGCAGGTGTCGGGGGCGCAACCTTCGGCGTCTCCGCAGGCGCGGACGGCCTTGGCGGCGGAGGCTCCATCGAGCGCAGATGCTCCAGCGTGCGATTGTCCAGCTTGGGCTGCGCGCGCGGAACCGACGGCGGCGGCGCGTGAAGCTGCGGTATATTCAGCTGCGTCAGCTCGCGCTGTTTCAACACCTCAAACGGCGTTACAAGTTTCGGCGAATGCCAAAGATATTTCGGTCCGTACAAAACCACCCACGCAATCGCGATCCAGATGAACAGCGAGATATAGATCGATTCGCGGAACCGGCTGCGTGCACGCTCATCCTCAATCGAGTCCAGCAGATGGATCAGTTCATGCTCATCCATTTCGCCGTATCGGTTTGTACGGATGCGCACCGGCTGCTGCGGCAACGCCCCATCGCCGTCGGGCGGGACAAAGCTCAGAGGGGCATCCGACGCCTTTTTTGGCGCAGGCTGTGCCTCTGGCTCAGGGCGCGGCTGTTCCGGGTCGGTAGGAGTAATCAAACGCATCGTTGAGGCACTTCGTCTGTGACGGATAGGCGGGTAGGATTGTTGCGGTCCGGTGTCACCGCCGGTAAAAACCGTCGCCAGACCGAGCCGATGCTGGCTCTTCTATTCTCTCATCTTTCACCCGTGCACACGGGCCCCGCTGAAGCTTTCACAAGGCCTCGGCTATCCTCGATAGATGCAGGAAGCAGCCTCTTTTTTGACGGGTAGAACTGCCGTTGTGATTACCGCAAGCGATCGCTGCGCCGCCGGCGCTCAAACCGATCTCTCCGGCCCTCTACTTGTCCGGCTCCTCTCGGAGAGAGGAGCGCAAGTTGTTGATTCAAAGATTGTCCCCGACAACCGGGATCTGCTGGTTGCAGCGCTGCGAAACGCCGCTCAATATGCGGACCTGATATTAACGACAGGCGGTACAGGTGTCGCGGAACGAGACGTGACTCCCGAAGCTACTCTCGCGGCATGTGACCGCCTCGTTCCTGGCATCGCCGAACAGATACGTCTTCGTGGAACGCAGGAAACGCCATTTGCAGCCCTCAGCCGCGGCGTCTGCGGTATCGCTGGACGAACGTTAATCATCAACCTTCCGGGCAGCCCCGCGGGCGCCGAAAGCGGACTGCGGGCCATCCTGGACCTTTTGCCTCACGCCCTCGACCTGCTGGCCGGCCACACCGAGCATCGAAACTAGACGTGGCCGCCCGTAACTGCCGGAACCAGCCGCATCCGGTCAGTAGAATGGATTTTTGTGAAACCTGGACCGATAGCACTGCTGCACAAATTCTCAGGGATGCTCTTCGCGGTGATGAAGCCGCTGGGGATCTGGGGTGTGGGCGGCCTGGCGCTGATCGACTCCGCCCTGATTCCCATTCCCGTCTCCATGGACGGCGTCGTCATCGGCTATGTCGCGACGAATCATCACAAGTTCCTGATCTACTGCCTCATCGCGGCCGCCGCCTCTGCAATCGGCTCGCTGGTGCCGTTCTACATTGGACGCGCCGGTGGCGAACTCGTCCTCCTTAAACGCATCAACCGTGAGCGTTACGAGCGCATGCGGGACCGCTTCGAGAACCAGGAGTTCCTGGCGATGATGATTCCGGCGATGTGCCCGCCGCCGTTCCCGCTCAAGCTCTTCGAGTTCGCAGCCGGCGTCTTCGAGATGAAGCCCCTCGCGTTTGTACTGGCGATCTTCTGCGGCAAGATGGTTCAGTTCGTCGTTGCCTCGGTGCTCTACATCTACTTCGGACCGAAGCTCTTTCACTCCGCGCGTTCGTTCTTCCATGAGCATGTCGCGATCGCGATTGGACTCATCTCTGCTGCGCTCTTCCTGATCGCGTTGTACATGATCCGCAAAGTGTTCGACCGGCGCCGTGGAGTCCGGCTGCCGGTCGAAGAAGAGGCCTGAAGCTGGGCTTACACCGGGTGCTGATTGCTGCGCGCGTGTACAGCATCCGCGAACTTCGCAGCGACTACCGGCAGACCGAACAGCACACCCGACAGCAGTCCGGTCGAGATCAGATCGTTCGCGTAGAACGGCAGCCCGAGAGCATAGCAAGTGGCCAGGCCAGAGGCGCTGTGCGGGTACATGCCACTTCCAGCCCAGACCAGAAAGTTACTGAGCAGGAAGAAGCTCGTCGCCGACGCGAGTACGCCCGTCACGACGCGCAGCGCTGTTACCTTGCGCAGCAGGCCGCTTGCAAGCAGGCAGACCGCGGCATACCAGGCCCAGGTGACCAAATACTGCTTCACCTCAAACGGCGAACCATAGACAAAGCGTGTCAGGTAGAAGTCAGTCGCCGCGAGGATGGCGACGGCGGCGACGGACTGCCAGCGGGGGCGACGGGAGCCGAAGAAGAGCAGACCCGCGCCGACGGCTGTGAAATTGACGGCGGTGCCGTGCAGGGCGTGCGGCGCGAGACGGCTGAGCGCGGCGAGGATCAGGACGATATAGGCGATCATAGGCAGGGCCTTGAGAGCGAGATGGCGGGCGGAAAAGCCCTGTGGTGGATTGTAAGCCCAGCGGCTACTCGTAGTAGCTGGCGTAACTGGTGTCGGTTTCCCAGATCGTGCAGTCCTTCACGCGCACGCGACCACCAGTCATCTCAAGCAGCTGGCCTGAGACACGGTCGAAGAAGTACTTGGCGATGTTTTCGGCCGAGGGATTTACGGTAGTGAACGGCTCCAGGTCGTTGATCATGAAGTGATCGAGATACTGGATGGTGGGCTGGAGGATACGCTTGAGGAGCTTGAAGTCGAGGAGGAGGCCGTTGGGTTCGAGTTGCTCTCCTACGAGGGTGACGAGGACACGGTAGTTGTGGCCGTGCGGATTCTCACACTTGCCGTAATACTCGCGCAGGTAATGACCTGAGGAAAATGTGTCCTGCACCGTCACTTCGTACATTCGTTCGACTCCGATCCCGGACCGCTCAGAGCGATCGTTTTGATTCTAGCGGGGTTCCCCCCCTCCCCCCTTTTTTGCGCAAATTCTTCCAAACAGAGACCTTAGGTCCGGACTTAAGGTGGCCAGAGGATTAAACTCGCAGGCCCGGCGAGGGTGCCGGGCCGAATCTTCCCCTTAATTCTAGTTTATCGTGCGCGTCAAGAGGGGCTTGTGGATTATCAGCGCCGGCGACGGCGCTGGCGTTCGCCGGTAGTCCGGCGCTCGGCCTGTTCGAAGAGCTGAGAGAGGACGCCACCGAGCGCGACGAGCAGCCCGACGAAGACCAGGGCCATGGAAGTGGTGCGCCAGAGACGGACGTCGCCGGGGGAGCCGGGGACCTGGGCGACGTTGGTGAAGGAGAGCGCGAAGGAGATGAGGGCGAGGAAGCCGATGGTGGCTGCGAGGATGTAGAGGTTGCGTCCCATGCTGCTTAGATCAGTTTAGCTTCTCCTCTGTGTTGCGATTAGCGGTCGGAGAACCCCGCCTCCCTTCGCCACGATGCGCACGGAATATTCATTCCTTTAGGGTGGCTCGTCAAAGCAATGAATTCAGGGTTTTATGGGCGAAGCGCTTTCAGAAGGGGTCGGTTTTTCTGACGAGATCCAGGACTACCGGGACTTGAATGTCAGCAGCATGGAGTCGTAGAGGGGTTGAAGTGTGTCGAAGTCGGGCCGCGGTGCGACAAATACCAGCCAGGGGGTGGTTCCCGCGGAGTTCGGAAGGGTAATCAGCCAAGCGTGCTCTGGAAGAGGGGTGCCACCGTCCGAGACGGGTGAGGTGCCGGTAAGCTCGCGCGCGATGGCCGGCTTTCCGGCGACCTGCAGGTTGGAGGGGATGCCGTTCGGTTTGAGGTTGTGGTCTTGGAGCAGCTGACGAGTGAGGCGATCGCTGGCGACGGCCAGGGAGGCGGCGCTGTTGCTCTTGTCAGTGGACGTACCGATGAGTACGCCGTAGGAGATGCCGAAGTCGCCAGCGGCGCGGCGGGGGGCCACCGCAATCGAGCCGTCGGGCTGCGTGGTCATGTGCCAGGTTGGCGGCGCGTCGATGGAGCCGTTGGGCAGGGTCACGGGAACGAGATGGTTGGCGGCATCGAGTTGGTCGGCGGGAAGGCGTTCGGGGCCGGAGGATCCCGGAAGGTTGCCTGGCGAAGCCTGGGACGCCTCATCCGGCTTCGGGAGCTGGGTGCGCTGGGGCTCCACCGGGTTGGGTGCATGGGCAACTTCGGGTGCGGCAGATGAAGGGACCTTCGCGGAGACCGGCAACGGTGCAGGCGGAACTGCAGCCCCGGGAGTTGTTGCATAGCGGCCTGTGAGCTTCCAGCTACCACTCTTCAGGTCCTCGCCGGTAAGGGCCTGGAGCCCTAAAACCTCGTTGTGAATGGCCTCAAACTGAGGCGAGGTCTTGACCGGGTGCAGCAACGGGGGAAGAAGCGCGATCTCCCGGTTGACATACTCGGTGCGGTTGCCGGGGTTGGGGTGGTCGGAGAGGAACTGCGCGCCGCCGCTGCCGTATTTGGCCTGGATGATCTCGAAGAACTGGGGAAGGCCGCGTGGATCGTAACCTGCGTTGTGGGCGATTTGCACGCCAAGGAGGTCGGCTTGCTTTTCGTCGTCGCGGGACATGCGAAGGAAGTCGAGCTGTGCGCCCAAGCCGATTCCTTCGGCGGCGAGGGAGCCGGCGTTTCCGCCGAGCGCAACCGCCGCGCCGAGTTGGGCCAGCCCGTACCAGAGGCTGCGCTTTTGTTGCTTCGTGATATTGCAGGAAGAGTGGCGCAGGATGACGTGGGACATCTCATGCCCCATGACGCCGACGAGTTGAGACCCTGTCTCGGCGGCCTGGATGGCGCCGAGATTTACGAACATGGTGCCGCCGGGGAGTGCAAAGGCGTTGACCTCTTCGCTGTCGACGACATGAAAACGGAAGGGCCACTGCTGTGTGAGGCCGGGAGTGACGGGAGCAACGGCGGCCAGCCGCGCTCCGAGCTGCCGAACATATTGGGCGATCGGATCGGAGTCCGGAAGCACGGGCATCTGCTTGTAGACTCCCGCGACGACCTTGTTGCCTTCGTCGATCTCCTGCTGCTGGGTGAAGGAGTTGTGGCATGTTACGGGCTCGAATTGGGCGTACGCAGGCGCCGAGATGACGAGGGCGAGCAGGGCGAGAAACGTGTTGCGGAGCATGAGCTTGCCCTCCTTCGGGGGAGGATTTCAGCCGGGGGACACATTGTAGCTACTGGAAGAAGGACTAGAGGGAAATGTCTAACTAAGAAGATGGTCCTCGCGAGTAGGCAAACCAGTGCTGGTCGAGGCGAAGGGAGAGAACGGTGTTGGGCCCCCAATCGGCTCCGGAGTGGATCGCCGCATCCTGGCAGATGTATGCCCGATTCTCTTCGGGTGCATCAGGACAGTAGAGATAGCCCCAGCTTGGGCCACGGCCGCCTCCTATGAGAGGACCGTTCTGGTTGCCGTAGACGAAGAGGATTGCTTCGTTCTTATAGACAACACGGGGCGGAGCGGAGTCGTCATGTGAGAACAGATTTAGAAAGCGTCGCAGGAGGGACAGGGGCGGTTCTGCTGCGGCGAGCCGCTTTTCTCTCTGTATCTCCTCAACTGACTTTGGCGGCTGGATGCCTGGAGGCGCCTCCAGGGCGGCCAGTGATTCGAGCTGGCTTCGGCGCTGCGGGAACTTGCTTTGGAGCTTGCCGAGGCTGGGCGGTTGAGGGCCTCGCAATGCAAGAAGAATGAGCGCGAGGGCACCAACCGTGAGCAATATGGCTCCGAGCAGGAAGCTGCCTGCGATTCCTGCAAGTCGGCGCCAAGCTTGATTCTTCAGGCAAACGCATGCAACGAAGAGAGCGGCGACGACAAAGATGATCGATCCCAACAGGAGCGAACCATTCACGTGCCTAGCAGACAAGACGGCATGCAAAAGGAGAGCATAACCACCAACGCATGCGACTCCCATGGAAAAGAACAGAGCAAGATAGTGGGGAATTCTGGGACGGTCCGCGTCGCGGGTTCGAAGGAGCAGCCATGCCGCGACGAGCCCCGCGATACACATCGTCGTCCATAACAGCATGCGCCATAGTACTGCGTGCGAAGACAAGGACTGATATGTTGTTGGCACGCACTTCAGTACGTCGGGGAGGTAGCAAGTGATTCGTTTCTGGATTGCATGTTCCGCACTGGCGGTTTGCGCGGCGGCTGCCGTTTCCCAAACAGCCGCTTCCCAAACATCGGTTCCACCGAATCAGTTCTCCCCGGTAAAGGACACCTCGTCTTTAAAGCCTCCGTCAGGGGCGAAGGTAGCCATTATCGAATACGAAGACCTGGAGTGCCCTTACTGCGCGAAGGCGTTTCCCATCGTGCACTCGGCGGCCAAGCATTACAAAATCCCGCTCGTTGAGTGCGACTACGAGATTAGTTATCACCACTGGAGCCACGATGCTGCAATCTGCGCGCACTACCTGAAGGCGAAGGTGTCTGCGGAACTGGCCGAGGAGTACCGGCGTGAAGTCTTCGCGTTGCAAGCTCGGATTTCCTCAAGGGACGATCTGCATAGCTTTACGCAGACGTTTTTCAGCGGGCATGGTCAACAGATGCCGTTTGTGATGGATCCCGCTGGACAATACGCTCGGGAGATTACCGAGACGACGGCTCAAGGCGACCGCATCGGTATTCCCGCGACTCCGTCGATTTTCGTTGTCACGAACAACCACTGGATTGAAGTGAAGGACGTGAACAATCTCTATCAGGCGATCGACCTGGCGGTAGCCGAAACGGCGCCCATCCCAACGGCGCATAAGAGGGTACTTCACCAATAGGGCCTCCTGACGATGCGGATTTCAGTGGGAAATATATTGTGGCTCCGGGAAGAAGTGCGGGCGACGGTTAACTGATCAGCAGACGGTATTGATGAACGTGCATGTTGGGGCGCCTCTGGGTAGGCAGGGCCAAGGGATTCACGGGGTCCTGATTCGTCTTTCAGATGAATTACGTTCGCATGTTCGTGTTGCTTCTCGCGGGTGGCATGCTGGCCGCGCCACCGCAGCGTTTTCGCCAGGTCACGATTCCCACGGGACCCAGTCCGCGCTGGATTGCGGTCGCGGATGTCAACCATGATCGCCATCCGGACATCGTGGTTGCCAATGCCGGCTCTGACAAGACGGACTCCGGCTCGCTCACTGTGCTTCTCGGCGATGGACGGGGAGGCTTTCAGCCTGCGCCCGGTTCGCCGTTTGCTGCGGGTCATCTTCCCAACGACATCGCCATCGGCGACCTGAACAACGACGGCAATCTCGATCTCGTCGTGGCCAATCACCAGTCGCCCTATCTGCGAGTTTTTCTTGGTGATGGTCACGGTAGCTTTCGTCTTGCGCCTGGTTCGCCGGTGGACGTGCATTCCTATCCGCATCCGCATGGAGTTGTCGTCGCGGACTTCAATGCGGATGGGAAGCTGGATGCGGCGACGGACAGCTGGGGCCACAATCAAATTGAAGTTCTAAGTGGAGACGGTACCGGGCGGCTTATCACGCCGGGCAGGTTCTTCCCCACAGGGCGCCGACCTTATGAACGGCTGCGCACAGCGGACTTCAACCACGATGGGCACCCGGATATTGTGACTACCAATCTTGACGACGGTACGGCTACCGTTTTGCTGGGTGATGGAAGAGGCGGCATGCAGAACGCGCCCGGCTCGCCGTTTCCTGCGGGCGCAAAACCGTGGGAGCTCGCGGTCGACGACTTGAATGGCGATGGCAACCCTGACCTGATCGTCATTCCTTATCAGCGAGACGTCAGCGGACTGGCCGAGAATGGCATCACAATTCTGCTTGGTGACGGCCACGGCGGATTTCGCCCAATGTATGGCTCGCCGCTGCCGCTGGGAGATTGTCGGGGCGCCAATAGTGTGGCAGCGGGCGATCTTTCGGGAGACGGGGCAGCGACGATCGTGGTCAACTGCGCAGAGAGCCGGACGCTCCTGATTTACCAGCGAGACAAAGCGGGAGCATTAACTGCCCAAACGCTGACTGTCGCCGGTGGCTGGGGATCTGCTGCCATCGCACGCCTTACGGACGATGCGCGCAGCGCAATCGTTACTGCCGATGCAGACGCCGGTTCCATTACGATTTACTTCCCTTAGAGTGCGTGAGGCGACAACTTATCGCACGGGGATTCCATCTACTCCAGAGAACACGCGTTTGAGGGCACCAATGGGGATGCTGCCTTCCGATCCCCTGTAAGGTGCCTGGCCGTGAGAGTTCCTTTCGCTCTTCTTCTTCGATCCTTCTTCATTGCGATGTTTGCTTGCGCGTTGCCGGCCAACGCATTGGCTGATCCTGTGCCTGTGCGGCAGGTGGGCGGCACGATTCATGGATTTGTCGAACTACGCGGTGAAGACGGACGCGTGGTGGCTTCGGGGGACATCACGCGGGTCGTGCATGGCGACCGCATCATCAATCGAACGGTGTTCCATTTCAGGGATGGATCGCTGGATGACGAGACGGCGGTGTTCTCGCAACGTCGCACGCTTCAGCTGATCAGCTATCGGCACATTCAGAAAGGAGCTTCATTCCCGCATCCGATGGCTCTCGATATCGATATGAAGCGCGGGCAGGTGACGGTGCATTCGACGGGAAAGGATGGAAAGTCGGAGGACAAGAGCGAGCATGTGGATCTGCCTGTGGATTTGGCGAATGGGCTGGTGCCGGTGATTGTTGAGAACATGAGACCCGCTCCCGGCGCGACAGCGACTGTTTCGATCGTGGTGGCGATGCCGAAGCCGAGGCTGGTGAAACTTGTCATCACGAACGTCGGCGAGGATAAGTGCTTTGTGGCAAGCGTGGCACGGAAGACAATTCACTATGAGATCAAGATCGATCTTGGTGGAGTTGCGGGTGTGGTGGCGCCGATCATCGGCAAGGAGCCACCGAAGATTCAGATATGGACGATCGGCGGCGCGGGCACGACCTTTGCGAGAGAGCGGGGGCCGCTGTATCCGGAGGGACCGATGATGACGATTCAACTGGCGAGCCCGACGTGGTCGAACCGATAGTGCTCAGCCTGCAAAGAATTTTTCGACTTCGGTGATGTCGTCGGTGCGGCGGTAGGGTGGGAGGGAGTCGAGGAAGGTGGCTCCGTAGCGCGTGGTGCGGATGCGCGAGTCGAGGAGCATGAGGACGCCGCGGTCGGTGAGCGAGCGGATGAGGCGGCCGAAGCCCTGCTTGAGCGCGATGACAGCTTGAGGAACCTGGAGGTCGTTGAAGGCGTTGCCGCCGGCGGCCGCGATGGCGTCGGTACGGGCCTTCATGATGGGGTCGGAGGGGACGGCGAAGGGGAGCTTGTCGACGATGACGCAGGAGAGCTGCTCGCCCTGTACGTCAATGCCCTGCCAAAAGGAACTGGTGCCGAAGAGGACGGCGTTGGGGGTTTCGCGAAATTGCTGGATGAGTACGTGGCGCGGGGCGGTGCCTTGGAGGAGTAGCGGGTAGGGGAGCTCGCAGAGAAGGCGGTCGTGGAGCTCGCGCATCTGCGCGTAGCTGGTGAAGAGGCAGAAGGCGCGGCCGCGGGTGATTTCGAGGACGCGGCGGATTTTTTCGGCGGCGTGTGCGAGGAAGTCGGGATGGCGCGGCGGCGGGAGATATTGCGGGAGATAGAGCAGCGCCTGCTTGGCGTAGTCGAAGTGGCTGGGGACGACGAGCTCTTTGGGGAATGGGATGCCGAGTCGTTTCTTCAGGTGGTGAAAACTGGCTTTGCCTTCGGAGTCGGCGACGGTGAGGGTGGCCGAGGTGAGGATGACGGAGGAGTAGTTGGCGAAGAGGGTCTCGGCGAGGAGTTGCGAGACGTCGATGGGTGTGGCCTGCAGGTGGGTCGTCAAAGACAAATACAGGGGTCTCTCCGCTCCGGCCATTCGGCTCGCCTCCGGCTTGCTCAGGCCTCCGGTCGAGACGACGGGCATCGGAGAACGAGGAGCAGTTGCGTTGCGAGCGGCGTTGCGGAGGCTGGAGGCGGCGCGGCGCTCGATCCAGAAGACGGTGTTGGGGTCGGTGGATTCGAGGAGGAACTTGAGGTGAACGCGGATGTCGGCGGCGCGCTTGCGCAGGCCGGCGGCCTCTTCGACGTCGCGGACACGGTCGAGCTCGCCTTCGAGGCGAACGAGGGCGTTAAGCGCGCCGAGGTAGGAGTCGCCGTGGGCTTCGAGGAAGTCGGCACGGTCGGTGAACTCCATGCGGCCGGGCTGTGCAGCATTCGTTTCTGGCAGCGAGGAGAAGAAGAGGCGCGAGCGCTCGCGCAGGGTTGCAGTGGAGCTTTCGATGGCGGCGGAGCTGGCGCCTTTGGCGCGGAGCATGGACTCGGTGTCGCGGGCGAGCTCGTCGAAGCGGTGGCTGGTGAGCGCGATGCCGAAGTACTGCGAGGCGACGTCTTCGAGTTCGTGGGCTTCGTCGAAGATGACGATGGCGGCCTCGGGGAGGATGCCAGCGTCGGGGGCGCCAGCGGCCTGCTGCTTGATGGAGAGGTCGGCGAAGAAGAGATGGTGGTTGACGATGACGAGGTCGGACTCAAGCGCTTTGCGGCGCATCTGCGTGATGAAGCAGGGCTCCCAGTTGGGGCAGGTTTGGCCGAGGCAGACCTCGGAACGCGCGTCGAGCTTGTGCCAGAGCGCGGAGGATTCGGGGAGGTCGTCGATCTCGGCGCGGTCGCCGGTTTCGGTGGTGCGCTCCCACTGGAGGATGGTGTGGAACTGCGAGATGTCGTCGAGGCCGGAGAGGATGGGGTTGTCGCGGAGGGCGTAGAGCTTCTGCTTGCAGAGGTAGTTGGCGCGGCCCTTCATGTAGCAGACGCGCAGTGGACCGGCGTCGGCAAGGACGGACTCGAGGAATGGAATGTCCTTGAAGTAGAGCTGTTCCTGGAGGTTCTTTGTTCCGGTGGAGATGATGATGCGCTGCTTCTCGCTACGGGCGCGACGCAGCGCGGGCAGCAGATAGGCAAGGGTTTTGCCGGTGCCGGTGCCCGCTTCGATGATGAGATGGCGTCGGTCGGCGAAGGCCTGCTCGATCGCCTTGGCCATGGCGTACTGGCCGGGGCGGTGCTCGAAGGCGAGCGATGACCGTGCGAGGGGGCCACCGGGCGAGAAGAAGTCGTGCAGCGAAGGAAGCCGGGCTTCGGCGGCGGCTTCGCTGAGTGGAGTCTTGCGGTCGGCTTCGGTTTGGGAGAACGGCGGCACGCGGTAGGTCTATGATAGTCGCCGTTTATTCGCCTTGACGCATCAGCGCCGAAGGTTACACCTCTGCGGCGTAGCTGTAGTGGGCAATGAGCTTTGAGAGTTGCGCGCGCACGACGGCGTTCTTCGGGTCATTAGCGACATTCGTCAACTCCAGGGGGTCGGCGTGGACGTCGAACATCATGGCGCCGTAAGTGCCGGCTTTGCCGAACTCAGCGTAGCGCCATTGCTCGGTGCGCACCGCCGTGCCGTGCACGGTTTTACCGTCTTCGCTCCAGATGCTAAAGGCAGGATGGTCCCATGAGGCGGAAGGATTGTTGAGCAGCGGAAGCATGCTTCGGCCCTCCACCCCTGGGGGCACATCGAGGCCCGCCAGTTCTGCGACGGTGGCATAGAGATTCAGCGATTGCACGATCCTGGTGGAGGCGCGGCCGTTGCCCGATACGTCGGGCATGTGAATGATGAGTGGCACGCGGGTACCGTTCTCAAAGAGCGAGCCGGCTTTGGACCACTTACCCTTTTCGCCGAGCTGATAGCCGTGGTCGGCTACGAAGACGATGAGGGTGTTGTGGCGCAAGCCGAGTGAGTCGAGCTCAGAGAGCACGCGGCCGAGATTGTAGTCGACCCACGAGATGGAAGCGAGATAGGCGCGGATGACCTGACGTGCTTCATCAGGTGTGGCGCCGCGGCCGATGAAGAGGTCAGCGTTGCGCATGCGGATGGCTGCCTGCGGGAGCCCGTTCGGGACCGTGGGCCACGCCGCGAAATCCGGCGGCAGCGTGATCTTTGCGGGGTCGTAGAGATCATAGAAGCGCCGGGGTGCTTCGGGTGGGCTGTGCGGTTTGGAGAAGCCGCAGCCAATGAAGAAAGGGCCGTCCTTGCACTTGCGCAGGTTGGCGATGGTCATATCGGCAACTTTGAAATCGCCCGCGCCCTCTCCGTTTCCTTCGAGCATGAGCAGTTGGTCGGAGTGCGCGGCGCGCTCGTTGTCCTGCGGCAACACGGGCAGCACTCCGTTTGGCATGGGCACCTGCACGCGCGGAATGTTGAGACGGGTTGCGACCGCGGTCGGATGGAGCGATTCGGCGTCGCAGCAGAAGTCAGTCCAGGCTTTTGGGTCGTCAAGGCCGGCGTGGAATAGCTTGCCGCTGCGCAGCGTGGTGTAGCCGTTCTCGCGAAAGAGACGCGGAAGGGTGATCCAATCCGGGTGCAACTGGACGACGCTGTCGCGGTTGCCGAGCACCCGAGTGGCAAGAGGCGGGCGGCCGGTGAAGAGCGACGAGCGCGAAGGATTACACAGCGGGAATTGGCAATAGTTGCGGTCGAAGCGCACACCCTGCGCGGCGAGTTTGTCGATGTTGGGTGTGTGTGCGTGGAAACGGCTGGCATAGCAGCCGAGCTCGGTGCGCATGTCGTCGGACATGACAAAGAGAACATTGAGCGGACGCTTTCGGGCCCGTACGGCCGGCGCAGTTTGCGCTTTGGCTTTGGGGAGGGCAGCAGCCATAGCAGCGCCTGCGGCACGTGTGAGGAAGCTGCGGCGGGAGGGAGCTGGACCGGAGGCACTTTTGTTCATCAGGGAATAGTTCCTCAATGGAAATAGTAGCGCGGAACTAGAAACAGCTTCGCAGGCCGGAACGAGACGCTGATTGTTCGATAGGTCTAGCGGGGGACTTCACACGAACTCGCGCTTACCCGAGTGCCAGCTTTTGAAGGCGGCGTCGAGGATGTGCTGGTTGTGCACGCCTTCTGTGCCGGGTCCGAGGAACTGCTCTTCGCCGCGGAGGGCCTGGGCGAAGTTATCGATCATGCGGGTGTAGGCGTCGGCGTTGTTGACCGTGTTGGTGTTGACGTGCACGCCCTTGCGACGGAGGACGACGTCGACGGGGTGGTCGACGGTCATGCCGTTTTCCGCGACGAGGACACCCTCAGCGCCAACGATTTCAATCTGGGTGCGGTATTGCGCGCGGGCGGAGACGTTGACGCTGGCGACGACGTTGTTGAACTCGAATTGCATGGAGGCGGAGGCTTCGACGGGGCCGGACTGGGCGTCCTGCGTGGCGATGGTGGAGACAGTCTTCGCGCGAGTGTTGTCGAGGATGAAGCGGAGGGTGTCGATGCAATGGACGCCGACGTCGCCGATGGGGCCGCCGGCGGCTAGGGTGGGGTCGGTGATCCAGGGGCGGCGTGAGAACTGCGCGGCGTAGTTGAACTCGGCGTGTGCGGTGCGGGGCTCGCCGATTTCTCCGGCTGCAACACGGGCGCGAATCTGCTGGACGGCGTGCGCCCAGCGGTAGTGATGCGCGACTCCGAAGAGTAGGCCGTAGGCGTTGGCGGCGGCGAGCATGGCGTCTGCGTCGGCAGCGTTAGAGGTGAGGGGTTTCTCGCAGAGGACAGGTTTGTTGTGCGCGAAGGCGAGCTGCGCGTCGGCGAGATGCAGCGCGTCAGGGCTGGTGATGAAGATGGCGTCGACTTCAGGCGAGGCGCAAAGCTCTTCGGCGGAGGCGAAGGCGCGGACGCCGTGCTTTTCGGCGTCGCGGGCGGACTTGGCAGGGTCTCGGCGATGAAAGCCGACAAGAGTGGCGTGCTGGCAGTTGCGGAAGGACGGCACGAGGCGGAAGGCGGCGTGGTAGCCGAAGCCGAGGATGGCGAAGCGAATGGGCTGCATGAGAGTCCTGTGATGCGACGAAGATACGAGTGCGCCGCGTGCGACCATGTTAAGGCAAAGAGATTGAGGAGTTATGGCACCGAGGCGAGACGAGAAGAAAAGGATGGGCAAGAAGCATCGGCAGGCCAGCACGCGGCCGCGGAAGGGGAAGGCTCCGCGGACGGGTGCGCAGATGGCCAATGTGGCTCCCAAGAAGCGCAAGGCGTTGAGCTCGAAGAAGGCCGCAGAGGCGAAGGCAGCGAGGACGCCGAAGAAGAGCCCGGAGCGCGAGCGGTCCGTGCGACTCGATGCTCCGCGGACGCAGCGCGGTGGATCGGCGAGTCGGGGTCATGGCTCGGAGCTGCGGCCGCAGCAGGAGCGCGAACCCGGGTACGTGGAGGCTCGGAAGGCGAAGGCGACGTTGCGGCTGGGCGGCGCGGGGAGCAGGCACGGAGAGCGCGAAGACCGCGAGCTCGAGACGCTGGCGACGGAACTGCTCGAGGCGACGGAGGGTGCTTCGCACGATGTGGCGGAGATGCCGCTGGTGGCGATCTGCGGAAGGCCGAACGTCGGCAAGTCGACGCTGTTCAATCGCATCACGGGAACACGGCGGTCGATTGTGGGCGACGAGCCGGGAATTACGCGCGACCGTATCTACGGCGAGACGGAGTGGGCCGGACGCATCGTGCGCATTGTCGACACCGGCGGCGTGGTGCCGGATGATGAGGCGCTGATTCCCGCGGAGATCTTCCGGCAGGCGCGCGTGGCGCTGGATGAGGCGGACGCGATTGTCATGGTTGTCGACGGGCGCACCGAGTTGGCGGCGCCGGATAGGGAGCTCGCTCGGCTGCTGATTCGCATCGGCGACAGGCCATTGTTTCTCGCAGTGAACAAGATGGATTCGGTGGAATTGGAAGCCGCCGCGGAGAACTTTCGCACGCTGGGGTTCCGGAATCTCGCTCCGATTTCGGCTGAGCATGGGATTGGTGTCGCGGACCTGCTGGATGAGGTGTGGGCCGCGCTGCCTCTGGAGACCGTGGCGGAAGAGCCGACGGAGAACATGGAGGGAATCGAGGAAGAGGCCGAGGAGGATGAGGGCGACTTCATCGCCGATGAAGATGCGCGGCTGCTGAGGAGACGCGTGAGCGGAGACTGCGCAGCCACGGCGAGCACGTGCAGCGCGAGACAAAGATCGCGATCATCGGGCGGCCGAATGTGGGTAAGAGCACGCTGCTGAATGCGCTGACGGGGACAGATCGCGCGATTGTGTCGCCGATTGCCGGCACCACGCGCGACGCGGTGGATGAGGTCGTGCGGCGCGACGGGCATGACTTCCGGTTCATCGATACGGCGGGCATCCGGCGCAAGGGCAAGACCAAGCTGATGGCCGAGAAGCTGAGCGTCATCATGAGCCCGCAAGCATCTGGAAGCGGCGGATGTGGCGCTGCTGGTGATCGATGCGACCGAGGGCGTGGCGGCTGCGGATGCGAACATCGGCGGCTATGCGCACGAGAGCGGGCGCAGCGTGATCATCGTCGTCAACAAGTGGGACCTGATGACGGAGGTTGGACCGGATGGCAAGCGGCTTTTCGACAGCAACGCGCCGGCCGACAAGAAAGTCTACGAGCAGCAGGTGCGCGACGCGCTGAAGTACCTGGACTACGCGCCGCTGCTGTTTGTGTCAGCCGTAGAGTCGAAGGGCGTGGAGGAGATCTTCAAGAAGGTTGAGCTGGTCGCGCGAGAACGCAGGAAGCGCATCTCGACAGGAGCGATGAACCGGTTCCTCGACAAGATCGACTTCCAGCGCGCCAGCGTGCCGATGAACCGGCGCGTGAAGATCTACTACATGACGCAGGCGGCGGTAGCCCCGCCGACGTTTGTGCTGTTCACGGACCGCGATGTGAAGCTGCACTTCAGCTATGAGCGCTTTCTCGCAAACGAGATCCGGGCGGCGTTCAAATTCATCGGCAGCCCTATCTGGTTCAAGGTGCGGGCGCGGAATAAGAAGCGGGCGGAGTAGCTCCGCCTAGCTGTCCTTTCGGTACAGCATGTCGCGCATGACCTTGCGGCGCTCGGCATTGGCCTCGGCGAGGGCTTTGCCCTGGAAGCCCGAGGCCGATCCCTTCGAGGCTGCTTCGGCTTCGGCCTCGGGTGTGCTGCACTCAGGGCAGCGGTTGGCGTAGCCGGGCTTGTTGGGGCGCAGCTCGAACTCCTCTCCGCAGAGGACACAGGTTTTGATCGGGAAAGCCATGGCTACATTTTAAATCGCAAACCGGCCGGCGTCGAAGTGGCCTACGCCGGCGGTGGCGTGTAGAACGCAGGCGTCCAGGGTTGCGGCTGAGCTGCGGGCAGGACGGGTGCGGGTGGCTCGGCGAGCAGTTGACCCATGAGCGGATAACGGCCGCCGAGGAAGAAGATGGCGTAGGCCTGCAGGAATGTAAAGAGATAACCGAAGAGGCAGATGACGCCGACCGCGATGACAGCGAGCAGAGCGAGGGCCAGCAGGACCCAGCCGCCGATCATCCCAACGTGCGCGCCCGCACCGGCGAGGTGAAACTGCTTCCAGAGGCCGAAGCCGACGCCGCCGAGTGGCGCTCCAACGATGAGCGCGAGCACGCCGAGAAGCATGTAGGAGACGAAAGTGCCTGCGATCCCCAGGCAGACGCGAAGCAGCACGTAGAGCGCGACCTGGCCGGTCTCGGCGCGGGTGAGCGCGACGACGCGGCGCACGGTCTCGCGCAGCGGTGTGCCTTCGAGCGCCATCGAGGGAACGGCGAAGTCGCGCAGCAGGATCGTGATGACCGCGACGGTGATGGCAAAGAGTATGACGGTGACGACGAAGGCGAACATCGTGAAGATAAAGCTGACGATGTGCGAGTGGTCGCCGTGAGACTGCAGAGAGATGGCGTGAATGAAGTAGAGGACCGCCGGTATAAAGATGGGCGTAACGCAGGCCAGTGCAGCGAGAAAGAAGAGAAGCTTGAGACCCATCCAACGCCAGGTCGCGGCGGCATAGCGGCGCCAGATGGGAGCGACTTGGGTTTCGCTGCGAAGAACAATGTGGAAGAGCGTGAACTGGAGACGGGAAGAAAGATAGAAGAGCACCGCGCCGACGACGAGGCCGATGGCAACGCATGCGAGCACAATGGCAAAAATCGCTCCCAGAGCGACGGGAGAGACGCCGCCTCCGTGGCCGGAATGCGTGGGCCGAGCGAAGGAGAAGCTGAAGTTCGCCATCTCCGCGAAGAAGGCCACGGCGGCGATCTTGAAGAAGAGTCGCGGGTTGCGAGGACCGAGCAGAAGCCGGCGGGTATGTTGCCAGGCAGGAGCGATGGCGTCGGTGGCAGAGAGCGGCTGCATGCTGCACCTCTTTTGCCCAAAAGGTTACCGCGGACCGAGATGCATGGGCAGTTATTCTTACGGGATTGTTGCGGAATAAGTTCCGTTCGGGGAGCTTCTCGGCCTCACCTTTGAACGGCAAGTTCCCTGTTTCCAACCTGAAGCCATTCGTTCCAGGCGGTCAGGGCGCGTTCGCACTGAATGCGATGGCGTTCCTTCTTGTCACGAATCTTCTTGCGGAGCTCTGCTTCCAACGGCACGAGCAGATCGAAGGTGATATTCGCAGGCTGGAAGTGCTTGCCTTCAGCGTGCGTGATGTAGTGCGTCAGTGAGCCGTTGGCGGTGAGGCGTGGTGGGGGTACGGGAATCTCGCCACGTGCGAGTGCGGCAGCAAAGCGTCCGGCGAGAAGGCCGCTGGCGATGGATTCGGTGTAGCCTTCGACGCCGGAAAGCTGGCCGGCGATGAGGATGTTGGGATGCTGCTTGAGCTGCAGGGTTTCGTTGAGCAGCGACGGCGCGTGGATGTACGTGTTGCGGTGGATCTGGCCGTAGCGAAGGAAGGTTGCGTTTTCAAGGCCGGGGATGAGGCGGAGGACGCGGGCCTGCTCGCCGAACTTGAGGTGGTTCTGGAAGCCGACGAGGTTGTAGCTGTCGGCCCGCAGGTTTTCCTGGCGGAGTTGCACGACGGCGTAGGGCCACCTGCCGGTTTTGGGGTTGGTGAGACCAGCAGGCTTCATGGGGCCAAAGCGCAATGTGTCGCGGCCGCGGCGCGCAGTCTCTTCGATGGGAAGGCATCCTTCGAAGTACTGCAATTTCTCCCACTCTTTGGACTGCACTTCTTCGGCGGAGATGAGGGCGTCCAGGAAGCGGTCATACTCCTCCTTGGTGAAGGGGCAGTTGATGTAGTCGGCGGTGCCTTTGTCCCAGCGCGCGGCGAAGTAGACCTTGTCCATGTCGATGGAGGAGGCGTCGACGATGGGCGAGATGGAGTCGTAGAAGGCGAGGTACTGCGCGCCGGTGAGGCGCTGGAGCTCGGCGGCGAGGGGCGAACTGGTGAGCGGGCCGGTGGTCAGGATGGTGATGGTGTCCGCGCTGCGTTCGTCGAGTTGCGTGATCTCTTCGCGCTGAATGGTGATGCGCGGATCGTTCTCGAGCTGCTCGGCGACGCGGCGGGAGAATTCGATGCGATCAACGGCGAGGGCGTGGCCCGCGGGAACGGCGGAGGCGTCGGCTGCTGCGAGGAGGTAGGAGTTCGCGCGGCGCATCTCCTGTTTGAGCAGCCAGGGTGCGGTGTTCTCGGACTCGGACTTGAGGGAGTTGGAGCAGACGAGCTCAGCGAAGTCGGCGGTCTGGTGCGCCTCGGTGGAGCGCAGCGGGCGCATCTCAGAGAGCGTGACGTTGCATCCGAGCGCGGCGGCCTGGAGTGCGGCTTCGGGGCCGGCGAGTCCGCCGCCGATGATGTGGATGTGCTTCACCCTTTCAGGATAGGCCGTCCTGGGCCGCAAGTGTGTGGAGCGGCTCGCCGGCGAGGCGCATGATGCGCCACTCCGTCAGCATGCGGGCGCCGATCTTCTCGTAGACGGCGATGGCAGGTTCGTTCCAGTCGAGGACGTCCCACTCGAGGCGTGGGCAGCCTTCGTCGATGGCAATCTGCGCGAGACGGGTGAGCAGGGCGCGGCCAATTCCCTTCCCGCGCAGCGAGGGCGTGACGTAGAGATCTTCGAGGCGGATGCCGTGGTGGCCGAGCCAGGTGGAGTAGCTGGTGAAGAAGAGCGCGAAGCCAGCGGGTGCGGGCGCTTCGCTGGGCGATTCGCTGTAGTCGACGATGAGCGTGCGGAAGCGGATAGGTGTGTCGATCTTGGTGAGGTCGGGTGCGAGGGAGAAGCCGTCGCGGAGGAGGTCGGCTCCGGTGGCGATGACAGCGTCGGGCTCGCGCTCGTAGGTGGCAAGCTCGCGGATGAAGCGGAGCATGATGGGAACGTCAGCGGGCGTGGCTGGGCGGATGTTGAGCATGATTGAGAAAACAGAAATCAGAGATCAGAGATCGAATGCGGTGCCCGATCAGTGGGCGTTCTGGGCCTGTGTGGCAGGCTGGAGTTGGATCTCAAAGGTGTCGGTGGTGCGATTGGTAGAGGCCCAGCGGACCTTGCGGACTTCGATCGTGGCTCCCCTGAGCGGTTGGCGGTCCAGGTCGCGGATGTCGTAGTAGAGCCAACCGGCGGCAGTGGAGTGTGGAGCGATGGTGGAGCTCTTGAATCCGAAGTCGCTATCGTCGGCGGCGATCCTACTGTCGACGGGCTTGGAGTGTCCGGTGACGGGCGGCAAGCCTCCCGGAAGAGGGATCTTCCTGCCTTCATTTTTCACAGAGGAGGTCCCGCGTTCGAGCTCCTCTTGCGAGGCAGCGTTCTCGGTGACGTTATTAGCGGAGACCAGGAGGATGCGAGCGTCGTCGAGCGAAACCGGCTGAGAGGAGTCGTTTGTGACGATGATCCGGATGGGCATGAAGCCATGCCCGAGATAGTCGATGCGGGTTTTGGGCGCGGTGTCCTTGGTGTCGCCGGGGTCCGCGGCGATGGTGATCTGCTCGTGCGTGTCGTGCGCAGGATATTGCGCGGCAGGGAGAGGTGGCGGGACCTTGCGGGGCTTGTCGGCGTGGGCGACGAGCGGGAGTGCGAGGGCGAGAGTAACGAAAAGCCGCAGGTGAGACATACAAGTGGATTATCCTCTGTGGGATGCAGCCCGGGCAAAGCGAATCGGTGAGGAGTGATGATGATGATGATTCGTGAGTGTGCCGAATGATGTGGCTGTATAGCGCGTTGCTGGTAGTGGCGCTGGTTCTCAGCTCGCCGTGGTGGGTCACGCGGATGCTGACGACAGAGCGCTATCGCGAGGGGTTGCGCGAGCGTCTGGGCCAGGTGCCGCAGCGGCTGCGCGAGGCAGTCGGACCCTATGCGGACCAGCGGAAGGTGCTGTGGGTACACGCGGTGAGCGTGGGTGAGGTGCTGGCAGCTTCGAGGCTGGTGCCTGAATTGGAGATTGCGATGAGGCGGCGCGGCGAACGCTGGCGTGTCGTGGTGTCGACGACCACCCGCACAGGACAGGCGCTGGCAAGGGAGCGGTTTGGCGCGGAGAGGGTCTTCTACTATCCGCTGGACTTTGCGCGCCCGGTGCGGGCGTGGATCCAGGCTTTGAATCCGGGAGCGTTCGTGCTGATGGAGAGCGAGGTGTGGCCGCGGATGCTGCACGAATGCTTCATCGCAGGGATTCCGGTCCTTGTTGTGAATGCGCGCGTGAGTGACCGGTCGTTCGAACGCGCGATGAAGGTTCGCAGGTGGTGGGGGCCTGTGCTCCGGAAGGTGGAGCTGTGGCTGGCGCAGAGCGAGGAGGATGCTCGCAGATTGAGGGCGATGGGGGCGAAGCCGGAGAGTGTGCGAGCGATTGGAAACCTGAAGTATGACATTCGCGCACCAAAGGAGAGCAGGGTCGCAGCCTTGATTAAGGAAGCGGCGGCGGGAAGGCCGATCGTTGTTGCGGGAAGCACAACCGAGGACGAGAGCGGAGAGCGGTCGACATGGGAAGAGATTGCCGTCATGCAGGGATGGCGCGAGGGATCTGGACGGGAGCCCATCAAGGCTTTGCTGGTGATTGCGCCCCGGCATCCTGAGCGTTTCGTGCCGGTCGAATCTGCCGTGATTGAGTTTCGCTATGCAATGGTAAGCAAGTGGCTGACAACGGAGACGGTACGAAATGGAGGCGACAGGCTGCGGGAGGTAGTGATCCTTGACACGATCGGTGACCTCGCGTCGGTGTATGGGGTGGCAGATGTTGCCTTCGTGGGCGGCAGCCTGGTGAAGCGAGGTGGACATAATCCGCTGGAACCGGCGCAGTTCGGTGTGCCGGTGGTGATGGGGCCGTCGTACGAGAACTTCCGGGACATCGTTACGTCGATGCAGAAGGCGAATGCCATCCGAATTGTGCAGAACGGCGATGAATTGGTGAGTGTGCTGGCGGAAATGGTGGCCAACCCTAAGGTGGCGCGCGCGATGGGGGAGCGGGGCCGCAGCGTGTTTGAAAAGCAGCAAGGCGCGACAGGCCGGGCGATCGAGGCAATTCTCGCGACGTTGCAGGTGGGGGTCAAGACGTGAGTGCGCGGAGGCCGTGGGCGTTGCCGCTTGCACCGCTGTATCGAGCCGTGCTCGCGATAAAGGACCGGTTTGGAGGCACGCCTGATACGTTGCATTGGCCGGTAGTGAGCGTGGGATCGATCTCTGCGGGCGGCGCCGGCAAAACACCGGTGGTGATTGCGCTGGCGAAGATGCTGCGAGCGCGGGGATGGGATGTGGATGTGCTCTCGCGCGGGTATGGGCGCAGCGGGCGCGGAGTCGAGTGGGTAGCGGCGATGGGTGAGCGCGCGGCTGAACGATACGGCGATGAACCGGTGGTGATTGCACGTGCGACGGGGATCCCGGTGTGGGTGAGCGGGAAGCGCTTCAAGGCGGGGCGGGCAGCAGAGACTGGCGTTGGCGGACTTTTCGGTGCGCCGAACGGGAATCACAGCGATGAGAATGTGGCCACGACGAATCACCCCGGGGCGCGGGGGGTTCGCGGGGTGCACCTGCTGGATGATGGATTTCAGCACCGTCGTCTGGCGCGAAATTTCGATATCGCGCTGGTGACAGCGGAGGATCTGGAAGATACGCTGTTGCCCGCGGGCAATCTGCGTGAGGATTTCAACGCGCTGCAACGGGCTGATGCTGTGGTGGTCCGCGAGGATGAACTGGACGACGTGAAGGCTCGCGTATGGAAGCTGATGCGCGAGGGAGCGCAGATGTGGGTCGTACGGCGGAAGCTCGTCTTTCCGGCTCCCCTGTTCGTCTTTGGTGCAGGGCTTCGGCCCGTCGCGTTTTGCGCGGTGGCGCGGCCGGAGGGATTTCAGGCGATGCTTCGGTCTGCGGGTTGTGGTGTTGTCGATACCATCGCTTATCCGGACCATCACGCGTACGCGATGCGCGATATCGAGCGCATTGTTGAGATGGGCCGTCAATTGAATGCGACGGGATTCGTGACCACAGAGAAGGATAGTGTGAAGCTGACTGCGACAATGCGCGAGCGCCTGGAAACGTTAGGCCCATTCATGGTGGTTGGGCTCGAGGCAGAGTTTGCGGATGCGAGCGCGGTGGCGAGTGCGCTGGAGACGCGGCTGGGAGCTCAGACCGCGTGAAGCGACCGGGAGTACAGCAAGCGTGAAGCTGCTTATCGTCCGCGTGGGCGCGCTGGGGGATGTGCTGCATGCACTTCCGGCGGCGTCAGCGCTGCGCGCGGCGAGGCCAGGTTGGACAATTGACTGGGTAGTGGATCCGCAATGGGCTCCCCTTTTGGTGAACGGCGATGGGCTGGGCGGGGTTGTGAATCACGTGCGCCTGGCAGAGACGAAGAGGTGGAGCGCGGCACCGTTCTCGTGGACGACACTGCGGTCAGTGGCAAAGCTGCGAAGGGAATTGCGCGAGGAACGCTACGACGTGGTCGTCGATATGCAAGGGACGATGCGATCGGCCGTGATCGGCCGGTTTGCGGGGGCACGGGAGTTTACCGGATATGAGAATCCGCGAGAAGCAGCGGCCGCACATCTTTATCGGAGCACGCGACGGCGGCTTGGCAAGCATGTTGTTGAGCAGGGAGCGGCGCTGCTTGGCGCGGCATGCAGCATCGGATTGGAACCCGGCCCGGTGACGCTGCCACACGAGCCGTGGGCAGACGATTGGGCGGCGGAGTTGGTGGGTGATCGCAAGGTCTGTGTCTTGGCGGCGTCGGCGGGCTGGGGGGCAAAACAATGGCCTGCGGAAAGATACGGCGCGCTGGCGAGTGAGCTGCGCGCGATGGGATATGTGCCCCTGGTGAATGCTCCGAAGAAGAACGATGCCCTTGCGGCGAGCGTGGTCGCCGCAAGCGGAGGTGCAGCGGAGTCGACGGTTTGCAATGTTGCCGGATTGATTGCGCTGATCCGGAGAACATCGTTGCTGGTTGGGGGCGATTCCGGACCTACCCATCTTGCGGCAGCGCTCGGAGTTCCACTGGTGGCGTTGTATGGACCGACGGACCCGGCGAGGAATGGGCCATGGGGCGAGGGCCCTATGCGCGTGATGCGCGGTGTGGGTTCGGTCACGAGCCACAAGCGCGTGGCGGAGATTGATGCCGGACTCGCTCGTATCACTGTGGACGAGGTGATGCGCGAGATCAATGAGTTGCGGGCGTCGCTGTGAGTCTGTGGGTTGCGCATCTGCGAAGATGTAGGGATGGCGACCGAACAGCGAAGATGGCGGAGGATTGCGCGGAGAACGCGCGTGCCGCTGGGTTTTGTTGTCGCCGCCGTGTTTCTTATCTTCGCGCGGCCCACCTGGACCACGCTGGTGTGGGGGCTGGTGCTGGTTCTACCGGGGCTTTGGCTGCGCGGATATGCTGCGGGCTATGTGAAGAAGAATGCTGAACTGACGCGCACCGGACCCTACGCGTACACGCGTAACCCGCTGTATTTGGGATCGATGTCGATTGCCGCCGGGTTCGCGGTTGCGGCCGGCCGGTGGTGGCTGGTTGTCCTGTTAGTCGCGATGTTCCTTGCAATCTACGTGCCTACGATTTTGTCTGAAGAGGAGTTCCTGCGCGGCGCGTTTCCTCAGTTTGAGGAGTATGCGCAACGCGTGCCACGGCTGCTGCCGCGACTGACCCCGGCACGGTTCGCGGACGCGGAACGTGGGATAGGCAGGTTCTCACCGGAGCGATACCGTCATCACCGCGAGTACAATGCCAGCATCGGCGCCGCCGCTTTGTTCGTGGCGCTCATCCTCCGCATGTGGCTGTATCGCGCGCATATCTAAGGGTTAAGGGGAGACGGTAATTTGAAGGCCTGGATGTGCTCGGCTCTACGGACCGTCTCTTTGCTTGGCGTGACCTTGGCCCTGGGAGCCGCGGCAGGGGCACAGATTCTCCCACGGACTCCACCGCCTCAGAGGCCGATTCCTCCGCTGCAGGCTCCGATATCAGGGTTTGAGTATCCGCAGCACCAGGTCCTGACCTTCACGGTCGACTGGCGAGTCTTCACCGCAGGGATTGCGGTGTTTCATCTGGACCAGGCCGGCGATTCGCTGAAAATTTCCGCGACTGCAGACACAATCGGCGCGATCAACATGTTGTTCCCGGTTGTGGACAGGTTCCAGTCGAGCTTCAACCTGCAGACGGGCTGCTCGAACGGCTTCAATAAGCAGACCCAGGAGGGCCGGCGGAAGATTGCGAGCGAGCTGATGTTCGACTACGCGCGGGGCAAGCAGACGCAGAACGAACGCAACCTGGTGAAAGGAACGGCGACACACAAAGAGGCGAATGTTCCGGCGTGCGTGACAGACTCGCTTTCGGCGATCTTCTATACGCAGTCGCAACCGCTGAATGTCGGCCAAACGACGTATTTCCCCCTGGCAGACAGCATGCGAACTGTGACCGTGGGGATGAAAGTCGAATCGAAAGAGGAGATCAAGACACCCGCTGGGACGTTTCAGACCGTCAAAGTGCAAGCGACCGCCGATGAAGGCGTGGTGAAGAACCGGGGCCAGATATGGATCTGGTACACGGACGACACGCGTCATTTGCCGGTGCAGATGCAGGCGCGACTGTTCTGGGGCACAATTACATTCCACCTGCAGTCCATCGAGCCGAAGTAGCAGAATTTCGAAATAAGAAGAAAGACGAGACCAGCATGAGCGAACAAAACGATGAGTTGCAGCGGCTGACGGAAGAGTCGAAGGCATATCCACCCGGGGGTCTGGTGACCGTGGCGGAGTTACCGGATCCGGCAAGCGCGAACATGGCGCGAATGGTGCTGGATACCGCGGGGATTACCTCATTCCTGCAAGGGGAGAACGCAAATAACCTGATTCCGGGGGCTTTTTCTGCGCGGCTGCAGGTGCGTCCGGAAGACGAAATGGCCGCCCGCGAGGTACTGGCCTCGGCCGTTGAGGCACCTGAGACAATGGAGGATGTGATTGCCGCGGAGAATGCCACGGAGTCGGATAGGCGCTAAACCCGGCAGTAACAACAGTTGTGCAGAGTTGAACCAGAGGCAGCGATCCATGTAAGTTGGTCGTGCTGCCCGAGGGACGGCCGACCCTGGCAAGGGGAGCAAGATGGCACGAGCCGGCCGCGCGCGTCCAAGAGAGTGGACAGCGGGATGCAACCGCGATGATTCGCATGAAGGAAGGAAACGGATGAGAACCTGGAGAGAGATTTTATTGACGGCGACTGCCGTGGTGGCAATGGGTGCGGCACCGGCGATTGCACAGAATGCGACCGTACATGGAAAAGTGGTGAATCCGGCCGGTCAGGCCGTAACGGACGGGAAGGTTAGGTTCACCAAGGACATCAGTGCCCCCCCGAAGGAACGGAAATTTACCAACATCACCCCCACTGACGCGCAGGGTAACTACAAGGCAGCAGATGTTCCGCCCGGCGACTACATGCTGGTCGTGGAGGAACAGGGGAAAGACGTGGACTTCACCAGTCAGCCGGTCACGCTCAAAGCGGGCGACGACAAGACGGTCGACTTCGACATGACACGGCCCGAGTACATCAACAGCATGACTCCGGAGCAGAAGAAGGCGCTCGAAGAGTACAAGAAAAACAACGCGGCAGCGGTGGACACGAACAAGAAGATCGCGAACCTGAATGCGACACTCGCGACGGTGCGCGCGGACCTGAAGGCGGCTCAGCCGACGGCGGGTGACGTGAGCAAAGACGTCAGCGAAATGAAAGCCGCCGTGGACGCGAAGCCTGACGAGAGCATCCTGTGGATCAGCTATGGCAACACGCTGGAGGCGCAGGGAGATCATCTGGCTAAGGCCGACAAGGACGCGCACAAGCCGGTCTCAAGCGACTCCGACGCAATGAAGAGCTACGACGACGCGATCGAGGCTTACAAGAAGGGTGCGGAGTTGAATGCGGCCTCAAAGAAACCCAATCCTGCAGATCAGGCTGCAGCTTGGAACGGCGTCGGCAATGCGCTGGCCAAGCAGGGCAAACCGACCGATGCCGCGGCAGCGTTTGAGAACGCGGTGAAGGTCGAGCCGGCGAACGCGGGCATGTTCTACAGCAATGAGGCTGCGGTGCTGTTCAATGCGCAGCAGACCGAGGCGGCTGCCGCTGCGGCGGACAAGGCCATTGCCGCCGACCCGACTCGCGCCGACCCGTACTTCATCAAGGGTCAGGCGCTGATCGCAAAATCGAGCTTCGATCAGAAGACAAATAAGCTCATTCCTCCCCCGGGATGCGTGGATGCCTATCAGAAGTACCTGCAACTGGCTCCGGATGGTCCTCATGCATCGGCTGTGAAGGAGGTTCTCGCAAGCCTGGGTGAGAAGATCGACACGAGTTACAAGGCCGGCAGGAAGAAGTAGAAGTCCGCGAATCTGCCCCGGTCGAGCGAGTTCTCGGCCGGGGCTTTCGTTTTCTGTGAGGTGATGGTGAGCGAGCGGGTGTTGGAGTTTGAAGATGCATTGGCAGAGGTGTTGCAGCACGCGGCCACGGTCGCAAAGCCTCCGACGGAGGCGACGCCCGTTGCGCTGAAAGATGCCATCGGGAGAGTGCTCGCGGAGCCGGTGCGGGCGGAACGGGATCAGCCTCCATTTGCTCGATCGACACGCGATGGGTATGCGGTTCGAAGTGGGGACATTTCGGAGGGCCAGCCGCTGCGAATCATTGGGATGGTCCGGGCGGGCGAGATGTGGCACGGATCCCCGATTCGCGATTGCCAGGCCATCGAGATCATGACAGGCGCGCCAGTGCCCACGGGCGCGGACGCCGTGCTGATGGTGGAGCATGCACAGATCGGAACGGACGGACTGTTGCGTGTGCTCGGAGGGCGAACGCTGCAGGCCGGCGAGAATGTGGTGCCGCAAGGGGCCGAGGCGCATGCGGGGGCCGAAGTAATTCCGGCGGGAAGGCGGGTCGGGGCGGCGGAGATTGCGATGGCGGCGAGTTGCGGTCGTGCCTCTCTGAGTCTTTTCAAGAGGCCGGTGGTAGAGATCATCACTACAGGGGATGAATTAGTAGAACTCGGCGCGAGGCCGGAGCCGTGGCAGATTTACAACTCGAACGGCTACGCGCTCGCAGCAATGGCAGAGAGTGAGGGAGCTGAGGCGAACCGGCAGAGCACGGCGCCGGATGTGCTGGACGAGTTACGCGAGCGGCTCGCGGCGAGTCGCGATGCGGACCTCTTGCTGCTGAGCGGCGGCGTGTCGATGGGAAAGTATGACCTGGTAGAGCGGGCGCTCGCGGAGTTGCATGCGGAGTTTTTCTTCACAGGAGCGTGGATTCAACCGGGCAAGCCGATCGTGTTTGGCAGAATCGCAAAGGCAGGACCGGGTTCGTGGACGTACTTCTTCGGGCTGCCAGGGAATCCGGTTTCGACCGAGGTCTGCTTCCGGCTATTCGTTGCTCCGATGCTTCGCGCACTCAGCGGACAGGCCGAAATTGCACCGCGATTCATAGAAGCATTGCTTGCGGAGAGCGTGAAGGGTGGTGCGCGTGTGACACGGTTTCTTCCTGCAGTCGTGGAGAGCGACTGGAAGCATGTGAGCGTGCGCGTAGTCCCGTGGCAGGGGTCGGGTGACCTCGCGGCGAATGCGCGGGCGAACGGGTTTGTGGTATTGCCAAGAGCCGTGGAGAGATTTGCCGCCGGCGAGAGCGTGAGGGTGCTACTGCGGTAGCATCGGTGAAATGAGCGATAAGCTTTCGCATTTCGACGAAGCTGGCCAGGCGCACATGGTGGACGTGAGCGCGAAGACTTCAACGCGGCGTGAAGCTGTAGCCAGTGCCTTCGTGGAGTTGAACGACGCAGTGTTGGCAGCGCTGCCGAAAAATCCGAAAGGCAATCCGCTGGATGTCGCGCGGTTCGCGGGGATTCAGGCAGCGAAGAGGACGAGCGAGTTGATTCCGATGTGCCATCCGCTACCGTTGAGCTTTGTGGATGTGAGTGCGGAGGTCGCTGCAGGTGGCGTTGCGATTCGCGCTACTGCGGCTACAGTTGCGAGTACGGGAGTGGAGATGGAGGCGATGACCGCGGCAGCGATCGCAGCGCTGACGGTCTATGACATGACCAAGGCGCTCGACAAGGGAATTCGCATTCGCGAGGTCGTGCTCGAGTCGAAGAGCGGTGGCAAGAGCGGCGACTACAAACGCGACCGCTAGACGGGATAAGCTAGCGCGACCGCGAAGTAGTGGTCCGCGTCCTGAAACCACTGGGGTGAGCTGTAGCCGGAATCATGCAACAAGTCGATAAGGGACCGCTCTGTGAACTTGTAGCTGTTCTCCGTGTGAATGCTCTCGCCTGAAGCGAAGGTAATGCGTTTGCCATCGATCGTGACCGTCTGTGATACGGTGCTCACCAGATGCATTTCGATCCGACTCTCCTGCGAGTTCCAATAGGCGCGGTGACGGAAGGCATCGAGGTTAAAGTTGGCACCGAGCTCCCGATTGAGACGCGCGAGGATGTTTTTGTTGAAGGCAGCGGTGACGCCCGCTGCGTCGTCGTACGCAGCGATAACTTGCTCGACACTCTTGTTGCAGTTGGGTGCAAGATCGACGCCAAGCAGGATGGCGTCTCCTGTCTTCTTCAGTTGCTTGCGAAGCTTGCGCATAATTGAGTGCGCCTCTTCCGGGCCGAAGTTACCGATGCTGGAGCCGATGTAAAGCGCGAGAACGCAACAATCGCCGGGACGCTCGATGGTGTAACCGTTGGTGATGTAGTTCGCGATCTTCGGACGGACGACGACATCGGGAATGGCTGCCGGCAACGTGGCAGCTGCCTGCTCGAGCGCGGACGGGCTGACATCGATTGGCTGATAGAGCACCTCGGGCTGGCGCCGTGCCGCCGCAGCCAACAGCAATCCGGTCTTCGAAGCAGTGCCGGAACCGAGCTCCGCGACCGTGAGCGGATGTCCTGCGCTGCTGACGATCTCGTCAGCGCGCTCAGCAAAGATAGAGCGCTCAGCCCGCGTCAGATAGTACTCGGGAAGTTCCGTGATCTTCTCAAACAGCGTGGAGCCAGCTTCGTCATAGAAGAGCCATGGCGGGAGAGTCTTGGGATTGGAAGTCAGGCCCGCGACCGCTTCGGTCAGAACGGCTTCGCGCAGAACATCAATTGCTTCAATCATCAGGGGGCTCTGCGCTTTCATCAAAGTCGTTACGCGTTGCTGCAACGTACCTGCTAAAACCAATTGGATGCAGGAAATTGCATTGAGTTCCAGCGGTTTTGATCAGTCCTTCATGTGAAGAGCCGTCGAAGACAAACTATGCGGGGGAGCAGAAAGACAACGGAACTTCGCTTGCCGAGACATGCGCTCCGACAGCCGGATTCGAGCTAACTTGCGCCGTCGCGCGCAAGGCGCAGGCCGCTGAACTGCCAGCGTGTCGCGGGATGGAAGAAGTTGCGATAGGTGGCGCGAATATGCGACGCCGGCGTGACAGACGAACCGCCGCGCAGAACCATCTGCGAGCTCATGAACTTGCCGTTGTACTCGCCGAGCGCACCGGGCAGAGGTTTGTAGCCGGGATAGCCGGTGTAAGGCGAGCCCGTCCACTCCCACACATCGCCATAGAGCTGCTGCGGCTGATGGCGGTCGTCTAGCGCGACTGGAGGCAGAGGGTGAAGCGCGTCTGACTCAAGCAGCGTTCCCTTGACCGGATGCTGTGCCGCGACGTACTCCCACTCAAACTCGGTGGGCAGACGTCCGCCGCTCCAGCGAGCGAAAGCGTCCGCCTCAAAGTAGCTGATGTGGCAGACCGGGGTTTCTGAAAGCTGCTCGAGCGACCGTGTCCCGTCCAGAGTGAAGATGCTCCAGCCGGAGCGCGTCGCAGGGTCGCGCTGCCAATAGAGAGGGGCCGCCCAGCCATGCGCCCGCATCGTGTCCCAGCCCTCGGAGAGCCAGAGTTCGGGTCGTGAGTAGCCATCCTCGTCCAGAAAAGCGAGATACTCCGCGCACGTTACAAGCCGCGCTCCCAGCCGAAACGGTGCGAGATAAACCGGATGACGCGGCGTCTCGTTGTCGAAGGCAAAGCTCTCGATCGCGTTGGGGTCCGGCGTAATGCCGATGCCGACGAGTCCCGGCGTAGGCGGCGCAAAGCTTAACCATTCAAGCGGAGGAGCGATAGTCTCCGACACTGACTCGAAAGCACGCTCGCGATACGCAGGACGCAACGGGTTGGTGAAAAGAGCGTTCTTGATGTCCGTTGCAGCAAGTTCGAGATGCTGCTGTTCATGCTCGAGACCGAGCGCGATACGGCGCAGCGCCTCGTCTTCGGTACCCTGCTCCAGAAGGCGTGCGATGCCGGCATCGACGTGTTCCCTGTAGGCGAGTATCTGCTCAAGCGGAGGACGCGAGAAGCTGGAGCGAAGCCTCTTCTCCGGCATATCGCCGAGCGCCTTGTAGTAGCTGTTGAACAGCCAACGGAAATCCGGATGAAACGGCTGATACGCCGCCACGAACTCACCAAGAACGAAAGTCTCAAAGAACCATGAGGTGTGTGCCAGGTGCCACTTGATGGGTGAGGCCTCCGGACACGACTGCACCATCATGTCCTCCGGCGTCAGGGGAGCGCAGAACTGCATCGTCGCGGAGCGTACAGCCCGAAAACGGGCAAGCAACGTGGGGGCGGAGGATTGCGCAATAAGCATGGCGGGGCTGGCTCCTGCTATCCGATGCTCGAGTCGACGCTGCCGTTGCTCAAAATGCCCGCGACCGCCGGGGCGAAGGATAACGCCGAGTGTACGCCTGAGATACGTCAGAAACTGTCAGCAGGTTCAATCAGGAATAACCTGGACAACTGCTAGCCGTGTCCGTTGAGCAAGCGCGCCAGCGCAAAGGCTACTCCTGCCGCCAGGCCCCCGATGAGCATGGTCTGGAGGGCACTGCGAACGACGGACGAGCCTAGCAGACGACCCTTCAATCCACCGAAGATTAGCAGTGCAATCAACGTGATGACGATGGAGATACGCAACGCGTCGGCCATGGTGTGGCTGAGCAGGTACGGTGCCAGCGGGATGGAGCCGCCCGCGATGTACGAAAGCGCAATCGTAATTGCAGAGCCGAGGGCCCGGCCGGGTGCTGGCTCCTCCAGTCCCAACTCAAAGCGCATCATGAAATTCACATAGGCGGGCGGGTTGGCCTGCAGCGAGCGCAAGACGGGGCTAGCGGCCTCCCTCGAAACGCCATAAGCCGAAAATATCTCGTAGATCTCCTCTTCTTCGTCCTTCGGGCGCTCGACGACCTCCATCTCCTCCCGGCGGCGCTCGGAGTTGTAATGCTCGGAGTCTCCTCGTGAGGCGAGATACCCGCCCAGACCCATCGCGATGGAGCCGGCAGCGATCTCGGCCAAACCGGCGAGGACGATCAGGCGCGTTGCCGCGACAGCGCCGGCCAGACCCGCGGCCAGCGCGAAAGGAACCGTCAGGCCATCCGACAGGCCGATGACGACGTCGCGCACCGTGTCAGAAGACTGAAAATGCTGCTCATGATGCTTGGCGTGGTGCATATCAGGGTGTAAATGCATGTCCGGCATAGGCAGAGTGTAAGGCACTATGGAGGAAGAGCTTCCGCCCAACAGATTTTGTGACCGGCGAGCGAGTCTTCCCCGCTCCTCCACCGTCTTAATTCCTAAGTACACAACGAGAAATGAGGATTAGCAGATGAGCCGGCAAAGAAAGTGGGCAGCAGTCGCACTGGCGTTGCTGCTACCGCTGGGTGCCGCAAGCGCCAAGGCACAGGATTCGGCCGGACAAGGCGCAGGACGCGGACAGTTTGCCGGGATGCAGCGCATTGGAGGAACCATCACCGCCATCGCAGGACCGCAGGTGACGATCAGGACGGTCGATGGAGTGGTCTACCAGGTGGTGGCCACCGACAACACGCGCGTGATGCGCGGACGCGGCAATCCAGCCAAGCTCACTGAGCTGAAACCAGGTGACGGGCTGATGGCGATGGGCAACATGGATGCGCCGAACAAGACCCTCCACGCGGCCATGCTGATCTCAATGGACGCCGACCAGATGAAGAAGATGGAAGACGCGCAGAAGCAGCAGATCGCCAATCTTGGCAAGACGGTGATTGCAGGGCGCGTAACGGCGATCGACATGGACAATGCCACGATGACGGTGGAACGGGCGGACGGTGTCTCGCAGACGATAGGCTTTGATGAGAACACATCGTTTCGTCGCGGACGCATGACGATGGGCAACGGAATGGGCTTGGCCGGAGCGAATGGCGCTGGATCTGCAAACAATGCGAACGCAGCTACGCCAACTGGCGAGAGCATTACGCTGGCTGATATCAAGGTTGGCGATCGAATAGCAGGGCCAGGCGAACTGAAGAGCGGTCGCTTCGTCGCTAAGGAAGTGACAGTCATAACACCGGGCAACGGCCGGCGCCGATCCACCGATACGAAGGAAGGCGCGGAGTCGGGAACTCCGGACAACGGGAAACCGCAGCCTGTTGCACAGTCACCGAAATAAAGCTGAAGCAAACGGCGGCTGCAAGGGTCGATTCGCTGAGGGCGGTACACGTGCATTCCGCACAGTCTTGGAGGAGGATTTGGTGAAGTTCTGGGGACGCAGGTCGAGTGTAGTTGTATACGTGGTTGTATGCATGGCGGGTCTGGGCGGGATGAGGGCACAGACGCCAACGCCACCTGCCGCGCCGCAGACCAATGCGCCTTCCGCGCCGGCAGCGGAGCCGACTCAACCTGCACCCGAACCGACTGCGTCGACCGCCACATCGCAGGCTTCCACACCTCCTGCTGCTCCTCAGGGTGGGACGATTCGTGGAACCGTCATCGCAGGCACGGTCGGCAAACCGGGTGGAGTTCCGCTGCCCGGAGTTGCCGTGACGGCGACCAACACGCTGACCGGCAAAAAGTACGCCGCTGCAACCGGTATTGACGGTACCTATGCCATGTCGATTCCGCGCAATGGACGCTACGTCGTACGCGCTGAGCTCGCTGGCTTTGCTCCTCTCACAAAGGAGGTTGTCCTCAACGCCAGCGAGGCGATGGCCCGCATAACGCTCGTGCAGACCTCCGACTTCGGTATGCAGCTCGCAAGCCGGGTTGCGGCGGCCGAAGCAAAGCAGGAAGCGGCAGCGAATCCGACTACACTCGGCCGCGGCACACAAAATCTAAGCCTCAGCGCCGGCAACACGGATGTCACCGATGCCAGCGCCACAAACGGGAACAGCGATGTCGCCATGCCTACGCTGGGAAATCTTGGACAGTCCGCCTCAGAGGACGCGACCCAGGGCGGCGACTCGATTGCCGTAAACGGGCAGATGGGCCAGACGAACGGGCTCGCGAACTTCAGCGA
This sequence comes from uncultured Acidobacteriaceae bacterium, assembly GCA_963759355.1. Classification (GTDB taxonomy): domain Bacteria; phylum Acidobacteriota; class Terriglobia; order Terriglobales; family Acidobacteriaceae; genus Granulicella. The sequence continues at coordinate 745,747 of CAVWYV010000002.1, read as the reverse complement.
GGACGAAATCCGCGATCGTGTGCAGAATGCAGTCGACCAGGCGCGCGCGAACGGAATGCTTCCGCCGGGAACTGACCCGACCAACCAGATCGTGTCTGCGCTCGGGGGCATGATGGCAGGCGGCGGGCCGGGTGGTGGACGGGGCGGCGGAGGACCTCGCGGAGGTGGTGGTGGTCGCGGAGGCGGCGGAGGCGGTCGCGGAGGTGGCGGCGGGTTTGGCAACTTCCGCAACTTCAATCCTGCCCAGCCGCACGGCAACATCTTCTACCAGGGCAGCAACAATGCTCTGAACTCAGCGCCGTGGTCGCCGACTGGGCCGGTCACGCAGCCTGGGGGCTTTCAGAATCGCTTCGGCGCGAGCATCGCCGGCAGCCCGTACATTCCGGGGCTCACGAAACCGAACACGAAGCAGTTTGCGTTCCTCAACATCAGCGGGCAGCGTAATCTCAACTCATTTATTGAATCCGGGTTTGTGCCGACGGATCTCGAGCGCAAGGGCAATTTCTCGCAATCGTTCCTTCGTGCGGCTGAGAAAACTTCACCGGTGGAACTTTACGATCCGACCACCGGCAAGCCGATCGCCGGCAACAATCTAGTCAATAGCGCCCTGCCCATTTCTCCGCAGGCCCTCGCTTTGCTCTCCTACTATCCGGAACCCAATATCAATCCAACGGAGCTTGGAAACTACCAGACTGTCTCCAACGCTGGAGCCAATAACTTCAATCTGAATGCGCGTTATGTGCGCACCATCGGGCAGGCGGCCAATACACCCTTTGGCCGCGGCGGTGGCGGTGGACGAAGGGGTGGGGGCAACACGAACGCGCCACCATCGCTGCGGCAGAACCTCAACATCGGCTACAACTACTCGCACTCTGCGTCTGACCAGCGCAACATCTTCCTTCCGCTGGGCGGAGCGACGGAGAGCGGCGGCAATGGATTGAACATCGGCTACACCATTGGTTACGGCCGGCTCTCGAACAACGCGACGCTGAATTGGAACCGCCTCAACGCAGAGGTTCGTAACTACTTCACCAACACAAGCACGAATCCGTCGCAAGAAGCCGGGATGAGCATCCCGAACAACTCCGCTGGATTTGCCGACCCCAGCTTTTATAACGGCCTGCCGACCTTCAGCATCAGCAACTACCAATCCATTTCGAACACGACGCCGAGTCAGCTCATCAATCAAACGATCAGTTTCTCGGACTTTGTCTCCTGGCGCCACAAGCAGCACAATCTGCGCCTCGGCTTAGACGTGCGCCGCGTGCATGCAGACTCCATCGGCGGCAACAATCCTCTTGGCGGCTTCACCTTCACCGGCTACGCAACAGCAAATCCTGCAGATCAGGTCGCCGGGCACGCCGGCCAAATCAAGAATGACGGCAGCTCCAGCGGCTCGGCCTTTGCAGATTTCCTGCTTGGTCTGCCGACCAGCACGTCCATTCAAGCCGGCCTCTACAAGACCTACCTGCGCGAAAATGTCTATGACTGGTACGTTCTCGATGACTGGCGCATCAAGTCGAACCTCTCCCTGAATTACAGCCTGCGCTACGAGTACTTCGGTCCCTACAGCGAGAAGAACAGTCGCCTCGTAAACCTCGTTCCGACAAACAACGGTCCACTCCCCTACGAAGTCGTCATGCCGGGCAATGGAAACGAAGCCGGGCTCGTGCATCCGGACCACTCGATGTACGCCCCGCGACTCGGCTTCGCCTACCGGCCCAAAAACTCCGGGTGGACGAAAGACACCGTGATCCGCGGCGGCTACAGCATCATGTACAACACCGGCCAGTACGCCACCTTCGCGCGCAACCTGTCGCACCAGCCGCCGTTTGCGGAGACGCAGAGCAACTCCGCAGATGTGCCGACGCAGGCAAATCCAAACCCGACGCCGACCGGATGCACCACTACGCAGAGCGCCTACACCTACACCTCGAACGGCGTTACCTATCACCGCGCCGCCAGCGCGGCGAACTTCAATCTCGCGAATGGATTCGGCTGCTCCGCGACCACACTCTCAATCCAGAACAACTGGGCTGTCGATCCGAACTATCGCCTGGGGATGGTGCAGCTCTACAACCTGAACATCCAGCGCACGCTGCCGTTCGGCATCGTCTTCAACCTCGGCTACAACGGTACAAAAGGCGGCGACCTCGACGTCGTCGGTTCGCCCAATGCCACGCCTGCCGGCGTAACGATTCCGTCGATCGCACCGTTTGACTGGGAAGAGTCGCAAGCCAGTTCTCATTCAAATGCTCTGGTTCTAAGCGCGCAGAAGCGCCAGTCAAAAGGCGTTGCAATGGGCGTCACGTACACCTACATGCACGCAATCGATAACGCTTCTGGTGTCGGCGGTGCCGTGGGGACGCCAGTGCAGAATCTCTACCGGCTCGATCTCGAAGAGGGCAATTCAAGCTTCGATCAGCGCCACAACCTCACCGGCAATTGGGTCATCGAGCTGCCGTTTGGGCCGAATCGCGCGCTCCTGAACAAGGGCGGCTTCTGGGCATATGCGCTCGACGGCTTTTCACTGAGCGGGTCATTCACCTTCGCAACCGGCACCTATTTCACTCCGACCTATTCCGGCAACCAGACGGAAGCTGTCGGGGCGGGCACATTCACTTACCGCCCGGACCGCGTCTTCTCGCAGCCAATCAAGGGTCAGGGCTCGGTAAACGCATGGTTCAACAGGAACGCGTTTGCTGATCCCGCAGTCGGAGCCTATGGAACGGCATCCCAGGGATCGATCGAGGGCCCGGGAACTCTGTCGATCAACGCTGCACTGTCACGCACGTTCGCGTTGGGCGAAACGCGATCGCTGGAAGCTCGCCTGCAGGCGACCAACCCATTCAACACCGTGCAATACAGCGGCATCGACGTGGTAGAGAACTCGCCAACCTTCGGGTCCGTGCGCAGCGCCGCGGGAATGCGCACGCTGCAGATCCAGGCGCGTTACAGGTTCTAGTCAAGGGAGCACAGAGGAAGATCCGATGAAGCACATAATGGCTGCAGTCACAGGATTGGCGATGATGCTGGGCGGTTCGCCGCAACAGACGAGCGCTCCGGCACCCCCACCTCCGCCTCCCCAGACCACCGACACACTGGGCACCGCGGCGCAACAAACCTCGGGCGGTTACACGCTGAGCATTAATGCAAACATCGTTCTGACCAACGTGGTCGTGCGCGACCGTAAGACCGGAGCTCTCGTAAAGGACTTGAAGGCCGGCGACTTTCAGATCCTCGAAAATGGCAAGCCGCAGAAGATTGCCACCTTCGACTACGAGAACGTGGACGAGGCCGCAACCCTCGCTGAGAAGACTGTCAGCGGAAAGGCCTCCGTAGCCCAACTGCTTGAGCGCAGCTTCGGCTCCGATCCTGCAAAGTTGAAGGATCATCGCCTCATCGTCATTTTCTTCGACATGAGTTCAATGCAGGATGAGGACATCGATCGCGCCGTAGACGCTGCAAAGAAGTACGTCACCGAGAAGATGCAGCCTGCCGATCTCGTGGCCATGGTGAGCATGTCCACCGGGCTGAGCCTCGACCAGGACTTTACTTCCGACAAGACGGCTCTGCTGCGCGTTCTCGGCGCCTACAACGGCGATGACTCGAGCGGTTTAGCAAACGGCGGCACAGGCACCACCGATAGCACGTCCGATGACACGACCGCCTTCGCCGCCGACGACAGCGAGTACAACAGCCTCAACACCGATCGCGAACTCCTCGCGATCCGCTCTATCGCAAAGAGTCTCGAGAACGTCGACCAGCGCAAGTCGATGCTCTACTTCTCCGGCGGCCTCACGCGCAATGGCATCGAGAACCAGTCGAGCTTGCGCGCAGCAACCAATGAAGCGGCCAAGGCAAACCTCGCCATCTACAGCGTCGACTCGCGGGGTTTGCAGGCGATGCCTCCCGGCGGCGATGCGAGCAAAGGCAGCCTGCGCGGTAACGGAGCGTACAGCGGCTCCGCCATCACAGCACAATTCAATGCCAACCTCTCGTCACAGGAGACGCTGGCGACTCTCAGCTCAGACACAGGCGGCAAGGCCTTCTTCGACTCCAACGACTTCGCGCCCGCGTTCCAGCAAGTACAGAACGACACAGAAGCCTATTACATCCTGGGCTTCAAATCGTCCGACCTGCGCCAGGACGGAAGCTATCGGCACCTTAGCGTGAAAGTGAATCGTCCTGATGTGAAACTCGAATACCGCCCTGGCTATTACGCGGCCGCCGACTTCCATCACCAAAAAACCGAGGATCGCGAGATCGCATTACAGGAGCAGTTGCGCAGCGGCGTTCCCGCAACCGACGTCGCCGTGTATCTTCAGGCGCTCTACTTCCGCGCCAACGACGCCCGCAATAACGAGTTCTTCGTTCCGGTCAGCCTGATCGTGCCTGGATCGCAGATTCCTTTCGCCAAGGTGAAGGACCTCGACAAGGCCAGCCTCGACATCATGGGACAAGTGCGCAGGCCCGTCGGCAAGAACAATGACGTTTGCTCCATCAGCACCACCGAGGACGAGCACAACTTTGTCAGCGTCGGCAACGTGCGCGATACGGTCAAACTCTCCGTGAACCAATCGCAACAGGTAGAGCGCAAGAATATCCAGTACTCGACCGGCTTCACCCTCGCACCAGGCTGCTATCAACTGAAGTTTGTGGTGCGCGAAAATCAGACCGGGGCTATGGGTAGCTTCGAAACGCTCATCAACGTGCCCGACATGAAGAAGGCGCCCATCAAGCTGAGCTCCGTCGTCCTCGCCAGTCAGCGCACGCCTAGCAAGGACAAGAATTCGTCGAATCCGCTCGACCGCGACGGCGTACAGTGGGTGCCGAACGTCGCGCACGTCTTCCGCCAGAATCAGCACCTCTACCTGCTGTACGAGGTTTATGACCCGACGCACGAGAAGGATGGACCCTCCCCCTCGGCCTCGCCCGGCCTGGGCCGCCGCGAGGAAGGTCCTGTGCGCGTGCTCACCAGCATGGAGTTGCTCTCCGGTGGGGTGAAGGTTTACGAGACGCCCGTGGTAACGGCGACAAACCTCAATGAGCCGCAACGCGGAGCCGTGGCCTTCCAGTTCGATGTTCCGCTCACCGACCTCAAGCCCGGGACCTACGTCTGCCAGATCAACGTCATCGACGACGCTGGAGGCAGCTTCAGCTTCCCTCGTGTTGCGGTGCGCGTCCTCCCGCCGGCTCCAGCAGCAACGGCGCCCGCCACGACCGCCTCAGTCACAACACTGACACCGGCCGCGCATTAGCCGCACGAAATGGAAATGAGAGACTGGCTGCCGTTCGCCACTCTGCAGAAGAAGTCTCGGAGACCTATGCGCCCCCCGCACCTCGGCTCACTGCTGGTCGCTGCCTTATCCATCAGTCCGCTTGTTGCGCTCCCCGCGCAAGCGCCTTCGCAGACTGACTCAGCGTCGATGACGATCAACGTCACCATCTCCAATCGCAATGGCGAGCCGGTGGAAGGCCTCACGAAGGAGGACTTCACGCTCACAGACAACAAGCGCCCTGAATCCATCACGAGCTTCCGCGCGCTCACGGGAGTTGTGACCGGCGTGGTGATCGTGCTCGATGCCGTCAACCTTCCCTACAGCGAGGTCTCCTTCGCACGCCAGCAACTGGGGCAATACTTCTCCGCCAACGCTCATCTTCCGCAACCCACCGCCCTCGGCGTGCTCGAGAACAATGGTCTCAAAATGCAGCCTGGGTTCACCACCGACGGCACTGAGCTGCGCTCCCAACTCGACCACTACTCCATTGGCTTGCGTGAGCTTCCGCAATCCACCGGCGTCTACGGTGCGGAAGAACGGCTGCAGCTTTCGCTCGGCATGTTCGAAGGGCTCGTCGCACAACTTCCCCGGGAAGGCATGAAGCGCATCATCTGGATCTCGCCCGGGTGGCCGCTGCTTGGCGGTCCTGGAATTCAGTTAAATCAGTCGCAGCGCGCTCCAATCTTCGCCAGCATCGTCGCGTTCGCAACCGAGCTTCGCCGCTCCCATATCGTCGTCGACGCGGTAAGCCCTGGTGGTGCTTCGCAGGACGTCGGTCGGACCAACTTTTACCAGAGCTTCCTGCGCGCTCCGCGAAGCCCTCATGATGTCGAGCTCGGCCAGCTCGGCGTGCAGGTCATCGCCGAGCAGAGCGGCGGCCAGGTCTTGAATGGCAGCAATGATGTCGCCGGCCTCATTCAGCGGGCTATAGCGCAAACCAAGACCGTCTATCAGCTAACCTTCGCGACCGCTCCCGGCGAGCATGAGAACGAGTATCACGAGCTGCAGGTCAAAGTGCAGCGTCCTGGCGTCGTCCTACACACCACTGCGGGGTACTATGCCAGACCGGTTTACCCTGAATTTCGGCATCCGGCAGTCTCTCCGGACGCCAATTGACGCCTGTCAATGAGCGCTTGACGTGTCGTCCCCCGAAGCAGAAGATTGTTGCTGAATCGGGAGGTGGCGTATGCGGTCTCGCGTACTGTTGCTCGCCTTCGTCCTCGCGCCTTTGGCGGCCTATGCCGCCGAGTCCACAGCATCTCCGCAGCAGCCTGCCCCGCTCACCTCGGCAGACGAGCGCGCTGCGCTGCACAACGGTCCCGACTGGGCGCTGATCCAACCTCATCTCCCTAATCCCAAAACCGCCTCCGCTGCCGATCTGGAGATGGCGGGTGACGTCCTTCGCGCGCGACGTTTTCCTGAGGATGCGCTCGATTATTACGGCTACGCTCTGCAACGCGGCGGCGATGTCAGCAAGCTGTTGAACAAAATGGGCATCGTGCGGCTGGAGTTGCGGCAGGTTGATCTCGCTCACGCTATGTTTCTGCGCACCGTGCGCGCGCACAAGAAGGATGCCTCCGCGTGGAACAATCTCGGTGTGACTGACTACGCTATGCAGGACTATCGCTCTGCTATTGATGCCTATAGACGCGCGATCAAGATCGACAAGAATTCGGCGGTGTATCACTCCAACCTCGGCCTCGCCTACTTCGAGAAGGGCGACCCGGAGGAAGCCCGAGCCGAGTTCGCTCGGGCATTGCGGCTCGATCCGGCGATCATGAGTGGCGGCGACGGCGGCGGGACCACCGCGCACATCCTCGGCTCTCACAACTATCCCGGCATGTGCCTGGAGATGGCCAAGCTCTTTGCGCGCGAACACGACGTTGATCGCATGCTCTTCTGGCTCAGCAAAGGAAGCGATGCCGGCCTGGATCTGCGCGCAGCCGTCCACGAAGACTCGGCGATTGCGGCCTACGCCAAGGACCCGCGCGTAACGCTCCTGATTGAGAATGCGGCGGAACTTCACGGCCGTTCCCTGGCTACGGCAAAGCCTCCGAGTCTCGGTGCCTCAGCCTCGCACTGACCGTCAGCGAAACGGGCAATGCCTGCAGCCCGAATTGCAGCAGTAACCACGCTTGCGATGATACGCAGCGGTGAAGACGATCAATCCGTTTTCGTAGTAGAAGTCCTCTGGCTCCAGTGGCGCCGGCACAATCTCGCGATTCGTGCCGCGCGGCTCCGCAGTCCTCGGCTCCTGCGGAGTGCCTGCGTCCGACGATTCGCTCATTGCGATACGACCCCCGCCCATAGAGAGCCCGCCGCCGGAACAACCGCAGGAATCGCACCAACAATCGCGTTCGCCGCAATCTCTTCCCCGTCCAGATTCCCGTTCCGAAGATGAATTTGCCGTCCGGGAATCGCGGCCACCCGATCACCGGGAAGAAGGATCCCTACCAGGTTCAGCGGATCGGCGGCAGACACCGGAACAACCGTATCGTTTGACTTCGTGCGCGCCGCGCGCAGACCTTCGGCCGCCTCTTCCATCGCGAACTGCTCTCCAAATGGCCCACTCACAAATCGGCCGCCGCGAATCTCTCCGCGTGCCTCAAGCCGCCGCAGCATCGGTGCGAGATCACGCCATGCCGGGGCGTTCGTCTCGCGCGTCAGCAACTCGCGGAACAGTACGCCATAACGGGCTAACAGAATCCTGGCGTGCGCCTCAAGCGCAGCATCGGCCTGCTTCGCTGCATCAATAATTTTTGCGCGCTCATCCTCTGTAGCATTCGCCAGCTGCTTTGCAGATGCATGCGCATCCTGCATCGGCGAAGCATCCGGGTTCCACAACAATGACCAGCGGCCTGCGGTCGTGCGCGCTGCGGCCCGCTTGCGCAGACTCACGGCAGGTGTCTGGGCCAGCGCCACGGACTTGCGCCGCGGATCCATCATCGCTCGCAACTGATCGAAGCCATCGGCGGATGCAAGTCCCGCCGCAGCAAGCTCCCACAATGCAGTGGCCGTCTGCAGCTTGCTCAAGCCAGTCAGCCGTTGCAGGTCCGCCGTAAACGCCGCGCCCCGCTCTGCCAGCAGAGAGCGAAGCTGCTGTGCCTCCGGCGAAAGCGACTGCGCCAGCGTCAACTCATCGATGCGCTTCGCCGACAACGTTGAGTGCAGCCACTCTGCGGACTCCCGCAGGAAAAACGTAATTGGCGCTGCTGAAGTCGGAATGACCCGGCGCGGCGCCGCTGCCTTGGAGGGCGCTCCTTCACCGGCGACCTTCTGCCACGCAGGATGCGGCGAAATTCTTCCCCATCCCACAATGCCCGCGAGGCACAGATTGTCGAGCCACCGCGGATCATAATTCCGTACTCGCACAGGCAAGAGCGAACGTTCCCATTCAGCCGCAGGCGCCTCAAACCCCTCCAGCTGTTCGATCGCGGCGAGTACGGCCTCTTCGCCCGTGACCTGACCCGCCTTAGCTTCTGCGGACGTTAGTCTGTGCCAATCGAGCAGCCACCGCATAAACGTCGTCGCCGGCACCGGCTCAACCCGTTGCCGCATCGAGCGCACCGTAAGCCGATGAATCCGATGCAGAATGCGACGCTCGCACCACTCAATTTCATGCAGCTGATCGTCCGCGGGTTTGGGTCTTTCAAAGACACCGCGCATCGCCAGCCCCTGCATCTCCATTTTGAGCAGCGCCTGATCGATCGAACGCGGATGCAAACTCACAATCTCTGCAAGCCGCGTCGTCGTCGTCGGGCCAAGCAGCTGCAGCCATCCCTGCACCAGCTGCATCGCCGCCTGTTCGCGTGAAAGCCCGTCACCCTGAGCGGAACTTTCTGCGGCCTGTGCGAATGATTCCGGCCACAGTAACGCCGCATCCTTCAATCTCTCCGCGGGCATCCATGCCGCGCAGTCGCTGAGCTGCACCACTTGCGCGCGTCCATGCTGCTGCAATCGCGCAAAAAACACATCCCAATGCTGCACCCTGCTCCCCGCCAATGCAGCTTCACTCTCGAGGTAGGCAACTGGCAGAGCAACCAGCGACAGCAGCAGATCGTGCAATTCATGTTCGTCACGCACGTCCGGCCAAAGCTGTTCGCGAATCTTCGCAATCGCCACCGGATCAATCCGCGCCGCGCCATCGACGATCGAATCCGGAAGCGTCCTGCTCAGAGAGACAGCGCGGGTTCTTCGCGCCGCTGCATCCTCCGGGTCCAGAAAGGCGTACGGCATTGCATTGATCAGCTCATGCGCAAACTGCGACGGCACCGGTGTGTCGATCGCAAGACATCGAATCTCACCCGACGCAATGCCGCGCAGCACCTCATTGAGCCCGTCGATATCCATCGCCTCCGACAGCGTGTCGCGCATCACTTCACGCACTAACGGATGATCGGGAATCTCAATATCACCAACCATCGTCTCCGGACACGCTGAGGCATGCGGAAACACACTCGCCAGCAGATCATCCGAGCGCGTGCGCTGAATCTGCGGAGCCACGCGCTTGCCCTTCTGCATCCGCAACAATTGCAGTGAGCGTCCCGTAGCCCACCGCCAGCGATTCTTGAATAGCGGTGACGGAATCGAAGCCTGCTCCAGCAGTTCACGCGCGGTCTGCTCGGTCAGGAACTGAAACACATCCGAAAGCGGAAAGCTGTGCTGCTCGGCCAGCGAAATATTAATGCCGTTGTCCGTCGCCGCCGCCTGCAGCTCAAAGTTGAAGCCGCGGCAGAAGCGCTTGCGCAGCGCCAGACCCCACGCCTTGTTCAAACGCCCGCCAAACGGCGCGTGAAGAATCAGTTGCTGCCCACCACCCTCATCGAAGAACCTCTCCGCGATAATCGTCGACTTCGTCGGCACCGCACCCAGCACTGCCCGCCCCGTCACGATGTAGTTCACAAGTTGCCGTGCCGCTGACTCATTCACACCGCACTCGCGCTCCAACCACACGAGCACATCCGCAAGCTGAGCCTCTGCCTCTTCCGATGCGCTGCCGCAAAGTAGCCCGCTCGGTGTCAGCAGACTCGTGCGCTCATCAATCTCCGCCCGCAACTCTGCGACACCACTCGACAGCACCGCTGTCCGCTGCGGCGCCTCGCCCTCCCAGAACGGAATGCTCGGCGGCGCTCCATGCGCATCCTCCACCAGCACCTTGCCCTGCGGCTCAATGCGCTGAATGCGCCAACTCGTGTTCCCCAGCAACACAACATCGCCCGGTGAAGAATCCACAGCGAAGTGCTCATCCAGCGTCGCAATCTGAACATTCTCCGGCTGCAGCATTACCGCAAACAGCGACGTATCCGGAATCGCTCCACCGTTCGAAATCGCAATCATCCGCGCACCACGCCGCGCGTGTAACTGACCATTGACGCGGTCACGCAGCAGATACGCTCCATAGCGTCCGCGCGAGCTCTCGATCCCCTCATGCAGCAGCGTGACAAGCTCATCAAACTCCGCACGCGTCAGGTTGCGATACGGCCACGCCCGCCGCAGCACCTCAAACAGCGCATTCTCCTCCCACGACTCCGCTCCGCACGCCGCAACGATCTGCTGCATCAGCACATCGATTGCCTGTTCCGGAATCTCCAGCCGATCCAGCTCACCGCTACGCATCGAACGCACCAGCGCACCATGCTCCATCAGGTCATCCCGCGTCAGCGCGAAGAGTCGTCCCTTCGGCACCGCACCGCGCCAATGCCCTGCCCTGCCCACACGCTGCATCGCAACCGACACAGAACGCGTCGTCGCAATCTGGCAAACTAGATCCACGTTGCCAATATCAATGCCGAGTTCGAGCGACGCAGTCGCCACCAGAATGCGAATCTCACCATTTTTCAGCCGCTGTTCCGCATCCAGCCGCAACGCCCGCGACAGCGATCCATGATGCGCTGCCACAGCCTCCGGTCCCAGCCGCGCCGCCAGCTCAAAGCTGATCTTCTCGACAAACTTGCGCGTATTGACAAACACCAGCGTCGATCGATGCTCCAGCGCAAGCGCCGCCAGCTTGTCGTAAATCTCCTCCCACATCGCAATCGACGTAATCGAGCCAAGCTCAGCCGAAGGAACTTCAACGGCAAGATCAAGCTTTCGACGCTGACCCACCTGCAAAATCGTCGCACGCTCTCTATGCGGCGAAGATCCCACAAGAAAATCTGCAACAAGCTCAATCGGATTCTGCGTGGCCGAAAGGCCAATGCGCTGCGGCGCCTCGCTCATCCCGGTCAGCATCGCGCCGGGCGACAGTCTGTTCTCGCCGCACACCAGCGCATCCAGCCTTTCCAGCGACAACGCCAGGTGCGACCCACGCTTGTCATCCGCGAGCGCATGAATCTCATCGACAATCACCGTCGAGACGCGTTCAAGATTCTTCCGCGGCTTCCCTGCCGTCAGCAGAATGTACAGCGACTCCGGCGTCGTCACCAGGATGTGCGGCGGATGTTTCAACATCGCGGCGCGGTCCTTCGCCAGCGTGTCGCCGGTGCGTACCCCAGCGCGAATCTCCGGACACAAGAACCCGCGCGTCAGCGCCAACTCCTGAATTTCCCGCAACGGACCTTCGAGGTTCTTCTGCACGTCGTTCGAAAGCGCCTTCAACGGCGAGACATAGACAACGTGCGTATGAGGCGAAAGCCGGCCCTCCAGCGCCGCACGCAACAGCTTGTCGATGCACACAAGAAACGCCGCCAGCGTCTTGCCTGAGCCAGTCGGCGCTGAAATCAGCGTCGGTTCGCCACGCAAAATTGCGGGCCAACCGGCAATCTGCGGCTCAGTCGGCGTACCGAAGCGCGCAACGAACCACTCCTGCACCAGCGGATGTGCCCACGCCAGGTCGGGGTGAAACACTGATTCCGGCCTCTCCATCACGTGCGCGGCGCTCATGCCTCATTGTACTGCTGCGTTCGTAGTTTCTTCGCCCTTCTTCGCAGGTGTAGCTTGGAAGGCATGAAAACGATTCGCGGTGCTGAGACAGCAACACAACGAGGACCTGCCACCTGGTTCGACGGCGAGGTATGGATCCAGCCAATGCTCGGTGCTGAAGACTCTCCGACCCAACGCAGTGCCGTCGTTTCGTTTACAGCCGGAGCACGAACGGCATGGCACATGCACCCGCGCGGACAGATGATCTTCATCCTCAGCGGCGTCTGCCACGCACAACGTTACGGTGCAGAAGTCGAGCGTCTCACCGCCGGCGACGCCGCCTGGTTTGCGCCCGGCGAGAAGCACTGGCACGGCGCCGCGCCTGGTCATCCCATGTCCCACCTCGCCGTACAGGAAGCCGACGAACGCGGCGAGGTCGTTACCTGGATGGAGCACGTCAGCGTCTAGCTGCAACGGCACCGCACAGAAGCATGCCAGCCCGCAGCAATAGTTGCTACATATTGCCGACGCCAATATCCGCCTTCTTCGCCTCAACATTGTCAGGATCGAGATACCGCTCAATCGTCTCGCTCAACACGCCACGAGCATTCAGCAGCAGATCAATCGCGTCGCGCCCTGCGCCGTAACCACCACCGTTCGGCGTTACGTAGTGAGCAATGGCCTTGACCTCCGCGCGCGCATTGGCCGACGCCATCGCCAGCCCCACCTTCCGCAGCACCGGCAGATCGATGATGTCGTCGCCAACATACGCGATCTCCTCCAGTGTGCATCCTTCGTCGACCATCACCTGGTCGAGCGCCTGCACCTTATAGTGCTGCCCTTGATAGAGGTGCTCGATGCGAAGGTCGCGAGCTCGGATCGCCACCACCTGCGACAAACGCTTCGTAATCCACCCAATCTTCAGCCCCGCGACGTGCGCCAGCGCGATTCCTAAGCCGTCATGGGCGGAGAAGCTTTTGACCTCTGTCGCCGTCCCATCCGGACCCGGGATCACGGTGATGCTGCCGTCGGTGAGAACACCGTCGACGTCGAAAAGAAGAACTTTAATGCGGCGTGCCCGCTCGGCGAGTGCGGATTCAATCATTCGCTGATGATACAAGCGACAAAAAACCTGCCGAAAACGGCCCCTGAACAGCCGACGGCGAGTGGGGACGCCACTCGCCGCTCAACTGTTAGAGGCCTCATAAACAGGGCCGGTAAGCCAGGTTCAATCAACCGCGGGACCAGTGCCCCTCAACCCACATATAGCCATGGGGCGTGTTCCGCCAATGTCCCGGAACCCAGCGCGCGTGGTGATAGGGGGGCGCTACGTAGTTTCCAGGAACCCAGACATACGCATGGCCATCCCAGCGGTGATATCCCTGGTGCCACACCCAACCCGGATGCTCATGTGGGGGTGGTGGCATAACCTCGTGACGATGTGGCGGGGGACCGACGCGCACGTAAACCTGTGCGCCTGCAGCCGTGGCAATCGCAAACATCGATGCAAAGGCGGCAGTAAGCAGCTGCTTTCTCATGAAGTTACTCCTTCCACGGGGCATTGCCCCGACCTACTTCCGCTCAGACGCCGTAATACGACCGGAAGTTGTGGAGGAAAACGACAAATGAAGAATTCATTGGTAACCTGCAAGCTGAGCTTTGTTGCAAACAAAGGAGATAAATTCGATGCGCGGCTTTTTATTCGGTGTAGTGCTCACGCTCGTAGTGCTCGTCGGTGGCATCTGGGGATATCTCAAGTTCGGTTCTCTCCCAGTCGCCACATCAGACAAGCCGTTCCCGCTCGAGGCTCAGATCGTCCGGCTGCCTCTGCGTGCTCGAATGCTGCACGAGATCCAGCAGCCCCCGTTCGCCGGCAACCAGCAGGTGTACGAAGCCGGCGCGCAAATCTATGCGCAGCAGTGCGCGGCATGCCACGGAGCCCCCGGCCATGACACCGACTTCGCAAAGTGGATGTATCCACAGGCGCCCCAGCTTTGGAAAAAGCATGGCAAGGGCAACGTCGTAGGTGTCAGCGATGACGAACCCGGCGAGACCTACTGGAAGGTGAAGAATGGCATTCGCCTTACCGGAATGCCATCGTTCCAGCACACACTCAGCGAGGAGCAGATGTGGGATGTGACGCTGCTGCTGAAAGCCGCGGATCAGTCGATGCCCACGCAGGTCTGGTCCACCCTCACAGGCAAGCCCGGCAACTGATCACGGCCGTGCCGACAGTGCACTGAGAAACTGCACAATGCTGCCCAGGTCCAGTGCGTTCCATCCCGCGCTAATGCGGCCGTCGTGAAGATGCAGAATCGACATGCCATGAACGTGGACGACTCGACCCGTGGGCGCGAACCCAAGACCCGCCCCGGTATGTTTCATCGTTCCGGTCCACCGCACTGCCACGCGATAACCTTCCGCGACAACCTCGTCGACGCTCAAATGCACGTGTGTGAACGAGCGCCGGAACTCCAGGACATACTCTTTGAACTGCTCGCGATCCAGCACGGACTCCGGCTGCGGGAAGCCGTAGCACTTCGCGTCTGTTGTTGACAGTTCATCCACGGCTTCCAGCCGGCCCTTGTTCCAGACCTCTTCAAACCAGCGGATCGCGATCTCGTGAGCAGACTGCGACATGGCATCCTCGACTGACTTAGCAAGGGTAACTCACCAGGAGCTCTGGTTATGGTTGCACGATGGGAAGCTGCGTTGCCAGTTGAATATCGATGAGCATCACCAGCCGGCGATCGAGTTGGAAGAAGAGTGCGGTCTTCTTGCCCGAAAGAACCTTGCCGACGATCGGGACATACCTTTCGCGAAGCTGAGCAATCTGCCCATCGACTGCGAGGATCTGCTTGGTGAGAGCGATTGCCCGGTCGTCGGTCATCGTGCCGTAGTTCTGAACGTACTCCTTAACCGCGGCATACTTCGCGTCGTTGATCTTCACCAGATCGGCCGTGTACTGGTCATAAACCGGCCAGAACTTCTCGGCTTCGGCCTCGGTGAGTTGAAGATTTGCCGCGATAATCTGCTTCTTCTGCGAACGCACGTCCTTGCGCAAAAGATCGACATCCTGGTCGACCGTGTTCTGTTGCGCGGAACTGTTCGCCTGCGCCTGGGCGTGGCTGGTAGGAACTGCGGGGATAGCGAGTGCGGCGACAAGCAGCATCGAAAAGACGGTCATTCGAGTCACGGCGTTCCTCCGGGCGGGAAAAGGATGGCTTCGTGAGCACGCGGAGCAGGGTTCTGGTTCGGGAACATCCCCTCCCCGGCAGGGCTCAATGTAGCGATATCAAACGCCAGCAATCATCCCCTGCGAATCTGTCACAGTTGTCAGGTCGCACGTTGCGGAACAATTCACGGCGATCGGACGGAGACGCATGGTGAGCCTTCGCGCTCGACGTTTCAGCCATTCTTGATGGCCCAATCCGACGGCTCAAACTGCACTCCACGATGCATCGTGTGTGGACTGTGAGAAATACCAGTTGAGAATCGCGGCCTTCTGGCGGAGTTTAATCTCGCTTCCTAAAGAACGCCCCTGCGTAAACCGAACGTTGCACTCTTGCAAATTCGGTAAGTATTGCCGTTGTGCGGCCGTTGCAACCTGACAGGAGAACAAGAATGAGAACTGCAAAGAGCCTGCTGGTGTTGGCAAGCATGATGGGTGTGCTGCTCTATGGCGAACAGAGCGCACCTGCGCAGGGTTCGCCAGTTCCCGTTCACGTCGTGATTACTGACGCGGCGCTGCAGGGAAACTCAACGCCTCCGCGGCTGGATATGTCAGCCGTCACGGTGACACTGAACAAGAAGCCGGTGAAGGTCACGCAGCTTGTCCCCGCCCGCGGAGACGCTTCCACGCTGCAGCTTTTCATCCTGATCGACGACACGCTGGATACGTCGATCGGAAACCATCTTCAGGAGCTCAAAGACTTCGTTAAAGCACAGCCGGGAACCACCCAGGTTGGCGTTGGCTACATGTCAAACGCAACCTTCCAACTTTCCCAGAACTTCACTGGAGACCACAACGCAGCCATCAATGCGATCCGTTTGCCGCGCGGCAACTTCTCGACAATGGACAGCCCTTATCTCTCGCTCATCAGCCTGGTGAAGTCCTGGCCGAAACAGAATGTTCGGCGCGAAGTCCTGATGGTGACAGACGGCATCGACCGGCTGCGGGGAGAGAGACCCGTGGTGCCGGCAGGGGCGCGGCCTCCCGGCCAGGGTGGCGGCGGAGACCCCTGGGCGACCCCGAACTTCGGGCCGGGCGTGTACCACAGCATGCCGCAGATCAGCCCGGATGCCACCTCCGCCAGCGAGATCAGCCAGCGCTACAACGTGATCGTCTACTCCATCTACGGAGTTGGCGTGGGGCGGGCTGGGCGGAGTGCTTGGGATCTGCAGCTCGCGCTGGGAGGCCTGACCAAGATTGCAGACGAGACGGGCGGCGAGTGCTTCTCACTCAGCACGACGCAGCTGGTGAGCTTCAAGCCTTACCTCGACCGCCTGGCCAACTACCTCCAGAACCAGTACTTCCTGGAGTTTGCCGGAATACCGAAGGGGAAAGGCAATTTGCAGCGGGTCAGGCTCGACGCGGAGATTAAAAATTCGGAGTTGCTGGCGCCGGATAACGTCTGGGTCGCACCGCCGGAAGCGGCGAAGAAATAAGCATTGTCATGCGAAGACGGGCTCGGGTGTAGTGAGTCTCCTAGGTGACGTGGGATAATTCGCTCGACCTCCCCGTCGGGACCTTCCGCGTGTCACCCAGGAGATTCGTCATGCCCGAGACAGCAGCGGCACCCGTTCTGTGGACCGAAATTGATCGCCCCTCCCCCTCCCTCGTGGTGGTCAAGTGCTACGGCAGGTTGGTGTCAGGCGGACCCGATGCCCTGCTGTACAAAACCGTCAAGGAGATCATCCCGACCACGCCGAGGGTAGTGCTCGATCTGCTCGATCTGAAGCACACCGATAGCATGGGGCTCGGCACGCTCGTTCGGCTCTACGTGCACGGCAAGTCGATGGGTTGCAAAGTGGAGTTGATGCACCTGAACAAGCAGATTCGAAATCTCCTCGGGCTTACCGGTCTGTTCGACGTGTTCGCGGTGGTGGGCGAGAACGGCGTCAAGTTTATGTAAATCTCAGGGAACTCCGGAGAGCGGCGCGGTGTCTAATAGATTGTAGTATGCTACATAGGAGACGAACATGAGGAGTGCTCGCCCTCAAATTTCCTTCCTGCGATTTGCGTTCATCTGGTTCTCCGCACTCACCGCCGTAACCATCGTGGTGGTGATCGCCGCCGCGGGCGGATGGCTCGAAATAGCGCGGTGATTGCTTCTTCCCCGTGAGCGCAGCCCAGTGTGCTTCGATCCGTCGCGGCGTGTGGAACAGCAATGTTCCCCGTGGAACGTTTGTTAGTTCCGGACTAAGAAATGCGGAAAACTCATTTTCCTGTGGAGAAGTGCCGGTGCCGAATCGATGTTCGGCCACGTAGCCGACGATCTCGTCAGGAAGGGACGTAGATGGTGAGCAGGAAGGTGGCGAGGCTGGTCCACTCGTCGTCGAGGGAGCCGCTGAAGGCGGGTGTGCCGATGGGCCGGCCCATGTCAACCTCAAGCCGGTGAGCCCGGCGATACCAGTAAGAGGCGTTGAAGTGGTTGCCCTCTTTGCGGTGGAGGTAGGCGTGGATGCGGGCACCCTCAGGGGTGTCGATGTTCTCGAGGATGGAGTGGGCGCCGTTCCAGTCGCCGTGAGCATCGTGCCACAGGGCGTGGAGGAGCGGAGGAAGTTTGGCGGCTTCCGGAGCAGAGAGCGCGCGCAGGTCAGCGGGAGTCATGCGTTGATTATCGGCTCGGGTCGACGTTTGTGGCAGCGGGCTGGAGGGGCAACTCAGTCGTTATACGGTGGTTATCCTGGACGCCTCCAAACCAGTAGCCGGACTGGGCCTTGGCTTCCGAACCCAGATAGATAAGGTCCTTCCGATCATCGCGGCATCCAATAAGAAGAGGATCCTCATGAACACCCTGGAAAATGGTCGCAAGCCGGCGGCGACACGGTTGGCTGCGCCCGAAGTTGATTTTCATCGGGAACGTGTAACGGCTATGTACCAACGCTCGTGGACCGCGCAGCAGAAGGCCACAGCTTCCGGCGCTTCAGGTTCAACGTTTGCTGATTTTGTCAGAGCGGCAGCGTCACCGTTCGGGGTGCACACGGAGACTCAAAGCGCATCCGACGCTGGATTGTGGCATCGCGATCGGCTGCGCGACATCACGAAATTACCCAAGATCGGGGACATGCATCGCTACGCTACGGGTGAGAGTCGAAAGGTTCTCTTCGTGGTGTTTGAGCGTAATCGCCTGCGGGTGCTGACTGACTGATGCGTCGGGCTGTGGAAAAAATGAGGGTCGACTCCCCCTCCCCCCTTTTTGCGCAAAATCTTCATGACATAAGACTTATCGGTGGACCTTTTCTTCGTTTGCTCAGAGAGTTGTGCATAGGTCGGGGAAGAAATGCGGTCATTGCGATGAGGGCGGTGGCCAGAAGAATGAGACCGGAAGGCTCCGGCGTGGGTGCGGTGCTTTGCTGCTGGGCATTGACGACGATGGTAAAGGGGGCGGTCGAGAAGATGCCGCCACTGAAGACGGTTTCGGTGCCAAAGACAGTCTGGCCGGTGAAGAAGGTTGAGGTGTAGGCGTAGTAGGTCTGCAGGGTAACCGGATCTGTGAAGGGGCCGCTGGGACTGGAGATGTCGAGCAGACTGCCGCTCGGCGTGATGATCTGGCCGAACGGACCGGATATGTTCTGGGTGGCGTGAAAGAAGATTTCGGTGGGAGCGATCGAGGCGCCGTCGAGGGTTGCGGACAGCGGAGTGAGACCGGGAATGAACAGCGCGAGATTTGCCGGGTAGGTGAAGGTCTCAACGGTGGGAAAGTCGAAGGTCCAGGTGTGTCCCTCGCCGGTGACGGTCATGACGTCGACGGTGTCGGCATGGGCGGCGACGGGAATTGTGGCGAGGGAGAGAAGGCTGAGGCAGGCGAGGACGAGGCGCATCGGGGCATCCTTTCGCTGCGAAGAGCGTGCGCTTGTTGGAATGGAAAGTCAAACGGAAAACGATAGAGAGGGGTGGCGGGACAGAAGGCGATGCAGTCGCTGCGCCTTCGGCAGAGCGGAATCCCGCTCGCGCCGACCTCGTCGTCATGAACGGGGCACCCGGCCGCCCTGCTTATCTTGGGCGCCTCCAGGCGGGGTAGCCGGACTGGGCTTTCGTCTTACTTCCGGAAGACAGGGATTGATCTGATTTGCGCTCAGCATCTGCTCGGCTGGCGCGAGCCGATGGGAGGAAATTTAACAGAGTCTCCTCGTCGACTTTCAGAACCTGCACTGCCATGCCGCCTCCCAATGGGGCAACCGACAACCGGATCAGTTCCACTACCTGCGCCATCGTAAGTTGAGCGTTGTGCAGGCGATAGATGCCCGGAACTTCGTTTGCCTTCTGGGCTGTGGTCTGAATGACACGCTGGAATCCGTGTGCCACCATCTGTTTGTGTACGGCTCCGTAGTCAATCTCTGAGGAGCCGTGTTGATGGGTTGTGATGCGCGCCTCGAAGAAGCCTTGCGAAGACATGGCGGACCTTTACTCCTTCCTCGACAGTACGCTTCTCGGGACACCTTGGTGCGCGTGAGCGGGGCCCGCGGTTCCAGGTTTGGGTGGAGATGAAGGGTTGCGGCACGGCTGAAGCCGTGCCCTTCCGGTTCGCGGTGTTAATGAACGGCGTTCGGCGAGCGGAATCCCGCTCATGACGACGAAGTCGTCATGAATGGGGCACCCGGCAAAGGCGGGTACGGATGGCACCCGCGGATTCTTATTTGATTGATGACATCCTGCGAACCCACATCTCAAAATCGAGATGTGGGGCACCCGGCGCTTCCGGTCCACTGTTTGCCGATTTTGTCAGAGCCGCAGCGTCGCCGTTCGGGGTGCACACCGAGACTCAAGCGCATCCGCCGCCGGATTATGGCATCGCGAGCGGCTGCGCGACATCAAGAAGCTGCCCCAGATTGGGGACGTACATCACTACGTTACGGGTGAGAGGCGGAAAGTTCTCTTCGTGGTGTTTGAGCGCAATTGGCTGCAGGTGATTACGGACTGATGCGCGGAGCAATCCAGTCGTTCCGGCTTCGCCTTCACGACGGCCTTCGGCAGAGCGGAATCCATTCATGACGACGAAGTCGTCATGAATGGGGCATCCCGTTTGTGGGTCACCCGCCACCCGGCGAATAGAATAAGGTGCGTGCGTGTCTACAAGTTCCTAAATGAAGGATATGGTCGCGATGACTTGCGCAAGAAGAGGTTAAAGATATCTCGACTCCACGAGCTCAACGACCCGTTCGAATTGACCCCGTACTGCGTTACCGACGCCAGCCTCAGGAAGGCTTTTCTGCAAACTAGAGATGATCTAGGGGAAGGTGCGGGAGTGACGTGTTTTAGCTCTGCATTCTGCAACCCTGTGATCTGGGCACATTACAGTGACTGCCACCGTGGCCTGTGCCTAGGGTTTGAGATTCCGGATATAAGTGGGAATTCTGAGGACGAATCGGCCAAAGTCCACTACATATCCAAACCGTTGCCGTTTCCGCAGAACTTTTTTGCGCTCGAGGAAGCGACTGGACTCGGGATCGTGCGAACGATTTTATTTACCAAATATGATCACTGGCAGTACGAGAACGAGATTCGCAGGTGGGCGAGTCTAGAGCAAGAAGAGGATGGGCATTACTTCTTGTCCTTCGGAGACGACCTTCGGCTCGTTCAGGTAATCCTCGGGGCACGTTCCACTCTTTCGCGGACAGACATTCAAGATGATCTTGGGTCGGATGAGAGCGGCGTCGAGATCACCAAGGTTCGTGCAGCATACGACCGCTTCGAGATGGTTATCGATGAAGGGTGGGCGTGATTGTCTGCGTTGAGCGAGCGGTAGTGATCGTTGCAGCGCTACAAATTTTGGTTGTTCATGAGCCGGTGCCCCTCACGAGCCGCAGGGTTGTTGCTCACCATCTCGCGAACGAGGGCGAAATCGTCAGAGGCAGAGTAGACGAAGCGCTCGGATGCGAGAACCTGATGCGAATTTATGAAATCCACATGGGGCTTATCAAGTTTTATTGGGGTTCCCTTTTCAAACGCAAGCAGGTAATCGAAGCAGACAGCTGGCGCTTGGCGGCCCTGAAGCAGAATGACTTTGCGCATGCTCTCTCGAATGGATGGACACATAAAACCAATCGCGAGGCTGGGCGAAAATGGAAGATAAATCTCAACACCTGGGCTTGCAATTCCTGTGGTTCCCACAAACTCCGACTGATTTAGCGTGTTCATGCGGGTAAGCGGGCTATCCCCTATGAGCAAGGGGTAATCAGATTGGGTTGCGAAGATCAGGAGATCCTTTGATGCAAAGATGGGTACAAATTCAACGATTCTGCGCCTCAAATTAGTGATCTCGTTTTTTATCTCTTCGGCCTCGTCTTTTGTACCTACCCATGCCTTAAATTCGGGAGAGCCTTCTCGGTCAGCTAGCTTGCGCAGCATATCTCCGATTTGGTCGCCGATGGCTCTACTATTTTTTGACCGAACCATTTGTGCCGCTGCAAATGTCGCTAATCTGGTTCTTTTTTGCGGAGAGAGATCCCGCAATTGACGTTCTCTTACGATCTGCAATATGAGAGGGGCAATCTTAGTTTCTATGGTTGTGAACAGATCCTCTTCGCAGCCTGCAACTTCCTCGGTTTTATAGCTATAAAATCCCTTCTCGGCGGCAGCGTCGGCAACAGCTACGCGAAATTGTTTATCGGAATGCTTATCAAATGCATGCAGGAGCTCGCGTCCTTCGGACGCGAAGTTTCGAAGAAGCAATTGGGGTACGTAATGGTGCTTTCGGTTCTCAACTGGCTTCATTAGGTACCTTTAAACGTCAGCAACAATCAGAAACGAGCCCCGCCTGGCGGCGGGGCTTTTGTTTTTTGCGCGCAGCTGTGGGGACCTTCAGCATCATGCCGCGCAGATACTCGCCATCGTACGTGAGCACGGCTGGTCACGAAGCAGCTTCAACGCGCCCGCTCCCTCTAACGGTCTAGAACAGCAGGTGAAGCGAGAGCTGGATCACGCGCGGGTCGTAGCTGGAGGTAATCTGGCCAAACGATGCGCTCGCCACATCGGTGCTTGGCATGCGGAGACTGGTATGGTTCGGCACGTTGAAGGCTTGCGCACGGAACTGCAACGCGAGCCGTTCCCAGATAGGAAAGTTGCGGTACAGGCCCAGGTCAACGTCGGTAAAGGCCGGGGCACGCAGGTGCGTATCGCGGATGGGAGAGTTGCCGAAGTGACCGTCCGCAATCTTATATGCAGCCGGATTGACCCACTGCCAGGCTCCGCTGGCGAGGCGGTTGCGTCCGGCGGCGGGATTTCCAATTTTGTCGGGGCGTGCGCTGCCGACGCCAAGCCCGTTGGTGGTGGACTGCGTGATGGCGAGGGGCACGCCGGTGGAGAGCTCAACAATCGTCGTGAGTTGGAAGCCGCCGGTTAGCGCCGCGAGAAATCCATGGTTCAGGAAAGGCTGATCTTTGCCGAAGGGCAGATTGTAGAGCGCCGTGGCGGTGAAGACATGCGTGGAATCGAAGTCGCTGACCGCACGTGCGTCGCGAAAGTTGTAGGGGTTCTGGACGCTTCCCGTATTGCTGGTTGAAGCGTAGGAGCCGAGGACGGCGTCCGTGATGGTCTTGGAGTAGGTGTAGGAAGCGAGCAGGGTGAGATCCTTGCTCGCGCGACGCTGCAAGGTGGCCTGAAAGCTGTGATAGATGGAGTCGCGATCGCCGGGGTGGCCCGTGACGCCGCTGAATTGCGGGAACCGATCGGCAGCAACCTCCCGGGTAACCTTCGCAGATCCCAGCGTGCCGGGGACTAGCCCGGCCAACGGATTGGGTACAGCCGTGTTCAGGTAAGTCGATGCCGTACCCACCTTTCCACCAGCAGCTGCTTCGGCTGCGATGGCGGCATCAATCACGGACTCCGCGGGAAGGTTGTCCGCTTCATTGACGATCAGATGCATTCCGCGGTTGCCGCTGTACTGCATTTCCAGCTTCAGCTTGGCGGGAAGCTGCCGCTCCACGCCGAGATTCCATTGAACGATGCGCGGGCTCTTCATGTTTCGATCGAGGACCCCACTGAACGAGGTTCCCAGGCCAGCCGCGGGACCCTCGGGACCGGTCGCCGGCGACAAGGTGTACGTCGATTGCAGGGGTGCAGCGGCTGCCGTGGCGTTTGCCTTGATGGGATCGTAGATCGAGTTGAATCCCGGACTCGCGGTATAGAACGAGTAGAGCGGAAGTGGACCGTTATACATGCCAATGCCGCCGCGCAGCACCGTAGTCGAATGAAGGAACGCAGGCGCGTAAGCGAACGCGAGCCGCGGCGCGAATAGCCGATAGTCGCCCGAGCTGAAGCTGCTGGGATTGCCATTCAGTCCGGCATACTCGTACACGCCCGGGAGGTTAACGATGGGGTTGTTGGCGGTGGTGTTCAGCCAGCCCACGAGCTTGTTTTTCTCGGCGATGGGAGTGTAGAAGCCATAGCGCATTCCCAAGTTCAAGGTGAGCGACGGAGTAACCTTCCAATCGTCAGCGACAAAAAAGGCAGCGGTACTGTAGGACGTTGCCGCGTAGGGCTCCTGATCAAAGGAGATGGTATTGGGCAAGCCGAGCAGTAAGGATGCGACCGCATTACCTGAGGTGGAACCACCGTTGAGGCTGGTTTGCAACGGACCGAATCCCCACGATCCGGTTGGGCTGCCCGACGTGACCAGGCCGGAGCAGATATAGTTGCGCAGATCGACGCCGATACGAAGGAAGTGTTTTCCCCCTGTCAGCGAGAGGATCTGGCTGAGTTCCTTGGTCTGGGACTTGCGAACCTGCGGAACACCCGTACCGAGACCGTTTTCGAGAGAAATTGTGGCAGCGGGACGAACGTTGATCAGCGAACCACTGGCGAGCGCCGGCGAGGTGGTATAGCCGAAATAGGAGGTTCCCACGGTGTTGCCGGACGGATCGAGGTTCGTCCGGAGCGACCAGATGTAACCGGCGACGGCGGTGTAGAGCAGGCGCGGAGAGATGGTGTAGTTGTACGAACCGGTGTAGGCAAACGTTGGAATCTTGAGATCCTGGCCGCCGGAGGCGTTGAGGCCGATGGCGGCGATGACCGGCGATACCTCGTTCGTATGGGTGTACTTGAACATCAGGCGATGCTTCTCGCCAATATATTGGTCGCCGCGAATCGTGAAGACATCGTTGTTCTGAATGTTCTTGGTCACGCCAGCATAGTTATTGGAAACGCCCGGCCGGTTCGGGAGCGGATACAGGCCGAGCAGCCGTTGGCCGAAGGCGGTTTGGCGTCCGGTTGGAATCGTCTGATTCGGGAAGGCCGTGCGCAAAGCGGGGTTGGAGTTGCTGGCGGGATCGTAGATCGGGGTCGAGACCTCGGTGAAAATGCCCTGGCGCATGAGCGCGGTCGGCACCGATGCCAAGGCATTGGCACGTGCGTCCCATCGCACACCTTCGTAGTCGAACAGGAAGAACGAATGTTTGCGCCCGTCGTAGAGCTTGGGTATCCAGACTGGACCGCTGATGTCGGCTCCGAACTGGTTATAGTTGAGCGTCGGCTTGACCGGGTTATATGGCATCGCCGGGCGAGCGTTCAGCACGGTATTACGGACATCTTCGAAGGCTCCGCCATGGAAGTCCTTGGTGCCACTCCTGGTGATGTAGTTGACGACTCCGCCGGTGGTGAATCCGAATTCCGCAGACAACACCCCGGACTGCACCTGGAACTCCTGAATGGATGCTGCGGAGGGCAGCGCAGAGATCGTTCCGCCGTTGGGATTGGTGACGCTGACGCCGTCGACGAGATACTCCGAATTGCCACCAAAGGTGCTGCGGATGCCGCCGTTGATCTGGTACCCGGAAGATGCCGTGCTGCCGTCGCTGCCGCTGCGGTTCGCGGCCGAATTGCCCGCGGCAGCCTGAACGCCGGGCGTGAGCGCTGCGAGCGCCAGCGGGTTCAGCGTTTCGAGGGGCAGGTCCGCGATTTCTTTTTGGTCGATCAGCTGCCCTTTGTAGCCGTTGTCCAGGTCGAGCGCATTCGACTGGGAAGAGACGACCACTTCGACGTTGACTGATGAAGGCTTAAAGATCAATTCAACGCGGGTCGATTTGCTGACATCGACGAGGATGTTTCTTGCGGTGACGTCGGCGAAGCCGGTCGCCGTAGCGGAGAGGTGATACGTGCCCGGAACCAGGGACGGAAAGATGAAGAGCCCGTCGTGGTTCGACCTAGCCGTGATGGTGGTCCCAGTATTGTCATTCGTCAGCTTCAGCGTGACGGCCGGAATCACTGCGTGAGCCTGGTCCGACGTCGTGCCGGTCACATTTCCAAAAGACTGCGCCGAAGCGCACGAGCAAAACAGGGTGACGACAACTCCGAACAGGATGACGTAAGTGAAGAGATGACGGCGGAAATTGATGGCTGAACTCACGGAAAACTCCTGCGACGAACTGTGGGAGACAGCTTAGCGAGCAGATGCTTAGAATGTCAATACTAGTTTATTGATAATATGACAAGTGGTTGCTCTATCCCGACAGCTTCAAAGCGAAACATCAAAGGTCAACGGTCCCGGGTTATCAATAATTGTTTGATCGCAAAACGTAAGGAGCACGTCTTGAGGCGATTCTTGTTCATCCTAATCGGGGGTTTGATTCCAGCCGTTGCCGGAGCTGGGGTTCGCGGCAAAGCGCCGGAACAGAAGCCTCCTTGCGCCATCGCCGGTGATGATTACGCTTTTATGGGGGTAAAGACAGTTCGTCTGTGGGCGGGAGATGCGCCAGAGGCGCGGGGAAACCGGTGCGAAGATATCCCCACTCTGACAATTTTCGATCCTCCGACTGCGGTTGGAAATGGCTCGGCTGTCATCGTCTTTCCTGGCGGCGGTTACCATGTGCTGGTGGCCAATCGCGAAGGCCGTCAGGTCGCCGACTGGTTCGCGGCGCGGGGTTTCAAGGCGTTCATCCTGAGCTACCGATTGAGCGCCGACGGTTATCTGCTACCGGTTCCGCTGCTTGATGCGCGACGGGCGATCCAAACGGTGAGGGCTCGTGCAGCGGAGTATCACATCGATCCCGATCGCATTGTCGTGGCGGGATTTTCTGCAGGTGGTCATCTGGCGGCGCTAGCGGCAACGCGTCCGGTGAGCGGGGATCCGTCCTCTGCGGATCCGATTGAGCGTGTATCGAGCCGGCCCGACTATCTCGTGCTCGGCTATCCCTGGATTGGAGCGCTTGGTGATGACATGACTCACCTGAACTACTGCAAGACGCTGAACATCATGGAAAAATGTCCGGCGCTGCGAGCGCTGTACTCGCCCGATCTTTTCGTCACTAAAGACGACCCGCCGACGTTCTGGGTTCATAGCATCGACGACAAAGTTGTGCCGATTGAGCAGGGGATGCGATTTTATATGGCGCTTCTCAGGGCCGGCGTGCCGGCCGAAGCTCACCTGTTTGGCCATGGCGGCCATGGCTTTGCCCTGGGCAAAGGCGATCCTGAACTAGAGGGCTGGACGGTGCAGTTGGAAGCATGGCTGCGGACATTCGGATTGCTCACGTCGGTGGACGCACCCAAGACCCGGTAAATTCTGCAGGGCACGAACGGTCACCAACAGACGTTGTTTGTCGAATACGACGCTGGCCCTTTGCTGGAGCTTATTTGGTGCACTTGCATCACGAATCAGGTCATGCAGATGCGTGCGACGATGCCCGGGCGCGTCGTCGACATGATCATCTGGCCTACGCCGCTGGCGCGTAACATCCCAGCTCTGTTGAATGCACCAGGATAAAGTTTTGCGCTGCACCGCCCCTGGCAACAGCAAGCTCATGTGCTTACTCCACTGTGGAGTTGATGCGCTCATTTACGGCGGTACTTTACTTCATGAGTTGTAGTCAGGTCTTTCGATCAAGGCTGTTTTGTCCAGACCGGGGGGCGCGGGCCTTGCATCAGCCAAGCTTTCGAAACCCGGGCTACGGTCAAGTGGTCGGGCTTGGTCTGTGAGCCGAGTTGCGGGCCCGACTCGTAAATGACCAGCAACGTGGAACCCTGGGAGGTGAGATCGCTGTACCCTGTAACGCCCGGGTCGATCACACGCTCGCGCGACCAGCTCTGACCGTTGTCGTCACTCACCTTGACGGTAAGGTTTTCGCGCACACGCCATTTGCGATCGATGGCTCCGGGCACGTCACGGCTGTCCGGGTTCGAGAAGTAGACGACAGGCTTGCGGCCCTCCGCAGCCGAAGCTGTCAGCAACCCTGCATCGCAGGTGGGATCGAAGAGCTGAGGATCAAAGCGTATTGGCGACCACCCGGAGATTCCATCATCGCTGACCGAGACGGCACGCAGGTGCTCGGCGCCGCCGGAGCGAATGTTCACCATCACCTTTCCGTCGGGCAGTTGGGTAGCGACCGTTTCATTGGGGCTCTTGATCTGAGCAGAGTCGCGGGCGATGATCGCTCCGCGGTGCCACGTTCGACCGTGGTCGTCGCTGTAGATGGTGGCCATCGCGGCGGGACCATGGCCTCGCGTGCCATCAGGGTGCTGCACGCCGTTCGCCATCCAGATGGAGGCGATCAGACGTCCACTCTTCAGCTGAATGCCATGCCCGGTTCCGGGAGTCACGACGTTCCATTCGTAACCGCTCTTGAACTCGTCGAAGACCGCGGTGATGTCACGCTCGGGTGTAAAGGTGCGCCCGTCGTCGTTGCTGTCAATTTCAAAGACTTGCAGATAATTTTTCTGATAGAGGATGTGGATCGCGCCAGTCTGCCGGTCGACGATTGCCACCACGTTATCGGTCAGGTCTTTGCCGTTTCCCGCGATCATGCGCGATGGTCCCCAGGTGCGGCCCCCATCCGTACTGCGCCGCAGAAGAACGTCAGCCGGCGACCAATCGCCTTTGGATAGATCCTTCCTGGCCCCGCAGTAGGCCAGGATCGTTCCGCGTTTCGTCACCACGATGCCTGGAACGCGGTACGTGGCATATCCGCCAATACCAGCGTTCCAAAGGTTCACGCTCTCCACCTGGGCGCCGGCGGCGACACTGGCCAATGTGAGTGTGGCGACCAACCCCAGTCGGGTCATTCTTGTCATGATTCCTCCTACTGTCTCAAAACGTCAGGTGAAGCGACATCCGGATGTCGCGAGGCATCGACGCATATAACATCCGGGCGCGCGAACTTTTTAGGTGTCCCGGTCGGGTCCGCTACTTTGATTACGGATTGATTTCGCCTCAAATCGAAGCCGCGCGGGGCGCACTTTGTTATTGTTGCCAAGTCGCTGTTCCGAACGATCTCAATTAATGCCGGCAACCTATGGTCCAGCAGCACCGGTCCAACCTCCGCGTCGACCGCTGCAACTCCTGGGCGAACGAAGCAATATGAGGCCGCCGTCATTCGACGAGACCAGTCCGGATCGGAGAAGTTGCTAAATGAGTTCGAGGCGCGTGACACGGCCGGTCCGATTCCAGTCAGAGATATAGGTTGTGCCACCGGCAGTAGTGTGGATACCGTGCGCGGCGCTGAAACAGCTGGACGTAATGCTCTCTGGGGCGAGGTCGTACTGCGCCCACTGTGCGGAATCAGGGTTGTCGCCGAGGAAGGCGACAGGAATGTGATTCGGGTCGAGAATGGTCACACGTCCCTCGAGCTCGGAGACAAGTAGATGGTCGCCAAGAAAACTTGTCTGACATGGACGCCGAAGGCCAGTGGCGAGCGTGCGTACGAAGCGGCCGTCAAGGTCGAAGTGCACGAGGCGCCGGTTCTCGCGATCGCAGACGAGCAGCAGCGGCTGGTCGAAGCGATCGTCGATGGCGAGACCGTGGCAGCGCTCGAAAAGGCCGTCGCGGGAGCCCTTGCCGGCGTGCGCGGAGAGAAATTGGCCTGAGCTATCGAAGTGAAGGAGGCGCGAATCGCCATAACCGTTGGCGATCCAGAATGATCCGTCTGGCGCGGGAACAGCAGCGGTGATTCGCCAGGCATTGGGTTCGATAAAACCGGCCTCGGGCGGAGCCGTGATGCGCAGAACGGGGCTACCGTCGAGTGTCATCTTCACAAAGAACCAATTCGCCCCGGGCGTACCCTTCAGGACTGTGGCGTAGAGGTATTCGACACCGTCTTCTTCGGCACAGACGAGCGAGTGAACCTCGGGGAACTGGTGCGCGATGTTCGTGATGAAGTCGCCGGAGGGCGCGAAGACGACGATGCCCGAGCCGCTCTGCGTGCTCACATAGACACGCCCCATGTGGTCTGTGGCAATGCCGCCGTGCGTGCCGCCGAGAGTCAAGCCCTCCGGCAGACGGCCCCAGCACGCTTCTCCTCGGAAACGCCACGGGCCATGGCCGGTGATGAAGCACTTATCAGACAAGCGATGGTTCCCTTCCGCCGCGATCAGAACGCGTAGCGCAGGCCGAGCTGGATCTTGCGCGAATCGCTGCGCGTGGTGATCAGGCCGAAGTTCGGGTTGCCGACGGTGGTGTTGGGATTGCTCAGGTTGGCATGGTTGAGGAGGTTGAACATCTCCAAACGAAAGTCGATGTGATGGGTGTCATGAATCGGAAAGTGCTTGATGATAGAGCCATCGAGATTGACGGAGCCGGGACCGCGAACGGCATCAAAGCCGAGGTTGCCATAACGCCGCGCGTTATACGGTGTGGTGACGTCAAAGGCGGCAGGGTTGAGCCAGATGGAAAAACCGGAGGCGTTGTCGCCCGAGGTGTAGAAGCTGGCGCCCGCAACGTGATCGGGACGGGTGCCGGAGGTGTAGCCGTTGCGGACGAGGTCCTTGTTGGCGAGCACGTTGAGCGCCTGACCGCTGAGCATACTGACAATACCCTGGAAGCTCCAGCCACCGAGGGCCTGGCGGCCGACAGCATGTCCGGCTGCGAACGGCGGCGCGGGCGGGTTGACGAGGAAAACGCCCGTGACACGGTTGCGGGTGAAACCGGGCGACGGACCGCGTGAGCTGTTGCCGTCATTGGGATTTTGAAGCGTGCTCTGGCCGTTGCCGTTGCTACCGCTCGAAGCCCATGTTTGGTTTTGCGAAGAGTAGGTGTAGTACAGATCCGCCTGGGTAAGGTTGCTGCGACGGTAGTCAAGACTGACTTGCAGGCCCTCGTATTTCGTCATGCCGCCGAAGACGTTGTAGTCGACTACGCCGAGCGCGGGGTACGGCCGTATGCCACCCGTGCAGGCAGTTGTAGCGCAGGTACCGGGCTCGAAACTGTTCGGCAGCGAAGTCGCGACTTCATGGAGGTCGTTCATGCCGACGTAAGCCACCTGCGTGTAGAGCCCGGGCGTGATCTGGTATTGCAGATTCGCGTTCCAGTCCTCGGAGTACTCGTCAGGGTGGTTGTACTGCGCGATGAACTCGCCGAAGGAGAGGCCTGCAGGGATCACGTCCGGGTTCGCCTCGATGTTGGCGACGACGGTGCGCGAAATGGGATAGGCAGTGGAGAAACCGGCAGGAGCCTGGCTAGGAGTGAACGTGGCGTCGAATGGAAGCCGCGGATCGGCGAAGGCTGAGGAGTACTCGAAGAAGGACTGCGGGGGAACAAACATGAGACCGCCCGCGGCACGAGCGATAAGTTTGTGGTTGCCGAGCAGGTCATAGATGACGCCGACCCGCGGAGCGAAGTTGAAGCGGTCCTCGGTAAAGAAGCTGCGGTTCTTATCGCTAGAGAGCGGACCATACCAGGCCGGAGCTGTGACGTTGAAGGCGCCTCGGAACGGGGTGAAGTAGTCGTAGCGCAAGCCGTAGTTCAGAGTGAGGCGCGCGGAGGCGCGGAAGTTATCCTCGGCGTAGAAAGCGAGGTCCGTGCTGATGAGGTGCTTAGCGCCGCCGAAGCTGACAGAGATAGAGCTGGGCGTGTCCGTCTGGAGATCCGCAAGCGAGGAGTAGGTGGAGCGGGGGCTCGTGTTCTGGGTACGGCGGCTGGGATCGTAGCGATCATCGGTGCCGAAGGTGAAGGTATGGTGACCGTGAACAAGAGTGAGGTTGTCGACCAGACTGTATGTAGTCGTCTGGAAATAGAGCAGCGACTGTGTGGTGTCGGAGCTGAAGAATCCGGAGATGGTGAAGTAGGACCCGGTCGGATCGGTGAAGTAGGTGTCGACGTTGCGGTTGACGAGATTGCGATCGAGGCCTAGACGGACCTCGTTGACCAGGTGCGGGTTCACGGTCCAGATATCGCTGAGAACGGCATTATGGAAGGTGATCGGGTAATCCTGGTTGTCGGTCGGCCGGAACTGCTGGATTTGCTGGAGCTGCGTGTTGTAGTTGTAGCGGGCGAGCAAATGGTGACGGCCGAGATACATGTCGCCACGCCCCATGAATAGATTCTCGTTGGTGACGGTCTCGCGGTTGCCGACGTACATCCCGACCAATGGGTTGGCCGTGGCCGAGGTCGGCACGGGCATGAAGGAGAGCTCTTTTCGGATCTCCGGATTAGAGACGGAGTTGATGAGCGCCTGCGTAGCCGTTTCACCGGAGGTACTGCGTCCGGCGACGACGCGATCGCCTTCGTAGTTGAAATAGAAGAACGCGCGGTTTTTCAGTATGGGGCCGCCGACATTGGCACCGAAGTCGTTGTAGCGCAGCTCAGGCTTGGCCACAATCGGACGGGCATGCTTATTGGTCC
Organism: uncultured Acidobacteriaceae bacterium; assembly: GCA_963759355.1. Classification (GTDB taxonomy): domain Bacteria; phylum Acidobacteriota; class Terriglobia; order Terriglobales; family Acidobacteriaceae; genus Granulicella. The sequence goes on along the minus strand of CAVWYV010000002.1, from coordinate 713,832 downwards.
ATGTGTTGGCGTCAAGGACGTCGTTGCGGAAGTACTCGAACAAGCCACCATGGAAGCTGCTACCACCGGATTTGGTAGCGATGGTAAGTATGCCACCCGAGGCCCGCCCGTACTCGGACGATGGAACGCTGCTGAGCAGGCGGAACTCAGAGATGGCATCAATGGAAAGCGTGTTGGTGATGGATCCCGCGCCTGCACCGATGCCATTCGTCTCCCCGAAGGTCGCGTCCACACCGTCGAGCAGGATGTTGTTGGAAAGGCCCGGAGCGCCATTAACTTCGAACCCGCCCCGACCGTTCTGCGCGGAGGCGCCGGAGCTCGCGTTCACGCCGGCCTGCAGACCGATCAGTGGAAAAAAGTTGCGCTCGTTAAGCGGCAGGTTCTCGACCTTTGCGGGGGTGATCTCGCTACCGAGGGCCGAAGAAGTGGTGTCCATCAACTGGGAAGCGGCGCTTACAGTCAGGGTCTCGGCGACCGCGCCGACCTTGAGCGACACGTCGATTGTTTGGCGAGTGCCGGTGGAGACCTCAAAGAGGCTAGTAGTGCTGTGGCTATAACCTGGAGCCTGGACGGTTTCCTTGTAATTGCCAGGCAACAGAGAGGGGAACTCATAATAGCCGGTGGCGTTCGTCGTCGTGGTGAGGACTACACCAGTCTCGGTGTTCCGGATCTGGATACTCGCCTTTGGAATGTCAGCCCCCGTTGTGTCCACGACTGTGCCGCTAACGCTTCCCCCGTTTGCCTGACCGAAGGCGAGTGGGCCAGGCAGCAGCAGGAGAACCGGAATGACACTCCAGGTGACCATTGGTCTGGTAACCGCGAACAGACGCTGACGCATGCAAAGCCTCCGAAAAGGTAGAAATTTCCCCAGCGCGGACAGATTTCAGAAACTGAACGCACAAGTCCTCGCCTACGAGGTCGAACTATACTATTGATAATCTAGAATGTCATGTCAATTATTCAGAATCATTTAATTCGTTCCGAACCGTTCTCGGCAAGAACGCCGGCGAGAGATCTTCCAGTTCCTTGAACTCGATCCGGGGTGGCCGTCATAGAAAGGATCCACGCCATCAGAGGCAGTCTCCCCGGAGGACCTCGACGGTATGGTTGTCCAGCCAGTCCCAATCGAGCTCGACGCCTAACCCCGGGCCTGATGGCAGGTATTGGCAGCCGTCACGGACGCCGAGTGGGTCGCCCTTTAGGCCGAACCGAAACATGGAGTGGTGCGATTCTATAAAACGCGACAGGCGGGTCGCGCAGCCAACCTGCAGGTTGGCGACGTCCAGCAGCGGCGAACTGGCCGTGTGTATCTCAACCTCAAAACCGAGGAGCTCGCACATCCCGAGCGCCTTCCAGAGTCCGGTGACCCCACCCTTGTGGTGGACGTCCGCCCGAACAAGATCAATGGCTCCGTCAATCACGTAATGGGGCAGCTCAGCAACTCCAACCGTTTCCGCCGCGAGGATCGGTGTGCGTAGTTCTTCGGCAAGCTTCCGAAGCTGGATGATTTGGGCGTCAGGGACAGGCTCCTCGAACCACTCATAACGCAGCTCATCCAGGACGTGGCCGATCTTGAGCGCTGCCTCGAAACTGAGGATTGCAGAGGAATCGAGCATCAGGGGATAGTCCGGGCCGACGAGTTCGCGAGCAAGGCGGAGGTGCCGGATGTCCGCGGCTGGACCGCCGCTGAGCTGTAGCTTAATTCCAGCGAAGCCTTGAGCCTTTTTCTCGAGAACCTGCTGCTCAAGCTCTTCGAGCGTGCCGATGGTCTGAGGCGGGCAGGTAGCGTAGGAGGGGATGCGATCGCGGTATTGGCCGAGCAGGGCGGCGATCGACATTCCGGCGGCTTTGCCTTTGATATCCCAGAGCGCAACGTCGAGGTTCGCCCAAATGGTTTCGCGGAAATTGTAGAGATGGCGCTGCTTCGATCGGAGGCGTTGCCAAATCTCCTCGGTGTGGAGGGGATTCGCACCGATCAGATCGTGATAATAGATATCGTGCAACGCGTAGGCAGAGGCACGGCCCTGACCGAGCGGACCGTAGTCCATAGTGTGGCCGTCGATGCCAGCGTCCGTCGTGAGGGTGGTGATCGGAAACTCGAAGTCGCGTGCGCCGGGGGGTGGCGTGTGTGGTGCGTACCAGAGGTCGACCGACTGGCGAATGCGCCGGGTCTCGATTGCGACGATCTTCATGCGGTCCCTTCTGCAGGCTGCGATGCGGAAAGTTCTTCAACGAAGAGAAAAGCCAGCTCGCGCCGGGCAACCGGTGCGAGCGCGGCGGCAGCCGAGGCGTCCACGCCGCGGTACGGCCAGCGCAGGCGGGTACCTATCTCTGCCCAATTACCGATAGCCGCCAGGAGTTTATCGAGAGCCATGTTGGAGTAGCCCGCCTGCTCGCGGAAGGGCAGGATGTGCCGAGTCATAAACGACTGGATCGCACGCTCCTGCAAGAGCGCTTGCTCGAGATTTGTTTCCATTAGCCGGTTCCAGCGCGTGGCGCCCCGCGGTTGGAGGCAGGCGACATTTGAGTAGCTGCCTGCCGCGCCGTGGCGGTAGCCGGTCGCCAGCGTGTGGCCGGGAACGAAAACGGACGCGCGTGCGAGGACCGGTGCCATGCGGGCGTACCAGGTGTCGTCGCCAGCACCGACCTTGAAACCAACGAGCGCCGGGATGCGCTCGCATACAGTGAACAGCTCCTCCGGCGTGAGAACTCGCTTGGCATGGGGTGGGTTGTAAAGAATGAGCGGGATGCCATTCGCAACCTCGGCGGCACGGTCCAGAAAGGCGATGGACTCCTCGAGCGTTGGCGGGTACCAATCCGGCAGAATGACCTGAATGGCTGTGGGGCGCCAATCGGCGGCGCGGCGAACGCGCTCGAGTGCGAGCTGCGGTGTAGGAAAGGACGCACCTAGCTGGAATGGCAGACCGGCGGCTTCGCAGCTCTGAGCGACTAATTCATTGATCCGCGTGAACTCGTCCTCGGATAGAGAATAAAACTCGCCGGCGGTGCCGTTGGAGTAGAGGCCGTCCACGCCGGAGGCCGCGATGACCACGAGTTCGTCGGCGAGTCGGTCGAAGTCGATGCGATCTTCCGCCGTGATGGGAAGAAGGACAGTGGCATAGGTGCCACGGATCTCGCGGGCGCTGAAGGCGCGCATGGTCAGCTCCTTTGAATCGCGCCGCCGATAACAACGTTCCGCAAAGGCTCGCCGCTCAGGTAGCGCGTCAGGTTATCGACAAACAGGCTGGTGAGTGCATCCATCTCTCCGGCAAAGCGGCCGCCGGCGTGAGGACTAATGATCACGTTGGACATTTGCCAAAGCGGGCTGGTCGGCGGGAGGGGCTCCTCCAGGAACACGTCGAGGCCAGCGCCGCCGAGGTGACCACTTGTGAGCGACGCCTCGAGCGCGACGTAGTCGAGAAGTGCGGCTCGCGAGACGTTATAGAGAAAGCTGCCGGAGGGCATCGCGGCGAGCTCAGCCGCACCGACCACCGGCCGATCGCATTCGATGTTCGGGAGGCAGATAACGGCGTGCTGTGAGCGGGCGAGCGCGTCCTGGAGCCGCTCGAGCGGAAACGCCGCGGTGGCAAACTCCGGTGGCACCGGGCTGCGTTGCACCGCAAGAACCGTCGCACCCAGTGAGCTGAGCATGCGGCCAAGTGCCGAGCCTATGGCGCCCAGTCCCAGGATGGTGACCGTGCTGCCTTGGAGAAGCTGATAGGACGCTGCCCGTCGCCAAACGCAGAGCTGCTGGTCCCGGATGTGAAGCGGTAGCTGACGGGCCAAGGCAAACATCATCGCCAAGCCGTGCTCGGCGACCGCCTGCGCGGTGACGCCGCGGGCATTGGCCAGCGCGAAGTTGGGCCGGTCCATGAGCGCGGGCGTGCGGTAAGGATCGTAGCCGGAGCTGTGAAGCTGCACGAAACCAACTGGGCTGGAAGCGAGTAGCGCCGCGGGAGCCAGGCCGAAGAAGACTTCAGCCTGAGCGATCGCGGCTGCGAGTTGGGGAGAGCCTTCAGGAAGGAATGTGACAGATGCACTGCCGATCGATGCCGCGGCTTCGATGCGGGAATGGTTTCCCGGGCCGAGACCATCGACGGAAACGACTACTCGCCTCATACGGCCCTTTCTAAATGTAGGTCGAGCGCTTGTCAATTATCGTTTATGGATAGTATAAGAGACCTTCACAGGAGGGCGGTCCATGTTTTTTCGCCGAAGTGTCCTCGTCTTAAGTGCTCTCGCGCTGCTGTGTTTCCTGGCTGGGAAGATCGCCGCCCAACAGGGGGGCAGTGGCGCCGGGGGCTTTACGAGCGTGAATCTGTGGACTGCGAACGTCGGCGGTTATGCAACCTACCGGATTCCGGGCATTGTGGCGACGAAACGCGGCGTAATCCTGGCGTATACATCGGCTCGGCATGGGACGAGCGACTGGGCAGATATCGACATCGTGATGCGGCGCAGCACCGACAACGGCCGGACATGGGAGCCGTCAAGGCGCATCGCCGGCGACGCTAACGGGACAACCGACAACCCCGTCGCCATCACCGATTACCAGAACGGCAGCGTGGTGCTTCTCTACCAGCACAACTACGAGCGCTGTTACGTGATGCGCAGCTTCGATGATGGAAAGACGTTCACGAAGCCGGTCGACATTACCTCCGTCTTCGAAAATTTTCGGCCGCAGTTCGACTGGCATGTGATCGCCCCGGGCGTGGGGCACGCGATTCAGTTGAGGAGCGGGCGACTGCTGGTGCCCGTGTGGATGGCACTGGGCACGCGCACCTCACCGACTTCGCGGGCACATCGACCTTCGGCGATCGCGACAATCTACAGCGACGACCATGGAAAAACGTGGCAGGCCGGCGACATCATCGCCATCAACTCGGACGGACTGCCGAACCCGAGCGAATCAATGGCAGTGCAGCTTCCGGATAGCCGCGTGTATCTGAGTATCCGCAACGAGTCCGAGAAGCACCGACGGGCATTCGCCATCAGCCCCGATGGCGCTCACCACTGGACGAAGCCTGAGTTCACCGATGCGCTCTATGAGCCAATTTGCGCGGCCAGCATTGCGCGGTATGCGGACTCGCTGAACGACCACGATCCGCGCATCCTGTTCTCCAATCCAGACAGCGAAGCTTTGAAGACTCAGGATCCGAAACGCGCAGGCCGGCTCCGACAGAACCTAACGCTGCGGATGAGCTCCGACGGGGCGAAGACCTGGCCGGTTTCGCGGGTGATCGATGCGGGCGTGGCGGGGTATAGTGACGTCGCGGTCGGGAGCGACAAATCCATCTATGTGCTCTATGAGGAAGGCGCCATTCACAACAGTGAGACGGATAATGCACGCGAGGTGCTGGTGCACTTCACGCTCAGCTGGCTGACTGGCAGCCACGAGACCGCGAAGTGAGGTGTTGATGCAGGGACGTGCGGACCGGATCGCGAACATAGGGGTTGTGGGAATCGGTGTGCTGCTGTTGGGAGGATGGATGAGTGTGCCTGCCCAAGAGTCCAATGTGCGCATGTTGGCGCGGCTACCGCAGGCGATCGCGGGTCAGTGCGTCGGTCGAGTCGGCGATGCGCTGGTGGTCGCTGGCGGGTCGACGTGGAGCGCGCCCCCGTGGGACGGCGGCGAAAAGGGGTGGCAGAGCAGCGTCTACGTGCTGCACTCGCCCGACGGAGCGTGGCAGCGTGCGGAGGACCTGTCGGAAGGGATGGCCTACGGCGCCTCGGCGCAATGGGGTGACGCGCTGCTCTGCGTAGGCGGCCAGAACGCCACGCGCACATTCGACACCGTGCTGCGCTTCCGCATGCGCGACGGTAAGATCGTGCGCGACGAGCTGCCGCGGCTACCCCAGCCGCTAACGAATGCCGGCGCGTCCGTGGTGGACAGCACGTTGTACGTCGTCGGCGGACAGCGAGACGCAACGCCAATGAGTGCGTCGAAGGAGATCTGGAGCCTGAAGCTGGAGAGTGGTGCGGCATGGCGGCACAGCGACACACCGCCCTGGCCTCATGCGCGGATTCTGCCTGCGGTGGCAGGATGCCGGGGGAAGCTTTACGTGATCAGCGGCGCGGACGTGCGACCCGATGCGAACGGCGGTCCCGTGCGCACATATTTGCGCGACGCCTGGGTGCGCAACGGGAGGAGTGTATGGGAGCGGCTGCCAGAATTGCCGTCCGCCGTGGTGGCGGCCCCGACGGGATGTGATGCAAAGGGGCGCGTGCTTGTCTTCGGCGGCGATGACGGCAAACTCGCCAGCCAGATTCTTACGTTGCGAGACAATCATCCTGGCTTCAGCCGCAAGGTGCTGACCTATGATGCGCCGCGGCACGCGTGGACCCCGGTAGCGGAGCTGCCACTCAGTCTCGTCACAACGGCCGTTGCGCTGTGGCATGGAAACTATGTGATCGCCGGCGGAGAGAGCCATCCTGGACACCGCTCCGCCCAGGTTGTAGCGTTGACCTTCCAGGGTCCGCGCGGACGTTGAGGTGGAGCGGCCGGGCAGAGCAATGAGCGAGGGGACACGCACCTTCAAATTGTGGCCGTGGGTGCTGCTGGCGCTGCTGTGGGGCGTGGCGGCACTGAATTATCTGGACCGGCAGGTGATCTTCTCGATCTTTCCTTTGCTGGAGCGCGATCTGCACGCGAGTTCGATGCAGCTCGGGCTGACGAGCACGCTCTTTCTCGTCACTTACGGCTTGGCAAGTCCATTTGCCGGCGTGGCGGCGGACCGTTTTGGACAGGGACGCATCATCCTGGTGAGCCTGGTTATCTGGAGCGTCGCGGGTTATTTCGCGGGACGATCGGTCACGATGCCGGAGATGCTGTGGACGCGTGCCGCGATGGGGCTGAGCGAGGCGTTCTACATTCCCGCTGCCCTGGGTCTGCTGGTAAAGGTGCACGAAGAGCGCTTCCGCTCGCTTGCGTCGGGCATTCACCAGACAGGATGTTATGCGGGGATTGTTGCGGGCGGGACGATCGGTGGGTTCGCGGACCGCGCTTACTCCTGGCGCAGTGCCTTTCAGGTACTGGCTGCGATAGGCGTGGCGTACGCGGCGGTGCTGTGGCTGGCCATTCGGCGACACAGGATCGCTCGCACGGAGAAGAGTCAAAGCATCGTCTTTGGCGTGCTCGCCCGCAGCGCAGGGCTGCGCGTGTATGTGTTGGTCTTTCTGGCATTCTCCATCGCCACGTGGATGCTCTACACGTGGCTGCCGCTCTATCTCTACGATCACTTCCACATGAGTCTTTTGCAGGCCGGATTCATGGCGACGTTCTGGCTGCAGATCATGAGCTTCGCCGGCGCATTCGCGGGAGGTATCGCTTCGGACCGGCTGGCGGCACGAGACCGGCGGGCGCGGTTCCTGGTGCAGGCAGCAGGGCTCGCGCTGGCGTGCCCGTTCCTGATCACGTTGAGTCTCACGCACTCAGTGGCGATGGTTGTGATCGCGCTGATCTCGATCGGGCTAGGGCGCGGCTGCTTTGATGCGAACACGGCGCCTATTCTGGCACAGATCCTGGAACCGGAACTCTGCTCGAGCGCCTACGGCATCCTGAACTGCGTGGGATGCTTCATCGCCGGGCTCACAACCCTCGCGGGCGGATGGATGCGGCAGCATGTCTCCTTCTCGCTCATCTTTATGGGCGCCGGCCTGACACTCGTCGGCGGCGTCGCGTGTTTGCTGTTGCTGGCAGGCCAGCGCCGGCGCGTGAGCACGCCCGTCGCAGGTTGAACTCGGCACGCGTTCTGGCACCTGCGACAACGCAGAGTCGGAAAGCTCTTCCTGCGCACGCCGAAGTACAGGTTCTTGGACGGACAAAGCAACGGAAGAACCACCCGGACTGGCAGAGCCATCGGCGGCTGTTTCAGCGCACGACGACGTTGTCGAACGATACGGCTGTCTTATGAACGCCGAGCGCGAGAAACCGGCCTTGCCAATCGATCGCCGCAGACCCCGCGAGCACAAGGCGGCCGGAGGCCTTCTCCGTGAGCCGATACCGTGCAGAGCCGGGTGAAAGGACGACGTCCACGTGTACCAACTATGGGGCTCAGGAGGAGCAACACGATCCAGAAAGAAGTTCGACGCGTAGGTCGCGTTAGCCGTCTTGCACGTCAGCCATGATGGTGAACGGCGGCTTCACGCCAAGCGTCGGCGCGTCGAAGCCATCAGTAAAGAAGGGCGCGCCTGGCGTCGGCGAAAGAAAAGCTTGCGCGAAGCCCAGGCTGCGAACCGGGAAGATGGCGCCCCCGAAAAGCGAGCTGCGCAGGAATCGCCTCCGGTTCATGCTCATCGGGGTCACTCACAGGTTCGCTTCAAACTGGCGCACTTCATCGAAACGAGTGACGCCGCGGAGCAGTCGACCCAGGCGCGGCTTGCTGCCTTTGTCCACCTCGACTGCGTCGGCGTCGGCGTATCGAAAGAAGAGAATACGGCGGTCGCCGTCGGAGAGATTGCCTTCGGACTTGTGCAGCGTCCAGCCATGGAAAAAGAGGCACTCGCCAGCCTTCATCGTGATCGGGATAGCTTTCGAGTCGTCGACGTGCATAGTCTGCTCGGGGCGGAAGTTGCCGCTGGTCGAGGCTGTGCCTTCATCGTGCCGCATCTGGCCCCCCTTGTGGCTGCCGGGAATGATCCAGAGGCAGCCGTTGGCCTGGTCAACATCGTCGAGGGCTGTTAAGCAGGAGATTGCATTCGGAGGATCAAGCCGGCCATAGCCGTTGTCCTGATGCCACTGAACCGGTTTGGTGTTGCCGCGGAGCTTGAACGTCAGCTGGCTGGTCGCGGCCTTCACATTGGGGCTAACGACCTGGGTAGCGACGTCCACCAGCGGGCCGGTGAAATAGAACGCCCGTACGGCCGGGGAAAAGTGGTGGATGTTGGGCAACAGCGTGTTCTCAAGCCACGATTTGTCTTGTCGGAAGCCCTCCTTCTCCTTCTGCCAGGCGGCCATGCACTGCTCACGGATGACTGCAACTCCGTCGGCCGTGAGTACCGGGCCACAGGAGAGATAGCCATCCCGGTCATAGGCCGTCAGTTCGGCGGACGACAGGGTGCGGGGGTTGAAGAGGGCGGTGTCGAGGCGGGAGGAAGCATGGGCGGCCATCAGAACAGCTCCTTTGACAGATTTCAACGGTGAGAGGCTGCGGGTAAACAAAGAAGCCCCGGGGCAAACGTAGTATTATCGGTTATCGTTTGTCAATAATTAAGGAAATTTACATCCACTCTGACTTGGTGATATCTTATCGATAATCGTTAGTGGAGGCTTCTTGGATCACCATTCTTTTGTCGGATTGCATGCAGCGTTGCTGACCCCCCTCCGTGAAGATCGGAGCCTGAACATCCCTATGGCACAACGCCTGATGGGGCACTTGCTAGGGCAGGGTTTGGATGGAGTCTATGTTGCGGGAACAACCGGTGAGGGCATGCGGCTCTCGTTGGAAACTCGTCGCTTGCTTGTAGAAGGGCTGATGGCGGCGCTTCCACCGGACAAGCGGCTATTTGTCCATGTGGGTACTCCCGAGGTTCGCGATGCAATCCAACTGGCCGAGCATGCGGCTGCGGCTGGAGCGCATGCGGTGAGCAGTCTGCCGCCGCAGGGCGATGCGGAGATGGTCCGCCGCTATTATCAGCAGCTCGCCGCACACTCCCCGCTGCCGGTCATTTTGTATCACTTCCCTAAGGTCGCACCGCATGCCTTTCAGAAGCCCGCAGAACTGTTCGAAGTGTGCGACTTCCCCAACGTGCTGGGGGTGAAGTTCACGGATTTTCACCTGCAGCTGCTGCAGCAACTGGTTAAGCGAGGCAAGTTGGTGTTCAACGGCTACGATGAAGTGCTGGCGGCGGGGCTCCTGATGGGCGCACAGGGCGGAATCGGGACAACGTACAACATGCTGGCTGAGCCGTATATCGCCATTGCTCGTGCAGCAGAGAGCGGCGATTGGGAACTGGCACGGGCCCTACAGAGCGAGATCAACGATGTTCTGGAAATTCTGTTTCGCTATCCTTTCTTCCCAGCGGTGCGGCAGGCGGTACGGCATCTCGGCTTCGATTGCGGGCCAATGATGAGCGGAGATGACTTCGCTTCAGCCGCGAGCCGCGCAACATTCCTCGCGGACATGGACCGCAACGTTCCGCCGCGCATCGCGGAAATGATGGGATGGTCTCCGCAACATGCCTAGAAGCGGCGACGGCGCAAATTCGATTGTCGGGGGCGGACCGCTTGGCTATGATCGAGTCGTGCATGCCCTCTCTCTCACACCTGTCCGCTCGCTGAGCAAGTCGCGGGAAGTCTTTGAAAGATTGCGCAACGCGATCTGGTCCGGAGAACTTGCGCCGGGCACGCCCTTGCGCGAGGCTGTTTTGGCCAAGCAACTCGGCGTAAGTCAGGTCCCTGTGCGCGAGGCGCTGCTGCAGCTCGAGTACCTGGGGCTAGTGGTCCGCGTGCCGGACCGCGGCACTACCGTCACCCGGCTCACGCGCACGGAAATCCTCCAGATGATGGCTGTGCGCCGTCACCTGGAGGTCTTTGCGTTCCAGCTCGCGGCTTCGCGGATCAATGAGAAGGTCGAGACGGAGTTGCGTATGCGTTTGGAGAATATGGGCCGCCTGGTCGCTATGGGCGACCACTTCGGCGTGGCCGAGGAAGACTACCGCTTCCACCAGACAGTGTGGAACGCCTCCGGCAATGAGGTGCTCGCCAAAACGCTCGAGCACCTGTGCGTGCCCGTGTACGCGTTTGTGAGTATGAAACGGCATGCAGCGGGTGACATGATGAACAGCGCCGTGCGCGGGCACGAACTGCTGCTCGAGGCCCTGCTGGCCGGCGATACCGAACGCATTCATGCAGCAATCAACGATCATCTTGTGCCCGAGGCTGTAATTCCGGCCTCGCTGGCGGACTGATCTGGCCACAACTTCGCAATTGATTCGACGGCGTTGTGCGGAACGCCTCTTGCGGTACACGCCGGAACAGCGATGTTTCACGTGGAACGTTTCTTAGCATGTCCCTAAGAAATGCGGAAAACTCATTTTTCTGTGGAAAGCGCTGGTGGCCGAATCGATATTCGGTCAAAAGGAAGACAGACGGCGGCGGAGAGGAACCAGTGCTGCGGCGAGGCCGGTGGCGAGTAACAGAAGGCTGGAGGGTTCGGGTGTGGGGCTGGCGTCTTGCTGAGAGGCGATGGTCAACGTGTACGGGACGTAGGTGAGACTGTTGTTCGAGAAGACCTGGACCAGGCCGTTAAAGGTGCCGAGGTCGAAGGTGCCGGTGTAGGTAGAGATGGTGCCGTCATCGGTGAGCAAGGTGGGGTTCAGAACGCTGGGGATGTTGATGATCGCCAGTCCGCCGACGAGGAGGTTGGCGACGTGGCCGAACTCGAATGTGACGGTCGAGTTCGCAGGGACACCGTTGGTGACGAGGGTGATCGGGAAGGTGGGGACAAACTGCGGCTCGTTATGGACGCTGAAGTTTATGGGCGAGGGCAGTGTCCAGGCGGAGGTGTTGCCGCCGCCGGTGAGCGTGAAGAGGTCGACTGTGTCGGCGTGGGCGGCGAGGGGAAATGAGGCGGCAAGCAGGAGAAGGCCGGCGAGCAGAGAACGCATGGATCACCTCTTGGTGAGACCTGATTCTAGCTGAGGCAGTGCTTCCGGGCGCGGGTTGCGCTGTAAAGAGAGGGATGCGGTGAGGTGGTGACCGGGTGGGCTGCGGGTGGTGCGCGAGGAAGACTAATTCATGGCGACTTCGTGGTCATGAATGGGGCGCCCTACCCGGCATCCGGCTGAGGAGAATGGGCAGTCCTCGGGAAGCTGGCAGAGGCGAGCGCGGACGGGATTGTGATGGATGTATTCGCGGTGGGTTTTGAAGTCTTCGCGGTTACGGATGCGGCGGTCGGTGAAGCCGCGTTGCCATGTGGGGAGCTTTGAGGCGAGGCGGCGAGAGAAGCCGCCTTTGATGAGCTGGACGGTGCGTTCGAGTGTGATTTCAGTTGGGGTGAGGAGAAGGTGGATGTGGTCGGGCATGACGACGAAGGCGTGGAGTTTGTAGTGGCCTTCGCGGCGGTAGTGCTGGAGGGTGTCGAGGAAGAGTTGGGCGTTGGTTTCGGTTTGGAAGAGTCGGCGGCGGTTCCAGGTTGCGCTGGTGATGAAATATGTCCCGTAGTTTGGAGCTCTGTGTGGGATCGCCATGGATTTTGGCAAGCGTACCTCAGGGGCTAAAGCCCCTGAATTGCTCGGAAGCGGTACGGCACGGCTAAAGCCGTGCCCCTTCTGGTTAGTGGCTTGGAGGGAAAGGGCCTTCGGCAGAGCGGAAGACCATTCATGACGACGAAGTTGTCATGAATGGGGCACCCGTCGATGAGTAGGCTCCGCGACTCAATTGATGAGTTCGGGTGGTGCAGTCGTCTGTTCTGAAGAGTCTGCGTTCGATTCCGGGTCTGCGCGTGCGTCTATCGAGCCATCAATTTGAGTGTCCTGGATTGCATTAGCCGGAACAGTGACCGTTTCCGTCACGAGGGGCTCGCCAAACTTCTTTTCGAAGGCATCCAAGAACACCTGTTCTTTTCGAGCCCTTTTGAAGAGTGGCCAAGTTCGGTACGCTTCCGCCGGAATGGCATCCTCCTCGGCTATGTCGGAAGGGACGATGCTCATAGCCTTTACACCAGCGGCAACGTCGTCGCGAATTAAGGCAACTGCCATTTTGAAGTTAGCGGACGTTGAGCTCCAGTCCATCTGGTCTACGATGTTCTTCGCCTTATCTTCTTTCCCGCTCCATTTATAAGCCTGCGCTTGGTTGATCGCTAGCATCCGTTTATTACGATCGCTGGCTAGATTCCGAAGGGAGCCGGAGAAGTCGGCAATGTTCCTGGCGAGCCGATAGTCCTCGCGTTGCAGGAGGTCGAAGATCACTTCGTTCAACATCAAGTCTTGCAGTTCCCTCTGATCTCCCCGCTGTTTGCGCCACGCGATCTGCATGGTCCTGATACCTACCTCAAAAAGCGTGTCGCGGGCTACTTCCAGGTACCGCCACGCCCTATTTACTGGTAAGCGACTTCCTAGGCGTTCGATCTTTCACGATCTCGTCGGGAATTTGTCGCAGACCTTTAAAGTACTGGCGGTTAATGCATCCGTCCGTGTGCACATAGGCATTGCGCCTTTCTGTCAGTTCCGCGAAGCGTTGCAGAAGCGGGTCTTTGAAATCGATAGAAAAATCGAACCTTCCCGCGATCCATTCCAGCTGAGCTATGTGGCTTCCGCGCATCGATTCGTCGATTTCGTCGTCGATCATCTGCTGGACTAGATCCTCGATTGTCGTGAATTTCACGATCTCGCGAATCTTCATGGAACTCTCTGCGGTTCTGATCTTCTCTGGCTTTAGCTTGAACAGCCGGCGCACTGTGCCTGAGAGAAACGTGTCATATTGCGTGACCATGCTGACGAGGAAGCTTCTTGGCACTAGCCTCATGGCCTCGCCTACTTTGCCTACAGACTTGTTCAGCTTTCGAAATTCTTGGAACTCGGGGCTCGATGATCTTAGGGTCAGCTCGCCGGGATTGTTTTGATCAATCCTTGGATCGACAAATGCAGCGAGGTCCTGTCTCGCACGCTCGAAGTTCCGCGTAGTGATGATCATAATGCGGTTAGCGGTTTCGAGTAAGGCGTCTAGTTGCAGGAGGAATCGGTTCGTTAGAGGGCGAAGGCGTTCGGCATCTTGTCCGACATCGGACTGGCCATCTTTTTTGCCTATTGTTTGTTGTGCTTTCGGTGACGCCTTATCGACTGGAGAGTCTGTATTGCTCGACATTGAACCTTCCAAGGAAGAAATGGGCAGGACTTTCGCCCTGCCCATACTCGGCTAAGTTCGATTTTTGTGCCAGTACTTTTTAGCTGCAGCCGGAGGTGCTGCCGCATTCCATGCAGCGGTAGCAGGAGCCGTTGCGGGTCATGATGGATCCGCAGGTGGAGCAGGAGGGGGCGTCGCCCATGTTGTAGAGCTCTTTCATGGCGGTGGCGGCGTGGTAGATGCCGCGGTCGGGGGCGAGGGAGTTAGGAGTTAGGGAGTGAGGAGTTAGGGAAGGCTCCGTGCCGGTGCGGGCGGCGAGGTCGGGGGCGATTCCCTGCTGCGGGGCGCGGCGGTCGTTGAGTCTGGTCGGCGGATGACCGTGGGTTGAGGTGGGTTCGTGGGCGGCGGCGGGGATGATGGTGTTGTCGGGGGCGTTGACGGTGCCGGTGACGGGGACGGTTGTGCCTCCGGAGAGCTGGGCGGGAGCGGAAATACCGAGGTCCTTCGCTTCGCTCAGGATGACGGCGTCAGGGGAAGATGCGATCAGGGGAAGCGAAGTGTTGGTGGGTTGGGCCTCGAGGGACTTGAGGTTGAAGAGGGAGAGCTGGTGGCCGCGAGAGGAAGCGGAGCTGCATCCAGCGGAAGAGGTAGTCCATGATGGACTTGGCGTAGCCGATCTGCTCGTCGCCGGTCCAGCCGGAGGGCTCGAAGCGGGTGTGGGCGAACTTTTCGCAGAGCACCTTGAGCGGGACGCCGTGCTGGAGGCAGAGCGAAGCGGCGGTGGCGAAGGAGTCCATGAGGCCGGAGATGGTGGAGCCTTCTTTGGCCATGCGGACGAAGATCTCGCCGGGCTGGCCGTTGGGGTAGAGGCCGACGGTGACGTAGCCTTCGTGGTCGGCGACGCGGAACTTGTGGGTGATGGAGGCGCGCTCGGCGGGCAGGCGGTGGCGGATGGCGACGGGCGGGGCCTGGGCGTCGAGTGCGTCGTTGCCCTCGGTGATGGAGCGGCGGAGGGCTTCGAGCTGCGCGGCGAGCGTGTTGTTGGACTGCTGGAGCTGGGCGGCGCGGGCGGCCGTGGTGGCGAGCTCTTCGCGGAGGGTCGCGGCGTCGGCGGTGGCCTGGGCGTTGGCGGCGACGAGGGCGGTGATGGTGGCGTCGTCCGAAGAAGCCAATACAGGGGTCTCTCCACTACCTCCTCGACTCGCTTCGCTCGCTCGGAGTCCGGTCGAGATGACAGCTTTATCAGAGGGCTTTTCTGACATGGAGACGTTGAGGGGTTGGGTGCCCTTGGAGCCGTCGCGGTAGATGGCGACGGCCTTGAGGCCGAGGCGCCAGGCTTCGGTGTAGGCCTCGGCGATGTCGTCGGCGGTGCAGTCGGTGGGGAGGTTGACGGTCTTGGAGATGGCGCCGGAGAGGAAGGGCTGGGTGGCGGCCATCATCTTGACATGTCCCTGCCAGGAGATGGAGCGGGTGCCCTTGGCGGGCTTGAAGGAGCAGTCGAAGACGGCGAGGTGCTCGGGCTTGACGGCGGGCGCGCCTTCGATGGTGCCGGTGGCGTCGATGTAGTTGACGATGCCCTGGACCTCGGCGTCCTTGTAGCCGAGCTTGAAGAGGGCGCCGGGGACGGTGTTGTTGACGATCTTGATCATGCCGCCGCCGACGAGCTTCTTGTACTTGACGAGGGCGAGGTCGGGCTCGATGCCGGTGGTGTCGCAGTCCATCATGAAGCCGATGGTGCCGGTGGGCGCGAGGACGGTGACCTGCGAGTTGCGGTAGCCGGAGAGCTCGCCGAGGATGAGGGCTTCGTCCCAGGCGGACTGTGCGGCGGCCTTGAGCTCGTCGAGCTGCGGGGCGATGAAGCCGGCGCGTCCGCGAAGCCCTTGGACGAGGGCTTGAGGGACTTGTCGATGTTGTTGACCTCGGCGCGGTGCATGCGGATGACGTCGAGGAAGGGCTCGCGGTTGACGTAGAAGCCGGGGCAGGCGCCGCCGTCGCGGTTGGCTGCCCTGGGTGAGCGGCGTGGCGGCGCCGAGCGGAGGGCAGGACTCGGCGATGCGCGCGGATTGGGCGTAGGCATCGCCGCAGAGGATGGCGGTGACGGTGGCGGCGAAGGCGCGGCCGGCGTCGGAGTCGTAGGGCAGGCCGAAGTCCATGAGCAGAGCGCCGAGGTTGGCGTAGCCGAGGCCGAGCGGGCGGTAGTCGTGCGAGTTGCGGCGAGATCTGCTCGGTGGGATAGCCGGCGGCGTCGACGATGATCTCCATCGCGGTGGTGACGACGGCGATGGCGTGGCGGTAGGCGGGGACGTCGAACTGGCCGCCGGGGGTGAGGAACTTCATCAGGTTGAAGCTGGCGAGGTTGCAGGCGGAGTCGTCGAGGAACATGTACTCCGAGCAGGGATTGCGACGCGTTGATGCGGGCCGTATTTTTGCTAGTGTGCCAGCGGTTGATGGTGGAGTCGTACTGCATGCCGGGGTCGCCGCACTGCCAGGTGGCTTCGGCGATGTGGTGCATGATGTCGCGGGCGCGGAATTCCTTGACGGGGGCGCCGTTCTTGACGGACTTGGTCCAGAAGGTGTCGTTGTTGGCGACGGCGTTCATGAACTCGTCGGTGACGCGGACGGAGTTGTTGGCGTTCTGGAAGAAGATCGAGGTGAAGGCTTCGCTGTCGGGCGAGGAGCCGTCGTAGCCGGCGGACATCAGCGTCCAGGCCTTGCGCTCTTCGGCGACCTTGCACTCGATGAAGTCGGAGATGTCCGGGTGGTCGACGTTGAGGATGACCATCTTGGCGGCGCGGCGGGTCTTGCCGCCGGACTTGATGACGCCGGCGAAGGCGTCGAAGCCGCGCATGAACGAGAGCGGGCCGGAGGCGGTGCCGCCGCCGCGAGAGGGTCTCCATCGAGCCGCGGATCTTCGAGAGGTTGGAGCCAGCGCCGGAACCCCACTTGAAGAGCATGCCCTCGGTCTTGGCGAGGGTGAGGATGGAGTCGAGCGAGTCGTCGACGGAGTTGATGAAGCAGGCGGAGCACTGCGGGCGGGTGTAGCCGGTGCGGGAGAAGACGGTCTCGTTCTTGTCGGCGTCCCAGTGCCAGTTGTGGGCGTCGGAGTTGGGCTCCAGGCGGTCGCAGCCGACGTTGAACCAGACGGGCGAGTTGAAGGCAGCCTTCTGGTTGAGGAGCAGGTGGCAGAGCTCGGCGAAGAAGACGGACGCGTCCTCGGCGGAGGCGAAGTAGCCGTCGCGGATGCCCCAGTCGCGAATGGACTCGGCGACGCGGGAGACGAGGGCGCGGACGCCGGACTCGCGCTCGGGCGTGCCGACCTGGCCGTGGAGGTACTTGGACGCGACGATGTTGGTCGCGGTCATGGACCAGGAGGACGGGGTCTCGACGTCCTTCTGCTCGAAGATGATCTTGCCCTTGAAGTCCTGGATGATGGCGTCGCGCTTCTCCCAGGTGAGCTCGTCGAAGGGGGAGACGCCGGGCTTGGTGAAGTGGCGCTCGAACTTGAGGCCTGAACCCGCCTTAGGCGGCTTCGCCGCCGAAGACGGGGCACCCGGATTCGTGGAAGGGGTGGAAGCGGGGGCGGCGTTGGTGACGATATCGGCCATGGATGAACCTCTCACAGAGCTTGGATGACCGCAGCGCAGGGGCAAGCGGCCATGGTTTTCGGCGGTGCCGGGAACCACCGGCATGGGGCGAAGCTGCCTGGGTTGGCCGGGATCCGGGTCCTACGCTGAGGTGGGACGGGAGGCCGGGTTAGGAGTCCTGGTCACGGTGTGAGCCAAGGTGTCAGGCGCTTCACCAAAGCCGGGCGTGAGGTTGAAAGTACCGCCAGCTCTGGTACGAGTCAAGTATAAAACAACTAGATATTGTGGTGCTACCGCAGATACTCCCCAAATTGGGCATTGGAGGATTTGGGGTCACGAAAATGCTGGCGTTTCGCTGTGGAAAGTTTGTAACAGCCGCGTGAATGGCGGATTTCCCACCCCAGCGAGCAAGCTCGCGGGGACCCCGGGCCCAGTGCAAAACTTGTCAACAGGGATTGAGGGTAGCTCCGGGTGCAGGTGGGTGCAAGGTGAGCCGCGGTGGAGAGTGCGGCTAAATGGTGGAAAACAGGACATGATGTTGCGGGAGCCGGACGAAGGCAGCGGAAAGAGGACGTTCGATGATGGTGCGGGAACCTTTGTAGGTTAGAGTGCACTTACCTTCTGGCGAGAGAATCGCGCGATGCTGTCGTTGCTCCTCTACGATCCGTCGGTGGCGGTGGGGTTTTTGCTGATTCTGGCGGTGGCGTGGCGGTGGTTTGCCGTTCCTGCCGACGCGCGGCGGAGCGAATACATCCTGCTGGTTGCGATCTTCACGCTGATTGCGAGTCCGGCAGCACAGGCCGTCGTGGATTCGATGTCGTGGATCCGGCCGATGAAGATGGACCTGTATGCGTACGCGGCAGACGGTTTGCTGGGGCAGCCAGCGTTTGTGCTGGGACGCATGGTGGCGCCGCATTGGTGGGCCAAAATGCTGCTGAATGAGGTGTATGGTCTGCTGCCGATCGGAGTGATTCTCACGCTGGCAGCGGCAATCGCCGCGTCGAAACCGACCCTGCCTGCGCCGGTCCCGGTCGACTTGGAGGGTGGAGCACCCGGTGTCAAGGCGATGGTGTGGGCGTTCGTGATTAACCTGGTGGCGGCGCCCGTGATTTATCTGCTGCTGCCGGTGTGCGGGCCGATCTTTGCGTTCCCGATGTTTCCGATGGATCCGGGACATGTGGCGCCGCACATGATTCAGATAAATGCGGCACCGAATGGAATTCCGTCCGTGCACCTCTCAACGGCACTGCTGATCGTGTGGTTCAGCCGGAAGAGCCGCGCGGGATTCACGGCGGCCGTCGTGTATCTGCTGCTGATGGCTGCCGCGACGCTCGCGAGCGGGCAGCACTATGCGGTGGACCTTCTCGCCGCGGTGCCGTATACAGCTGGGGTGTTGTGGCTGTCGAAAGTGGTGGCATCGCGGCTTCGAGTGCCGAGGCCAGAGGCGGCGCGTGGATAGACAGCGGCTGAATACGATGGCGGCGATTGTGTGTGTGCTCAGCGTGTTCATCCCGTGGGCCATGTCGGGGAATGCGCGGACCTCGGATTTTGTGAACCACTACGCGGCTGGGCAGATGGTGCGCGAGAGCCCGCAGACGTTGTACTCGCTGACGGCGCAGCGGGAGCGGCAGGCGGGGGTGGGGGCAAGGCAGTTTCTGGAGTGGGTGCATCCCGCGCCGGAGGCGCTGCTATTTGTTCCGCTGAGCGCGATGCCGATTGAGACGGCGTTTCGTGTTTGGCAGACTCTGAACCTGGCCGCGCTGTGCTGGATTGCGTTCAGCCTGCGACGGTACCTGGGAGATCTGACGGGGGCGCAGGCCGGTGCGGTGTTTGCAGCGAGCGTCATTCCTCTAGGCGCGGGGCTGGCCGTGGGGCAGGACCACATTCTGTGCCTGCTGCTTTATTGCTGGACGTTTCTCCTTATCGAAGACGGACGCGATGTGCTGGGCGGTTGTGTCTTCGGGCTGGCGTTTGTGCGGTTCCAGCTGGCGATTCCGGTGCTGATCTTTTTTCTGGTGATGCGGCGGTGGCGGGTTGTTGCCGGCGCAGTCGCGGTGGTTGTGGCGATGATTGCGGGGTCGTTTGCGCTGGTGGGGCGGGGGTTAATTCCGAGCTATCGCGCGGCGATTGGGTACACGGCGATGCTGCACGATGCAATGAGTTTGACGCATATGCCATCGGTGCGCGGATTGCTGGCGTTTGGGTTGAGGGATGCGAGAGAGTTGGCGATTGCGACGGCGGTGGTGTCAGCGATCCTTCTGATTGCGGGTGCGGCGAGATGGAGACGAGCGGACGAGCGAAAGTTTGACCTGCTTTTCGCGTCGGCGCTTCTCCTGGCGCTGGCGGTGGACTATCACTCGTTCTTGTATGAGTTGAGCGTGGTGGTGCTGGCGGGTGTGCTGGTGATGCGGAGGCGCCCGAAATTTGCGGTGATGCTGTGGGTGATGGCAGCGATGGAGGTTGCGCTGGTGCCGCTGGGCGGTCGGTTCGCTGCCCTGGCGCCGTTGCTGGTGGGTGCGGCGTGGTGGGCGATGCGGGCGGCACAGGCGGCACCGATGCAAAAAAGCCCCGGACGGTGAGTGCCGACCGGGGCTGATTGACTGTGAGTGACTACTGGGTGAGGTTGAAGGTGAGGGTCGTGTTGGCGGTGATCAGCGAGCCGTTGGTACTTTTGGCAGTGGCCGTGTCGGTGCCGATGACCGTGATGGTGTAGTTGGTTGTTGTGGTCGTGCCACCGCCGCCTCCGCCACCACCGCCGCCGCCACCGCTGGTGGTGTTGCCACCACAACCGGAGAGGCCGAGGCCCAGGCCAGCGAATAGGAAGAGTGCCAGCAGCGTGGGCAGGCGGCGGCTACGACCGCCGAGGAGTAGAAGCGAGAGGATGCCAAGAGTAGCGAGCGTGGGGATCGCAGGCGAATGGTGACCAGGCCGTGACGGCGTGCGCTCGGCGGCGTTCTGAGTGCCGGGGCGAGCGAAGGAGGTCGTACCAGAGGGGCACGTAGCACCGTTGCCAACGCTGACGGTGAGGGTTGCGGTGACGGGCGGCGCGGTGCCAACCGTGGTGGAAGGGATGGTGGTGTTGGGAACGGAGTAGCAGGCGCCGGAGACGAAGTAGCTGGAGGTGACGGTCCAACTGATGGTGCCGTTGTAGCCGTTCACCGGGGTGACGGTGATCGTCGAGGTGCCGCTGGTGGCTGCACTGCCCAGGGTCAGCGAGAGCGAAGTGGAACCGAGAGTGAAGGCTTTCGCGGTGTTGGTGGCGGTGTTCTGGGGCCAGGCTGCGCGCAGATTGTTGAAGTCGATGGAGCCGAGGCCGGTGGCCTGGTCATAGCCGATGCTGGTGTTGTAGCTGGCAGCGCCGGCGGGGGAGCAGTAGGGGGAGCCGATTCCGCATGCGTTGTTGCCGACGGTGATGTCGTGGAAGGCGGAGGCGTAGGTGGCGGGGTTGGAGGCAAGGCTGTAGAGCGTGGGGTTCACGACGCCCTGAAAGGTGTAGCCCTTGGCCTGGGCGAGGATGGCCACCATGCCGGAGAAGATCGGAGCGCCGAAGCTGGTGCCGCCGGCGACAGTGAGGTCCTGGGTGGAACTGTCGCGCAGGCCGGAGGTGCAGCTTCCCTGCTGACTCTGAACCCATGCGGTGTTGTCGCTTGTGCAGTAGGCGTAGGAGGCGTTGTTGGGCGAGGCGTCGAGGGCGACGTCCGGCACAAGACGCGCGGTGCTGCCGGACGGGATGCCAGGGACGCCGGTCTGCCAGGAGGGCGCGGCGGCAAACATGCTGGCGCCGCCACCACCAGCGGAAAGTGGATTAGTGTTAGCGGGGACAGCGGCGGAGTTGTCGTTCCAGGCCTGCTCGGGGATGTAGGAGAGCGCGGAGGCGACGACGTCCGAGCTGCCCGCTGCTGTGAAGAACTGATTGTTGGTGGAGGCAACAGCAGCGGCGGTGAACTCGGTACCACCGACGGCTGTGACGTACGGGCTGGAGGAGGGGAAATCAACAGCGAGGGCTAGCGGGTCGGTGACATTGACCCCGTAGCAGTCGGTGGAACCGTCGTCGCCGGACGCGGAGACGACGGTCTGGCCCTGCGCGGCGGCCTGCTGCAGGAGCGCGTTCATCGAGTTGAACTGCGTCTGGCCGAGGGCGACCTCGCACTCACCGTAGCTGATGTTGAGGATGGGCGCGATGCGATTCTGGATGGCCCAGGTGAGCGAGTCGAAGACGTTGGCGGTGGCGTTCTGGCCGACATAGATGAAGTCGATGGTGGCGCCGGGAGCGGTGCCTGTGGCGTACTCGAGGTCGAGATCGGATTCAGATTCGTCCCCGCTGTAGAAGGCGTGGGAGCCGGTGTTGGGAACGAGGATGCTGCTGGGCGGCTTGGCGGTCTGGCCGATGGCCGTCTGGAAGTTCGTGATGTCGGTGTTGACGATGGCTGACTGGCCCATGACGGCGATGGTCAGCCCGGAGCCGTTGTAGCCGGAATTGTAGGCGGCCTTGATGTCGTAGATGACGGCGATGTCGCCGGGCGTGAGGAAGTGATTGCCGGTCTGAGCGGAGGTGAAGTTGGGCTTGAAGAGCGCGCCGTTGCCGTAACGTACGTGCGGACGAGGACGGAAGTCAGAGAGATTGCGGACGTCCGAGACAATGCCGGCGAGTGCAGACGGAAGGGTGAGATCGGCGGAGGGGGCGATATGGTTTTCGCCGTTCAGCTTGTAACGGTGCAGCGGAGCACCGAAGGCCGAGGCGACGGTCGAGGCGTTGCCGGAGAAGGTGAGGCTGTTGCGGCTGGGCGCTACGCTGAGGACAGTGAAGCCCTGGGATTGCAGCCAGGTCTGGGTCTTCGCGATGTCGGCGTCGGCGACTCCAAAGCGCGTGGCAAACTCGGCGGGCGTGAGCCACTGGTGGTACCGGGGCGACCCGGGATCATGCTGGGCGGCGATGAGAGCGTCGAGATCAGCTTGTTGCTGCACGGTGCGGCTGAAGTACATCGTGATGGATTGCAGCGGAGTGGAGTTATCGACGGTGCCCATATCTCGCGCGATGCGAGCGCGCGGCGGCTGCGAGCCGGCGAGCGTGGCACGGGAGTTATTTGCAATGGGTGCGGCAAGGCGGGCTTGCGGTTGCGCCTGCGGCTGCTGCGCTTCAAAAGGAATCGCGGAAAGAAAAAGTGCGGCAACGAAGAGAGCGGGGGCGAAACGGCTTGCGATCATGGAGTTTCCTGCGAACGGGCCCTTGGATCTTTAACAGCGTTGACGGACATAGAGCGGGAACCCATTAGTTTGAGGGCCCGGTCCGGTGATTGGTACCGCGGTGACTCGCCTAGTTGAGACGAATGGATTAGACCCATAGAGTACAAGGGAGTTGCTCGGTTGGGCATGCCACGTCAGTGGACAGCTTCTGAAGGAAGAAAAGACTGTAGAGAGCTCCGGGGCAACTGCAAAAAGGAGAATGGGATGCAAAAGATGATGCGGCTGGGAGGCGTGCTGGCGGCGCTGGCGCTGGGTGCGGGGACGATGGCGGCGCAGGCGAGTGCGTGGGTGATCGACAGGTCGCACTCCGAGGCTGACTTCTCGGTGAAGCACATGGGGATCAGCACGGTGCATGGCAGCTTCCGCGGAGTCAGCGGAACGGTCCGTTTTGAGGCCGGGAACCCGAACGTGTGGAGCGTCGACGCAACCATTGATGTGAATACGGTCGACACGGGGGTGGCGGCCAGGGACAAGTCTTTGAGGAGCGCGGAGTTCCTGGACGTTGAGAAGTATCCGACGATGACGTTCAAGAGCACGGGGGTGAAAGCACAGGGTGCCCTGTACCTGGTTGCGGGAGACCTTACACTGCACGGAGTTACGAAGCCCGTGGTCCTGACGCTGGAGGCTCCGGGCAACGAGCAGGTGGGAATGGACGCGAAGAGCGTGCATCGAGGGTTCACGGCGACCACGACAATCAACCGGCAGGACTTCGGAGTGAAGTGGAACGGGAAATTGAAGAGCGGCGATGCCGTGGTCGGCGACCAGGTGAAGATCGAGTTGGATATTGAGGCTGTGAGGCAATAAAAAAGACTCGCTACGAGATTGAAATAGATGGCGGATGCGAGGGCGTCCGCCATTGACGTTTGTGCAGACAGACACAGAGAATGCGGCAACCGGGACGCGCGGCGTCTGGTTGAGAGAAGGGGTAATGACGATGGCTGATCACGAAGAGATGAGGGACATGGTGGAGGGTAACCCCGGCGAGGCGATGACGCACTCCGCGCCCATTGGAGATCCCACGATGCCAGGGACGGGCGCGAGACACTTGAGCTCCAGAACACCGGAGAATGCGGATGGAGAGATCAATCCGTCGGCTCCGGGAGAGACGGGGATTACGCCGAGGTCGGACCGGTGACGTTTGCCGCAGAGACGCAGGCCTAGCGCTGCGGGCGAACGGCGAGGAACCGAAGAGCAGAACAATTTGGAAAGAGCGAGCGGCGGCGGGCGTGCTGCCGGATGGGGTTTTTGTCTCTTCGCGAATGTATTTACATCAAGACTTTGAGAACCAAGCCGAGCAACTCCTTTAACGGCATGACGGCGAGCAGAAGAGGAGTGAACGGAAGCAGGCCCGCAAGGATCAAGTGAAGCATCGTGCGAAGTTGGATGGGTAGAGGTTTCATCTCCTCGACGAACTTGTAGCTGTTGCCGAGATCGGCGAGCGACTGGATATCGGCGGTGCCGAGAAGAGGTCCGTCTTCCGGCTCGACGTGCTCGATCCATTTTCGATGGAACGCGCCGCTGTAGGCGGTGGCGAGAGTGCCATATTCTTCAAGGCCCTTGCGCTTGGTGCGCATGAGCAAACCGGAGAAAAGCGCAAGCGGGCTGATGAGGATGAGTATGGCGATGACGATGTAGGCAGCGATGGCAACGTAGTAGTGCTGCATAGGGACCTTGTCATAGACAATCTCATTGGCCAGAACCCCGGCGGTGCCCAACGAGAGTGAAAAGAGGATGATGCCGAAGAAGCGCTGGGTTTCGCCGACGAAGCCGAGACCCCCGGCTCCGTCGGGGTGTGTAGGGTAGAGGCGGAGATCGAGCCCGCGAACACGATGGAGGAAATGGAACCAGAGGAAGAGCCTCCAGAGCCAGCGGTAGACAAGGAACTGAAAGAGCGGGACGCTGACAAAGAGGAGCCAGAGGCCGGCCCAGGTGAGAGCGTTGTGGCCGTCGGCGCGGGTGATGTACCAGGTGGACGACCGGATCGCGGTGGATCGGAAACCAACGTAGGCGAAGACGTAAGCCAAAACGAGGAGGATGATCTCGGCCAGTTTGGAGTCGCGCGCGTTGAGGCCACGATCGATGGCGTCACCGTACCTGCCGTAGTCCTTCTCACGGATAAGGCCCGATTCGATAAAGTGCGCGGCCACCACAGAGATTCGCCGGCCGAGAACGTTTTCTGCCCCAACAAGCAAGGGAACGGCGAAGAGGAATCGGCTATAGGTGCTGAAGTCGCGTACGAAGGGCACGTCGACGTGGGCAAATGCGCGACCCTGCAGGGCCGCGAGAACGAAGAGCGGGATGAAGGTAACGAGCGCGGCCAGGAGGGCGCGGAGCCTGATGCGCGGCGGGTCTGCCCTGATCAGACCAATCCGCCTCTGGATTTGGAAGAGCGGACCGCCCTCCATGAGGAGGAAGGGACGAAAGGGAGGGTTTCGAGTGCTCTCCACAACTCCTCCAAGAAGCCGATGTGGTTGAGCCTACGAAAGGTCGATTGAAACGGCTTCTGTAAGTTGTGCCAGTCGGGTGTCCTCGGAGAAGCAAATCATTGACAGGTCTCGCTCTGGTTTGAATACTGTTTTGTATACAAATTGACCCTTGAGGCCCTCGATGTCTGCGAATCGCCGTGAGTTCTTGATGGGGGCCGCCACGGTTGCGGCCGCCACCTCTTTTCCTTCGTTGGCTTCTGCTGCGAGTCCGGCCGAGATGGATTCGGCAAAGACCACTGCCGGGTCGCCGTTTCTGCTTGAGTTCGATGGGCCGGCACTGACGAGTCTCAAGTTTGCCGGCGATACCATGCCGACAAACTACGTGGCGACGGGACAAAAGCTCGGCCATGTGGAGGTGACGTGGCGGCGGGGGAATGGTGCGTGGCAGAGCTTCCATTCGGCGGAGGCTACGGCCCAGGAAGGCGCGGGCACCTTTCACGCCAAGGATGATCAAGGCGAAGCGCTTGCTGTCACCGTTCGGCTTGAACCGCACGACAACGTTGTGCGTTGGGGTATTTCATTGCGCAATCTCTCCTCCGCTCCCATCGAGGTCGGCGACATTGCGCTTCCGCTGCCGATGCACTCCATTGCAGGCGGGAGAGAGCCAGGCGCGATTTCTGTGCTGAAGCACAGCTTTGTTTCCGGCCATGGTTCGTTTTTGTTCTGGATGCGGTCCAACAGCGTGGGACCGTACCTGGTGATGACGCCGGAGCATGAGACGCACCTGGAGTATTGGGACCACACGCCGCCGCGCCCGCGACCCGCGCAGGCGCAAGTGGCAGTGCCGGGGCAGACGACGGCGCAGGCACCGAACACGGTGGCGAGGGTTGGGCAGCGGCCGGCGTTTCGCGCGTATGTGCACTCAGCTGCAGTGGGTGAGACGGTGACGGCGGCAGGCGGCCGCTGGCGGCAGCCTCGTACGAGCGCGACACTTGCGCCAGCCGGAAAAGCGGGAGCGGAGCGCGAGTACGCCTTTCAGTTCGCAGGCGCCAAGGACTACGACGACGTGCGGCAGCGGCTGGTGGATGCGGGGGCGATCGATGTAGAAGTCGCGCCCAGCATGACCGTGCCGACAGATCTCTTCACATGCATTGCTGTACGGTCGCGCGATCGCATCGAGAGCGTCGTCGCCGAGCACCCGGAGCAGACAACAGTTGAATCCATCGGAGAACGCAACGGGCGGGCGATCTATCGAGTGAAGTTCAGGCGGCTTGGCGAGAACCTGCTGACGATAAACCAAGCCGGCGGGCGAGCGACGCGACTGGAGTTCTTTGCAAGCGAGCCTCTGGAGACGTTGATTCACAAGCGCGCGGCATTTATCACCAAGAACCAGATTCGCGATGCAAGCAAGTGGTACAACGGTCTGCTTGCCGAATGGGCCATGGACACGCACGTTCAGCTGAGCCCTGACAACTACGACCGCATCAAAGGCTGGCGCATCTACGAGGTGACTTGCGACGATCCGGGTCTGAGCAAGCCTGCGTATCTCTCGAGCAAGAATGCGGAGTTTCCCATCGCTGCCGAGGTTGAAGCGCTGGACTACTACATCGAACACTTTGTGTGGGGCGGCCTGCAGCGCACGGATAAGGAAAGCTATACCTACGGCATCTACGGCATCCCTGACTGGAAGCAGAACCGCGACAGCAGCGACCCTGGCAGCAAAGGCAAGCTCCACATCTGGCGCTGCTACGACTATCCGCACATCATCGTGATGTACTTCAGCATGTATAAGATCGCCCGCGACTATCCGGGCTTGAAGATGAAGCTGGACAAAGCGACGTATCTGCAGCGGGCGTATGGAACCGCGCTCGGCATGTTCACTGTTCCGATGGAGGTGACGAAATGGTCGGCGTACAGGACGGGGTTTTATAACGAGGTGGTCATTCCGCAATTGATCGAGGAGTTGGATCTCGTCGGCAAACATGATGAGGCGGCGCAACTGCGCACGCACTGGGAGAAGAAGGTTGCGTTCTTCGTCAGCGGCGACCCAAACCTTTACGGCTCGGAGTATGCCTTCGACTCGACGGGTTTCGAGTCGACACAGGCGATCGCACGATACGCGCTGGATCATCCGCAGACACCGGGCACAACTCCCGAGGCAGCAAAAAAATTCTCCGAGACACAGATTCGCAGCAATCTCTTCTGCCGGGGCGTGGTCGAGAAGGCCTACTACTACTATGGCAGCGACTATCGTGGGGGTGGGGGTGATGGATTCACCCTGACCTACATGGCGCCGATGGGCGGGTGGGGCGTGCTGGACCACGCGCTGCACGACCGGAGCGAGCCGGACGCTACGATCCGCCTGGGCTTCGCGTCGATCCTCAGTTCGTGGTCACTGATGAATACGGGCACTCAGGAGAGTGGCTACGGCTACTGGTTCCCGAGCGAAGCCAACGATGGTGGAACGGGCGGTGGCTTTGAGCCGGCGGCCTACGGCATGACGTGGCTCGGACAGTCGCACCATCGCGGCCCGTGGTATTACTCGTCGGAGACCGACCTGGGCTACTGCGGCGTGCTGCGGGCGGCTTCAACCATCGTGGCGGACGATCCCGTCTTCGGCCGGTTCTGCTTCGGCGGCGAAATGCGCGACGAGAAGGCATCGCTGCAGATCATTCCTCGCGATGGTGTGCGCCGCCGCCTGCACTTGCGCACCGAGGGTCAGCAGATCGACTTCGCAGTGACGGGCGCACGGTTCGCCAGGGAACAACCGATCCAGTGGTCCACCAAACAGCAACGATTCCATTTCGCATTGGAGACCGAGCCCACGGGCAGTGGCGAAGCGCAAGTTGAGATTGCGGGATTGCCTGCAGGGACCTACAGGGTGAGCTGCGGCGAGCAAAAGAGCGAGTTCCGTCCAGGCGAGGGCGGCCCGCTGCGCCTTCGTGTGCCGGCGGGAAGCGTGAAAGCTATGGTGGAAATCGTTCGCGCCTAAGGACTACCAACGACGGCGAACCCGCGGAGCATACAACCTCTCGCGTAATTGGGTCGCTCTGAGAGCGTATCGAAGCAGGCGAGGAGTGGCATCCTCTTCGGCAGGTTGTAGTTGCACAGGCGCATTGTGATACAAACGACGCGTGCGCCGATTCTTGTCCGTGTGAGAGAGATGGCAAGCCACTCGCACGGGAACTGACACGCCTTCACGACTGAGGAGTCCTGCTGGTGCTTCGTCTCCGCGTCATTCCGGTGCTTCTGGCGTGCACGGTGACGGAGTGCAGCCGGGCGCAGAGCGGGTCATCGTTCGTCAACACCAACATCTTTGAACCTGTATCGACCCCAGCGCACGATGTGCACTCGCTGTCGCTGTTTGTGCTGCTGATCACTGGCGGAATTTTCGTTGGGATGAGCGCGCTGCTGATCTACGCGCTGGTGAAGTACCGGTCGCGGCCAGGCGAGACGATGGAACCTCCGCAAGTGTTCGGCAGTACCCAGGTGGAACTGGCGTGGACCATCATTCCGGTTCTTTTGATTACGGTGCTGTTTCTTGGAACCGCGCGGATGATCTTCGCGATACAGGATGCGCCGAAGCCGCCGAACGCGCTGGATGTAATCGTGGTCGGGCATCAGTTCTGGTGGGAGTTCCGCTATCCGAAATATGGCGTGGTGACAGCGAATGAGCTGCATGTTCCACAAAGCACGAAAGAGCAGCCACAGTCGACGTTTCTGAAGCTGACCTCGGCGGATGTGATGCATAGCTTCTGGGCGCCACGGCTTGCAGGCAAGACGGACCTGTTGCCAAATCGCGTAAACGAGATGTGGTTCGACCCCAATGTGCCGGGAGTCTACCTGGGCCAGTGTGCGCAGTTCTGCGGGGCGGAACACGCGAAGATGCTGCTGCGGGTTTATGTTGATCCGCCGGACAAGTTTGCGGCGTGGGTTAGGAGTCAGCAGCAGGCGCAGGCGGAGTTGCCGGAGAATCCGCAAACGGCGGGCGTAGGGCCGTCGATGAGATTCGAGATGCAGAGTGACGCGGAGGACTGGACAGGGACAGATGGTGTTTGAACACCAGGCGTGCGTGAACTGCCATACGATCAAAGGCACGATGGCCAATGGACGGTTCGGGCCTGACCTGACGCACTTGATGAGCCGCGACACGATTGGTGCCGGCATCATGCCAAACACGCAGCGGAATTTGATGAGTTGGATTACGGACCCGAACGACACGAAGCCGGGATGCCTGATGCCGGCGATGCATTTGAGTGAGGAACAGAACGCACAGATTACGGCCTATCTATTAACGCTGCACTAACCGGCAGGGAGAGCAATCGATGGCCACTCCGAGCGTGCCCGTACCCAATCGCATCGAAGGCGTAGTTGACCAGACGCCGCGGAAGCCTTTTGAGGGTACGTACTTGGAGGTGATTCACGACTGGGTGGTGACGGTCGACCACAAGAAGATCGGCATCATGTACATCGGCTATGCGCTGATCTTTATGCTGGTGGCGGGCATTGAGGCGCTGCTGATTCGCGTGCAGCTCTTCTTTCCGGACAACCATTTGATCTCACCGTTTGTGTTCAACCGGCTGTTCACGATGCATGGGACGACGATGGTGTTCCTGGTGGGCATGCCGATTCTGTTCGGGTTCGGCAACTACTTATCCCGCTGATGATCGGCGCGCGGGATATGGCGTTCCCGAGACTGAACGCGTTCAGCTTCTGGATCAGCGCGTTCGCGGGATTGATGCTGTACTTCAGCTTTATCGGCGGCAATGGGCTTACGGGAACAGGAACGGCGCCGGATGTCGCGTGGTTTGCGTATGCTCCGCTATCGAGCGGGCGTTTTCGCCGGGGCACTCGACCGACTATTGGGCGCTGGCGATATTGCGACTGGCATCGGCAGCATCGGGACCGCGATCAATATCCTAGCGACGGTGTTTTGCATGCGCTGCAAAGGCATGACGCTGTTTCGCATGCCGCTGCTGCCATGGCTGTATGCGACGCTCTCGGGCATGGTGCTGGTGGCGATCAGCCCGCTGACGGCGTGCCAGGTCGATGCTGATGATCGACCGCTACCTGGGCGGGCACTTCTTCGATACGCAGGCGGGCGGGTCGGCGATTTTGTGGGCGCACTTTTTCTGGATCTTCGGGCACCCTGAGGTGTACGTGCTGGTGCTGCCGGCGTTTGCGTTCGCGAACGAGATTATTCCGGTGTTTTCGCGGAAGGCGATCTTCGGATATCCGGCGATGGTAGCGGCGTCGGTGGGAATCGGATTCATCAGCCTAGGCGTGTGGGCGCACCACATGTTTACGATCGGCATGACGTCGTTCGGCAATGCGTTCTTCACGCTATCGACGATGCTGGTGTCGATCCCGACGGGCATCAAGATGTTCAACTGGCTGGCGACGATCTGGGGAGGGCACGATGCGGTTTGCAGACGCCGATGCTGTTCTGCATCGCGTTTCTGTTTCAGTTCGTGATTGCGGGGTTGACAGGAATCATGCTCTCGGTGGCGCCGTGGAACTGGCAGTCTGCACAACTCGTATTTTGTCGTCGCGCATTTTCATTACGTGCTGGTCGGCGCGATCGTGTTCATGATCTTTGCGGCGATCTACTACTGGTATCCGAAGATGACGGGACGGATGCTGGACGAGAAGCTGGGCAAATGGCACTTCTGGCTGATGGTGATCGGCTTCCACGTGACATTCGACACGATGCATATTCCCGGGTTGCTGGGGATGCCGCGGCAGATCTACACGTATGAGGCGGATCGCGGATGGACGATTTGGAATCAGATTGTGTCCGTAGGTGGATTCATCCAGGCGATTGCGATCGCGATTCTGGTTTACAACCTCGTGCACTCGTACTTCAAGGGCCGGGAGGCGGGGCCGGATCCGTGGGATGCGTGGACGCTCGAGTGGTCAACGCATTCGCCGCCGCCGGCATACAACTTTCGCGGCCGACCCGATTGTGGCAAGCCGCCGGCCGTTGTGGGATCTGAAGCATCCGGATGACCCGGATTCATCGTTTGAGTGAGGAGAGCTGTGGCCACTGTACCGCTGGAACATATCGCACGCCCGGAGAGTTGGAAGCTGCCGTCGCGTGGCTACGTCGCGATGTCGTCGCTGATTATCGCGGAGAGCGCGATCTTCATGATCTTCGTGACGGCCTATCTCTACTACCTGGGGCGTGATGTTGCGGGGCCGACACCGCGTGAGGTACTGGAGCTTCCGATCTTCGGTACGGTGTGCCTGCTGTCGAGCAGCTTCTTCATCTATCTCGCGGAGCATGCGATCGATCACGGACGCATGGCAGCATTCAAACTGTGGTGGTCCGTCACGATTGTGCTAGGTCTGATTTTCATCATCGGCACAGGCGTGGAGTGGGACAAGCTGATTACGCAGGACCATCTGACGATTGCGACGAACCTGTTCGGCACAACCTTTTACTCTCTCGTGGGACTGCATGCTTCACACGTGATCATTGGCTTGATCATGCTGTTGACCACGCTGATCTTTGCACTGACAGGAAGGTTGAACGTTACGCATGCGGAACGCGTGAAGGTGCTGGCACTGTACTGGCACTTTGTGGATGCGGTATGGGTTGTGGTGTTCACGGTTGTTTACATCGTGGGGCGCTGATGGACGAGATCAAAGAATTGTCGGCGACGCATGGGGGCGAGACCCACCACGGCACGATTCATCTGCCGGCGCCGACGATGTGGCCGTTCCTGATGGCGCTGGGCGTAACGCTCATCTTTTTCTCGCTGGTGACGACGGTTTGGCTGATGTGGCTGGGGATCGTGCTCACGGTCTTTCCCGCGATCGGCTGGTTCCGCGCGGTGCTGCCGCACGAGGCGCATGTGGACCTCGCGGTGGACACGGCGGTCGTCCAGATTGAATCCGAGATGGCGGGCGTGGCGCAGATCCATGTGGACGAGACGCATCGCGCGCAGCTTCCGCTGCAGACATTTACGTTTGCGAGCGGCATCAAGGGAGGAATTGCGGGCGGGATCGCGATGCTGATCCCGGCGGAGTTGTACGGAATCATCCGCTTTCACAGCGTGTGGTATGTGGTGAATCTGCTGGGCGGAGCGGGCGTGGGCGGGTGGACGGATCCGACGATGTATCAGCTGACGCACTTCCGGCTGAGCGCGTTCATCACGGCGAACATCATCCAGGGAGCGGTGACGCTGCTGGTCGGCATTCTGTACGGAGCACTGCTGCCGGTGTGGCCGAAGCGGCCGATTCTGCTGGGCGGCATCGTGGCTCCGGTGTTGTGGACCGGAGTACTGCATAGCGCGCTGGGAATTGTTAATCCGTTTTTGCAGCAGAAGATCGACTGGTGGTCGTTTCTGGCGGCGCAAGTGATCTTCGGACTAGTGGCGGGATACACGGTGACGAAGCTCGGACGGATCGAGCGGCTGCAGCAGATGCCGCTGCCGGTGCGGTTGGGAATCGAGTCGCCGGGACTGCATCCACACGAGCACGATCAGGAGCCGAGGCCATGATGCGTAGGCTGGCTGCGAGTGTGATGTTAACGGGCGTCGTTGCGTTGACAGGGTGCCACTGGCCGGGTAGACCTCAGCCAGGCGATGAGGTGCCGCGGCCGGAGGCGGTGACGTCGTTCGACAAACTTTATGCGCAGAACTGCGCGGGATGTCATGGAGTGGATGGACAGAATGGAGCAGCGACGAACCTTGCGAATCCGATTTATCAGGCGCTGGTGGATGATGCGACGTTGCGCGATGTGATTGCGAATGGAGAGAAGGGCACGCTGATGCCGGCGTTTGAGCGGAGCGCAGGGGGGAATCTTACGCATGGGCAGGTAATTGCGATTGTGAATGGGATGCGTGCGAAGTGGTCGAAGGGGGAGGTGCTCGCAGGACAGAATGCACCGCCGTATAAGGCGTCGTCAGATGGAAATGCCGAGGATGGGAAGCGGGTGTATGCGATGGCATGTGCCAAGTGCCATGGAGAGGTTGGGCAGAAGGCGGGGCCGGGCGGATCCATTCTCGACGGATCGTTTCTGGCGCTGGTGAATCCGCAGACGATTCGCACGACGGTGATTGCGGGAAGGCCGGACCTTAGACATCCGGACTGGCGAGGTTATGTGCAGGGACGCCCGCTGTCGGACTCGGATGTGAATGATGTGACGGCGTGGTTGATGGCGCAGCGGCCAGCGAATCCGGGACAGCCGTATCCGGACAAGGGTGCGCAGCCGTGAGGGATTGAGAGGAGAGAGCGATGGAAGAAAACTTGACACCACCGTCTCCGGAACATGAGCCGCGGCGCGATGTAGAAGGCGTCTCGCGTCGCCTGTTCCTGATGAAGGTCGGGATCGCGCTGAATGCAATTGTGGGGATCGCGATTGCGACGCCGGTGGTGGTGTACCTTGTGGGGCCGGTGATGCGGCGCAAAGAATATCGCCACTGGATTGCGATCGGCGATGCTTCGGAGTTTCACCCGGGCGAGACCAGGCTGGTGACGTTTCAGAATCCGTTTCAAGAACCGACGGATGGAGAGACGGCGAATGTACCGGCGTATGTGCGCTGCACGGCACCGGGGAAGTTTATCGTATTTGCGATTAACTGCGCGCACCTGGGATGCCCTGTGCGGTGGTTCTCGGAGTCGCAGCTGTTTATGTGTCCGTGCCACGGCGGCGTGTATTACGCGGATGGAAGCAGGGCCTCAGGGCCGCCGGAGCGTGGGTTGTTCACGTATGACGCGAGGATTGAAGACGGGAAATTGATGATCGATGCGGGACAGATGCCGACGCTGTCGAATCGTGCGAGCGTAGCTCCCTGCCCCGGTGCGGCGAACGGAACGCAGGTTGCGACGAATTTGGTAACGAGGATTGCTCCATGGCCTGGTACAAAGACACCTACGATTGGTTAGAGCGGCGGCTGCAGCTCGAGAAGCCGATCAAAGACGCCGTGATGCATCCTGTGCCGACGCGCACAGCGAGCTGGTGGTACGTCTTCGGCAGCGCCAGCCTGACGCTGCTGATCCTGCAGGTGGTGACGGGGATTCTGCTCGCGCTCGTGTATGTGCCTTCTGGAGGACACGCGTGGCAGACACTGCAGGTGTTGAACTATCAGCTGCCGCTGGGGTGGTTTCTTCGCGCGATGCATGGATGGGGATCGAACTTCATGGTCGCCGTCGTGCTGATCCATATGGCGCAGGTGTTTCTATTTGGTGCGTACAAGTTTCCGCGGGAGCTCACGTGGGTACTTGGCGTCTTCATGCTGCTGCTCACGCTGGGTATGGCGTTCACGGGGCAGGTGCTGCGATTCGATCAGGATGCGTACTGGGGGCTTGCAATTGGTGCGTCGATCATGGGGCGTGTGCCGTTCGTCGGCGGGCAACTGGTGCACCTCATGCTCGGTGGACCGATCATCGGCAGCGCGACGCTGACGCGGTTCTTTGCGCTGCATGTGTTTGTCATTCCGGGAGTCCTGCTGCTCTTCACGGCACTGCATGTGTGGATGGTGGTGGTGCTTGGCGTCAACGAATGGCCGGTGCCGGGGCGTATCGTCCGCCGCTCAACATACATGCAGGAGTATCACGATCTGACGCACAAGGACGGCCTTCCGTTTGTGCCGGAGGCAGTGTGGAAGGACCTGTTCTTCTCCGCGGCGATTCTTCTTGCAGTGGCGTTTTGCGCAGCAGTGTTTGGGCCCTATGGACCGACCGGGGTGCCGGACCCGAGCATCATCCAGACGGTGCCGAAGCCGGACTTCTTTTTCCTGTGGATCTATACGGTTCTCTCGTACCTGCCGCCGAGCATGGAGACGCCGTTCATCCTCATCGTGCCGGCGGTGGCGGTCGCGATTCTGATCGCGCTTCCGTTTGTAGCGGGCGTCGGAGAGAAGAGCTGGTGGCGGCGTCCGATCGCAGTGGCTGCGGTGATGTTCATCGCGGTTTGCTTCAGTGTGTTCACGCAACTCGGCACCTCGACTCCGTGGAGCCCGCACATGGACGCGTGGAGTGGAGCTGCGGTGCCGGTGCAATATCTGCACAATCGCACGCCGCTGGAGCGGCAGGGAGCGCTGGTCTTCCAGCAGAAGCAATGCAGGAACTGCCATGCGCTTGGTGGAGTGGGCGGGCAGCGCGGGCCGGAGTTGGGTGACGTGGCGACGCGGCTGACCGAAGACCAGATGATTCGGCAGGTGCTGCTGGGCGGCGGCAACATGCCGGCCTATGGAAGCACGTTGTCTCCAGCGGAGACGACGGCGCTGGTGCGGTTCCTCGACACGATGCATCCGAATTACCAGCCGGCTGCGGGAGATGCGTCCCGGCTGGTAGTGCAGTCAGGCGGAGGCTATCCGCCGAAGTCGACGGTGGAACACGGCGGCGGACAACAGAATCCTCATTAGAAAGGCTGCAAAGGATGGAGGATTTTCCGCACGGAATTCTGGCGGCGTGGAGTTGGCCGCTGTGGCCTGCGGCAGGGATCGTCGTTGCGGGCACGGTGTATCTGCGTGGATGGCGTGCGTTGCAGCGAACGCGAGCGCGAGAGTTGCCGCGGTGGCGTGCCGTTTGCTTTTTCGGCGGGTTGTTGGCGTTGTGGATTGCGCTGGCGTCCCCGATTGATGCGCTGGATGATTTTCTGCTGTCGGCGCATATGCTGCAGCACTTCATCCTGATGTCGGTGGCACCGCCGTTGTTCGTTCTGGGTGCGCCGCGGGTTCCGATGCTGCGTGGGTTGCCGCGCGGGCTGATTCGCGGGTTCCGGCCGATGTTTGCGTCGCGAATCGTGCAAAAGATTGCGCATGCGTTGGCGCATCCAGCGGTGGCATGGCTGGTGATGAACATTGCTTATTTGGGATGGCATGTGCCGCAGGCGTTTGAGCTTACACTTCGTTCCGAAGCGTGGCACAACTTCGAACACATGTGTTTCCTCTTCACGTCGATCGCATTCTGGTGGGTGATTGTTGAGCCGTGGCCAAGCAGGAGCCAGTGGTCGCGCTGGATGGTAGTTCCCTATCTGCTGACGGCGGACGTGGTGAACACGATTCTTTCGGCGGTGCTGGCGTTTTCAGGCAAGGTACTTTATCCGTCATACTCCGCCGCAGAGAGAGTTGCGCGGCTAACGCCGCTGCAGGACCAGGTGCTTTCGGGCGCAGAGATGTGGGTGCTCAATTCGCTCGTGTTCCTGGTTCCGGTTGCTGTGATCGTGGTCCGGATGCTGAGCCCGCGAGGCCTGCGGGATGGCTCCAGGATCAAGACGAACTACGCGCGGTTATAGGCCGTATTTCTCTTCCCCGGACGGTGCCGTGGTGGGATTTTAAGGACTAGAATGACATGCCTTGGCAGGAGATCTCTTGCCCTGCTGGCGGGAGATTTGCCGCGAGGGGACGTGTGTCCGGCGGCCCGCGATACGCGGCATGCAATTCGGAATAAGGGAGATGCCGGGATGAAGGTCTATGCAGGAAGTGACGTCAGGAATGTGGCTATCGTGGGCCACGCGCACAGCGGGAAGACGGAACTCATCACGGCGATCTTGAAGACCGCGAAGTCGCCGGCGGCGTCCTCCCGCGAAAACAGTGGCGCGGTCACGATGTATGACGAAGAAGAGATTGCCCGCAAGATGACGATGTCGAATGCCGCGGCGTATGCCGAGTGGGACGGCATCAAGGTGAACATGATCGACACGCCGGGCTTTCACATGTTTCTGCATGAGGCGCGCGGGGCGATGCTGCCGGCCGAGACGGCGATCGTGGTGATCAATGCGCAAACCGGAGTGGAGTCCGGCACGGAGCGTGTGTGGAACTACGCCGCTGAGATTGGATTGCCACGCATCGTGGTGATGAACCAGGTCGACCATCCGAAGGCGGATTCGCGCACCGGGCGGATGGAGATGCTGGAAGGAATTCGTTCGCGCTGGGGACGGCAGGTTGTCCCAGTGCAACTCCCGATCGTCGATGAGAAGGGGTTTCACGGCGTCGTGGACCTTGTGACGATGGACGCATATCTCTACACGCCGGATGGAGACGGACGAGGAACGAAAGGCACGATTCCCCATGTGATGGAGGGTGACTGCAAGGCTGCGCATGAGGCGCTGATCGAACTGGTCGCAGAAGGCAAAGACGAGTTGATGGAGGAGTTCTTCGCAGTCGGCACGATACCGGAGGAACACCTGATAGGCGCGCTGCATGAGGCGATTCGGGAAGATCGCATCTTCCCGGTGCTGTATG
Organism: uncultured Acidobacteriaceae bacterium; assembly: GCA_963759355.1. Lineage (GTDB taxonomy): Bacteria > Acidobacteriota > Terriglobia > Terriglobales > Acidobacteriaceae > Granulicella. The sequence goes on along the minus strand of CAVWYV010000002.1, from coordinate 676,601 downwards.
CGAGCGGTTTGCGAAATGTCGGCACAGATCATCTGCTCGATTTTCTGAAGCTGTATTCGCCCTCGCCAGTGGAGCGCGGTGAGGTTCCAGTGCATGCCGTGGGCAAGGCCGCGAGCAATGGGGCCGGCGCCGGAGGGGGAGACTCTGTGATGCGCAAGGTGGACGATGCGCAGCCGGTTGCGCTGTATGTGTACAAGACGATGGTCGATCCATTTGCGGGAAGGATTTCGTTTTTCAAGGTAATCAGTGGATGCGTGAAGAATGATGCGCCGGTCGAGAACTACACGCGCAGTGAATCGGAGCGGTTATCTCACTTGTCGATTGTGCAGGGGCGCAAGCTGACGGAGGTTGCGGAACTGCACGCTGGCGACCTGGGCGCCGTGGCCAAGCTGCGTGTGTCGCAGACGGGCGACACGCTGGGCGCGAAAGGGCAAGACGTGCTGATCGAGCCCGCGCCGATTTCAGAGCCGGCAATGACCTATGCCATCGAACCGAAATCCCGCGCGGATGAGGACAAGCTTGCACCGGCGCTGCACAAGCTGATGGAAGAGGATTTGATGCTGAAGTTTTACCGCGATCCGCAGACGAATGAGTTTCTCGTTGCGGGCGCAGGACAGATGCACATCGAGACAGTCGTGTCTCGTCTGCGGCGCAGGTTCCACACTGAAGTCACGCTGAAGGCGCCGAAGGTTCCGTACCGCGAGACGGTACGCGCGAAGGCCCAAGGGCACGGGCGGCACAAGAAGCAGACCGGAGGGCATGGGCAGTTCGGCGACTGCAAGATTCGCATCGAGCCGATGGAGCGTGGCGGTGGCTTCGAGTTTGTGAACGACATCTTCGGCGGATCGATTCCGCGGCAATTTGTGCCGGCGGTGGAGAAAGGAATCCAGGAGTCGGCGGCGCGAGGGTATCTTGCGGGCTATCCGGTGGTGGATTTTCGCGCGGTTGTGTATGACGGCAGCTATCACGATGTGGACTCGAGTGAGATGGCCTTCAAGATGGCGGGACGGCTGGCGTTTCGTGCAGCCATGGAGCAGGCCAAGCCTGCGCTGCTGGAACCGATTATGAAGGTCGAAATCGAAGCTCCGGACGAGTTCGCCGGAGCGGTGATGGGTGACCTGAACAGCCGGCGGGGCCGGGTGCAGGGCATGGACTCCGCCGGTGCCGGAACGATTGTGCATGCGCAGGTGCCACTGGCGGAGATGCTGAGCTATGGCACGACGCTGACGTCCATGACGCAAGGGCGCGGCAGTTTCCGAATGGAGATGGACCATTACGACTTCGTGCCGCCGGCGATTTCCGAGAAGATTGCTGCGGGAGCAAAGAAACCCACCGGAGAGGAACTGGAGGAGTAACCACCGTCACTCTCTAAAGTCGCCATTTAGAATAGTGGGACAACGTGTCGTCGGTGGGACGATGCGAACGCAGCAATGTTGAAAACGGCAGGGCCTATAGCTCAATTGGTTAGAGCAGCGGACTCATAATCCGTTGGTTCCAGGTTCAAGTCCTGGTGGGCCCACCATTCTTCTCCGTCGGCTCTGGCGATTAAGTCGCGTATAGAACGACATTTACCTGACGTCGACGTAAGCGGCAAAGTTCTTCCTCAATGAATATGCACTTTCCTGCAATTTACCCACACAATTTTGTACGAAATTGGGGAATTACGCAGCAGTCTGCATGGCATCGGAATTGCAAGGTTCTGGTTATCTGAATCAGCCACCAGGCGATCGCAGTTCAAAGAATGAGGTCGCGGTTTGGTCTGATTGGATCACCCATTGCACGACACATTGGGCGGAGTAAGCGAAGAGTAGTCTCCGGGCTCATCGGGCTATACGTGCAATTCAGGTTGATCAGGTTCGGCCCACGGATGGAAGTGGCCTTACGCCTCTCTTTCTGCGGCCCCCCGCTTTCAACCCTCCAGGCCCCCGACGATAGGTAGTGCGCGGATCGCGTCAACCCTCTGTTTTAGAGGGTCAAGAGGTTCACGCTCAATTTGGCCCCTCCGCCGTACGCTTTTCTACCGGCGGGTTTGGTCGTGTTCATAACAACAACGCAGATGTGGAGGATTTCGTGAACAAAATTGTTTGCACTCTCATTACCGCGTCCTTCCTTACTGCTGGAATTGCCGCCGCTCAGACCAGCAATTCCAACAGCAAGAACTCCAAGGCGCACGAGATTACCGACAGCCAGATGAACAACATCACGGCTGGTCAGACTGACAATAATTCGATCGCCGTCGCCGGCTCAACCGTCACCACAAGCGAGACAGCGACCGGTTCGCTCGCTGGCAGCTCCCTGAGTGATGCCAGTGGCGTGAATATCACGACCGCGGTGGACAGCAGCGTCGCCAACGGCGTCAACATCTATGCCGCGACCTTGGCCGCCGACCACAGCAACGACGGAGCGAAGGTCAATCAGAGCAACTCGATCGGCCAGACCAATCCGGATTCGGATGCCACGCTGTCGCGGTACAGCAATGGTCCGGACCTAACGATCAACAATACCTACAACAACACAAACAGCACGACCGATACATCGAGCGTGAACTCCAGCTCGAGCTTTAACCATGCGACGACGGATACGTCGTCCTTCATGAACACCGGCACCCGTAGCCAGAGTGCGAGCGAGTCCTCATCCGACAACTTCGCTCATGGCGCGCAAGAGAGCTCCAGCTTTGGTGCCTCGACCTCGACCACCAATAACTTCAACCATAACGCCTCCATCGGCGCACAGGAACAGTCTTCGTCGGGCCGCTCGTCCAGTGGTGCTGTGAGCGCGACTGACAACCTCGCTGCCTCGGACGTCCTCAACGCCAACGCCAGCCATAACGGCTCTTCGAGCTCGGCAGCCGCGAACTCAGCCTCGTCTTCGATCGGAAATGCGAACGATACGTCGCACACGAGCAACAATACCGCGTTCAACAATCCGTCCAACACGGGTTCGAACAACGCCAACACCACCGGGAACAGCCAGGCGACTACTAACACGACTGGAACCGGATCCGCCAGCAACTCCAGCTCTAACCACGCCAGCCAGGGCAGCTCATCGGCTGCTTTGACCAACAACGCGAGTCTGACCAACAACGCGGCCTTCGGTGCCAACCACCAGAGCGCGTCGAACCGGCAGCAGAGTGCAAGCTTTGGCGCCTCGACCGCGACGTCCGATCAATATGCGCACAACGCCTCCATCGGAGCACAGCAGCAGGCTTCGACATCCACCACCAACGCGTTTGCTCAGCAGGCCGCCGAGCAGTCGAGCTCGTCTCACACCACAACCGCGTCGAACGACTTTGCGACCAGCACGGCTGCGACTCACAGCCTGGTGGCGACGAACGACTTCGCGCACAGCAGCACAACCAGCGACACGCTGGCTCTGACCTACATGGGACCGACGACCATCGGTTCCGCGTCCGGCCAGAACATCGCGGTTGATGGCTCGACGATCAACAGTGTCAATACAGGTTCACTCAGCTTGGCCGGCTCTACTGAATCGGGCGCGTCTGGTGTGAACATCGTCAACGCAGTCGGCAGCATGGTCGCCAATGGCGTCAACATCGGCTTCACGTCCAACATGAACGCCACGCCCACGCTGACACAGACCAACACCATCACCCAGTCCCGTTAATGACCACGGACGGAGTCATCCTGAGGGTGACTCCGCGCCGCGCGACGCTCTAAGCACGCGAGGAGAGCAAAAATGTACCGCACTCTTTTGGTCATGGGTCTGTTGGTAGCAACACAGGCCGGGATGGCGCAGTCGAAGAAGAAAGCTCTCGACGATGCCACGCTCGACCGGGTGACTGCAGCTGGTGTGACCACACGGGTCCTGCCAGGTGGAGTCATCAACTTCTCGGGCGCGGTCCCGACCGCGAACGGTCTTGTACAAGGCATCGGATCGCTTGTGGTCCAGCCTGCCTCCAATTCCACGACCACCACAACCACGGGGACCGTGAATTTGGGTGGAAATGCACAGCAGAACCTCAGTTCGCTGATCAACATCAATGCTGTGAACTCCACGATCAATGTGTTGCTCAACCTAAATGTCAACATCAACTCAACCGTCGGTAGTATTTTGCAGAGCAATCTCAACGGGAAAATGCACTAAATGATGTCCGTCCGAACAACGATCGCCGCAGCATTGCTGAGCGCATCGTCCCTCGTCGCCCTGGCGCAGGCACCAACCAAGCCCGCGCCAGGGGAAGACGTGGGATGGGGAAAGTCCGTCGCCTCGTTGAAGGAGATTCGGAATGAGGGCGTTGTGCGTCAGAAGTGGGACATCAGCTGTGGGGCTGCGGCTCTCAGCACGCTGCTGACCTACCAATTCAAAGACAACACCCCGGAAACAGATATTGTCGTCTGGATGTTACACCGTACCGATCCTGCCCGTGTCAAGGAGAGACACGGGTTTTCGCTTTTGGATATGAAACATTTCGCGCAAGCTCGCGGATACACGGCAGAGGGCTTCAGCGACATGTCGATCGACGAACTGGCGAGCCAGAAATCGGCAGTCATCGTTCCGATCCGGCTCAAGGGGTTTGACCATTTTGTTGTTGTCAAAGGCATCATGGACGGCAGAATATTTCTTGCTGATCCAGGCTTTGGCAACGTCTCGATGAAGATAGACCGGTTCCAGAAGCTTTGGAAACACGGAATCGTCTTCATCGTTCATCCTCCGGACGAGCGGATGCAGGTGGCGAAGCAAATCAACTCCTCTGCCAAGCTTCTACCGGATGAGAGTGTGATCATGCGCACCCTCGGAGTGACGATGCCGACCAATGGCCTGTACTAAGTGAAGTGGGGAGGGCTACATGTTTTTACGGCCATTTGCAGTGGGCATCGTTTTGCTTTCTACGGTAAGTCTCAATGCACAGACACAATCCGCCAGCGCGACACCACCTCCGCCAAGCCCAACGGCCCAGACAGACCAGCCAGCGCCGTTGCGGTCCGCACAGGCTGACGTCGTAGACGCCAAGATTCAGCAGGCGTTGCGTGAACGTGATGCGATAATTCGAAATCTGCTGGAGCGCGTTCAGGAGCTGGAGACGCGACTGAACGCCGGTAACTCCGGACTCACCGGTCACGGGCCTGTGCCCGCCGCGGTCGCAGCTGCGCCGGCTCCGACGAGTTCCCTTGCCGCCACCGTCAACAATGCAACGTACGACGATACGGAGAGGCACGCCTCTGCAGCATTGGACCGCGCACTGCTTGTCCGGGGCGGCCTGTTACTGCCCGCAGGCATGCTCGAAATTGACACCGCGGCTCAGTACTATAGCCTCGCGTCCGATCACGTCACGGTGAACGGGTTCGCCTTGTTCCCTGTGCTGGTCGTTGGAGATATCACTTCCGAGCGGCTACGCAGAGACATCCTCATCAATGCCACGACGGCCAGGTTGGGCCTGACGAAGAAGGCTCAGTTGGATTTCACGGTGCCCTACGGATATGTCCTGAATCGCACCGTGGATGCAACCGGGAAGCAGACAACGGCGAGCCAGTTTGGATTGGGCGACATGATCGCGGGGTGGTCGTACCAGTTTGCCAGCGAGCACGGCAATGTTCCGGATCTGCTGGGAAGCGTGCACTTCAAGTCGACGACCGGCGTAACCTCCTACAATCTGCAAAGCGCCGAGACATCGCTCGGTACAGGCTTCAATGGATTGACGGGCTCGGTGACCGCCGCGAAGACGAACGATCCGCTGGTATTCTTCGGCAGCCTCAACTACACCTACAATCAACCGGCGCACCACACGGTTCCCATCAGCAATCCATCCAACCCCGACCAGACGAGTGAGGTCGCATACATCCGGCCAGGTAGTTCGTTCGGTTTCGATTTGGGATCGGTGCTCTCGCTGAATCCTGAAACCTCGATGACTGTCGGATGGGACCAACTGTTTACCAGGGAGAGCAAGCTGAATGGACAGGTGCTGCCAGCCACGTACCTCGTTGAGGGGTCGCTTCGCATCGGTACGTCGTACATGTTCGCTCCGGGGCGGATGATGGACATCACGATGGGTGTAGGACTGACCCCCGACACGCCGAATCTTCAGTTCTCGGTTTCCTTCCCGTTCCGGCGGACACTGTGGAAGCCTTCGTACTAGCTCACGCGAGTAGGTTGAACTGATGATTTAGCTATCCTTGAGTCTGCCGCGTCGATGATACTGGGCACTATGAAGGCTGACGCGATTGACTCCGCCAGCTCGTGGATCGACCAGCTGCTAATCGTGACCCTGGCGGCCACGGGAACTCTGCTGTTGTCATGGCTTGATCGGCACGTACACAATACAGTGCCGCTGCCGCTGATTTATCTATTTCCCATGGCGGTCATAAGTACGATCGCCCGCCGGTCGGAGGTACTAATCGCGGCCGGCGTGCTTGTAGTTGTGGCGGAGTTCTCAGACGCGTTTCGATGGAATCTCACTCAAGGTCTGGCACGCGATTCGCTCTACCTTATGGCGTACGCGGCAGAGGGCCTGTACATCACGGAGATGCTCTCGAAACGACGCATCGAGCGGCTTCATGTAAACGCGCTTACGCAGGAGGTCACTGCGCGCAAGGAGGCTGAGGAACAACTGCAGCTACTGATCGAGTGCTCATCGGCCGCAATCCTTACTGCCGATCATTCGGGCAAAATCGTGCAGGCCAACCTGGCGGCCACGCGCTTGTTTACGCCGGATCACCAGCAACCGGCTCGATTAGGGGGCCCGCTCGGCTCCTTTCTTCCCGCGTTGGGCCACCTTCCAATCTCTGTCGATGGACCGAAGTCGATGCGCACGATGCTGCAGTGCCAGGGATTTCGCTCAAATCGCGAACCCTTCGTTGCAGATGTCTGGTTTTCAACCTACAAAACGCCCAAGGGTATGCGGATGACAGCTGTCGTCGCTGATGTTTCCGAAGAGTTCAGAAGCCGCGAGGAGTCGAACCTCGAGCAAATTCTGAATGGCTCGCGCCTTGTGGTTGGAGCCATGGCGCACGAGATACGGAATATCTGTGGGGCTATTGGATTGGTTTGCGAACGCATCAATGCTCAATGCTCCGCATTGAACGGGTCGGATGACATTAGAACGCTGCGTCAGTTGACGGGAATACTCGAACGGATGAACACGGTCGAGGTCTCGCGCGTGAAGCGTTCCGCTTCTCCCATCCTGCTGCAGCAGGTAATTAATGACCTTCGCATCATCTTCGCGGACACGGCGGAGGATGCTCCCATCTCCGTCGCATGGGGCGATGCCAAAGATACTCCGCTCGTCTGGGCTGACCACCAGGGCCTTGTTCAGGTCTTTCTGAATCTTCTTCAAAACGCGCAGGCAGCGCTCGCATTTACGATCTCTCCTCGCATCGAGATCACCACGCAGCGCAAAGCAGAAACGGTCGAAGTCCACATCACAGATAACGGTCCAGGGATACCCAATCCTGAGCACCTCTTCACGCGATTCCAAGAGGGTTCACGCGTGCACGGGCTTGGACTTTATCTTTCACGCGCCATGGTATTGAGTTTCCGTGGCGACCTGAGATACGAAGCAGCACAACCCGGAGCACGGTTCATTGTTGAGTTACTGATCGCAAGGGCAGGGGTCCGCAAATGAATGCATCTTTCCCAACCCGGATTCTGCTGGTGGATGACCATACTCTCTTTCGTGAGAGCTTGCGAAGGCTGCTTGAAGAGGGCACGGATTACCTGGTGGTCGCGGAAGTGGGTACGGTAGCCGATGCTCTCGAATACTGTCGCAACGGAGCCGCCTTCGATCTCGCCTTGATCGACTATGATCTCGGACCCTCGGCGGGAGCAAAGAATGGAGTGTCGGTTCTGCGCCGTCTTCGTGAACGAAAGGAATTTACCCCTGCGCTCATGATCGCCGCACGCATTGACCCGAAAGAGTTGAATACGATTGTGAAGGAGCTGCGGACGGGGATATTTCTAAAGGCAGATCCTCCCGAAGAACTGTCGCTGGCTCTTACAAAGACAATGCAGCGCGAGGTCTGGATATCGTCCGGGGTCACACTGAATCTCGTTGAGGATGCCGCGGAACAATCCGGTTCCGAGGGGGCGACCATCACCTTCGATTCTCAGGAGCGCGAGATTCTCTCGCTCGTCGTCGAAGGGCTGAGCAACAAAGAAATCAGTTCCAGACTCAATCTATCGGAAGGCGCCGTCAAAGTTACGCTGCAGCAATTACTTGACAAGGCTGGCGTGCGCACTCGTGCACAGCTTGTGCGTTTTGCTTTTGAGTCGGGGAACATCACCCTCTAGCTCTTCCGCGGCTAGGCTTTACGTGAGCGGCGTCGGATTGAAAAGCGCCAGATCGTTGTGCAAGCCCCACTTATCCGCCCAGGTCTTTTGACGACCGCTCGCGACTTCGAGCACCATCTCGAAGAGTTGCCATCCCACTTGCTCGATCGTTGCTTTACCGGTTGCGATCGTCCCTGCATCCACATCGATCAAATCGCGCCAGCGCTCAGCAAGCGGCGTACGCGATGCGACCTTGATAACGGGAGCCATGGCCAGTCCGTATGGAGTTCCCCGTCCCGTCGTAAAGATATGCATGTTCATGGAAGCTGCCAGCTGCAGCGTGCCGCAGACAAAATCGCTCGCCGGAGTCGCAGCAAAGATCAGGCCCTTCTTCGTCACGCGCTCCCCAGGGCCAAACACACCGGCGATAGGCGCAGAACCTGCCTTTGCAATCGACCCCAAAGCCTTTTCGACGATATTTGTCAGGCCTCCACGTTTGTTTCCAGGGCTCGGGTTTGCGCTGCGGTCTACGCCACCTTCACTCAGATACGCGTCATACCAGGCCATCTCGTGGACCAGGTCACGGGCAATGTCTTCCGTCGCCGCGCGTGCAGTGAGCAAGTGGATGGCGTCGCGGACTTCGGTCACCTCAGAAAACATTACGGTCGCACCAGCGCGCACGAGCAGGTCTGTCGCGTAACCTACCGCTGGATTCGCCGTCACGCCAGAGAAGGCATCGCTGCCTCCACACTGCGTGCCGACTATCAAATCCGAAGCCGGGCGCGTAGTACGGCGCCTCTTATTCAACATCTCGAGACGTCTCTCGGCCATCTCCACGATGGCGGCGACCATTTCTTCAAAGCTGTGATGGCGCTCGTCCTGCAACTGCACGACATAGGGTGAAGCACTCCAGATCGGCAGCGTGCTCGACGGCATCAAGCGTGCGGGTTGCAGCTTTTCGCAGCCCAAACTGACCACCATCGGAGCGCCGCCGAGGTTCGGATTCAAGCTAAGGTTGCGCAGCGTGCGAATGGGAATCTCTGCGTTCGGAGCATCAATCGCCACACCGCAACCGTAGTTATGCGTCAGCGCCATCACCTCATCGACGTGGGGATAGCGAGGCAGAATCTCCTGCCGAATACGCCTGACTGCATAATCGACAGTTGCCGCCACACACTGGACTGTGGTCGTAATGCCAAGGATGTTCTTCGTCCCGACCGTGCCGTCTTCGTTGACGAATCCTTCAAAAGTGTAGCCCTCGAGCGGAGGAAGAGGCTCGGGTACGGCAGTCGCAAGTGGAAGCTCATCGAGAGCCGGTGCGCTCGGCAGACGCAGCTTCTCCTCGTGCACCCAGCTTCCCCGCACGATGTCGCGCTCTGCGAACCCGATCACCGATCCGTAACGGGTTATCGGTGCTCCGGCCGGAATATCTTTCAGCGCGACCTTGTGCGCCTCCGGAACGTTTTCGGTGAGCACCAGGCCCGAGTCAAAATTCGTTCCCGCGCGCAGCCCTCCTTCGTTCACGACGATCGCGACGTTGTCGTCAGGATGAACTTGCACGTAGAGCGGGCGCGACAGCTCTTGCTTCAGCATCTGTGAGTCCTCGCGGTCAGGCTCGCGGTGGTCGCGTCATCTCAGCCCGGAATCTCTTAACGAACCATGCAGGGGCGCTTGTAATCGAACTTCCATCCTGGAATAAGAGACTGCATTGCACGCGCGTCATCGCGGGCGCCCAACCCAACTTCATTGTAGAGCGCATGCGCCCGTTCCACCTGCTCCAGATCGATCTCCACTCCCAGTCCCGGACGCTCCGGTACACAAATCCTGCCATCTTCGATTTGCAGCGGCTCTCTTGTAAGTCGCTGTCCATCCTGCCATATCCAGTGAGTGTCAATCGCAGTAATCCTTCCTGGCGCCGCTGCCGCGACATGCGCGAACATCGCAAGTGACACGTCAAAGTGATTGTTAGAGTGCGATCCCCATGTGAGCCCCCACTCGCGACAAAGCTGTGCCACGCGCACCGAGCCTTCCATTGTCCAGAAGTGAGGATCAGCAAGTGGAATGTCGACTGCCTGCAACTGTATCGCGTGCTTCAGCTCACGCCAGTCGCTGGCTACCATGTTCGTTGCCGTTGGCAGACTCGTTGCTCGTCGGAACTCGGTCATGATCTCTCGCCCTGAAAACCCGTTCTCCGCGCCGCAGGGATCTTCCGCATAGGCGAGCACATTCTGCTTCCCACTACAAAGGCGAACCGCCTCTTCCAACGACCATGCGCCATTCGGGTCCAGGGTGATTCGCGCATCAGAAAAGCGCTCCGCAAGCGCAGTAACGGTCTCCATCTCTTTCGTGCCGTCGAACACTCCTCCCTTCAGCTTGAAGTCGCGAAACCCATAACGAGCCTGCGAAGCCGCCGCCAGACGAAGCACGGCATCGGTCGTCACCGCCTCCTCATTACGAAGCCGGAACCAGGTGTCCTTCTCCTTCGCTTCAGTTCGATAAGGCAGATCGCACTTACGGCGATCTCCGATGAAGAACAAATACCCAAGCACATCCACGCTGGATCGCTGCCGCCCTTCCCCGAGCAGATCGCACACCGGCAACCCTAAAAACTGCCCCAGCAGATCCAGCATCGCTGTCTCAATCGCGGTGATCGCATGAATCGTCGTCCGCTGATCAAATGTCTGCAGCCCGCGACCGCTCGCGTCTTCACCTGCGAATCGCTCGTGCACGGCTTTCAGCACTGCACGGTAGGCAGCGATGGATCGCCCCTCCACGAGCGCACGAGAATCCTCAAGTACGCGTCGAATCTTCTCGCCGCCCGGGACTTCTCCGACGCCCATGTTGCCCGTGTTGTCCTTCAGGAACACGAGATTGCGCGTGAAGAACGGCGCATGCGCTCCGCTGAGATTCAACAGCATGCTGTCGCGTCCGGCAACGGGAATGACGCGCATGCCCGTCACAACAGGGGTTTCGGAGTGGGGCACTTCGATCTTCTTCTGCGTCATCTCACTCTCCCACCGCCTTCAAGGTTGGGGTCGGCGGCCGAATCTCCACGCGCTTGATCTCACCGACGATGACAAGGTAGCTAAAGATCGCCAGCAGCGCTGTCGCTCCAACAAAGATCAGCGCATCGTTGAAGGACCCGGTTCTCTTCACGAGCCACCCGATAACAATCGGCGTGGTGATGCCCGCAGCGTTGCCGAAAAGATTGAACACTCCGCCGTTCAACCCAATCAGCTCACGCGGCGATGCATCTGCAATCACCGTCCAGCCCAGAGCCCCAAACCCCTTCCCGAAAAACGCAAGCGACATCAGGAACATCACAACGCTCTGCACGTTCGTGAAGTTGCACGCAATCATTGTGATCGATAACAGCATCCCCGCGATGATGGGCGCCTTTCGTGCAAAGGTGAGGGAATATCCGCGACGCAGCAGGCTGTCCGAACACACTCCTCCCAGCACGCCGCCCACTGATCCGCACAACGCAGGAAGCGCCACTGCGAATCCTCCGCGCAGAACCGACATGTGTCTGGCCTGCATCAGGTAGATCGGGAACCACGTAATGAAGAAATACGTGAGCGTTGTAATGCAGAACTGGCCCAGGTAAATACCGATCAACATTCTCTGACTGAGCAGTTGCTTCACACCATTCCAGGTGATTGGGTTCGCCGGCGCCCTCGCTCCCGTCGCACTATCCAGATTCGCAAGACCTCCGCCCTTCTCAATGTGTTCAACCTCTGCCGCCGAGATCAGTGGATGTTCCTTCACGTTGTGGACAACCTTCCACCACGCAAATGCGAGCACGAAACCAAAGACTCCCATGAACCAGAAGCAGCTTCGCCAGCCATGGCTGTGGACCAGCCAGCCAAACAGCGGCGCAAACATCACCAGCGCGAAGTATTGCGATGAGTTGAAGATTGCGGAGGCCGTTCCACGTTCCGCTGTCGGAAACCACGCTGCGACGATGCGGCCATTGCCTGGGAAGACCGGTGACTGCGCCAGACCAGAGAGAAGCCGTAAGACAAAGATCGTCGTGAACGCCATCGCCGGCACCACATAACCGGCAAAGCCTGTCAGGAACGCACAGATTGTCCAGGAAATAATGCTGATGCCATAGACCCTTTTCGATCCGAAGCGATCGAGCAGACCTCCCGACGGCAACTGCCCGGCAACGTAGGCCCAGCTAAAGCCAGAAAGAAGAAAGCCAAGCTTCACGGGATCAAGGGAGAGTTCGCGCTCCATCGCTGTACCCGCGATCGACAACGCCACTCGGTCGCCGTAGCTGAAGCTGCTCGCGACGAACAGCATTGCGACAATCAGGTAGCGAACATGCGTTTGCTTCGCGGCAATCATCGCGACGCGCTCACGACCGCCCAGCGATCAGCCGGCTCAATACATCCAATTCGCTTTGATCGAGATCTGTAAGGGGCGTGCGCACAGGGCCCGCCGGCCTTCCAATCGCACGCATGCCGGCCTTCACAATCGATACCGCGTAGCCCTTTCGGCGGTTGCGAATCTCTATATACGGCAGCACAAACTCACGCAGCCGCTTGAACACGTCTTCGCGATCCCGTCTGCGCACCGAGGCGTAAAACGCCTGGGCAAACTCAGGAAGGAAATTAAAGATGGCGGAGGAATACGTCGTCACCCCCATCTCGAGGTATGGCAGGGCGAACGTCTCAGCCGTCGGAAGCCCTCCGATATAAGTCAGACGATCGCCGAGTCTGGCATAGATGCGAGTCATCAGCTCGATGTCGCCAACCCCATCCTTGAAGCCAACCAAATTCGGGCAGCGTTCACACAGACGCTCGATTGCCGACTCGTTCAAAATCGCATTGTCGCGGTTGTAGAAGATCACACCGAGCTCAGTGGACGCACAGACAGCTTCGACATGCGCGATCAGACCCGCAGGCTCGCTGTTTACCAGATAAGGAGGCAGCAGCAGGAGTCCATCGGCTCCCGCAGCATCCGCCGCCTTTGCAAACTGCTTCGCAATCGCGGTCCCGTATCCGCAACCTGCGACGACGGGCACCCGTCCGTTCGTCTGCTGCACTGCCGCCGAGACGACATCCGAAAACTCCGGCAGCGCGAGCGAGAAGAACTCGCCAGTGCCACCAGCTGCAAACAGCCCCGCCGGAGCGAACTTCAGCAGCCATTCGATGTGTTCGCGATACGGCTCCTCGTCGAGGGCGAAGTCCTGCTTGAAGTGCGTAACCGGAAACGAGAGCAGCCCGCCGCCTAGTTTCTTCGCAAGCTCTTTGGGAGCCATCTTTGCCATCGCTGTCCTCTGTCGGTGGATTCGCAGAGCACCGAGAACGCCACCGCAAGGTCAGCATAACAACCCCAACACCGGACAACCGCCTGGCATGGCGACAGTCGGCAGGAGACGAGCCAACTCTAATGTTCTGAGTGAATTGGGAATGGTGGGCACAGCAGGATTCGAACCTACGACTTCCACCGCGTTAACTCTATAGGGTATTTGGATTCATATACTTACATGGCGGAGAGCGACACAAAAAGGTGCATTGGGAGCACATTTTTCGTATACACGTGTCCTCATTATGCCCTCGTTTAGAAGTTCAAGACTTCCACCTTGCGGTGGAAGTCGAGGCCGCTGGCCGCTCTCAGACACTGATTGATGGACGGTTTATGCCATCGAGGGCCCGCCAATGCCGCACCAACTGCACTCGACGGGCTGGCACCTAGCGAGTCTCTTACCTCATATTTCGTGATATTCGCTTTGCCACGGTCGGTTGCACCGGTGCGCAACACCCCGCACTCGCGACTGGATAAGGACCCATAAACGCGCTTCACCTGAACTGTCCGCCCGTTCTCAGGATCCGAGGTTTCAATCTCATCTTGGGTGCGTCCAGTACAAATCGCCTCAATGAGGACTTCCCTCTCCGGCAGACAACGGCATTTCCTCGCAACGGCCACTGACGAAGCGTTCGCCCCGGTTCGCTACACCTCCAAAGTTCTAAACCGTGCACGTAGGGCGGGCCATTCTTCCGTCTTGACAGACCGTAGTAGGGATTAGGCGCGGATAATCTGCACGCCCATATCGCGAAACGGCGCAAGCATCGCATCTGTCGCGCCAGTGTCGGTGACAATCGCGTGCAGACTGCGCGCCTGGCAAATTCGCCAATTCGCCACCTTACCCAACTTTGCGTGGTCGACGACGGCGATGCGCCGACGAGCATGTTCCACCATGGACCGCGCGAGTTCCCCTTCGTCCTGATCGAACGAACTTGCTCCCCAATCGGGATCGAGTCCATCGGCGCCGATGAATAGCGTGTGGATCAGCATATTGTCAAGGCTACGAATCGCATGCGGGCCCACCAATGAGAACCATTCTCCGTGGAGTCTCCCGCCAGTGACGAAGACGTTGATGTCTTTGCGTTTGGAAAGTTCCATCACTACATTCGCTGTGTTGGTCACAACCGTGAGGTTGTGGTTCAGCGGCAATGCGCGCACCACGGCTGCCGCTGTCGTCCCTGGCGTGACGGCAATCGTTTCGTCGTGCTCGATGAGCGCAGCGGCAGCGTAACCGATGCGTCTCTTTTCATCGGCCTGCCGCTCTACCTGCATGACGAACGATCGGTCCCGGCGAAATGGCTCATAGAACAGCGGTTGAATCGGCACGGCTCCGCCGTGAGTGCGGTGAAGGAGGCCATTGCGTTCCAATGCATCCAGGTCTCTGCGGATCGTGACGACGGTCACTTGCAGTTGCTCGCTTAAAGCATCAACCGAAACAGATCCGACCTGGTGAAGGATGTTCAGGATTGCTTGATAGCGGGTCTCCTGCTTGCCTTTCGCTTCCGGTTCCGGTTTGTCCCTCAAGCTCCCACCTTTGCGCTTCGGCACTCGCTGTTTACTCCTCACTGATTCACCGGTGAATGTTATCCCAGAGGGTACTTCAGAGCGTTCGCAAAATGGTTTGCACACAGCACGGAAAGAATATTATGCTTGTTTTTAGCCACAAACAAACATATGTTTTGTTTTTTTGGCGTTATATCGAAAACGACATCAGGGGAGACGACCGTGTTCGAAACTCACGCTGCCAGCGTCTACTTCACTCACGCGATAGAACGTTTGATGGACCTCGAGCGAACACAACTTCCGAATATCCAGGGAGCGGCCAAGGTGTGTGCCGAAAGCATCCGCCATGGCGGTCTGGTGTTCCTCTTCGGCAGCGGACATTCGCGGTTTCTCTGCGACGAAATGGCTCCTCGGCAGGGTTGTTTTGTTGGTTTCGTTCCCATGGCGCATACGGGGCTTTCGACGTACGCTGACGTCGTGGGGCCGAACGGGTTGCGGCCGATGTTGTTTCTTGAGAGATACGAAGGCTACTCCGAGCGCATTCTCGAGGGTTATCGCTTTGGGCCACAAGACGCCATCATTGTGATCTCGACGAGTGGCATACGACCTGTCGTCGTAGAGATGGCTCAGAACTCCAAGCGTCGGGGACTCCCGGTGATAGCGATTGTTTCTGTTGAGCATTGTCGCAACGCAACGCCTGCGCACTCCTCCGGACAGAAGCTGATCGACGTAGCGGATATAGTGATTGACAACCGCTGCCCGCCGGGCGATTGCATGGTTGAACTTGATGGATTGGATTGGCGTACCGGCCCACTTTCGACTGTGTCGGGAGCGATGATCATCAACATGCTGCGCTGCGAGACGGCGGATCTTCTGCTTCGCGCGGGGTACAAGCCGACGATGCTGCCGAGTCATCAGTTCACCAGTAATCAGAGTACGGAAGAGCAATCGGAACGCTACTACACGGAGTACCGCAGATCTCTCGCGCGTCTGTACTCGGCGTAATTTCTGCCGAACTGACGGAGCCAGCAGAATCAGCGAGAGGCCTGAGCACCCTTGCTGCTAATGACATAGGTCTTATTCTGATGGCGAAATCCGCGTAGTTCTGCCTTAGGGTCGAACTGGGCGAGGCGAGATTCGACGTGCAGATCGTCCAGCGAGACACTGACTCCGAAAAGAGTGTCGAGCACCATATCAGCGAATGCGCCGCCTGCGATGCAGCACCATTCATTGATATAAGGGGGATCGTTCGGACACTTGTACGCACCCCCTTTCAGGGGAGGCCACACGTCTTCGACGAAGTGTGCTTGTCCAATTGGACCTTGGTTCCCTGCTTTTGCCACCTCTCGCAGCCAGCCTGCAACCTGTTCCGCCGGCATGCCCAGCCGATAGAGTGCCTTGGCAGACATGGGTGGCCACGATGCGTATGCGCCGATGCAACTATGGTCCGGCCTGATGTTCCAAGTAGCATCGGAATCGTCGGTTGAAAGCGCGCGCATCCATTTGCCTGTGCGGAGCTGTGTCCAGAAGAACTGCGCCATCTCTGTCTTCTGGGTCGGAGTCAGATCGGCGGCCATGCTGTCCGCGACGGCGAGGAAGTCATAGCAGTGGCGGACTTCATTGAACGTTCCGTCGAGTTGCCCCGCGCGCCACCACCCCTTGCCCTCGACATAGAGCTCGCGATTGATGCGTTCTGCCAACTGCTTGCTCTTCGCGCGGAGTTCGTTCGCGCGTGCGCCGTCTCCGCGACGGTCAAGCAGGTCGGCAACAAAGCGCATGCTGGAGACGTTGCCCGCGTTCATCCCTGCAACTTCATGCAGATATGTGCTGACAACTTCGAGCAGGTTCTCGATGTTGCCGTAGTCAGCGAGTCCTCGATTTGTATGGACCAGCTTTTCCCAATAAAGTGCATGGTCGACCAGATGATCTAGTACCGCTTTTCCATTTACCGAGTTTTTCAGCCAATCGAAGTCGCCCGTGACGCGCAGGTAATCGCGCGCGCAGCTGACGATGGCCGTGTCATTGATAGCGTACCAGGGACCGACGGCTGTGCCGCTGACGTAATCCGTGGCGAGGTGCTGGTGCATGTCCTGCGCGAACCAGACCTCAACGATATTGCGCAATGCCGCTGGATCCAGCAGAGCGAGACTCAAACCAGTGAGCGACGTGTCCCATGGGAACGAGAGCGTAGGAAGTGTGTGGCCGCCTAGCGTGAGATAGGCAGCGCCGTATTTGGAGTCCGGTGAATGACGGCGCGCGCTGATGAGGTTGCGGATGCCTGCGAGGTAAAGGTTCCACAACGTCTCGTCGTCCGTATGCAGAGTGGGCAGAAGACCGGAGAAGTAGGAGTTCCCTGGCGTGAATAACGCATTGAGCATGCCGGCATAGAACTCTTCGTTCGCTTTTTCGGCCTCTGCGAAGGTGCCCTGCAGATGGTCGTGAATTCGATTCGCGTCTTCAGCTGTATCGGCGATGACATTCACGTACTGAAAACGACGTGCCTCGCCGGGAGCGAGTGCGACCTCGTGCTGAAGGATGTGCCCACCCTGAACACTTTGAGCCACAGGATAGATACCCTGTGCAGAAGCGGCCGGAGACTGCTGAGCGACGAACGTGACACGCCCCTTCGCGGCATCCCAGCTTTGCCGATTCCCTCCCTCACCTGGACAGCCGGCCATCCAGGACGTGGTTTTCTTGATGACCGCAGCCTGCATGTCGAAGCCGATAGTGACTTTCAGTCGCTCCGACGAAATGTTTGTGATTTCGATGTGCTCAGCGACAGCACGTTGCATTACGGGCATAAACGTACGCGTCCGTATGCGGAGGCCACTGACGGTCTGTTCCCGGTCGACGCGCTGTGGGAGCCAGCGATACTTGACACGATTGCCCGGCGGAGGCGCGATCGAGAGCAACTGACCGTTCACGACGAGTTCGCAGGATGTGAGGAGACCCGGGCTCCAGGTGACCTCCGGCACACCGCAACACGCATACGGTGGAAAGGTAATGCCCGTGACACCGGAGACGGACTTCGAAACCTGACCGTAGCCCCACTCGTTCGCAAACACGGGCATGTTGAATAGATCCGTGAAACTGTACTCCGTCTCGGTGCTCGCCAGATCGTCGAGGCCTGGAGTGGGCGAGAGCGTATGCGGAAGCCGCACTGAAGCATTTGCGATTTCGCTTGCGCTGGCCAGCGCAGCACCGCTCAGCTTGAGAAATGTGCGGCGGCCGAGGTGCCAGCGTGCCTGAGAGAAACGTTGTGACATGCGAACCCTTTCAACGGAGAGGAATACGTCGCGTGGCGTCGGACTCTTCGAGGTGAAGTGTTCTGGAGAGGGCATCCAGAAGCGGCGGGACCGAATTGTCCCAGAAGGACCATGTGTGTGCGCCGGGCAGTTCGTGGTATTCATAGGCGAACCCGCGCGCCGAGAGCTCGGCTACGACGTGACGATCCGAGGGCAGAAGAGGATCGGACGTACCGCACTCGAGGAACATGTACGGAGTCTTCGCAGGGTCGGCTCCCTCGATCAAGGTGTCGAGATCGTTCTCCTTGCGAGTTGCACTTCCGGGCGGCCCAAAGGCCTCGTCGGTGCTCGGCTTAAGCTCCCGCATTACCTTTTCGATGCCGGATGGACCTGCAAAGGCGCCGCTGATGCTTCCCGTGAAACCGAAGAAGCCAGGGTGGCGAAGAGTTAGCAGCAGTGCGCCATAGCCACCCATCGAGAGGCCTGCGACCGCGCGCTCATGCGCCGTGGCGATTGTGCGGTAATGACCGTCGATCTCCGCAATCAGATCGTCCGCAATGTAGTCGGCGTAACGATCAACAGAATTTGTCGCAGAGTTCACGTACCAGGAGTTGACCGCCTGTGGAGTCACAATGATGAGCGCATAGCGGGATGCCACTTCGACCAGGTGAGTCAGACTGATCCAGTTAGTCTCATCTCCCTGCCAGCCATGGAGAAGATACAAGACCGGATAACGCTGTTCTCCGGACGCATATGCGGTCGGCAGAACGACTTCGTAGCGCATCTGCCGCTGAAGGGCAGCGCTGAAGAAGCTCCGCCGCTCAATTGTGCCTCCTATTCGGGGCGGAGAGGGTTTCGTCTGCTGCGCCTCACTTTGAATTGGCAGGAGTGCCATCAGCAGCATTACCGCAATGTAGAGAGCTTTCGCAGCAAAGCGCATCAACACCTCAGAAGCTTGCACGTGACAACACGACTACAGCGGCAACCAATACAAGTACGGCGAGCCCTTGGACGCGGAAGGCACTCCTGGCCGCGCCGCGCCACTCTCCCGTCCAAAATCCGAGGAGGGTTGCGATGATCACGATGAGGGACATGAATAGCGGCCAACCGACCACCGGACCTAGTTCACCGAGGAACGCGGTAGCAATACCGTAGAGAACACTGCTGCCGAACCAGAGGACTCCCATTGCGAGAGCGAGCGGCAAGTTATTGGCAAAGCTGGCGGCTGTATAGTTCGCCGCAGTCTTGCGCTTCCCCAGGAGGTAGATGCAGTACAGCACGTTAGGCACGGCTCCGCCCACCAAGAGCGGAACCCAGATCGCGTCCGTGGTCCAGAGCGACCTTGCCCCGTTGGCTGCAGCCGCAGCTGCAAGCGGAGCCCCGTAGGCAAATCCCACATTCATCATGGAAGCGCAGACACCGCTCACGATCGCCATCAGCAGTCCGGCTCCGACGGCCGCGTCCTTTTTTGTGCCAGTCTGCTTGCCGCGGTCGCGGATCGTGCCGGCTACAGCGCTGGCCGCGACGCCGGCCAAAACTAAGGCGATACCAGTCAGCGACATTAATCCAGCGCGCGTGAGCAAGCGGTCAGAATGAAGACGGATGAGCGGGATCAGGCTTCCCATAGCTGCCGAGAGCCCGAGCACAATCGAAAATGTCAGGGCAATACCGATCTTGTCGAGCGCAAGACCAAAGAGTACCTGGGCTATTCCCCATGCTACTCCGCAGAGCGCCACAAGGAGGACCACACTGCCGCTTGTCCGCAGGATGGCGGCGAATGACGGGATGGTAGCGAACGCCAGAGCACCAGGCAGAACGAGCAGAGCGAAGATGCTCCACAGCAGCCATGTGTTCTCCCACGCCCATGAGCGGATGAACTTCATCGGTAACGAGAAGCTCGCGTTCATCACACCGGCCAAGACTAGCAGGCACATTCCACCCGCGGCGTTTTGCATCCCCATCCCTCTTACACCTGTAGCAGAGTACCTGAAGGCGAAGGACCGCCCACTTAGAGGTAGGCGGTCCTTTCTAGTTAGAAGATCAGCTTGACGGAGAACTGCGCCTGGCGTGCCGTTCCATTGCCAATCTGACCATTTCCGGTCTGGTTGGCGACGGTGGAAGCCGTCACACCGAAGTTGGCGTTAGGCAGACAGCTAGCCGGAGTAGTACCAGAGGCCGGGGTGACCGCAAGGCAAATACCACCATCCGGGTTCGCATAGTTCGGGTGGTTCAAGATATTGAACAGGTCGGTGCGAAACTGGAGCTTCAGCCTCTCCGTAAGCGCGAAGTTCTTCATCGCGGAGAAATCCCACTGGAAGAAGCCGGGGCCGCGCAACGCGTTGCGCCCAACATTACCTGCGTTCTTCCCCCAAGTGCCGTCATATGCCGGAGGGACGACGAACGCCGCGCTGTTGTAACTGCCCTTCTGCGTGACCCAAGTGACATGCGGGACGTACACATTTTGGCCGGGCACATAGTTAGGACGCACCGGGTTGCCGAAGAATCCACTAACCAGCGTAATGTTTTCCGGCAGGCCCGAACGCGCCTGGAAGATGCTCGAGAGCTGCCAGCCGCCTCCCACGAGCCGCTCCCATGACGATCTGTCGTGCAAATCGGAGAAGTCATAGACCACGCTTGCGGTGAGGTTACTACGCACATCGATGTCACCGGTCGACCGGTCAACCTTGGGATTGAACGGATTAGAGAAGCCGCTGAATACGTTCACCATGTCGTCGCTCTCGTGCGACCATGTGTAGTTCAGCGAAGAGTTCAGATGGCGGTAGGTGCGGCGCAACTGTACCTGCAGCGCCTGGTAGTTCGATCCGAGGTTGTCGCCGAGGTAGTTCTCAGAACTGTACTGGCTGTAGACCTGCGAAATACCAGTGAATGGATTCGCCGGATTTTCATTGATTGCGGCGAAGTTCACGCCGGCCTGCTGATGAATGACCCGGTTGGCGCTGTAATTAATCACCGTCACAAACTGACCCGGGAGCTGTTGCTCAACGCCAAACAGCCAGTTGAGCGCATTGGGATCCTTCGGATGTTGCGGGAACGAATACACGACCTGCGTACCGGCCGGGACGGGTGGATTGGGCGCCGGGAATGCAATGGAATACCCGCCGAAGAACGCGTCGAACACGTTTGCGTTGTAGCTGGCGTAGACCGGGTTATTCGACGATAGATTGAAGCTGAGCCACATGGGCAGATAAAACATGCCGCCGTAGGCGTGGAAGACGGTCTTGCCATGACCGAACGGGTCATATGCGATGCCGATGCGAGGAGCAAAGTCCCCTTTGGGTGCGGAGTACATTGGCTGCGTTGCCGGAAGAATCTTCTGCGATGGAATGTCGAAGTTCTGGAAGTGATTGTGGCTTTCCTGCCAGACGGTGTTGTAGTCGTAGCGCAATCCAAGGTTCAGCACCAGTTTGCGGGACACATGCCAATTGTGCTGAACGTAGAAGTCGTACTCGGCATTGTGCATGCCAAGGGAACCCGCGTAACCGATCTTCTGAAGAACGAACGGATTATTGGTCTCCAGATCGCCGAAGCTGGCATAGTCGTAGGTCTGCTGAGACTGCAGCGCCTGCACCTGCCGGTTGACGCGGATTTGTGCGCCGAACTTCAGACTGCTGGTATGCAGCACCTTCGTGACGTTATCGAAGAACTCGTAGGTGCTATAGGCGTTGTTCTGGTTGAAGGCGTTCGCCCCGGGTAGCGATCCGAGATCAACGAAGAAACCAGCAATGGTGTAGTAGGGCTTTGGCGTGTTGGACGCAGTGTTGGAGAAGAAGCGGGTGTAGGCAAGACTCGCCTCATTCAACAGCGTGGGGCTGAAGGTGTGAGTTTCGTCAAGCTTGACCAGTTGTGTCCGCAAAGCCTGAGGCGATAGCTGGTCCAAATTGGGACCATAAGTGTGCTCCGTGAGTGAATCATTGATGTTGTAACGAACCATCAGGCGGTCGGCGTCCGAAAGGTTGAAATCGAAGCGCAGTGAGCCCGTATCCTCGCGAAGGATATCGGAGAGGTTGACCGGCGCAAGGACAAGCTGGGCGCCGCCGGCATCTGTCGGCGACCCGGGATAGGCGCAAGCCGCTGGTGTCGGGATGTGATCGCAGCCGGCCGGCAGTGGTGCCATCTGCTGCAGAATGGGCTGCATGGACGGAACAAACTTCGAGCGCACATACGCACTGGCCGTATGGTTCAGTGGCTGAATCGAGGTCAAGTGCTGGCGCGTGCCTTCGTAATTCGTGAAGAAGAACAGCTTGTCACGAAGGAGGGGACCGCCGAGGTTTGCGCCAAACTGATTGAGCTTGAGCGGCTGCTTTGGGCCGGTTTCGAAGTAGTCGTGAGCGTCAAGGGCGTCGTTGCGGAAGAACTCGAACGCCGTGCCGTGAAACTGATTCGTTCCGCCCTTGGTGATGATATTCATTTGCGGACCGAGTGAGTGGCCGGTCTCAGCGGTGTAACCGTTGTTGGCAAAGTCAATTTCCTGGATGCTGTCAATGCTGGAGCGCGTAATATGCGCCTGCTGCTGGCCCTCGGTGTTCAGGAAGCCAGTGATATCACCGCGCACCGCGCTTTGACCGTCGACCGTAACGTTCAAGCCGCTGAAGATGTTCTCCAGGCCGTTCACGCTGCCTTGGAATTCTGGCGCGGATCCCACCGAGCCGGGCGCGATCTCCAGAAAGCCAGTCACGTCTCTTCCGTTCACAGGAAGGTTCTCGATCTGAGTGGAGTTGAAGGTCTCGCCGCTAATCGTGTTTTCCGTATTGACACTATTTTCGGTGCCCGTGACCGTCACGGTTTCCGATGCTGCGGCAGAGAGCTTCATTGATAGGTGTACGGCGGCACCAACGGTCAGGATAATGTTCTTGCTGGTCGCGGTTCCGAACCCGGGCGCCGTCGCGGTGACCGTATATGTGCCGAACGGAAGAGCTGATGCGCTGAACGCGCCCGAACCGTTTGTCGTCAGCGCCGCGGAATGACCGGTGCCCACATTGGTCACAGTGATCGCTGCATTGGGAATCGCCGCACCTGAGTTATCTACCGCCGTTCCACTGAGAGTGCCAGTGTCAAACTGCGCCGCCGCTGAGAGTACGGCACAAACCACGAGGCATACCAGCCCCAGAAAAAAAGTAAGGGGCTTCTTGTTTCTTCTTACCAGAACGGCACTTTGCATTTGACACAACCTCCCAGTCAGGGCGCGGAAAATACTCTTTTACGAGACGCATGCATCCTACGAAAGCCAGCTAGCAGTAGTCAAGACATAATCTTCGTTTCGGGGAAAAACGAACAAAATATCCAAACTTTTATACGACATTATGTGATTCCTTGTGCCTGTTTGGCCCATAAACGAACAATTCGACTGGACAACCGACGAGCGGAATCATATAGTTCGACTTGCACTCTGGAGCTTTGAATTCCCCATGACACTTCTCGGCCTCGATCTTGGCGGCTCCCACGCAGCTTGCAGCCTGGTCAGTGGGCAAACAATATTAGCCACCGAGCACCTGTCATTCGCAGACAGCACCAGTTTCACGGCCGTTTTGCCTGAGGCGACCAAGTGCCTCAAGAGATTGGCCGGATCTGCGAAAACGCCCGTGTCGGGTCTCGGCATCGGGATGTGTGGCCTGGTGGACTCCAGGCGCAACCGGGTGCTTTCCACTAACGGCAAGTACGAGGACACGGTTACGTTCGACTTTGAAACCTGGAGCCTTCGCAGCCTCGGGGTGCCTGTGCGGCTGGAGAACGACGCCCGGCTCGCGCTGCGCGGCGAAATGTACGCGGGAGCAGCGCGAGGCGTTTCCGACGTGGTGATGTTCACTCTAGGTACGGGCATAGGCGGCGTCGCGGCAATGGATGGGAAGCCCTTAGTGGGTGCCCATGGACAGGCGGGCGTCCTGAGTGGCCATGTTCCGGTACGTGCGAACGGCCGTCGCTGCACCTGCGGCGGACAGGGCTGTGCAGAGGCCGAGGCTTCGGGCTGGTCGCTTCCAATGGTCTGCCGCGAATGGCCTGGGTTTGCGCAGAGTAGTCTCGCGGACAAGCCACTGAACTTTAAGACTCTCTTCGAGGGCAGCGCAGCCGGCGATAAGGTCGCGATTGAAGTGCGTGATCACTGCCTCACGGTATGGGGCATGATGGCCGTGGCGGCTGTCCATTCCTTCGATCCCGAATTGATCGTTCTGGGCGGCGGCGCAATGAAAGCTGCAAACCAGATTCTTCTGCCGCTGCAACAGTATGTGGAGCAGAACACATGGACGCCATGGGGTAAAGTGCGCGTCGCAGTTGCCGAACTAGGCGACCAGGCTGCAGCGCACGGCGTTCCCACTTTGTTCGCCGAGGGAATCGACTGAGATGTACGACAAAACCCCATTCATCGACGCTGGATCGGAGAGCGAATGTTTCGTGGGATGGGAAGCGATTGCAAGCTCCTTGCGCGAGTTTCAAGATTGCAGGATCTGCATAGAATGCTACCCCGGTGTCTTCATTCAGGAGATCCTGGGAGCGATCTCGCAGCATATGCCTGGCTGGAAGGTGATCCTCGCTGAAGATGCACTTCTACCGGAAGCTGTCATCGAGGAGCGATTCACGAATCTACTAACAGACGACCCGGTGTTCGGTCGTATGAGTGAGACCGCTCTTGCTAATTTTTTCGATCCTCAAGCCTTGGCGAGGTTGACTCGTGAGGTATCCGCTCTTTCCAAGGTGATTGTGGTTGGCACCGGAGCGACGCTGGTTTGCCCAAATCCTTCCCTGCTCATCTACGCAGACATAGCGCGTTGGGAACTTCAGAGGCGTCAACGTAAAGACCTGATCCCCAACTTCGGTTTACACAACTTCAGTGAGAGCGCCTCACTGAAGTACAAGCGAGCCTTTTTTCTGGACTGGCGTGCCGCCGACCGAACGAAAGCGGAGTTGCTTTCGCGATTGGATTTTCTACTCGACACCAACACGCCCAGTGCGCCGAAGATGATCTCAGGTGAATCGTTCCGCAGGGGCCTGCACATCGCTGTCACGCGTCCAT
Source organism: uncultured Acidobacteriaceae bacterium (assembly GCA_963759355.1). Classification (GTDB taxonomy): domain Bacteria; phylum Acidobacteriota; class Terriglobia; order Terriglobales; family Acidobacteriaceae; genus Granulicella. The sequence goes on along the minus strand of CAVWYV010000002.1, from coordinate 651,287 downwards.
TCCGGGTCGTGCCATTTTTCGACCCCGGACCATGGGGAGGACACTGGATGGAACGTGTGTGCGCCCTGCCCGATGACGGCGCCCCAAATCACGCGTGGTGCTTCGACTGCGTTCCAGAGGAGAACAGCCTTCTGCTCGGCTTCGGTGATCAGCGCGTGGAAATACCTGCGCTCGATCTTGTACTGCAACACCCTTGTGAACTCCTGGGCGAAGCTGTATATGACCGCTTCGGCGCGGAGTTTCCGATCCGCTTCGATTTTCTGGACACAGTGGGCGGCGGCAATCTTTCATTGCAGGTTCATCCGCTCACCGAATACATCCGCGAACACTTCGGGATGGCTTACACGCAGGACGAGAGTTATTACCTCCTCGACGCCGAGCCTGGTGCGACGGTGTATCTCGGTCTGAAGAACGGTATCGATCCTCCTCGCATGATCGCCGATCTCGATCGGGCGCAGAAAGGCGACTTTGATTTTCCAGCAGAGGAGTACGTCAACACATTTTTGGCCCAGAAACACGATCATTTTCTGATCCCGGCCGGGACGGTGCACTGCAGCGGTAAAGGATCGATGGTGTTGGAGATCAGCGCAACGCCTTATATCTTCACGTTCAAGCTGTGGGACTGGGGTCGCCTGGGCTTGGATGGCCATCCGAGGCCGGTTCACCTGGAACATGGGGCTCGCAACATACAGTGGAATCGCACGACCGAGTGGGTGCGAGAGAACCTGATCAACCAATTCATTCCGGTCGCTTCCGGCGACGGATGGCGGGAGGAGCGCACCGGTTTGCATGAGCTTGAGTTCATTGAGACTCGACGCCACTGGTTCACCGGAACGGTTCGCCACAATACGCGTGGCACAGTGCATGTACTGAACCTAGTAGAAGGCGAAGAAGCGATCGTCGAAAGCCCCACACGAGCATTTGAGCCGTTCGTTGTGCACTACGCAGAGACATTTATCGTGCCAGCGGCCGTCGGTCATTACACAATCCGCCCTCACGGAGCAACTGTGGGGACAGAATGTGGCACGATGCTCGCCTATGTACGCGATCAGACCGGAACTTCGACAACATGATTTCCGGCACTATCCCAAGGGTTTCGTGTCGCACATGTATGCAGCTCTCAGCGGTTCTGTGATGGTCCGTCTGAGACTTACAGCTTTACCGCAAGCTGAGCCAGCAGGCCGCCATCGACCGGCAGCAGGGCTCCGGTGACAAATGATGCCTCCTCGCTTAGCAGGAAAGCGATTGCCTGAGCAATCTCGCGCGGTTGTGCTACACGACCCAGCGGATGGGTCCTGCCCCAACTGGCGACGACCGCATCAGACGATTGTCCTTCGCTGAACATCTCCGCCGAGGCGCGTACCATCGGCGTATCGACCGTCCCAGGGAGTACCGCATTCACGCGAATCCCTCGCGCGGCAAAGTCAAGCGCCATGGCCTTCGTCAGCGTATCGAGCGTTCCCTTGCTGGCGGCGTACGCAGGAACGCTCGTCTGGCAGGCGACACCCTGGACCGAGCTGACGTGCACGATTGCACCGCCGCGCGTCATCTTCGGTACGACAAAATGCGCCGCGACGAATGCCCCGCGCGCATTCACACTCTGCACTAAATCCCACTGCTCAATCGAGACCTCGTCTGCCGTACCGTATCGCTGAATACCCGCGCTGTAGACCAGCCAATCCAACGGTCCCCGCGAGGAAACGGTATCGACGGCTGCGGCAATCTCATTCGCGTTCCTGACATCGGCGTGTATCCACTCGACCTCTGCAGAGTCGCGCAGCGACTCCGGCTTGTTCGCTTCCGGTCCCACGGCCGTCACCTCGGCTCCCCGCTCGGCGAGCAGCGCCGCCGTTGCGAGACCGATGCCGGATGTTCCGCCGAAGATAATGGCGCGCTTTCCTTGATAGCTCTTCATCGTGTCACCTTAGTTTGATAGCAGACGTTCCGTTGCGCGCATCACTCCCCGCAACTCAGCCAGGCCGCGCAGCCGGCCGATCGCCGGGTATCCAGCCTGTGCATTACGTTCCGAATCGTTCAGAAGCTCCTGGCCGTGGTCCGCGCGAAACGGCAGCGGCAGCGCGTTTCGTTCGCTGCATCTGCGGCGCTCCTCCCGCACCAGCTCGATAACAATGCCCACGAGATCGGCATCACCCGCAAGATGCTCCGCCTCAAAGAAGCTCTCGCCGTCCGGATCTCGCTGCGTCGAACGTAGGTGGGCGAACCATATCCTCGGCGCAAACCTGCGCACCATCTCGAGCAGATTATTATCCTGGCGAACGCCCAGCGCTCCGGTGCAGAAGGTGATGCCGTTCGCTTCACCCGGCCACTGCTCCATTAGAAACGTGAGGTCGTCCGCCGTGCTGACGATTCGTGGTAGCCCAAGCAACGGCTGCGGGGGATCGTCTGGATGCACACAGAGCCGTACACCGAACTGCTCCGCAGCCGGACAAACACACCGAAGAAACTCTGCGGCGTTCGCGCGAAATGCTGCCGCATCGATTCCGCGATACCGTTCAACTCCGCGGCGAACCTCCTCCAAGGTGAACGATCCGTTCCCTCCAGGCAGTCCCTGCAAGATAGTCCGTAACACCAGCTCGCGTTGCTGCTCTGACATCGAGTCATACATCTGCCGCGCTGCCCGACAACGCGCGTCACCCCACTCCTGCTCCGCGCCGTGCCTGCGTAGCATGTACAGGTCGAACGCCGCGAAGACCGTCGCATCGAACCGCGTCGCGGTGGCCCCACTCGCGACGGGAAAGCGCAGATCCGTCCGCATCCAGCTGAAGACCGGCATGAGGTTGTAGGCCACCACGCGAAGGCCGCACCGCGCGAGATTGCGCAGCGAGGCGATGTAGTTCTCGATGTCCTGCTCAAAGCCGGGCTCGCGAAGCTTGATACGCTCACTCACATCCAGGCTCTCGACGACCGTCCATTCCATCCCTGCGGAACGAATGCTTTGCTGCCGTTCGGCGATCGCTTCCACCGTCCAAACCTCACCGATGGGCACGTCGTGCAGTGCCGTCACGATGCCCTCCGCACCTGCTTGACGCGCATCGGCGAGCGTCACTTTATCTCGCGGACCGAACCATCGCCACGTCTGCTGCATATCTGCCTGCTTCCTTCCCGTACTTCGTCCAACGGCTACTGCGCTGCCACACACCTCTGCCGCTGAGTTCCCAGTTGCTCGATCGAGAGCTCCACCACATCGCCCGGCTTCAGATACTGCGGCGGCTTCATGCCGAGTCCCACGCCGGGCGGTGTTCCCGTGGAAATCAGATCGCCCGGCTCCAGTGTCATGAATTGCGAGAGGTAGTGCACCAGCACGAAGACATCGAAGATCATCGTCGAGGTGTTTCCCGTCTGACGTCTCACTCCATTCACATCCAGCGACATGGCAAGCCGCCGCGGATCGGGAAGTTCATTCGCCAGAGCAACGAACGGCCCCAGCGGATTGAACGTGTCGCAGCTCTTGCCCTTGGTCCACTGTCCTCCGCGCTCCAGTTGAAAGGCGCGCTCCGAAACATCGTGCGTCAGCACATAGCCTGCAATGTGCTGACGCGCTACCTCAACGCTCTCGAGGTACTTCGCGCGCCTGCCAATGACGACACCCAGCTCAACCTCCCAATCCGTCTTCTCGCTTCCGCGCGGAATCTCGAGCTCGTCATACGGGCCTACGACCGTATTCGCCGCCTTGAGAAACACGATCGGCTCTTGCGGTATGGCAGCGCCGGTTTCCGCTGCGTGGTCCGAGTAGTTCAGCCCGATGCACACGACCTTCCCTGGCCTCGGAATCGGCGCACCCCAGCGCACATCTTCACCAATCGCCGGGAGCGGCTCGCTCGCAACGATCTCACGCAGCCTCTCGAGGCCGCCGGTGCTCCAGAACGAGGTGTTCCAGTCCGCAAAGTACGCCGACAGATCGCGCCTGACGCCCTGCGCATCCAGCACGCCAGGCTTCTCCGCGCCGTATTCACCAAATCGAATCAGCTTCATCGAGCTCCCCGTTCTTAATGGTCGCGATCAGGCTGCGGTCCATCCGCCATCGATCGTCAGCACGCTTCCATGCATGAAGTCCGCCTCCGGCGAGCAGAGATACCGCACCAGCGCCGCGACTTCCTCCGGACGCCCCAGCCGGCCGACCGGCTGCCGCGCCATGAGTTCCTCGCGCACCTTCTCTTCCTCCCCCGAATGATACTTCTCCAAGTACCCCGCAACAAAAGGGCTGTCGATCGTTCCCGGGCAGATGCAGTTCACTCTCAACTTGCCTGGGTACTCCACCGCGAGCTGACGCGTCATGGCGACTACGGCACCCTTTGACGCGCAGTATGCGAATCGCTGCCGAATCCCGACAAGCCCTGCGACCGAGGCAATGTTCACAATCGAACCGCGCGACGCGAGTAGCAGCCCCAGCGCGGCCTGCGTCACAAGAAACACAGACGTGACGTTCACCTGCATGACGCGTTCGAAGTCGCTGAGAGAAGTGTGTGCGATGTCCCCAACGAGCCCGATGCCAGCGTTATTGACGAGCACATCGAGCCGGGCGATCGACTCGAGACTCTGCCGAATGCTCTCAGGCGAGGTCACATCCATCTGCACAGCTCGAGCGTGTGGAAGCTCCGCGGCAACCGATTCCGCCGATTCCAGGTTGATGTCTGAGACGACCAACTGCATTCCTGCGCGGGCCAGTTCACGCGCCGTTGCCGCTCCGATGCCGCTTCCCGCGCCCGTAACAAGCGCCGTCTTGACGCTCACGTCCACACTCGAATTTGTTCCGCTGTCTTCGTATTCCCGCATCTTCCCTCCTCTGGTTCATCCACTAAGCGTTCGCCGCAGGGCGTCTCACCCAAGCAAGAACGTCGCGAGTCCACGCGCTTGCATCTCAACCGCTCGACCGCCGCTCACCATTCGAAGAAGATCGCCGTCCACCGTGATGTCCTCGATCGCTCCCGCCGGATCGGCCAATCGCACAGCTGCCATTGCCCACGGCGCCCGTATCCGCTCATCCGGCGCAATGCGACGTGACGTCGCATGCCCCATGACAGCGCCAGCCGCATCGATCGCTCGCCTTCCAAGTGGCAGCGGCGTAGTGCCAAACTCGAGTCCTCGCGCCTGCACGTGGCCGTTCCACGGATACTCCTGTCGACAGCGATTCTCCTCCCACAACGTCAGCCACGGGAAATCGCGGACCGCAAATACATAGATCAGCGCAACATGCTCTCCAGGGTTTACGGCAGCAACGAATCCGATCCCACGCTCTTGCTGTCGGATGGCCGCGACGAATCCTGTCCCCGGCTCCCCGAACAGCTTTCCCAGATCGACCGGTCCGCCATCCGCTCCCGGAGCCTGCGGCCAGACGAACTCTGCCTCTGCATACAGAAGATCACGGTCACCATACATCCGTGGCCCGGTGACCCCTCTCGTGGCCGACGTAGCGACGCGCGCTCCCTCACCAAACAGCGGCGGCCCCACCGTCGCGTGCTGCACCCAATAAAGCGGCTGCGCTTCGGCTGACAGGTTGGTGACAGCCTCATCGACTCGCACGATGCTCTCCCCCGGGAGCAGTGAAAGTCGACGCTCTACGCACAGTCGTGCAAGCGGAAGCTCCGCGGTTGCGTGGACCGAAGCCGGCTGTACCTCACGGAAGCTCCAGTGGGTCAGGGAAGCCTCGCCGTGCAGCCCGCTCCCGGCAGCGACATCCTCCTCCGATGCTGGACCAAACTCGTTCAGGCACAATGCGTCCCCGGTAAAGCGGTCGAGGAAGCGTCCCGTGCCGACGTCTCCATACAGAGCGCGCACCATCTCGTCACTGCGCGCGCTCGAGTTCTCCCATGTCCACGGGCTCTCCCAAAGCAAATTCTGCGAATGACCGCCGTCCGCGCTCACCGGCCCGAACTCCGCGAGGGTGCAGCCCTCACACAGCACGGTGAGATAGACCATATCGTTTACCAGCCGCACGCACCTCCGCCCTCGCCAACGAGGTTCTTCAACATTCATCGGTCTGCCTTCAACGCCGTGCCTCGCGGTCTCCGGCCAGCGGCTGCCCGGCGACATCCACCGAAATCGCCGAGATGTGCCAGCGCCCCAGATTTGCAACCAGCATCGTCTTGCGGTCGGCCCCACCGAACGCGACATTCGTCGGCCGCGCCAGAATCGTCCCCTCCGGGTCGTACGCAAACAGTTCCACATGGCGGTCAGGGCTCACGCGGTAGATGCAGTCCGACGCATAGCACGTCACATAGAGCGCACCTTCAGCATCCAGCGCCAGACCGTCCGGAATCCGCTGCAGACCTGACGCGTACACCTCTCGCGCGCCGTGCTCGAGCTCAATCCGCGTGACGCAATCGCCCTGGCTCTCCACGACGAACAGCGAACTTCCATCCCCGCTCATCGCAAGGCCGTTCGCAAAGAGGAACGGTCCAGCGACTTGTTCCACCCGGCCATTGGGCCGAACACAATACACATGGCCGTCCCCTCCGTTCCACGTGCCGGAGTCTGAGAAATATAGATTCCCGTCTTCATCGAAGACAGAAAAGTTCGGCGTTTTCAGTGCGGCCCCGCCGGCACGGTCAACCGTCCTCAGCACCTTGCCCGCGCGATCCACGTACTGCACGCAATGAAGGCCCGCGTTGCAGACGACGATCTCCTGCTCGCGCGAGATCGTAATTCCGAGACAGAAACCGCCCAGCTGCGCGACCACTTCCACCGATCCCCCACGAATGCGATAAAGCTGCCCCGCTTCACCACCAGCCCACAGGTCTCCATCGCAATCGATCGCGAGCCCCTCCGGATGGTCCAGCCCCTCGGCATATGTCTTGATTTCGCCTGTGTGAATAATCGGCTCTGTCGGTGGGGGAAAGAACACAGGATGGCTCCAAAATCGTATCGTAAATGTCAGACAGATGAGGAGCCTAGAAGTTCGCCGCCGATCCTGTCAAGCAGCCGTATGTCCCATTGCAATCGATAGCATTCTCCACGCGGACTACTATTCGAACCACCAATCGACACGTTACAATCGCACCTCTATTGTCTGACGATTTAGACCGTGCCACGATCCTCTGCATCGACGACCACCAAGAGCACGCGGCGTAACCGGCGCGAGCGCGACTCCGCCGTTGAGCATGTCGCCCAACGGCTGGAAGAGCTCGTGCGCGCAGGGCATCTCGGCCGCGGCAGCCGCCTGCCATCCGAGCCACGCCTCGCAGAGATGCTCGGCGTAAGCCGCGCCTCGTTGCGCGAGGCCACCACGGGGCTCGTCTTTCTCGGCTTGCTGAAGGCCCGCGCCGGCGACGGCACCTATCTGCAGCCCTCCTTGAACAGCATGGTCAGCCGCCACCTGCAGTGGCTGCTCCTGCTCGGCGAGGTCAAATATGCCGAACTCTACGAGCTTCGCGAGATACTGGAGCCCGCCGCCGCTGAGCTTGCCGCGCGCCGCGCCACGCCTGCGGACCTGGAGGCTATGCTCCGCGCCATCACCGGAATGAAAGCGTCCACCGGCAAGGCCCGGATCTTCGTCCAGTACGAACTCGATTTCCATAACGCCATTACCCGCGCTTCGCATAACCGTGCGATCGAGAGTCTCATGCAGATGATGTATGGTGCCCTTGCCGAAGGCCGCCGTCGCGTTCTTCCGCTCGTCACCGATCTTCCACAACACTGCGAACGCCACCAACGCATCTTTGAGCTCATCGCCTCCGGCGATGCAATGCGCGCTCGGCGCGCTGTCAATGCGGACGTCCGTTACGCTGAATCGCTGCTCAGGCAAAGCTTCGAGTCGCGTCTCGACCAACCTCGTCCGTTGTCCCGCGTCCGCGACTCCGCACGCGCCGCCGGTAAGAGCCCTGCTCGCAACGCCAAGAAGTCATTGCCCAGCAAGTCTCAGGGCAACCGGAAGTAACTCAGGAGAACGTATGTACCGCCGCACAGTCCTCGCCGCTTTTACGCTGTTCGCTCTCGCACTCACCTGCACGGCTGCGCGCGCTGCCACCTGCACACCATCGTTTCCGCTCGAGCATGGCAAGCCGCTCGGCTGGGAGGGAGCCGATGCCGCCTACTCGATTCCGCTGCCCGGAGGCCGCGACGTCTGGATCTTCGGCGATACTCTCTACGGTCCGCAGCGCGTGGTCGAAGGCCACGACCCGCGGCAGGTCCACAACACACTTGGCATCTCCACCTGCGACAGCACCGGCTGGCATCTGGACTACGCTATCAAGCGCGACGCGCAGGGGCATCCAATCAGCTACTTCTCGCCCGCGAACCCCGATCACTGGTACTGGGCCCTCGACGGCTTCTACGCCAAAGGCGACCTCTGGGTCACCCTGCTCTGCATCCGCCACGCGAAGCAGGCCAGCCCCTGGGCCATGGACTTCGAGACTTGCGGCTCAGACCTTGCCCAGGTCAGCCACCTTGATCGCGATCCCCAGGATTGGCAGGTCAAAATCCATCCGCTCGTCGCCGATGGCGTGAAAGCGTATCCCTCCGCCACGACGCTCGTCGACGGCAAATACGCGTATCTCTTTGCTCTCTATGAGAGCGGCAGCCGCCCTCTGCTGGTCACAAGAGTTTCTCTCTCGGGTCTCTCTCAACCAGGGAAGCATCTTGAGTATCTCGCCGACGACGGGCAATGGAAGCCCGGCTTTGATCCCGCGCATGCCAAGGTCATCATGACACACGGCAGCAGCGAGCTCTCCATTCGCTACCACCCCGATCTCCATCGCTGGATTGCCGTCCTCCTCGATCCCGGCGGTTTTACAGACAAGGTCATCGTCCGCTCCGCGCCGGAGCTAACCGGACCGTGGACCGAAGGCAATGTCATCTATCACATCCCGGAGATGCAGCCAGGACCGAAGCGCGATAAGGACGTCTTCTGCTACGCGGGCAAGGAGCATCCGGAGTTCGAGCACGACGACGTTCTCTTTACCTACGTTTGCAACACGATGAATGTGTCGGGGCTCGCCACCAATCTCGACATCTACCACCCGCAGGTCGTTCGAGTGCCAATGCCGGAGAAGTGATCTTAAGAAGAGTTGCAGTGGCGGCCGGGGCTCAGAGAGGATCACCCTCCATAGCTTCCGCATATCTCTCTCCATCAACAGAGCATCCCTCTCAGAGAGATACCCTTACGAGCAGGAAGCTATCTCCAGACCAGAGTCTCTACAGGGCCGATGATGATTGGATTTTCGGCTCGCCGCAGAAGCACGGTAGTCAACCGCTCTGGCTCGATCAGATCCTCAAGAACTCGTACGGCGTGCCGCACGAGCAGTCGGCATCGAGAAGAAAATCGGCTGGCACGCTTTCAGGCGCTCGATATCCAGTCTGCTCGGCGACGCAGGTGAACCGATCAAAGTCGTCTCAGAATTATTGAGACACACTAGCATCCATTTGACGGCGGACCTATACCAACAGGCCGGCGCCGACGCAAAGCGCGCAGCGCAAGGAGCGGATGAAGAAGCTCTTCGCCGCCTGAGGGCATAACAAGCACAACTGCACTCGAAGGCACTCCTCAAAAGGAGGGCCTTTTCTTCTGTTGCGCAGATGGCCGGCAACCCTAGAATCGGCGTGCCCTAGTTGTGCCCTCGTTTGGCGAATATCACGACATGCGCATCTATCACGACATGCGCATCGGCATTCAACTTCTTTGATTTGAGGAGGTTGGAGTTGGTGGGCACAGCAGGATTCGAACCTACGACTTCCACCGTGTGAAGGTGGCACTCTACCGCTGAGTTATGCGCCCATGCTTGGCAATCAGGCCGAAACGCCCACCGCGTCAGGCCTTTCTTTAAGGATAGCATCGGCCCGGACTCACGCCAAATAGCCGCCCAAAGCCATCGTCGGCGAAGGACTCGGGCGGGTAAAATACGGCGGATGGCGCTTCCCAACCCCGCAGACCGGCCGACCGATCCGCCAATACCGGCAGATTCGGCTGAGACGGCGCAACCTCGTGCAGAAGATGGGGTTGAGGAAGATATGAGCACGCTGGCGCTGCATCCTGGGGTACTCGGCCAAAGCCTTCCGGCTGACCGGCCTGCAAGTGCAGTGGATATGAGCCCGGAACGCGCCAGGGAGCGTGCGGCGGCGATCGCCAGGGGTGACTTCTCTGCCCTGACCGACGCCGAGGTGATGTTGGAACTCCGCGCCGGCAATATGGCGGCGTTTGATGTACTGCTGGCCAAGTATCGTAAGCCGATCATCCACTTCATGTTCCGGATGGTCCACAACCAGGCGGTGGCCGAGGAGTTAGCGCAGGAAGTCTTCCTCCGGGTCTACCGGTCGCGCGAGACCTATCGGGCTGAGGCCCGGTTCAGCACGTGGCTGTACCGGATTGCCACGAACCTGGGCGTAAATCACGCCCGCGATACACGGCACCAGCGTGCGGCTTCCACCGTATATCTGGATGAACCGGATCCGGAGACCGGGACGACGCCGGACGTTGCCGACGAGACACCCAGCGCCGAGGCTGACATGCTTCGCCGGGAACGAATGAACGCCATCCGCCAGCACGTGATGGCACTGCCGGAGCGGCAAAGAACCGCTGTTCTGATGCACAAGTACGAGGGTTTGGATTACAGGCAGATCGGCGAGGTGCTGAAGCTGTCCGAATCTGCGACGAAATCGCTGCTCTTCCGCGCGTACCAGACACTGCGGGAGCGGCTGAAAGAGTTTGTCTGAGGGCTTCCCTCAGAGAGCCACCCGAAGAGGGGGTTGATATGAATACGATGAACTGCAAGACCTGCAACTCGCATCTCCCGGACCTGCTGCTCGAAGACGGCTTCGAGGCCGCACACCCGGAGGTTGCTGCGCACCTGAAGGAGTGCGCGAACTGCGCGAAGGAGTTGGCGGAACTCCGCTCGACGATGGAGGTCATGGATGCGTGGACGGCTCCGGAACCTTCTCCTTACTTCGATTCCCGCTTGCGGGCGCGGGTGCGTGAGGCTGCGGAGGCGAAGCCAGAGGGCCTGTTTGAACGTCTGTATGCCTTCCTGACGTTCAGCACCGGACTGCAGATGCGTTCGGCGATGGCAGGCGTGCTGATGCTGGTACTGCTGATCGGCGGAGGAAGCTTCGCTGGGTTTGAGTATGCGAACCATTCACAGCCGCAGCCGTCCGCAACGGTGAATGACCTGAAGATTCTGGACAATAACGCCCAGGCTCTGCAGCAGATGGATCAGTTGCTGGATCCGAACACAAACGACGATTCGGGGGATCCACCAACGACCTGAAGGGCGGAAGAAATTCGGATATACCACAAGCCGCCGCCCTTGGACGGCGGCTTCGGTATGATGGGCGCGCAGGCGATAACTAAACAGCAATATCGGCAAGGCTAACTGCCACTGCTTCACTTTGAATCTCAATGAAACGGATCACTGCAAGTCGCAAATTTCGGACCACCGTGATGGTGGTGTTGGGACTCGTGTATGTGGGGGTGGCGGGGGGGCAGTCTCGGCATGCCGGCGGCGGAGGTAATGGGCACCAGTCCGCGCCCTCGTACCACCAGCCGGCACCGCAATATCATCAGGGGGCGCCACAGTATCATCAGGCGGCACCGCAGTATCGCCAGCCGCAGCCATACCATCAGGCGCCTCCTCAGTATCATCAGGCGACACCGCAGTATCGTCAGCAGGCGCCGGAGCCGTACCGATCGCAGCAGGGTGCACAGTCGATGCCGGAGCGGTATGCGGGACAGCAGCAGAGTCCCGCGCCGGTGGAGCGGAGGCCTCCGAGCCAACCGCAGGGACAGACTCCGGGCCAGGGGGAAAACCGGGGGCAGACATCGCAACTTGGGCCGATTCAGCGGCGGAATCCGCAGCCTGGTGCAGCTCGTGGCGAGCACTTGTCGGAGTGGATGAACCAGCACCGCAACCTGACCCCGGAGCAGCAACAGCACGCACTGGACCGTGAGCCTGGGTTCCGCGAGCTGCCGCAGGCTACGCAGCAGCGCATGCGCGACCGGTTGTCGCAGCTGAACGCCATGAATCCGCAGCAACGGCAGAGAGTCCTGAGCCACAACGAGTGGATGGAGCACCTGTCTGTCAACCAGCGGGCGGAGGTGCGCGGATCGATGCAGCAGCTTGGGGCGCTTCCCCTCGACCAGCGGCGCCAGGTTGCGCAGTCGTTCCGGAATCTGAGGGCCATGCCTCCGGAGCAGCGAGGGGCGGCGCTGAATTCTCCCGAGTATCAGAACATGAGTCCGGCGCAGCGCAATGCGCTCAATAATTTGCTGCGAGTCGAGCCGCTGATTCCTCCGACGGAGCAGGAGCTGCGGTAGGGACCCCCTCCCCCCTGTTTTTGCGCAAAATCCTCATAACAAACGACTTAGTGCTGGACCTTATCCACTAAAATCTCTGGAATCAATAGTTTACAAATCGGAATTTTCGCAAAATATTCAAAATAAAGGGGTAATCCGCACAGGAGCGCACTTTTTTTTCGGAACCAAGCCAATTACAGACTCGAGACCCGGGGTGAAGCCCGGGGCTACCAGCCCCTCCACTTCAGAGGGCACAGGTTGATGGTTGGCAGCGCAATTCAGCTGCGGAAGAAGTTTTTGGCGAGGAAGAGGACGTTAGCGGGGCGCTCGGCGAGGCGGCGCATGAAATAGGGGTACCACTCGGTGCCGAAGGGGACGTAGACGCGGACGCCGTAGCCCTTTTGGACGAGCTTGCGCTGCAGGTCGCGGCGGATGCCATAGAGCATCTGGAATTCGAAGGCGGATTTTTCGATGCGGTGCACTTTGACGAAGTGGCAGATGTCGTCGACGATGGCCTCGTCGTGCGTGGCGATGCCGCAGAAGACGCCGCTGGGAATGATCTTCTTGGCGACGTGCTCGTAGTTGGCGTCGACGTCGGACTTCGCGGGGAAAGCGATCTCGGCGGGTTCCTTGTAGGCGCCCTTGCAGAGGCGGATGCGGATGCCCTGTTTGGTGAGGCGATCGGCGTCGGCCTCGGTGCGAAACATGTAGGCCTGGAGGACGGTGCCGACGGCGCTGGGGTATTGCGCGTAGAGACGTTCCGTCATGGCGATGGTGGCCTCGGTGTAGCCGGAGCCTTCCATGTCGATGCGGACGAAGTTGTTGAAGCGGGCGGCATGCCCCACGAGCGCGCCGACGATGCGCTCGGCGAGCGCCTGGCCTTCGGCGGAATTCTCGCCACCAACGTCCATGCCCATCTGGCTGAGCTTGAGGCTGACGTTGGCGTTGAGGTTGTGGGTTGCGATCTCGTCGAGGAGGCGGTGGTACGTAGCAGCGGAGGCCTCGGCGTGCGGGGCGTCCGTGACACTCTCACCCAATGCGTCGAGGGTGACGGCGATGCCTTCGCGGTTGAGCTGCTGCGCGGCGGCGATGGCTTCCCCGATGGTCATGCCGGCGACGAAGCGGTGCGAGACGCGCCGACCGATGGAGGAGCTCTCGGAAAATTTTCGGAAGGACTTGTTGGTGGAGAGGCCGATGAAGAACGAGCGCAGCATGCAGGAAATAGCTTAGGGCAAGAGTGGGGGAGATGTCCTCTAGTCGTTAGCCGCTAGCCGTTAGTAGTTAGTGGCTTCGGCCGGTGCCGACGCTGAGCGAGCCGAGGGGCTCAGGCAAGGCAGGCGACGATGAGGACGGCGCCGATGATGGCGATGGCGTCCTCGGTGATGGCTGCGGGGAGATCTTTGCCGAAGACAGCGGCGAGTTTGGCGCGGAATGCGGCTCCGGCGTAGGTGCCGATGACGGCGCCGGCGAGGCCGAGCACAAGGCCGATCCAGAGCGAGTTTCCGGAGAGGCCAATGGCCGCGCCGGAGAAGGCTCCGCTGACGATGCGGGCGCCGAAGGACTGCGGAGCTTTGCGGCTTGGAGTCTTGGGATTCTTGTCGATGAAGACGATTTCGAAGAGCGCGAGCAAGGTGAGGATGATGGCCGTCACGGCAGAGCCGAACCAGGCCAGGTGAGTTCCAACGAGCGAGACGCGGCCGCATCGCGCCGCCCAGCTGACCGCTGTCGGTGCGGTGAAGGTTCGCAGGCCGGCGATGACGCCGATCAAGAGCGCTGCGGCCAGGATATGCATGGGGATCTCCTTTGCAGAGCGATGTCAATTCACACTACATGAGAGGCCGGGAAAGCGGGTCTTTGAGGCTTACGACGAGGAGCGCGTTTGAAACGACTCCATTGCATCGTAAGCCCGTCAGGGGGCACACGGAAAGCTATTGAAGGGCATGCAGGGAATAGCTTAGGGCATAGAAGGGGTGATAAGAAGCCGCCGAATATCTTGCCAGGCGGTTGGGAGGCCAGCAAGCCCGTACAAAACTTTTGCATCTTCTCAAGAACCGTTGTGCGTATTCCATCATGGGAGGCACGCCGAAACGAGCGACTCTTCAGAAGGTCTGGCGTGATTGCTCTGCGACGAATGGCGCTGTTCTTTGCGGTACTGCTCTTCAGCGTGCTCGCGGCTTGCGCGCAGGACAAGGCTACTCAACCCTTAGCGCCGATGGCACGTGACGCAGATCCGGCGTTCGACGTAGCTGTCATCAAGCGCGCGAATCCGGATGACCGCAACCAGGGTTTCAGCCTGAAGGGTCACCGGATCTCCATCGAAAACAACACGATGACCAACCTCATCTGCTTCGCGTATTCGATCCAGAAGAGCCAAATCGTCAACGCGCCGCAGTGGTTCAATGAGCAGCCCTGGGATATCGACGGCGTGCCGGATACGGAGGGCGTGCCGAACTGGCATCAGTATCGGCAGATGCTGCAGAAGCTGCTAACGACGCGGTTCGGTCTTGTGATGCATCATGACAAGCGCGAGCTCTCGGTATATGCGGTTACCGTGGCGAAGGGCGGTCCAAAGCTGGAGAAGAGCAAGAGCGATCCGAGTGCACTGAGCGACCAGTCGGGCCACGGCATCGGCCCGGCGCAGTACATGAAGTTCACCAACGACAGCATGACCGACTTCGCCCAGACCATGCAGCTCATGGTCGACAAGCCGGTCATCGACCAGACCAATCTCGCCGGCCGTTACGATTTCAGCTTGCTCTGGACTCCCGATGTGATGGGCGCCACACCGACGGACACTGCGCCAGCACTCTTCACCGCTGTCCAGGAGCAACTGGGGTTGAAGCTGGAGGCCACGCGCGCACCGACGGATGTGTTGGTCATCGATGCCTCAACAATGCCGACGCAAAACTAAGCGGATCCGGCGTGCGAACCCACGTCTCAAAGGCGAGACGTGGGGCACCCGGCCGGGTATTATTGGTCGTTCGCGAGTAAGGAATTCGCGTGTGACATGGAAAGGCGTGAGGTCGAAACATGAAGTTGCCATTTAGACTCACCCTTCCAGTTACGATGGGGCTAGTAAGCACCATCCTGATGGTTTGGGACATTCACAATCAGCGCATCATCACTTCTATGGGAATGGCTTGGGATACTGGAGCACCTCTCTGGCCTTATCAGACGCCGGACACCGTGTCGTTCGCCCTCAACACTCCAGCGTTTCTCGTCTCTAACGCAGTCTCAAACTTTTTCAGGATTGGTCTAATCGGTCCCTTGAACTATGTGACATTCCTTCCCGCCATCGTCGCGTGGTGGTGGCTCGTCGGTTTGTACTTTGACCGTCGTCTTGTGAGTGAGAGCATTCGGAAAACGGCGACCCGTGCAGCGCTGTTTTGTCTCCTGGCAATAGGACTAGTCTTTTTGGGCGTCGAAGACTCTCGCTGGGCTTTCCGGTGGTGGTGGACCTACAGTCGCCGAGTTTTGAGCGTAGATGACCTGATCTTTCTACGGCTAATTGCTCCCTCGATGTGGTGTCTTGTGCTGAGTCTAGTCGCTCTGTCAGCGGCAAGGCGACGCATGCCGACTTGGATATCGCGAACAACATAGTTCCAATATACAAACCTTCATGTCAAAAATGTTTGACATAAAGAACATATATGCGCTACGTTCTCCATGTAAAAGATTTTTGACATGGAGATGAGAGCGATGGGCGATCTTTCGTATCAGGAACGGACGCTGTGGGGTTCGCTGGTGGCGGAGCTGGTGGTGTATCTGCCGTACTTCTTTGTGAACCTTCATCGAGCCAACTCGGTGAACAAGGTGGCAGGGACGATCTTCGCGATCATCGTGCTGCAGATCATCGTGCAAGCGATTATTGCGGCGGCGACGCGGCACCGCATTACGGATGAGCGCGACAAACTGATTCGGTTGCGTGGGTATCGGGCGGGGTATCTGACGTGGGTGACGTTGATGGTGGTGGGGCTGGGGATGCTGTGGTTCCACTCGCTGGCGGGGAATTTCCCGGTGCATGCGGGCTTCGTGGGACTGCACTTCCTGAATGTGTTCTTCGGGATGCTGGTGATCTCGGACATCGTGAAGACGGTGGCGCAGATTGTGGCGTACCGGAGGGGGCTCTAATGCCGGGGCTCAGGAATACTCTGCGCGAACTGCGGGCGCAGAAGACTATGACGCAGCAGGAGCTGGCGGATGCGATCGGCGTGACAAGACAGACTGTGATTGCGATTGAGCTGGATAAGTATTCGCCTTCGCTGGAGACGGCGTTCCGGATTGCGCAGGTGTTCGGCGTGCCGCTGGAGCAGGTGTTTCAGTATGAGTGGCCGAAGGGACGGAAGTAGTTAGTGGTTAGTAGACGCGGATTCCCTTCGGGAATGACAAAAAGAAAGGCAAATGTAGTCGAGCTTGGCTCGATACCCACCTTAGCGCCCTACGGGCGCGAAGATGGGGCACCCGATTTCGATGGAATGAAAGAAGCGGTTCAGCGGGGGAGGGGTTCGGGGCGGGCTGCGGGAGGGGTGATCATCGTGCTCGTGTCCTTCATGGACGCGATGGCCTCGTCGTAGCGGCCGCGGAGAGAGTTCTTGCGGATCTGGACCATCTCCTCGAGCATCTTCATGCCGTCTTTGAGGTAGCTGATGCGGGAGCGCTCGTCGTGGCCCCAGGTGACGGGGACTTCGACGATTTTGTACCGCAGCTTGCGGGCGATGAAGAGGATTTCCGGGTCGAAGCCCCAGCGCTCGATGGTCTGGAGGCGGAAGATGACCTGGGCGGCGTCGCGTTTGAAGGCCTTGAAGCCGCACTGCGTGTCCTTGTAGGGCAGGCCGATGAATTTGCGCGTGACCCAGTTGAAGCAGCGGCCGAAGAAGCGGCGGTAGAGCGGCTGGTGGATGGTCTGGCGCTGCTTGTCGAGCCAGCGGGAGCCGATGGCAACGTCGGCGCCGGCGTCGAGTGCTTCGAACAGACGTTCGGCTTCTTCGATGGGCGAGGAGAGGTCGGCGTCCGTGAACATGACGACCTGGCAGGTGGCCTGGAGTAGGCCGTTGCGGACGGAAAATCCCTTGCCGCGATTGCCGTCATTGTGGATGAGGTGCAGGTTCGGGTGCGATAGCATCCAGCGCTGGACGATGTCGGAAGTGTTGTCGGAGGAGCCGTCGTCCACGACGAGCACTTCGGCGTTCCACCGGCGCTCGGAGACGCAGGTGAGGATGCGCCCAAGGGCGGTCTCGATACGCGCACCCTCGTTGTATGCGGGGATCACGATGCTGAGGCTGGGAGGGTTCACGTGCCTTTTGGTCTGCCGGCGGCGAAAAACGCAACGTAACGGCGAGTTTATGATACGTCATTTTTACAGACCCCAACAGGATTTGAAGGCGCTGAAAAATCCTCAGGGGCTGAAGTCCACTGCTTCGAATGCGCAAACGGATGGCTGACGCTCGTCGCCTTCAAGACGTGCGCGCGCGGCCGCTGCTACACTCTGCGGCATGAGCGACCAGGGCAGACCACCGTATCAGCAGCCGTTTTCTCAGCCTCATTCGCAGCAGGGAGCGCAGCAGGCTCCGACGGGTGCTTCGGCGCAAGGACCGTATCCGTATGCGCCCTATGCATATCCCTATGCCTACGGGGTACCGCAGCGCCGATCGGGGTGGTTCTGGGCAGCGATCTTCACGGCGATTGTCGCGGTGGTGGTCATCACGTTCGCGGTGATGTTCGGCAGGATGGTTGCGGCAGTGGCGACGGCAGGCGGCACGGCAAGCTTCGGAGAACCGAGCATCGGGGTGATCGACATCTCGGGCGTGATTGTGGACGCAGACAAGATCAACAAGCAGTTGGAAAGGTTTGGGAAGGATGACGGGATCAAGGCGATCGTCCTGCACATCGACTCGCCCGGCGGAGGCGCGGCGGCGTCGCAGGAGGTTTACAACGAGGTGCTGCGCGTGCGGAAGGATCTGCACAAGCAGGTGGTGGCGTCGGTGGAGAGCGTGGGCGCGTCAGGGGCGTATTACATTGCGTCAGGATGCGATCGCATCTATGCGAACCCGGCAAGTGTGGTGGGTTCGATTGGCGTGATTATGGAGTGGACGAACTACGGCGAGTTGCTGAAGTGGGCGAAGCTGAAAAATGTGAACCTGCACAAAGGCGAACTGAAGGACGCCGGTGATCCGACGCGCGATATGACGCCGCAGGAACAGGCGTACTTTCAAGGGCTGATCGACAACATGTATGGGCAGTTCATCCGCGATGTCGCGGCGGGACGGCATACGACTGCGGAGAAGATTCAGCCACTGGCGACGGGACAGGTGTGGACGGGTGAGCAGGCGCAGCCCCTTGGACTGATCGACCAGCAGGGCGGCTTCAGAACGGCTCTGATGGATACGGCGAAGCGTGTGGGACTGAAGGGCGAGCCAAGTGTAGTCCGGGCACCGAAAGATCGAAGCGGATTGCTGGGCCTGCTGACCGGAGATGAGACAACGGATCTGTTCCGAAATCCGACCACGCTGCTAAATCAGTCGCCTGGTTTTTACTTCCTGTGGAAATAGCTTAAGCGCGAAAGAGGATGGTAACTAAGGGCCGGGTGCTGACCCTGAGGCTTGGAGTGTAGCGCTTCAAACGGTCGGCAGCTTAGGCTGGTAAAGCGCTGAAATGCAAGGAATTGAGGGCGAGGATAGAGAGAGGGACGCAGTGAATCGCAGATGGTTCGGGCAGGAGCTGCAGCGACAGTGCGTGTTCAAAGAGAGGGTTCCGAGGTACGAGCGTAACGTTACGTTTATCGTCTCGCGAAGCTAGCAACCCTGCATAATCTAAGTACGCTCTTAACACTCAATCTGCCGGTGTATAACACCATCAGAAGCTCACCTATACCTCTTTCGTTCGCTGGCACTCGGAGGCCCCCAATGCGACTCAAGTTTGTCTTAAGCGGTGTGACGACGCTCATATCCGCGATGCTGCTGACTGGCTGCGGAATGAATCAGATGTCGATGTCGACGCCTGCGGCGAACGTAGCATCCCCTGCGGTGAGTGGACGATCATTCGGCGGACAGCAGCCTGTGACGAACGCAACGATCTCGGTGGTTGCGATGGGGACATCGGGCTATGGCTCGACTGGCATCGTTCTAGCCTCGACGCTCACCGACAACAATGGCAATTTCAGCTTCGCTCCGAATGCCTATTCATGCCCGCAGTCGGACACGCCTGTGTATCTACTGGGAATCGGGGGCAATGCAGGTGCAGGCAACAACAGCTCGGCTGTGCAGGCGGCAGCGCTCGGAACCTGCGCGAACGGGAAGCAGAGTTTCGTAGTGATGAACGAGGTGACGACCGCCGTAACGGCGTTTGTGCTGTCGCACTTCTTCTCTCCGACGCTGGGCGGATCAAACGGAGCGAACGACTGGTTCGGCGGGCCGTCGAGCTCGTCCGGTGGGACAACGGTTTACTCCAAGGGCCTGGTGATGGGCAATAACGTAACGATCCCAATGCTCGTGAACAACTCCATTGGAGCACCGAACCAGGGCGGAAACGGATCCACGATCGACTGGCAGAAGATCAACACGATTGCGAACATCCTGGCGGCGTGCATCAACACGTCCGGCTCTACGAGCTCGACCGAAACACGTACGCCGTGCGGCAAGCTTTTCAACTGGACGAAGAACGGCGCGGCGACCCGGCCTTCCGACACGCTGCAGGCGGCCGTGCAGATGGCATTGTTTCCTACCACCCAGGTCACGAACCTGTACAACTCCATTACGGCGCAGGCTCCATTCCTGCCGCAGCTGTCGACAGAGCCGAATGACTGGACGGTGGGTGTCAGCTTCACCAGCACAGCGCTGGGCCTTGGGGTAGACGCGGGCACGACGAGCACGCTCGATATCGATAGCTCAGGCCGGGTGTGGTTCCCAAGCAATGCTTCGGGAGGGACTGGAGCGGCGTACTTCGATCCGGCGAGCCAGACATTCAACGGCCCGTTCAACTCGACGTCGATGGGGCATCCGCAGCAGGTTGCGATCGATGCGAACGGGTACGCCTGGTTCAACGACAGTACATCATCAACGGTGGCGGGTTATCTGACAACCGCACCGGCGACGACGCAGACGGTGGCGCTGCCAGGCACGCTGACTAATAGCGTGACCGTAGGGGGCGATGATCGAATCAACGTCGGCGTTGCGAGTGGATCGGTGTACCAATTGGCGAACATCTCGGCGGATCGCAGCACCTACGCGCTACTGCCGGGTGTTTCGTTTGTGTTCCCGGTGGCCTCGTTGGCGGGCGATATCACCAACGGCGATGCGGTTTCGATCTCGAATCCAACGACCACGCTGATGCGGGATTACTACGTTACACCCACCCCGACCTCGACGGAGATCGTTGCCGCGAATGCCAACGGAGCCCAGGTAATCTACACGGGGAACGACGATATCG
Organism: uncultured Acidobacteriaceae bacterium; assembly: GCA_963759355.1. GTDB lineage: Bacteria > Acidobacteriota > Terriglobia > Terriglobales > Acidobacteriaceae > Granulicella. The sequence goes on along the minus strand of CAVWYV010000002.1, from coordinate 630,622 downwards.
CGATACGCTCCTTTGCCGGGAACGCCAATGATGGTTTATGCATCTTCTCGCTGACGGCATGCTCCAGCTTCCGTGGCGGCCTTCAAAACGTCGCACAGGGTCTGGCCATCGACGGAGGAAAGCAACTGTGGGTAGCGGAGAGCGGCAACGGCGCTGTGCTGCAGATTCCCGTGAACAATCCTGCAGGCGCGGGAGGCGCCATCTACAAGAACAGCAATGGCGCAAACAACATACCGAACAATGAGTTCCTGCACGGCACGAACAATGGCGACACGGCGAGTTCGCCGTTCGGCATTGGAATCGACGCTACGGGCAACGTGTGGGTGACGAATGCCGGCTGCAACGTGGCAAATTGCACCCCCGGCAGCTTCAGGCTGACGGAGATTGTGGGCGCCGGGTATCCGACGATTACACCGGTTTCCGCGCAGATCACGAGCGGCAACCTGGTGGGTACGGAACCGACCAACTAACCTCGAAAGACGATAGAAAAAGCCCTGCTTCGGCGGGGCTTTTCTTATTGCGGAAGCATGCGCGCGAGCACCAGGCTGCATCTCAACTCCGAGAACCAGATGCGGCACTGGGGAAAAATTTGCATCAGGTGAGCCGTGCTGGTGGGTGAAAACGTCTAAGTGTCTTAGACTAAAGACAATGTACCGCTAGCGCGAGATCTCTGGCCCGGGAGAACCCTCATGACGAAAGCCGATCTAGTTGACCAGGTCACCGCCCTTGGCGATCTCACACGCCGCGACGGTGAGGTCATTGTCGATACGCTGTTCGAGTCCATCATCACTGCACTGAAAGCCAACGATAAGGTGGAGGTCCGCGGCTTTGGGAGCTTCCGCACACGGCAACGCAACTCGCGCACGGGACGCAATCCCAAGACCGGAGCGGCCGTAGCTGTTCCGGCCAAGCGCGTTCCGTTCTTCAAGCCGAGCAAGGAGTTGCGGGACCTTGTTAATCCGGGCGAATCTTCTGGACGCACACAGAAGGCCGGGCACGATCCCGGCGCGGGCGGCCCAGGAGGCGACAGCAACGTCGATCCCCGTCATCCGCCACCGATGTAATCGGGGATAACGTACACTCGGCTCAACATGTCAGCGATAGCAGCGCATAACCTCAGCCGGAGCTTCAATGGCTTTACGGCTGTCGATCATATTGATCTGTCCGTTGAGCCGGGCCAGTTCTTCGGGTTCCTGGGACCGAACGGAGCCGGAAAATCAACAACGATCAAGATGATGACGGGCCTGCTCGCGCCTACGACGGGGACGATCCAGATCCTCGGCGAAGACCTGTTTCGCAATCCACTCGAGGTGAAGCGGAACATCGGCGTGGTGCCGGAGGGCATGGCGCTGTTCGGCAAGCTGACGGCGCGCGAGTACCTGGAGTTTGTGGGCAGAATGTATGGGCTCGACAAACGAACATCGCAGGAGCGCACGGCAGAGTTGCTGGAGTTCATGAATCTTGCGAACGAGCGGAAAAAGGTGATCGCGGATTTTTCGCATGGCATGGGAAAGAAGCTCGCGCTCGCTGCAGCGGTGATTCATGGGCCGAAGGTCCTGTTTCTGGATGAGCCGTTTGAGGGCGTGGATGCCGTGGCAGCAGGAACGTTGAAGTCGATGTTGCAGGGCATGATTGCGCGCGGCGCAACAATTTTTCTGACATCGCACGTACTGGAGATCGTGGAGCGGCTGTGCTCGCACATTGCGATCATTGATCACGGACGAATTGTGGCGCATGGGTCGCTTGAGGAACTGCGCGCCGGTGTGCAGGCCAGGCTGGCATCCCCGGAGCATGAGGCGGGATCGCGGCTGACGCTGGAAGAGATCTTTCTCAACGTGGTGGGCAAGGACACCAGTGAGAACGCGGTGCGCGAAGGTGAGCTCGCGTGGCTGAGCTAACGGCAAAGTGGACATCGGCACAGACCCGCGCGCAATTCAGCGCGATCACTCGGCTGCGCTGGCAGATGTATCTGAACGGCTTTCGGCGCAAGGGTGGCAAGAGCGACCTGGCAGCCACGCTTTCGGTGGCGCCGTTCGCGCTGATCATCGTGAGCGGGCTGTGCTTTGGCGCGGGCGCAGTCGGGATGTGGGCGGGATTTTCAGAGCACATTGAGCGGGTGAGTTGGGCGCTTTGGGGAATCTTCCTGCTGAGTCAGTTGGCGAACCTGAACCTCGGACAGCCGGGATCGACCTTCGATCCGAAGCAGCTGATCCGTTTTCCCATGGGAGTGTGGAGTTACACGGCGGTCCGCCTGTTTTTCGGAATTCTTGCGCCCGGAAACATCATCGCGACGCTGATGTCCCTGGCCGTCGCAGTCGGCCTGTCCATTGCGAGGGCGGGTATTGCAGGATGGGCTTTTATTGCGGCGATCCTATTCGCGGTAGTGAACGTGCTGTTCACGCGAATGATCTTCGCGTGGGTCGATCGCTGGCTTTCGACGCGGCGTGCGAGAGAAGCGTTCACGGCGCTGATCTTCCTGATCTCGATTGCGGCGCAAGGGTTGAACTTCGCATACAACCCGGCGTATCACAACCGGCGCATGGACCTGCGAAAGATACAAGCGGTGCAGAGCACGCTGACGAGGGTCGAGCGATATGTGAGCGTGCTGCCGCCGGAGCTGGCGGGGAGATCAGTTGCCGCGGCGGCGCAGGGTCGCGTGACCAGGTTTGCAGCAATGAATCTGGCTTCGGCTGCGTGGGGATGCGTATTTCTGCTGGTGTTTGCGCAGCGAATGAAGACCGAATACCGCGGGGAAAACCTGAGCGACCCAGCGAACGTAGTGCGCGCAGCGAAAGTGACGAAGCACGAGGTAGCTCATTCGGCGCCGGGTGCAGTGTTTGTCGCGGCGTCTGCGCGGCCGGCGGATGTAACGCGCATTGTCGCAGCGAAGGAATTGCTGTATCTGCGGCGCAATACGGGGCTTTTCTATGGGCTGATCATGCCGCTGCTGATGGTGCTCATCTTTGCAGGCAAGTGGTCCACGAAGTGGAGCGCGCATGGATCCACGGTCGTCATGGCGGCGCTGGCCTATGGGTTGATCGGCGTATTTCCGATGGCCTTCAATACGTTCGGACTGGATGGCGCGGGGGCGCAAACATACTTCTTCGCACCGGTTCGCTTGCGCGAAGTGCTGATGGGCAAGAACGTTCTGTGCGCAGGGCTGGCGATTGCGGAAACGCTCGCGATTCTCGTGGTGCTGTCGTACACGGGCAGGACGCCGTCCCTGCTAGTCATTGTGAGCGGCCTGCTTTGGATGGTGACGACACTGCTGGCAGAGCTGACCGTCGGCAACTACATGTCGATTCGTTCGCCGAAGCGGATCGATCCGGGACGGACTGCCCAGAAACAGGCGCGGCCGGCGAGCGCGTTCCTGAGCATGGGAATCGTGCTCGCTTCAGGGCTGGTTGGCGGGTTGGTGACGTACCTGGCTGGTATGGAGGGCGTGGACTGGATTGGGCCGATTGTGTTCGCCAGCACAGCTGTCGCAGCAGTGTGGGTCTACCTGCTGAACCTCAACAAGCTGGACGCGTACGGATGGGTGCATCGAGATGCGCTGTTCGAAGAGCTGCAGAGGAAGGCGTAGCTAGTCGCCACCGATGCCGATGATCGACAGCATGCGGCCGGTGTAGCCGTGCTCGTCGCGATGGCTGAAGTAGCGGCGCTGGCCGTTGGGAAGACGCGTGCAGGCGGTGCACTCACCGACGACGGAGATCTTCGACGCGCTGAGCCCGGCGTCAAGGAGCTGGCGGCGGTTGGCTTCGATGAGATCGAGGTGAATCTGGGGGCCGATGTTGGAGTGGCCCGGAGCGCGCGCTGTGAGGAAGAGCAGAGGGTATTTGTCCTTGACGGGATCGGAGTCGTAGACCTCGGAGAAGAGCGCGGGCGCGTAGGCGAACTGGCTCTCGAAGTCGAAGCGCACTTCTTCACCGACGGAGTAGCAGCAGGCGCCGATGCCGGGGCCGATGGCGGCAATGAGATCTTTGGGGCGGGACCCGAACTGGAGGCGCATGGTGCCGATGCCGCGCTCAACGATGCGGGCGAGCGTGCCGCGCCAGCCAGCGTGGAAGGCGGCGACGACGCGACGGCGGGTGTCGGCGACAAGCACAGGGACGCAGTCGGCGGTGAGGATGGCGAGAAGGATGTCCCGACGCGAGGTGATCAGGGCGTCGCCGCGGAGGACGGGACGGCCCTCGGCGGTTACGAGCGGCGCGGTTGCCGGAATCCCGCCGGCTTCCGGACCAACGAGCCGGATGAGGGGACTGTGGAACTGGCGGACCGCGACAAGTTCGCCGGGGTTGGGACCAGCGAGGGCTTCGAGGAAGCGTTTGCGGTTGGCGGCTACGGTTTTGGCGGGGTCGTTTACGTTCCAGCCGAGATTGAGGTCGCCGGCGTTCCCAAAGGCGGTGGTGGTGCCTCCCTGGCGGGTACTAAAGCCGGCGCGAAGCCATGGGTAAGCCTCCCAGCCGGCCGGGAGGAGGAGGCCGGGGGCGCGCTGGGGCTTCTTGGGCGCGGGGCGCGGGTTAACCGATGAGGTTCGCCGGACGCGAACCCGCTCGCCATGTTTCCAGGTCCCGCCGCGGGTTGCCCGGCGACCATGCTCGAGGCCGATACTGGCGAAGAGCGCGTCGACGGCCGCGATCGCCTCAGGGCTTTCCATCGGCTGAGGACTCTCCCGCCACTCCTTTGGACTGGTGCTCACAGTTCGATTGTAGAGGCTGATAGTGCGGGTTAAATTGATCGGGCCCGCTTTCGGGCGGGCCCAAGAGAGGCTTTCGGGGAGGGGATACTGAAGGAATGTAGAGGATGCCCGAGGGCAAAAAGAGGGAGGTTCTACTTCGGGTGGGACAGTCTGAAATTAGCCTCTCAGTTACAGGATTAGACGCACCAGTGGCTGGCAGGTTGCATGAGTGTTAACATTTCCGCCTCTGAGAGGTAAAGAAATTGAAAACTCTTGGGGAATCAGCGCGTCCAACCCCGGGATGAATTGGTTCGCGGTGCGAATTTTGTTCTTCGCCCCTTCTAAAGCTAAGTTCAAAGCTATATTGCATATGAGGAACTTCGACGGTAGGATACCGCGGTCGCCAGCATGAAAACGAGCACTCAAATCGCCTCTCACCTCCTACGCTCCCGAATCGGGAAAATCTGCATTGCGATTACCGGTCATTCCGCTGAAGAGATGGTGGAGAAGGCTGGAGGCGCTCTCAGGGACACTACCTTCATCGAATTCCGGCTGGACTACCTCCCGAAGCCGGCTGCAGCCCTGCCGCTCCTGAAGCAGTTCCTGAGCGAAAATGGTGCGGCAACAGCGGTCGCGACGTGCCGCTGCAAGGATAACGGCGGCCGGTTCGAGGGCTCAAACGCCGCAGCTCTGGACATTTTGCTGAAGGCGGCCGAGGCCGGTTTTCACCTTGTGGATGTCGAGCTCGAGTCGATTGAAAAGCTGCCCAGAACCACCATGCAGAAGCTGCGCGATGCAGGCGCGGCGGTCATCATCAGCTTTCACGATTTCAAGCAGACGGGAGATCTCGACGCGGTGTATGCGCGAATGGAACCGTTTGCGCCGGACTTCATGAAGGTGGTGCCGACCGCGCGGGTGCTGACGGACAATCTGAAGCTGATGCACTTCCTTGAGCGGATGGAAGACCGCTCGAACGAAAGCATCGTGGGCATCTGCATGGGCGAGGCGGGGATTATCTCGCGCGTGCTGGGACTGCGTGCAGGCTCAGTGTTTACATTCGCTGCCGCGAGTGTGGGCGACGAGACGGCTCCAGGACAGATTGCGGCGCGCACGCTGCTGGAGACGTATCGGATTGATCAGGTCGATGTCGCGACGAAGGTTTATGGCGTCGCGGGCGACCCGATCAGGTCGTCGCTGTCGCCGATGATGATGAATACGGCGTTCCGTCGGGAAACGGTGAACGCCGTCTACCTGGCGCTGCAGACGAAGAACGTCGAGGATCTGATCAAGCTGGCGCGTGAGATTCCGATCCAGGGCCTGAGCGTGACCATGCCGCTCAAACAGAGCGTGATCCCCTTCCTGGAGCGTACGGATCCGCTCTCGGCGAAGATTGGCGCGGTGAATACGATCTCGCGGCTGCCCGACGGGAAGTTCTACGGCTTTAACACGGACGTCGCGGGGATTGTTGGACCGCTCGAGCGGCGATTGAGCCTGCGCAATGCGAAGGTGCTGGTGCTGGGTGCCGGAGGTGCAGCACGCGCGGCGGTGTTTGGTTGTCGCGACAAGGGCGCGGAGGTGTGGATTCTGAACCGCACGCCGGAAACCGCGCAAAAGCTGGCTCGGCAGGCGGGCGCAAAGACGATCAGGCGCGAGGCGCTGGCGAAGCAGCCGTTCGACGTGATCATCAATGCAACGCCGGCGGGAATGAGCGGCAACAAGACGGCCGCGATCCTTGCGCCGGAAGAATTGAACGCGCGGCTGGTGTTCGATCTTGTCTACAACCCCATTGAGACACCGCTGCTGCGGATGGCCCGGCAGAAGGGACTCGCGGTGATCACCGGCGTGGAGATGTTTGTGCAGCAGGGCGCGCGGCAGTTCGAGATATGGACGGGCAAGCCGGCGCCAGAGGAAGAGATGCTGCGCGTGATCGTGCACTCCCTGAAACAGAGCGCGGAGAACGCGAGCGCCGAGACAAATGTCGGCTCCGCGGCGACGCGGATTGATGTGGGGCCGCGTGCGGCTGGATCGCACGCGGATCCTGAGCCTGCGGCAAGTTCGTTACCTCCGACTCCTGCGCGTTCCACGGCGAAACCGGCGGCCAGGCCCGCGGCGAAGGTTGCAGCGAGTCACAAGCCCGTGCCGGCGAAAGCGGCCAAGGGGCAGGGTGCGGGCAGCGGCAAGAGTGCGGCTGCGGCGAAGCCGAGCGGAAAAGCCGTTGCGAAGCCGGCAGCGAAGGCCGCATCGAACCACAAGCCCGCGGCAAAGACTGCGCCGGCAAAGAAGAGCACAAAGGCTGCGCCGGTAAAGGCGAAGCGCAAGTAGTATCGCGGTGATGCGCGATTTCATTTCTTTCGGCGGCGGTGCTTCGCGGCTGTTGGGCGCCGCACTGTGCTGGTCGACAGCACTGAGTACGGGGCGTGCGCAGACCCCCGCGGCGAATCCGGCACGTCCCACGGTGACGAATCCGGCGACGCTGCCTCCGGTGGGATACTTGCAACTGGAACAGGGCTACCTTGGATCGTTTGACTCGCCCGTCACGGATTCGCAACATGGCGTAAACCTTGTAGCGAAGACGGCGGTGCATCCTCGCCTGATGTTCGTGGTAGAGATGCAGCCCTGGGCGCGTAGCCGAGGGATCGGCGAGAGCACAGCACAAAATGGATTTGGGGATGTGCTGGTGGGTGGACAGGCAGTGCTTTACAACCCTCCCGAAAGCAGCGATGAGGTCGTGAAGGAGGATATTCATCGTCACGCGTATGTGCGTTCCGCTACGCCGACGATTGCTATGGCGTATCTCGGACGGGTGCACAGCGGGACGACTTCGGATATCGATCTTGGGAGTCAGTCGCAGACGGGCCTGATTCTTTTTTCCGGCCATGCGCCGGGACTCGATGTGCACTATGACTCGAACCTGATCATGAGCGAGCAGAGCGGGGATTCGGCAGACGCGTCGCATACGATTCGGCGTGCGCAATTCGGACAGACGATTTCGGTCGACCGGCCGCTACTGACAGACAACCTCCAGTTTTCGCTTGAGCTATATCACTTCTCTCAGCCGCTCGTGCATGTGACTTCGTCCGGGCGGGCGGTTGCGCGGGCGAATCTGTTCGATGGGCTGTTCGCACTGAGCTACACCGTGCGGCCTAACATTGTGCTGGACGGAGGATTCGCGCACGGATTCACCAGCACGTCGACGCGCTGGCAGAGCTTTGCCGGTTTGACATATGTGCTGCCGTACAGGTTGTGGCCGGGCCGAAAGAGCTAGGCGGCGAACTCGCGGCTTATCCAGGATCGAAGCGCTTGCATGCTGGTCTCGCGGCCGAGGAAGTCTTGCACGATCTCCTTTGCGGGCTTTGACCCGCCGGTTTCAAGCACAACATTGCGATAGCGTTGTGCAACTTCCCCGCTGAGGAGTTTGTCGCTGGGCTGGTGCGCGAATTCGGCGAAGAACTCGAGCGCAATAACCTTGTCGTAGAGATAGGTGTAGTAATTCGAGGTGTAACCGACAAGGTGCGTGAAAGCAGCGTACATGCGGTTGCCGTCGACGAAGTCGTACTTCGAGAAGCGGTCGTAGCCTTCGCGGAGAAGTATGTCGAGGTCGAGCTCGGCGGCGCGCCGGTCGTGCGTCTCCATGGAGTAAGTCGCGTACATGACCTGCGTCAGCGTCGAGAGAGCGCGTCCGTGAGCGCTGGCACGCGTCATGCGGGCGACCGTCTCTTCCGGGATCGACTCGCCGGTCTGGTAGTGCTTCGCGAAGGTCCGGAGGACGTCGGCGCGTTCGAAGAACTCTTCGAGCATCTGTGAGGGGACCTCGACGAAGTCGCCCTCGGTGGCAATGCCGCTCTGTCCCGCCCAGCGTTGCTGCCCACCCAGGATCTCGTGCATGAGATGGCCGAACTCGTGGAAGTAGGTGACGACGTCGGAGTATTGCAGCAGGCCGGGATCTTTGTCGTTGGGCTGTGTGAAGTTGCAGACGAGGGAGGCCTCGGGAATTTGCTTGCCGCGCACACCGCCGACGAGCGAGCACTCGGAGAACCACTTGCTCTTGCCTTCGCGCGGGTGCATGTCGAGGTAGATTCGACCGATGGGTTGCGCGGAGTTCGATGCTGCTTCGAAGACGTCGAAGGCTTTCACGTCGGGGTGCCACACGGCCGCGCTCTTGTTGCGCGAGAAGCGCACGCCGAAGAGCTTTCCGGCGATGGTGAGGATGCCGGCTTCGACCTGCTCGTAGGGGAAGTAGGGGCGGACGGACTGCGAATCGAAGTCGTAGTACGAGCGGCGGTACTGCTCCTCCCAGAAGCGCGCGTCGCTCAGCGTGAGTGGGAGTGCTTTGGGGTCGCGGCTGCGGACGAAGGCTTCGAGCTCCGTGAACTCGCGCTGTGCGGTCTCGCGGGCGGCGTGCTCGACCTCGGAGAGAAACTTGCGCATGTTGGCGGCGGAGCCCATCATCTGATCGACGGTGGCGAGGTCGGCCCAGCTGCGGAAGCCAAGCGTCTCGGCCATCTCCTCGCGGGTCTTCAGGAGGTCGAGAAGAACCGGCGCGTTCACCGGGTAGCCGCGGTCGTTGTAGGCGAGGTACATGCGGCGGCGCAGCGCGGGGCTGGCAGCGTAGGTCATCACCGGCGCGAGCACGGGTGGGTCGGTGGTGAGGACGACGGGCTTTTCGGCGATGAGTTGGCCGCTTTGTTCGCGCATGCCGAAACGCTCAAGAAAGTCTGGCGGAAGGCCGCGGAGTTCGTTGGGGTCGGGGACTTCGATCTTGCGGACGTCGTCCTGGACGGTGCGGGCGAAACGCATGCCGAGTTCGGTGGACTTGTCGGCGAGCTCGCGAATCTTATCGCGGGTTGCGTCGTCGCGGTCGACGCCGGCGAGGCGATAACCGAGGAGTGTGCGCTCGAGATAATACTTCGTGGCAGCGTCTTCGTTGCTGGCATCGAGTGCCTCGAGCGCCTTGTAGACGTCGCGGTTCAGGCTCAGCGTGACGCCTTCGGCGGCGACGACTTGCGAGAGCTGTTGTGCCGCGTCGCGGACAGGCGCTAGCGGATGCACCATGAACATGACGTGCGCCTGGCTGCCGGCCATGCGCAGATGCCAGGCGGCCTGGTCGTAGAGCGCGAGAGTTTCGACGGTGGAGCGAGCGGCGCCCGGAGCGACAAGTTCGGCGATGCGATCGCGCGAGGCCTGCAGATGGGACTCGACCCATGACTGTGCCTCGCCGGGAGTGTTTAGGCCGGTCCAGAGGTGCAGCATGTCTGCTGAGGTTGCGGTGGCGGTCGGTTCCGGCTGCGTCGTCTCAATCATTTCGTGTCTACCTGCTCTCTCGCATTTCGCTGCTTTATTCTCGCCGATGCACGGCCGGAACGCTCAGCCTACAATACGGAGGAGATGCGTTACCTGATTGTTTTGCTTGCCCTCGCAGGACTGGTGGACTCGGTGCTCGCCCTTCGCATTCACATGCAGGATCCCAGCCAGGCGCCGCCGTGTGCGGTGTCGGAGAAGTGGGACTGCGGCGCGGTGAATCATTCGCGATTTGCGGTGTTTCCGGCGGAATCATTCGATGAGCAGCCCGGATCGAAGAAATTCCACATTCCGGTGGCGACGCTGGGCATCATCGGCTATGGGCTGATCGCCGTGACGGCGCTGCTGAACTGGACGTGGGTCACGCTGCAGTTGGCGGAAATTGGCTTTTTCTGTGCGGCGATGCTGAGTTACCTGGAGGCGTTCGTCATCCAGAAGTGGTGCATTTACTGTGTTTGGTCGCAGGCGATCATCACGGCGACTCTGCTTTGCGCCATTGTGGCAGCGGTTTTGAAGCATCGAAGAGCGAAATTTCGACATTCTGCAGTAGTTGCATCCTAAGCGGCTACAATTCCGTGCATGTGGCCCAAGGCTCTTGCACAGCTGATTGAACTGGCACCCTATATCGCGCGGATGCTGCCGACCGCGGACCGATACCTGCAGTCGAGAGTTGCGAACGACCAGGCGACGCGCGAGGCGCTGGCGAAGATTGGCGACGATGTTCGCGCCGACATCAATCGCGTGACCGCGTCGCATGAGGGCCTCTATCGCCAGCTCAACGAGCAGAGCGAGCGGATCGCAGAGCTAAATGAGCAACTCACTGCGGTGCGCGAGGCGGCCGAGGAGCGAGCTGGAGCGCTTGAGCGAACAGTCGGGATGAGTAGTGCGTTGCTGGCAATCGTTCTCACGGCGAATGTGGTTCTGCTGGCGCTGATGATTTATCTAGTGGTGCGTCACTAACTATGGATGATGACTGTTGTGATTCTGCGCTGAAGCCTGGTTCGATCCAGGCGACCACACCGCAGCGCGAAACGCGTCGGCGGATGCGGTGGCTGATGCTCGCAATGGCGGGTGCAGCGATTCTGCTGGCCTTTGCGGGATGGCCGATGCTGCGGGTGCATCTGCAGTCGGTCGCGGTGCTCGACCTGGTGGGCGACCAGCCGGTGCCGTCGTGGCTGCGGCGGTTTGTGAGCGACCCGATTGCGGTGCGTGATCTGCAGTTGCCACTGGCGAGCGGACCGGTGCGTGCCAGACTCTACACGCCGGTGCGCCAGAAGAATGCGCCGGCGATTATTGTGTTGCACGGTGTGCATCACCTGGGGATCGACGAGCCAAGGCTGGAGAACTTTGCGACGTCGATGGCAGCGTGCGGCATGCAGGTGCTGACGCCGGAGCTGCCGGACATCAAAGACTACCAGGTGGGCGCGAACTCGATTGCGACGATTGGGGAGTCGGCCGAGTGGTTGACCCGCCTGGATGGTGGGCGGCCGGTGGGCGTGCTGGGGCTTAGCTTCTCGGGCGGATTGTCGCTGCTGGCGGCAGCGGAGCCGAAGTACCAGCAGGACATTCGCTTCGTGCTGGCGGTGGGTTCGCAGGACGAGATGAGCCGCGTGGCTGCCTACTACCGCACGGGCGAGGATATGCGGCCTGATGGGACGGAGGAGGCGCTGGCTCCGCATGAGTACGGGCCGCTGGTATTGGAGTATGAGCACGTAGGCGAGTTCGTCCCGGCACAGGACGTCGCGCCGATTCGGGCAGTGCTGCGCGCGCATTTGTATGAGGACCCGACCGCCGAGCATGCGGCGCTGGCGAGTTTGAACGTCACGCAGACCGCTGAGGCGAAGGCCTTGATGGATACCTCCTTGCCGGCGACTCGTACAGCGCTGGAGCACGCGGATGAGCGGCATGCGGACGATATGGCCGCGGTGAGTCCGCATGGACGGCTGGCGACGCTGAAGACACCGGTGTATCTGCTGCACGGCGCGGGCGACAACATCATTCCGTCGGCGGAGACCGAATGGATGGCGTCGGAGCTGCCGAAGCGGAGCCTGCAGGCGGTGCTGATCTCGCCGGTACTGTCGCACCTGGATTTGGATGGCGCAGAGCCAAAGATGACGGACCAGCTGCGGCTCGTGCACTTCTTCGCCGAGGTGCTGCATGCGGCAGAGGTACAGTAGGTATAGATGGCTGAGCTGATTTCCCTCGCTGAAATTTACGCCGCGCGCGAGCGCATCGCTTCCACTGCTGTTCGAACTCCACTGCTGAGGATCGCGCGGGCGCGGCTGCGCATGGCTGGATGGCCGGAGCTCTCGGATTCGACTCCGGATATTTATCTGAAGGACGAGTCGGCACAGCCGATTGGCAGCTTCAAGCTGCGCGGGGCGTACAACAAGGTCGCGGGCCTTTCGACTGAAGATCTAAAGCGTGGTGTGATCACGTACTCGTCGGGCAATCATGCGCAGGGTGTGGCGTATGCGGCGCGAGCGTTGGGCGCGAAGGCCGTCATCGTGATGCCGGAGAATGCTCCCCGCGTGAAGCGCGAGGCGACGGCGGCGCTGGGCGCAGAGATTGTGACCGTGGGGCCGGCGAGCACGGAGCGCAAGCTGAAGGCAGAAGAGCTGGTTGCCGAGCACGGCTACGTGATGGTGCCGCCGTATGACGACGAGGCGATAATCGCGGGGCAGGCGACGTGCGGTTTGGAAATTCTGGAGCAGTTGCCGAACGTGGAGCTGGTGCTGTCGCCGGTCTCAGGCGGCGGGTTGCTCTCGGGTGTGGCGACGGGGATCAAGCTGGCCTCAGAGGCTGCGCGCCGCGAAGCACCGCAGGTTTGGGGCTGCGAGCCGGAGCTTTCCGCGGACGCTGCAGAATCGTTTCGCACGAAGACGCTGGTCGAATGGCCGGCGGCGAAGACGACACGGACCATCGCCGACGGTCTGCGGACGCAGTCGCTGGGTGAGCGGAACTTCGAGCATATTCTGCGGTTTGTCGACGGGATTGTGACCGTGACGGAAGACGAGATTCGGGAGGCGCTGCGAATCTTTCTGCGGGCCACGGCGATTGTGGCGGAGCCGTCAGGGGCTGTGACGCTGGCGGCGGCACTGTTTCATCGCGACCAGCTCCCCGTGGCGCAGCGGATCGTGGCCATCGTCTCCGGCGGGAACCTGGATCCCGCCCTCCGAGCGGAATTGGTCGAGGAGACAGCAGCCGTCCACGCCTAGGCAGAAGAAACGTCTAATCTTTCAGATATGCTCCGCACCAGCCTTACCGCCGCTACCATCCTGCTGCTCTCGCCTTCCCTGCTCTTCGCACAGAAGAAGAACAAGAACGATCAGGGGAATGGCGATGCTACAGCACGGGCTACGGTATTGCACGTCGCGAACTTGTACGTGCAGGCCGACGCCGGCAGTCCGCCGATTGCGACGATTACGCCAGGGCACGAAATTGCCATCATGGGCCGTAACGGCGCATGGGTCAACGTGTTTGCGAACACCTCCGAGCACGAGGATCAGGACCCGGATCATGAGCCCGAGTTCAAGGATCCGGCCCAGTCCGATCACCAGTTCTCCGGCTGGATTCACGACCAGGGGGTTGTGGGGCCGACGACGCCGAACGGCGATTCGATCCTGTTCGGCGCAGCAGCGGAACTGGAAGGGCAGGCGGAGCAACCGCATGCCCCGAAGAACTCCGCGCAAGAGGCCCACCTTTTGTACAAGCGCATGGTCGACTACTTCCCGGAGTCGCCGCTGGCGCCCGAGGCGGCATTTCGCGCGGCGGACATCCGCTGGCAGCTTGACAGGATGGACAACAGCTCGCTGCCGAGCGCACACGAGCAGCAGGCCTACCTTAGGCCCCAGATCTACGAGGGTGACCTCAGGAAGGTCATGAAGATCTATCCGGACTCGCCGTTCGCAGCGCGCGCAGCGTACGACCTGCTCGACAACAAGCTGTGCGGCGACTGGCAGGGCCTCGCGAAGTGCCCGGAGCAGGAGACGCAGCTCTATTTGAAGTACGCGGACCACTATCCGGATGGGCCAAAGTCGCCCGAGGCACTGTACCAGGCGGCCTACCGTCAGGGCGTCCTGGTAACGATGTACGGCGTAGACGACGACAAGAAGAACGCCGACAAGGCCGCGCAAAACTGCCAGGCGATCGCCGATCAGTTGAAGCAAAAGTATCCGAAGTCCGATTACGCGGCCCGGGCGCTGAGCATTGCCTACCGCGTGAAGCAGGGAATTCCTATCTTCGGGACCGACCGTAACTAGCCGGATTGCCGCGTATACCAAAGTTCATACGGTCCTGAATCGGTGGGCGATAGAATCGGTGGCATGCCTGTGTTTAAAGTGCTGATTTTGGCCATCGTTCAAGGACTCGCCGAGCTTCTTCCGGTCTCAAGTTCCGCGCATGTGGTGGTCGCCGAGAAACTGCTCGGGCTCGACCCGTCCGCGCCAGAAATGACGTTGCTGCTGGCGATGTTGCACACCGGAACGATGTTTGCTGTGATTGCGTTCTTCTGGAAGCAGTGGAAGCGGACATACTTCGTGAGCGCGGACGCGTTCAAGCGCTTCCTCATAAGGGCAATCTGGGCGACGGCGCTGACCGCGGTGATCGGCTATCCGATCATTCATGTCATTGAGCATCATCAGCGGACCCACCTGCTCGAGGCTGCCGCGAATTCGACAGCGATCCCCTGCAGCTACGGCAAAGGCGATGTCGAGGCGTTGTTTTCGCGGCTGGATCTCATTGCACCGGCACTGCTTGCAGTGGGCGTGCTGATTCTCTGGGCAGGCATGAAGGAGCGCGGCAAGTCGCCTCTGGCAAACATGAGCTATGAGCGCGCGGCCTCGCGCTCGGGCGAGAATATCACATTCAAGCAGGCGGGTTGGATGGGCGCCGTGCAGGGGCTGTGTCTGCCATTCCGTGGATTCTCGCGGTCCGGTGCAACGATCTCGGCCGGTCTGTTGACGGGATCGGAGCGCAGCCGGGCTGAGCGGTTCTCCTTCGCCCTGGCGGTAATTCTGACTCCACCTGCCGTCGCGCGTGAGGCTTGGCGGGTCTTCCACGCGGCGCATGACGCGACTCCAGGATGCCAGGCCGTCAATCTGCACTCCAGCCTTGCCATGAGTGTTTTGGGAATGCTGCTAAGCTTCGTCGCCGGCCTGGCCGCGCTGCGCTGGCTGAGTTCGTGGCTGGAGAACGGCCGCTGGTACATCTTCGGAATCTATTGCCTCGTGGCAAGTGGCGTCGTGTTCTACCTGCACCACATCGGCTACTGACAACTGATTGCAGACGCAAGAAGGGCGGCCCACAGGCCGCCTTTCTTGCAACCTCATGTCCAGCCGCGACTACGCGGCCTTTGCGTCGCGATGGCTCTTCACGTAGTCATGCGAGTTGTTGATGTGCGCCTGTTGCTCCGTCAATAGTTGGCGGACAGGCAACGGCAGGTCGTGCTCGAGCGCATCCTGATATGCCTTCTTGGCGGTGTCCTCGCCCTGTTCAGCCGTGGCGAGGAGCTCATGGTCCGAGCCCATGCCGAGCTTGGCCTTGAGGTCGCCCCATGCGCGATGCAGCGCCCCAGCGGTCGAACCGGACTCCTTCACGTCGGCCATCCCGGCGCGATGCAGCTCGTTTTCGAGCTCCGCGCGGAAGTTCGCTCGCTTCAGGCTCTCAGCCAGGAAATAGCGCTTCAGCGTTTCGTCCTTGAGGTGCTCCCCGATGTCGGCGAAGCCCTTCTGCCCGTCCTGCAGGACCTTAACAACGTCGAGCAGTACCCGTTCCATTTGGCGGTTCTTCTCCGACCCGTCGAGTGAATTTGCCATGATTCCCTACCCCATTCCTCAAATCTTGAATAATGCGACCGGGTCTGCGGCTGGCGCGATTCTGCTTCGCCGACAGCAAGGGAGAGAAATCGCGAAAATCTCCCGCCCCGGTCATCCCAAGTGAACCACCGTGTGCCGGACCTGAACCGGACGCAAGGCGCTTCCCTCATAGGAGGATGCAAAAGCCTGCATCAGGCGTTGGCTAGCCCACTCAGGGTGAATGCGCAAGAGGCCATTGGTGGCGGGTCACCAGTCTGGTTCCGGCCTGCAAGGAGGCAAAATCCCACTCCGAGCCGTGGAACAATAAGAGAGCTCTGGTGATCCTCCGGTCCGTAGGCCTACGCTGTAACGGCCGCGGATCGCGTGCGCCCGTCCATCCATGAAGTCCCAGAGACTCGTTCTTGCCCCGACACGAAGCCGCCGCCTCAACGAAATGTTGGGGTTAGTGGTTCTCGTCGCCGCCGTCCTCCTTCTCCTTTCACTCGTAACCTACAGCCCCGCCGACCCGTCCCTCAACACGGTCGGTGGCGGTGCCGGCACCCGTCCGGCGCATAACTGGGCCGGACTGGTCGGCGCCTACCTTTCCGATGGCCTTCTGCAGGTTCTCGGGGTTGCCGTGCTGCTGGCGCCCGTCGTGATGGGACGCATCGGCATCGCGTGGCTGCGGTCGCGGCGGGTGGGCTCGACGGCCGTGAAGGCCAGCGGGCTGCTGATGTGGCTGGTGTTTGCTCCGGCAGCCATTGCGTTACTGCCGGGCCAGATCCTGTGGCGCGGAGCGATCCCGATCTCCGGCGTAGAGGGTCGCGTGCTCGCCGACCTGATGATCGAGTTCGTCAACTTCCCGGGCGCAGCGGTTATCTCTGCCCTGATGGTCGCGCTCTCGCTTTACCTCACGACCAGCTTCCTGCTGGCGACCGCGCCGGAGTGGTTCGCCGAACACTTTGGTTTTTTCCGCCGCATACGGGAACGCTATCTAGCCAGGAAGGAGCGGCGTGCTGCCCGCGCCGCCAATCGTGCGGTCAGCGTGAAAGCCGAGGAGGACGCCGGCTATCTGAACCGGCGCGAGCGCATTGCCGCGCGCGAACGCGCAGCCGCAGAGGCCGCCGCGCCCTTGCAGCAGAAGGAACGCCCCGATTCCTTGCTGGCAGGATTCTTTGGCTGGTTTGGTCGCCGGAAGCGGCCGAATGTGCCTGCTGAAGTAGAAGCTGCAGAGGCCGAGGTTCCGGAGACTGCCTCAGTTTGGCAAAACATTCCGCGCACGGTGGTCGACGCGCCGGCGGCGACCAGCCTGGCAACAGCCACCGCTGCCGCGGCTCCTTATGCCGCGCAGCTTGCGGCTGCAGCCGCACCCTTGCGCCCGACCGAAGCCGTGCATGAGCCGCACGACGATGGCTGGCTGAATTCCCCTGAGCGCAAGGCGCCCGCTCCGTTATTCCCGAAGAACACTCTCGGGGACGTGCACATGCCGGAGCCCGCACCGGCGCGCGTGCCCACACGTCAGCGACCGGTTGCCGTGCCGGAGCAGCCGCCGATGCCATCGCCCGTCGCCGACATTGCTGCGCAGAATATCGCCTTCGGTCAGCGCGCGGACGCCAACGTCAAGACGATCGCACTGCCGCCGAAGTCCGTGCGCGGCTACAAGCTGCCTTCCAGTTCCCTGCTGTATCGCGATGCCGTGCATACGACCGTGCGTGAGGACGCGCTCCGCGAAGAGGCGCGCTTGCTCGTCGAGAAGTGCGCCGAGTTCGGCGTCAACGGGAACGTCGAACAGATCAATCCCGGCCCAGTCGTCACAACGTTCGAGTTCCGTCCCGACGCCGGCGTGAAGTACTCGCGCGTGACCGGGCTCGCCGACGACCTCTGCCTCGCAATGGCCGCCGAATCGATCCTCATTGAGCGCATGCCCGGCAAATCCACCGTCGGCATCCAGGTTCCGAACTCCGAGCGCGAGACGATCTGGCTGCGCGACGTCGTCGAGTGCGAAAGCTTCGTGCACTCGAAGTCTCGCCTGGCGATTGCGCTGGGCAAGGATATCAACGGCCGCATCGTTACCGCAGATCTCTCCGCAATGCCGCACGTGCTGATCGCGGGATCCACGGGCTCGGGCAAATCAGTCGCCATCAACGCGATGATCATGAGCGTGCTGTTCAAGTCCACACCAGAACAAGTCCGCATGATTCTCGTCGACCCGAAGCGCGTCGAGCTCGGCATGTACGAGGGCATTCCGCACCTCTTCACGCCGATCATCACGGAGGCCAAGCTCGCTGCAAACGCGCTCCGCAACGCCGTAAAGGAGATGGAACGCCGCCTGAAGCTGCTCGCCGCGAATCATGTGCGCAATATCGACCAGTTCAACAAACTGTTCGACAACGGAAGCGAGTACCTCTTTGAGGATGTCAACCAGGAGCCGCTGCCGTACATCATGATCATCATCGACGAGCTGGCCGACCTGATGATGCTGGATCGCGCAAACGTCGAAGAGGCAATCACGCGGCTGGCGCAGATGGCACGCGCTGTCGGCATTCACCTGGTGCTCGCAACGCAGCGCCCCTCGGTTGACGTCATCACCGGCCTGCTGAAGGCCAACGTTCCGACGCGCATGAGCTTCCGCCTCGCAACCAAGGTCGACTCGCGCACCATCATCGACTCGAACGGCGCGGAGAGCCTGCTGGGCCGCGGTGACATGCTCTTCCTGCCGCCGGGCACCTCGCGCCTGCAGCGCGTGCATGCACCGTTCGTCACCGAAAAGGAGATCGCCGCGGTCACCGAATTCTGGAAGGCACAGGGTTCAGCCGAATACGTCGAAGGCTTCCTCGAAGGGCCGAAGGACGAGAAGGGCGACAGCCTCGGCAGCGCGAACGACGGCGAGGAGAACGACCCCTTGTTCGACGACGCCGTCCGACTCGTCTTCGAGTTCGGCAAAGCTTCGACCTCCCTGTTGCAGCGTCGGCTTCGCATCGGCTACGGGCGCGCCGCGCACCTGATCGATCTCATGGAGCGTGACGGCCTCGTAGGCCCGGCGGACGGCTCGAAGCCACGCGAACTGCTGAAGCCGCCAAGCTACTTCAGCGAAGTGGATTCGGCGATACGTTAGGCGTACCTATTATTTTCGACGCAGCCAGTGCAGCAGATCAGTACGCGCGCGCTCATAGGTCGGTTCGCCCTTTGGGTATCGGGCAATCGTCCCGTGTCCCTTGGCGCTGTACCAGTTGAGCGAGAACTCACCAGCAGCAGACGGCGGCGGGGATGGAGTCTCTGCGCCGATGTGCACATCGCCCGGCTTCAGCGCGGCCTCCGCCGCAGCCGTCGGTTCCAGCGATACGTACTCCTCAGCGTGACCTTCTGCTGAAAAGCGCTCGAAGTTATAGCGTGTCTGCGAGCGGCCAACCGGCTCATAGTACTCGCGCACAATCCAGCGATGTCCATTGACTTCAAACGAGTCGATGACGTCACTTTCGCGGGTACTGATGTCGGGGGCTTCACGCTCACGGGCTGCGCGCAGAACCGCACGCTCACGTTCGAACTCGTCCCAACGGCCAAGCTCTGCTTCGACAATCACAAGATTTTTGTGCGCGACCCAGTTCTGTGGCTGCGCGGCGACCACCCGCCGGAAGTCCCATTCGGCCGCTTCGAACTCCCGCAGCCCAAGCTCCGCGTCGGCGAGACCAAATTGTGCGTCAACGCTCTCCGGGTGCTTTTGCAGGTAGGCGCGATAAAGCTCCTTCGCTCGCGCATAGTGTTTCGCGGTTAACTCCTGCCGGGCGGCCGCGAGATCGCCATGAGTGCCTGACCCTGCATCCTGGGCCTTCTGCCCGAATGAGAACGTTCCGAACGCGAACGACAACGTGGCGCCTGCAAGCAGGCATTTCATCGTTCGCGCTCGTGCAAAACAAAACCTCATTCCATCCCCTCACGTTTGTGACGAACATACTGCAAAGCCGTCACACCGGCGACCGAGATTCCCGCAATCAGCAGCAGCCATGGCAGTTCGCGCCCGGGACGTTTGTGGATCTCATCGGTTCCCGCCCGCACATAGTTTGGATTCCTCTTCTCGGGTCCAAGTGAGCCTTCGAGCAGCACGGCGGGCGTGGAAAATTGCCGCGCAAGGCTGTACGAGGGCGCTGAGAGTGCAGCGTCGCCATAACGCAGCGTGTAGCTGGTATCCGGGCTCGCTTCGAAACAAAGGCTCCTCGCGCGCATTTGAAGGTCTACGCGAACAATCGGCAGCGGAGAACCTGCACCGTTATCAACGCTTGCAGTTACCTTGGCGGCCGCACGAAGGTTCGCTCCTATGACGGTGTTAATCGTCATGGCCTCCGAGTCAATGGCGGGAACGGCATCCGCAATCGCACTGTGCGTGACGTGAAAGATGTGACCGGAGACGCCCTCCGCCGCACCCAGCGCTTCGAGGCCGCTCTGCAGGGGCGACGCTGCAACGGTTGCGTCTCGCAGAAATCCAGCATCGAATCCTGGCTGTAAGACAAACAGAGCTCGTTCGACCGGAACATGCGCAGGAACGAACATTGTTGCGATCGACCAATGGCCCTGCTGCTCAATCGACGACGTAGAAGCCACCGTTGTGTAAAGTGTCCGCTCCTCGCGGCCTAGGGGTAGTGTCGCGCCCGCAAGGATCGACGGCGTGACCACCATGGGATGTCCCTCTGGGGTCATCAGGCGCAGCGCAACACGCAGCACTGGATAGCGGGAATCCGGGAGCGAGAGGATCGTCGATCGCGCAAGTCGCTGCGCGCTCAGGTCAAACACGCCGAACGTGCCCAGCGGTGTGGAGACTCCCCGAGTATCTATTCCTGCCACCTGTGCAGCGCCGACGAAGTTCTTCGCGTTCAAATCCAGGTCGACCTCGCTGTAGTCTCCCGCCGGCATGGCGAGATCGAAGAGGAGTTCACCGTTACGAACTGCCACATTTCCGGGTGTGACCGTTTGCGTGTCCCCCGTCGCCGGGCCACTTTCCATCAGCGCGAACGGAACCTCGAACTCGCGCTCCCGATCTTGACCATAGATACGAATGTCGCCCGCGCCCGTGCTCTCAGTGTGCGCAAATACAGCTCCATCCAGGGCCGCGCACACCCGCCCCGAAGCATGCGCTGGCATGTGGATTTCACGCTGATAGCGCAAGTGCCGCGAAGGCGATGGAGCCGCGGCGCTGCCGAGCTGCCAAAGCAGCAGAACCGCGCCGACAGACGACTTCAACGCTCCCCACCCGCATCATGGCCGCGCAGCGCATGCCGATCGTGTTGGCACAGTGAGCACATTAGCTAAGCAGATCAGACAAGACTGCCTAACTGTATCGTGTCGCCTCGCTTCACGCATCGAGGAAGATTCTCCGCCGATATCTCAGAAGATGCCCCATCACATTCCTTTGCACCGGCTAGGCTAATCTGTTGTGGCATGAGCGAAGAGATGGCAGGAACGCGGGTGCTGATCGTCGACGACGATCCGGTCATGGGCGAACTGCTGGACGCTCTGCTCACCGTGGAGGGTTACCGCGTCACGCGCGCGCACTCTGGCGAAGAGGCCCTGCAGGTCGCTTGCGGCGGCACGCCGCAACCCGACATCATCCTGTGCGACATCCAGATGCCCGGCATGGGCGGCGGTGAACTTGCAAACACCCTGGCCGCGGAGCGCGCAGCCGGTAAACTGCCCGCTGCGAGCATCATCCTTGCTATGAGCGGAAGCTCGCCGCGCAGCGACGAGCTGCAGTCTTTTGACGGCCTTCTCCGCAAACCGTTTTCGGTCTCGGACTTCACGCAGGCCGTCGCACAGACGAGAAGCCAGACTGCAGTCCCGAATTCTTCGGAGATCAAGGAACCGGCAACCGACCGCATCGCAGCTCGCGTTCCTCCGCTCGATGACAAAATCTTTGAGCAGCTCAAGTCCAAGGTCGGCAGCGAAACATTGCGGCAGATGTATGACATGACGTTGGAGGACGTGGTCATCCGCCTGGACCACATCGCCGACGCCGCCGCGCGCCAGGATCAGGTCGCCATCCGCCACGAGGCGCATACCATTAAAGGAAGCTGCGGAATGATGGGAGCATTGGAGTTACAGGCGATGGCCGCTGCAACAGAGGGGGGTTCCCCGGTTGATACCTCTGCCCTTGCGGATTTCAATTCGGCGTGTAAGCGCCTCCAGCGTATGCTAAGCGAAAGATTGTAGCCGCCTGACGAACAGGCCCGGAGAACACACCGACAATGCCCACACCCGTATTGCGTAAACCCACTACCGGACCACAACCCACCGGCCTTTCAGGTCACCCAGGCATCCGCATCGTTGTTGCCGACGACCATCCGGTAGTCCGCTTCGGCGTGAAGAACATGCTGACCAGCGAGCCCGGATTCGAGGTTGTCGGCGAAGCTAATGACGGCGACGAAGCGATCACCCAGACACTCGAGCTGGAGCCAGACGTTCTGCTGCTCGACCTCGCCATGCCCAAACTGCCGGGCCTCGAAGCGATGCGTGCCATCATGAACCGCTCGCCGCGAGTGAAGATCGTGCTGCTCACCAGCCTCATCTCGACCCAGCAGATTATTGAAGCGCTGCAGATCGGGGCACGCGGTATCGTTCTCAAGGACTCCGTCGCCAGCGATCTCGGCGAGAGCCTGCGCGCCGTGCTCTCCGGCGACTATTGGATCGGCGGCAAGCGCGTCGTGAATCTGCTCTCCGCACTGCACGACCTGATGCAACAGGCAGCAGCCGTGCCGGAGAAGAAGACCTACGGCCTCACACCTCGCGAGCTCGAAGTGGTCACCTGCATCGTCGAAGGTTGCTCCAACAAGGACATCGCCAAGCAGTTCACGATCAGCGAAGAGACCGTAAAGCGCCACCTGTCGAACATCTTCGACAAGACCGGCGTCAGCACGCGCCTGGAACTCGCGCTCTTCGCCATCAGCCACAAGCTGGTCGATATCGACGCTTAGTTTTCGCTTCAACGGATCAAACGGAGGGGCCGCATCTTTGCGGCCCTTTCGTTCATCCATACAATCTGAACTATGAGCGAACATCCTCTCTACGACGTGCTCGTCATCGGCGCGGGGCCCACGGGCCTGGCCTGCGCGATCGACGCGCAGAACGCGGGTTGCAGCGTCATGCTCGTCGACAAGGGCTGCCTGACGAACTCGCTCTTTCACTATCCGGCGAACATGACCTTCTTCACCACCCCGGAGCTGCTGGAGATCGGGAACATTCCCTTCCCTTCTCCGAATCAGAAGCCGTCTCGCGGTGAAGCGCTCGAGTACTACCGCAAGGTCACCGCGCACTACAAGCTGAACGTGCGGCCCTATGAGCTTGTGACTCAAGTTACAGGCTCGGATGGTGGCTTCACGGTACTCACGGAAGATCGCTTCGGCCGGCCGCTGCAGCATCGAGCCCGCAAGCTGATCGTGTCCACCGGCTACTACGACCTGCCGAATCATCTCAACGTTCCGGGCGAGGAACTGCCCAAGGTCTCGCATTATTACGACGAGCCGCATCCCTATTTCGACCGCGATGTCATCGTAGTCGGCGGTAAGAACTCCGCCGCAATCGCCGCGCTCGATCTCTACCGTCACGGCGCACGCGTGACCCTCGTGCACCGAGGCGCCGAACTGCATCGCCACATCAAGTACTGGATCAAGCCCGACATCGAAAACCGCATCAAGAGGGGCGAGATCACCGCACACTTCAACACGACGATCGAACGCATCCAACTCGACGAAGTTGCCCTCAACACACCTCTGGGCACGAAGACGATTCCCAACCATCATGTCTTCGCGCTCACAGGCTACAAACCCGACTTCACGTTCATCGAATCGCTCGGCATCAAGCTGGACGAAAAGAACTCGCGCTGCCCCGTCTGCAACCGGCAAACACTCGAGTCCAATGTACCCGGCATCTACGTTGCGGGCGTCGTCGTCGCCGGCGAGCGCACCAACGAGATCTTCATCGAGAATGGCCGCTTCCACGGCGCACTGATAGCAAAAGACCTCGCCGACAAGCTGCACGAGGGCAACGTCGCAGCACCTGTTGCTCCCGAGCACACCTACGCAGCCGAGTAGTCCGGCCTAGCTGACCACGCGCCTTCGAAATCCCCGCATTCCCACCCACGTGAGCAGCGCAAGGAAGAACACCAGCGCCGCGAGAATTCCGAAAATCGGCATATGACTCATCGTCGGCGTCAGCGCCGCGCGCAACCCTTCGCTGATGTAGACGATCGGATTCACCAGCACGCCGATCTGCAGCCAGCGCAGATGCTCCAGCGCCGCCCACGGATAGTAGACGCATCCGAGAAACGTAATCGGCACGACCACCACGCCGAACACCAGTCCAATCTGCTTCGGCTGCACCGACGTTCCGATCGTCAGTCCCAGAGCGCCCGAAAGCAGGCTTGCGAGAATCAGCACGACAATGAGAAACGGCCAGTTCGACACATGCGCTTCCACCGGCATGCTGGGAACATAGATTGCGAGCGGAAAAACCAGCACAGCCGCAACGATGCTCTGGAGCGCGGAGAACACGATCTTCTCCGCTGCGACGGCTGCGATAGGCAGCGGGCACATCACGCGGTCGTCAATCTCACGCGTGACGCCGAACTCCTGCGCCAGCGGCAGTGCAACCGCTGCGATACCGGAAAACATAATCGCCACAGCCATCAACCCCGGCAGCAGCACCGTGCCGAAATTGCCTCCGCCCGCTGCAGCCATGTTCGCCGTCGGATTCAGCGCGGCGCCACCGGACATGTGCGGCATCACGTAGGTGAACACAAACAGAAACAGCAGCGGATTCATACCCACGCGAATGATGAAGGGCCCGATCTCGCGTCGCAGCACAAATAGATCCCGCAGCATGAGCCCGAGAAACGCGCGCGTGTAGGTTCCGCGCCGCCCTGTCGTCTTCGAGCTTTCGACTGCTGCCGTCACAGTTCCTCTCATTACTCGCGCAGATCGCGCCCCGTCAGCCTGATGAAAACCGTCTCGAGCGTCGGCTCGGCCGTCGCGATATCTCGCAAACCAAACGCATTCGCCGCCGTAATCACCCGCGGCAGCAGGCCTTCGCGCGTCTGTGCGAGGACACGCAACCCATCTTCCGTGGGCTCCACTCCCGTCACGCCACCAAGTTCGCGCAGTTGCCGTGCGAGCGTCTCACGATCCGCGGTCACGGCAAGGTGCAGATCGTAAAGCTTATCGCCACCCACGCTGGCCTTCAGCGCGTCGGGCGTGTCTTCGACAAGAATCCTGCCGTGATCGATGATGGCAAGGCGGTCGCACAGCGCGTCGGCCTCCTCCATGTAGTGCGTCGTCAGCACGACCGTGATGTCTTCGGCGCGCAACGCTCGCACAGCATCCCACATCGCGATGCGGCTCTGCGGATCGAGCCCCGCGCTCGGCTCGTCCAGAAACAGCACGCGCGGATGGTGCGCAATGGCACGCGCAATCTGCAGCCGCTGTGCCAGGCCTCCACTCAACTGCTGCGGATAGGCGTTGGAACGGTCGTGCAGGCGAAATTGCTCCAGCAGCTCTCCCGTGCGCCGTTTCGCCTCCGCGCCGCTCATACCAAAATACAAACAGTGAAACCGAATGTTCTCTGCGACGGTACAGGAACGATCGAGCGTGTTGTACTGCGGCACCACGCCAATCGCTCGCCGCGACATCGCCGGATGCGCCACAACATCCACACCGGCGATTCGCACCGAACCGGCGGTCGGCACAGCACGCGTCGTGGCGATGGAGATCGTCGTCGTCTTCCCCGCACCGTTCGGCCCGAGCAGTCCGTAAAGCTCACCCGGCGCGACCTGCAGGTCGATCCCGTCGACAGCAGCCACCGGCACTTTGCCGGCGTACACCTTGCGCAGTCCGCGGATGGCCACGATCGCTTCGCTCACAAGGCCTGATTCTACAGGCCTTTGCGTTCCAGCCTCGACCGTGCGCGGCGACTACAATAGAGGGCAGTGGCTTCTTATGAAACCGATTCAGCAGGACGACCTCATCGAAAGCGTGCGCGCCGCGCTTCAGTACATCAGCTTCTACCACCCGGTGGACTACATCACGAACCTCACCCGCGCCTATGAGCTCGAGCAGTCACCGGCGGCGAAGGACGCGATGAAGCAGATCATCGTCAACTCGCGCATGTGCGCCGAGGGCCATCGTCCCATCTGCCAGGACACCGGCATCGTCACCATCTTCATCAAGCTTGGCCTCGAGTGCCACCTGATGAAGGGCGACGGCCCCGCAACGATGACGCTGCAGGAGATGTGCGACGAGGGCGTGCGCGAGGCGTGGCTCGACCCGGACAACAAGCTGCGCGGCAGCATCCTGGATGACCCCGCGTTCAGCCGCAAAAACACGAAGGACAACACGCCGTGTGTCGTCGAAGTCTCCCTCGTCAAGGGAGACAAAGTGGACGTCACCGTCGCCGCCAAGGGCGGTGGCAGTGAGGCGAAGTCGAAGTTCGTCATGCTGAATCCGTCCGACTCCGTCGTCGATTGGGTGTTGAAGACAATCCCAACAATGGGCGCGGGATGGTGCCCTCCGGGGATGCTCGGCATCGGCATCGGCGGCACCGCAGAGAAAGCAATGCTGCTTGCGAAGCAGAGCCTGATGGATCCCATCGACATGCAGGAGCTCAAAGCGCGAGGGGCGAAAGGTCACAAACTAAGCAATCTTGAGAAGCTGCGCGTGGAGCTCTATGACAAGATCAACGCACTCGGCATCGGCGCCCAGGGAGTGGGCGGACTGACGACCGTGCTCGACGTGAAGATCCTCGACTGGCCGACGCACGCAGCGAATCTTCCGGTCGCAATGATCCCGAACTGCGCGGCAACGCGGCACGCGCATTTCGTGCTCGATGGCTCGGGACCGGTCTATCTCGATCCGCCCTCGCTTGAGAACTGGCCGAAGATGACCTATGAGGCGCATGGCGGCAAGCGCGTGAACCTCGACACCGTCACGCGGGAAGAGGTTGACTCGTGGAAGCCCGGCGAGGTGCTGCTGCTCAACGGCAGGCTGCTCACCGGTCGCGACGCCGCGCACAAGCGCATGACCGATATGCTCAGCCGCGGCGAGAAGCTGCCGGTCGATTTCAACGGGCGCTTCATCTACTACGTCGGTCCCGTCGAGCCAGTGCGCGGAGAGGTCGTCGGTCCGGCCGGTCCAACGACTGCAACGCGCATGGACAAGTTCACACGGCAGATGCTGGAGCAGACTGGACTGCTGGGCATGATCGGCAAGGCGGAACGCGGCGTGGCGGCAATCGACGCGATTCGCGACAACAAGGCCGTGTACCTGATGGCGATCGGCGGCGCAGCGTACCTCGTGTCGAAGGCGATCAGGAAGTCAAGTCTCGTTGCGTTTGAGGATCTCGGCATGGAGGCGATCTATGAGTTCGAGGTCGTCGATATGCCGGTTACGGTCGCCGTGGACAGCAAAGGCACCAGCGTTCATATCACCGGACCGGAAGAGTGGAAGGCCAAGATCGCGCACAGCATGGAAGTTGGCGGCGTTCCCATTCTGGGGCAGTAAATCGTACGAAAATCGCGCTAACAGGCAACGTCTTCCAGCATTTTCATCATCGCGGGTGGCCCTGAAACGGGGCCACCCTTTGCACTTTTATAGGCATCGGACTTGCTGGAGCACCCGTACGAGGTGCGCTGTTTGCTGTGTCAGGCAAGCGCGGCAAGGAGATAAAAAACATGTCACGCAAGATGAAAAGTTTTGCGATCGCTTCCGCGGCGTTCTCGCTGATCTTTGTTTGTGGCTCGACGCTTCGTGCGCAGGAGCCAAATCCGACGACCGTGGCGCCGGGCGCAACGAAGGCCAATGTGATGGCGCCGGGGCCCAACGGAGTCTACGTCTATCACGTGAAGGTGGTGCAGCGAGAGCTGGACGCGGTGAACTATCTGAACCGCAGAGGAGCTACGCATGTGAACTTTATGGGCACGGACTTGATGCCCGTGGCGCGCGGTGATGCGAAGGTGGATTCGCAGACCGGGAAAACGCAGATCTCGGTTCGCTTCGACCATCTCACTCCGGCCAATGGATTCGGCAAAGAGTATCTGACCTACGTGTTGTGGGCCATCTCGGCTGATGGCCGCCCCCAGAATCTCGGCGAACTGGAACTTGATGGCGACAAGGCCAGTCTGGATGTGACGAGCTCGTTCCAGTCGTTCGGCATGATCGTAACGGCGGAGCCTTACTTCGCGGTTTCGCAACCCAGCGACGTGGTGGTACTGAAGAATGTCTTTACCGACAAGACGCAGGGCGTGCTGGAAGAAGTGAATGTTCACTACCAGCTTCTGCCGCGCGGGTTGTATGCAAACACTGCTGGAGCGCACTCCAATCCGATGCCTGTGACGGATCGTGAGCGTGTTCCGCTCGCGCTGTACGAGGCTTACAACGCGCAGCGCATCGCGCAGGGCGTTGGCGCCGACAAGTACGCTCCGGACATCATGCAGGAGGTTGGCACCGACCTGCAGAATGCCCAATCCATCCAGGACGGAAAGCATCGCGACGTGAAGGCGGAGTTCACGGCGGCTCGCGAGGCAGTGCAGCGCGCTGAGGATGCACGCCTCACAACACTGCGCAAGCAGGACGAGCAGCACCAGCAGCAGGCGCAGGAGGCCAGGCAGGCCGCGCAGATGCAGGCGCAGCAGGCCCAGGTTGCAGCGCAGCAGGCGCAGGCTGATGCAGACCGCTCTGCAGCGCAGAAGGCTCAGGCCGACGCGGCGCGCGCGCGCGCTGAGGCCGATGCCGCCAACGCTCGCGCACAGGCGGCTGAAGCGCAGCAGCAGGCTCAACAGAGCAAGCAGAGCGAAGAGGCAACGCGCGAGAAGTTGCGCAACCAGTTGAACTCGGTGCTGCAGACCACCGAAACAGCCCGGGGTCTCGTGATGAACCTGGGCGATGTCTTGTTCGATACGAACAAGTACACGCTGAAGCCCAACGCGCAGGTAAGCCTGGCGAAGGTCGCGACGATTCTCACGCTGTACCCGAACCTGAAGGTGCAGATCGAGGGATATACGGACTCGACCGGAACGCCTGCCTATAACCAGACACTGAGTGAAAACCGCGCGGATTCCGTGCGCAACTTCCTGGTGCAGAACGGCGTGCATCAGGATGGTGTGTCGGCAGAAGGCTACGGCGCGACAAACTTTGTGGCGGACAACGCATCGGCGGCAGGACGACAGCAGAACCGGCGCGTGAACCTGGTGGTTTCGGGCACATCCATCGGCGTGCAGACTACGGATCCGGGGCAGCCTGGAGCGGCTGCGGCAGCCGTCCCGCCAGCACCTGCTCCGCGGAATCCGACGGGCGTATCGAACCCGCAGTAACGCTCCATTGATCCACGCCATCACGAGGCCGCGATGATTCCGTCGCGGCTTTCGTGTATCTCTAAGAGAGGAAGCGAGGAAACAGGTGAGTTACTCTCTGGCAGGCAAGGTTGTGTTTGTGACGGGTGCGAGCGCAGGCATCGGGGCTGCGGCCGCACGGGGTTTCGCACGCGAAGGAGCGAAACTGCTGCTATGCGCGAGGCGATTGGACTCGCTGCAAACGATGGAGCAGGAACTGCGCAGCCTGGGCGCGCAGGATGTGTACAGCTTCGAGCTGGACGTGCGCGACCACGTGGAGGTTGCGAGCGCCATCGAGCTGCTGCCGGAGGAATGGAAACCGGTTGAGGTGCTCGTAAACAATGCTGGTTTGAGCCGGGGACTGACGAAGATGTACCTCGACGAGATTCAGGACTGGGAAGAGATGATCGACACCAACGTGAAGGGGCTGCTGTACGTCACGCGTGCGGTCGTTTCGGGCATGGTGGAACGCGGCAGCGGGCACGTGATCAACCTGGGGTCGATCGCCGGGCACACGGCTTATCCGAACGGTGGTGTTTACTGCGGAACAAAGGCCGCGGAACGGTTGATCACCGATGGGCTGCGGCTGGACCTGAACGGGACGCCGGTGCGCGTGACGTCGGTCGATCCAGGGATGGTGAAGACAGACTTCAGCAAGGTGCGGTTTCGCGGCAACGAAGAGCGCGCCGCAAAGACGTATGAAAACGTGGAGCCGCTGACTCCAGAGGACGTTGCGGATGTCATTGTGTGGGTTGCAACGCGTCCGGCGCACATGCAGATTCAGACGGTGGTGCTGACGGCTGTAGCGCAGGCGAATCCATTCGTGCTGACGCGGGGACCGCTGGATAGAAGGAGTTAGGAAGTTAGGGAGTTAGGAGTTAGGGAGTTAGGGAGAGATCCTAACTTCCTAGCTTCTTCACTTCCTCACTAAATCTTTATTGACCAGCCAAGCTGTTCCAGCTCGCGCTCGATGGTGGCAAGGGCGAGCTCGAGGGCAGAGCGGCGGTGGGGGCTGGAGGTGCGCTCGGAGAGCACGCGCTCGCGCTGCATCTCCAGCGACTGGATGCGGCGCTTGCGGTCGGCGACGGAGGCGGCATCGCCGGGATCGCGCTGCGGCTTTGGCGCCGAGCTTGCGGCCTGTTGCTCTTCGACGTTCTTGGATTCCCAGCCCTTCGACATAGCTCTATGGTACGCCTCGGGGAGGTTACTTCTGCTTGCCGAAGCGGTAGACAACGCCGAAGTTGATCCCGAGGTTGCTCTGGAAAGAGCCGCCGGCGGGGCTGGTGAAGGTGGTGCCTACGTAGGTAGGAAGGACGCGGAAGGCGAGGTTCGGATACAGATTGATATCGCCGGCGAGGTTGATGACGAAGGCCGGGCGGGCGGCGTCCTGCCAGAAGCCGGTCTGGAGGTAGGTGAGGCCCTTGGACGCTCCGGAGAAGTTGCCGATGCCGACGCCGCCGAGCGCCTCAGCGCTCAAGGCATAGCGCAGATGCTTGTAGAAGCGATAACTGACGCCGCCGGTGAAGGCGTACTCGTTGATCTGAGGGTTCGGGTTCTGGGCAACGAACTCATTGCGTAGAGGCTTGCCGTTGCCGAACATGCCGCGCGTGTCGACGACGATGGCGAGCTTCGGATTCAGGTAGTAGTGCGGCGTGAAATTCCAGGTGATCTCGTTGTTCTTCTGCGTGTACTCGCCGGACTCAAAGCGCATGTAACCGCCACCGCCGAAGATCTCCCAGCGGTGAGTGTAGGTTTCGTCGATAGTGCGCTGGATGCGGGCCTGACGGCTGGCGTTGGTCTCGTGCCGGACGGGTCCCTGCTTTGTGTTCTGGGCGGCGGCGGAAAAGGCGATGAGAGTGGCTGCTGCGAGTGCGGCGAGGCTTACGCTGAGCCGGCCGCTGAACTGGGTGCTGCAGCGCGCCGCGAACTTCCGAAGATCCATCGAGAGAAAACTCCTGCAGTACAAAACCTGGCGAGCGATGAAGTGCTCGCATCGTTCCATTAGAACATCGTGGGGGGAGGGATGCCCCCTCCCCCACCGTTTTGGGCTAAATTCTTCCAGACATTAGGCTTACGGGTGGACCAAAAGCGTAAAATCCTGATTCCATTGGATTTGGGTGAAGCTCTTTGGATCGAACAGTTTGCGGCGAACGGGGGAGACTTTGGTCGGCCGTCCCGGTCTGCCGCGAGCGTTTCGAGGCCAAAAAGCAAAAGGGCCGCGCTCAGCGCAGCCATCTTTTTTACCTACTCTTTTGTTATAGCAGATTGACCCTAATTCCCATGTCGTTATTTTCGCCAGTGTTTATGCGGGTTTAAGGCACCAGGGGGCTTGACAACATTTCGCACAGGCGTGCGTTTATCGTTTTGACGGGGAATCTGTCAGAGCGATGCGATATGAGAGCCCGGGCCTCCATAGAAGCAGTAATCACAGAGGCTGTCGCGGTGAGCATCGATCTTTGCGATGGGAAACGGGAGTGTGTCCCAGAACACATTCGTCGGGCTGAAACGGGAGGGGTGGTTGGCGTTGCGGCAGGGCTGGTCGAGGCGATGAATTTTGGAGTGCTTCTGAAGAGTGGACTGGCCGGTGAGGTGCCACCTGGCGCCGGTGTTGTCCGTGTCCTTGAACTGGAACTCGGGGTTCTTCACCTGATAGGACCAGCGGATATAGGCGTGGTGCGGAAGCGCGGGGCCGACGGTCATACGGATGGTTTCGTTGAAGAGATCGGTAGTGAGCGGCCCGAGCGCTCGATAGACACGGCAACTCACGGCGAAGCGGGTGGTGCCGGGGCCGACGGAGGAGGGCATGAACTGAAAGTACAGACGGTTGAAGGCGACGTCATCGCTGTTTGTGAGCGCGGCGCCGGAGTCGAGGTCGACGACGGTCCAGCGGATGCGAAGAAAGGGATCGTCCTGCAATGCGTCCAGGGGGAGAGTGAGGGTGTAGAGGAGATTCTGCGAGACGTAGTTGGAAGCGATGGACTTTATACCGCCGAGGCGGGCGGGCGGCGCTTCGAGTCTGGAGGAGATGCCGATATAGAGACCGAAGGTGTGGATCTCGAAGTTCTGAATGGCGAAGCGCGTGGGAGGTGAGCCGCTGCGTTGTACGAGAGGCGTTGCCCCGTTCGGATTCAGATCGGAGCCCTGAATGCCCTGGGCGATCGCTGCCTCGGTGTCCCAGAGGAAGAACTGGTTGAAGAGCGCGACGCTGCCGTTGATCAGAATGCTCCCTACGAGGGTTAGCGCCTTGATCCAGGCAGCCTCGGTGACGTCGACGGAGATGTCTGTGGGATTGAACGAGAGTGCGGGCCAGCTTCTGGCGCGAATGGTGATGGTCTTTTTTTGTGTGATGGGAAAGATGCCGCCAGGGATTCCTGTGATCATGACGGGAACGGCGGCGAGCGAGAAGTTGGCGGTGCCGTCGTTGTTACTCGCGCTTCCCTTCACGCGGAAGCGTCCTTCCTCGCAGGTCATGGAGAGGGTGTTGAGCGTGGAGCCGGAGGGTATCTGGTCCTGAACCTGCTGACGAATGTTGGGCATCAGCGGAAGGATTGCCTCCGGATTGACGACGATCCCGACATCGTTCGCGCTTCCGGCGATGTCCTTCAGCTGGGTGAAGTCTCCCGTGGTTTGAAAGGTCCCGGTGTTCACGTCAACGCCGACGAGAACGCCGGTGCCGGCGACCCGGAGAGCGACGTTGGTGAAAGAGCTGCCGCTGAATGGGCCGAGGGCGCTGAAGTCCATGATGGGGACCTTGATGTCGCCGATGGAATGTTGCAGCACTGTGAGTAACTCGGCCTTGAAGGCGTCGCCGGTGAGATAGGCCTGCGCGGCCGAGGAGAAGGCGGTACCGCTGAGCACATCGAACTGCCAGTTGATGAGGCGGAAGTCGGCTGCGGCGGCGGTGAGAAGAACAACCGATGCGATGGGAGACGCCGTGGGAGTGATGAGGACGTCGGCCTGCCACTGAATGCTTCGTGTCTGGAAGGGGCCGGGATTCGTGAGCCGCAGAGTGACGGTGCCCCATCCGCTGAGCCGAAGGATGGCCTGGATTTCGTTGTTGTCAGAACAGATGACCTGGGGCGCCTGATAGAAGAGGTTGACGCTGCCGGTAGGGCCGGGCTGCTGGCCGAAGCCGCCGCGGGCCCAGTGCGATATCTGGTTGTTGTGCCATGCGACACGGAACTGGTCGTCGAAGACCTGAGTGTGAATGGTGACGGCTATGGCATAACCGGCATAGTCAGACATGGCGCGCTCGAGAGGCGAGTAGGGTTAGACGGCAAACCGGAGACCCTGGTGCACCAGAGAACCTGAAACGAAAGCAGGCATAGCGAGCAAACGCATCAGAGATCTTTTCGCACGTTCGTAAGAGACGTGAAAACCCCGCTGTCGAAGAAGCCCTCCTCGCCGCCTTGAATTTTAGCCACGGAAGCGAGGGTGCGCAACGAAAGATCGCAACAGGAGAAGTCAGGCTGACCTAGCGGATGGAGTAGGAGAGGCCAGCGACGAACTGGAAGGAGTTCGCCTTGTAGCCGGGCGATGGATTGTTGAGGTAGTTGTCGAGGACGGCGAAGTTGGCGCCAAACTTCTTCCATACAGGCATCACGATGCCTGCGCCGAACATGGCGGAGTAGGCCTGCATGTTATTCCACGCCGGGATGTAGTCGGCGGTCTGAGTGAAGACGATCTTGCGCGGCAGACTGTGCCGGTAGGTTTCGCCGAAGATGCTGCCGATGAGATCGACTTCAGGCTGGGCGAAGAAGGACTGGCGTTCGTAGTGAACGTCGGCCTTGAGATCGAGCTGCTGACGCTCGCCCTGAATGGGGGTCCAGCCGAGGCCGCCGCCATAGAGCTGCTGGAGATCCAGACCCTGGGAGAAGTTGTGATCGAAGGCGGTGTTGGCGAGAGCGTAGAGGCGCGGGGTGAAGTACCAGTCGCGCTCGGCGTCGGCGTGAAAGATGCTGGTTTTGGTGACGACCGGCGAGGGCGACGGAGGAACGGTCTGGGGAATGACGGGCGAGGTTGCCTTTCCGTAGGTTTCATTGAGGTTGAAGGTGGTGCGGGTGTGGCGGGGCAGATAGTCGACGGTGGGCGAAAGCCGAGCGAGAGCGATGCCGCCGGTGAAGGTGGTGTTGTTGTCCGTGGCGCGGACGAAGGTGGCGCCGGCGGTGATGGCGCCGATCCAGCCGTGCATGAAACCAATCTGGTGATGGATCTCGCGGTTGTAGGTGGGCGTGTCGATGACGTAGCCGACCTCTTTGATGGCGAGGGTGACGGGCGGTACGGCTGTGACGGTGACGCTGTTGTCGGCGACGTTGACCTGGCCCTGGCCCACGAGGTTGGTCTTGCTGGGCGGGCCCTTCTTGAGCATGGAGAAGCTGGCGCTGGAGCGGAGTTCCTTGATTTTGGCGAAAGGGATGGTGAGCTCGCCTGCCATGTCGCTCTTGAAGACGACACTGCCGGAGTCGGCGCGGATGAGCTTGCCGGTGAGCTGATCACCGTTGGTGAAGACGAGGACGTCGGGCTGCGGACCGGGCGGAGGGGAGCTCTGTTGGGCGAGAGCGGCGGAGGTGACGAGGAGGAGGAACAGGCCGAGGGAGAGAGTTCTCAGTACGCGCAAGGTGTGGCCTCCGGGTGTGCTGGTTTACATGAGATGCGACTCCAAAGGGTTAGTTTATCGGCGGGCGAGGGAGGGGGTGGGCTTGCCAGAGGATGAAACGTTGGGGTGAGGCGAAATATGAGGGACTCCACTGCGTCTTCGCGTCGCGAAGAATTCGGTCGAGATGAACTTCGTTGGGCGGTTGCGTGGCGGGGGGCGGGCCGATAGTCTTGAGAGTGCCATGTATGAAGACTTTGTAGCGAACGACCGCTGGACCGGAGAGCCGCAGCACTGCGTGTGGAAGGGCACCGTGGTGGCTATTGCGACACGCCATGCCGACGCAACGGATATCCGGTTTGCAGTGAATGGACGGCCGCTGTGGATTGCCATGCCGAACGATGCGTGGGTGGCGCAGAAGGCGCGCAACGGCAAGGTGATTACGGATTACCTGGCGGCGCAGGCGGCGGGACGCTACCTGAAGCAGTCGATTGAGAACGGGTATGACAACGGCCGCGAGTTTTACACGATGACGGTGGACGAGGTGCTGGAGAATGTGGCAGCCGTGGTGCATGAGATCGGCAACCGCGTGGATCTGCTGCCGAGCTTGCCGGTGATCAATCAGGATGCACATCCTACGGAGCTGGATTTCAAGCTGCCGGGTGAGCCGGAGACGCTGGCGGGAACGATGGGATTGCCGCCGGGAGATAGTGTGCCGAAGGGTGTGTAGGTTTTGGGTCCTAGGTTCTAGGTTGGCAGGTTGCAGGGGCCGGGCCCGCGTTTCAGTTTGCGGTTTTCAGTTTTCAGTTTTCAGTTTTCAGTTTGCGGTTTGCGGTTTGCGGGTTGCGGGTTGCGGGTTGCGGGTTGCGGGTTGCGGGTTGCGGGTTGCGGGTTGCGGGTTGCGGGTTGCGGGTTGCGGGTTGCGGGTTAGAACGATTCAGTTTGCAGGTTGAGCTGAGGATGGGAACTTCCTAGCACCTAGAACCTGGTACCTCGAACTTAGAACCTAGAACTTAGAACCTCGAGCCTGGCACGAGTAACTTCCATCGGAGTGAAACCGAGTGCGATATAGCCGGCGGCAGTTTGTGGGACGGGCGGCGGCGCTGCCGTTTGCTCTGCGCGGGATGAGCAGCGCGCAAGTTACGGCAGGCGCGGCGCGGTGGGTGCTGCTGGGGAGCGATACCGGCAAAGGCGTGTATCGTGCGGCGTGGAACGCAGCGACGGGCTCGCTGGAGCGCGTGGACCTGGCTGCGGAAACGGCAAGACCGTCTTATCTGGCCAAACATCCAACGCTTCCGGTGGTGTACGCGGCGAATGCGGTGGCTGGCGCCGGGGCCGCTGTTTCGAGCTTCACGCTGGGCGCGAGCGGGCTGACTCCTTTGAGCTTGACTCCTTTAAACAAGGTGGGGTCGCAGGGGGATGGACCGTGTTTTGTGTCGGTGGATCCTACGGGGTCGATGGCGTTTGTGGCGAATTATTCGGGCGGAAGCTTTGCGGCGTTTCGCGTGACGAATGTGGGCGGGCTGGCGCAGGCGATCGGCGTGTTCAAGTACACGCAGGCGACGCATGGGCCGGTGACGGATCGGCAGGACGCGGCGCATATTCACTGCGCGACGATTGCTCCCGGCAACAAATATGTGCTGGCGTGTGACCTGGGCGATGATGTGATCCTGGTGTTCCCGGTGACGCCGGGAGCCGGCGATTCTGTGCGCGTGCCGATTCGCGTGGGAGCGAGGGCGGGATCAGGGCCGAGGCACGTGGCCTTTCATCCGAATGGCAATTTTGTCTATTGCATTCACGAACTGGATTGCACGATTGATTTTTATGACTGGCGGATGCAACAGGGACAACCTGTGATGCGGCTGCGTGAGAACAGCGTGGTGTCGACGCTGGCGAAGGGCGCAAGCACGAAGGGCAATACGGCAGCGGAGATTGTGATCAGCGACGATGGGCGTTTCCTGTACGCGTGCACGCGCGGTGAGGACTCGATTGCAGCGTTCCGGATTGATGAGAACGGCTACCTGACGGAGTTTCAGCGGCTGAGCTGCGGCGGGAAAGTCCCGCGGTATATCGCATTGGATCCGAGCCGAAAGTGGCTGGTGAGTTGCAACCAGGGAGCGCCGGGGAATGTGGCGGTGTTTTCGCATGACGCGGCGACGGGACGGCTGGGCGTGAGGCCGAAGACGTTCGCGGCGCCGACGCCGATGTTTGCGTTGTGGGTGTAGAGGCAGGGATCAGCGATCAGGGAGTAGGGAGTAGGGACCAGGGAGTAGGGAATAGGAAAGGCAAGGGCAAAGGCAAGGGCAAAGGCAAGGGCAAAGGCAAAGGCAAAGGCAAAGGCAAAGGCAAAGGCTTTGACGCGAAGGACGCGAAGGAGCGCGAAGGGGCGCCACGGTGGGTGTGGCGGGTTTGTGATTCGCGTGTGAGGAATCGAGCCCTGGTGAGGGGCTCCGTTCAGTTTTGAGTTGCGAGTTGTGAAGTTGTGAGGGATCAGCTCTGCTTGAGAGAGCGGTTGTCGAGGACGAAGCGGTACTTCACGTCGTTCCTGAGGACGCGTTCGTAGGCTTCGTTGAGCTTGTCGTAGGTGGTGAGCTCGATCTCGGCGGCGATGTTGTTGGCGGCGCAGAAGTCGAGCATCTCCTGCGTCTCTTTCATGCCGCCGATGGCGGAGCCGGAGAACGAGCGGCGGTTCGCGAGCAGGGAGAAGGGCGAGACGGCGAGCGGCTGGTCAGGAAGGCCGACGAGGCAGAGTGTGGCGTCGAGATGGAGGAGCGCGAGATAGGCGTTGATGTCGTGCGGGGCGGAGACGCAGTCGAGGATGAGGTCGAAGCTGCCGGCATGTTTCTGCATGGCGGCGGTGTCCCTGGAGAGGACGACTTCGTCGGCGCCGAGTTTTTTGGCGTCGTCGATCTTGGATTCGGATGTGGTGAATTGGACGACATGTGCGCCGAAGGCGTGGGCAAACTTGAGTGCGAGATGTCCGAGGCCGCCGAGGCCGATGACGCCTACTTTTTTGTTGGGACCGGCGCCCCAGTGGCGCAGCGGGCTGTAGGTGGTGATGCCGGCGCAGAGGAGTGGGGCGGTTGCGGCGAGGTCGATGCCGGACTTGAGGGTGTGGACGAAGTGCTCGGGCGTGACGATGGTGTCGGAGTAGCCGCCGTAGGTGCGTGAGCCGTCGCGGAGGGTGGCGTTGTAGGTGTCGCGGGCGCCGCCGTCAGAGCAGTAGACCTCGAGATTGTTGCGGCAGTTGGTGCAGTGCATGCAGCTCTCGACGATGACACCGACGGCGGCAAGGTCGCCGGGCTTGAAGCGCGTGACGGCAGAGCCAACAGCGGTGACGCGGCCGATGATCTCATGGCCGGGGACCATGGGGAAGAGTTCGGCGCCCCACTCGCCACGGACCTGATGGATGTCGGAGTGGCAGATGCCGCAGTAGTCGATGGCGACGACGACGTCGTTGGGGTTGGGCTCGCGGCGGTCAAAGGACCAGGGAGCGAGAGGCGCAGACTTGGAGGCAGCGGCGTAGCCGAAGGATTTCATGGGGGAGGGCTCTCTTTGCGTTGGGTTTGTTGCGACGCGACTCGAGGTTATTGTAGCGAGGCGATGTGGCTACTGGTCGGCCTCGAAGACGGTGAGGGGCTTGCCGGTGCTGCCGGCGTTGAGGGAGTCCGTGGTGACGACGAGAGTGACTCCGGGGCTGAGCTCTTCGTCGAGCGCGGCGCGGAAGTCCTGCGGGATGCGGACGCGGGAGCGGTCTTCGGCAGAGAGCGTGCGGGTTCCAGCCCACTTCTGACCGGGGAGCGGGAGCTGCATCCAGTGGAAGCCGTCGGCGTCGACCTTGGTGAGGCTGTAGGCGGTGGTTTCGGTGACGGGGCCGGTGATCTCGACGGTCGCGGAGCCGATGAGGACACCGTTGCGCATGACGACGAGGCGCTTGTCTGCGACGCTGAGGATGAGCGAGACAGGGCCGGTGGCCGATTTCTCTGGTTGCCAGACGGTGCCCTGGAGGTGGGTTTCGATCTCTTCGTGAGCCTGGAGGAGGTTGGGCGTGGGCGCGATGCGGGGGACGGTGTCGGAGTCGGTGACGACAACGGTCATGCCGAGTTTCGTTGTGCTGTAGAGGAGCTTGGCGAAGGCCTTGGGCAGGCGCACGCAGCCGTGCGAGGCGGGATAGCCGGGCAGATTGCCGGCGTGCATGGCGATGCCGTCCCATGTGAGCCGCTGCATGTAAGGCATGGGTGCAGAGTCGTAGAGGTTGGAGTAGTGCTCGACTTTTTTCTGCAGGACGGTGAAGACGCCGGTGGGGGTCTCATGGCCTTTCGTGCCGGTGGAGACGGTGGTGACTCCGATGAGGATGCCGTT
This sequence comes from uncultured Acidobacteriaceae bacterium, assembly GCA_963759355.1. Taxonomy (GTDB): domain Bacteria; phylum Acidobacteriota; class Terriglobia; order Terriglobales; family Acidobacteriaceae; genus Granulicella. The sequence continues at coordinate 591,536 of CAVWYV010000002.1, read as the reverse complement.
GCGATAGACGAAGGCAAGCTGGCGCGTGAGCGAGACGATGACGAGCACGGGGCCGGAGGGCGCAATCTTAGGCGCCCAGAGATATTGGCCGGGCTTGAGCTTTGCGATGGCGGCGGAGGGATTGGAGACGTCGAGGTTCGCCTGCGCGAAGGAGCGGAGGGTGAACGATGCTTCAAGGGCGGTGGCGGTTGTGAGGTAGAGGAAGGTTCGTCGGTGCATGGGGAGAGCGCTGATTCGGTTTGGCACCTATGGTACGCGATGTGTTTGGCTGTTCGTTGAAACTCGCGCTGCGAGGCGTTGCTATACTGCGCTGGTGCCGGTGGTATCGATTACGCGTCTGCGGTTGCGGTCGTGGCGGTTCGTGCCGGCTTTCCTGTGGTACGCGGTGCGGTCGCGGATGCAGGCCATGCGGGCGGAAGGGAACCGCGGGGCTGAGACGATGCGGGAGCCGGGCAATATCTTCTGGACCGCGACGATGTGGGAGTCCGAAGCGGCTGTGAAGCAGTACATGATTGCGCAGCCTCATGGAGAGGCGATGCGAAGGCTGCTGAACTGGTGCAACGAGGCTTCGGTCGCGCGCTGGACACAGGAGAGCCCAACGCTGCCGAACTGGAAGGAAGCGCACAGGCGGATGGTCGCCGAGGGACGGCGGTCGAAGGTGCTGTTCCCTTCTCCGGCGCAGGAACGGTTTGAGATTCCGGCGCCGAAGGTGAAGGGCTAAGACTGCCCGACGGTAAGTGTGCCGTCAGAGTTCGTGTGCGCGAGTGGGCAAAGAGTGATCGGCGATGGCGCTCTTAAGGACTCAAATTGAAGTTAACAGTAATGACCTTTTTCACGGGGACGGCGATGCCGCAGAGGGTGAAAGGACGATAGACCCATTGGTGAACCGCGGTTTCGGCGGCTGAGACTAAAGAGGAATCGACGCGATTGGTCTGGCTCAGGGAAGTCACTCGTCCATCCTGGCCAATGAGGGCGTCAAAGATCACGCTGCCGCTGATGTGCTGCTCGCGCGCCATCATTGGGTACGAGGGAGCCTGGTGTGCAAGTCCCAGGGCGAGGAAATCGGGGGATTTTCCTTCGACTGGCCCATCGAATTGCTTCAGATCGCTTGTTGGAGTGAAATCGTCGGACCGGGGAACGAAGGTCTCCAGCTTCGTGATCTTCGCATCAGCTCGGAGGGTCTTTCCCGCGAGAGACTGGAAGTGAATCGGAATCTCCCTAGACTGAAAGATCCCGGTCTGTTGGCGAAACTCCGTCTTGCCGCCACCATAACTGATAGCCAGAGAATTCTTGTCCTTGAGGAAACAAAAGGACAGCGGGCGATCGATTGATACCACTGAGCTCGAGGGCCCTGGCAACGACGGCTCAATGCAATCCAATGCAATTTTGGACAGGGCTAGTTTGTCCTCTTTCAAGTTGACGCCAGGCTGCAAGAGCTCGTCGGGAATGGGGTCAAGTATCTGCGGAACAAGCGATTCGAGTGAAGTAAATTCCGGAGCCTGAGTTGCCGTGCGAAAGAGTTTGTCGTTGTTCCGAAGCGTAGTGACCTGAACGCCCGAGACGGACTCCACCATCTTCGCATTGGCGCCAGCGTTCCAGATTTCTACAGTTGCAGATTTCGGGTTTTTGCCGTCAACGTCATACAGCGTAATCTCCAACAACAGGTGCCACGGTCGAAGTCCGCTCGAATCCAGTGATGTGTATTCGGCGGCAGACCTTAAGCGCGCGGCGAGTTGTGTCTTATCTTCTGCGTGGAGCGGCGGAGTCGAGAGGAGAGCAGCTACTGCCAAGAGCAGAAAACTTCTCAAAGAAATCATCCATAGCAATGTATCGCACGCCTACTCGTTGTAGTGGAGGAGGCTGAGGACGTCGTAGTTGGGGAAGCGGGCGCGGCCGCGGAGGAAGTCGAGTTCGACGGCGACGGCGATGCCGGCGACGATCCCGCCGAGGCGCTCGACGAGTTCGACGGAGGCCTGCATGGTGCCGCCGGTGGCGAGCAGGTCGTCGACGATGATGACGCGCTGGCCGGGCTGGATGGCGTCCTTGTGAATTTCGAGCGAGTCGGAGCCGTACTCGAGGTCGTACTTGACCTTCTCGGTGGCGGCGGGGAGCTTGCCGGGCTTGCGGATGGGGACGAAGCCGGCGTTGAGGCGGTAGGCGAGCGCAGGGCCGAAGATGAAACCGCGGGCCTCGATGCCGAGGACGATGTCGATCTTCTTGCCGATGTAGTACTGGGCGAAGGCGTCGATGAGCTGGGCGAAGCCGGTCTTGTCCTTGAGGACGGTGGTGATGTCGTAGAAGAGGATGCCGGGCTTGGGAAAGTCAGGGACGGAGCGGATGAGCGCTTTGAGTGGCTCGCAGTTGATGGGTTCGGACATGAGGGCTCTTTCAGGGAATAGGGAATAGGGAGCAGCGAGTAGCAGACAAAGGCAAAGCGCTCACCAGGCGCCCTGGATTTCGAAGTCTTTGAGGTCGGCGGCTTCGGATTCGTCGAGCTGGTGCTCGATGACCTTGTCGACGCGGCTGCCGCGGGAGCCTTTCTTCAACTCGGCGCGGAGCTCGTCGAGGTCTTCCGGCGGGCCGGAGGCGACGACTTCGACCTCTCCGTTGTCGGTGTTGCGGACCCAGCCCTGAAGGCCGAGCTCGGCGGCTTCGCGCTGGACGAACCAGCGAAAGCCGACGCCCTGAACACGGCCGTGAATGAGGAAGTGAAGAACCATCGGATAGTTGAGTGTCTCGTATTGGTGCGGGTGAGGCAAGGCGTGGCGCTGTAGCGATCCGCGAATGCAGGGCGTCTTCGCGTTGCGAAGACCCGGTCGAGATGACACTTTTGGAATAACGGGGCAGCGGGTTTTGGAGCTGCGAGATGTTTGACGAGCTCCCTTTGGTACGGGATAGACTGGCCCCGAGCTTCGATGGGGGAACGCGTGGGACTCTGGGCGGACTGCCAATATAGCCTGCTGAGAACTGCCTACAGGCGAAGCCCGGATGTGCACGCCGAAGAGACTCCGGGCGGCAGTTCGAAACTGTGGATGCTGGGGAGCGAGCTACAGGATGCGATCGGCGGGAAGAGCGTTATCGACTTCGGGTGCGGCGAAGGAAATGAAGCGATTGAAATGGCTCGCCGCGGAGCTTCCCGGGTAACGGGAGTGGATATTCGGGAAGATCAACTGGAGACCGCACGGAAACGCGCGATTGCAGCCGGGGTGGCGGATCGGTGTGTGTTTCGAACGACGACGAGTGAAGCGGCCGATATCGTCACCACGATCGATGCGTTCGAACACTTTGAAGATCCTGCCGCGATTTTGCAGCTCATGTTTTCGTTGCTGAAGCCGGGCGGCGAGGTGTTGTTCAGCTTTGGGCCGACGTGGTTGCATCCGCTCGGAGGACATCTTTTCTCAGTTTTTCCGTGGGCGCATGTGCTGTTTTCGGAGAAGGCCTTGATTCGCTGGAGGAGCGACTTCAAGAGCGATGGGGCGCAACGGTTCCACGAGGTTGCCGGCGGATTGAACCAGATAACGATTCGGCGGTTTGAACAGCTCGTCGCTGAGAGCGGCTTTCAGAGTGCTCGCCTGGAGTGTGTTCCCATTCGCAAGCTGAAGCCTCTGCACAATCGCGCCACGCGCGAGTTCACGACGGCAGTCTGCCGAGGGCGACTGAAAAAGGCTGCTTAAAACAAGAAAACGCCCCTGCTGCTGGAGAGCAGGGGCGTGGTGACTGTGCGACTCAGGCGCGGGACATGTAGGCGCCTTCGGCGGTGTCGACGCGGATCTTTTCGCCTTCGTTAATGAAGGGCGGGACCTGGACGACGAGACCGGTTTCGGTGGTGGCGGGCTTGGTGACGGAGCTGGCGGTGGCGGACTTGATGCCGGGCTCGGTTTCGACGACGGTCATCTCGACGACGGTGGGGAGCTCGATGCCGACGGCCTTGCCGTCATGGAAGCTGACGGAGATGAGCAGGTTGGGCGTGAGGTACTCGACGGCGTCGCCGAGGGTGTCGCGCTTGAGGTGAGTCTGCTCGAAGGTCTCCTGGTCCATGAAGTAGTAGTCGTCGCCGTCGTTGTAGAGGTACTCCATTTTGACTTCGTCGACGATGACGCGATCGATGGGGTCGGGGGAGCGGAAGCGCTCGACGTACATGGCGCCGGTGCGGATGTTGCGCAGCTTGGCCTGGATGAAGGCGCGCAGATTGCCGGGCGTGCGGTGCTCGACCGAGAAGACGAGGTGCAGGTCGTCTTTGAACTTGATGATCATGCCGGGGCGCATCTGCGTGGCGGGAATCGCCATAAAAGGAACTCCTGAAAAATGTAGTGGATTGGCGGCGGCGCGAGGCGCGGCCCTACGGGTTTGATTGTAAATGGTGGGGGACTTCAGCGAGTTAGGGAGTAAGGAGTTAGGGAGTTAGGAGTTAGCGGCTAAGTCGCTCAGTCGGACTGGCGGATGACGGAAGCGCGAAGCCTTCGAGTATCCAGGCGAGGAATCGGAGACCCCCACCCGCGAGCTCGCAAAGCAAGAAAGCCGCCAACAGGAGTGGGATGAGCCGACGGTCATGGAGCGCCCGGAGACCGCGGGCGAGAACCAGCACAGTACCGATACCCATTACTCCGGCGAACATAAGCCCTCTGGCGGCAGTGCGTATACGGCGGCAGCCCTCGTGAAGCGCCATGATTTCTCCTCGATGAGTCCCGTCGCGAAGTGTAATACGTCACTGCGGGTTCGCAGCCGGTTTGCTTTCGTGATGGAACATTTTGTGGAAGAGGTGGCCGATGGCGTGGAAGAGGTCGTGGGCGCCGGGTGGGGTGGGTGGTGGCGTGGCGGAGGTGGAGTTGCCTGTGCCGGTGGGAGAGCCGGAGGTTGAGCCGGTTGTGGGCGCGGGCCTGGGGGACTCGACGGTGCTGGGCGGCGGGGTGTTGGGGTGGGCGGCGTCGTAGCTGAGATTGGTGGCGACCTGCGTGTGCTGCTGGCCTGCGGGCGCGGGTGCATGCGCGGGTGATGGCGTGGGGGCGAGGCCCTGGCTGGCCGCGGCCGGGAAGGGGTGCTCGGCGGCCGCGACGGCGGGAGGCGTGGGCTGGCCGGGGTTTGGGGTGGCGGCGACTTGCTGGAGGGGTGGCGGCGGGGCTGGCGGGCAGCCGCAGGGGCTGCGCTCGTTGTCGACGACCTCGCGGAGGCTGCCGTGCTCGAAGAGGACGTGCTGGCCGGGGATGAGGCGGTAGCCGGCGCCGGAGAAGGGGTCGGCGAGCAAGAGGACGGGGGCGGTGGTGCCGCGGTTCTCGACGCAGGTGTCGCCGTTGGGCGTGACGCGGAGGCGGAGGTCGTAGTGGCCGGGGTGCTCGAGGGTGAAACGGATGTCGGGGGTGAGGATGACGTCCTGCGGAGAGGAGTCGGTGTGGAGCTCGATGGCGCCGCGGTCGAGGCCGAAGAGGAGGGAGTTTTCTGTGCCGGAATGGAGGAGGTGGAACTGACTTGTCGCACAGACGAGGACCTCGCCGCCACGGGCGAGCGAGATGGCGGCGGAGTGGTCGTAGGCAGTGACGCTGGTGTTGGTGAGGAGGCGGGCGGAGTCGCCGTGAACTTCGAGGCCGCCGGTGACGAGGGCGTCGTGGGTGGGGACGGTGCCCATGGAGGCGGGGGTTGGTTGCTGGGAGTGGGCCGCGGCTGTGGCCAGGACGAATGCGGCGGCGAGGAGAAAGGGGCGCATGGTTCCTGAACAGGCTACCGCAAGGAAGGTGAGCCCAACGCGGCCGACTGCAGCGACGGAAACAACGGGCTGGAAAGGAAGCAGCGGCGCCGCGGCAAATGGTCCGAATGCGACGGTGTTGCCGTGACGCGCGCCGATTTGCGGAGGGCGAAAAACGTGCAAGATGTGCAGTTGACGGCGACCAGGACGGATGGTATCCGTTGCATACTTTCGGGCCAAAATCCTGTTGAGGAGAGAGTTATGGAGATTTGCATCACTATCGGCGGAAAGCGGCACTGTTTCTATATTCCTATCTATGAGTACCCGATCAAGATCGTGAAAGGCCCGGGGCCGGTGAACTACGAGGCGCTGGTGGCGGACGCTACGCTGGTCGCGACCATCAGTTCAGCCGTCAAGAGCGCTGGCGACGAAGGCGTTCGGAGCGCGCTGCAGGCCGGCGTCAAAAATGCGGTGCAGGCGATGCAGAAGAGAGCCGGCGAAGGTGTAACGATCAACATGGGACAGGTGTAAGAAGCTGCTGCGTACAGCGGACGCGGCAGAGTGAGCACTCCAGTGTGGGCTCGCTCTGCTGCGGCCAGCGTTTGTGAGGACGGGGCTACTGCGCGAGGAAGTTGGCCATGAGGCGCTTGCCGTGGTCGGTGAGGACGGACTCGGGGTGGAACTGCACGCCTTCGATGGGGAGGGTCTTGTGGCGGAGGCCCATGACGGTGCCGGGGTCGGGCGCGTTGGAGTCGGAGGCGACGCGGGCGGAGATCTCGAGCGAGTCGGGGATGGAGTCCTCGCGGACGATGAGTGAGTGGTAGCGCGTGCAGGTCATGGGTTGCGGGAGGTCGCGGAAGACGCTGCGATTGTCGTGCTGGATGGGCGAGGTCTTGCCGTGCATGAGCTTCGGGGCGCGGACGATCTCGGCTCCAAACGCAGCGCCGATGGCCTGGTGGCCGAGGCAGACGCCGAGGGTTGGGATCTGCTCGTCAGCCGGAAGCGCGGCGAGATGCTTGATGAGCGGGACGAGGATGCCGGCGTCCTGCGGCGTGCAGGGGCCGGGCGACAGGATGATGCGCTTGGGGCGGAGCGCGACGACCTCTTCGGGTGTGAGTTCGTCGTTTCGTTTCACGACGATGTCACGCTCACCCAGCTCGCCGATGTACTGGACGAGGTTGTAGGTGAAGGAGTCGTAGTTGTCGAGGACGAAGATCATTGCTGTTACCTATTTTAGGTCCAACGGTCTGGTGCTGTGGTTATAGTGTCAGCAAACAGGTTAGCGGGCTTCGGAGGATGTGAGATGACTCAGAACCTTTCCCGCCGGACGTTTCTTGCCGGAGTGAGCGCCGCGAGCGTGCTTGCGACCAGAGATTTGCATGCACAACAGGCGATGCCGACGACTCCGGAGGCTGCGCTGCAGCGGCTGATGGACGGCAACAAGCGGTTTGCGGCGAATCAGCTGACGAGCTTTGCCGATGATCTGAAGATGTTGAGAGATCACACGGTCGAAAAGCAGGAGCCGTTTGCCGCGGTGCTGTCGTGCGCGGACTCGCGCGTGCCGGTGGAGCTGATCTTCGATCAGACGATCGGGCACATCTTTGTGACGCGCGTGGCGGGGAACATCATCAACGCGGAGATTGTCGGCAGCCTGGAGTATGGCGCGGCCGTGCTGGGCGTGAAGGTGCTGCTGGTGATCGGGCATGCGAACTGCGGAGCGGTGAAGGCAGCGATGGCCAAGCAGGAGGTTCCGGGGCAGATTGCTTCGCTGTATCCGCACCTGGAGGCGGCGGTCGCGGCCGGTGGGAGTCTCGCAGAGACGGTCAAGAGGAATGCGGTGATTCAGGCGAACCTGCTGGCGAAGACCTCGACCGTGCTGGGGCCGATGGTGAAGCAGGGCAAGCTGAAGATTCAGGGAGCGTACTTCGATCTCGCGACCGGAAAGATTACGCTGCTTTAGCTGCCGCGTTCGCGTGAGGTGAAGACGCCCATCGCGTGATGGGCAACGGTGTTGGTGTGCGCGAAATCCTACAGTACATGAGAGCGACGGATACGAAACGGGTCAGGCATTTTGCAGCCATGGTTTTGATTGGCGATGGCGTGATGGCGCTGGTGCAGCCGAAGCGCGATGCGCGTGCGTGGAAGAAGGGGCCGCAAGCATGGAGGTCATCGATGCAGTGGCTGGCGGAGCGGCCCGCAGTGACGCGTGCGATCGGCGCAGCGCAGATTGTGGGTGGGGTGCTGTGGGCGCTGAGCGAAGGACGTTGAATCGTCGTTGCGTTTGTGCGGCGTTGCGAAATGCCGGGCAGCGCACTTACGATTAGCCCATGGTTGCGATTCAATTTGAGTATCAGGGAGACCTGCACTGCAAGGTGGTGCACGGGCCTTCCGGGACCGAGCTTTTCACCGATGCGCCGAAGGATAATCAGGGGCGCGGGGAGAGTTTTTCGCCGACGGATTTGACGGCGACTTCGCTAGGCAGTTGCATGCTGACGACGATGGGTATTCTTGCGCGCACGCTGAATCTGAATATGAACGGCGCGAAGGCCGTGGTCGAGAAGGAGATGACCAGCTCGGCGCCGAGGAAGATTCAGCGGCTGACGGTGAGGATCAGGATGCCGCGGGCGCTCGGCGAGGAGGACCAGTTGAAGCTGGAGCGCGCGGCGCAGACCTGCCCGGTGGCGAGAAGTCTGCATCCGGATGTGGAGCAGGTGGTCGGGTTCATCTGGGGATGAGTACGTTCGACCCGAGGACCTTCGAGGCGGAAGTCGCACTCAAGCTGATTCCAACGGAGCGGCTGCCTGCTGTCGCCCAGGACGCAATGGAGGCAGGCTTCGATGGTCCGCACGTTGTCCGAATGGCGATTCTGGAACCTGCGTATGGGTGGGCGATTGATCGAGCCTTGCCGCCGATGCTGGCGGAACTTGGCTGTCATGAAATTTCGCCGAAAGAGGCGGCGCTTTGGTTGGCTCGTGAACGCGCCAAGTATTTGTTGGAGACTGGTGAAGACCCTCTTCCGTCTTTGTCCTACTTCTATCGGCTGATGTGGATGGCCGATTATCCGGACGAACTAATTGGCCTTGGGTATCTTGAAGATGCCTACGAGTTCGCCACGGAACAGGAAATGCGAACAAGTGCCCGTGAGGCATTAGAAGAGCTGCTGTCGCCGGAGTTGCACGAACGGAGACTTGCAGAGCGAAAAGCAGTATTGGAACAGGCTCAAGCCAAGGCGAAACAAGAATGGCCCTATATAGTCAATTCACCTACTGGACGAGTACTACTCAAGGAGCGATATAAAAAAAGACTCATTGAGAGACGATCGCTGCTCTGGACAGAACTTTTTGCGTGGGGTGCGGTCGGATGGTCGTTTGGCTCCTGGCGTCTGGGTGTCGTTGGCTTGCTCATAACGCTGCCGATTATGTTGGCTTTTGCGTTGTTGGATGAATACAGACGAATGCAACGTGAACGACGCGACATTCTGCTTCGCCGCGGAGTGCCCGAGGATCAGATATGAGGAAAGGCTGGCGCATGCCAGCCCTTCGCGTTTCGCTGTGTGTTGAGTTATTCCTTGTCGCCTCCGCTGTTGAGCTTGGGCATCTCGTTGCCTTTAGGCAGCGTGATGAGGCCGGTGTCGGCGTAGGTGAGGAGTTTGGCGCGGGTGTCGGTGATGTCGAGGTTGCGCATGGTGAGCTGGCCGATGCGGTCGCGGGGGGAGAAGGCGGAGTCAGTCTTCTCCATCGAAAGGCGCTCGGGGTGGAAGGTGAGGTTTGCGCTCTCGGTGTTGAGGATGGAGTAGTCGTTGCCACGGCGGAGCTCGAGCGTGACTTCGCCGGTGACGGGCTTGGCGACCCAGCGCTGTGCGGCTTCGCGGAGCATGATGGCTTGCGGGTCGAACCAGCGGCCTTGATAGAGGAGGCGGCCGAGCTTGCGGCCATTCTCGCGGTACTGCTCGATGGTGTCCTCGTTGTGGATGCCGGTGATGAGGCGCTCGTAGGCGGCGAAGAGCAGCGCGAGGCCGGGGGCTTCGTAAATGCCGCGCGATTTTGCTTCGATGATGCGGTTCTCGATCTGGTCACTCATGCCGAGGCCGTGGCGGCCGCCGATGCGATTGGCTTCGAGCATGAGTTCGACGGGATCTTTCAGCTCTTTGCCATTGAGTGCAACAGGCCAACCCTCTTCGAAGCGGACGGTGACTTGCTCGGGCTTGATGGTGACTGCTGGATCCGATTCAGGGCGCCAGAAGGCGACGCCCATGATGGGTTCGACGATTTTCATTGATGTCGATAGGTGTTCGAGATCTTTCGCTTCGTGTGTGGCACCGAGGATGTTGGAGTCGGTGGAGTAGGCCTTTTCGGCGGACATCTTGTAGCCGAAGCCGGCCTTCTGCATGAAGGCGGACATCTCGGCGCGGCCGCCGAGCTCGTCGATGAAGGCGGAGTCGAGCCAGGGCTTATAGATTTTGAGCGCGGGGTTGACGAGCAGGCCGTAGCGATAGAAGCGCTCGATGTCGTTGCCCTTGAAGGTGGAGCCGTCGCCCCAGATGTTGACGTCGTCCTGCTGCATGGCGGTGACGAGCATGGTGCCGGTGACGGCGCGGCCGATGGGCGTGGTGTTGAAGTACGTCACGCCGGCAGTCGAAATGTGAAAGGCGCCGGACTGCAGCGCGGCGATGCCTTCGCGGACTAATTGAGCCCGGCAGTCGATGAGGCGGGCGTTTTCGGCGCCGTACTCGAGCGCCTTGCGGGGGATGGCGTCGTAGTCGGCTTCGTCGGGCTGACCGAGGTTCGCGGTGTAGGCGTAGGGGTGAGCGCCATGGAGCTTCATCCAGTGCAGCGCAGCGGAGGTGTCCAGGCCGCCGGAGAAGGCGATGCCGACCTTCTGGCCGACCGGCAGGTGTTCAAGAATGACAGACATGGTGGTGCGAACCTCGGTATTGAGCGGAAATGCTCGACTTTGATTTTACGTGGGTGAGTTGGACGCGTTCGGTGACGGGCATCCTGCGAAGAGGTATTGCGTTCAGTTTCGAGTTGCGAGTTTTGAGTTGCGAGTTTTAAGAGCTGCGAGCACGTTCGATGGCGCGGACGACGGCGGCGGCTTTGTTGCGGCACTCTTCTTCTTCGCGCTCGGGGACGGAGTCGGCGACGATGCCGGCGCCGGCCTGGATGTAGCCACGCTCGCCGTCCATGAAGAGGGTGCGGATGGCGATGCAGGAGTCTAAATTTCCGGAGAAGTCGGCGTAGATGATGGCGCCGCCGTAGACGCCGCGGCGGGCGGGTTCGAGCTCTTCGATGATCTCCATGGCGCGGATCTTGGGAGCGCCGGAGAGTGTGCCCGCGGGGAAGCAGGCGCGCAGGGCGTCGATGGGGGCGAGGTCTGGCTTGAGTGTTCCCTCCAGAGCGGTGACGAGATGCATGACGTGCGAGTAGCGCTCGATGAACATGAGGTCCTTGACGTGGACCGAACCATAATCGGAGACGCGACCGAGGTCGTTGCGGCCGAGATCGACGAGCATGACGTGCTCGGCGACTTCTTTCGCATCGGCGCGGAGATCGGCTTCGAGGGTGCGGTCGTGGGACTCGTCGGCGCCGCGGGGGCGCGTGCCGGCGATGGGACGGTACTCGACATCGCGACCGTGGACGCGCACGAGGAGTTCGGGGGAGGAGCCGACAATGTGGCAGAGAGACGAGGGAGTAGGGAGTAGGGAATAGGGAGTAGCGTGCGAATCGCCTGCTATTCCCTGCTCCCTATTCCCTATTGCCTGCTTTGGGAAGCGCAGGAAGTACATGTAGGGCGAAGGGTTGACGATGCGCAGCGAGCGGTAGATTTCGAAGGGGTCGACGCCGGGTGTGCAGTCGAAGCGCTGGGAGAGGACGCACTGGAAGACGTCGCCGGCGCGGATGTACTCCTTGGTGGTCTCGACGGCGCGGAGGAAGTCTTCGCGTGGGGAGCGTGGCGTGAGCTCGAGCGGCTCTGGTATGGGCTCGTGCGTGGGCTTGTGGAGCGCGGCTTCGAGCAGGGCTTCGAGGCGGTCGAGGCGGGTGCTGGCGTCAGCGTAGGCGACGTGAATGTCGCTGAGGTTCGTGGAGCCCACCTTAGCCGACGATAAAGCCGTCGGCGAAGATGGGGCACCCGGGATTGTCAGCGGCGTGCGGGCGCCGGCGGTGACGATGAGGTGGATGGCCTTGCGGACGTGGTCGAAGGCGAGGACCTCGTCGAAGAACATGAGGTGAGCGTCGGGGACGTGGAGTTCGTCGGCGGCGCGGGTGGGCAGGTGCTCGATCTGGCGGACGATGTCGTAGGCGAAGAAGCCGACGGCGCCGGAGGTGAAGGGCGGAAGCCCGGGCAGGCGTGCGGGAGTGTGCCCGGCGAGGGCGGACTTGAGCTCGGCGAAGATGTCGCCGGTGCGGGTGACGGGCGGGGCACCGGGACTGCTCTCGGTGATATTTTTCCCGGCGGCCGTCATGGTGCGGAAGGGGCGGATGCCGATAAAGGTATAGCGGCCGATAGTCTCGCCGCCTTCGACAGATTCGAGCAGGAAGGCCTCGGGCTCGTGGGCGGCGACGCGCAGGAAGGCGGAGACGGGCGTTTCGAGGTCGGCCGCGACCGTGCGCGTGACCGGGACGAGGGTGTGGGTGCGCGCGAGATCGGTGAATTCGTTGAGGTTCGGCGTGGTGAGAGTGCGCGCAGAGGGCATTGCTATGAGGGTATCGCAGTAGTCAAAACGAGGGTGTCTGACCGGGTGCGCGGGTCATTGCCAGTGCCACAAATGTGGGCCTAGAATCGCCGGGTTTGGAATCACCCCAGCGAGCAAAGAACGCTCGCCGGGGACCGCGATTTGGACGGGGACCGGGCGCAAATCGGCCCCGAACCAGTGTTGGAAGACGGTGTTGTTCAGTCTCCTGTAGAGTGGGGCGCGTCATAAGAGATGGGCCTACAAGATGGGAGGGGGAGCAATGTCCGAAGAACAACTGGTGCCCGGAAAAGCAGCGCTAACCGCGCGTCCGGATTCCGTCAACACGAGGACCGTGGCAAACAAGCCCGGTGCTCAGAAAGAAGCAGGCATGCTCACAGCAGAGATAGCGGCTCCGATTTCCCTGGAACAAGAGACCAACCCATGGGAGGCACAGGCAGCACGGTTTGATCTGGCGGCAAAGAAGTTGAACCTGGATGCTGGTATCTGGAAGGTGTTGCGTTACCCGTCGCGCGAGATCATTGTGCACATTCCGGTGGGAATGGACGACGGATCGATCGAAGTCTTTACAGGCTACAGGGTGCAGCATTCGGCCTCGCGCGGGCCGTGCAAGGGTGGGATCCGCTACTCGCCGGATGTGAGCCTGGATGAAGTCCGAGCGCTGGCGAGCTGGATGACATGGAAGTGCGCGGTGGTGAATATTCCCTTTGGCGGCGCCAAGGGCGGCGTGATCTGCGATCCGAAGACGATGAGCCAGGGCGAGCTGGAGCGCCTGACGCGACGATATACCGCGGAGCTGATCGAATTCATCGGGCCGGAGAAGGACGTTCCGGCGCCGGACATGAATACGAATGAGCAGACGATGGCATGGATTATGGACACGTACTCCATGCACATGCGCCAGACGGTGACCAGCGTCGTGACGGGCAAGCCGGTGAACCTTGGCGGCTCGCGCGGGCGAAAGGAGGCCACGGGGCGGGGCGTGAGCGTAGTGACGGATCAGTCGCTGAAGCACCTGAACATGTCGCCGGAGTCGACGAGCGTGATTGTGCAGGGTTTTGGGAACGTCGGCTCGAACTCGGCCAAGCTGCTGTGGGAGAAGGGCTACAAGATTATCGGCATCGGCGAGTACGATGGCGCGCTGTTCAACGCGAAGGGCATGGACATCAGCGAATTGCTGGAGTGGAAGGCACGGCACGGCACGATCCATGGCTTCCGGGGCGCAGAGCCCGCGGATAAGGATGAGCTGCTCACGATGAACTGCGATGTGCTCATCCCGGCGGCGACCGAGAACGTCATCACCAGCCAGAATGCGGAAAAGATTCGGGCGAGAATCCTGGTGGAAGGCGCGAACGGCCCGACGACCACGGTTGCCGACGACATCCTGCAGGAGAAGGGGGTCTTCGTTGTTCCCGACATTCTGGCGAATGCCGGGGGTGTGACGACGAGTTACTTTGAGTGGGTGCAGGACCGCATGGGTTACTTCTGGACGGAGGAAGAGGTAAACCAAAGATTAGACAGAATCATGATCGACAGCTTCACCGATGTGTTGCAATATGCGGTACAGCACGGCGTCAATAACCGGATAGCGGCGTATATGCTGGCAATCGATCGCGTAGCCTATACGACCAAGCAGAGGGGAATGTACGCGTAGGTTCCCCGCCGGCCGCATTCGGGACGCATCGTTGAGGTGGATTTGCGACCCTGTCCTGATTGCGGCCAACGTCGATTTCAACGTCTCCATCGCGTAGGCGTGTGGGAGCGTTGGATTTTGACCGTCTACGGGCTGTATCCGTGGGTGTGCCGGAACTGCGGACGCAAGATGTACCGCTTCAAACAGCACGCTGCGACATTCGAGAGTGAAGAGGGTTGAACTTTGTCCGCGCCGGGTCACGACGTGTTGTGACAGAATGACAGTGTTTGACGCGCTGCCAGAGCGCGTCGTGGCGTGCAAGACGTGAATCTGCCCAATTCCATAACGCTGAGCCGTATCGCCAGTGTCCCGGTGCTCATCTGGATCCTGAGCCCGAAGTTTCCTTTTCAGCACGCGCACGGCGAGCAGGAGATTATCGCCTCGGTAGTTTTTATCCTGGCGTCCATCACCGATGGGCTGGACGGCTACCTTGCTCGAAGACGAGGGCAGATTACGACGCTGGGCATGCTGCTGGACCCCCTGGCGGACAAGCTGATGGTGACTGCAGCGTATATCGTCCTGGTCTCCTACAATCCGCGCGTCGTCGTTCCGTGGATTGCGGTGCTGGTCATCGGGCGCGAGTTCCTGGTGAGTGGCCTGCGCTCGATTGCAGCCAGCGAAGGCTTCACGATTGAGGCCAGCGAGATCGGCAAGCTGAAGACGGTGATTCAGATCGTCAGCGTTGTGGCGGCCATTTTGAATCACCGCTGGGATTACTGGAACCTGGGCGGGTTTGTTATCGGCGTCCACCTGATTGCGGTGACCGCAATTTACTGGATGGCAACGGTGTCCATCATCTCCGCGATCGACTACTTCGTAGGGTTCTGGAAGAAGATCGATCATGCGAGCGGGCGCAGGCGCAGACGGAGCTCCGTGCTGAGCCGGAGGAAACGCGCGGCGCTGGAGCCGGGCGCGAATATCAAGCTGCAGTAACGTCGCACAACGATGTGGCCGGCGAATGTCATGCACCTTTCACGAAAGCTGACGATATTTGTTTGACCCGCCGTGGATTGAAACTGTAGAAGTTGAGCAGTACAGCCTTTTCTGCAGATTCTTCGGGTCGAGGTTCGCGACAATGCTCGCCGGTCAGTCCTCTGGTTCCAGTGGTTTTGCATCCTCCGCATGTCCAAACTGCGGCTCGTCTTCCACGGTACGGATCTTCCGCCGCGATACCACGCGCGAATGGTACCTGGCTCGATGCAACGCCTGTAAACAGCACTTCACGGATCCACATCCAACGCTCGATGACATCGTGAGCTTTTATGGGGATGGCTACCATGAAGAGCTGCTCACGGTGCAGCATACGCGCGCGGCGTTCGGTCCCAAGTTCGAGTCCTACATCGATTGGATTGCACCGCACTTGCGGGCGGGCGGCCGAACCCTGGACATCGGCTGCAGCACCGGCCTGTTCCCTTGCCTGCTCAAAGAGCGTGGATTTGCGGCTGAAGGGCTGGAGCTGAACAGTACGACCGCGAAGTTCGCCAGAGAGCAATTCGGGATTCCGGTGACGAGCCAGCCGTTCGAAACGGCCGAATATGTTCCGGCGAGTTTCAGCCTGGTCTCCATGACCGACGTGCTGGAACATTCCTTGAGCCCGATCAAAACGCTGGAACGCGTTCACAGCATTCTTGAGGACCGCGGGCACGCGCTGATCACGTTCCCTGACATCGGCTCCGTCGAATCGCAATACTTCCACACCATGGCACGTCTGACCGGCCGCGACTGGCTGTGGGGAAACTGCCACGTGCCTCTGCACACCTGGGAGTTCACGCGGCCCACGGCCGAAGCGCTCTTTCGGCGAACCGGGTTTCAAGTAGCAGCGTTCCGGCGCAGCCATGTGATTCTGGAGGAGAGGCGGGGAGCACTGCTCAGCATGCTCTATCTGCCTTCGCGAATGCTCAGCATGCCTCCACTGTCGCGACTGCTTGGAACGCAGCTTGAGTTCCTTATTCAAAAACACTGATCGGAACAAGAAAAAAGCCTCGGCGGTTGCCGAGGCTTTTTGCGTTGATGGAGCGTTCTTATGCGTGCGCGCGGTGAGACGGCTCGCGGTGGACGAAGTGATACGGCGGCCAGGGACCGGAAAGCTGCATGGAGCAGTCCTTCATCTGCTGAGTCGCCGAGCTGTACTTGTTCTGGTAGCGCTCCACCGTCTTTTTATCGACGAGGTGGGCGATGTCGAGCAACATCTTTCCGGAGTCCATGCGGCGGCAGGTGATCTCCTCCGCGAGCGGAAGGAACATGCGGTGCATCTGCACGGAGAGCGCGCGGGCACGCGACTGACGCTCGCGCTGCCGGCTGGCTGATTCGCGAAGATGCGAGAGGTATTCCTGACCGGCGTGGTGCTGGTGAACGCCGTTGCGGGACTCAGGGCAGATGTCGTCAACGAGGACCTTCAGGTGCATCTCCGCCTTGCCGCGGAGACGCTCGACATTGGCCAGAAAGTGCCGCTGATTGGAACGGACGGAACGGCGCAGGGCGTCGTCGTCGTCAAAGGTGGTGCCGAAACGGAACGGAAGGACGGTGGAACGATCAAAGCAGCCGGAGACCACGCGGGCGTGATCGCGGGCGGCAGATTGAGCATCAGGACCGGTCAGGCGGCCAGCGTCTTCGTTGAGATGTTCGGAGACGACGACGGCAAGATCGGCAGCGGGAAAGAGGAAGATTTGGTTTCCGAAGAGCCCAGTGACCCCTGTGAGGGGCATTGGGCGGCGGTGACGGGCTAACTCAGAGAAAGCGCTACGTTCAGCGATGCAATAGGCGTACCATGCCATAATTTTTTGCTGCTCCTGTTTTATCGCGCCGGAGCCAGACCACGGGCGCGGAGATGAGCCTGCAATATCAAAGAACCTTGACGACTAGCGCCATAGACCGGTCAGACATGCCCCGGAGAGTGTGCACTGTTTGATTGCGAGCCAGATAGTATGCCCGTCGCAATACGATTGGCAAGAGGGTTAAAAGACACGAAAGTTCAAGGGCTTGGCGCAGAAATTGCCGAGCGAAACTGTTTCAATGGGGACCAGAATCGGCCCTTCGCTGGGCCTTTGTGGTTACCTTTAGGTGACTAAAGAGTTTGGCCAATTTCGACGATTTTCATATTGCAAAAATGGTTTTGACTGTAGAATTCCGAGTCTACGGGGCCACGTGTTTTCTATGAAATGCAGGGTTAGCGGACCTACTTACGATCTTTTCGAGCGCGAACTCCGGGCGGCGATCGCCGATGGCACGCCAGAAGATGTGTGCAGGGCAGCACGGGGCCTGGTCGGACACTGTTTCACTCGACGGTCTGTTCGCGAGTGGATGATCGACACAGTTCCTGAATGGATGTTGTCTCGCGCGAGCAGCAGATATCGGATGATCGACAGCAGCGAAGATGTCCCGGCTGCTTCATCGACAAAGATGCTCACTGAAAAAGCGTTGCCCAAATAAGACCTCCCGGGGGTTGCGAGACCCATCGGGCAAGAGGCTCGCGGCGGCACTTTAAGCCGCCACTGGTACACTTAAAAGCGCGCCTGCGGTGGGCCGGTGCATCCAGAAATTTTTCATAAAGACGGGAACAGCGAACCACGTGGATAACGCAACCAAGCGACAGCTAAAGAAGCAGGACCAGTTCATCACCCTGACCGAACACGGCGTGGACTGGGCGAAGCAGAACTCGCAGCAGGCGATCATCCTCGGAGCGGTTGCCGTGGTGCTGGTTCTGCTGATTGTGGGCGGATATACGCTGTTCAACCACCGCACGAATGCAGCTGCGAATGCGTTTGGCGACGCGATGCAGACCTACCAGGCGCCCCTGGCCTCGCAGGCACCGGGCCTGCCTCCGGGGATCAAGACATTCCCCGACGCGAAGGCGCGTGCCTCGGCGGCCAACGCACAGTTTGTTGCAGTTGCAGACCAGTACGGGATGACGCAGCCCGGCAAGATGGCACTCTACATGGCGGGCGTGACCTACATGGATGAGGGCAACAACAGCGCTGCAGAAGACGCGCTGAAGAAGGTGGCGAGCGGTTGGAATGGCGATACGGCAGCGCTCGGCAAATCGGCGCTCGCAGGGCTTTACGAGCAGACGGGCCGCAATGCCGATGCCGAAAAGCTGCTGCAAGAGCTCGGTAAGGGCAACGCAGCCACTGTGCCGCCGTACTTCGCCCAGATCCAGCTCGGCGATCTGTATCAGACCGAAGGCAAGACGGCGGACGCGAAGCGCGTCTGGGCGCAGGTGAAGGACAAGGACAAGGACCCTAAGGGCAATCCCGGCCCCGCAGCGCAGGTCGCTTCAGAGCGACTGAATCCGCAGCCTGCCGGCCCAGGCATGGCCATGGCTCAATAGCTCAGCTGTCGAGAAAAGCATGCAGGCCGCTCGCAAGAGCGGCCTCTCTTTTTGGCTTCGCGGAGTCTAGAGAAAACCCTCATCGTCTCCGAGGTTCGACGCCGTCGCCTGCGGGCTGACCGCATTCAACAGTTCGTCGCTGCCACCCGGGGTGCGAAGCCGCGCGACCGAAGTCCAGATGTCCGGCTTGGCTGCATTCACCGGCGGAGGAGTCCAGCGCGGTAGATCGAGCCGCAGATAGTGCCCCATGGCGCAGGCGTGTGGCTCGTAAAGCTTACGCAGCGCATCGAGACGCGCGCGCACGCTAATGTCGCTGCAGAGGGGGACGCCTGCACGGTTTAACAGATCGCACAACTGGCCGAACTCCTCATCGCCAAGACGTGTGAACGGTAAAGCACTCAGTCTCTGCTCCGCTTTCTCACGATGAAATACATGGCCGATGTCGACCAGAACGTGTCGTCCCACAGCGAAGGTGAGTTGCGCCTGACGCTGCATCGGGCTTTCGACCGAGGTGATGAGAAGCGCGCAGGTATCGAGAATTGCCGTGAGCGCGGAAAGCCAGCTCTGGTTGTCGTGCTGGGAACGGTAGTAACAGAG
Source organism: uncultured Acidobacteriaceae bacterium (assembly GCA_963759355.1). GTDB lineage: Bacteria > Acidobacteriota > Terriglobia > Terriglobales > Acidobacteriaceae > Granulicella. The sequence goes on along the minus strand of CAVWYV010000002.1, from coordinate 572,551 downwards.
GATGGGATACGAGATATGCGTTTCGAGGATCATCGCGGACCAGCGCTCCCACTCCGCGAGCAATTTGTTCAGCGCAATATCTCCGCCCTCGAAACGATGCCGCAGCAGGAGTTCGGCTGCTGTCGGCGGCGAACCGGCGCGGGCGTCGAGCAGAGCCACCTCCATCTCGCGCGCAGAGAAGGCTGAATACAGGACCGGAACATAGCCGATCACCAATGCAATAAAACCCAGACCTGTTCCGGCTTCCAGCACGATGAAGAAGCGGGTGATGTGGTTCGCGGGAACGACATCGCCGAGCCCAAGCGTAAAAAGCGTGGAGCCACTCACATAAAAGCAAGAGCGGAGATGTCCAAGGGCGGTGGCCGGATGCATGGGATCCGTGAATGGCGCATGCAGGCCGAAGTAAATCAAAGCGAACGCCGTGACGAGGCTGATCGCCCACATGACGAAAAGCATGAGCAACGAAAGAGGACCGTAAAAGCTGTAGTACTGCTCGCGCCGTTTGCGATCCCGCACAAGGTGCACGATGTGCGTCCAGGGAATCCATGTCACAACAAAGAAAAGTCTCGTGAGACGAAAGCGAACGACAGGGCGCCGCGGAAGGATGATCGTCTGGAACGAATCCAGCAGGACCGTGCCAAAGAGAACTAAGCCGAATAACAGCACGAGAATATGCATCGCTTGACGTTAGATTCTCATGCAAAGGGAAACGTATCGGTCAATAAAAAGTGCGAAAAAATGCACAGATTTCTGTGGCGGCTCCACGCTTCGTTCGTCTACTCTACAGACTCCTTCCCCAAGAGTGCGCTTATTCATTTCGGCGCGATTTTGTCTTTCGACTTTTCTGTATTTCTCACCAGGCTGCAGGAAGGGGGCTACCTCGACATGAGAAAGCGAGTGCTTGTAGTAGATGACGACCGTCTCGTAGCGGACACGCTGCGTATGGTCTTTGTGGTGAACGGTTTCGAGTCAGAGGCGTGTTATTCGGCTGCGGATGCACTTCACAGGGCGAGGAGTTTCGATCCCGAGCTGCTGCTGTGCGACGTGACCATGCCTGGACAGAACGGCCTGCAACTGGCCGCGACCATCAGCCGCGAACTGCCCAGGTGCCAGATGATCATGCTGACGGCTTATCTAAGCAACGCCGCCAGCGTGGAACTCGAAGCGCTGCGGATGAAGCGTCCGCTGAAGCTTTTGAGCAAGCCCTGTCGCCCGGAGTTGCTGCTGAAGGAGGCCGGCGAGCTGCTGGGCCACCAGACGCTGAGCGCAGCGAGTTGAGGCTTTGCTGTCGAAAGATGCGCGCTCGAGCGGCGTAAACTCGAGCTTGCAATGAGTTCCCGTGACCCCATGCCAAGCCTCGCCGACCTGCGGCGAAAGGGCAGAGTCAGAACAGACCTGCGCACCGAGATGCCGGGGCTTTTCGACGCGTTGCCTGCAGAGGCGCCCCTGGAAAATCTGCCGGCCCCGCGCGATCCCGTGCAGCCATCCCAATTGCCGGTGACGCCCGAGGCAGCACCGGAGCCTCCGCGCGAGCCACACGTGTGGAGCGTCGCCGAACTGGTACGCCAGATTCGCGGCGTACTCGAGCGCAGCTATGCGAACGTCATCGTTGAAGGTGAGATTTCGAATTGGCGCCCCGCCGCAACCGGGCACTCCTACTTTACTTTGAAGGATGGAGCAGCGCAGTTATCGGTCGTGATGTTCCGGCGGCAGGCTTCCCTGGTTCGCTTCCAACCGAAGGATGGTGATGCGGTGCGAGTCCGCGGTCAGCTCAGCGTCTATGAGAACCGCGGACAGATGCAACTCATTGCCGAATGGATGGAGCCGCGCGGCCTGGGTGCACTGCTGGCTGCAGTACGTGAATTGAAAGAACGGCTGCGCCGCGAAGGGCTCTTTGATCGCAAGCGAACACTGCCACAATTTCCGAAGTGCATCGGCATTGTCACGAGCGTGCAGGGAGCCGCACTGCGGGACATCGTAAAAGTCTGCCGCCGCAGACACGCCGCAGTGAATCTGCTGATCTATCCGGCAGCGGTTCAGGGGCCGCGCTGTGCCCTTGAGATAGCAGCAGGCGTGCACTGGTTCAGCCGTCATCCGGAGCGCGCGGACGTCGTCCTTGTGGCGCGCGGCGGAGGAAGCTGGGAGGATCTGCACGGTTTCGACGACGAGCGTGTGGCACGCGCGATCGCGGCGTGCGCCGTGCCGGTGATCGTCGGCGTGGGCCATGCAACGGATTCGACGATCGCAGATGCTGCCGCGGATGTATGCGCGCCGACGCCCTCGGCTGCGGCCGAGCTCGTAACCGAAGCACAGCATCGCATTGAAGAACGCGTGGAGCGTTTGCACTCGCGTCTTGCGCGCGCTGGAAGATACGAGATGCTGCGGGCCCGGCAGCGGCTCTCGCGGTTAGGCGCAGAGATGGTGTTGCGGCGCGTGAGGGACGGCTTCGATCGGCGAGCGCAGCGCTTCGACGAACTGGACCTGCGCATGAACAGTGCCATCGTGCGCAGAGTGGGCGCTGCGAATGAGCGCAGTCATCGCCTGGAGGCCCGGCTACTGCGTCAGGATCCTGCAGTGCGTTTGCGCGAGAGCGCCCGAAGGCTTGAGAACCTTCATGCTCGACTGGATCGCAGCGCGAAAGCAATTCTGTCGCGCCAGAGAATTGAAATTGACCGTGCGGGTTCGAAGCTGGAAGCGCTGAGCCCGGTGCGTGTGCTGGAGCGTGGCTACGCGCTGGTTTATGGGCCGGACGGGCGCCTTTTGCGTGCAAGCGACGAGGTTCTGCAGGACGAGCAGATTACCGCGCGGCTGCATCAAGGCAGTCTGCGGGCAAGGGTCGTCGACAAGACATAGTCACTTCTCGCCGATCGATGCTCTGCGCCCGCCCAGAGCGCCTCGTTATCCGCTAGCATCATACGAAGTACATCAGGCATGGAGAGAGTGGGATGCGAAAGCTGTTTGGGACAGATGGGATTCGCGCGGTCGCAGGAGAGGCACCGCTGGACCCGAAGACGATTCACGCGGTGGGTGTTGCGCTCGCGCGCAAGCTCGCAGAGAACGGCAAACCGGTCCGCGTGGTAGTCGGTATGGATACGCGCGAGAGCGGGCCGTGGATCGCGTCGACGCTCATCGGCGGCCTGCGTGAAGGCGGCGCAGAGTCGGCATTCGCAGGTGTGATCACAACGCCGGCGATTGCCTTCCTCGCGAAGAAGCACACCTTCAGCGCCGGCATCGTCATTTCCGCCTCGCACAATCCGTGGCAGGACAACGGCATCAAGGTCTTTGGCGGCGATGGGTACAAGTTGCCGGACAACGTCGAGCTCGAAATCGAGCGCGAGATCGAACGCGTGCTCGCATCAGACGCTACCGAAAGAAAACAACAGTCGGAGCTGCCGACGGCGAACGAAGAGTTCCGGCGGGAGTATGTGCAGTTCCTGCTGAGTGCCGTGCCCGGAATCTCGCTGGATAATCGCTGCGTTGTCATCGATTGCGCCAACGGAGCCGCGAGCGCGATCGCGCCGCAGCTCTTCGAGTCGCTAAGGGGAACCGTCGAGGTGACACATGCGTCGCCCGATGGACGCAACATCAATGCAAACTGCGGCGCGTTGCACCCTGAGGTTGTGGCGCGGGAGGTGAAGGAGCGCGGCGCTTCATTGGGCTTCACCTTCGACGGCGACGCCGACCGCGCGCTCTTTGCAGACGAACACGGCAACGTGGTGAATGGTGATGCAGTGATGCTGGCCTGCGCGCGCGACTTGCAGGCGCGTGGCCAACTTGCCGGAGACGTCGTGGTAGCAACCACGATGTCCAACATGGGATTCGAGGCCGCGTTGAAGCGTTCGGGCATCTCGATGTTGCGCGCTCCCGTTGGCGATAAGTACGTGTTGGAGGAGATGAAAAAGAGCGGCGCGTCGCTCGGCGGCGAACAATCTGGTCACATCCTCTTCCCTGCGCGCGCGACGACGGGCGATGGGCTGCTCACCGCGCTTGTTGTGCTTGACGTTGTGCACCGCTCGGGCAAGACATTGGGCGAACTGATTGCCGACCTCGAGAACTATCCGCAGGTGATCGTGAACGTGAAGGTGCGCGAGAAAAGGCCGCTGGATTCGATTCCATCCGTAGTTTCAGCGATTCGCATCGCAGAGGACGAGCTCAGAGACAGCGGGCGCGTGGTGATTCGCTACTCGGGCACGGAGGCGCTGGCGCGGGTGATGATCGAGGCTGAAAGTGAAGCCGCGATGCGCCGTCACGCGGACGCAATCGCCAACGCGATTCGCTCCGAGTTAGGCATCTAGAAGCGCGAGGGCCTGCTCATCAGGTGGAAGAAGATCAGAAACCACCCGAGGTAGAGACAGGACAACGCTACAATCGTGAACTTCAGCCGCGTTATCCAACGCAAGGGTCGACGCATCACGCGGAGGCTGCTGAGGAACGCGAAGATCAGCGCAATGAATGCAATCACCGCGAGAGCGACCTCAAATCGCAACCACGGATCGAGATGGCCGATCAGGTAAAAGCTCGTGACCTCATCGACGTGTGATACGAGAACTGCGATGTAGATGAGCAAGGCGAGTACAGCGAAGCCCGCGACCTGCATGAAGAAGGTCGCCCATGCTGTGCCGGGCTGCCGCGCCAGCTTCGCGCGTTTGCGCCAAAAGATGCGACGGATCGTTCGGACGAGGGCAGCAATTACGAGCAGCACCATGGTGGTAAGCGCAATTGCGAGCGGAACCTTCAGCCACTGGCTGGCAGTGGGCAGGGGCGCGCGGTCGGAATGGCTGGGTGTCGCATAGCCGATGACGCGACCGTGCGTGTCGCGTTCGAAATGGATCGTGTTCTGATCAAGCTCGCTATAGAACGAGTCCTTCCCTACCGGATGGAAGTCAATGGGATGACCGTAAAAATCCTTTGCGGTCGAAATCTGGAGGTTGCCGTCCTTGGTCGCTGTGATCTCTTTGGGCTCGAGCCCGGCGAGACGAAAGATTGTGGAGTCCTGGCGTCGAGAACTAAGGAAGTAGCCGGTGTACGGCGCGAGCTGCTTCGACGTGAGCTTCACGTAGGCAGGATGCGCATTGGGTGGACCGGGCAGATAGCGGTCGACGAACGCGTTGAACAGTTCGCCGCGCGCCTTCTGTGCAGCTCCTTGCGAGTTGTAGCTGATGAAGAAGGAGAGGCCGTGCGTGGGCTCTATCCAGAACTGCGAGTGGCAGGCGAGAAGATCACCGCCGTGGCCGATGAAACGCAAGCTGTTGCGGTCTTCGTCATAGAAGCCCAGGTCCCACGGCGAGACACCAGGACCGGGAGTGAACTGAGGCGTGACGAGGAGAGCGACGGATGCAGGCTGAAGAATCTGCGCCCCGTTGTATGTGCCGTGGCCCAGCAGCATCTGGCCGAAGATGGCCATATCCGCAGCGGTAGACGAGAGTCCGCCGGCAGGAGCTTCCGTAACGCCCTCGAAGCCGGTGTCGTCCTTGTCGGTTTGCAGGTAGCCCCTGCTAGCGACGAAGCCCTTCGGCAGCGGCTGCTCGAACGTGGAGTGCGTCATGCCCAGCGGCGTGAAGATGTGATGTTGCACATAGGCGGCGAAGGGTTCGCCGGAGACGCGCTGCACGATGTACCCGATGACGGTGATCCCGTAGTTGGAATACGCGAGCGCCTTGCCCGGCGCAGCGAACCGGTTCGGCTGGTTGCGGATCAGGAACGTCCGGATGTCGAGCGGAAGCTTGCCGGATTTGTCAGAGCCGAAGTCGTGCACTTCCTCCTCAAAGCCTGCGGTGTGCGTGGCGAGGTTGCGAAGAGTGATGGGGGCATCGCCGATGCCGCCCGGCCCGGGATTGATCTTGAAGTCGAGATACTGTTGGATGTTGGCGTCAAGATCGAGCTTGCCCTGCTCGACAAGTTGCATCATCGAGACATAAGTGAAGAGCTTGGAGATCGAGCCGGGCCGGAAGGTCGTGATGATGGGATCGACAGGCGTCTTCTTTTTGAAGTCGGAGTAGCCGTAGCCCTTGAGGATCAGGGGCTGACCATTCTGGTAGATGGAAATCGTTGCACCGGCAACGTCGTCGCGCTGGAGTTGCAGGGGAAGGAAGCCGTCGAGAAAAGCCGTGACGTCCTGCGCGGTAAGCTGCGGTGGACTCTTCGGATTTGGCGGAGGCAGCGGGACTGGTTGGGTTGCTGCGGGCTTCGGTCCGGGCGTGGGGAACTGAGGAGCCTGGGGTTGTGCAGTGGAAATAGCAAGTACGCCAAAGCTGAGCAGGAGGGCGCGACACAACAGACGCATGCAGGCTCCACGGGAGAGTTAAGTTGCGGTGAGGGTATCACCCGCGGAGCCAGCGTTGGCGTCGGATCTGCTGAAACGGATTTCGACCGTTACTTGTGGCTCGGTGCTCCTCCACCCTGCGGTGAACCGCCGCCGCCGGAGGCAGGCGGTGCAGCGTTCGTTCTGCCACCGTCCATGTTGCGCGGCGCCGGAGCTCCCGCGGAGCCGCTTTCCGGACGTTGCCATTGGCCGTGCGGTGAGCCACCCGGCGAGCCTCCCTGAGCTGCTCCGTTGCCCGCACCATTGGGCATTCCGTTGTTCATCCCGTTCATGCCGTTGTTCATCCGCTCCATGCCATCCATGCCATTGCCGCGCATGTCGGAATTCGGACGGCTGAAGGTAGCCACGGAACGCGACCCGGGAGTGTACTCGCGGCCAGCGGCTCCCCGGACGTTGGGATTCGCATTGGGATTGCCGTTCACGTTGCCGTTCGCGCCGCGATGAGCGAACGACGGACCAATGACGCCGCGTTCGATCTCCGTGTTCACCTGGCCGTGATGCGCGACATCGGAGGAGATGCTCCTTAGTTCGCCGAAATCACGCGGCACGCCCAGGCCGGCGGAGTCCCTGCGGAAGGTGAAGGTGCCTGGAGCGGAGACGCTCGAGACAGCAAGCGGATGACTGTTCACCGGAACCATGGTCGGGCTTCCGCCACGCGGCGGAAGAGGAGCAGAGGGAATCATGCGACCGCCAGCCGAAGCTCCACCGACGGGAACGCCACCACCACCTGCCACATTCTGAAGCCCGTTGAACTGACCTCCGGGCTGCCAACCCCAGCCAGCTCCTCCGCAGTTGACCCAGTTGCCAGAGTGGAACGGGAGCCAGCCCCACGGATAGGGGGAGACCCAGGAGTAGCCGACGCTCGGGTAATACGCCCACATGCCATTGTCATAAGGGCTCCACGAGGTGGAGGCAAAGTACGGCCGCCACATCGAGCCGCAACCCGTGTTGTTGAAGCTGCCGTAGTAGTTCAGGTCGCTCGATCCGTAGAGCCCTGCGCCCCCGGACATTCGCTGTGAGGCGTACAGCTTCTGGTAGTCGTTACCGTTCTTATCCCAGTCGTCGAAGGGAGTGCCTTCCATCTTCGCGAACTCCGGTTGCCTGGAACCGGCAGCATCGAAGTCCAGGGACTTCTTGTGCGTGAGCGTCGAGGTGTATGCGAAGGGATCGGTGAACTCAACGGATCCATCGAGCACGCTGACATTGGACTTGAGTCCATCCATGCTGAGACGGATGTGGCTGTTCGGATTCATTGCGACCGATGCTTTGCCAGCCGTAATGGTGAAGGTGTTGCCCTTCGTACCGGCGAGGTTGGCATAGATCATGCCGTGCAGGACACTCACCGCCGTAATCGTTGGACCGGTCGCGGCTCGCTTGAGCAGCGTGAACTCGACCTCGGTATCCGGAGTGAGACGGAACGTGCTGTTGTCTTCGAACTCGACCTCTGCAAGGCCGACGTCGGTGTGAAGCTTCGTGCCGCCGGTGATGGGCACGTTAGCGAATGCCTCTTCATACCCGCGGCCGATGTGACGGTCGATGTTGACCTGGCCTCGTACCTGACTCAAGCGAACGATGCGAATGTCAGAGAGACCGACGGTGTTGATGGAGGTTGCGGCGACACTGGCCGGTTTAGCCGCGGAGGGTGAGGAGACTGTAGTGTCCTGCGCAAGGACGGGGAGACAAAGCGCGATGGAGCATAGGGCGAGTATTCCGGAACCAGGCTTCATGAATCGCCTCCGGTCGCTTTTCTTTTGGCTCCACATTATGGCAGATGTGAGAGTGAACTGGCGAAGCGGGTCGCGATAGAACTATTGTTTGTGCTCTTAAAATCCTCATAAGACAGTGTTTACGGTGACCGGAGCTCAAAGAACGAAACCCGGCAAGCGCCGGGTTTCAGGGATTCCTCTTCTTACCTCTTCGGGTTCCGGAGTTAGTCGGCGATACCGGGATTCGGCGGGTCGATACCGAGGGCGGTGGCGAGGTCGGAGAGATGATCCTGCTCGTCGAGGAGTATCTCGCGGATCGTCTCGCCAATCGCGAACTCATTGAGCAATTCACACTGTCTCACGCGGCGACGATAGTTCGCGATGGTGACGCGCTCGTTTTCAAGATCGAACTTGAGCATGTCCTCAGCCTTCTCCGAGGTCTTGACGGGTTTCGGTGTGACAGAAGGCATGCCGCCAAGGTAGTCGACGGCATTGGAGAGTTTCAGAGCGTGGTCGAGCTCCTGTTTGGCGTGCAGAGTGAGCTGGTCGGCGATGTTCATGTAGGCAGCGCCCTTGAGCACCTGCGAGTAGTTCACATAAGCGATGATGGCCTGGTATTCGCGTGAGAGGTCTTCGTTGAGGGCGTCAATGAGCTTCTTGCGGGTGAAGGTGGACTCGTTCGTCTTAGGCACGTGTTTCTCTCCTGCGGAAAATCAGATCTCTTCTTCACTGCGGAATCGCAATCTTTCTCTAGCTTAGATGAGAAATCACGCGGTTGCGCTGCTGCGGCTTCGAATGTCATCTTCCGGGCGCGGGCGGGTTGGTGATGAGTGCTCTGTACTCGGCGGCAGATTTGAGGCTGAAGGTGTTGACGTTGCAGGTGGCCGAAACGGGGCGGAAGATTGGGTTGGCGTTGGCGTCCAGGTTGACTAAGATGCGGCCGTTGACGGTGGTTGAGCCGGAGCCGCGAAGCGTGTTGTCAGGCGCCAGCGTGAGCACGAAGGGACCACCGGAGTTGTTGACGCTGATACGGAACTCATTGGGTGCGTTTTGAACGGTGTATGGAGCTTTTACGTGAGCCTGGCCGCAGTCGAGTGTGACGGCGTCGCCTTCAAAGTCGAGGATGAGACCTGTGGGACTGAGGAACTTTCCGTTCATGCGAAGGCCGGGATCTGCGACCGTCATGACGCTGGTCATGAAACCTGTGAGGCCACCGATCAGGCTGCCGTCATCGGCCTTGGCGCCTGTTTGGAGATGTTGAGGCGCGGGGGCAGGGAGCGCGGCGAACGTGCAGCGAGCGGTTGCGGGACCGTAGATCGGGGTGGACGTGGTGGTCCTGCAACTGCCGTAGGCGCCGCTGCAGCCATACGCCTCTGACCCATCCTGGTGCACCAGCGTGGTGGTCTGGCTGCTATAGCCGGTGATCACTCTTCCGTTGACCTGAATGGTGCCGGGACCGACGAGCGAGCCGTCGGGACGAAGGGCGAGCACGATGTTCGCGGGCGAGTTCGCGACGGTGATCTGAACACCGGAGGCAGTACGGTGAAGATTGTAGCCATGAGGGTCCGGCAAAAGCTTGCCGCAGTTCCCGATCGCCGCCGAGCCGGGGCCGAAGTCAAGTGCAGCGCCAGCGCTGGGATTCTGATAGGCGCCGCTGAGGTAGACGCCGATGGGATCAACCGAGTCGGCCATGTCCTTGATCTCCTGACCGCCGATCATGTTGATGAGGCCTTGCCCGAAGGATTTTGTGGCACAGCCGCCAGCGGTACCGCCGAGTTCAGCGCAACGGCGGGTAGCGACAGCGGTGGGGTCGTTCGAAAGCCCGCCGGGACCCGGTGAAGATGCAGCGGCGGCCTTCGCCTGCTCGTTGGCGCGGTTGATGGAATCGACGTGCGCTTTCTGGCGAGCCGCGAGCTCGCCGGTGGCGCCGTTGTAGGCGGTAGCGGTCTGCGGGCCGATGAGCCCCTTGATCCAGGTGTTCGCGTTGTTCAGGGTGTAGTTGAACTGCAGGGTGTCGAAGGCCTTGGCCTCATCGGGCGTGTGGGTCTTGTTGTAGTCCTTGGTGATTTGGTCGGCGGCAGTCCAGTAGGCGGCGTAGATACGCTTCTCGTCGGCGGTGAAGTCCGCGCGTGGGTTTTTGTTGTACGCGATGCGCTTGATGTACTCCTGCAGATAGGTGAAGACAGCAACCTGGCGGGCGGCGGTGTCCGTGGGGTCTTTGCCCTGGATCTGCGCTTTGACGCGATCGATGGAGGGCATATCTGCGAGGTACGCGGGGTTGGTGGTCTGCGCGGCGGCAGAGACCGTGAGAGTGCCGAGAATGAGCAGGAGAGCGCGGCAGCGACGAAGGGAAAGGGGCAGTGACGGGCCGAACCAGAGAGTGGTCATGGTTCACCTGACGAAAATGGATTTCCGAACGGGTCCTGTGTGGAAACGGTAGTCGCTTAGCCGTTGGCCGTCAATTGAGTTGACAGCCGCCTTTGCCAGCCAGCCCTGCGCTGCTGGCGAAAGGACGCAGAAGAAAAATCCCATCCCGACATACTGCAATCTTTTGCCGTTACGCCCGGATCTTGCCTGTTTTCAGCGCAAATCCGGGCACAACTGCCGGCGAGCGAATGGTCCTTCAGATGCTTATACAACATTACTTCCCCCCACTGTGTCGTTCGCGGTGCACAGCACTTTCATTCGCCAAAGCCTTTCTTTCGAAAGGCCGCGGAAGGATGCGCGTGTTCGTGCGAGAGGCTTTATCGGGCTGAGTAAAGGGCTAATCGAATCGAGAAGACAAAATCAGAATTTGAAGGAGAAGACGATATGAGGTTCTCTTATCTGGCTGGTCAGTGCGGCAAGGTGCTCGCGACCGCCGGGCTTTGTGTTGGAATGCTCGCTGTTTCTGCGCCGGCTTCTGCAGATACATTCAGTGCACAGTTCTTCCAGGTCACGACGTCGAACGCGGCGAACTCGGACTTCCATCCCGGCGGCGTTGCGACGGGAACGAATTCGACCAACTACGTTCAGTCCACCCTGAGTGGCGGGATGCCGGTGTTCAACACGGCTGAAAGCGGAGCTGCGCCAGCCAATGACCTGCTGTCGGGCAATGTGCTGGGATGGTGGACACCAGGAACGTACGGTCCGAACACGGTTACTGCCACGGGCACAAACTCTTCGTTCGTGGTGAGCACCGATCCGAACAATCCTACGAACATGTTCCCTCCAAACTCCATGGGGGGCGGCAATCAGGGCATGAATTGCAACGGCGGCACCGCAAACTGCGAGGAGACCGCCATTCTTACAAGCACCTTCAACCTCGCCTCAGCGGAGAACGTGACGTTCGACGTGGGCGCGGACGACGATGCGTTCGTGTTCATCGATGGCCAGATCGTGCTGGACCTGGGCGGAATTCACGCGGAAACTCTGACGCCCACCAATACGGTGCTGCTGGGTGCCGGGTCGCATACGCTGCAGATCTTCTATGCGGACCAGGATCAGGTCGCCGCCAGCTTGGTGTTCCAGGACAATGGAATTCCGGTGACCGCGCCCACACCTGAGCCTGGCAGTCTTGCGCTGCTTGGAACGGGCGTGCTGGGGCTGGCCGGAACCGTTCGCCGGCGGATGAAGCGGTAAGAGTCGTCCGGTTTGAAAGGATCGCCGCCGTGATGGCGGCGATTTCCTTTTTGAGCAGCGAAACCAGTGGAAGCTACTTGATGTCGCGCCAGTTCTGACCGAGGCCGATTTCGGCGACGATAGGGACGCTGAACTCGGCGGCGGACTCCATCTCGGTGCGGACGAGCTCGGTCATCTCCTCGGCTTCGTCGGGGACGACGTCGAAGAGGAGTTCGTCGTGGACCTGGAGCGTCATCACGGATTTCAGCTTGCGGCGCGTGATTTCGGCGTCGATGCGGATCATGGCGAGTTTGATGAGATCGGCGGCGGTTCCCTGCAGCGGCGTGTTGACGGCAGTGCGCTCGGCAAACCCGCGCTGGTTGGGGTTGCGCGAGTGGATGTCGGGGATGGGACGGACCCGGCCGAAAGCGGTGCGGACGGATTGCGTGCGGCGGACTTGATCGAGGGTGCGCTCGATGAAGACGGCGACCCCGGCGTAGCGCTCGAAGTAGCGATCGATGTAAGCGCGCGCGGTTTTTTGCTCGATGTTGAGCTGTGCGGCAAGCCCAAAAGGCGAGATGCCATAGACGATGCCGAAGTTGACGGCCTTGGCGCGGGCGCGTGTCTCTTTGCTCATGGTGACAGGGTCGACTTCGAAGACCTCCGCGGCAGTGAGCGTGTGGATGTCTTTGCCGGTGCGGTAGGCGTCGAGCAGCAGCGGGTCCTGCGAGAAGTGCGCCATGAGGCGCAGCTCGATCTGCGAGTAGTCGGCGGACATGAGGAGGTTGCCCGGCGCTGCGATGAACGCGGCGCGGATCTCTCGGCCAACGGCTGTGCGGATGGGAATGTTCTGCAGGTTGGGATTGGTCGATGAGAGACGGCCGGTGGCGGTGCCGACCTGGTTGAACGTGGTGTGGATGCGCTGGTTCGTGTCGGCAAGAGAGGGGAGTGCGTCGAGATAGGTGCCCTTGAGCTTGGAGAGCTGGCGGTGTTCGAGGACGTCGGTGACGATGGGGTAGTCGGGCGCGAGGTCTTCGAGGACGTCCTGCGCGGTGGAGATGACTTTGCCCTTGCCGTACTTGAGCGGCTTGGGGAGGTCCATCTTGTTGAAGAGAACGTCGCCGAGCTGCTTAGGTGAGGCGATGTTGAAGCGATGGCCGGACGATTTGTAGATGCGCTCCGCAAGGTCGTCTATCTGGACGGCGAGGCGTGAGGATTGCTCGCGGAGGAGATCGAGATTGACCCGAACGCCGCTCTGCTCCATGCGGAGGAGCACGGGAACGAGCGGGAGGTCGATGACGTTGTAGACGTCGGTCAGTGTGGAGTGTTCGTTGAGTTGCGTTGTTTCGGAGTTAGTGAGTTTTGCTTTTGATTTTTTCGCAGACTTCTTTGCAGGTTTTTGCTGGTCGGCGAAGAGCATTTCGGATGTAACAGCGCCGCCAAGTTCAGGTTGGTCTTTGGGGATGTGGTGCTCGACGGGAGCGGATTCGGCGAGTTGTTCGGTGAGGACGGTGACGAGGCGGGCGATGGCCGAGGCGGCTTCGGGAAGGCGTTTGGGATCGCTTGGGTTTTCTTTTGAGGGCTGGTGTGTGAGCGCGCGGCTGGTGGTGCGGGCGGCGATGTCGACGAGTGTGTGGGAACCGTGGGTGGGATTGAGGAGGTAACTCTCCAACATCACGTCAGTGATGGGGCCGGCGAGAGCGACGTTGTGGGGTTCGAGGGCGCGCAGGACGGCTTTGAGGTCGTGAACCTGCTTGGGAAGCTCGGGGTCGGCGAGGGCCTCGCGGAGGCCGGGTGTGTCGAGGGAGACGGCGATCGCGTTCGCCCCCGTGACGGAGAGGCCGAGATTGCAGGCGGGATCAGGTTCTCCGTTTGAGCCCGCCTTAGCCGACGATAAGGCCGTCGGCGAAGATGGGGCACCCGCGGTTGTGGCAGGGCCGGAAGTGTCGAAGAGGGACATCGTTTGCGGCGGTTCGGGTTCCGGTTCGGTTTCGATGTCGGGGTTGGCGCTTGGGTCGGCGGGTTCCGCAGCGGATTCTTCGGCGATGGCCTGTGCGGTCGCGGCGAGTGCGAGCGCGAGGTGACCTTGCTTGCGGGCTTCGGCGAGAAGCTGCGCGAGTTCGTCGGCGGTGGCGTTGAGCGTGTAGGTGGTGGCTGTGGTGTCAGGCGAGGGGGCGAGCTCTTTGAGCAGCGTGGTGAACTCGAGCTCGCTGAAGAGAGCGCGTGCGGCCGCAGCATCGACGGGTTGCGTGCGCATCGCATCGAGATCGGCCGTGATGGGCACCGCGGTGTGGATGGTGACGAGTTCTTTGGAGAGCAGGATGTTGTCGCGGTTGTTGGCGAGCGATTCGCGGTAGGTCTTGCGCTTGATGGCATCAGGCGCTTGAACGGCAGCGTCCATCGCGGCTTCGACGGTGCCGAACTGCTGGATGAGTTCGACGGATCCCTTGTCACCGATGCCGGGCGCGCCGGGGATGTTGTCGATAGAGTCGCCGCGCAGAGCCATGACGTCGATGACCTTTTGCGGCGGGATGCCGAGGGTCTGTTCAACGCCGGCGGGGTCGAGGATGAGATTGTCCTTTGTCGGATTCAGGATGGAGACGTTCTCGTTGACGAGCTGCATCATGTCCTTGTCGGACGAGACCACATAGACGTGATGACCGAGAGCCGACAGCTGACACGAAAGTGTGCCGATAACATCGTCGGCCTCGTAACCCTCGTAGTAGAGGATGGGGATGCGGAAGGCTTCGAGTGCGCGGCGGATGTAAGGCTGCTGCTGGATGAGGTCGGGTGGCGTTTCGGTTCGATTGGCCTTGTAGCCGGCGTACTCGGTGGCTTCGAACTGCTGGGTTTTGATGTTGAATTTTTTGACGTCCTTGAGCTGCAGCGCGAGGGTGTCGCGGTGGACGGGTGCGCCGACGTCGTAGACAGCTGCGAGGTACTCGGGATTGAAGTCCTTGCGCAGCTTGTTGAGCATGTTGACGAAGACGTAGGTGGCCGCGGTGGGAATGCCGGTGCGCGTGGACATGGGGCGCGAGCGCTGCATGGCGTGATAGGCGCGGAAGATGAACGCCATGGTGTCGAGCAGGTAGATGGGCGGCTTGGCGGCAGTTAGGGATTTGGAATCAGATTGGGACGCGCGCGGCATATGCATCTGATGGTACGGCCCGGACGTGTCGCTCGACGAGTCCGGGGGTCTGCGAGAATGACTGCACAAGTCTTTCGAATCTCCCGACTGAGGTGGCGCATGCGCAGATTGACACTGTCGTGGTTTGCGGGCCTGTTGATGCTGATGCCGGTAGTGCAGCCGCGAGCGCAGGAGAGTGTGGCGAGGGCTCCGCGAGCGGACGATGAGGTCGCCATTGTGAAGACGTTGGGTCAGATGTTTTCTGCCGGGCAACATGGCGACCTGGATAGATTTCATGCCGCCACAACCAAGGACTTTTATGCCTACGACAACGGCAAACGTTTTGACGGCGACGCGCTGATGGACACGATCAAGCAGTACCAGGCGAAAGGTTACCAATACATATGGAGCGTTACGGCTCCGGAGGTGCACGTGGGCTGCGACGCCGCGTGGGTGACGTATGTGAACAAGGGATCGATCCGACAGCCGGATGGGACGATGACGAGCATGACGTGGCTTGAGTCCGCGGTGATGCGTTGGGAGGGCGATGCGTGGAAGGTGAGATTTCTGCACAGCACGCGCGTTCCGCCGGAACAGTTACCTCCGGGCGCGTCGCACTGAGATGCAAAGGTGTGGGATTTGCGCTAGAGTGCAGACATGCCGGGCTATCGGATGGGCTGCGTTGTCGTGATGCTGAGTGCTCTGGTCGCCGGTGGGGCGGCGAGAGCGCAGAAGGCCAACGAGCAAGGATGCACGCTGGAGAAGCAGGTGTACACCTGCGATTGGCAGGCTTTTGTACAGCGGCTGGATAAGGCGCACACGGTGACGGTTGAGACGCAGCAGATCGACAAGTTTACAGCGAAGCAACTGCGGGAGCTGGCGGGAGAACTCGGGAAGACCGTGGCGCCAGAGGATCAGCTGGGCGATCTGACGTTTCTCCTGATTCCGATGCAGTCGACTGGCGTGCACATTGGGCCGGCGGGCGAGCCGCTGGCGACACTTCGAATCTATGCCTCATTCCCTGGAGCTCCGCGCGGGACGCTGCTGTGGGCGGAGACGTATACGGGACCGCCGGACAGGCCGTGGCCAGCGACGGTGCATGCGCTGATCGAGCAGTTTCACGATCGCCTGCAGAAGCACTGAACTCTAGGTAATGAGCATGCAGTCGCCGTAGCTGAAGAAGCGATAGCGCGCGGCGACGGCGTGTGCGTACGCGCGAAGCACCGCTTCCCTTCCTGCAAAGGCGCTGACCAGCATGAGCAGCGTCGATTCTGGAAGGTGGAAGTTGGTGAGGAGGCCGCGGACGAGCTTGAAGTTGTCATCGCCGTCGGGTGCGGGTGAGAGGAAGAGACTCGTGCCACCGGAGTGAGGTGCGAGCGTGAGGGGATTCCCAGGCGAGAGCGCACCGCGAGTTGATTCGAAGGTACGGGCGAGGTGCTCAAGCGTGCGGGTAGTGGTGGTTCCAACGGCGAGGATGCGGCGGTTTGCACGGTAGGCGTTGTTGAGTGCCTGCGCTGTTTCAGCCGAAAGCGTGTAGGGCTCGGAGTGCAGGTGGATATCGCGTGTGTCAGCGACGCGTACGGGCTGGAAGGTGCCGAGGCCAACGTGCAAGGTGATGCTTGCGAGTTCGATGCCGCGAGTTGTCAGTGCGGAGAGGATCTCAGGGGTGAAGTGCAGGCCGGCGGTGGGCGCGGCGGCCGAGCCTGACTGCTGCGAGTAGACCGTCTGGTAGCGTTCGCGATCTTCGGCGGTGTCGGGCTGATGTTTGTCGCGATGGATGTAGGGAGGCAGCGGCATGTGGCCGATGCGCTCGACGACGCGGATGAAGTCGGGCGTGGAGTTGAAGCGAAGAGTGCGTTCGCCGAAGTCGCCGCTGGAGAGCACGGTCGCTTGCAGGAGTGGGGCTTCGCCTGGTGTTGCAGCGAAGTGCAGCGTCTCGCCGGGTTGAACTTTTTTGGCGGGGCGGACGAGGGCGCGCCAGTCGTTGTGACCTTCCGGATTCGCGAGGTGTTCTGTGAGGAGGATTTCGATGAGGCCGGAAGGCGATGGCGAATTGTGCTGCGTGTGCAGGCCGGCGCGTGTGGCGTAGAGGCGCGCGGGAAGGACGCGCGAGTTGTTGAGAACAAGGAGATCGCCGGGGGAGAGGAGTTGCGGGAGTTCGGTGAAGAGATGGTCGGCGAAGGTGCCGCTGCTGCGCGAGAGCGTGAGCATGCGGAGGCGCCGCGTGTGGCGGGCGGATGCTGCGCGATAAGCTCGGGCGGGAGGTCGTAGTGGAAGTCAGAGACGAGCATCAGGAGTTTGGTGTGGACATGCGGACGGCTTGGTCGAGGGCGTGCTGAACGGCTCCGAGCTCGGGAGTGACGTGGGCGGGCCAGGCGAAGGTG
Source organism: uncultured Acidobacteriaceae bacterium (assembly GCA_963759355.1). Lineage (GTDB taxonomy): Bacteria > Acidobacteriota > Terriglobia > Terriglobales > Acidobacteriaceae > Granulicella. The sequence goes on along the minus strand of CAVWYV010000002.1, from coordinate 555,412 downwards.
ACGGTCGAAAACGGTTTTGGAATCATGAAGCGGTCCCATGAGTTGAGCTGCCACGCGCGAGATGGATGGCCCTGGAAGGACGCCGATCCAGGGAGCGCTTGTGAGCTCGGCGAGTTGGACGGGGCCGGGTTTAGCGATCATATTGGGGCCGCGCGGGCCGTCGGCGGTGAAGGCGCAGATGTGGCCTTCGGCGTAGGCCTGCGCCATGGCACGAAGACCAGGGGCGCCCCCGCGTGAGGATGAGCCACGCACAGGATGGAAGCCGAGCCGTGCGACGGTGCGGGCGATGAGTTCGCCGTCGAAAGAGGCGGATATGAGGATGGCGATGCCGTGGTTGCGGAAGCGGTGGGCGGCGATGAGCAGCGTGCGATGCCAGAAGGCGAAGATAGTCGGGCCGGGGATTTCGATGCCGACCGGAGTGCCGGGCGCGGTGATATTGCGATAGCGCAGCGTGGCTCCGAGGGCACGAATGAGCAGCGCGGCGAGGGTGGGATGATGGCGAGCAGGAGTCGCTGCTTGCGCGTGAATTCGGGCACGAGGTTGAGTTTAGCTGTTTGGGTTAGAGCTGCTGATGGAGATGGTGCGCGAGTCGGACCGTGAAGGCCATGAGTGGGAGCGTGGGGAGTTGGGGCGAGCCATCGGGGAAGACCGCGGCGGAGGCGATAAAGAGGTTGCGAAGGCCGTGGACCCGGAGGTTGGGATCGACGACGCTGAGGCGTGGGTCGGCGCCAATACAGGCCCCGCCCATGGCGTGGCGCGCGTCGTCGAGATTGGGGAGAGGAGCGGAGAAATCGGGTGTGAAGAGTGAGGGGTTCCAGTCGAAGCCGTCGAGGTTGAGATGCGTGCGCAGATGTTCAGCGAAGTTGCGGAGCGTGGACAATTCCGTGGGATCGATGCGCCAGTCGAGGATGGGTTGGAGGCCGGACGAGAGCGTGATGCGTGAATCCGAGGGCGCGCGCTGTGCGGCGTTGAGACGGAGTTGAACTGTGGCTTGCGGGGAAACGTAGCGGCGCCTGTGCATGCGCGCAGCAAGCGTGAGACGTGCGGCGTCGGCGAGTGCGCTTGGAAATTGGGAGATGGCCTGGCGGAGAGTTGCGCCGAGATTGTCTTGTTGGCGCGCCCGGAGCAGGTTGCGCAGGGCGCCAATGCCGGAATTTTCAGGTTCGTCGATGGTGAGGTGCGCGAGGATCGGCGTCAGGTTGAGTTGGTTGCGGAGTCCCTGCGATGCGGAGAGTTTGAGGCTGTGGAGAGTGCCTGCAAAAACCCAGGGGCGGAGCGCAGCGAGGAGTTGTGTGCGCGCGGGCTCGCGGAGTGTGGCGGCAGCGACAGTGAGGTGGTCGTGAAAGTTGCGGCCTACTTGGTCACCGCCGATTCGAGATGCCAGCAGGAGACGGACCGTCTCGATGGTTCCTGCGGCGAGAAGGACATGGTCGGCTTGAATATGGTGAGTCTGGCCCGTACGACCGCGGACGATTACGCCTTCGACGCGATCGCGGGTCGAGGCGAGGACGAGCTCGGTTGCCTGTGCGTGAAGGATAACGCGGGCTTTGGCGTGTGCACGGAGCTTGTGTCCGAGGGTGTGCGCGAGGTTGCGATGAGAGAAGGGCGCGAACTTGGAGAGCGAGGCATCGAGTTGCGGGAGCCGGTCGAGAAGGGTTGGGGCAGACTGTTCGAGCTTTGTGAAGAAGGCTGCAGCATCGTAGGGTAGCGAGTCGACGGCGAGCAGCGTTTCCACCTCGGCGGTGAAGGGCGCGAGGTCAGCGGCGGAGATGGGCCACGTGCTGTCTTGAGGAAACGGCAGAAGCTGGCCGCCCCAGGTGAGCGATGTTCCGCCGAGGGCGCGAGGCCGGGGCTCGCTGGTGCCGGGGTGAGGATGGCCGGCTTGCTCGATCGCATCGAAGGCTTCGGGTGTCTGGCCGCCGGCTTCGAGGAGCAGGATCTCGTGGCCGAGGGTGACGAGCTTATGCGCGAGGGTGAGACCGGCGATACCGCCGCCGATGATGCAGAGGGGTGCGCGAAGGAGATCGCTGCCGGTTGCGCTGCCGTCGAGCTGAGCGAGGTCGATCTCCATGCTTCAGGCGATGCCTGCGGCTAGAGCACTTTCCCTGAAAGTGTAGACAGAAGCCTATGCCGCTGAAGCCGTTTTCCATCGAAGAAAACGGCTTCCATGAGTGCTTACAAGGCTACAGTATCAGGCAGAGTGCTCTAACTGTACTTCATCCAGCGCAGAATCTCTGGCAGATTGGGGCGCTTGCCGTACATGAGGATGCCGACGCGGTAGATGCGCGAAGAGATCCAGATAACAATACCGATGGTGATGGACATCAGCACGACGGAGAGGATGATCTGCCACGCGGGAACGCTGGTGAGCGCGGTGCGGAAGTTCATCAGCAGCGGGGAGCAGAACGGGATGAGCGAGACGACCTGGGCCAATGTAGAATCCGGCGCGCTCACGGTCGGGAACAGCATCACCATGCAGAACGCGAGAGGGAGCACAAGGAACATATTGAGCTGCTGGAGCTCCTGCTCGGAGTTGGTCATCGCACCCAGCGCCGCAGCGACGGCAGAGTACATCAGGAAGCCGAAGATGAAGTAGAGGACGAAGAATCCGATCTGCGCTCCGCTGAGCACGCCGTGCACGCCGTTGGTGCCGGCGAGATGTGCAACCATGCTGCTGGATGCGAGCGCCGAGGCCGCAATCATCCAGACGGCAACCTGCGTGACGCCGACGGCACCTACGCCGATGATCTTGCCGGCGAGCAGCTGGGTGGGCTTGATGGTCGCGAGCAGAACCTCAAAGACGCGGCTGGTCTTCTCTTCAATGATGCTGCGCGCGGTATTCATGCCGTAGAGCATGATGACCATGTACATGAGGAAAAAGAAGAGATAGGCGATGCCGAAGGCGAGTCCGCTGTTCCCTGTCGAACTCGTATCGATATCGACAGGCGCGGTGATCTCGTTGATCTGCGCGCTGGTAAGGCCGTGGCTGAGCAGACCCTCGCGCGTGAGCACAGCATTGACACCGTGCTCGATGGCGTCTTCGGTGGAGATGTCACCAGCAGAGCGTGCGTGATAGGCAAAGAGTGGACGTTGTCCGGGCTGCACTGGCGGCGTGATCCAGAGATAGCCCGCGAGCTGCGCGGCATGCGTGTGCAGTTGCGCGTCGAGACCGGCGCGTGTGGCAGCCGAAGGCTCCATCAGGTCAACGGTCATCTCACTGTTCTTGCCCGTCTCAAGCTGCTGCTTGATGTCCTGACCCAGAGCGTGGTCCGCGGTGACAACAGCGATGTGCGAGGTAGTCTTGGTGCGCGCCATGAAGAAGGCGCTGCCGCCAACCAGCAGCGCCATAAAGCACGGGATGAGCACCGTGGCGAGGATGAAGCCCTTGGTGCGAACGCGCTCCATGTACTCGCGCTTCGCGATGAGCCAGACGTTATGCATGGACCTTGCCTCCGGCCTCGGCGAACTCGGGCGTCCCCTTCACCGTGGTGATGAATATCTCTTCGAGCGTGGGTTCGATGACCTCGAAGCGTGTGATGTTGGTGCCGCGTCCAACAGCCTCAGCGAGCAGCGGCTGAGCGTCTTCAGGCGAGTGAAGCCGGATCTCGGCGACGCCGGCGTAGTTGCGGGCGTCGGCGACGTAGCGGCTGCGCAGGAAGCTGTCGTCTCCGGTGAAGACGGTCTGCACGTGGTTGCGCGGGTAGCGCGATTTGACCTCGCGCATGGAGCCGGAGAGAACGAGCTTGCCCTGGTAGATCAGCGCAATGGCATCGCAGAGTTTTTCAACCTGGTCCATGCGGTGCGTGGAGAAGAGAATGGCGCGGCCCTTGGCGCGCTGCTCGACGAGCGTGTTCATGAGCAGCTCGGCATTGACGGGATCGAGGCCGCTGAAGGGCTCGTCCATGATGATCAGCTCGGGCTCGTGCAGCAGGGCAGCAATGAATTGAATCTTCTGCTGCATGCCTTTCGAGAGCTCTTCGGTCTTCTTGTCGATGGCCTCGGTAATCTGCAAGCGCTCGCACCAGTCGCGCGAACGCTTCCGTGAGTCAGCTTCGTTGAGCCCGTGAAGCTGGCCGAGGAAGGTGAGCTGATCGAGCACCTTCATCTTCTTGTAGAGACCGCGTTCTTCGGGCAGATAGCCGACGCGGTTGAGCAGGTTACGTGAGAAGGGCTGATCGAAGAGGCGGACGGTGCCGGAGTCGGGCACGGTCATGCCGATCATCATGCGGATGGAGCTGGTCTTGCCGGAGCCGTTGGGTCCGAGCAAGCCGAACATCGTGCCAGGCTCGATGGTCAGGGAGAGGCCTTCGACCGCGACCTTGGTGTCGTAGACCTTGCGGATGTTGTGGAGTTCGACGATGGGCATTCCAAAGTCAAGTGTAGCGCAGCGGCGACGGTCCCTCAGAGATGCGCGGCGGCAGCGTCAGGTGCCTCTTCGAGCGCTGGCGTACCAACGGGTGTGTCGACCCGGCGTGGGAACAGACGGTCGCGCAGTCGCAATGCAGGTATTTCGCAAAGCCGCGTGGTCAGGATACCGACGCCGATCTCGGAGGCACGAACCAGAATGGTCGCTACCCAAAAGGGAATGACGGGGTGGAGCGCAAAAAACGCCTCGGTCGGCTCGACGACCGAGGGATGCCAAAGGTAGATGCCGTAAGAGTAAACGCCGATCCAGGCGACGAAGCGATAGACCCAGTTGTGAGTGCGCCCCTCCGCGATGGGGCGATAGAGGAGAAGCAGGGTGGAGATGGCGATGAGCGTCGCAGCGTCATGCTGCTGTGCCAGGATGAAGCGCGAGTTAAAGCGCCCGCGATAGACGAACAGCCCAACGACGAGACAGATTACCCACAACCATGTCAGCGAGCGCAGACGATCGAAGCGCTCCGGGGCAAAGTGGAACAGCATCGCGAGCAGCACACCGTCGCCAATGCTGTCGAGCCGGGCATGTGTCGGCAGGAAGACAAGATGACCGTGGGTGACGAGCCAGTAACGGAAGGGGATCTCAAGCGCACAGACTGCGAAGAGAAACCAGAAGAGACCGCGCACAGAGGCTTTTCGGCGCGCCGCAATGACCATGCAAAGAGTGAGGAGCAGGTAGCAATGCTCCTCGATGGCGAGACTCCAGGTGTGGGCGACGCCGCCGACGTAGTTCTGGATGTTGAGCAGGTTGCCCCAGAGGAACCGCAGGGTGCGGTGCCCGCTGAGCAGCATGACGCCGATATAGAAGTAATACTGCGGCCAGATTTTGAAGCCGCGGCGGATGAGAAAGCGGTTGCCGTCGACGCCGCGGCGGACCTTCCACTCCTTCATGAGCAGGCCGCCAACGAGAAATCCGCTGAGCACGAAGAAGATGTCGACGCCCAGAACGCCAATGTGATCCTGATATCCGAGCCACAGGCACAGAGTCCGGAAGGGCGATCCGCTGGTATGGAAGTCCACCACGAGCAGGATGGCGATGCCTCGAATAAAGTCGAGCTCAATCTCGCGATGGAGAGGCTTGGAGCGGAGGTGCCTGGGCGAGAGGGTATCGGTCATGCTGGCGATCGAGTCACGGCAGTTCGTGCAGGTGGAGTTTATCGCTCCACAAGGTTCTTAAGATGACTGAGGCATGGACATGCGGTGCTGTCAGTTTAGCGCAGTGGCAGATGCGCAAAGGCGCGCCCTGCGGCGCGCCTTTGGTAATGCGGTGAGTTGAAGCTGGGCTACGACTTGGACTCGCCGCCGCCCTCAGCCGCGTTCTGCTCCTCGAGCTGCTTCTGCAGCTCCTCGCGGCGCTTGGCGCGGGCCTCGGCACGCTTCTCGGCCTTGGCGTTGAGTTCCTTCTCGGCGCCGAGCAACTCAATGTAGGCCATCTCGCCGGCATCGCCCTTGCGCGGGCCGGTGCGAACGATGCGGCTGTAGCCGCCGTTGCGGTCGGCGTAGCGTGGAGCGACGGTGCCGAAGAGGCGATCGACGGACTCAGGGGTCATCATGTACGCGAGCGCCTGACGGCGGGCGTGGACGCTGCCGTTCTTGCCAAGCGTAATCATGCGCTCCACCAGCGGGCGGGCGGCCTTGGCCTTGGTCACGGTGGTGTGAACACGGTCGTTGATAACGATGGAGGTGACGAGGTTGCGAAGCAAGGCGCGGCGATGGCTGGTATTACGACCCAGCTTGAATCCGCCTTTACGGTGGCGCATGGTGATCTCCTTCGACCCGGCTTGTGCCGTGGATCGGATTGCATGAGTTGTGCGTGGTCCGAGGGAATAGGGAATAGGGAGTAGAGAATAGCAGGCAAAAGCAAAAGCCCTAAAGCTTCCGAATGAGCGCTATCAGCATCTTTGCAACTTCCTGAGACAAGTCGTCAGCCTTGCAAAGATGATCTACGTTTCCAAAACCCAACTCTCTTGCGATCACGGGTTGTGTCTGTACTTCAAGATTCGAGCCCCGGGCCATACCAAGGAATTGTTTATATTCCCCGGTCGACATTCGCCCGTAACCTTCTGCGATGTTGCTAGCCACAGAAACACCAGCCCGACGAATCTGGCTGGAAAGACCGTAGCGCTCCTCACCAGGAAAGTTCTCGGTGAGGCGATAGATAGCGACCGTCATCTCGATCGCACGTTGCCAAACTACAAGGTCCTTATATGAATCGACCACTCGAATCCTGCTCTACACGAAGTGGCGGGAGCAGGGTTGCTATTCCCTACTCCCTATTGCCTATTCCCTGCTCTTAGAACGTTTCCGTCTCGTTCACCGGCTCGAAGTCCTCGTCCTCGTCTTCCTCGTCGTCGAACGCGCCGTAGCTGGCGGCGAGAGTCGCGGCGGGAAGTACCGAGGTCGGGCCCGGAACCGGGTTGCCGTTCTCGTCGATCTTCATGCCGAGCGAGAGACCCATCTGAGCAAGGATTTCCTTGATCTCGTTGAGGCTCTTGCGGCCGAAGTTCTTGGTCTTCAGCATCTCGGCTTCAGTCTTCTGGATCAGTTCGCCGATGGTCGCGATGTTGGCATTCTTCAGGCAGTTGTAGCTGCGCACCGAAAGCTCGAGCTCCTCAACGGAACGGTTCAGGTTCTCGTTGCGGATCGCGGGACCGTCGTGGTCCGCAAGTCCACCCGTCTCCATCTCCTCCTCGAAGTTGATGAAGATGTTCATGTGGTCTTTCAGCAACTTCGCGGAAAGCCCGAGTGCGTCGGCGGGGATCACGGTGCCGTTCGTCCAGATCTCCAGCGTGAGCTTGTCGTAGTCGGTGATCTGGCCGAGACGCGCAGCCTCGACGAGGTAGTTCACCTTGCGGACAGGCGAGTGAACGCTGTCGACCGGGATGAAGCCGATACCGAGATCGGAGTCGAAGTTCTTGTCCGCCGAGACATAGCCGCGGCCGCGCTTGAGGCGCATCTCCATGTCGATACGCCCGCCCTCGGAAATCGTGCAGATGTAGACATCGGGGTCGAGGATCTCAACGTCGGAGTCGGCCTCGATCATGCCCGAAGTGATGACGCCCGCCTGGTCGGCGTGCAGATACAGCGCCTTGGGGCCGTCGCCGTTGAGCTTGAAGGGAATCTGCTTCAGGTTGAGGATGATGTCGGTCGCATCCTCGACGACGCCGGTGATCGACTGGAACTCGTGCAGCACACCTTCGATCTTGACGGCCGTAACAGCAGCGCCCTCGATGGACGAGAGCAGCGTGCGGCGCAGCGCGTTGCCGATCGTGGTGCCGAACCCGCGCTCAAACGGCTGCGCGGAGAACTTGCCGTAGTTGTTGGTTAGACTTTCGCTGTCGACGGCGAGACGCTTGGGCTTCTGGAAACCTCTCCAAAGCATGGTGAGTCCTTTCTTCCTGCCGTCGCGAAGCATTCTGCGCCGGTTCAGGGGTGCTACTGAGTGAGACGAGGCATCAGGGAGATAGGCACCAGGGATAGAACGACTGCGTCTGATCCCTGTCTCTCCCTGAGCCCTGTTACTTGCTGTACAGTTCGACGATCAGCTGCTCATTGATCGGCAGGTTGATGTCCTCGCGCTTGGGCAGAGCGATGATCCTGCCGGAGAGATTGTCGGGCTGAGCATCGATCCAGTGGACGCGGTTCTGACCCGAGGCGAAGTCCCTGGAGGACGCGAGAATTGCGAGCTCCTTGGAACCCTGGCGGATCGCAATCTCATCGCCGACCTTGCACTGGAAGCTCGGGATGTTGACCTTGCGGCCGTTCACCTGCACGTGGCCGTGGCGCACGATCTGGCGAGCCTGGCGGCGCGAAATCGCGAAGCCGAGGCGGTAGCAGACGTTGTCGAGACGGGTCTCGAGCTGCTGCAGCAGAAGCTCGCCGGTGACGCCGGTCTTGTTCGAGGCCTTCTCGTAGTAGGCGCGGAACTGCGTCTCGAGCGTGAAGTACATGCGCTTGGTCTTCTGCTTCTCACGAAGCTGCAGACCATAGCCGATGAGCTTCTTGACCTTCTTCGACTGGCCGTGCTGGCCCGGGGGGAAGTTGCGCTTCTCGACGGGGCACTTGTCGGTGAAGCACTTCGCGCCCTTGAGGAACAGCTTTTGACCGTCGCGGCGACACATGCGGCAGACGGGTCCGGTATAACGTGCCATTTTCTTTCTTCTCCTAGACTTCGGTTGTCGATCGCTTTACAGGCTGGCTGGCCCTTCGTCGCGATCCGGTGATGCGAGTGAATAGTGAAAAGTGAGTAGTGAATAAAACAACCACTTACTCCTCCAGACAACTCGCGAAATTTCGAGCAGTGAATAGCGCGCTTTCGCTTTATTCACTATTCACTGCTCACTATTCACTTCCCTTACACTCTGCGGCGCTTCGGCGGACGGCAGCCGTTGTGCGGCATCGGCGTGACGTCGCGGATCGAGCGAACCTCGATACCCGCAGCGGCGAGGGCGCGAATTGCGCGACTCACGGCCGGAGCCGGGGCCGGCAACGCGCACATCGACCGAACGCAGACCGTGATCGCGCGCAGCGTTGGCTGCGTTGATCGCCGCCTGCTGCGCGGCAAACGGGGTGCCCTTGCGGGAGCCGCGGAAGCCGAGCGAGCCGGAGCTCTTCCAGCTGATGGTGTTGCCCTGCTGGTCGGTGATGGTGACGATGGTGTTGTTGAAGCTCGCCTGGATATAGACGAGTCCGAATGGAACGTTCTTCCGCTCGCGCTTCTTGAACTTCTTGTTCTTGCCAACCTTCGCGCCGGTACCCTTGTTCTGTGATTTCGCCATGGGTTACTTCGTCGCTTTCTTCTTACCGGCAACAGTGCCCTTGCGGGGGCCCTTGCGGGTACGAGCGTTGGTGTGGGTGCGCTGGCCGCGAACCGGAAGGCTGCGGCGGTGGCGCAGGCCACGGTAGGACTGAATCTCGATCAGGCGCTTGATATTCAGGCCGATCTCCTTGCGGAGGTCGCCCTCGATCTCGCCTTCCTGCTCGATGACGGTACGAATCTTGTTGAGCTGGTCTTCGTCCAGCGTGGTCATCTTGGCGTGGGGGTCAACGCCGGCCTTGTCGAGAATCTTCAGGGCGCGGGGCTGGCCGATGCCATAGATGTACGTGAGCGCGATGCGAGCCTGCTTGTTCGGTGGCAGGTCGACGCCGGCAATACGTGCCATAGGGTGCCTTTCGGTTGGGGCTCACTCCGGTCATCGGAGGAGCGGGGTGATGGTTTTGCGGCTGACCTGAATCTCTGAGCAAATCCTCAGGATTTCTGCCTCCTCCGGGTTCATCGCACGCCTTGACTTCGGCGAACTCGCCCGGTGGGGCCGCATTGTTGTGAGAGATCAGGGTTTCAGAAATCAGAGATCAAAATGTTCTCTGTTTTCTGATCCCTGTTCTCTTAGCCCTGACGCTGTTTGTGCTTGGCGTTCTCGCAGATGACGCGAACGACACCGCGACGGTGAATCACCTTGCACTTGTCGCAGATCGGCTTTACGGATGCACGGACCTTCATGGGAATCCTCAGTTCCAGCTCTTAGCTTCCAGCCTCTGGCTAAAAACGGGAGCTGCTGTGTTATTTAGTTCTGCTAAAAGCTGGCGGCTAGAAGCTAGCAGCTTACCTGTAGCGGTAGACGATACGGCCGCGGTTCAGGTCATACGGACTGAGCTCGATGGCAACGCGGTCGCCGGGGAGGATACGGATGAAGTTCTTGCGCATACGGCCCGAGATGTGCGCGAGAACCTGGTGCTTGTTCTCGAGCTCCACCTTGAACAGCGCGTTGGGCAGGGTCTCCACGACCGTTGCCATTACCTCAATCGCATCTTCCTTCGACAAACGCTCTCCTCGAAGGGGCCGGATAAAGGACCAACCCCTCGCCGAATGACTTGGTTTTGCTGACTTGGTGGGCCCGCTCGCTCAAGATTCAAGAGGGCGGACGCAGGACACAGACACCATTTGTAAGTTTACTCGAAAGCAGGCCCGCAGGGAAAGCCTTGGCCGGCAGGAATTTCCGAGCGTGGGCCCCGTGGGTAATTCGTGACCAGACATACTATGCAAGGAATTGCGAGCGGTTCCTCATCAGGAAATCCCCTCTCTCCGTAACCCCTTATTTTTCAATCATCTAAATTCCACAGGTCATGAATCGTAACGGCCTTCCAGTTGCACTGGAAAAGTTGAATCTGCAAGCCAGGCATTCACTCGGAGGGATGAGGCCGGTCTCCGGCCCAAATCCTCGGTCGCTGTGTCTGTCTGTGCTGCCAGATCGTTCGACATTTCTCCGCTGAGAGACTTCCGAGATGCTGAAACACACTCTTCTTTTAACGGACTCGCCGCACTTGCTCTGGCTCCGGCCGCACTTGCGGAAACCGTCACGGATCCGGTGTTGGGTGTCGCCTACACACTGCAGTACAACCCAACGTCAACGGCGAATACCTTCGACGTCTATCTCGCGCTTTCGCGCCTGAAAAATTCTCGCAAGATCCGCGCAAACGCAGAGTAGCGCGCGGATGACGCCTCTGCTGCTACTCGATGAGAAAGGCGGCAGAGGCGCTTTCCTTTTTACGCATACTGCCATCGTGTAAGCGCGCCATGGGCGAATGCTCTGCTAGCCTCACGCCATGCAGACTCTTCGCTCGGCCCGCCTTTGCACTGCGATAGCGCCGCTGCTGATTGCCCTTCTTTGTCCCGCGGTCGCCCGTGCCGCCAAGGTCCACACGGTTGTTCTGGGAGCAATACGCAAGGTTCCCTACACGCCTCCCGAGGCCACTCCCGACACCCGGGATGACGACTCCACCAGCCTGCGCGTGCGGCCGCTGATGGTGGATGACAAGCAGCGCGAGTGGACGGTGGGGCCGATTCATGAGGTCACAGACAGGACCTTCGTCGTGCAGCGCGCGCTGCGCATCAACGACGGTTTGCCCGGCGAGGCCGTGCATTGGACGTGGCAGCCGGGACCCTGGCTGATGGTCGACCGCGTCACGGGACACATCGCAGCGCTGCATCTGCCGGACTTCGATCCGCAGGTCTCGAACGCCGTCTGGTTTCGTGACTACGCCGCCTACTGCGGCATTGCAACGACCGTGAAGGGCGGGCTGATGGCTGTAGTCGCGGAGTTAGGCGCGCGCAAGGCAGTGGTGCAGCAGAAGCTTGGCGCGTGGCCACAGCCCAACGCATCACACCCGGTGTGTGCAACCGCAAAGTGGCAGCGGACGCCGATACGCGCGACCATCCAGCAGACCGGTGGTCAGCCGCTGACGTTTGACGTCATGGGCGTCAGCTCTCTGGTCGAAGAGGGCGAATCGAGCGACGAATAGCCGCTGTTTTCTAATCCCTGATCCCTGATCCCTGCCCTTAGTGCCGTCCGCCGCGGTACAGCGCGCCCAGCGAGATGCCGAAGAAGAACCGGGTCTCGGTGCCAAAGTGTTCCATGGTCAGGTCAGGTGAGAGACGAACCGCGAACTTCTGTCCCTGGTTGAAGTCGATGCTGCCGCCGACGGCACCCCACGGAGCCACATGGTTGCAGTAGAGACCGACATTGCCACGCAGGCCGGTGGGATCAGGGCAGGCCGCGATCGGGCTGGGCCCATGCGGGTAGTCATTAATCGTCTTATCGAAGATACCGTACACGCCGCCCGCAAAGGCGTGATAGTTGACGGCGACATAACGGTTGCGGGGACCGCGCCACTGCGCGCCTCCGGCGAAGACGTGTTCCATCACCAGGGGACGGTTGTAGATGTTATTCGGCAGCACGGGTGTTGTGCCGGCGCCATAGCGGTAGTCGGCGGAGATGCCGAGCCGATTCTCCAGATGACCGGGCACCCACCATGTGTACTGGCCTTCGCCGCCTCCCATGTTGAAGCGCTTGGGAAGATTTTGACCAGCCTGACCGTTCGCGTAGGCAAAGCCGCCGTAAAGATCCCAACGATTTTCGTAGCTCGGACCTTTGCCGGGCGCCAGCGCGGCAGCCGTTGAGTGACTCTTGATAGGAGCCGTGCCGGGCGCTGACTGGCCCGTCGACTGACTACTGGAAGACTGGCTGCTCGAAGATTGGCCGCTCGAAGATTGACTCTGGGAATTTGCGGGCTTTTGTATGGGCGCCGTGCCGGGAGCCGGATTGCTCTGGGGCGCAGTATTCGAGCTCTGGGCGATTGCAACGGTGCCGCCAAGAAGTGCCACGAGAGCGAAGGTAGAAAAACGTCCGGCCGAGCGCCGGGGAGAAGAAACAGGCGTCAAATTCGTGAAAAGCATCTTCCTCGCTTGGGGCGCTTGTGCGCGCGTAGGTTCCCTCAAGGTGCGCGCCGAAACGGTGCGTCGTTTTCAAGGATATACCGGCAGAGGTGCAGGCTGCCTTCCGGAAGGGTTTATGCCCCACTTAGGGAGCCTGAACGTGCGACAATGACAGCTGCGGCCTCTGTAAGCGGAGGGCGCCATCAGGGAGCATTTGCAATGGGCGATCTTTTCCAACCGTCTCACCTCATCATCATTGCGATCATTGTGATCGTCCTCTTCGGCGGAAGGAAGCTGCCGGAGCTGGGCAAGGGACTGGGCGAAGGGCTGCGCGGCTTCAAGGACGGCATGAAGGGCATCACCGACGAGCCGACCTCCAACACCAAGCCGGGCGAGACCGCGCACACCGTGACGCCGAAGGTAGATGAGGCGCCGAAGCCGCCGGCTTCGGTCTAGACGAACCAATCTTCATAGCGCGAGAATCTCTCGCGCAAAGCCAAGGACGACGGTCTGCGATGCAGCCGTCGTCTTCGCATTTGGGAGGTCCGCCGCCGATGAAGCTGAAGTCGCCGTATCTGGTGAAACCCCACACGAAGGTCCGGTTAGCAAACCTGCCGACGGAAGAGAAAGGCGACCGTACCGACAAGGCGGAGGTGGAAGCCGCAATGTCGCAAAATTCCGAGAAGCTCGATGATTTACAGGAGCTTCTGTACGCCTCGCAATCCAAGGCACTTCTGATCGTGCTGCAGGGCATGGATACGGCGGGCAAGGATGGCACGATCCGGCACATCTTCTCCGGAGTAAATCCGCAAGGCTGCCAGGTGGCGTCGTTCAAGGTGCCTACGCAGCTTGAGCAGCGGCATGACTTCCTCTGGCGCTGCCACGCGCAGGTTCCACCCAGGGGCATGATCGGCATCTTCAACCGCTCGCACTATGAGGATGTGCTTTCGCCATGGGTGCACGGCCACATCAGCGCAAAAGAGGCGGCACGGCACATGGAGGAGATCAACGACTTCGAGCGCATGCTCTCTGACAACGATGTGGTCATCCTCAAATTCTTCCTGCACATCTCACGTGAGGAGCAGACGCGCCGCCTGCAGGAACGCATCGACGAGAAGAAGAAACACTGGAAGCTCTCGCCCGCGGACTTTGAAGAGCGCCAGTTCTGGCCGGCCTACATGCGCGCGTACCAGGACATCCTGAGCAACACGAGCAAGAAATACGCTCCGTGGTTCGTGATTCCATCCGACCACAAGCCCTATCGAAGCGCCGCGATCTCGACCATCATCGTGGAGGCAATGGAGCGCATGAAGCTTCAATATCCCAAGCCAACGTTCGACCCGAGCGGCATCAACCTCGAAGACGAGACTCCGCAGGAGGCCGCGAAAGAGGTTGAGGCCAAGATCAATCCCGGCGTTGTCAGCGCGAACGAGATTCCGTCGGACTCAGGACGGAAGTAAGCTAACGAGCGGCTTCAATCTCTTCGTCCGGGACGTCGCCGGTCAGAATCCGGAGCAGGCCCGGACCGCCGCGATAAAAGAAGATTGCGGTGTCTGGCCGATTCCATCGCGATCCCTCACCCCCGCCGTCAGTCGACCCTTGAAAATGCTGTCAAGCCCCCCAACCTCTGGAAAACGCTGCAACCATCACAAAACAAAGCGGCTTCCCGGTGGAAGAATAACCGGAAATAATTTCACCTCGCTTGTTAAAATGAAAATAGAGAGTCAAACAAAGGCTGCGCTCAGCGCGGCTTTTTGCTTTTTCCCTCATGGCGCAACAACGCCAGAGCCCCAACCCCCGCCGTGGCGGACCTTCGCGCTCCTCTTTGCGCCCTTTGCGTCAAGAGCCTTTACGAACCACGATCGCTCGCAGACCTCGACGCAACCCGCAAATCGTTGATTCGAGAGATTTTCCTAACAAGCCTTCTGGAATCAATATTTTGCAGCCACTGCCCCGCCGTAACTCGAACAAATCAGAGATTTTACCCAAAACAGGGGGGAGGGGGGCCCCGACCCGGTTCAGCGCGCCGACCCTCAAACCGTGATCATCACCACTGCCGCAGCCGCGATCGCCATCCCCGCAAGCTGTCTCCGCGTGGGTCGCTCATGCAGATGCCAGGCCGCCAGCAGAATCGTTCCGGCGGGATAGAGCGACGACAGTACCGCTGCGATGTCGAGCCGGCCGGTTCGCGTTGCCGCGATGAACAGCAGGTTGCCCCCGGTATCGAGCAGCGCAACGCCCATCGCCCAGACGACAGCCATGCGAGTCAGCTTCATCTTGGATGGTGTTGCATCGGAAGCACGAGAGCGAACACTCACAACCACCAGCAGCAGCGCACACGTGACCAGACTCGCCGCGCGCGCGATGGCCATCGGCTCCACCACGCCCAGCGGATTCGCGAGCCGCAGCGCCACGAAGTAGATGCCGAAGCCGATGCCGCCGATCAGTGCGAGCACCAGCGTCGCGCGCGAGCTTTCACTCGGATCCGATCCGTCGACAGCATGTTCAGACTCTGGTGACGGCCCTGCGGCGATGAGCCAGATCGCTGCCATCGCCAGCACGAAGCCGCCGATACGCAGCGAGGTGGGAATGCCTTCGAGAACGCTCGAGACCGCCGCTGGAATCGCTGCAGCCAGCAGACCGCTGAGCGCCGCCGAGCCTCCCATCGCTCCACGGGCGAGCGCAATATAGAACGCCGTGAGCGAAATGCCCGCTGTCACCCCGGCAACGAGGCCCCAAACGAGCGGTGCACCGTGCGGCCAGGACGCATGCTTCAGCGAAAGAATTGCCAGCAGCACCGCGAGGCTCGACGCGTGGGCAATCAGCACGACGCGCAACGCGCCTGCAGTTGTTCCGCCAGCGGCCTTCACGCCCATGCCGCCCGAAAAGTCACCGCCGCCCCAGGAGGCGGCGGCAGCGAGTGCAAGCAGGATGTTGGCCGACAGAGCCGGCGCTATCGCGACCACTGCGGTCACGGTTTGGTAGTGGCTGGCGGGTTGGCCTGTGGCACCGGCTGATTGTCCGGCTGCGGCGTCTGGTCCGTGCCGGCAACCGGCTGCGCCGGATGCACATTGCGCGGATACGGATAATAGCCGTCCGGTGCAATCACCGTCAGGTTCGGCCGCATCACGCGGATCTCCACGTGACGGAACCGGCCGTCCAACGGGCTTTCGTGCGTGTAGTAGCCGACGGTGTACAGTGTGCGAACCGTCTTCGTGATCTCGGCAAAGCTGTTCTCAATGCCGCGCGGACGCCACTCGGGATCGCACTGTCCACCGGTCAACGCAGCGATACGCGGCAGCGCGTCGTCGCGCATCGTTAACGGAAGATGGATGCGGTCGAGGAACCCCATGCCCGGAACCCCGGAGGTGCCAACCAGCGTCGCATACACGGAAATCTGGTTGGTCTGCAGGAACTTGACCAACTCCTTCTCCTTGACCTTGGAGCCATACTCTTTGCCGTCAGAGATGACGTACAGCACGCGACGGCGTTTGCTGTCCACCTTTGCCAGCGACTGTGCGGCGGTAAACAGCGCGTCGTAGAGCGGATGAAACTCCTTCGGCGGTGTCTGATACATGCTGGTTTGGTTGCGAATGGGCTGGGTGTTAGGATCCACGGCCTGATTGTTCTTCGTGGTGGTCTGCGCCAGCGGCCCCCACAGACCCATCATCGGTTCACGGCCCTCACTCTTGGAGCGCTCCAGCACAACACCAAGCCGGTTGCTCTGCGCAGCGGTAAACGTCGTCTGCTCCTTCACGCCGTTGTTGTAGGTGTAAACCGCCACCTCGTCATACGGCGCAAACGCTCCCTGCAGCGCGCTCAACGAGGCGTTGATCTTGTCCATCGTGTCCTGCGTCACGCTCTGGTCGATGACGAAGGCGACCGAAAGCGGGAACGGATCGGTGCCGCTCCAGAACCGCATCTGCTGCCGCAGGCCATTCTCGTAGATCCGAACATCGCGCCAGTTCAGATCCGGCACGGAATGACCCTTCGAGTCCTTCACCGTAAACGGAATTTGTACGTAGTCGACATGTACCGTGCCGAGCGTGTACGCCTCATTCGCTGCCTGACCCGCAGCGGGAATCAACGGGACCTGTTCCTGTCCGCCGGGCTGCTGTCCACCCGCCGAAGATGGCAGCTTGTTGGTTGGGATCACGCCGCCGTTGTCCTTTGCGTCAGCCGCGTCCGGATTCGCCTCGCCGTTACGCGGCGGCTCGGGAGCCATCGGCGCGGGCGGGGTGATCGTGTTGATATTCGAAAGTCCCTGCGGAGTAGGAGCATTGGGAATCGACGCCGACGGTGCATTCGGGATGTTCTGCTTCTGAGCCGTCTGGGTGGTGTTCTGCTGCGGGGTCTGCTGTCCGCCGCCCGCGGGACCTGCTCCCGCCAGCGCCAACGCCAGCACGCCTGCCCCGATACTTTGCCTTACGAACACCATCCGTTGCTCTTCCCTTCTTTGCCTCGGCGCACGTGGCCCGGCCTTCTGCCAGCCTCTTCCATTGCGCGGATGCCGCCTCTTGAGATTATCAGTCGCCGCGTTTGGCTGCACCCTCGCGTTCTGTCTCCTCAGACGCCGCGCTAACCTCGGTTGTTGCACCGCCCTGCGACCCAACTTCGGCCGCCTGTTCACGTCCATGTCGCCGAACCAGACCACTTGGGCGTCTAATAGGTGTATGCCCTCCGTGTCCCTGCGTCGCCTGGCAGTTTTGTCGTTCGTGCTCCTGTGGCCGGCCACGTGGCTCTGTGCCCAGGACGCCCCCACGCCCGACGCGCCGCCACCGGTCAGCAAGGCGCCTGCCGCGGCGGAGCCCATCGGGCCCATGGGTCCCGACGCCGGAACGCTGAAGGTCAACGTCAACCTGGTCAACGTTTACTTCTCGGTGCGCGATAAGACCGGATTCATCACCAGCCTGCGCAAAGACGACTGCCAGGTGGCCGAAGATCACAATCCGCAAGTCATCAAGCGACTGACGCAGGAAAAGAACCTGCCCCTGACGATCGGAATCCTGCTGGATACCAGTGGAAGTCAGCAGAACGTCCTGCCGCTCGAGCAGGACTCCGGCTCACGCTTCCTGCGCGAAGTCCTGACACCCAAGGACGAAGCGTTCCTCATCTCCTTTGATGTCAATGTCGATTTGCTCTCCGACTTCACCAACTCGCCACGCGAACTCGCCCGTGCCATGAACAAAGCCAGCATCAACACGGCCAGTTCCTCGGGTGGTGTTCCGGGTATCGGCGGCGGTCCTTTCCCCACCGGCAATCCGCGCGGCACGCTCCTCTATGACGCGGTCTACCTCGCGGCACACGACAAGCTGCAGTCGCAAACGGGCCGCAAGGTCATCATCGTTCTCACGGACGGCCAGGACCAGGGATCGCAAGTGAAAATCAAGGAGGCCATCGAAGCCGCGCAGAAGGCCAATATCATCGTTTATCCGATCCTCATCGCCGACACCCAGCAGTATCTGATGGCGGGCATGATGTACACGGGTTCCAGCGATATGAGCAAGCTTGCAACAGAGACCGGCGGTCGCGTCATCAACGTCGGCAACAGCGGTAAGAAACTCGAAGAAGCCTTCGACCAGATCCAGGACGAGCTCCGCACCCAATACCTGCTCAGCTACACTCCCACCAACAAGGCCGCCGACGGAACCTATCGCAAGGTCGACCTTGATTGCGGTAAGGGCTTCAAAGTGCAAGCCCGCAAGGGCTACTACGCCGTCCCGGGTGGTGAGGGCAGCAATATCGAGTAATCGCGCTCACGCGTCGATCGCACCCGAATAGACAGCCATTCCCGCGACTGCATCGACGCCCATCGCGTCAAGCTCGTCGATCTCCTTCCGCTCCTTGATGCCGCCTGCGACAATCAGCTGCTTCGCTGTTGTTGACCGCAGAGTCGCTGCAATGTGCATCGGAAAGCCCTGCATTGTGCCCTCGGTATCCACGTGCGTGTAGAGAAACGCTGCGCAATGATCCTCGAGCCACGTGATCGCCTCTTCCGGCGTCAGGTCCACTGAATCCTTCCAGCCGCGCACAGCAACACGCCCGTCCTTTGTGTCGACCGAGAAACACAACGCATCCTCGCCGAGCTGCTTCTTCAGGTCGGCCGCACACTCCAGCCGGATGAGCCTATGTTTCCGGGGGGTAATCAGTGCGAACTCCTGATCGCCGTCGGCGAACTCCAGCGCGTTCGGGTCACGTGCAGGCTCCTCACCAAACAACGACGAGCCGTAGATGACGCGCTTCGCTCCGGCGTCCAGCAGGCGCTTGCCATCCGCCGCTGTCCGAATGCCGCCGCCGACCTGGCACGGAATCCTTTTGCAGATCATCGTGATCAGCTCGCGGTTGTCCCCCTGCCGCATCGCAGCGTCGAGATCGATCAACTGCACGAGCGGATATTTCGAAAAACGCTCGATCCAATAGTCAAAGTCATCAAACGAGAGCTTCAGTTTCTCGCCCTGAACAAGCTGGACGATCTTGCCGCCCATAAGGTCAATCGAAGGAATCAGCATGGCAATCTCATTGGAACACCGGCAGCAGCGACCTCAGCCTTAAGTGCGCGCGAGTCGGTGATACCGAAGTGAAAGATGGAGGCAGCAAGCGCGGCATCCGCCCTGCCTGCCTTGAAAACCTGCGCGAAGTGCTGTGCATTCCCCGCACCGCCCGATGCGATGACAGGAATCTGCACAGCTTCGGAGACGCGGCGGGTCAAATCACAATCAAATCCCTCGCGCGTACCGTCGCAATCCATTGATGTCAATAGAATCTCACCGGCGCCGCGCTGCTCGGCCTCGCGCGCCCACTCCACGACGCGCCGCCCTGTTGGCTTTCGTCCACCGGAGACATAAACCTCCGCCTCGCCAACCGGATCGCTGGAGCCCTTCGCCCGTCGCGCGTCGATGGCCACAATCACCGCCTGCGCACCGAAGCTCGAACCGATCTCACCAATCAACTCAGGCCGCGCAATCGCCGCCGAGTTGATCGATACCTTGTCCGCTCCCGCATCAAAGACCGCCGCAGCTTCTTCCGCCGAGCGAATCCCGCCGCCCACAGTGAACGGCACAAACAGGTTCGCCGCGGTACGCTTCACCGTATCGAGCAACGTGCCGCGGCCCTCGTGCGTCGCCGTGATATCTAACAGCACAATCTCATCCGCACCCGCCGCCGCATGACGATGCGCCAGCTCCGCCGGATCACCCGCGTCGACAATATCCACGAACCGAATGCCCTTCACCACGCGTCCCGCGCGCACGTCCAGGCAGGCAATGATTCTCTTCGTCAGCACTAGAGCTCCAGAAAATTCTTCAACACGCGTAATCCCGTTTCCGCCGACTTCTCCGGATGAAACTGCACGCCCATCACATTTCCGCGCTCGACCGCTGCGGTGAACGCTCCACCGTAGTTCGTCGTCGCAGCCGTGTCCGCCGAAACCGGCGCGCGCCATGAATGCGTGTAGTACACAAAACTCCCCGGCGTTACGCCCGCAAGCAGCCGTGAGTGCGGCCGAATATCCTCCAGCGAATTCCATCCCACATGCGGCGACTTCAGTTCGTCACCGTCGAACATCGCTGGAAATCGCTCGCACGCACCGGCGAAGTGCGCCAGACCCGGCGTCTCCGGCGCCTCGGTCGACCCCTCATAGAGCCACTGCAGCCCAACACAGATGCCAAGGAACGGCGTGCCCTTTGCAACAACCTCGCGCGTCGCCTTCGTCAAGCACAGATCCTGCAGCAGTTGAGTCGCCTGAAAGTGTCCCACACCCGGCAACACAACTTTGTCCGCACGCCTTACGTCATCAGGCGACTGCGTGACGACGACCTTCTGCGCGCCCAGATAGCGCAACGCCTTCACGACGCTCGTGAGATTCCCCGCCTTGTAATCAATCACTGCAATCATCGGCGCGCTCGCTTGGCTTCCACTCGCGGCCAGTACTGAAACTCATCCTCGTAAAGCTCGCCGGAAAGGTCCGCAACACGCACCGCAAGCCGCGCCTGCGCGTCAGCGATGGCCTTGTTGTAGATCGCCGGCCCAATCTCCTCGACGAAGAAATTCAACAGCAACCCCGCCGGCAAGTCGCCAATCGGCTCCGGCATGTTGCGCTCGAAGTACTGCTGAATCGACGCAATCGCATCCGCGCGCGCTTCCTTCGAAAGCTCCATGCTCATAGCAGCCCTTTCGTGCTCGGCAACAGGTCACGCATGCGTTCGTCGCGTGAACACGCGCCACGCATCGCTCGCGCAAAGGCCTTGAAGATTGCCTCAATCTTGTGATGATTCGAACGTCCGTACATCGTCTTCACATGCACATTCGCCTTCGATCCACGCGCGAAGCCATCGAAGAAGTCCGTGACGAGCTCGCTCTGCAGGTCGCCGACAACGGGTACGTTCACCTGGTCGTCAACCACGCACGCGACACGGCCTGAAAGATCGACCGCACACACCGCAAGCGTCTCATCCATTGCCATCACGAAATAGCCCGCGCGCAGAATGCCGCGCTTATCGCCCAGTGCCTCGGCGAACGCTTCACCCAGCGCGATACCGACATCCTCAACCGTATGGTGTTGGTCGACATCGAGGTCACCAACGCACTTCAGCTCGAGGTCAAAGCCCCCGTGACGCGCGAAGCTCTCGAGCATGTGGTCGAAGAACCGGATGCCGGTCGAGACGTTGTACTGTCCGGTTCCATCAACGTTCAGACGCAGCGCGATCTTCGTCTCCAGCGTGTTGCGCTCAATCGTCGCAACGCGCGTCGCGCCCGTGGGCTGGGGCGAATTTCCGACCTCCTGAACGATGTCACTCATCGCCATTCCTCTTCAATTTTCCCAACTGTGCAACCGCGGCAGCCAAAATCACGAGCATCAACGCAATCCATACCCATACGAAGTGCGGAAAGCGCTGCGCAAAGAGAGCGCAGGGTGCGGCCATGCAGGCGACACATGCCGCGAGCGCCGCGGCCGTCCTTCGTTCCCGTTCAAGCTTCATCAGACCTCCTATCGTTCCCGTGCGCGCCGCGCTTCCATCATTCGCGCGGCTATATAGATGAAAAGCGCAACGAACAGCATGCACCACAGAACCACAAACGGCACAAGGTATTGCGTGTGCTGCAACCGATCGACGCCGACGAATCCAACGATCCCCAGCAGCGGAATCAGGGGCGCAACTAAAAGAGCTTTGCTGCGGCGCTGCATGGCTATTCGAACTCCCGCTCTTCGGTGGATGTAGCTGCAGGACGCCGTGATTCCGCCGCCGTCCACTGCATTTCTGCGAGCACCGCACGCAATGCCTCGATGCCGCGGGTTACGTGCTCCTCCACCCCGATGGTGATGCGAACGTAGCCATCACAGCCTGGGTCCGCCGAGCGATCACGCAGCAGCACGCCGCGCTCACGCATCCGTGTGCAGAGTTCCTTATGGCGCGGGCCGATGTCCATCAGAACGAAGTTCGCCGCGCTCGGCCACGTGCGCACATTGAGGGCACGCAAGGCTGCGAAGACGCGCTCGCGCCCCAAGTGTATCTGCGTGATGTACCAGTTGAGATAGTCCTTATCGGCAAGCGCCTCTGGCAAGATCGCAAGCGCAACACCATTCACGTTGTACGGCGAACTCACCTTGCGCAGAAATCCAATGAGTCGCGGGTTCGCGAACAGTGCTCCGATGCGCAGACTCGCAAGACCGTAGGCCTTGGAGAAGGTGCGCGCAACAACGAGGTTCGGCACACTCACGATGTCCGGCAGAACTGTGTCGCCAAAGAAGTGGAAGTACGCTTCGTCCACCATCAGCACGGCTTGCGGCGCGGCGGCAGCGATGGCGAGCAGATGCTCGCGGCTCACAGTGGAACCTGTGGGATTGTTCGGCGAAGCAATGATGATGAGCTTCGTGCGCGGCGTAATCGCGGAGAGGAAACGCTCAAACGGAAACTCGAGCGTGTCGTCCGTCTGAACCTTGACGAGTCCCGAGGTCATCATGCCTACCGAGACGTCGTACATGAAAAACGTCGGTGTGCAGATCACCGCCTCATCGCCTTCATCGAGGAAGGCGCAGGCCATCAGGTGAATTGCCTCATCCACGCCGTTAGTGAGAATGATTTGGCCGGACTCGACACCGAGATGCTGCGCGACGATACGCTCGATGGGTTCGCGTTCCGGATAGACCGTCAGTCCTTCTGCGGTCAGTTGCTGCAGCTTCGCGAAGACCCGCGGGCTCGGCGCGAGTGTGTTCTCGTTGAAGTCGAGACGTAGCGCGTTACGGCCAGCGAGCGGCGGATGATACTCGGGCATCGAGAGCACACGCGCACGCGGCTGTGGCAAGGTCGCAGGGTTGGTGTCGAGTTCGTTCACGAGCGTCGCTGACTTATTCACTATTCACTACTCACTGTTCACTGGCGGTCACGCATTCTCACGCGAACGCTTTCAGCGTGAGCCTTCAGGCCTTCCGCTTCGGCGAGCGCGATGGTATGCGGGCCGACCTCGCGAAGCGCCTCGCGCGTGTACTGCTGCACGGTGATGACCTTCACGAAGTCGAACACGCTGAGGCCGCCGCGAATGCGCCCGTTGCGGCCGGTCGGGAGTACGTGATTCGGGCCGGAGACGTAGTCGCCCATCGACTGCGGCGTGTGATGACCGACGAAGACGGAGCCCGCGTTCTTCACCCAGCGCAGGTCGGCGCCCGCGTCGATCGTGAGGTGCTCCGGCGCAAGGCGATTCGTAAGCGCATGCGCCTCTTCGACGCTGGCTGTAATAAATGCAACAGCGTGCGCGCTCAGCGACTGGTGCGCGATCAGGTTGTCTTCAGCCAACCGCTTGGCCTCAAGCACGACCTCTTCGGCTAACTGGGGCTTTGACGTGATGAAGATGGCGAGCGCCTCAGGATCGTGCTCGGCCTGGGCAACGAGATCCGCGGCGATACCGTTGGGATCCCCGGCTTCACTCGTAACGACAATCTCTGTTGGACCTGCGGGCATGTCGATGCCGGTTTCAGCGGAGACAATCGCCTTCGCCGCCGTGACGTAGAGATTGCCGGGACCAACGATCTTGTCTACAGGCTCAATACTCTCCGTACCGAATGCGAGTGCTGCAATCGCCTGCGCTCCACCGATGCGATAGAAAGAGGTGACGCCGCAGAGATACGCCGCGGCCAGTGTCTCCTGCGCCGGCTTCGGCGAGCAGACCACAATGCGCTCGACACCTGCGACCTGCGCGGGCGTAACGGTCATGAGCAACGTCGAAGGTAATGGATAACGGCCGCCGGGAACATAACAACCGACCGATCCCAGTGGGCGGATGATCTGGCCGACCTCCATGCCTTCGACTGGGCGAAAACTCCATGCATGCGGAAGCTGGCGCTCTGCGAAGGTACGAATATTGGCTTGGGCGAGACGCATTGCAGCGCGCAGCTCTTCGCTCGTCGACTCCCATGCGTGCTGCATCTCCTCGCGTGTGACGACCAGAGGCTGATCTTCGGGGAGTCCGTCGAAGCGAGCAGCGTATTCACGAAGTGCGGTGTCACCGCGCGCGCGGACGGCGGTGAGAATCTCGCGCACGGTGGCGTCGACCTTGGCGGTGTTGGTCGCTCCGCGTGCCTCGAGCTGGCGAATGTACGCTTCCGTCGCCTTCGCGTTCTCGCCGAATGTTTTGAGAATCTTCAATACATTTCCTTGTAGGTGAAAGCGTTGCTGTTATCGACGCGGGCGAATGCTGGACGGTGGTGGCTGGTAGCCGGAAGGCTGATTGGGAATCCCGCGGGCGGGCTTGCGCATCTGCTGCTGCATCACGCGGCGCTCCAGACGTGAGCCTGTCGCCACGGCCCGCTTGGCCGCCTGTTCAGATGCGGGGTAGACGCGCTTCGGGTTTTTGGGATCAAGAACGACCGGAACGCGCATGCCGGGAGTCATATTCTGGCCGGGTTGTGTGCGTGTCTTGATGACGACCTCGCGCGTCTCCGTGCTGCCGGGCTCCTGCACGCGCAAGGTGATCTTCTCGACATCGGTTTGCGGCCGGCCGAAGAACTTGATGGGCTCAGACGAGAGATAGGTGGCGTAGACGACGACGCCTTCGCGGTCCATCTTCTTCATACGGTGGCGCTCCAGCAGGAACGCAGTGATACGCCAGACGAGAAATGCGAAGCAGAGCGCGAGGATGATGATGGAAGAGATCTTCATTGCTACTACTCCTTACAACTTGCTACAGAACCACTTTGCTGAGCGGGTACTCGACGATGCCAGTACCGCCGGCGGTTTTGAGACGCGGGATGACGTCGCGGACGACGGACTGCTCGAGGATCGTGTTCACCGCAACCCAGTTCTCATCGCGCAGATGCGAAACCGTAGGCGAGTTGAGCGCGGGCAGAACGTTGAGAATGGCATCGAGGTTCTTCTTCTCGACATTGAGCATGAGACCAACCTGATTCTGCGCAGCCATTGCACCCTTGAGCATCAGCGCGAGGGTCTCAATCTTAGAACGCTTCCAGGCGTCCGACCACGCCTTCTTGTTGGCGATGAGCTGGGTCTCGGACTCCATCAAAGTTTCGATGATGCGCAGGCGATTGGCGCGCAGCGAACTGCCAGTCTCGGTGACCTCGACGATGGCGTCGGCGAGAGTGGGGGGCTTGACCTCGGTGGCACCCCAGGAGAACTCGACCGTGACGGGGATATTGCGCTCGGCGAAGTAGCGCTTCGTGAACTCGACGAGCTCGGTGGCGATGGTCTTCCCGGCGAGGTCTTCCGGCTTCTGGAAGGAGGAGTCTTCGGGGACGGCGAGTACCCAGCGGACCGGCGTGCGGGATTGCTTGGAGTAGGTGAGTGAGGAGACACGCTCGACGACGGAGTTGTTCTCGAGGACCCAATCGTTGCCGGTGAGACCAGCGTCGAGAGCGCCGTGCTCGACGTAGCGGGCCATCTCCTGCGCGCGAACGAGCATGCACTCAATCTCGGCGTCGTCTATGGAGGGGAAGTAGCTGCGGCCGGACGCATAGATGTTCCAGCCGGCGCGGGCGAAGAGGGCGATCGTGGCATCCTGCAGGCTGCCCTTGGGGATGCCGAGCTTGAGTTTGTTGGTCATGGATCCTTTGTTAGAGATCAGAGAACAGAGATCGGGGCTGTTCGTGATCTCTGATCTCTAATTTCTGTTTTCTATGATCTTCTTCGTGAAGCAGCTTACAGTGCCTTCGTGGCAGACGAGGCCATCGCCTTCCACCTCAACGCGGAAGAGGAGAGCGTCGTTATCACAATCGGTCGCTGCGGAGATGACGCGGAGGCGGTTGCCGCTGGTCTCGCCTTTCATCCAGAGCTTGTTGCGGGAGCGCGACCAGAAGGTCACAAAGCCAGTCTCGAGCGTTTTTTGATAGCTAACATCGTTGAGGAAGCCGAGCATGAGGACCTGGCCGGTTTTGGCGTCCTGAACGATGCCGGCGATGAGGCCGCCAGCCTTGGCGAAGTCGAGGGAGGGTTGTGCTGCTGCGGTGGTCATAAAGTCCTTAGGTGATTGTGAGGGAGTGGACGCCCGCGCAGCAAAAAGCCCGCTCGCGGAGCGCGGTGGCGGGCTGGGTTCCGAATCCTAGTTGGGCGGTTTACCTTGCCACAACCGAGACAGCCGCCATTCCGCTGTGCGCGTGATGGTGGTGCCCGTGATGGTGCCGACGAAGGTTCACTGAGTTCTTAGGCTACGGTGAGGGCGAGTGGATGTCAATTCGGGCATCCCTCCCCGGGATTTTTTGCGCAAAGTATTCAAAATATAGGAGTTGCGGGTGAACCAATTTTTCAAACTATTGATTATAAATGGGTTGTCAGTAAAGTATCTGGAATCATCGGCTTGACCTTCACTATAGGGTTGCCAGCGAATTAGCCAGCTTTCGACCCACGCTCCCGATAGCGATGGCCAATCGTGGTGATGGACCCAATTGCGGGAGTGGAAAGTGCAAAGAGATAGCGCCCGACGTAATCACGTTTGTTAAGGTATTGGCCTTGAATCGGAAGAGTGATCGATCCAGACGGCGCTAAACGTTTGCTCACCACGCAGGGCAGGAGTTTTTCAGCAGCCCGTCAGTAGCATTTGAAGCTCGGATAGAGCGAGAATTGAAGTGCCAGTCGAGTGTGAATGACTGAAAAAGGACACACTACCATCTAATATGACTCGCAGCCTCTGGATGCCCGCGTGACCCCTGAAGACAATACCTACCGTGCGTTGGTCATGGTCATATCCTTAATGATCACTCTGTTCTCTTATTGGCTCATATGCCGTAAGGAAGGTAGTTGGATCAACTGGGCGACACCGAATTTCGTCTTTGTGGTAGCTGCGGAGTACGTGTTTCAATTTGCATACTTGCTGCTGTTTTCTGGAGCAGGAAGTGAATATGCCTATACCTACTGTTATGCGACTTATGCCGCGACAAACCTTGTTGGGGCGGTCGTTTTCTGTTTCCTGAAGCCGATGGATCTGGGCGCGATCAAGCTTCGAGTCCGAGGCGATAGTGGCTTAGTAGCGTGGTTGCTGCTGGGCCTAGCGTTCCTTCTTTACATCCCCATTCTCGTCGAGTTCCGGCAATACTTGCTGGAACCTCGCCTGATTTATGAGCACACTAGAATCGGATATGGTCTCAGCTATTTTGGATCGACCATGCTCGGGGACCTTTCCCTCTGCCTGTATCTCTTCCGACAGCGAAAGCGGATCTTTTTTACAAGCTCCTTCTACCTCTTGTATTTCGTGCTCATCTACCTTCACGGAAGCAAGGGTCAGCTATTCACGCCGCTTTTCATGGTGCTGCTCTTTCGGGTGTACGTGAACCGGAAGAGGGTTAGCGCACGGCTGGCTGTGCTGCTTCTAGCTGCAGTTTCCGTGTTCGGCGTAGTTACGTTTGCTGCGTACGGAACTTTCCAAAATGTTGCAGAAATATTCCAATACATGACGCAGTATTCGGACTATACAAGAAATGCGATGATCGTCATCGACGACCCCCAAGGAAGGACCTACCATGGACGACTTGCCCTTGAGAGCCTGATATATCCGCACATTCCACGAGCGGTTATGAGCGACAAGCCAAAAGATTTTGGACCGCTGCAACTAGCGAAGGTCTATTTCCCTGCTTCTTATCGGTCAGAAGCAGGTGCACCGGCGTTTGGTATCGGGGAACAATACGCCGACTTTGGGGCTTTTGCGATCCTGGTACTCTCTCTAACTTCGGCGGCGACAGCTTGGCTCGCGTCATCTGCGATAGCGTTCCTCCGCATTAATCGCCATCCTTCTGTTTTTATTGTGGTTCTTTTTCTGTCAAACCTAACTTTCATTCCTGCCGGCACCGGCTATTGGTTACCGGAAACTATGGTTCTTGCACTGGGAATCGCTTTTCTGCTTCGCTTCGATTGGTTGCCGTCGAGCCTAGTCAGAAACTTCCTCGTTCCAAACTAGTCACGACGGCTCAATCCGAGATAGGTTAGGGCGTGTTCACACTAATGCAGATCTCTGTTAACGTCAGGCCTAGCAACTTACAGTGCTCAGCGCAGTGCTTTATTTAGCCGAGCACGGCTGAAAGTGGCGCGGCTTGCCGAAGCGCTTTGGGCGTTGGCACACCATTTACACGCGCATGAATCGGTGGTCCAGGAACAGAGTTCTCGATTGCGTCTTCGAGAAGCTGCAAGTGGAGCAGATCGTCCACATCCGCTTGGGGCCGTGTCGGTGGATTCGACCTCGGTGAAGGCTGCTACGCGGACGCCGCCGATGCCAGAAGGGCTTCCTCTGAGGGCTTACGAAGGGGGATGAGACTTGCCATCTCATGCTCGAACTCGGAATGGTCCCCGTAGTGCCGCTTCCCAAGGCCAACCGCAACGACCCTGGGCCTACGAACGTGCCCTCTACACCAAGCGCAACGAGATCGAGAGGCTGTTCCGCCGACTCAAGAGCTTCCGCAGAATCAACTCTCGCTTTGAAAACTCGACGTTCTCTTCCTTGGATTCCTCAACTTCGCTCTTATTGCCGAAGCCCTTCGTTAGCGTGAACACCCCTAGGTCGTTTTTCAACAACCTGTTAGACATTCAGAGTGTGGGCGCTCCCGCCAGATCGCTAAACCATTTGATACAATCGGGTTGCCACGTGGAATCGCCTTGAAAAAGCCATTGGAAGGAAACCTAGTCGAGCAAAGGTCAGAGGAGATCCTTTATGGAGCATTCAAGGGGATGGGTGACCTGCTGTGTGCATCTCCCGTAATTATTGCGGAGCTCAACGCGGGAAACAAAGTACGGTTGTTGCTCTTTCCCAATCCCGCCCTGATTGAATTTGCTCGGCTGATCGAATTTGGGCAGAATCAAAAAAATCTGACAATCCACCTTCTCCCTGTGGGGGCTTCGGCCGGCTGGCTGCGGCGATTCGTCGCGTTTTTCAGAGATATGAGGAGCCTTTCTCCCACGCGGATCTGGATTTCGCCACATGCCCCTGCGCCAGCATCGAGTTGGAAGATTCCCACTCTGCTGTGGCTGGTGCGCAGATTTTATTGGCCCAACGCACGGCTAGTGGGAACTGACAGCGAGCGATTGTCCAGGCTCTTCGATATCCGCATACATGTAGATCGAAGTCTGCCGTTGATTGATAGGGAATGGGCAGCTTATCGGGCGCAACTCAGCAATTCCCGGCTGAATGGGACTCCGCCCGCGGTCCACTTCATTCCTGCAATCGCGAACGGATTGAGGGTTTCTCCCGAGTACGATCTACTCGTCCATCCGGGTGCAAACGCGAAAAACCGAAGTTGGCCCGCTACACACTATGCGGCAGTAATCGAGCGGATGCCGCCAGACTGCCGCATTGCGGTGCTGGGATTGCCCGGAGACGTGGAGGAGTTGCGCCGAGTACTGCCACACAACCGCACTATCCATTACCTCACGGGAACACTAGAGCAATCGATCGCGACTCTCACGCGCGGACGCGTCCTACTGACGATGGACAGCGGGAATGCCCACTTCGCTCACGTCCTGGGATTGCCCGCAGTCGCACTGTTTGGTAAGGCGGACCCGAGGACCATCATCTCTAAGGACAGCAGCGTGCTGCCTGTCTATCAACAACGATTTCCATGCCAGCCTTGCGAGAGAGTAGGCTGTTCGCAACCCGAGGTCTACTGTATGAACTCGATCGACCCGGCCCTGGTAGCGGACAAGTTACTCGCGTATATGGGCAACACAACCGCCAAAGCATGAATAACTGGATCCTCTTAGATTCGCACGACAGTTTGTCGCTTAGAATACTCTCGGCGCGCGAACGAAGAAGAACCGCTGGGCTCGACTCCATCCAAAAAGCGATGTCCCCTTGGCTCGAAGCTCTAACCGTTTGTCTCAGACGGGACAAATTAGAATGCCGAACTATGCAATTGCCGTATACACAGACGCAAAACTGAACCTCTCCTCGGCCTCCGGGAATGTGCGTCTCAACAACGACGATCGCTCGAACTCGGGGCTTCTTCGAACCGAATAGGCGCGCAGGATGAAACTGAATATCTGGACACACACTTGAAGAATTTCGGAGCTATGGATGCGACCGTCTCAGAAAAGGCCCACCTTCTCCCGTGTCACTGCTGGCAGCTTCCCCGCCGTCGAGAACATGTGATTGAATTACGGGCACTAATGATCCGAGCATCGAGGTAAGGAGTGAGGCCATGAACACAAACCAGGGTAACGAAGGGGATTCCGGCGCCTTAAAGAGAAGACTTGTTACGCTCTTCCGTGTCTTTCGAGAGGGTGGGGTTGTCGCCGCGACAACACTTCTTTGGCAAAGGATTGATCTACATCTCAGGCTGTTGGCGTCGCGGGGGATTGAATCAGTCACTCTGGATGGTTGCACGTTCAACCTGAAGCAAATTCCAAATTCGCCAATGAAACTTGTCTTATTGGGGGGGGAATACGAAAGCTTCGAACGGCGTGCAGTTCTTCAATATGTGGACCCGGCGCAACCGGTGATTGAATTGGGTGGCTGTATCGGCGTAGTTGCTTGCATAACAAACCGGCTGCTGAAGGATGCAAAGTCCCACGTGGTTGTCGAAGCTAATCCTGAGGTTGTCCCACTCCTCGAGGAAAGCAAGCTTTCAAATCAGTGTGAATTCGAGGTAGTCAACGCGGCAATCACTTATGACCAGCCTTTCGCGACTTTTTCTCCCTCAAGAGATCTTTGGTCAAATTCGATATCACAGAAAGATCGCGGAACAATAGTCACCGTGCCCGCCACTCGCTTGCACGATATCGTCAAAAGTAGGAATTTCAACTCGTTCACTCTGATATGCGATATCGAAGGTCACGAATACGACCTAGTATTAAACGAGGCCGATGTGCTGCAAAGAGCGGACACAATCATTTTAGAAACACATGCCCGAATCATTGGAGAAGCAAAAACAGCTCAAATGCTGGATAGGCTAAAAGAGATTGGATTTCGTATGATCGATCAGGAATCGATAGTTATTGTGATGAAGCGACTTCAAGTGTAGTGCTGACCATGAAACGAAATCACAACGATAACTAAATCAAAGCCTTAACGCCCTTTGCAAGAGGAGAGAAGATTGTCTTATGTCCCGCCAAAGGTCCCGCATTTAGATCAGGTAAAAGGTTCATCGCCTTATGGACAGCTCACGCAAAAGGCTGCGCGCGGAGCAGCTGCTCTCGGAATGCGTCAAGTCCTTACATATGGTGCCCACATACTTGGGGGAGTAATTCTGGCAAGAATGCTTTCTCCTTCGGAGTTTGGCTTCTATGCAATTGTAAGTTTGCTTCTCGCATTTCTTAACATATTTGGCGGTACCGGTTTCGCTGCCGATCTCATCCGAGTGTCCGACGAACCGACTCTCCAAGCGTACCGCGCGGTTTTCACCGCTCAGCAAATGATCGTCGGGGCGATCTGTGTTGCTGTCTGGTTCGCAGCGCCACAGATCTCGACGCTCTACAACCAGCATCAGAATGGGGTCTTCTTTTTTCGTTTGACAGCGGTTTCGCTGATGCTGACCTCGCTCATGGTGATTCCTCAGGTGAGGATGGAGCGTCAGTTCGCATTTGAGAAGCTTGCTCTCATTGAAGTATCTCAGGCCATCAGTTTCAACGCGATTGCGATTCTATTCGCGTGGCGTGGTTTCGGCATTCTCGCCTTCGCTATAGGACTCATAGCGCGTTCTGCTATCGGAGCAATATTAGCTAACATCATTTCGCCCTGGGCAGTCGGTTTTCACCTGAACCATCGCGGATTGAAGTCCCATATGGCGTTCGGGATAACACTCCAGAGTGGGCAAGTTCTGGCGATGGTGAAAGACAGCATCAATCCCGTATTTGTCGGAATGTTTCTCGGCGCCACACAGATGGGGTATGCGACATGGGCAATGACCTTTGCAAGTTATCCTGCTCTTCTCTTGGTGCCCGTACAACGGCTGTATCTCCCCTTCTTTGCTCGCTTGCAAGATGACTCGCGGGGCCTGTCACTTTTTGTACCTCGCGCCCTTTGGATTGCGAATGTGATTTTAGCGCCACTGACTGTCTTCAGTGTGGCCGTAGCGAGACCGATCACCAGCATCATCTTCGGCGAGAAGTGGCTGGTGGCTCTTCCGCTGTTTTATTGCCTCTCCGCAGTAAACATATCCGCTTCGTCGAGTACAGTACTTCTGGGACTACTGAACGCCTTGGGAAAACCTCGCCTGAGTTTACGGATCATCTTTCTCGCGATGGTTGTCACCTGGCTCCTCGGAGTCCCGTTAATTATTTACTTTGGGCTAATGGGTTTCGGCCTCGCGGTGTTCGGGTCGTCACTCGTCAACATCTACCTTTTCTGGCTCGTCTGGAAGGAAACCGGAGTGTCGGCGCTCCGCCCGTACTGGCCAGCCTGGCCGCTTTCGCTGTTGATGGGAGCATTGCTCTTGATCGCTCAACGAGTCGCGCCAATCCATACGATATCGGCTCTTTTGATATACTCAAGTTCGGCTTTTGTTATATATGCCGCTGTCCTTTGGTATGGATTCCCCGCGGAAACGCA
Organism: uncultured Acidobacteriaceae bacterium; assembly: GCA_963759355.1. Lineage (GTDB taxonomy): Bacteria > Acidobacteriota > Terriglobia > Terriglobales > Acidobacteriaceae > Granulicella. The sequence continues at coordinate 522,810 of CAVWYV010000002.1, read as the reverse complement.
ATCATGGGTTCGTCTTCTTAGAGCATCCGATCGTCTGGTTCCTGAATCTTCAACTGCGACCACGGAGGAATTGCCGTGGTTGACTCACCCCGTTCATCGAGAAGAAGAAGTTGTGCTTGAGCCCGAAATTGCTGTTCGAAGTAAGAACTTACCCAAAGTATCTGTCATTATTGTGACCTACAGGTCCACGGGTGAGCTGCCAGGATGCATTGAAAGTGTCCTGCGTCAAACTGTTCCGGTGGAGGTCTTCGTCGTCGACAACGCATCCCCGGACAATACACCGGAGATGGTTGCTGACTACGGGGAACGCTTCGAAAACGTTCATCCCATTCTTAACACAGAAAATATTGGTTTGGCTGCAGGGAACAACTGCCCTCTTGGAAGATGTCAAGGGGAATATGTCCTTGTTCTCAATCCGGATACAGTATTGCCCGATGGCAGTCTGTCACAAATGACCGAGTTCCTCGATGAGAATCCCGATGTCGGAGTGTTGGGACCGCAAAATATCTACGAGAATGGGACCCGCCATGTCAGCTATCATCGGCATTGGGGCTTGCTGAGTGTTCTCATGTGGCGAGTCCTGCCTAATCGCATTCCACGCTTTCTCTGGGACCGATTCTCGTCCTACAAATTGCAGGATGTCCTTTTCGTGTCGGGGTCTTGCCTCCTGATTCGGCGACGCATTTATGAGCAAATCGGCGGATATGATCCTGAGTATTTTCTGACGGTAGAGGATGTCGTCGATCTTTGTATTCGCGCCAGGAGCACAGGCAATCGTGTCGTTTTCTTGCCGGACATGCAGATCGTGCACTTCACGGGAAGAAGCGGAGCGCAGATTCCCTACATCGGCGTCTGGCAGGGGAGCCGCGGCACGGTATATCACTTTCTAAAGCATAAGGGAGTGGTCCAGGCCTTCCTGGTGCTTTCCATGCTCCTGACCTCCATAGCCGTGCGAGTTTTGGTCGCAGCGGTATTGAGCATTTTCAAAAAGCGATACCGCACCACTTGTGGAATATATGCCAGGGTTTTCTGGAATCTTTTGGTAAGAAATCCAATCTGGAGCGGCGAGTTCTCCTCCTCGCGGAGATCAACGGCATGACCATGATCCGCACGAGCAAGTTTTCTCGGAAGGTTTTGACTGCGCTTCGCATCTTTCGCGAGGAAGGTATCGGCGGCTTGGCCTCCGCTACGATAGACCGGATAGACCTTTGGCTTAAGCTGTTTTTGGCGAGGAAGATAACATCCGTCACGCTGGATGGATGCACCTTTCCGCTTGATGCTGTTCCGAATACGCCGATGAAGCGCGCCCTATTGCAGCAGGAATATGAGGCGCTTGAGAGGCGTGCAATATTGCAGCATCTCAACCCGAATCTGCCTGTCATTGAACTAGGCGGTTGTATCGGTGTAGTCGCCTGCATTACGAATCGGAGGCTGGTACACCCTCAGTCGCACGTTGTGGTCGAGGCCAACCCCAACGCGGTGCCCCTTCTGGATAGAAACCGAACAGGCAATGGCTGTGAATTCGAGATTCTCAACACGGCGATCGCATATGGCCAGAGTTCGGTGACGTTTTTCCCCGCGGCTGATTATTGCTTCAATTCGCTTGTTCATGAAAGGGGTGAGGCGGCCGTGACCGTGCCTGCCACGCACCTGGGCGATATCGTAAAGCGACGAGGATTCGACGCATTCACCCTGATCTGCGACATCGAAGGGTACGAGTACGAATTGGTATTGAATGAATTGGATGTGTTAAAGAAGGCGGATACGATCATTCTCGAAACACATGCCCGGCTCATCGGGGAAGAGAAAACCGCACAATTGCTCAGCAAACTGGTAGAAACAGGGCTTCGCATCGTTGATCAAGACTCATACGTCGTCGTAATGAGCCGGTGAAGCGATCACTCGCGCGGCCTCACCTAATTTTGATTGTTGGCTTGTCGAGAACTGATGTGCAATCATCTGTTTTCGGCTCGGTGGTAGATGGTTCTGCAAATAATTCCCAACCGCGATTGATTTTGGGGTTTGAGCAGGATGACGGTTAGCAAATGCTCTCGTGCATCTTGTGTCATAGCCCTTGGAAATCTCAGCAATATTGTTCGTTCTGATAGGGTGTCCATTGAATGCTGCGGTTACCTGCATCGTATTGAATTGGAATGGGTGGCAGGATACGATTGCGTGCCTCGAATCTTTGCAACGCATCGACTATCCTGATCTATCCATTTTGGTTGTGGATAATGGTTCAACTAATAATTCCGTAGAGATGATTCACAAGTCGTTTGAGGGGATTGAGATTCTCGAGACCCATGCAAACCTCGGCTTCGCCGCTGGGAATAATGTCGGCATTCGGCTGGCTCTAAGTCGCCAAGCAGACTTTGTCTGGCTGCTGAACAACGACACCGTTGTGGAGCCCGGCACTCTTAAGGCTCTAGTGGTTTGTGCCGAATCAGATTCCAACATAGGAGCCGTGGGATCGGTACTCCGCTATTGGCACGCCCCTGAGATTATTCAGGCTTGGGGCGGAGGCATCATCAACTTATGGACCGGGCAAAGCAACCACGTAGAGGGGCCAGAGGGACTGGAGTCCCTGACCTATTTGACCGCAGCCAGCGTGCTCTTGCGCAGCTCCGTGCTCCGACAGGTTGGCATCCTCGATGAAGGCTATTTTATGTATTGGGAGGATGCGGACATGAGCTACCGCATTCGCGCCGCCGGATATAGACTCGCCGTCGCGGCGGACGCATCTCTGCTGCACAAGGAAAATGCCAGTACAGGGGAGAAGAGTCCCCGAATGGACCGCTATATCAGTGCGTCGGGAATTCGTTTCCTGCGCAAGTTCGCTTACTTCCCGCCGCTCCCGATCTTCATATTGATCTTCGGTAGGGCCCTCAAACGGTTTGTCGCACGAGACTGGCCACGCGGTTTGGCGGTACTGGCGGGTATCGCCGGCCCCGGACATGAACGGTTCCGTGCAGCGAAAGTTAAACCTTTAACCTAGTGGTCAATGGATCGAACTGTTAGGGCGAACTCGACTTTAGGCGCAGCTTTATGTGGACGTACGCCACCCACGAACAGAATCTCCTATAACGTGAGTGATTTAAGCCGGTAAAATCTCTACCATTCCCTAAGCAGGATCTTGGCAATTGACGCATTCATTAGAGCAGAGAATAGGCTTCGCCTGTCTATACTTGATAATCCCATAATGAAACCGGATTACTCCATTTAGAGTGCGACTCGACCGAAGTTTGCCTGCCGATTCCATGTACGAGCTTTTGTGAAGTGTACCTATCTGAGCCAGATTCCTCGACAGGCGAGATTTGTTTCACCGCCAGCACCTGCTGATTTATTGGCTCCAATACTCATGCACATTACCGATGCGCTTCTTAATACCAATTGGAATCCTCGCCTCTCTCTTGCCAGCTTGATACGCTAAGTACTTCGTAATTGTCCGCAGGCAAGCCATTGGTATCAGTAAAGGATGCTCCTTCCAAAGATAACCGATCTCAGTCCGAATAAATCGAAACCCCTCTCCACGTGGTTCGCCATATTCCGTGCGCAACCACTGCTCTCTGACATGTAAGACGCCAGTATCAAAGTAGCGTCGAAAAACGTGCGTCAGAGTTAAAGTTATGAGAGTGAAAAACTGATGCCTCAGCAATGTAAGCAGTTTTCCATCCCTGCAGCATCATCTTCGCTGCCACATACGAATCCTCGGCAGTTATGATGTCTGATGGGAAACTTCCGATCGAATCAAGAGCAGTGCGTCGATACGCGCCCAGGTTATTCGAGAAGAATATTGCTTTGAAGCCCCAGTTTCGCCTGCTTTCAAAGTCGCGGGTGATCGATATGCTCGGGTAATTAGCGGCGCATGCATGCCTGGCAAAATAATCGGCATTCTTATGGGGAAGCTGTCTACCAAACGCAGCGCCAATTTGTGGATCTTTGAAGGCGCTTATTAAGGTTCGAAGTGTATCAGGAGATGCCATTATGGCATCTGGTGTCGTGTATATTAGAATATCCGCCCATTGAACCAGAGTTGCCGCGAGGGCGCGAGATGCGCCATGATTAAACTTGCTCCGGGGAGTGATATGCAATTGAAATCCCAGTGCCCTAGCGCGTTCGACGGTCTTGTCCGTGGACGTAGAATCGACTATCAGGATTTGCTGTGGGTCAAGTCCCTGCTGCAGCAGGGCGGGAGCAAAGGCGTCAAAAAATCGCTCAGAATTCCACGTGGGAATTATGACTGCGGCATGAGATAGATCAAGCTGAGCAGTTGTGTTCATTAAGTTCCGATCCTACGCGGGTCTTCGACCGCAATCTTTAAGCACCCCGAAGTAATACGCAGCTAATTTTCCCAAGCTTTTGACTCTTGCCACAAGGCGCTCGAGATATTAGCCTTTTGCGCATTTACTCGCATTATAGAGTTCCGAAAACTCATTGTGATCCACAGAATGAATTGAGAAGCCAAATTCAATCGTGGGCTCGCTCCCCCGAGCGAATCGCACATAAATGTTCATAGGGGTAGATTTCTGAGATCGCTCTTGATGTGGTACTCAGGAGAAAAGTCAGGGTGAGACATGTCTTTTGCCGAAATGATGGAAGGAACGAGGGGCCAGTCGATTCTGAACGCTGGGTCGTTATAGCGCAGTCCGCGCTCCAATTCAGGGGCATAGAATGCACTCGCGAGATATAGGACCTCGGCGTTATCTGACGTAGTCAAGTAACCATGAGCGAACCCCTCGGGCACATATAACATGGTTCTGTTCTCATCCGTCAATTCAGCAGAAAACGACTGAAGAAAATTGGGAGATTGCGGTCGCAGATCGACAATTGCATCCACGATAGAGCCCCGCAGGCAACGAACCACCTTAATCTCGCTCGCTGGCGGTAATTGGTAGTGCATTCCGCGCAAAGTACCACGCTTTAAGCTAAATGCCGTATTGATCTGGACGAACTCTGACCGCAGCCCTTTCTGAGCGAACTCATCCCTGCAGTAGAGGCGTGCAAAGAAACCGCGATCATCCTGACGCGGCTCTAAATTAATTAAATAAGCACCCATTAGTGGGGTTTCCGTGACTCGCATTACTCTCCTCTGACCTAAACTCCTACAGGATGCTTGGATCCAGACTCAAGATCCAGTGCGGATGCGCATCGCAGACAATTATGGCTTCGATTCACTCAAAGCAGCATCGCAGCCACGCCGACCTATCGTAAGGTATGTGGAGTGGGGGAAGGCATCAGGTGACAACAATCTCCTGGCGTCCAGGATCACCTTGCCCTTCAATGCCGGTGCTGTTCCATACTCCGCAAGGTCCCGATATTCCGGCAATCTGTTTGTGACAATCACAGCATCGGCCGTCTCCAGTTCGCTCCGCCAGTCCGAAGTGTAATCCAGATCCAACTCAGGCCATGATTTCAGCGCGTTAGGTACAGCCAGCGGATCATGGACTTTCACAGAGACTCCCATCCGCTGAAGGGAGTGGATAATCGGCCTGGCTGGCGACTCTCGCACATCATCTGTGTTTTCCTTAAAAGCCAAGCCAAGAATGAGCGCATGCTTTCCGCGAATCTGCTGTTCTTCGCGTACCCAAAGAGAGGCGAGCTGATTCGGTTGCTTGGAATTGATATCCAGAACCGCCTCGAGAAGTCGCATTTCGCAACCGAGTTCCTCGCCTCTACTCCGAATCGCCTGAACATCTTTCGGAAAGCAGCTCCCGCCAAATCCACATCCGGGTACGAGGTAGCTTAAGATATCCGGGCGGATTCTTTGCCCGTCCATCAAAATCGGACTCCAGCGACGATCGAGTGAGACGCCCTCGACAACATCTAACATATCGATCCCCCCGAGCGTTCCGGCAAGGTTCGCGAGTTCGTTCATTGCTGAAATCTGAATTGCCAGCAGGCAGTTGTTCACATACTTGATCATTTCAGCGGTGCGCGAATTGACGAAGAACTTGTCGCATTGCCACGGGGTATAGAGAGAGTCAAGCAGCCGCCTGGTCGCGGGATCCTCCGAACCGATCACGATTCGGTCAGCATTCATGAAATCTTCAACTGCCCGGCCTTCCCTCAGAAACTCAGGATTCATTCCCAGCCCAAATTCTCCAAGCGTTAACCCAGAACTCTTCTCAAGCCATTCCCTTACCTGTGAATCCGTAGTTCCAGGAAGTACCGTACTTTTCACAACCACAGCGACGAAACGGTTACACCCGGCGAGCTCTGCTCCAATAGCCTCGGTGGCTGCACGCACCTGTGCCAAATCAATCTTTCCCTGTTCTGACGGCGTGCCTACCGCGATCATTACTATGTCGGAAACTCTGATCGCTTCCTGCAAAGAAGTGGTGGCTTTGAAAGTACCCTGATTTCGCACGGAGGTCAGCAAGTCACCGAGGCCCGGCTCGTAGAAATGTGGAACTCCACGATTAAGGCTTTCAACAACATCCGCCTTCATATCAACACAAAGAACAGAGTGGCCACGAGCCGCGAGGCAGGCGCCGCTTACGAGCCCTACATAACCGGAACCAACGACTGCAATGCGCAGAGACATTTAGGCCTCCTCTGCTTCGTAATGATCTTTGTAGTATTCGTATGTCCGCTGAAGCCCTTCTTCCAGAGAAACATGAGGAGCGTACCCCAGCAACTGTCGCGCTTTGGCAATCGTTGGGCATCTCCTTTGCGGATTGTCTGTCAGATATTCAGGATCGCTGCTTTGCTTGAACTCAATGGACAGATCCTTGCCTGAAGTTGCTATTGCAGCCTGAGCCAGATCTTCCATGGAAATTTCTGGTTTCTCAGTACCAATGTTGAATGCTTCGCCATTGTGCTCTGAAAGAAGCATAAGAAGATAGCCAGTAATCGCATCAGAGACGTAACAAAATGTGCGTGTTGCATTGCCTCTCGACAAGAGAACAATATTGCGACCTGCCAGAATATCGCGAAAGAAGTCCGGAAGAACGCGCTTATCGGTGATCTTCAATCCCGGCCCATAGTTGTTGAACGGCCGCGCAATCTTCACGGGAATCGCATGCTGCCGGTAAAAATTGACGCTAAGGGTCTCTCCATAGCGTTTGGACTCGTCATAACAGGCCCTGGGTCCTGTGCAACTCACATTTCCTCGATATGTTTCAGGAGTTGGAATCTGTGCCGGATCTGGGTCGCCATAAATCTCGCTTGTAGAAAAGTAGAGGAAGCTTTCCACAGGCCGCAACACGGCATCATCCAACAAATTGCGAAGTCCTTGGACATTCGCGTCCATCGTCTCAATAGGATGAGCTCGATAGTACATCGGAGAAGCAATAGAGGCAGCATGAATCACAAAATCAGCATGCTCAAAGGGTCCCCGCTCAATGACATCTCTTTTTACGACTTGAAATTCATGCTCGGCCATCAGATGGACCAGCCAATCAGGCGTGCCGCGGCTAAAGTTATCCCAGGCAATGAGGCGGCAAGACTTTTCGAGCAAACCCAATCTGTTTAACTGCAGGAAATAGTGGACAAATTGAGATCCCAGAAAGCCTGACGCGCCCGTAAGTAGAATCGTCTTGCCGGCGAATCGATGATTACGATCTGCCAAATTGTGAATGACCTCATTCACATCACGCGCGAGATGTGGATCGAAAGCCGTCGAAGCCGACATTATTCCCCCTGATGCCATAATCCAGCACCTTTGCCCATTCCATCTGTGCAGGTCCAATTGCCTGCCATATTTTTTCTCTTACTATTCTGGCGCTTTACGAATGCGGCTTCCATGGGGCTTCGCTACTCTTCCAGAGTTCATTGAGATAGTCGCAATCTCTCTGAGTGTCCATGCACTGCCAAAACCCTTCGTGTTGAAACACTTTCAATTGCCGGTCATTCGCCAGCCGCGAGAGTGGCTCCTTTTCCAGGACGCAATGAGAATCCTCGGACAAATAGTCCAGGAAGCCCCTGCGCAGAAAGAAATAGCCCCCATTGATCCAATTCCCCTTAAACTCAGGCTTCTCAGCGAATTCAATGACAGATTCCCCGTCAAGTTTGAACTCTCCAAAGCGAGAAGGTGGATTCACGCCAAGAACTGTTCCCAGGGAATTGTGCGAGGTATGGAAATGAAATTCTTCAAGCAGATTTGCATTCGTCAGACCGTCGCCGTAGGTCACTGCAAAGTGCTCGGCAGATCCAAGGTATTTGGCTGCGGCACGAAAAACGCGTGCTCCAGTCATCGTCTCTTCACCCGTATAGGCGATCGTGACTTTCCAGTCATCATTGTGATCGACGGAATGGATCTCCACATCGTTTGAGCGAAGGTTGACGGTGAAGTCCGAATTCATGGAAGAGTAATTCAGGAAATAGGACTTTACGGCATCGCTGCGGTAACCGGTGCACAAGATAAATCTCTTGAATCCGTGGGCGCTGTAACTGCGCATGATGTGCCAGAGGATAGGGTGATTTCCAACCATGACCATGGGTTTCGGTCGAAACTCTGTTTGCTCTCTGAGCCGAGTCCCCAAGCCACCGCAAAGAATAAACACCGGAACGTTTTCCGGACCGTACCGTTCTGTTAAATCCACGTTACTCTTCCGCCAGACTTCAAATTATGCGAACGATAACCTCGCAGCTGTATTGCGTCTCTGGAAGCCTCCGGAAGGCTATTTCCTGGTCCCATTTTCATCGTCGGTCCCGGCTTCACCGGGCGTCCCTAAGACATCAAAAAAGCTCTACTGCCGCTTCATTTTACACTACTGCATGTCTCGATTTTCGCCTCGCTACTGCTTCGCGATCACCGCGATCGACGCAGCGCTCAGCGCAAGGTTCCCGACGATCTGCGCAATGTTCAGCGTACGCTGCAGCGTGTTCTTCGGAAGAGACGGTGGAACCACGATCGTATCGCCCGGATAGATCACTGATTTTCTTACATCGGTGTACTGCTCACTGACGACCGATCCATCAGCGCGCAAAATAAACATGCGCTTGTGGTCAGCCTGCCGATCCGGTCCCCCGGCCTCATGCAGATAGTCTCCTGCGCGCTTGCCAGCCGTGTAGATGAACGCATTCCCGCTATACACCTGTCCTTCCACCGTTACATTGGCAGGAACGCGCGGCACAATGAAGCGGTCGCCGTCTTCAAGGGACATATCGGGCACGCTGTCGATCCCCGCATCGGCCGGTTTCAAGTTCAGCACGATTCTTCCAATCGGCCGAATCTTGCGCAGCCTGTCTACTGTGCTGCGAATCGCCGTCTGTGCTGCAACCTGCGCCGCCTGGTCCTGCGGAGTCATTGGTGCGTTCTGCAGGTTAGCCAGCGTCAGTGTCGACTCCAGTTGGTCGGCATACTCATTCAACCGCTCCTCCTGCAGTCTCCGTGTCGACTCGCGCGTGAACTCCGACGCATACAGATAGGCATCCGGCGTCAAACCTCCCGCACGCCCCACCAGGCTGCGCAGCGTCTCTCCCGGCTGCACACTGTACACGCCCGCCTGCTCGACCTCACCTTCCAGCCGCACATACCGTGTCTGCTGCTGGCTCGGCACCCGAATATCCGACTTCGAGAAGATGGTCACCACGTCGCCCGGCAGCAGCTGCACGTCCTGCGACGCATCGCCGTTCAGCACGATCTTGCCCAGGTTGAACGGGATCAGCGACGTCGTCAACGTCTTGTCATCCTGCCGCTCGATGACCGCATATCCCCAGTCGATGTCCGGCGCGCTCAGCACTATATCGTTCCTTGGCTGAAAGCGGCCCGCGCCTCCCGTCAGTGCTGCGGCCACCGAGTTTCCACCACCCGATGTGCTCACCGTGCCGTTCGCCGTCTGTTGCTCGTTCGCCCTCACGCCCAGCTGCAGCGAGCCTTCATTCTGTGGTTGCGGTGAAGCAGCGCCCGCGCCAGCGCCCATATTTGTAACCGGCACCTGCACCTGTACTGGCTGACCCTGCGCGTCGTACAGCGTTACAGTCTGCTGCACAGGGTTCGTCCCTTGCTGACCATTCTGCTGCGCACCCTGCCCCTGCTGGCCGCTCTGCCGCTGCAGCGGTGTTGCTCCAAGTTGCCTCAGTTGCTGTAACTGCTCCTGGCGTCGAACCTCACTCTCGAAGATCCGTTGTGCCCGCTCATCGTTCGGCTGTTCGCTCTGCTCCAGCACAAACTGACCAAGCTGATTCCGCTTGCGCCAGTAGTCGCGCGTCACCAGCGACTCCCGGTTCGGAATCAAGTCGCTCACGCGCATCCCCGGCTTCCACGAATACCGTCCTGGATTCGCGACGTTGCCGCGCAGCGTTACAGCATTCCGAAAGCGGTCCACCACCGCGCGCACCGACAGGATGTCCCCGCCCTGCATCATCTCCGTCTTGCTCGTGTCCAGGCTGATGGTTTCCACGTTGCGGTTCGCATGCTCATACACGCGCTCCAGCAGAACATCGGCACCCGAAGCCAGCGCGCTCTCACCGCCGGCAAACCCCAGCGCCAGCTCCACACTCGTCTGGCCCTTCAGCTCGTAGATCGCCGGATGATTGACGCTGCCCAGTACCGCCACCTGCGGTCCCGCATAAGGAATGAAGATTACATCGCCCGTCGCCAGCGCGATATCTTTCGACTTGTCTCCGCGCAGCAGCAGGTCGTACAGGTCGAAGTGGTCGATCGTCTCCCCGTTGCGCTTCACCTGGATGTCGCGCAGCGACCCCGTCGAAGATGGTCCGCCCGAAGCAAACAGCGCATTCAGCAGCGTGCTCAACGAACTCACCGCGAAGCTGCCCGGCCGCCGCGCCTGCCCAACCACAAACACCTGGATCGTTCGCAGCGCACCCATCGATACATTCAAGGTGAAATTGCGGTAGATGCGTCCAATCTGCTTGTTCAGAAATCCGGGCAGGTCGCCATAGGTCAAGCCGGCAACATGCACTGCGCCAAGTTCCGGAATCTGAACCTCTCCTTCACGATTGACCGTCAGCCGCATCTGCCGGTTAATCTGGCCGGAGAGTTGCAGAACAAGCTCATCGCCCGGCCCCAGCACATAACTCGGCCCCACCGGCACATTCTGCACCGGTGAAAAGGTTGTTGGAACCCGCCGGAACAGCGAGACGCCATAAATATCCAGCTTTTGTCCCGTGGTCGCCTCCACCATCTGCTGGAAGGGGCTCGGTGGCTCCGGCGGCAACGGCGGCTGGTTCTGGCTCGCCAGCAACTGCCGCTGCTCCTCATCGCGCATCAGCCGCCCTTGGTCGTCTGTCTGCGTGCCAGTTTGCGAGCCGTACTGGCTCAGCAGACTCGAAATCGAGCTTGACGAAGTCGGAATCGATACCGGCGGAGCCGAAGTCTGTGAAGGGATCGTCGACGTCGATGGCTGGTCGAATATCTGTGCGTGCAGTCCAGGGTTGCCAACGTTGCCTACGGCAGCAAACCCGCACAGGAAAAGGCAAAAACGAAACGGTTGCAGCCTCAATCGATACGGATTCACGCTCGGTGTCGTCCCCTTCACGAACCGTTCACGAAGTCAGCTGACAAATGCTATGGGCCAGCGTCTCTCTGCCTACCCTTCCTTCGTCTGGTTACAGATTTCAGTCTATCCGAAGCCGACACGCGCTTTTGTCACTGCCAATACACACCGTTGTCACGGAATTATCGCGAGCGCCAACGCACATACAGCGCCGCACCGGCAGCTCCCACGATGCCCAGAATCGCCGTCGGGCACTCCGGCGAGTCCACGCACGAATCCTGCGCATGCAAAAGCACGGGAACCAGAAACAGAGACCCGAGAAAAACGGTGCGGGTAAGAATCTTCATACCAAAAGAGGTCGCGTCGCTGTTCCAAAATGGGACGCCGCGAACTGGAGCAAGCATAGCAGCCAGCCCCCACTCCGGCAATCAAACTCCACTGACCCTCACCCACCTCGGTACCCTGCCGGCGTCCGTTTCCCCAAGGTGAAGGTTCAAGCAATTGCCCGTATAAAAAGACCCGTCATCTCGACCGGAGCGGACGGTTTCATCGTCCGTGGAGTGGAGAGACCCCTGTATTTGGAATTACCCACCCTGGGTGCCCCATCTTCGCGCGCAGTCTCATCGCGCGCTAAGGTGGGCATCGCGCGAAGCGCGATTTTTCTCACCTTGGCGCTTTCACCCTCATCCTCCGCCTCAACTCCGCCGTCGCCTCACGATGACACATCAGGCAAAGCGTCCTTAGATTATCCAGATCGCACTCGCCCCCGCCCTCCGCCACCGGAAGAATATGGTCCGCATCCCACAAGGAACGGCGCGCCGTCAGGGTACGCACTCCCCACATCTCCAGCGCCTCGTCTCTTGCTGGGCCCCGGCTCCGCTTCAGCTCCCGGTAGGCCTTCACTGTATCCAGCCCGCACTCCGAGCACACGCCCGCATCTCGCAGAAACACCTGGTCGCGCAGATATCCGGGGTCGGACCTCAGCCGCCACTGGTGTACGCAATAATCCGAACAGAACGTCCGCCGACGCTTCGCCAGGATCTCCATCTGGCACCACCGGCAAAGCGGCCGCCCATTCAGCCCCAGCGGAAGCGCCTCGCACTCCACCACGCCCGCATCCGCCAGCCTGCGTCCGGGTCTTTTCGCTTCGAGCTTTTTCACTCCACCAGCGTAGCCGCGCTACCGCACCGTTACGTTGAAGCTGGTGCTCTGCGTGATACTCCCGCTCTTGCCGGTGAGGGTCACCATGTACCCGCCTGCCGTCGTCCCCGCCGTGGCCAGCGCCGCGCAGCTCGGCGATCCTGTGGCGCCAGCCGCTGCTCCACCACCGCAGCCCATCATCATGCTCATCCCCGCCGCGGCCGCCACGACCATCAACAGCCCGCGCAAGTCACGCCGGCGCGCCACCGGCATCAGGAGCAGACACAGGCCAGCCAGCGCCAGTCCACTCAACCGCACGTTCTGTGCACCGGCACCTGATCCGCATGTTGAGCCCGTGTTGTTCGCCGCCGCCTGCGACCCAACAGTTACAACCGCGCTTGCGCTGGGAGCAGCAGCACTCAACACGATCGTTGATGGTGTCACCGAGCAGCTCGGCAGCAACGCCGCCGTTCCCGTCGCCGTCACCGAGCAGCTCAGCGACACCATGCCGGTAAACCCATTCGCCGCCGTCGCAAACACCGTCGCCGTGTTGCCCGCTGTCGCGCCGGCCGTCACGCTCAGCGACCCAGGGCTCGCTCCCATCGTGAAGCTCCCCGCCGATGAGGAGCCCGAACCCGAGCCGCCCGCAGTCATCGCCGCCCCAATCAGCTTTGCTCCATCCACTGATCCCCAGCCCGTCGACTGATCGAATCCCGTTGCCACCTCAAACCCAGCCAGGCCACCCGTCAGCCCTGCCGCCGATGGCGTGCTGTTGTTGCACATCGAAGGAATCGAAACCGTGCACCCGGAAACCCCCGACGTCGCCTCCGTCACGTCGTGAAACACTGCGGAGGAGCTCGCCGCCAGCCGGTACAGCAACGGGTTCACGTTCCCCGCCGCGCTTCCCGTCGCCGTATTCATCAACGCAACGATGCCCGCCATCCCCGGCGCCGCCGCGCTCGTTCCGCCGAACACCTCGAATTTCTGCTGGCTGCAGTCTCCTCCCGCATAGGCCAGGCACGCTAGATATCCATCGTGCGTCGCCGAGCTCAGCGACACATCCGGCACATCGCGCATCCCGTCCACCGGCACGCCCGTCCCCGTCTGCCAGCTCGGCTTCGCAATATACGCGCTCGCTCCGCCGCCGGTCCCTGACGCCACGTACTTCGATCCCGACATCGGCTCATTCCACGCGCCCTCCGGGATGTAACCTGTGGCCGAACTCTGTCCACTTCCGTTCTGTGCGCTCCAGTAGCTTCCCGCCGAGTTCGTGTCCGCGAACTCCGTTCCACCCACGCACGTCACGTAGCTGCTCGAGCAGATGTAGTTGATACTCGCCGTCTGCGTCATCGGCAGCGTCTGGCTGTTCCCATCACACCCTGCAGCACCCGAGTCACCGCTCGACACCAGCACGCTGATGCCCTCAGCAGCCGCCGCCGAAAACAGCGTGTCCCACACGCTCACACCCTGCTGACCCGCATTCGCCTCGCAGTCGCCAAACGAGATGCTCAGCACCGGGTCCACGAGCGTATTCACTGCATACGCCGCGGCCGTATAAATGCCGCTCACAGTCCGCGAATCCGCACTGACTACCAGGTCCACTCCCGCGCCCGGCGCCGTCCCCATGACGCGATCCACATCAAGCGTCGCCTCGTCCTGGTCGCCGCCGTTCGTCGTCCCCGGATCGATCCCGGCGGTCGGGATGATGACGTTCGGCTGCGCGCTCGGCAGTCCCGTCAGGCTCTCGTACGCGGTGATGTCCGTCGCCGCCACGCGCGACCGTCCCACAATCGCGATCCTCTGCCCCTTGCCGCCAACCGTTGCGCCTGTGTTCCCGCCGCTGTAGACGGAACCCAGGTCATAGATCGTCGCAAAGTCGCTCGGCGTCAGATAGTGCCCGCCGCTCGGCGCGGTCATCTGCGGCTCCGCCGACAAACCGCCACTCACCTGCGCTGTGAGCTTGCCTTGCACCACGGTCGCTATGCTCTGCGGATGCAGCGTGCTCTGCGACAATCCATGCACGCCCGCAATCACTGCCTGCAACGCCTGGGGAACACTCGGCTCCTCCGTCGCTGACAGCCTCGTCTCCGGGCCCACACGATATTCCGCAAAGTTCGTCCGGAACGCCGCACTCACCGCCGCCACGCTGCCCGTCACATCCAGCAGCAGGCCATTCGGCTCCGCGCGCGTGACCTTCAGCCCCTGCGACTCCAGCCAGCTCTCCACGGCCTGCACATCCGACGAAGCCACGCCGAACATGCTTCCCACCTGCGCCGGCGTCAACCACTGGTGGTACAGCGCCGACCCCGGCGTCTGCTGCTCTGCCAGCAATTGTTCGAACGCCGCCTGCGTGCCGGCATCGCGCTTCAGCACCACCGTCACATTCAGCGGCGCGCTCACCGGCACCACCGTCGCGGCCGTATTCTCCGCCCGCACCCACCCCGGCAGATGCCCACCCAGCCGCACCTTCGCGCTGAGGTCAGGATTCGGCGCCACCCGCCGTGCCGGCTTCGGACGCAGCGCCGCCAGCGCCTGGGAGGCATTCTCCGTTGCGGACTGAGCACCAGAGGAGGGAACTATTGTCAGAACCGCGGCTGTCAGAAGCGAAAGTAAGCCACAGTTCCGGAGGGGGCCGGAAGAAGAAAGTCGCAAGCGGGGGTCTCTTGTTTCAGCGAAGTATTGGGCGTGGACGGCGCTCTTGGAGTAAGACGGGCCCTCACCCATAAAGGTCACAATATGCGACCTTTGGGTGACTCGCCACATTACGAGTGGGATGAAACAAGGTTACCTTCAGGTTGGCTGGCCCGTCCACCCCGCGCAAGCGCCCCGTTCGCACCGCTGTCGCGTCATGTTCTGTCAAACGCTCTCGGCACCAGCTATTCTGACTTCCCAGGAGGTCTTATGTCGCGGACCGAATCCACCATGGTGCAGCTCGGCACCATCGCCCCCGCCTTCGAGCTCACCGATGTCCTCACCGGCCGCGCCATGTCCCGCGACGACGTCTTCGCACTCTCCTGGGACGACAACCTCTCGGACGCCGCCAACGCCGCGGTCACCGGAGGCCCCGCGCAAAAACACGGCCTGCTCGTCATGTTCCTCTGCGTCCATTGCCCCTTCGTCATCCACGTCGAGCAGGAGATCGCCAACATCGCCCGCGACTACGCCGGCAAGATCGCCTTCTGCGCCATCATGTCCAACGACGTCGCATCCTACCCCCAGGACTCCCCTGACAACATGCGCGCCCAGGCCAAACGCCTCGGCTGGAACTTCCCCTACCTCTACGACGAGACCCAGGAGGTCGCCCGCTCCTACTCGGCCGCCTGCACCCCCGACATCTTCCTCTTTAGCGGCGCCATGGAGCTCGTCTACCGCGGCCAACTTGACGACTCCCGCCCTCGCCGTTCCGATGGCTGGGGCAACGACACCCCCGTCACCGGCAAGGATCTCCGCGCCGCCCTCGACGCCGTCATTGCCGGCAAGCGCCCCGACCCCAACCAGCGCGCCTCCATCGGCTGCAACATCAAATGGCGCGACTAGATCCGGGTGCCCACCCTCGGCTTCCGATCCGGGTCCCCAGCGAACTTGTTCGCTGGGGTGGGGAAGGAAGACAGGGTGGTGGTATCGAGCGTTAAGACGCGCGATAAAAACTCTTCCGGCACGATAACGCTATCATCACGATAACGCTGTCATCTCGACCGGAGCGCGCAGCGCGGAGTGGAGAGACCCCTGTATTTTGGATCTTCGCGACGCCACAAAAGCCGCTAACTAACGTCCCCAGCTATCCTTGAACACAACATGGACCCTGTTCTCGAACAACTCAAAAATGGCGTGCGCCGTTTCCGCTCCGAGACCTACGCCGCCAATCCCGAGCTCTTCGCGCAAGCCGTCACCGAGCCCCAGCGCCCGCACACCCTCTTCATCACCTGCGCCGACTCCCGCATCGATCCCAACGCCCTCACCTCCACCGGCCCCGGCGAGGTCTTCGTCCTCCGCAATATCGGCAATATGATCCCCGCCTACGGTGAAATGCTCGGCGGCGTCTCCGCTGTCATCGAGTATGCTGTGGCAGCCCTCGGCGTCCGCCACGTCGCAATCTGCGGCCACACCGACTGCGGCGCGATGAAGGCTCTCCTCGACCCGTCATCAACGGACAAGATGCCCAGCGTTCGCAACTGGCTCAAAAACGCACAGACCGCGCTCGCCGTCTCCAACACCCTCCACGAACACGACATCGAAAACCACTCGGAACGTCCGCTCATCGACGTCCTTACCGAGCAGAACGTCCTACTCCAAATTCAGCACCTCAAGACGCACCCTTCGGTAGCCACTGCCATGACCCTTGGCAATCTCACTGTCTCCGGTTGGATCTACGACATCGCCTCCGGCAACGTCCGCATCTCCGAAAACAACTACCTCACCTTCACTTCCCTCACGTAGTAGTTCATCTTTACGGCGTTATCTCGACCCGATCAATTGAGCCGTCATCCTGAGCGCGAAGTCGAAGGACCACTGTATTTTTGCCTCGCGCCGTCATCCTGAGGCGTCATCGAGCCGACCACGCCCTCACGCTCCTCCGCGACGGCCAACCCATCGGCAATACCGCGTCGCACTCGGACGTGGAGGCTTCTTCCCACGGGTCCAGTACCCGCCGTGTGGTTGAGTTACGATAGATAGCGACGTAGATGAAGATTCTCGAGCAAGAAACGCTTCGGGCGCCTGCATCAGCACATTCTCATGATGCTGATAACATTGACGTCCTCGATATCCTCCTCATTCTGACGCGCAGAAAGAGAGTGATCGGAATAGTGTCTGTGGCAGCCCTATGTATTGGGGTGGTTATCTCACTTCTTCTGAAGCCAAATTTCACCGCGACCGCTACCATACTGCCACCGCAACAGCAGTCTCCTTCTACCGTGATGATGGGTCAGTTAGGATCCCTCGCCGCACTGGGTGGTGGCGCATCCGCTTTGGGCTTCAGAAATCCTGAGGACATGTACGTAGGAATTCTGCAGTGTCGAACAATCGCAGACGAAATCATTAGTCAGTTTCATCTTGAATCCGTTTACAAGCGAAAGAGGCAGGACGACACTCGGAGTGCGCTCAGAGCCCATACGGTGATCGAGGCCGGGAAGGACAACCTGATCCGTATTTCTGTCACGGACCATGACCCGAATCGGGCCCGGGATTTGGCAAATGCGTATGTTAATGAACTCTATAGAGTCAACTCGAATCTAGCCATCACCGAGGCGGCTCAGCGGAGGGTTTTCTTCGATCATCAGTTGGACGCGGAGAAGAAGGAGCTCGCACTTGCTGAAGATGACCTCCGCGCCACCGAGCAGCGTACGGGCGTGATCCAACTCACGGGTCAGGCGCAAATGATCATCCAATCGATTGCTCAGCTCCAAGCGCAAATCGCCAGCAGGGAAGTTGAGATGCAGGCGATGCGAACCTTCGCTACCGAACAAAACCCGGACGTGACACGGCTGCAGGAAGTAATCTCTACGATGCGTCGTCAACTGATCAAGCTCGAAGACGATCAGGCCCGTCAGTCGCAGCCAGGAGATATTTCGCTGCCCGCGGGGCGTGTCGCGGAAGATAGCCTCGAGTATGCGCGCAAACTTCGCGAAGTAAAATATCATGAATCGCTCTTCGACTTACTCTCTCGACAATATGAAGCCGCGCGGATTGATGAAGCGAAGTCAGCTCCCATCATCCAGGTCATCGATCACGCCGTTGCGCCGGATAGGAAATCAGGACCTCACGGATCTCTCATCACCATCGGTCTTGGAATCCTTGGTTTCTCGCTCGCCTGTGCCTGGGCTTTCATCAACCAGGGCCTAAGAAATCTGAGGCGGTCTCCGGAGTACGCAGAGAAATTCCAACATCTGACTACTCTTTCAGAATTGCGCACACGTTGACTTATTTGGGACATTTAGCATCTTCAACTGCAACACAAGATCAATCAAGGTGTCCTTGCCGCCGCACTCGCCTGGATCTGAAATGCCGATTCCTGATCGCCGCTGCGCGAGTGAGTCTCTGAATCGGCCTTATTCGACTCCCGTCGAACTGGATGGCGCGCCCCTAGATACCGTTTGATGATGCCCGCGGAGCATAGCACCTCGGCCGCTACGATAAGATTCAGCTAAGGAAGATGGACACCTGCAGCGATGTTTATCTAGAAGGACCTGGCGCCAACCCAGTTGAAGCATCAGATTGATGTGACAAATAGAGCCCCTGTAGCGTTTCTCAGGGGTCTACAAGTTCCCTAGCGACGAGAGTGACGTTGGACATGACTGATTCCAGAGACGATTCGAACCACCGCTCTTCCAACCCCATTCTGGTAACCGGAGGGTGCGGCTTCATTGGGTCGAACTTTGTGCTGGATTGGCTCGCGAACGAGAGCGCGCCGGTGGTGAACCTGGATGCGCTGACGTATGCGGGGAATCCGGAAAACCTGGCGTCCGTGGTTGATATTCCGCGCTATACGTTCGTGCATGGCGACATCTGCGATACGGAGTTGCTGGAGAATATATTTCGCGAGCACAGACCGCGGGCTGTCGTGCACTTCGCGGCGGAGAGCCATGTGGACCGGTCGATCCTGGGGCCGGATGCGTTTTTGAAGACAAATGTCGACGGAACGTTTCGGCTGCTGCAGGCGGCGAGGAAGTTCTACGAGACGCTGACGGGCGAGGATCGGGAGAGTTTCCGGTTTCTGCACGTATCGACCGATGAGGTGTATGGGACGTTGGAGCCCAATGATCCGGCGTTCAGCGAGACGACTCCGTTTGCGCCGAACTCGCCCTATGCGGCCTCGAAGGCTTCGAGCGACATGCTGGTCCGCGCGTGGCGCCACACGTACAAGCTTCCAACCCTGGTGACGAACTGCTCGAATAACTATGGACCGTTTCAGTTTCCGGAGAAGCTGATTCCGTTGGCAATCAGCAATGCCCTGGCGGGTAAAGCGCTACCGGTGTACGGCGATGGGCAGCAGGTGCGGGATTGGCTGTATGTGGTCGATCACTGCACCGCGATCCGCACGGTGTTGCGGAAAGGACGGCTGGGTGAAACGTATAACGTCGGCGGGAATAATCAGCGCGCTAATTTGGATGTAGTACGGACGATCTGCGCGTTGCTGGATGAACTGAAGCCCGGGGCGCGGCCGTATGTGGAGCAAATCAAGTTTGTGCAGGACAGGCCGGGACATGATCGACGGTATGCGATCGACGCGCGCAAGATCTCCGGTGAGCTGGGGTGGAGTCCGGCGGAGACGTTTGAGACCGGGCTGCGGAAGACGGTCGGGTGGTATCTGGCGAATGCGGCGTGGGTCGCCGATGTGACGAGCGGAGCGTATCAGCACTGGATGGAGCAGAACTACAGCGGAC
The DNA here is from genome assembly GCA_963759355.1 of uncultured Acidobacteriaceae bacterium. Lineage (GTDB taxonomy): Bacteria > Acidobacteriota > Terriglobia > Terriglobales > Acidobacteriaceae > Granulicella. Next base: position 502,886 of record CAVWYV010000002.1, on the reverse strand, counting down.
GCGGTGAGACGAAAAACGCGGGCGCCGCGGCGGAGGCTCGTGGATGAAGGGAATTATTCTCGCCGGCGGCTCGGGCACGCGGTTGTATCCGGTGACGCAGACGGTGAGCAAGCAGCTGCTGCCGGTGTATGACAAGCCGATGATCTACTACCCGCTGTCGGCGCTGCTGCTGGCGGGCATACGGGAGATCCTGGTGATCTCGACCCCGCAGGACACCCCGCGGTTTGAGGCGCTGCTGGGCACAGGGGAGCAGTGGGGTGTGAAGTTCAGCTATGCGGTGCAGCCTTCTCCGGATGGGCTGGCCCAGGCGTTCCTGATTGGCCGTGGGTTCATTGGAGGCGATAGTTGCTGCCTTGTGCTAGGGGACAATCTTTTCTATGGGCATGAGTTTGCGGACATTCTGCGTGAAGCCGCGGAGCACAAGACGGGAGCGACAGTGTTCGCCTATCCAGTGCATGATCCGGAGCGGTATGGCGTGGTGGAGTTCGATGCCCAGCGGAGGGCGGTCTCCCTGGAGGAAAAGCCGGCGAAGCCGAAGTCCCGGTATGCCGTAACTGGAATCTACTTTTACGACAACCAGGTGGTTGGTGTGGCAGAGCAGCTGAAGCCCTCTCCTCGTGGTGAGCTGGAGATTACGGACGTGAACCGCTGGTACCTGGAGCGCGGACAACTGCGTACGGAGGTGCTGGGGCGCGGCATGGCGTGGCTGGACACGGGCACTCATGATTCGCTTCTAGATGCCAGCAACTTCATCCAGACGATTGAACACCGGCAAGGACTCAAGGTGGCTTCGCCGGAGGAGATTGCGTTCCGATTGGGCTACATTGACGCGCAGCAGTTGGACGCGCTGGCGGCGAAGCTCGGAAAGAGCAGCTACGCGGAGTATCTGCGACGTGTCGTCGCAGAGAAGGTGTACTAGGTGGCAGCCGCTTCTCCAGTGAGAGCAAGGGCGCTGTTCCTGGACCGTGACGGCGTGTTGAATGAAGAGGTCGGCTATCTGCACCGACCGGAAGACGTTCGCTGGGTAGAGGGCGCGTTCAGCTTGTGCAGGACGGCGATGGAGCTCGGATACAAGCTGATCGTCGTCACGAATCAGTCAGGTATTGCTCGAGGGATGTACAGCGAGGCGGACTTTCACGCGCTGATGGAGTGGATGCTTGTGGAATGCGGCCGTGAGCAGGTAAAAGTGGATGGCGTCTACTTCTGCCCCTATCACCCGGAAGGCATAGGGGAGTACAAGCGCGAACACGAAGACCGCAAACCAGGACCGGGGATGTTGCTGCGCGCTGCGCGAGAGCATGGGCTGGACCTGGCCCGTTCGGTGATGGTGGGCGACCGATGCTCGGATGTAGCCGCCGCGAACTCGGTGGGACTGCGGCAGGCGTTTCTGTTACGCGGAACTGAAACGGTCCCCTGCCCCGGCGAGTACTCGGCGATTGGCTCGCTGGCGGAAGCGGAGTGGTGGATGCGCGAGATGCGATAGAGGGTGATTCTCTGGTTAACAAGCGGTATATGTCGTTTCCTCATTTACCAGTTACCAGTGCAATTACGATTTGCATAGCGTGTTTCAAGGGAGCTCAGCATTGCGAAGTAGCGCGCCCTTTGCGTCCTTAGTAGAGACAGAAATCTCGGTGCCGGCGAGTTGATCGAGCGGCCAGGTGATGCCGAGTTCGGGATCGTTCCAGATAACGCATCGCTCGCCGGGAGGGTAGTAACCGCGAGTGGTCTTGTAGAGTACCTCGGCAGTCTCGGAGAGAACCAGGAAGCCATGTGCAAACCCTTCGGGTATCCAGAGAAGCTCGATTTCACCTTCTTCGTTACGGGGCTTGAGGTCGAATGCCGCCCAGCGGCCAAAGTCCGGAGATTCGCGGCGGAGATCGACAGCGACGTCCCAGATGTGGCCGGAGAGGACGCGGACGAGTTTGCCTTGAGGATGACCGAGCTGGTAATGGAGGCCGCGGAGCACGCCGCGAGCGGAAAACGATTGGTTGTCCTGGGAGAACGTAGAGGGAAGGCCAAGCGAAGCAAAGGTGTCCTGGTTGAAGATTTCGGCGAACCAGCCGCGTGCGTCGCCGTAGCGCCTGGGTTGCAGGATTTTTACATCGCGCAGGGAGGTATCACGTAAGGTCATGACACGAGCATAGGGCACTACGACGAACCAGAGGAATCAAGGGCCAGAACGATTCCCATTTTGGAACCGCAACTCTACGGAACAGGTTCCGTCTAAGCATTTAGCTATCGCAACTTAGTTCTCTGGACGGTACACTGAGGCGGCAACCAATTCTTACGTTTGATTGCCCCAAGTTTTACCGAAGTACGCGGAACCCGAGGAAGAATGCTGGCGAGGCCCCCAATCGTTAGCGCAGACCCCAGGGTTGAGGCGGACTGTGAGATCAATGCGGTCTTCAGTCATGAACAAGGCGCGATCTGTAGCAGCAGTGCAGAACGCGGAACGGCCCGGGGGCAGCAGATGAGGACTGGATGTCGTTGGATCTGCAAAGTCACGAACCGAACGCTGCTATGTTTGGCTCGAGCACGTTTGATCTCCCGGAAGTAAGCGGTTCGACAACGAAGCTAAGGGTGTCGCCGCGGGCAAGTGCTCCGGAAGATTTCTTCCGCTACCGCGTTGTGAAACGCACCATCGATATAGCGCTAGTGGTATGTCTCTGCATTTTGCTCTTGCCTGTATTGCTCGTAGTCGCTGCAGCGGTATGGCTGAGTTCGCCGGGGCCGATTCTGTTTTCGCATCGTCGGATCCGCCGCCATGGCGAGTTCTTTACAATGTGGAAATTTCGGACGATGTGCATCAACTCGGGCGAGGTGCTGGAGCGATACCTGATGGCGCATTCCGAGGCTCGCGCCGAGTGGCGGGCAACGCACAAACTAAAGTGTGATCCCAGAGTGACGCACCTGGGCCGGTTCCTGCGCAAGACGAGCTTGGACGAGCTGCCACAGCTTTGGAACGTGCTGAACGGGACAATGAGCCTGGTGGGGCCGCGGCCGATTATCGCAGCTGAAGTCGAAAAGTACGGCGATCGATTCTGGGACTACTGCTCTGTGAAGCCAGGCATTACGGGGCTATGGCAGGTCTCAGGACGTAGCGAGTTGAGCTATCAACAGCGGGTGGAACTTGACCGGCAATACGCTCAGACATGGTCGCTGCGAACGGATGCGAAGATCCTGGTGCGTACATGGTCGTCGGTGGTGAACCGCGACGGAGCGTACTAAGCTGAATTCGCTTCAAATCTGCTGGTCCGGGAATCTAAGGGCCGGGTAGCGCGTACACCATCCGTTTGTAATGCACGACGGGGCAAGCGCCTGGCGGTGTGCCTTCCTGGATCGATAGGACGGGCTTCTGCTGAGTAGGGTGCCAGCGGCTGAGGCTTGCGCGCGGCGGGAGAGGCGCGGCGACAGCGCTTCACTGAGCGCGGAGAGGGCGGATGCAACTTACAATCAGGTCTATGCAAGCAATGCGCGATGTGCTTCGCGGGGCATTGGGACGCAGCCTCCGAACTCTGTCGGATGAGGACCGTCTGGCGGCAGCGTGGGCGGTAGCCTGTGGATCGGCCCTGGCAGAGCGCGCAGAGATCTTGAGGTTCGATGAAGATCGCGTACTGCATGTGCGCGTGTTACAGCCAGGATGGCGAGATCAATTTGTGCAGATGCGGAGGATGCTGGCGGAGGATCTGCGGAAGATCGCCGGCGTGCAGCTGCAGACGATACACTTCGAGGAAACGGCTTCAACGAGGGCGCGAGGACGTGACGCTGTGCCGGCAGGAGCGAAGAAGCTGGCGGCCAAGCCAACGAATACGCGGACGAAGGAGCGCCGGAAGGTTTGATGAGCAAAGAGACAACGGTAACGGTCGAAGATGTGCAGCATGTGGCGGACTTGGCCAGTCTGGAACTAACGCCGGAAGAGCTGCCGCGGCTGGCCAAGGATTTGAATGAAGTTCTGGGGTACATCGCGCAATTGAATGAGCTGGATACGCGCGAGGTCCCTGCAATGGCCCAGGCAAGTGAGGTGTTGGGTCTGGCTCTGGCGGAGCACGGCGAGACGCTCCGGCTTGATGAAGTCCTGCTATCTACCGGCCGCGAGGAGGTGATGCGGGAAGCCCCGGAGACGGATGGGCGCTTCTTTAAGGTGCCGAAAGTGATTGAGCGGTAGTCGCGCTGGGGATTCTCTTCGCTGAATCTGGTCACGTTCAGTTTGCGAGTTTTGAAGTTGCGAGTGATTCGGAGTTTTTGGAAACAGCATGATTGACGCGCCACATATTGAATTGGAGTCGTTGTCGCTGAGCGCGGCACTGGAGAATGTCCGGACGGGCAAGGTCTCGGCCGTGAGGCTGGCCGAGCAACACTTCGAACGGATCGCGGTGGCCGATGGGCCGATCCACAGCTATCTCACGCTGACGAAGGAGCGGGCACTCGAGCAAGCGGCGCGCGTGGATGCAGCGGTGAGGGCTGGTGAGAAGTTGGGGCCGTTGGCGGGCGTTCCGGTTGCGATCAAGGATGTGCTGGCCACGCGCGGTGTAGAGACGACCGCGGGCTCGAAGATTCTGAAGGGATACCATCCGCCGTACGATGCAACAGCCGTGGCCAGAATGGAAGCCGCGGGCGCTGTGGTGCTCGGGAAGCTAAATTGCGATGAGTTCGCGATGGGATCTTCCAACGAAAACTCGGCGTATGGGCCCGTGCACAATCCGCGGGCGCTGGATCGCGTGCCGGGCGGAAGCTCGGGAGGATCAGCTGCGTCTGTCGCAGCGGGATTGTGCGTTGCTTCGCTCGGAACGGATACTGGCGGATCGATTCGTCAGCCCGCGGCGTTCTGCGGCGTGGTGGGTGTGCTGCCGACGTACGGGCGCGTATCGCGCTACGGGCTGATTGCCTTTGCGTCGTCGCTGGATCGTGCAGGACCGCTCGCGCGTTCGGTGGAGGACGCGGCGACGGTCCTTGAAGTGATTGCGGGCAGGGACGGATGCGATGCGACGAGTTCCGATCAACCGGTTGGCAGTTATGTGAGTGAGCTTAAGAAGCCGGTGAGCGGACTGAGGATCGGTGTGCCGGAGGAATATTTCGGCGAGGGATTGAATTCAGAGATTCGCACCGCTGTAGAGCGGGCGCTGGATGATTTGCGTGTGGCGGGATGCACGATCGACCGCGTGTCTCTTCCGCACACAAAGTACGCTGTGCCGACCTACTACGTGCTGGCTACGGCGGAGGCGAGCGCGAATCTTTCGCGGTTCGATGGCGTGCGCTATGGGTTGCGCGCGAAGGACGCCAACACGCTCGCCGCGATGTACCGCAAGACGCGTGACGAGGGTTTTGGCGCTGAGGTGAAGCGAAGGATTCTGCTGGGGACATATGCCCTTTCGGCGGGCTACTACGACGCGTACTATCGCAAAGCGCAACAGGTTCGCACATTGCTTGCACGCGATTTTCTGGCGGCGTTCGCGAAGGTGGATGCGATTGTGTGTCCAGTGACTCCGACACCTGCGTTCAAGCTGGGCGAGAAGACGGATGATCCTCTGCAGATGTATCTCGAGGATATTTATTCCGTTGCGGCTTCGCTGGCCGGTATCTGCGGTATGAGTGTTCCGGCGGGCGAGACCGCGGCGGGCCTGCCGATTGGCGTCCAGGTGCTCGGGCGGCACTTTGACGAATCGACAGTGCTGCGCGTGGGTGCGGCGATTGAGGCGGCGCAGAAGAGCCGGTAGACAGCTGCCTATTTGGCATCATGCTCTTGCCGCGCCTTGTCGATGAGCCGCTGCGCCGCTATGGGGTTTTTCCAGGCAAGAGTGCGCGACTGCTTTCCCTGCGGCCGATGGTAGGTCGTGAAGAACTCGTCTATCTCGGTGCGGAGTTTGCGGGGAAGATCGTCGATAGTCTGAAAGCTCGCGAACGGCTGTGAAGTTGCGCCGACAGCGATGCGGCGGTCGTTGCGCTTCTTCTTGCCTTTTTCCGTCGGCTCCGGATTCAGGAGTTGGCTTCGGGGTGCTCCTGTGGTGTACGAGTGCACCAGAGAGAGCGAGACTGCTTGGTGAGTTGTGAGAGGCTGAAAGCATGGGCTTCGCGCGCTGGATGGGGTGGGCTGTCTTCGCCGCAGTGGCGAATGCGCAGCAGGCGCGCGTGTGTGTCGTGGATACGGCGGGAGATGCACTGCGGGGCGCAACCGTGGCGGTGCGTGCGCGGACGACGCAGGGCGGCTCACCGGTGGCTATGGATGCAAATGCCTGCGTCAATGTGCCCGCGGGATCGGCTGTAGACGTCACGATGAAAGGATTTGCGCCCGAGACTGTGACGGGGTTGGTGGTAGGCGCAACCGAACGCGTCACGATGCGGCCGGTTGCGGCGCAGGAAAGTGTGACGGTCACGGCAGACCGCGGACTCGCGGGGATCAATGATGCGGCGTCAAGTGTGGCGGTGCTGACGCCGGAGAAGCTGAAGGCTGCGCCGGGACTTACACTCGATGATCGATTGCACCAGGTGGCCGGGTTTCAGCTGTTTCGAAGAACGAGTTCGTGGACCGCAAACCCGACGAGTAGCGGCGTGAGTTTGCGCGCGCTGGGTTCGACCGCGGCAAGCAGAACACTGGTGGTGAGCGACCAGGTACCGATGAACGATCCCTTTGGCGGATGGGTTCACTGGACCGAAATTCCAGAGCCGTCGATTCGTGATGTGGAACTGGTGCGCGGCGGGTCAGCAGAGTTGTATGGGTCGAGCGCGATAGGTGGCGTGATTGATGTGGCGCCGGTAGAACCGCGCGAGGCGAAGACAATTTGGATTGCAGCGGATGCGAGCGGAGCGACGCAGAATACCGTGCTCGCAGACGGTATGGCGGAGTCTGCGACGCGATGGATTGGCGCGCTGGCAGCCGCCAGCGAGTTGAAGACAGATGGCTATATAACAGTCGCGCCCGCGCTGCGCGGAACGGTCGATGTGCCGACGAATGTGAACGCGCAGAGCGGAAGGCTGGAGTTGAGAACGCCACCATCGATCAGCGGATGGACGGCATTTCTGCGCGGAAATGTGTTGAATGAGTCGCGACAGAACGGGACGCCGCTGCAGACGAACGCGACCCGATTGTGGCGGTATGCGGGCGGCGGCGACGCGGATGTTGCACGAATGCATGGGGCGCTGCGATTGTTCGGGGCGAGAGAGGAATACCGACAGAGCTTCTCCTCCGTTGCGCCGGATCGTAACACTGAGAACCTGACGAAACTGCAGCATGTGCCAACGGATGAATTCGGTTTCGCAGCACAGTTGACGCGCGTATTTGAGCATTCGATGTCGGCGGCACTGGGAGCGGATATGCGCGATGTGCGTGCGACGGACGCGGAGTCCCCTGTCGTTGGTGGTGTAGCGAGAGCGGCGACGATCGTGAGTGCGCGCCAGCGAGAATTGGGAGGATATACAGACGCAATCTGGCAGCCGAAGGGGTGGTCGGTTTCTGGATCGGTGCGCGTGGATAGTTTTCGGACGTTCGACGCGTTACAGACGACGGCAGGCGCTCGGCCAACAATGCTGCCGGAGATCGACGAGCTGATGGTGAGCCCGCGAGTAGGTCTGGTGCGATATCTGCCACATGGTGTGGCCCTGACGGGCACAGCGTTTCGGGCGTTTCGCGGGCCGACGATGAACGAGTTGTACCGCACGAGCCAGGTGGGACAACAGACGACGATTGCGAATAATTCGCTATTGGCAGAACGCGCGACGGGATTTGAGTTTGGTGCGGAGTTTGCACCGATGCGCGCGGGCAAGCATGAGTTGGGGCGAATGCGTACGGCGTATTTCTGGACCGAAGTGAACCGGCCGATTTCGGCAGTGCTGCTATCGCAGACGGCGACGAGCCAGTTGCTGCAGCGGCAAAACCTGGGACAGATTCGGAGTCGCGGCCTGATGGTGGAGGCGCAGAGCAACCGGTGGCGTGGGTTCGATGCGAGCCTCGGATATCAATTCGCAGTGGCGACCGTGACGGCATTCAACTCGAAAAGCCCGGCGCAAAGCAACCTCACGGGCAAGTGGATTCCGGAAGTTCCACGCCATTCGGTGACGATGACCGCAAACTATACCGCAGAGCGCGTGGGAACCTTTCACCTGATCGCGAGCTACGCGGGGCAGGAGTTTGATGATGCGCAGAATCAGTTCAGGCTGCATCCGTATGCACGGTTTGATGTCTCGGCGGAGCGGCGACTGCGGTGGGGACTGAGTGTGTTTGCGGGCGCGCAGAATCTGCTGGACCGGGAAATCGATGCGGGACGGACTCCGATTCTGACTCTTGCGGCGCCCCGGCTGGTACAGGCCGGGATGCGATACACCTTTTTGCGATAGAAGGCTCATTTAGAACACAGGTTGCGCAGGAAGGTTGCGCGCAACTCGATATGAGAGCCGGCGTTTATCTCACTGTAAGGCGATGAAGGTCGCCGACAGGAGGTAAGGCCATGATGTTCACCACTTTGAGCGCGAAACTTGCAGGCATGAAGGCGAAGGTTCTGGCAGGGACGGCAGTTGCCGGCGTTGCCCTGATCTTGGCGGCTCCAGCGGCGCAGGCACAGCATGTGAGGTTCGGTGTGACGATAGGCGCTCCGGTGTATGTGGCTCCGGTTCCCCAAGTGGTGTTCAGAGGACCTGGCTACTACAACGGCGTCTACTTCCGCGATTACAACGCGTGGCATGCGCATGACGTTTGGGAGCGCAATCAACACTCCGACCGCGACCGGCCGGTTGATCGCAACCACGATCGCTACGGCCGCTTCGACCGCCGCTAAGTGATCCCGGGTGAGATGCAGAAAGCCGCTCTGAGGTGGAGCGGCTTTGCTGCGTCTGGGCGTCAGAGCGGCTGATAGTAGAGCGAGGAGGGGTTGGCGCAGGCGAGGCAGAGACGCTCGCCGTCACGCTCGACGAAGCGGTCGAAGTTGATGCCTTCTCCGCAGCGGGCGCAGGCGAGGCGCTCGCCTTTGTAGCCGGGGAATTCGCTGGGGCTGAGCGAGACGCGAACCCACTGCTCGCTGAAGAGCTCATCATCGGGGAGTTCGCGGTAGGCGCGCATCTGCGCTTCGTTCTTTTCGAGTTCGGGATGGAGCTCGCGGGCGCGCTGTTTGGAGCCCTCAAGCGCGACGATGCGAATGGCTTTGTAGGTACCGGGTGCGAGCTTCCCTTCGAGATCGATGAAGGTCGCCGCCATCTTGCCCCAGTCGCGGAGCTTGAGTGCACGCTTGCCCACGCGGGCTCCGGTGACTACGCCGATGGCGTCCGTGGCGCAGCGGTCGATTTCGACGAAGACGACGGGGCGCTTACGATCGGGGTTGAGCTCGCCGTTTGGCAACGTCTTTTTGCGCGGGGAGCGGATGCCGAGGCGGTTCATCGCAAGCATTGCCATGCGTACGCCGAGGATCTGGCCGGCACAGAGGTGACCGTGGGCAATCTCGGCTTCGCGGAGGAGTTCGTCGAGCTCGGCGCTATCGATGGGTGTTGCGGTGCTCATGAGTTCGATGCTACGCCTGTTAGTGCATCTCAAGTTTGAGTAGGACGAGGAGTGCAATGGCAGCGTTGCAGTGGTGGCAGACGGGAGTTATCTACCAGATCTATCCGCGCAGCTTTCAGGATACGGACGGCGATGGCGTGGGGGACCTGCGCGGCATTACGGCACGGCTGGATTACCTGGCGGGGCTGGGAGTGGATGCGATCTGGATCTCTCCGTTCTATCCGTCGCCGATGAAGGACTGTGGGTATGACGTGGCAGACTACACGGGCGTCGATCCACTGTTCGGCACGATGGAGGATTTCGATGCGCTGCTGGCGGCGGCGCATACGCGCGGAATGAGAGTGATTCTTGATTTTGTGCCGAATCACAGCTCGGATGAGCATCCGTGGTTTGTGGAGTCGAGGTCGTCGCTCACTAACGAGAAACGAGACTGGTATATGTGGTGCAAGCCGAGTCGCGGAGACGAGGAGAAGCCCGCCTGCGAACGACTGCCGAACAACTGGATGTCACACTTTGGCGGCCCATCGTGGCAGTGGGATCAAAAGACCGAGCAGTTCTATCTGCACTCCTTTTTGAAGGAGCAGCCGGATTTGAACTGGCGCAATCCTGACGTGCGTGCGGCGATGTATGGCGCGATGTGCTTCTGGCTGGAGAAGGGCGTCGACGGCTTCCGCATGGACGTGCTGTGGCTGCTGATCAAGGACAAGGAGTTCAGGAACAATCCTCCGAATGCGGAGTATCACGACGGGATGCGGGATTTTGCGTCGACGCTGCCGGTGTACAACGCGAACCGGCCGGAGACACATGAGGTGGTTGCGGAAATGCGCGAGCTGATGGACAGCTACGGAGCGACGCTGCCGGAGCCTGTGGATGTGAAGGCCGCGGAGTCCACGATGCAGAACCGATCAGCGCAATCCCACCGCGTGCTGATTGGAGAGATCTACCTCCCGCTGGCGGAGTTGGTGACATACTACGGCCTGCCGGAGAAGCGCGGACCGACGCAGACACCGGCTCCGGAGACGCCGGAACTGAACGGGGCGAACCTTCCGTTCAACTTTCATCTCATCCTGACGCAGTGGAAGGCGAGTGCGATTGCGGAGATTGTCCGCAGGTACGAGGAGTTGTTGCCGCCGGGGGGATGGCCCAATTATGTGCTCGGCAATCACGACCAGCCACGGTTGACGTCGCGCATTGGGGCGAAGCAGGCGCGCGCGGCTGCGATGCTGCTGCTCACACTGCGCGGCACGCCGACGATGTATTACGGAGACGAGTTGGGTATGGAGGATGTACCGATTTCTCCCGACCAGGTGAAGGACCCAGCGGAAAAGAACGAGCCGGGCAAGGGGCGAGGGCGTGATCCGGAGCGAGCTCCGATGCTGTGGGTGAACGCGCCGAATGCGGGCTTCACGACGCCGGATGCACGACCGTGGTTGCCCATTGAGAGTGACTGGCCAACGAAGAATGCAGCGGTGCAGCGAAGCGATCCGAAATCGATGCTGACGCTTTACCGGCGACTACTAGCACTGCGTCGGCAGCATGACACGCTGCATGGCGGCGCGATTGCGGATGTTTCTGCCGAAGGCGACTTGCTGCGCTACAGACGAGTAGCGCTGCCGGATGGCGAGAGCACAGATTTTCAGGTGCTGCTAAACCTGGGCACCGAAGTTGCGACGACGCGATGCGCGGCCGGGACTGTAGTGCTGACCACAATGCTGGATGGAGCGGGCGCGTATATCGATGGTGAGGTGACGATTGAGGCGGGCGAAGGGCTCCTGATCGCGCTCGACTAGAATACTGTCGCCCTTCAAGCACGGGCAGCTTCCAACCCAGTGACAGCTGACAGCTAATTCAAGCGCTTCAGCATTGCACATGCCTTGCGAAACGACGGGCGCTCACGACGCTTCTGGTAGCCGGGCATGCCGGGCTTTTTGGCGAGTACCTGCTGAGCCCAGTGTTTCGCGTCATCGCGACGCCCTTCCTTTTCGAGCAGGGCGGCGTAGTTCAGGTAGGTCTCCGAAAGGGTCGAACGCGAAACGGCCTGCGCGAACAGAGCGTCGGCCCGATCGCGTTGTCCGGTGAGCGCATAGGCTTGCGCGAGCAGACCTTGCGCGCGAAAGAAGTCGTACCCAGGTTCCTTGGCGATCACTCGCTCGAGATCGGGCAAAGCAGCCGCTGGGTCTCCGAGCTTGAGAGCACAGACACCGCGACGGTAGAAGGCGTCAAGCGAATCGCCTCGCGCCGCAATGGCGCGATCGAAGGCCTCGCGTGCGGCGCAGTCTTACCGTCTTCCATCAGCAGGTCGCCGAGTTCCTCCCAGTTACCGACAGAGGGGTTTTGTTGCACCATGGCGCGTAGCTCGCCGATCCGCTTGCGACGCGGCAAGAGCTTGAAGGAGCCACGCAGAAGGCCGATATCGGGGATAACTTCGACGGAGATGTAGACGACTGCACCGATGGGTCCGAGAAAAAGAATGACCCATATCCAGACCTGATCCGGGCGCCGCCGGATGAAGTGGACAATGGCCAGCACCTGGAGGAGGACGCCCCATGGCCAGAAGAGGTGACTTAGAAATCCCATGCGTGTTGCTGCCAGCGCATCGCAGGTTTCGCCTGCTGACCTTTACATTCAATCAGAAATTGATTTCACTATCGGAACTTCGGGCTGATATTCTCACTTGCCATGAGTACTTTTGATCGCCGCGACATTCTGAAGTTTTCGCCTCTCGCTGCCGCTGCCGCTGTTGGCTTTACACCGCGCATGTATGCCGAGCCATCCGGCGGAGCATCCCCTCCGCAGGCAACAAACGGAGCATGGTCGGACGTTCGCGCCTTTGGAGCGACCGGCGATGGGAAGACCGTCGATTCACCAGCCATCAACAAGGCGATTGAGGCTGTTGCGGCTGCGGGCGGCGGGGTGCTGGTGTTTCCGGCGGGAACGTATGTGTGTTTTTCGATTCATCTGAAGAGTCATGTGGATTTGTACCTGGAACGCGGGTGCACGATTCTTGCGGCGGACTCGCCAAAGGCGGGGGAGACGACCGGCTATAACGGCGGAACGTACGACACGGCGGAACCGAATGATCCGTGGACACCGTACCAGGACTATGGGCACAACCATTGGCACAACTCGCTGCTGTGGGCGGAAAACGAACACGACTTCGGCATCTATGGCACGGGACTGATCTACGGCAAGGGGTTGTCGTTTGGATCGCGCGGACAGCGTGGCGATTATCCGACGTACGTTGCGGAGCAGCCGGGCGTCGGGAATAAAGCGATTGCGCTGAAGAACTGCCACAACGTCACCCTCCGAGATTTTTCGATACTCAAGGGCGGGCACTTCGCGCTGCTGGCAACAGGCGTCGACAACATGACGATCGACAACCTTCTGGTCGACACCGATCGTGATGGTTTCGATATCGATTGCTGCCGCAATGTGCGCGTGTCGAACTGTACGGTGAATTCGCCGTGGGATGACGGCATCTGTCCTAAGTCGAGCTATGCGCTGGGATATGCGCGGTCGACCGACAATGTGACGATCGCGAACAACTTCGTGACGGGCATCTATGAGCTCGGATCGGTGTACGCGGGGACGTGGAAGAGGTTTCCTGATGACGCGCGTGTGTCGCGAAATGGGCGCATCAAGTGCGGGACGGAGTCGAATGGCGGATTTCGCAACATCACCATCACAGGCAATGTGCTGGAGGGATGCAAGGGCATCTCGCTGGAGACGAGCGATGGAGCGTACCTCGAAGACATTGCGATTACAGGAAACACGATGCGCGAAATTATCGACGCGCCGCTGTTTCTGCGGCTGAACCGACGGAATCGCGGGCCAAAGGAGACGATGCGGCCGGGCACTCTGCGGCGCGTGGTGATTTCGAACCTCGTGAGCCATGATTCCGCGTCGTCGACGGCTTCGCTGTTCTCGGGCGTCCCGGAAAATTTGATCGAAGATGTGAAGCTTTCCAACTGCTACTTCGGACATCGCGGGTTGCCAAAAGATATGCGCATCGGGTGGGGCGAGAGCTCGAAACCAATGCCGGACTGGCACACGATCAAGGTTCCGGAGATCGAAGATGCATATCCGGAGCTGCTGCGCTTTGGGCCGACGCCTTGCAACGCGTTCTTCATCCGGCATCTGAAGAATCTCGAGATGAGCCACGTGGAGGTGGCGCCGCAGGCCCCCGATGCTCGGCCAGCGTTCTGGCTGGAGGATGTACAGCGGGCGGATTTCTTTGCGATTACGGCGCCCTCCCAGCCAAACTTCTCACTGCACAACGTAAAGGATCTGAGAATTTTATGGTCGCGAGCGGCAAAGGACACGAACATGCCAACTGCGGACAACCCAGTGATTTAGGCTTTAGCTCGAGGTGAGCCATGCCGAAGATCAGACCGTTTTTGTGGTTCGACAACAATGCAGAGCAGGCCGTTGAGTTCTACATGGGCATCTTTCCGAACTCGCGGCGCACATTTGAGCTGCGTACGACGGATGCGGGCCCGGGACCGAAGGGCAGCATCCTCACGATCGAGTTTGAGCTGGATGGCGAGGCTTTCGTCGCACTGAATGGTGGCCCTGGAGCCGACAATCAGTTCAACAATGCGGTTTCCTTTTACATCTCGTGCAAGGACCAGGCCGAGATCGACCACTACTGGTCGAAGCTGCTGGACGGCGGTGGAAGCCCCATCGCCTGCGGGTGGCTGAAGGACCGCTTCGGGCTGCGCTGGCAGGTAGTTCCAGGAAACATCGGGGAGTTGGTCGGCACTCCAGGCGGGATGCGCGTCATGATGACCATGACCAAGCTGGATATCGCAGCTCTGGAGACTGCCGCGAAGGAACGCTAACATACGGGAATGACCTACAGGATTGCGCGCGGCGCGGAGGTCTTCGGACCCTACGCAGCCGAAGAAGTGCGTCAGCTGCTCGCAGTTGGCAATATTGTGCCGACGGATCGCGTGCAGGAAGAAGGCACGTGGGAATGGCTCGCCGTCGGAGAGTTATTCCCTGCTGCGTGGCCGATGCAGTTTCCCAATCCTCCAGACCTCCCCTGGTGGATAGCACTGATACTCGGGATTCTTACCGGCGGCCTGTTCTTCGTTATCTGGGATGTCGTCGAGGCGGCGTGGATGCGCAGAATCTCCGAACGGAGTGTGGCACTGGCACTCTATGCCGTCGTGGCAATCCTTTACGTGCTGCGCCTTCCAGAGGCATGGCACATCGTGGCGTACAACGCATTCAACGGGCCGCCGGTGGTAGTCACCCCGCTGGGACATAGCCTGGGATTTATCGGATTGGCGTTGGCGATTGCAGCACGGTTTGTCTTTCGCAACGAGTTGCTCCGGCACTTCAACGGCCCCGAGCCGTTGAGATTGAGGTTGAATGCGTTCTGGACGCTGGTTTTCGGCGGCCTGTACTTTCAGTTTCATTTCAACCGCATCAACGAGCAAAAGCGCATGCAACGGCTGAGCATGTTACGGCTCTAGTGGGATGCTGCGCGAATACACAAAGGCCGCGCTGTGAGCGCGGCCTTTGGCAAACAGTTGCCGAAGCCTAGCTGTGAGACCCTGCCGTCGCCGGTTCCGGCGTGCTGGTGCTCGAGGTGCTGGTGCTAGCGGTGCCGGCGTTGCTGCCTTTAGCCTCGTTGCCAGGTTTGCGGATGTCGATGCCACCCTTGAAGAATGCGCCGTCTTCGATGGAGATGCGGGCCGCGACGACATCGCCAGTGAGCGAGCCTTCGCTGCGAATGTCAACGCGGTCGGAGGCCTGGCAGTTGCCGCGGACCTTGCCGAGCACAACGATCTCCCGTGCCATGATGTTTGCGGCGACCTGGCCGTTGCGGCCGACGGTCACGCGATTGCCAGGCAGGTTGATAGCGCCTTCCACCTTGCCGTCGACGTACAGCGACTCGGAGCCGGAGAGCTCGCCCTTGACGACGAGGCTTTTGCCGATGGTCGCCTGCTCGCCAGTGGAACTGGCCGAGCTGCCCGCGCGAGCGGCGGCATCAAAGGCGGGCGCACCAGCGGGGGGCTGGGGACGCGCCGGCTCAGGGGTGGGAGGCGTTTGACTGCCAGGCTGGTTCGGTTTCCACATAGTTTCGTTTTCCTTTCCTCAACACGAGGGGTTCTCTCGCAGGTTTCGAGCCGCCCACGCCGATGCGCGCAACACAGCCTCAGGCCCCTTGATCAAGTCCACCATACTCCATTTGGCCTGAAACTTGCTTAGGGCGGATTCAAGTAGAGGAATCGGGCAGGATTCCCGCAAGTGCAGGCGAAATATTGATCTTTGGACGCAGCAGACCCGCGTCCGTCTTGTGGAAAGCGGCTACATTACCTGCAAAAACTCCTGTGAGACCGGGTTTTCGAACTGGGAGTAGTCGCGGGTGACGACCGTGAGCCCCGATCCGGTGACAAAGTAATTCTTCTTGTCCTCGGCCGGGTCATAGCCGATAACCGTACCGTCAGGAATGTGGCAGTCACGGTCGATGATGGCATGGCGAATGCGGCAGTGTCGGCCGACGTTGACGTGCGAGAAGATGACACTCGAGTCCACGTCGGCATAGCTGTTCACGCGGACGTCGTGTGAGAGCACGGAGTTACGCACGACTGAACCGGAGACGATGGAGCCAGCGGAGACGATGGAATTGATGGCCATACCCGTGCGCCCGGGTTCGCCGAAGACAAACTTGGCCGGCGGATACTGATAGGCGCGCGTGCGCATCGGCCACGCCTTGTCATAGAGGTTGAACGTTGGCGTTACGGAGGAGACGTCCATATTGGCCTCGTAGTAGGCCTCGAGTGTGCCAACGTCGCGCCAGTAGAGAGCGCGTTGTTTGTTCTCATCGACGAAGTTATAGGCACATACTTTGAAGCGGCCGAGAAGCTTGGGCAGGATGTCGTGACCAAAATCGTGACGGGATTCGGGATCGTCGGCATCTCGAAGCAACTCGGGAATGAGCACGTCTGTGTTGAAGAGATAGATGCCCATGGAGACGTCTACCATCTCCGGGTTGAAGGGCGACCGGATATCGGTCTGCTTGGGCTTCTCGACGAAGCCGGTTACCTCGCCGTTCTTGGCTACCTCGACGACGCCAAAGGAAGCGACCTCGTCCGGAGTTATGGGCAGTGTGGCAATGGTGACGTCGGCGCCGGATTCGCAGTGATGTTCCTTCATCAGCGCGTAGTTCATCTTGTAGATGTGATCGCCGGACAGGATGAGAACATGTTGCGGCTCTTCGGAGCCGATTGAGTAGATGTTCTGGAAGACCGCGTCCGCGGTTCCCTGGTACCAGGACTTCGATACGCGTTGCATTGGGGGAAGAATCTCGATGAACTCACCGAGTTCGCCTGCGACCACCGTGCCCCAGCCCTCACGGATATGTCGGTTCAGTGACAGAGCTTTGTACTGCGTGAGGATGTAGACGTGACGCAGATCAGAATTGATGCAGTTGGAAAGGGTAATGTCGATGATGCGGTACTGACCCGCAAATGGAACCGCTGGTTTTGCGCGATCGCGCGTCAGAGGAAAGAGTCGTTCGCCGGCACCTCCGGCGAGTAAAACACCGAGCGTGTCTCTCATCGTGCAGATACCTCTAGCTATCCATTCCCGTCAGACGCAAATTTCAAGGGCCGGGACGCATGAGTCTAGCACGCAACGCATGGAAAATGTAGAGCCGCTGAAGAATGCGACTGGAAGAGCATTCGAACCCGTGGTCTTACGAAGATGAACCGGCGTCGTGCTCTTCAGTAGTAATACGCAGCGACTTGAGGAACGTGAGGTCGTTGCGCGTGAAAGGCCCATGCGCCGGCTCGTCGCCGTTGTCCTTGGAGGCTGGCTCGTCCTCGACCTCATTGAGGCCGATTGTCGCCTCGAGCATCAGAAGCACATCAAACCCCTGCTCTCTGATCTCGCGGACAACGCCCGCAATCTGCTCGCTTTCAGACACGGACTCGTGAATGGCTTCGCCGAGTTTCTGAATGAGGTCCTTGACCTGTTGATTCAACGCCACCTCCCGGTCATCTGTTGGAATGCCCCTGAACCACGCATCGGGTATTCCCCAAAACAGCGGGAACGGCAATTGCGAGGTAATTCTGACTACAGACTACGCCGAGGCAGCGGCTCCGCCAAGATGAAAGAGGAGCAGGTCAGACCACGGTGTTGTGGTCGGCCCAGGCCGACTCCAAACGATGTGCCAGGTCTTCCACGGGCTCGTCCCGCCGGCGGTTCCAGATCATGAGGCCTGCCACCGCACCGCATACTGCTCCAGCCACCCAAAATACTGTCTTCATTCTGTTTGATATCTCCTTCACAGGAGCTTGGATGTCAGGATTCCGAAATTCGTTTCGCGACCAGAGGAGGGCTGACCCACGTAAACTAGAAATATGGATCGGGTGAAGTTCGGACGGGCATTGGGATACGGCGCTCGACACGCCGCTAAGACGCTCGTGCAGGCGGCAGAGGCGGCAAGCGCTCCGAACCCGGCATCTGATACGCGGCCGGGCGCGGCGCGGCCGGCTAGCACGCCCTCCCCGGCTGCGACCCGACGCATCCCAGATGTGCAGACGGTCAGGACAGCAGGAAAGCAGGCTAAGAGTTCGCTGGTAGCACCGGTTGTGAGATTTTCAAGCGTCGTGTGGCTACAAGTGACAGGCGTGTTCTTCGGCCTGGTCGCCTTCACGATGGGTATGGCTGCCTGGCGGGCACGCGCAGGGTTTCACGCCGCCGCAAACTCGACCGAAGCGATGAAGGTGTACGCGTATGTGGCCGTCTGCGCGCTCTTTACGTACTTCACGATGAGCAGCTTTCTGCGCGCGGCGCGGCGATAGCCGGGCGATCAATCGCCCAAGCCATTTAGTATCTGGAATCGCGAGGCATCGTAGACATCATGGAACCAAGCACCGTACAGACTCCCCTTCGCCGCACGGCCCTTCACGCGACCCATCACGCGCACAAGGCACGAATGGTCGACTTCGGCGGGTGGGACATGCCCGTGCAGTATAAGGGCCTGATCGACGAACACATGGCCGTGCGGACGGCAGTGGGGCTATTCGATGTTTCGCACATGGGCGACATCCAGTTGCGTGGTCCGAACTCGCTTGCCGCAGTGCAGAAGTTGCTGATGAACGACGCTAGCAAGCTGCAGACGGGGCAGGCCCACTACTCGGCGATGCTGTATCCGAACGGCACCTTCGTGGACGATGTCGTGCTGCACAAACTGGGGGACAACGACTTTCTTATCGTGATCAATGCCGGCACCCGCGAGAAGGATGTGCGATGGGTGAGGCAGACCATCGGCAACATGAGTGGCCTCCACATCACGGATGTGAGCGACTACTACACACAACTCGCGATCCAGGGACCAAAGGCAAAAGCTACGCTGCAGAAGCTGACTAAAGTGGATATGGCTCCCATCAAAAACTATTGGTTCACATGGGGCACTGTTGCTGGTTGCCACAACGTGCTAATCGCGCGCACCGGCTACACGGGTGAAGACGGCTTCGAGATTTATATCCCGTCGGATGAGCCAACGAGTGCGCGAGTATGGAGCGAAGTGCTGGATGCCGGTGCTGAATTCGGCATCATGCCGTGCGGCCTTGGCGCACGCAATACGCTGCGGCTCGAGGCCGCGATGGCACTCTACGGTCACGAAATCTCAGACACGATCAATGTCTTTGAGGCCGGGCTGGGGCGTTACTGCAAACTTGATAAAGGCTCAGACTTCGTCGGCCGCGAGGCGCTGCTAGAGGTTGAGAGGAGCGGCGGACCAAAGCGTAAGCTCGTGGGGCTCGAGATGATCGAGCGAGGCATTGGGCGTGATGGTTATTCGGTGTTGTCGCTCGAAGGAGAGAGGATCGGCGAGATTACGTCCGGGTCGCCGGCGCCGTTCCTTAAGAAAAACATTGCACTGGCCTATGTGCCTGTCGCTTACACGGACCTCGGCACCGAGGTCGGCGTGGAGATTCGTGGACAGTCGGTAAAGGCGAAGGTGGTACCGACACCCTTCTACAAGCGGCCGAAGCCGCAACAGAATGTAGCCGAACTTCATGTCCCGGTTAGTTAGCGAAGTTTGTCTTGTGCCGCCAGCCCAATCGTCTTGAGTCCGCGACGGAGTTCGGCCCGTTCGCCCGGTGGAATAGCTGACATGACCTCTTCCAAATCACGTTCGTGGCGTACGTAAAGCCGTTTGATAAGCGCTGTGCCCGGGGCAGTGAGCTGCACGCGACGTACACGGCGGTCCTGTTTGTCGGCAGCGCGTTCCACAAAGGCACGTTCTTCGAGGCGGTCAATCGCAGCGGTCATCGAGGCGTTGGTAATGAGTGCGGCCTCACAGAGTTCCGACATCGTCAACGGACCTTTGTGTAACAACGCTTCCAGGATCATGAAATCCGAGAGGCCGATGTCGAGCGACGCGACGGAGCGCTCGACAAAGGCGGCCATGGAGCGGTAAGCCCGCGCGAGCACCACCCAAAGAGCGGCGCTCGACGTCTCGGAGGTGGATGCAGTCTTTGGAGACATGGCCGTCTCGTGGGCGCGTTTCATCGTATCTGAGCCTCATTGGCAAGCGGGAAGGTCTCGCGGACAAGCGTGCGCGCGAGTTCGACCTCCTCCGCAGTGATGGTGTGCGGCCGTCCGGGGTAGCGGTGCGCAGTGACGACGGCTCCCATGCGCTCTAGCTCAGTTGCTGAGGCTTGCACACGCTGCCATGGCACGTGCGAGTCGGGGTCGCCACTCAGGAACAACGCGGGCGTCGCGCCTAGCGACCCTTCATGGTGCAGGTTTGCATCCGGAGGACCGATGAGTCCGCCCGTGAAGGCGATGAGACCCGCGTATCGCCCCGGATTTGAGGCGACGAACTCCGTCGCAAGACACGCTCCCTGCGAGAAGCCGGCGATGAGGATGCGGTCGCGCGAGATGCCAGCTGACTCTATCTCCGCGATGATCGAGCCGACCTTTGCGAGGGCCGAACTTAGATACGGCTCGTTTGCCTCGCGCGGCGCGAGAAAGGAGTTGGGATACCACGTGTGGCCCGCCGCCTGCGGTGCGAGATACGCGAGGCCTTCGCGATGGAGCGGCTGCGCGAGTGACAAGATGTCCTCAGCAGAGCCGCCGCGGCCGTGCAGCAGCACGACCGCTCCCGTGACTTCGGCAAGAGGTGCGCCCAGGCGGCGCACCGGTTCGTTGGCATGGGGATCCCGTGGATTCGTCATGCGGTCACCTCTTTCTTCGCGGTCTGTGAGCTGCGATGGAGTTCGATGGGTAACAGCCGCGCTTCGATCGCTGTACGGTGCGGCTCGAACCACGCGGGAATGCGGAGCGCCTCGCCCAAAGTTTCGGCCGGTTCGTCGAGCCCGAATCCCGGGGGATCCGTCGCGAGTTCGAAGAGGACACCGCCGGGTTCGCGGAAGTAGATCGAGTGGAAGTAAGTACGGTCCTGCACTGGCGTCACTTGCAGGTGCTTGCTGATCACCTCCAGCCACGCAAGCTGCGCCGCATCGTCCTTCGCGCGGTAGGCAATGTGATGTACCGAACCCGCCCCCGGATTGCCATAGCTGGCGTTCGGGTCCACAACGACATCGATATGGTTGCCCAGCGAAGTGCCCGCCGGCGAGACGAAGCGCGTGCGATTGCCATCGCTCGCGGTCGTCTCGAAGCCGAGGAGCTTCATCGTGGACGCCGTGCTATCGAAACTGCGCTCCAGCAACGTGACGCCGAAAAAGCCGCGTAGTGCGTGCTCGGGCGGGATGTCCGCGTATCGTGAGGGCGTAATTTTGGGTGCGGCGACGTGGGCGACGAGCTCGATCTTCATGCCGTCGGGATCAACAAGGGTAAGGACTTCCTCGGCACCGTTGAAGCGCCAGCCAGTGCGCTCGACGAGGACATTCTTTTCGCGGAGGCGCTCCTCCCAGTAATCCAGAGACCCCTGCGGGACGCTGAAGGCCGTGTGGGTAACTTCGCCGGCGCCGGCGTGCCCGCGGCGGGCATGCGGCCATGGAAAGAAGGTCAGGATGGTGCCGGGAGTTCCCGCGTCGTCGCCGAAATAAAAGTGATAGGTGCCGGGGTCGTCGAAGTTTACGGTGCGCTTGACGAAGCGCAGGCCAAGGACCTCGGTATAGAAGTCGAGGTTGCGCTGCGGGTCAGAGGCGATGGCCGTGACGTGGTGAAGACCGACAATGGGCTCGGGCATGATGGGTGGCTCCTTTCCGGGATGCCGTTTACTTCTACATTATAAGATTCGATATCGAAGTAAAAGATTCAGGACTCTTATGCCATCTCAACTGCCGGCGACAAGCCCTTTGGATAGAACAAAAGCGTCTGGAAACGAGCCGAAGGAAAGCCCTTACAATGACGGAATGAGCTATTCGGAGAGCTATCGGTATGCCAAGTCACACGAGTGGCTGGCGATGAACGGCGAAACAGCATCGGTGGGAATCACCGACTACGCGCAGGAGTCGCTGGGCGACATTGTGTTTGTCGAGTTGCCGAAGGTGGGGCAGCAGTTGGAGGCCGGCGCGAGCTTCGGCTCTGTGGAGAGCGTGAAGGCCGTAAGCGACCTGTACGCCCCGGTCAGCGGAACGGTGACCGAAGTGAACGAAAGTCTGAACTCCGCACCTGAGACCATTAACCAAGCCGCCAACGATACCTGGCTGATTAAGATAAAGGTCGCTAATCCGGATGAGGCGAAGGCGCTCCTTTCAGCGGCCGACTATGAGAAGTTCGTAAGCGAAGAGACAGGTCATTAACCACTACGAATTCTGGAAAGAACATTCGCGAAACGGGTCGCTCGAATCGCGAAGTAGAAAGCTGCCATGCGCTATCTTCCAAAGTCCCCCGCCGATCGCAAAGAGATGCTCGACGCGATTGGCGTTGCATCGATTGACGAACTCTTCGAAACCATTCCCGGTGAGTACCGGCTGCAGCGCGATCTGAAGATTCCCCGGCAGCATGCCGAGTCCGAGATTCTGGACCGCTTCCGTGCGTTCGCGGCGAACATTGCCAGCGGAGATACTGCTGAATTGGCGAAGCAGCCTGCGGCAAAAATGCCAGCGAGCTTTCTGGGCGCGGGCGCGTACCGGCACTATCGCCCGGTGGTCATCGACGCTCTGGTGCAGCGCGGTGAGTTCCTGACCAGCTACACGCCCTATCAGCCGGAGATCTCGCAAGGCACGCTACAGGCCATGTTCGAATTCCAGACCATGATCTGCGAGTTGACGGGCATGGAGATCGCCAACGCTTCCATGTACGACGGCTCTACGGGATGCGCTGAGGCGGTGATGATGGCCGTGCGCGTCACGGGACGTGACGGCTGCGTTGTCGCGCGCACGGTTCATCCCGAGTACCGCGAGGTACTTAAGACGACCGTTCAGCATCAGGAGATTCCCGTGGCCGAGTGTGGCTACGATGCGAAGACGGGGCGCGTAGATCTGGGCGAACTCCATCGCGCAATCAACGACAATACCGCCTGCGTGATGATTCAGTGTCCGAACTTCTTCGGCACGATTGAGGACGTCGCTTCGATTGCTGAGTTGGTGCACTCCAAGGGCGCATTGCTGATTGTGACGATTGCGGAAGCGGTGTCGCTCGGCATTGTGAAGCCGCCGAAGGAGGCCGACATCGTCGCGATGGAGGCCCAGAGCTTCGGCGTACCGGTTGGTTTTGGTGGACCGTACTGTGGAGTCATCGCCTGTAAGGAGCGCTTCCTTCGTCAGATGCCGGGACGGCTCGTGGGCGAGACAAAGGACATGAACAGCAAGCGCGGCTTCGTGCTCACACTCTCCACGCGCGAGCAGCACATCCGGCGCGAGAAGGCGACGAGCAATATCTGCACCAACCAAGCGCTGGTCGCGATGATGGTTACGATCTTCCTCACCGTCTACGGCAAGCAGGGCTTGCGCGAACTGGCGGAGCAAAATCTTGCGAAGGCCGCCTATCTACGCGATGCACTGGCGAAGGCCGGAGCCAAGCCGCTCTTCTCTGCCCCGAGCTTCAACGAGTTTGCGGTCGCTTTGCCCGCTTCTGCAGAGAGTGTGAATGCGTATCTGCTCGGGAGAGAGATCGTTGGCGGCCTTGCACTGAGCAAATGGTATCCGGAACTCGGCGAGAGTGCTGCGCTTTGGTGTACTACGGAACTCACCACGAAGGCCCAAATGGATGCAGCCGCTGCCGGCATTGTGGCGCGCTGAGGTGCGATGAGCCGGGTCATGAAGGTGGGCGCGTTGGGAGCCGCGGTGGGCTTCTTCGTGATGATATGCATCCTGGTTTTTCAATTGCACTCGACACTCATCGTCAATGCCCTGTGGCCAACGCATTTTCTGATAAAGACGGCGAAGGGCACGTTCTGGATGATGACCTTCGGCCTCCTTGGATTCTTTGCGAACGCGTTCCTCTATGGCCTGATCGGCTATGGCATCGGAAGATTGATGTATGGCAAGGAAGAGACGAAACAGCAGAGTTAGCTGAGCGGAGGGAGCAATGGACATCAGCGCTATAGAAGGACAGGAGCTTACGGCGATTGAGTTCGTCAGCGATTACCTGCGGCTGCGTTTCGATCGCCCCTTGCTGACCCTCTACGCCTGGCCGCATGTGCTGCTGGAAGATTTTTCGCTCGCATTCGGACAGCCCGAGTATCGCAATGCACTCTGTGCGCAAATTGGCGAGATGGTCGCGAAGGCAAAGCTCGAGGAGCTGGACTCGCTGACGATCGAGTTTGAATCGGGCACAGTGATTGCGCTCAGCCTGCGTGAAGAGGATATGGACGGTCCGGAGGCTGGAACTTATTCGGCGAGCGGCGGCGGCGAGGACGAGGAAGATTTTTAGCGAACGCGGTCTAGCCGTACGAAAGCGGAAAGGGCGCCCCGAAAGACACCCTTCGCGTTTTAGGCAATGCTCTAACGATAGTTACGGATGTAGGTATCGCGTGGCAGGCCCGAGCGCCGCGCGCGCTGCTGTAGAGCCTTCGCATCGGACTGACTCATCGGGCCGCCGAGGCTGACGAGATACGGAGAGCCGCCGCGCGGACTGAAAACATCCGCATGGAACCCTCGATTGCGAGCGTTGATGCGATCTGCCTTCGCCTCTGCCTGTGACTGACGGTTATAGGTCCACGCAATCACGTACCAACCTGGAGAGTGTGGCACGATAGCAGACGCAGAATTTGCAGCCACAGGTGAGAGCCCGACAGGCGGCTCACGACGGGGCAGGGGTATCGGCTGTGAAGCAGTCGAGACAGCCGGTTGAGCCTGTACCCGGCTGCTGGTCTGCGTTGGTTTCGCCGAAACAAAGTGCCAGATCACGATGAGACACACAATCAGCGCAGCCACACTGCCGAGAATCCACGGCCGCAAGTTGAAACCGCCGGACTCACCGCTTCCTTCACGGCGAGAGCGAAGCGGCGGATCCACAGCGGCTTTTCCAACGGCGGACGGCTCATCCAGTGGAAGAGTGGCCTGTTCCGGCCTGGACGTTCCGGCTTTTGATTTGGAGGACTGTATCTGGCTCTTGGAAATTGATGTTGTTGCCTGACTTGAAGTCGTTGCCATCGCCGTAGAAGGCCGCGCCGACGCAACCGCCGGTGGGCTGAGAACTTCGCCAACCTGTTCGAGCGTCCAGGTTCCATCCAACATATGCGGGATCATCCGCCGGAAGACGTCCGGCAGGTTGAGACCGGGGTTATAGCGCTTTTCCAGCGTCAGGCACTCAAGCAGAAGCATGCCGAAATTGTGAATGTCCCGCCGGCGAAGCTCAGCACAGCCCTCCGGAGTGTTGAACTCGATGTCGGCAATGCACTCACGCACGCAGTCGCTGCGAAGTTTGACGGTCTCACCGACAGCCAGTACATTGACCGGCTCGATGTGCTCATGCACGAGACCGCTCGCGTGAAGCGCCGAGAGCGCCGCATGAACCGCACGCGCAACCTGCATCGTCTCGGCCAGCGTCAGTGGACGCTCGCGCAACACATCGCCAAGATTGGCGTCATCGGCCTCCATGAGCGCGTAGGTGATCGCTACGCCGTCAAAGTCGGTTTGCCCGAAGCGCTCAATTCCAATGAGATTTGCTTGACGGATGTCCGCGACTTGCCGCCAGCGCTCGAGAAGCTCGTCTTCGTCAAAGTGGGCTTCGGTGAGGCGGATGACCGCGGCGTTTCCGGTGGTATCGGCGGTAGCGAAGAAGCCGTTACGACCCTCGGATCGCAGCAGCCTCCCGAGCGTGTAGGCTCCCGCGATCTTCCTTCCCTCGTATTCAGTCCAGAGTTGCATCAGTACGCTCCATGTCCCAGGAAATCACTCGCAGCGGCAGCGGGCACGGCGGCCCGAGGGAGTTCCTCTGCAGAGGAGGCAGGTTTGCCCTATTCAGTTTGGACGTCCACGATGACTCTTCGGCACGTTTTGCACCGAAACACGAGGAAAAATCCGAACCACGGCGGGAACGTCCGCCTCGGACAACCCGTGAGGCGGAGGTGCGGTAGGCGGACAGCGCGGTACCGGCCGGGTGCTGTGGAGATGTGAGAATCTGAATAGGCGACTCTCCGTTCCGTTTCCGCGGCTCCAATGCGGCCGGCGGGATTCGCCACGAGAGCACCTATGGCAGACGAAAAATTTGTTGGAACACCGCGTAAGGCGACGACGCACGTCAACCAGGATGAGAACCTTATCTTCGAAAAGAGCTCGCCCGGCAAGAAGGGTTACCGTCTAGCGGAATTGGACGTGCCTGCGGTTGATGCAACCAAACTGCTCGGCGACGCGGCGCGCGCGGATCTTGGCGTCATGCCGGAGCTGAGCGAGATCGAGATCATCCGGCATTTCACGCGGCTTTCGACCTGGAACTACGCTATCGACCTAGGCATGTACCCGCTCGGCAGCTGCACGATGAAGTACAATGCCCGCATCAACGAGGCCGTTGCGAGGCTGGAGGGTCTGGCCGAGGCCCACCCATATCAGCCGGAGTCGTTGTCGCAGGGCGCGCTCGGCATCATGAAGATACTGAGCGAATGCCTGATCGAGATCACCGGCATGGATGCGATTACTCTGCAGCCTGCCGCGGGCGCGCACGGCGAGTTTACCGGCATCCTGCTCGCCAAGGCCTTCCACACGGCGCAGGGCAATCCGCGCAAGAAAATCCTGATTCCTGACTCGGCGCACGGCACCAACCCTGCGACGGCGGCGGTCTGCGGTTACGAGGTCGCAAATCTGAAATCGAACGCCCAGGGAATGATCGATCTCGCCGAGTTGGAAAAACTCGTGAACGAGGACATCGCCGCGCTGATGCTGACGAATCCCTCGACCATCGGCGTCTTCGAGAGCGAGATTCACAAGATCGCCGACATCCTGCACGCGAAGGGCGCGCTGCTGTACATGGATGGCGCGAACATGAACGCGCTGTGCGGCAAGACGCGGCCGGGTGACTTCGGCGCGGATGTGATGCACCTGAACCTGCACAAGACCTTCTCTACGCCGCACGGAGGCGGCGGTCCTGGCAGTGGGCCGGTTGCCTGCAAGAAGATTCTCGAGCCCTTCTTGCCGACGCCCGTTGTCGTCACAAAAGCACACGGCACGCTCGGACTCGACTACAACCGGCCCCGGAGCGTGGGCCGCGTGCGTGCGTGGTACGGCAACTTCGGCATGTTCATCCGCGCGCTCGCGTACATTCTCGCGAATGGTCCCGACGGTCTGAAGCAGACGACAGAGGATGCAGTGCTCAACGCGAACTATCTGCGTTCGCAGCTCGAAGGCACCTTCGATCTTCCGTATAAATCGCCATCGCTGCATGAGGTCGTCTTTTCCGACAAGCTGCAGGCACGCAATGGCGTGAAGACTGGCGATATGGGCAAGCGACTCATCGACTACGGCTTCCACGCTTATACTGTTTCGTTCCCACTCGTCGTCCAGGGTGCGATGATGATCGAGCCTACGGAGAGTGAGAGCCGCGAGGAGCTAGACCTGCTCGTGGACGCGCTTAAACAGATTGCGCGCGAGGCCGAAGAGAACCCTGAACTCGTGCAGACGGCGCCGCATACCACTCGCATGCGCCGGCTGGATGAGACGACTGCAGCCCGCAAGCCGATCCTGCGATGGAAAGCTCCGGCCGCTTCGACTCCTCTCACTCCGGACTCCGCGGCGAAGGAGTGGTAACTCGTGGCGGATGACGTAAAGCCAGCCAGGACGGCGTTCTATCGGCAAGGCGACATCCTGCACGCGCGCGGCGCAGAACTAGAGCGCGAGATCTTCATGCGGGGCGACGCGGCCGGACGGCTGGCCGTGGCTCTCGATGCGCTAACGGACGCGCTCACCCTCGTCGGCCAGCACGGAGTCTACTGCACGAGTAATCGCAACCCCGCAGTGCCAAAGCTGGATCTTCAGGCTGTGCTCGCCGGGATTGGCGGCGCGAAAGAACTGGTAGCGGGTGCGATGGAGTCTCTGCGAAACCAAAAGACAGACGGTTGAAACACGCTTGCGCGTACACTGGACGCACTTGAAAACCCGTCCAGGAGTTCTCCCAAACATGTCACTTTCGCGCCTCTCGTGCGCAGCCCTCGCTGGTGCCGCGCTTGCGTTACCGTGCGCTGCGAGCGCGCAAACACCCATTACACTCTCCGCTGACCTTACCGACGCCCCACGCAAAATCCTGCACTCGCAAGAAACGATGCCGGTTCAGGCAGGGCCCATGACCCTGGTGTATCCCGAGTGGATTCCCGGCGAGCATGGACCAACAGGTCCCGTGGTCGATCAGGCAGGCTTCGTTATCACGACGCAGTCCGGAGAACGCGTGAAGTGGGAGCGCGATCCGGTGAACATGTATGCGTACCACATCACCGTGCCGCAGGGCGCGACGCTGCTGCACATCAAGATGGACTTCCTTGCCACCGCGAGCGCGGAGGGCTTCTCTGCCGGTGCTTCGACAAGCGCGAACCTCGTGTTGCTGAGTTGGAATGAGTTGGTCGTCTATCCGACGGGGACTAATGCCGGTGAGATCATGGTGACGCCATCTCTGAAGGTACCCGAGGGCTGGAAATACGGCACGGCGCTCGAGAGCACCTCATCACCCAATGCACAGAGCACGAGTTTCAAGACCGTCTCGCTCGAGCAACTCGTCGATTCGCCGGTGCTCGCCGGACGATGGTTCAAAGAGATTCCGCTGGCAGCAGAGATTACTCCGAAGCACTTCCTCGACATCGCTGGTGATGGCCCCGAAGACCTCGACATCTCGCAGGAACACATCGACGACTTTTCCCGGTTGGTGCGCGAAACGGGTGCATTCTACAAATCGCGGCACTATCACTCGTATCACTTCCTTGTAACGCTCAGCGACCAGGTCGCGCACTTCGGTCTCGAACATCATCAATCCTCGGATGATCGCGTCGGCGAAAGAACGTTTGTCGACGACAATACTTTTATCGAGAGCGGCCTATTGCTCCCGCACGAGTTCACGCACTCATGGAACGGCAAATATCGTCGCCCCGCGGGCCTCGCTACTCCGAACTACCAGGAACCAATGAAAGGTGATCTGTTGTGGGTATACGAAGGCCTGACCGAGTACCTGGGCGATGTTCTCGCCTCGCGTTGCGGAATCTGGCCGGCCACTGTCTATCGCGATCGACTCGCGACCATAGCGGGATATCTGAACGATCTGCGACCAGGCCGCACATGGCGCGATCTGCAGGACACGGCAACCTCCGCGCAATTGCTTTATGCAGCAACCGTCGGCTACGACAACTGGCGCCGCAACGTCGACTACTACGACGAGGGCGAACTGTTGTGGCTCGAGGTTGACCTCACCATCCGTGAGAAGACGAACGGCAAGAAGACCCTGAACGACTTCGCGGCTGCCTTCGAAGGACTCGGCGGCAACACCGGACCAAAGGTTGTGCCGTATACGTTCGATGACATCGTGAACGGATTGAATGCAGTTGCGCCGAACGACTGGGCCACCTTCCTGCGCAAGCGGCTCGATTCCAATGACGTCCACGCGCCGGAGATGGACGGAATCAATGTGCTCTCGGGCTATAAGCTCATCTACACGGACAAGCCCGACTACTGGTCGCAGCTTCTTGAGAGCCAACACAATTACATCGACGTCCGTTACTCCCTCGGAATGTCTGTCGGCACAGATGGCAAGGTACGCGATGTTATCGTGGGTGGACTTGCGGACAAGGCAGGGTTCGGTCCGGACATGCAGATTGTTGCCGTGAACGGACGCACCTTCACGCCGTTGCTTTTACGTGCGGCAATCCAGCATGCGCAGGGCAACGGCCCCGCGATCGACTTCATCGTCGAGAACACCGGCTATTACAAAATCATTCGAATGGACTATCACGGCGGCGAACGCTACCCCCAACTGCAACGTGTAGAAGGAACACCCGCCCGGTTGGATTACATTTTGCAACCGCTGGTGAAATAGCAAACCACAAAAATAAGAGGACGCGTCATCGTCCAGGTGGCGCGTCCGTTTTGTTAGATGCTGATTGAACCGACCGCATCCGCAGGTAACACGCCGGAAGCTGCCAGCCTTCTCTCCGCGACAGATGCCTGAATCTCGGAGTTGAGCTCGGCGCCGGTCAGCAGCGTGAGTCCGGTGATGTAGAACCACATCAGCAAAATAACCACGGCCCCAAGGGACCCATACGTGAGTGAATAGGTGTTGAAGAAGTATAGATATGCGCGGAAGCCGAATGAGGCAAGCATCCACGTGAGAATGCCGAAGGCCGCGCCGGGTGTAAGCCAGTGCCAGCATTTCTTCTGCACGTTCGGCGCGTAGTAATAGATCGCGCTGAAGATCAGCATCAACAACGCAGTTGCGATGGTCCACGTCACAACACGAACTGCAATCACGATGCTGATCCGAAGCGAATGATGCCAAATGTGTTTATAGGCGTGGCTTGCAACCAGGTCGCCTGCGAATATGACTGTTAAATTCAGTGTCGCGATCACAGCCAGCAGAATCGTCACCAGGACGGCAACGCCTCGCGATTTCCAATACGGCCTGGTCTCTCGCACCTTGTAGACGAGGTTGAGTGTGTCCTGAATCGCAGCGAAACCCATGGACGCAGACCAGAGAGCTGCCAGGAACCCAAGGACGGCCTTGCCCCCGCTTGACGCTTGCGCAGTCTCATTAAAGGTGTTGATGACAAGCTGATAGGCCGTCGGCGGCACTATGATCGCCAGGGAATGCAGCAAGCTGTCGTAGAAGGCCGAAGCGCTGCGCGCCGCAAGCCCGAGGACGGAACTCGCACAGATCAGTGTCGGAAAGAGAGCGAAAAGAAAATAAAAGCCCAGTTCCGCAGCACGAGAGAGCAGATCGTCGTCGATGAACGCCTTCGCAGTCCGCTTCAGCACCACCATGACGGGCGTGCCTTCGAAGTTCCAGAGGCTGCCTAGTTCCGAATGTGAGACATAATCCCAGATTCGCTGGGCGAGCGGATCGTTCGTCCGATGATCCTTGGGGTCCGCAACGTGGGTAGCCGGTGGGATTGGTACGGCCTGCGGCATGCGCGACTATTCCTCAGCAAGTAGCATAGGGCTTCAGCAGAGCGTCTTCTTCTCAGATGCTGCCATGAATTGACCGGAAACTTGCCAGCGTCTCACGACAGGCATCGCCACGGCCGCTCGCGCATCTGATTTATGGGAGTACAAGATCACACATGAAACGCCGCAAGAGCAGGGCCCCACGCAGCGCACGAGGGATCCCCTTCTGGATGCGCAAGTTGGGACAGCTCTGGCGGCTCGTCCGCGAAAGCCACGCAGACGCTCTCGAAGGCGAGCCACGCCTGCCGCTCTCCGTCGCCGAGCATGAGGCCGCCATCACCTTCATTGGCCATTCTTCCTTCCTTTTGCAGCTGGGCGGCCGGAATGTGCTGATCGATCCAGTATTTGCAACGCGGCTGATTCTGCTGCGGCGCAAGCGCGTGGCCGGCGTACGCATCAGCGATCTTCCTCGCATCGACGCCGTACTTCTAACCCACGCGCACATGGACCACCTCAACCGTCCATCGCTGCGTGCTGTCACGCGGGAGATGCGGCGCCGCAAAGTGCCGGCTCCTGTCGCCATCGTCCCTCACGGCGTCGAAGACCTCGTCGCGGACCTCGGTTTCAGTTCGGTCGAGTCACTGCGCTGGTGGCAATCGACTCAGGTGGGCGACACAACACCGCTTCGCATCACGATCACGCCGGCGAAGCATTGGGGCGCGCGCATGTTCAACGACACGCATCGCGGCTTCGGTGGCTACGTGCTCGAGTCTCCTGGATCGCCCAGCGTCTATCACTCCGGTGACACCGCCTACTTCCAAGGGTTCGCGGAGATCGGGCGAAGATTCAAGCCTGAGATCGCCCTTCTGCCCATTGGGGCCTATTTCCCTGACAACTACCGCGCTGTGCACACCTGTCCCGAAGAGGCTTTGCAGGCCTTTCTGGATCTTGGCGCGGACGTCATGGTGCCGATGCACTACAACACTTTCCGGCTGGGCCGCGAACCAATGGATGAACCACTGCCGCGTCTCATTCGTGCGGCCGAGGCTGCTGGCGTCGAGGATTGCATGCATCCGCTGGCGGAAGGTGAAAGTTGGCTGGTACCCGCCAGCTTCACGGAATCCGCTTGCGATCCGCACTTTTCAACACGGGACGCAGCCGATTAACTCTCATCTGCGCGCGCGGCCGCTCGAACGCATTGCATAAGCCAGCGCCTCGAGAAAGCGTTCGGGATTTCCTGGCGGAACCGCAATATTCATCTTCGCCGCCATTTGCGTCGCAACGCGGACGGCGATCTCCGCGCGCGTAGCCGGGGTGAGATCAAGCGCCCGTGCGAAGAACGATTCCACCAACACCAAATCATCCGCTCCGAGCCTCCCCACCGCATCTGCAGGAAGGCTGCCCGCCTCCTGCACGGCCGCAGCCGAGATCAGGGGATCAAATCCGGGCGCGTGTTGCGCAGGCAGAATACTCGTCCCCCGCTCGATGAGCAGAGGCTGTTCGTCGCTTCGTTCGTGAACGACGATCGTTCCCGCCGCAAGATCCCCGAGTCGCTGATGGCGTTTCGTGCACACCATCGTGATTACGCCGGTAAGGTAAATCGCCGGCAGGTAATCGACGAAACGGAGCAGGTTGCGTGAGAGCGCCTCAAAGAGCGTAATCTGGCGTCCCGAATCCTTGATCACGCGCAGCTTCATGATGTGTTTTCCCGGCGTCTGTCCCCGCCAGAAGGCCTCGAAGAGCGCGAAATAGCCCCAGATCAGAAGAAAATACAGTGCAATGAAGGCTGCAAGAATCCACTTCCCCAAAATGTTGATTCGGTTCGCAACGGCTCCAAAGACCACGGCGGCAAATATTGCGAAAAGAAAATAGACACCTGACTGAATCAGGTGGTCGATCAGCACGGCGACGAACCGGCTGCCGATGCCGGCAACCGCGAACTCGAGCTCCACCTGCTCGGGCGTATCGATGTTAAGCTGGTCGGCGAACCCGCGTTGTTCAACTGCCGCCATGATCTCGAACCTCTGGATTGATCTCCGCAAGGATAACTGGAACCGGCTCGATCTGCTCCTCCGGCAGATCGAGAGCCAAGGCTTGCGCTCCCTAAACCAGCCCGAACTGCGCGACCTCGGCCTGCTCTACCGCCAGGCCGCTGCCGATCTCAGCGCAGTTCGCGCGGACCGCTCCTCTCGCACGCTCGAACAAGACCTTAATAAGCTCGTCGCGCGCGCGCATAACTTTGTCTATTCCGGCTCACGCACATCGTTGGCCGGGCTGTGGCGATTCATGGTGCACGGCTATCCGCGTCTGTTGCGTCGGCTCTCCGGCTATGTCTGGCTCGCGACGGCTATCACACTCACCGCAGCAGCCCTCGGAGTCTTCATTACGCTCGTGCGTCCACAGTTCGGCGAAATCTTCCTTGGTGCCGACAAGATGGAGGGCATCCGCCAGCATCATCTCTGGATGGACGGCATCCTCAGCGCTAAACCGCAAACCTCGTCGTCCATCATGACCAACAACATCATGGTCTGCTTCCTCACCTTTGCCACGGGCATCGCAGCCGGCATCGGCACCCTCTACATGCTCTTCAATAACGGGCTCATGATCGGTATCATCGCCACCGTCTGTGCGCGATACCACCTCTCGTTGAGCCTCTGGAGCTTCATTGCTGCGCATGGCGCTCTGGAGCTCCCCAGCATCATGCTCGCAGGAGCAGCCGGCCTGCGGCTTGCCGCAGGTATTCTCTTCCCCGGCATGCTTCGTCGCAAGGACGCGCTCGCGCTTGCCGGCCTGGAAGCTGTCCAACTCGTTGCCGGCACAATTCCGCTGCTGACCATCGCCGGCACACTCGAAGCCTTCCTCTCGCCAACACACGCACCCAACGCCCTCAAGTTCGGCGTCGGTGCGGTACTGTTCGCTGGCCTGTGTCTCTGGCTCGGCGAAGGCGGACGCACTCGGCTCCCCAGCCTGAAGAACAACGCTACGGATGAGATTTCGTCGTCTCCGTCGAGCTAGTCGGCGCTCTATTCGCTTTGGCCGCTGTTTTCGCGGTTGTCTTCGAGCCCGTAGGAACCGCCCCTCCGCTCGCCGCACCCTCCACCGAGCCCGGCCCTCCGTCGCTCCCCTTCGGAGGTCCCTTCGCAGCCTGCGGCGCCGAAAGCACATGAAACACGAGCTCTGCGCCTGCGGGGAGCGCCGCGTCCGTACCCACTGCCGGCGCGCTATCCGGCAGATCCTTATGGCCGACCTGGCCGCGATAGGTCAGCGTATCCGTGTACACCGGCACGGAACCAACTTTTTCCAGCTGCAACGAAAACTCGCCGGCCGAGTAAATCCGTCCGGCAGGCAGCGTTTCGACGACCGTGAGTTCGGCTGGCGTTCCCGCACTGAGTGACCCCTTAGGCGTGAGCGCAACCGGCTTCACTAGCGCCGCTGCAACTGTATCCCCATTCTTCAAGTGGCCCGAATCAATGCCTCGGCCCAGCTTCAGTGCAATCTCAGTATGAGGTGCCATCGACACGCCGGAGCCATCGCTCGATCGAATCGGGCTCGCTTGCACCGCCGAATCCGTCACGGGGACGCGCGGCGTTGCCTGCACCGGACTGGATTGAGCGGCAGAGTCCGTTACCGGCTCGCTCTCCGTCTTCTGCCCGTCCGCCCGAAGCTCTGCGCCAACGGAGGCACCAAGCGCTACGAATCCCAGGAGAAAGAGCCGAAATGTCATCGTTCGCATCACGCACAGCTCTCCTGGGCGGACCGCACCGCGCCACTGTCTTGGACGAGGACCGACGCCTCCATGTTGCATCATTCGCAGGGTTTAGCCAGCCTTTGCAACTAGATTCGGTTGCTCCGCGGCCCCGCGAAACCTATCCTGAGGAGGATGCCGCACTCTACGAGCGTTGTCCTCGCAACTGCCGCCGTCTCGGCCATAGCGGCCGGCGGGACTCTCGCTTACGCGGCGCTCTCGCCACAATCTCAACTCTTCGGCCGCACTCTCATCGCCGGGCAAGACCCCCGCGAGGTCGCCCTCACCTACGACGACGGGCCCAACGACGCCGCCACGATGCAACTTCTCGATGTGCTCGCGCGTAGCAACGTCCGCGCCACGTTCTTCATGATCGGCCGCTTCGTCCGCCAGCGGCCCGAGATTGCGCGCGCTGTACATGCTGCCGGACATCTCGTCGGCAACCACACGATGACGCACCCATGGCTGGCTTGGCAGTCTGATCGCATCATTCGCGAAGAGCTCCGCGGTTGCAATCAGGCGCTCGAGGATACGCTCGGCGCGGCCGTCAGCTATATGCGTCCACCACACGGAGCACGGCGCCCCGCTGTGTTGCGCATGGCACGCGAGCTCGGGCTCACGATCGTGCAATGGAACGTGATGGGCCATGACTGGGCACCAATCGGCGCGGACGGTGTCCTGGGCAAAGTGCGGCGCGGACTCGAAGCCACGCGCGAGCGCGGACAAGGCGCCAACGTCCTTCTCCACGATGGCTATGACCAGCAAATGGGTGCCGATCGCTCCGCCACCGTGCAGGCAACCGATCGGCTCATTGCTGATTTGACCGCCAGTGGCTCCCGCCTCATCACCGTCGACGACTGGTCCTAAGACCACGGAAGTCACGTTACTTTCGACATCAAGGCATTCGCCCTTCGTTCCGCTAAAATTCGCGACGAACACAATCGTCGATCGGCCAGAACTTATGGAGCTTGCTGGCAACCGCCTCGCGAGAGCGTACGGATGGATCGGACCGCGCAAAGACACGGAGCCAGGCCACATGCAACCTACTTCCGAACAGATCTATAGCCAGATCGATAACGCCGTCTACAACCAGGAATCCAACATCTGGTGGGACGAAAACCAGGTACTTCACTTACTGAAATCCTCGGTGAATCCGGCCCGCGTGGGCTACTTCCGGCGCCTTCTCAGTCAACTTCAGATCGATTCTCATGACACGCCAGCGCTGGATGTAGGCTGCGGCGGAGGCATTCTCGCAGAAGAGTTCGCCGCGATGGGCTTCCACGTAGTCGGCATCGACCCATCCGAACAATCATTAGCCACCGCAAAGCAACATGCGCAGTCCGTGGGTCTGATCATTGATTACCACCAGGGGACTGGCGAATCCATTCCGTACGCCGACAACACCTTCCCGGTCGTGTACTGCTGCGACGTGCTCGAGCACGTGCGCGACCTGCCCAAAGTCATCAGCGAAATCTACCGTGTCACCCAGCCAGGCGGCTATTTTTTCTTCGACACCCTTAACCGAACATTCCTCAGCAAACTTGTCGCAATCAAGATCTGGCAGGAGTGGAAGAGTACCGCTTTCATGCCGCCGCGTCTGCACGAGTGGAAGATGTTCATCCGTCCCGACGAGTTGAAGGGCCTGCTCACGAAGACCGGATTCGAGTTCAGGCAGTTTCGCGGCACCTCACCGAACGTAAGCGTGCCCAGAATGGTCAGGCTGCTGCGAAAGAGAGCAAGTGGCAAGATCGGCTATAAGGAGCTCGGCCAAAACTTCATCCTTGTCGAGAGCAACGACCTCAACATTCTTTACATGGGGTACGCCATTAAGCCAGCCTGACAGCGGCGCGGACGCAGCGTCAGCGTGAGGCAATCGCAGATTCTTCAGAAATGGTGCGCCCGAGACGATTCGAACGTCTGACCTACAGCTTCGGAGGCTGTTGCTCTATCCAGCTGAGCTACGGGCGCTTGGGGAAATGACCGGCGGAGAGCCGCAAACCACCCATCTAGGGTAGCATGGTGGGCCATGAAGACCTCTCTCCGTTACGCCCTCGCAGCATTCCTGGTTGCGGGCTCCGCAGCCCTGTTCTTCCACCTCCAGACAGCATACGCACAGGGTGAACCCGGCTCACTGCCTGAGACGAGCGCGCCTCAGGCGCAGAACAGCAAGCCCATGCCCAGCCCGCCCGCAAAGGCCGAGGTTACGCTCAACGGCAAGGCGGTCACCATCAACTACAACTCGCCACGGATGCGCGGCCGCAAGATCATGGGCGACCTCGTTCCCTATGGCAAGCAGTGGCGCACGGGCGCGAACCCCGCCACCAGCTTCGTCACAGACGTGGATCTCATGGTCGGTGACCTGCACGTGCCTGCCGGCAAGTACACCCTCTCCACGTTGCCCGCAGCGCCCGGCACGCCCTGGCAGCTCATCATCAACAAGCAGACGGGCCAGTGGGGCACCGAGTACCACGAGGACCAGGACCTCGGCCGCACGCCGATGCAACACTCCACACTGTCCTCGCCGCAGGAAGACATGAGCATCAGCTTCGAGCACACGTCCGGCAACTCCACCGAACTGCACGTCCGCTGGGAAACCACCGACGAGTGGGTTAAGATCATGGCGCACTAAACCCTTTTCGCGTCCGGTGCTGCTCAGGGCGGCATCGGGCGTGAACTGCGTCTTGCTGGCCGGCGCACGCAGCAACTCGCTAGAATGACCCACACAAGATGAATCTCTACATAATCGTTCTTGGCCTGATCGTCCTGGCGTTGCTCGGCGTGTCGGTCGCGCGACTCGGCAAAGTGAAGACCAAGGCCGATTACCTCGTCGCCGGCCGCTCACTGCCGGCGTTCGTTCTCGTCTTTACATTGCTCTCCAGTTGGATCGGCTCAGGCTCGCTGCTCGCCGGCGCGGAGAACGCCTACAAGCACGGCTTCGCCGCTTTGTGGCAATCTGCCGGAGGATGGGCCGGACTCGCGCTCATTTACTTCATCGCCCCGCGCGCTCGCAAATTCGCGCAGTTCACTATCCCCGACCTTCTCGAGGCGCGCTACAACCAGACCGCTCGCGTGCTCGGTGTCCTCGCCGTTCTCTTCGCCTACACAGCGATCACAAGCTACCAGTTCATCGGCGGCGGCGACATCCTGCACATGATCTTCCCGTCCGTCTCTGCCACCGAAGGCCAGTGCATCCTCGCCGCCTTCGTGACGCTGTTCACGATGATCGCCGGCATGGGCTCTGTCGCTTACATGGATCTGGTCATCGGCCTGTTCGCAACCATCACGCTGATCGTCGCGCTTCCCATCTTCGTCCACCTCGCGGGCGGATGGAGCAGCGTTGAAGCCGTCTTACCAGCCTCCCACTTCAAAGTCTTCGGCGACATCCATCCGTTCAGCCATTACACGATGACGATGCCCAACGGCTCGAAACAGGTCGTCCAATCGGCGCTCGAAATCTTCCTCCCTACCTGCCTGCTGATGCTGGGCAACCAGTCGATGTACCAGAAGTTCTTCTCTGCCAGGAGCGAGAAGGACGCAACCCGCGCAACCATCGGCTGGATCATCGGCACAGTAATTCTGGAATCGGTCATCGTCGGACTTGCCGTGGTGGGCTCGGCGCTCTATCGGACAGGCGAGGTTAGCCAACGGCCCCGCGAAGTCATCGCTTATACAGCCATCCACGCCTTCATGGGATCGAAACCGTTCATGCTGTTCGGCGCCCTGCTCGTAGGCGCCATCTTTGCCAAGGTCGTCTCCACCGCGAACAACTACCTCTTTTCGCCCGCTACCAACCTCATCAACGACGTCTACGTCCGCTACGTTCGGCCCTCTGCCTCGAACAAGGAGGTCCTGATCGTCTGCCGTCTCGTCGTCGTCGGGTTGGGCGCATGGGCGCTTTGGCAGTCCATGGGCACTACCTCCGTGCTGCAACAATCGCTTTACGCCTACACGATCTACTCCGCCGCACTCACTCCGGTCATCCTCGCCGCTTTCTTCTGGCGGCGCGCCACGGGCGCCGGTGCAGTCGCCAGCATCGCCGCCGGCACAGTCGTCACCCTCTTCTGGGATAAGCCGTTTGTCAGCCAGCACCTGCCCGCGTCGATTGCTGAACGTGATGCGATTCTTCCGGCCCTGATCGCCTCTCTCATCTGTCTTGGCGTCGTCAGTTTGCTCACGCCCCGGCCCAGCGAGGCCAAGCTGCGGCCTTTTACAGAGTAAAAATTAGCTCCCGTCGTTCCTCGTTCCGGCAACCTGCATCCAAAGGGCAGGCAAAGCTGCCGCCCAAGGAGAGCCTTTCCCATGTTGAACAAGAATCCTATGCCTGCCACCGACAGCGCCCAAGACCTTCGCAACCTGGTGCATGATGACGCCACCGCCGACTTCGAAACCGATCCGAAGTTCGTCGACAGCAATCCCGCCGCCGCGGCCTCCAGCGAAAACCTCGCCGCCCTTCGTGACACAGACGACGAAGAGGAAAGCGACGACGAAATCGAAGACGAAGACGACGATGACGACGAAGAAGAGGACGACGACGAATTCGAGGACGACGAAGAAGATGATGAAGAGGCCGAAGTCGGCGACGACGACGACGCCGAAGACGAATACGAAGATGACGATGAGGACGATGAGGACGACGAAGATGAGGTAGGCAACTCTGACCCTGATCGCCTCGTCCTCAAACGTGCTGCCTAGCCTCTCGTTGTCGCTTGGTGGGTATTAAATTAACGCGGAGGTGGCGTTGAGCAGAGAATCATCGAACGGTGCACCATCCTTTTGGAAGGGCGTTGTCGCAGGCCTCGCAGCAGGTGTCGCGGCCACCGCCGCCAAGACACTCGCAGAAACGTTTTATCCTCCGCGCATGCACGGTGAGCCTGAACCTGAGGAGCTCGTCACCGAGCGCATCGCCGGCCACCCCCTCGACCACACAACCGAGTTCATTGCCAGCGAGGGGATCCACTGGGGTTTCGGTCTAGCCGCGGGCGCGTTCTATGGAACTCTCGCCGAGTTCTATCCCGCCGCCACTTCAAAAGATGGCGCAAACTTCGGTCTCGTCCTTATGGCGCTCACACACCAGGGCATCCTGCCCGCCATGGGTCTCAGCGCTCCCGCCGAACAGCAAAGCGAGCGAGAACAGACCAGCGAAGCCGCCACACATCTCATCTTCGGGGTTGTCGCCGAGCGCGTCCGCCACATCGTTCGCGACATGCTCGACTGAAGATCGCCGTAGTCGTCCAACGCTAGCGTTCGCGCTCAACATGTCCGCTCATGCTCTCCAGCACCACACGGTTCTGCTGATCTAGTACCACCACTCCACTCAGCGGACTCGTTCCGTCGTCGGACGTCGTCCTCATGAATCGCGGATCCCGAAAGGTCACGACCGTGCCTCCCTGCAAGACCGGTTGATCCGCCTGCGCCATCGCCTGTTCCACCGCCGCGCGCGAATTGTCCACCGTCAGGAGCGGCATCGGCGACCAGTCAAGGTACGCTCGTCCCAGCCGGCTGTTCTCCGCCGCAGTCACTGCCGGAGTACGGTCCGGCTTCTCATACGTCCCCTCAGTTGCCTCAATGGTCTGCTCGCGCGTATCCACACGTTCCAGTTGGTACAGCGGACCAAAGTCCGTAACCGTGTACCAGCGGAAGATGCTCAGCAGATCAGGATTCGCCAGCGCGCCCTCCGGAGACAGATACCTCGGTACCGGAGCCTGGTTCGGCTGTTGTGAAGTTCCATCAGTCGATCCCCCGTTCTCCGAAGGCGCAGGCGCTGCCAGACTCTGTGCCATCGCCAATTGCATCGCGCGATCATGTTCAATCCAGCGAATACACCACAAGACAACGATCAAAAGTAACGCGGAAATCGGCCACCCTCTGGCCGTAAACCGCTGCCGGCGTGCGCCCACTTCCGCGTTCACCAGCCGGAAGAGCGCCGGCACCAGCAGGCCCATCAGCAGCAGCACGAAAATGATCGGGTCAAAAATGAAGACAATCGACGCTGCGTACCAGTGCGGATTGAAGGGATAGAACGGCCGCAGGCCGTAGTTGTTCGTGTAATCCAGCAGCAGATGGCTCAGCAGTGCCACGATTGAGAAGCCATAAAGCAGCCCCCACCGTATGGGAGCCGCGGTCAGAGGACGCTGCACCGCAACATGATCACCAATCGGAACAGGTCTTGGCCGCCTCGCGTAGCGCGCCTCACGCCAGCGATGGACTCCATAGACAATCAGAACAATAATGGCTGCCTCGAACGGCAGCCCCAGAAATGTATGCGTGATGCCGCGGTGATGCTGGAACGCTTCGACAGGCCCGCGAAAGGCCCACAATGAATCGATGTCCGGAAGTTCGGCTCCGAGAGCCATCGCGAACGTCGCATAGGCCGCCCGCCGATTGAAGCCAGCTCTGGCGAGACAGGCACCCGTCAGAACATGCGTCACCGGCTCCATCGTTCGGCTATTGAGAGACGGCTACCCGTTGGTGGAGTGCTGCGCGCGAAAGCACGTCCTCGGCGGACTGCGACGACGCAGGCAACCGTTCCGCCTTATGCGTTGCCGAGCTCAAGACCTTCAATTCAGCCGCAGCCAGCATCTGCGGCTTGAACCCGGCGACGGCAACGTAACCCGGATCGTCGCCCAAGGCCTCGGAGATGCGGTTCCATGTAAAGAACGGCGAAGTCGTGGGCAGCAGAATCATCTTTCGCTCCGGTTCCGGCAGTGCAAAGTACGCCCCCCACACGCAGCCCGAAATTAACGTACCGAGCGTGCCGACGATGTAGATCGGAGAATACATTGACTGGGCACCCACAGTTGCAAACCATGCCGCTTGGATTAGAAACGCTGTCGTGGTTACACCTAGACCGAGGGCAACGCCGAAGATGCGGCTGCGCAAGGTGAGGCCGAGCGGCCGGATCGCAAAGCACACAAACAGGAGCA
Source organism: uncultured Acidobacteriaceae bacterium (assembly GCA_963759355.1). Classification (GTDB taxonomy): domain Bacteria; phylum Acidobacteriota; class Terriglobia; order Terriglobales; family Acidobacteriaceae; genus Granulicella. The sequence goes on along the minus strand of CAVWYV010000002.1, from coordinate 461,288 downwards.
GGCAGAGGGTAAGCACGGATACGCCCTGCTGAATTTGGCCCGCCGCCGCCGCAATACTCCCGACCCAACCTCCGCTGGTCGAGCTATGTGGCCCTACGGCAACTGCAATCGATAGGGCGATCGAAACCACGGCCACCCAGCGAAAGATGATACGTCCGAGGCGTTGCAATCCCTGCATCGGCCTCATTGCTTCGTTGTAAACGTGATAGATGACTCCGATTAAGAGAAGGGCTTCGGCTAAGGCTGATATCCAGGCAACGAAGAAGTAAATGTTGTATGCCGTTGGAATGCTAAGACCCGTAGACTTCCGATAGAAGAGAAGCGGGATCAGAATGGATCCGGAGATCGCTCTTACTGCGAGAAGTCCCATCAGCGGTGCAAAATGACGCCACTGGCGCTTATAAAACAAAAGGCCGAGAGCGCCAAAACAAACGGCACACTCGGCGATGTTTAGATCCCGCAGCCACAGGACATTACTCATAGAACTCCCTCGCGAGGGATATGCTACCCCGCGAGGGCGGTTCGAACAAGCACTTCTGTGTACGTCTTTGGATGTATTACTGCATTCCGCAGTAGTTGCCGCTGCCAGGCAGGCAAAGAGGCACAGGCTGACCGGTAAAGCTGCTCGTAGCGGTCACGGACGGCGCAACCGTCTTCGCAGAGGTCATCGAGGGTGCGGCGAGGCCGGCTACAGTGAGGGTCAGAACGATGGCGCGGACGAAGGTGCTCTTCATGGGGTCTCCTGGGTACTTCAACGCTGGTGAATGAGTGAAAATTTTTCTGGCTTTGCCAGACGCCTACAACCTTAGCGGCATCTAACCCCTAAGTCCATTTGATTGAACCCCATACACATATATTACTTAGTTATCGTTACTAAGGTAATTAGTCACCAATAGGGCACTTCCTACCGCTGGGAAGGACGGTCCCCGGTCAGGCTTCACGACCGAAAGCGGGTATTCTCAAGCAGATGAGTCGCGGCCCCTACAGTCGGTCAGACCGGGAACTGCTCGCGCACATCCGTCGCTCAGCGAACGGACGAGCCGGATATAAGCAACTGATCCGCGAATTAGGCCTCGGCGGGGGCCGGGAACGGCGTCTCCTTTTGGAACAGTTGACCCGCATGGTGGGGCGGGGGGAGCTGGTTCGGGGCGAGGGAGAGGCCTGGGCGGTACCCGAGGCGGTACGTCCAGCGAAGGGAATTGTCGCCGGGAGGGACAGAGCGAGCGACGATTTGGCGCGCCCGGCACGGGAACGCCTGGTGAGCGGACGGCTGGACCTTCACCGGGACGGCTTCGGCTTCGTTCGGCCGGAGGGTGGAGAGGACATCTTCATCCCACCGAACGAGATCAGCGGAGCGATGCAGGGCGACCTTGTGCTGGTGGACGAGGCTCCGCCGGGACGAGACGGACGCCGCTCAGGCCGCATCATGCGGGTCCTGACGAGGCGCAACCCGACGGTTGTCGGGATCTTCCATTACGCGAGGAGGCAAGGACGCGGGCGCGGCGCGCGTGATCTCCGCGACTTCGGGATCAACGGGCCTCGGGGGAACTTCGTCCGGCCGTTCGACGAGCGGGTCGCCGGATGGATCGAGATTCCGGAGGGAGCGGAGGCCGTCGCTGCGGCGCCCGCGTCGGAACACCGGATGCTGGGGGAGGAGGCTCGGACGCAACGCGAGCACTGGGAGCCGAAGGATGCTCGCTGGCCGCTGGAAGGACTGGCGGTCGATGTGGAACTGACGCAGTTCCCTGCGCAAGGAAGGCCGGCGCACGGGCGGATTATCGAGGTGCTTGGACCGCCGGATGCATTCGGCGTGGATGTGGAGATCGTCATCCGCAAGCACCATCTGCCGCACACATTCCCGACGAAGGCGATCGCCGAGGCTCATGAGCGTGCAGAGGAGACGGTCGCGAAACTCGAGGCCGCAGAACTCGCGCGGCGGGAGGACTTTCGTGGCTTACCCATCGTCACCATCGACGGCGAGACAGCGCGCGACTTCGACGACGCTGTCCTGGTGCGACCGCTCGCGAACGGCAACACCGAGCTGCAGGTGCATATTGCCGACGTGAGTTGGTACGTGCAACCAGGCACGGCGCTCGACACGGAGGCGCGTGTGCGCGGGACGAGCGTGTATTTCCCGGACCGCGCCGTGCCGATGCTTCCGCACGCGCTCTCGAGCGGAATGTGCTCCCTGCTGCCCAATGAAGATCGGCTCGTGCAGAGCTGTGTGATGGAGATCGATCCGCGCGGCGAGATTGTGGGCTATCGCGTGTGTGAGGGGATCATCCGTAGCGTGCGGCGATGCACGTACACCAGCGTGCAGCATTGTCTCAACGCGTCGCCGAAGAGATCAGAGAACAGAGATCAGAGATCGGATGTGTTGCGCGAGCCAACTGCGGAAGACTTCGCCGAGCGGGAGCGCGTTGCGGCGGAGCAGCCTGAGATCGTGGAGGCGTTCGACGCGATGCTGGAGCTGGCGTTGCGGCTGAACGCGAAGCGTCAGCGCAGAGGGTCCATCGACTTCGACCTGCCGGAGCCTGTCGTTGAGTTCGATCCGGACGGGAACATGAAGGCGATCGTGCGGTCAGAACGAGGCTGGTCGCATCGCCTCATAGAAGAGTTCATGCTGAGCGCAAACGAGTGCGTTGCGACCTGGCTGCGCGATCAGGGGATTCCGTCGATCTATCGCATCCACGAGATGCCGGACCCGAAGCGCATCCTGGAGTTCGAAGAGACCGCTGCCGCATTCGGGCAGACGCTGGGCATCGGGGCGCTGCCGGTGAAGGGGCTGACGATGAAGACGGATCGCAGGACCTCGCTGCGAAGTTCGACGCGCGGGCGAGGATCGCGAGATGTGAAGCAGCATGAGATTCCGGAGAGCATTCCGGTGACTCCGCAGATGTTTCAGAAGCTGGTGCGACGGATCAGCGGACATCCTGAGGAGAGGATTCTTGCGTACCTGATGTTGCGGTCGCTGAAGCAGGCGAGGTATGCGGAGCAGAATGAGGGGCATTTTGCGCTGGCGAGTCCTTGCTATACGCACTTCACGTCACCGATTCGGCGGTATCCGGACCTGATTGTGCATCGGCTGCTGCGGGCGATGCTGGGTAATGGAGCAGATGCACGTGGCGCAGCGATTCGGAGCGATGATCCTCAACCGTGGAGAGTTGAGAGATCAGAGAACAGAGATCAGAGATCGATGAAAGAAGAGACGAGTGATGGTCCTCTCCCCGCACAGGAGTTGAGTGATATTGCGGTGGAGAGCTCGCAGGCGGAGCGCAGGGCTGCGGATGCGGAACGTGAGCTGATGGAATGGAAGAAGATGAGGTTCATGGCCGATAAGGTCGGCGATGACTTCAAGGCAATCATCCTCTCCGTGACGAAGTTTGGATTCTTTGTGGAGCTTGATGAGCTGTTCATCGAGGGCCTGGTGCCGTTGGGTTCGCTGGCGGGGGATCACTACTATTTCAGGGATACGGACAGGACGATCTGCGGGGCGCGGACCGGGCATTGCTTCCGGGTCGGGGAGCGGGTGGAGGTGATCCTGGACCGAGTGGACCGACAGCAGATGCGGCTGCAGTTTGCGCTGGCGCCGGGGACGGAGCCTGCGGCCGCGAGCGGGCCGCGGAAGGCCGTGGGCGATAAACGGCCATCCAAGGGGAAGACAAGGCGGCGCTAGATACCCCTCCCCCCGATTTTGCGCAAAATATTCAAACCAGAGAGTTTACGGGTGGACCTTGAGTTGCAAATTCTTGATTCTAAAGGGCCGGGGACTCATCATGCACCGTGGTCGTGGTCGCGGATCCCCCGAACGTTCCCGAGGGCTTCGAAGAACGCGGCGGAAGCAGGGGTGAGAGCCGTGTTTATGCAGGGGAACGCGGCCGAGCTGCCGGTAAGGAAAGAATGTGTGGACTTCGTGGTGTGCCGCGCGGCGTTCAAAAACTTTACAGAGCCGGTGAAGGCGATGAGCGAGATGCTGCGCGTGCTGCGGCCGGGCGGAACGGCGCTGCTGATCGACATGCGAAGGGATGTGTCGGTTGAGGAGCTGCGCAAATATATAGATGGCTGGGGTGTGAGCTGGTTCAACCGCAAGGTCATGATGGCAACGTTTCGCGGGATGCTGATCCGGCGCACGTATCCGCTGGAAGAGATTCAACGAATGGCGAAGGAGGCTGGATGGGCCGAGACGCGGATCGAATCGACGCCGGTTGGGTTTGCGGCGTGGGTGACGAAGCGCGAGTCGACCGGATGAAGAGAAAGGCAGGGGCGTGCCGATCAGAGTTCTCACTGAGATCCGATGGGCACGCCGTGCAGGGAAACCTGGTCTTCGAGAGAGCAGATGAATGTCTTCAGCTTCAGAAGATCTGGAAGTTGACTTCGACTTTGAGATTGACGGGGACGGGTTCGCCGTCGCGCGTAGCGGGTTTGAATCTATATTGCTGCACGGCTTCGATGGCCTTCTCGTCGAGGTCATTGCCCAGGCCCCGCTCGATATGCACGTTCTGCGGCTGGCCAGCGGCGTCGACGATCAGCCCAACGACAACGTTGCCGGAGAGCTTGGCTTTGCGGGCTGATTCGGTGTACTGGGGGTCGGCGGTGAAGGTGGCAACCGGCGGACGAACAGATCCGCCGACGTTGTAGACGCCATCATCGGGTCCGCTGATGTGGTATGCATCCGCGTCGGTGTTGTTAGCTGATGACGGGGAGTCGGGCGATTGTTGCGAAGCAGAGTTCGCGGGAGAGTAGTTGACCGTGACGGTGGTGTCGACCTCGACAGGCTCGCCGTTGAGCAGATAGGGCTGGTAGACCCACTGCCTGACCGCATCGATGGCAGACCCGACGAGCATAGAAGGGCCGGAGAGGACAGCCAATTGCCGAACTGTGCCGTCTTTGCCGATGACTGCGTGCAGAACGACAGAACCGCCGACGCCCGCGGCTTTGGCGATGGGCGGATAGATTGGGTTGACCTTGGAAATGATCTGGCCGGCAGCAACGCCACCGCCGATTTGCACGCGGCCGTTTGAATCCTGAGCTGCGGCCACGATGGGTGGCGCGGCGATGGCGTGCGCGGGGATCTCAAGCCGGAGAGACATGGCGGAGGCGCAGGTTGCGGCTCCGAGCAGGACGGCGACGGCGATGGATGTGCGACGCGAGGCTGCAGCGAGGGTGCGCTTTCGATTGAGTGTCATGACTCTCCTTTCGAGGGCGTTGGCGTCGAGGATGCCAATGGCGTGAAAAGTTGAAGCCGGCGCGGGACGCGAGAAGGATGCAGCGAGACGAAGAAGCGAGCGCGCATAGCGCGTTGCGCCATGCGTCATTTGCGCGGCCAGTTCGTCGCAGACCATCTCGCGTGATTCAGCGATTCGCAGGCGCGTAAGCCAGAAGAACGGGTGCCAGGCGATGGGCAAAGCGATGAGTTCGTAGAGAAGATTTTTTGCAAAGTCGCGACGGCGCATGTGCGCGAACTCATGGGCCAGCGCGGCGGCGAGGTCTTCGTGCGGAAGATCTGTGAGCAGCGTTGGCGGGAGGAGAACGATGCGGTTGCGAATCCCAATGGTGGAAGGTCCGGCGATCGCGGTGCATGTGGCGAGTTGTGCGTCGTGAACGCCGAAGATGCGAGCGCAGCGCTGCCAGCTGGTGAGGGGTTGGCGGGTGAGAGTGATGGGTTGTGCGGTGCGGCGGAGAGCGCGCGTGCGGTGCAGGCGGTAGAGCAGGCGCGCAGCAAGATAGGACAGCACGGCGATGTAAGCAATGAGCGCCGCGAGGGCGATGGTGGCCACGAGGCGCGAGTTGCTGTGAGCCACAGTGGCGTTGAGGACCGTGACCTGCGTGGTGACGTGGCCGGAGTTGTGCTGGAAGAGTGAGAGGAAGAGGTTGCGCAGAGCGGGAGCAAAGGCGCAGGCGGGGAGAGCGACTTCGAGCAGGAGAGCAGCGACCCAGATGCGGTGCTGGATGTGCGGCCCGGCGGAACGGGTGAGGCGCGCGGCGAGTGTGGCGACGAGGAAGATGACGGGGATCTGCCAGAGAGCGTTGAGCAGGTAGTTGAGCGTGATGAGTTCGAGGTGCGTCATCGGCTTCCCTCCTCTTCTTCGAGACGGCGGGTGAGTTCGGCGATTTTGTCGGGGTCAAGCTGGCGGCTCTTAATGAGGCTCATAACGAGCTCTTCGCTGGAGCCGCCGAACATGCGGTCGATGAGGTCGCGCGCGGCGGCGAGCGATGCCTTGGCGTGCGTGACGGTGGGCTTGTAGATGAAGGCGCGCCCGCGGAGCTCGCGCTTGAGCTTGCCCTTGCGGTGCAGGATGTTGAGCATCGTCTGCACGGTGGTGTAGGCGAGTTGCTGGTCGAGAGACTCCTGCACCTCGGCAACGGTGCCCGCGCCCTGCTGCCAGATGACCTGCATGATCTGAAGCTCAAGCTTGGTGAGGGGAAGTTGTTCTGACTTCGCCATTGGTTCTCCTAACAACTTAGGAGATTATGCCCGGAACCAGATTGTGTCAACTAAAGCTTTAGGAGATGGGGAGAGAGGTGATGAAGCTGCTTCGCAGGGGTTCATGGTCGCCTGGCTGTCCTCGTCAAAGCCGGAGAAGTAGACTCCCTGACGACCAGCTTGCAGGGCATGCTGATTCTTCTTGCGGAGCCTGTGTATCGCTTCTCAATCCGATCAAGCAGAAACGCAGCAGCGGCTGCGCCCTGTTCGGCGATGGGTTGTTCCACGGTTGTAAGCGGCGGCGTTGTAAATGCAGCCAGCGGAATGTTGTCGAAGCCTGCGATAGCGACATCGTCCGGCACACGCATCCCGAGTTTGTGCGCGGCTCTCAGCGCACCGATGGCTGCAAAGTCATTCCTCGCGAACACGGCGGTGGGAGGGCGCTTCAGTTTCGCGAGGCGCGTCATTGCCTCGAAACCGTCCTCCTGCGTGGCGAAGGCGGGTGCTTCCGGCGGACCTGCGGTGTAGCCCGGGACGACTGCAATTCCTGCCTGTTCGAGGGCGGCAGCATAACCCTGATAGCGGCGAAGAGAGAACCGGTCGGCGGGAGAGATGCCGATGAATCCGATTCGTGTGTGCCCGAGGTGGATCAGGTGATTCACGACGTCGAAGGCTCCTCGCCAATGGTCGGCAGTGACGCAATCCATGCCCGGGATCTTTACCGGCCGGCCGATTGTTACCGTGGGAATTCCCTGGCGCGCGAACGTTCTCAGGACTTCATCCCCCATCTTCGTTCCCCTGGTCGCGACGATGAGGCCGTCCACGCGATGATCGGCGAATGCCCGCAAGCTGGCATTTTCTTCCCGCACACTCCGACTGGAGAGCGCGATGAATGTGCTGTACCCGGCAGGGTCAAACACCTGCTTCACGCCGCTTACCAGCTCTGCGGAGAAGGGATTGGCGATATCGGGAAGAAGCACACCGATGGCGCTGAGGCGCTGGCTCTTCAACTGCCGGGCAAGCATGTTCGGCCGATATTCAAGCTCTGCCGCAGCCTTCAGGACACGCTTGCGAACGTCGTCGCTGACATAGCCGGTCTGGTTCAGAGCGCGCGAGGCCGTCATGGCGACAACGCCGGCAAGACGAGCGACGTCCGCCAGAGTCGAAGGCCGCTTCGGCTGTTCGATTCGCTTCTTCGGTTTATGGGTATCGTTCGCCAATGTTCGTCGTGATTCTTTGAATCGGTTTTTTTGAACTCTCTAAGTCGGAGGTAAGCAACGCGCCCGTATCCAGACGCCGAATCCTTCCGGACAGCAGGAACAGAGAGGCTGCTCCGATAGGAGCGAGCAAGCCTGCGATCGTGAGTACAACACCGTATCCAAAGTGCGAAACCAGCCAGGCCGTGCAGAGGTTGAAGATGAGGCTGCTGATGCCGGCCGCAGTTCCTCCCATTCCGGCCACACTTCCGACGGCGGCGTTCGAGAAGAAATCGCTGGGCAGCGTCTGAACATTGCTGATCCACATTTGAAAGCCGAAGAGCACGATGGAGATCCAGGCGAGGGCCACATAGGCGCTTTCAGCGCGTGCTGCCAGAACGCCGACCGTCATAAGACACGCGGCAATTCCAGTCGTCCACTTGCGAGCGGCATTCACGCTGGCGCCGCGAGCGATCATTCGACCGGCAAGCCATCCGCCGAAGAGGCTGCCGATGGCCGCGGCAAGATAGGGAACCCAGGCGGAGATTCCGATGTCCTTGAGACTGAAGTGACGAACCTCTTTCAGATACGTCAGGGAGCCAGAGGATGTAGAGCCACCAGATGGGGTCGACGAGAAAACGCGCCACGAGAATGCTCCACGTTGCGCGGAGAGAAAGAAGAATGCGCAAGGATGGGGGCGATGACGAAGCGACGGACGCGTGGCCTTCCTGGATGTAGCGGCGCTCCTCTTCGGAGACGCGGGGGTGCTGGTCGAGAGGCCGATAGACAGCGAGCCACGCAATAAGCCAGAGAAACCCAAGCGCGCCGATGATGAGGAACGATATGCGCCAGCCGACGCGAGGCGCGAGAAAGCGCGCGACAAGAAGCGGAGCCAGCACGCCACCCATCGAAGCTCCGCCATTGAAGATGGCCATTCCCAAGGCGCGCTCTCTTTGCGGGAACCACTCTGCAATGACCTTGGCTGCGCCCGGCCAGTTCCCTGCCTCTCCCAGTCCGAGAAAGAAAGAGCACGCAGCGAAGCTGGTGAAGCCGACAATTGCAGAGTGCGCCATTGCGGCCGTGCACCAGACAACAATGGATACGGTGAAGCCTGCCCGCGCTCCGAAGCGGTCGTAAAGCCGACCCGAGACGCTCTGGCTGAGCGTGTATGCCAGGAGCAACAGCGCACCAATGAAGCCGTACTCCCGGCTGGTAATTCCTATTTCAGGGCCGAACTGTGTCACCAACAACCCGACGCTGCTGCGATCGACGTAGTTGATGCAGGTGATCAGAAAGATGAGTCCGACGATCCACCAACGCAGAGGGAGAGTGGACTTCCGCGACGGGACTCGGCGCTCCGCTACCGGATTCGCAAACGTCTGCTTTGCTCTTGGATGATCCACCGGGTTAGCCACTCAGCAGCTCGGCTCCTCAAAGACAATGAAATTGCCTGCTGTTCACGACTCCAAAACATGTGTTACTGTTCTGCGTGTGCTAACGATAACACATCAGGAAAATCCGGTATCAGCTATGGGCACAAAGGGCTTCGAACGGGCCCGGCATCGCGTGGCTGGGCCGGTTCTCACTGCACCTCTTCTCTGTGCCTTGATGGGATTCGCTGCAATTCGCATGGCTGCGCAGGATGCGAGTGAGTCCCTTGGCCCGAAGGATAGCCACGCGCAGGGTGCGACGATTCCTCTGCAAAACGAGATGAGGACGCTCCGGTCGAGTTTGCTTCCGGAGTTGGTTAACGTCCATCCGCGCGTCTATTTTACGGCGAAGGAACTCGATGCATTGCGTGCGCGCGCCCATGGCGAGGACAGGGCGTGGTGGCAACAGCAATTGCTGCATCTGCGTGCGCTCAAGGGGCCCCCGCCTCCGCCACCTGCGGAAACGAGGCGTGCTCAGAATGATGTCGCCTTCGCCATTGCGGAGGCCGCGTTCGCTTACAAGATGGAGGGAGACCCAAAGTATCTTGCGGCAGCCAGGCGTTACATGGATGCGGCCGTGAGCTACGACGTGTGGGGTTATAGCTTCAGCAAACCGAACGTGGATCTCGCGGCGGGCCATCTGCTCTACGGCATGGGCGTGGCATATGACCTTCTGTACAACGACCTCACACCTTCCGAACGCGAAAGATACCGCAACAAAATTGCGCGGCAAGGACACCTTCTCTATGCCTATTTCGCGCCGCGTCCTGGGCGAAGCTGGGCGTATAGCCAGAACCACACCTTCATTCCGATGGCGGGTCTTGGCGTCGCCGCGTATGCAGTTTATGGAGAGGTTCCGGAGGCGAAGGAGTGGGCGGCGCTGGCGCGAGCGATCTACAGCAGAGTCCTGGCCACCTACTCGCGTGACGGCTACTACTACGAGGGTTTCGAGTACTGGATCTTTGCGACGCCCTGGATCATTCACTACCTTGACGCGCAAAAGCATGCGACCGGCGAAGATCTTTTCGACCAGCCCGGCCTCAAGCTGACTTATCTTTATGCGGCACACAGTCTCACGCCAGGCGGAGAGATGATGTTTGATTTCGGCGATGTCTTCGCTGGTCCCATCACTCGGGCGAGAAAGGGTGAGGACTACGAGCGCAGCCATCCTAACGGGCATTTTGAATCGAACTACAACCTTCTTTACGATCTCGCTTCCCGCTACAACAGCAGCGAGATCCAGGGGGTGGCCGACTGGATGAAGAGCCTCGGTCACACTTCACAGGAGGAGTGGTGGACACTCGCGTGGAGGAACCCGCACATCAAGCCAACTCCGATCCGCGAGATCAAGACCTATCACCACTTCACCGATCACGATGTCGTGTACTGGCGCAGCGGATGGGATGCGCAGGCAACAGCAATCGCCTTCAAGTGCGGGCCTCCCGAGGGACATAGCGCTACGGCGAATGCGGCCAGTATGCACGACTGGCATTTGGAGGAAGGCCATGTCCATCCTGATGTGAACAGTTTCATTCTCTGGGCGCATGGCCAATATCTCACTGGCGACTCCGGTTACGCGGGCGTTCCGAAGACGATTGAACACAACACGCTGCTGGTCGATGGCAAGGGGCAGGGAAATGAAGGCGGCGGCCATGATGCGTGGGCCGGCTTTCCTTATGATCAGATGAACCGCGCGAGAATCACGCATGCCGAACTGACGCCGCGAGGTTTCGATATTGAGGGCGAGGGAGCCGCAGTTTACAACGCGTCGCTGAGGCTTACACGTTATCTTCGGCGGATCACGATGAAGGCGCCGGGAATGATTCAGGTTCATGACGAGATAGCGAGCACCTTGCCGAACACCTACGCGGAGGTTCTCCACACGGACACGAAGTTCGTTCGCGATGGAGAGAATGCGTACAGCACCAAGTTGGGGAGTGCGACGCTCAATATCCGGTTCGCCTCGCAGCAGGATGTCGATTCAAAGATCGAACCCAACGTCGTGATGGGACCGGGCCGGCCTGGGTCGGTTGACAAAGGGACGCCCGAACAGCGCGGAGAGCGCCTGCTTGTGACAACGACGAATAGAGCGCACGAGATGAACTTTCAGTGGGAGCTGCATTTCTGATTTTTGTTCGAATCGAGCCGTTCTATCGCAGAGGACGACGGCAGGATGGCACCGCGGTTCGCGAAAGGATGCCGGACTGATCACAAAGGGACTTACACAGGGCAACACAGGCGGAGCTCGCGTTTCCCAGATCGGCGCGTATCTGCTCTGTTAGATTTCGCTCTCGCAAAAAATAAGACCGCGCTCTTTTCGAGCGCGGTTTTTTCTTTCCTCTGGCGGGATCGTCCGGATTGAAATGGGTATTACTTCACGGTGAGTGCCACGGTCCACGACTGCTGCTGGCCGGTGGTGGTGTTTTGTGCGACGACAGAGACCTGGGAGGTGCCGGTGGGAGTGGTCACCGGCGGTGGAGTGCTGCTGCTGCTGCAGCCGAGCATAAAGGCGACCGAAGCAAAGCTGAGCAGAAAGAGCGGGGCCATCATCGATATCTTCTCGCGAAGACTCAGACGCCGACGCGCGAAGAGCAGGGTGAATGGAAGGAGCGACGCCAGGCTAAAGGCGAAAGCGGGACGGAAGTGCAGAGGGGATGTGTCGGTGCGGCCCATCGCTTGCATCATGCCGCTGGTGTCAACGGTCAACTGCGTGGTAGCTACGGCGTTGGAGGCGACAGTAACGCTGGTGGGAGAGAAGCTGCAACTGGCTCCGGAGGGGAGGCCGGTGCAGTAGAAGGTGACGGCTCCGCTGAAGCCGTTGACCGGAGCGACGCTGAGCGTTGCCTGACCGGAGCTGCCGTTGGTGACGGTCATGGCAGGCGTGGACGCGCTGAACGTGAATGTGGGAGTGGCTCCGGCAGTCGTGGCGCTGGAAATGGCTCCGAGAAGTCCGTGAGCTTCATTGGAGAGACCGGCGGTGAAGTAGACCGTAGTGTTGCTGCCACCGCTAACCGCGGTGCTGTTAAGAACCGCAGTGCCACCGGTGAGGAGTTCCCAAAGCGAGGCGTAGACAAGGGACTTGCCGGTGGAGTCCATGAGTTGGCCCAGGAAGGCGTAGCTCTTGGGATCGTAGACATTGATCTTGCCGTCGCCGAAGTTGCCGATGAGGAGTGCGCCGGAAAAAATGCCGAAGCCCGTGGAAGGAGCGAAGGCGACGCCCCAGGGCGCGTTGAGATTGCCGCCGGTAACAGCGCGTGCGACGAAGTTGCCGTTGATGTCAAAGACATCGACGATGCCATTGCCCGCGCCGATAGTGGGGATGTAGGGAGCGGTGGCGCCGCGAAGTGCGTAAGCGACCCAGATTTGATTATTGAGGATGTGAACCGACCACGGCGAGTAGCCGGAGGGAAGGTTGGGGTCGGTGAAGGAGCCGGTGAGCTTGGATGGCTTGAAGGTCTGGTCATAGACCTCGATCTTGTTAGCCGCGCCGAAGTTGGGCGCGAGGATATAGCTGGTCGTGGCGTTGAGATTGAGGATGGCGAGGCCAGGATAAGAGGCTGCCGCCGAGGCGTTGTTGATGGCGATAAGTGAGACGGCGTTGTTCTGGCCGAGGACGGCGTTCCAGCCGGAGATGGTGCCATCGAGCGTTGAGAAGAGGAACGAGGCCTTGGTGCCGTTGGAGAGAAGCATGCCGCTGGCTCCGCCGGTGGTGACCGACCCGGCAGGCGTGCCGGTTTTGGACGATGTGGAGCCAGGAGGGACGATGACCTTGAAGGGGCTAGTGTTGGTCGCGGAAGAAACGACGTAGTTGTAACCGGTGTTGGCGGCGCTGATCCACCAAGTGCTGCTGACGGAGACGGCCCATGGGTTGAGGAAGTTCGAGTCCATGGTGGTAGCGGGAACGGAGCCGTCGGACACAAGATTGGTGACTTTATAGGCCTGTGCGTGCAAAGAGATCACGGGGGCCGCGGTGATAAGACTTAGGGAAGCAAACAGAAGGAGAAGGATGCGTCGCATGATGCCTCACTTTCCAATCATGGGTCTGGGCAGAGGCTCAGGGGGCCCGGAGAAGAATGTCCTGATTGATTGCAGCTTAGCGAGTCGGGGGTGCGGGCCGTGTCACGCGATTGTCAGCGCATCTCACTTCCTTTGTAGGTGTGGCGGGACACGATTGTTCAGTTTGTTATGACGCCATTTGTGACTGGAAGCACTGGACATGAGAGCGGAGTCGCAATTAGAAAGAAGGACAACTTCTTTCAAGCCGAGCCTGATGCTGGAGTGGAGGATTGCACGTGCAGAATATGGGTCACTATGTTCGCGCGGTTCGCAGTGATAGGTGCGGCGCTGATGTTGGGTTGTGTGGCGGGAGCGCAAAAGCCGGATCTCCATGCCGGAGGAGCGCAGCCGTCGCTGCTGGAGAACCACAAGACGACGAAGGTCGTGCTGCCAGGCTTTCATCTGGCGGGCGCGACGCTGAGTGTGGATGGAGCGTGCTCGCTGGTGTCGTATGACGCGACCGAAAATCAGATGGAGATGCAGTTGGCGGCAAACCGCGCAGTAACGGACCGCGATGGTTATTGCCATCTTCATGTGAAGAATACGGCGGGGAGCGCGTCGACATGGGTGGTGGTGGCGCTGACGGATGACGAGCAGTCGGAGGTGAATGCTACGGACCGCTCCGCAGACAGGCAAAAGGCAGTGGAGTTTATGGCGCGGTCGGGAAACGAGTGGACGCTGCACTTCGCGGAAGGCGGGAAGGCGACCTACAGGTTGAAGCCGGGAGAGAGTGAACCGGGCGTAACGATCTTCGCCGACGACAAGGGGCACGAGGTGAAGATCATGGTCGCAAACGATTCGACGGTATTGATTGTGCCGAGTGAGGGAGGCTGCTATCGGACGGGAAAGCTTGTAAGTGGGCGCGTGACGAATGGGACGTCAGGCGGGGAATGCAAGCCGGGTGGGGCGTGGACCGCGGAAATGCGGTGATTCACACCGCACTTTATTTAATGGTTGCGTGGCATGGAGGCACCGGGAATCTGCAGGTGGACCCGATAGACACTGGTGCTGGCAGTGATGTAGAGCATCTTGCGATCCGCGTCGCCCCATGCGACATTCGATACCGTCTCCGGAATTGAGATGGTGGCGACAGGTTTGCCTTCGGGCGAGAAGATCCAAAGTCCTCCGGGGCCGGAGCTATAGATGTTGCCTTCACGATCGACCTTCATGCCGTCGGGCGAACCGCGCCGAGTGTCGGAGGTGGCGTCGTAGAGAAGGTGCGGATCAGTGAGACTGCCGTCGGGCTGTACGCGATAGCGCATCCAGATTTTCTTCGGCTCGGAGTTGTCGACGTACAAGAATTTCTCGTCGGGTGAGAAGGCAATGCCGTTGGGGCGCGGGAGATCGGCGATGAGAAGTTGCAGGCTATCTCGTGCAGGAGACACGCCGGGTTTTTGAGCGTTCGCCTGCGCAATCCGATAGACACCGTTGGTGGTGAGCTGCTTTTTGGGGTCGCTGTCCTTTTGCGTCTCCAGACCGTAGGGAGGGTCGGTGAAATAGAGCGAACCATCAGCGCGATAGACGAGATCGTTCGGGCTGTTGAGGCGCTTGCCTTTGTAGGTGTCTGCCAGGATCGTGAGCGGCGCGCTGGGAGCGAGCGATTCAAACCTATAGACGTCGCGCTGCGCGTGGCCTGCGACAGTGAGGCGGCCATTGAGGTCGAGTGTCATGCCGTTGGAGCCCGGCTCGCGACCGTTGTAGTTGTCCGGGCCTTTGAAGCCGCTGGGCTGAAGAAAGATGGTGACGTGGCCGTCGGGCGTCCAGCGGCGAATGCTGTTGCTGGTGATTTCAGCGAAGTAGAGCGAGTTGTCGAGCCATACGGGACCTTCGATCCAGGTGAAGCCGGTGGCGATTTTTTCGAGTTGCGCGTTCGGCGGAATGATTCGGCTTGCGGAAGCATCGAGGCGAGTGGCCTGCAGCGGTGCGGACATGAGGATAGCTTGTGTCGCGGACTCCTGGCGGATATTTGCGGCTGCATGAGGAGTCCGAAAGATGGGAGAGGTCACACATCCAACACCAATTGCAATCAGCAGAAGCGGGCGTCCTATGGTCATGATACCGATTCCCTTTCGCTAAATACTTTTCTTTGGCCTATGCCGCGGTCCTTCAGCTTTTCGAAGTGATAAGGAACTGTTCGATCTTGCCGTCGGGTTTGATGTAGACACTGACGGTGATGATGGTGCCACTGGAGTAGGTGATGCGATACATGCTGCCGGTCATGCCGCCGCGCTGGTGAGTGCTGGCGCGGATGATGGTGGTGATGGTGCCGAGCGGGGAGAGGGTTGATTTGAAATCGGAGAGGGCATCGGCGCTGAAGTAATCGTTGGTGTCAGCAGTGAAAAGGGCGCGGTCGATCTGACCTTGTTGCAGGCCATTGAGAATGGTTTTGAGCGTGGGTGCGAATGCGTCGGCCGCAGAAGTTGCAGGGCGAGTGGAGGGAAGAAGCACTCGCGCGATGCCGTTGCCGATTTCAGAGGCGGCAGAGGATGCGACCTGATTGGTGAGGACGACGATGGCGATGCCGTCGTCAGGGAAGACGATGTTTTCAGAGACGTAGCCGCCGACTTCGCCGGAGTGCTCGAGCTCGCGATGGCCGTTGCGGTCGTAGATGAAGGTGCCAAGGCCGTAGTGAGAGTTGTTGCCGTCGGCGAGGACGAAGGGGGTCTCGAAGAGCTTGTAGCTGGCGGGCGAGAGAAGCTTCTGCTGGATGATGCCGATGTCCCATGTGGCCAAGGTGGATGCGGGCATGGCGAGGTCGCCGTCGCCGAAGTACCAGCCGTTGCCCTCAAGCGCAAGAACCCGGACGGGGGCGAGCGCATTGGAGACGTAACCGGTGACCTGAAGTTTTTCGCGCTCGGTGTAGGTGTTGAAGACCGCTTCGAGGTGGAGCGGATCTAGGACGTTTTCGCGAATAAACTGCATGAGCGGTTGGCCCGAGACCTTTTGCACAATGAGTCCGAGGATGACGTAATTGGTATTGGAGTACTGCCATTCAGTGCCTGGGGTGAAGTCGAGCGGCTTGGTGGCCCACGCGGTCGCGTTCTCCAGCGGATCAACTGCGTGCCTCCAGGCGGGAATGATGTAGTCCTGTGGCGCGAAGTCTTCGTAGCCGGAGGTCATGGTCATCAGGTTGCGTAAGGTGACCTCATTCGCGCGGGTGAGGTTGGGAAAATATTTTGCGACGGGATCGTCGATCGAGAGCTTGCCGCGCTGCTGCAGGAGAAGGATGGCTTGCGCGGTGAACTGCTTGGAGATGCTGCCGATGGGATAAGCCATGTCGGCGGTAGCAGGCTTGGGCGGCGCAATGTTGGCGAGGCCGAAAGCGTGTGTGTAGACGACGCGATTGTTCTGCACGATGGCAATGGAGGCCGAGGGGACGCCGGTGTCGTGGAGGGTCTTTGTGACGAGGTCGGCAACCTGCTGCGCTGTCTCCGAGGGTAGCTCCGCGGTTTGCGGCGAGAGTTGTGCGGAGCACGTTAGAGATAGCGAAAGAAATAAAGCCGCCGCGAGGAAAATGCGCATGCCGGAGGATAGCATTCTGCCGTGGAGGGATTGAATGCGGATGCGGTTGTTGAATACGTTGGTTGTGGCTGGGTTGATGGGCTGTGTCGCGAGCGGTTGGGGAGCAGAGAAGTCGAAGAAGATTGAGCCGCGTTGGGTGGCCACATGGGCGACCTCACAGGTGGGACCAGAGCCGAGCCAGCCGCAGTTGACCGATGAGCAACTGACCGACATGACGGTGCGGCAAATTGTGCACCTGTCGATGGGTGGATCGACACTGCGGGTGCAGATTTCGAATGCGTTTGGGACGAAGCCGCTGAAGTTCGATTCGGTGCATGTAGCGAAGGCAAAGTCGCCGACGTCGAGCGCGATTGACGTCGGCACGGATCATGCAGTGACGTTTGCAGGGCCAGACAGCGTGGTGGTTCCGACGGGTTCTGTATATGTGTCAGATCCGATTACGATGCCGATGGAGCCGTTGAGTGATTTGGCAATCAGCTTTCACTACGCGGATCCCCCGAGTGTGCAGACGAGCCATCCGGGATCGAGGGCGACGTCGTATCTGCTGCATGGAGAGCATTCGACTGACGCGGAACTGGTCGGCGCGGAGAAGACGGTGCGGTGGCTGGGGCTGGCGGAAGTTGATGTGACTGCGGATGACGATGCGCGCACCGTGATTGCGTTAGGGGATTCAATCACGGATGGTCATGCGGCGACGACCGACGGGAATGATCGCTGGACAGATGAGCTGGCGAAGCGCGTGGTGGCGGATAAGAAGCTGAAGAAGGTCGCGGTGGTGAATGAGGGGATCGGCGGGAATCATCTGCTGACGAATGGGTTGGGACAAAGCGTACTGCAGCGGTTCGACCGCGATGTGCTTGCAGTGAGCGGAGTGAAATATGTGATTGTGCTGGAGGGGATCAACGACCTCGGCGGGTTGGGGCGAAGGCCGAACTCCACGCAGGAAGAGCATGACGAACTGGTGAAGCGGATGATTGGCGCGCTGCAGCAGATTATTGTGCGCGCGCATGCGCACGGGATTCTTGTCTATGGATGCACGATCATGCCGGATGGTGGAGGAAAGTACTACGCGCCGAGCGCGATGGACAATACAGCGCGACAGGCAGTGAATGCGTGGATTCTGGCTCCGGGGCACTTTGATGGCGTGCTCGATATGGACAAGATTACGCAGGATCCAGCGAATCCGCTGCAGTTGAACCCGGCGTACGACTCGGGAGATCATCTGCATCCGGGGCCGGCGGGGTATAAGGCGATGGGCGACGCGATTCCGCTGGAGTGGTTCAAGTAGGAGTTGCTTGCACGTGAGACCAATTGTGTGGAAGGATGCGGGCACTGTAGTACCTCGTCCGGGAGGCACGCATGGATACGAGAGAGTCTTCTCCGCAGAGCTTTGCGCCCGTAACGTGGCCGCTGATTGGCAGCCTGATTCTGACAACCATCGTGGTGGCGATTGTTTGCTTGCCGCCGTTCTCAGGGCTGCATTCGTGGGGGCGGTTGTTCTGGCTGGCGTGCGTTTATATGCTGACCGCGGCGTGCGTACATGCACTTGCGGTATGGAGCATCTATCGCATTCAGCGTGAGGGCGTGCGCGAGTGGACGCTGGTGTGGCCGGTGGTGTGGGGCGCGTGGATCGCCGTGGTGTGGCTGCCGCTGGTCGCTCTACTGACGTACGAACGGTCGCACTGGGTGGCGGCGATTGTGCCCTTGGTTGCGGTGTTCCTGACAATGTTTATTGTGTCGCGTCGGCGCGGCGATGAAGACGAGGCAGCGACTGTTGCGAAGGTTCCGGGCCGCGGAATGTTGTGGATGGATGAATCGCCGCGACTGTGGAGGGTATTGCTGCCGTCATTGTTGATAGCGCTGGTGATCGATGGCGGCGTGGCGGCGCTCGCAGGGAATCATGCGTGGATGGCGGGAATACTGCTCGCGGTCGCTGCGGCTTACTTCACCGAGCGGATGCTGAGCAGGACGATCGCGCGGGTGAAGGTGCAGGAAGGCTCTGTGCGGTACGGCGCCGCGGGGAACTCGGTGGCGGCGTGGATGCTGACGGTCGTGGCGCTGCTTCCCTTCCTCGCGGGCATGGGTGCGGCGATGCGCGGAGTGCTGGGGATGCCGGCGGTGCAGGCAGCACATCACGTTGCGCAGGCTGTCCATCGCGCGATGCGTGGATACTCGGGAATTATTCTGACCCGGCCGAAGATGCGGCATGAGATTGTGACGCGAGTGCTGGCGGCAAATCCGGAGGGCGTCAAGAAATCGCAGACGATTTCGTTCGACGGGCAGTACTGGTACTACCAGTGGCCCGATGCCAGGCCGGGAGTGGATGCGCCTGTAGTGCCGGGTGATCCGATGAAGAGCCGAATCCGATCGACGGACAATTACCCGATTGTGATGGAGGCTCACCAGAGGCTGGCGAGCCCGATGGAGGCGAGTTGTTGCCGCGCGCTGCGGTTGAATGTTGTGAATGCCGATGCGGTTCCGGGGAAGATCACGATCGAGGTGCAGGTGCGCGATGAGCATGGATACGTTGCGTCACTAGGCAACAAGCTGCTGGTGTCGAGCGCAGTGTCGCCGATGCCGCTACATCGCGCGCCGGTGCCAGAGACGCTGGTGTTCCAGCTTCCACGTGGAGCGAAGAACAAACAAATCGACGAGATTACGGTGAGGATGAAGCCGGAACGGTCGCGGTCGCTGGCGGCGCCGGAGATCGCGATCGAGAGCTTCGCGTTTCAGCGATAGGCTTTGTGGAGCGAATCAGCCAGCAAGGGGCATCGTCAGCACGAAGGTTGTTCCTCTGTGCCTGGAGTTCTGGCTGCTGCGCACGCGGATCTGCCAGCCATTTCGTTTAACAATCTCGTCGGCC
Source organism: uncultured Acidobacteriaceae bacterium (assembly GCA_963759355.1). Taxonomy (GTDB): domain Bacteria; phylum Acidobacteriota; class Terriglobia; order Terriglobales; family Acidobacteriaceae; genus Granulicella. The sequence goes on along the minus strand of CAVWYV010000002.1, from coordinate 441,797 downwards.
ACCCAGAGCCCCAGACCTGTGCCGGTCTCCTCCTTGGTGGAGATGAAGGGCTCGAAGATCTTCGGAACAACTTCGGTGGGAATTCCCGTGCCGGAGTCGGCGATGGTCAGGCGCAACGCCTGCCTTCCGTCTGCGCGGCAGGCTTTTTCTCTGGAAAGACGAAGATGGAGAGAACCGCCGAGGCGCATTGCGTCGACGGCGTTACCGACCAGGTTCGAGACAATCTGGCGGAGTTCACCGGCGCTCGTCAGCACAGTGGCGGAGCGGTCACGGAATTCGGTCTTGACGATGATGTCTGCAGACGCGATGCGAGAGCGGAAGAGAGTCAGCACCGAGTTCACGACGACTGCGACGTCGGTCTCTGTACGCTTGCTCGGTTCGCGGTAGAAGCGCAGCGTCTGCTTGGTGATCTCGGTGACGCGCGCGAGCTCCTGTTCGGCGGCCGCGAGATAGTCCGCAGCGTTTTCAGGCGAGGACGCGGTTCTTGTGAGGTAGAGGAGATTCGTTACGGCTTCCAGCGGATTGTTGATCTCGTGAGCGATGCTGGCGGCGAGCCGACCGGTGACGGCGAGCTTCTCCGAACGAAGCAAAGCCTCCTGCGCGTTGGCGTACTGCAGCATTTGCTCCTGGATCTGATATTGGCGGCGGCGGCCGCGCAATGCGATCTCCAGCGTTCCAAGGAGGGTCTCGGGGCGGAGAGGGCGCTCCAGGAGAAAGAGATTGCCAAGCGGGCGCCGAAACTCTCTGAGGCGCTCACTCTGCAAGGTCACTCGTCCGCCGGTAGTAAGGAGAATGAGAGGAAAGTCTGACCAGGATGGCTGATCCTCGAGGACGCGAAGGATTTCGTGCATCGAGTTCTCGCGCAAGGCTTCCTCGGCCAGGATGGCGGCTCCGGCGCCGCGCCTGATCTCGTCGCAGAACTCGGCGATGGAAGTTACGGGGCTGGACAACAGGCCGCGGCGTTCGAGCATTTCCGCGATCAAATATCCATCTCTGCCTATAGGGGCGAAGACGATGGTCCGGTACGCAGGCGACGAGAGGTCATGCTGCGGGAGCACGGTTGGGCTCGTCATTGAAGGCTCTCCCTGTAAGTCGCGGTACTCCGGTAAGGACCCCTTCAAAGTTTGTGAGAGGGTTGCCAACGTAGACCTTGCCTTTGTCGAACACGAGTTCGCGAATAGTACGTTCGTGAGGTCCGCTGCGCTTCTTTACAACGGAGAGGGCCTGATGGAGTGCGCCGCCCTGTTCAAAGTACCGGAAAAGCAGCACGGAGTCAGCAAGGTAGCTTACGTCGATCGGCGACTCCATCGTAGTCCCGATGATTCCATATTGTGCGAGCGTCACGATGGTCGCGATGCCCTGGTGTGCCAGATAGGTGAAGAGCTCATGCAATTGCATGGTTAGAAACTGCTCATTGGGCATGGCGTTGAGCAGTCCATTCATGCTGTCGATGACGAGCATGCGAAGGTCTTCCTTTTCCACCAGTTTGCGGATGCGAGACACAAATTCACCCGGGGAGAGCTCGGCTGCATCGATCTGCTGAAGCTCAAGAAGGCCGTTCTCGATGAAGGGAGCGGGATCCATTCCCAATCCGGTGGCGCGCTGGACGAGGGTGCTGACCGACTCATCAAAGGTGAAGATCGCAGCCCTCTCGTTCCGTTGTGCGGCTGAGAGAGCGTATCGAAACGCGATTGTCGATTTGCCGCAACCAGCGGGACCGGTGAGAAGCGTGCTGGTTCCGGTGTCGATGCCGCCACCAAAGAGATCGTCGAGCTCCTGGATGCCGCTGGGAACGTGCTTGCGCTCAAATCCAGGCGTGTGTTCTGAGGCGATGAGGCGGGGATAGATGCTCAGACCACCTTTGACGATGGTGTAGTCGTGATAGCCCTCACGGAAGGAGGATCCCCTCAATTTGCGAACCTGGATGCGCCGGCGATTGACGCCGTAGGTGCGATCAAGGTTCTCCAACTGGAGTACGCCGTGAGCAATGCTTTGCAGCTGCAGGTTGTCGCCCTGGCCCGTCCTGTCATCGACGAGCAGGACCGTGCAGTCGGCGCCGGAGAGGTGGCGCTTTAGAGCGAGAATCTGCCGACGGTATCGCAGCGGATCCCGCGCGAGCATGCGCAGCTCGGAGAGTGAATCGAAGACGAGGCGCTTCGGCCTGGCGTCGTCCACTTGCTTGAAGATGGTGCTGATGGTGTCGGCGAGCTCGACCTCAGAGGGATGAAAGACAGTGTATTGGGCTTCCGGCTTGAGGTCGTCCTCAGGAGGGATCGCTTCCGCGATGCGGAGACGCTCGACCGGCCAGCCATGCTCGCGGCCGGTCGCCTCGAGCTCCTCGCGGGACTCCGAGAGCGTGATATACAGCGTGCTTTCTCCCGCGGCTGCGCCGGCGAGCAGAAACTGCATCGCCAGTGTTGTCTTGCCTGTTCCAGGGTCGCCCTCGAGAAGGTAGATGTGACCCTTCGGAAGACCACCGTGAAGGATGTCGTCGAGTCCGGCAATGCCGGAATGCAATCTGCGTTGCGATTGGTGTCCGTGGGAGCTCGCCGTTGCGGTGGGCCCATCCTTTATGTCGCTCATCGTGAGTGTCCTACAGCTGCTCCTGAAGAGATCTTTCTCCGTATTGGATTCCGGTGATTTAGCGCGCTGTTGCTTGGGAACCAGCAGCCGGAAGGCCTCTTTGGATCCCTTTGGTAACCGGGAGCAGGTGTGGGTTACAACACGAAGGCCGCCCGGAGGGGCGGCCTTGTGGTTTTGAGAGGCGAAGCTCTTACTGGTTCTCGCGCTTCCAGTTAATGAGGTCGCCGAGCGTGGTGGACGAGGAGGACGAGGAGCTGGACTGGGTCTTGGACTTCGTCTCCTTGTAGCTCTCGACTTCAGCGCGGGAAGCTTCCTCGCCGATGGCCTTGAGGCTGAGACCGACCTTCTTCTCGTCGTGGCTCATCTTGACGATCTTGAAGTCGTGCTCGTCGCCGACGTTGAGCGTGACCTGGTGGCCACTCTCGTCGACTGCCTCGGAGACGTGGCAGAGACCCTCGATGCCCTCGGCGATCTCGATGAAGGCGCCGAACTGCGCGGTGCGCAGAACCTTGCCGTGGACGATGTCGCCGCTGCGGTGCTGCTCGAAGAAGGTGTCCCACACATCCGGCTGAAGCTGCTTGATGCCGAGGGAGAGGCGGCGGTTCTCGGGCTCGACGCCGAGCACGACAGCCTTGACCTTCTCACCCTTCTTGAGCACTTCGCTGGGGTGCTTGATGCGCTTGGTCCAGGAGAGATTGCTGACGTGGACGAGACCGTCGATGCCATCCTCGATCTCGATGAACGCGCCGAAGTCCGTAAGGTTGCGGACTCGGCCCTCGACGATAGCCCCGGTGGGGTACTTGTCTTCGAGGTGCTCCCAGGGGTTGTCCTGGAGCTGCTTCATGCCGAGCGAGATGCGGCGGTCGTTCGGATTGACCGACAGGATGATGGTGTCGACCTCGTCACCGGGGTGAACCATCTTCGAGGGGTGCTTCATGCGCTTGGACCAGGTCATTTCGCTGACGTGGACCAGACCCTCGATGCCCTGCTCGAGCTCAACGAACGCACCGTAGTCGGTGACGGAGAGAACGCGGCCGCGAACCTGCGCACCGATGGGGTAGCGCTCGGTGGCGTCGAGCCATGGATCAGGCGTGAGCTGCTTGAAGCCGAGCGAGACGCGCTGCTTCTCCTTATCGAACTTGAGGACCTTGACCTGAATCTCATCGCCGACGTTGACGAGGTCGCGGGGATGCGTGAGGCGGCCCCAGCTCATGTCGGTGATATGGAGCAGGCCGTCGAGACCGCCCATGTCGACGAACGCGCCGTAGTCGGTGAGGTTCTTGACCGTGCCGGTGAAGACCGCGCCCTCCTCGAGATGCTCGAGGGTAACGGACTTGCGGGCATTCTGCTCCTCTTCGAGGATCTCCTTGCGGGAGACGACGACGTTGCCGCGCTTCTTATTCAGCTTGATGACGCGGACTTCGAGCTCCTGACCGATGTAGCCGTCGAGGTTGCGCACGGGACGAACCTCAACCTGCGAGCCGGGCAGGAACGCCTTGATGCCGATGTCGACAGTCAAACCACCCTTGACGCGCGAGACTACGATTCCCTTGACCGGAGTCTTGGTGTTGGCAGCCTCTTCGAGCTTGTCCCAAACCTTGTGACGCAGCGCCTTCTCGTAGCTGACGAGGTAGCCACCTTCCTGCTCCTCGCGCTCGACCACAACCTCAACGACGTCGCCGACGTTGAACTTGGGCGTGCCGGTGTGGTCGACGACCTGATCGAGAGGAATGAGGCCCTCGGACTTGAGACCGATGTCGACGACGACGTGCTTGTCCGTGATCTTGACGACGGTTCCGGTCACGACCGCCTCTTCGGTGGTCAGCGACTGGGCGGCGTCCTTCTCAGCGGCCTGCTCGCGGTCAAAGCTCTCGAGCGCCTTGGCAAAGTCGTCGGCGTCATACTCGGGCTCATCGTGCGAAACGGACACGGGCTGGTTCGAAACTGGCGCGGCGGCATGGTTCGTCGCCTGAGCTGTCTCGGGGTTGGTGGAGACTTCGGTCGGCGTTGTCTCGGTGGTCGTCACTTCTTCGGGCGTGGTGGGTTCAAGTGTGGTGTTCAGGGCTGTGCTCTCGGTTTGGACTGAATTCTGGTCGTGGTCGGCCATTCAAACTGCTCCGGAATCCAGTGGGATAGTGTTCGATACGGCTCAGAGCCCGCTCGAGTTGCATCTTTTTTCCAGAGGCAACGGGGCGTCGCCGTCGTTGCGGCCGATACAAGAAGCTTCTCGAAGATTTGGGCGGGAGCTGGATTCAAACGCCCGGCTGCGACTGGATCCCGCACGCAGACGGCGCATTACCAAGTGTAACAGCGTAAGTGTGCCGGGTCAAATATCGTAACGCGAAAGAAGCAGTGGATTGTGCTGTGGAACGTTGAGGAAAGCGGTTTCGGAAGAGATCCCTTTCGATGCGCTTCGCCTCTAGTCGTGGTCTACTCGTGCTCATGGATCAGCTGTGGACGCCATGGCGCTATGCCTATGTGACCGACAAGTCTGAAGGCGCCCGGCGCGGCGTACCGCCGGCCTTGGCGGCGTGGCCGGAAGACACCGGATGCGTCTTCTGCAACCTGCTGGCGTCCACGGACTATGCGATTGAGCATGGAATGACGCGCGCGGAGGCCGAGAAGGCCAGCGGAATCCTGGAACGGGGGCAAACGACGTTTCTCATCCTGAATGCGTTTCCATATAACAACGGCCATCTGATGGTGGTGCCGTACAGGCACGAGGCAACCCTGAGCGGACTGCCGGACCAGGATGCACAGGAATTGATGGTGTCCGCGAGGCGAGCTGAGCGGGCTTTGCGCACCGTGTACCGGCCCGGCGGACTGAACATGGGGTTGAACCTGGGCGAGTCGGCTGGCGCGGGGATCGCCGAGCATCTGCATCTTCATGCGGTTCCCCGGTGGGTGGGTGACACAAACTTTATGACCGTGGTGAGTGAGACGCGCGTTTTGCCGGAGATGTTGGCCGAAAGCTGGCGCCGGCTGCGTGAGGCGCTGGCCGCAGATGAGAACGACAAGCCCGCTGAGGTGAGTGGCATCGCCGTTTCGAGCCTTGAAGAGTAAGGGGGAATCGGTCGTCTCCCGGCCGGATTCCCTGTGGATTTATTGTGCATGCCCTCTGCGTGACCTTCACGCGTAGACGCTAGAAAAGAAACAACCATTACGAACGTAATGCCATCTCACGTAGCACAGGGGTTGTACGACTCCCGCCCCCAGAAGGAGTCTCCCAATGAGAGCTGAGAACCCGCTCGTTGGACCTACGCTTAATAAGTTCCCTGTGCGCGACGCTACTGGTTGGAAGCGTAGTGAACATGGCGGATCGGCGTGGACCGCCGCTTCGGCCGGTAAACTTCATCAACCTCAGGACGGCGCACAGGAAGCCGGGACCCTGCTTACAGCGCGAACACGTTTGATGCTTCGCGAACCGGACGATGCCCGGCTGACTGGCGGCACGCGCTCGTTAATGCGGCGCACGATGGGGTTAAACGTGACGGCCCCGGCCGATACCCGCAAAGCCCAGCCGCGGCCTATCTCTTCAAGTCCCCACGCGCAAGTTGCCTGAGTGCCTTTCAGCCAACGTCTGAATTTGCAAGATTGATCCAGAGAGACAGGAATCAGTGATCTTGCGTCTGCGGGGAGACGGCTTGTGCCTGCGCGAGCCGGTTGGGAACGCGTGTTGCTTCAAAACTGGTGATCTTCCAACCATCGTTCGGGACGCGCTGATAGACGCGTGTGTAGCGGAAGCTGCCGTGCAGTGGGCGACCCTCATTGGTGCCATCCACCTGGGCAAGCGAGGTGACGATGGCAGCATGCTGGCTGATGAGCTTGATCTTGACGTCAGTGATCTCAAGCGTATTGATGGAAAAGTTGCGGGTGCGCATGCGGTCAAGTTGTTGCGGCTTCGTGACCACCTGGCCGTTGGAAGTGATACCGAGGTAGTCCTCTGAGAGGAGATGATCCATCGTCTCGGTGTCATTGGCGAGCACTGCCCTCTTCCACTGCGTTTCAAGCGCTTCGATTTGGTCACGCATGGTGCGTGAACCGCGGTGGGGACCGGCGTACATCGGCAGGCCGATGAGCGCGACGATGAGCCCTACGAGAAGAGCACGCATTGGTCGAGATACGAGCCGCATTTGCGTACCGGATAGTAGACCGACCCGCGCGGTGAGTCAAAGACCATTTGTGGGATCCGACAATCCCGCGAGGGTTACAGGAGTTGGACGAAGGAGACCGGTGATTTGGCTGCCAGCTATAGCGCCTATCTCCAGGCTGTGACAAGACATTTACTTTTCTGGATCGCCGCTCAGGCAATGGTATCGAGCATTTCCACGGACCGGACCAGCATGCGCTGGTAGAGGCCGCCGATGGCGTAGAGCGCGAAATGGGGCGCAGCACGGTGAGCATCAAGCGCTGCCATATCGCGGTACTGTTCGTAGATGACGATGGTGTCAGGGTCGGACTCGACGCGGTGGGGAATGTAGCTGAGGCAGCCTGGCTCGGTGCGGGAGGCAGCGGTGAGCTCGCGAAGAGTGGTGGCGATCTCTTCGCGGTCTTCGGGGCGGAAGGTCATTCGGACGGTGAAGGAGATCATGGGAGCCACCGAGAGAACAGAGATCAGATATCAGAGAACAGAAGTGTACGCCGAGAATAACCGGCAAGAGCCAACGTTCTCTGATTTCTGTTCTCTGATCTCTAATCGTTACCCGAGGACCTGATCAAAGCCATTGACCATCATGGTCTCCGCGCGGTCGGGGCCGGTGGAGATCATGCCGATGGCGGCTCCGGATTCCTTGGCAACGAAGCTCAGGTAATCTTGCGCAGCCTTGGGCAGTTTGTCGTATTCCGTGATGCCCGCGGTTGAGGACCGCCAGCCGGGCAGCGTCGTGTAGATCGGCTCGATGGCGCTGAAGCCGCGGATGTCGGCGGGAATGACGTCGGTGATCTTGCCGTCGATCTTGTAGTGCGTGCAGACGGGGATTTCGGCGCACTCGTCCATGACGTCCATCTTGGTAACGACGAGCCACTCGGTGGAGTTGATCATGTTGGAGTAGCGGAGCAGCGGGAGGTCGAGCCAGCCGGTGCGGCGCGGGCGGCCGGTGACGGCGCCGTACTCCTGACCGCGGGCGCGGAGCAGGTCGCCCTGGCTGTCGGAGATTTCAGTCGGGAATGGTCCTTCACCGACGCGGGTGACATAGGCCTTCGTGACACCGATGACGGTGCCGATGCGCGTGGGGCCAACGCCGGTTCCGGTGACGGCACCGCCGGCGGTGCAGTTGGAACTGGTGACAAAGGGATACGTCCCGTGGTCGATGTCGAGCAACGCGCCCTGGGCGCCCTCGAACATCACGTTCTGGCCTTCGTCGATGGCCTTGTTGAGCAGGACGGCGGTGTCGGCGACGAAGGGAGCGATCTGCTCGGCGTAGCGCGAGTACTCCTCATACATCTGGCGCGGGTCTAAAGGTTCCGTGCCAAACAAAGCGTGTGCGATGGTGTTCTTTTCGTGGCAGGCGTTGTTGATGTGCGTGCGCAGGAGCGACGAGTTCAGCAGGTCGGCGACGCGCAGGCCGTTGCGGTGAATCTTGTCCTCGTAGGCAGGGCCGATACCGCGGCGGGTGGTGCCGATGGTCTGGCGGCCGGGCGCGGTCTCGGCAGCTAGCTCGATCATGCGATGGTAGGGAAGGATCACCTGCGCGCGATTGGAGACAAAGAGCTGCTTTTCCTCGGGGCGGTAGGCGGGAAGGCCGGCGTCCTTGAGCTTCTTGACCTCATTGAGGAAGGCGGCGGGATCCAGCACGACGCCGTTGCCGATGACGCCCTTGCGGCCCGGACGCAGAACGCCGCACGGGATGAGCTGCAGGACGAACTTCTGGCCGCCGATGATAACTGTGTGGCCGGCGTTGTGACCGCCGGCGTAGCGGGCGATGATGTCGAACTTTTCGCTGAGGACGTCGACGATCTTGCCTTTGCCTTCGTCGCCCCATTGGGCGCCGAGAATGACGGCAGACTGCTTTTTGTTCACGAGGAGTGCGCTCTCAGAAGGATGGGTTCGCGCACCCGACAGCGGCGCCACGCCCATGATTCATTATACTTGCCGCCATTGGAGTGCGCCCGTGAACTGTGCTTTCGAATTCCATGATTCGAGGCTGGTGGAGTTTGAACGCCGCGAGGATGGGAACGGATATCTCCTGTTCCGCGGGAGTGTGTACCGGACGCAGGACGAGCTGTTCCATGCTGGACAGGAGAGCGGCTTCCAATTCGTGCGAATCCACCTTACCGGGATGCACGTAAGCGGACCCATCGTTTTGGACGAGCACTGTTCCTGCGGATCGATTACGCTCGACGGCCACTTGACGGACCACCTCATCTACCTTCCTCTCGACCAGGAAGGCCCGGTACAGATTGCGCTCCGGCTTTCCCCGCAGTTCGAGACCACGGTCGTGAATGGGCAATCGATCCGCGTGGAACTCGAAGGGGAGTTCGAGCGAGAGTCTGTGTGGGACGACGATGGGAGCGGAGCGTAGCCTCAGCGTTTGCGAGGCATGGAGAAGTCGAGATCAGTGCCGCAGAGCTGCTTTGTCAGCAGAATGATCTGGCCCGTGTGGTGGTCGAGATGGCTGACGACCTTGTAGATGGCAACGAGGATGGTCGTGTGGCGCCAGGTGCCGGTGGGTTGCGGATCGATAACTTCGGTGAGGCGTGCGGGCGGAAGTTTCGCGATGACATCAGTGGCTTTGTTGATCGTGTGGGTGAGGCTCGCGAAAGCTCCGCTGGAGTGGATCGAGGGTGAGAGGGTGAACTCGTCGTCGCGGTGGCGGACGTCAGGCTGATTGTCGATGCCGTGGAGGATCCACTGGCGGATATTGCCTTCGAGATGCAGGAGCAGGTTGCCGACGGAGTTTTCATGCGGGCCGCCGCGCTGCCATATCTGCTCCTCGGTGAGTTTGGCGAGACAGGCAGCGATGTTGCCGTGGAGAGACTGCATCTTCCCGGCGGAGTAGGTGAGGAAGTCAGCAGAGATAATGTTGTCGGCCATGAGGTGATGATAGTCGCTGCACGCTCACTGCGGGCATGATCCGCCTCACTGGCGCCAACGGTTCAAGACCAGCACGAAAGCAAGCCGACGCTATTGTTGAGATGACGGGCTTGGCTTTGGGAAGGAAGGATCTCGCTTCAGCGTCAGAACGAACCGCCGGGAAAAGCCTGCATTTCGATAGCTGCGGGAAGCGAGGAGACTCCATCCCGGCGGGGCAGTAAGATCCGTGGACTCGATCACTCGATACTGTGCTTGATCCCATTGAGACTGCAGCCAGACGTGATAGGGATCATGGAGAGGGTCAACGTAACGCTGGCGGTCGTTAATGCTGTAGCCGGGTGCTCCGGCTGCAACCCATGCGTCGAACGATCCGTGGTAGTCCGCCCAACAGACCGCCGATATGTCCAGAGGTTGAACGCCCGTACGAAATACATCTTCTGCAGAGGTCCAAATCGCTTGCCGGAGCGCGTACTGCCCGCGCATCCAGAATGCAGTCGTCAGGATGAAGATCGACAAAACGCAAGTGCATGCACGGACCGCCCATCGCGGCAGGGCGACTTTCTTTTCGAACTCACCGACAAGAAGCAGGCCAAAGGGAATCAACGCGGTGATATAGGTATCGTTTAGTTGCCGATACACCAGATGCAAGAGAAACAACGACACGCCTGTGCCTGCCAGAAATACCCTTTCGGAGGGCGGACGCAAGGACGGTTTGATGTCCGGGAGCTTTTTGACGCATAGAGCGATAAGCAATGCGCCACCAACAATTCCGCCAATGTCAAGAAACCACATTACGCGGGGAAGCGGCCACAACTGGGTTGGAAGGAGCCAATAGAGTTCGAGCGGCGTTGCGAGGCCATGATGCCGGGCCTCAGGACGGGCATTGAAGCTCGACGTGATCGCCAGCCCAAAGAGCATGGCCGCAAAGGCGAGAAGGCTAAGAAGCCAGAATGGAAGGCGAAGCGTGGGTCTGGACCATAAGCCGCGCCGGGGCCTGAGTAGCAGGGGTATCAATGGCAGGAATGACATCCCCACATACTGCGAAATGACAGCGCATCTCCAGACAGCTTCTCTGAGAAGAGTGCGGGCCGGCAGTCTGAAAGACTCACGAGTTTCAGCAATTCGGAGGCTTTGGGTAATGTTGGGAGCCGCTAATCCTTCATGGAGCTGTGCCACCGCTGTAAGCACAGGAAGCAGGATACCGAGAAGAAAGAGGCGCGCAGGCGGGCGATTTCGCGATGGCCAAAGCCAGCAGACGACTAAACCGCCAATGATGGCAACGCCGAATTGACGAGTTCCGATGGCACCTGCGGCCGCCAGGGAACCGAGAAACACCTGAGTTGCGCTACGATCGCGGATGCCCCGGAAATAGAGAAGAAGAGCGAGCACCAGCCAACCGAGAAACTGCACGTCCGACATAAACGTAAAGGCAAGCAGCAGGATGAGCGGGCTCGCTGGAATTGCAAGAGTGAGAATCGAGGCTACTGGCTTCGAGTGGCCGAGCTCGCGCAACAAACGATGAAAGCTGATAAGTGCAACAACGAACAGTAAGAGCGTGCAGCAGCGCAAAAGACTTAGCGAATATCCGAAGACCTTCGATAAAGCTGCCGCGAGGTAAATCTGCACGGGCATGTTAGCGGCTGCCCATGAATCCAGCTGATAGTGGCCGGTCGCAAGAAGGTGTTGCACCATTCGCGCGTAGGAAAACGAGTCGTCGAGCGTGCACATCTCGCGAAGCGGATTAATAATGACCGCCGCGACGAGCAGTGCAATCGCGACAACGATAGGTGAGCCCGCGACTGATCGACGATTTGGCCTGTACTGTTCGGTCGTAGACATGTCGTACTCTTAGCTGCGCGCGATCACCACAATCCAGCGCGCGAAGAATTCACTGCTGAACAGTCTGCACGATACCATTGGCCCGGAGGCCGGCTTCGATCTCGGCGAAGTAGTCTTTGACTGCTCCCTGGGTGCGAATCCAGTCGATGTAGCGGGCGATTCCCTGCTCGATGCTGATGCCGGGTTCGTAGTCGATAGTACGGGCGCGGGTTATCTCGGAGATGAGCGAGCGGATCTCGCCGGGGCGGAACTCGCCGCGTGCGAGCGGCTCGATGTTGATGTTGAGTCGGTCGGCGATGATGCGCGCGAGTTCGAGGACGGATGTGGCGCGACCGGAGCCGACGTTCACAGGCAGGCCATCGAGAGCGTCGGACTCGGCAGCAAGCAAATTGGCCCGTGCGATGTCTTCGACGAAGCAGAGGTCGCGGGTCTGGTTGCCATCTTCATACAGGATGGGCGGCTGATGATTGAGCAGTCGAGTGCAGAAGATGGCGATGACGCCGGTGTAGGGGTTGAATAGCGACTGGCGCGGACCGTAGGTGCAGGAGTAGCGCAGCGCAACGGTGGGGATACCGACCTGCTTGCCCCAGAGAAGGACGAGCCGTTCCTGGTCGACCTTGGTGAGCGCGTAGACGGTCTCGCCACCGCCGGGTGTGGATTCGGGTGTAGGGATGGATGTGGTGGGCTCGTTGCAGAGAGGACAGTACACGGCGAAGTCACCACGGCGCAGTTGCTCTACCGGGCGGATGTGCGGGACGACGTGGCCGTGCGTGGGGCAGAGTGCGGCGCCTTCGGAGTAGACGGCCTGTGAGCTGGCGACGAGCACTTTCTTGATCGGCAGCTTGTGATCGCGGATGAGCTCGAGCATCTGCGCAGTGCCGAAGCTGTTGACGAGGACATACTTCGCCATCTCTGGCATGTAGCCGCCGTAGGCTGCCTCGTGGAACACGACGTCGATATCTTGAAGCGCGGCCAGCATCGTCGACGCGTCTTGCACGTTGCCGTGAACGAACTCAGCCTGCCGATTGATCCACTGTGGCTTGCCCATCCTGTGCGTGTTGGGCTCGAGATTATCTAGAATGCGGACGCGCCAGCCATTACGGATAAGGAGATCGGCGATGTGCGAGCCGATGAGGCCGGCGCCGCCGGTGACGAGAGCACGCTTGGAGTACAGCATCTGGAAAGAATAGCGAAGTGTGCCAATATCCGATCGCGAGATAACGATTTATCGAACTCTTGCGGAGGTTCGCTGCGCCATCCACCTGCATGGAGGAGGCACGCCACCGGAGAGCGACGGATACCCGGAGAGCTGGGTGGTTCCGGGTAGGTCGATCCTCTGTCATTATCCGAACAAGCAGGATGCAGCGCTGCTGTTCTATCACGATCACACGATCGGGATTAACCGGTTAAACAACGCCGAGCTCGCTTACGTTTTGATGGCGGCCTTGATCGTTGGCACAGCGGCCAGTCCCTGCTTGAGCGGTCCGTCCATCTGCACGGTTTTGAGAATTTGAGAGGCAATTTGGGCATCCGCCTGTGCCGCGTGCGTGATCTGTACGGGAAACAGGATGGCGACCTGGAGTCCCTCGTCGGACATACGGAGATGTGAATCAACTCCCGGCCGGTCAACGGGGGCGCCCATCCAGCTTTCAATCTGGCGTTGCTGCGCTTCGATAGCCGGCTTGTAGGTCTGGTAGACACCTTCAATGATGTTGCAGAGCTCTTTACCGACAGCTTCGGCATCGGCTTCTGGCTTGAGCTTTGCAGTAAGCTCGTGCCACGCGTACTCGGTGCCGGGAAGCTGCTTGTACAGCGGGGTACCCGTCTGAAACAGCACGGAGTTTGCAAACACTGCGACGCGGCCGGTGGAGTGCAACTCAGTGCCTGAACCGACGAGCTCCATCATGTAAAAGCGCGCAATTCCGACCTCAATCACCGTACCGGTAACACCAGCAACGGTGATGCGGTCACCAACGCGAACACCGTAGCGTCCGACGATAAAGAAATACGCCGCAACAGAGAGCAGGATAGTCTGCAGCCCGACTGCGATGCCCGCTGTGATAAACCCGGCAAAGGTAGCCAGGGAGCTGAACTCGGTAATGAAGCCGAAGATAACGATGAGGCCGCCGAGGAAACCGATGACCACGCGACGCACCAACAACAACTGGCGCCGGCGCCGGAGATCGGCAACGTAACGCACGGTTGTGCGGCTCCACATCTGACTTATGCCGGCCAGCAATAGCAGCGCTCCCGCTATGAAGGCCAGGCGGATCAACAACGAGCGAAGAATCGCCTGATATTCCGCGTCAACTGCGATCCGCCAGCTGGTCAGCGTGCCGCGCTGCTGATCGAGGAGCATTACCTCCTGGCTCAGTGGCAGCATGGCATCGGACAGCACGCGGAAGGTGGAGGTCAGCTGGTCAAACCGTTTGCGTGTGGCGAGCAGGTCCTGCGCATCAGAGGTGGGCGTGGTCTGCAGATCGATCGTTTGCCGGCTGAGGGCCTCGCCCTGCTTGATCAAGCTGCGAATGACGTTTGTGAACGGCTCGCGGAGGGTGTGGGCCTGGGTACGCAGGCTATCGGTTTCGGCGATCTGCCGGTCAATGGAGCGCCGTGCAGACAGAAGATCGAACAACACCGAAGCCTGCGTGACGAGCCCGGAGTGTTGTGTGTCGGCGACGTTCTCAAGGGCCGGCGCTGCAATTGACTTTCCGGTTCCGGCGTCGAGTTCCGGAGCCGACCCCGCCAACCTTTCTATCTCGCCCGTCAGGCCGGTGTGGCCACCTTCGGTGTCGGTGAATTTCGCAATGCGATTCACGGCGTCAAGCGTGGCCTGCAGAAGCTTGAACTCTCCGTCGATCTGCTCCTGCTTCTGCAAGAGCGCAGGGCGGGTTTTGGTATTGGCGTGGGCAATGGCCGCGTCATTGGCCACGTCGACAGCCTGCAGCGCAGCAATCTGGCCCATAATGCGGGCACGTGCCGCGGCGATTCGCTGATTTTGGGGTTGCACACCCGTGTTGTCCGGTGTTACAGGAGCACCGTTTGGCGGAGCGTTCACACGCGTGAGCAGAGCCGCCTCGTTGCGAGCGGACTGAAAAGCGAGTTGCGCGATCTGCGTAGCCTGCGCCTTCGCCTGCTCCGCATAAAGAATGTCGCTCGGCTCGCCTGCCTTCTGAATCTTTGTGGTGGCCTCGCGATAGTAACGGAGAATATCGTTCAAGTGCCCAAGGATCAGCTGGCTCTGCGCCTTCACGTCGATGTCGATGCCAGTCAAAGGTGGCAGACGGGCGATCTGTTGCAGCAGCGTGAGGGCCGGTGTGACATGCGCCTGCGCGGCGTGCGCTGGCGAAGACGGATTTGCAGAAGAGTCTTGTGAAGGTTGAGGCGCGCTTGCCGGCCTGGCGGCCGTAGTAGTGGCGGATGACTCGAGGGCCGAAGTCTGCTTCAGCGCGTTCGGCTTCGTGGACGGCTGCCCTCCCAGAGTGGGCGTAAGCAGCAGCCCAATAAGCAGAATCCCAAAGAGAGGCCTTAAGGCAGAGAAAATCCTGGTTCGAAATATCATCAGGTGTTTAGACGCTGCAATCCGCTTCTCGGAAGACGGTGATCTGAGAAGTCGGCAATAGGGAACAACGAGAGGGCGCACACGTTTGGGCGCTCTTGTTGTCTTTGCTGTAGGTTGGACGACAGAGGCTTGATAACTATGCGTTGCGCGGCTGGGCCGAGATATTTTTGGTGGTGAGGAGGGCGGAGTGAAGAGTCGACGTGGATTGGGGTTGGGACTGGCCGGCGTATGCGTTCTGGGAGTGGGGACGCTGCATGTAGCGCGCGCGCAAAGGACGACGATTCAGTCGGCCGAGGCAAGTATCAGTCCTGAGCGCATTCGTGAGCAGGACAGGTTCATCTCGGACGATCTGTTTGAAGGCCGCTATCCCGGCCTCCGGGGCGGCGAGCTCGCGGCGAAGTACATCGCGACGCAATTCGCGCTGCAAGGCTTGGAGCCTGCGGGCGACAACGGCACCTATCTGCAGCAGGTGGACTTCGTGGGCATGACGGCAAAGCCGGCGGAGACGAGCTTTGAGTTTGATCCGAAGAGTGGCGAGGCGATGTCGCTGAAGTTCGGGGATGACTTCACCGTCTCGAACCAGACGCTGACGGCGTCAGCCAACATTGATGCGCCCATCGTCTTTGTCGGCTATGGTCTGACTGCGCCCGAGTTCAACTGGAACGACTATGCGGGCGTGGACGTGAAGGGCAAGGTCATCCTTTGCATCGTGGGCGATCCGCCGAGTGACGACCCGAAGTTCTTTGCGGGCAAAGCGCTCACGTATTACGGGCGCTGGACCTACAAATTTGAGCAGGCGGCGCGCATGGGTGCTGTGGGCGCACTAATCATCCATCGTACGGACCTCGCGAGCTACGGCTGGGATGTGGTGAAGAACTCGAACTCTGGCGAACACACCTATCTCAAGCAGGACACCAATCCGCATCTGCAGGCTGCGAGCTGGATTCAGCTCGAGGTCGCGCGCAAGTTGTTCGCGATGAGCGGACTCGATCTCGACAAGGAGTTCGACGCGGCGGGCAAGCGCGGCTTCAAAGCGGTTGAACTTTCTGTGCGCCTGAAGGCCACGGTCAGCAGCACAGTGCGGCCGTTCCAGAGCCCGAATGTGGTGGCGATGATTCCGGGGAAGAATTTCCTCGGGGGAATGACAAAGGATGGCCAGTCTGCGCCGGACTGTGCCGTCCTATACCCGACCAAGCCGTGATGTATACCGCCCATTATGACCATCTGGGCTTTGTCCCAGGAATGGCTGGCGACAACATCTACAACGGTGCGGCGGACAACGGCACCGGTGTCGCCATGCTGCTAGAGATGGCTCGCGCGTGGGTCCAGTGGGCGAAGGAATGGGCGGATGCGAATCCGATCGACGCGAAGCTGCCGCACTCGGTCATCTTTGCGGCGGTGACGGCTGAAGAGCAGGGGCTGCTCGGCTCGGAGTATCTCGGCCAACATCCGCCGATTCCTGCATCGCAGATTGCGCTGGACATCAATTACGACATGCTGCTGCCGATCGGCGTGCAGCAGGAGGTCAACGTCAACGGGGCGCAGCGCACGACGTTCTTCCCTGAGGTGCAGGCATCGGCGAAGCGCTTCGGCCTCGCGATCGTTCCCGATCCGCGGCCCGAGGCGGGAAGCTACTATCGCAGCGATCATTTTTCGCTCTCGCGTGTGGGCGTCCCGGCGTTTTCGATTGATGCGGGCACGCTGTACGAAGGTCACGATCATGCCTGGGGCGTCGCGCAGGAGAAGGACTTCAACGACAACCACTACCACAACTTCTCCGACAACTTCGACCCCAAGTGGGACTTCCGTGGCGATGCCAATCTGGTGCGATTCGGAATGGATCTGGGTTGGCAGGTAATCCATTTGCCGCACACCGTGGAATGGAACACGGGCGATGAGTTCGAAGCGGCGCGGAAGCATAGCCAGAGACGGTAGCATGTGGCGGGCCGGAGCGACTTTGCTTGTCTGCTTTCCGGTTCCGCAGCATTTGCATCCCCAATGACCAGCGCCAGCGTCGGAGACCTTCTACGCCTTTTTCCCTAAAAAAGCCCGGAGAAAACGTTTACCGGAGGGTCGTGGGAAGTGTACTCTTGAGTCTGTCAAGTTTCGCTTAGGTGCAATGACGTCCTCATGAAGCAGAAGTCCCTTCGACTGGCGATCGCCGCCCTCACTCTGTTCTTAGTGTTTCGCGCAACAGGTCCGGCGCAAACCTCTACCCAACAGACGCACACTTCATCATCCGCTAGCCTCGATTTTCCGACGGTGCTGTACGGCGCAGCGTACTACCACGAATACGAGCCCTACGAACGTCTCGATGAGGACGTTCGGCTGATGAAGCAGGCAGGCCTGAACGTCGTGCGGATGGGTGAGTCGACGTGGAGCTTGTGGGAGCCGGAAGATGGTCGCTTCGAGTATGCGTGGATGGACCGCGTTGTCGACGCCATGGGCAAGGCAGGCATCAAGGTAATCCTTGGAACACCGACCTACTCGATTCCAACGTGGCTGTATCGCGAGCACCCGGAGATCCTCGCACGGCCGCTGGGTGGCGCACAGACCTTCTACGGTATGCGCCAGAACATGAATATCTCCAATCCGACCTATCGCCGGTATTCCGAGCGCCTCATTCAGCATCTCGTCGAACACTACCGGAACAACCCCTACGTGATCGGCTGGCAAATCGACAACGAAACTTCTGCGTATGGTGCATCCAACCCTGACGTGTTCCAGGGATTCGTTGCACATCTCAAGAAGAAGTTCGGCACGCCGCAGAAGATGAATGAGGCATGGTTTCTCAACTACTGGGGCGAGGACGTTAACACCTGGGACGACATGCCCACGCGCGACAGCGCACAGAGCACGGGGTACAAGCTGGAGTGGTCACGCTGGCAGCAGATTCGCGTCACAGATTTTCTCTCATGGCAGGCCGCACTGGTCCGCAGATATGGCAGGCCTGATCAATTCGTGACGACAGACTTCGCCGGCGGCATGAAGCCGGATGTGAACGAGGAAGAGATCAGCAAGTCGCTCGATGTTGCTGCTATCAACGACTACCACGGCACGCAGGATAACTTTGACGGCTCTCAGCAGGCGCTTGTTGAGGACTTCACCCGCTCGCTGAAGCAGAGCAACTTTCTCGTGACGGAAACCAACGCGCAGACGACTGACTGGACATCCGCCTTCCAATATCCGCCTTACGACGGTCAGCTTCGCGAGGACGTCTACACACACATCGCGAACGGCGCCAACATGATCGAGTACTGGCATTGGGCATCCGTCAACGCCAACCAGGAAACCTACTGGAAAGGCGTACTCTCACACGACTACGAGCCGAACCGCGCCTATGCAGAGGTTGCCCGCACCGCGCATGAACTCCAGCGGATTGGCCCGCGGCTGGTGGGAATGAAACAGCACAATGAGGTCGCAATTCTGTGGAGTCGCGACTCGATGAATGCCATCAGTTTCATGCCGTTCACCTCCGGCGGATCGCAGTGGTCGTTCGCTCCGCCCACCGCAGACTACAGCTCGCTTGTTCGCCAGATGCATCACTCGCTCTACTCGCTAAACGCCGGGGTAGACTTCATCTTCCCGGAGAGCGCAGACTTCTCCCGCTACAAGCTCGTCATCATTCCGGCGCTTTACATCGCAGACGATGCTCTGCTCCAGAAGATCTCCGGCTACGTGAAGAATGGCGGTCACGTGGTGATGACTTTCAAGAGCGGATTTGCCAACGAAAACTCCGCCGTGCGTTGGGTGCGCGCACCTGGCCCCCTGCGTGAAGCTGCAGGATTCAGCTACCAGGAGTTCTCGAACCTCGAAAAGCCCTTGGCGCTGAAGGGCGATCCCTTCCATGTCGGAGACGAAAACAACAAGGTGATGCACTGGGCCGAGTTCCTCACGCCGGAGCACGCCAAACCACTCGCGTACTACGATCACCCGTTCTTCGGCCGGTGGCCTGCAATCACCGAAAACAGCTTCGGTAGCGGTACGTTGCTTTATGAGGGAACCTACCTCAGCGATGCCCTGCAAACCGCCATGCTTCGGCGTGCACTCCAGACAGCAGGCATCGGAACAGATCAATCACTGCCTGCAGGCGTGCACAACGTGAACGGCGTCGACCGGCTTGGCAAGCAGCTTCACTACTACTTCAATTACTCCGGAGTTGCTTCAACCTTCACCTACGTCCACACTGCGGGTACCGACCTGATTAGCGGCAAGCGCATCGCTTCGTCGGAAAAAGTGACACTTCAGCCATGGGATCTCGCGATTATCCAGGAGCCTTGAGCGGCACGCTCAATATGTAACCGCGTAAATGTGACCCTTGATTGTCACGGGGTCTTTCTCTGTCGTGCGAAACGTAACCTTCACTGGCTCGGCGGGGCGCATGTCGCGATGGCTGATCTCACCCTCCGCCCAGGAGAGTCCTGCCCACACTACGCGGTTGTAGTTTTCGCGAACTGGAACTTCGCGGCCGCCCTGTTCCGCCTTCAACACGAACACCTTGCCCATGTTCGTACCCGTGGGCGGACCACCTGCCCATGTGCGGCGCAGGCTGCCGTCAGGCGAATACTGCTGCATCACCAGGCGCAGATCAGCGCCCTGGGGAGCCTGAACGGTCGCCTCTATGACACCCCGGCCGGCTTCGCGAAATTCCGCTTGCAAGGGACGAATAGTTCGTGGAATCACTACATCGTTCTGCAAGCCAAGATCATATTGAGGAGACGCATACCTGCCGAACCCTACCACTGCCATCTGCTCCGGCCCGAGCGTAACGCGATCTCCAACGAGTTGCGGAATGAACCCGGCGTCGCGAAACAAGACTCTACCCTGTCCGCGCGAGCGCTGCGTCTGAGACAAAGCCGGCAGCGTGATCGTAGCAAGGCCTTCGGTGGGATTCACGACCGTGTACAGACTGCCTTCGCTATCAAGGGCCCCGAAGCCATATGGCTGCACATCACCGGGAATGCCGCCGAAGGTCTTGATCCTCCCCGCCGATTGGAAATGCAAAAACAGCGATTGCACACGAGCAAACCATCGCGCATCATTGTCGCCGAGCAGCTCGAGGTTCCCATAGGTCGTATTAATCCATCCGCCGCGAGCCATCATCAGCAGCAACGAACCCTTCCACTCCTGAAACGCCCTGTTGTAAATGGTGCCGGTCTTGCCGGGCATGAAGCTCGTTGTGTCAATGCGTTCGATAGGAACGCCGCTTTGTTCATATCGCCGCATCTGGTGGTCGCTGTATGTATCGAGCGATCTCCAGAAACTCATCGACGGAACGTCACTTGGGCGCGGATCACCACAGTAGAGGGAGTCAAAGACCTGAAGCCATTGCAGATCGATTGGATTCTTGAACGGAAACGAGTAATACGTTGAGTCCATGTCACCGCCGAAACCGTTGAAAGCTTCCAGAACGACATCAGGATTCTTGCGACGAAAAGCCGCCAATGCATCGCGCAGTGCCTCAGTGTTCCGCTTGACGATCTCCTGCTTGCTCAGCGACGCCTCAGTCTTCGGAGTCGCGGCGGTCATGTCCGCAAAATCAAACAGGAACATTCGGATACCGCGGTCGTACCACAGCTGCAACACGTCCACGAAGTCCGGCAGAAATCCACCTTCGAACATCGACATTGCCGTACCGCTCTTGTTCAGCGAGTGACGCCACTTTGGTACCGCATTGAGATGGACGAGTGTATTCGTGCTAAACCAAAGCCCCGGCTGAATCCTATTCTCCTGGCACATTTTGATCCACCGGCCGGGGCCCTGAGGCCAGTTCGACTCCTTCCAGGCGCGATAACCGCTGTCCGGGTCGAACCAGAACGCGTCCATGACGTAATAGTCGAACCGCACGCCATCGCGCTTGAGTCGAAGCACGTTGTCCAGCTCTTTCAGCGTCAGCGCTTCGGTCAGTGGAACATTGTCCGAGAGCTCATCGTATGCCGCCCAGTTGTCGTAAACCGAGATGGGATCGGCAACCGTCGGCGAGGCGAGCGCAGTTCGCGAGTACTTCGCTTGCCTAACGGCGCCGCAGGAGATCGTGCCGGCGATGAGTGCCGAGGCCGCCCAAACACGTTTACTCACGGCCACTCGCCTTCATCTGCGCGTACATCGGTTCTCCAAACACCTTGCGCAACGCTAGACCAAGGTCTACCGGACCGACAGGCTCCTTCCATTCGTCTGCGACATTCCCACCCGGTTCGCGAAGCACGATCCTCGTTGTAGGTGTTTCCACAACGCGATGCGTCAGATGGATGCCGGAGAGATTGAGATCGCTGACTCCATTGCGAAATACATCACTTTCAAACAGCTTTGAATCCGACGAGGTCATCTCAATATTTACCTTCAGGCCCTGCGCTGCGTATTGTCGACTGAAGCTCTTGAGTAGAATGATCTCCTGCAATGTCGAATCGCTCATCAATTGTTTTTCAAATGTGACGGGCAGCACACAGTCAAGCGTCCATGCCGTTTCCGGCGTGTCTCGCTGCACAAAGAGCCGCGGCCAATCTTTCAGAGGCAACTGCTGAAACTGCCCACCGGTCTCTTGCTTCGCATCTTTCTGCAGTTCTTCGAGCATCGCGAAGCTCTTTCCACCATATCGCCATTCCGGCGCACCCGAGCCAAAGTATCGATACGAGTCGCCTTCCAGAGACAACGCCGTGTTGCTCTCCACCATTCGGGACGCTGTTGAAACGATGGTGTTGTCGCGAAACACTGCCGTGCCCGCCTTGATATCCGCCTTATTCAGCAACGCTGGCGCGTTCTCGAACGGACTCCAATAGATCGAGTTGTTTTCTACGGTCAGCCCGTCGATGGATCCGCCATTCCACGTCCACAGAAAAATTGCACCCTGATAATTCGCCATCCGTGGGCTGCGTCCGTTGTTAATGCACAAATTGCCTCGGACAACGCTATCGCGCGTGACGAATCCCGCACCAAATACCGCAACACAGTAGCCCTGCGTGTCGTGACCGTAGCTATCCAGCACCGAATTCTTCGTATTGCCGTAGTCGATATCGAACGCGCCACCGTCCACGCCCGGGCTGTCCGTCAAATACGCCTCGCTGCGCTGCACGACGCAGTCATCGCACATCCACGTCCATATTGCGTTCGGAGTTCCGATCGTCTGCGTGTCCTGCATCCCGATACTCCACGCGACACTTGAATCGATAAACCCTTTGCGTACGCGAAACAACACGATGCCGTCACCCTGCACATCATGTGCTGTAGAGTTCCGGATGACCGCATTCGTATTCCACTCAGACTCCGGAGGGAATCCGAGATTCCCTCCTCCCACCAGAATGCCGACCCACTGATTCGTGTGCCACACGTTCACACCGTCAACCACGACATCGTCAAAATGCGACTTTTCGCTGCTGGGCGAGATCGCGACCAGCCCACTCTCCTTATGCTTCATCGTACCCCCGAGCACGTCATGCACGGCGAGATTCGACAGGTGGATGTGATGCAGAATGCCGTTGTCTCCGCTGACGAAGACTCCGTACGTCGTCCCGCCCGCGATATCGAGTGAGTCGACGTCCCAGTACTGCTGATTGAACAGCCGCAGAGCTTCGTCAGCTTTCGCATCGGCAATGATCTGTGGTCGAGGCCCTTCACCATAGGAGGTAAGCCGAATTGGAGTTCCTTCTGTGCCCGAGCCCTTGGGCGACAGGACCCCATGACACGTCGACCCTCGCCGCAGGTGCACAATGTCGCCGGGCTCAAGGGTAACTTGGTTGACTGCCAAGACGCTGTTCCAAGGTGTACGTAGCGAGCCGTCGCCGTTCTGTGTGCGGGCACAGTCGACATAGAGCTTTCGCGTTGCTGTCTGAGCTATACACCCCAAAAAAGCTGCCGCAAACGTGAGTGCCGCAGTGACCTTTGCAACCCGCCAACCGATCGAGCTCATCGCGGAATCACACTCGTGCCTGTCGCGCCCGCATATGTAAGCACGTAATGATGTTTGACCAGACGAAGATTGTCCTTCGCTCGTTGCTCGAATTCCGCCTCGCCCTCGCGGAGAATTCTGCTGCCCTCTAATCTGTCTGCGGCGTGTGTTCCTGCAGTGAGCGTCAGGTCTGCAGTCTCGAGAACCGACCGCTGATCCAATTCACCATCGTAGTCACGCGCCTGCTGCCACATCGGCGTCTTCATTGTGGCAAGATTGATACCCTTTCCGAGTCGGTCTGCCGAAAACGTTCCAACCTGCATCGAGTCGATGCGGAGCATGTATTCGCCCGGGCTCAAACTGCGAACGCTCAACATCTCCTGGTCTGAAGCGAACAAATCACTAATTGAAAGCACGAAGTTCATAAGCTCATTATCAAAATTGAATGGCAGCGGTAAAGCCTCATCCATCTGTTCCCACTCGATTCGTGTGCTGTCTCCCGTCACTCCCGTAACACTTGTTCGCCGACTCTCCGTCACAGAGTGAGTACCAAACGCAATCGTGACTGAGCTGATGACCGGATCAACATGCCATGCCTTCATCAGCGCCGCAGCCATGATCCAATGCGTCGGCTCGGCGGGATGAATCCTGTCTGTAACGAGCAGCGATCCAAATGATGGATTTGCTGATCTCGCACTTTGCAGCAGTTGCACTACCGGTGTGCAGGTATCAACCACGGGCAGATGCTCACGCGCCGCCAGTGCGGGCGTCGCATGGGCGTTCTGCTCCGTCGTCGCCATGAAACCCGTGAACTCCGTGCCGTGCGTAATCTCGTCGTACGGTGTGTTCTCGAGTAGCGTAATACGCGCAGCGGGGGCTGCATCCCGCAGCAAGCGTAGCAGCTTCTCGTAGCCTGACTGATAGTCGGTGAAGATCTTTGGATTCGGCGGAACATACCCGCCGTCGTTCATCCCTAACATCACGGTGAGTACCGTAGGATTCCACGGCTTCACATCGCGGGTGACTCGGGTGGCGGCATCGCCCGCATATCCTCCGTTCACCTTGTCTCCCGGCACCCCGGCGTTGTGAAACTCCACATTCATTCCGGGATATCTGGTAGCAACAAAATCTTGAACGTCTCGCGTATAGAAACGCTGAGCCGTGATGCTATCCCCGTAAAAGGTGACTCGGTCGCGGTCGTGCAGATAGAACGACTGCGCTGGCATGAGATGCACTGACAACAGAATCGCCACGGCCAGAGACAGGCCACGAACCAAATACACTCTCCATCTCCTTACAAACTCAGTAACGAAGAGAGAATAGGGCGGAAGCATGGCCTCCGCCCCAATCAGTTCAATTCATCGCTAGAAGAGGAACTTTGCTGCGATCTGCACAACCCGCGGGTTGTTGTCCGTCGACGTGATCACGCCATAATGCGTCGTGTCCGTCAGATTGCCGCCGGGATTGCTGAAATGCGGTGTGTTCAGAGTGTTAAAGGTCTCGAGCCTCGTCTGCAGTTTGTATCGGTCGGTCAGGGCGAACTCCTTGAACAGCGAGAAGTCCAGGTTGATATATCCAGGCCCGCGTACGATGTTTCTTCCGGCATCGCCAGGAACAGCGGTACCATCCGGAAGATTGTTATTCACAAACGCGCTTGTATTGAAGTACTCCTGCAAAGTCCGCTCACCTTTCGGCAGAATCGGATTCCCCACGAGGTTCGGCCGCGAGTTCGTCGGCGACTTCGGATTTGACTCATCCACAATGTTCACAGGTGTACCCGAACGCATCGCGAGAATGCTATTGATCTGCCATCCTCCGAACGCCAGTTCCATCGGGCGGCTCCACGAACTGAAGAAGTGTTGCCCCTGTCCGATGGGTAGACGATACAGCCCGCTGAACACCATGTTGTGCCGCACATCATCATCAGAGGATGCCCACTCCGCCCGCAGATTGTTCGGATCCTGAGGCAGGTCATTGTTCTGTCCTGCATCGAACGGGGCTGCCCCGTTATCGAGGTTATGCGAGTACGTGTAAGAAAGCAGGAAGCTCAGATTGCGCGACTCACGTTTCGTAAACTTCATCTGCAGCGCGTTGTAGTTTCCCGCCCCGAGATCCGTGAGCTCCTGAATGATGCCAAGACTTTGGCTCATAACGTTGTTTTGATTGATATCGCCCAGCTGATACGACAAGTTGTGACTCAACGACGCCACATAGCCGGCCTCGAGCGAAAGCGTGTTCCCCAACTGGCGCTGCACGGTGAAATTGAACATCTGCGCGTTGCCCGTCTTCATGAGCGGGTTCACGTAGTAAGTGGTGACGAGCGGCCCACTGGGCAAGGTGGACGGATCAATACGTCCGCTCGAAGGAATGTTGATCGCGGTGCTGCGTGTCACACCGACGTCGTCCTGGTAGGCGAACGGTGGCCCTGCATAGACGTTGTTCCCGATTGATGTCTGGTTGTTGAAGGGCAGGTTCTTCGTCAGGAAGTCTTCGCGCCCATCGTTCTCAGGCGAAAAGTTGATTCCATATCCGCCGCGAATAACCGTCTTCTGGTTCCACATGTAGTTGAAGCCGAACCGTGGTGAGAAGTTATTCTTGCGAGCCTGCAGCAGCGATGCCGAGTTGCCACCTCTGCCTGCGACCAGGATGAAACCGCTCTTCGGATCGAAGTTCGCGATCTGGTTCTTTTCTTCGGTGTAAGGATTCTCATACTCGTACCGAACACCATAATTCAGGGTAAGCCTGCCGTTCACGCGAAACGTATCCTGACCGTACCAGTCGAGTTGCCAGCTCTTCGTGTGGGGATCAGTCAGTTGCAATCCGCTGTACACATCCAGCGGAAGACCGAGCAGAAGATCAGCAATGTCTGTGCCACCGTCCCAGAAGAAGCCGCCGGTATAGGTTCCATAGTTCGGATCATTCGTCATCGAATATCCGAAGCTGCCGTAGTACTGGTAGGTCGTGGGGAAAAGACTGAATAACGGGTGTGAGTTCAGCTTCCGGAACACGCCCCCGAACTTGAGGTCGTGCCGCCCAAGCTGGCTCACGGTGATGTTGTCATTGATTTCCCAGTTCCTGTCATCAATAAAGAACGGCTTGTACGAGGAGCCGCCCGCAAGGTAGCCCGACCCAAGAAAGAGATCCGGGAAGCCGACGGTCGCCGAGAATCCTGGCACCGCAACGTTACCCCAGCCAAACTTCGTCGAGTAATCCGCTCCATTCAGAAGGCTGTGCTGCGCCTGGTAGTAGTTCGAGTAACCGGCACGGATTTCATTCAGCACGTGTTGCGTGAACAGATGCGTTTCCGTCGCCGAAAAGGTCTGGCCGCGCACGACTTCATCTTGCGCCTGGTCGGCATCGCCGGCGCCCGGCACAACCGCCTGGTTGTTCCAGAGATCGGTCGTCTTCTGATCCATATCGTTGTAGTGATAGATCACGAACAACTGATCTTTATTGGAAAGCTTCTGATCGAACCGGCTGTCGACATTGATGTTCTTGGTGACACGTGGCTGATGGAAGACGTAGTTGTCGAACCAGCCATTCTCGATTCCCGGAAGATTCGGCTTCGGGAAGAAGTTCAGCAGCGCGTTCTTGCCGGCCGGACTCACCATATTCGCCGGAATGACGTTGTTCGGGAACTGTGTCGCGTAATATCCATTCGACACATAGGTGTAAGGGTTAAAGATAGGTACTACAAATCCAGCGTCTGGACCGGTTGGGTTGCCGTCACTGTCCTTGCACTGTTTACCCGAGCACGGATCCACCATATGAGACAGGTCCGCCGACCCATCTGCGAGAAAACTAACCACGCCGTTCGGTATCGTACTCGTCAGCCCATTCGCCGCAAGCGACTGCTTCATACCTTCGAACGAGAGAAACAGGAATGAGTGGTCCTTCCACACAGGCCCTCCGACAGTGCCTCCATAGTTGTGCTGCTGCAGGTTGGTAGGAGTTCCACCGCCACCGAAGGAATATGTATTCGCAGCCAGGAACGACGGCCGATAAAACTCGTAGGCCGTCCCATGGATTTTGTTCGTGCCAGATTTCGTTTGAATGGAGACGATACCGCCTCCCGCATTGCCAAACTCGGCGTTGTAGCTCGAAGTGGCGACCTTGAACTCCTGAATGGAGTCCACGCTCGGCGTCACAGTAATGTCCTGTGTGCGGTTCGTCGTCGACTCGATACCGTCCAGCTGAATCGAATTCGCAAACTCTCTCTGTCCGTTCACCGAAAAGTTAAAAGAATTCATGTTGCCCGCCGCCGGAGCCACACCGGGAACAAGAGCCGTGAGGTCATAAAAGTTCCGGCCCTTCAATGGAAGATCCAGAATGTCCTGCGTCCCAATCACGGTTCCGGTCTCGGCCGTCTGCGTTTGCAGAAGAGTTGTCCCCGCGGTGACGGTGGTCACCGTCTGAACCTCGCCTACAGTCAACGCGAAATTCTGAAGAAGTTGCTGGTCAATTGCCACGGCAGCATTCGGTACCGTCTGCGTGGAAAATCCTGCATGCGAGGCCCTCATCTCATAGTTGCCCGGCGTTACATGCAACAGATCGTAGGTGCCTGTCTTATCTGTGACGCCGTGAAAAGCGATGTGCGTATCGACATTGGTCGCGGTTACGGCCGCACCCGGAATCAGGGCGCCCGATGAATCGGTCACATGCCCCACAATGGAGCCCGATGTCGCCTGCGCACCTGCGCGCATCGTGACTGACAACCCGACAACCGCAATGGCGGCAAACAGAACCGCGCGCCCTGACCTGCAGAGCTTGCGGACCCTTGAGATATGGAATGGAAACAGACAACGCATCGCTACACATCGACAAGCTTGAGAATTCATGGTTCGCCCTTCGGGTCCGATTCTACAATTTGAGAAAACGTTTTCGCAGCGGAAATACTACGTTCTTGTAACTAGCTCTGTCAACGGTTCTTCTGCAAAAGACCGCGAATGCCGTGGCGCTACGTTGCACACATTGAAAACCAGCGAGAAGAACAGGCAGTCACGGAAATAGTTTCTCTCTGAAAACGTTTACTCCATGCTACGCTGTCTCAATCTGAAGTCAGGTCCTCCGGCAAACGTCCTTGTCGCTTCCCACCGCCCTGAACGTTAGACTGGCTGCTCATCCTCCTATGCACCTTCCTTTGTATGTACTGACGGCTTATTTCATATGTACCGTCATCATTGCGATTTGGTCGCATCATAGGCAGAGGACCTCCAATGACTTCCTGAACGAAACCGGCAACCTGCCGACCTGGGTTGCGACTCTCTCGTTTCTGGCTGCCAATTGCGGCGCGCTCGAAATCGTCGGCCTCACCGGAATCGCGGCGCGTTACGGTGTTCAGGCATTCCACTTCTACTGGATCGGAGCTATCCCGGCGCTTGTTTTCGTCTCCTTTATCGCCCTGCCGACGTATCACCGTAGTGGAGTCAAAAGTGTTCCCGAATTTCTGGGAAGGCGTTTCGGCCCTGAGGTCAGGCTGCTTAACGCTGCCGTGCTCCTCGGAGGAACTTGCCTGACGGCGGGCGTCAGCCTCTACGCCGTTGCAGAGATTTTGCACGTCTTCGCTGGATGGCGCTTCTCATCCTGCATCCTCATGGCCGCCGTGGTTGCTATCACAAACATTCTCACCGGCGGCCTGCGTGGAACTATGCGGACGGAGATCCTTCACTTTTGCCTGATGATTGCTGGACTTTCCCCCATGCTGTACCTGTCGTTGCGCTTCGGCGGACATCGGCCCCTCGGCGATACAACGTGGACTCACCTATGGCAGAAAACACCCATCATCTCCTCACACGTTCCTGTCGATACGTTCGGCGTCGTCATTGGACTGGGGCTGATTGTTGGATTCTCATACTGGTGTACGGATTTTGTTCTCATGCAGAGGGCGCTCACGGCGCGTTCGGCCCTGTCGGCTCGAAAGGTGCCTCTCTACGCCGGCTTTGGGAAGCTCTTGTTCTCGTTTTTGGTGGTCATGCCTGTCATTCTCGCGGGGAGGACCTCCGCACTAATCGGCAAGGGAAACCTCGATCAGACAGCTGCGCTGCTGTTGCGCTCGCTGTATGACTCGCGATTCTGGACAGTTGGCGTCCTGGCTCTTATCGCAAGTCTAATGACTGGCTTGAGCGCCAATGTGGCCGCCTTCGCTTCGCTTTGGACACAGGAGATCTATAAGGGCGTGCTTCGGCCGCACGAAACTGAGCAGCACTATATTTCTACAGGCCGGCTTGCGAGTATCATCTGCATTCTCCTGAGCTTGATCGGAGCCTATGCTACGTTGCACTTCGAAAGTGTGTCCGAATTCATGCTTGTCATTTTTTCGCTGACGATGGTCCCTTTCTTTGCGGTCGTACTCCAGGGCATCTTTTCTCGACGCTGCTCCAAAACGGGCGTCATTAGCGGGGCGATCTCCGGAATTGCGATGGGAGCCCTGATGAGCATCGCCTGCCATCTTCGTCTGCTGCATTTCGGCAGCGAACTCAATGCGAACTTCTATACGGCGATCGTGAGTTTCACGACGTCACTTGTTATCTGCATAGCTGCAAGCAGGCTGGACTCGAATTGGTTCTACCCAGGCAGCAACGCATCTCAACCGGCAATTGATACGTATACGTCGGTTCCGATACCAAACACCCTGTACGCTCTAGCGGGTTTACTGCTTGTCTGTTGCATCCTCCTCAATATTCTGTGGCGATGACGCGGACGAGTTAGTTCTAATTTTTCTTTTTCGAGGTTGTACATGAGAAAGCCTGGCAATGGCTCATCACGCTCACACGAAGTTGCTAAGCGAGCTGGCGTTTCAATTGCAACCGTTTCGCGAGTGGTCAACGGGCTTGCTTCCGTAGACAAGAAGCTGGCAAAACGTGTCTGGAAAGCGGTCGACGAGCTGGGATACGTACCGAACCAGCAGGCACGAGCGCTGGTATCCGGACGCAGCCGTACGCTTGGCCTCCTCATCTCGGAGATCACGAATCCCTTTTTCCCCGAGTTGATCCAGAGCTTTGAAGACATCGCCGGAGAACACGGCTTCGAAGTCATGGTCGGCTCTACGAACTACAACTATGACCGTGCAAAGCTCTTCATTACCCGCCTTGTACAGCGCCGCGTAGAAGGCGTTGCCGTGATGACCTTCCGTGCGGAATCGCCTCTCCTCGACCCACTTATCGCGCAAGGCATTCCACTAGTCTCCATCGACGTAAGCACGGAGGCCCCCCGATCGACGATTCTTGAGATCGATTATGCCCGTGGAATCACTCAGGCAGTGCAGCATCTGGCGGTTCTGGGGCACCGGCGGATTGCTTACGCGGGCGGCCCAATGCCGCATCTCACGAATCTCGAACGGAAGAAGGCCTTTCTCGATGCAGCGCGCGCTATTGGCTTGCAAATTAAGAAACGTCAGATCTTTGAAGGCGCTCACACCCTGGAAGGTGGAACTCAGGCTGCGCAACAGTTTCTCGAGATCGAGGACCGCCCCACGGCTATCGTTTGCTCAAACGACATCATGGCGGTCGGTGTGATGCGGGTTTTGGCAAGACGCAACATCAAGGTACCTGGCGAGATGTCTGTGGTCGGATTTGACGACATTCACTTAGCTGAGTTCGCAAACCCACCGCTAACGACGGTCCGCCTGTCTCGTGAAGAGCTCGCGCGAAACGCATTCAATGCCATTCAGCAAATGATCAACTCTGACTCGGACACAACCCCTCCGCCGTCACGTGTTGGAACTTCGCTGATCGTGCGCGAGTCTACCGACTTCCATACCGAAGCCGCTCACGGCTTACATATCAAGCGTCGTGGCGCTGGCACATCGGTTTGATGTCAACCTTGCCACCGTGCGCCGCTGCACGTGATGGTGGCCGGCGGTATGCGGCCCTCCACGGTGTCACCTGCTTGCCGTCACACCGATTCGTCCCACTCGTCTGGATACAAGAAGACTGGCCGGTATTCTCGCCAACCCCCGACGACGACAGGCGCAATCAGATGTCCAGGTTCTTCACATCGAGCGCATTCTCTTCGATGAACTTGCGGCGCGATTCGACATCCTCGCCCATAAGTGTGGTGAAAATCTCTTCGGTGGCCGCGATGTCCTCGAGCTTAACCTGCAACAGCGTGCGGCGTGCCGGATCCATCGTAGTCTCCCAGAGCTGCGGCGCAGTCATCTCGCCCAGGCCCTTGTAGCGCTGCACCTGATACTCCTTGCGGCCCTGCTCGATGACATATTCGAAGACCTCGCGTGGCGTTTTCTTCTCGACGGGATCCTGCGAGGCCTTCGCATTGCGCTTTGCAGGCTTGGCAGGTGCCGGAGCTGCGCCGACGTCCACTGCGCCTTCCAGTTCGACCTCTTCGGTGTTCTCGAGATCCTGCTCGGCCTGTTCTTCGGCAGTCTTCGTGGCCGCGACGGCATCCTTACCCGCGTACTCGATGAGGAACGGACCCTGTAGCGCCTCCCCAAGCTGTGCCTGCTTCGCGAGAAGCTGGCGCGACTCCGGCGCAGCGGCGAGCGTCCAGTCGATCGTGCGCGTGGCGCCCTGCGCATCGGTGAACGAAACGAAGTACATGTTGTGCTCCGGGTCCTTCTCGACATCAGACACGGACTTGAACTGGTACGGCTTGGCCAGTTCATTCAGCTTCGCGCGCATCTTCTTCAGCTTGTCCGGCGACTCGAAGTCGGTGCGGCGCGCAGCATCCTTGCCTTCATTCGCGAATACCTCGGCAAACGCCTGGACAACCGCGTCGTTACGCAACTTCTTCGAAACCTTCTCGAAGTGACCCAGGTAGTCATTGAGCTGCGACATGTACTTCGTCAGCTCCTTGCCCTCCAGGCGAGCGCCGGAATCGCCATAGCGAATGATCATGCCGTCGCTGGCGCGCTTGACCATCACCTGCACGTATTCGCGGTCGTCCTTGATGTACTGCTCGAACTTGCCCTTCTTGATGCGGTATAGCGGCGGCTGCGCGATGTAGACGTTGCCGCGCTTGATCAGCTCGCCCATGTGACGAAAGAAGAAGGTGAGCAGCAACGTACGAATATGCGAGCCGTCGACATCGGCATCGGTCATCAGAATCGTCTTGCCGTAGCGCAGCTTCGCGATATCGAAGTCATCCTTGCCGATGCCCGTGCCCAGCGCTGTGATCATCGCGCGAATTTCCTCGTGACCGAGCATCTTGTCGTAGCGCGCCTTCTCGACGTTCAGAATCTTGCCCTTGAGCGGAAGGATCGCCTGGAACTTGCGATCGCGGCCCTGCTTGGCGGTGCCACCGGCCGACTCACCCTCGACGAGGTAGAGCTCGCACATCTCAGGACGGCGCTCGGAGCAATCGGCGAGCTTGCCCGGAAGGCCCCCACCGTCGAGTGCGCCCTTGCGGCGGGTGAGGTCGCGGGCCTTGCGTGCAGCCTCTCTCGCGCGCGCAGCGTCGATGGCCTTGGAAATGATCTTGCGCGCGACCGGCGGGTTCTGCTCGAGGAACGCGCCCAGGCGCTCGTTGATAAAGGCCTGCACATCGCCCGCGACGTCGGAGTTCAGCTTGCCTTTGGTCTGGCCTTCGAACTGCGGCTGCGGCAGCTTCACGCTGATCACCGCCACAAGACCTTCGCGAACGTCGTCGCCGGAAAGGTTCTCCTTGACGTCCTTGAAGAGCCCCATCGATTGCCCGATGGCATTGATGGTGCGCGTGAGCGCGGTACGGAAGCCGGAGAGATGCGTGCCACCGTCGACGGTATTGATGTTGTTGGCGAAGCTGAAGACCGTCTCGGAGTAGGAGTCGTTGTACTGCAGCGCGATCTCCATCACCAGCGAGCCCTTCTCGGCCTCCATGTAGATCGGCTTGTCGTGCAGCACCTGCTTGCCCTTGTTGAGGTGCTTGATGAAGCCGGCAATACCATCGTTGTATTTGAAGCTCTGCGCCTTGAACTCGCCGGACTTGGAATCCGTGGCGCGCTCGTCCGTCAGCGTGATCTCGATGCCTTTGTTGAGGAAGGCGAGTTGGCGCAGACGCTGTGCCAGCGTGTCGTAGTTGTACTCGGTGACCGTGAAGATGGTGCGATCCGGCAGAAAGTGAATCTTGGTGCCCAGGCGCTTCGTCGAGCCCATCTTGCGCAGTTCGCTGATCGGCTCACCCTTCGAGTAGTCCTGCTCCCACGCATGGTCGTCGCGCCAGATCTCGACATTGAACTCTTCGCTCAGCGCATTGACGCACGAGACGCCGACACCGTGCAGGCCACCCGAAACCTTGTAGTTGCTTGCGTCGAACTTACCCCCAGCGTGCAGCTTGGTCAGCACCACCTGCACCGCGGGCATCGTCTCCCCCGTGGGCAGCGTCTTGTTGTCCACAGGAATGCCGCGGCCGTCGTCGACCACCGTGATGGAGTTGTCGGCGTGGATGGTGCAATCGATCCTGGTCGCGTAGCCGGCAAGCGCCTCGTCGACCGAGTTATCGACGACCTCATACACGAGATGATGCAATCCCATATCGCCCGTCGAGCCGATATACATGGCCGGACGAAGGCGAACCGCCGTCAGTCCTTCGAGCACCGTAATGTTTTCGCCGGTGTAGTTGCCGGTTGGCGGAGGAGGGGTCGTCGGCGAGGTCGCGGGGGCAACGTTTTCAGGCACGCAGTAAGGCTCCATTCAGACCGGGAGTTGAGGTACATCCAACACTCGCAAACCCCTGTGAATACAGGGGATTTTGCAATCTCTCCCGTATTCGAAGTATACCACGTTGAAGGACTTTCTGCGGCTGCGGAGAAGGCCTGAAAAGGCCTCTCCGGCGATACCCGCGCAGGCGAATATCTGGCGAATCTTTAGGCCCTATTGGACCCCCGATTGCCCACCCTAAAGCGCCAGGCCCCGTGGTGCGGCGGCGAAAGCCCCTTATGCACCGGAGTCTGCGTCGCGATGGCATAAAGCGCGTCCGAGGAGAGCTGCCGCGCGAACAGCCACGCCAGCGTATTCAGGACCAGTAGGACCGGCAGAAGCCGCCACTCCCCGGTCAGTTCCACGGCGACAAAGGAGGCCATAAGGGGCGCGTGTGTCGCCGCAGCGATGAGGGCGCTCATGCCGGCAATCGCAAAGAGCATCGGGTCGGCAGGCACGGCGAAGTGAACCAAAGCATAGGCCACCAGGGCGCCGAGAGCCCCACCAGTGAAGAGCGTCGGCGTGAAGACGCCGCCCACCGTGCCCGCGCCGACGCAGAGCGTGGTCGCAAGCGTGCGGAAGACCAGTAACACGCCAAGCGACGATGCCGCGATGCTGATACCGGGAACCACAGCGTGGCCCAACGCAGCCGACAGCCCGGCGTCCCCATTACCCCAGACGCGAGGATCCAGCAGCGAAAGCGCGCCCACGAGCGCGCCCGCGACGGCGAGCGCGAACGGGAGCCTTCGTGCGCTGCGCAGACTCCGGATGATGCGTTGGTACAGCGGACCGAAGGCGCCAATGGCAAGCGCGAAGAGGGGAAGCAGCCAAAGCGCCCAGGTAAGCCGCAACGGAACGTGCGACGGGTAGAGCGGCCCCGGACCCAGCAGCGCTGTGCTGACGCCCCACCCCGCAGCCGCGGACAGCGTGAGATGTGGCATCTGATCGAGCCGGAACTCGCCGAGGACGATCTCTGCGGCGAAGAAGACACCGCCGATGGGCGCCATGTAAGCCGTAGTGACGCCGGCGGCGACCCCGCAGGCGACAGCAAGCGCTGGGTGAGGGAGCAGGTGAGCGAGCTGAAGCTTGCGCAGGCGCTCCTGAAACCACGAGGTGACGGCGGCCGCGAACTGAATCATCGAGCCTTCCCGGCCCACAGACGCGCCTGTGGCTACAGAGAACGCCGCAGATGCGGTTCGCCAGAGATTCGGCACGAGGGGAATGTGCCCGTGCTTGCGACGCACAGCCTCAACGTATTCGACATAATGACGCGGCTCGCGTCCCAGGCGACGCGCGTTCTTGCGGCGCACGACCAGTACGAGGATCGCGAAGAGCGCGCCGAGGATCGGCGTGAGAAAACGCTGCACGGCAGGCAACGAAGCAGCAGCAAGTGGCAGCGAGGTACTGTTATGCGTGAAGCACCACGAAAGGCCGCGGAAGCCGAGACGGAGCAGCGACGCGGCAAGTCCGCTGACCGCGCCCAGCACGATCGCAGCCGGTGATTCACGCAGAATGCGACGCAGAACAAGCATGGGTGCGTGAGCCCTCCGCGGTTTCGACTCGATCGCACCCATACGCGTGTCGTCAAAAGAAAAGATGCGCTACCAAACCCTGCAGGCTGGGGCGTGGACCATCGGTTGTCCGGCCTTGCAGCCAAAGGCCTTTTGAAACTCGGGCATGTTGGAGACGACGCCGTTCACGCGAGCGAAGCCCGGAGAGTGTGGATTCGTTACAGCAGAGACTCGAAGATTCTCCGGACGCTCATTCTCGCAGGCCCATTGCGCCATGCCGATGAAGTAGCGCTGGTCGGGCGTGAAGCCGTCGCCATTCTGCAACTGCTTGCCTTCCTCCTGCCGCTTCCACGCGATGTAGGCCAGCAGTGTGCCGCCCAGATCGGCGACGTCTTCTCCGCTCGTCAGTTTTGAGTTGATGTGGATGTCGTCGACGATGATGTACTGCGCATACTGATCGCGGATGCAGTTGATGCGGTCCTCAAAGCCCTTCGCATCGGCCGGCGTCCACCAGTCGCGCAGGTTGCCCTTGGCATCGAACTGCCGCCCTTCGTCGTCGAAGGCATGCGTGAGCTCATGCCCGATCGTCGACCCCGTATTCCCGTAGTTTGGCGCGTCG
Source organism: uncultured Acidobacteriaceae bacterium (assembly GCA_963759355.1). Classification (GTDB taxonomy): domain Bacteria; phylum Acidobacteriota; class Terriglobia; order Terriglobales; family Acidobacteriaceae; genus Granulicella. The sequence continues at coordinate 406,137 of CAVWYV010000002.1, read as the reverse complement.
TCCAGCTTCGGGTCGTAGAGCGGCGGCTGCAGAACGCCTGCGGGAAAGTTGATGTCGTTCATCTGCGGGTTGAAGTAGGCGTTGACGGTCGGCGGCGTCATGCCCCACTCGTTCAGGTCAACCGGTTTGCCCAGCTTGTTCCACTCACGCGCATCTTCGAAACGCAGAGCGCGAACAGTATTGCCGAAGTAGTCGTCGCGCTTGACCTCCAGTGCAGAGTAGTCGCGCCATTTGGCCGGATAGCCGATCTTGTTGCGGATGGCATGCAGCTTGCGCAGCGCCTCAGCCTTGGTCTCAGGGCTCATCCAGTCGAGGTTCTTGATCTCCTCGCCCATCGCGGTTTCAATCTGCTCGGTCATCAGCTGCGTCTTCGCCTTCATGTCCGACGAGAAAGTGCGCGCAACAAACTCCTGCCCGAGCGCCTCGCCGAGATTGCGATCGACCGCACGCACGCAGGTCTTCCACCGCGGCGGCTCCATGGCAACACCGCGAAGCGTCTTCGAGTAAAAGTCGAAGTTCACCTGCTCGATGTTGTGCGCAAGGAAGGGTGCAGTAGCCGAGATGAGATGGAAGCGGAGATAGGCCTTCAGTGCGTCAAGCGGCTCGCTTGTTAGCTCCGCCTGCACGGCCTTCATGAACTCCGGCTGCGAAACATTCAGCTTCGCAACGTTGGGCGCGCCTTGCACGGTGAAGTAGTGCGGCCAGTCGATCGAAGGCGCGAGTTGCGACAACTCCGCCACCGTCACGAAGTGATACATCTTGTGCGGATCGCGACGCTCGACGCGTGTCAGTGAAGCCTTGGCGAGCGCCGTCTCGATGTGCAGGATGGCCTCGGCGTCAGCCTTGGCCTTCTCCGCGGGCTCGCCCGAGAGCACAAGCATCTGCTGCACGTAAGCGACGTACTGATCGCGAAGCTTGACGCTGCGCTCATCCGTTTTGAGGTAGTAGTCACGGTCAGGCAGCCCCAGGCCCCCGGCATGAAGCTCGACAATCATCAGCGAAGAATCGACAGCATCCTGATCTGTAGAGGAGCCAAAGAAGTAGCTGCCGGGTTCAAGATGGTGCATCGGCGTGAGCGCAGCGATGAGCTCTTCGCGACTCTTGAGCGAATCGATGTGCGCAAAGCCCGGCTCAATCGGCTTCAACCCGGCGCCGTCGATCGCCGAAGTGTTCATGCAAGCCTGGAAGTAATCGCCGACCTTCTGCTGTACCGCCGTGCGGTTCGCAGCCTTCGCGTCCGTCTCCAGAATGCCCCAGAGAAACTGCTGGTTCTCATTCGCCAGCTTTGCGTACACGCTCCACGACGCCTGGTCCGCCGGAATCGGATTGTTCTTCATCCAGCCGCCGCAGGTGAACTTGTAGAAATCGGCACAAGGGTCAACACTGCGATCCATGCTCGTAAGGTCGAGCGACGGAGAGTAGGGCATCTGCTCGAGTGGCTGGACCGACGGCGACGGCACGCCCTGCTGTGCGACAGCAAGCGGAGCAACAAAGAGGACTGCGGCCACCACGACAGCAAACGACTTCATCAGCATGCGAATCTCCTGTGCGAGTCATCCTACATGGACTCGACAGCAGATCGCTCTAGAAACAATCTGTCGGTACGCCCTAGTTCGCTGCCAGCGCCGGCGGCGGATAATACGGAAGCTTCTGCTGCTCCTGGTTGGCGCGCTTCACCGTGATGTCGTCGAACAGGATCGACGGAACGATGGTCGTCTGCGGAATCGGTGCAATCGTCTGCGCCACCCACGGCTTGCCACCGACCGCGACGATGTCCGCACGCAGCGCGCGCTGATCGAGATCGTCGAACGCGGCGCCCCGCACCAGAGTACGTTTTCCGTCGGGCGAGATGCGATAAAGCAGCCGCGGCATCAGCTCGCCGCCGCCAAGCGTCTCCACCTCGAACACGCTCTTGTTCTTCTCCTTGGCCAGCGCGACAAGCTTGGCGCGCATCTGTTCCGTCGTCAGGTTCTGCGTCGACTTCACGATCACAACGCCCGTGCGCGAATGCGCCGCCTGCGCCGGGATCGCGCGTCCGTGGCCGTTCGATGCCGGAAAGTCTTTCACAGGCTGCCGCCCAATCACATAGTTGACCAGCTCACCGCCCTTAACCAGGGTCACCGGCGCAACCGTCGTCCCCTCATCGTCCACGCTGTACGCGCCCAGCAGGGATTGCCCCTCGAACGTGCGCTCTGTCGGGTCGTCCACCACCGACACATAGCTCGGCAGAATGGGACTGTGCAGGCTCGATTGATAAGCTCCTTGCGTGCGCGCCGTCGTGCCCATCTCCGGCCGGTCGGCTTCAACGTTCGGCACGAAAAGTCGATTGACGACATCGGCCGCGGCATCACCCGAGAACAGCACCGGCCCATGATAGTCATCCGCATCCACAACCGGCGCGTGACGCAGTTCGTTGTAGCTCACCAGATTGCTGATCACGCGTTGACGCATCGCCGGCCAGCCTTCGAGACCCGCCGCCGTAGTCGCCATCGTCCCGTTATCGCGGCCCAGTTGCATACCGTCCGCAGCCTGTCCGCCGACGCTGATCATCTCCTGGTAACCGCCATAGCCCTTTCGCATCATCGTGCCATCGCTGTTCACCAGATAGCGATTCACGACAATCGCAGAGATGTTCGCATTGGATATCTGAACCTCCGCAGCGAACGACTTCACTGACGGCTCGACGGCGAACAGTCCGCTCGCTTCCACAATGCGGCGCTTCCACTCCGTGCGGTCGAGATCCAGCGTGACAAGCGGTTCGATCCGGGTGACCGGCTTCGCCGGCGAGAAATCGTTCGCGGTCGGTGGCGTCTGGTACTGCTTCAAAGCAGCCTGCTTGGCAGCATAGGCACGCAACGCGCCCTTATAAGCCTCATCCGTCGCGCTCCACAAAGCAAAGCACAGCGCATCGGAATCGTTGTCCGTGGACGCAAGCTCCACGGCGCCATCGCCGCGCGCCGAGCTCGAGTCCGTCGTGTAATCGCCGACACGAATTTCGACCCGCACCACGCGCTGATGATTCTCACTCTCGCGGGTAAGCGCGCCGTAGTTCGCCACCGCCTCGTAGGTGTGAACGTCTTCAAGCCGGTATTGAATAAAGTACGGACGCTGCATGCCCGGCAGAATAAGAAGCTGCTGCTCGCGCGTAAGCTCCGCCTTCATCGCGTTGAGCAGGGGATCCGAATCAGCCACAGGCTTCGCCCCTGGTGCAGCATGGTGCTGTGCTGCAAGAGGCATGGCAACAAGTGCGGCGGCAAGAAGCAACGACGAGGTACGCATCACTTGACGCCTTTCTGCCCAGCCGCCGCAGGCACCGGCTTATCCTCGAGAGTTGGCGGAGGAACGATCGGCGGCCGCGCTGTGCCCTGCGCCTGGCGCTGCGTCTCAATCTCGCTGACCAGCATCGCAGGCGCGACGGCACTCACCGGAATCGTCCCCGACTCCGCGCCGCACTCCCCGTTGAAGATGTCCTGCTTATCGCCGGTCGCAACAATTCGGCTCAGCGCGGCCAGGGGCGTGCCCACAATCGAGACGCCACGCACCAGCTCGTCCGGCCGGCCATCAACGAACACGCGATACACAACCAGCGGAATCACCTGGAACGCCTGCGGCGACCGCCGCGTCGTCACCGCGAAGCCCGAGCTGATGTCTTCGAAGAACAGGCCGTACGCTTTGCCCTGCTTCTTCGCTTCGGCCTTCAGCATCTCGCGCAGTTCGGAGTCCGGCACAGTCTTCGTCGAAGTCACGATGAGATTGCCCTGCCGCCCGGTCGGCATTCTGCCCGACTGCGCACGGCCGTGTCCGTTCGATTCCGCAAAACGCGCGATCGGCTCGCGCGACATCAGAAAGTCCTTCAGCACGCCATTGTCGACAAGGTCTACCCGCTCGGCAGGTTGGCCTTCATCGTCGAAAAGATAGTGTCCGCTCAGTGCTGAACCGTTGAGGGATGCCATCGTCGGATCGTCTACCACGGAGAGAAAGCTCGGCAGAATCGTCTTGCCGAGCATCTTCGTGAACGTCTGCCCCTCTTCGTCTCCGCGCTGGCGCTGACCTTCCAGCCGATGCCCCAGCACCTCATGGAAGAACACCGCAGCGGCGCGGCCGGAAAGAATCGCAGGCCCGTTGTACGGCTCCGTGATAGGAGCGGTCCGCAGATCGTCGAGGTTCTTCGCCATCGCCTCAGTCTGCGTGAGAATCGCTGCCTGGTCCGGCAGCTTGCCGTCGGCATCAGACTCGAAAGTCTCCGCTCGGAACAGATCCATGCCATCCGCTGCGCGGGTTCGTGCCAGCACGATAAGACGCGCCATCTGCGTAGGCGCCGCAATCTTCGAGCCTTCGCTGGAGACGAAGTAGTCCGTCTCGTGCGCGACCTGCAGAATCACCATGTCATAAAGAATGTTCTCGTGGCTGCGAAAGACCGCGCTGATCGCGCGCAGCCGATTGCCCCACACCGCGCGGTCGACATCGAGAGGAGTTGCGGAAGCCAGCACGTCGTCAATCGGCTTCTGCGCGGAGAAATCCGCGGAGGTGTCCTCTTCCTTCGCGCGGACCTGCTGCTCCGTCTTCACCTTTTCCAACGCGTCCAGCGCCTTGCCGTAGCCGCGATTCGTCGCGAACCACAGCGTGCGCTCAATGGCTGCCCGGTTGTCCCCAAGTGGCAGCGGCATCGTCGTCAGCGCGCTCGTGCGGTGGGTGCCATGCGTGTTATCCAGCGAAGGCGTGCCCAGGCGCACCTGGACATCCGCCACCCGGTTATGTGTCGCCGCAGAATTCGTCAGACCGCCGAACTGCGCAGTAATGGTGACATTCTGATTGTCGGCGACCGTGTAGCTGATGAAGTACGGCTTGATCGCGGGCGTCTTCGCATTCGCCTGCGAGGCTCCCAGCGCGCCCATCGCCCGGGTCAATTCGGTCTGCATCGCGTCCAGCAGGACCGAGTTCGCTGGAGGCGCGGACGGATCTCGTACCGGCAGCCTGACTTCTTTTCCAGACGAGGCTGCCAGCAAAGGAGAGGAAGCCAGCAGAAGCGCAAGGATTGCGGTTGAGCCGCGAAGAGCTTTAACTGTGCGGCCTGCTACGGCGACGACGGGGACGTTCAACGAAGGGGAGTTCAACGGCGGCCAATCTGGAGCGAAGGTGTTTTCAAGTGTACTCGACGAGGCAAGAGGCTGATCGGAGCACAAAAGTGTTGCGCGCCCTCCACAAGTGCGGGAGACTCGGAGCACGATTGGAGCGCGCTCATCCAATTTCCGCGGAAGGTGTTGCATGCTGCTAAGACGTTGGCTGACGGTGTTTTGCCTCATGTTCCCGCTGCTCATCGCAGGCTGCTCCCGCGAGACCACAGCCGAGCGCGCAGCGAACATCTACGCTGCGCAGGAGATCGCGGCCGCGCCCGGCCACGGCAACCTGCCGGATTACGAACTGCCGCCCGACAAGCTGGCCAAAGCCCAACACCTCGCCGGCGTGCATGTCACGATGCATTTCGCCGATGAAATCTGGGGCATCGTGCAGGTCCTGCTTTTGCTGTGGCTTGGTGTGATTGCGTGGATGCGCGATCGCGCGGTTCGCACCGGCCCGAACCGCTGGCTGCAGGGATACGTGTTTCTTCTCCTCTTCCTCCTCATCACAACGCTGCTCGAGCTCCCACTCGATCTCTATTCGCACCATCTCTCGCTCAAGTACGGACTTTCCGTACAGCGCTGGGCAAGCTGGTTCGCCGACCTCGGGAAGGAGTTCCTCCTCGAGTGGATCATCGGCGGCTTGTTGCTGATGCTCTTGTTCTGGGTGATCCGGAAGCTGCCCCGCCGGTGGTGGCTGCTCTTTTGGGCCTTTACGATTCCGATCAGCATCTTCGGCATCTTCGCCATGCCCTATATCGAGCCGATCTTCAATCACTATGAGCCGCTCGCAAAGACAAATCCGGATCTCGTCGCGAAGCTCGAACAGATCGTCCAGAAAAACCATATGGACATCCCGCCGGAGCGGATGTTCCTGATGAAGGCCTCAGAAAAGACGACGACCCTGAATGCGGACGTCGAGGGCTTCGGACATTCAAAGCGTGTGGTCGTGTGGGACAACTCGATCGCCAAGGCGAGTCCGGACGAAATTCTCTTCATCTTCGGGCATGAGAGCGGCCACTACGTGCTCAAACACATTCTGCGCGGACTTGTAATCAGCTTTGTAGGCAGCTTCATTCTTCTCTACCTTGGTTTCCGGTTTGTGCAATGGGCCATCGCGCGCTTCGGAGCGCGCTGGAGAATTCCATCGCAGCAGGACTGGGGCGCGCTGGCTGTGCTGATACTCGCATTCAGCATCTTCAGTCTGTTCGTCGAGCCGATTGGCAGCGGCCTGAGCCGCTCCACCGAACACGCAGCCGACGTCTTTGGGCAGGAAGCGATTCACGGCATCGTGCCAGATCCCCAGGCCGCCGCAAAAGGCGCCTTCGACGTATTAGGAGAGACGTCGCTCGATCTTCCTGATCCAAGCCGCTTCGTCGAGTTCTGGATGTACGACCATCCGGCCACCGGCCGCCGCGCCGCCTTCGCAAAGGCCTACGACCCGTGGGCACCAGGAATGGAACCGAAGTATTTCAAGAAGCAGTGAAGAGTGATGAGTGAATAGTGAATAAGACCGCGGCCGGCCGTGGTTTTATTCACTACTCACTTTTCACTATTCACTGCCCTGACTTGCTTTTCTTCACGATTCACTTTTCACTATTCACTACCTATGGACTGCCTCTTCTGCAAAATCGCCTCAGGTGCAATCCCGGTCGAACGGCTTTACGAGGATGAGCGGGTATTGGCTTTCCCGGACATCAATCCGCAGGCGCCCACCCATGTGCTCGTCATTCCGAAGCAGCACATCAGCTCGCATGCCGAAGCCGCTGCCGGCGACACAGACCTGCTGGGGCATCTCCTCTGGGCGGTCGGCGAGGTCGCCCGGGCCAAGAAGCTCGACCGGGGATATCGGCTCGTGATCAATACCGGTCCCGACGGCGGTCAGACCGTCGATCATATGCATCTCCATTTACTCGGTGGACGAGCGATGCATTGGCCTCCGGGATAGCCTGTCATTTTTACGAGCGCTATTACCCGACCAGTAACAGCTAAAGTAAAGCTTGAGGCAGGTGTTAACTCACGTGGTTCACACGGGTGTATTCCCACACGGGTGTTAACTAGTAAGTAACACCTCAAGTGCCGCTTGAGCGCAATGTTAACCACAATGGTTCCACGTGGAACACGCATCGACTTTTGGTGGTGGCCATCCAATTGAGCGTGAGCGATTTGGAGGAAGGTATGGCAAGTGCGGGAGCGCAAAAAGCGCAAAAAGTGCCGATTCCGGCCCCTTTTAAGGACGAAATCATGCCGGAAAGTGGATGGGAGGCGGGCCAGCGGGAGACGGCCGTATTCGCGGGGGGATGTTTCTGGGGAGTGCAATCGGTCTTTCAACGGGTGAAAGGTGTTGAAAAGACTACAGTTGGCTACTCGGGCGGGGCGAAGTATACGGCCGATTATCGGACGGTGTGTTCGGGTACAACCGGGCATGCGGAGGCAATCGAGATCATTTACGACCCGGAAATGGTCAGTTTTGGCGCACTTTTGAGGGTGTTTTTTTCGGTGGTTCACGACCCCACGCAGTTGAACCGGCAGGGGAACGACACCGGAACGCAGTACAGGTCGGCGATCTTCTGTACGGATGATGAGCAGCGCGAGGTGGCCGAGGCGTACGTGAAGCAGCTAAATGAGGCTCACGTGTTTGGCGCGCCGATCGTTACGCAGATCGTTCCACTGGAACATTTTTTCGCCGGCGAGGAGTACCACCAGGATTATGCGATCAAGAACCCGCAGAATCCGTATATCCAGGTGTGCGATATCCCCAAGATTGCAGAGCTGGAGCGGCAGTTTCCGGCGCTTTTTCAGGACTACCAACCCTGAACCTAAGGACTTCTGCGCTGAAGTTGCAGATTTAATTCGGGTTAGAGTGGGGCTTGAACCATCCGGGCGCTGGCGCTTTTGCGTCTAATCGCGCTGAACGCCAACAGAATCAAAGGCTTTGCGCTCGAGAATCTGTTTGCGTTTTTAGAAGCGAGGACGACCCATGTGGCGATTTAGGCGGCGTCGGAACGGTTTCAAATCGATTTTGTGCGCAATTTGTGCCCTGGAAATGGCTGCGGGCCCGCGGTGGATCCGGGCGCAGGCACCGGCGGCGGCGCAGCCACCTATCCAGGGGCAACAGACGTTAGAGGAACTGGGGGGAAAGGACAAGAAGGTCGCGAATGCGCGGGCAGGACTCGGGCAGAAGACCACGCCTTCGAGCGAGCAGAAGAAGGAAAGCGATCAGAAGAAGGAAAAAGATCAGGAGAAGGAAAAAGACCAGGGCCAGCCTACCGATCCGCAGGTGGGGATGGGACAAAAAAATACGTCCTCGAAGCCGGCCGAGCCGGGTAACCAGAACACAGAATCCAAGCCGGTAAGTCCCGCCGAACAGGCCGCCAGTACAAGCAAGTTGAAACTTGGTCCCCTGGATCCCGCGCCTCCGCCGGCTGGTCTGCCGACGAACCGTCCTGTCATAGGGCTGGCGCTGGGAGGTGGAGCGGCGCTGGCGCTCACCGAGATCGGGGCGCTCCAGTGGCTGGATGAGCATCACGTTCCGGTGGACGTGATTTCGGGAACGAGCATGGGCTCGATCCTGGCGGCGCTGTATTCGACGGGAGTAACGCCGGAGCAGATGAAACAAGTGCTCGACCCGCAGGAAGTGAGCCGAATCTTTCGGATTTCGCAGGCCTATTCGTCGAAGAGCTATCGCCGGCGCGAGGACACGCGGGAGCTTCCCAATGGAGTGGGTATCGGGCTGAAGAAAGGCGTCTCGTTGCGCAACGCGCTGCTGACCGACACCGGCCTGAACGAACTGCTGGATAAGGAATTCATCCGCTACAACGATCAGATTGAATTCAACAGCCTTCCGGTCCCCTTCCGCTGCCGTGCAACGGATCTTACGGACGCGAGCAGCGTTGTCTTTTCGCGAGGATCGCTGCAGGATGCGGTGCGTGCCTCGGCGTCCTTGCCGGGCGTGTTTGAGCCGGTGCTGATGAACGGTCACGAATATGTAGACGGCGCCATTTTGCACAATCTGCCGACCTCTGATGTGAAGGAGATGAAGGCGAACGTGATTATCGCGTTCAGTCTGCCCCTGAGCCCGGCGGGCAAAGGCGATTTGGATTCGATCTTTGGAGTGCTGAGCCGCGCGTTCGCGGTGGGCATCGAGGTGAACGAGGCGCGCGAGCGCACGCTGGCCACCGTGCTGATCATGCCGGACATCAGCGGCTTCACGGCAACGAGCTACGGCAAAACGGCGGAGCTGGCCGAGCGAGGCTACGAGGCGACCGAGCAGCACAAGGCTGAACTGATGAAATATGCGCTGCCCGCGGACCAGTGGGAGGCGTATCTCGCGCATCGACGGGCGAAGGAACGGCCGCCAGTGGGCTCGGTGCTGGAGGTGAAGGTGAAGGCGCCGACGCCCGAGGTGACAAAGGCTGTACACCGCACATTCGATCCGCTGGTAAACCAGCCCGTGAACACCGACAAGATCCAGACGCTGCTCGCGGATATTCGGGCGGACGGACGGTATAACGCCGGCTACACGGTGGGATATGACTCCGCAGGATCGAACCGTCCGATTCTGCTGGTGGATGTGGAAGACAAGCAGAATGGACCTCCGTTCCTGAACATCGGTTTTAATATCCAGGCGCAGTCGGGAGGTGTCACACGGGCAACGGTGGACAGCATCTTCCTGTGGCAGGACCTGGGCGGGTACGGATCGGAGCTGAGAGCAAAAGCTGACTTTGGGTTCTTTACCAACGTGAATGGCGAATATCTCTATCGCTTCTCGCAAAAGGGATATTTCGTCGCGCCGAGGGCAAGCCTGCAACGCCAGCCTTACTTCATCTATGCGTCGCCGGATTCGAACACGAGAGTGGCCGAACGACAGGCGCAGTTTGGGGGATTTGCCGGCGACCTGGGATGGACCAACACCAAGACGCAGGAGTTGCGCCTGGGGTGGGAGTTCGCCAACGTGCAGTGGCAGGTGAAGACAGGCTCGGACGGCCTGCCGGACTATAGCAGTAACTCGCAGGTCGCGAGATTTCGCTATATCTATGACGCGCAGGACAGGGCGCTGGTGCCCCACTATGGCACAAGGCTGACGATGAGCGCCGGATATCTCTACGGTGCAGCGAACAGCCCCTCCGCGCCGCAGTTCTACACGCAGGTCGAGGGCGCGCGCACCTGGAAGGGGAAGAATATCTTTCTCTGGAAGGCTGAAGGCGCGACCATGCTCGACCGCAATGTGGCGCAGCCTTTCCGTTACACGCTGGGCGGACCGTTGCGGCTGGCTTCGCTTTCGATCGACCAGTTGCGCGGCACGGACTACTGGTTGGTGACACCGGGCTATATGAGAAGGATCTACGCGATGCAAGCGCCCCTCAACGGCGGCATCTACCTGGCTGGAACCGTGGAAGGCGGACAGATGCGCGCACCGGACGCACCCACCGTTACACGGGGAGATGTTTACTTCGGCATTGTGGCGGAAACACCGCTCGGCGTAATTACGGTGGCCCCGGCGATCGGATTCAATGGGGATACCAAGTTTGTGTTTACGATTGGGAAGTTTTTTTAAGGGCAGTGAATAGTGAGTAGTGAATAGTGAGTAAGGCAAAAGCAAAGGCGTTTCGCTGTCAGTTTTGAGTCTTGAGTTTTCAGTTGTGAGTGAGAAGCCGAGGTACCGCTTTTGTTAGTAGTGAATAGTGAATAGTGAGTAGTGAATAGTGAGTAAGGCAAAAGCAAAGGCAAAAGCAAAGGCAAAGGCGTTTCGCTATGAGTTTTGAGTCTTGAGTTTTCAGTTGTGAGTGAGAAGCCGAGGTGCCGCTTTTGTTTTATTCACTATTCACTACTCACTATTCACTACTCATCTTCCTGTGCTGAGGCGGGAGGCGAGGCGCTCGGGCAGATGGGCGTTGCGGATGGCCTGCTGGGCGGAGGCGACATCGTAGGGAATGCGATGGAAGGTGACGCGCTCGCCGGCAGTGTCGTAGAGGGCGAAGGCAGCGCGCCAGTCGCCATCGCGTGGTTGGCCGACAGAGCCGGGGTTGATGAGATGCCGCGACCCTGCGGGCACGTCGATCGTGAACTCTTCCGGCTCGTTCGGTGAGTTGTAGAGCGGACGAATCTCCTGCCACTCGGGCGCCTGCAGCGAGAAAGCGCCTTGAACGTGCGTGTGTCCGAAGAAAGTGATCTCGGTCGACATGCGCTGCAGCGGAGACCAGGCATCGCGCATGGAGACGATGTAGTGGTCTTCGTTGAGCGGCGAGCCGTGTGCGCAGAGAGCGCGCTCCATAGCAAGGATGGGGCCTTGCGGAACGGCGCTGAGCCACGCGAGATTTTCAGGCGTGAGATGACGATGCGTCCAGGCAGCGGCTTCTGCGGCTACGGGGTTGAAGCCCGCCGAGCTGGTGAGTCCGCAACAGACGCGATCGTGGTTGCCGCGCACGTTGATGCTCGCCAGAGGACGGATGGCGTCGATGACTTCGTTGGGATTGGCGCCGTAGCCGACGATGTCGCCGAGATTCCAAAGCTCATCGAAAGATCCTGCAGCCGAGAGCACAGCCTGAAGGGCCTGCAGATTTCCGTGAACATCGGAGACGACCAGGGCACGCATACGCGAAGGGTCAGTCTACTCCTTCAGGGATCAGGGTCAGGGATCAGGGATTAGGGATTAGGGATTAAGGGTCAGGGACGGGTGAGGGTGGCGAGTGGGGTTTCGCGTGAAGTGCGCATGGAGGGGACGGAGGCGAGGAGTTGCCGCGTATAGTCGTGCCGCGGCGCAGTGAGGACCTGCTGGGTGAGCCCCTGCTCCACGATGCGGCCGTGACGCATGACCATGATGCGATCGGCGATCTGGCCGACGACGGCGAGATCGTGCGAGATGAAGAGCATGGAGAGGCCGTGCTCGTGGCGGAGGCGTTTGAGCAGAGCGATGATCTGCGCCTGCACGGTGACGTCGAGTGCGGTGGTGGGTTCGTCTGCAATGAGAAGGCGTGGGCGGTTGATGAGCGCCATGGCGATCATGAGGCGCTGGCGCTGGCCGCCGGAGAACTGATGCGGGTAGTCGCGAAGGCGCCGTTCGGGGTCAGGGAGCGCGACCTCATGCAGTGCAGCGAGGACACGTTGATTTAACTCGTTGCGCGGGATGCGCGGCGTGTGGGCGAGCACGGCTTCAGCGATCTGATGGCCGACGCGCATGACAGGGTTGAGCGCGGTCATGGGCTCCTGAAAGATCATCGCCATGGAACGGCCGCGATGTGCGCGCATTTCGTTCTCCGTGAGGGTGAGCAGGTCTTCGGAGATATGGGGTATGTTGCTGAGTTGAAGGCTGCCGGTGAGGTGCGCGGTGGGCGGAAGAAGACGGAGCAAGGCCAGCGAGGTTGCCGATTTTCCGGAGCCGGATTCGCCGACGAGGCCAACGGTCTCACCGGGCGCGATGTCGAAGGAGATGCCGTGAACGGCCTCGTGGCCGGAGAACGCGATGTGGAGGTCGCGGACGGCGAGCAGCGGGGCCGGTGATGCGGAGGTCATTGAGGCGAGGATATCGGATTGGGGCTGGTGCGTGGAGCGGAAGGGAGGGTCGCGACATCCAATGCGCATGGGTGCAGGGTTGAAGCTGTCCGTGCTGGACCAGTCGCCGGTGCCTGCGGGAGCGACGCCGGGGCAGGCGCTGGCGAACTCGCTGGACCTGGCGAAGCATGTGGATGCGCTGGGATATACGCGGCTGTGGTATTCGGAACATCATGCGATGGATTTGCTGGCGTGTACGGCGCCGGAGATCCTGGTGGCGCGGGCGGCGGCGGCGACGGAACGGATTCGTGTGGGGTCGGGCGGCGTGATGCTGCCGCATTATTCGCCGTATAAGGTTGCGGAGGTGTTTCGCACGCTGTATGCGATGTTTCCGGGGCGGATCGACCTGGGGATTGGGCGTGCGCCGGGTGGTGGACAACTGGAGATGCATGCGCTGCGGCGCACGAGGCAGGGATCGTTTTCCGATGACTTTCCGCAGCAGCTGGCGGAGCTGCGGGCGTTTCTTCATCGCGAGCGGTTTCCGGCGGGGCATCCGTTCGCACGGCTGAGGGTGGCTCCGGATGCGGAGGGAGCGCCGGATGTGTGGCTGCTGGGCTCGAGCATGTGGTCCAGCGTGATGGCAGCGCAGGAGGGGCTGCCGTATGCGTTTGCACACTTCTTCTCGGCGCAGGGAACGAGGCAGGCGATCGAGTACTACCGCAGGAACTTTGTGGCAGGGCCGGATCGGAGCGAGGCGGAGGCGACGATTGCGATTGGAGCGATCTGTGCGCCGACGCAGGAAGAAGCGGAGTTGCTGCATGCGTCGGTAAGGCTGCTGCAACGGCGGATTCGGATGGACGACCGGCGACCGGTGGCCACGCCGGAGGATGCGTTGCGAGAGTTGGAGGGCCTGCCTCCGGTCCCGAGCGCGCCGTGGCCGGTGACGGTCGGGTCGATGGATCAGCCGGAGGAAGAGTTTCCGCGATATGTGGTGGGAACGCCCGAGCGTGTCGCGGAGGAACTGACGGGGATTGCGCGCGAGTTGGAGATTGGGGAGCTGATCGTGAATACGATTACGCACTCGCATGAGGCAAGGAAACGGAGCTATGTGCTGCTGGCCGAGGCTATGGGATTGAGGCCGGCTGCGGCGGAGACGGCGGCGATCGTGTAAGGCCGCACTATCGTTCGCCTTCTACGAACACGCAGCCTGCGGCAAAATTATTAAAATGTGCGCCGGGTGTGTAGAATCACCGGCAAGCTACGTTGCATTTCGGTGGGAGACCTGCTTCCGGTGGACGCACGAAACAAGATCTTTGACGGCACCCGGCTTGAGTACCTGCTGTGGGCGACGACACATTCTGTGGGGTCTGATACGAGTTGTCCGGCCTGCCAGGCCGTGAATACCAGGCTCGTCCGGCGCAAATACCTTGTCACATCGTTGCGCGAGTGTCCAAGCTGCGGGCTGCGTTTTCGCACTCCCAAGGACGACCCCAAGAAAGCGGAAGACTTCTATCGCGAAGAGGTCTATAAGCAGGGCTTCACGACCGACCTGCCGTCGGACGAGGAGTTGAAAGCGTTGCTCAGCACCCGGTTCGCCGGCACGGAGAAGGATTTCAGCAGCCGTATCGATGTGCTCCTCGCCGCGGGGCTTCCGAAGGGCGCGCGCATTCTGGACTTCGGCAGTTCATGGGGTTATGGAAGCTGGCAGATGCGCGAGGCCGGGTTTGAGGTCTTCAGCTACGAGTTAGGGCGTGATCGCGCACTGTATGCGGAGACAAAACTGGGGTGCACGATGGTCTCCGATTTGCGAACTCTCGATGGGACGATTGACTGTTTCTTCTCGGCTCATGTGATTGAGCATCTTCCGAATCCGCACTCGATGTTTGAAGAAGCGGCCCGGCTGCGACGCGCGGGAGGGATGTTCGTCTGCTTCTGTCCTAATGGAGCAGAGCAGCGGCAGCGGCGAGACCCGGCGGGCTACCATGCCAACTGGAATAAGGTTCATCCGCTGATGCTCACGCCGGCCTTCATGTTGAAGGCGGCTGAAGTCCACGGGTTCGAGCAACGCGCTGCCTTCTCGACCCCTGTAAGCGCGGAAGAGATTCGCGAGATGAAGGGCAACGGTTTAGACGGCGACGATTTGCTGCTGATCGCCCGCTAAGAGTGTTCCGCGGCGGGCGCGCGGAATGGCTACACTATTCGCAATGACCATGGATGTGGATGTTCTGATCGTCGGCGGGGGGCCGGCTGGATGTGCCGCGGCGTATGACCTGGCACGCGCAGGCAAGCGTGTGTTGATGCTGGACCGCCGGACGTTTCCGCGGCACAAGGCGTGCGCGTGCGGATTGACGCGGAAGACACTGCGTGCGCTGCGCTATTCCGTGGAACCTATCGTCGAGCGCGTGTGCCGTGAGGTGGTACTGCAAGAGGCCGGGCCGCAGTTCGGGGAAGGCGTGCGCGTCGCGGAAAAGAGCTGCGAGGTGCGGCTGCGGACGCGCAAGGCGATCTGCGCGATGGCGGTGCGGGAGAGGTTTGACGCGTTCTGCCTGGCGCAGACGCTGGCAGCCGGCGCGGAGCTGAAGAAGATCGAAGCCGTTGTGGCGGTGCGTGAGTCGGCAGCGCAGGTGGAGATCGAAGTCGCGACGGGCAATGGAGCGACCGAGACGTTGCGAGCTCGGGTGCTGATCGGCGCCGATGGATCGAACGGGCAGATGCGGCGGCTGGCGGCGGGCCTTGACGCGCAGCGTGATGGGTTGCGTGATCGCCCATGGATAGAAAGCCGTACGTCGGAACTCCCCACAGAGCCTGCGTGGTATGCGCGCGGGTTCGCGCTGGAGGCGATGGTTCCGTTTGAAGTTCTGCCGGCGACGCTGCCTGCCGGCGACGGGCCTCATGATCTCGTGTTCGACTTCGCGCCGATTGCGGGTGGCTATGGGTGGATGTTTCCCAAGGGTGACCACATCAATGTGGGTGTGGGTGGATTTGTGCCGAAGGATGGAGCTGCAGGCTCGGACGAATTGGTGTGCGAGAGTGTCACGCGCAGTCTGCTCGAAAGCTATACGCGAGAAAAGCTGGGCGTGGAGTTGAATGAGGTGCAAGCCCATGTTTCAGGGCAGCACCTTGGGCTGGGTGGGCATGCGTATGTGCCGTGCGGGCGCGTACTGCTGGCCGGTGATGCGGCGGGGCTGGTGGATCCGCTGACGGGCGAGGGGATTCATTCGGCGATTGTGAGCGGCCAGGCAGCGGCCGGCGCAGTGTTGGCGGACGCCGACGCGGCGACGCTCAGCGGAGAGTATGCGAAGAGGTTGAGTGAGTTGCAGGCGATGCTCGCCTTTTCCCACGACGCTGCGAAGAGCTTCTATCGCGAGCCGGGGCGCGGGTTTCGCGTCGTGCGGAAGAGACTGTTGCAGCAGTTGGTACTGAAGACCTATGCGGATGGATTGCCGTATGCGCAGCTGCTCGCGGGGATACGCGCGATGGCGCGGCAGGTGGCGTAGGGGGAGTTAGGGAGTGGGGAGTTAGGGAGTTAGGGATGTATTGATGTCAATGGATTGACATCAACAACAGTCTCTCAGGTAGAGCCTCATTTTCGGGTTCTTTTATAGCACCTCTAAAGCCGTGCCTTTCAAAGCAGATTAGTTGAACTTAGGCAGATGCTCGACGTCGGCGGGGGGGACCGGCTCAAGCGGGCCGCCAGCTTTGACCCAGGCCTTCAGGCCGCCTGAGATTACCTTCGTGGCGCAGTTCTCTTTTTCAAGTTCGCGGGCGACGCGAACGCTGGTGGCGTCGCGAGCGCAGGAGCAATAGAGATAGATCTCGCACTCAGGCGCCATGAACTCGCGGAGAGCCTCAACCTCTTCGCGCAGCCGGTTGGGCTCGACACGGATGGAGTTCTTGATGCGCTGGGCGGCGGGGTCATAGTAGCCGTGAGAGCGGACGTCGGCAATGACGACGACCTTATCATGCGAAGGGGCTTGCATACGTTCGTGGAGCTCTTGAGCAGCGACCCGCTCGATATTGCTGAAGCGGTTGTCGTGCAGCGAGCTGCCGAGCAGCCAGAGCACATACAGGACTAACACGCCGAAGACAGTGGCGGCGGTAAAGTGGCCGAGACGCACGACCCAGCCGACGATGATGCGAAGAAAGGGAGCAAACAGGAATCCGCCGGTGCTCCAGATGGCGGCGTACAAGAGAACGCCGCAGGTATCGAGCTTGAGGAAGCGCAGGAGGCGCATGTTCAGGCTGCCGGCAAGCGGAGCCGCAACGGAGCCGAGGCCGGGGATGAATTTGGCGAAGAGCAGAGTGCGCGGGCCGCGCCGATAAAAGGACCTGGCGGAACCGAAGATGCAGTTCTCTGGATTGAAGCTGAGACGGCAGAGCCCGGCGAGCAGCCACCATCCTGTAAATTTGCCGCCGAGAAAGAGAATGGTGTCGCCGAGGAGGGCGGCGCCTGCAGCGCAGAGGATGACCAGTCCGAGGTTCAGCGAGCCGGAGTGCGCGGCCGCGCCGGCCGTAAGCAGAACCACGGAAATGGGCAGGGGAAGGCCGCAGGCGGAGAGCAGAAGGATGACCGCCGTCGCCGCATATCCATGGTTCTCCACTGCGGCCAACAGGTTCATGACCCTTACCGTCTCCGAGAAGCGAATCCTTTTCCATTGGATGCCAATGGAGACCCCGCGGTGACGTGAAAGGCGCTAGAACTCGAGCCGCAAGCCGAATTGGATCTGGCGTTCGCGGCTGAGCCCCGCGGTGGACGAGGTTGCGGAGCCAAAAGGAACAATCGTAATGCCTTCGGCCGCGATGGCTGCGGCGTCCTGGAAGACAAGCGGCGTCGGCGCACCCTCAGTGGCGGGTGTGCCAAGCAAGAAGGCGCGGGTTTCGACACGAGAGAGGCTCCTGGTGTTGAGCAGGTTGAAGGATTCGGCGAAGGCGTTGAGGCGGATGTGCTCGTGGAATGCAAAGACGCGGCCGGCGCGGAGGTCGACGCGGCTGCGCATGGGCAGGCGTAATGTATTGCGGCCGACAGAAGGAAGGTAGGTAGCGCCGCCGGAGCCGTTGATGGTGTCGCGGCCGCCGGAGATCGAGGTTCCTCCGAAGATGGCGTAGCTGTACGGTGCCCCGCTGCCGACCGTGGCGATGGTAGCGAGTCGCCAGCCGGAGAGAGAGCGGCGCAGAAACTCGGAGCCGGAGTGAAGCGATGAACGCAGGAGGAGATCGCCGGAGAAGCGGTGGCGGACATCGAGGCTGGAGAGAGACTTGTCGTATGCGTTGCTGAATGGATCGAACTGGCCGTTCTGGCGTGGCGTGGCGGAGAGCTGCGGGCCATAGTCGATGGCACGGGCGAAGGTGTAGCTGCCTCGAATTTGCATGCCGCGCGTGTGCAGGCGCGCTTCAGCGTTGAACGAGTGGTAGGTGGCGTTGGCGTTGGAGACGAGCGCGCTGACAGGGCCGAAGGCCGAGCTGCGACGCGCGGTATAGAGAGGAATACTGAATATCTGCCCAGAGTGGAGGCCATGCATGCCCTCACCCCCTTGCAGGATGTAGCTGGCCGCGGCGGTAGAAGGCGCGATGTTGAGATCGACGCTCTCGGGGAGTTGCGTTGCGATCGCCATGGCGTACCCGGCGCGGAGATTGAAGGCATGGGTGGCGTGCTCGACCGAGAGGGTTGCACGCTGTACAGAGGGAAGACGGAAGCGGTTCGAGAACACAAGCGCCGAGGTGGTCTGAACGACGGCGGAAGGCGGCATCGTCGTGTAAGCGCAGGGATAGCCGAAGCCTTGATTTTCGACCTGCGGGCATACGGTGATGGTGGAGGGTGTGATGCGAATGCGGCGCGTGGTGGAGGCGAGCGCGGTGTCGGTCAACGCAGCGTTCACCGTTGCGCCGGCGATGCGGCCGTAGAACACACCATAGCCGAGTCGCGCAGTCAGGATGCGGCCGCGAGCGGGCGACCAGGCGAGCGAGATGCGCGGGCCGATGTTATTGCGGTCTTCCGGAATCACGGAGGTTGCGCCAGCGACGGGCGAGGCGATGGTGCTCAGAACCTGATCGAGCGCGGGGTTGGGATTTTGCGGCGGTGGCAACAGGATGTAGTCGTAGCGCAGGCCGAGCGTGAGGGAGAGCGAGTTCGGCAGGCGGAGAGCATCTTCGGCGAAGAAGGCGAGATCGTGTGTTGCGAACTGAGTGGAGGCCGCGCTGAAGCCCTGCGTGTAGCTGCGGAAACAGAAGAGGTGAATCGTGGCGTGGATGCTGGGGCAGGCGCCGTTGGGATAGGCATGGACGTTGAAGGTGTAGTCGGAGATCCAGTCGACGAGGCCGCCGTCGCGGCCGTTGGTGGTTCCGCTGTCGTAGAGGAAGGTGCCCTCGGAGTTTGTGGCTGCGGCAATGCGATCCGTGATGCGGCTCCAGTCAGCACCCGCTGTGAAGAGATGGCGTCCGCGCGCGAGGGTGAAGGTGTCGGCGAGTTGCAGACGGTGTTCCTCGGGATAGGCGATTCTGCCAATGCTGGAAGGCGTGCCATAGCTGAATCCGTTCGGCGCGATGGAAACCTGCGGGGCGAAGCCGCCGGCGCTGATCGCGGGCTCCTGTGGGAGCGGCGTGTGGGGAGTCTCATACTCGAGGTCGCGAGCGAGCTGGCCGCGCATTTCGTTCGTCACGAGTGGAGCGAGTCGGTAGAGCCAGCGGCCGGTGAGTGCGTCGACATGGAGAATGCTGGCAGCGAGGCTGGCGCGGCCGCGTTGAACGACGCCTGCCGCGACACCGGAGCCAGAACCGGTGGGCGAGCTAAAACGGTTGCCGATGTAGCCAATCGTCAGCTGCTGCTTCACCGTGGGCACGAGGTCGAGGCGCGCGAAGCTGAGAAGTCGCGACGAGTTGCGCGGCTGTATACCGGTGAGGCTGTCGAGAAAGTTGAGCGCGTTGTTGGCGGCAGCAGTCGAGACTCCGCGGTTGGCGAGGAGCGCGAGCTGCTCTGCTGTGAGCGTGTAGAAGTTAGCCGTCGCAGGGGTCGAGACAACCTGGCTGGAACGGATCTGGCCCTCCAGCGACAGGAAGAGCGATGCGTGTTGCAGTCCGGGAACGCGGGACAGCGGAAAGCCCGCAGCGGCCCCTGCCTGAACGAGAGTGTCGGCGGGCTTGATCAGTGCGGAGGAAATCGCACCGTTGTTGTAGTGCGTAACGACAGAGAATGGATTGGTTGCGGCGAAGGCGCTCTGCAGGGTGAGTGCGAAGGCGCTGCCGTGAAGGCGTGTGGCCTGCCCGCGCGAGGTGGCTGCGATGAGGCCTCCAGCGCCGCCATTCTGCGCCGAGAAGGATCTGGGCTTGAGTTGGATGGATCGTGTGGCCGATGCGCTGAAGGTGGCCGAGGTGCGTGGGTTCCCTCCTGAACCACGAGGGCTCGAATGGAAGTTCTGCGTAGTTGACAGGCCGTCGAGGAGATTGGAGTTCGCAGTCGGCGAGGAGCCGCTGACGCTCGGACCGATGAGGCCGAGAGCGGTGGTCTCTCGAGTGGCCTCCGGAGTCGTGGGTTCATCACTTGTTGTTTCGTCAGGTGGTGCAGCGGCGAGCGTCGCGTTATGTGCAGCTGAATCGAGCTCCAGCAGTTCTGTTGGGTCCAGTGAGGGAAGCGGTGGCGAAGAGGGCTCTGCATGACCCTTCGTACAGGCCGCCAAATCGATCTCCGTTTCGGTGGTCGCGCCCGCGGAGACGGAGACCGGCACCGGTGAGCAGGGCTCAACCTCGAGCGTATAGTCGCCGGGCACGAGATCGAGCAGGGTGAAGGAACCATCGCGCGCAATCCGCAATGTCTGTTGCCACGGGCTGTCGTCGAGGCGGAGATGCACGCTCGCGGGGAACGGGGAGATGTCCGCTGACAGGAAGACACGACCCCGAAGCGTGCCGTCGACCGGGCTCTGAGCAAAAGCTCGCGAGACGAGGCAGAGGGCGGCTAGAAGCGCGAGAGCGCACGGCGCGGATCGTGCTGCCCGGCGACCTGACAATCGCAATGAGATGAAGCAGAGCAGCAGAAAATGGACCCTGCTCCGGAAGCAGCCGGAGCCCTGAAGCGCAGCAGAAGAATGACACCCGCTGAACCGTTGACCGTCAGCGAGAAGGAACTGGAACGTACTTGCAGGCTAGCTGAGCGACGGCTCCGTTGAAAATACCCTGACGAGTTATCTCCGGTGGCCTGAGCGGACTACAATCCATTTCACCGCGGGAGAACGTGATGTTCGATCCAGGCCGCCTTACCGCGCTGGTTGTGGCTGTCAGCTTTGCGGCTGGCCTGAACCTTTATGTCACCGTCGCAGTACTTGGCCTGCTGGGCCGATTTCACGTTTTGCAGCTTCCGTCGGGGCTGTCGGCTCTCGACCAGACCTGGGTGATTGCGCTCGCGATCGGGCTAAGCGTGGTGGAGGCGGTTGCGGACAAGATCCCGTACTTCGACCTTATCTGGAATACCGTGCACACCTTCATCCGCGTGCCTGCAGCGGCGATACTGGCGTACCAGGCGTCAAATCATCTGTCGCCGGCGGAACGCGCGCTGGTGACCGTTGTAGCAGCGGCGATTGCAGGCGTGGCGCACACGGCGAAGACTTCGGCGCGCGTGGCGGTGTCCTCAACGCCTGAGCCTGTTTCGAACGCGTTGCTCAGCACATCGGAAGACGTCGCCGCGGCGGGAATCACCTGGGTGGCAACCGTGCATCCCTACATCGGCGCGGCAATTGTCGTGATCGCGCTGTTGATCATGGTCCTGCTAATACGCTGGCTCATGCTCGGAGCCCGACGTGCGTTCGCACGACTGCGTGATGAGCTCGCTCCCTCCTCGGGATGATTTGTGGGGGCACCTGCATCGCAACTGAACAAACGAGGCAATTTAGACTGAACGAGCGCCGTACCGCATCCTGCCTCGTGCCGACCATCTCAGCTCCGCCAAAATCGTTTCGCGCCCCACGCGCCATCTTCTGGGTGGGTTTTCTGCTGCGCGTTGCGTGCATCGCGATTGGGCACACGTATCGCGTTCGTGTCATCAACGATCACTTCAACTTTGGGTTTGAAGCCGGACGCATCGCGCGCTCGCTCGTCGAGGGACACGGTTATGCGAATCCATTCAATGGAGTGAGCGGACCCACAGCGTGGTTGCCGCCTATTTATCCACTGTTGATCGCGCTCTCGTTCAAGCTCTTCGGCGTCTACACGAATGCGGCGGGGTTTTTCGTTCTCACCGTCGATAGTTTTTTTTCGGCGCTGACCGCTCCAGCGCTCTATGAAATTGCCGCCCGATGCTTTGATGCAGGCGGAATTGCGCGAAGAGCTTCAACCAAAGTTACGCCCGTAGCGTTGTGGTCGGGGTGGTTGTGGGCGGTCTATCCGGCCGCGCTGCAGTTCGCGGTGCATTGGTTCTGGGAGACCGCGCTGTCGACCGGCCTGTTTGCGTGGACGCTCGTGCTCGCTTTGCGGCTGCGCGGCACGGGTGAAGAGGAGCGCGAAGACAGTGGGCAGTTGCGACGGTGGGCTGGCTTCGGCGCGTTGTGGGCGCTGGTAGCTCTCTCGAACGCTTCCTTGCTGATCGGATTGCCCGCCGCGGGTTTGTGGGTGATCTGGCCGAAGCTGAAGGCAATGCGGCTGAAGCAGGTTGTAGCTGGACCGCTGCTTGCCGCAGCCGTGTTCCTCGCAATCATGACGCCGTGGTGGGTGCGGAATGAGCGCGTCTTTCATGCATTCATTGCAACGCGCGCCAACCTCGGCGCAGAGCTCTATGAGTCGACTCTGCCGTCTCATGACGCGTTTCCGTGGGGAGCCACAGTGCCGATGTGGCCGGGTGATCCGAAGTTCAAGCTCTACGCGCAGATGGGAGAGGTGAAGTATTCGGCGATGAGAAAGGAGCAGGCGATGGCGCGAATCCGGGCTAATCCCAAGCCTTTTTTGCATCATTCGCTCGACCGCTTTCTCTTCTTCTGGATCAACATCCCGCACCCTCCCGAGAATCGGCCGATGCAGGAGGTCGGGCGGCGCTTGAACTACAGCTTCCTCAGTCTGGCGGGACTGATGGGACTCGCGCTCGCACTGCGGCGGCGCGTTCCGGGCGCAGTGCTGATGGGATGGATGTTTTTGCTGCTGCCGCTGCCGTATTACCTGGTGACCGTGCAGGCGCGCTTCCGCCATCCGCTGGAGCCGCTGATTACCGTGCTTGGTGTCTATTTGTTCCGCTCGACCGAGCCGCGCAAAAGAGACTCTCCGCAACAAACATGAAGCGCGTGAGATGAGAGACTGACTGGGATGAGTGAAGCGAAGACTTCTCCGAGAATTCTTGTGCAGCGCCTGCTGCCTGCAGCCCAACTGCCGCGCTATGCGCACACCGGACCGTATGGCGATCTGGCGGCTGACTTGTTCGCGGCAGAAGCGGCGACGCTGGAGCCGGTTGGCGAGCCGGGAAGCACGATCGCGGTGCGCACAGGGCTGGCGCTCGAGTTGCCGTCGTCGCATGGCGCGCTGGTGGAGGATCGCTCGGGGCTCGCATTGCGCGGGGTGACGACGCTGGCCGGCGTGATTGACCCCGGTTATCGCGGCGAGTTGAAGGTGATCCTCACGAATCTTGGGCCGGAGCCGCAGACGATCGCGCCGGGGCACCGCATCGCGCAACTGCGCGTAGTGGAGCGCATCCAGGCCAGCTTCGAAGAGACAGACATGCTCGCAGAGACGCCGCGTGGACAGGGCGGCTTCGGGTCCACGGGGATGTAGCCGTGAGCGGCCGCGAAGAGCCCGGCGTTGTTCAGCATTTCCAATTGAAGAGGACTGCTGAAAGTGCGGATGTAGAAAAGAGTGCCCGGGGAACCGGGCACTCTCGTTTATGCGAGGAAGTGATTCAGCGGTGGCCGTGGTCGCCTCCCCCTTGATGTCCATTGCCGCCGCCTTGATGTCCGCCACCTTCATTGCCACCTCCACCGTGGGGTTGCGCTGCCTGATGAGTCTGCGGCGGCGGTCCCTCCCGATGAGGCTGAGGCTGCGGTTGTGGCCGATTCTCAGGGTGCTGGACTTCCACGCGTTGCTGCGGCTGAGGCTGTGGACGGTTTTCCATCCTGGGCTGCGGCTGCATCGCGCGGTTGTCTACCCGTGGAGTCTCCATCCGGGGTTGAGGCTGCGGCCGATTCTCAACGTGCGGCTGCGGCTGCGCGTGGTTTTCGAATCGAGGCTGGCCAGCATTGGGTTGCGGCTGCATCGCGCGATTCTCGCCATGCGGAGCCTCGACGCGCGGCTGCGGTTGTGGCTGCGCCCGGTTTTCAAACCGGGGCTGCAGAGCGTTGGGCTGTGGCTGCCGGTGCTCAAACGCCGGATTGGCCGTGTTCGGTTGCGGTTGCGGCTGCGGCCGGTTCTCGAAGCGGGAGTTGTTGTTGGGCTGAGGCTGCGCGGGACGATTCTCCACGCGCGGCTCGTTTCCATAGGGCTGCCCATGCGATCTATTGGCACGCTCATTCACATAAGGCGTGTTGGGCTGCGGCTGCGCGGGACGATTCTCCACGCGCGGCTCGTTTCCATAGGGCTGCCCATGGGATCCATTGGCACGCTCATTCACATAAGGCGTGTTGGGCTGTGCAGGACGGCTCTCCGGCTGTGAACGACCAGCCTCAGCACCGCGCGGAGCCGGAGCGATACCGTGCGAGTTCGCAAATCCGTGCTGCGCGAAGGTCTCCGAGGGACGGCCGCGGTTCACAGTGAAGCTCTGCGAACGGTTCTGCGAGGCTTCCTCGCGTGACTGGCGCTGCATTGGCAGCGCGGCGTCGTGCCGCTCGTGCATCGCTGTGATCTCCGCCGGTCGAGGCTGCACGTTGAGGCCGCCGCGGCCGCCGTTGTAGCTCACGCGGTTGACGGGTTGACCTCCGTAACGGACGTTGTTGTACACGACAGGACGTTCATAGACCGTGCGAATTCCGCCGCCGACATGGGTTACAGCGCGGTTGTAATAGAAGTTGTTGCCGCTCCAGTAGCCACCGAAGTAGCCGATGCCGATGTAGCCGAAGCCGTAGTCGACGCCACCGTAGTAGCCGACGTGACGTCCCCAGTAGCCGTGGTGGAGCCGATAACGGCCGTTGTACCAGCCCCAGTAAGGCGGCGTCCAAAGCGCGCCGTAGTACGGAGCTTCGACCCAGGCGCCTGGAACCCAGAAGTAGCCGTAAGAGCCCCACGCCCAATAGCCCGGGGTCCAGATATAGTCAGGACCCGGAGCCGGTGGCTGGTCGTACTCGGGAAGCGCCGGTGGAGGTTGTGTCGTCTCTTCCAGGGCCTCTTCGCCGGCCTGCTCCTCAGGACCGGGATAGTATCCGCCGGACTGCTGCGGGTATGCCTGCTCAACCGGCGCCGGCGCCTGCTGCGGATAACCCTGCTGCGGGTATTCCCCCTGCTGTTGCGGGGTGTAGGAGGTATTCTCTGCGAGGACCTGGGGTTGGCCGTTGACGGGCGCGAGGTTGGCCTGCGCCGGATCGGGCCCGCTGGCTGCCACAGTTTTGCCGTGGCAACCGGTCGCGAGCGCCAATGCGCCCGAAAAAACGATCGCGCCAGCCGCGCGACGAATTGTGTTGATGTGGACTTGCATCCCTTGGCTCCTGGCCTGCCCTCTGAGTGTGGGGAGCAGGTCCCTGCTGATCCATACAAACCCGCCAGCTTTGTATAAGATGCGGTCCTTCCCATGCTGGTGAGCCCGTATCGCGAACTATCTCTCAAGTCGGGGAATGGCAGGGGTTGCGAAGGTGCGGCCGCTGTGGCAAAAGCGCTACACTGTGAACATGTTGCGCTCCGCCATCAAGCGCTTCCGGCGTGGCCGTCACGACCGCGGGCGTTTTCTCAGCTAAAGCGCCGCGCACCCCTTTCCTATCCAGACTCGCTATCATCCAGAATTGTCCGCCTCTCCTGCCGACGTGCTCTCGTGAGCCGCGGAAGATGCGGGCCTTATCCTCTGCCAGCGTCCGTGAACCGACGTGAAGGCAGCGCTCCGGAAGGAGCTTCCAGGAGATTTGTTATGGCTACCTCAAACGCTCAAACCAACAGCTTCCACGCCGCCGCCGAACTGAAGTGCGGCAACAAGACCGTACGCTACTTCCGCCTGAGCGCACTCGAATCGACCGGCGCAAAGCTCGAGCGATTGCCTTACTCGCTGCGCATTCTCCTCGAAAACCTGCTGCGCCGCGAAGATGGCGTAACCGTTACAGCCGACGACATCCGCTTCCTCGCCAACTGGGACGCAAAAGCTGAGCCATCTCGCGAGATCGCCTTCATGCCCGCGCGCGTCCTGATGCAGGACTTCACCGGCGTTCCTGCCGTTGTGGATCTGGCTGCCATGCGTGACGCCATGAAGGTATTGGGCGGCGATCCGCAGAAGATCAATCCTCTCGTGCCGG
Organism: uncultured Acidobacteriaceae bacterium; assembly: GCA_963759355.1. Lineage (GTDB taxonomy): Bacteria > Acidobacteriota > Terriglobia > Terriglobales > Acidobacteriaceae > Granulicella. The sequence continues at coordinate 380,141 of CAVWYV010000002.1, read as the reverse complement.
CAGAGCTCGTGATCGACCACTCGGTGCAGGTGGATGAGTACGGTTCGGCAAGGGCCTACGATCTAAACGCGGCGCTTGAATTCCAGCGCAACCGCGAGCGCTACGCCTTCCTCAAGTGGGGACAGACGGCTTTCCACAACTTCTCCGCAGTGCCGCCGGGAATGGGCATCTGCCACCAGGTAAATCTCGAGTACCTTGCGCGCGTCGTCTTCACGAAGGAAGAAAACGGAACGACGGTCGCTTATCCAGACACGCTCGTCGGCACGGACTCGCACACCACCATGATCAACGGACTTGGCGTGCTCGGCTGGGGCGTTGGCGGCATTGAAGCCGAGGCTGCGATGCTCGGCCAGCCGGTGAGCATGCTGGTACCGCAAGTCGTCGGCTTCAGGCTGACCGGCAAGCTGCGCGAGGGTGCGACGGCGACGGATCTTGTTCTCACTGTGACCGAGATGCTGCGCAAGTTCGGCGTCGTGGGCAAGTTCGTCGAGTTCTACGGCCCTGGCATCAGCGAGCTCCCGCTCGCGGACCGCGCGACGATCGCCAACATGGCGCCGGAGTATGGAGCAACGTGCGGCATCTTCCCGGTGGATGCAGAGACGCTGAAGTATCTGCGCCTCACCGGCCGCAGCGAAGAACACATCGCGCTCACCGAGACGTACTACAAGGTGCAGGGCCTGTTCCACACGCCGGACGCACCCGAAGCGCACTATTCGGGTACGCTGCACCTCGATCTAAGCACCGTGGAGCCGAGTGTCGCGGGACCAAAGCGCCCGCAGGATCGTGTGCTGCTGCGCGAGACGCCGGAGAGTTTCGCGAAGGTGCTCCCGAGTCTGCTGGGACCGAACGCGAACAGGAACGAAGTGCGGCAGATGGTCCGCTGGGAGGGCGAGGGCGGCCATGCATCCTCAGACGGTAACCTCGCGAGTTCCGTCGGCGCGCCGACACCGGAGGTTCCGGTGAGCGTGACCGTGACGGCGACATCGCATGAGAAGCCGGCCGGCGGCAAGCAGGAAGACGTCGCAACGGAGCACACGGTACGCGCGCGCTTCGGCGTCGACCCGGACAAGTACCTCAGCAACGGTTCGATTGTGATTGCAGCGATCACTTCGTGCACAAACACGAGCAACCCGTACGTGATGGTCGCTGCGGGTCTGCTGGCGAAGAAGGCGGTCGAAGCTGGACTGAATACGCCGCCCTGGGTGAAGACCTCGCTCGCTCCGGGCTCACGCGTCGTCACCGACTACTACACGCGTGCGGGTCTGCTGCCGTATCTCGACAAGCTGCGCTTCCAGGTCGTTGGCTATGGATGCACGACGTGTATCGGCAACTCCGGCCCGCTGCCCGAGGACGTCTCGAAGTCCATCGAGGAACACGGACTGGTTGCGGTGAGTGTACTCAGCGGCAATCGCAACTTCGAGGGCCGCATCTCGCCGGAGGTGCGCGCAAACTACCTCATGTCGCCTCCCCTCGTTGTTGCCTACGCACTCGCCGGGCACATCGAGCACAACTTCGAGACCGAGCCGCTGGGTAAGGGCAAGGACGGCCAACAGATCTTCCTGCGCGATATCTGGCCGAGCCAGAAGGAGGTCTCCGATACGGTCGCAGCGTCCATCGACTCCGAGATGTTCCGCAAGCAATACAGCACGGTGAGCGATGGCGATGCCAACTGGCAGAACCTCAAGTTCCCAAGCGGCGACACCTACGGATGGGAGGGCGACTCGACCTACATTCGCAAGGCGCCGTACTTCGACGGCATGCCCGCGGCACCCGCTATCGTCGAGGACATCAAGGACGCGCGCGCACTCGCATGGCTCGGCGATTCCGTCACGACCGATCACATCTCTCCCGCGGGTTCGATCAAGCAGAACGGCCCCGCAGGCCAGTACCTCACCGAGCACGGAGTGAAGCCCTTCGAGTTCAACTCGTACGGCTCGCGTCGCGGCAACCACGAGGTCATGGTGCGCGGCACCTTCGCCAACGTGCGTTTGCGCAACAAGCTCGCGCCCGGAACCGAGGGGGGCGTGACACGTCTGCTGCCTGAAGGCACCGACATGAGCATCTACGATGCCAGCGTCGAGTATGCGAAGCGGGGCACGCCGCTGTGCATCCTCGCAGGCAAGGAGTACGGCTCTGGTTCGTCAAGAGACTGGGCCGCCAAAGGGCCCAGGCTGCTCGGCATCCGCTTCGTCATCGCGGAGAGCTACGAGCGCATCCACCGGAGCAATCTTGTGGGAATGGGGATTCTGCCGTTGCAGTTCCTCGCAGGACAGACTGCCGAGACGCTGCAACTCACTGGTGAGGAGATCTACAAGGTGGGCGATCAGCCCGGACAGCTGCGTGCCATGCTGGACAGTAAGTTCGCTGATGGCAAGCTGATCACGGTGATTGCAGAGTCCGATCAGGGCCGGACAACAGAGTTTCAGGCGGTGGTGCGCATCGACACGCCGCAGGAGATTCTCTACTACCAGCACGGCGGCATTCTGCAGTACGTGCTGCGGCAGCTTGCGGGCAAGGCGTAGCGATGAGCCTGTTCCGCAGGAAGCTGAAACAGGAACACAAAGTCATGCTGCAGCACGACCGCTCGGCCGGCGTGCTGCAGCCTGAGTATCACCGCGCGACGCCCGAATGCCCGCACCCCGAGCAGTGGTCAATGTTTGACTCAATGACCGCCGAGCTCGAAGTGCTGGAGTTGATCGCAACGCTTGTGACGACATTGAAGCCGCAGCTCGTCGTCGAGACCGGAAGCTTTCTGGGAGTCTCCACCGAGTGGATTGCGCGAGGACTTCAGCGCAATGCGGAAAGTGGCGCCCCAGCTGGCAAGGTCATCAGCTGTGAGTATGATCCCGTGGTGTTCGCGCGTGCGAAGGAACGCTTTGCATCGAATCCACTCGCGAAATTTATCGATCTCCGCAACGAGAGTTCGCTGGAGATGAAGGTCGAAGGAACCGTTGACATCCTCTTCTCCGATTCCGACCCCGGCCTGCGCGAGGCGGAGGTAAAGCGCTTTCTTCCACAGATGAATCCCAATGGGCTCCTCATTATTCACGACGCGAGTTCGCACCTGAAGACCGTCCGCGAAGCCGCGAAGAAGCTTGAGCGTGAAGGTCTTATCTCAGTGTTGCTGTTGCCCACACCGCGTGGACTCGTGCTCGCACAGCCCCGGAGCGCGCTCGCGTAGATGGGATGCGTTCGGTAGCATAAAGCATGGCTGTTACCGGCGAACGCACCAAGTACCTTCCCGAAATTCTGGCGCACACCCGCACCGTCGTTACGGAGCGCAAGAAAACCGCCGACCTCGAGGCATTGGAACGCGCAGCCGCAGCGCACACGCCGCGCGGGTTCGCTCTGCGTCTGCGTGCAAAGGGTCTGCGCGAGCCGGCGATCATCGCAGAACTGAAAAAGGCCTCGCCATCGAAGGGCCTCATCCGCGCCGACTTCGATGCCGCTGCTTTGGCAACCGAGATGCAGAACGCTGGCGCTGCCGTGCTCTCCGTTCTCACCGACGAAAAGTTCTTTCAGGGCTCACTGGAGAATCTCCGCAGAGCGTCCGCCGCGACCACGATTCCCTGTCTTCGCAAAGATTTCATGGTCGATCCTTTCCAGGTGGTGGAAGCTCGCGCCCATGGCGCCGACGCTATTCTGCTGATCGTCGCGGCGTTGACAGATGCAGAACTTCGCACGTTGCGGGAGGAAGCTCGGCGATGGGAGCTGGACGTTCTCTGCGAAGTGCACGACGCCGAAGAGTTGAAGCGAGCCGTGCCGCTCGAATGCGAATGTATTGGCGTGAACAGTCGCGACCTGCGCACCTTCGAGGTCTCTCTCGATCGCGCCTGTGAGCTCGCCGCGGACCTGCCGCGCTCTGCGGTGCACGTCGCCGAAAGCGGCATCCACACTCACGAAGACATGCAACGCCTGCGCAATGCGGGCTATGAGGCGTTCCTCATCGGCGAGTCCTTGATGAAGCAGCCCAGGCCTGGCGACGCATTGAAGCGGCTGGTGCGGGGAGAGGCCTGAACGCTCATGTTCATCAAGATTTGCGCCAACACAAATCTCGCCGACGCGCAGCTTGCGGCCGAACTCGGGGCCGACGCAGTGGGCTTTGTCTTCGCGCCTAGCCGGCGGCGCATGATCGCATCGCAGGTTGCAGCGATCACGCCGCACCTTCCCGACACCGTGCTGACCGTCGGCGTGTTCGCCGCTACGGATGCGGATGAGATTATCCGCGACGTTCGTGAGGCCGGCCTGCGGGCAGCACAACTGCACAGCGATACAAACCCCGAGTTGATCGCAAAACTGAACGAGGCCTTTGAGGGCCACGTGCGTCTCATTCAGGTCGTTCCCTTCAACGTCCATTCAGGTGACAACGCCGGCTTCTCTGCCGCGCTCTCCCGTGCGCTCACCACGCCCGGCGTGTGGGCCGTTCTGGTCGATGCAGCGCGGCGCGGCAAGACCGGCGGCCTCGGCATGGCGTTTGACTGGGAGCTGGCAGCGAAGGAGATTCGCCTCGCCTGCAACACCGCAGCCGTCTCCGGACAGGATCTGCCTCCGCTGATCGTGGCCGGTGGCCTGCACTCCCGCAACGTCGCCGCTGCCATCGATACGCTCGAGCCGTGGGGTGTCGACGTTGCCAGCGGGGTCGAAGCGTCACCCGGCCGCAAAGACCCGGGGCGCCTGCGGCGATTCATCTCCGCCGCCCGCGGCTCAGTTCTTGTGGAATGACCTTCATGCGAGCGATGGACACACGCGACGCGACCTTTGGGACCTCGTGCAGGTCACGACCTGGACATGAAAACCTAAAGGAACACTTGAGAGTGGTGTTAACTACCCTGGTTCCGGGTAATTCGACCTCTGCGTAAGTATCAGAAGCGTCAAGGGAATCGCGGAAACTACTTTCTCGACGCCAGTTCGAGACCTATACTCTGGGCTAAGACTCGGCCACCACACCGGGCTTTTCGTTGCTATGGGAACCCACCAGCCAATTCGGAAGACCGTAACGCCCGAGATCCCCGACAAGCTCTACTTCCGGATCGGCGACGTAGCCCGCCTCTGCGAAGTGCCCGCCTACGTCCTGCGCTTCTGGGAGACCGAGTTCCCGCAACTGAAGCCCAACAAAGGCGGTACCGGGCAACGGCTCTATCGCAAGCGCGATGTCGAGATGGCACTCCGCATCAAGAGCCTGCTCTACGACCAGGGTTACACGATCCCGGGCGCCCGGCAGGTTTTCAAGGTCGAGGCGAAAGCTCGCGAGGCTACCACTCCTTTCGAGGTCACGCCCACAGCCCCCACACCAGCCCTCGTTCCAATGGACGCAGGCACAACCGCTCCGACTGACAAGTCCGCACGCATCGAGGCGAGGCTGAAGGCTCTCCGCAAGGAGATGCAGGAGCTGGTTGCGATGCTTGGCTCTTCGGTCACAGGGGATGCATCGCTGGCGCGGCCGAAGCCGCTCCGGCCGCGGCTTGTAACTGAATCAAGACCTGTTGCTGCGAAGCCTGAACACAAGGCTGCGAAACCCGAACACAAACCGGGTCCGAAACCGGAACCCAAGATCGTCGAGCGACGGCAGGGCGACCTGTTCCCGGTTGAATAAGCTCTCACTGACTCTCATCTACCCTGCGCCCTGCAGCGGAGCTTCCGCTCTGCTGCGTCTCAGCGTCCGCGCCGCAACAGGCGATTCAGCGTACCCATGCTGGCGATGCCCATCCACTGGGTGATGGCAAGATAGAGCGCTGCATACGGAATCAGGACGCAAGGGCCGACGAGTAGAGGCTTGTGGAAGGGCAGCACGCGCTTGATGCCAAAGCCGATACCGGCCGTCACGATCGCCACCAGCCACAAACGCACAAGCCTGGAGCCGCCCGAGGGCACAACGCCAATGCGCCGGTGCATTCCGCGCCGCAGCAGCACGAACTCCAGCCAGCCGGCGATCCCTGCAGAAAAGGTGAGCCCTGCCGTCCCCCAGCGCTGATCCAATCCGAGCATCCGGGGCAGCGGCAGCGCGCAAACATAGCCTAGCGCAAACGTCAGGCTGACTCGAATCACCGCAAATCTCAGCGGCGTGCGCGTGTCCCGCAACGCATAAAAAGCCGAGGAGTAGAGGCGTCCTGAAGTCGATGCCAGCAGTCCGATCGCAGAGCCGACCAGGACTGCCCAGACAGCGATCACGTCCTCGTGCTGAAAATGCCCTGAGCGGTAAACGGTTGCGACGACAACGTCGCCCAGCAACACGAAAGCGACCGCCGAGGGAATGACAAAAAAGGCGATCTGATACAGTCCCGCCTGCAGCCGCCGCCGCAGGTCCGCCGCAATCTGATCCTCAGTCCCCAACGCACCCGACATCGCCGGCAGTTCGGCGGCAGAGACGGCCATGCCGAACAGGCTCACGGGCAGCGTATACAACGTTTGCGCGTAGGCCAGCCACGACACCGCGCCCGTACCCAGAAAGCTGGCCAGCCACGAGTCGACGTAGGCGCTGATCTGCACCACTCCACGGCTCAGAAAAACAGGGAAGAAGTTGCGTGCGACCGTGTGCACGTGCAGGCTTGCAAAATTCAGATGGATCCGCAGCGGCCACAAAAAGCGCAGCACAGTGGGAAGCTGCACGAGAAACTGGAGCACGCTTCCAACCACCGAACCGATGGCCAGCAACACAGCCAGGCGCGCATTCGCGTGATGCCGTCCTCCCCACAACAGCGTCGTAATCATGGCGATGTTCCAGGCCACCGGCGCCGCATACGAGAGGAAGAACTTTCGATGGCTGTTCAGAATGCCCAGGCACCAGGCGGAAAACACCAGGACTGCGGCTCCCGGAAAGAGAATCTGCACCAGCTTGATCGTGAGTTGCCGCTTTGCCCCGTGAAAGCCGGGGGCGATCAGCTCAATGAGCCACGGAGCGGCAAAGATGCCTGCCGTGACCAGAACTGTAGTAATCAGCACCAGCAGCGCGAAGACGGCTTCGGCCAGATGGGAAGCCTCTTCGTGGCGCTCCTCCGCCCTCAGCCTTGCATAGACAGGAATAAACGAAGCCGACAGGACACCTTCGCCAAAGAGGTTCTGCAGGATATTCGGGATGCGAAACGCGGCGCGGAAGGCGTCGGCGGCGTCCGAACTACCGAAATAATGCGCGAACACTCGATCGCGGACCAGTCCGACGAGGCGGCTAAGCAGGATGCCCGTCGCGACGGCAACTGAATTTGCTTTGCTCGAGGTATTGCTAGATGGCTTGTCCAAACTTGTAAATTATATGGCGGCTACCGCCAATCAGCAGGTATCTGCGCGTGGACCGCAGCCTGCGGGATCGTCCTGCGGAGGACCGGCTCGAATCTCCCCCGGAACGAGTACGCCGCGCGCGAGCTTAGCCCGCTGCGCGGCGTTTGTACTCCAACACCATCGAATTGTTCACGCAACCACAGGCTAGTAGGGGCTGTTCGCCTTGGCTGCGGCTCGATCCGCCTCGTCCTGCTTCTTATTGGCCTCACGAACCTTGTCGCTGTCCGCGGCCTTCGCCTCGGCCTTATCAGCCTTCGCCTGCGCCTTGTCGGCCTTCTCCGCCTTCTTCAGTTGATGATGGGTCACTGGCTCAACCGGCGCGGACGCTGTAGCGCTGGTTGTGGTTGTTGTCTGCGTCGTCGTCTGCTGCTGCTGCGTCGATTGCGCAAAGGCCGGGGCGGCGCTGATTGCAAAGGCTACCGCAAAAATCGCTACACCTTCTGGTTTCAAAAATTTCATAGGAACGCTTCCTCCTCGTGCCTTAGACGGCAGGCAAAGAGGTCGCGTGGTCTCAGCACGATGCGAATTCACGCATCCTTTGCATCCTCATACTCTTCATGCCACTTCATCTGAATGGACTCGAGCAAAGTCTCATTCGATTTTTGAGGATCTCCAACAAAGCCGGGCAACTCCGTAATCCATTTGTGCATGTCGGTGAAGCGCACGGTGTAAGGGTCGAGGTCGGGGTATTTCTCCTGCAGTTGAATCGCAATCTCCAGCGTGTCGCTCCAATTGATCTCGCGTGGCATCGTCTGACTCCTTCTCTGAACTCCAGTCTATTGCAGCCACAAGAGCCCCAAACCGGGCTCCCGAGGAGCTATTCACGGTAAAATAAAGGCTGGAATGATTGCACAAGCCCCACAAAAGAGCATCCCCGGGACCAAGCCCGTCCGGCGCCGCATGACCGCGCAGCGACGCCTCATCGCGGCCTCGCGCCGCCTCCGTGAACTCAAGAGCATCGGCTCGGCTCTCGCCGACACTGCCCACCCCTACATGGCACACATCGTGCCCATGCGGCGCTGCAATCTGGCCTGCACCTACTGCAACGAGTTCGACGATTTTTCAAAGCCCGTCGACATTGACGAGATGCGCCGCCGCATCGGCGAACTCGGCCGGCTCGGCACCTCCGTTATCACCATCTCCGGCGGCGAGCCGCTGCTCCACCCCGAGCTCGACGACGTCATCCGCGCCATCCGCAAGACGGGCGCCATCGCCGGCATGATCACCAACGGCTATCTACTGATGCCCGATCGCATCCACCGCCTCAACAAGGCCGGCCTCGATCACATGCAGATCTCCATCGACAACGTGATGCCGGACGAGGTTTCGAAGAAGTCGCTGAAGGTTCTCGACGCCAAGCTTTGCATGCTCGCCGAGCACGCCGACTTTCACGTGAACATCAACTCCGTCGTTGGTGGCGGCATCTCGCATCCTGAAGATGCGCTCGTCATTTCGCGCAGAGCGTTAGCGCTCGGCTTCAGCTCGACCATCGGCATCATCCACGACGGCACTGGTCAACTGAAACCGCTCGGCGAGCGCGAACGCAAGGTCTGGGACGAAGTTCGCCGCCTCACCCGCCGCTCGTACTCGCGCTTCAATCATTTCCAGGAGGCTATCGCCAACGGCCAGCCCAACGACTGGCGTTGCCGCGCCGGCTCGCGCTACCTGTACGTCTGCGAGAACGGCCTTGTGCACTACTGCAGCCAGCAGCGCGGCTATCCTGCCCTTCCTATCGCCGAGTACACCACTGAGCGCGTGAAGCGCGAGTTCGTCACCGAGAAAAGCTGCGCTCCCAACTGCACCATCTCCTGCGTGCACCAGGTCAGCTACATCGACCACTGGCGCGCCCCGCAGACCGCCACCACCACACCCGGCGGCGCAGGCGAATCAGGTCTCGTGCAAATCCAGTAAGCCTTCTTTCGAAACCAGAAGGGCCGCCCATAAGGCGGCCTTTCTTTGCTTTCAAAATCGCTTTTACTTATGCGCCGCTGTCGGAGCCTTGCGCGTCGAAGCTGTCGCGGGCTCCGCCACCCACGTCTTGGCCTGATCGATGGCCGCATCCAGCTGCGACACATCCTTCACCTGGATCCAGCGGTGCGGGGTCACAATCACGATCGTCGGCGTGTACTGCAGTCCCAGCTTCTTGCCGAGCTCGACATCCGCCTGAACCTGTTTCTCGTACTGCCCGGTCGGGTCCACCACGAACGGCATCTGCTTGCCCTGCGAGCTCATGAACTGCTTCGTAAGATTCATGAGGTCGTCCTGCGACGCGATCCGGTACTGCGCGGCAAACACCTGCCGGCGGTAGTCCTCGGCAAGCTGCGGCGAAATCTTCTCTTTCATGTAACGCGCATACAGCGCCGCCTGGTGGCTCCAGATGTGCCCGGGAATCAGGAAGTCGTACTCCACCAAGGGGATCTTGTACTGGCTCACGGCCATATGCACGAACGGAAAAGCGTGCGCGCAGGCCGGGCACTCAAGGTCTTCCCACTCCACAATGGCCAGCTTTGTGCCTGCCGGCGGCTTCAGCATCGACGTGTCTGTGAAGTGATCCACCTGGTTCGGCGGCATCGATGTCTGGGCCACGGCGGAACCCACGGCAACGAAAGAACCCAGCGAGGCAATGGCGAGGAGACTGCGAAGACCGAAACGCACTCTTGAGAACCTTTTGAGCAAAGTGTTGCTCTACCTCTATTGAATCATCAAGCCCTGTTCCGCGCCAATTCTGACGCGTTTTCCGGAGCCTCCGGTGCTATCCTCGCAAGCGAAGGAAAATCGAAATGACGCTCGCTCTCGCGGTTCTGCAGATTCTTACGCTCCTTGCGGTGGCTGCCCTGCTGCTTCTGCGTCGCGAGGCCAAAGAGGACCCTCGGATCGCGACTCTGGCGACCGACCTTGCTCGCCTCGACGCCCGGCTTGCTTCCGTCGATGAGCATCTGCGCAGTAACGTCGCGCAACTGCGCACGGACAGCTCCGCTGAGGCCCAGGCGGGTCGCGAGGCTGCCGAGCGCTCCGCCACGGCGTTGCGCACCGAGGTCATGAGCAGCGTTCAATCGCTCGGCGAAGCCCTCCGCTCCGGCCTGGACAGCTTCCGAACCGACAACGCGCGTGGCGCCGAAACGCTGCGAGCGGTTGTTGACGGGCAACTCGGTGGAGTGAATCAGCGTTTCATGGGCTTCGCCAGCGACATGGCCCAGCAGCACGCTGAGAATCGCAAGGCACTCGAGGAACGCCTCACTGAACTCGGCACCCAGCATGCCGCGCATCAGGAAAAGCTCCGTGGATCGGTCGAAGATCGTCTCGAAAAACTCAATGAGGCCAACGCCGCAAAGCTTGAAGAGATGCGTCAAACGGTCGACGAGAAACTCCACGCCACACTGCAGACCCGGCTCACAGAGAGCTTCGGCCAGGTCACCGACCAACTCACCAAGGTCCACGCCGGGCTAGGTGAAATGACCAAGCTCTCCGCTGGCGTCGACGATCTCTCACGGATCTTCACCAACGTGAAATCACGCGGCGGCTTCGCTGAAGTACAGCTCGGGATGCTCCTGCAGCAGATGCTCGCGCCCAGCCAGTTCCAGCAGAATGTGCGCGTAAAACCCGACACGCAGGAGGCCGTTGAGTATGCGGTGAAGTTCCCGACGCCGCAAGGCGAGACACTTCTCCCCATCGACGCCAAGTTCCCGCGCGAAGCCTGGGAGCGCCTGGAAACAGCCTACGAAAACGGGTCAGCCGCGGAGATCGCCGCCGCAGGCAAAGCATTCGAGTCCGCCATCAAGATCGAGGGGAAGCGCATCTGCGACAAGTACATCGCGCCTCCCACTACAACCACTTACGCCATCATGTTTCTGCCCACCGAGGGTCTTTACGCCGAGGTTATGCGGCGCGACGGCCTGCAGTCCGACCTGCAGCAGAACTGCCGCGTAACCATCGCCGGTCCCACCACACTCTCGGCGATCCTCAACAGCTTCCAGATGGGCTTCCACATGCTCCAGATGCAGGAGAAGGGTGATGAGGTCTGGAAGGTGCTCGCAGCTGCGCGCACTCAATTCGGCAAGTTTGAAGATCTGATGGGAAAGATGAGCAAGGACGTCGAGAAAGTACAAAATACGCTGGGCGACGTCGCAACGCGCACGCGCGTGATCAACCGCACATTGCGCGACGTCAGCGTCGAGCCGAACGGAACTTCGCTGCCCGGCCGCGGTGCGCTCACAGGCATGCTCCCGCTGCTGGCAGCAGAGGAAGACGAATAGCGATACGGCAGATCGAAATTAAGGGCTGGTTCGGGCTGGCGGTCGCTTGGGGAGAGATCCGCGGCCCTGAAATCGGTGACTCTTACATCGTCTGGTGGTGCAGCACCGCTTCGCGACGGGCGCTGTGGCCGTCATCCCGGCAGAACGTCCGGGTACGGCATAGGGTGCACTCCCACGGGAAGTATCCAAGCATCGGTAACAGGCGAACCTGTGTCCATCCTCTGCGGTTTAAACGACGAAGATGGTCCGAGCCGCAGCATTTGCAGTGCCTTTTACTCAACGAAATGACCTCCTCATGCAATCGGCGCCTTCGAAACGGCGTCTTTTTTTGTGGCCCTATGCTAGGTGCAGGAGGCCCGAAGTTACAGAAGTTTGCGGCGGCAGGAACCCGGTTTGGTAGCGCCGCCATTGTCAATAGGGGCATTCTGCGAGCGCGCGGCCGCCTGCACCATCCCACGAGGGGTGTGCAAGGTAACTAAAGGTTGCAGACTAACGCGGCTCGGAATGGACGATTCGCAACCTCGGATTTCACAGTGCCGAGGGGTGTCGTTCTTTACACGTCAAGGGAGCCTAAGTATCCTTGCACACTGAGGCAATTACCGGGACGGTCGTTTTAGGACCCCATACGCAGTCCTACGTGACTCAAAGGAATCCATAGGAGATTGAAACAATGGCAGCAGTAGATGAGAAGGTGAAACAGATTATCGTCGAGCAGCTTCAGGTGGACGAAGCTGAAGTGACGCCCGGTGCAAGCTTCCAGGAAGACCTCGGCGCCGATTCGCTCGACGTCGTCGAACTGGTAATGCAGTTCGAAGAGGCCTTCGACATCCAGATTCCGGATGAAGACGCGGAGAAGATCAAGACGGTCAAGGACGCGACGGATTACATCGAGAAGCATCAGAAAGAGAAGTAGCCCCCACAGGGAGATTCACGCCCAGACGGAAGTATTGTTAGAAGGAAAGTAATGATGGACCAGCGACGCGTTGTCGTCACCGGCCTCGGTGCACTCTGCGGTATCGGTAATACGGCCGCGGAGATATGGGAAGGCCTGATGGCCGGCCGCAGCGGCATGGCTGAAATTCAGGCCTTCGACCTCACCGGGCATCCCGTCCGGTTTGCGGCCGAGGTCAAGAACTTCGACCCCTACCAGTTCGTGGAGAAGAAGGAGGCCCGGAAGATGGGCCGCTTCATCCACTTCGCCCTGGCTGCCTCGGACGAAGCCATGAATCACTCCGCTCTCCAGGTCACTCCTGAAATCGCTGACAACGTCGGCGTGCACATCGGCTCCGGCATCGGAGGGTTCGACGTCATCGAGCGCGAGCACACCAACCTTATGAACGGCGGCCCGCGCCGCATCTCTCCCTTCTTCATCCCGGCATCCATCGTGAACCTCGCGGCCGGCCACGTCTCCATCCGCTACGGCGCCAGGGGACCCAACGAAGCGACCGCGACCGCCTGTACCACCTCCGCGCACTCCATCGGCGACGCCTTCCGCATCATCCAGCGCGGCGACGCCAACGCGATGATTGCCGGCGGAGCCGAGGGGGCCATCACCCCCATGGGTGTCGGCGGCTTCGCGGCCATGAAGGCGCTCTCCACACGCAACGACGACCCCACGCACGCCTCACGCCCCTTCGACAAGGACCGCGACGGCTTCGTCGTCGGCGAAGGCGCCGGCATTCTGATTCTCGAAGATCTCGAGTTTGCGAAGCGCCGCGGCGCCAACATCCTCGCCGAAATCATCGGCTACGGCATGAGCGCCGACGCCTTCCACATGACCGGCATGGCCCCTGAAGGCGAGGGTTGCTCCCGCTCCATGAACCACGCCCTGCGCGTCGCCGGCATCACCCCCGACAAGATCGACTACGTCAACGCACACGCAACCTCAACGCCACTCGGCGACGCCCTCGAGTCCAGGGCCATCGAAAACGTCTTCGGCGAGCGCGCTCTCAACCACACGCTCCTGGTCAGCTCCACCAAGTCCATGACCGGGCACCTTCTTGGTGGTGCAGGCGGACTGGAAGCAGTCATCACCATCCTTGCGATGCAGCACCAGATCGCGCCGCCAACCATGAACCTCGAGAACGTCGACCCCGTGTGTCGCCTGAATTACGTCGCCAACAAGGCGCAGTCCGCCAAGATCGACTACGCCCTCTCGAACAGCTTCGGCTTCGGCGGCACCAACGGCTCGCTGGTTTTCAAGCGCTGGGGCGCCAACTAACGTTCACTTGGCCCCTAACGGGCCGTCATCCTGAGGCGTAGCCGAAGGATCTCTGTATTTTGTGAACGCGGGAGGGTGGCGGCAATCACGGGTTCACCATCCTGCGTGCCATCCTCTCCCTCATCTTTTCCTCCAGCCCCATCGCATCAAACGGCGCACGCACCTTCGCGTCATTGTCGAAGTACACATACACATCCCGCGGGCGCGCTCGCGCCTCCTTCCCGCATGCCCTCCGCCCTTCTGCTATCGCTCCTGTAGCCCACGCCACCACGCGACCCGCCCAAACCTCCAGCGCAACATCCTCGTAGCCGCTTGCGTACAGCTCCTCCGAGCCATGCAGCCTCACATACACAAAGTCCGCCGTCACATCGAACAGCAGCGGCCACTCCACCGTATCCGCCACCACGAGCGCCAAATCGTGCTCCCGCAGCAGGTGAATAAACTCACTGCACGCAAAGCTCTCATCGCGAATCTCGATCGCATGCCGTATCGGCGTCGCGGGCCGCACGCCGAACGCAACCTCTGTCGCCGAACGCCCCTTTAGGCGCTCATCATGCTCTTTAGCCAACACCGCCGCAGCCCCATGGGTGCGCGGCAGCTTTCCAAAAAATTCCGCAAATCGTGACGGCTCAAACTTCAACTGCGGCGGAAACTGCCACAGGATCGGTCCGAGCTTCTCCCCGAGCTCCAGCAGACCACTCGCGAAGAAGTTCGCCAGCGGCCCCTCCGCATTCCGCAGCTTCAACATGTGCGTCAGGTAGCGCGACCCCTTCACCCCGAACACAAAATCTTCCGGTGTCTGCGCGCTCCAGCCGCGAAAGGAATCTGGCTTCTGCAGCGAGTAGAACGTCCCATTGATCTCCACCGTCGAAAACTTGCTTGCTGCAAACTCCAGCTCACGCCGTTGCGCCAGCTTCGGCGGATAGAACACGCCACGCCAGCCCGAATATCGCCAACCTGAAATCCCGATCCGCACCCTGCCAGGCTTCACCGCAACCACCCCGTGTCAGCCCGGCATCCTAGCCACCATGGACCACGCCAAGTACCACGCGAAGCCGCTGCTGAATACGCCGGTCGATCTGACCCCGGATACTACGATCGAGATCGATGGCCTGTCGGTTGCCGCGGAGACCGGCGAGCCGCTCATTGACGCCGTCAACCGCGCCATGGCCGCGCGGCAGCAAACCTTCCCGCAGGTCTGCTATCTCCCGCCCATGGGCCCCATCGGCTCCTGCGACACCTGCATGGTCCAGCTCGGCAGCGGTGAGCTCGTTCGCGCCTGCGAAACCGCCGTCGCTCCCGGCCAGGTCGTCTACACCCGTTCCGACCGCGCCGACATCGCGCAGCGCGACGCCTTCGACCGCATCCTCCACACGCACGACCTCTACTGCACCGTGTGCGACAACAACAACGGCAACTGCACCATTCACAACACCACCAAGGAGCTCGGCGTAAAACAGCAGGTGCGCGAGTTTGAGCACAAGCCCTACCCGCAGGACCACTCCAACCCCTTCTACCGCTACGACCCCGACCAGTGCATCCTCTGCGGACGCTGCGTCGAAGCCTGCCAGAACGTGCAGGTCAACGAAACTCTCACCATTGACTGGTCCCGCGAAGTCCCGCGCGTTCTATGGGACGGTACCGAGCGGATCGCAGGCTCCAGTTGCGTCTCCTGCGGCCACTGCATCACCGTCTGCCCCTGCAACGCGCTCATGGAAAAAGGCATGCTGGGCAAGGCTGGCTATCTCACGTCGCTGCCGCCCAAGACGCTCGACGAGATGATCGAGTTCGTCAAAGGCGTCGAGCCCTCCACCGGCTTTGCACCGATTCTTGCTGTCTCCGAGATTGAAGCGAAGATGCGCGAACAACGCGTCAAGCGCACCAAGACCGTCTGCACCTACTGCGGCGTCGGGTGCTCCTTCGACATCTGGACCCGCGACCGCCACATCCTCAAGGTCGAGCCCGCGCACGGCCCCGCCAACGGCATCTCAACCTGCGTCAAGGGAAAGTTCGCCTGGGATTTCGTCAACTCCGACGACCGCCTGCGCAAGCCACTCAAGCGCACCCAGCTCGGAGGCAACGAGACCTTCGTCGAAATCGAATGGGACGAAGCGATTCAGATCGTCGCAGAGAATTTCACGCGAATCAAAAACGAACACGGCCCCGACGCCCTCGGCTTCATCGCCTCCTCCAAGTGCTCGAACGAAGAGAGCTATCTGATGCAGAAGCTCGCGCGCGCCGTTATCGGCACCAACAACATCGACAACTGTTCGCGCTACTGCCAGACGCCGGCCAGCAAAGGCCTCTCGCGCACCGTCGGCTACGGCGGCGACACCGGCTCTATCGCCGACATCGAAATCGCCGACCTCGTCCTCATCGTCGGCTCCAATACCGCCGAGAGCCACCCCGTACTCGCCACGCGCATCAAGCGCTCGCACAAGCATCGCGGCCAGCGTCTCATCGTCGCCGACCTTCGCAAAAACGAAATGGCCGAACGCGCCGACATTCACCTTCAGCCCAATCCTTCGACTGACGAGGTCTGGATCCACGCCGTCGCCAAACACCTCATCGACACCGGCCGCCACAACCAGGCATTCATCGATCGTTGGGTCAACAAGTTCGACGAATTCCGCCAATCGCTCGAACCCTACACGCTTGAGTTCGCCGAGGAGATTACCGGCATTCCGGTTCCCACGCTCATGCAAGTTGCCGACGAGATCGCCGTCGCCGAGCGCGTCTGCATTCTCTGGGCCATGGGTGTCACGCAGCACACCAGTGGGTCGGACACTGCAACGTCCATCTGCAATCTGCTGCTCACCACGGGCAACTTCAAACGCCATGGCACGGGTGCCTACCCTCTGCGCGGCCACAACAACGTGCAGGGCTGCAGCGACTTCGGCTCCATGCCTGACGTCTTCTCCGGCTACCAGAAGGTCGACAACGCTAACATCCGCGCCAAGTTCGAAGCCGCCTGGGGCGTCACGCTGCCGACGACCACCGGCCTCGACAACCGCATGATGATCGACGCCATTCACAACGGCAAACTCAAGTCGGTCTACATCACCGGCGAAGACACCATCACCTCAGACGCCAATGCGAACGATGTCGCCGACGCGTTCAGCAAACTCGATTTCCTCGTTATCCAGGACATCTTCTTCTCCGAGAGTTGCCGCTTCGCCGACCTCATCCTGCCGGCCTGCCCTTCGCTCGAAAAGGAAGGCAGCTTCGTCTCGACCGAGCGCCGCATCCAGCGCTTCTACCAGGCCTTCGAGCCGCTCGGTCACGCCAAGCCCGACTGGAAGATCTATCAACTCATCGCGCGAAAGCTCGGCGGCGCAGGTGGCTGGAACTACAACCATCCTTCCGAGGTGATGGACGAAGTCGCAAGCCTCACGCCTACTCTGGCCGGCGTCAGCTATGAGCGCCTCGAAGGCTATAAGTCCCTCCAGTGGCCCGTGGCCGCAGATGGCAAAGACGAGCCCTGCCTTTACCTCGGCGACACCACCTTCCCCTATCCCGACGGCAAAGCCAGCTTCTACCCGCTCGAGTATGTCCCTCCCAGCGAGGAACGCAACGAGACCTATGACCTGCATGTGAACAACGGCCGCCTCCTCGAGCACTTCGAGCAGGGCAACCTCAGCTACCGCGTGCCCGGCATCCGCGAGATGACGCCCGAGGTCTTCGTCGAAGTCAGCCCCGAGCTTGCGCGCGAACGCGGCCTCGAGTCCGGCCAATTCGTGCAGCTCGAAAGCCCCTACGGCTTCGTACGCGTGAAGGTCCTCGTCACGCATCGCGTGCAGGGCAAGCAGATGTACATGCCTCTCAACTCCATCAGCGAACCCGTGAACAAGCTCACGAGCTCACACCTCGATCGCGCCACGCACACGCCCGCCTACAAAGAGCTTGCGGTGAAGATGACGGTCCTGGACGAAAAGGGCCCCTCCCCCCTGCCGCCCGAAAACTTCCGCTTCGGCACGCGCATCCCGCGGGACGGCGTCGACGTCGCCGCCCGCCGCGCCCGCGCCGACTACCACGTCCCCGGCTCCCGCGCCCAGGACAAGCTCGTGCAGATTGAAACCATGAAACCAACTTGAGTTAGGAAGTGAGGAGTTAGAAAGACGACTCAATTGCCGTCATTCTGAGAGAAGCGCGTAGCGCGCGGTCGAAGAACCCCGAGGATGCCCCTTCAGCAACGAACCATCAACCCTTTTCCACCAGAAACCTAACTCGCTAACTCCTCACTTCCTAACTTCCGAGGTCCCCATGGCCGCACCGCTCGCTTTCAAACCCGAACCCGTCGATCCGCAGAAAGAACTGATGCGCCGCGTCGAAGAAGCGCCGCGCGAACACGCCGAAGCCCTCCTCGCGGCCTGGGATCTCCTCGAGGCCTCGCACCAGAAAGGCATCCTCGACATGGCGCAGGGCGTCATCGGAGGCCGTGACATCATCGCCGGCAAGCTGGCCGAGGCGGCCAACACTCCTGACGGCATCAACGTCGTCCGAAACCTCCTCGCGCTCGGACGCATCGTTGCCTCGCTCGACCCCGAGATGCTCTACCGGGTCAGCCGCGCCCTCGACCGCAACCCACCCCGAATTCCGTCAGCCCAGGAGAAACCACCCAGCCTGTTTTCCCTCTTTCGCCAGTTCCGCGCCGAAGACACCCGCCGCGGCCTTGCCTATGGCCTTGACCTCCTGGCCGTCGTGGGAGCCGCTACCCGCGAACCGTAGTTCCTTCGCTCACTTCACTTACAAAGCTGTGTCCTGCGTTCGCCGTTTGGAGTCCGCCGCAGTGTTCTGTGTCAGAAGATTTTTGCGTCAAAACGTGACGGGGTAGGTGGCTCGCGGTACACTTCCAGACAACTTCACTCAGACAGACTCAGGAGACCGTTCATGCCGGATACTGTAGCGACCGCTGAGACCCAGCCGCTCTCCGAAGTAGCCCGTGTCGTCGATACCTTTGTCGCCCCTTCGAAGACCTTCGCCGACATCCGCCGCAGTGCCAGTTGGTGGCTGCCCTTCCTGCTGATCGTGGTCGTGAGCGTCTTCTTCAACAGCGCTGCGGGCAAGCAGGTCGGCTGGGAGACCATCGCTCACCAGCAGATCGAGAAAAATCATTTCGCGGCGGACCAGATCAATTCGCTGCCGAAGGATCAGCAGGCCGTGCAGTATCAGAAGGCTGCCGCTCGTACCAAGGTCGTCAGCTACTTCACGCCGGTCATCATCCTGATCTTCGCCGCCATCATCTCGCTCCTCTGGTGGGCATCGCTCAACTTCGGCCTCGGCGCACGCGCAAAGTTCTCCCAGATCTTTGCCGTCGGCATGTACGCCGGCCTGCCCAAGGTATTGATTTATCTGCTCTCCGCTGCGCTGCTGTACGCCGGTGTCGGCCTCGACAACTTCGACATGCAGAACCCCATCGGCACGAACATAGGCTACTACCTGCCCGGTACCTCCCCGGCACTTCGCGTCGCTGGCAGCTTCTTTGACATCTTCGGTCTGTGGAGTCTCGCTCTCGCGGTCCTGGGCACCGCCATCGTGACTCACAAGAAGCTATCTCAAACCGCTATCGTCGTCGTTGGCTGGTGGATTCTCGGGCTGCTGCTGCTCACCGCCGTTACCGCCTTCACCGCGTAAACACGCTACAAAGCAGGAGAGCCCGGCAATCGCCGGGCTCTCTCTTTTTGCAGTTCTATTTGCCTTCCAGGAATCTCAGCAAAGCCTCGTTGAACTCCGTCGCATGCGTCCAGTTCAGCCCGTGCGGCCCGTCCTTGATGACATGCAACTTCGCCCCTGGGATGAGCTTCGCGGTGCGCGCGCCCGTGGCTTCGATAGGAAGAATTCGATCGGAATCACCGTGGATGACCAGCGTCGGTACCTTGATCTCCTTCACATCGTCACGGAAATCCTCCAGCCATGCATCCACGCAGTTCAAAAACGCGTGATAGGACGACCCCGAAGCCACGTTGAAGTTCGCGTGCACGGCCGCCGCGGAGATGCGATCCCCAAGCTTGTCTGTGTTAAAGAAGTTCGCGAGAAACCACTCGAGGAATGCGAAGCGGTCCTTCTCAATCTGTCCCTTGATCTTCTCAAAAAGACCCGGATCGACGCCTTCAGGATTGCTTCCGCCCTTGCGCAGCGCAGGCGCAACCGACGCCGTAAACGCAACCTTGCCGACGCGTCCGTTGTCATACTTGCCCATGTATCGTGCGACCTCACCGCCGCCCATCGAAAAGCCAACCAGCGTCGCATCCTTCACGTCGAGCGTCTCCAGCAGGTGATAGGTATCCTTCGCCAGCGTGTTGTAGTCGTAGCCCTCCGACGGTTTCGAACTCGCGCCAAAGCCGCGCCGATCGTATGTGATGACACGGTATCCCGCCTCGGTCAGTGCGGCTGCCTGGCGCTCCCACGAGGCACCATTTAATGGCCAGCCATGAATCAGGACGACCGGCTTACCCGAGCCGCGGTCCTCGTAATAAAGCTGAATGTCTGCACTGTTCTCTTTTCCAACCGTCAGAAACGCCATGCGGATGTTCTCCTTTGCGCCTTTGGATTCGGGAGCCCAGGGGAGGGACGCAAAAATGAGTCTAGCGCCCTGATGTCAATGAATTGAAAACCTGCTCTGTAGCGCGGAGCCCTGTGCCGAGTGCCGCATGAACAGTCCCCCAGTTGGCAGTCGTATCAGTATGTTCCCCGGCGAAGAACAGTGTGTCGCATTCGGGCGCAGCCATCGCCGCAGGCGCATCCAGCGCGCCCGCGGGCACGTAGCTATACGCGCCGCATGAGAACGGATCGAGTTCCCAGTCGTGTTTGTGGGTTGCGACCAACGCGTCGCGAACCTGCTTCTCCGGTAGAGCGAATATCCCGGCGAGATCGCGACAGGCTTCGTGGCCAAGCTCCTCTGCATCGCGACCCATCTGCTTCGCCGCACCTGGGCCACCCGCCCACGCCGTCAGCGTCGGCAGCGCCTGCGGCTCTGGGTGCGGCGTCCACCACACCGGAGGTGAGCGACGAAAGGTAAACAGAAAACTCAGCGTCCGCAGAGCTTTTTTGTTGACACGATTCGATTGTTCCCACCATGGCTCACGGAAGATCATCGTGAATCGCCCGGCTGAACCCATCGCAAGTCGCCGGGCGTACGCTATCGCAGCAGGTTCGGGTTCGAACCTACAGCCCCCCTCTTGATTGATCCTGTGCAATACACCCAGCGGTAAGGTCACGATGCATCGTGGAGCACGAAACACTTCGCTATTTGTTTCAACCGTTACCGTGCCCGCGCCCCACCGCACAGACTTCACGATGCAACCGAGCCGAACTTCGCCGCCAAGTTTGCGCAGGCGATTCGCGAGATAGATCACCAGCTGCGAATAACCGCCCCGCACATGCCATGCGCGATCGCCCTCGATCTGCTGCTCAGCGTTCTGCTGCAACCCGAGCGACAACGCACTAATGCGGTTCGCGTCGGCGGCGTTGAACCCTTCAACGTAGCGACGCAGACCCATGCGCTGCTCCTTCGGCACATCGCTCGAAGCGAGCCAGTCTGTGAAGGTCATATCCTGCGGCAGGTTGGCAAGTTGAATCAGCGGATCGAACAGCTCTTCTTCGACGTCCTCGTCTTCGGTAAGTTCGCCTGTCGAGCTCTCTCGCAGCAGCGATCCATCGCGCTCGATGGTGCTCGCCCCGGCCTCTTCGATCAGTCGCCAGAGCTTCGCCTCTTTTCCATGCACAAACTCCGCACCAAGTTCTACGACGCCCCGACCCGTCGGCAATGAGTAGATCCGACCTCCGATGCGGTCGCGCGCTTCGAGCACCAGCGGACGCATGCCGTGCTCGGCCAGAGCACGCGCAGCCGCGAGCCCGGCAATGCCTGCGCCGAGCACAAGTACATCCGCCGTTTGTTCAGACGAGTTTTGAGAAGAAGCTTTCGCCGCCACGCCCATCAGGATCTCACCTGTTGTGCCTCGGGTTCGCCGAAGCGCTTGCGCACCAGGCTCATCGCAGCCTCGCGTGTCATTACTTCGCCTTCGAGCTGAGCATCCTCGGCTGCAGCCAGCATCTCGCGAAAGGCCGGCCCTGGCCTGTAGCCTGCACGAATAAGATCTTCACCCGTGAGAAGCAGTTGGGGCTTGATCTCGTTTTCGCCAAGCTGCTCATAATTCTCCTTCGCATATTCATACGCGCCAAGCATGCCGTGCGAGCTCATTACATCCGCATAGTGCAGCGCTAAATGTTCATTGAATTGTGGCAGGCGAAGAAAGCGCTTCAACGTCGACTGCTTCATCTTCTGCACATCGCCAAACTGCATGTGATGCTTGATGAGCGCGAGAATCAGAGTGCACTCGTCATTCGAGAAGCGCAGACGATTGAGAATCGTCCGCGCCATGGCGACTCCGACATCAACGTGACCGTTGAAGCGAATACGATCATCCGGCCGTTTTGGATTGGGAGGCGTGAAGGTTGGAGGCTTGCCGATATCGTGCAACAGCATCCCCCAGGCAAGCGTCGCGCTCACACCAACTGGCAGATGATCCAACAGCATCAGCGTGTGAACCCAGACATCGCCCTCCGGATGGAACTGCGGCGGCTGGTCGACGCCCTTCATCTGTGCGACTTCCGGGAGAACCTCCAACAACAGGCCAGCCTCATCCAGCAATTCGAAACCTCTGCGCGCGGCGCCCTCGGTGAGAATCTTCGTCAACTCATCGCGTGTTCTCTCACATGAGACCTGATGGATCGAGGTTGCCTGTTGTTGAATTGCAGTAAACGTCCGCGGCTCAATCGTGAATCCCAATCTAGCCGCGAAGCGCACCGCACGCAGCATGCGCAGCTTGTCCTCGGCGAAGCGCAACGAAGGCTCACGAATCGCACGGATGATTCCGGCTTTGAGATCCTCCTGCCCTCCAACAACGTCCAGGATGCAGTTCGGCAGCGGGTCACCACGCTCAAAGGCAAGCGGATCGAGCAACAGGCCATTGATCGTGAAGTCGCGGCGCTGTACATCCTCGGCCGGGTCGGTCGAGAATCGAACCGCATCGGGGCGACGGCCATCTGAATACGCTCCGTCGCTGCGGAATGTCGCAACTTCTGTCGCGATGCGCCGCCCCTCTTGCTCGTCGATCACCAGGATCACGCCGAAGTGTGCACCTATAGCCTCTGCACGAGGGAACGCGCTCTGCACCACATCCGGAGTGGCGGCGGTCGCGATGTCGAAGTCCTCGGGCGTCCGGCCGAGCAGCAGATCGCGCACGCATCCGCCCGCGAAGTAGGCACCATAGCCGAACTCACGCAATCGTTGCGCGATTGCGAGCGCGGCGCGGTACTCCGGACTGTGCAGGCGAGCCATGCGATTTGGATGCGCAACCACAGACAACGTATCACCGCGGCGGCGCGCTTGTACGATGGAAAGGGTGCGCGACGGACTGATACTCGGAATCGAAAGCTCCTGTGACGAGACCTCGGCGGCGGTTGTGCGCAACGGTCGCGAGGTGCTGGCGAATGTTGTCGCCTCGCAGCTGGTGCATGCGGACTACGGCGGCGTCGTACCGGAACTCGCCAGCCGCGAGCACCTGCGCGCGATTGTGCCGGTTGTCGGCGAGGCGATGCACCGGGCGAACGTCAGCTATGAACAACTGGCTGCCGTTGCTGTAACGGAGGGTCCGGGCCTCGCGGGAGCCCTGCTCGTCGGCATCACGTTTGCCAAGGCCGTCGCGCTCGCTGCCGACCGCCCGCTGATTGCGGTCAATCACCTTGAAGGACACATCCATGCCGTGCTGATGGAGGCCGAAACCTCGTTTGCCGCCGCCGATCCGCTGCTGGCTCTCGTGGTCTCGGGCGGGCACACGCATCTCTATCTGGCTCACGGCGGAGCCGATGGAACCTGGAGCTACCGCAATATCGGCAAGACGCTGGACGACGCGGCCGGCGAGGCCTACGACAAGGTCGCGAAGCTGCTCGGCCTGCCTTATCCGGGAGGTCCCTGGATGGATACGCTGGCAGCGTATGGAGACCCTGCCGCCGTGCCGTTTTCTTTCGCCCAGATCAAGCAGAAAGCCGGCGGGCGAATACCGGTGAAGCTGGCGCGGGAGTTGGCTTCATCCGATGACGACGCGCGGCGGTTCGACCTTTCCTTCAGTGGCATCAAGACCGCGGTGCGACGCTACGTGGAATTGCACGACATGCGCCCTCGCATTGCTGAGCGCGAGGCAGCTTTGCGCGCTGCGGGGGTCTTCACGGCCAAGCCCAGCGACGAGAGTGCGCGCGCCGAAGCGCTGCGGCACCTTGACCCGGAGACACTGGGCCTCATCGCCAGCTTCCAGGCTAGCGTCACAGGTTACCTGACGCGGACCACGATGGCGGCGGCGGAGCATTTTGGCGCGCGGGGACTGGTCGTCAGCGGCGGGGTGGCGGCGAATCGCGAACTGCGGCGCCAACTTGCAGAGGCAGCCGGGCGTCGCTCCCTGCCGGTCTCGTTTCCTTCTATCGCGCTCTCTACGGACAATGCCGCCATGATTGCCGCAGCCGCGTGGCCCAAGTTCCTCGCCGGTCAGTTTGCCGAGGATACACTCGAGCCGACGCCGCAACTGCGACTCGGCTAAGACTGCATCGCTTCCACTCAGCTAGAATCGATGGAGCAACATACATCGAAAGCAGCCCACGGGTGCTACGCTGCAAAGCCCCCACCCTGAGGCACCCTGACTCGCGCGTGGCCCTTCAGCTCTTCAACACTCTCACCGGACAGATCGAGCCTCTCTACGCTGCCGACGGCAACGCGCTCCGCTTTTATTGCTGCGGGCCGACCGTCTATGACTACGGTCATATCGGCAACTTCCGTACGTTCCTGCATGTGGATGTGCTTCGTCGCACCGCACGGCTGGATGGCCTGAAGCTGCAGCACGTGATGAACGTCACGGATGTCGATGACAAGATCATCCGCAATGCCGCGGCCGCACACTTGCCCATCGGTGAGTACACCGCGAAGTTCGAGAAAGCATTTTTTGAAGATCTCGACGCGCTCGGCATCGAACGGCCGGAAGCTATCGCACGCGCCACCGAAAACATCGACGACATGGTGCGTCTCATCGAACAGCTCGCGGCGGAGGATATTGCGTATCGCGCCGAGGATGGCTCCTGGTACTTTCGCATCGCCCGCTTCGCCGAGTACGGCAAGCTCTCGAAGAAGGACTTCGAGGGCATTGAGGATGGCGCGCGCGTCGACGTCGACGAGTACGACAAGGATGCGGCCCGCGACTTCGCGCTTTGGAAGGCGGCAAAGCCCGACGAAACCTCATGGCAGACGACACTCGGAGACGGCCGCCCCGGCTGGCACATCGAATGCTCCGCGATGGCGATGAAGTTCCTCGGCAACTCTTTCGATCTGCACGCCGGCGGCGAGGACCTCATGTTCCCGCACCACGAGAATGAGATCGCGCAGAGCGAGTCGGCCACACACAAGCCGTTCGCGCGCCACTGGTTCCACGTGCGCTTCCTGCTGGTTGAAGGCCGCAAGATGTCGAAGTCGGAAGGGAACTTTTACACCCTCCGCGACCTGCTGCTGAAGGGCTATCGGGCTTCGGCGATCCGCTTCCTCCTGCTCAGCGTCCCTTATCGTCATCAGCTCAACTTCACCTTCGACGGCTTGCGCGAATCAACCAACGCCATCGAACGCCTCCGAACCTTTCAGGCTCGCATCCGCGACGGGCGCTGGCCCGAAGCTTTTGGAGACCCGACTGTTGGCGAGGCAATTCGCACCGGTGATGAGAAGTTCCTCGTTGCGCTTGCGAATGACTTGAACACCGCTGAGGCGCGCGCTGCCATCTTCGATGTGCTTCGCGCCGTCAACGCAGCAGCAGATCAGAATCGCCTGACGCGTGCTGATGCCGAGGCGACGCTGGCGCTTCTCGCGAAGTTCGACTCCATCTTTGCGGTGCTTGAGGACCGTGATGCCGATTTGACGCGCAAGGCGCTCGCATGGGCTGAAGCCGAAGGCCGGCTCAGCGATGCGGACCCCGAGGTGATTGCGAAGTTCGGCAGCGAGGGCCTCAGCGATAACGACATCGAGGCACTTGTCAATGAACGCACGCAGGCCAAGCGGCAACGCAACTTCGCCCGCGCCGATGCAATCCGCAACGAGCTTCTGGCAAAAGGGATTCTGCTCGAGGACTCCAAGGATGGCGTTCGCTGGAAGAGGCGCTAGGCAGTCAGCTTTTCTCGAAACAACTGGGACGCATACGCGCACAAGAGAAAGCAAACTACGATCCCCGCGAAGAACAGATAATCTCCGCCTAGACTAACTAGACCGCGCTGACGATGATCGAGTGGGGGCCAGCGGTTTGCGATCGCAAGCACGCATGCGCACAGTGCCACCCACGCATGTCTGGGCAGCCGATCCGCCACGGCCAGCAGCAGCACAGCCGGAAAAAAGAAATAACCGTAGTGATGCTCCCACGCAATGGGTGACATAAGAACGGCAACACAACCGAAAAGAAGAAAGTCTGAGGTTGTCCTTGCCCACCCGAAGATCCATGGCACGGACAGCCCAGCAATGACGAGGAGTGCTGAAAAGCAGCTGCCTACGATGTAGATAGCGGGCGTGTAGGGCGGATAGACCGTATAACTCCACGAGACAGGATCGCCATTGCGCAGCAGCCGGTTGAGAAGGCCATTCATGCTTTGGTTCGCCCAGAGCGCCTCGCCGTGACGGCTGAGATAACTGAGCACCGGAAGGTAGTCCAGATGATTCGTGATGCCGAAGTGGGCGATCGAGCACGCGAGCAATACGCCGCACGTGATCACGAAGGCAGCAGTAAATCGCCATTCACGACGCAGAACGCCCCACAAAAGAAAGATCGCGAGCTGCGGCTTGAACATGCAGGTCAGCGCCAGGACAAACCCAGCGGGGCCTCGCTTCCGGCGTACCCAAAGCAACGCACTCAGTTCCCAAAGGAACGTCAGCAGAATTTGCACCTGCCCGCGCAGCAACGCCTCTGCAAACGGAAGAAAGAGAACCCCAAGTACTGCAACGACCGCGAGCTCAATTGGCGTAGCTGGCGGCCGTAGAGTTCGATAAAACACAACGCCGAGCGCGGTGCATCCGGCCCATGCGAGCAACAGGATGATCTTCCATGCCAGCGCTGATGAAAGCCCATGAGTACCGAGCGCATTCAGCCCTTCTATGAGAAAGAGCGACGCCGGCGGATAGATAAACTTCTGATGTTCCGCAAAGAAAAGCTGAGGATAGATCCGCTGGCCCGAGCGGAACGTATCTTCACCCATCTGCATGTAAAAGGTTGAGTCTGTCCCTGCAGGCGAAACGATGGCGTGGCTCAGAATGTCGAGTGTGGCCGTGTCAGGATTGCGCGCATACCAGAGCAGCAGAAGCAACGCAGCGGCAATGGCGGCACCTGCAAGGCTCAGCAGGCGCAGCTTCACCGATTTCTCTTCTCCCGGAATCCGATTGCCCATTCAGACGTATGGTCTCACGGCGACGTCAAGCTCAGAACCGGAAGTTCAGCTCGCCCGTAACCGTGCGCGGCGACACGTAATGCGTGCCGGAGAACGTCGACAGGAAGTTGTACAGGGAATACTTGTTCGTGACGTTGATCGCCGTCAGTTTCGCACCGAACTTGTAACGCTCGTTCGGCCCGAAGTGCACGATGTTGTCGTCGCCCATCTCCATGTCGAACAGGTTGCGAGGCTGAATTCGTTGCGGATTGTGATCGTTGTTCTGGGTCCCCGCCGTGGGAATCTTCACCAGGTTCGAGGTGAGCTGTGATGCCAGGCAGTAGCCGCCCGGGATGGCCATCGTCTGTGTGGCCTTCACGCCATTGCACGCAAGGCCAGCCTGAAACTGCTCATCCGCCGTCAGACTGCTCACGTCAATCGCCGGTTGCCCGCCGGCGGTAATCGAGTACGGGTCGCAGTTGCTATTGGGGTCCGCCGTTCTGTAGCACGGAACCGAACCTGCAACCATGCCCGAGTCATACCGCCAGTTGAACGAGTAGTAGAGGCTCTTTTTGAAGGGCATCTTGTACTGGATATGCGTTGATTGGTTGAAAAACTCGTCGTGGTCGATGCGGAAGGGATATCCGCCCGGCAAGCCGACGGTTGCTCCGACGCCACCAATCTGCGGATTGAAGAATCGAGCCGCAACGGACGACATCGTCACCCTCGCCGAGAGTCCTTTGATCGGGGTGAGCGTTCCACTCAGCGTCCAGCCAGGAATCTTCGAGTTGTGCCACTCGATGGGGAACGTGATGGGAGTGGCACCGAGCACGCTGAAGTCAAAGGCACTGTGGGTGTACTTCCAGATGTATTCGGCGTCGAGCACGAAGTGGCGGCCGATGCTCTGCTGGACGCCCGCGTGGAACTCATTGCGGAAGCCTGGGTTGAAAGGGGCTGGATTGCATGGACCCAGGTTGCTGAAGATTGCATTCAACACCGCGTCATAACAGCCCTGGCTCGAAAGCACAAGATTCTCGTTGAATGGTGTCTCCTGGGTGCGCGCATAGGAAGCGCGTAGCACTGTTCCTCCCTTGGGAACGTTGTACGCCACGCCGAATCGCGGTTCAGCCACCCGCTGGATCGCAAGCCCGTTGTAGATATCTCCACGTATTCCTGCGTTGATCAACCAATGGCCCGCCGTGATCTGATCTTCGCCATACAGCGCGAGTTGCTTCACAGCAGTGCGCCCGTGCCACGTGTACGTAGTTCCGCCGCGCGTCAAGTCGTACGGCACAAGCACTGGGTTATAGCTCGGATTACCCGGCGCATTCAACGCAGGATCGACGATCCCGAGCGTGTCGTTCTCGCGAAGGTAGGTCTGCTGATACATACCGCCGACCTTCACATTGTGGCGCCCGCTCACATAGGACACGTCCGAATGAACGCCTGCATTCGTCAGCGAACGATTCTGCATCACACTCTCCTGCTGAATCGGCCCAAAATCATTCAGGAGATTCGTGCTCGGATAGTAGTTGTAGTCGTCGCGACGGAGGTAGGGCGCGAAGTTCAGCACGATCGTGTCGCTGATGGTGCGCGTGTACGTCGGCGCCACATCGATTGTCTGAATCTTCGAACGCTGGTCGGTCGATCCACTCGTCAGGCCGTTCTGCACATAGCTGTATTGCGTGTCATAGCTGTTCGGCGTCTGAAACCATGAGCGCGTGAACTGCAGGTTCGTATGCAGCGAGTTCGCCTGGTTGAATTGAAAGTCGACGCGATCAAACAGATTCTCCTCGTTGCCCTTATCGTGATAGACGTCGAACTCAGGAGCATCAAGGAAGCGGCCGGACTGCAGACCGTTCGCAGAGATGAAGTTCCCCCAGTTCGGTCCGCCATACGCTAAATCCGCTGACAGGTTGCTGGTTCCGAAGTTCCCGTAGGAAAGCGTGACATCTCCGGTCGGCTGCGTAACGCCCTGTCCGGAGCGCGTTGTTGCGACGACGACCAGACTCGTCTTATCCCCGTATTCCGCCGGCGGTGCGCCCTCGATCACCTGCATCGACTGCACGGCCGAAGCGGGCACCTGGTTCGAAAACACCTTGCTCTGCTGATCCGTGATCGGTTGTCCGTCGATCGAGAACGAGACCTCGCCATGGTCTCCCATCCCGTGAATCTGTCCGTCGGAGTCCGCTGAGACCCCGGGCGAAAGTGCAGTAACAATGGAGCTGAGCTGCGATGAGAGGCTCTGCACCGGAAGCTGGCTGATGGTGGAGCGGTCGATATCGGTGTGCGCATTCGGTGCCTGCTCCGTCAGGTCCACCGGGGCTTCCACGGTTACCGTCTGCGACGCCGTCGCAACCGTCAGCGTCACGGGAATCGTCTGGGCGACGATTGAACTCACATCCACGCGCTTTGTGAAGCTCTGAAAACCTGTGCTTGAAACCGTTAGCCGATACGGATCGAACGGCACATTCACAAACTGAAAATGTCCCGCACTGTCAGTCGTCTTCGTGCGGGAATAGCCACTGACGGAGTTCGCTATGGTGATCGTCGCGCCGGGAATGACCGCTCCGGTCGAGTCGGCAACGGTCCCCGTTACGGATCCGGAGTTGCTCTGCGCATGAGCCGCACTCCCCGCAACAATCAGCAGGGTGCTGGCGATAGCGCCAAGCAGCTCGAAAATTCGAAATCTCTTCATGGGAGGAACCTCTGTCTCAATTCAGGCAGAAGCCGGACAGCTTTCAATCACTTACCGGCGCCGAGCACCTCGCGTCTGTTCGCGGGCGTCGGAAGAGCGAGCGGTGATGCCAACGCTTCGCTCGATGCGAGCGGCGTCGGCGTCACAGGAAAGGCTCAAGCGCTAGTAAGAGGGAGGAGGGCGACTGAATGCCGCGAAATACCAAAGACTACGGGGCTTACGGCTCGACGCCAGGAGGAGATTGATCTCCAGCAGAAGACCCACCACCAGCACCGCGAAGCCTGAAACCGGCAGCGCGGAGTGCATCGCCACGCACAGCGGGCAGGCATCCTCGGCCAGTGTGGGCGAGAGCGCGGTGTGCGCCGCCACCTTGGCCGCTGAACTCGGCAGCAACTCGCCGTGTATATGCGCGGCCTGCGCAATGCCTGCAACCCCAACCAGCAGCACACATAGCAACGCGGCCAAGCGCAACCACAGAGGTCGCGGTCCCGCGCCAAGCTCGCGTTGGGTCATTCGTTGCACGCTACTTCTAGTATGACGTGCTTTGGCCGCGAACGGACGACGCTTAGCGGCAAAATCGCGAATTGAGTCGCGTTACGGAGCGGACTTGATCGCTTATTTTTTCAGGCCTTGCGTCACAGCCGGAACAATCTCAAATAGATCTCCCACGGCTGCAACATCAGCCACTTCGAAGATCGGAGCGTCCGGATCCCTGTTGATAGCAATCACGGTGCGCGCACCTTTCATGCCGACAAGATGCTGGATTGCCCCCGAGATGCCCACCGCAATGTACACCTTCGGCGCGACGGTCTGGCCGGAGCTTCCCACCTGCCGCTCCATGGGCAGCCAACCCGCATCACAGATGGGCCGCGAGGCCGCAAGCTCTGCGCCCAGCGCGCTCGCCAGGTCCTCCACAATCTTCAGGTTGTCCTGCTCGCCGATGCCGCGTCCCACGCTGACAATCACCTTCGCCGAGCCAAGGTCCACCGTCCGCGCCGCCTCGCGGAAGGGCTCTCCGGGCTTCGTCCGAATCTGCGCAGCCTCAAGTTGCGGCGCAAACTTCTTCACCTCGGCCGACGCCGCGCTCGCGTCGCTCGCCTCCGCCTTGAAGCTTCCCGCCTGCACCGAGACAAAGCACGGCCCGCTGCCCACGTGACGATACTGCGCGTTCAGCTTGCCGCCCATCCACTGCCTCGTAAAGGTCGCGCCGCCCTCATCGGCATGCATCGCGATGACATCGCTCACCAGGACATCGTTCATGCGCGTCGCAAGCGCCGGCGCATAGTCGCGCACCTGGTAGGTGTGCGGAAACACAACGAACGCCGGCTTCACTTCCGCGACAAGCTGCTGCAGCGCCGCTACAAATCCGTCTGCCGTGTAGCGCTCGAGCAGCGCGTGCTCCACGGCCCACACCGTCGCCACACCCTCGCTCGCAAGCTGCGCCGTCAGCGTGGCAAGCCCGTCCGAAGTTCCGAGCACAGCTGCGGTACACGGCAACTTCATCTCCGCGGCTAACCGCTGGCCCGCAGCCAATGCCTCACGGCTGATGCGGTGCCACCCACCGCCACTCGCCTGTTCCATCACCACAAGAACGCTGCTCATCAGATCCCCGCCTCCACCTTCAGCCGCTCTACAAGCTTCGCTGCGATCTGGCCGGCAGCTCCCGTCAATATCTCCGTCTGCCGTGTGCGCTCAGGCATCGCCACGCGGACGATCTCATCGTGCCGCGCACTCGCCGGCGCAGCTTCCACCTGTTTCGTCTCTTTACTGCGCGCGCGCTTGATGCCCATCAGCGTTGCGTAGCGCAGCCGGTTGCCGCCCGATTGAATCGTAAGCAACGCGGGCACCGGTATCTCGATCTGCTGAAACCATCCATCTTCGAGCTCGCGTTTCACGCGAATCTGCTTCGCTCCTGCGCTGGCCTCAACACTCAGCACCAGCGTCGCATGCGGCAGCCCAAGCAACTCTGCCAGCACGACACCCGTCTGCCCTGCGCCGAGGTCATCCGACTGCAAACCCGTCAACACAAGGTCCGGCGACTCGCCCCGCACAGCGTCCGCGAGCAGCTGCGCGACGCCCAGCGTGTCGCGCTCCTTCAGCGAACCTGCACCTTCGTCCGAAGTCACGATGTGCAGCGCGCGATCCGCGCCCTTTGCCAGCGCCTCACGCAGCGTCGACTCCACGCGCTCCGGGCCGGCCGACAGCACAACAACTTCGCCCTCGCCCATCCGCTCCTTCAATTGCAGCGCCTCTTCGAGCGCATAGGCATCGGGCTCATTCATCGTCCACGCATCGCCTGCGTCGAGGCCGCGCCCATCCGCCGCCACCCGCACCGGAGCATCGCGCTCAGGTACCTGCTTCACCGCAACGACAATCTTCATCTGTGCTCCACCCTGCGCTCCACGCGCACAGTGAAGGCTATCGCATCACCGTCTCATCTGTCTTCGTGCTGATGTTCACAAGCGAGCGCGCCGTGAGCTGTGCGATATCCAGCACTGCTGTCGGCGCATCGCCCGCAACTGCGGCCGTCGCGTCGCGGAACATCGTGTTGCAGAATGGGCACGCCGTACCGATGGTCTTTGCTCCCGTTGCCAGCAATTCCTTCGCGCGCACATTGCTTACGCGCTCTCCCGGCTCTTCTCCAAGAAACGCGAGCCCACCACCCGCGCCGCAGCAGAAGCTTCGTTCGCGATGCCTCTCCGCTTCCACCAACTCTCCACTTTTCTTCACCACCTCGCGCGGCTCGTCGTACACATCGCGATACCGCCCGAGGTAGCACGGATCGTGATACACGATCGCTCCGACATCACTCTGCGGCAGCAGATGCGCGTGCCGCGCCATGAACTCCGAGTGATGCTCAATCTCCGGAGCCACACCATACTCGCGCCAGTCCGTCGCAATCGTGCGCACGCAGTGCGGGCAGATCGCCACAATCTTCTTCACCTTCGCCTGCTCGAACGACTTCAACCCCTGCTCGGCAAGCGACCCGAACACAAGATCGTTCCCCAGCCTCCGCGCAGGATCTCCTGTGCACTTTTCTTTCTTCAGCACGCCAAAGCTCGTACCCAGGTGCCGCATCACGCGCGCAAAGTCTGCGATGATCTCTCGCCCCTTCGGATCGTAGCCGCCCATACATCCCAGCCACAGGCAGTACTCCTGCGTTCCATCGAAGACCGGCAACTGCTCGCGCTCGACGAACTTGTCGCGCTCCATCGCACTCATGCCCAGCGCGTTGCCCTGCTTCTCCAGCGCGAGAAACAGCTTCGTGCCGTACTTGTCCTCCCACGCTCCCGTGTTCACAGCACCGCGCCGCAGACCGACAATGATGGGCAGATGTTGCACACCCACCGGGCACTGAAACTCGCATGCTCCGCACGTCGTGCACTCGAACGCCGCCTCCATCGACAACCAGTTCGCCGCCGGATTATCCGGCGAAGGATTCGAAGCATTCTCTGAGCCTTCGCGCAACTCGTTCAGCAGAGGCTTGTCACTCGCCGACCCGAACTCCTTCAGATACTCGCGCACACCCAGCGCAATCTCCTTCGGGTTCAGAACCTTTCCCGTATTCGCCGCCGGGCAATGCTCTGTGCATCGTCCGCATTCCACACAGCTGTACGCCTGCAGCGCGATGATCTGCGTTACATCCTTCCCCGCAAGCAGGCCAAAATCCTCCACGGTCTCGGACTCATCCAGCTTCGGAATATCGGAAAAGCCATCCCGCTTCAAAAACACCGTCAGGGGGCTCAGCAGCAGGTGCAGGTGTTTCGTGCCCGGAATGATTGGCAGGAACGCCAGCAGCGTCAGCGTGTGCACCCACCACCACGCCTTCAGTGCAACGCTATCGGCAGGCAGCACGAACGCGGCCAGGTAACTGATCATCAGCAAAAAGATCAGCCCGGCAATCACGCCTGACTCAATCGAGACCTTCTTGCCCAGCCAGCGCGGACGCACGAAAAACCGCCGCACGAACAGCCCCGCAATCGACACCGCCACCAGCAACGCCCACAAGCCAACGAAGCCGAAATAAAACTCCCCGAAGACACCTGTATGCTGCAGCACGCCGACCCGAAGGCCAGTCAGCACATGGTTCGTCGTCACCAGCGCGAACGCCAGGAAACCCCAGAACACGAAGGCGTGGGCCAATCCTGGCAACGGCCGCTGCTGGATCACCTTGCTCTGGCACAGCACCTCGGAGAAGAACACCCAGGCACGCCGCCCCACGTGCGCCAGCGAAAATCCAACGTCCTTCTTCGCGCCCAGAATGTTTTTGCCAATCGGCCAGAACCGCCAGAGAAAGATCCCCGCAGACAGCAGACACGCAACGACCAGCGCCCCCATCTCGGCGACTGAAAAGTGCAGCGGCTCCGCCAGTTCAATCGACGTAAGCGCACCCACTCCCGCAATTCCAACGACCACGTACTCCTCCGCTCGACCGCAGTCACAATAGCAGGCCTGCCACAGAACGCGCAGCCCCTGCGCCCGCGCCAAAAGCAATCGGCGAGCCGAAGCTCGCCGCGCTGAAAGGCTAAGTTAGAAAAACAATCTGCTCTTTTTTCTAGTAGCTGAAGAACTCGTTGATTCCGGCACGCAGTTTGATTCCCCACACATAGCAGATCGCCGCGAGCACAAACAGCAGAATGTCCCAGTCCAGCATCGGGCGCGCCCAGCCCGGCGAATAGGTCGCATCCTGACCCGCCCACAGCGTTACCAGAAGTGCGATCAGCAGAAACTGCGTCCCCATCACCAGCAGAAGCTGCCCGCGACGCCGGCGGCGGTCCAGTTGATCGATCTGCGCCGGGCTAAGGTCGCGCTCTTCTGCAGGCAGGACGGTATTCGCCATTCTTACAACTCCTTCGAGGGTGTTCTGTCGCCGGCCGCGTGTCCATGCAGCAGGCGTCGCTAACGCCTTCTATTACAACACAGGCACCCGGCACCGGTCAGCCGGCCCATTTACAGGAACGCGACCGACTGTATCCCCGCCACATCAAAGCGCTTCCTGCACCGTATGTTCTTGCAGCCCACCATGTCCTCTCGCCGCACCATGTAACTCTGCGCCTTGGCAAAGCGCGCCTTGTCGCGCTCATCGGCTCCCCTGGGAAGTTGAGCCCGTTTGCTGCGAATCAGCCAGCTCAGCTGGTACTCAGCCGACTGGCCGCAATGAGGACAGGTCATCGTATGGCTCCTTTGCTCTGTCCTCTCATCAAAAAAGTCGCGCTCTTCCATCCTCGACCTCCGAGCGTCTCGTTTAAGCGGTAGGATGCCGCAGTTCCTCCGCTGGAACTTCCGCGAAGTATGCTACATCCCCTTGTCAACTCTGGGGTACGCTGAATCCTCGGGGGAGGTCGACTGGCAAATGGCGAAGTCGAAGAAAGCCACGTTCTCGGCAACCAAGGCCGTCAAGGCCAACGCCCGCGAACGCCTCGGGACCCCGCCACCTTCCCGCCCGTTACCGGACCCCAAGCAAAAGGCCACCGCCAGGCCCAGACACAAGGAAACCCTCTCCGACCTTCTCGGACGCCAGGAGGACCAATGACCAGCGGAAGAATGACCAGAGTTCGCCTCACCCTCGCACTGTTCGCCCTCGCCTCTCTTGCAGCCCCGCTTACGGCCCAAACCCAGGACGACTCCGCATCGATAATCGCCAAGGGCGTCCGCTCCATCGCCATCACCGCGACAGATCGAGTGCTCAATCAGGCCGACGTCGCGACCGTGCACATCGGCTACGAGCTCTACGGCCCCGACCAGCCGACCGCCTATGCGTCCGCCTCGAAAGCCTCGAACGCCATCATCAGCGCGCTTCGCTCCGCCGGCGTGCCCAATGACACCATCGAGAGCGACCAGCAGTCCGTCGCCCCCATGGACAACTACCAGCTCAACCAGCTGCCCGTCTCCGAGCGCGCCAGCCGAGCCTTCGTCGCCCAGCAGAGCTGGACCGTTCGAACCTCAGCCGAAGACGCCGCTCGCATCCTCGACATTGCCACCAAGGCCGGCGCCAACAAATCCGGCCAGATCGACTGGAGCCTCAAGGACCCGAACGCCGCCAACACCGAAGCCGCAGCCAAGGCATTGCAACGCGCCCGGGCACAGGCCCAGGCCATGGCCGGCGGCCTCAACGTCAAGCTCGGCCAACTCCTCTACGCCAGCAACCAGGTCCAGGCATCCCCCATCCGCCCCGCTCCAGAAGCGATGATGGCCACCCAACTTCAAGCTAAGGCGGCACCCCCGCTCGCCATCAACGCTCGCCAGATCGAGACCGCCGCCACCGTCTATGCCGTCTTCGCCATCGAATAACTCTCCTCATGTCCGTCTACCAATATCGCGATCCCCAACCGACCCCCGTCGCCCAGCGTGACTACCTCGACTGGATCGCCGCTCTCGACGACAGCTTCACTCGCGAGACCACCTACGAAGCCCGCAGCAGGATCGTCCGCGACATCCTTTGCGACCTGCATCGCACACCCGAGCGCGCTACGCCCTCGCTCAGCCATGACGTCGCCCTCGCCGCACTCGACCCGCGCAACATCACCCTCGAGCCCGAGTACTACGGCGACATGGACCCCGCGCGCTACTACCCGCGCAAGCCGCTCATCTGGCTCTGGCTGCAATTCGACGCAAGCCCCCTCGGCGCCAACCAGTGGCTCGGCGAGCGCCTCCGCCTCATGCTCGGCCGCCATCTCTTCGCGCACATGGGCCAGCGCGTCCGCATCTTCCAGCACGTGCAGTTCAGCTTCGGCTACAACCTCGAGATCGGCGACGACTGCTGGATCCACCGCCACGCCCTGCTCGACGACCGCGGCGGCATCACCCTGCACGAAGGCACCAGCATCAGCGACTACGCCAACATCTACTCACACACGCACGACATCGTGAACCAGCGCGACGTCTCCAACCGTCGCACCGAGATCGGCCCCCGCGCGCGCATCACCTACCACGCCACCGTGCTCGCCGGCACAAAGGTCGGCCCCGACGCCATGCTCGGCGCCATGGGCCTCGCGACGCGCGACATCCCACCGCGCACCCTCTCGCTCGGCATCCCCGCGAAGCCAAAGCTCACCAAATAACCGCGAAGCTCGCGGCATAAGTCACTATCTAGGCGGAAAGCACAGGACGGAGTTCGAGATGCGGTGGAATCAGATTTGGCGATCTGCAGGGAGAAAAACGTGGGGCACCGGTGGCGACGGAACGCAGATACCATCCTCGGAGCCGGTACTGAAGTCCCAACAAGTCGTTCGAGGTGTGACGGTCAGCACCTTCAGCGGTAACACGGAAATTCGCAACAAGAAAATATCTGGGGTGGACTTCACTGGCGCGCAGCTTCGTCACCTTCGCTTATTTGAAGTCACATTGGTTGACTGCTGCTTTGATGACGCAGACCTTAGGGATCTAAGGATGTGGGCGACTGATATACAGAACTGCACCTTTCGGAAAGCAGATCTACGAGGTTCAGGCTTGGGAGGACTCCTCGATGGAGGGCGCAACTCATTCCGAGATGTCGATTTCAGCGGAGCCGATATGCGGCAAACGGCCTGGACTTCAGCTTCTCTAGAGCGCTGCCTCTTCAGAGACACATCTCTAGTCGGGGTCAATTTCCAAGGCTCAACATTCAGTCATTGTGTGTTCCAGGGAGAAGTACGCGATGTCATCTTCAATCGCCATATGTACAAGAGGGAAGACCTCCCCGCTAATACGATGGATCATATTGATTTTACAAAGGCCCGATTGCGTTGCGTTGCTTTCAGGAAACTAAAGCTCGAGCATGTCTCTTTTCCGCAAGATTCGGAACATCTGGTTCTGACTGATTATCATCGAGTCTTAGAACGGGCGATAAGTCGTCTGCGGGAATGCGACGACCCTGTTGCAAGAAAACTGGTGTTTGTTTTATCTAACAGATTCAAATGGACAGTTGAGGATCAAGCACAAGGAATCATCAATCTGGAAGACATCAGAGAGTTAGGGGAGTCGGCCCCGGAACGGCTGCTCGCCGCGCTATGACAACAGAAGCAAATCGCACGCCATAGGTAGCGATTACCAATAAGCTAGCGGCTCCGGCAGCACCGTCCCGCAGGTGCACTTCCCATCCGGCACCTCGACCGACACCATCTTGTCGCACTCCGGACACCGCACGCGCCGCTCACCGAGATGGTGCGGCACCCACACGCCCGTCATGCCGCCGTATCCATATTCCGACCGGTAGTACTTCCCGATCACTGCACGATGCTCCCCCGTGCGCATAATCGGCGCCATCGACTCCGGCGTCTCCCATGCCGTGATCGTCATCATCCGGTCTCCCACGTGGACCGTTACAGCGCTGATGAAACCGGGAATCGCGAGCATCTCCTCCATGATCTTCCGGCCACTCTCCCCAATCGCCAGCTGGTCTTCCTTGTGACGCGCGGAGATAAACGTGATCCCGAACGCTCCCGGCACAGCCTTGCTTCCATTGCTCACGCGCAGCCCCGTGCCAAATTCGAACGGCCCAATCGCATGCGGCTGTACGATCACATCCAGTCCCAGCGCCCGCGGCACCGCACCCGCATCGAAGTACCCCTGCACCGACCGCAGCTTGCCGTCCTCAACCATGGCGATGTCGACTCCGCGCACCTCCACCGCGCGCCCCGTAGGCGGCAGGCCCATCATCGACGCGGTGTTGACTCCCCGCATCACCCACTCCGCAGAAATCGAATTGCCCGTGCCGGCGTCACCCTCCATCATCCGCTCAATCTCGAACGACAGATCCGGAAACGCGCTCCAAAGCCCGCTTGCATACTCGCCAATTGCCGCTCCTGTCAGCGGACCCGGTGTGGTCGGATCCGAGTACGTCCCGCCTTCGGCAAAGGTCGCAACAATCCCGTCCGCGTCGTGCCGGTTCCACGCGTCCGCGTAGCTTTCAAAAACCTGCAGAGAATTTGGGGTCATCGCCGGATGCTACCTGCTACCGAATATTCCTCACAACAAAATAGTTCGACCCCACATCCCCAACTTCACCGAAACCCTCCGGTACTCTAGAAGGCGATGCCTCTTACTGTTGTTCTGGTCATCTTTGAGCTCGTCGTGATGGTTCTGTCCATCTCGCTGCACGATTCCGCCCAGGCCTGGATGGCCAATCGCCTCGGCGACCCCACCGCCCGCATGATGGGCCGCATCTCCATGAATCCGATCAGGCACTTCGATTGGTTAGGCATGGTCATCTGGCCGGTTCTCTTCATCTTCCAGTCACCGCTCGTACTCGGCTGGGGCAAGCCCGTGACCATGACGCCGCGCAACTTCCGCAACCCCTCCCGCGACGAGATGATCGCCACCCTCGCCGGCCCCGGCATCCAACTCCTCGCCGCCATCGTCGCGCTCATCGTCCTCGTCATTCTTCGCTACGTGCAGCATGACTCCACCGTCTCGCTCGTCATCGCCAGCCAGCTCGCGCAGCGCAACCTTGCCGTACCCATGGATCATCTGCCGTCGATCTTCCCGCTCTACCTCTTCCTCTACTTCTGCATTCTCGTCAACGTGCTGCTGTTCGTCTTCAACCTCATCCCGCTCCCATTCCTCGACGGCGGCAAGATCCTCATACACTACCTCCCCTACAACGCCGCCAAGACCTACGAGAGCCTGAGCATGTGGATGATGATCGGCTTCTTCTTCATCGGCTTCTACGTCATCATGATCTTCTTCGCCCCGCTGATGACAATCTTCAACACCATGCTCTTCACGCTCTGAGGCGCAGCGGCGCGTCCCGGCCGCTGGTATCCTAAAGTTTCTAAATCCATGAGCTCTCCGCATCCTTCCCGCACAGCACCACGCCCCCGTGTACTCTCCGGCATGCGGCCCACCGGCAGCCTTCACCTCGGCAACTACATGGGTGCGCTGCACAACTGGGTCCACCTGCAGCACGACTACGACTGCTACTTCTTCATCGCCGACCTGCACGCCCTCACCACCGACTACGCCGACCCCAGCCGCGTGCAGCAGAACATCTTCGAGATCGCGCTCGACTTCCTCGCCGCCGGCCTCGACCCCGGCCGCTCCGTCATCTTCAAGCAATCCGACGTCAAGGAGCACGACCGCCTTCTCACCCTCTTCGGCATGTTCACGCCCCTCGGCTGGCTCGAGCGCGTCCCCACCTACAAGGATCAGCAGGCCGAGCTCACCGAGAAGGACCTGAACACCTACGGCTTCCTCGGTTACCCGCTCCTCCAGGCCGCCGACATCCTGCTCTACAAACCCGACTTCGTCCCCGTCGGCGCCGACCAGGTCGCGCACGTCGAACTCACCCGCGAGGTCGCCCGCCGCTTCAACGGCCTCTACCCCGGCGAGTTCATCCTCTCCCCCGAGGCCGCGCCCTGGGAGATGCCGGCCATCCTCGAAAAGGCCCGCAAGCTCGCCGGCGAGCCCAAAGACTCCACCCGCACCACCTTCTCGCCCGGCCAGCTCTTTCAGGCCGCCGAGCAGACCAAAAAGCTCTCCCCCTTCGGCCGCCGCGACATCCTCCCAGAGCCCAACGTCCTGCTCACGCCTTCGCCCAAGCTCCCCGGGCTCGACGGCCGCAAGATGTCCAAGAGCTACAACAACACCATCGCGCTCTCCGATTCCGAGGCCGACCTCCGCGCCAAGCTCAAGGTCATGGTCACCGACCCCGCCCGCGTCCGCCGCGACGACCCCGGCAACCCGGACGTTTGCCCCGTCGGCGATCTCCATAAGGTCTTCTCCGACGCCGACACCCTCGCCAAGGTCTACGATGGCTGTACGAGCGCCGGCATCGGCTGCATCGAATGCAAGAGCTGGGCGGCGGACGCCATCATCCGCACCATCGCTCCCATCCAGGACCACCGCCGCGATCTCGAGCGCCGCCCGTCGGTCGTCAAAGACGTGCTCGCCAACGGCAAGGATCGCGCCACCAGGCGCGCCGCCGAAACCCTCGCCGAAGTCGAACACGCCATGGGACTCGCATAGCAATGGCCGACGAACTGCAAAACCCGGCTACAGAAAACTCAGAACTGAGAACTGAAAACTCAGAACTGGAAGCACAAAACTCGCACCACTCCGAGCAGGCTAAGGAGGCCGCGTCCACGGAGCCCTTCCGCCTCGAATCCCCGCCGCCTCCCGCGCCCGAAGAGCCCAAAAAGCCCGCTCCCAGGAAAGACCCCGAAGAGGCCTCGCAATCGCCCTTCACCGTCACCGTGGGCCTGGTCTACGACGGCCCCTTCGACCTCCTGCTCGACCTCATCCGCAAGCAGAACATCGACATCTACGACATCCCCATCGCCCGCATCACCGCGCAGTTCCTCGAGTACACGCGCCACCTGCAGCAGACCGACGTCGACTCCGCCGGCGAGTTCGTCTACACCGCTTCGCTGCTCATCCACATCAAGTCCCGCATGCTCCTCCCGCGCGACCCGCAGGAGCTCGGCGACCTCGGCAACAACGAAGATCCGCGCCGCGAGCTCGTCGAGCGCCTCCTCGAGCACGAGCGCTTCAAGGCCGCCGCCCAGATGCTCAGCCAGAAGCAGCAGATCGAAGAAGCCACCTGGACCAACCCCGGCATGAAGCAGTTCCTGCACGAGCAGGGACTCGACTCCACGGAAGAGGAACGCGAGATCGCCGCCGACACCGTCGATCTCGTCCGCGTCTTCCAGGAGATCCTCGACCGCCTCCGCGACCGCCCCGTCCACAACATCGACGAGGACACCGTCACCGTCGGCCAGATGATCGACTTCGTGAAGCGCCGCCTCACCATGGAGGACCGGCCCATCAGCCTGCGCAAGCTCCTCGCCAACACCCGCTCCGAGCGCGCTCTGATCTGCACCTTCCTCGCCATGTTGGAGCTGGTCCGCCTGCAGGCCATCCTGCTCCGCCAGGCCGACTCCCTCGGCGACATCCTCATCAAGAAGGCCGACCACTTCGACCAGATCATGGCCGACGACGCCACTGTCCGCGACGACTGGAGCTGATCACCGATCAGCCGGAAAACGGGGTGACCCCTCAAGGTCACCCCGCTTGTATTGCCCTCTTGCACTAACCTCTAGTGCTGTTCGTGCCCGTGCTCTCGCTCGTGCTCTCGCTCGTGCCCGCGGCCGTCACGCATCTCGTTTCCGTGGAACTCATGGAAATCGCGATGATGGTCGAAATGCTCCTCATGGCTCGGGTACGCGCCGTGGTACCCATGGCGGCCATCGTACCGGTTGTCTACGTGGCCATAGAATTCGTGCCGCCCGTGATACCAGGGGCCGGCGCCGACAAACACGCCATTGGTAAACCACTCCGGTCCGTAGTAGCCATAAGGCGCGCATTGATACGGCGAGTAGTCATAGTAGCCGTACGGACACACAGGCTGCGAGCCGATATTCACCCCAAACGACACCTGGGCCGAACTGGGAACCGCTGTGCCAAAAGCCAGGGCAGCCGCGGCAATCGCTGGTACAAACGCATTCAGCTTGCGCATAAAATTCACCTCGACAGGATTGGAAGGGCAATACGACCTGTCGGTTGTTCCAGTACGACATATCGCCTCCAACATTCCGCCGTTATCTCATCAAAAGGGTTGCTTGCTCAGGTCACTTTCTGGTGACGGTACCAAAGTGCAGCCAAGAGAGATGTTGCAGGTTCGTACATCGCTTCTATACTCAGAATCACAAGAAGCACGAACAAACGAATTTGGCAACCCCCAATTCGGACAAGGTCGTACCACCAAGGTCCAAGGCTCACGCGGGTTACTCGTGTTTGCTGGCTTTTTGAAGCACACTCGCCAATGCCAGGAACAAATCCTGGTTCGCAAGGCAATGCTTCTGAAAGGCCGGATCGAGTGTCCTCGGCTTGTGGCAGGACCGCCGGTTTTCAGAATGTCCCGATTTTGCTGTAAGGAGAATCTCTTATGCTCAAGCTCGTGAAAATCGCTCTTATCGCTCTCGCGGTCCTGGTGTTCGTTCCCTCGCTCGCCAATGCCGCCGCCCGCGCCACCTGGAGCCCATGGGTGGCTCTCCCCAACGCCAATGGCGTTGAGGTCAGCTTCAGCCAGGTCAACAACAACATGTGCACCTGGATGATCCGCAACACGGCCAGCACCACGCTGCGCTCGCTGGAGTTCACCTACAACTACACCTCGTCGGTTCAGCAGACCCAGTCCACAGGACGCGATCTGCTGATGGAGCCGCTCAAGCCCGGCCGCAGCGCAGGCGGTGCCACGCAGTTCGGCGCCGAGACCGGCAAATGCCCGTCCACCCTCGTCGTCAGCCACATCGAATGGGCTCGCTAATCGACAGTGATTCCTCGGGTGCCGGCTCGCGAACTAGCTTCGCGAGCCGTGTCCGTTAAGCAATCAGCGCCGTCATCCTGAAACCTGTCGGCCGTCATCCCGACACCTATTGGCCGTCATCCT
The DNA here is from genome assembly GCA_963759355.1 of uncultured Acidobacteriaceae bacterium. Classification (GTDB taxonomy): domain Bacteria; phylum Acidobacteriota; class Terriglobia; order Terriglobales; family Acidobacteriaceae; genus Granulicella. The sequence continues at coordinate 336,894 of CAVWYV010000002.1, read as the reverse complement.
GATACCTGTCGGCCGTCATCCCGACACCTATTGGCCGTCATCCTGACACCTGTAGGCCGTCATCCTGAGCGTAGCGAAGGATCTCTGTATTTCGGACTTACGGGCTTGGCCCGCGCTGACCCCTGCCCGCACCCGAACGAACCGACCCGCTCCCCGCCCCACCCGGGTCTCTTCGGGACCCGGATGCCCAGTGTGACCACACCTGTTTTGGCCGTCATCCTGAGCGTAGCGAAGGATCTCTGTATTTCGCGGGCCTACCGGCTTGGCCCGCGCTGACCCCTGCCCGCACCCGAGCGAACCGACCCAGATCCAGCCCCTCCCGGCCTCTTCCTCTTCGGCGGCACTGGCTTCTTGAGCTGCGCCGCCTCCGGCAGCGTCTTCTTCCGCTCCACCGACTTACCCGCGGCAGCCCGGTTGAGAGCCTGAACCTCACCCGGCGTGAGCTCGCGGAAGCCTCCGGGCGGCACGTCGAGCGTCAGCGCCCCGTAGGCGATGCGGCGGATCTTCTCGACATGGTGGCCGACCTCTTCGAACATCTTGCGCAGCTGCCGGTTGCGCCCCTCGGTGAGGGTGACCTCAAACCACGGATTATCGCCGCTGCGCACCTGCTCGATCTTCGCGGGCTGCGTCATGATGCGGTCGCGCCGTCCGGCACGAACCTCATTCAGGCGTCCACGGTCGATCATGATGCCGCGGCGCAGGTGTTCCAGAGCGTCTTCTGACGGCTTGCCCGAAACCTTCACCAGGTAGGTCTTCGCCACACCGCTGCTGGCCTTGGAGAGCCGGTTGGCGAGCCCGCCGTCATTCGTCATCAGCAGCAGGCCCTCGCTCAGGTAGTCGAGCCTTCCCACCGGGTACATCCGTGGCAGCCGCTTGTGCTCGCCCGTAATCTTCTTCTGGGCCGACTCCGCCAGCAGGTCCGCTACGTTCGGCCGTCCCTCCGGGTCATCCATCGTCGTGACATACCCGCGCGGCTTGTTCAGCAGAAAGTACCGCTCGGCCTCGCGACCCTGCAGCAGTTTGCCATCGACCCGGATGTGGTCGCGGCCCGGGTCCGCCTTCGTGCCGAGCTCGGTAACCGTCTGACCGTTCACCTGCACACGGCCTTCGAGGATGATCTGCTCGGCCGCGCGGCGGCTGGCAATGCCGGCCTGGGCAAGGATCTTTTGCAGCCGTTCGCCGCTGCGCGGGGACTCATCCGCCGCCTTCATTGCTCTCTTCATAAACATCATTATGCGGCCTTCCGGATCGCCGTCTCCCTGTTCCGCACACGGTTCCCGAAACTGCAGGCGCTGTACACATTGTGGCCCTTTGTTTTCAATAGTTTACAAACGAGGGTCCACCCCTAAGTCATCTCTTTTGAAGATTTTGCACCAAAAGGGGGGGAGGGGTAGGGCAAGACAACCAATCAGCGATCTATCGCTCCTCGATATATGCAAAATCATTGATTTTACGGGCCTCGCTCATGGAGCGGCTGCCATCCAAGGAAGTCGTGGTTGAAATTGAGCCACAGGACACATGGCCTGAAACGGGCCAAAGAAGTGCGGGGCTCCGGTAGCCGTTTTCCGGAAGCAGAAAAGATTCAGAGCCGGGCCCCCGGAAAGCAGCACAGGAGAAGACCCGTATGCGATTGCTGAAGCCCATTGCAACAACCGCTCTTTCGTTTGCGTTTCTGACGGCAGGCGCCCTGGCCCAGAACACCCAGAACACCCAGTCGACCACGCAGTCTACGACAACGACGGATGCCTATGGACAGACCCAGAGCCAGACCCACCACAAGGCAAAGAAGACGCAGCAGACCACAATGCCGGACGGCACGACCGTGACGACGCAGCAGAAGACCGATGCCAGCCACGTTGACGCCAACGGCAATCCGGTGGCTGGCCAGCGCACCACCAGCAGTTCTCAGGACACGGCAAGCCCGGACGGGCAGACCCAGACTCACACTGAGACTCAGACCCACACTGAGTCCAACCCCACGACACCCCCTCCAATACCCCGCTAACCCCACCAGGCGGGCGTAAAAACTCAAAGGCGCAGCCTCACTGGCTGCGCCTTTCGTGTGTTGGCGAGGCTGGTGTCGACTGATCAGGTAATGGCGAGCGGGGTGACCGGAGAGGGGTTTGGCCTGGTGCCTCTGTCAGAATGTCCTGCCGTCACAGCCACCTCTGCTTGCGCAGCCAGAGCAGCAGGGCTCCTGTCGTAGCCACAATCAGTCCCGCCACATAGAGGGCTGCGTGAGGGCTCTTTTCAAAAGGCAGCCCTCCCAGATTCATTCCATAGATTCCGCTGATCGCAATCGCCGGCGTCACCAGCGTCCCCAGCACGGTGAGCACCTTCATCACCTCGTTGGTCCGGTTGGCCACGGAGCTCAGATAGATGTCCAACGCGTTATTGAGCAGGTCCCGCTGCGTCTCAACGGAATCCAGCAACCTTACAACGTGGTCATAGATGTCGCGCACAAACGGCTGTTGTTCCGCGTCGATGATCGATTCCGGATCCCGCTGCAGGTGCAGGGTCGCGTCGCGTGTGCCAACCAGGACTCTGCGCAACTCGATCAGCTCCCGCTTCAACGCAAAGACGCTCTGGAGCGTTCCCGGGTGCGGCTCGGCCAACACCAGGTTCTCCAGGTTATCCAGCTCTTCGTCGTAATGGTCGATCGCAGGAAAGTAGAGGTCGACCACCGTATCGAGAATCAGGTAAAGCAAGCGGGCTGGTTTGTCATCCTGCCCATCCCGCCGCGCTCTCTCCAGTGCCTGGGCTGTGGTCGGGCAATCAGGATCGGCGATCGTAATGAAGAATGGTTCTCCGTTGAGATTCCCCGCAAAGATGTCGATTGTCGAAAAGGAGATATCTTCGAAGCCCGTCGAGTCTGGTGAGGCGGGCAGGAGCCGTGCCGGTTTCAGCACAGCGAAGGCGTAGTGCGGGGTCTGATCTACCTTGATTCCCTCGTCCGGAGAGCGGGCATCCTCGACATGCAGCGGATGCAGCTGATAACGCTTCGCAAGCTCATTGAGCTTCGGATCATCCGCGGAGTTCAGCTCATACCAGGGCACCGCTCAAGCCTAGCAAAGCAGCAACGAAAACGAGGAGAAACATCAGTTCCTTTGCGGGTCGGCCAGCATCTCGGGTCCGTTGTTTCGTACGTTGCCCACGGCAGGATTGGCCGGATGCATCTCCATCTCGTCAGCGGGGAACGGCCGCAGGAGGTCGATGGGCGGCTGCTCCGTGGGCTCGCGGTCCAGCCACCGGTCGTAATCGCGCGGCCGCAGGATCACGGGCATTCGATCGTGAATCGATGCCATCAACTCATTCGCCGCAGTGGTGACAATCGCATAGGACTGCAGCCAGCGTCCGTCCTTGTCCTTCCATGCGTCCCACAGCCCGGCGAGCGCGAACATCTGCCCGTTTGCGAGGTCGATCGTGTAGGGCTTCTTCTCGCCCTTCTTATCCCACTCATAGAAGGCGGATGCGGGAACGAGGCAGCGCCGCTTCTTGAAGGGCTCGCGCCACGTTCGCGCCGCTGCGATCCCCTCTGACCTGGCGTTGATGGTGGACAGTCCTTTGACTTCGCTGAGCTCTTTGGTGAAGAAGGGAATCAGCCCCCAGCGCGCCAGCAGGATCTCGCGCTCGCCGCTGTCGCGGCCCTGCCGAATGATGGGCTGGAAGGTCGTCGGCGCAACGTTGTAGTCCGCCTCCGGCATGGCGAAGTCGGGCACGTCCCTGACGTGAAATGCTTCCGCGATTCTCTGTTTGTCGCCTCTACGGGCGTAGCGTCCGCACATGAGTGACAGTGTGCCGAATTAGTCGAGGGCTTTGCGGAGCGGAAGGCTGAAGTGCGGCTCGTTGCCGCGTGGGCGTTCGATGGGCGGCACGGCGCCGAGCTGGAGTGGCTCGTCCGGAAGGGACTCAGCGTCGCCTTCGGGCGTGGCGAGGATGTCAGGCTCGTGATCGGGCACGAAGTCAGGCGGGTCGGTCGGCGGGATGTCGGAGAAAGGCTTCATTGCAGTTGGGATTCGCGAGGCCCTAGGGGGCGGATGGGAGGAAGTATAAGCCTGATCGCCCTCGGGAAGGAAGGCGATACCCACCTTTCACGACGTGAAAGCATGGGCCGATTGTGGGCTAGGCGCCGTTGTCTTTTTCCTGGGACTGCACTTCGGCATTGAGCGCGGGGCTGTCTTCTGCCTCGTCGAGCGGAGCGTCTTCGGCGGCGTAGTTGGGTGGCAGCCCGGAGAGGCGGCCATCGGTGAGGACCTCGTCGGCGGTGTCGTCGGGCACGGCGGAGGGACCTTCGTCGTTGAGGTTCTCTTCGCTGTAGGGCTCGCCGTCGGCCTGGGACTCGTGGATGTTGGTGCCGGCGTCCTCGATGGAGCGGCGCATTGATCCTTCGGCGGATGGCATGGGGATCTCCTCCTGGATGGCTTCGGCGAACTCGGCGGACATCTTCTCGAACTCTTCGATGCTGGGAAGCTCGTTGATGTCTTTGAGGCCGAAGCGGACGAGGAAGTCCTTCGTTGTTTTGTAGAGGATGGGGCGGCCGATGACCTGCTTGCGGCCCGCAGTGGCGACAAGCTTGCGCGCCATGAGCGAGCCAATGACACCGCCGGAGTCGACGCCGCGAATCTCCGAGATTTCGGGCGCCGTGACGGGCTGCTTGTAGGCGATGACGGCGAGGGTTTCGAGCGCCTGGAGGGAGAGCTTCAGCGGCGGCTTGAGCGATTTGACGAAGCCGCGGACGGCGTCGTGATACTCGGGCTTGGTGGCGAAGCGGAAGCCGCCGGCGACCTCACGGATCTCGAGGCCGCGCTCGTCGGAGGCGTAATCGGCGATGAGCTGCTCGAGAAGGGAGCGGAAGTAGTCGCGGAGACGGCGCTCACGGGCACGAGTAGCGGCGGCGGTGGCCTTCGCGTCGGCCTCTGCAGCTTCCAGGGTCATCCCATGGGCGGGTGCTTCGAGTTCGGCGGGCGCGACGGACCCGGCCGGCGCTTCGGCGACATTCAGCTCGGGAAGCTGAGGTTCTGCGTCCGCTAGGGACGCCTCGCCGAGCACTTCTGCGTTGAGCGCTTCAGGTTCAGCGGCGGTGTCGGTCGCAGTCTCCTCGAGGGGCAGCGACTCCTGCTGCGAGTCGAGGGCCTCGAGCTCGGCCTGCGCCTCTTCGCTGAGCAGGCTGACGAGCTGGGCGAGCGTGACGGGCTCTTCGGATGCGTAGATGACGGCTTCGATCTTGGCTTTGAGACTCATTGGGGGACAGGGTGAGTGTATCAACGCGAGCGGGATGTTAGTTTGGACTGCAAATCTGTCCTGAGGAGATCCGACCCGAAATGCGCCGCCGCCAGTTTCTTGCCACATTACCCGCCGCTGCTGCCGGAGCGGCGATTCTGCCGAATTTGAACTTGGATGCACAGAGCGCGAACGGCGCGCAGAATGAAGCGGAACTGCCGAAGTTTCAGGCGGCTGGGCAGGAGAAATTTGTTCGCCCGGATGTGCATGCGGGCGACCGGCCGGCGGGCGCGAGCTTTGCGACCCGGTCGGCGGCGATGGGGTTGAACGGAGCAGCGGGCACGGCGCATCCGCTGGCGACCCAGACGGCGATCGACATTCTGAAAAAGGGGGGCAGCGCGTGCGATGCCGCGGTTGCAGCGAACGCGGTGCTGGGTTTCGTGGAACCGGTGAGCTCGGGACTCGGCGGCGACTGCTACGCCTTCGTGTGGGACCCGAAGACGCAGAAGCTGGAAGGGATGGCGAGCTCGGGTGCGTCGCCGAAGGGCCTGAGCCTGGAAACGGTGCAGCAGCGCTCGGTGGTGGTGGATGGCAAGCATGTGATTCCGCCGAATGGCGCGGTTTCGGTCTCGGTGCCCGGAGCGCTGGGTGGATGGTGGGCGCTCCATGAACGCTACGGCAAGCTGAAGTGGGCGGAGCTTTTCGAACCGGCGATTCATGCCTGCGAAAACGGTTCGCCGGTGCCGCAGATTATCGGCCGGTCCATCAAGGGGAATGTGGCGGCGTTTTTGCGGCCGGGCGCAGGCGTGGAAGAGACGCAGAACATGCTGCACACGTACGCTCCGGGCGGCCGCGCGCCCAACGAAGGCGAGGTGCGCCGCAATCCTGATCTGGCGAAGACGTATCGCATGATCGCCGAGGGCGGCCGCGATGCCTTCTATGACGGGCCCATTGCGGACACGATTGAGAAATACTTCAAGCGCATCGGTGGATGGATGACGCGCGAAGATTTGAAAGCCCACAAAGCGGTGTGGCCGACTCCGCTGCAGAGCGACTATCGCGGTGTGACGGTGTATGCGATGGGCGAAAACACGCAGGGGCTCGCGACGCTCGAGATGCTGAACATCATTGAGCAGTTCGATATGCGCGGGTATGGCTTCCAGTCGCCCGAGGCGTTGCAGGTGATGATTGAGGCGAAACGGCTGGCGTACGAGGACCGCGCGCGCTACTACGCGGACCCGCGCTTCTCGAAAGTGCCGATTGAGTGGCTGAACTCGAAGGAGTATGCGAAGGAGCGCGCGAAGCAGATCAAGCTGGACTCGATTCTGACGCCGGTCTATCCGGGCCAGGCGCCGAGCCACGGCGACACCACGTACTTCACGACCGCAGACAAGGACGGGATGATGGTGTCGATCATCCAATCCAATTTCCGCGGCATGGGGTCAGGGCTTGTCGCGGATGGCTTAGGGTTTATGTTTCAAGACCGCGGCGAGCTGTTCTCGCTGCAGCCCGGACATCCGAACATCTACGCGCCGGGCAAGCGCCCGTTCCAGACGATCATTCCGGGGTTCGCGGCGAAGAATGGCAAGCCGTGGCTGAGCTTCGGCGTGATGGGCGGCGATATGCAGCCGCAGGGACAGACGCAGATCATCGTCAACCGCGTGGACTATGGGCTGGATGTGCAGGCGGCTGCGGACAGCCCGCGCTGGCACCACGAAGGATCGTCGCAGTCGATGGGCGAGGACCAGCATGGGCTCGGCCCGAAGGGCATTCTGCGGCTGGAGGCCGGTGTGCCGAAGGCGACACGCGACAAACTCATCGCGCTCGGGTGGCCGGTGGGCGCGAGCGACGGCGGCTTTGGTCGCTACGAGTGCATCGAGGTCAGCGAATCACACTACGATGGGCACACCGACCGCGTGTACTCGGCGGGCAGCGAAATGCGCTGCGATGCGGTAGCGCTGGCGTATTAGGAGCAAGTTCTAAGTTGTAAGTTCTAGGTTGTAAGTTGCGCTTCGAACTTACAACTTACAACCTACAACCTTTACAACTTACAACTCCTGGTGCACGAAGCGGGCGAGGAGATGCGGCGATGGCAGAGCTGAAAGTCACTCGTGGCGACATCACGAAGCTTGAGGTGGATGCGATTGTGAATGCAGCAAACACCTCGCTGCTGGGCGGCGGCGGCGTGGATGGAGCCATACATCGCGCTGCGGGCCCGGAGTTGCTGACGGCGTGTCGCGCGCTGCATGGATGCTCGACGGGCGATGCCAAGGCGACGCCAGGATTCCGCTTGCGAGCCAGGTGGGTGTTTCATGCGGTGGGGCCTGTGTGGAACGGTGGTGGACACGGTGAGGCCGCAAAGCTTGCAGGCTGTTATCGGCGCGGGCTCGAATTGGCGAAGGAGTACGGCGCGAAATCGATTGCGTTTCCGGCGATTTCGACGGGAATTTATGGCTATCCGCAACGGCCGGCAGCAGAGATTGCGGTGCATGTGTGTCGCGAGATGGCGGACGCCAGCGGCGTGGAGCGCGTCGAGTTCTGCTGCTTCGATGAAGGGACGGCGGAGATTTATGAGCAGCTGTTGTTTGAGGGAGTAAATTAGCGCGTTGGACACGTGCCATCGATCCCGCTAACTTGCTGACCCGCTAACTTGCTATTGCTCGCCGGGGATACGTTCGCGGGTCGTCGACCAGTTGGAGACGAGGTTGTTGATCACGGTTGAGCCGACTAGGTAGGCGGACTCGAGCCCGAGATTTTTGCCGACGTAGGGAGCGGAGACGGACTCAACGGCATCATGGCCGGGGCGCTCCATCGAATAATTGCTGCCGGTGCGCAGCACGAGCACGCGGTTACGGTCGACACGCTTCATCTCGTCGAGGCGGTCGATGGCGTTGAGGAAACCGGAGTCTTCCATCTCGGTGGTCGCGAAGGTGCCTTTGCCGTGCGTCCAGAGGCGGACCCAATCCTCGGCATAGGTGGTCATGATCGTACCGTGCCAGTAGTAGTCTGAAGCGAAGGTATCGCCAAGGAGAACGAACGGCGGCCGCTGCGCGTTGGGCATGTTGGTGTACTCGGCGCGAAAGGCGGCGACGGCGGGATCGTCAGAGAGCTTGAGCGAACGCGTCTGATCGTAAGCCCACTGCACGAGACTCTGGTTGAGCGTGAAGAGGTTGGAGCGGTGCCAGATCGCGTCGTCGAGCGACGGCGGGTTGGGCTGTTTCGCGCTGGTGGGAAAGATGCCGTAAGGCCAGTCCTTCGGTGCCTCGCGCGGATCGATCTCGCGGGCGACGTCGCCGATGACGTAGCGCGCCCACGCGGCGGAGCCGATGGAGGCGATGCGCGGGTCGATGCCCGCGATGCCGTTGATGAGGATGTAGGCGTGCGTGAGATCGAACCGCGGATCGAGACCGAGGGCCATCATGCTGGCCGTGGCGTTGACCAGTGTTGTCCCGGAGACCATGCCGAGGATGGTGTGCTCCTTGTTGGTCCGCAGCGGATGAACCCCGCCGGGAAACTCAATGACCTGGTCGAGGTGCTCGCGCTCCACCCAGAACTGGAACTCGCCAGGCGCGTCGCCGGTATCGTTGCCGGTCTCGAAGGTCGTGACGATGACCGCGCGGATGGGCCAGGGCTTCTCGGCGTGAGCGGCGAGGGTGAAGAGGACGGCGAGAAAGACACTGGCGCGGAGGAAGCGCATGCGGGCTCCGGGGGACTGAACTCTGGGCAATAAAACTAGAGTAGCGGACGAACCAGGAACCTCAGGGCTTCGGCTTGGGATGCGGGTCTATCTGCGCTGTCGCGAAAATCTTCTCGGGTGTGAGAAGGACCCCGTTCACCGGAATAACCAGCTCGCCGCCGAGGTTCGTCGGCTCGCCGATCTTCGTACCACCTTTAGCAAGCTTGTCGAGCGCCTTCTGAAGCTGCTGGTCGAGTTCCATAAGTGGTTGGATTCGCTCCGCAATCTGCTGTTGCCTGCATTCGCCAGCAGTGCACCGGGGACGGTTCAGCGGGCGTGCTATACTAGGTTTGCGTGGGAAACCACGCGAGCGCCGCGGGAAGGACTCCCGATGGATTCGAGTCTGGCCAGAGACCGCGAGCGCTTTCCTTCCTTCCGCCAAGCATCGTAAGGGCTTCGCGTGTTGGTTGCTCTGGCTGGAGGCCCATCAAACGGGTGAGGCCTCGCCGTGCAGCAGCAGCTTGATTGAGACCCTTTGGACCTGAAGAGAACCAAAGCCTTGCTGAAACCCGGAATCCATGACGCGAATGGCGCCTCCGCGCCCGTGTGCGTCTCTGCCGACACTCTCTCTTCCAGCTACGAACAGAGGAATACTTGTCGAACTCATTAACTCTTGAATCAATTCTGAATCCCGCGCCCATGCAGGTTGCGCGGCACATTACACAAACCGAGGCTTCGGCCCTTCACTTTACGGACTTCAGCATCACGCAGTCGCTGAAGGATCGCCTGACCGCAGCGGGCTTCATCAAGCCGACGCCGGTACAGGCGGGCGCAATTCCGCCGGCTCTCGAAGGCGATGACATTCTTGCGACGGCCTCGACAGGCACGGGCAAGACGCTCAGCTTCCTGGTGCCGATGATCGATCGGCTCGAAGGGATCTCGCAGCCGTCGACCAAGGCGAAGAAGAGCCCAATCCTGGCACTCATCCTGCTGCCGACCCGCGAGCTGGCGATGCAGGTGCTGGAGCACTACTTCAAGATCTCGCCGGTCAACAAGAACGACGCCGTGCTGGTGTGCGGCGGCCTGAGCGAGAACCCGCAGGTCGAGGCGATTCAGCGCGGACCGCGCGTGGTCGTCGCGACACCGGGACGGCTTGAGGACTATCTGAAGCGCAAGCTGATCAATCTGCGGGACGTCGACATGCTGGTGCTCGACGAGGTCGACCGCATGCTCGACATGGGCTTCCTGCCGGCGATTCGCCGCATCGTTGGCGCCCTGCCCAAGGACCGCCAGACCATGTGCTACTCCGCCACGCTGGATGCGAACATTCGCGAAATCGTGAAGGACTACGTGCACAAACCGGTGCGCGTCGAGATCGGCCAGACTTCCAAGCCGAGCGATCGCGTGACGTTGCGCGCGTACATCGTGATGCAGGACCAGAAGCTGGCGCAACTTGACCAGATGCTGAATGAGGAGGAGGGAACGTTTCTCGTCTTCTCGCGCACCAAGCACGGTGCGGAACGCATCGGGCGCAAGCTGGAGAAGCTCGGGCACAAGACCGCGACGATCCACGGCGACCGCACGCAGTCGCAGCGCACATCGGCGCTCAAGAAGTTTTCCGAGACCAAGGCGCGCGTTCTTGTCGCAACCGACGTGGCGGCACGCGGCATCGATATCTCGCACATTGCGCACGTGGTGAACTTCGACCTGCCGAACGGCTCGGATGATTTTGTGCATCGCATCGGCCGCACGGGACGCGCAGGCGCAAAGGGTGTTGCCACGACCTTCGTTACACCGCTCGAGAAGGGCGACGCGAAGAAGCTGGAGCGCGAGCTGAAGATCAGCTTCGAGTGGCGCGAGGCCGATAAGGATCTCGCCAAGGAAGAACGCAACCGGCCGATCGATCTGACGAAGCCGATTGACGACCTCTCCGCGCTTCTGGCGATGGAGACTCGTTCCTGGAAGCAGGAGGGCGCGGAACACGCGCATCATGCTCGTCAGCACGGGTCGCATCACACGCATAGCAGCTCGGACACCGGGCGCTCGCATGCCGGCAAGCAGCAGCGCGATGGCCGCTCCAGCGGATCATCAGCGGGCGGCGGACGCAGCGCAGGCCGTCGTAAACGCCGCCGCAGCAACTAAGCATTTTCTGAATAGAAAAACGAGGACCGGTGAGGTGAATGCCTCGCCGGTCTTTTTTGTTTCTCGCGTTTTATTGCGCGAGAGCCTTCTCTGCCAGGGGCTCCATGATCGCGTAGCCCGCGGCATTCGGGTGTACACCGTCAATGCTGATGCCGGGCTTCATGCCGCCATCCGGACCGGCCATCGCGGAGTAGTAGTCGAGGTAGGTGATGTTCTGCGAGGCGGCATAGCTCTTCAGCCAATCGTTGAGTGCGCGAATCTTCTCCGCGGGATTGCCGGCCGAGGGCTTCCACGGATACGCCGCGGCGGGCAGCACTGAGGCGAGCACGACGCGAATGTTATTCGCGCGTGCCAGATCGACCATCGAGCGGAAATTGTCTTCAATCGTCGCCTGCGTCTCGGGGCCGGTATTGCCGGCGATGTCGTTGGTTCCCGCGAGAATCACGACGGCCTGCGGGTGCAGGTCAATGACATCCTGGCGGAAGCGCACGACCATCTGTTCGGTCGTCTGGCCGCTGATGCCACGATTGACGTAAGGCTTGTCAGGGAAGAAGGTTCCACCGTTCCGCGTCCAGGCATCGGTGATGGAGTCGCCGTAAAAGACAACGCGTCCGTCCTGCGTTGCCGGCAGTGCAGCGTTTGCCTCGGCATAGCGGCCACGCTGCGGCCAGTCGTCGAGCTTCTTGCGCATCGCATCGCAGGCATCCGGCGCGGGCTTCACGCCAGGGGCGGCCTGCGCCGCGGCTTGTGCAGGCGCCGCTCCCGTCGCAGGGGACGACACCTGCGCCACCATCGGCGTCGCCACAAAAGACAGCACCATCAGCTTCATCCAAACGCGCATTCTTGCCTCCGCCCGCATTTTATCCGTGACAACGAGGTTTTTGCTTTCTGCTCGAGGTGTTTTGGGTTTGTCACAATCTTCTCCCGCATCCACGGCTCTCCGCGATACTCTCAAAGGCGATGCAACCTGGAATCTCCACGCACATCTTTCTGCCGCAGCAACTCACGACCCCGCTGCTCGACACGCTCCGCTCTGCCGGCGCTCAGGCCATCGAACTCTTCGCCTCGCGCCATCACTTCGACTACACCGACCGCGCTGCCGTACACGAAATAGCCACGTGGTTCAAGTCGAATCCCGCTACGCCGACGCTCCACATGCCGCTCTTCAGCGCGGAGGATGAGAGCGCGTGGAGCCGCCACACTGCCGCCGCGCTGAACCTCATCGACACGAATAAAGCCTTGCGCATCGCTGCCATGGACGAGGTGAAACGCGCGCTCGAGGCCGCCGAGCAGATTCCCATCAAGTCCTGTGTGCTGCATCTGGGCAGCAAGGATGACCGCTGGGATACGCGCGCGCTTGACGATTCACTGACGGCCATCGAGCATCTGAAGGCGTTCGCCGGGCCTCTGGGCGTGAAGCTGCTCCTGGAAAATCTGACGAATGCCGTCGCGACGCCCGAGCACCTGGTGGAGATCGTCAAGGTCGGCCATTTCTCGACCGTCGGCTTTTGCCTCGACCTCGGTCATGCGCATCTTGCGGAAGGCGTGCCTGCAAGCAGCAGCGCGCCTGCGAAAACCGGCGTCGATCTCGCCTTCGAGGCGTTCACGTCGATGCCGGACCGCCTGTTTGAGCTTCACGTGCACGATAATCACGGCGGCGATTCGGGGAGCGGAAAGGATGAGCACCTCTGGCCAGGCGACGGCACGCTCGACTTCAAGACTGTCGATGCCCACATCGCCGCGCTGAAGATGAAACCTATCGGCATGCTCGAGATCAACTACGACCTGACGCCAAAGGATGCCGACATCATTCGCCGCGGCACGCGCGCAGCCGAGATCATGTCGGCGCTTTAGGCAGCTCGAATGGGAAAGCGCGTTCTCGTGAGTTGGAGCGGCGGCAAGGACAGCGCGTGGGCGTTGCACCTGTTGCGGCAGCAGCCGGAGTATGAAGTCGCCGGTCTGCTGACCACCATCAACTCGCACTTCGGACGCGTGGCCATGCATGGTTTCCGGCAGGCATTGCTGGAACAGCAGGCCGAAGCGGCGGGACTTCCGCTGTGGCCTGTTCCTCTGCCGTGGCCGTGCTCGAATGAGCAGTACGAGTCCGCAATGGCGGCAACCTGTGCGCGAGCGGTCGATGAAGGCATTCAGGCGATTGCGTTTGGAGATCTCTTCCTCGAAGACATCCGCGCATATCGCGAAGCGAAGCTCGCGGGCTCGGGACTCGAGCCGCTCTTTCCCTGCTGGAAGATCTCGACAGATGCGCTCGCTCGAGAAATGATCGCCGCCGGACTGCGTGCGCATCTGGTCTGCGTCGATCCACGCCAGCTCGATGCACGTTTTGCCGGCCGCGCCTTTGACGAGGATCTGCTTCGCGAGCTTCCAGCCGCCACGGACCCCTGCGGCGAGTTCCACACCTTCGTCAGCGCCGGGCCTATGTTTGCGCGTGGCGCCGTCTCGCGTAGCATCGAGGTACGGCGCGGCGACGTGGTCGAACGTGACGGCTTTGTTTATGCAGATTTACTTCCGGCCCGCTGCTCAACGCATCTCGCCCATCAGGATTCGGCTTCGCTTCGCTAGCGCAATCGCCGCGGCGCTGCTGCTCCCGGCCGTCGCGCCGGCGCAGACACTCGCGCGCCCCGGCTGGGCAGGCTCAGGACTAAGCTCGCAGGCGTGGTGGCAGTCGGCGGTCATCTATCGCGTCCAGCCGCAGACCTTCCAGGACTCGGACGGCGACGGCGTCGGCGATCTGCGCGGTCTCGCACAACGGCTCGATTACCTGCAGTCCATCGGCGTCGATGCAGTGCTTGTCGAATCGCACACCAACGACGCGGGCTTCGATGACCTGCTCAGCGATGCCAGCCGCCATCACATCCGGATTATCGTGCAGCTTGGCCAGGAGACCCCGGCACAATCTCCAACTGCAGAACAGGCAATCGTCGAAGCGCGCACATGGCTGAAGCGTGGCGTTGCAGGCATCTATGTTCCGGCGCAGATGTTCAACACGATAGCGTCGCGGTCGAACTTTCACGAGGCCGTCTTTCTTCTGCAGGAACTCCGAACGCTGGCCGATAGTTTTCCCGGCGAGCGCATCGTCCTCTCCGGAGATTCCCCTGCGGTCGGCGCCGCCGTGTCCAATTCGCCACGAAGTGGCCCGGAGATGGTTGACGGCACAGTGAATCCTGCAACGTGGGATGCGGTGACGCTGCGCACCAGGCTCGTTCTTGCGAACTCCCCCGCGGCGGGCGAGCCGCTGCTCCAGATCGCTCCCCACGAGGAACAGCAGCGCAGCCGCGACAAGATTCTTGCTGCGTTGATCCTCAGTTCGCGTGGTGCAGTGGGGCTCACCAATGGTCAGGAGATCGGGCTTGCGAGCAACTCCGCCCCGGCCATCATGCGCTGGACGCCCTCGAACATCACCAGGCCGCAGGTCGCCGTGGCGCCGAAGCCCAGGGAAGAGGTCTACGGACCATACCGTCCGTATGTTCCGCCCGCGCCATCTTCCGTGGTCGGCAAGCGCCCGCAGATGCCCAGCGTTGCGTTGAACACAGAGTCCGCGCCGCCGCCTGTCGATCCCGACACTCTGCCCGGTTTCAGCACGCGCGCTGTCGCCGCACCGGCCAACACTGCGGACGCACCGATCAATGTCGCGACACAAGACAACAATTCCGACTCGCTGCTGAACTTCTATCGTCGCCTGCTTGAACTGCACAGCGGCAACGCGACGCTGCGCAATGGATCCGTCTCGTTCCTGAATCACGACAGCGAAGGCGCGCTCGTCTGGCTGCGGCGAGCACCGGCAGGAGCGCGCACCGTTGCGTCCGTGATCGTCGCGTGCAACCTGACCGACCATCCGATCCAGGTCTCACTCGACGCAGACCTGGCGAAGCTGCACATTGCGGGCGGCACCGTGCGTCCGTTGCTCACCTCGCTGCACATCGATCACGTCACACAATCCACCGGTTCTTTGCGGCTCTCGCCCCACAGCGTCTACGTCGGCGAGCTCTATCACCGATAAGAGCCTCCCCTGATCGGGATAGGCGAACGCTTCGAAGTTGCGGTTGGTGTGCGCTACTCCGTTGACCTCGTGAAAGCTGTCCGGGAAAAAGGCGACACGCGGCGGCATGGGCCACTATGCCAGCTGCAAATCACCCCGCCAAGGATGTATCTAACGCGTGCGTGCAATTTCCGGGCCCAGCAGCTCTTCAGCTGAGGGCGCAGGTTCGTTCGGCACCGATCCCACCTGGTCCGCCGCAACGCCGTCGAGATGATACTTCGTCAGGCCTTCCTTCAGGATGCGAAACGCATCTTCCGGCGTGTCGGCAAACTGAAAGAGATCGAGATCTTTGGGCGAAATCGCGCCCTTCTCAACCAGCATGTCCATGTCGATGACCTGCTTCCAGTAGCTCGAACCGTAAACGACAACCGTGATCTTCTTCGCAAGCTTGTGCGTCTGGTCCAGCGTGAGCAGCTCGAACATCTCATCCAGCGTTCCGAAGCCGCCGGGGAAGACCACCAGCGCCTTGGCCAGATACGCGAACCAGTACTTGCGCATGAAGAAGTAGTGAAAGTTGAAGTTGAGCGCAGGCGTGATGTACGGGTTCGGATACTGTTCGAACGGCAGCTTGATGTTGAGCCCGATCGTCTTTCCGCCGGCCTCCCACGCGCCGCGGTTGGCAGCCTCCATGATTCCCGGCCCGCCTCCTGAGGTGACAACGAAGCGGTGACGCCTCCCGGGCAGACCCTTCGCCCATTCGGTCACCAGACTCGCCAGCTTGCGCGCGTCTTCGTAATAGCGCGCCATTTCGACGGCAGCCTCCGCGCGGTCGCGCTTCAGCTGCGTAGTCTCGCCGCTCTCGAGCTCCTCTTCCTTCGCTGGTTGTTCGTCCTCCGGCGCAGATTGAGCAGCATAGCTGTTGTCCAGCAATTCAAGTTCATTGTTCGCAACATCCAGGGCGCGGAAGCGTGCAGATCCGAAGAACACCACGGTGTCCTGGATGCGCTCGCGGCGAAATCTTGCCATAGGCTCTGAATACTCTGCCAGTATCCGGAGCCAGCGGCCGTCCGGAGAATCGAGAAAAGCCGCATTTTCATACGCCAGCGGCGCAGATTCCAGTGGCTCGGGTTCAGCAGCGGTCGTCAGGTCGGGTTCGGTGGACACAAGAGATATTCTCTCGCGACCGGACATGAATTCCTAGCTCCGTCATGTGAATTCCGTCGTCAACAGCCGAGGTCCCCAATACGAGGAATTGAACCTTCGCACTACGAGAGCACGTCAACCCATTCGAGCCGCGCTATGCGTGTTTGCAGAGTTCTTGTTTTCTTCGCGCTCCTGCTCGCTGCAACGGGAGCCTCCGGACAGCAGCCGACGAGTGCGCAGACCGGGAGCATCGTCGGCGTCGTTGTGGATGCGCAAGATGCATTGATTCCTGGTGCGATCGTTAAGATCTCGGGCGATCCCGCCACGGCTCGCTCCGTCAAAACGAACGGAGAGGGCGCCTTCGCCATCAATGATCTGCCCGCCGCTACAACGCTTCATGTCACGATCCAGGCCCCCGGCTTCGGCGAGTGGACCTCCGATGCCATCCTTCTCACGCCGGGCCAGATGCTCGATCTGCAATCGATAAAACTGATTGTGGCAGCAGAGATTACCTCCGTCGCAGCGGCTACACCGGAGAAGGTGGCCATCGAACAGGTGCAACTCGCCGAGCGGCAACGCCTCTTCGGAGTGCTGCCGAACTTCTACGTCTCTTACGACACACGCTTCATTCCTCTCTCGCCCAGGCTCAAATTCCATCTCGCCATCCGAACCGCGACCGACGCCGCTTCGTTCCTCGGCGCAGCCTTCCTCGCCGGCATCAATCAGGCGTCAGATGTGGCTCCGCACTATGAGCAGGGAGCTTCGGGCTACGGGAAGCGCGTTGGCGCCAGCTATACGGGAGCCTTCATCGATATCATGCTCGGCGGCGGAGCCTTTCCCGTGCTGTTTCACCAGGATCCGCGTTACTTCTACCAGGGCACAGGCACCAAGAAGTCACGCATGCTGCATGCCCTGGAATCGCCCTTCGTGGCCAAGGGCGACAACGGCCACTGGCAGATGAACATCTCCAGTCTGCTTGGCGACATCTCTGCCAGCGCAGCCACCAATCTCTACTATCCCGAGGCCGACCGCGGGGGCGACCTGGTCGTGAAGGGAGCGCTCGAGATAACCGGGGCGCGCATCGTCAGCGCGGTGCTGCAGGAGTTCGTCTTCCGAAAGCTAACGACAAACAGTCACCACCACCACTCGCACTCTAAGACGCGGATCGTATCGCCCTAAGCTTTGTAGTCTCTATAGTGCAGCAGCTCGCTCACGCCGATCCAGATATCGATCAACCCGATGCCGCTGAGAATGCCACGCATCCAGCTCTTGCCCAGAAACCCAGCCACGGCCGGGTGCGCCAGCAGCCACGCATTGGAGTCGAAGTAGCGCGGCGACCACGGCAGGATCGTCAGCAACCCGCCAATATAAAAGCAAAACAGCACGAGCACGATGAGGCTCATCCGCTGCAGCCACACGGGCGCCGGTTCAGGAACAGCCTGTGGACCATCGCTCCGCTGCCCCGAACGCTGTGCAGTCTCCCGGTTGAAGAGCTCGCCCTGCGTTGCCATCTCACAAGGCTAGCAGGGGTGGCAAAGAATGTCTTGCCCCGTTACTGTGGCGATCCAGGCGGCCGCTTGTGCAGCTGTGGATCGCTCGACGTTGCTGGCTGCTCTGCAGGCTCGACGGGCGCTTTCTGCGCTTGCGACTCCGCCTCGTGACGTTCGGCCTTCTTGCGTTCCTTGTCGGCCTTCTTTTGTGCTTTCGTCTTCTCGCCATCAACGCTGCCGTCGGCCTGAGCCTGCAGCTTCGCTGCTTTCTCGCGTTCGCGCTTCGCCTTTGCGTCGGCGAGCATCGACTGCCGGTTCGTCTTCAAGTCCTCTGCCATCTGTTGACTGGTCTCGTCCGCCGTTCCATGCAGAGCCAAACCGAAGTGCACATCGCCCTGCGTTCCACTGATCGAGATCGGCAATTCCAGTCCCGCGCCGTTCTTCTTCAGGAACGGATCCACCGGCTTCAGCAGCCAGCTTTTCCATCCCGTGACCATGTGCGAAGCCGTCGCATCCGTGCGCACATGTCCCTTGAACTCGAAGAGATTGCCATCCATCGAATACACACCGTTCATCAGCACCAGCGCCCCTGGAATCTGGTACTGCAGATCGTTCACGTTCATCGCTCCGTGGATGAGCGAAAACTTCGCCGAAATCATCGAGTTCACCTCAGCCTCGCGATCCGTGCTGTCCGAGGCGACCTCCTTCGGCCGCCCCTGCGCCCGCGCGCTCAGTCCATCCACTCTGTCCTGAATCTGCGGATTGTTGAAGCGCACATTGTGAAGCCGAAACGCTCCCGCAAGTTCCAGCTTCTGCGGCACGCGCGTATCGCCCGGCGGAATGTGAAGATGCGCTTTCATCGCGATGGCGCCGTTCATCAGCGGGGGCCGCGTCTTAACGCCAAGCTCGAGGAAGTCCTGGATACGCGCGTGCGGCACATCGACCTGCAGGTCGATGTCATGGCCCACGTGCTTGATAAGCACCACCTTGCCGCGCGCCGTGAAATCAGAGTTCTTCAGCCGCGCCTTCACCGGATCTAAGTACGTATCGCCCGTCGTGCCATCCACATACGCGTGAAAGACCGTGTGCAGGGGCATCGCATGATCGCTTACATCAAGACCGAAATCCGGCGTCTCTGTTTCGCCGTCGATCGTGATGTGATCCAGCACACCGCCAAACTGCCCATGCGATGACAGGATGCCGCTGATGCCCTTGATCGTGTTCAGGTCTGCATGACTGAAGCTGTAGCTGCCATCAAGCGCCGTCTCGCGCGGATTGCCTGCATTCCATGGTCCGAAGTGCCCGGATGCATGCACCTCTCCAATCGGCTTCGGATTGATTAGCTCTGCCTGGTACGTGAACGGCTGATTCGCTCCAACATCCTGCAGATCCAGCTTCTGGATGTCGAACTCCATCGGATCCTTGCCCGGCTTAGTCGTATCGATAAAGAGCTTCACATCCTTGCAGCGAATCTGAGCCACCACCAGCGACACCTTCGGTCCATGGCGTCCGGTCTTCGATCCCAGCATCTCCTTCCGCATCTGCCCCGGCGGGATGTGCAACTCCATGCCGTCCACGTCCACCTCAGCGATCCGTGTGGGCTGAAGCATCAGTCCGCGAACGCGCGTGCGAAACGCGAAGTGCTTCACATAAACCATCGGTGCGTTCTGGTCGGTCTGCAGTTGATCGGTGTCGCCTACATACGGAATCCGCAGCCCGCTTCCCTGTACTTCGATACCCGTGGCCGCAAGCTCCGCCGCCTTGATCAACGAGATGTCCAGGTGATCCAGCTGCACCGGAGCATGGAAGTGTGCCGAGAGCGTCTCCTCCACCCGCGCCCGCAGAATCGGCTCCGCATGGTGAATCATGTACTCCGCGGCAAACACAAGCACGCCCAGGCAGACGACCGCCACCACCACGACCACCTTGAGCCAGGTGCGTCGCCACCATCTTGGCTTTCGGCGCGGAGCTTGGTTCCCGTCGTTCGCGGACACAACGGCATCTCCATCCCTGCGGTCCGCCACAAATGCTCCCAATCCCTTTCGATGCGCTCAAACCTTCGCGCGTGACATCGGCAGCTACGACAGATGCGAAAATGGTTATGGAATGTTGCAACTATCTGCCGCTGGCAAACGATACGGCCCGAAACTGCTCTTTGAGGACGTCAACTGGCTCATCACACCGAATGAGCGCACTGGCCTCGTGGGCGGCAACGGCACCGGCAAGTCCACCCTGCTCAAAATTCTCGCCGGCATCGAGTCGCTCGACTACGGCCAGCGCACCCACGTCAAAGGCATGACCCTCGGCTACCTCCCGCAGGACGGCCTCGCGCTCTCCGGTCGCAGCGTCTTCGATGAATGCCTCTCCGTCTTCGACGAGATCCGCGCACTTGAAGTGGAATACGAGCAGCTGACGCACACGATGTCGGACGCGGACCCGAAGTCTCCCGAGTACCACGCCGCCGCCAACCGCTACTCCGAGATCGCCGACCTCCTGCACGCGCACGATATCTACACGCTCGACGCGCAGGTTGGCGCCGTCCTCAGTGGCCTCGGCTTCTCGAAAGAAGACTGGCAGCGCCGCACCGAAGAGTTCTCTGGCGGCTGGCAGATGCGCATCGCGCTCGCCAAACTTCTTCTCCAGAAGCCCTCGCTCCTTCTGCTCGACGAGCCCACCAACCACCTCGACCTCGAGTCGCGTAACTGGCTCGAGCAGTACCTCACTACCTACGAGCACGCCTTCGTTCTCATCTCGCACGACCGTTACTTCCTCGACGTCACGGTCAACAAGACTGTCGAAGTCTGGAACAAGCGCATGCACGTCTACCACGGCAACTACGAAAAGTACCTCGTGCAGAAAGAAGAGCGACGCACGCAGCTGATGAATTCGTACAAGAATCAGCGCGACCGCATCGAGGCGCTCGAGATGTTCATCAACCGCTTCCGCTACCAGGCCACCAAGGCCAAACAGGTGCAGTCGCGCATCAAGGAGCTCGACAAGATCGACCGCATCGAGGTCCCCGAAGAGGAAGCGACGATCCACTTCAAGTTCCCGCAACCCATCGCCTCGGGCCGCACCGTGCTCGACGTCAAAAACATCTCGAAGAATTATCCCGGTCCTAACGGACAAGCCAAGCGAGTTCTCGAAAACGTCTCCTTCACCATCGATCGCGGCGACCGCATCGCGCTCGTCGGCATCAACGGCGCCGGCAAATCCACACTGATGCGCATGCTCGCCGGCATGGAGAAACCCAGCTCCGGCGAAATCCGCGTCGGCCACAACGTCATCTCCGACTACTTCGCGCAGGACCAGTACAAAGTCCTTGACGGCAGCGCGCGCATGCTCGAAGACATCACCGGCGCCAACCCGCGCGTCGACACCGTCACGCTCCGCTCGCTGCTCGGCTGCTTCATGTTCACCGGCGACGACGTCTTCAAGACCCTCGGCGTGCTTTCAGGCGGCGAACGAAATAGATATGCATTGGCCCGCATGCTCGTCTCGCCCGCAAACTTCCTTCTGCTCGACGAGCCGACCAACCACCTCGACATGCGCGCCAAAGATGTCCTCCTCGAAGCCATCCAGGCGTTCAGCGGCACCGTCCTCTTCGTCTCGCACGACCGCTACTTCATCGACGGCCTCGCCACGCGCGTCTTCGAGGTCGAAGACCGCCGCGTTCACATCTACCCCGGCAACTACGAGGACTACCTCTTCCGCAAGTCCGGCATCCCCACCACCACCGCAGAAGCCGCCGCACTCATCCGCACCGAGACCGCCACCGGCGCGCACATCGACGCCGCCACCGGCATGCTGAAGCCCGTCGCGCAGGTAGGAACCACTCCAACCGCGAAAGCCGTCGAACCTCCCGCACCCGGACCTCCGAAGCCCACCGAGACCCTCGTCATCGCCTCCAGCGACTTCGATGCCGAGCCCTGGGAGTCCACCCACGAGGTCGAAGGCTCGCTCGCTCCCGTCACGCCCACGGCCAGGCACGCCGCGAAGCGCCTCAATCCGATCAAGCTGAAGCAGATGGAAGACCGCGTCGCCGCCATCGAAGACGAACTCTCCAACCTCGACGCACGCATCTCTCAGGCCGAACAACAACAAGCCGTCTTCACCACCGCCGAAGCCGCACGCGCGCTCGCCGCCGAACTGGAAACACTCCGCGAGCAGCACGCCACCCGCACCGCCGAATGGGAAGACCTCGCCTCCCAACTCGAAGAACAAACCACCGCCTGACGCGCCACACCTTCCCTCGCGAAGCTGCCGTGGCGATCCTTTGCGCTTTGTCTCCGCGCCCTTTGCGTCAAGAGCTTTTGCCTTTGCCTGTTCACGAGACCCACATCTCGCCTTCCGCTACCATCTCCTCATGCGCACTCTCGTTGTCGGCGCCGGAGCCACCGGCGGATTCTTCGGCGGCCGTCTCGCACAGATCGGCCGCGATGTCACCTTCCTCGCCCGCCCCGCGCGTGCTGAAAAGCTTCGCCGCGACGGCCTCGAAATCATCAGCCCCCGCGGCAACGCCACCATCCAGGCCAAGCTCCTCACCGCCGATCAACTCCGCGCAAAGCCGCAGGCCTTCGACCTCATCATCCTCGCCGTCAAAGCCTACGCGCTCGAGCAGGCCATCGATGACCTCGCGCCCGCAGTCGGCCCCGGCACCGCAATCCTTCCGCTGCTCAACGGCATGCGCCAGCTCGACATGCTCGACGAACGCTTCGGCGCGGAGCACGTCATCGGGGGCACCTGCCGCATCAACAGCGACGTCGACGCCGGCGGCCGCGTCCTGCAGCTCTCCAAGCTCGGCGACATCACCTTCGGCGAGCGCAATCGCGAGCGCACCCCTCGCATCGAGCGCATTCACGCCGAGCTGAGCGGCGCGCTCTTCGACATGATCCTCTCGCCCGACGTCCTCCACGCCATGTGGAACAAGTGGTACGTTCTCGCGAGCCTCAACACCATCTGCGTCCTCCCGCGCGGCACCTGCGGAGAAGTCGTCGCAGTTCCTCACGGCCTCGCCTTTGCCAACGCCGCCATCGACGAGTGCATCGCGATCGCCACCGCCAACGGCTACCCTCCTCCACCTGACCTCATCGCATGGGATCGCAAGCGGCTCACACTGCCCGGCTCCGATCTCACCTCCTCGATGTACCGCGACATGACCAAGAACGCGCCCGTCGAAGCCGATCACATCATCGGCGATCTGCTCGCACGCGGCGAAGCCCACAACGTCGCCACGCCACTGCTGCGCTCCACCTACGTGCAGCTCAAGGTCTACGAACAACATCGCGCCTGAGCACCGAACCTGCACTCGGCATTGCATAATCAGAGGATGCCTTCGTTGTGGAATCCCGAACGCTGGACCGACCGCCTCGCCGATCTCGAAGCACGCGACTTCGACTCCAAGCAGGCTCCACTGCGCCGCGACATTCGCTCTCTCGGCGCGCTCCTCGGCCAGGTTCTTCGCGAGCAGGCCGGCGACGAGCTCTTCGAAAAGGTTGAGACCCTTCGCCGCGCCAGCATCGCCCGCCGCGAAGCCGAGCTCGCCGGCGATCTCGAAGCCGCCGCCGCCCGCCTCGAAGAAGCCCGCGCGCTCACCCGCGCCGCTGCGGAAGATCCATCCACCGCCCACCAGCTCGCACGCGCCTTCGCTTTCTACTTCGAGCTCATCAACCTCGCCGAAACCAATCACCGCAAGCGCCGCCGCCGCGCCGGCATGCTCGTCGACGACCAGACCGTGCAACGTGGCAGCATGCGCGGCACCCTCCGCCGCCTGCGCGAGGCCGGCTACACGCGCGAAGCCGCACTCGAGCTCCTTGCACGCATTTGCGTCATCCCCGTCTTCACCGCACACCCCACGGAGGTCGCGCGCCGCAGCGTGATGTTCAAACGCCGCCGCATCTCCGACCTCCTCGAAAAACTCGATCAGTTCGCCACACCGCCCGCCGAGCTCGCCACATTCGAGCGCGACCTCCTCGCCGAGATCACTGCGCTCTGGCAGACCGACGACGTCCGCGACGCTCGCCCCACCGTGCGCGACGAGATCCGCATGGGCCTTGACTACTACGACGCCTCGCTCTTCGGCACCATCCCCGTCCTCTACCGCGAAATCGCCGCCGCACTCGACGCCGAGTTCCCGCAGAGCGCAGAGGAACCTGTACAACTCACGACGCTGCCAACGCTCATCCGCTTCGGCTCCTGGATCGGCGGCGACCGCGACGGCAACCCCTTCGTCACCGCGACCATCACCTCCGACTCACTCGCGATGGCGCGCAATCTCCTCCGCGACTTCTACCTTGAGCAATTGCACATCGTCTTCGAGCAGCTCGCCTCCTCGCAGCATCAGGCCGGCATTTCTGCCGCCTTGAAAGAACGCCTCGGCAACTACCTCGCGCGTCTCCGCGGCGGAGATGCAATCTCCTCGGACAGGATTCCCAACGAGGCCGCACGCTTCGCCATCGCCTGCTTCACCCTTCGTCTCGGCGGCGACCCGCCCAGCGTCATGTATCGCAACCTGCAGCTCGCGCAGGACGCCTCGCTCCCCGGCTACACCAACGCTGCCGAGTTCGCCGACGATCTGCAACTGCTCCGCGACTCGCTCGCCGCAAACCACGGTGAGCGCCTCGCCGCGATGTACATCGACCCGCTCATCCTTTCCGTCCATACCTTCGGCCTGCACCTCCACACGCTCGATCTCCGTCAACACGCGCGCGTGCACACCGCCGCTGTCGAAGAGCTCAGCGCCTGGCAGCGCTCCCTCGCCGAAGGCCCGCTGCAGCTTCCCTCAGAGCTCTCGCCGCAGACTGCCGAAGTCCTCGCTACCTTCCGCATGCTCGCCGCTCTCAAACAGCAGGACCCCCAGGCCATCACCAACTACGTCGTCTCCGGCGCCACCTGCGCTGAAGACGCGCTCCGCGTCCTCTGGCTCGCGCGCGTCGGCGGAGTCCACGTTGAGGGTAACAACGCCGATCCCGGCCTCCAGCCCGTCCTCCTCTTCGAGTCCATCGAAGATCTTCGCAACGCACCGGATGTCTGCCGCGAGCTCTGGACCAGCCCGGCCTTCCTCCCATTGCTTGATGCCTGGCACGGCCGGCAGGAGGTCATGCTCGGCTACTCCGACTCCAACAAGGACGGCGGCATGATCGCCTCCACCTGGGAGATCTGGAAGGCTCATCGTGCTCTGCATCAGGTTGCGCGCGAATGCGGTGTGAATCTGCGGCTATTCCACGGCCGCGGCGGCACTGTCGGCCGCGGTGGCGGACCCACGCATCGCGCGCTCTACGCGCAGCCGCTTAACAGCTTCAACGGCGAGCTCCGCCTCACCGAACAAGGCGAAGTGCTCAACTGGAAGTACTCCGACGTCGTGTTGGCCGAACGCAACCTCGAGCTGATGATCGCCGCCGCGGTCGACGCCGTCGCGCGCCCCGACCTCTCCATCCCCAACGGCGACTCGCAGGCAACCAAGACCCACCTCACCGGCGCGATCGATCCCGCGTGGGAAGCCGTCTTCGACGAGATCTCTGCAACCTCGCTCAGCTTCTACCAGCAACACATCCTCGACAACCCCGAGATCTTCGAGTACTTCGAACAAGCCACACCGGTCGCCGAGCTCGAGCACGCGCGAATCGGCTCTCGTCCCGCCAAGCGCGGCGACAAATCCGCCACGCGCCACCGCTCGCTCGCCGACCTCCGCGCCATCCCCTGGGTCTTCGGCTGGATGCAGTCGCGTCACGTCGTGCCCGCATACTTCGGCGTGGGATTTGCCTTGGAGCAGCTCGCCAATCACTCTCCCACCGGCCTCGACCTTCTCCGCCAGATGATGCGCAGCTTCCCGCTCTTCATCGACATGATTCGCAACGTCGAGCTCGCCATCGCCAAGGCCGACTTCGGCGTCGCTCGCCTCTACTCCACACTCGTCGAGGACGAGGCGCTCCGTGATCGCGTCTACGCCCTGCTTGAGGAAGAATTCGCTCGCTCGCGCCGCATGGTGCTCGCCGTCACCGGACAGCAGACATTGCTCGAGCGCAACCTCGTGCTCGCCAACTCCATTCGCCTGCGCAACCCGTACGTCGACCCCATGAGTCTGCTTCAACTCGAGCTCCTCACCCGCAAGCGCACGGCCGATCCCAACGACCCCGACTTCCAGAAGGATGCCGCCGAGCTCGACCGCGCCATCACCGCCACCATCAATGGCATCAGCGCCGGGCTTCGCAACACCGGCTGAGGCTCCGCGACACAGGCTGATTACTTCAGTGCCTCATCGTAGCTCTGCAACAGACCGTGGCTCATATCCCGCATTGCCCCAAGATGCGCCATCGTGACGCGCACGTCCGGCATCGTCGCCTCCGCCTCTTGCGGAGTCAGGCTCTTCGGATCCTTCTTCGCCGCAACGTGCGAGTTCAGGTTCAGATAGTTATTGAGCGTCTGACTCTGCAGCCCGCTGTAGACCTCCTGCAAGTCATACGATTCCGCGAACCTCTGGACAACCTTGTAGTCCATGTACTGCACCGCGCCGGTCGCCGCGGCCGTCCGCCATCCTGCGTTCTGCAGATGAATCATGGCGAAGCCCATCGAGATGCTCGCCGCTGACGGATTCTCCCCCTGGCTCCGCGCCTGCAGGTACCCGAGCACCGCAACCATGTTATCCAGTTCGGTCTTGATCGCCGCATCCGCCTTCACAAGCTCCGCGCGATTCTCCGTAATCTCCTCACGGATCGTCGTCTCTGCCTCCTGCCGCTGATGCCGGTGATGTACAGCGCCGGCTGCGCCCTCCAGCCCCAGTGCGATCAACAACCCAATCGTGATGGTGAACAAATGAAGAAAGAATTCAGCTACACCGTGAATACGCTTTTGCGGCGGATGGACATCGATCATCGCTATACCTTCTCGGGTTTCTGCTGCTAGCGTAGCAGCGCATTTACCAGAGGTGGACGTTATACTGCGCCCATGCGTCGCCTTCTCCCCCTCACCCTCATGCTGGCAGCCGTCCCCGCACTCGCGCAAAACCCTCCCTTCGACTCACACGAAGTGAACTCGAACGGCACCATCACCTTCCGCTATCAGAACGCCTCTGCTTCGAAGGTCACCCTCAAGACCGACGCGTCCTACGATCCCCTCGTCATGCAGAAGGACAGCGGCGGCCTCTGGACGGTCACCACCAAGCCGTTGCCGGCCGAGTACTACAACTACACGTTCGTCGTCGACGACGTGCCGCAGCTCGACCCGATGAACGGCCACGTCAATGCCAACATCGTCAGCCTGTCCAGCAGCGTCCTCGTCCCCGGCAAACCGCCAGCGCCGTGGGAGCTCACGGAGATCCCCCACGGCAGCATCACGCGCCACGTGCTTCTCACCTACATCGCGCGCGGCCTGCCCATGAACCAGGAGCCTTACTTCGTCTACACGCCGCCGAACTATGACGCCCATCGCAAGGGCGGCTACCCCGTACTCTTCCTGCTGCACGGCTGGTCCGACTACGGCAACGGCTGGCTCGACGTCGGCCACGCCAACCTCATCCTCGACTCGCTCATCTCCACCGGCAGCATCGTGCCCATGATCGTCGTCATGCCGCAGGGTTACGGCGACTACAGCTTTGTCACCTCCGGCCACACCGTCTGGGACGACCAGCCAAGGGTCGTCGGCAATCTCACGCTCTACTCCAGGATGCTCATGCAGGAGATCATCCCTGCCGTCGAGCGCGATTATCCCATCGCCAAAGGCCGTGAGAATCACGCCATCGCCGGGCTTTCCATGGGCGGGCTTGAGAGCCTCACCATCGGCATCAATCACGCGGCCTACTTCGCCTACGTCGGCGGCTTCAGCGCCGCTGTCAAAAACCTCAACTTCAAGCAGCAGATGATGGACCCCGGCATGGCCCGCGACCTCCGCGTTCTCTGGGTCGCCTGCGGCACCGGCGACGACCTCATCGAGCCCAACCGCAACTTCGTCGGCTGGGCCAAAGCGCAGCACCTTCCCGTCACACCCATAGAGACCGAGGGCAAACACACCTGGCTCGTCTGGCGCGAAAACCTCATCCACTTCGCACCGCTTCTATTCCGCAGCAAAAAATAGGCAGTAGAGACTATGGGGTAGCAAGCGAGCCCGCCGTCGTTTGCTACTCCCTATTCCCTACTCCCTACTCCCTGTCTTCCTAACTCCCCGGCGTAATCTTCACCGCTTTATTGTTCTGGAAGTCGATCTCCACTGGCTTGCCATTGTTGTCGAAGCTGACGCTGCGATCGCCCACCTTATCGCCGTGCGGCGTAATCACCTGGCCCAGCGCCATCATCGCCTGGTTCTCGCTCATGCCCAGCACTGCCTCATGCTTGTCGATGTGTGCCCACACTCCAGGTCCCCAGTGCTTGTACAGCACATGCGGATCGTCATAGAAAAAAATCTCGTCGGTGAAAAAGTTGTAGACGCCGTCGTCAAAGTTCCCCACCGGCACCGCATACATCGCCTTCGGGTCGCTCGAATTCGGCATCGTGAAGCCCAGCAGCACCTGCCGCTGCCCCGGCGCAATCCGAAACACCGCGCGCGTATTCGCCGGAGCCTTCTGCTCAAACACATCGCGAATCACCAGCGGCTCCGCACCCAGCAGCACTCCCACCGGCTTCGCATAATCCACGTGCTTGCCTGTGTCCTTGTAGTAGTCCATCTGCCCACCGGCACTCACCCAGATCGTCTTCCCAATCAGCTCGCGCTCATCTTTCAGAGAATCCGGCCGCAGCTTGCGCAGATACACCGCTTGATCCTCGGTCAGCGTCGGCTTCACATACTCGCCTTTGCGCGCCACCGGCGCATTCTCATCCGCCGTGTTCCTGTGGTGCAGCCACAGCGCCTCCAAACCAATCGCCACCACAAACGCCGCCAGCACCGCCAGCGCAATCTTCAAACCCTTGGTCGACCTCGCCATCCGCATCCCTCCGCGCCTCTAGATTCTCCCAGCCTTCCCACCTGCATTCAACCACGCGCGCCGGGTGCCCACCCTCGGCTTTCGCAGGAAGACAGGGTGGGGTATCGCGCGTGGTAGCGCGCGAGTGCTCTTGCCTTTGTTCTGTCATCCCCGTACCGGCCCCGAGCGCCCTTCAGCCCAACTCTGCGCTATCATCGCCGCACACCACAAACGCACATGAGGTCTGATGCAAACTCTCTGCTTACTCGTCGCCCTGTCCGTCCCTGTGCTCTCTCTAGCGCAAGCTCCCGCCCCCGATCACCTCGCACCCGCCGTCACGCGCTACGTCAAATACGACAACTCAAAGAACACCCTCTGGCTCGACCACGTCCGCGTCATCGACGGCACCGGCGCCGCTCCCCTCGAAGACGCCACCGTCATCCTCTCTGACGGTAAAATCGCCGCCATCCTCCCACCGAACCACATGCAGGCCAACGAAGGCCACATGGCCTCCTGGTCCTGCACCGACTGCCCGCCCGCGCTCCACATCGACCTCACCGGCCACACCCTCTTCCCCGGCCTCGTCGGCATGCACGACCACATGTACTACGTCGCGCGTCCCAACTTCGACGAACACGGCAGCTCCGAGCCGCCGCTCATGGTTCCCGAGATGGCCTTCTCCTCGCCGCGCCTCTACCTCGGCGCCGGCGTCACCACCCTTCGCACGACCGGCTCCGTCGAACCCTACCTCGATCTCAACCTCCGCACCCAGATCGACGCCGGCCAACTCCCCGGCCCGCACATCGACGTCACCGCGCCCTACCTCGAAGGCCCCAACTCTCGCTTCATCCAGATGCACAACCTCAAAGACGCCGCCGACGCGCGCGCCACCGTCGACTTCTGGGCCGACCAGGGCGCCACCAGCTTCAAGGCGTACATGAACATCACGCGCGCCGAGCTCAAGGCCGCCATTGACGAAGCTCACAAACGCGGCCTCAAACTCACCGGCCACCTCTGCTCCGTCACCTACCCCGAAGCCGTCGAGCTTGGCATCGACAATCTCGAGCACGGCTTCATGGTCAACACCCAGCTCGACCCCGGCAAGCAGCCCGACCTCTGTCCGCGCACCGCCGGCACAGCCACCCTCGCGAAGATGACGCCCGACACACCCGAGGCCAAAGCACTCATCGCGCTGCTCGTGCAGCATCACGTCGCCATCACCTCCACGCTGCCCGTCTTCCAGAGCGACGATCCCGAGCATCTCCGCCTCGACCCCCGCCTCGCCGTCGCGATGTCTCCACCCGCGCGCGAGGCCTACGAAATCACCCGCAAGTTCGAGCTCGCCCGCGCCGCCGCCGACCCCAAAGCCGTCGCCCGCGCTCAGCTTCTCAAGAACGATATGGCCATGGAGCACGCCTTCGCCGCCGCCGGCGGCCTTCTCCTCGCCGGCCCTGACCCCACCGGCGACGGCGGCACCCTCCCCGGCTTCGGCGACCAGCGCGAGATCGAGCTCCTCGTCGACGCCGGCTTCACGCCCCTCGAAGCCATCAAAATCGGCACCCTCAACGGCGCCACCTTCGAGGGCCGCGCCGACCACATCGGCACCATCGCCGTCGGCAAAAACGCCGACCTCGTCGTCGTCACCGGCGACCCCAGCCGCAACATCAACGACATCGAAAACACCGTCCTCATCTTCAAGGACGGCACCGCCTTCGACTCCCAAAAACTCCTCGACTCCGTCCACGGCCGCTACGGCCAGTACTGAGAGGCAGATGAAATACGCTTGTACCCTGGCCATCACACTTGCTGCTTTAGCAATCGCCGTAGCGACGTACGCTCTGCCGTCCCACGCACAAGACCCTGTCAAACAACCACACGAGATTTGCACGCGAGCTTATCTAACCGACTCGGCAGTCGTCGCTGGTATTTCATTTCAGACCTTTTCGAATCGGGCCGATGGCGAGAGTTGCATCCGCGCGACGGCGAACGGGAAGACGCTCTTTCAACGAACACTCGATAACGACAGCACCTTCACTCTCGGTCAGCGCGCGAGCGACGACGGCTCAATCGCCGCCATTCCAAACGGCACCGACCTCACCGGCCGCGGAACGCCGAACGTGCTTATCTCCGCGTGGTCAGGAGGT
Organism: uncultured Acidobacteriaceae bacterium; assembly: GCA_963759355.1. Taxonomy (GTDB): domain Bacteria; phylum Acidobacteriota; class Terriglobia; order Terriglobales; family Acidobacteriaceae; genus Granulicella. The sequence goes on along the minus strand of CAVWYV010000002.1, from coordinate 306,191 downwards.
GCACACTGCTGCCGCACCGATTACGTCTTTGAGTTACGCCCCGAACTCAAGCTTCTTGGGGTCATCCTTGCTCAGGATGCAGACGAGTCGCACTTCGCGAAGCTCGACAACAGCGACCGCTACTACTACATCTCTGCGGACTTCGTCTTCGCCTACTGGTACGGCTCGTTTGCTGGCTCGCCCGTAGAACCGGTCATCCTCGAATACCGCGAAGACCAGAATGGCGGTGGCTATCATCTCGCCCTCGACAAGATGCGCCAGCCCGCACCTACAAAACAGGAGTGGGACAAAGCACTTGGCGGCGTGAAAAACGATCTCGCCCTCAAGCGCACAAACATGGTGAGCGACCTGCGAACCGATCTATGGACTGAAGTACTGCACTTGCTCTACACCGGCCATTCAGATCTTGCATGGAAGTTCATTAAAGAAGCCGGTCCAGAGGCTCAAACAGATCACGATCCTGACCTCAGCGACTTTTGTTCTACGCTGAAGGCAAGCGACTACTGGCGAGACCTGAAACCGACGATCACCAACATGCCAATAGCTTGCCGAGAGGCCAAAGCCGGACGTTGATTGGCCCTCGAACACCATCCACTTCCCCTCAACCCACATGCTCCGTCGCGCTCAACTCCTGCTCCAGCGCAATCAAATGATCGGCATCCAACTTATCCGCCCTCCGCAGCGCCGGGAAGAACACCGCCCACAGCCCCGTGATCGCCATACTCGCCACGCCGCCGATCACCACCGCCCGCACCGCACCCCACCAATGAGCAGTTAATCCGCTCTCGTACTCACCCAACTCGTTGCTCGCGCCCAGGAACAGCCAGTTCACGCTCGACACGCGCCCGCGCATCTCATGCGGCGTCGCCAGTTGCAAGATGCTCGACCGCACCACCACCGAGATCATGTCGCTCGCGCCCACCACCAGCAGCGCCGCACAGCTCAGCCAGATATTCCGGCTCAGTCCGAACACCACCGTCGCCGCGCCAAAGATCGCCACGCACGTCAGCATCTTCTTGCCCGCATTCCGCTTCATCGGGCGCGTCAGCAGCGTCATCGAAACCGACAGCGCTCCCATGCTCGGCATCGCGCGCAGCAGACCCAGCCCATGCGGCCCTGCATGGAGAATCTTGTCCGCGAAAATCGGCAGCAGACTCACCGCGCCGCCAAGCAGCACCGCAAACAAATCCAGCGAGATCGACCCCAGCAGCAGCCGCGTGTGCATCACGTAGCGCAGCCCCGCCGCCATCGTGCTCAGCGAAAATCCCTTCTTCTCCGCCGCGCCCCTCGGCCGGATCATCGCCACCATCACCAGGTACAGCGCAATGCACGCCAGCGTAAACACATACACCACCGGCGCTCCCGTCCACTTCGCCCACCTGGTCCCCGCCAGCGAAACCGTAAACAGAATCCCGCCAAACATCGGTCCGCTTGCCGTCGCAATCTGAAAAATCGCCGAGCCCCACGTGACCGCGTTCACAAAGTGTTCCTTCGGCACCAGCATCGGAACCAGCGCCGCCGCCGCCGGCCCGCTGAAGCACCTGCCCAGCCCGATCAACCCCAGCGCGCCATAGATCCACGCCACGTTGGTCACGCCGTGCATCGTCATCTCCAGCAACCACAGCGTCGCCCCTAACTGCAGCACATAGCACGACAGCAACACGCTCCTGCGATCGAACAAATCCGCCACATGCCCCGCCGGCAGCGTGAAGAACAGCCCAGGGAGAAACAGCGCCAGACCCGTATATCCCAGCGCCAGCGCCGAGTGCGTCATCTGATAGATCTGCCACGCCACGCCGACGGCCTGGGCCTCCGCCCCCACGATGCCCACCAGCCGCGCCGCAGAATAGAAGCGGAAGTCGCGATACTGCCACGCCGCCGCAGCGGCGGTCCGTCGTTCCCCACTCTCGCTCATCTCCCTCTATGCTGACACAGGTCCTGCCCGCACGGCGGGAGTCCTCCGCGGACGGCGGGACGCGCTCCACGCCCCAGAACACCATGGTCGTGCCGTCAACATACTTCGCCGTCATCCTGATCAGCCATACTCCGCCGTCATCCTGAGCGCAGCGCGCAGCGCGGAGTCGAAAGACCCCTGTATTTCGCTCGTGCCACCACGGCCCTGCGATCCAGCGACCTCAATCAAGACTCAGCACATGAAAACCCTTGGCGTCCGAAATCGCCAGCTTCACCGGCCGCACCGGCCCGCCGGGCGGCACCGTCACCAGCGCCCACAACTCCTGACCCTTCTGCAACGGAAACGGCGACTTCGCATGCTCCGCAATAAAAGAAGTCGCTTGTCCCACTCGGCCGCGCATCCCGACAGGGCGCTCCGCGGTTGAGCGCTAACTGCTGCGTCGGCCCCGCTTTTGTCTCCTCCACCACTCTCGCGGTCAGCACGCCCTCTTTTGCCGCAGGCACCACGCGCCACTCCTTGTCATCGACGTCGGGCAAGAATTGTCCCGGAGTGCGTAGATAGGTGGACTCACCACCGGCCAGCCCGCACGCGCTCGCATACATGCTGATTGCCAAATACCTTCCACGAAGCGGCTGCGACGGATCGAACTGTGCCGCCCGCGCCCACACCATCGGGCAGTGATGCCGCTCCCACGCATACTTCGCTCCCAATGCTCAGCACCAGCGCTAACTGCACAACAAGAACTGCCACTCCTTTGGCTCGTGTGCTCATGCCGGACCTCGGAATGCTGCGGCCTTCGTCTTGATGACGCATGGATTTGCCTTGAAAGGGCGGGGCTTTAGCCCCGCCGTAAAGGCGACCTGAAGAAAAGGGGCTTTAGCCCCTGAGGGAATCTTCGTCACACTCATCACGCTCATGCCATCGCCCCCGCACCAGGCTCACTCCGCACCTGCTCCATCAACCTTCGCCGGAACCGCTCCAGCAGCCATCCACCCAGCAGGAACAGAATGCCCAACCCAATCAACCCCAACGACCGCCCCAACCTGTCCATCAAACTCGAGAAGTAAAACCACCCCACCGTAATCGCAAACGCAGCGATCCCGAAGTTCACCACAGCGCGCGAGCGCTCCCGCACTCCCCACCACACAAACACCATCGCCGTCACCGCAACGACCACGTACGTCAGGACGCTTGGCGTCTCGTACGGATAACCGCCGCCAAAGCCGCCAGGCCGCACCCACCTAGTCAGCCACGGCAGCGCAAACACACCCGCTCCCAGCAGAATCCCGCCCAGTATCAGAGCGACCACAACCTGCCAGCGGTGCCTCGCCGGAACCCTTTGTTCCGCCTCAAACGCACGAATTGCGCCCCGCCGCCCGCCGCATCCAGCACACCTGCCGTCTCCCATCGCGCAAGTTGTTGTTCTAACGGCTCCATTGGTGGTGCGCAGTAGACCACACCCGTTACCACCGCACAACCTGAATTCGGGACCACTCACACCTGCGCGCCTCAGCCACGTTCCAACAAAACCCACACGGAGACAGGCATTCGCATCGTCGCTCCCCCACGCCACTCAACAGGCCGCGCCAATCGAACGGTAGCAAAGCGCGCAAGCAATGGAAGCGTCATCGCGACCGCCGAGGTGCGAATCAGGTTTGCGGCGACGCATGCGTGTCCGCCTGCGCCCAATGCAAAATGGCCCGGATCGCGCCGTGCACAATCCAGCCTCTCCGGGTCGCCGAAGCGCGCCGGATCGTGATTGGCGGCAAAGATCCGCGGATAAATCCGGTCGCCCTTGCGAATCGAAACACCATTGAGCTCGATGTCGTCACTCGCTGTCCGCGTCAGGATGCGCAGCACTCCGGCATACCGCAGCAACTCTTCCATGGCCTGGTCGACGCCCTCCGCGGCGCCGCGCAAAGCCTGCCACTGTTCAGGCGTTCGTGCGAGCGCGTACCACGCCGCCCCTGCCATCCCCACCAGCGTCTGCGACAGGCCGACAAACCCGGAATCTCGCATCGACTCCGGGCCCGTTGTGAAGTTGCTCCGCAGAGCCTCGTTCACTCGCTTCGCCGCTTCACGCAGAGCCACGTCGTCGGGATCGGCGGTTGCTGCCGACACGATCTTTGTCTGCTCTTCGAGCTGCGCGGCGTCCTTCTCGGCGATGCCCGTCACCCTCGCGGCAAAACGCAGGCACAGCGGACGCGCGTACGCATCGATCAGGTCCACAGGCTCGCTGCCCCGCAGCGTCTCGCTCAGAGTCTCCGCATGAACTCTCAACTCCTCGCGCCACGCCCGTGTGCGGCCCGGAGACAGCTCCGTCCGAACCTCATCGCGCATCTTCAGCCGCGCCTCTTCTTCCGCCTCCAGCCTCGCATCCGCGAGCTCGCGACGCCCGGGCAAAAGGCTTGGGTTATGAAATGCCGCGAGCACATCCGCATGACGGCTCAGAACCCACGCCTTCAGGTCAGAATCAAAGTAAGCGGCTTCAACTTCGGGCGGGTCGACGCAGTCAAGCTGGTCGCAGCTCCACACGGCTCTCTTCGCGTCTTCTCGGTGTGCAGCCATTGGACTTGAACCTACGATATCTGATCGCGGCTTACTCGACCTCCATCGTCACCTCGAGCTCCACCGGCATCCCCAGCGGCAAACTCGCCACACCAATCACCGACCGCACCGACATCTTTCCCTCGCCGAACACATCCCGAAACAGCTCCGACGCGCCGTCCGCCACTCGCGGCTGATCGAAGAAATCGCCCGCCGTTGCCAGGAACACGCTCAGCCGAACGACCCGCGTCACCTTGTCCAGCGATCCAAGATGCTTCCTTGCCGCCGCCAGCACATTCAACGCAGCCAGTCGTGTGGCCTCGCGCCCTTTCTCCGCGTCGAGTTCCTTGCCCAGCCGTCCCACAAATGCTGGCTTATGTCCCGCGATCGGCAACATGCCGCTCAGGAAAAGCAGATTCCCCGTCTGCACCGCCTCCACATACGCTCCCAGCGGCGTAGGCCCGGCTCCGGGATCGAGGCCAAGCTCCCGCAGCCGTTGTTCCGCACTCGCAGTCTGCGCCATACCCGCACCCTCCCTCGGCGTGTCCTCTACACCTTCGGCGAAAAATCCGTCAGCTTCAAAAACGTGATGTCGTACTGCTTCACGAACGCACCATCCTTTTCGCTCTCTGCCTTCAGCGTTACCCAGTCCGGATCCGCTCTGAACTTTGCCCAGTTCGCGTCCGCCTCCGCTCGGCTCTTATGCCGCAGGACGTACACGAACGTGCGCCCGGCCAGCGGTTCGTCCGTCGGAACCCAGTACGCCACGGCGTTCATTCCATGCCGCTCCAGCAGCGGCCGCTCCTTCGTGCGAAACCGCTCCACAATCAGCGGCTGCTTGCCCTCGTTCAGGTGATAGATCCTCAGCTCGTACGCCGGCTCGTCGGCGCTCTGTGCCTGGATCCCTCCGCCACCTTCCCCCAGGCTCATCGCCATCGCTGTCACCCCAACCATCAACTCTCGACGATCCACGAGTCACCTCCACTCCCGTCATCTTGTTTTTTCAAGAAAGCTGTCAAGCCCTTCAAACCGTGGAAATCTCCGCGACCTGAACAAAACAAAGCAGAACCGTCGCGCAAAAATTTCCGGAATTAATTTCAGTCGAATCGCTACAATAGAAATAGAGAGAAAAATCAGACGCTACCGGCTGCGGCGATCGCAGCCGTTTGCTTTTTTGCTCTGGCTCGATCTGCCCGCTAAACCATTGCATCCAGAGACTTTGTGCCCAAACCACCGGGAATCAATATTTTGCGCGGAAGGTACGGACCTAACTCCAATCTTCTCTGGAATTTGCGCAAAATTGCCGGGGGAGGGGTACCCTCTGTATATGGCTTCGCCAGACACCTCAAATCTCGGCCTCCTCCTCACCGAAACCCGCAATCCAGCGACCGAAAATCTCGATCAGCTCTCCACTCTCGACATGCTCCGCGTGATCAACGACGAGGACACCACCGTCGCCTACGCCGTTCGCGCCGAGCTCCCCAACATCGCCCGTGCCATCGACGAGATCGCAGCCCGCTTCAACCGCGGCGGACGCCTCTTCTACATTGGTGCCGGCACCAGCGGCCGCCTCGGCGTCCTCGACGCCAGCGAGTGCCCGCCCACCTTCTCCGTCCCGGCCGACCTCGTCCAGGGCCTCATCGCCGGTGGCGACACCGCCCTCCGCCTCTCCAGCGAACACTCCGAGGACTCGCCCGAACTCGGCGCGCAGGACCTCGCCGCAGCAGGCTTCTGCAAACCGTCTACCGCTCCAATCGTCGATCGGAGCAAAGCTGACCCCTGTTCCGACACCCTGGTCGGCATCGCCGCCAGCGGCCGCACACCCTATGTCCTCGGCGCCGTCGAGTTCGCCCGTCAGCGCGGTGCGCTCACCATCGGCCTCAGCTGCGTCCCCAACTCCGCCCTCGCCCGGGCGGCCGAAATCGCCATCACCCCCGCCACCGGCCCCGAGGTCCTCACCGGCTCCACGCGCCTCAAGGCCGGGACCGCCACAAAACTTGTTTTGAACATGCTCTCCACCGGCGTAATGGTTCGCACCGGCGCGACCTTCGGCAACCTCATGGTCAACGTCCGCCCCACCAACGCCAAACTCGTCGACCGCGCCGAGCGCATCATCGCTGCCGCCACCGGCGTCGACCGCCCCACCGCCACCCAACTGCTGAAGGACTCCGGCGACGAAGTCAAAGTTGCCATCCTGATGGCTCGACTGAACCTCGACCCCGCAGCCGCACGCGCGAAGCTCGCCGCCGCCAGCGGCATCCTCTCCCGCGCCCTCAGCTAGCTAGCGAAAAACCCTGTCATCTCGACCGAACACTTAAGCCGTCATCCCGACCGAACACCTAAGCCGTCCTCTCGACATAACACTTAAGCCGTCATCCTGAGCGGAGCGCCGAAGGCGCGAAGTCGAAGGACCCCTGTATTTTGTTTTTAGTCCTCTTCGGACTCTCCCGCAGTCTCCGGATCAGCCTCAGCTCTCTCAATCAAATCTTTCGGAGCAGACTCTTCGATCTGCGCCTTCGCAAACGGATGCGGAGCTGTCGGCCCTTCACCCATCGACTCGCCCGCAGAGTCCATCGTCTTGCCCTGCAGCGCGCCGCTGACCGCCGAGTCCATCATGAGTTCCGCGAACCGCCTGGTCTTCTTGTCCAGCTGCTCAATGGCCTGCCGGATGATCTTGTAGTCGCCGCCCCGGATCGAAGCCTTCAGCTCCTGCGCCGCAGCTTTGATCTCCTGATGCTCGACAGAGGTGAGCTGCTGCCACACAGGCATCTTTTCGCCCTTCTCCACCGCGTCCAGGATCGTCTGCGCTTCGTTCTGCGCCTCGATCACCTGCCGCGCCGTAATGTCCGCTTCCGCCATATCGAAGCTCTCCAGAATCATCGATTCCACCTGCTCATCGGTGAGCCCATACGTCGGCTTCACCTCCACCTGCGCCTCTTTGCCGCTGCGCTGCTCGCGGGCACTGACCTGTAGGATGCCGTTGGCATCGATGAGGAACTTCACCTCGATGCGCGGAAGTCCGGCAACCATCGGCGGAATTCCCTTGAGATCAAACCGCGCGAGCGAGCGGCAGTCCTTCGCCAGCTCGCGCTCACCCTGCACAACGTGAATCGCAACGTTGGTCTGTCCGTCGACACCCGTGGTGAAGTGCTCCGTCGCGCTCGCCGGAATCGTCGAGTTGCGTTGAATGATCTTCGCCACCACACCACCGAGCGCCTCGATGCCAAGTGACAGCGGCGTGACGTCGAGCAGCAGCAGGTCATCGGTCGCCGCGCTGGTTTCGCCGGAGAGAATCTGCGCCTGCACCGCAGCGCCCAGCGCTACCACCTCATCCGGGTTCAACTCGGTGTGCAGCTTCTTGCCGCGAGCCTCGAGATCGAACAGCTTCCTTACGAGCGCCCGCACCGCCGGAATGCGCGTGGAGCCGCCGACCATCACGACCTCGTCGATCTCCTCCGGTGGGAGACCCGAATCCTTCAGCGCCTGCTTGACCGGCGCTGCGGTGCGCTCGATCACCGGAGCAATCAACTGCTCGAACTGCTCGCGGCTGATCTCGCGGAGGTACTGCTTGCCGCCCGTCAATTCCACCTGGATTCGCGCCGCGGGATTCGACGAGAGTGCAATCTTCGCGTCGATGACTGCCTTGCGCAGCGCCTGGATCGCCTCGGGCTGCGTGCTCACATCGATGCCGAAATCGCCTTGAATATCGTCGATCGCCACCGCGAGCAGCAGGTGATCGATGTCGTCGCCGCCAAGGTGCGTATCACCGCCCGTTGAAATCACCTCAAAGATGCCCTCATGCAGCTTGAGGATGGAGATGTCGAAGGTGCCACCGCCGAAGTCATACACAGCGATGATGCCGTCCTTGCCGCCGTGCAGTTTGTCCAGCCCATACGCCAGCGCCGCAGCGGTCGGCTCATTCACGAGCCGCAGTACATCGAGCCCGGCGATGCGTCCGGCGTCCTTCGTCGCCTGCCGTTGCGCATCATTGAAGTACGCGGGAACAGTAATGACGGCCTTCGTCACCGGTGCCCCGAAGAAGCGTTCTGCATTGCGCTTCAATTGCAGCAACACGTAGGCCGAAATCTCCGGAGGAGTCAGCGTCAAGCCGCCGACGTCGAGCTTCAGCACCTCCCCCGGCTTGAGGCCCTCAGCGATATGGAACGGGAACAGCTTCAACTCGGGCTGCACATCCTCGAGGTCGCGGCCCATCAGCCGCTTTGCCGAGTAGACCGCGTTGGCCGGCTGCTTCAGCAGGACATCGCGCGCAGCGTTGCCGACGGCGAAGCCTTCCCTCGTCTCCTGGTCGAACGCGACGACGCTGGGCACTATCGGCGATCCATCTTCGCCCGGAATGACCTGCGGCGTATCACCCTGCATGTACGCGACAAGCGAGTTGGTGGTGCCCAGGTCAATGCCGACGACGCGCTGCTGTTGTTCTGCCACGAGGCTCCTCTTCACAGCGCGCAGCTACCGCAAAACGCGCCATCCTCTATTGTCCACTATCAACAATGGGATGCATTCGAAGCGGCGCCGTTGCAGCCTCGCTTGCGCCCACAGCGGCCCGTCGCCGAAAATCCGAGCTATGCCTATCGATAAGACTGTCATCGCTACCAAAGACGCTCCCGCGGCCATCGGCCCATACACGCAGGCCATCCGCACGGGTGACTTCCTCTTCATGGCCGGACAAATCGCGCTCGATCCGGCAACCGGTCAGATGATCTCTGGCAGCATTACCGAAGAAACCGAGCGCGCGATTGCCAACATCCGCGGTGTCCTCACCGCGGCTGGGCTCACCTTCGCCAACGTGGTGAAGGTCACGGTCTTCATGAAGGACCTGCGCGACTTCTCTGCGATGAACGAGGTGTATGCGCGCGCCTTTGTCAATGCGGACGGAACAGCGCCGCCTCGCTCCACCGTGCAGGTCGCGGCGCTGCCGAAGGATGCACTCGTAGAGATCGAGTGCATCGCGAGGGGTTGAGCGCCAGGGGAAAAAGAAAGCGGCAGACGATTCTCATCGTCTGCCGCGGAGGCGCAACAACGCGTTAGAACAGAATTCGGCCGCCAACCTGGATGATGCGGTTGCTGAAGCTGCCGCCGGAGATCGTGCCTGTCACCTGGCCGAAGGTGGTGGAGGAGCTCAGGCTTCCGACCGGTGCCGGCAGGTTGGTGAGGTTGAAGACGTTGGTTGACTCGCCGCGGAGCTGGAAGGTCAACCGCTCGTAGATGTGGAAGTCGCGGAAGATCGACGCGTCGATGCTGCGCCGGCCAGGGGCGTCCAGCAGGTTCTGCCGGACGGTGCCGTCGTAACCGGCTGGGCCGACACCCTGCTGCGGGCAAGCGGGGACGACGTTTGCGCCACCGTTCCACGTGTAGGACCTGTCAGCGGCACAGAATTGCAGCGGGCTTACCCAGTGCGCGGTCATCGCGGAACGGGAGCGGCCGTTATCCATGACAGACGCGCGGGAAACACCCGGGACGAGGTTTGGACGGTCGTTGTTTACATTGTCTCCGTTGGTGTCGCTGCCGGTGGTGATGTTGAACGGCAGACCGCTCTGGATACGAATGATGGAAGTGATGGTCCAGTCGTTCACGATGGCACGAATGAAGCGGTGGTCAAAGCCATAGTGCGGCTTCCAGACGACGGACGCGGCCACGACGTGACGCTGGTCGTAGTCAGATCGCTGACGGTCGAGGTAGTGGAGGTTGTTGTCCTCAGGCTCAGTGCCGGTGCTGTTACCGGTATTGCCGGAGGTGTCGAGGTCGAGGCTCTGCAGCGCTTTGGACCACACATAGAAGCCCTGGGCACTGAAGCCCTTCGAGAGACGCTTCTGAAGCGTCACCTGGAGACCGTTGTAGTTGGCGCTCTCCGACGACTGAATCTGCGAGATCGTGGAGAAGATGGGATTCGAGGCAGAGGCCGTTGACGTCGCGCCATAGGCCTTCGCGTTGTATGGCCGGCGGTTGTTCACGTTGCCGCTGGCATTGGCATAGGCGCACGCCTGGGTGAGATCGCTGCAGGTCGCGCCCGACGTGCCCGCGGACGTCACGTTGAACTGTGGATAGTTGACGTCCCACTCGGTGGGCAGCTTGCGCGAAAGCGCGCCAACGTAGCTTCCGGAGAAGGAGAAGCCGGCACCGAACTGCTGCTCAAATCCGAAGTTGAACTGGTAGGCGACCGGCCAGCGGAACCTCGGATCCACGGGAATGATAGCTGCCGGCGTGACAACGTATTGGGGATTCTTGGGGTTGTAGATGAACGGATAAGGAGAGTGTCCTACGCCGCCCGCGATGCAGACGGGGTCGCCGTTGCAGAAGTCCTTCGGGTCGGTTGCGTACGGATTGTTGACGTGAATCACGTTGGCGAACGACGGGCGGCCGGAGAACGGCTCGCCGTTGGACGGATAGGTGAACAGGTTGCCGCCGACTGAGCCGTAGAAGAGTCCGGCAGCCGCGTGGATGACCGTACGTCCATTCGGGTACGGGGTCCAGGCAAGACCGACGCGCGGTGAGATGTGGTCGTAGCGCGTGTTGACACCACCTGCGGGAACACCGGGGTCGCCAGGGAACAGAACGCCCTTGTACCCGCCAGGCGCAATGCTCGAGGCCGCGTTCGGGACGAAGTTCATGGTGCGGCGCAAGGTGTCCGTTGGAGTGGTCTGGACGTCGTAGCGGATGCCGAGATTGAATGTCAGGTTCGACCGCAGACGCCAGTCATCCTGGAAGAAGATGCCGTAGTTGAAGTAGTTCGCATTGGCGTACACCGGGACGTCCTGTCCCATGGTGTTCGGCGAGCCGAAGAGAAAGTCGGTGATAGCCGCCGACGACCTGTTGGCGGTGTTGTTGTGCTGCGTGAAGGCGAAGACACCGTAGTTGTTCAGGGTTGTCTGCTGCGCATCGTTCTCACGATTCGCTTCGCCGCCGTAGTACAGCGTGTGCGAACCGCGCGTGGTGCTGACAACATCGCGGATCGCATAGATGTTGCTGCCTGTGACGGGACCGGTGATGGCATTGGTCGCGTGGAACCAGCCGCTGACGTTGAGGTCGGGCCGGGCGCAGCCTTGCTGTGCCGGCACGCCGCAGATCTCTCCGTTGGGCAGCTGTTGGGCAAAGGCTGAGCCGTAGGTCGCGAGGCTGTCAACGGGCGACGGGATGCGGCCGCCGATGAGGCGTGTGTAGTTGAGCATCAACTGGTTGACGGTGCTGTTGCTGATGGTCCAGGTGTGCGCGACGTTGGCTTCGTGCTGGTTGAACTTGTAGTCGTGCGTGATCCAGCCGAGGATGTTGGTCGTGTTGCCGCCGGGATTCACGGTGAAATCGCCCGACTGGTGGAAGTAGCTCAGCTCCAGACGCTGCTTAGCCGCTATCTGGTAGTCACCCTTGTAGAGCTGCTCGTCGGTCTGCTGACGATACGGGCTGAACTGCTGGACCTGGTAGCTCCCGTTGCCGGGCGAGGTCGGGAACAGATTCGCCTTGATCATCGCTTCGATGGAGGGATCGAACGAAGCCGGGAAGCAGATGTTCTGACCCGGAGTGGGTCCGTTTCCGGGAAGGCCGCACCATGCGGTGGCCTTGGGCAGGTACGGATTGCAGGCCCAGAATCTCGTGGAGGACTGTGCAGTCGCCGTGCACTTCGCGCTGTTGGCCGGAGCGGTTCCGGTGGGGGTGTTCTCCGTGAAGTTGCCCTGCAGCATGGCCGCGCTGGGAAGGGTGGGATTGAAGATGTTGTCCGAGATGAAGCGGAATCCTGCGTAGCTGCCGAAGAAGAACAGCTTGTCCTTCAGCACCGGGCCGCCGATCGTGCCGCCGAAGCGATGCTGGTTGTACGGGGTCTTCTGGACCTGATTGCGCTGGGTGGCATTGAAGTTGCGATCGCGGAAGAACTCGAACGCAGAACCGTGGAACTGGTTGGTGCCCGACTTGGTGAGAACCGTGACGACGCCGGCCGAGTTGCGGCCGTATTGCGCGGAGAAGTTGTTGGTGTCGACGCGGAACTCGCGAATGGCGTCCGGGTTCGGCAGCGGGTTGCCGGTGTTGCGCACGCCGGTCATGTTGGAGCCGCCGTCGAGGTAATACGAAACCTGGCCGACGCCGGAGTCCGACGAGCCGTTGATCTTGACGTGCTGCTCAGGGTAACCGAGCGGGTTGATGACGCCGCCGTTGCCGCCCGTGCCGGAGTTGTTGTTGTTTTGAACGCCAGGCGTGAGATCGAGCAGCGTGTACACGTTGCGGTCGACAAGCGGGAGGTTATCGATCTCGACGTTCGAGACGGTGCGGCCGAGCGTGGAGTTGCCGGTATTCAGCAGCGGCACCTCGGCAGTGACCTCAACGGTCGTCGATTCGCCACCGGCCGACAGCGACAGGTCAACGTGCGCCTGCTCGGTAACGGTCAGGGTGATGCCGGTGCGCTCCAGAGTCTTGAAGCCCGGGGCCGCGACGGCCACTCTGTACGGGCCGACGGGAAGGAAGTCGGCACGATAAGCGCCGTCATTCTCGGTCTTCACCGCGCGAACCGTATGGGTTTCCGTCTGCGTGATGGTGACGGTCGCACCGGGCACGGCGGCGCCGGTCGAGTCCGTCACGGTTCCAAACATGGTGGCGGTTGAAAGTTGTGCCTGCGCGGTGAGCCCCCACACGCAGCCTGCGAGTAACAGCATGAGAGTTCGCAAGAACCTGTTCACTGTGATCCTCCTCGAAAGAAAAGCAAGAAGCAACGATGCAACAAGGCGCCCAAAGGTTATGTGGAACGATCTCTGTGCTTACTTGATTGCGCGCCAACCTTACCCTGACCGGTTCACGTTTGGCAACCGTTTTCTCGCGCCAGATGCAACTTTTTGAACCATTCGTTTGCAGTTCGAACCTTATAAATTCCGGCGGAAATCTTGGTAAAGCGATTGTCTCGTTGCGGTTACACCCCATATCACTATTTGAAATGCCTCTGGAAAAGTGGACTGGAAGCCAGATGGTTCGAAGTCCGAATCTTCGGCGGCACCTTCAGCAAAAGGCTGTCAGACCGGCGTGCGCGTTACCGCACGAACGCTCACCGGCGCGATAATGAAAGCAAAGGAGATCGACTATGCCAGAGATCCCTGCAGCAGGACCGTTGAGCGATGCGGTAACCGCAAAGGACAGCCCGAAAGCCGGTGCCGGCCCGGCGGGAAAGCAAAAGATGCAGCTCAGCGAAGCAGAGTGGCGCACGCGCCTGACCCCGGAGCAATTCCACATTCTTCGCGAAAAAGGCACCGAGCGCGCGTTTACAGGCGCTCTTGTAAACAACCATGCTGACGGCATGTATCACTGCGCCGCTTGCGACAGGCCGCTGTTCAAGAGCAATACAAAGTTCGAGTCAGGTTCCGGTTGGCCGAGCTTCTTTGAACCGCTGTCGCCCGATGCAGTCGAATTGCACGAGGACTCGGGCCACGGAATGCGACGCATTGAGGTGACATGCGCCACCTGTGGTTCCCACCTGGGACACGTGTTTCCCGATGGGCCCAATCCGACGGGTGAGCGCTACTGCATTAACTCTGCCTCTCTCAATTTTGAGAGGCAGTAAAGACGGGCGATACAACAGAAAAACCCTCGCGCGGCGAGGGTTTTTTCTTTACCAAAAGAGGTCTCAGGATCCGGTCGAGACGGCAGCCTTGGGGGGAACGGGAGCGCGGCGACCCTGCGCCTGATCACGTTCCAGCAGTTCACGCGTTTCCTCGAGCGTCAGCGTGGCTCCGTCGACGACGAACTCGTAGTCGCCGGCGTTGTCCGGTACCTTGATGACGCTCTCGACCGTGTGGCCGCGCTTCCTGAGGGACTCAACGATCAGATCCGTATCCACCGACATAGTGCGAACCTCACTCAAAAGTGATGGGACCCACGTCTAGCCCGGAAGATCGTTGGACGAACCCGTACGGCGGTTAGCCCTTAACGATCTTGCCGGCCTTGATGCAGCTGGTGCAGACGCGAACCCGCTTGGCAACGCCTCTCGTAACGGCCTTTACCGTCTGCAGGTTAGGATTCCAGCGCCGCCGCGTCACGTTGTGCGCGTGCGAGATATTGTTACCAAACTGCGGCCCCTTGCCGCAAAACTCACATACCTGTGCCATGACAAATCTCCGAACAGCAAAAACTTGGGTGTCGCAAAATCTACCACGCTCCCCGAGGTCCCGGCCGGAACATCTCAAAAGAGAAGAATGGTAGGCACGATTGGATTCGAACCAACGACCTCTACCGTGTCAAGGTAGCGCTCTAACCAACTGAGCTACGCGCCTAAAGTGCGTACACCCTAGTTTACCGTGGATGCCGCCACAGCAGCAACCTCCCACTGAATCTGAATCTAGCGCAGGCCCAGGTGCTGGCTCATTCCCTCCAGGCTTTGACCCTTGGTTTCGGGGTAGATCATCAGGACGACGAAGAACTCCAGCACCATCATGGCTGCGAAAAACCAGAAAGGCGCCGCGCGGTTGTAGGCCGCTATGACGGGAAAGACCGTCGCGATGGCGGCGTTCATGATCCAGTGCGAGCTGGAGCCGAGTCCCTGGCCCTTGGAGCGCACGTTCGTCGGGAAGACCTCGCTGAGATAGACCCAGATGACCGCGCCCTGCGAGATGGCGAAGAACGCGATGAAGCCGATAAGCAGGGGAAGCAGCAGATTCTGGTGTGAGTTCGAACTGTAGACCAGCGCCACGCCGACCAGACACAAGGCGTCGCCCACTGCGCCGATCAGCAGCAGGGTCTTGCGGCCGAGCTTGTCGATAAGGCTGATGCCGATGAGCGTGGCGACGAGGTTTGCGGCTCCGATGGCCACCGCCTGCATATCCGCGCTGACCGCGCTGAAGCCGGCACTGCGGAAGATGTCGTTGAGGTAGTAGAGGATGGCGTTGATGCCGGAGAGCTGATTGAAGAAGCCGATGGACACGGCGAGGAAGATCAGCAGCTTGTAGCGGCCCACGAACAGGTGATCGTGCGCGGCTCCGCTCTCAGCCTCGAGCGACTTCCGCATCGCGTCGACTTCGGCCTCGGAGTCGGGCGAGCCCATCTGGAAGAGGATGCGCTGCGCTTCATCGAAACGGTTCTGCGAAACCAGCCAGCGGGAGCTCTGCGGAACGGTGTGCAGCAGGAGGAGGAACAACGCGGCCGGCACCACGCCGACTCCGAACTGCCAGCGCCACTGGGTTCCCAGTACGGGCACCAGGTGCGCCACGATTGCGTTGGAGAGATAGGCCAGCAGGATGCCGACGACGATGTTGATCTGGAAGAGACCGACCAGGCGGCCGCGCCACTTCGCCGGCGCGAGCTCTGCAATGTAGACCGGCCCGAGCACCGACGAACCGCCGATTCCCAGACCACCCAGCGCGCGGAAGGCGAGAAGGCTCCCCCAGGAGCCGGCGAATGCGCAGCCCGCGGCCGAAATCACATAGAGCAGTCCCATCCAGCGCAGAGCGCTGCGGCTGCCAATGCGCTGGCCGAACGGGCCGGCCAGCATTGCACCGAGCACCGTGCCGTACAGAGCGACCGCGACCGTGAGACCCTTCTGTCCCTCGGTGAGGGCGTAATGCAGTTGCAGAGCGTGCGTGGTGCCTGCAATGACGGCGGTATCAAACCCGAACAGCAACCCACCCAGCGCTCCCGTGAGCGCGCTTCGTACCAGCAGCCACAAAGCGCGGCTCTGCCCCTCTGCCATAGTTCCTCCCAGGCTTTGACTTCAGACAAGAAGGTTACACGTGTGGGGACACTTCGCCCTGCGTCTGTACCTTCCGCAACGTGATCCAGGCGTACTGTGCGGCTGAAAGCGGTGCAACAACGGCAACCGTTTTGAGCAACCAGATTGTCAGAGGACCAAAGTGCCATCCGGGAGCCACCTTCACTGTCATGACCAGCAGCACGGTCAGGATCTGGAGACACGTGTTGATCTTGCCCAGCCACGTCGGGCGGAAGTCGCGCAGGATGTTGGTCACGTAGAGCAGCGTGGAGATCAGCAGGATGCCGAGGTCGCGGCTGAAGACCAGCACGGTGACATAGCGCGGGATGACTCCGACGTGCGTGAGAACGAGGAAGAGCGTGCTGAGAAGTGCCTTGTCGGCGATGGGGTCAAGGAACTGGCCAAGGGTTGTGCGCTGCTTCAAGACGCGCGCCAGCAGACCGTCGAGCCCATCCGAAATTCCCGCCAGCCAAAGCAGCACGAACGCGAAGACCCAATGACGGTCAAGGATCTCGATGACCAGAAAGGGCACCGTGAACAGTCGCAACATCGTCAGGATGTTCGGCAAAGAGCGGACTTGTCGGAGCTTGCTCACAGGGTCGCGAATTGCATGGTATCTGATTCAGATGTACTGAATACGACATGATCGCGGTTCATGGTTCGAGCGCCTTCTCAAAAACCATCGAGATCTTCGTCTGCTGATAACCGTCGCCAAGGTAGAAGCGGTGTGCGGCCTCGCGGGTGCTGCGCGAGGTGACTCGAATCTTCTTCGCTCCCTGGCTGCGGCTCCATTCTTCGGCTCGTTCACAGAGGCGTCTGCCGATGCCGCCGCCACGCACGCCGTCGCGAACGACAAGGCCGCCAATGAGGCCGAAAACGTCGGACTGCAGGTGCCACGCCAGCGCGACGTCAATCCATGCGACGACCCTGCCGTCCAATTCGGCTACGAACGCGGCCTGCTCGGGGCGAGAAGCGAGCCCGTTCACCCAGTTCCGAATCTGTTCCGGGGTGCGCTCATACCCTAGCTGCGTCACCAGTTCGGCGACAGCGATGGCATCGTCGGAGCGTATCGGGCGAATGTTCACCTGGCTATCCTGGGTCATCCGCTACCTCCGTTTTCAAGTAAGTAGGACCGCATTGGTCTTGCTTTCACTTCCCGCGCCGCCGTACACTAAGAATGGCCGAAAATCGACGCATCGTCAGCGTTTAGGCCCTACCTTACATGCTGCGCCTGACTAAAAAAGCGGACTACGGCCTGATGGCCCTCAAGTTCCTCGCCGAACAGGCGGAGCACTCGTCCAGTGCTTCGGCGAAGGCCATCGCCGAGGCGTACCACATCCCTCCGCAGCTGCTCGCCAAGATCCTGCAGACGCTGACCCGCGGGGGCATCCTGGTTTCCACAGCTGGGACCAACGGCGGCTACTCGCTGGCGCGTCCGGCTTCGGCAATTACCGCCTTCGAGGTGATCCGCGCCATCGACGGCCCGTTATTCATCACCAGCTGTATCACCATTCACGGCACCTGCGACCTGCACGGCACCTGCACCATCAAAGAGCCGTTACGCAAGGTCAACGACGCGATCAAAGACATGCTGAGCGGGCTCAGTGTCGCTGATCTCGTGGAGCCAGCCGACACCTCTTTGCCGCCAGCGCCGGTTGCCGGCGGCCTCGTCACGATCGCGCTATAGAGTTTTCAAGCGTCTTTATCTATCAGGGATTTTTCAAAGTATTTTTATCAGGATTCAGGAGTACACATCATGGCTGAGACCCTCGGAATGAACGTCACCCACACTAATGAGCCGCTGCCTGCGGGCGTGAAGCTTCCCCTCTACATGGACAACCACGCCACCACGCCGCTGGACCCGCGCGTGCTCGAGGCCATGATGCCGTATCTCACGACCATCTTCGGCAACGCGGCGAGCCGCAATCACAGCTTCGGCTGGGAGGCTGAGGCCGCGGTCGAGAAGGGGCGGGAGCAGGTGGCCAAGCTCATCGGCGCGACCGCCAAGGAGATCATCTTCACCTCCGGCGCGACCGAGTCCAACAACCTCGCGATCAAGGGCATCGCCGAGATGTACCGCGAGCGCGGCAACCACATCATCACCCAGGTGACGGAGCACAAGGCTGTGCTCGACACCTGCAAGAAGCTGGAGAAGCAGGGCTACCGCGTGACCTACCTGCCGGTGCAGGCCGATGGCCTCATCGACATTGAAGACCTGCGCCGCGCGATGGACGACAAGACGATCCTCGTTTCGATCATGTACGCGAACAACGAGATCGGCGTCGTCCAGCCGATTCGCGAGATTGGCAAGCTGTGCCACGAGAAGGGCGTGCTCTTCCACACCGACGGCGTGCAGGCCGTGGGCAAGATCCCGGTCAACGTGATCAACGACAACATCGACGTGATGAGCCTCTCCGGCCACAAGATCTACGGGCCGAAGGGTGTCGGCGCACTGTATGTTCGCCGCCGCAACCCGCGTGTGCAGATCGCCGAGCAGCAGAACGGCGGCGGCCATGAGCGCGGCATGCGCTCGGGCACGCTGAATGTGCCGGGCATCGTCGGCCTGGGCAAGGCGTGCGAGCTCTGCGGCGAGGAGATGGAGTCCGAGGCAAAGCGTCAGATCGAGCTGCGCGAGTATCTGCGCAAGAAGCTGGAGACCGCGCTCGACTACACGCAGATCAACGGCAACATGGAGCACCACCTGCCCGGCAACCTGAACATGAGCTTCATCTACGTCGAAGGCGAGAGCCTGCTGATGGGCATCAACGACATCGCGGTGTCGTCAGGCTCAGCCTGCACCTCCGCGACGCTGGAGCCCAGCTTCGTGCTCAAGGCGTTGGGCCTTGGCGACGACGTTGCTCACTCGTCCATTCGCTTCGGCATCGGCCGCTTCAACACCAAGGCCGAGGTCGATTACGTGGCCGACAAGCTCATCAATGTCGTCAGGCACCTCCGCGAGCTGTCGCCGCTCTACGAGATGGTCAAGGAAGGCATTGACCTCACGAAGATCGAGTGGGCCGCGCACTGATGTCGGATCGCATCACTACACGGGTAAGTGATGCGATCAATGTTCGTCTTTTGAGGCTCTCAGAGCGTATCGGGTCTTTGTCCCGCACAGGACAGTTCCTTGTCGTTCTGCTGCTTGTCATCCTAATTGGCCTGTTGGTCAGGATGGGAGTCATCCCACACCGCCCACATGGTTATCGTTTCCGCCGATACTAAAAATGCGAAGGCGCAGCTTCGGCTGCGCCTTTCTTCTTGCTGACGCCAGCCGTACCGCAGCATTACCCTCATCTCATCATGCGCATACGCTTCGTCTTCGCCGTTCTCGCGCTCTCGTCTGCAGTAGTCGCCCAGCAAACTGCTCCGCCAACAGCGAAGCCTGCGCAGATTCACTTCCACGAACCCAATCCCTTCAACTTCGACGACCACACCGGCTTCAAACAGATCTTCGACGGAAAGACCTTGACCGGTTGGGATGGCGACCCGGCCATCTGGCGCGTTGAAGACGGCGCCCTCATCGGTGAGTCTGACTCGCCGACGGTCCGGCCACCGAACACCTACATCAGCTATCACGGCACCGGACCGAACGACGAGGACGCCAAGGCGCACGACTTTGATCTCAAGCTCGAGGTCAAGGTCGAGCTCGGCGGCGGGACCGGCATCCAGTACCGCGGAACGGTTGGGCAGCCGTGGATTCGCGCTCGTCCCGGCCAGAAGCTCCCCAAGCCTGCGTGGCTGATGACCGGACCGCAAGCCGACTTCTGGTTCCCGGTGAGTCCGCAGACCGAGCAATACAGCGGCCAGTTCTACTCTGAAAACACGACGCTGGGCATCCTTGCATGGCGTGGCGAGGTCACCGAATCCACCAGCACGCAAGCCGGAGACACAACCAGCAACACGCTCGTTGCCAACATCGCTCCCCGTCAGGCGCTTGGCGGCTACGTCAACATCAACGGCTGGAATCAGTACGAGATCATCGCCCGCGGACCGGTGATGATGCACATCCTCAATGGACAACTCATGGCAGTGTTCATCGACGACGACCTGAAGAGCTCCAACAACATCTCCGGGCTCATCGGCGTCGAGCTCGAGGGAACACCGACGAAGATTTCCGTCCGCAACATCTGGCTGCGCAAGATCAACTGAAGCCCTCAGCCGACGTTAGCCAATGCTCGCTCCGCGTCGGGATGCCGTCGCTCGTAATACAACTCCACCTTTGCCGCGATCTTCGCGCCCAATTGGATCATGGGCCTTTCAATCCACCGGTACAACGCTGCGGACGCAATAAATGTGACAACCGCGCAGAGGATCACGCGCACGAGGTTCGAAAGGTGCGGGAGGTAGGCCCACAGGATCACCATGAAGAAGACGTGACTCAGGTAGATGCCATAGGAATATTTGGCGATCCGATGCGTACCTTCGACGAGCCACCGCGAACGAATTTGTTTGAAGAACGGCAGCCCGAGCCCCAGCGCCAGGCACAGAAGCCACCCGGTCCAAAGTGTTGGATGTTCCATGTAACCCGCCACCAGCAGGATGAGGAAGACGAAAAAAAGCCAACCGGGAACTCTTGCCCGGCGGCGCCCAAACCCCACGAACGCCATAATCCCGGGAAGAAACAGCGGGGCCACAGTGACCAGATTTGTGGTCAGCGGATGAAAGACCGCGAGGCACGTAAACACGCCGAGCAAGTACATCGTCATCAGCGGCCACAGACTGAAATTGCGCAACACGAAGAAGAAAAGCAGCGGCAGAAAGATGTACATCTGCATCTCAAGCGGCAGCGTCCACATCACTCCGACAATCGAATTCCCATTGTGCAGATTCTGCAGCAGTAAATAGTGGAGCACTTTCTGTGCCAACGTAGTCTGCCTATAGACGAACGTGAACTCTGGCGGTGCGCCTTGAGAGACCGGAAGACGCGTAATAAGCGTGACCGTGAGGGCAAGGATCGCCAACGGGTAAATACGAAAGACCCGGCGGATGTAGAAGTCCAGCGTGTGAGGCTTCCGCTCCAAGGACCACATCAGTACCAAAGACGTGTGCACGAAAAACATAAAGACGCCCGCGATACCCAGCGCCGGGAAGTACCAGTTTCGCCATCGATCGAAGTGCAGGCACATGCATAGGTGATCAGTGAAAACCAGCAGCACCGCGAAGCTGCGGAGCAGATCCAGATTCTGCATGTCACGCGCTGATCCCTGCCTTACTCCCATTCATCTCGCCCCAACAATAGAATCCTCGGCGGACCACTATTCCTGCCTATATCCATCCATCCCACGCTGCAGACGTTGGAAGCCCAGTGATGACGATAAACTCCGTGCTCGTGCCTGAAGTATAGTCGTTCTCCGCGGGCCTTCCAGCATACGTAGACAGGACCACGCCGTATTATTAGCAGTGATGACGCATGAGGATTCCAGCAGCAACCTTGACCGCAAACTGTCCGGGCTGCGCGAGAACATCAGCTCGCTCGGCTCCTTGCTGGTTGCCTACTCGGGCGGCACCGACTCGGCTTACCTGGCGTTCGTCGCCCACCAGGTGCTGGGCACACGCATGCTGGCGGTGATCGCCGATTCGGCATCATTACCGCGCGCGGAGCTGGCCGCTGCGCTGGCCTTCGCGCAGGAACACTCGATCCCGGTGGAGACACTTTCAACGACCGAACTCAGCAACCCTGACTATCAACGCAATGATGCGCAACGTTGCTTCCACTGCAAGGACGAGCTCTTCACGCAGATGGAGCGTCTGCGCGCCGAGCGAGGGTTTGCGCACATCGCTTACGGCCGCAATCTGGATGATGACGGGGACTTCCGGCCCGGACAGCGCGCCGCGGCGATGCATCATGCCATCGCTCCACTCGCAGACGCAGGCCTGCGCAAAGCCGAGATCCGGACGCTGGCACGCGCCGCGGGTCTCTCCCTGGCAGACAAGCCAGCCTCTGCCTGCTTAAGTTCTCGCATCGAGTACGGCCGGCCTGTTACCACCGAGACACTTGCCCAGATGGAAGCCGCCGAGGCCGCGCTCCATGCACTCGGATTCACACAGCTTCGCGTTCGGCACCATGGCGAGCTCGCTCGCATCGAACTCACGCGCGACGAGTTGCCACGGGCGCTTTCGCTCGACCTTTTTGATCGCATCAGCCGCGAGCTCCGCGCGCTCGGCTTTCGCTACGTCACGCTCGACCTCGAGGGCTTTCGCTCGGGCTCGATGAACGCGCTGCTTCCTGTCTCTGAGCTAAGCAGCGCGGACTCAACGACGCGTCGCTGACAAAGCTGGCAAACTGGAGGTGGCCCTCGCGCCACCCGGAGGCTCATGCGTCTCGCCTATCTCGAATGCTTCGCCGGTGCTTCCGGCGACATGTTCCTGGGAGCCCTTGTCGATGCAGGCGTTCCCGCTGCCGTGCTGGAAGAGGCCGTGCGCGCGCTCGACATCGGCGCCTCTTTACGCATCGAGAAGGTAGACCGTAGCGGCATCACCGCAACGAAAGTACACGTACTGGATCACGGCCGCATCGCGGACGCTGCCGAGTCGGCTCATCCGCATGAGCACTCCCACGATGATGCGCACAAGGTCGACCGCCATCACCACGACGAGCATACGCACAGCCATTCACACGAGCACGAACATACGCATGAGCACACGCACGGCCGCTCGCTGACGCAGATTCGCGCTTTGATTTCGGCGGCGCCACTCGACAGCCACGTGCAGCAGCTTGCCCTGCGTACGTTCGATCTGCTCGGCGCTGCCGAGGCGAAGATCCACAACGTGCCGTTCGACAAGATTCATTTTCACGAGGTGGGCGCGGTGGACGCGATCGTCGATATCGTCGCCTCGTGCGCAGGCATCCTGCACCTCAATGTTGGGCGCTGGTACTCGTCGCCTCTGAACGTCGGCTGTGGAATGATCGATTGCGCCCACGGCCGCTTTCCCGTGCCGGCGCCTGCAACAGCGGAACTGCTGCGCGGCATGCCGACCTATTCGGCGCACGTCGAGAAGGAACTCCTGACTCCCACAGGCGCCGCACTGATTCGTGCGCTGGATCCTGGCTTCGGTCCGCAACCGGCGATGCGCGCCGATCGCATCGGCTACGGTGCGGGCACACGCAACTCGAAGGGCTTCCCGAACGTGCTTCGCCTCACTCTCGGCGAGAGCGTCGCGAACGAGCCAACAGGAGATCATCGGACCGACGAGGTCATCGTGCTCGAGACAGCACTCGATGATTGCTCGCCGCAGGTGCTGGCTTACGTCTCCGAGCAGGCGCTCGCCCAGGGCGCGCTCGATGTGATGCTCGCTCCGGTGCAGATGAAGAAGGGTCGTCCCGGCACGCTGCTGACGCTGCTTTGCGCGCCGGGCACTGAATCCACCTTCGCCGATCTCCTCTTCCGCGAGACCTCAACGCTGGGCATCCGCAGGCGCCGCGAGTCACGCCTCATCCTCGAACGCGAACACGTAAGCGTCGACACACCGTATGGATCCATCCGCGTGAAACGGGCCACGACAGCGGATGGCCTCGCTCGCAATCTCGCGCCAGAGTTTGAGGATTGCCGCGCGGCAGCCGAGCGCGCCAATGTCCCGCTCAAAGAGGTTCAACAGGCTGCTCTCAGGGCAGCGGCGGCGAAGAAGCCATGAAGCGTTCCTCCATCCTCGAACTCCTCGCGCAAGTCGAGCGCGGCGAACTCGCACCGGCCGATGCAGCGGAGCGCCTGGCGACGCTGCCTTTTGAAGATCTCGGCCACACGCGCATCGATCATCATCGAAGCCTGCGTATCGGTCTGCCTGAGGTCATCTACGCGCGCGGCAAGTCGCCGGAACAGACAGCCGCGATCTTTGCCCGACTGGCGGCTTCCGGTGTCGATGTGTTGGCGACGCATGTGGATGAGGCCGCCGCGCGACTTGTCCTCACCGCACAGCCGCAGGCTAACTACAACTCTGTGGCCCGAATTCTCGCCCTGCGGCAATCGTCGCCGACGGAGGCGAAGGGCCATATCGCT
Source organism: uncultured Acidobacteriaceae bacterium (assembly GCA_963759355.1). Classification (GTDB taxonomy): domain Bacteria; phylum Acidobacteriota; class Terriglobia; order Terriglobales; family Acidobacteriaceae; genus Granulicella. Next base: position 282,043 of record CAVWYV010000002.1, on the reverse strand, counting down.
GTGGTCTGCGCCGGCACCAGCGATCTTCCCGTCGCCGAAGAAGCAGCCATCTCTGCCGAGACGTTTGGCGGCCGCGTGACGCGGCTCTATGACGTCGGCGTAGCCGGTCTGCATCGGCTGCTCGCGGTCAACGCCGAACTCCGCGAGGCGCATGCCGTCATCGTGTGCGCGGGCATGGAGGGAGCCCTGCCCTCCGTCGTCGGCGGACTCGTTGGTGTCCCAGTCATCGCCGTGCCGACGTCGGTCGGGTATGGCGCGAGCTTTGGCGGAACCACCGCGCTGCTCGGCATGCTGAACTCATGCAGTCCCAACGTCTCGGTCGTCAATATCGACAACGGATTCGGCGCAGCCTACGTCGCAACGCTCATCGCCCGGGCTTCTGCTCGCTAAGTGATCATTACGCACTGCAGGGATCATCCGCATCTTCGACGATCGTAGAAAATGCCTCTCTTCTACTCAGCCTCCGCCATCAGTACGGGGTCGCGCGCCTCGGCCTTTCGCGAGGCAGGCCGCGTGCACGCGATGCCCACCAGGTAGATGATCGCGCCGGCCCACGCAGGCGCGAGATGCGAGACGCTCCAATAGCCCATGGGATAGTGAATGCCAATCGCGCAACCAAAGCCCGTGAGTCCAGCGAGCAACACCGCCTGCCACAGCGCCCGTGTCAGTCGCGCGTTCCTCATTACAAAGAAGACGCACAGCCCGGTCGCTGCCAATCCACCGCCAAATCCGGCACGGTCGTGCGCTATCAAGGGGATCAATCTTGGATTGATCGCGTTCAACTGAGCAGGCGTGAAGCCAAAGTACGTGATGTCCTGCGGCACGAATACGATTGTCGAGCCGAGAATCATAATGACGCATCCGGCCAGCACCATTCCCGCGCCTATGCACAGCAGGCAGAATCGCCCGAATCCTTCTCTTGTCTTCAATCGGAGCGGGGCGCCGCCCCGTAGCAGCGAGCGGATGCCGGAACGTGGCTCGGGAAGGAGCGATCTCGTACGCCACAGGCCGAAGACATACAGCGGCAACAACGCGAGGCTCGCCGTTCCATGCCATGTATCGAGATACCTGTAGATCAGGCAGCAGAGAAAACTTGCGAACCCGATCGTGCTCGAAACCGCAACCGTCCACCATGCCCACTCCTCGCCCCGCTTCAGCGGAAACGCGACAAGCCAGAGGTAAAGAATCCCGACCGCAATCAAGGTCCCACCGAACGAAACACGGTCATGGAAGATGAAATGCACGATGCGGCATTCGTGAAGCGCACACAGAGCCTTCGGATCCATGCCAAGGAACGCCACATCCTGCGGCAGAAAAGTCACCGTTGCAGACAGGAACAGCGCAAAGAGCCCGGAGACGATCAGCCCGGCCGCAAACAGCCCGAGCAGCGGACGGCCGTCGCCAACAAGTGTCGACAGCAACCCGGTCTGTGCTTCTTCCCGTGGAACCAAAACATCATCGTCGCGCATCGCGCTCCAGATTACGGGTTCCGCGGCGCAGCTTCCAGCATTTTCAGGCGCTCTTCGAGAGCACGTACTGTCTCCTCGAGCGCAGCCACGCGTTCTTTCAGCGCTGGCTCAGTTGCGGCGAGGCTTCCCGGCGTCACCGAAGCCTGGCCAGCGGTCTCCACCGGTCCACACAGCAGGTGCGACCAACGACTCTCGCGGGCTCCCGGCTGCCGCGCCAGCTGAACCACCAGCGGCTCCTCTCGCACGGCGAGCCGGTCGAGAACGGCGGTTACCGCTGTCGCATCGTCAAAGGTGTACATCCGCTCGGCCCGCGCGCGGAGTTCCGCAGGAGTCTGCGGGCCGCGAAGAAGCAGGAGACCAAGAAGAGCGGTCTCCGGACGGCCGAGCGAGAGCTTGCCGTACGCCAGGTGTTCGAACTTGGAGACTCTCGCATCGGAAAGCACCCGCACCAGCCCCAGCTGCTCCATCTCGAAGAGCGCAGACCGCACATCGGCCTCACTCAGTTCCATGACCGGATCACGACTGGACTTCTGATTGCATGCACTCACCAGCGCATTCAGGCTCAGCGGGTAGTACTCCGGTGTCGTGATTCCTTTTTCGATCAGGGCGCCCAGGACGCGCGCTTCGGTGGCACTTAATGTCGGCATCTCCTCTATGCTATCGAACGGCCTCCCCGGTTTGGGCTACTATGGCAACGCTCACGGAGGGTGTATGAAAGACCGCTTCCGAATAAAGGAGCAGATGAAGGTTCGCCGCAACATTCCCGCCCACATTGCCTTTTGGGCGTTCGTCCTGCTCCTGCTGTACATCTTCTGGAAGGCGTTCTCGGGAAATGGGCAGTAACATCACCCCTGCATTTCTTTGATAGGGTTCCAGCATCACCTCGATCAGTCCCATGAGCGCGATGCCCACCATCTGCGATTCGGCAGCCGACCACCAATTTCAGCTGGCGGTGCGTGAACAGCATCCCGAAAGCTACGAATTCGAAGCGCACTATGTGGAACACGAAATGGCGCACATCGGGCGCCTCTTCGCCATGGGTTTGTGCCCGGTTGAGGGAAAAGACGTTCTGGAGTTCGGCTGCAACATCGGCGCGACCTCGATTGTGCTCGCGCATTTCGGAGCGCGCGTCACCGGCGTCGACATAGTGGCGGCACATCTGGAGATGGCTCGGCTGAATACGAGGCGCTATGGCTGCTCTGGAATTCGGTTCGATCTTCTCCATGAAGACGAGCCGCTGCCATTTGCGGACGGCGCGTTCGATGTTGTCACCTGCAACTCAGTGCTGGAGTACGTGAAGCCGGAGTTGCTCCCCGTCATCCAACAGGAACTGAATCGCGTCTTGAGACCGGGCGGCCTGCTGCTTGTCTTCGGGACGAGCAACCGGTTGTCGCCCGTCGAGATGCACTCCGGAGAGTGGTTCAACAACTACCTCCCAAGATCGTTTGACCGAGTCTCTGGACGGCAGCGCGAGCGCGGCGTGTCTCCCTGGAAGCTGCGGCGCGGATTCGGGCGGGGTTATGACGACCTATTCTTGGGCCGAGTGGGAACGCAACGATATATCGAGCTGAAGCGCAGTATGGGGCTGGAGACCCCGAAGCTGAAATTGCTGAGAACGCTTGGCGCGTTCTTTGCGATTTCGCCCGTGTCGCTCCCTCTGGTTTTGCCCTACGCAACCGTTCTGCTGCGCAAGCGCACGGGCGGCACAAATTGCTGACAAGAATGCACCTCGACTACTCACGCTCCCGTTTCCAGCATCACACGGCTATGCGTCTTCGCCTGCATGCTGCGCTTGCGCTACTGGTTTGTCTATTCGGCCTGGATACTTCGGCTCACGGCTACTCGCTCCTCACGCACGAGCAACTCATCGATCTGACGTGGGATACTTCCATCGTTCCCCTGCTGCTCAGCCGCTATCCAACGCTGACTCCGGACGAGCTGGAGCACGCCCGCGCCTACGCCTACGGCGGCTGCGTTATCCAGGACATCGGCTACTATCCGTTCGGCAACAAGAACTTCTCCAACCTCACGCATTACGTGCGTTCCGGTGACTTCGTCGTCAATCTGTTTCGCAATGCCGGCAACGCAGATGAACTCGCGTTCGCTGTCGGCGCGCTTTCCCACTACATCGGCGACGCCATTGGGCACTCGGAGGCCACGAACATCGCAGTACCGGTGGAGTTTCCAAAGCTTAAAAAACGCTATGGCAACGTCGTCAACTATGCCGAAGGCGAGCCGCAGCATATCCGGACCGAGTTCGCTTTCGACATCGATGAGATTGCGAACCATCGCTTCGCGCCGGTCGACTACCTTCGCCACGTCGGCCTCGAGGTTCCGACGCGACAGCTCGCGCTTGCCTTCTATCAGACCTACGGCCTGCGCGAGGACTTTACCCAGACCCGGCATTCTCGAATGAACGAGAGCGAGTACCGCTGGGCCGTCCACCGGTTCATCCCGCGTGTCGCCTACGCCACGACGCTCCTGCACCGCAAACATGAGCCGCCCGACGTCGCGTCAGACCCGGACGTGCAGCGGCTCAAGCGGGAGGTAGCCGCCATCGAGAAAAAGAACCACTGGGACGACTACCGCAAAAACGCTGGCCCTCTCACCTACACGCTGGCTGGCCTGATCTTCATCATGCCGAAGGTGGGGCCGGTCCAATTCACCTCCGTAAAGGGTCCCACCGAGCAGACCGAGCTTGAGTACGTGCACTCCGTCATTCGCTCGACGGACATTCTGAACCACGCGCTTCGCCGGTTCACGCCGCCCCCTTCGACGCGCCCTTCGGCACAAGAGGCTGCGGCAGCGGACACACACTCGCTGCCGCCCCCCTCAGACCCGCTACCCGCCAAACCCGGTGCCCACCAGGACATCCCACTCGAGTCCAACGATCCAAACCATCCGCTGCTGAACCGCGATCTCGACACAGGGAATCTGGTGAAGCCGGCAGGGTATCCGCTCACTGACCAGACTTACGCCCGTCTGCTGCACAAGCTGACGGAGACGCCGACCGTGTCCATACCTTCGGGGATCAAGGAAGACATCCTGGCGTATTACGCCGACATGTCGCTGCCGTTCGCAACCAGGAAGGACCCGGCCGCCTGGTCTGCCGTGCAGCGCGACCTCGCTACCCTGCAGATAATGCCCGAGAACCCGTGGCCAGTCCCGTATCCCACCTACGGCGAGGGCACGAACGGCGACGATGTTTCGCCTGCCGCCACCACGAAGCAGCCCGAGCACTAAACCTGCTTTTCTGCGTCGCGAGCCGTCTTCCAAGGCGCACAATAGCTGGCATGTTCGAGCGCTACAACGAAAAAGCCCGCCGCACCATCTTCTTCGCCCACTACGAAGCCAGCCAGTTCGGCTCGCCCTACATTGAGTCCGAACACATGCTCCTGGGCCTCCTGCACGAAGACAAGACACTCACGATGCGCTTCATCACACCCCGAACCACGGAGGAAGCGCTTCGCAAGGAGATCGAGCAACAGCAGACGGTAAGAGAAAGTATCCCGACCTCTGTCGACCTTCCGCTCTCCAACGAGTGCAAGCACATCCTCGCCTACGCCGCGGAGGAGTCCGAACGCCTCGCTCACGAAGCCATCGGCACCGAGCACCTGTTCCTCGGCATTCTCCGCGAGAAGCATTGTTTCGCCGCCGAACTTCTGAAGCAGCATGGGATCAATGTCGGCGAAATGCGAATAGAGATGGAGGCAGGTCCACCACCGAGCCCCGCCCCACGCGCCCCGCGCGCCACTTCAATTGTTGGATACTTCGAACTTGTACTCAAAGTCGCAAATCTACAGGCGTCAGTCGACTTCTACACGAAACTTGGCTTAGATCCAACTGACACTGGCGGTCCAGGGACAGCTCTCCTTAGAAACGGGAACTGTTTTCTCAAGCTCGATCAGAATCCGGTTGCCGATCAACTCGTCTGTTTCCGCAGCGCCGACTTCTCCTCCACCCTCTCGCTTCTCCAGTCTGCGGGCATTCAGTTAGAACAAGCCCCGCGAACCGGAGCCGACGGCACCACCACGGTCCTCCTGCGCGACCCGGACGGGCACATCATCTCCCTGTCCAGTCAACCACTGCGCGCTACGTCAACCGTACCGCCGAAGTAAAAGAGGACGCGCCCATGCGCAATCGGCTATCCTCACGCCCAACCCTCATGCCGCGCACAGGGATAGCTCTCGCGCTTCTGGCTGCGTGCGTCCTCACAGTTTCCCCGCGCGCACAAACTGTTGCCGTGACTCCACCCGACACTCCTGCCGGGCACGCGCTCTCCGCCTGGCTCGATGCGACGAACAGCGCGGACCAGGCCAAAATACAGCACTACGCCGACACCATCGACAAGCATCAGACCGTCGACGGCATGCTCTCTTTCGCCCGCCAGACCGGCGGATTCACGCTCGTCTCCATTGAACGCAGCGAACCAAACCTCATCACCTTCCGCGTCCACGAGAAGGCCAGCTCGACCATCGCCTTCGGCACGCTTAAGGTTGCACCCGGCAATTCGCCTACCGTAGAACTCTTCAACCTGCGCGCCATTCCCTCGGGCGCCGAGTTCGACGACACCCCGCTCGATGCCGCCGAGCGGAGCCGCGTGATTGACGGCATCACCTCCAACCTGACAAAACTCTACGTCTACCCTGACGTCGCCGCGAAGATGAACACCTACATTCAGGCGCGGGGGCAACACGGCGACTACAACGACATCACCAGCGGCGCCGTCTTCGCCGACGCTCTCACCAAAGACCTTCGCGCTGTCAGCAACGACCGCCATCTCCACGTCGACTACGCTCCGTTCAAGCAACCGGTGACAGCGCCCCACGAGAACCCCACACCCGACGACCTCGACCGCATGCGCCACCAGATGGCCGACAACAACTGCGGCTTTGAAAAAGTCGAAATTCTGCCCCGCAACATCGGTTACCTGAAGTTCAACATGTTCGGCCCGCCCGCCGTCTGCGCTCCCACCGCAAGCGCCGCGATGAACCTGCTCGCGCATACCAAAGCGCTGATCATCGACCTGCGCGAGAACGGCGGCGGCGACCCGGCGATGGTGGACTTCATCGTCTCCTACCTCTTCGACACGCACGAGCACATCAACGACCTCTACAACCGGAGTGAAGACGCCACAACGCAGTACTGGACGCTCCCCTGGGTGCCCGGCGATCGCCTGGCTACGCAACCCGTCTACGTCCTCACCTCGCACAGAACCTTCTCCGGCGCCGAGGAGTTCACCTACGACCTCAAAAACCTGAAGCGCGCCACTATCGTCGGAGAGACGACCGGCGGCGGTGCCCACCCGGTCCGCGCCATGCCGATCGACACCCACTTCAACATGGCCGTGCCGATTGCACGGCCCATCAACCCCATCACCAAGACTGATTGGGAGGGTACCGGCATTACCCCGGACTACAAGACCTCACGAGAAGAGGCCCTTCCCACCGCCATTAAGCTCGCCGAGGCCAAGATTCAAGCGGCGGATACGGCACCTGCCGCTGGTCCCACAGCCTCTCCGGCGCGGTAAGTCCTCCATATGCCTCAGTTTCGGTTCCAACCGAGAATCTGGGCTGGGTCCAACGTTCCCCTTTCGCACCGAAACAGTCCGAGTTATCATCTAAGAGACAAGAAACGAGACAGCAACCCTGCCTCGATCGAGGATTTTCCATGGCATACAGTGACAAGGTTGTTGACCACTACGAGCACCCCCGCAATGTGGGTACCCTCGACAAGAGTTCGACAGAGGTAGGCACCGGCCTGGTCGGCGCCCCCGAGTGCGGCGACGTCATGCGTCTCCAGATCAAGGTGAACCCCGAGACCCAGGTCATCGAAGACGCCAAGTTCAAGACCTTCGGCTGCGGCTCGGCCATCGCCTCCAGCTCGCTCGCCACCGAGTGGGTCAAGGGCAAGACCGTCTCCGAAGCCCTCACGATCTCCAATACCGACATCGTCAAGGAACTCTCCCTGCCGCCAGTGAAGATTCACTGCTCCGTGCTGGCCGAGGACGCCATCCGCGCCGCCATCGGTGACTGGAAGAAGAAGAACAACGTCGCCGAAGCTGTTCCGGCTGCTGTCGCCGCCAACTAAGCTTCGCTCAAAATTCTGCAGAGGCCGGCCCTCGGGCTGGCCTCTGCTTTTTAAGCCGGAACTGCAAGCCTGACAATCTGATGACATCCCTCCCGCGAAGAATGCCATAGCATCAATCGCGCGATGAGCCACCGTCCTCACTATCAATCCCTGCAGGCTGGACGTGGACTCGGTGCGCTTCTCGTCGTCATCCACCATGCCTTCAGCTTCACCTCAGAAATTCCCGGCCTATGGCATCGACCCACGGCGTTCGGCTGGCTCATGGCTCCCAAGCTTCGCGTAGCTTTCTTCTTCGTCCTCAGCGGCATCGTCCTCTTCATCGCGCATGGTCATGAGCTTGGACAAAATTCCAGCGCTGTCCCTTTCCTCCGTCGTCGGTTCCTGCGGATTTATCCGCTGTACTGGTTCGTTCTGGCCCTGGTAGTCGCAGCCCAGTTCGCGACTCCTGCGTCGCGCTCCCCCGGCCAGCTCAATCCGTGGGTGCTGCTCTCAAGCGCGCTCCTGGTTCACGTGCATACCGCCCACACCAACATGGCCGTAGCCTGGAGCCTCTTCCCTGAGATCGAGTTCTACATATTCTTTGCGCTGATCCTGTTCCACAAGCGCCTCGGGAGCTTCATCTTTGCCCTGTGGATGTTCGGCTGCACCCTCAACATCTTCGGCATGTATCTCCTCCCACCCAGCTTCTTCTCTCCAATCGACGTCCTCTTCGGTCTCGGCTTGCTCTGCGGCTGGCTCATTCAGCGCTCCCGCGCCGCGACGCCAAAAACCCTCTTCGCCGTTGGCTGCCTCATCCTGGGCGGGACGCTGCTCTACTCCGCCGTGAAAGGGGAGTCCAACCTCGGCATGTTCCTTTGCGCCGGATTAGGGTCTGCCGCCGCCATGGTCGGCGCCGCCCAACTTGAGAAGCGTGGGCAATTGCGCGTCTGGAGTCCGCTCAATTCGCTGGGGGCCGCCTCCTATTCCATCTTTCTCATTCATTTTTCAGCGATTTCCATGGTCGCCCGCATCGGGTTCCGACTCGATCACCGGTTGCACTGGCCCTTATTTGTATGGACGCTGATCCTGGTCATCTCCGGCCTGGCCAGCGGCTTTGCCCTCAATCGGCTCGTGGAGCGCCCGCTGCTAAAATGGACGAAGGGCCTGTATGGGCCGCGCAATCAGCGGCCTTCCCATGAAACCGCTGCCGCCACGTTCGACAGCGCATCCGTTCCATCCGGCATGCATCCATAACATTGTGTCCACTGTCTCGATCAACTCGACCACCAGCCATTCAATGAGCGCTCCGGCGCCCACTGAATCCCGCGACCCCCTCGCGGGCATGACCCTGCTTACCGCCGAGGGCCAGCAGCCCCGCGCCAAGGCCGCCGTCGAGATCACCAAGAACGCCCTCAAGCGCATCCGCATCGCCATGGCCAAAGAAGGCATCTCGCCCGACGCCGGCGGTCTGCGCCTCGGCGTCCAGGGCGGCGGCTGCTCCGGCCTCAGCTACAACATCCGCTTCGACACGCAGCCCCGCGAGCGCGACCGCGTCTTCGTCTTTGGCGCCGGCATCGAAACCCCGAACGATCCCAGCGGCGCAAAGCCCGTCCGCCTCTTCGTCGACCCCAAGTCCTTCCTCTATCTAGCCGGCATGGTCCTCGACTTCGAAGAGACCCTCATTCGCCAGGGCTTCAACTTCATCAATCCCAATTCGACGAAGTCCTGTGGCTGCGGTAGCAGCTTCTCCGCCTAAACTGGAATCAGTTAACCGCCCTTTCCGTTGAAGGAGTTAACCCGGCGTTGCATTAGTCATGCGCGAATATCTCGTCATCTTCGAACGGGCGGCAGACGACGGATGGGGTGCCTACGCGCCTGATCTTCCGGGCCTTGGTGTCGTGGGCGAGAGCCGCGAAGAAGCCGACCAACTCATCCGTGAAGGCATTGCGCTTCATATCGCAGGCCTCCGCGAAGATGGTCTTCCCATTCCCGAGCCCACCACCACGGCCGAGCGCATTTCCGTCGCAGCTTAACCCGTCGCCTCAGTCTTGGTAATCCCTCCTGCGATACTCATCGCATGGCGCTCGACCCAGCCACCGATAGCCACGTTCTGCAACGCATCGGCATCCTGTTGCTTGCGATCATTGCGGTCTTCGCGAGTGTGGCACGCCGCCTCAAAGTGCCGTATCCCATCCTGCTCGTGCTGGCGGGCCTGGCACTCTCGTTCCTCCCTCACGTTCCGCGCGTCCCGCTTTCGCCGGACGTCGTCTTCTTCGTCTTCCTTCCTCCGCTGCTCTACGCCGCCGCGTGGCAAACGGATACGCGCGGCTTCCGCCAGAATCTCCTCAGCATCGGCATGCTGGCCACCGGCCTTGTCGCCTTCACCGTGCTCGGCATCGCTTACTTCGCCGACCACTTCATCACCGAACTCGACTTCCGCGCCGGCTTCCTGCTCGGCGCCGTCGTTGCCGCCACTGACGCCGTCGCGGCAACCTCCATCGCCCGCTCGCTCGGACTCTCGCCCGCAATCACCTCCGTCCTCGAAGGCGAGTCGCTGCTCAATGACGCGACTGCGCTCCTCGCACTCGAGTTCGGTCTCTCCCTCCTGCTTGAGAACCACGTTCCCACCGTCGGCTCGGCGCTGGCGAATCTTCTGTGGCTCATCGTCGGTGGCATCGCCGTCGGCCTCATCCTCGGCCAGATCTTCTACTTCTGCGAACGCTGGATCGACGAAGGCCCGCTCGAGATGGTCGTCTCCATCATCGTCCCCTACGTGGCCTACCTCACCGCCGAGCAACTGAAGTGCTCCGGCGTCATCGCCGTCGTCACCTGCGGCCTCTTCCTCAGCCGCCGCAGCACCACCTATCTCACCGCACCCGCGCGCATCCAGATTCTCTCCTCCTGGCAGGCGCTCGACTTCGTTCTCAACGGCCTTGTCTTCCTGCTCATCGGCCTGCAGTTGCCCTACATCCTCCCCGGCATCAAGGGATACGGCACCGGCAGGCTGGTCATCGACGGCCTGCTCTTCTCTCTTCTGTTGATCGCCCTGCGTCTCATCTGGGTCTTCCCCGGAGCAGCCATCTCGCTCTTCGTCCGCCGCAAACTTTTTCGTCAGCATGTACCCACGCCTGACCCCAAGGCTGTCTTCATCGTCGGCTGGACAGGGATGCGCGGAGTCGTCTCGCTCGCCGCCGCACTCTCACTCCCCTACACGCTCTCAAACGGCGAACCCTTCGCGCAGCGCAATCTCATCCTCTTCCTCACCTTCTCCATCATCCTCGTGACGCTCGTCGCACAGGGCCTCACCCTTCCGCCCATCATCCGCGCTCTCGGCCTTACGGGCAGCCAGGAAGAGGAGCATGAAGAGCTGACCGCACGCCGCATCCTGCTCCGGCATGCACTCAGCTCTCTGCAGGAACAACAATTCATCTGCAGTGAGGAAGACCGTCACGATCTCGACGACCTGATTCATCTCTATGAGGATCGTCTCGAAGCCATCCGTGATCCTTCCAGCGTGTCGGCCGACACCACTGCGCTGAGCCATGCCCGGCGCGTGCGGCTTCAACTCGGCGCACTCAACGTCGAGCGCTCCGCGCTTCTTGACCTGCGCGATCGTGATCTCGTAAGCGATGACGTGCTTCGCCGCCTCGAGCGCGAGCTCGACCTCGAGGAAACGCGCTTCAACCCGCAACCCTGACGCTCTTCGTCTACTCCGCCGTCGTCGGATCGATGATCGTCGTCACTTCCTCCACCGAGTTCGCCGGGAATCCGCCCAGCCGCGCGTGCTCACGAACCATCTCCGCATTCGGCGCGATGTAAATGCAGTAAAGCTTGTCCCTGGTCGCATAAGACTGCAGCCACTGAATCTGCGGCCCCAGCTTGTTCAGCGCCCCGCACGATGTCTGCGAAGCCGCCTTCAGCTGCTCCGCAGTCCAGCCTCCCAGCCCCGGAATTTCCCGTTCAATCACAAACTTCGGCATGCACTTTCTCCTTGCTTGAAATTGTTGAGCCACACCTCGCATGCCTCGATTCGAGGTTCGCGCTCAGCAAATTCCTCATAAACTTAGAAACGTATGAGCCCCGAGAAACCCGACAACTACTTCGCTCAGTTCGGCCTGCCGCGCCATCTACGCATCGACACCTCGGCCCTCGAGAAGGCCTTTTATGCGCAGTCGCGCAAGCTGCACCCCGACCGCTTCGCGTCCCGCCCGCCTGCCGAGCAAGAGGCCGCGCTCGCCGCCAGCTCACAACTCAACGACGCCTATCGTACCCTCCGCGACCCCATCGCGAGAACCGAATACCTCCTCGCCCTTGAAGGCATTCAGCTCGAAGAGCAGTCTCGTGCGGCGACCGATGCCGCGCGCACCTCGGGTACGGAGAAGAAGCAGGTCGCTCCTCCCGACCTTCTCGAAGAGGCCTTCGAGCTCAACATGCAGCTCGAAGAGATGCGCATGGCGAAGCAGATGGGAGACGACGACCCCCAAACCCGCGCCGACCTTGAAGCCGCCCGAACAAAGTTCACCGCCATGCTGAACGACGCCCAGCAGCAGCTTGAATCGCTCTGGTCACAATGGGACACCGCCGAAGACGCCAACGACCCCGCTGCCCGCGACGCCGCCAAACAATCGATGGTGGCCCTCCTCAACCGCCGCAGCTACATTCGCAACCTCGTCCGCGACGTCAACGCCGCTCTGGAATAGCAGACCGCCGTGGCGAACCTTGGCGTACCTTCGCGCCCTTTGCGTCAAAGTCCTTCAAAACGAGCCCGCAGCGCCTGTTACAAGGCAAGGTTCCCCTCGATTCTTCACAGCCTCCTGCACCGCAGAATCAGCTACCCATATCTCATGCGCCGCCTCGCACTGATCTTCGCCTTTGCCTTCGCCTTCCTCTCCCTCGCCGCCCGCGCCGACGACAACCCCGACTGGACCACGCAGCTCACGCCCTTCCGCATCGCCGACAACCTCTACTACGTCGGCAGCCGCGACCTCGCCTCCTACCTCATCACCACACCGCAGGGCGACATCCTCATCAACTCCAACCTGGAGACCTCGCCTGCACAGATCCGCCACAGCGTCGAGCAGCTCGGCTTTCACTGGAGAGACATCAAAATCCTCCTCATCAGCCACGCGCACTTCGACCACGACGCCGGCAGCGCCGCCATCTTCTCGCAGACCCATGCGAAGTACATGGTCATGGACGGCGATGTTCCCGTCGTCGAATCCGGCGGCGCTACCGACTTCGCCTACGGCCCCAAGCCGCAGTACCCGGCAACGCATGTCGACCGCATCCTGCACGACGGCGACACCGTCACGCTCGGCAACGTAACCCTCACCGCACATAAAACCGCTGGCCACACGCGCGGCTGCACCACCTGGACCATGCGCGCCCACCTTCCCGGCGACCCCGCATCGCAACTCCGCAACGTCGTCATCGTTGGCAGCTGGAACGTGAATCCCGGCTTCCGGCTCGTCGCCTCGCACGGCAAACCCGCCTCCTACCCCGGCATCGAGCAGGACTACGTCCACACCTTCGCCGTCCTCAACGCGTTGCCTTGCGACATCTTCCTCGGCGCGCATGGCATGTACTTCGACATGCTCGCGAAGCTCGCGCGCATGCCCCAGGAAGGCGACAAAGTCTGGATCGACCCCGACGGCTACCGCCGCACTGTCGCCGAGCGCAAAGCCGCCTTCGAAGCCGAACTCCACAAACAGCAGGCCGCAGCCTCAGCGCCTTAGCGCCCCGGCATCATGAGCTCGCTAGCTTTTTCTCGAGCGCCGACAGATGGTGCAGGTCATGCCCCGCCATCGTCTCCACGATCGTCCACACCGTCATCGTTCCGCGCTCCGGATGGGTGACGACCTGCGTCCTCTGCTCCTCAGTCAGCGAACGGATGAACGCAAGATTCCACGTCCGCAGCGCGCGATACGTCTCCATCGCACCCGCGAAGTTATACGCCCCATAATTGCGCGCCCAATCGTCCTGTTCGAATGGCTGAATCATTTCCACACCCGCCGCGCCCTGCCGCAGCCGGAAGCCGAAAGCAATCTCGCAATCGGCCAGGTGCGCCACAATCTCGCGCAGGCTCCACTTGCCCGCCCCCGGCTGTGTCTCAATCTGCTCTGCGGTAAGGCCACCCAGCAGTCTCTTCAACGTCTCCGGTGTCGACGCCATCACTTCTACAGGCTCGCGCTCGCCCAGCGCACCCGCATACGCATTCAAACTCACGCAGTCCCCTCCGCTGCCGGCCCTTTGTATTCATTCCACGGGTTATAGCTTCCTACCCACCATATATGACCTTCAAGGTCACGGCACCCAAACGACTTCCCGCCATAATCCGGCGAGCTCAGCGGTTGCACAATCTCTGCACCCGCACGCTTCGCGCGTTGGTACATGGCGACGCACTCTTCGTCACTCACAATCAGGCTTAGCCCCACCGTCTCGCGCCTGCCCGTCTCCTTTAAATCAATCGACAGCTTTGCAAAGATTCCCGTATTCGATGCCGAACCCAGCATCAGCATGCCACCACCATAGGTCAACTGCGCATGCGCCACCGTGTTATGCGGCCCTTCAAACACCGCCTGCTCCTTGAACCCGAACACGCGCACCAGCCACTCAATCGCAGCATGTGCATCGTGATAACGCAGACTCGGAATGATCGTTGAACCGTGCACCTTCATGACTGTGTTTTCTCCGCTGAAAAAGGAATGCGGAATACTATCCCAACCTTCCAGTAGTTCTAAAGAAATCCTCTATCTTTGCCATCTGTAACTTGACGAAGTCTCATTACGACAGTCACCGAAAGAGCATACTATCCACACTGTTTGGCCCATCTTCACGCAGGAGAGAAATTCAATGGGACTCCTCGACTCTCTCGAATCCATGGCCGCCAATGCGATGACCGGCAGCAGTGACAGCACCACGAAATTCGCCGGCGGAATGATGGAAGCGCTCGAACAACATCCCGGCGGCCTTGGCGCCATCCTGCAAAACTTCCGCAATAACGGTCTCGGCGGCCACATTGACGCGATGCAGAACGGACAGACACCGGCGGTTTCACCGGATCAGGTGCAGACCGGACTGCAGGGCACTGGCCTGCTCGACACCATCGCATCCAGGGCCGGCGTCTCACCCGAAGTCGCCAGGGTAGCGATGGCGACCGTGCTGCCCATGGTCATGGCGCACTTCGCGCAGAACGGAAGAGCTCCCAACTCAAGCATCCTGAGCGGAATGCTCTCGAAGCTCGGTGGCGGCTCGAACCCCGCCTGACCCTCGACAGAACCAGCGATGAGAGCTCATTCGCTGGCCGTGTATTCACTCGCCAATTCGCGTAAGTCGAAGCAACAGCTCAATAGCCGGCAGCTTTACCAAAGTGGTGACGGTGATCCTGTCCGCCCGTGAGTTCGCCCGTCTCCGGATCGACAGCAATCAACTCACTGTCACCCCAGTTGCCGGGGCTGTTGAAGTCCTTCGCCCCTGCGCGCTCGGTCGCATAGCCGGCCGCACTCATCGCATTCACCACATTCTGGGGAAACGCCTTCTCAAACTGCAGCATGTCCGGAAGATATTGATGGTGAAACCGCGGCGCATCCGCCGCCGCCTGGATATCCAGCCCGTTGTCGACCACGCTGATGAGATCGTTTGCAACCGTGGTGATGATCGTGGATCCGCCCGGCGACCCTAACACCAGCCGCAGCTTGCCCGGATGCAGATGACCCTGTGCATCGCGTCGCGCCGGCTCGCTCACAATCGTCGGCGTCATGCATGAAAGCGGCCGCTTCCCCCCGCAATCGCATTCGCCGGCCCTTGAATCAGCCCAAAGCCGTTGGGTACCCCCATCTTCGACGCAAAGTCATCCATCTCGTCGTTCATCAGGAACCCAAGCTTATCGACGGTCATGCCGTTGCCATAACCGAAGTTCAGCGTGTACGTCATCGCCACCGCGTTCCCATCCGCATCAACCACCGAAAAATGCGTCGTCTCATTCGACTCCGCCGCAATCGGCGCCAGCTTCGGCGGTGCCGGCATGAAACCCTCCGGCCGCTCCAGCCTGGCGGAAAGCGAAGGCCTCACCGCATCGATCGTCTTGCGCCACGCGGCCGCATACGCCGGGTCGGCCATCTGCGCCAGCGGCATGTGCGGATTGAAGTCCGGATCACCCAGATAGTCCGCGCGATCCATGTAAGAACGCCGAAACGCCTCGGTAATGTAGTGCACCTGCGCAGGCGAACGATCTGCCGTCGCCTTTCCATTCAAATGAGTCAAGTCATAGCCCGAGAGGATGTTCAGTGTCTCGATCAGCACGATCCCGCCCGAGCTCGGCGGCGGCGACGTCAGCACTTCCAGCCCGCGATAGTGCCCCACCAGCGGCTTGCGTTCCTTCACCTCGTAGTTCGCCAGGTCCTTCGCTGTAATCAAGCCACCATTGGCCTTCTCGTACGCCGCGATCTGCTGCGCAATCGCCCCGTGATAAAAATTCGCCGGATTCGCCGCAATCCGTCGCAATGTCTGCGCGAGCTCCGGCTGCACCAACCGCTCGCCACCCTTGTAGTAGTTGCCGTCGCGCTGAAAAATGCGCCGCGAGCTCGGATACTTCGTCAGATTCGAAGAGTGCAGCGAGCGCGCCTCTTCGTCCGTAAGAACAAAACCCGTCGTCGCCAGGCGAATCGCCGGCGCCATCACCCGCCGAAGCCCCAGCCGGCCATAATGCTTCTCCGCATACACAAGCCCGGCCACCGTGCCCGGAACCCCGGACGCCTTCGGTCCATGAATCGACATCCCCGGAATGACATTGCCCTTCGCATCGAGGTACATGTTCGCACTCGCCGCCGCAGGCGCCTTCTCACGGAAATCAAGGAAATGTGCCTGCCCCGCCGCAAGCCGATCCGTGCTCGGCCGGATCAGCATGAACCCGCCGCCGCCAATATTTCCCGCGGCCGGAAACGTCACCGCAAGCGCAAACGCCACAGCCACCGCCGCATCCACCGCATTCCCACCCGCGCGCAAAATCTCAACGCCCGCATCCGTCGCATCATGCTGAATGCTCACCACCATCGCGTGCCGCGTACGCACCGGCGGAGTCGGCGGAATCGGATCGCCAGGCTGCGATGCCGTCTGAGCGAAAGCGCTGGCGGCAAAGAAAGTGAGCGTAATGGCGGCGAGGAGTCTGCGGGAGAGTGCGATAGTCATCGAGTGCTGGAGGTCCGTGAGAATTCAATGATAGCTGGAACATCGCAGCGAGAGCACGCGTATCGAGAACAGGACAGATCTACACCAGATCCAAGGCGGTTTCGATGAAGACCCTTCTGTGCTCCCTCGTATTCTGCGGCTGCGCGATGATGACAGGTGCCGCGAACCCGCAGACAAACGTACCCAATCTCACAGGACGGTGGTCCGGCGCTTTTGACGTCGTGCTCGCGGATGGAAACGTGCAGCCGGACAACGCGCTGCTTGTGCTCAGGCAGAATGGAAAAACCCTGACCGGTACCGCCGGACAGAGCGATGCGCATCAGTCACCCATCTCCAACGGCGAGGTTGCCGGTGGCCACGCGCGCTTCGATCTCGTTGTCAATCCGCAGATGACCGTGCACTTCGACCTCGCCGTCGAAGGGGACCACTTGCACGGCTCGGCGACCGGCATGCCGACAGGCCCGGGCGACAAGGTCGTCGTCGATGCAAGACGCTGGCCTGAGGGCACGCCCGCTCCTGCCGCAACACACGCGTCTGACAATATCTCCGCGACCGTCACCGCACTGGATACAAAATTCTT
Source organism: uncultured Acidobacteriaceae bacterium (assembly GCA_963759355.1). GTDB lineage: Bacteria > Acidobacteriota > Terriglobia > Terriglobales > Acidobacteriaceae > Granulicella. The sequence goes on along the minus strand of CAVWYV010000002.1, from coordinate 264,739 downwards.
TGACGCCTACAACCAGTGCGATCTCGCGACCTTGGGCTCAATGGTCGAGGACGGCCTCGAGTTCTATCACGATAAGACTGGCCTCACCATCGGCAAGCAGACCTTCCTCGATGCGATCAAGAACAACATCTGCGGCCAGACACAGCGCACGCTCGTAGGTTCACTCGAGGTCTATTCGCTCCACGACTACGGCGCAGTCGAGATCGGCGTGCACCGCTTCACCCATCCGAACCATCCAGAGTTGAGCGTCGGCGAGGCGAAGTTCGTCACAGTCTGGCACTACAAAGACGGCTCGTGGAAAATCTCACGCGCAATCAGCTTCGATCACGAACGCGTGAAGCAATAACCGCTCAGGTGAAAATGCATTGATATCAATGCATTTCTGCCCTGGAATCAAGCCACCCACAGCAGCGGCTGCCGTATCGGATAGTTCCGAATGATCTCCGGATCTGTCGGATCGGCCTCGAGCCGCCGCCACAGTGCGATGTACTCCGAACGGTCGCACGACAGCCCGCAGAACAACAGCCCCGGCGAGCGCACCGGCCAGCTCTCCCAGTGCTGCACATCGTGCGCATGCGGCCATTTCGATTTGTCGTCGAGATACGGATAGAGAAACGCCGCAGCCCGGCACAAATCCTCTCGAGCCGTTGCATCATCTTTCGCTCGGGCCTTGAGCGCAGGGTTCGTTGGATGGAAGACTGAATCCGCGAGCGAAGTTGCCTTGCCCCGCGAAGCGGCTGCCGGCTGACCCGGCGCAAGAATGCCGAGCGACCACCCCAGCGTCGTCGCGCAATCGAACTGAAAAATCGAATAGCCATACGGTTTCGTGCGCGCCAGCTCGCGCGGAAACCCACCCTGCGCATTCTCCTGCGCCGGAAGCTGAACCGTCTCAAAACGCGTGCGAATCTCCTCGCGCGTGTGGAGATCGCCCGCGAGCCGCGCAAACTCCGCCGCCTGCAGCGCCCACGCAATCGCATGATTGTTCGTCGCGTCGCGCTCTTTCATCCCCGGCGCCGACGTCTTCATCCACTCCAGGTACTCGCGAAACCACTGCTGCACCCCCGCAAAATTCGCTCCCAAAGCGTCCTTGAGAAACCCCGCGGCTCTCGCCGGTTCCACCAGGTGCAGCGTGTCGATAATCCCATACGACCGCCCCGTCGGCCCTCCTGGATACCCCTGCGCGTACTGCAGGTTCGGGTTCATCCGGGTCGCGGGCGTTACAAACCAGGCCAGAAGGTGGGCAGCGGCCGCGTGAGCAAACTCCTGTCGGCGCGTCAGCAGGAATCCGGCTGTAAGTGCTGGAACTGCTTGAGATAGGCGGATCATGGACTTCCGGTGGTCCTGAAAGTTCGCCGGGTTCGACTTGCCGTCGATCTCCTTCCACGGCCCCTTCGGATTCGCAGGATTCGGCCAGAAGTAGTCCGCCTGGGAGAAGAAATCATGCGGTCCGCCGGGCGTGTTCGCAGCCGGGAAGTCCGTGATTGTCTGAGGCTTAGCCTTCAGCCACTCATTGGCCTGCCGGAGGATCCTGTCATGATCCACCGCCGCGACAAGACTATAGGCGCTGGCCGGCGGCGGCTGGATGGCGCAGAGGCGATGGGCTACAAGGCTGGCAGTGGAGAGGGCGCAGAAGGCTCGGCGATCGATCCTGGACACGAGTCCACCATACAAGAGATAGGTGGCCGGAGGAATGTGAGGCACTGTGACTCAGGAATGTGCAGCGTCGCAGCTCAATGGCATGCACCATAATCAGTTCAAATCGCGCAGACTCCACCTTAGACTTCGTCAATTTCTCGAGCTTTGGTGCGCTTTTGAGCCATTCTTGAACGCTTTTGAGCAGAATGAAATATGAGCGTAAGTCACTAAGATTCTGCGACCGGGGATCTGGCCACGCATCCAATGGGAGTAAATTTTTCTGTGTGAGGGTGAATTATGGCAATCAAGTGGGACAAGCTGACCGTGAAATCGCAGGAGGCGATTCAGGGCGCGGCAAGCCATGCCGCGGAGAATGGAAACCCTGAAGTTCTGCCCCTGCATTTGATGGCAGCGCTGCTGGAGGACAAGGAAGGCGTCGTGCTTCCGGTGCTGGAGAAGGTTGGGGTCGGTGTGCAGCAGTTGCTGGCGACAGTGAACGCCGCCATTGCGAAGCTGCCGAAAATTCAGGGCGCCAGCCAGCAGCCAGGCATGGGCGCGGCGCTGACGAAGGTGCTGGATCAGGCTTTCAAGGAAGCCGACAACTTCAAGGATGATTACGTTTCGACCGAGCATCTGCTGCTCGCACTGGCGAAGCAAAAGGGCGAGGCCGTGCAGGCTGCGCTGGCAGCCCAGGGCGCGACGTATGAGGCGATTCTGAAGGCTCTGGCCGAGGTGCGCGGGGCGCAGCGCGTGACCGACCAGAATCCTGAGGGCAAGTTCCAGGCGCTGGAGAAGTACGCCAAGGATCTGACGGAGCTGGCGAAGAAAGGCAAGCTGGATCCGGTGATCGGGCGTGATGAAGAGATTCGGCGCGTGGTGCAGGTGCTGAGCCGCCGCACGAAGAACAACCCGGTGCTCATCGGCGAGCCGGGCGTTGGCAAAACAGCCATCGTCGAAGGCCTCGCGCGCCGCATCGTGCAGGGGGACGTGCCGGAGATTCTGCGCGACAAGCGCGTGATCTCGCTTGACCTCGGCGCGATGCTGGCCGGTGCGAAGTTCCGCGGTGAGTTCGAAGATCGTTTGAAGGCTGTGCTGAAGGAGATCGAGGAATCGAATGGGCAGATCGTTCTGTTCATCGACGAGCTGCACACGCTGGTCGGCGCCGGTGCTGCGGAAGGAGCTATCGACGCCAGCAACATGCTGAAGCCGGCATTGGCGCGCGGCGAGTTGCGGGCAATTGGCGCGACGACACTGAACGAGTACCGCAAGTACATCGAGAAGGATGCAGCGCTGGAGCGCCGTTTTCAGATCGTCTACGTTGGCGAGCCGAACGTCGAGGACACCATCGCGATTCTGCGCGGGCTGCGCGAGCGCTACGAGACGCACCACAAGGTGCGGATCAAGGACTCAGCGATCGTATCGGCAGCCGAACTCTCGCACCGCTACATCAGCGACCGCTTCCTTCCCGACAAGGCAATCGACCTCGTCGACGAGGCCGCCGCAGCCCTGGCAATTCAAATCGGCAGCGTGCCCGTGGAGATCGACGACCTCGAGCGACGCGCAACTTCGCTCGAGATCGAGCGCCAGGCGCTGAAGCGCGAAGACGATTCGAACTCTCGCGAGCGCCTGAATGATGTCGAGCGCGAGCTCGCCGAAGTTCGCGAGCAGGCCGCTGGCTTGCGTGCCCGCTGGCAGAAGGAGCGCGGAGCGATCGGAGAGATTGCCTCTCTGAAAGAAAGGCTGGAAGCGCTTCGCTTCGAAGCCGACCAGGCAACGCGCAAGGGTGATCTGCAACGGGCGGCCGAACTTCAGTACGGCGAGATCCCCAAGGCCGAGCGCGAACTGAAAGAGTTGACTGCCGAGCAGGATGGGTTGCGCGCGGCGGAGTCGGCGATGCAGAAGGAAAGCTTTGACGCAAAGGGCGCGGAAGGTGCGCACAGGAGCGCCACGGGATCGTCGCGGATGCTGAAGGAAGAGGTCGACGAGGAAGACGTCGCGAAGATCGTCTCCAAGTGGACCGGCATTCCAGTGTCGAAGATGCTGGAGGGCGAGGTACAGAAGCTGACGCAGATGGAAGATCGCCTGCGGGAACGCGTCATCGGACAGGATGAGGCACTGACCGTTGTGGCGAATGCGATTCGCCGCAGCCGCGCAGGTCTAAGTGATCCGAAGCGCCCCATCGGCAGCTTCATCTTTCTCGGCCCCACCGGCGTCGGCAAGACGGAGACAGCCCGCGCACTCGCGGAGTTTCTCTTCGACGACGAGCAGGCGATGGTGCGCATCGACATGTCCGAATACATGGAGAAACACGCCGTCGCTCGCCTGATCGGCGCGCCTCCGGGATACGTCGGCTTCGACGAAGGCGGTCAGCTCACGGAAGCAATCCGTCGCCGGCCGTACGCTGTTGTGCTCTTCGACGAAATCGAGAAGGCGCATCCGGATGTTTTCAACGTGCTGCTGCAGGTGCTCGACGACGGCCGGCTGACCGATTCGAAGGGCCGCACTGTGGACTTCAAGAACACGGTGCTGATCATGACCTCGAACCTCGGCGCATCGCAGCTTTCAACCGCGTGGGCAAAGGGCGAAGACGGCTTCGACGACGCGAAGCAGCGCGTAATGGAGGAGTTGCGCAAGCACTTCCGTCCGGAGTTCCTGAATCGCGTGGACGACATCGTGGTCTTCCATCCGCTGAACGAGTCGCAGCTCGAACACATCGTGGACCTGCGACTGGACGACCTGCGCAAGCTGCTCGCCGACCGGCGCATCACGCTGGAGCTGACCGAACCCGCCCGCAAGGCGATCTTCAAGGCCGGCTACGATCCGGTATACGGTGCGCGGCCGCTGAAGCGTGCGATCCAGCGCCTGGTGCAGAACCCGCTCGCGATGCAGATTCTCGAAGGCAAGGTGCTGCACGGAGACCATGTGGTGATCGACGCAGACAAGAAGGGCCAACTGCAGTTCACGACGGGCGAGCAGGTGACGGCATAACACGCAATCGAAGCAACGGCCGGAGCTTGTGCTCCGGCCTTTTTGTTTTGCACGGGCTAAGGACGGTCGACTCGCGTGTAGCGAAAGACTCGCACTATGAAGCCGCCGGCGTTAACGGTGTCGACGTACTCTGAACGCCAGTTCGGGTTTCCCTTCAGATCCTGCTCATAGAATCGCGGCTGCAGGGGAGTCTCCACATACAAGAACTCGCGATGCTCGTTCAAAAACTTGCTGTCGAGGACCAGCTCGGGCTCGTATCCCTGTGCAGCAATCGCAGTCAGCGTGTCGCGTGCGCCGGGCTCCAACGGAAAGAGCACATAGTACAAATTGTGGGCCCGGGATGGCGTGTAGTAATGCGCCTGCAGGACCTCTGTGTCGTACTGGAAGACAACGGGTTCGGACTTCGCGAGACGCAGTATCGGTTCAAGATCGCTGACCGGTGACCACGGCAGTTCCTGCACGGTTAGAACAGCAAACCCAGTGACCGCAACGGCGACAAGAACTGTCAGCCCTCTGGCGGTTGCGGTCGCGATACGCCGCGACAACAGCCACGCTCCCGCGGCCGCGAGCGCTGCAAGGCCGAGGGCGTAGGGCAACAGGTAACGCGACAGGAAGAGCGGCTTATAGAGATGCGAGACGACGTAGAACTCGATGGGCGTCAGCAGCAGGGCAAAGGAGATGCAGAAGAACAACCACAAACTACCGGACCCGAACCGCTCCGATCTGCGATGGCGCAGGAACCACCAGCACGCGTACGCACTGAGGCAGAGCAACGCGATGTTCAGCAGCACGCTCACGTAGCGATCGCGGACGAAGAGCAGCGGATGATTGTTGTAGAAATGCAGGAGTCCCATGAACGTGGGCATCTGAATCCAGTTGGTCGTCTGGGCTCCCGCCCTGACGCCGGGAAGAAAGATCAGCAGCGCGGTCCATGAGAGAACGGTGGCGCCCACAGCCGCGATTTTGTTTCGCAACGGCGCCTTGCCCAGCAGCTGCGCGGCGGCGATGTTGGCGCTATAGACAATGCCCAGCGGATGCGAGATGACCAGGAAGACTCCGGCGAGCAAGGACAGGACAACGCAGCGACCTGGCGCCGGCCGCTTCTGTTCAAGATAGAGCGCAACCCAAATGGCAAGCGTGACGGCCAGCAGCAGTTGACCGTAGAAGCGTACTTGCGCGAGCTGATCGACAAACTCAACGTTGCAAAGAAACGCAAACGCGACCGCGCAAAGCGCGATGGTCCCACCGAAGTATCGCTTCAACATCTGGATCCATAAGATCGCGGCGAACCAGAAGCAAGCGGCTGAATAGAGCCGCACCGCCAGCGGATGCGGGCCCGTGACCGTCACGATCAATCGGCCGATTGCGTAGTAGAGCGGGGGACCTCCGTCGGCACCGAGATTCCAGCTCGCGAATGCGTGCCTCCAGGAAGGATCGGCGATGAGGTGCCACGCATCGAACTCGTCGTCCCACATCATTCGATGAGACGAAAGCCATACGCACAGGCCGACGAAACAGATCAGCGATCCGAGAATGACCGCAATCCACCAGAGGCGCGATCGTTCAGGCGAATACGCGGGCAAACGGTCAGTTTGCATCTTTAAACCGAACGGCCACGGCATCGCCATCCAACGTAGGGCCGAGAGAGGTGACGCCGGCGGCATCCGCAGCGAGCGCCTGGTCGGTCCAGTCCCATCCGGAGTGGAAGAGAATGAGCAGGTGCTCGCCCGGCACAGCTTTGAGCTGCGCATAGGAGACGATGGGCAAAGCGGTGAAGCGCTGCATGTGCTCGGCAGTCAGCGACGCGGTATCGTGGCGGTCGTAGCGCAATTCGTCTTCGTGAGAGTAGAGCAGCGTAATGCGCTTTCGAATCGCCGGATCAGGCTCGTAGTAGCTCGCGACCTCAAAATTGCCCATGTCCTGAATGTAGAGATGTGAGTCCGGCTTGGACAGAAGCTTTGCCTTGATTGCCGGCGGGAGGACGAGTGCCGCCAGTTGGCGGGTCGACTTCACCTGCTCCGCGTGGATGCGCAGCACGCCTGCGAGTAGGATGCCGAAACCGAGAAGCGCGGTCACCGTGCTCGAAGACAGGCGATGATCCAGCCATGGGTCAATCGCAATCGCGAAGAAAATCGAGATCGCAATGACGGCGCTGAGAACGTAACGAACCTCGATGGAGTGCGTGACGAAGATTGCGAGACCGACGCCGAAGAGCGGCAGCGCGGCGAGCGTCAGCAGAAAGACGAGCTCTGCACGCGGCATGGAGAATCCTGGGCTGCGAAAGCGCACGACGCACAGAACGATCAGAAGCAGAGCAAAGACGGCAAGGAGGATGGCCTCAAGGTGCTGCACGGCAAGCGGCTGCGTCGTGTAGTTGACGAAGAGGGAGCGGTACGCCTGGGTGACGGCACGCAGGCTGATGGCGCCCGCGTTGTAGTAGTGCTTGCGGAACTCACCCGCTGCCTTTTGAAACGGCAGGGCGAAGACGATGCAGGCCATCCCGGCGAGAATCGCGAGGATCATGCGCAGGTCGAGCCGCCGCCGCGAGACAGTTCGTGTGAACTCGGCGAGACAGATGGGGATGAGAATCAGGATTCCGAAGTAGTGGCTGTTGAGCGTCAAGGCAATCGCAATCGCGAGAGCGACGAGCGAGACCGCACGCCGCTCCGTACGGCGCGAAGCGGTCTGCCATGCCAGAAAGGCGAGCGCATAGAAGCCAAGCAGCAGGCCATAAGGGCGAGCCTCGGGCGCGTAGAACAATGTCGCCGTCAGCGCAGGAAAGGCCATCGCGACGAGGGCAGCACGAGGTCCCGCAATCACGCGCGTGATGAAGAAGAGGCAGACCTGCATCAGGAGAAATCCGAAGATCGACGGCAGGCGAAGCGCGAGCGCCGTTGGCCCGAAGAGCTTCGTGCAGGCGTGCGCCAGCACGTGAAACACCAGCGGGTCGAGCGAGATCGGATAGTGTCGCTGGATGCGAATCAGTTCCCGCAGAGAAGAGACACTGTCCGTCTGCAGGACGAACATCTCATCCTGCGAAAACAGCTTGACGTGCGACCATGTGAACGCCACCGCCGCCGTGAGCAGCACAATCAGCACCGCGGCGAAAAGCGTGCTGTCGTGCGCGTGGCTTGGATTGGACTGCGGCCTTGTCTGACTCATGCGGCGAATACATTGCGCGCCGGCGCCGGCGGCAGGATGCGGGCGCCAGGCGAGGCGGGCACTGTCGTGTTCTGCGGGAGAGTGGGAGTAAAGAAATTCTCGAGGCGTGGCAGGCGGACGAAGAGCAGAATGCCGAGCACGAGCACGGTCGCAGTGAAAGACGCCATCAACAACGGCTCGCGGTAGAGCTTTTCGGGATTCTGCACGGCACTTTCGGATTTGAAGGCCGTCTTGAGATAGATCGCCATGGTCAGCGCGACCAGCGGAAAGCCAAGGATCAGCTCCATGCGATAACGAATGATGAAGGCACCGAGAAACAGCATCGCCGTCGATGCATAGAAGACCACCGAAACCAGCAGCGACTCCGGCGTGTATCTGCGGAACGACGCGCGATACGCTCCGGCGATCGCGTGATCGCCTGATTTGTGCAACTCGTTGAGCTCGGAGAAGCGCTTCAGGGCCATGAAGTAACAGCCGATCATCCAGTAGGCAACCAGCAGCGAGACCGGCGGGATGATCAGGCTGGTTACCGCGTACCACCCCAGCAACATGCGCAGCGGATTGTTCACCGATTCCGTCAGGACGTCCAGGTAGGGAACATCCTTCGTACGCACGGGCGGGAAGTTATATAGACAGCCCATGATCCAGAGCACCAGCGCTGTCAGCGCAAACATGCGCGAGATTTGGAGGCCGATAGCGACACCGGTCGCCATCATCAGCAGCCATTGCACATACGCCGCAGGAATACTAATGAGGCCACGAGCAGCAGGCCGATTGCGCTTGATAGGATGCAGGCGGTCGTACGGCGCGTCCAGCACCTCGTTGATGACGTAGTTGCTGCAGGCAACCAGCGTGATGGACACAAAGGCCAGGAGGAGCTGTGGCAACAGATGCCATGTACGCAGGCTCGGATCGACGCTGAGCGGAACAATCACGCCCGGCAGAACGAACAGGTTCTTGATGGAGTGGTCCAGCCGGACGATCGCGAAATGCGCGCGAAGCCGCTCTGCGAAGGAGACCTCGGTGCGCTCGGTGGCTGGCATGAAGGTGATGTGTCTCCTCGAAGGGTGAGCAACTTCAAGTATAGCCAACTGGCCGATGATCAAAGGACGATTACAAACCGAAAGGATTCAGGAGCTTCACGAAATCCACTTGAGCAACCTGATCACTCCCATCGAGGCCGGCTTGCGATGAGCCGAGGCATTGGTGCGAGCGGCGATCTCACCTCGATGCGACGAATAGTACTCATAGGCCCTCAGCAACATCTCTTCGTTGGTCAGGGTTGGCCTCCAACCGAGCCGTTGCTTGATGCGATCCGTATCGAAAAGGAAGCTCTCCGCAATCATCTTGTAGTGGTATGGGCCGAGCGGCGAAATCCGCAGCTTATGTGCCAGCATCATGGCCGCGATGGTGGGGCCCTTCGGCAGCGAGCGAACCCTGGACTTGCTGGCCGCAGAGCGGATGACGCTCTCGTACACCTCGCGCATGGAGCGCACGTTGTCTGAGCCGATATGAAAGAGATCGGATTTCCCGTAGCCGGCGGCCATCATGCAGGCAGTCGCCAGATCCTCGGCGTAGATGAACTGATAGCGGTTGTCGCCCTCGCCAACGACCCAGACCGTTTTATGGTCGTCGATGAACTCATAGAGAATCGCAAGCAGGCCCAGCCGCCCCGCGTCCATGATGGTGGGACATCGGATGGCAACGACGTCGAGGTCTGCCGTGAACTCCTGCAGAAGCTGCTCGGCTGCCAGCTTCGATTTCCCGTAAAGTTCAATCGGCGCCGGGACGTCGCGCTCCTCATGCACGGGATGCCCGAGGTTGGACGCCCACAAACAATTCGTGGAGACAAAGACGAACGGTCGAACTCCGGCGGCACGCGCCGTCTCGGCCAGCAAGCGCGTGGCATCCACATTCGAGGTCCAGAGCAGATCCTCGTCCAGTTTCATGCCATGAGCCAGCTGAGCTGCGGCGTGATACACCGCGTCAAAGTGATGCTCCGCGAAGGTGCGCTCTACCAGTTCCTTATCGCGAAGGTCTCCCTGGATACTTGTGAGTCCGGGAAGGCTGTCTTCGTCCGGCTCAAGATCGATGTTGACGACGGTGTGTCCCTCGCGCAGAAGACGACGCTTGAGAACTCCACCAAAGAACCCGGAAGCGCCAGTGACGAGGACGTGGGACATGGATAGTCCTGATTTTCGAGGATGAAACCGGAAAAGTCATTCCTTCTTACGCAGGCCGCGACGTTTTGGGGATGACTGCGAAAGGTATACTCGACCGATTGAGGCATCTTCCAACCTCAGCATGTCGATGAAGAAAAAGGCTGTAATTATCGGCGCGGGCCCGGCGGGACTGACCGCGGCGCTGGAATTGCTTCGGAAGACCGATATTCAGCCTGTTGTGCTGGAAGCGACCGGCGAGATTGGCGGGATCTCCCGAACGATCCGCTACAAGGGCAACCGGATGGACATCGGCGGCCACCGCTTCTTTTCCAAGAGCGACCGCGTGATGCAGTGGTGGCTGGAACTGATGCCACCCGTTGCCGATGCGAATTCTCCCGTGCCAGTCGAGATTGCCTACCAGGGCAAACGACACAAGGTGGAGGTGCCGGCCGACCTGCCGCAGGAGCCTCCGCTTCGCGGCCTGGGCCCGCTTGAAACGCACGCGACGGACGATGTCGTACTCGAGGACGAGGAACCCGAGGAACCTCATGACAAAACGCTGGAGGCTCCCGACCCGGAGGACAGCGACCATGTCATGCTCATCCGGCCGCGCAAGAGCCGCATCTACTACCTCCGCAAATTCTTCGACTACCCCATCAAGCTCACCGGAAACACGATCAAAAACCTGGGACCGGTCCGCATGGTGCGCATCGGATTCAGCTATGCCGGATCGCGGCTGCATCCGATCAAGGAAGAGAAGAGTCTCGAGGACTTCCTCATCAATCGTTTCGGGCGGGAGCTCTATCTCACGTTCTTCAAGAGTTACACCGAGAAGGTCTGGGGAACGCCCTGCCATCAGATTTCAGCGGAGTGGGGAGCGCAGCGCATCAAGGGCCTGAGCCTCACGACCGCGCTGAAGCATTTCGTCCGCAAGGCCTTTGGACGGCGACCGCATGGAACTGAGAGAGATGTCGCGCAAAAGGGTACGGATACCTCGCTGATCGAGCGCTTTCTTTATCCGAAGTTCGGCCCCGGGCAGTTGTGGGAGCACGTCGCGGACAAGGTGACAGCCGCGGGTGGAGAGATTCACATGCATCGCCTCGTCGATGGCCTCATCGTCGCAGGCCAGCGTGTGGTCGCAGTCGAGACGCTCAATGCCGAAGGCCAGCGCGAGCGCTTTGACGGCGACTTCTTCTTCTCCACGATGCCGATGAAGGAACTGGTGCGCGCGCTGGCAGCCGGCGGAGCGCAGATTCCCGCAAATGTGCGCGAGGTCAGCGAAGGACTGGAGTATCGCGACTTCATCACGGTGGGCGTGCTTGCAAATAAGCTCGACGTCACAGAACCGGACGGCGGCTTAATCCGCGATACCTGGATCTACATCCAGGAACCCGATGTCATGCTCGGGCGCCTGCAGATCTTCAACAACTGGAGTCCCTACATGGTCTCCGACCCCTCCAAAGTGTGGATCGGGCTGGAGTACTTCTGCTACGAGACGGACCCTCTCTGGTCGATGCCCGACGACGAGCTGAAGCGGTTTGCCGCCGGAGAGCTCGAAAAGATCGGCATCCTGAAGACCAGCGAGGTGCTCGATGCGCACGTGGCCCGTGTGCCGAAAACGTATCCCGCATACTTCGGGACCTATGACCGTTTCGATGAATTGCGCTCCTGGGTGGACGGGTTTGAAAATCTCTTCCTGGTCGGCCGCAATGGGATGCATAAGTACAACAACCAGGATCACTCGATGCTGACAGCGATGACCGTCGTCGACGGCCTGGCAAATGGCCACGTAGACAAAGCTGCGGTGTGGTCGATCAACACCGAGCAGGAGTATCACGAAGAGAAAAATAGACGGAAACCCTGAGGAATCTACGTGAAGAAGCTGATTGCGTTGCTGATCATTGTGCTGGTTGTATTCGTCGTGGTGGAGCGGAGGCGCGTGTTTGTACGTGATCCCCTGGCGAGCGTTACGCGGAATGGAGAGAAGGTCGACGGCGAACAGGTATACATCAACTTCTACAACGATGTGCTGCTCGAGAACGACAATCCGCCCATGCTGGTCATGCTGGTCGAGAAAGGGCATCCGGTGGGTGTGCCGACGGACCTCCGCTGCGCCCACTGGCTGGCCTGCCTGACCGACGCCAATCCGGCGAGCAATCTTCCCCTGAAGGCCAGCGTGCAGTCGATGAGCAAAAAAGCGATCAACTTCCGTGATGAGAACGGGCAACCATGGGTTGTGACGTTGTACTGATCTTCGCGTTTCGGCGTTCTCAGGGCTCGAGCGCCTGCAACAGTTGCTGAATACTCAGCTCCAGCATGGGATGCTGCCAGTTCGGAGCGAGCTCGGCGAGCGGCACCAGAACAAAGCGGCGCTCGTGCAGGGAGGGATGCGGGAGCGTCAGCGCCGGATCGTCGACAACAAGATTTCCGTACAGCAGAAGGTCAAGATCGATGATGCGCGGGCCCTTGGGCGGCGTAGAGGCACGGTCGCGGCCCATCGAATGCTCGATCGCAAGGAGCCCGCGAAGCAGCTCCAGCGCAGAAACCTCGGTGTCCAGCAGCGCAACAGCATTTGTAAATCGAGGCTGTTGCGTGTAGCCCACCGGATCGGTCTCATGAAAGCGTGAGACGGCCGTTACCGTCCCAAGATCGTCGAGCCGGTGAACGGCCTCGCGTAGATTTTCCGCAGGTGCGCCGAAGCGCGAGGAGAGATTGGACCCGAGGGCTATGGCAGCAAGCATGGAAGACGCAGTCGCTCAGAGAGTCAGTCGAGGGTTACTGTACGGCGCAATGGCAGCGAGCGCAATCATTACGCAGCGGTAGACTGCAAAACTTGCGTCTGCGAGACCTTGGTTTCGGGTGCCAGTTGTGCAAGATTGGCGAACTCCCATGCGGAACGGTCGCGCAGGAGACGCTGAACTACAGCAGTGTGCATCGCGTGGCCGGCGCGCTCAGCAACAACACGTCCCCAGATGCGGCGTCCGGCCAGGGCAAGATCACCGATAAGGTCAAGAACCTTGTGACGCACGAACTCATCCGGAAAGCGCAGAGGTCCGTTTTCGACTCCCTGGCGCGTCAAAATAATCGCGGATTCGGCGGAGGCGCCGCGGATGAGGCCCATGTCGCGCAGCATCGCCTCGTCCTCGCGGAAGCCAAACGTCCGGGCGGGCGCAATCAGCGCCTCATAGTCGCCGGACTCCAGATCCACGCGCAGGCTTTCACGTCCAATCGGTGTCGGGAAATCGATCGTGTAATCGATCTGGTATCCATCCCCGGGATAAACGCCGATAAACTTCGAGCCCTCGATCACCTCAACGGGTTTAAGGATGCGAATGTACTCCCGCTTGCGCCGCTGCCGCTTCCGGCCGACGCCATGAATCGCATCCACATAGGGCTTCGAGGAGCCGTCGAGGATAGGGACCTCGAGATTGTCGATCTCGATAATCAGGTTGTCGATGCCCAGGCCGATGAGCGCGGAAAGCAGATGCTCGGTCGTCGAAATCAGGACGCCTTGCCGCATCAGCGAGGTCGCGTACGAAACCTTGGCGACGTTCCGGCCGGTCGCCGCAATCTCAAAGTTGTCGAGATCGGAGCGGCGGAAGACGATGCCCGAACCGGCGGGAGCCGGAACCAGCCTAAGCGATACCTGGGCGCCTGAGTGAAGGCCGATGCCGCTGAAAGAGAGCGGCGACTCGATGGTGTGCTCGAATTGGAGTTCGGGACTCAGGCTGGGGGACTCAAAGGAAATGTCATTGCCCAGACTACACCGCTAACTGGCCTGACAAGTGTGTCATATTTGCCACAGTAGGGCTTTAGTAACTCCACCCTCGCGTTACCATCCGTACCGCTCCACCTCACCCAGCAGCGCCAGCTTCCGCTCCGGCGGTAAAAAGCTGGCCTCAATGGAGTTAGCGGCCAGCTCCCGCATGGTATCCAACGGAAACTCGAACTCTTCATGCGCCAGCACATACTCGTCCAGCAGGTTCGACCCGAAGAACGGCGGGTCATCCGAGTTCAGCGTAACCATCAGCCCTTCTTCGAAATACCGCCGGACCGGGTGCTTTTCCAGGAGGGGGCAGCAGCCCGTCCGCAGGTTTGAGGTCACATTCAGCTCCAGCGGGACCTGGCGCTCCGCCAGCACCTCGATCAGCTCCGGGTCCTGCTGCGCCGTGAGCGCGTGCCCGATCCGCTCTGCGCCGATGTTGAGTGCCGCCCAGATGCTCTGCGGCCCCACCGCTTCCCCGGCATGGCAGGTCAGGTGCAGCCCCGCGGCCTTCGCCTCCGCATAGATCTCGCGGAAGTCATTCGCGGGCCCTCGCGCCTCGTCACCGCCGATCCCAATCCCCACCACGCTCGGATATTGACTCTGCAGCTCGGCCGCCTTGCGAAAGACCCGTGCGCACTCCTCCACGCCGAAGTGGCGCACCGCATCGATGATCCACAGCAACGAGATGCCGAAATCCTTCTCCCCGCGCACCCGCCCCCGCTCGATGGCCGCCATCACCGCATCCACATCATGCCGCCCGAAGTGATACAGAATCCCGATCGAGATATACGCCTCTGCATGGCGCACGCCCTGCTCGGCAAGGTCGCGCAGCATCGCGTACGTGATGGTCTCGTAGTCGGCGGCCGTGTGCAGCCGCTCCGTCACCGCCTTGAAGCTCATCAGGAAGCTCGGAAAATCGTGGTACTTGTAGACTTCGCACGCCTGCTCCGCCGTCAGCGGCACCGCATCGTTGGCGCGCGACAACTCAAGCAGCGTCGCGGGGGTAATGGAGCCTTCAAGATGCAGATGCAGTTCAGCTTTGGGCAGCCCACGCAGCCAGGATTTTGGCTCGGGATGTGGAGTCGGCTGGATTCGGGCCATCCAATTTAGTGTATCGGCTAATAGCCTGACGGCAGAACCCGTCCCGTCCAGCCCGGGCAATGGCTGGCTACACCTTGCCTTGAAGCTGCACCTTGCTTTGAAGCTGCACCTTGCCTTGAAAGGGACGGCCTTCAGGCCGTCCGTTAACCCGCGCATTTTTAACGGGGGCTTTAGCCCCTGAGGGACCTTCTTACCGCCAGCCGCTATCGCGCCGGCTGCCACCGCTGCTGCTGCCGAAGATCTGCAGCAGCGCAATGAAAATATTCAGCGCATCCAGATAAATGCTCAGCGACATCTGCACCGGGCTCAGCCCCAGCGCGCCATCCTTAAGCCGCATGAAATCAATCAGCAGCAGCACGCTGAAGATCGCCAGCGTCGCCCACGCATACAGTCCCGGGCTGATGAAGTGCACGAACATGCTCAGCACGCCGATAACAATCAGACCGATCAGCGCAACCATCACGTAGCTGTAGACCTTGCGATAGTCGAACCGCGCGAACTGCGCGACGATCCCCATCACAAACATCCCGCCCGCAGTTGTCAGCGCCGCATTCAGGACAATCCCCGTCCCGTTCGGTGTATGCAGATACGCCTTGATCAGCGGCCCGACCTCAACTCCCATCAGCAGCGTGAATGTGTAGAACAACACCAGCGCCAGGGCCGGAGACCGCTTCGTTGCAAAGTTGATCGCAAAGATCAGCCCGAACGTGATGATGAACAACCCCATATAGCTGAAGCCGCCCAGCACCGCCGGCGACAGGTAGGCTCCGAACGCCGTGAACAGAAACCCAACCGTGGTAATCCACAGCACCTTGCTCAGCAGGCTCGCCGTGGCCCGGCTGTCGAGAATACGTATGCCTTGTGTTGCGTCGATCGTTCTCATCACAGTCTTCCTTACCCTTAGTCTAATAGACGCAGATTTTCTCCGTCGGTCGCATAATCCAGCCCGGTCGCAAGCGATGTACCGCGCTAACCCAGCCGAAAGCCCGAATGAACCGTAACCCCTGAGCCTTCCGCCAGCAGCACACTCGACTCGCGCATCCCGTTCAGAAACCCGAACTCCCGGCCGTAAAGCCGTTCGAAATCACAATCAACCTGATGACTCTGCAGACGATACGTCTGCCATCGCGGATGCTCCACCTGGTACGCAGCCATGCCGCCCTCGCTCCGCTTCGTATACCCCCAGTAATGCTCCGTGATGAACTCCTCCTCGCTGCCCGGCACAATCTCCTGCGCAGGAACATGCCCCGCCGCCTCCAGCGAGTGCACCCTCCCGCCCATGTTCCACGCATATCTCGCAAACACCAGATCCTTCTTGGTTCCAAACTTGTGCGAGGACGGCACAGCGAGATACGGCTCCTCGTAGACGCGCCGCGCCACGAAGGCAATCGCCCACCGCGGCACAAACTCGCGAATGAAAACCACACCACGCTTCACGCTGCCATCGTCCTCACGACGCCGCACATAGAACCGCAGGTTGATCTCCTCGAAGCTCGTATGCCCCGGAACCGCAAACCCCTTCACGCGAACCTTGTCGAAGAGAAACGCAACCAGCGAGACGTAACACCTGCCGTGATACAGATCGAGCTCCAACCCTCCCGGCAGAAACGGCGTCAGCACCTCCGGCGCCACCTCATACTGCGCCATGATCAGCTTGCGCCACTCCGCCGTCAGAAAGGTAGACATCGCTACGCGCGCCCGGCAAAGTCCCGGCTCTCCGTCGACACCCGCACCTTCTCACCCTGCGTCAGAAACAGCGGCACCTTGATCTCCAGCCCCGTCTCCAGCCGCGCAATCTTCGTCGCTCCCGACGACGTATCGCCCTTCACCGCCGGCTCCGTGTACGCAATCTCCAGATCGACATGCGTCGGCAGCTGCAACCCAATCGGGTTCCCGTTGTACTTGTGAAGCTGCAGCAGCAATCCATCGATCAGAAAATCCGAAGCATCGCCCACCTGCTGCTCGTTGAGCGTCAGCGTCTCAAACGTCTCCTGGTCGAGAAAGTGGTAGCCATCGCCATCGTGATACAGAAACGTCGCCGGAACCATCACGAGGTCCGGCTCCTTGAACTTGTCGCCTGCCTTGAAGGTCTTGTCGAAGACCGCATTCGTCAGCAGGTTGCGCATCTTCAGACGCACCAGCGTCTGGCCGCCCCGCGCCGTCGGCGTCGACACATCGGCGTCCAGGCAGGCGTAGGGAACATTCTCAAGCTCAAAGAGCATCTTGCGTTTTACGTTGATCGCTTCAATCAGTGCAGGCATGTTGCGGATACTTTCTCCAAACTTCAGTGTACCTAGGCCTCAGCAAGAGGGCACAGCCGAAGACAGCACACTCGTGCGAAACTGCAGACGATGACGCGGGCCACATTTCCATGTCTCCTGATTTCAGTCCTGTCTTGGATTGTCGCCGCTGGAGTCGGCCACACCCAATCTCAAGTTGTTGATCCTCCGAAATCCACTGCTCCGGCAACCGCGTCGTCGTCCCTGCACTTTGACGTCGCCTCGATAAGACCCACCGATCCGAACGCACGCGGTTGGCGCTTGAACTTCACCGTTGACGGCCTTGACGCTCAGAAAGTCACTCTTCGCATGCTGATGAAAGAGGCCTACGCAGCCTACGAGGACGGCCGCATCCTCGGCGGCCCTTCCTGGCTCGACACAGATCACTTCGACATCCGCGCCCGCCTCGATCCCGCCGAAGTCCCCGCCTACAAAGACCTAACGCTCGCTCAGCGCCGCGAGATGCTTCGCACACTACTCTCCGAGCGCTTTCAACTCGCGGTCCATTCTGAGCAGCGATCCTTCCCCGCATTCGCCCTGCGAATCGCGAAAGGCGGTCCGAAGCTGCAAAAAGCTCAGCCGGCCGAGAGTTCCACAGATGAAGTCAAGGGTTACGACGCGCTTGTAACGCGGAGCCGCCGCGGCCTGCTCGAAGGAAAAAACTTCTCGATGCGTGACCTGGCGCAGGATCTCGAACACCCCGCTCAACGATTCATCGTTGACGAGACAGGCCTTAAGGACCGCTATGATTTCCTGCTTCAATGGACTCCGTTCGACGCCTCCGGAAATCCGATCGACACAAACAACGGAACCGATGATTCGCCAGACAAGTCCTATCCCTTCCTCTTCCCGGCGCTCGAACAGGAACTCGGTTAAAACTCGAACCCACAAAAACCATGGTCGAAGTGTTCATCATCGATCACGCCCAACCACCCTCCAGCAATTGAAGCAACACGCGTGCTTCAAATCGCCAGCTTCGCCACCCACTTCGCCTGCTCCGCCGTATCCGGCACACGCATCCCGCGCGCATCCGAGATCCGGTCGAACGCCTCTCGCGCGCTCAGTCCTTCCAGCCGCAAAACCGTAGCCAGCAGAACCGACGACCGCCCGATGCACGCTCTGCAGTGCACCCCGACTCTCAGTCCATCCTTCGCTCGCCTGTGAAGGAACTGCGCAAAGGTCAGGAAGCCCAGGCGCGAGGGAGGAACCGATCGGTCAGGCAGCGGGAAGTTCACGAAGGTGATGCCCGCGGCAGCACATGCAGCCTTCTCTTCTTCCAGCTCGAGCTCGCGGCTTTCGCTGAAGCACAGCAGCGAAACGAGCAGGTCGATTCCCTCGTTCTTCAACTGGCCAATATCTTCAAGCAGCCACTCGCCGCCCTGAGGCCTTGAAGCAATCGCAAGCTGAAGAGGTGAAGCTGTATCGATCCAAAAAGACATTCCGGAGCCCTTAGAAAAACTCACCGCAACAGCGGCTATAGAGATAGACGAAGCGCACGAAGGACCGCTTTCCCACAGGAAATCCTTGTCAAGTCCCCAAACCACCTATCCCCAACAAAACACAGCGCAAGCTGAGCCGGAAAGAATTACACTCAATTTGCTAGAATTAACTTAATGAGTTGTGGAGACGAGGCTGCCCTGCGCAGCCTTTTGCTTTTGCGCCCTTGTTTTTGGGGAGCATGCCGTGGCCGCAACGGAAGCCGTGGCGACCTTCGCGCTTTGCCTTTGCGCCCTTTGCGTCAAAGGCCTTTCGAGGAGGCTTGCCATCGAATACCGCCCAAACACCCGCAAAGTATTCAATCCAGATATTTTGCAGGCAAAGTCTCTGAAATCAAGATTTTGCAGCCATACCCCACCCATAACTAACTGATTCTAAAGATTATACGGAAAAGAAGGGGGAGGGGTAGGTCCGTTAGGACCGGTAGAACTCGCTGCGCTTCCGGCTGTAGAGGAAGTACACGAACAGCCCGACGATCAGCCAGACGAAGAACCGCTCCCACGTGCGCACCGGCAAACCAGCCATCAGCAGGATGCAGAACACCACGCTGAGGATTGGAAACACAGGACCGCCGGGAACACGGAACCCGCGATGACGTTCCGGCTGCTTCCGCCGCAGCACAATTACCCCGATCGAGACCAGCACAAACGCGAACAGCGTCCCGATATTCGAGAGCTCCGCGAGCGTTCCGACATCAAGCAGCCCGGATGGAATCGCCACAAGGATTCCCGCAACCCAGGTCGCGAACGCCGGAGTTCTGAACCGCGGATGCACCTGCGAGAACGCATCCGGCAGCAGACGGTCGCGCGACATCGCAAACCACACACGCGCCTGCCCCAGCTGAAACACCAGGATCGACGAGATCATCCCGATGATCGCGCCCAGCAGAACCACGAGCCGCGTCCAGTGCAGAAGGTCGGAGTGAGTCTGGAGCGTCAGCCGCTTCAGCCCGTTGACCACCGGCGCCGCATCCCCGATCACGGACTTCCACGGCACAATCCCCGTGAGCACCAGCGAGACGCCGATGTACAGGACCGTGCAGACGATCAGCGTCGCAATGATCCCGATCGGCACCGTCCGCTGCGCGTCGCGGCACTCCTCGCTGGCAGTCGAGACGGAATCGAAGCCGATATACGTAAAGAAGATGATCGAGCCGCCCGCGAGCACGCCCGCCCACCCGTTCGGCGAGAACGGATGGTAGTAACCCGGATGGATGAAGTGCAATCCGATAAAGATGAACGCAAGAATCGCGACCAGCTTGATCAGCACCATGATGTTGTTGGTGCGCGCCGATTCACGGATGCCTCGCACAAGCACTACCGTCAGCAGAATGACGATCAGGAACGCCGGAATATTGAACCCGAAGTGCCAGCCCGGAGCGTAAACGACATTGCCCGTCAGGTCAGTGAGTCCCTGCGGAAGATAAGCCGGCGAAAGCCACTTCGGGCTGAGCGGAATGCCAAGCCAATCCAGCAGATCGACGAAATGCGCGGCAAACCCCACGCTGACGCTCATGTTGGAGAACGCGTACTCCAGGATGAGGTCCCAGCCGATGATCCACGCCACCAGCTCGCCCAGCGTCGCGTAGGTGTACGTGTACGCCGAGCCCGCAATGGGAATCATCGACGCCAGCTCCGCGTAGCAAAGCCCCGTGAAGCAGCACACAATCGCGACGAGAATCATACTCAGCGCCAGCGCCGGACCTGCTCCTGGTCTGCCCGCGATGTGGCCGTGATGCAGGATGAGATCGATGACCGGTGACTGATCCCAGCTGGCGAGGGTCGCCGGGTTGCCGCCAATCGCCGTGCCGATCACTGTGAAGATGCCCGAGCCGATGACCGCGCCGATGCCCAGCGCGGTGAGCGAAACCGGTCCCAGCGTCTTCTTCAGCGCGGTTTCGGGCTGCTCACTTTCCGCGATCAGCTTGTCAATGGACTTGGTGGCAAAGATCTGCCTGGTCTGGCGGCTTGGGGTTGCAGGAGGCAGAGCGTTAGGTCCTCGTGGAGGAAGATGAAGCGATTGTATGCGGAATCAGATGGAAGGCAGCAGAAAACGGGCGAAGCGTGGCTTCGCCCGTCTCTTCGAGTTCGTAGCCCTAACTAACGCTTCGACTGACCGCGAACCAGCTTCTTCACCTTTTGCTTCTGGCTGCCGCGCGGATAATCGCGCTTGGCGGTGGGAGTGGCCTTCTTGCGCGCTGCGCGCTTTACCTTCTTGCGCTCAGTCTTGTCAGTGATGCTCTTGGTATTTGCCATGTGTTCGTGACGATCAACTTTCCGAAGAATTTTCCGGCGCGAGAGCGGGATTTGCTGTTCTTACAATCGCTCCAGCTGGGCGAACTTCTCCACCAGCTTTTTGGTGCCGTACCCGCTAAATTGTACTGTAATCTTCGCGTCGTCACCCTCACCCTCTCGCGCTGCGATGACACCCTCGCCATACTTCGGGTGGCGGACACGGACTCCTTTGCCGAGTCCCGTTCGCCCGGTCGGAGCAGAGATGTCCATCTTCGGCCGCGCCGGATAGCGTTTCTCGCCGGGCTTGTAACTCACCAGGCCGCCTTTGCCGAAGAACGCTGCCGTATTGTCGAGCGCACCGGATCCGCTTAACCGGGAACGATTCGCACCGAACCGTTGCGCAGCGTAGTTGCGTGCGGGCCCGCGGCCTCCCTCCTCCTGGCTCTCATCCTCGTAGGAGTAGTGGCGCTCGCCCCCTTCATCGTCATGACCGCCGGGCCGGCGGCGCTGCGGATACGGCGTTGCGTACGCGTTGCGATAGTCGAGAGCGCCCCCGTAGCTGGCGGCAGACCCGAGATCTTCGATGAGCTTCGATGGAACCTCTTCGAGGAAGCGCGAGGGCGTGCTCGATTCGGGCATGTCATTGCCATAGCGACGGCGATAACGTGCGCGGGTGAGGATCAGCGTGTCCATCGCGCGTGTCATGCCCACGTAACAGAGCCGCCGCTCTTCCTCCATCTGCGGAGGGTCCACCAGCGTACGGGAGTGCGGGAACAGCCCTTCTTCCATTCCGCAGAGGAAGACCAGCGGAAACTCGAGACCCTTGGCGGCGTGCAGCGTCATCAACGTCACGCGCGCCTCGGCAGAATACTGGTCGGCGTCCGAGACCAGTGCAGCGTGATCGAGAAACTCGGCCAGCGTCTCGCCGCGCGAGGTCGCATCCTGCGCCGCGTTGGCAAGCTCCTTCAGGTTTTCAATGCGGGAAAACGCCTCAGGCGTTGCTTCCTCTTCGAGAGCGCGGATGTAACCGGAGCGGTCGTTGAGGAACTTGATCAGTTCCGGCAGTGTGGCTGGGTCGCCGGGCGTGCGGAATGCCGGCTTGCCTGCGACGTCGAGTTCTTCGCTGGTTGTTGCAGCGGCGATGCGCTCTAGCTTCGCGCGATTCTTCTCGCGAATCTTATCCGAAGCCGACAGCTTGAGCGGCACTGGAGCGAAGGGATTGAACTCCGCCGCCCCGCTGCCGGCGTTTTCTGGCGCGATCGTTGAGATCTCTTCACTCGGACCGAAGTCGAAGCCGAAGTTAAAACTGGTGTCGAAGTCGCTGTTCGCGTCATTCGTGAAGGCTGGCGCCGGCGCAGTTTCCTCGCCCTCGACGGCGAAGTCGAAGGTGGTGTCATCCCCCGAGGGGATCTCCGACGGTTCAAAGCTGACGTCCTCGGCATCGGCTTCTGGATTGGGCGCAGCATCAGCGGCCAGCGCCGCCGCGAAATCCGGGCCGAGCATCGCGCGCGCATCGTCAATCAGCTTGCGGAAACTCCCAAGCGCTGACAAAGCACGCGCCGGCAGCAGCTTCTCTTCGGTAGCGCGTCCAATCGCATCCCACGTACTCATGCCCGTCGTGAGCGCAATCCGTTCCAGCGTGTCCATCGTCGTCTTGCCGATACCGCGCGGCGGCGAGTTGACCACCCGTGACAACGCGATGGAGTCGTGCGGGTTCTGCACCAGCTTCAGATAGCTGAGCATGTCCTTGATCTCAGCGCGGTCATAGAAGCTGAAGCCACCGACCATGTGGTACTGAATCTGATACCGCCGCAGCGCCTCTTCCACGAGTCGCGACTGCGAGTTCGTTCGGTACAGCACGGCACAACGCGGTTGATCTTCGGTTTCGCCGGCTTTGCGCAGATATTGCTGGATACGGTCGGCGACGAAGAGCGCCTCGTTCTCTCCGTCGGGCGCTTCGTAGTAACCGATCAGCGATCCGCCTTCGCGTGAGGTCCACAGGTTCTTCCCCTTGCGCTGCGTGTTCTGCGCAACCACGGCCGAGGCTCCCTCGAGAATCACCTGCGTCGAGCGGTAGTTCTGCTCGAGGCGAATCGTTCGCGCATTGGGAAAGTCCTTCTCGAATTCGAGAATGTTGCGGATGTCCGCGCCGCGCCAGGAGTAGATGGACTGGTCTTCATCGCCGACGACGCAGACGTTGCCGTGTTTCCCAAGGAGCTTCATCAGCTCGTACTGCGGGCGGTTGGTGTCCTGGTACTCGTCGATCAGCAGATATTTGTACTTGCGGTTGTAGCGCTCGCGGACCTCGCTGGATGACTTCAGCAGACGTACCGTTTCGAGCAGCAGATCATCGAAGTCCATCGCGTTCGCTTTGAAGAGTTCGTCGCGATAGATCTTGAAGATGTGCGCAATTTTTTCTTCGAGTGGATTCGTCGATGCGAGGAAATACTCCTGCGGATCGATCATATGGTTCTTGGCCCATGAGATTCGTCCGAGCGCGACGCGCGGCTTCAACTGCTTGTCATCAACGCCGAGCCGCTTCAACGCCTGCTTAACAACGGCCTGCTGATCGGTCTCGTCATAAATGGCAAAACTTCTCGTCAGGCCTTTGCCGCCCACGCGCAGCGCTTCAATGTCACGACGCAGCACTCGCACGCAGAAACTATGGAACGTCGCAAGCGTGGGCTTCGCGAGAGTTGAGTGTCCCATAATTTTTTCAACACGCTCTTCCATCTCCTTCGCGGCTTTGTTCGTGAAGGTGACGGCGAGGATGTTGTCAGGGCTGATTCCCCGTTCCTGGATCAGGTAAGCGATGCGATGCGTGATGACCCGCGTTTTACCGGAGCCTGCGCCGGCAAGAAGAAGCACCGCACCATCGACGGATGTGATGCCTTCACGCTGCTGCGGATTCATGTTTGCGAGAAGGTCGGCCACAGCTTCCATTCTAGTCTGTGACGAATGCGCGACCAGGCGTGACGAATATCGTCAACAATTGGTGAACTTGAGGAACCATCGACTTTCTCGTGCGTATAGAAGAGTGCGCGTAGAACTCGGATCCATGGCCGGGTGCCTGCGCGCAGAAATTTCAACGCTCCGAGAAGAGGTAGAGAAATGATCCGTCGAGTTATGGGAAGCACCATGGTGCTGGCTGCTGTATTGATGGCTGGCGAGAGCGTATACGCTGCGCCGTTGACCGCACTGCATTCGCCTGTCCACGCGAAGATGGGAAAGGACAAGCAGATGGTGAGCTTCCATCTGCGCAATGACTCCAAGGATCCGCTGATCGTGAAAGCGGGCAGCCAGCAGCTGACATTGGAGCCCGGCAAGCCGATCGACGTCACCTTGAAGATTGGGGAGACAGTCACAGTGGCGAAGGCCACGTCGAAGTTCCCAGAGGGCACGGTCCTCGCAACAGTAAATACGGACCTGAAGGACACGACCATCGCGCTGCGCTAAGAACAGTGCGTTAGATGAAGCGAGTTTCGAGGTTCGTGCCTGCGGTGACGGGGGCACGAACCTCAATTTTTTGGTGCGGAAGGAACCAGCGCAATCTTGAGCGAGGGTTTCGCGCAGGAGTGCAGGCCGAGGCAAGGCATGGGTTTAAGACTGGTTGTGAAACACGCCTCCACGGCGGTGAAGTGATCGTCGCGGCAACTCACGATCAGGCTGCCCTCTGGCAATTTCGGATTGGCCTTGTAGAACAGATCGAGAATCTGTGCCGGACTCATTACGGCTTCGTTGTCAATGTGATCGAAGGCGAGGGGTATGTCGATTGATGTGAATGCCTCGCGCTCCATCTGGAAGAATCGCTTCGGCCCTTGTGCGGAGCACGTGCCGTGCTTGTCCCATTCGTGCGCGAGCAGATGCAGGTCCGGCGTCAGGTCGAGGTTCTCGCCTGGATTGATTGGCCCTGGCTCCTGAGAACAGAAGACCGGATAGCTCCCGTCGTTGTTCTGCGGCCACAATCCGTGCACAACGAAACTCCGCTGCGGCTTGCACAGCGGTGATACATCCGCGATTGAGCAGAACTCCGGCCCCCACGGCATATCGAGCAGATAGAAATCAAACTTGCCGGGTTCACCCTTGTTCTGCGCATAGAGGGGCGTGAACGCCGTGAGCGCCACAACGAAGGCCGTCACCACACCACGCAGGCCGCGCATGGACTCAGGATAACGCGCCCGGTTGCGCTGTATCCTGAGTCCATGTCGAAGGAATCAGGAAAGAACATTGCCGTGTTTTGCGCTGCGGCGGAGGGAGCGCGCCCGGTGTACCGCGAGATCGCGGGTGAACTCGGCCGCAAGCTCGCGGAGCACGGTATCGGGCTTATTTACGGCGGCGCAAAGATCGGCCTGATGGGCGCAGTGGCCGACGCCACGCTGGCGGCAGGGGGTCATGTTGTAGGCGTCATTCCGCACGTGCTGGTCGATAAGGAAATCTGCCACGACGGTCTGAGCGAGTTGCATGTCGTTGACACAATGCACACGCGCAAGAAGCTGATGGGCGAAAGGGCAGACGCGTTCCTGGCCATGCCAGGCGGCTTCGGCACTTTTGAAGAGCTCTTCGAGGTGCTCGCGTGGCAGACGCTGAAACTGCATGAGAAACCGGTGGTCCTGCTGAATATCGGCGGCTTCTACGACTCGATGCTGGCCTTTCTCGATGTCTGTGAGAGCGAGGGGATGCTGCGAGGGAATCGACAGTGCCTGCTTGTGGCCACGGCGGTTGACGAAGCACTGCAACTCGCAGGTTTGAGCTGACGACTAGAATTGAGAGCGATGGCCGTTTCTGAATTTCCGCGATTTGCGACTGGACACCGGCAGCGAGTGGGAGTCCGACCATGAGTCACGAGGGTTTCCGCTTCGTCAGCTCCGAGGATGCCGCGCAGGCAGAGCAGCCGCGGCGGACCGGCGATGCCATCCAGCCCGCAAAGGTGAAGATCGACAAGACCGGAGGAACCGGGATGACGATCGAGTGGCGCGACGGCCACACGAGTCATTGGGATTTCGCCTGGCTGCGCGCCGCGTGTCCGTGTGCGACCTGCCATGAGGCACGCGAGGTAGAGGGCCGCGCTCCGGGTATCGCGAAGCCGAAGCCAAAATCGCTTCTGCCGATGTATGAGGCTCCGCCGCGTCCTGCTGACGTGGAACCCGTAGGCAAATATGCTCTGCGCTTTAAGTGGAACGACGGCCACGAAGCCGGCCTTTATTCATGGGACTATCTGCGGAATGTCTGCGATGTTGAGGTGCAGAAGCAGCGGCAGGGTTAGCGAGCGGCCGGTAATTCAGGTGTCGCGGCCAGCAACTGCTGTGTGTATGCCTCGCGCGGAGATTCGCAGATCTGTTGCCACGATCCTTCCTCCACCAGCCGCCCACGCTGAAGAACGATCACACGATGACACAAGTAGCGAACCAGCGGCATCGAGTGTGAAATAAACAGGCACGTCAAACCATAGCGCTGCTGCAGCTCGCGGAGCAGGTTGATGATCTGCGCTCCCACTGAAACATCCAGAGCACTTACCGGCTCATCCAGCACCAGCAGTTCGGGCCGCAGTGCCAGCGCCCGCGCGATGTTGATGCGTTGCCGCTGGCCGCCCGAAAACTCATGGGGATAGCGACGCAGCGCGGAGGCATCGAGTCCGACCTCAGCGAGCATCGCCGCTAATCGTGCCTCGACTCCCCCTTCCGGGCGTTCACGGTGAATGGCGAAAGGTTCGCACAACGTCTGCCGCACGGTCATGCGTGGATCAAGCGCTGCGTAAGGATCCTGAAACACGATCGCAAGTTTTCTTCGCAGACGGCGCATCGCTTCGGCCGGCAGCGCCAATAGATCGAGTGCGTGCGGCGAACCATCCGGATGCGTATCGTGAAAGAGCACCCGGCCTTCACTTGGCTCCAGCAGACGAAGCACCATGCGTGCCACCGTGCTCTTGCCGGACCCCGACTCACCCACCAGTCCCAGGGTCTCGCCGCGGCAGATCTCGAGCGACACATTGTCGACAACTCGTGTCGAACCGAAGTCTTTCGACAGATTGTGTGCTTCGAGCAGCAGGTCGGAACTGGGCGGCGAACCGGGGATCATGTGCTTTGACTGAAGATAATCTGCCATCCGCCCTGTGTCTTCTCGAACAACTCCATAAATGTGCCCTCAATGGGGCCACCCGATTTCTTCGGACGGTTCAGATGATATCTGCCGGTCGCGAGCGCGTAGTTATCTCCGAGGGCCTTCACATCAATGTCCGTGTCCTCAATACTTCCCATGGCGTCCTTATTGGGAAAGTTTTGCTTGTACGCTGCCCGGATGTTCTCGACACCGCGCACGAGGTTGGCCAGAACCGCCTGCGTGTCCGGAGATTCTTTGTAGTGGGAGAGGTAGCCGTCGAGGTCGCCTTTATTCCACGCGGCCTGCTGCGCGAGGACGATCTTGACCACGTCGAGTTGCTGACGGCTTGCAGTAAACAGCGGATCCTCTTTCTGGGAGACGGCAGGCGCGGTCGCAAAAAGGGCGGCGCCAAGTGTAGCTGCGAGTGCGATCGGAACAAGTCGGCGAAGTAGCATGGGCATCCTCGGGCAAAATCATCATACGAGTGGTGACGAACGGCCGTCGCCCTAGTGAGCAGGGGGCGGATCGCTGGTGGTGTCGTCACGAATGATCTTCCAACCGGACGGTGTCTTCTCTACCACGAGCAGGTAGTATCCTCCCGCATTCCCGCCGCCTGCCGCAGTGCGTTCCAGGTGGAAGCGGCCGGTTACGGTTGCAAAGCGTTCGTCCAGCGGCTGAACCTCGAGACTAGAAAAGGTCAGCGTTCCCATGGCTTCTTTTGTGGGGAAGGACTTGCGATATCCCTCCAGCATCTGGGTATAGCCGCGCCGGATCGGGCGGCCCATGAACAGGATGTCCGGCGAGTTCTTGTAGCCGGTCGCAAAGGCCTCCAGATCGCCGCGATTCCAGTCGACAGCCTGCTTGTTCAGCATCGCGACGATGGCGTCCTTTTCGGCCGATTTCGCTGTCGACTGGGCAGCGGTGGATGTCGAAGCGAACAGCAGCGAAAGCACAACAGCAAACAACGCACGGGCAAACAGGCGCATAACTTTGGCTCCAGGCAGAAAACGTATTGGGTCGCAAGGTTGAACGAGCCTAAAATATAGCTATGCCCGCGGATTCCGCCAAGACGCAGACGGTGCATGCCGTCTGTACGCATGACTGTCCGGACTCCTGCGGCGTTCTGGTCACGGTGGATGAACTCACCGGCCGCGCCGTCAAGATCGCCGGCGACCCCGCGCACCCCGTCACTCGCGGCTTCCTCTGCGGCAAGGTCGCGCGTTACCTTGACCGGGTGTATTCGCCAGAACGCCTGCTTTACCCCATGCGACGGCGGCCTGGCGTGCCGAAGGGGCCGCTTCCCAAGGGCCGTGAGGCGGAGTTTTTTGAGCGCATTTCCTGGGACGAAGCCCTCAACGGCATCGCCTCTCGCCTCAAGCAGATTGCGGCCGAGTTCGGACCCGAAAGCATTCTTCCCTACAGCTACGCCGGCACCATCGGGCAACTTGGCTACGGCTCCATGGACCGCCGCTTCTTCCACCGGCTGGGAGCGTCACAGCTCGATCGCACCATCTGTTCGGCCGCCGGCACCGCCGCGCTCAAAAGCATCTATGGCACTCGCCTGGGCACGGCGCCGCAGGACTTCGCGCTCGCCGGGCTGATCATCGTCTGGGCCGGCAACGTGCATGGCAACAACGTCCACCTGTGGCCCTTCATCGAAGAGGCGCGCCGCAACGGCGGCAGGCTCGTCGTCATCGACCCGTACCGCACCCGCACTGCCGCGCTCGCCGACGAACACCTGCAGATCCGCCCGGGCACGGATGGGCTCCTCGCGCTTGCCATCATGCATATCCTCTTCCGCGAGGGCCTCGAAGACCGCGAATACCTGGACGAGTCCACCAACGGCTGGGAGCAGCTCCGCGAGTTCGCGCTGCGGCCCGAACACTCGCCCCAGCGCGCCGCCGAAGTCACCGGCCTGAGCGTTGAGCGCATCGAGGCATTTGCGCTCGCTTATGGCCGTGCCGGACGCGATGGCCGCGCTCCCGCCGCCATCCGCCTCAACTACGGCATCCAGCGCGGCGAGAACGGTGGTACCGCCGCACGCGCCGTCGCGATGCTTCCGCTGATCACCGGAAGCTGGCGGCAGCACGGCGGCGGCCTGTTGCTCTCCACCAGCGCAGCGTTTCCGTTCGATCAGCAGCGGCTGCAGATGCCGGAGCTCATGAAGGTGAGTCCGCTCGGCCGCGCCGCGCGGATGGTCAATATGAATCAGCTCGGCGACGCGCTTACGCAACTTGCCGACCCGCCGGTCAAAGCGATCTTCGTTTACAACTGCAATGCGGCCGCCGTGGCTCCGGACTCCGAGCGTGTGCACCAGGGCCTGCGCCGGGATGACCTCTTCACTGTCGTGCACGAGCAGTTCTTCACCGACACCACGGATTACGCCGACTACGTGCTCCCGGCTACCACCTTCCTGGAGCACAAGGAGCTCATGGGCGCCTACGGGCACTACTTTGCTCAGATTTCCATGCCCGCCGTCGATCCGTTGGGCGAAGCCCGCACGAACGTACGGGTTTTCGCAGAGCTCGGCCGCCGCATGGGATTTGAGGAGCAGGCCTTCCGCGAAGACGAAGACGACCTGATTGCGCAGGCACTCGACAGCAAGCATCCATGGTTCGAAGGCATCACCAAGGAGCGCCTGGAGCGCGAAGGCATGGCCCCGCTTGCACTTCCAAAGAATGAGCGCGGTGAATCACTTCCCTTCAGCACTCACGAATGGTTCCAGACATCCGACCACCGGGCAAATCTGTTCCCGCTTCCGGAGTGGCACGCCGCCACCGAGTCCCGCTCGAACCCCGAAGCTGCGGCAAAGTTCCCGCTCGAGATGCTGGCGCGCAAGGGCGATAACTACATGAACACCACCTTCGCCAACCTGCCCAACCATCGCAAGATGGAGAGCAGGACGGAAGGGGTGCTCGAAATCCGCGCCGCGGACGCAGCCGCCCGCGGCATCTCCACCGGCGACAGCGTGCACGTCTGGAACGACCGCGGCCAGATCCGGCTCACCGCCCGTATCAGTGAATCCATCCCGGCCGGCACCGTGGCTTCGAAGCTCGACTGGCAGAAGCTCTCGCACAACGGCGTCAATGTGAACGAGCTAACCAGCCAGCGGCTCACCGATATAGGCGGCGGCGCCACCTTCTACTCCACCCTGGTTGAAGTTAAAAAGCTGGACTCAGCTTCTCTCGCATAGAATCAGGCATTCACAAATTTGCTTCTTCGTGAGCATTGTGAGGGAGGATTTTGCGCGCGTGAAGAACTGTGTGAAATGCAGCCTGGCTTTTTTGGCTCTGATGTTGGGTGTTTTCCCCGCCGCCGCGCAAGAGGCCCCGCAGAAGACAACTGCGACGACTACCTCCACCGTTACGAGCGAGCCGGAAAAAAAGAATGCAGCCCTTTCGCCGGACTCCGTCACCGAAGGCTCCGTCGCCGTGGAGGGCAGCAAAGCGATCGCCTTCCGCGCCGTCGCCGGCATGCTGACGGTTGGCGCAAGCGACAGCCAGGACGCGACGATTGGCCTCGATGGAAACCTGCTTCCCGGCTCCGGAGTGGAACTTCCCGCGAAGGCTGAGGACCGCCCCGCAACGGCTCGCATCTTCTACACCGCCTACTTCGCCAGGGAGGCCGATGCGCGCACTCGCCCCATCGTCTTCCTCTACAACGGCGGCCCTGGCTCGGCCACGATGTATTTGCGGATGACCAGCATGGGACCGGTTCGCGTGCAGCTTCCTGATCTGCAACATCCGGCTGGCGGACCGTACCAGATCGCCTCGAACCCGTACTGCCTGCTCGACGCGGCGGACCTCGTGTTCATCGATGCTCCGGGAACCGGCTATAGCCGCGTCGAAGGCAAGGACTCCTTCAAGGCGTTCTACGGCATCGACGGCGATGCGGCTGCCTTCGACCGTTTCATCCGCCGCTTCCTGACAAAGTTCAACCGCTGGAGCTCGCCCAAGTTCCTCTTCGGCGAGAGCTATGGCACGACGCGAGACGCTGTGCTGGCCCGCGTTTTGAGGCAGCACGGTGTCGACCTCAACGGCGTTGTCTTCCTCAGCCAGATTCTCAGCTTCGATAACTCAGCCGACGGTTCCGATGCCAACCCGGGAACCGAGAATGGCTTCATTCTCGCGCTGCCGAGTTTCGCTGCGACCGCCTGGTACCACCACAAGGTCACGAACCAACCCGCCACACTGGAGCCCTGGATTCACGAGGTCGAGCAGTACGCCCTGACAGACTATGCAACCGCGCTGCTGGCAGGCGCGGACCTCAGCGCCGATAAAAAATCCGCCATTGCGGCAAAGCTCGAAAGCTACACCGGCGTTCCGGCGGCCATCTGGCTCAAGGCGAACCTGCGCCTGACCGGCGGCGAGTTCTCGAAGTATCTCCAGGATTCGGCCGGCATCACAACTGGCCGCCTGGATTCGCGCTATCAGGGGCCGGTGATGGATCCCCTGGAGCGCGACGCTACCTACGATCCGTTCTCGGACTCCGTTGAGTCTTCGATCGTCGCCGCGATGAACACCTACGCTCACGAGACCCTGAAGTTCGGCGGGAACCTGACCTACAAGCCAAGCGCGCGCGAAGCCGGCTTCGACTGGAACATGAAGCACCATGCTCCCGGTCCCGAGGGCTGGGACGGAACGAGCACCAACGTGATGGGTGACATCGCGTACACCATGAAGGCCAACCCGAGTATGCGTGTGCTGCTGATGGGGGGCTATTTCGACCTGGGCACGCTCTACTTCGGCGCGACGTATGAGATGAAGCACCTTCCCATTCCGCAGGAGCTTCAGAAGAACATCGAATACAAGTTCTTCCCGACCGGACACATGGTCTACGTGAACGAAGATGCCCTGAAGGCGCTACACGACCGCACCGCGCAATTCATTCACGAGAATGCGGGCGCACGCTGACAGCTGAATAGAGACGAACATGGCGGCCAGGCGTTTCTCCTGGCTGCTCATCGTTGACCCAAAGGGCAAGCCGCGTAACGTCCATGGGCTGAATAAAAGCAAGGGCTTGCAGCGCACCCGCCTTATTCACTACTCACTCTTCACTATTCGCTCCTCTGCTACCCTAGAGGTTCGGGGCTTTTGCCTCGGCCCCACAGCATGGACCCCAGATTTATCCGCAACTTCGCGATCATCGCGCACATCGACCACGGCAAATCCACACTCTCTGACCGGTTGCTGGAGCTCACGGGCTCGCTGACCGCACGGGAGATGCAGGCGCAGGTGCTCGACGT
Source organism: uncultured Acidobacteriaceae bacterium (assembly GCA_963759355.1). Lineage (GTDB taxonomy): Bacteria > Acidobacteriota > Terriglobia > Terriglobales > Acidobacteriaceae > Granulicella. The sequence continues at coordinate 232,574 of CAVWYV010000002.1, read as the reverse complement.
GATGGACCTCGAGCGCGAACGCGGCATCACCATCAAGGCGCACACCGTACGCATGATGTACACCGCGAGCGACGGCAACACCTACCAGCTCAACCTCATCGACACGCCCGGCCACGTCGACTTCAGCTACGAAGTCTCGCGCTCGCTCGCCTCCTGCGAGGGCGCGCTGCTGGTCGTCGATGCCTCGCAGGGCGTCGAGGCGCAGACGCTCGCGAATGCTTATCTCGCCATCTCCCATGGACTCGAGATCATTCCCGTCATCAACAAGATCGACCTTCCCAGCGCCGACATCGAGCGCACGAAAGAGATGATCGAGAAGTCTGTCGGGCTACCGGCGGATGATGCGGTTCCCGTTTCCGCAAAGACCGGGCAGAACGTCGCCGACATCCTCGAAGCGGTGGTTCACCTGCTGCCTCCGCCGAAGGGCGATGCCGGCGCTCCGCTGCAGGCGCTCATCTTCGACTCGTGGTTCGATCCGTACCGCGGCGTCATCGTGCTCGCGCGCATCATCAATGGACGGCTGCGTAAGGGCGACAAGATCAAGATCATGTCGAACGGCAGGACATTCGACGTCGAGAGCATGGGCGTGATGACGCCGAAGCCTGTTGAGCTTCAGGAGCTCTCCGCCGGCGAGGTCGGCTTCTTCGTCGCGACGATCAAGAACGTTGCCGATACGAAGGTCGGCGACACGATTACGTCGGTCGACAATCCTGCCGCGGAAGCGCTGCCGGGCTTCGAAGACATCAAGAGCATGGTCTTCGCGGGCCTGTATACCGTGGACTCGCATGAGCACGCGCTGCTGCGCGATGCGCTCGAGAAGCTGCGGCTGAACGACTCCAGCTTCACCTTCGAGCCAGAATCCTCCGTTGCTCTGGGCTTCGGCTTCCGCTGCGGTTTCCTCGGCCTGCTGCATCTCGAGATCATCCAGGAGCGCCTCGAGCGCGAGTACAACCTCGACCTGATCATCACCGCTCCGGGCGTGCAGTACAAGATCACGATGACCGACGGCAGGATTCTCACGGTGGACAATCCGTCGCGCTGGCCCGACCCGAGCGAGATTGAGCAGATCGAGGAGCCTGTTATCGAGGCGAAGATCCTTACCAACGACGAGTACCTCGGCGGAATCCTGAAGCTCGTCGAAGAGAAGCGCGGGCGGCAGAAGAACATCGAGTACGTCAGTGAGACGCGCGTGATGATCACCTACGAGCTTCCACTGAACGAGATCGTGCTCGACTTCTACGATCGGCTGAAGTCCGTCTCACGCGGCTACGCGTCGCTCGACTATCACCTCACCGGAATGTGGGTGTCGCCGATGGTGAAGATGGATATCCTCGTCTCGGGCGAGCCCGTCGATGCGTTGTCGATCATTGTGCATCGCGACTTCGCCTATGACCGCGGCAAGGCTCTCGTGGAGAAGATGCGCGAACTGATTCCGCGGCAGATGTTCGAGGTCGCGATCCAGGCTGCCATCGGCTCAAAGGTTATCGCGCGCTCGACGGTGACCGCGATCCGCAAGAACGTCATCGCCAAGTGCTACGGCGGCGACATCAGCCGCAAGCGCAAACTGCTGGAGAAGCAGAAGGAAGGCAAGAAGCGGATGAAGCGCATCGGCAAGGTCGATATTCCGCAGGAGGCGTTCCTCGCGGTGCTGAAGGTTGGCGAGGAGTAACGACTCGGCAACACAGTTCGCGGCGGTGTAGCATCGCGCTTGATGAGTTCCAATTCTGAGTTTCAAAAACCATTGCAGGCGGCGTTGCGGCATGCACTTGCGCATGTGGATGGTCTTCGTGACCGCAGCGTGGATGCGACGGCCTCACTCGATCATCTGCGGCGACGGATTGATGTGCCGCTGACTGCGGATGGGGTCGATGCGGAGCGAGTGATTGAGGAGTTGGTGGCGGCGTGCGACGGCGGGATCGTCGGCAGCGCGGGACCGCGGTTCTTCGGGTTTGTGATTGGCGGTTCTCTGCCGGCGGCGCTGGCGGCGGACTGGATGACCTCCGCGTGGGACCAGAACTCTGGACTGTACGTAATCGGACCGGCGGCTTCGTTGGTGGAGGAGGTTGCAGGCGCATGGCTGAAGTCGCTGTTTGGATTGCCTGCAGAAGCGAGCTTCGCCTTCGTGACCGGATGCCAGATGGCGCACGTGACGTGTCTCGCAGCGGCGCGGCATCGCGTGCTGCAGCGCGTGGGATGGGATGTGGAACGCGATGGGCTGACCGCGGCGCCCGCGATTCGCATTCTTACCAGCACGGAGCAACATGCAACCGTGCCGCGAGCTGCGCGCCTGCTTGGCATGGGAACCTCATGCATCGACGCACTGCCCTGCGATGATGAGGGACGCCTGCAGGCAGACGCTCTGAAGAGCGCGCTGGAAGCTCGCGCGGACAAGCCAACGATCGTGGTGCTCCAGGCCGGCGATCTGAATCGGGGAGCGTTCGATGATTTCCGCACGCTGATTCCGCTGGCTCAGGCGCACAACGCCTGGGTGCACGTTGATGGAGCCATGGGATTGTGGTGCGCCGCTTCTCCGAAGCTTCGGCATCTGCTCGAGGGCGTGAATGAGGCGGACTCCTGGAGCACCGACGGACACAAGTGGCTGAACGTTCCCTATGACTGCGGCTATGCGTTCGTGCGTGACGCGGCGGCACACTACGCGTCGCAGAATGTGCACTCGTCGTACCTGGTGCAGGGCGCCGGGGCGCGCGACCAGGTGGACTGGACACCGGAGTTCTCGCGGCGCGGGCGCGGGTTTGCAACGTATGCCGCGCTCCGGCAGCTGGGACGCGATGGCGTGGCGGAGTTAGTGGATCGTTGTTGCGCGATCACGAAGGAGCTGGTGGAACATATTGGCGCGCTGGAAGGAGCGGAGGCTTTGTGCGTGCCGCTCATCAATCAGGGGATGGTTCGATTCTTTGATCCGCGGCCGAATGCAACCGGCGCCGATCATGACCGCATTACCGATGAGGTGATCGTGGGCATACGCGCAACCGGTGAGGCGTTCTTCACGCCCACGAGTTGGAACGGCGTTCGCGCCATGCGCGTGAGTGTTTCCAACTGGCAGACGTCGATGGAAGATGTTGCGCCTGTGGTGGCTTGTGTGGCGGGCGTTCTGGACGAGCGGCGTGTTCTAAAGAGTCGGACTTCCCAGAAGAACGGCTGATTCCGCGGGCTTTGGTCTCGCCATCTCGGCACCGCGAAGCCACCGATTCGCGGGTTCGGTGAACCAGTGCGCGAGCGCCCATGCGAGTGGGGCTGTTGCCAGCAGCATGCCGAGCACAAAGACCGCAACCACGGCGCGCGAGTGTTGGTGCGGGTAGTACCGCGCATAAAGTGCGACGCCGGCGATGACGATAAACTCGTGCGCGAGATAGAGCTCATAGCTGTGACGGCCAAACCATCGCAGCGGAGCGCTCCAGCGGCTGCCGCGCTTGCGACGCAGAGTCACGGCGGCCATCACCAGGCAGACGGAGAGCGCAAGCAGAGTGTCATCTGTGCCGCTGCGGCCGAGCGTGTGCGTCATCGTCCAATGAGGCCAGATGGCAATCAGCAGAATGCCCGCCCAGCCCACGACTTCGGCGACGCGCAGCCATGCAGTTCGCATCGAGCGATGGGAGAGCCTGTCGACGACGTAAGCGGCGAGGCACCCGAGCGCGATGCTCGCCATGCCGGCGAGGTACGAGTTCTCTGCCTGCAGATCGTTCTTCGCCCAGACCACACGCGCAAAGGGTCCGAGTGCGAAGAACGTCAGCCCAAGCGCGATCCATGCCCGGCGGCCTGCACGTCCGCCGCGAAAAAGCACGAGGCTGACGAGCGGAAAGAAGAGATAGAACATCTCTTCGATCGACAGAGACCAGAGCACGGTCCAGCATGCCGGAAGATAGGCGTTACGTGCGGCTTCCAGCCAGTTGAGATGAAAGGTCAGTGCGGCGAAGAGAGCGCGCGGAAGTGTGAAGAACTTCGGGTTGATGACGTAGCCTTCGACGCGCAGCAGATGCAGCGCGCTCAACACCGCGAGCAGGAGCAGCAGCAGCGGCATGATGCGCGCGAAACGAATGCGGTAGAAAGCGCGGGGCCGGATGGCATCGAGCGAGCCGAAACGGCGGAGCGACGTGAGTGTAATCAGGAATCCGGAGACGGCGAAGAAGGTGGTCACGCCATTTTCACCGTTGCGGAAGACGAGATGCTGCGTGTACTTCGGCCAGTCAGCGCCGAGCCGTACATAAGTACCGGCGAAGCGGATCCAGATGTGCAGCAGGATCACCGCGAGAATCGAGAGCCCGCGCAGAACATCGATTCCATCGAGTCGCGGTACAGCGGGCTTGCGGTCGTTTTCGTTGAGCACTGACGGCATTCTAAGGGAGAGCCGCGCAGACCACGGACCACAGTTCGCAAACAAAAGAAGAACGGAGGCCCGCAGGCCTCCGCTCTGGTCAAGCTTCGTTGAAGTTTAGTGGGTGGTCGCCGGGTGCGGAGCCGCACCGCCGGCAGGCGGCGTAGCGCGATGCGCAGCCGGGGCCGATGGCGGCGGCGCCGCAACGCCCGAGCTCTGGTTGTAAGCGTTCACAACCGCCTGCGAAATATCAGTCGGCGCTGCAAACCATAGGATCGGGTTAGGGACCTGCTGGTTCTGAGTTTCATTCAGCAGCAGCGTAAAGCCGTTGTCCTGCGCATACTTCACGGCAGCTGCGCCCACCTTGCTCGCGACCTTGCCATAGGCCTCCTGCAGGTCGCTCTGGTAAGCGTTCTGCGCGTCCTCGGCATCGCGGTTCAGAGCCTTTTCCTTCTCGTCGATGGTGCGCATGCGGCGGGCACGCTCCTCATCGGTGGTGCTGGCGGGAAGACCCTGGACCTGCTTCTTCAGCGAGTCGACCTCTGCGGCCTGACTGTCAATCTTGGCCTTCTGCGGTTCGTACTTCTTCTGAATCTCGGACATTGCGCGCTGTCCTTCGTTGGTAGCGACAACAACCTGTTCAAAGGCAATGATGGCGACCTTAGCCGGGATTGCTTCAGGCTTCGGAGCGGCAGCGGGTGCAGACGCGCCGGTGGAGGCGGAGGTTGCAGCCTGGGCTGTAAGGGGCGGGACGGCGAGGCCTGCGGCCAACGCTGTGACAAAGACAAGCGTGCGGTTCATGTGGTGATTGGTGCTCCTTCGGGATCGAGAACGTGATTTGCGCAAATCTGAATTCATGGGAGTGGGAGCTACGCCACTCTGTCGGGGTGGACCAGCCACCTTCCGCGTCCTGCTTTAATATCTTCTCACCTGCGGAACGGGCGAGAGAGGCGCGGGCAGACTGCTGTAGGGCCGACTGCACAAATTATATAAGAGGGCAAGCATCACCGGTCAAACGACAGAAATGCCGGAAAGACGCTTTCCCCAGAGAGTGAGACGGGCAGACCCCACGACCGTTTCATCGGCAGCGGCGGCACTCTCAAAATTCCAGAAATTCCGATTTCTGGTTTCAGGTCCTTCCGAAAAACGGAGCGGAGGACGACAATTTCTCCGGTTTTGGGTAGGTGAACCGGGTGCGACTACGAGTTTGTAAGGATTTGGCAGGCAAAAGGTTTGGTACGCCGATTGCTCTATGGAGGGTGTTCGCACCTTGAGCCGCTAAGCGGAGGAGGGCGGCGAACGTCCGGCGGTGATTAAAGACCTCGATCAGCGAGGCGCAGCCCGCGGGACCGCTCCGAAGGGGGCATTTCGGAGGCCAGTGACTGGCCTGTAGGGGTCCGAGGGCCATCTTCCGGGGAGGGGAGGTGGCCCAACGGCTTTCTGGTGGGGGATTCCGGGCGATAAATACGGTTTGCCTGGCGGTGAGACGTGGAAAAGTGCGCCAGGTGACAGAGCGGGAAGAGCTTGCACAGAAGTGAGCCGAGCGATATACTTGAAGCTGTTCCGGGCGCGGAGCGCATGAGCCGAGAGAGGGCGATACCCCTGAAAGGCTGCACGACTCGGAGACGCCCGTAGTGGGAACAAGGATATCTCTGGAAAATCGAAGGGTTGGATGGTGCGCCGGAACGGAGCTGTATGGAACCGTCTGGTCGAGGGCCGCAGAGGCCTACAGGGATAATGCAGGACGACCGTAAAGATGAGGTCGAAAGTGAGTGCGGCGGAGTTCCTCAGCGCGAACGCGGAGGCGGTCGCAGAGATGAACCCAGCCGGTAGATGAGTAAGTAAGCCGTTCCAAGAGCCAAGATTTGAGATCGTCGGAAGACTCTCCTGTTCGGACCGCGGCTCGCGCCAGGCACCACCAAAGCGCGAGACACGGGGACGCGTCTCCGAGGCTTTTTGGAAGGACAGAGTAAGGGGAATCAACAGCAACCATGTCAGAACAGAATGTAGTAGACGCTCCCGATCAATATAGCGGGGACGGGTTTGAGGTCGAAGAGTTCGACAGCGGCACCGAAGGCGGCCCGGCAGCCCCAGGCATGGGGCAGAGCAAGAGCAGCCGTCGGCGTCGGCGCAAGCGGAAGAACAAGCTGATGGCGGCAGCCACTCCCGAGAGCGGCGCTCCGGCCCCCACAAACGAAGATGCAGGCGCCCCACCGGCCACGATCGTGATGGAAGGTGAAAGCCTTGCGCTTGCAGCCGGAGCCTCCGGAGCCGCCGGCGGCAACACTGGTCAGTCCATGAGGCGTCCGCAGCAAGGCGGCCAGCAGTTTGGCCAGGGCCAGGGCGGCAAGCGCTGGAAGAAGAAGTTCCGCGACCGCGAACGTCGCCCCCGCAACGAAAATCCGGGCAACGACTTCCGCTCTGACAGCGCCGGCAGCCACGGTGGCGGGTACAGCAACGGCAATGGTGGCTATGGCGGCGGCAATGGCTATCGCCAGAGCCTGCCGGATAACTTCGGCAACCTTGTCGGCGGCTTCAAGCGCAAAAACAAGGGCGGACAGCAGAGGGAGCGCGGCTTCGTGGGTCCCATGGATCACAGCTACCGCGCAGGCGATGCGAACTACGCGGATGCGCCGCCCTCTACGATTCAGCTGCATGGGCATCGCAGGCATCGTCACCAGGGCGACAACCAGCCGCTGGACTTCTCAGGCCCGCGGCCCGTTCCGATCCCCGAGGATGCGCAAACCCACATCTACCTGTTCATCGAAGACCTGTTCCTGACAGCGAAGATCAACGAGGCTGCGCGCAAGCTCGGCGTGAAGGTCGCCTTCGTGAAGAATGACAAGGACGCGCTGGCCGAGCTGACCAGCGGTGAAGACGAGAACAAGCCGGCGCTGATCGTCTTTGACCTGAACAACGCCAACGCAAAACCGATGACCACGATTCCCAAGCTGAAGACCAAGCTGAAGCGCTCGGTGTCCATTGTCGGATTCCTTTCCCACCTCCAGGGGGACCTGAAGGCCAAGGCAGTGGAAGCTGGTTGCGACGTGGTCATGCCGCGCGCGGCGTTCAGCCAGAACCTGCCCAACCTTCTACGCCGCTATGGAGCCGAGGAAGTGGAAGAGGTCAACTTCAACTACTGAGAAGTGAGAAGTTAGGGAGTGAGGAGTTAGGGAGTGAGGAATATCCCACTGACTCGAACCGGCCTTGCGCCAGATAGCGAAAGCGCTCCGAACTTCGGAGCGCTTCTTCTTTGCATCTCAACCTAACTCCCTAACTCCCTAACTCCCTAACTCCCTAACTCCCTAACTCCCTTCACAGCGTCGACTGTGCGGCATCCTTGAAGAAGTCAAGCGTGAGGTCGATCACGTTCAGGTTGCGGTCAGTCGACGGAGCAAAGGAATAGTCAAGGCCCTTGAGCTTGGCATTCTCTGCCACCTTGGCATGCAGCTCATCAATTGCAATCTGGTCGTAGACGTCGCCGGGGGCGAGCGCGAGCATGTTGCGAACCTCAGCCTCCTGTTCGGGCGACAAGTTGCGAACAGTCACTGTGCGCAGACGATATTGCGGTCCCGTCACGGTCTGCAGGCGATAGGTAGCCGTGGCACGCTCCGGGTCCAGATCCGGTTTATCGACGAAGTGCACGGAGGCATAGCCGGCCTGGAAGTAGACCGTCATGATCGAGCTCTCGAGCCGGTCAAACGCGTAGGGCGTTGCCACCTCGCCGCTTTGAAGATCGAAGTAGCCCGAGAGATCGCGGCCACGCAGCAGCGGACCGCCATCGGCGCTGATCAGGCCCACGTGATACAGCGGCCCCGCGGAAATCTCCGCCTTCATCGGCACGTAGTAGTTGTCGTCGACGCGCATGGGATGGCCCGCGGTGACAGAAACCTCAGCGGAAAGATATCCATGACGCTGCAGCGGTTCGGCGAGCTGATGGGCGGCCAGCAGAATGTTGCCTGAGTCGAAGGCTTTGCCTTCCATCTGCCGTGCGACTCGTCCCACGAGATCACCTTCAGGTGACGAGTCAAGTTCGATGCCGCCGACTAGAATCTGCGGAGCCGAGATGCTGAACTCAATGTGCGGCCGCTGTCCAGTGCCCGGAAAATAAAACGGCAGCGTCTTTACGAATGCCGAAACCGCGCCCGAGGTAGCTGACGGCTCATCGCTGATGACCGTCGCGCGTACACCCTTGGCCGCCAGCATCACGGTCAGCGTGTCGCGAACCTGTGCCTCGAGAGCGGAGCCGCGACCAACCTCATCGCCAAGGCTCGGGATTCGATGCTTCAGCTCGGTCCGGATCTGGTCGTCCGTCCACCACGGAAAGTTGCTGAAGGTGTAAGGAAGGCGTTCGGTGACGGGCTGCGGGGTCGTCTTGGGAGTCTGGGCGAAGACGCCAGGCGTCATGACGGGAAGCAGCAGGGAGAAGAGGCCGGTCGTTATGAGAACTCTGCGCATACGATGTCTCAAAACGAGAATATGACACTTTCGGGGCATCCGCTGCATAAATTGTGGGACTTCCACGGTACGCCCGTAAGTAACTTTTGGCAGAGTCAAATCGGGGCTGCGCTGGGGATGAACCACGCGAGTTAATACCTACCTCAAGTGTCACTTGAGGTATCGGCGAGAATCCCGCGGACAGTAGTTTTCAGGCGCATTTTTGCCCGAATATCCCAGGGAGGACGTCGGACTCAGGCCGTACGCCGGGCCTGAATCTCGAGGAAACACTGGATCAGGGACAGCGCAGCGGGCGTGACGCCGGGCAACCGGCTGGCCTGGCCGAGCGTGGACGGGCGCACCCGGCCGAGCTTCTCGACCATCTCCCGCGAGAGGCCGCTGACCACGGTGTAGTCAAAGGTTTCCGGGATAGCGCGGGCCTCATCGCGTCGCAGCCGCTCCATGCTGCGCTGCTGCTGGAGGAGGTATCCGGCGAACTTGACCCCGGTTTCTACCGTCTTCATCTCGTTCCGCACCCAGGCCGGAAGGACAGTCGTATGACGATAATTCCCTGCCTCGAGGGCTGTCAGCCAGGGTGCCAGCTCCGGTACGGAGGCCATGCGATCCAGCAGAGCCGGGAGCAGCCCCTCGATAGTGACCTGCGGGCGCTTGAGCAGTTGCGCCGGATGCTCACCCTTCCCCGGCGCTGGCCCGGAATCGGACGTCCAGTCGCGGCTGAGATCCGCCACATCAGCGTCGGTCAGCTTCGCTGTCTCAAGAAGAGACCCGAAGGCCGCGGCGCGCGCCTGCTTTGCCTCAAAGGCCGCCCAGGCAGTGTCGCTGATCAGGCCAAGGCGGCGGCCGTGCGGCGTCAGCCGAACGTCGGCGTTGTCGATGCGCAGGTGCAGCCGGAACTCCGCGCGCGAAGTGAACATGCGATACGGTTCATCGGTGCCCTTCGAGATCAGGTCGTCGATGAGAATACCGGTGTAGGCCTCCGTGCGGTCGAGCGTGAAGGTAGGGCAGAGATCAGAGATGAGAGAACAGCGATCAGAAGCCAAAGCCGTTCCCGCGCCACCACGAATGTCTGCCGTTATATCTGATCTCTGATCTCTGTTTTCTGATCTCTGATCTCTGATCTCTGTTCTCTGATCTCTGTTTTCTGATCTCTGATCTCTGTTTTCTGATCTCTTCTGCACCCCCTTCGCGTACAGCGCCGCATTGATGCCAGCCATCAGGCCCTGGCAGGCGGCCTCTTCGTAGCCCGATGTCCCGTTGATCTGTCCTGCGAGATACAGCCCCGTGAACTGCTTCACGCGCAGCGAGCGGTCAAGCTCCGTGGGATCGATGGCGTCGTACTCGATCGCATAGCCGGGTCGCAGCATCTCGGCATTTTCGAGGCCCGGAATGGAGTGCACCATCGCGGCCTGCACCTCCATCGGCAGCGACGTGCTCATGCCGTTGATGTACACCTCGTGCGTGTTCAGGCCCTCGGGCTCCAGGAAGAACTGGTGCGAGGTCTTGTCCGGGAAGCGGACGATCTTGTCTTCGATCGACGGGCAGTAGCGCGGTCCGATGCCCTCGATCTGCCCGGTAAACATGGGCGAACGGTGCACGTTGTCGCGAATGAGCTGCAGCGTCTGCGGTGTGGTTGTGGCGATGTGACAGGAGACCTGCGGCAGCGGTGGCTGCCACTTCGCGCTGCCGTCCGCCGGCGTGCTGCGAAAGCTGAACGGCGTCGGGTCGGCATCGCCGGGCTGCTCTTCAAACTTGTCCCAATCGATCGTTCTGCCGTCGAGCCGTGGCGGTGTTCCTGTCTTCAGGCGGCACTGACGAAGGCCGAGCTTCTTGAGGTTTTCCCCAAGCAGCACGCTGGCAGGCTCGCCCGAGCGGCCCGCGGTGTACTGCTGCTCACCGCAATGGATGAGGCCGTTGAGAAACGTTCCGGTGGTCACCACGACGGCATGCGCATGAATCGTACGTCCATCCCGCAGTACGACGCCGCTAACTCGCTGACTTGCTGACTCGCCGACTCGCTCCAGAACGAGATCCACGACCTCAGCCTGCTTGATGAAAAGGTTCTTGATCGACTCGAGCTTCTCGCGCATGCGCACACGATAGAGGGCCTTATCGCATTGTGCGCGCGGCGACCATACCGCCGGTCCACGCGAGGTGTTCAGCAGCCGGAACTGGATGCCGCACGAGTCCGCCACCTCGCCCATGATGCCGCCGAGCGCATCGACCTCGCGCACGAGATGCCCCTTCGCCACGCCGCCGATCGCCGGATTGCAGGACATCTGCGCGATCAGGTCCATGTTCAGCGTGAACAGCGCCGTGCGCAGGCCCATGCGCGCAGAGGCCGCCGCGGCCTCGCAGCCCGCGTGGCCCGCGCCGACGATCAGCACATCGAACTGTTCCGAAAAACTCATGTTGGAGAGCGGTTCAATTACGCGCATTGCGCGTGAATTCCCCACTTCTATTTTAGTTGAGCGCGCACGTTTAATCCTTCAGCGCAGCGATACGCTCAACATATTGCTGCTCGACCTTCTGCTGGCTGTCGCTCAATTGCGGCGGCGGATCAGAGCGCAGTTCAAGTTTCTCCAGCGTTCCCGTGAACGGAAATGGCGAGCGATACGGCCCAACCGGGCTCGCCGTGTCCTCGCCAACATCAAACGTTTCTTCAAACGAGTAGGCCCGCGGAACGGTTTGATCCAGCCGCGCCTCGCCTTCCTTCTTGCCATTGACGGTCAGCGTGACCGTCGCGCCTTTGCCAAGACCGCCGCCGTCATACGCAAAGTGCAACTCGATGACCGAGCGGCCCTCCGGCAGCTTGTCCGGCGACGTGATCGTTGTGACCTTCAGCCGAAAGTAGTTGTACGTATACGCAGGTTGACCGTCCTTGATGTACAGCGAGTAACCCGCCGCACTGCTGCCTTCCGCCACGAGCACGCCGTCTGCACCACCGCGCGGAATCGTTACGTACGCCGTGAACGTGTGCGTGCGATTGCGCGTGCCCGGAGCGAGCGCATCATAGAGGTGCGTCGCACCGGGATAGAAGGTGTAGAACGTGCGGCCTCCCGGCGGCGGAGGATTCGGATGCTGCCGTCCGTTGATGCGCGGATCAATCGGATAGACGTGGTTCTTCCACGCCTCGGCGTCGAAGAGCTTCTCCAACTGCGCCAGCTTGTCCGGATACTTCGCCGCGAGGTTGTTCGCCTCCGAGTAATCCTTGTCGAGGTTGTAGAGTTCCCACGGCATCGGTCCGTTGTTGTTCGCGAAGCTGTACGCCCACGGCAGCAACCCCGTGCGCTGCGCCGCAATCCAGCCGTGGTCATACATTGCGCGATTGCCATGCATCTCGAAGTACTGCGTCTCGCGCTCCGGCGCCTGCGGGTTGGTCAGGCTCGCGAGAAAGCTCGCGCCATTCACCGGCTGCTGCTCCACGCCGTCAACACTCTTCGGCTGCGGCACGCGTGCAGCTTCAAGGATCGTCGGAAAGATATCCGTCACATCCTGGTACTGGGAGCGCACGCTGCCGGGATCTTTGACGTGCCCACTCCACGCCACAACCAGCGGATCGCGCGTTCCGCCGAGATGCGAGCCGATGCGCTTGCCCCACTGGAACGGCGTGTTCCCTGCCCACGCCCAGCCCGCGGGATAGTGCGGGTTCGATCCATCGAGCCCAATCGTCGCGAGGTGCTTCACAACCTCCGACGCCGGCGGCTGAATGCCGTTCACCTGTTTCATCGCATTGTCGGTGCCGGTCAGGTTGCCCTCGAGGCTCGCACCGTTGTCGCCCGCGATGTACAAGATCAGCGTGTTCTCGAGCTGTCCCGTTCTTCGCAGCGTCTCGATCACGCGGCCGATTTCGAAGTCGGCCTGCGCCATGTAGCCGGCGAAGACCTCCATCAATCGTTCCGCCACCTTCTTCTCATCAGGCGAGAGCGAGTCCCACGCAGGCAGCTCCGCAGGCCGCGGGGTCAGCACCGTATCCTTCGGCACCACGCCCATCCGCTTCTGCCGCTCGAGCACCATCTCGCGGTACTTGTCCCAGCCCATGTCGAACTTGCCTTTGAACTTGTCGATCCATACCTCGGGCGCCTCCAGCGGAGCGTGCGTCGCTCCCGTCGCGTAGTAAATGAACACGGGCCTGTCCGGCGCGAGTCCTTTCTGTTGCTCGATCCACGCGCAGGCATGCGTTGCGAGATCCTCGTTCAGTGTGTAGTCCTTCTCGCGTCCCGGAGGCACAACCATCTCGACGGGCTTCGTGCCTTCGGTCAGCTCCGGATGCCATTGATCGGTCTCGGCGCCGATGAAGCCGTAGAAGTGGTCGTAGCCCTGGTGCGTGGGCCAGTGATCATAGGGGCCCGCCAGCGTCGTCTCCGCATCGGGAATCAGGTGCCACTTGCCGAACGCAGCGGTTGCGTAGCCGTTCTCTCGCAGAATCTCCGAGACGAACGCGGCGCTCTTCGGAATCGACCCCGTGTAGCCCGGATATCCATTGGCCCAGTTGGTAATCGTGCCCATGCCGACCGCATGATGGTTGCGTCCGGTCATCAGCGCGGAGCGCGTCGGCGAGCACAGTGCCGTCACGTGAAAGCGCGTGTAGCGCAGGCCCTGCTGCGCCAGGCTGTCGAGCGTCGGCGTCGGAATCATGCCGCCGAAGGTCGCGGTCTGCCCGTAGCCTGCATCGTCCAGCAGAATCAGCAGAACATTTGGCGCGCCCTTCGGTGCGGTCAGCGGCTCCACGGGTTGTCGCGTGGAGGTGCGATAGTCGCGGGTGATTTCGCCCCGAAACGGGGGCGGCGCGATGGGCAGCGTCGTGCGGTCGGGCGTCTGCCCCGAGACGCCCTGCGCGACGGCGAATGCGAGAACACCGGCAGAAGTGGCGCGGGGAAGGAATCCGGGGCTCGGCGACATCGTCTGTAACTCCTTGCAGGAACAATCAACGCAGGAACCATCACTCTAGGCGACGTGCGTAAACGCTGCAACTCACTCCTAAATCGAAGCGAAAGAACCCATCGCAGATTTGTGCAGCGAAGAATGCGTTCACGCAGCTATGCTATGGGGCAACCCGCACTATGGCCGTTCCTTCCCAAGGAGACAAACCAACGATGAGAAGCGCTCTGAGACGTGGTGGCTTTACCGCTCTTGTCCTGCTGCTGGCTCTTGCCGCCAACGTACCGGCACCCGCACAGAAGCTGAAGTTGCCCGAGATCAAGTATGAGAAGTACACGCTGCCGAACGGTCTCACGGTCATCACGCACGAGGACCACAGGCTGCCTCTCGTTGCAGTCGATCTCTGGTATCACGTCGGGCCGCTGAACGAGCGCGCAGGACGCACAGGCTTCGCGCACCTGTTCGAGCACATGATGTTCGAAGGCTCCGAGCACGTCGGCGAGAAGGCGCACATCAAGTACCTGGAATCGGCCGGCGCAACCGACGTCAACGGCACCACCTCGTTCGATCGCACCAACTACTTCGAAACTCTGCCAAGCAACCGGCTCGATCTCGCGCTGTGGCTCGAGAGCGACCGCATGGGCTTCCTGATGGAAGGGCTCAACCGTACCCTGCTCACTAACCAGCGGGACGTCGTGCGCAACGAACGCCGCCAGGGTGAAGGCCGTCCCTACTACGGCGCGAACGAAGCGGTGATTCATCTGCTCTATCCCGCAACCCATCCGTACTACGGCAACGTGATGGGCAGCCACGCGGATATTGAAGCCGCGCGCGTCGCGGATGTGCGTGAATTTCACCAGCAGTACTACACGCCGAACAACGCTTCGATTGCCATCGCCGGCGACTTCGACCCGAAGGAGCTGCGCGCACTGCTGACAAAGTATTTCGGCGCGATTCCTCGCGGACCTCAGCCTCCTGCGGTGAATGTGACAACGCCGGCAATCACCTCGCAGAAGCGTGCAACGGTCACCGACACCGTGAAGCTTCCGCAGATTCGCTTTGCGTGGCTGCTGCCGGCCGCCTACACGCAGGGCCAGTACGACACGGACGCCGTCATCTATGCGCTCGGCGGCGCCAAGGCCAGCAGGCTCGATGAAGCCCTCGTCTACAAGAGCCAGATGGCGCAGAGCGTCACCTGCGGAAGCGACTCGCTGAAGCTGACCGGAATGGCGCAGTGCATCATCACGCCGCGCCCCGGCGTAAAGCTTGAAGAGGTTGAGGCCGTCTTCTGGAAGGAGCTGACGAAGCTGCAGCAGGAGGGGCCTACCGCAGGAGAAATACAGGCTTATAAAGCGAATGCCCTGACAGACAAGATCAGTGGGTTGCAGCGCCTCGGCGGCTTTGGTGGCGTGGCCGATACGCTGGATGAGTACAACCAGTACACCGGCGATCCGGGCTTTTTGCCCAAAGACATTGCGATGACCGAGGCCGTGACGCAGACAAGCGCGAAGGCGGCCGCGTTGAAGTACTTCGCCAGCAAGGCCGCCGTCGTCGTCTCATGCGTGCCGGGTGAGAAGACGCTGCAGGATGTGCCGCGGAGCCCGGACGACACCGACGCGGCGGTGAAGATTACGAATCCGTACAGCGCAGACTTTGAGAAGTCGCAGGAGTGGCGCAAGACGGCACCGAAGGCCGGGCCTCCGCCGGTTGTGCATCTTCCCGTGCCTGCGACCTTCGCTCTCGAGAACGGCATGAAGGTTTACCTCGTCGAAGACCACGCGCTGCCGATTCTCTCGGCCTCGCTGGTGTCGCGCGCTGGAAGCGAGAGAAATCCCAAGGACAAGAGCGGGCTGGCGTCGCTTGTCGCCGAGACGATGGGCGACGGCACGGAGAGCCGCGATCTGAAGAAGCTCGCCGATGACGAAGAGCTGATTGGCATTCACATTACGCCGGGCGCGAGCATGGATGGCGGCTCCGCCGGTATGACGGTGCTGACCAACAATAGCGATCACGGCATGGAGCTGCTTTCGGATGTCGTCGAACATCCGGCGTTCCGTCCCGAAGAGCTCGACCGGCGCAAGAAGCAGCGGCTGGTCCGCATTGCGCAGGAGACCGATTCGGTCCAGGCCATGGCGCTTCGCGTGGGACCGAAGCTACTCTTCGGAGAGAGTCCGTACGGGCAATCGATGTCGGGCACGCAGGAGAGCATTCAGCCGCTGACACGCGACGACGTGACGGGCTTCTACAAAGAACATTACGGTCCGGCGGACTCCGCGCTTGTATTGGCCGGCGACATCACAGCCAGCGAAGCTCGCCGTATCGCCGAACAGTATTTCGGCAAGTGGACCGGTACAGCCAGTGAAGCGGTGACGCTGCCGGCGGCGCCGGAGCCGCAGGCCACGCACGTTGTCATCGTCGACAAGCCCGGCGCACCGCAGACGATGCTGCTGGCTTATGGGTTCGGCGTGTCGGCTAACTCGCCTGATTTGCCGACGCTGCAGGTGATGAACTACACGCTGGGCGGATCGTTCGCCAGCCGCATCAACATGAACCTGCGCGAGCAGCACGGCTATACCTATGGCGCGAGCTCCGGCTTTCGCGGCTATCGAACGGGTGGACAGTTCGCTGCGGGCGGACTGGTGCGCACGGACGTGACCGCTCCTGCGGCGAAGGAGCTGATGGGAGAGATCACTCGCTTCCCAACGAGCCTTCCCAGCGAGGCAGAGCTCAATGCGAGCAAGGATGCGCTGGTGCAGTCGCTGCCCGGTGAGTTCGAGACAACGTTCGCTGCAGCGGGCGCGATGCAATCCATCTTCCTCTATGAGAGGCCGCTGGACTACTACGCGAAGTTGCCGGAGCGCTATCGCGCGGTGACTCCAGAGGACGTGGCGCGCATCGCGAAGGAAGACCTGCATCCGAACCAGCTCATCATCGTGGCAGCGGGCGACCGCACGAAGATTGAGCCGGGGCTGAAGGATGCCGGTCTCGGTCCGGTTGAAGTGCGGGACATCCACGGCGATCTCGTGACGAAGTAGCGAGAACGCAACATGAGGCGCGATCCGATCGGGTCGCGCCTTCTTGTTTATGCGTGCGGTTCGTGCGGCGTGGTCAGAGCGACGAGAGCCTTCTGCAAGGCTTCGGGGCTGTCGACGTGCGTGGTGATGAGGCTTTTGTCGATTTTGTGGTTGAGCCCGCTGAGCACCTTGCCGGGGCCAACCTCGATGTAGTGTGTCGCGCCGGAGTCGCGCAGCAGCTCGATGCACTCGACCCAGCGGACAGCGCCGGTGACCTGGCGGATCAGAGCGTCGCGCACCTCGGGGCCGCGGCGCAGGAGGCGGGCGTCGACGTTTGCGGCCACGGGGATCGCAGGATCGTTGAAGGGGATGGACTCCAGCGTCTTGGCCAGCTCGTCCTCCGCGGGCTGCATGAGTTTGGTGTGCATCGGCGCACTGACGGGAAGGAAGATGGCGCGTTTGGCTCCTGCTTCCCTGCAGAGCGCAGCGGCGCGCTCGACGGCTTCTTTGCTGCCGGAGATCACGGTCTGCTCGGGCGAGTTCAGATTCGCGGGCGCAACCACCGCGCTGACGCGCGTCGCGGCTTCGGCCGGCGTCGAGGCTGGATTCGCGGGATCGGTGAGGGCTTCCATGGTGGGGGCGGACTGCTGGATGGGGTCGCCGGGATCTTTAGGAGGCGCAGCGGTGAGCTCGTCGGAGACGCGGGCGCAGATGTCGTTGATGCGGGCGGCGGGGAGGCCGAGGATGGCGGCCATGGCTCCGAGGCCTGCGGGAACGGCGGCCTGCATGAACTGGCCGCGGGAGCGGACGGTGCGCACGGCATCGGCGAAGGTGAAGGTGCCGGCGGCGACGTGAGCGGAGTACTCGCCGAGGGAGTGGCCGGCGGCGAAGGCAACGGTGAGGTTGCGGGACTTCAGCTCGGGCTCAAGGACGCGAAGGATGGCGATGGAACAGGTCAGGATCGCGGGCTGGGTGTGCTCGGTGAGCTTGAGCTGGTCCTCGGGGCCTTCGAAGATGAGCCTGGAGAGGGCAAAGCCGAGGGCGTCGTCGGCCTCCTGGAAGATGGCACGGGCGGCTGGGGCGGTGTCGTAGAAGGCTTTGCCCATGCCGACGACCTGGGAGCCCTGGCCGGGAAATAAAAGAACAATCTGCGGATTGACGTCGGATTGGACGGTGTTCATGGTGTTCGCTTCGGACATGAGGGTTTCAGTTTAGATGCCACTCCCCCCTCCCCCCGCTTTTTTGGCAAAATATCTGTTTTGTGTGGTTTACGGGAGGCGGTTAGGTGCAAATTATTGATTGCAGGGAATTTACCCGCAAAATCTCTCGATTGAATAGTTTGCGGGAAGTTGGGCGGTATTCGATGGCGAGCTTCCTCGAAAGGCTTTTGACGCAAAGGGCGCAAAGGCAAAGCGGGAAGGTCGCCACGGCTTCCGTTGCGGCCACGGCATGCTCCCCCAAGACAAGGCGAAGGCAAAGCGGGAAGGTCGCCACGGCTTCCGTTGCGGCCACGGCACGCTCCCCAAAACAAGGCGAAGGCAAAGCGGGAAGGTCGCCACGGCTTCCGTTGCGGCCACGGCATGCTCCCCAAAACAAGGGCGCAAAAGCAAAAGGCCGCGCCTTGGCGCAGCCTCAGTTAATCTCTCTAGTTCTATTTTATCAAATGGAGTGTAATTCACTGTCCTGAATTTGCGCTGTGTTTTCAACGAGTTGTCGCGTTAGGGGCTTGACACGTGATTTTTGGGCCAAACGCGCGCAAAAAAGTTGCAACTCGCTGAGGGGCAGCAGGTTATCGGAACGGGCCCGGGAAGCCGGAGTGCGGCTCATTCGATGACGCCGGTGACGAAGGTCTGCTGGGCTTCGGCGGTGGCGAGGGAGTAGAGGGCGAACTGGCGGCTGTTTTTGGCGCGGAGCTCGAAGAGGAGACTGGCGCGGTGGGAGTCGTCGGGGTCGACGGCGTCGATGAGGCGCATCCAGGGGATGCGGTCGAGATGGCCTTCATCGGTGACGGACGAGAGCGAGAGCTGGAGCGAGCCGGCAGGAAGGCGCTGCGCAATGAGGGTGACGCGCACGGGAGGGCCGACGGTGGTTACAAGCGCGGCGGAGTAGATGAAGGTGGGCAGGCCGCCGTAGCTGAGGGTGTAGCCGGAGATCTGTTCGTCGGTGAAGGTGAGGGGAACGTCGGATGGCGCGGTGTGGTGGGGGGTCGTCGTGGAGCCCACCTTAGCGCGCGGTGAAGCTGCGCGCGAAGATGGGGCACCCGGATTGGTGGCGGGCTTCGAAGATGGGTCACCCGGATTGGTGGCGGGCTTCGAAGATGGGGCACCCGGATTGGTGGCGGGCTTCGAGGGTGGGGCACCCGGATTTGTGGCCGGTTTCGAAGATGGGGCTGACACTGGCGCGGGCTCAAGGTGGTTGGCCGCGAGGTACTGGCGGACGAGGGGCTGCGCGAGTTTTTCGATCTCCGTCATGGTCTGGGCGCGCTCGATGGGCGTCTCCCAGTCGCGGGCGAAGACGTGGATGGGGTTGTTGGCGGCGTCGGAGACGGCGACGGCCTGATGCAGGTTGGCGGGCGTGCCGTTAAGCTGCGGCGTTGCGGTGACGGACTGAACCTTGCCGCGGTGAATGTCGGGGCGGTCGGGGTCGTCGTTGAGGGAGGTGGGCAGGGCCTCGACGCCGGAGCCGGACTCCTGCTCCTTCTTCTGCTTCTTGCTGTTGTCCGGGACGTTGCGATGGCCGAGGGTGGGGCGGTCGGGGTCGTCGCCGGGAACGGTGCCGGGGTCCTGCGCGGCGGTGCCCTGATTGTTGGTGCCCTGAGAGACGGGAGCGTTGTCGGTGGTGGTGGTGGAGGCGGAGTCGCGCCGGTTCATGTGAGGGCGGTCGGGGTCGTCAGCGGGCGCGGACGAGTTGGAGGAGCCGCTCTTGCTCGTCTTGGAATTTGCCGGAGTGTTGTCGCCCGGGTCGCGCGATTTGACGAAGTGGGGGCGCGAGTCGTCGTCACTGCCGACCACGACGGCGGGCGTGGTGGAGTGCTGGGTGAGGTTGGGCGGAGGGGGCGTGGCGGCGAGCGGGATGAAGTGACCGTAGCCGTACCAGGCGCCGATGGGGTTGTCGTCGGCGGTGCTGCGCTTGTCGACGATGTTGCGAGCGGATTCGAGATCGACGCTGCCGATGATGCCGCCGGAGTGCTGGACGGAGTAGACGTTGCCGGTTTCGACGGCAAGAGGAACGGGATGCGCGAGGAAGACGCCGGCGTCCTGAAAACGGCCGTTGATGAAGATGGAGACGGGGATGAGGCGGGCGGCGTCGGGCTTGAGCATGTCGCCGGTCCACTCGTAGACGCCGACGGCGCGGGTGACTTGTTTGGGCTTGTCGACGTGGTGCATCTGGCCCACGAGGGGGGCTGAGAGAGGCAGCGCCAGGAGGCAGGGGCCGAGAATGCGGATGGGGCGCATGGCTGTTAATAGATTAGACGGCTCCGGGATTGTATGGTGGCAGGGAGGGCGCATCGCGGTAAGAAGCAGATTCCCCTTCTCGTCCAAGCTGGCCGGGGACCCCGGCTGCGGGGAGGACAAAAGCAAAAGCAACGGCAAGAGCACTCGCGCGTCTTAACGCGCGATACCCCACCCTTTCGCACGCGAAAGGATGGGCCACCCGGTTCCTGGGGCCGGCTAGGCCATCTCCGGGACTGCGGTTGTGGCGAGCTGCGCGGCCGAAGTTCGTGCACGGGTGAGGGTGAGGACGGTGATGTCGTCCTGCTGGCCGTACTTTTCGGCGGCGTCGGCGATGGCTTCGGCGGGGTACGCGCTGACGGCCTGGGTTCGCTCAAAGCCGAAGAGCTCGCCGGTTTCTGAGCGGGCTTCGACGACTCCGTCGGACATGAAGGTCAGCGTCTCTTCTTCGGCAAGGTGAAGCCGCAGTTCTTCATAGATTCCGAGGGACGCGGTGAGTCCCAGGGGAAGGCCGGGCGGTGTGGCCATCTCTTCCCCGTGAAGGTACGGCGACAGATGTCCGGCGTTGGCAATCGTCATGGCGCCGTCGGGCTCGAGGTCGGCACAGAGGCAGGTGGCGAAGCCGCCGACCTGGCTGGCGTGCAGCACAAGGTTCAGGTGCTCGAGCAATTCGGCGGGGGAGTCCGCGGCGCGGCGTTCGGCGGCGCCGATGAGGAGTGTGGCGGTCATGGCAGCGGCCGCGCCCTTGCCGCTCACGTCGCCGATCAGAATGCGCTGGCGGCCGTCGGGCAAAGCGCGGCAGAGATAGAAGTCGCCGCCGACGTCGCGCATGGGGCGGAAGGCGACTTCGACGCGCGCGCCGGCGGCGGTATCGACGGCGGTGGGAGCGAGGATGCGCTGGATCTGCTGGGCAGCGTGCATTTCGCCGGCCAGGACGGCGCGCTCCTCGACGGTGCGGCGATGCTCGCGGAAGAGCAGCGTGATGAGCGCGATGATGGCCGCCATGGTGCCGATGCCGCGAAGCTCCAGAAGGAGAGGCCGCCATTGCTGGAAGTGTTTCCCGCCGGTGGGATCGTAATAGAGGATCACCGCAAACCAGACAATATCCATGAAGCCCCACAACATCGCGCAGGCGGCCATCGCACGGATGCCCTTGGGGATTTTGCGCCACGGCCAGAAAGCTGCAAAGGGTGCGGTTGCGATGGCGATTCCGGCGAGGTGGGTGAGCGGGCCCCACTTTAAGTAGAGGGCGTCGGACCACTGGCTGAGGTTGGCGGGAGACAATGCCAGGAAGAAATCGTGAACGGCCCAGCTCAATGCGGGGATCAGGAAGAGCTTGTAGGCGAGCGGCACTCTGCGACCGGCGAGCCGGAATATGAACCAGACAAAGGCAGCGATCCCTGCTTCTCCCAGGGCATGAGCTATCCAGTACAACCACCCTGGGAGGGGAGCGAGCGCCGCCGCGGAGAAATCAGACAGCCGCAGAACAGATAGGCCCATGACGCCCGCGGCGAGCAACAGCAACTCCAGATGGCTGCGGTCGTTGAGGTACATCGCCAAGAGGACAAAAGCGAGTACGCCGATGACGCCGAAGCCGATGGCGGTGAGCAGGAAGGGCTTCGCCCCTGCGAGCGAGTGGCTGCTGCGCTCGGCGCGCAGCCAGTCTGCTTCTCCGGCGGCAAACGTGGGCGGGTCTGCGATGCGGCGAAAGTTCATTCGCAGGGCTACGGTATCGGTGCCGGGGGCAAGGTCGCCGGACGCGATGGGGAAGGTGTGCTCGGCATTGATGGAGGCTTGCCCGTTGCCCATGTTTCCGTTCCGGCCGATGAGTTTTCCGTTGAAGAAGAGTTCGTAGGCGGATGTCGCGCGCCCGACCAGGAGTGCCGGCTGGCTTGCCTGGTGAAGCGCGACGAGATTCGCATGGCAGCGCACCCACATCCGGGTCTGGCCGGGGGTTAATTTCCAGGACTGGAGCGGTGGCCAGCCGCGGTCGTCGAGGCGCGGCGCCGACCATCCCGGATTGTCGCCCGGTTGCCAGACGCACTGGCTGGGAGAGAGTGTCTGAAGGGAAGCCGCGCGCGCCGTTTGGATGCTCATCCCCGCAAATAGGGCCAGAAGAATCACAGCGCATCGCTGGAACATGGCACCCATCCTCCCACAGGCTTGTCCCGGCGGCCAACAACGATTTCGCTGCGGGGAGGGACGGGCCGGGGCAGAGGTGGATGTGCTGGTCGTCACGCATGCGGAGCTACCGGCGTTGGAGTAGGAAACTTTTGCATTCGGGGGAGAGGCACCGAACGTAATTGTGCGTAGGTCCCTTACGAGGATTACGGAAATGGTGCGGGTGCGAGTTGGCGGCGGATTGATCGCGGCGGTGCTGGTGGTGGGGCTGCGCGGAGTTGTGGGGCAGGCGACGCCAAGCGCGCAGACGATGGCGAAGGAGGCTCATCCTGCCTTTGAGGTGGCAGCGATCAAGCGTAGCGACCCGGACGACAAGAGCAATCGGTTCGAGATTCATGGGCGCAGGATTGTCATCGAAAACCAGACGGTGCAGACGATGATCGAGATGTCGTATGGGGTGCATGCGCGGCAGATTGTGAATGCAGCGTCGTGGATGGAGTCGGAGCGGTTCGATGTCGAGGGCGTGCCGGATGTGGAGGGCCAGCCGAATGTGACGCAGTTCCAGGAGATCGTGCGGAAGCTGCTGGAGCAGCGGTTCGGGCTGAAGTTTCACGACGAAAAGCAGGAGATGCCACGGTATGTGCTGACGGTGGCGAAGAGCGGGCCGAAGGTGGAAGCGACGAAAAGAGTGCCGGATGCGCTGCCGAACATAAGAGCCGGTGGAGATAAAACGAGCCGGTCGCTGCAGATGGAAAACGTGTCCATGGGGGATGTTGCGCGCCAGTTGCAGGGCGCACTGGATCGGCCGGTGGTGGATGAGACCGGATTGCAGGGACGGTACGACTGCACTCTCAAGTGGTCACGAGCGGACGCCGCCGCTGTGGCCGAGGATGGGGACAGCGCTTTGCCGGGACTGTTCACGGCGCTTCAGGAGCAGTTAGGGCTGAAGGTTGAACCGTCCAAGGGCGAAGTAAGTGTGATGGTGATTGAGCACGCCGCGCAACCGTCGGCGAATTGAGGACGGTGACAGCGTTCTCCCTTGAAGCAGGTCTGTGCTTCTTTGTCCCCTGCTGAAAGGCGATCCTTCCATCCTTCGAGGTGAAGCCGTCTTATTCGTGTGAGAATTCGGAGGCGCCGATTCAGCGCGGAAGATCCGAAGCCAACATTCGCAGACGAAGCCGGAGGGCTCATGGAATTGCGGACATCCTTGTTACTCAGCAAAGTGCTTTCATTCGCCGCCGTTGTTCTGGTGGGTGGGACGGCGGTTTCGGCCGGCGCGCAAACAGCGCAAGCGGTGACGCCGCGTCCGTGCGATCTGTATGCACCCGCGACTCCGTGTGTGGCTGCCATCAGCACGACGCGCGCACTGTACAGCGCCTACAGGGGACCGCTGTACCAGGTGACGCGGGTGAACAATAACGCGAGCATGGACGTTGGACTGCTGCCGGATGGCTACGCGGACACAGCGCCGCAGCGTCGATTCTGCAGAGACACGTTCTGCACGATCAGCAAGCTGTACGATCAGTCGCCAAATCACAACGACCTGACAGCGGCTCCGCCGGGTGGTGCGATGCATGGACTGGGACCGAATGGTTATGACGTGCCTGCGATTGCGGATGCTCTGCCGCTGACGGTGGGCGGCCACAAGGTTTATGGCGTGCTGGTGAATCCCGGCACGGGCTATCGCAACGACGCGCCCAAAGGCACGGCGGTGAACGGCGAGCCGGAAGGCGTGTACATGGTTACGTCTGCGCTTCATCTGAACGAGAAGTGCTGCTTCGACTTTGGAAACGCGGAGACGAACGCGCTGGACAATAAAGCCGGCCACATGGACGCGATCAACATCATGTGCCACGGGGAACCGTGCAGGCCGGATGCGGGGCTGGACATGGAAGACGGCATTTATGGTCACCTGGCGGTGCCGGCGGGCACGGTTTTTGTGACCGACATGGGAGCGAGCGACGGCCAGCACAGCTATGCGATCTACCAGGGCAATGCGCAGTCGGGAGCGCTGACGACGACCGGTGTCATTCCTCTGCCGCAGGGCTATCAGCCGATGAAGCAGGAGGGGGCGATCATCCTGGGCATCGGCGGCGATAACAGCAATGCGGCGACGGGATACTTCTTTGAAGGTGTGATGACGAAGGGCATGCCGGACGCCAAGACGATGGATGCCGTTCAGCGGAATATTGTGTCGGCGAGGTATGAGGGTGCGCTGCAGCCGTAACGGTTTTGAGGTGGCCAGCCGGGCGAAAAACAAATACTGGTCTCTCCGTTGCGTCTCCGCTGCGCGGAGACTTCGGTCGAGATGACGGATTATCGTGATGACGGATTTTGTGGTGGGAGATGACGGATTTGTGGTGGGTCCTGCCCACATCTCTTCGAGATATGGGGCACCCGGCTGGTCCTGGTGTTCCCTCAGGGGCTAAAGCCCCGGGGCGGTTTGGGCTGGCTACGGCGGGGCTGAAGCCCCGCCCTTTCAAGAATGAGAGCCTTTCCGGCACGCCGGTTAGTCGCCGGGGGCGGGACTGGGGGTGGGGCCGCCGGGGCCGGAGGAGGTGGAGGGGCGGCGGATGCCGAGGGCTTCGAGGATGTAACGGCGCCAGCGCGGGAGAGCATCGCGCAGGCGGTCGAACATGAGGTAGATGACCGGGGTGGTGAAGAGGGTCATGCACTGGCTGACGATGAGGCCGCCGACGATGGTGACGCCGAGAGGCTGGCGGAGCTCGGAGCCGGTGCCGTGGCCGAAGGCGAGAGGGACGCCACCGAGCAGCGCGGCCATGGTGGTCATCATGATGGGACGGAAGCGCAGCATGCAGGCTTCGTAGATGGCCTCCTCGGGCGGCTTACCGTGCTCGCGCTCGGCGACGAGGGCGAAGTCGATCATCATGATGGCGTTCTTTTTCACGATGCCGATGAGCAGGATGATGCCGATCATTGCAATGACGGAGAGGTCAATTTTGAAAATCAGAAGCGCGAGCAAGGCGCCGACGCCGGCGGAGGGCAGCGTGGAGAGAATCGTGATGGGGTGGATGAAGCTCTCGTAGAGGATGCCGAGGACGATGTAGACGGTGAAGAGGGCGAGCAGGATGAGGATGGGCTCGGAGGAGAGCGACTCCTGGAAGGCCTTCGCCGTGCCGGCAAAGTCGCCTTTGATGGCGGAGGGCATGCCGATGCTCGAGCGTGCGCGCTCAATGGCGGCGGTGGCCTCTGACAGCGAGATGTTGGGCGCGAGGTTGAAGGAAAGCGTGACCGCCGGCGAGCCCTGCTGGTGGTTGATGGCGAGCGGGATGCGATCGGTGATGAGATGCGTGACAGCGGAGAGCGGTACCTGGGCTCCGGTGGAGGATTTGACGTAGATCTTGCTGAGCGCGGTGGGGTCGTTCTGGTAAGGCTGCGCGACCTCCATGATGACGTGATACTGATTCAGCTCCTGATACATGGTGGAGACCTGGCGCTGGCCGAAGGCGTCTGAGAGCGTGGAGTCGATGGCGAGGGCGCTGACGCCGAGACGAGAGGCGGTATCGCGGTCGATGACGAGCTTGGCCTCAAGACCTTTGTCCTGCTGATCGGTGTTGACGTCGCGAAGCTCAGGGAGCTTCTGCATGGCAGCCATGAGTTGCGGAGACCAGGTGTCGAGCTGGTCCTGGGTGTCGGCGGTAAGGGTGTACTGATACTGCGCGGCAGAGGAACGGCCACCGACACGGAGCTCCTGCGAGGATTGAAGAAAGAACTTCACGCCGGGCAGGTTGGTGGTTTTGGGGCGAAGACGGTTGATGATCTTGTCGGCGGTGTCGCCGGTCTTGAGCCGTTCGCTGTCGGGCTTGAGGACGACAAACATGCGGGCGCTGTTGGAGGCGCCGCCGCCGGGGCCGCCGCCGCCGACGAAGCCGAGCACGTTTTCAACTCCGGGATCCTTCTGCACGGTATCGGCGATTTTGGTCATGCTCTCGCGCGTGCGGAGGAAGGAGGCGTCCTGCTGGGTCTGGAGCGAGCCCTGGAGGCGGCCTGTGTCCTGCAGAGGGAAGAAGCCTTTGGGCACGATGATATAGAGATAGACACTGAGTGCCACGGTCAGCAGGAAGACGATGAAGGTGGTGACCTGGTGGCGAATGACCCAGCGAAGACCGCGTTCGTACTCGGCGGTGAGGCGCTTGAGCTGCCGGTCGCCCAGGCGGTAGAACCAGCCTTTGTGAACCTGCGAAAGAGGCTTGAGGAACCTGCCTGCAAGCATCGGCGTGGTGGTGAGCGAGACGACCAGCGAGACGGCGATGGCGGCGGAAAGGGTGATGGCGAACTCGCGGAAGAGACGGCCGACGAGGCCTCCCATGAGAAGAATGGGAATGAAGACGGCCACCAGCGAGGTGGACATGGAGAGGACGGTGAACCCGATCTCCTTGGAGCCTGCCATGGCCGCATCGAACGGATTCATGCCCTCTTCGAGATGGCGAGTGATGTTCTCGACCACGACGATGGCGTCGTCCACAACGAAGCCGGTGGAGATGGCGAGCGCCATGAGGGAGAGATTGTCCAGGGTATAGCCGAGGAGATACATCACGCCGAAGGTGCCGAGCAGGGAGAGCGGCACGGAGACTGACGGGATGAGGGTCGCGCGGCCTTCGCGAAGGAAGAGGAAGACGACGAGGATGACGAGCACGATGGAGATGATGAGCGTGCGCGTGATGTCGTTGACCGAGGCGCGGATGGTGCCGGTGCGGTCCAGGACGACCTGGATCTTGATGGCGGGCGAGATGGAGGCCTGAAGCTGCGGAAGGATCTTCGAGGACGTTGTCAACGGTCTGGATGACGTTGGCGCCGGGAGCCTTGAAGACGATCACGAGAATGGCGGGCTTGCCGTTGAAGGTACCGCCGGTGTGGACGTCGGCGACGGAATCAATGACCTGCGCGACGTCACTGATGCGGACGATGCCGGAGGCGTTGGCCGCGCCGACAGTGGTGACGTTCGAGGTGGCGAAGTTGGTTACGCCGGAGCTGGATGTGCTGCTGGTGCGGGTGCCGGAGGCATTGGCGCCGGTGGCGCCGCCACTGGTGGAGCTTGTAGAAGTAACGGCGGAGGCGAGGGCTTTGGGCAGACCGGTGGCCGCGGAGCCGTTGGAGACCGCGCCCTTATTGGTGGCAATGATGAGAGGAGCGTAGGCCGCCGCGCCGAAGAGCTGGTCCGTTGTGGAGAGCGAAACGCGCGACTTCGGTCCGTTGATGAAGCCGGTCGGCTGCATCACGTTGAAGGTGCCGATCGCGGTGCGGAGATCTTCGAGCGAGAGACCTTTGGCGGTGAGGAGATACGGGTTGACCTCGACGCGCACGGCGGGACTGGCAGAGCCGCCGGTGAAAACCTGGCCGACGCCGGGGACCTGCGAGATCTTCTGCGCGAGGATGGAGTCGGAGGCGTCGTACATCTCGGACTTGGGAACGGTGTCCGAGGTCAGAGCGAGCATCAGGATCGGCGAGTCCGACGGATTGATCTTGCGGTAGGTGGGATTGGACGGCATGTTCGCGGGCAGTTGCGCGCGAGCGGCATTGATGGCGGCCTGCACATCGCGCGCGGCGCCGTTGATGTCGCGATTGAGATCGAACTGGAGGATGACGCTGGTGGACCCGGTGCCGGAGGTCGAGGTCATCTCATTGACGCCGGCTATGCGGGCGAACTGGCGCTCGAGGGGCGTGGCCACGGCGGAGGCCATGGTCTCGGGGTCGGCACCGGGGAGGGACGCGCCGACGGAGATGACGGGGTACTCGACTTCAGGGAGCGAGGAGACGGGGAGAAGTGTGTAGGCGACGGCGCCGGCGATGATGATCGCGATGGAGAGCAGGAAGGTGGCGACGGGGCGCCTGATGAAGGGCGCGGAGAAATGCACGGAGTCGACGTAGCCGGGGCCGTGGGCCGTGACGTCGGAGGGCGCGCGATCGCCGGCGATGTCGTCAGGACCGTGGAGGCCGCGAAGCTCGTCGCGGTCGCCGGGGCGGGCGTGGTCGCGGGGGGCTTTGTCGCCGGGTTGTGGGTCAGTGAAGGACATCTGAGCTAAATCATTTGCTGGCGGTTAGCGGTTCTGCCGTCCGGCGTAGTTGAATCCCTGAATTTCCACCCTATGTTGATCATCGAAGACGGCAAAGACAACAGAGATGCGATCTTCAAAGCCGATAGAGCGTAGACCGGGACGCAAGTGATTACGGTTTTCTCCCCGATGAGGAGCGACGGCCAATCCGCGGCAGAACTCGCGAATGCGTCGAAGATAGGCATTCGCAATACGTTTCGTGGAGTGGAGCTCGATGTAGTCGTGTATGTCATTCAAGTCGGCTCGAGCTTCCGGAGTGTAAGAGATTTTGTACGAAAGGTTCCTCACTCGTCGTTCGTCTCTTCGTTGCCGCAGAGGCCAGCGAAGGCCTGTTCCTCGGTAAGGGCCCGGGAGGGCTCAGCCCTCATAGCGTCGTAACGGCGGACACCCTCCGTGTAATCCATTGCGTCAGCTCGTCCTGGTCGATGGGTGGGAAGATCGTCTCCGACTGAAGGATGGATTCTATGTATTCACTTTCGCTGGCATATTGACCGGTGGCCACTTGCTCCCGGAGATGTTGGGCGACCGCCCTGGGCAGCGTAAGCGTGAGCTGCAATCTCTCTTCCATGTGAGTTTGCGGAGCCATTTACGAATCCTCCTTTGCTCCAATAGTGAGCACAGTTTAGTCTCCGGGCAGCGGTTCGGGGAGGTGGCCACCGTCGCCGTGGTTGGGTGGGTGTTTGCCGCCGTGGGTGTGCTCGTAGAACTCTTCGTCGGCCCGGGCGGTGCCGAGGTACTTGCGGCCGATGCGGTCGAAGAAGAGATAGACGACGGGTGTGGTGAAGAGGGTGAGCACCTGCGAGATGAGCAGGCCGCCGACGATGGTGATGCCGAGGGGGGCGCGGAGCTCGGAGCCGGTGCCCTTGCCGAAGGCCAGCGGAACGGCGCCGAGGAGCGCGGCCATCGTGGTCATCATGATGGGGCGGAAGCGGAGGAGGCAGGCCTGGTAGATGGCCTCTTCGGGCGTCATGCCCTGCTCGCGCTCGGCTTCGAGTGCGAAGTCGATCATCATGATGGCGTTTTTCTTAACGATGCCGATCAGAAGGATGATTCCTATAAGCGCGATGACGGAGAGGCTGTTGCCGGTGATGAGCAGCGCGAGGATGGCGCCGACGCCGGCGGAGGGCAGCGTGGAGAGAATCGTGACGGGGTGGATGTAGCTCTCATACAGGACGCCGAGCACGATGTAGACGGTGATGAGCGCGGCGAGGATGAGGAGCGGCTCGTTGGTGAGCGAGGCTTCAAAGGCGGCGGCGGTTCCCTGGAAGGCGACGTTGACATTGGGCGGAAGGTGCATGTCGGCGACGGCCTTGTTGATGGCGTCGACGGCGACGCCGATGGATTTGCCGTTGGCGAGGTTGAAGCTGATGGTGGTGGACGGAAACTGGCCCTGATGCCCGATGGAGAGGGACGTGGGCTGCGTGGTCAGCGTGGTGAAGGTGTTGAGCGGAACCTGGCCGCCGTTGGAACTCTTCACGTAAAGCTGGTCGAGCGAGTCGGCGGTGCGCTGGAAGTTGGGCGCGACCTCCAGGATGACGTGGTACTGATTCTGCTGCGTGAAGATGGTGGAGACCTGGCGCTGCGCGTAGGCGTCGTCGAGCACGTTGTCGATGGAGGATGGAGTGACACCGAGACGGCTGGCGGTGTCGCGGTCGATGACGAGCGTAGCGCCGAGGCCGTTGATCTGCTGATCGCTGGCGACGTCGGTGACGATGCCGTTGAGCGATTTGAACTTTTCGACGAGCTGAGTGGTGATCTGCGCGAGCTCGACGGGGTCGGGGTCCTCAACGGAGTACTGGTACTGCGTGCGCGAGATGCGGTCTTCGACGGTGAGGTCCTGCGCGGGTTGCAGGAAGGTCTGGATGCCGGGGATCTGGTTTACGCGTCCCTGCAGGCGCTGGATAATCTGCTGCGCGGTGTCCTTGCGGTCGTCGCGGCTCTTGAGGTCGATCTGGATGCGGCCGGCGTTGAGCGTGGCGTTGGTGTTGTCGATGCCGATGTAGCTGGAGAGCGAGACGACGTCAGGGTCCTCGAGGAGGGCGTGCGCGACCTGCTGCTGGCGGTTGGCCATGGAGGTGAACGAGGTGCTCTGGTTGCCCTCGGTGATGGCCATGATGACGCCGGTGTCCTGCGAGGGGAAGAAGCCCTTCGGCACATAGACGTAGAGGATCAGCGTGAGGACCAGCGTGGCGGCGGTGACGATGAGCGTGAAGGTCTGGTGGCGGAGGACCCACTGGACTCCAACGCCGTACTTCGCGATGGTCCACTCGAACCACTCTTCGCTCTTGCGGTAGAAGGCGTTCTTCTCGGACTCGGGTTTGTGTTTGAGCAGGCGCGCGGACATCATCGGCGTGAGCGTGAGGGAGACGACGGCCGAGACGAGGATGGTGACCGCGAGAGTGACGGCGAACTCGCGGAAGAGGCGGCCCACGATGTCGCCCATGAAGAGCAGCGGGATGAGCACGGCGATGAGCGAAACGGTCAGCGAGAGAATGGTGAAACCGATCTGCTCGGAGCCCTTGAGCGCGGCGTCGAGGGGACTATCCCCCATCTCGAGGTAGCGGTCGATGTTTTCGATCATGACGATGGCGTCGTCGACGACGAAGCCGGTCGAAATGGTGAGCGCCATCAGGCTCAGATTGTTGAGCGAGTAGCCCAACAGATACATGATGCCGAAGGTGCCGACGATGGAGAGCGGCACGGCAACGGCAGGGATGATCGTGGCAGTGAAGGAACGCAGGAAGAGGAAGATCACCATGATGACGAGCGCGATGGTGAGCAACAACTCAAACTTCACGTCCGAAACAGAGGCTCGGATGGTATTGGTGCGGTCGGTGAGGACCCTGAGATCCACACCGGCGGGCAGCGATTCGCGCAGCTTCGGCAGGAGCGCCTGGACGCGGTCGACGACGCCGATGATGTTGGCGCCGGGCTGACGCTGAATGTTGATGATGATGGCGGGCTTGACGTAGGCCTGCGAGGCGGGAACGTCGACGGTGGTGCCGTCGGGCTGCTTCAGGGTATGCGCGGACTGACCGGCGTAGCCCATCCACGCGGCCTGGTAAAGATTTTCGGCGGAGTCGACGACCTTGGCGACGTCCTTGAGGCGGACGGGCGAGTTGTTGCGGTAGGCAATGATGACGTCGTCGTAGTCGCCGGCAGACATCAACTGGTCGTTGGCGCCGATGGTGTAGGCCTGGTGCGGCCCGTTGAGCGAGCCTTTGGCCTGGTCGACGTTGGCTGTGCCGATGGCGGTGCGGATGTCTTCCAGCGAAAGACCGTAGCTGGCGAGCTGCGCGGGGTTGGCCTGAATGCGCACGGCAGGTTTCTGGCCGCCGGCGATGGAGACGAGGCCGACACCGGAGAGCTGCGAGATCTTTTGCGCGAGGACGGTGTCGGCGAGGTCCTCAACCTTCTGCAGGGGGACCGTGTCGGAGGTTAGCGCCAGCGTGAGGATGGGAGCGTCCGCCGGGTTGACCTTGGCGTAGATGGGCGGGTTGGGCAGGTCCTGCGGGAGGTAGGTGTACCCGGCGTTGATCGCGGCCTGGACGTCCTGCTGGGCGACGTCGATGGACTCGGAGAGATTGAACTCGAGCGTGATGATGGAGCCGCCACCGGAGGAGATGGAGGTCATCTGCTGGAGGCCGGGGATCTGGCCGAACTGGCGCTCGAGCGGGCCGGTGACCGACTGGGCCATCACGTTCGGGCTGGCGCCGGGGTAGTAGGTCTGGACCTGAATGATCGGGTAGTCGACTTCAGGAAGAGCGGAGACCGGGAGCTGCAGGTAGGCGACAAAGCCTGCAAGCAAAATGGCCACCATCAGGAGTGTGGTGGCCACCGGCCTGAGAATAAATGGCCGTGACGGACTCATCGGCGACTGCCTCCACTGGAGGGCGCCTGACGTCCGCCGTTCGGGTTGGCGTTGTTCTGGTTCTGGACGCCGCGTCCGTTGTAGTTCAGGGTGTCGGGCGGCACAGGGGAGGCGTTGGTCAAACCGCCGGAGCCAGCAGCCGGGGGAGCCGTGGCGGCGTTCGGGTTCGAGGCGCCGACGGCGGTTCCGTTGTTCGTCGCCGGAATGGCGCGCGCCTGAGAAGGCGTTACGGGAGCGCCATCGACGAGCTTCTCCTGCCCGTCAACGACGACCTGCTCGCCGGGTTTGAGGTTAGTAGTGTTGGAGAGCACGGAGTTGGTGCCGATGGTGAAGTCGACCTTTACCGGAATGACGTCGGCGTGGAAGGGCTGGCGCGGCTGTCCGTTCCTGCCGCCGCGGGCGTTCCCGCTGCCCTGCTGTTCGTCTTCATCGGACGGCTGCGCCGAGCGCATGGATTTTCCGCCGCTGGTGGTGGCGGTGGTCGACGTCTGACCGGGAAGATTCTTGATCTTGTCGGGAGGCGTGGGGCCGGGATTCACGACGAAGACGTAGTCGCCCTGATTGCCGCTTTCAATGGCCGCGGTGGGCACGACGATGGCGCTGGGGCGCTGGTTGAGGACGAGACGGACGTTGACGAACTGGTTGACGAAGAGCGAGCCGTCCTGGTTGTCGAAGACGGCCTTGAGCTTGGCGGTGCCGGTGGTGGTGTCGATCTGATTGTCGATAGTGAGCAGCGTGCCGCTGGCGATCCTGTGCGCGTCGGTGCGGTCGTAGGCTTCGACCACGAGCTTGCGACCGCCCTTCATCGCCTGCTGCACCTGCGGAAGCTGATCTTCAGGCAGCGTGAAGATGATGGCGATGGGATGCACCTGCGTGATCACGACGAGGCCGGTCGAATCGGAGGCGTGGACGATGTTGCCGGGGTCGACGAGACGCAGGCCGACGATGCCGTCGATGGGTGAATAGATTTTGGTGTAGCCGAGATTGACGCGTGCAGCTTCGATCGCGGCCTGATCCGCCTTGATGGAGCCTGCGGCCTGACCCTGATTGGAAACCTGAAGCTGCTGCTGCTCCCGGGAGACGACACCGGCCTGGTAGAGCGCGGTGTAGCGCTCGGCCTCAGCCTGCATGTTCTTGAGGTTGGCTTCGTCCTTGGCGAGCGTGCCGATGGCCTGATCGAGCGCAGCCTGGTAGGGGCGGGCATCGATCTGGAGCAGAAGCTGGCCCTTGCGGACGGCCTGACCTTCCTGGAAGTTCACCTGTAGGAGTTGGCCGTCGACACGCGAGTGCAGCGTGACAGTGTTGTACGCGGTGACGGTGCCGAGCGCGGTGAGGAAGACGGGAACGGTCCTCTGCAGAACCGGCGTGACCTGTACGGGCGTGGGGCGGTTGGCGGCGGCGGCCTGCTTCGCAGCCAACTGATTGGCCGCCTGATTGTTCGCGCGAATGCGCCAGACGATAAAGCCGGTGACCGCGAGAAGGATGAGGACGACGATGATCAGGCGGAAAGGGCTGCGGCGGCGAGGGCCACCGGGTTCCGAGGCGTGCTCGGGCAGAAGGTGGCTGGGATCGGAGACAGTTTTTCTTGTTGCTGTGCGCGAATCTGGTTCCGCGGTAGTTACACGGGGCATGGAGCCAGCAGCATTATGGCTGGAAGAGGCTGACATGAAGATCGAAGAACTCCTGCGAAGCTGTTGGAACCAAACCTAGTAAGACGCCAGTATTCCCCAGTGGGGTAGGCCATGCCGCGTGGTGAGTGCCGAGGATCCTGAAGGACAGGACGACCTTTCTCCATGATACTGACGGTATAGTGACGATGAGCGCTCCTTCAAGGTTTCGGAACATGATTTCGGACAGCGGAATACAGTCATCGGCAGCCCCGGTAATCGACCAGGAGGGGAGCGGGAGAGAACCGATGCCCACCCGGGCGGTTCTGGCCCCGGGGGTTCCGCTGTGCGTGGATCTGGACGGGACACTGGTGAAATCGGACACGTTAGTGGATTCCGTGCTGGCGCTGGCCAGACAGAAGCCGGGAGACATTCTTCGTATTCCGAGCTGGATTGCCCAGGGGAAGGCTCAGTTTAAAAAGCATGTAACAGCCTCCGTGGCCCTGGACGTGGAACATCTGCCCTATAACCGGCCGCTGCTGGAGTGGCTGCGGGTGGAGCACGGGGCGGGGCGGGCGATCTACCTGGCTACGGCTGCGGACCGCTCGCTGGCGGAACGGGTGGCGGACTACCTGGGCATCTTCGCGGGTGTCCTGGCCTCGGACGGTACGAAAAACCTTGCGGGGAAGAACAAGCTGGAGGCGTTCCGCGAGCATTTTGGCGAGAGGTTTTGCTACATCGGCAACGCGAAGCCGGATGTGCCGCTGCTGTGCGCGTGCGAGAGCCCGATGACCGCGAATCCGCAGCGAGCGCTGACGGCGGGATTGCGACGGACGAAGACTACCGTGGCGGCAAACTTTGAGGACCGCAGCCCCGCGCTGAAGAACTGGCTGCGCGCGGTGCGGCTGCACCAATGGGCGAAGAATGTGCTGATCTTTGTGCCGCTGGTGCTGGCGCACGCGTGGAACCCGACAAGGGTCGTCGCGGCGGTCGTAGCATTCTTCAGCTTTGGGCTGTGCGCTTCGGCGACGTACATCATCAACGACCTGCTGGACCTGGAGGCGGACCGCCGGCATCCGCGCAAACGGCGAAGACCGTTTGCCGCCGGCGATCTGTCGGCGATTGCGGGCTTTGGCGCGGTCTTTGTGATGATGGCTGCGTCCTATGCGTTGGCGATGGTAGTGCCGCGGGTGATCCATGCGGTGCCGGGAACGCATCCCGAGCTGTTGCCGAATAACTTCCTGGTATGGCTGCTGATCTACACGGTGACGACGCTGTCGTATTCGCTGTATCTCAAGCGCATCCTGTTGCTGGATGTGTTTGTGCTGAGCGGGTTGTACACGGTGCGCATCCTTGCCGGCAGCGCGGCGACAGGCGTGACGATCTCGGAGTGGCTGGGCGGATTCAGCGTGTTCTTCTTCCTCTCGCTGGCCTTTGTGAAACGCTTCAGTGAACTGGAGAGTTTGCGCGAACGCGGCGGCGAGGTGCCGGCAGGCCGGGGATATCACGTCAGCGATGTGGAGCAGCTGCGCGCGTTTGGCACAGGATCGATGTTTGCGGCCGTGCTGGTGACAACGCTGTACATCTCAAACCCGCAGACGAGTCTGCTGTACGAACATGCGAAGCGGCTGTGGCTGGTGGTGCCGGTGCTGCTGCTGTGGTTGAGCCAGGTGTGGATGCTGGCGAGCCGGGGGCAGATGCACGACGACCCGGTGGTGTGGGCGATCACCTCGAAACGGAGCCTGGTGCTGGGCGTGGCGATGGCCGCGGTGGTGTGGTGGTCGCTGTAAGCACGTACACTGAACGAACGGATTTCTGATTCGACAATCTGCTTATTTCATTATGGATTCGACGCAACTGACAGACTTCTCTCCGACGTCGCTGGATGCCGCGTTTGCCGCGGTCGAGGCGGAGGCACGCGCACAACTTGCCGCTGCAGACTTTGAGGCCGAAGCCTTTCGGCTGGCGTGGCTGGGACGGAAGCAGGGCCGGCTGAAGGCGATCTCCGACGCATGGCTGAAGGCTGCGCCCGCAGAGGCGAAGCGGCTGATCGGGCAGCGGTTCAACGCGCTGAAAGAGACCATCGAGGCTGCGGTGGAGACGGCGGCTATAAGTCCGAAGACTGCAGCGGCGGCGCTGGACATCACGCTGCCGGGGATCGCACAGAAAATTGGCACAGAGCATCCGCTGATCCGCACGATGCAGGAGATCGTCACGGTCTTCGAGCAGATGGGATATTCCGTTGGGCTGGGGCCCGAGGTCGAGACAGACTTTTATAACTTCGAGGCGCTGAACTTTCCGCCGAACCATCCGGCGCGCGATACGCAGGACACGCTGGTGGTGGCCGAGCAGGAGTCCAAGCCCGCGCGCGAGCGGCTGCTGATGCGCACGCATACCTCGCCGGTGCAGATTCGGTCGATGCTGGAGCAGGATCCTCCGCTAAGGCTGGTGATTCCGGGCAAGGTGCACCGCAATGATGCCGCCGATGCGACGCATTCGCCGGTGTTTCACCAGGTGGAGGGCCTGTGCGTGGACACGAACATCACGTTCAGCGACCTGAAGGGAACGCTGGATCACGCGATGAAAGCGTTCTTCGGCTCTGCCGTGAAGACGAGGTTCTTTCCGTCCTTCTTCCCGTTCACGGAGCCGAGCGCGGATGTGCAGATCTCGTGCATCTTCTGCGGCGGGAAGGGTTGCCGGAAGTGCAAGCACTCGGGGTGGATTGAGCTGCTGGGTTGCGGGATGGTGGATCCGGCAGTGTTCGAGGCGGTGGATAAGAAGCGCATCGAACTGGGGCGCGAGCCGGCGTATGACACCAGGAAGATCAGCGGGTTTGCGTTCGGCATGGGCGTCGACCGCATCGCGATGATGAAGTACGGCATCAGCGATATCGGGCTGCTGTATAGCGGCGACATGCGGTTCCTCGAACAATTTGCTTAGGAGCGAGTTAGGAAGTTAGGGAGTTGGCGGGCCGGGGGGTGAACGGGTGCGTACACGACATTTCACTGAGTTGTTGGTCTGGCAGCGTGCGATGGGATTGGCGCGGTCGGTCTATGAAGTGACGGAACACTTCCCCAAGCAGTCGGCGAAGCGTTAACGTGCTGACTCGCTATCTTGCTAACTCGCTTGAGGCTGTCTGCGGATCTCGGCTTCCTAGAGCGTGAACGATCTGGTGTGCTGGCTGACGAGTGTACGCAGATCACGATGATGTTGAATG
Organism: uncultured Acidobacteriaceae bacterium; assembly: GCA_963759355.1. Taxonomy (GTDB): domain Bacteria; phylum Acidobacteriota; class Terriglobia; order Terriglobales; family Acidobacteriaceae; genus Granulicella. The sequence continues at coordinate 195,549 of CAVWYV010000002.1, read as the reverse complement.
GGTTGCTGAAGACCCTGGAAAGGAAGCCGGCATCGGCGAAGCGCTAACGTGCTACCTCGCTATCTCGCTAACTCGCTTTTGCTCTTCCTTTGCGGGGCTGGTGTTTCATCCGCCCAACAACATTCGCGCGACAAGGACATCCATAACGCCGACACGAAGGCGTGGTGGCATACGACGGAGTTTCTGGCGGCGGATGCAATGGAGGGGCGTGATACGGGGACCCCGGCGTATCAGCGCGCGGCGGAGTATGTGGCCGGACGGATGATGGCGGCGGGGCTGAAGCCCGCGGGCGATCGGGATGACTACTTTCAGGCCGTGCCGATGCATGAGACGGATGTGGTTGCGGCGCGCTCGAGCGTGGTGATGTCGGTTGGAGACAAGAGTGAAGGGTTCGAGCTGCTGCATGAGGTGACGACGAGCGTACCGAACGCTGCGGTGGCGGATGCGGCGGGTGACCTGGTGTTTCGCGGTTACTGCGGCAAGGACGAGATGAAAGGCGTTGCGGGCAAGGTCGTTCTTTGCTTTGGGACGCAGCGCGCGGGATTGCCCTCGGGGGCGGAGCGAGCGGCGAATGCTCGTGCAGCCGGTGCGGTTGCGATGGTGAACGTCGACGATCCGTATTTCACGATTGAGCCCGCGCGCTGGCCGTATGCGTATGCGCGGTCGGTAACCCTGCGCGATGGCGGGCTGAGGCAGAGAGATGTCCAGCCGTTTCTGGTGTTGCGCTGCAGCAGGGAGGCGTTTGCGAAGCTGCTCGAAGGCACGGGGCACGATGCGGCCGCGGTGCTGAAGGCGGGAGGAGCAAAGCACCGGCTGGAAGACTTCGATCTGCCGGGACGGTCACTTCATGCGCATGTCGAGACAGCAGATAAGGAGATTGTCTCGCCGAACGTGCTGGGACTGCTGCCGGGGTCGGATGCGACGTTGAAGGATGAGTACGTTGTCATCGCAGCGCATTTGGATGGGTATGGCTTCGGCACCCCTGTAGACGGTGACGGCCTGTACAACGGCGCGCTGGACGATGCGGCCTACGTGGCGCTGCTGTTGCAGTATGCCGATGATGTGAAGGCGGGAAGGCTGCCGCGGCCGAAGAGGACGGTGCTGATCGCAGCCTTTACGGGTGAGGAGAAAGGGCTGCTGGGGTCGACGTGGTTTGTGGAGCATCCGACGGTGCCGAAGGACAGGCTGGCGGCGGACATCAACCTGGATCAGTTGCGGCCGCTGTTTCCGCTGCACATTCTGACCGTGCCGGGGATCGATCTGACATCGCTGGGAGCGACGGCGAAGGAGGTTGCGGCGAAGCTGCACGTTGAGCTGCGCGAGGACCGCGAACCGGAGCGCAACCTGCTGCGACGGGCGGACAACTGGCCGTTTCTGCGGGCAGGGATCCCGGCCATCGGGTTTGTGTTTGGGTTCGATCCGGGGACGGACGCGGAGCGGCGATATCGCGAGTGGTACGAGGTGCGGTATCACCGGCCGCAGGATGATGTGAGCCAGCCGATGGACTTCGACGCGGCGCGGGACTTCAATGAGTTCTTCTACCGGCTGACGGATGCGGTGGCCGATGCGCCGCAGCGGCCGGTGGTGTACCCGCGAACGGGCGGCCAGAACGCGCCGGGAGCGCACTGAAAATGGGACAGGCACTGGGCAGGCAAGGGGAGTTATGACAAAATTAGTTAGTTTAGAGATTTTCAGATAACTCCTGAATCTTCAGATAACCTCTCTATGGACCCGATTCTCAATCCGTACTCGCCGGGCGCGGGAGCGTCGCCTCCGGAGCTGGCGGGGCGTGACAAGCTGCGCGAGGACATCCATATTGCGCTGGCCCGGCTGCGGCTAGGCAGACACGCGAAAAGTGCTCTGCTGGTTGGGCTTAGGGGCGTTGGGAAGACCGTTCTGCTGGACCAGTTGCGGCGCGATGCCGACGCGGATGGGTTCTGCACGGTGCGGTCGGAGACGCCGGAGAGCCGGTCGTTGCCGGCGCTGATGGCACCGCAGCTGAGGCTGGCACTGCTGCATTTGAATCGGACGCAGTCAGCGAAGGACGCCGTGGCGCGTGGGCTGAGGGCGCTGGCGGGGTTCGCGATGGCGCTGAAGGTGAAATACCACGACCTGGAGGTCGGGTTCGATGCGGTGCCCGAACCGGGGCTGGCGGATAACGGCGACCTGGAGATTGACCTGACGACGCTGCTGGAAGAGGTTGGGCGGGCGGCGAAGAGTGCTGAAACGGCGGTGGTGCTGTTCATCGACGAGTTGCAGTACCTTCCGCAGGACCAGTTTGCGGCGCTGATTGCGGCGCTGCACCGGTGCGTGCAGCAGCAGTTGCCGGTGACGGTGGTGGGCGCCGGGTTGCCGCAGCTTCGTGGGCTGGCCGGCGAGGCGAAGTCGTATGCGGAGCGGCTGTTTGATTTTCCGACGATTGGACCGCTGAGCCCGGTGGAGGCCGCGGTGGCGCTGACGAAGCCCGCGGCGGCGAACAATGTGGAGTATACGGATGAGGCTCTGGCGGCGATCGTGGCGAAGACGCAGGGATATCCGTACTTTCTGCAGGAGTGGGGACGGTGTTCATGGGACGTGGCCAAGGGCTCGCCAATTACGGTCGAGGATGTGGAGGCAGCGTCGATTGAGGCGATTGCGGCGCTGGACGAGAGCTTCTTTCGCGTGCGGTTCGATAGGCTGAAGCCTGCGGAGAAGCGCTATCTGCGGGCGATGGCGGAGCTTGGCCCGGGGCCGCATCGCAGTGGCGATATCGCCGATGCACTGAAGAAGCCAGTGACGACTCTGGCGACGGTCCGGCAGACATTGATTAACCGCGGCATGATCTGGAGCCCCAACTACGGCGAGACGGCGTTTACGGTTCCACTGTTTGACGACTTCATGAAACGCATCATGCCGGGCGATGATTGGAAGACTGAATAAAGAAAGACAACGAGTCTAAGAAGCGAACATGAATATTTTGACCAACTGGATCCGCTCGTACCTGCCTGAGCTGAACGTGAGCGATGCGCAACTGGCTGAAGACCTGACACTGCGGGGCGTTGCGGTGGAGGGCATCTTCCCTGCTGCGTGCGGCGGATCACGTTTTGAGATGGACATCACGACGAATCGCGTGGACGCGATGAATCACTACGGGATTGCGCGCGAGGCGGCGGCGATCTACAGCGAAAAGCTGGGGAGCGGCGCGCTGAAGCCGCTGACCGACGAGCTTGGAGCGCCGGTGGAGGCGGCGCGCGCAGGTGAGGCCTTTCCGGTGCGGATTGAGGCGGAGGATCTGTGCGGGCGGTTTACGGCGCGGGTGATTCGTAATGTGAATGTGAAACCTGCGACCGGCATCATTGCGGAGTACTTCAACGCGATTGGGCAGAAGCCGATCTCGGGGCCGGTGGACGCGACAAACTTTGGATGGCTGGCGATGGGGCAGCCGACCCATGTGTTCGATCTCGACACGATTGAGGGCGGGATTGTGGTGCGGCGGGCAAAGGCCGGCGAGCGGCTGATGCTGCTGGATGGAAGCGAGCACACGCTGACGGCAGAGGACCTGGTGATCGCCGATGAGAAGAAGGCGCTGTCGCTGGCGGGAGTGATGGGCGGGTGGGATTCGCGCGTGACGGAGACGACGAAGAACATCCTGGTGGAGGCTGCGTGGTTCGATCCGGGTGCGATCCGTGCGAGCTCGCGACGGCATGGTTTGCACACCGACGCGAGCCACCGGTTTGAACGTGGCGCGGACTTCAACGGTGCTCCGGTGGGCAACAACCTTGTGACGCGGCTTGTCGTAGAGCAGGCGGGCGGCGGCGTTGTGGGACCGATGACGGATGTGGTCGTGAAGGAATTGGAGGCGAAGACTGCCGGTCGTGATCGGATTGTGGTGCGTGTCGGCGAGGTGCAGCGCATGCTCGGCACAACGCTTGAGGATGCGGTGCTCAAGGGTGGGAAGCGGTTGTCCGGTCTGAAAGAAAGCGTGGTGGAGCAGGTTCTGACGGCGCTGGGGTGCGAGCTGGAGCCGACGCGTGCTGTTGCGGGCGAGTATGCAGTGAAGCTGCCGAGCTGGCGGCTGGACCTCGAGCGCGAGATCGACCTGATTGAAGAGGTGGCGCGTGTGTATGGCTACAACCGCTTTGCCAACACGCTGCCGGGCTGGTCCGGCGCGGTGGTGAAGCAGCCGCATGCGGAGCAGGAGCGCGTGATTCGCGAGACGCTGCGCGCACTGGGCTATAGCGAGGCGATCTCGAGCACGTTCGTGTCGGCGGAAGAGGCTCGGGTGTTCGGGGATGCGAACGCAGGAATGGTAGCGATGGGAAATCCACTGAGCGAAGAGGCAGGAGTGCTGCGGCTCTCGCTGGCGCCGGGGATGGCGACCATGCTGGCGCACAATCTGCATCGCGATGTCGCGACGGTGCGATTGTTCGAGATGGGCACGGTGTTTACGGGCTCGACGGGTGAGGTAAACGAGGCGACCGGGCTGGCGATTGGAGCAACGGGCGGGACGATCGCAAACAGCGCCGCGGTGAGCGCACTGCACAGCGGCGAGGACGCGTTGATCTTTGAGGTAAAGGGCGCACTGGAATCGCTGCTTGCGAGGTTTGCCGGAGTGGTGTCCTTCGATACGAAGGGGCTGCCGGCATGGATTGCGGCGGGGCGCGGAGGACGAGCGCTGCTCGATGGCAAGCCTGTTGCAGTGTTTGGCGAGCTGAGCGCGGAAGAGCTGCAACGGCGCAAACTGCGGCAGACCTGTGCAGCTGCCGAGGTGTCGGCGCAGGTGCTGCTGACAAGTGCGTTGCGGCAACCGGTTGCGCGCGATCTCTCGCGGTACCAGGCCGTGGAGCGCGACTTCTCGTTTGTGTTTCCCGACAGCGTTCGCTGGGAGACAATTGCGGCCGCGGCCAATGGGCTGCGGGTTACGGAACTGCGCAGCGTGCGGCCGGTGGAGATCTTCCGCGATGCGAAGGGTAAGGCTGTGCCGCAGGGAAGCTACTCGTTGCTGATGCGGGTGGTGTTTCAGTCGGGCGAGCGCACGCTCAACGAGGAAGAGCTCACGGGCGGGTCAGAGAAGATCGTGGCGGCGCTGAAGGGGCTGGGCGGAACGCAGCGGGCTTAGTTCCTTACGGTTCACTACACAACGATTGAGCACTGAGCGCGTCCAAGCAGAACGTGGCGGACGAGGCTTCGTTCCGTTTTGAGTTGCGAGTGCTTCCGTTGCGAGTTGCGTGGGAGTACCGAAGGGGATTCATCAAGGTTCCTTTGCGAATTCGAATCGGCTAATCCACGATGCAAATCGCTATACTCCGAGTTGAATCAGGGGGCTGGATGGGAACTGCAGTAGTGAGTGCCGACGAGTTTCAGGCGTTGGAGCAGAAGGTGCTTCAGACGGTCGAACTCATCAAGAAGGAACGTGAAGCACGCGCTCATGCCGAGTCGGAACGCAATGCGGCACAGGCGGAGTTGGCTGCGGTGAGGGAGCAGATGCAGGAACATACAGCGACTGCCAGCTCTGCAGCCAAGGAGTTGGAGGGCCTGCAACGCGAGCGCGAAGCGGTGAAACAGCGCGTGGAAGCGATGCTGGCGCAGATGGATGAATTGCTGTAGCTGAGGGGATTTCCGGGGTCGCAAGTGCTGTTGAGGAGGCAGGATGCCGCAACTCGCAGAAGCAACGAACCCGCAGGACGTGCTGGCGAACCAGATGGCACGGCGGAACGAGGAGAGGGAGTTGAACGAGCAGTTGAAAACGGCAGCAGAGATGTCACGGGCCGAGCAGGCTGCGCGCGACTCGGGCGCGGTGGTCGTGGACATCTACGACCAGGTGTATCAGCTGCGCGGGACCGATCCGGAGTACATCGAGAAGCTGGCGGGAATTGTTGATGCGAAGATGCGCGCGGTGTCGGCGCACGGGACGACGGTGGATTCGCTGCGCGTCGCGGTGCTGGCAGCCCTGAATATTGCCGATGAGCTGACGGCGCTGCGAGAGCGGTACGCCGCGCTGGCCGGCAGCCTGAACCAGCAGGAGACAAGCGTTCGCTCGCGTGCGGGCTCGCTGCTGGGCATGCTGGATGAGGTGTTGCAGGAGCGCAAGGCCGGCTAAGCGTTCAGGCCGGGTTGACACTGGTTGGAACGTGAAGCTGTTCCCTGCTAGCGATTGAGGTCGTGAAGGGTCTGTCCGGCAGCCTGCGCGACTTTGCCGACACCTTCCCGGACATTTCCTTCAACCTGATCGGCGAGGCCGCTGTCGGCCAGGTCAGGATCGCCCGTTAGAGCACCGACGTTCTCTTTGACGCGGCCCGCGATATTTCTGCCGAATCCCTTCGCACGCTGCTTCATGCCCCAACCAAACGTGTTGCGTGCCGCGTCGGCGACGTTGCCGGAGCCGGTGGCGTATTCAGGCTCTGGCGCGTTAGCGACGAGATAAGCGACGAATCCGATACCGATGCCCGCGGCGAGCCATCCCAAGGTTTTCATAAGAGTCTCCCAGACTCTCAGATGCGTCCTGGCCGGTAGGCGTGCGCATACATGCAGTAGTTGCCTAGAATCATAGAGGTGAGCGAACCGGCGGCGCGCAAGGTGGATGTGGTGGTGCTGGGCGCAGGAGCCGCCGGCATGATGGCGGCGCTGGAGGCAGGGCGGCGCGCGCGGCGCGTGCTTCTGCTGGATCACAACGAGCGGCCGGGGCGAAAGATCCTGATCTCCGGCGGCGGGCGCTGCAACTTTACGAACATTCATACGCGGGCAGAGAGTTTTCTGGGCGAGAATCCGCATTTTGCGCGGTCGGCGCTGGCACGGTATACGGCGGCGGAGTTCATCGCGATGGTGGAGCGGCATGGCATTGCGTATCACGAGAAGAAGCTGGGGCAGTTGTTTTGCGACGGCTCGGCGCAGCAGATTGTGACGATGCTGGAGCGCGAGTGCGGGGCGGCGGGCGTGGAGTTGCGCTGCGGTGTGCGCGTGTCTGAGGTGAAGCTGGGAGCGGAGGGCGGCGACGGTTCTCGATTTGTGGTTCAGACGAGTGTGGGTGAGGTTCGCTGTGAGGCGTTGATCGTTGCTACGGGTGGGCTGTCGATTCCGAAGATGGGTGCGACAGGTTTCGGATATGAGCTGGCACGGAAGTTCGGGCACGCGGTCGTGGAACCTCGGGCAGCGCTGGTGCCCCTTGTGTTTTCGCCTGAGGACTGCAGGCGATGGTGCGACCTGACAGGGGTATCAACGGAGGTCGTCGCACGCGCCCAGCTGGCGACAACGGGGAAGAGATCGGGTGTGCCGGAGTTTCGCGAAAAGCTGCTGGTGACCCATCGAGGATTGAGTGGACCGGCGGTACTGCAGGCGTCGTCTTACTGGAAGCCCGGAGTTGGGGTGGTGTTTGATCTCGCTCCGGGACACGAAATCTTCGGTCCGTTGCGCAAGCGGGACGCCCGGCGCGATGCAGCGGCAGCAAAGTCCCTTTTGCGCGAGGTCCTTCCGGCGCGCATGGCGGAGCGATGGGTGGATCTTGCGACCGGGAATCCTGACTGGACGAATGCGGGATTGGATCGGCTGGAGCGGACCCTGCACGACTGGACCGTGACGCCTGATGGGACAGAAGGCTTTGCGAAGGCCGAGGTAACTGCCGGCGGTGTGGATACGCGGGAACTCGACGCGCGCACGATGGAGAGCCGGCGAGTTCCGGGAGTGTACTTTATCGGCGAAGTGGTGGATGTGACCGGGTGGCTGGGCGGCTATAACTTTCAGTGGGCGTGGGCCAGCGCTGTGAGCGCGGGACGCGTGGCGTGAGGCTGGTGCGAATTCGTCCTGCTCTGCCTATTGCACAACAAGCGTGAGATGGACGCTGCGCGTGAGGCCCGCGGCTGAAGCGCTGACGGTGAGGCTGTACGTGCCGGCGGGCGTCGTTGAGGACGAGCCGCCGCCACCTTTGCCGGGGATCTCTCGCGCAGCACCGCAGCCTGCAAGACATGTGAGTGCGGCGAATGCAAAGAGCGAGAGCATCCGCTTTGCAAGGCGCCGTTTGCGGGCGAGGCAGGCGAAAGGGAGTGCGAGGAAGGCAAGAATTGCTGGAGAGCTGCGCGGATTCAACGGCGATCCTGAGGGCGCAAGATTGCTGGCCAGGGTCTGTCCGGTCTGCACTGTCGCGGAGACGGTATACGTGCCGCCCAGAGTCAAGGTCGACGGGCTGACGGTGCAGATGCTGTTGGCAGGCGCGCCCGAGCAGGAGAACGCGACGGAGCCACTGAGACCTTGCATCGAGCGGAGTAACAAGGGATAGGCGGCGGTCGACCCGCTGGCGACAGTGGCGGACGTCGCGCCGCTGGTCTCGAGCGTGTAGTCGATGCCGCCGCCGGAGAGATTGGTGGTCTGGCCGCCGCTGGGTGCATCGTCAGTCAGGGTGAGCGTGCCTGAGGCCGCCCCTGCAACGGTGGGAGAGAAGACGATCACGAGATTGCAACTGGCGGTGGGAGCGAGGGTCGAGCCGCAGTTCGAAGAGGCGACCATGAAGCCTGCGCTGAGTGCGGTGTTTGTGAGGTGCAGCGGAAGGCCGCCGTTGTTGGTCAACGTAAGCGTCTGCGCGGGCGCGCTGAGGCCGACTCCGGTTGCGGGGAAGCTCAGCGATGTCGGGCTGAGGGAGACTCCCGGCGGCGCGATGCCCGTGCCCGTTAGTACAACTGTTTGCGAGCGGAACTGATCGGTGACGGTGACGGTTGCGGTGCGCGCGCCGAGAGCGGTTGGCACGAACGCGATGGAGATCGCACAGGAAGAGTGCGGGTTGAGTGACGCGCCGCACGAATTGATTGCGGTGAAGTCGCCAGGACTGACTGAGGCGGCAATCAGCGTGAGCGCGACGTCGCCCGCGTTGGTGAGTGTGACCTGCTGTGCGGCGCTGGTGGTCCCGACGGCTTGTTGCGCGAAGGTGAGTGATGCGGGAGCGAGTGTGTCGGTTGCGGGAGCGTTGCCCGTGCCCGAAAGCTGGGCGGTCTGTGTGCCTGCGCTATCGGTGACGGTGAGCAGGCCATTTCGCACGCCGCTGGCCGCAGGCGTGAACGTGATGGAGAGCGAGCAGGCGGTCTGCGCCGCGAGCGTGGCGCTGCAGGTGCTCGCGGCGAGGTTGAAGTCGCCGCTGATGCTGGGTGTACCGAGCGTGACTGCGTTTGCGCCGGTGTTGGCGACCGTGATGATCTGCGACGCCGCGGTTTGATTTACGAGGGTCGCAGGGAAGCTCAACGTGAGCGGCGTGAGCACAACAGCAGCCGCGGGAGTGCCGGTTCCGTTGAGGGGGACCGTCGCCTGGCCGCCGGGGATATTCGCGTAGAGGGTGAGCTGCCCCGAGCGGGTGCCGGTCGTCGAGGGCGCGAAGCTGATATTGAAGGTGCAGGTTGCGCCGGTTGCGAGTGTCCGGCCGGCGCAAGTGTCGGTCTCAACGAAGTCTCCGTTGATGACCGGTGTGCCGAAGGTGACGGGCATGTTCCCGGAGCTGGTGACGGTGATGCTCTGCGGAGTGCTCTGCGTTGCGACCGCCTGCACGGCGAAGGTGAGGCTGGTGGAAGAGAGCGTGATTGCGGGCGCATGAATCGTGGTGGCGTTGAGGAGCGGAATCTGCCAGAGACCACGGCCGTAGGTCCCGGCGCGCAACATGCCGCTACGACCGTCGCCGGTGGGCACCTTCGGTGCGGCTTCGAGCGTGGTGACGGGAGCGTTCGGTAAGCCGGTGCCCAGCGGACTCCAGCAATTGGTCGCGGGACAGGTTGTGACAGCCTGCGTGACGAAGACGCCCATGTCCGTCGCGACGTAGACCGTGTTGGCGTCGTTGGGGTCAACGATGACGGCGTTGTCGGGTACCTGCGGGAGATTCGAGCCGATCGTAAGCCAGTGTGCGCCGAAATCGGTCGAGCGATAGACATGAGGCTGTGCTCCAAATCCCATGACGGTTGCGTAAACGGTTCCGCCTGTTGTGTCGTGCGGGTCGGCGACGATGGATGAGATATCGAAGTGGCCGGGGTTAAAGAACCCACCGTGAAGGGTGTCGTTTCCGACCGGGTTGCCTAGGGCGACGTCCGTCCAGGCGGTGGACGAGGAAGCTGTATTCGCGGACTTCGTGACGAAGAGATGACCGGGGATGGTGCCCCCGCCACTGAGCTCGCCGGCCATGCCGGCATAGAGCACGGTCGAGCCGGAGCTCTGCGCGTTGGTGGAGGTTGCAAGCGGACCCCCTGCGGCGAGGGAGCGGACCATCGCCGAGTTTGCCGTGCACGCGCCGCCGGAGCCGTCGAAGTCAGCGCTGAGAGCATTCGATGTGCTCCAGGTTGTGCCTGTGTTTGCAGTGCCTCGCCACACACGGCAGGTGCCGATGAGGAGATTCGTGGTCTGCTGCGGATCGAGTAGCGAGGGAGCGTCGAGCAACGCGGCATCGTTGCTGACCTGGGGTTCGCCTATCGTTGCCGGCGGCAAGAGAGTGGACGCGGTGCAGTCGATGCCGGAGGTGCACGCCTTCCAATTGACTGCGGCGCCGATGCTCACAAGCCAGTTCGCGGCGTTGTCCGGATCGATCTGCGGAAAACCGCCTTCACCGGCGGAGAGCTGTGTCCAGGGCGCGAGGGTAGCGGCGGCCGTGGTGGAAGCGGAACCGATGGCGCCAAGACCGGCGAGGAGCGTGCCGGGCTCGGTGGGATCCTGCGCGAAGCCGACGACCTCAGCCAGCGATCCGCCCGCGCCGATGACGGCGTTGAGGTTGTCGAAGTGCTGCAGGTCGGTGGCCGAACACGCGGGACCCGTCTCATTGACGCCGTCCGTGGAGCGCCAGAGGCCGCCGTCGTTACCCAGGAGAACGAGTTCTGAGGCAGTGGTGAGGGTTGCGGCGATGGCATGCTGAGCCGGGGCGACCGCTGCCGGAGCGTTGCATCCATTGATGGAGTTGGTGGTGTCACGCAGCGAGCAGCTTGTTGAGTTCGCGGAGAGACTGCAGCGATAGAGATCGACTGTACCGGCAAAGAGCAGCGTTCCACCGGAGGGCAAGGGTGCGGCTGCGAGGCTGAGGTTATAACTTCCCTGCAGGATGGCCGTGCTGCCTGAACCGACCTCGAGCGCACCATTGTCTATGCGTGCGCCCCAGGTGGGCGACGTGGTCGCACACGAATTGCTCGTCGCCGCGCAGAGATCCTGCCACAACCCCAGGTCATTATCGTTCCCGTCGATGGTGAGGGCGTAGAGGTCGCCGGTGACGGGTTGGACCGCGAGGGTTCCGCGGAAGATGGGGCATGTGGCGCTGCCCCGACCCTGTGCGCCCACCGGACAGTTCGCGCTTACGAGGCCCGTCCCTGGCTGCGCGGTGAGGCGAGTCCAGGTCGCGCCATCCGGCGAACTGTAATAACCGTGGCTGCGAACGGCGGCGATGAAGAGGGCGCGTTTCGCGTCCCACACGACCGAGGTGGCTGCGTTGCCGATCTGGCCGGTGCCGGTGGGTTGAGGCGCCTGCACAATCTGTGCGCCGTCGTAGAGCGTTGCCATCTGCCAGGTGGCACCGGCGTTGGTGGAGTAATAGAGGCCGGCCACCGAGTAGGCGGACTCCGCGTCGACAATAGCCGCCTGCGGTGAGAGGGACATGGCAGCAACGACGAGATTCGTCGAGGTGGTGCTCCAGGCAATGGCTGCAGTCGAGAGCCCCGCGAAGGAGTGGGCGTAGTTTGCGGGACCGATGGGATCCTGCGATTGGGTGGCGATGCTCCAGGTCAGACCGCCGTCCGTGGAGCGCAGGATGCCTTCACCGTAAAGAGAGTCCGTGGCGTCATTGGGATCGCCGGTCCCGGCGAGGACCACGGGGTTCGGTGCGGGCTGGACCGCGATGGCGCCGATGGAAAGCGAAGGAAGGGTGGATGAGCCGGCACTGAGACTGAAGACCGGAAGCGTATCGGTGAGGGGGGTGAAGCTAACGCCTGAAAGCGGGCCGGACACCGTCGTGGACTTCCAGACACCGCCGCCGGTAGTTCCCAGGTAGACCGTATTGCCGCTGGTGTCGTTGGGATCGACGGCAATTGCGGTCACACGTCCGGTGACGTTGCCGTAGAGCTGCGTGTGGACGGAACTCGGGCCAAGTGGCTGCCAGGGCGCGGTGAGCGGAGTGGAAGCGCCATCGTGCGCGCGAACCGAACTGCGGTTTAGAAACGCCGCTTGCTTTGCTTGAGCGTCTTCCCGGGCGAGAGCAGGAGTTTTGTCGCCAGAACTATGGCGCTGAGCAAGGAAATCACGGAGGCGCCGCTTTGTGGCTGCTGCAGAGCCGAGCTGACCCTGTGCTGTTGCGGCACAGAAGCAAACGAGCAGGCCAAGTGCAATGCCGCGAAGAACCCCCGCGGATGGCCGGTTCGAGGGGCGGAGAGAGGCCGATAGAAAGCTCGCAAAACAACGCAACGGCAAGCGAAGGTCCCGAAAACTCCACTGCTCCGTTCTGCGACAAAGAATCACGCAATCCACAGAGCACGTAGAGACGCACTTCGCGCGGCGAAAGAAAAGGCTTCTCTAATCTGGCAGCCAGTTTCGATTAGCGTCTTCTAAGGAACGCGCGGTATTTCAAGTTTAACAAGGGGTTGGACCTGAAAACCGCCTCGTTCCGGCGCAGGTTCTGCAACTTCCGGTTAATAACTGTGGCCGAGGACAGGATGCGGCTCGTAGAGCTCCTCCAGGCGCTTGATCTCGTCGTCGGTCAGCTTCAGCTCCAGCGCGCCCAGCGCATCTTCGAGGTGCCCGGGCTTGCTTGCACCGATGATCGGCGCTGAAACGGCGGATTTCGAGAGGATCCACGCGAGTGCGACCTGGGCCGGTTTGACATTGCGCTGGTTGGCGACCTCAACTACGCGGTCCACGATGTCGAAGTCACTGTCGCGGTAGTACAGGCTGTGACCGAACTCGTCGGTGCGGGCGCGGGTGGTTTCTGATTTGCCGTCGCCGCGCTTGCGGGTACCGGTCAGGAAGCCGCGGGCGAGGGGGCTCCACGGAATGCAGCCCACGCCCTGGTCGAGGCAGAGCGGAATCATCTCACGCTCCTCCTCGCGGTAGACGAGGTTGTAGTGGTTCTGCATGGTGACGAAGCGAGCGAGCGAGTGCCGGCGCTGGAAGTCGAGCATCTTGAGGAACTGCCAGGCATACATGCTGGAGGCGCCGATATAGAGTGCCTTGCCGGCGCGAACAACGGCGTCGAGCGCTTCGCAGGTCTCCTCAATGGAGGTGTTCTTGTCAAAACGATGAATTTGATAGAGGTCGATATAGTCGACGCCGAGGCGCTTGAGGCTGCGGTCGATGGAGGCCATGATGTGCTTGCGCGAGAGGCCGCGGTCGTTGGGCGAGTCGCTCATGGGATTGAAGACCTTGGTCGCGATCACCAGATCCTCACGCCGTGGCTGGAACTCGCGCAGGAGCTTGCCGGTGAGGACTTCGCTCTCGCCGCGCGAATAGATGTCGGCCGTGTCGTAGAAGTTGATGCCAGCTTCGACGGCACGTTGTACGAAGGGGCGGGCCTCGTCTTCCTCGAGAACCCACTCGCGCCACTTTTTGGACCCGTAGGTCATCATGCCGAGACAGAGGGGAGAGACGCGAACACCGGTCTGGCCGAGCCGAACATAGTTCATAGCTTGTTTTTACCTCTCGGGCGATTGGACGTGCCGGGCTTCGATCAAGTTCCGGCGACTTCGATTACCGCTCAAGGGGCTTTGGCCAGCGAAGGTGTTCGCTGAGGTTCATCGGACGGCCGCCACTGCATGCACAGGCCGGTTTGCTTCAAACTGGAAGAGATGGCGCGCAAAAAGCTTCGTGTAGGCATTCTCTTCGGGGGCCGCAGCGGCGAGCATGAGGTCTCGCTGCGTTCCGCCCGTTCTATTCTTCAGTCGATCGACCGCAAAAAATACGATGTTCTCGAACTCGGCATTACCAAGGAGGGCCGCTGGCTGCAAAGCACGGCTGCCCAGAAGCTGCTCGCCGGGGACGCTCCATCGGCTCTGAAGAAGAGCGCGGATGCGGGTGTCGCGCTGGCTGCTGCCGAGCCCGGTGCGGGCACGGGGCTTGATGTTGTCTTTCCCGTACTGCACGGAACGTTTGGAGAAGACGGCACGATTCAAGGGCTGTTTGAACTCGCCGATGTCGCCTATGTTGGCTCCGGTGTGCTGGGTTCGGCGGCCGGCATGGATAAGGACGCTATGAAACGGCTGTTTGTGGCGGCTGGGCTCCCGGTCACGCCGCATGTCTCGATGCTTCGATCGGAATGGCGGGCCGATCCGAAGCGCGCCACGAAGGCCGTTGAGAAGGCTTTGAAGTATCCGCTTTTTGTGAAGCCGGCGAACCTGGGGAGCTCGGTGGGCATCAGCAAGGTGCACGGCCGCGCCGAGCTTGCGCCTGCGATGGATCTCGCCGCAAGCTTCGATCGTAAGATCATCGTCGAGCAGGGTGTGGGTGGGCCGGGTGTGAAGCCGCGTGAGCTTGAAGTCGCGGTTCTCGGCAACGATGCGCCGGAAGCGAGCGTGGTCGGCGAAATTGTGCCGGCGAAGGAGTTTTACGACTACGAGGCCAAGTACGAGCTCTCCGGCCCGGACGAGAGCGTGAGCCTGATTCCCGCGAAGCTGACGAAGGCCGAGGAGAAGAAGATTCGTACGATGGCAATCGCCGCCTTCCGTGCGTGCGACTGCGCCGGGCTGGCACGCGTCGATTTTCTGATGGCGCCCGCGGCAAAAGGCAAGCCCTCCGAGATCGTGCTGAACGAGATCAACACGATGCCGGGGTTCACCTCCATCAGCATGTACCCAAAGCTGTGGGGCGCGAGCGGCCTGCCGTATCCGAAGCTCATCGACCGACTGATCGAGCTTGGGATGGAGCGACATCGTGAAAAGATGGAGACGCAGTTCAGCCGCTGAAGGTCGTCGCGAGTCGACTACCATAGAAACAATGGGCACAACCGCTGCACAAAACCTGACGCTCGCCGACGTGAAAGCGGCTCGCGAGCGTCTCAACGGCGCGATTTACCGCACACCTTGCGCGCGCTCGGAGACGCTCTCGCGTCAGACCGGCCAAAACATCTTCCTGAAGCTTGAAAACCTGCAGATGACGGGCAGCTTCAAGGAACGCGGCGCGCTGAACAAGATTGCAACGCTAACGGCCGAGGAGGCAAAGCGCGGTGTGATCGCCGCAAGCGCGGGCAATCATGCACAGGGCGTGGCCCATCACGCGACGCAGCGCGGCATTCGCTCGGTGATTGTGATGCCGCTGGCGACGCCCCTGGTTAAGGTGCAGGCGACGCGTGGCTTTGGAGCCGAGGTGGTGCTGCACGGCGCCAACTACGACGAGGCATGCGAAGAGGCCACGAGACGTTGCCAGGCCGAAGGGATGACCTTTATTCATCCGTTCGATGATCCGCTGGTCATGGCCGGCCAGGGAACAATCGGGCTCGAACTGCTGGAGCAGATTGAAAATCTCGAAGCCGTAGTGGTGCCGATTGGCGGTGGTGGATTGATTGGCGGTGTGGCATGCGCTGTGAAGGAGACGAAGCCTGACGTCCGCGTGATTGGCGTGCAGACGGCGCGCCTGCCTTCGATGAAGGAAGCTGTGGCGGCGCATCATCCCGTGACACTCGATCCTGCGACGACGATTGCCGACGGTATCGCTGTACGGCGGGCGGGGGATGTGACGCTTCCGGTTGTGGAACGCTATGTCGACGAGATTGTCACGGTGAATGAGGACGAGATCGCCTCGGCGATCCTCACGCTGCTCGAGCGCGAAAAGACACTCGCCGAAGGGGCAGGGGCTGCCGGGCTGGCAGCGGTTTTGCAACGCCGCACCTCCCTGCCGGCGTTCACGCGCACGGCTGTGATTGTAGGTGGAGGCAACATCGATGTAACGCTGCTGAGCCGCATTATCGAACGCGGCCTTGTGCAGGATGGCCGACTGATTCGGTTGCGCATCCATCTGCTCGACCGGCCGGGAGCTCTCGCGGATTTGACGCAGATTATCGCGACGCATCGCGCGAACATCGTCGACACGCTGCACAACCGCGCGTACTACGGCGTGAATCTAGGGGATACAGTCATCGACATCACCATGGAGACGCGCGGGCGCGAGCAGGTAGAAGAATTGCTTGCGGCACTGACCGCCGCTGGCTACAAGCACAGCCGCGTTCTGTAACGATTAGTGCTTCTTCGTGTCCGGTTGCAGTGTCATGGTCAGCGGCTGATGATTGCGCAGGATGACGAGGGCCATCGGCTTGCCCTTGCTCGCGTGGAGACGCTTCGACCAGTCTGACGTCGAGTGCATTGGCTGATTGTCCGCTCGCAGAATCACATCGCCTGCGCGGATTCCGACGATGGCGGCGGGGCTTCCGTCGTCCACGGATTTCACCAACAAACCCTCACCTTTCGGCACTCCGAAATATTCGCAAAGTTGCGGCTCCATGCTCTCCACCATGAGGCCGGTGAACGGGCCATGCAGCATGCTCTCGATAAAGTTCTGGCTGTGAGGTGATTCTGCGCGGGGTGCGACCGCAGGCGCAGCGGGCGCAGGGCCGGACGGGTACGTCTCACTGACACCCTCCATCAAAGTGTTTGGCGGAGGGGTTGGTCCCTGGAGCATGCGCGCCCAGGCTTTGCGCTCGACCTGCTGACGGTCGGCCAGTTTCGTGTGAATCGTGATGGGGTCTCCGTTCCGGAAGACGGAGAGTCTCACCTGGACGCCTGCGCCGGCATCATGAATCATGCGGCGAAGGGCCTCGCCGCTGGCGACAATGTGACCGTTGAATCCGGTGATGAGATCGTGGGGTTTGAGACCGGCTGACGCCGCCGGGCCATCATGGTCGACCAGCATCACTTCAACACCACGATTGTCCCGCAGATGCAAAGCCGTTGCCTGCTCATTCGTCAGGTCGTGAAACTCAATTCCAAGATAGCCGGGAGGGCGTTGTGGCTGTGCGCGTCCGGCGGCGGCATACGCGCTCGCGAGCGAAGCGCACAGCAGGCCGAGCAGGCAGAGCGAGGCGCCGGCAAGGCGGATTGCGCGAGTGTAGCGCACCGAGGCGCTGTCCCGGAGGCGCCTTCGCCACTCTCTCCAGATGATGGCTGCATACTGCATCGGTTACACCTTACTCGATATCAGCCGAGCCCTGAAGCGCCTGATAAGAGGCGTTCCGAATCGCGGCGCTGGAGTCCTGCGTCGAGACCGAGCGCAGCACACGCCGCACACTCGAGTCGGCCTGTACGGGCTCCAGGGTGGAGATAGCCGCGCTGCGAACGTCGGAGCTCTGATCATTCATCAACGCATCCAGCACTGCGTTGCGCACGTTTTCATCCTGCGCGACATAGGGCTGGAGGCCTTCGAGCGCCTTGAGCCGCACGTCTGGATTCTTGTCGTAATGCAAACTCGCGAGCAGTGTGCCGCGAACGCTTTCTGTGCCGTCCTCATTGCAGCCCGACGCACCAAGGCACTGGTTGGCAAGCAACCCCACAGCATCCGCATGGACCTGATTGTTGGCCGACAACTTGGCGCCGAGCATCAGCAGTTGACGGATCTGCGGATCGTTGAGCGAGCCCTGCATGGTCTCCGGCACAAGGCGGTTGTACTTCACCTGCACGATCTGCGGATCGGGCGTCTGCACGATACCCGAGACGTTCGCGATGGGTCCTTGCGAGGTGTTCGTCGTGGCCACAGTCCGGGGAGGCTGAGGAACGTGTGCGGCCTGGTAGCGCGCGATGACATTTCCGCCGAGAAAGCCGACACCGACCAGAAGCACGGTCAATGCAGGCGCGCCCTGGACGTAGCCGAACCAGCGGAACGCGCTGCCCCAGAAGCGCTGCGTGACAGACTTCGACGGAATCGCGTCGAGCGCCTCATCCAAACGCATGCGGGACGCGGCCAGCAGATTCGGCGAAGGCTCAGGAAGCGGATGTTGGGCGAGCTCTTCGCCGAGGGCGAGCATCGCGTTCCACTCGCGCCGGCAATCTTCGCACAGATGAAGGTGCTGCTCGAGCTGATTCTGCAGATCATCCGGCAGCTCGCCGTACTGGGCGAGAACTACGTTCTGTTGTGCACTCTCACAGTTCATGATGCGTACTCCAACCAGCCTCTCCAACGCACTCCACAATCGCTCCGCCGCGGATCTTTCTGAACGTCTTGCCCGCCAGCGGTGTCCTCAAATTCTCTCAGTCAGCGAACATCTACGAGCTTTGCCCGCAGCTTACGTGTTGCGCGGAAGAGAGTGTTCTTGGCTGTCTCCTCGGTCGTCGAGAGCATCTCGCCGATCGTCCTCAGTTTCAGCCCCTGGTAGTGCTTCAGCTCAAACACGGTGCGTTCGCGCGGCGTCAGGGAATCGAGCGCCTCTTGAATCGCAGTGTTCATGTTCTTGCGCTCCAGCTCGCGCGCCGGGTTTGCGGTTGCGCGTTCATCCTGAAGGTTCGCCATCAGGTCCATCTCCTCGCCGGCGGCGTCCGTGACGGTCGAGGGATCTTCTTTGCGGCTCTTGCGGCGACGAAGCTGATCAAGGCACAGATTCGTCACGATGCGGTAGAGCCAGGTGTAGAACGAGCACTCGAAGCGGAAGTTTGAGAGGTGCCGGTACGCCTTGATGAACGCGTCCTGATGCACGTCCTGAGCATCCTGCTCGTTGCCCAGCATGTGCAGCGCCAGTCGAAGCACGCTGCGGTCGTACCGTCGAACCAAGGAATCAAAGGCCGAGCGGTCGCCTTTTTGCGCCGCGCGGATCAGCTCATCGTCCTCCGCGCGTTGCTGCTGGCGGGCTTCCATCTGCTCCGTCGTCAGCTTGGCGCGCGTGCTCGGTTGGGTTGCAGCGTTTGACGGCATTACAGCCGATTTTACGCCGCTGTTCCTTTCGCCCATTCCAAGGTCAAGGGAAGCGAATCGCCCTCGGCGCTCGCCCCCAAGGACGATCACATCGCTAATACTCATTCTCAGTCTGACTCCGGAGGTCAGGTTGCTGTTACATGTTGGTAGACGTCGGCCAGGGGACGAAGGTGAGCATCCATGAAGTCTTTGCCATGCGGTCTTCGACGGTACGGCGTTCAAGGGTCTGGGCGCGTCATACAGAAATGAAGCTGTAAGGATCCCGAAGCTGATGTTCAACCCGTTTGATCGCAAGCTGAATCGCCGCCAGTTTTTACGCCAAACCTTCGCCTTTTCGGCGCTGGCAGCTACTGCACCGCGCTTTGCTTTCGCCGGACAGGGCGTGGTTACCCCGAAGGCCGCACCCGCGCCCGACCCCAATGGTCAACATATGTTCCTGATAGGGGACTGGGGTACTGACAAGTATCTCGATCAGCAGACCGCAACCGCTGTTGCAATGAAGCAATGGGTCGACCAAAGGCACATCAAACCGGGCGCGTTGTTCCTGCTGGGCGACAACTGGTACGGCGATATGGGAGTGGGATACGTTTCGGGGCGGTGGCAGCAACAGTTCGAGCAGATGTACCCCACCTCGCACTTTCCGGGTCCCTGCTACGCCGTTCTCGGCAACCATGATTACGAGCGCAAGGTCTCGAGCAAGGTCGACCTTGAACTCGGCTACGCAGCCCACGCCAAGGGCACGCGCTGGAATTTGCCTGCCCGGTGGTACAGCTTTCAATACCCGCAGAAAGATCCGGTTGTCACGTTTATCTGCCTGGACACCAATCTGCCGGGCCAGAAGCGCGGCGCGGACCGGTTTCTTCCGTGGAGCTTTGAGATGAAGAAGGAGGACCGCGACCAGCAGGACGCCTGGTTTCGAGCCGAATTGGCGAAGCCGCGGACCACGCCGTTCGTGGCCTGCGTCGCCCACCACCCGCTCTATACGAACGGCATACACAAGGACCAGAAGATCCTCATCCACGATTGGGATGCGCTGCTTCGCGAGCACAAGGTGGACTTCTGGCTATCAGGTCACGACCACGATCTGCAGCACCTGGAATTCGCCGGCCATCCGACGAGTTTTGTCATCTCCGGCGGCGGCGGCGCCGAGCTGGTGGACTGGACGATTCCGCCCGACAAGCGCGGCCCCTTCGGCGACAAGGTCATTGGATTCAGCGACATGGAGTTCTCCAAGGAGGCCATCCTGTTCCGCCACATCGACGCCCAGGGCCGAATCGTGCACACCTTCCGCAAGACGCCGCGACGGCAAGCTGGAGATCTTCCTTCCCACAGCCTGATCGCCCCATGGCAGTAAACTTGGGCGATGCCGTCGCTGTTCCCCGAGCCCTCACAACCTCGCGTTCCTCCAACCCGCCTGAACCCGGAGAAGTGGCTCATTGCGCACTGCGATGGCGGAGCGCGCGGCAATCCTGGCCCCGCAGGTTATGGCGCGGTGCTCCAGACCGAAGACGGTGAGACGCTGGCCGAGCTGAGCGAGTTCCTCGGAATTCGTACCAATAACTATGCTGAGTACTCCGGTCTGCTCGGCGTGCTGGCATGGGCACTGGGGCACGGCCATCGTCGCCTGCGTGTCGTGTCCGACTCCGAACTGATGGTGAAGCAGATCCAGGGGCGCTACAAGGTGAACTCCCCTGACCTGAAGTCGTTGTGGACCGAGGCTCGCAATCGCATCTCGCAGCTCGACGAATTTCAGATTTCGCATGCGCTGCGGCACAAAAACAAGGACGCCGACCGGCTCGCGAACGTGGCAATGGATCGCGGCATGGGACGCGAAGCAAAGCGCGAACCAGGCGAAGCCTTGGCAGAGCCGAAGCGTGAGCCTCGTGCGACTCCCTACCCGAAGCACCCTGCATCCGCGCCACCTATGCTGCGCGGATTTACGCGCGATGGTGTGGTGCATCCACTGGGAGATGCGAAGCTGCCCGACGGCATCTTCGTGAAGATCGTTCCCGAGTAACTGCCGATTGACTCCCCGGCGCGGTCACGGCGGAATTGCATCCAACCCACGTAGGATGAGGTGTATGCATCGCTGGTCAAGGTTCCTGAGACTGTTCCCGGCGGCGGAAGCTGCCGTCTTTGTTCTTTCCGTTTTTTCGGCGGGCCCTTCCGCCGCCCAGTCCCGAGGCTCCGACCCATCCGCGCTCGCAGAGCTTCGCCAGGCAGTCAACGTCGAGCTGGAGGCCGGCCGCACCGACAAGAGCATCTGGGTCTATCGCGAAAGCAATATCACGCTGGAAAAAAATGCAATCTATACGGCGATCGAGACGCCGCAGGGGACGCTTCGCCGACTTATCGAGCTGAACAACCATGCTCTCAGCCCGCAAGCCACAGGCACCGAGACCCACCGAATTCAAAATTATGTAAACGACTCCTCTGCTCAGGCCAAGGCGCGAAAAGCGGCCCAGCACGATGACGCACAGGCCGCCGAGATGCTGAAGATGCTTCCCGATGCCTTCATCTGGACCCGGGGCGGAGACAGCGGCGACCTGCTGACGCTGAACTTTCGCCCCAACCCCGACTTCGATCCGCCGGATATGCAGTCGCGTGTGCTCGCCATCATGGCCGGCCAGATGATCGTCTCCAAGGAGAGCCATCGCATCCGCACGCTGCGCGGCACGCTCACCGATGACGTCCTGATCGGCTACGGCATCCTCGGCAAGCTGGATCGCGGCGGCACCTTCGATGTTGAGCGACGCATGGTCGGTGACGGCCGCTGGCAGATTACGGAAACCCACGTCCACATCGGCGGCCACGCACTGCTCTTTCATACGATCGGGCAGCAGGAAGACGATGTGAAGACCGAGTGGAAGCCCTCGACGGCGCATACGCTGCAAGAGGCCGAACAGCAACTGAACGCCGCCAAATAATTGAGCCGGCAAGGGCCGAGTCCAGCTGCCGGCAGAAAACCGGCGCCTTCCCGGTAGCTTTTCGCATCTCCAAACGGTACGAGGCACTCTAATACTGACAGTGAATGAGTTCTCACCAAGCCTATGGCCCCGCCGGGTCCCAAGCGTTCTGATGGCGATCGCTTTTTTCGCACTTTTGTGCGCAACGCCTCTTTTTGCGCAAAAGGCGTCCGATTCGTCGACTCAGCCGAGCAAGGAAAAACTCCCCTCGGCACCGAGCGCCGTGCTGCTCTCGCAACAGGACGAAGCGCTGGGACGTCCTGCAGGCTCGGGCCTTACCTTCAAGGCTCCCGGTACCGTGCCCGGTCCCGGTGCCGTCGCGATTGAGCGGCCTTCGGACACGCCGTTAGCCCTCTCGATTGACGATGCCATCTCACTCGGGCTCGAGCGCAACGTGCGCGTGATCTACGACCGTGCGAAGCAGAAGGCCGTTCGCGGCGAAGAACTCGGCGTCATCAATGCACTGCTGCCGTCGTTGCACGTCTCTGGTTCGACCAATACGCAGGAGATCAACCTCGCTGCGCTCGGCTTCAATCCTTATGGCTCCGGCAGCATCTTTTCGCAGCTGGGAATTAATCCGGCAAGCATTCCGACAATCGTCAAGGTCCACGTAACCCAGGCAGAGATCAGCGCCAATCAGGTTCTCTTCGACGTGCCCTCGTACGAGCTCTACAAGGGGGTCAAGCGCGAGACTGAGGTCGTCGATCTCGACGCGCTCACCAGCCGTGGCGACCTGGTTCTGGCGGTGGGATCGGCTTATCTGCGGGTGCTCGCCGACCAGACCAACCTGGCCAATGCGCAGGCGCAGGAGCGTGCCGCGTGGACGCTCTTCGACCAGGCCAGTCAACGCCGCAAAGCGGGTGTGGGCACGAGCCTCGATGAGCTGCGCGGACGGGTGGAGTATCAGCAGCGCCAGCAGACCACCATCGCATCAGACAACCAGCTCGCGAAGGACACGATTCAGCTTAATCGCATTATGGGCATGCCGGCCGGGCAGAAGCTCCAGCTCACCGACACGTCTCCCTTCGCCGAGTTCGCAGACATGGACCTCGATCGCGCGAAAGAGACCGCGTATCGCCACCGGAAAGATTTGCTGAGCCTGCAGGCACAGACTCAAGTCGCTGACCGTGAATTGCGCGCCGTGCGCTATCAGCGTCTGCCGACGGTCGCGTTCAACGGCTTCTATGGCGTGCTTGGTGAAACCACCGGGCTCTATCACGGTGTCTTCACCGCCGAGGGCAGCCTCAAATTCCCCATCTTCCGCGAGGCCGAGCAACGTGGCCAGGAGGATCAGGTGAACGCGCAGTTGGTGGCGCTGCATCAGCGCGAAGGCGATCTTCGTGTCACCATCGACGCGCAGATTCGCGCATCGATGCTCGACGTTCAGTCCGCAAATCAGCTCGCCAAAGTTGCGCAGAGCAATGTTCAGTTGGCGCAACAGGTGCTCTCCGACGCGCGCGAACGTTTCACCGCTGGAGTCGACGACAACCTTGCCGTCGTGGATGCGCAGGCCTCCCTTACCTCAGCGCAGTTCCAACTGGTGCAGGCTCTCTATCAGTACAACGTCGCCAAGCTGAATCTTGCGCGAAACACCGGCGTCATCGAGACGCGGTACCGCACCTACCTCGGCAAATAGCTCCGACAAACTGTCGCTAGCGCGCCGCCTTCTGCAAATCGAACACGATACTGTAATGCAGCTTCGCGATCGCGAAGATCACCAGGGCAATCGCAGAGACGGTCTCCAGCAGCGCTGCAGGGAAGTCGCGACGAAAGATGCGCGCGACTGTCATGCGCACGAAGAATCCACCCCATGCGCCGATGATGGCACCCCCTGCGCCGAAGATAATTCCGCCTGCAACAGGCTCATCGATGGCCGCCGCGGCCAGCGCGCCTACAAGGGCGCCCACGACAACCCGGGCCAGCGCAGGTCCCAGTTCTGTACGTTTCGGCGTCCTCGGCAGCGTGTCAACGTAGTACTCGCCCAGCGCACAGGATGTGAAGAAGATCACCACGATGAGGTGCGCGATCCATGTCGCCCATCCTTGTTCGGGAACCAACCCCAGCCACGCAGCCCAGGACAGCGCAGCAATTGCCGTCATGCTGCGCATGCCGGTGACCACGCCGAGCAACAAAACCGTGTCCATGGGGGAGTGTCCGCAGTGATACTACACGACTAGCTGCGCAGCCAGCCGTAGAGCGGAAACTGCTCCGCCAACTCCCCAACGCGGCCACGGATCTCTCGCAACTTCGCGTCGTCCGTGCGATGATCCAACGCCTCGGCAATCCAGCCAGCGATGGTCCGCATCTCCGGCTCCTTCATGCCGCGCGTGGTCAGCGCAGGGGAGCCGATGCGGATGCCGCTGGGTTTCAGCGGCGGATTCGTATCGTACGGAATTGCGTTTTTGTTCACGGTGATCCCTGCAGCGCCCAGGGCGAACTCCGCCTCCGAGCCCAGCATGCCGCGCCCGAAGACATCCACCAGCACAACGTGCGTATCGGTTCCACCCGAGATCACGCGATACCCCCCGGCCTGCATCGCTTCAGCCAAGGCCTTCGCGTTCGCTACCATCTGCGCTGCATAAGTTCTGAACTCGGGCTGCAACGCCTCGCCAAACGCAACGGCCTTCGCGGCGACGATGTGCACCAGCGGGCCTCCCTGCTGCCCCGGGAAGACACTGCGGTCGATGCCGGCGGCAAACTCCTGCTGGCTCAGGATCAATCCCGAGCGCGGCCCGCGCAGCGTCTTGTGCGTTGTGGAGGTCACCACATGCGCGTGCGGCACCGGCGATGGATGGACACCGCCGGCCACAAGTCCGGCGAAGTGTGCCATATCGATGACCAGCCTGGCGCCGATCTTGTCCGCGATCTGCCGCATGCGCGCGAAATCAAACTGGCGCGGATACGCCGACCCGCCACCGATGATCACCTTCGGTCTCTCGGCTACCGCCAGTTCTTCGAGATGGTCGTAGTCGACGGTCTCCGTGTCCTTACGCACCTGGTAACCGACAACGCGATAGAGCTTACCCGAGAAATTCAGACGATGACCGTGGGTCAGGTGACCGCCATGGGCAAGATCCAGCCCGAGGATCGTGTCGCCCGGCTCCAGCAGCGTCATGTACGCCGCCGCATTGGCCTGTGAGCCGGAGTGCGGCTGCACATTCACATGATCAGAACCAAAGAGCTTCTTCGCGCGATCCCGCGCGAGGTTCTCCACTGCATCGGCGAACTCGCATCCGCCGTAATACCGCTTGCCGGGATAACCCTCGGCGTACTTGTTCGTAAAGACCGAACCTGCCGCTTCCAGCACGGCGCGCGAGACGAAATTTTCGCTCGCGATCATCTCCAGGCCTTCATGCTGGCGGCCAACTTCGTTGCGAATTTGCGCCGCAATCTCGGGGTCGGCAGCGGCAAGGGGAGCAGTGAAATCAATCGGCATATCTATGTGCGATTGTACGACGCTGACTTGAACCCTCTTCCCCAAAGGTCGCAATCCCTGTCCCACCCACGAGAGTCTCTACACGGCTTGCGTGGGATAGCTGCTTTCGTACCGGAGAGGCATTCTCTCCTTGGAACCGCAACTGGTTCCTGTAAGCAACGTCGGGCCATGCGTGCTGCTGTTCACCTGTCTGGGCAGACGGCACGCTTCCTTTCATCGCTTCAGCAACCCGCAGCAGGACCTGCCCCATGGGAGGTCCAGATCGTTTGAAGTCGGGCCACTCTGACTGGCAGGGTATCCCCGCCCTGGGGACCTCTGCCAGCCGCAATGCAGAGCAGAAAGGTAGAGCCGTGACAGCCCGCACAATACCCTTCCCCAATCCCCCCGGGACTGCTGTCACGCCACGCGTAACCCCAACCCCTCCTCTTCCACCTCCAACCGGCGCCGCGAAGTTGAACCAAACTCCGCGGCGCTATCGCGGTCTTCATATCGTTCCCGGTGGACAGCTGCGCAAGCTGTCGCCGCACATGAACCGGCTTGCACAGACGCAGGCGATCGTCGCCCAGGTGGAACGTGAGGTTGCTCAGCGAGCGCTGCGTGACCGTGAGGGCTCCAGCCTGACGCTGCTTAGTCCGATCAATCCGTCGCAACCGTCGCTCGCCACCCGCGCAGCGCACCGCGTCGTCTTGTCGCTCTTTCCTGCCGGGCTCTAAGCGCGCCGTTTGAGGGGGCGCTGCGAAGCCATCCTGCGAAACGCCTGCCACACAAAGCTGCCGAGATACCATCCGTCGAGATACTTGTACGGCGCCTCGCCGGTCGTGTAGTGCCCGCATGGCAGCACTTTCGAGACGTACGGAATCCCGTACTCATCGAAGCTCTTCAGTACATTTACCGACAGCTCGCGCAGGAAGGTCAGATCGTACGTCGCATGCACGACCAGCGTCTGGCGGTTGGCAGATCGCGCGTACTCCTTCATGAAGCTCATCGGGCTGATGCCTGCCAGAATCCCACGCACGTCCTCGCGCGTGAGACCCGCATGTTCCAGAGACGCACGCACATGCCGGGTGCTCTGGCCTGTCCACACCACATCACCAAACCAGGTCGACGCGTGATTGAACGCGCAGACCTCAATCCGCGGATCCATCGCGGCTGCAAGAAACGCGTAGCAGCTCCCGAGGCTTGTGCCGAGCACACCGAACTGCTCGTACCCCTGTGTCTCCAGCCAGTCGATCGCACTGCGCACATCAACGACTGCCTGCCGTGCTGCGGCGATCGTGCGTCCGATGTTTGAGCTCACCGCATAGTCCGAGCGCTCCAGTTCCGCCGGCCGGCGCACATCGTGGTATGGCTTGGAAAGGCGCAAACAGGCGATGCCCCAGCGACTGAACATGTCGCAAAGAACGTTATGCGAAAAGGCGTCTGCGTTCCACTGCGGCATCACAATGATCGCCTGGCGCCGCCTTCGACCGGTTCGCTGATCGACAAAGCCCTTGCCTGGCGGCGTGGGATACCAGCGCGCATTCGCGTAATCGTTCTCTGCCACGCCGGTCTTTACCGCAGAGGACCAGCGCAGAAAGGGCTTGCGCCGCAACTCTCCCGCCTCGGCCCGCCGCTGCCACTCGCGCTCCTGCTCGAGCGTCTCGGGGCGCACATTGGTCGGGTGCAACTCGGGAAAACGTTGCTCGACATTGAAGTCCGTTGGCGTTTTGTAGGCGAAGAAACTCTCCGGATCGGCGACGAAACGATGGTTGAGCGCCTTCATGGCCTCAAGCGGGAAATACTCCTGGCGCGCCACCTCGCGGGCCGCATGGAGACCGCCGCAGTCGGATAAATGGCCGAATCCCCACTCAAGCGGCCGCTCGACCCGGTTTTCGTCGCGGGTGGTCAGCGCTGTCTCCCACGCGACCATCCAACTCTCGTAAATCCCTGCAAACATCCTGTTTAGTCTATCCCTTTGATCTCTGCCGTTTGGCAGGGAGTGCCTGCTCTGAGGACCCTATCTGCTTGATTAGATGAGTCGTTCTGAGAATTAGATGAGTCGTTGTGCCGCACGAATGCCGCACAGAATTTCGTAGGGGATCGTTGTACTCCAGCGGGCATGATCCTCGGCAGACACACCCTCCCCCAGTAGCGTCACTTCGGCGCCTTCGACCGCCTCCGCGATTACCGTCACATCGACGACGGTCAGGTTCATGGACACACGCCCCACCACCGGAGCTCGCTTGCCCGCGATCCTTACCCAGCCGTTGCCGATGCCGCTCGAGGCCTCGCGCCGGAAGCCGTCAGCATACCCCACCGGAAGCAGTGCCAGGCGCATCGGACGCTCGGCGACAAAAGTGGATCCATAGCCGACCGTCTGCCCCGGCGTAATCTCGCGCATTCCGATGATGCGCGTCTTCCATTCCAGAATTGGCTTGATCTCGTGACAAAGTTTGCCTCCCCGTCCCGCAGACACTGAGAGGCCGCCGCCGTTCTCCTCCTCGATCTCCAGGCAGTAGCCATAGAGCGCGAGGCCGGGTCGCACCAGCACGCTGGCGCGCATCGCCGCTCCGATTTGCCGCATCCACGCGGTGGTTGAGCCCTCGTCAAGTGCCGAGCTGTTGGCAAGATGAATCCATTCCGGCATCAGTACCTCGCCGTCCTCGGTCTTCAGCAGATCGAATGCGTGCTGCAGCTTTTCCATCTGCATCGCCGTGTGTTTTCCATAGCGAACTTCGGAGGAACTCAAATGGCTGAAGACGCCCTCCAGGCGGAGCCATTTGGATTCGTGCAACGCGGCCACAACGCGCTCCAGGTCCGCGCCGGGCGCCGCTCCCTGCCGGGCCATCCCGCTGTCGATCTCAAGGTGAACAGCAACCCGTCTCCCCACACGCTCGGCAGCGGCATCCAGGGTCTCCACATGCGACGGCGTCCAAACGGCTGGTGTAAGCCGGTGCTCCACGAGCCGATCCGCATCTTCCGGTTCGATGCCGCAGAGCACCAGAATGTGAGCCTCATGCCTTCCAATGGCACGGCGAACGCGCGCTCCCTCGTCGACGTCATCCACTCCAAGCCACGTCACACCCGAATCCACAAGCACCGGCGCGATCAGTTCTGCGCCATGACCGTAGCCATTCGCCTTAATGACCGCGAGCAGGCTTGCGCCCTGGCCGGCAGCCGTGCGGATCGAAGAGATGTTGTCCCGCAGCCGCGACTCTGAGATTTCGATCCAGCTCTTCACGAAAAACGATTCACTCCTCGCTCATTATGCCGTCCGGACGCGGCAAAGCCCGTGCTTTGCACGGGCTCCGTCCATGTTTCGCGAAATCAGGCTGTCTTGCGAGAACGACGATGCCGGTGCGTGTGCGTGCGCCCGCCAAAACTCCACTGACGGACCGGGCCTACGTCAACGTGCACGAACTGGCTCACCGGGTAATATCCGACGCCGCCCGCATGCAAGCTTAGCGCTGCCTGATCCAGCCGGCGGGTGCTCACGCCCGGAACCCGGATGTCGATGGCCTTTGCCAGCATGTGCTGCGAATGTTCGGCAACGCCGGTCTCCGATGGATCCGTCGTGCCGCCAAGGGTGCGCAGAAACTGGTTCGATTGCGGTGTCCGGTAGCCGCAGACGATGTCGATCGTCGCATTCGGCCGTTTCAGCCGGGTCAGAAGGTTATGCAGCAGGTCAAACTCGCTCGGATCGTAGTCGCTGATGTCCTGGGTCCGGTGATCGCGGAGAAAATGGTTCAACTGTTCCAGCGCCGAGGGAATGTAAGTATCCCCGATCCGGTAGATCACATCCAGGCTTTCGCCGGTGTGAAGGTGGTAGAGCTTCAGCTCGTAACGCTGGCCGGTGGTAGGAAGCTCAGTGTCAGCAGCCGGCATCACCCCTGCGGCGAGCAGCGGCGGTTCAGCCCAGGCACGGCTTGTACCTAAAGCGCTAAGTACCAGCAACATGAATGAGATAGCGAGGAGTCGGGAAGTGCGTGAGGCCCGAGAGAAAAGGGTCATTAGAAAAAGCTCCGGGGAGGATGGCCTTAGGTAATTGGTAGAGTCCAAATGAGATTTGCCTCTTTCCATTCGCCTACCTCAATTCTACCCAGAGATTCTCACAAGGTTGCGGCCGGGTCTGTAATGCTTTTGTCGCATCACGCACCCTGTCTAGTGCACTTGGGGGGCCAATTGGGTGAAAACGCTACTAGTTCTCTGAGATCCTCTCCGGTGTCTTATCTGGTTGCAACTGGTAAATCTCCTCAACCCGTTCGAGAGTGTCGATCTCGTCCACGGGCTTGTCGTCCCGCACCCGCAGGATGCGTGGGAAGCGCAACGCAAACCCGCTCGAGTGACGGCCGGAACGCATCACGTTATTGAAGGCCACTTCGAGCACGCGCAGCGGTTCCACGGTCCGGAAGTAGCCGAAGTCCTCGACGGTGTGTGCTTTTAGCCATTCGGTCAGTTCGGCAATTTCGGCGTCGGTCACCCCTGAGTAGGCCTTGCCGACATTGAGCAGCTCGCCCGCAGGTCCACGAACCGCAAAAGTATAGTCACTGAGGAGTCCGGCGCGACGCCCGTGCCCGTACTCGGCTCCGGTGATGACGACGTCCAGCGTCGCAAGCTCTCGCTTCAATTTGAGCCACGCCAGGCCGCGACGTCCTTGCAGGTAAGCAGACCCTGCGGCCTTGATCATCACTCCCTCGTTGGCGCGGGCGCGGGCATCACCGTAGGCCTGATCGATTCCTTCCGCGCTCTCTACCAGCTTTGCCGGTGAAAGCCGAAGCCGCGGCACTTCTATCGCCGAACCGCGATGTTCTGCGTCGAACAACCCGGTCTGCGCCTTTGGCGCCTCGAGTGGAGAGATTGTGATGTCACAGAATCGATCGACAATGCTCTCCAATTGCGCGCGACGCTCCGCAAGCGGATGCGAGAGCACCAACTCGCCGTCAGCGCTCATCAGGTCAAAGGCCATGAAAACGACCGGAACAGCTCGTCTCATCGCATCATCGACGCGCTTACGGCCAATGCGTTGACCCAGCACGGAGAAGGGAAGCGCACGCTCCGCTTCAACATCCCATCCGAGAATCTCGCCGTCAAAGATCAGGCCGCGCAAACCACCGGGCTCACCCATCTTCGCGAACGCCTCCTCCAACTCGGGATAACTTTCAGTGATGTCCTCGCGATTGCGCGAATAGAGGGCGACACGTCCGGGCTGGTCCGGGTCCGCGCAATGCACCTGCGCGCGGATGCCGTCGTACTTGTCTTCGATAAGCGCATGGACATCGGCCCGTGGGACCTCCGCCCTGTTTGCCGCCTCAGCCTCAACATCCTCCGCAAGACCCTCCCCGGCGGCATCCTCCGGCAGCACTTCGCTGGCATCTTTTTTGGTACGACGCTTCTTCGGTTTCGGGTTGGCCACCTTCTCCGGTTTCGCCGTGAAGCGCTGATAGGCCTCCTCCGGCGTCTCGACGGGCGATGCCAGCATGAAGCCGAGCGGATGAAAGAGCGTCATCCGCGCCTCGGCTAACGTGCCCGCAAACGCCCGCTCGACAGAGCGACTCAGGTCGGCCTCCAGCATCACGGCATGTCGAACCGCTGCCACCTCGGCGCCTGCCGCCTCAGCAATCGCTTCTTCGACCAGGCTCTGCTTCACGCCAATGCGCATGTCACCCAGCATCAACTTCAGCAGGTACTTCGCTTCGAGCGGCGTCGCGCGTAACAGCAATCGCTCAACTGCCGTGGAGCGTAGCGCAGTCGTCCGCGCTCGCGCCATCGTGTCGAAGGACTCCGCGACATCGGCCAGCATCAGCGGCAGAGCCTGATCCCCGGTTTCCGATTTCTGATTCCCGCCGGTCAACAGATCGAACGCTGCCGCTCCCAGATCTCCATGCTGGCGATATGCCATGTTCAACGCGGTATCCGTTGCTCCCGAAATCTCCTTGAGCACTCGAGACAGGATCGCGCCGCCGGCGTTCAGTTTTCGCCGGTCCGCTTCGGCAAACGACTGACCCGCAAGATAGAGGCAGAAGCGCCCAGCCTCCGCGGGACTCTCCAACGCCGCCCGGCGAATGGCTTCCGCAATGGCTGCGCGCTTTTTCAGCTTGCTGCCCTCGCCCGCCAGGCCTTCAGCCAACGCCGCCAGCTCTGCAAACCTCACGATTTATCCCCCGTCGATTCAGGTCTGCTGCGAATCCGCACGTGTCGCGGTACCATCTAAAGAGTAATGTCCTTCCGCAGCCACAATCCGGCCACCAAAGCCGTAAGTGCCTCCCGGCACGACTTCCTCTAGCTGCGCCCAGCGACCATTTCTCTGGCCCATCGGCCTTCATTTTCCTCTCTCATCGAAGATTCTGACCCGCTATGTTCGACAAACTCGACCAGATTGAAGCACGTTACGAAGACCTCGGCCGCCAGCTCGGCGAACCGGCGCTTCTCGCCGACCAGAAGAAGTTCCAGGCGGTCGCCAAGCAGCATCGCGACCTCGAACCTACCGTCGACAAGTTTCGCGAGTACCGCAAGCTGCGCGATTCCATCGCCGAAGCCAAAGCCATGGCCGCCGACAGCGACCCCGACGTGCGGGCGATGGCCGAGGAGGAGCTCACCGAGCTCGAGCCGAAGCTGCCTGTCGTCGAAGAAGATCTGAAGGTCCTGCTGCTGCCCAAGGACCCCAACGACGACAAGAACATCATCATCGAGGTCCGCGCCGGCACCGGCGGAGACGAAGCCTCGCTGTTCGCCGCCGAGATGTTCCGCATGTATCTGCGCTTCGCCGAACAGCATCGCTGGAAGGTTGAGATTCTCTCAGAATCCCCCAGCGATGTTGGTGGGTTGAAAGAAGTCACCGCCATCTTCGAAGGCGACAAGGTCTACTCGCAGATGAAGTATGAGTCCGGCGTGCACCGCGTGCAGCGGGTCCCCGCAACCGAGACGCAGGGCCGCGTACACACCTCCGCGATCACGGTTGCCGTGCTGCCCGAGGCTGAAGAGGTCGACGTCAAGATCGAGCAAAAGGACATCCGCGTGGATACCTTCTGCAGCTCAGGCCCGGGCGGACAGAGCGTCAACACCACTTATTCCGCGGTGCGCATCACACATCTTCCGACCAATACTGTCGTGAGCTGCCAGGACGAGAAGTCGCAGATCAAGAATCGCGAGAAGGCAATGCGTGTTCTGCGCTCGCGTCTTTACGAAGTAGAGATGGAAAAGCAACATGCCGCGCAGGCCGCACAGCGCAAGTCACAGGTCGGCAGCGGCGATCGCAGCGAGAAGATTCGTACCTACAACTTCCCGCAGAACCGCCTTACCGATCACCGCATCGGTCTGACAAACCATCAACTCAACATGGTGATGGAAGGCATGCTGCAGCCGACAGTTGACGCGCTCATTGCGCATTACACCGCCGAGAGGCTCAAGGCGGAAGCCACCGCCGCATAAACGTATCTGATCAATCACAGCATGCAAAAGAACCCGGCGAATGCCGGGCTCTTTGTTAACAGGCTCGCTCAGTCAATTAGTAGCGGTCGCCACCATAGATGTGCCGTACCGCAATGTCATAGCCATGACGGAATCCCATGCGATAGTCCTGCCGATCCGGCGGCGAGATGAAGTGCGGATCGCGATACTCATCGCGGTTCAGTACGTTCGGCGGCCGATGATTCTTGAAGTCCCTTTTCGCCCCTTCGAGGCCGTCGCGAAATCCGCGCTGTTGCGCCGCGCGAAACTCCGGGGGCATCTGCTCCCACCCTGGCCCCTGCGCATAGCGAGCCGGCGGCGGCCCGTAGTACTGCGCGACCATCACACCTGTGGTCGAAGCCATGAACAAAGCGATTGCAGCGATAGTCAGTCCTCTCGTCTTCATAGACCCTCCGCGAGCGGGAACATCCCCTTGCACTCACCTGAACCCGCGTTGCCTGGACAAGTTGCATTCGATGAAAAGCCTTTTTGTTTCATGCAGGTAAGCACCCATTGCGTGTACAGGTTTACAGCTCGCAGAAACATCTAAAGTACTCGGCTGGCCTTTAGCCGAATGTGAGGACAACAATGAAATTTGCAACTCGCTTCATGACTCCGATACTTTTTGTTGGCCTGGCAGGCGTGCCGCTGAGTATTCCCGTACACGCGCATGCGCAGGTAATTCAGTGGAATGTTGAGCCGCCGAACTACTACAACGACGTGGGCCGCCGTGGTTTTCACGATGGTATGGAAGCGGCGCAGCGTGACTTCCGCTCACATCGCGATATGGACCCATGGCACAACCCGGTCCTTCGCAATCCGCCGGTGCCCGGACAAGAGCGCGAGCGGTATCGGGACGCCTTCCTGCGTGGTTATGACGAGGGGATGCACCACGCACGTGGATGGAATGGTTACTACGACAACGGATGGCACGGTGACCGCGATCAGAGCTGGCGCGATCACGATCAAAACCACAATCAATACCCACGCTAGCGAAACAACCTGCAACGAAGCGGGAGCGATGCTGGCTCCCGCTTCAATTTGCCGGTGAACACACCTTTACTCCCGCGCTCACCCGCGCGTCTTTTGTCGCAATACGGGACACTGCTCCTGCTACCATCCGGGCATGCATGTCCGCAACTGCACAACCTGGGGAATTGTGCTGTTCTTCGGGATTGCCCCGGCACTCTGCGCACAACAGTCCTTTTCTCTTCAGCAGGTGCTCAGCGCACCCTACGCTTCCGAACTCAGCGCGGCCCCCGTCGGCGACCGCTTTGCCTGGGTCGAAAATGCCGAAGGCCATCACAACCTCTGGCTTGGGGAACCGCGCGCACCCGCGCACCAGCTCACCATCTTCGATCAGGATGACGGCCTCGACCTCTACAGCCTCACCTGGTCACCCGATGCCGCTGTCATCGCCTTCACGCGCACCACCGAGGACGGGCCCGACGATAAGCCCGCGAACCCCGCGCATCTGCAGCACGTCGTCGAACCCGAGATCTGGCTCGCTCCCGTCACTGGCCCTGTTCCCACTGCGCCCGTCGTGCAAGGCCGTGCTCCGCTCTTCTCCCGGGACGGTCACACGCTCTTCTTCATCCGCGATCGCTCCATCTGGTCTCTCCCGCTTTCGCCCAGAGCCACCCAAGCCACCCAGCTTGTCTTCGACCACGGACGCGCATCCTCACTGACTCTCTCCCCCGACGGCAATCTCCTGGCTTTCATCAGTACACGGGGAACGGGCCAGCGCGAACACAGTTTCCTGGCGCTCTTCGATCTGCACAAACACACACTCACCTTTCCGGCAGCCTCCACTGGCGACGACTCCGCCCCCGCCTTCTCACGCGACGGCAAACAACTCGCGTGGCTGCGCTCACCCTTCACGACTGCACCTGAATTCGCTCCCAACCGCGCCTCCGCAAATCCCTGGTCGATCCAGGTCCTCGATCTCGCAAACATGCAATCGCGCGCTGCATTCACCGCGGCACCGAATGTCGCCGGTTCTGTACTGCCGCGTATGTCCACCGGCGAGCCGCGCCTCTTCTGGACCGCGCAGGGAAGCATCGTTTTTGCCAGTGAAGCTGACGGCTGGGTTCACCTGTATGCACTCGACCCAGCTCACAGCGATCATTCGCCGCAACCGCTCACCGAAGGGCCTTTCGAGGTGGAAGACCCCTCCATCAGCGCTGATGGCACTACCCTCGTCTACGCTTCCAATCAGGCCGGCCACGACCCTCTCGACACCGATCGCCGGCATCTATGGATCCTCAATCCCGACACGGATCCCAATCCCACTCAAGTTACACATGGTGCCGGCATCGAGACGCATCCCCAGGTCTCCGCCCAGAGCCACGCGATAGTCGCACTCATCTCCAATGCGCGCGAACCCATGCACACCGCATTCATCACCTCGCGCGGCGAGATGCAACCACTGCATACAGGATGGCTCCCCGCAACCTATCCCGCCGCGCAGCTCTCCGCACCGCAGCAGGTTCTCTTTCCTTCGCAGGACAAACTTTTCACTTTGCATGGACAGGTTTT
Source organism: uncultured Acidobacteriaceae bacterium (assembly GCA_963759355.1). Lineage (GTDB taxonomy): Bacteria > Acidobacteriota > Terriglobia > Terriglobales > Acidobacteriaceae > Granulicella. Next base: position 160,389 of record CAVWYV010000002.1, on the reverse strand, counting down.
CTTCCCACCCCACTTCAACCCGCACCAACCGCACCCCGCAATCTTGTTTTTCCATGGCGGCCCGAAGCGCCAGATGCTGCTCGGCTACCCTGGCATGGACTACTACTCCAACGCCTACGCGATGAATCAGTACCTCGCCTCGCGCGGATTCATCGTTCTCAGTGTCAATTACCGCTGCGGCATCGGCTACGGCATGAACTTTCGCGATTGCGAAAACTCCGGCGCTGCCGGCGCGGCCGAATACAACGATGTTCTGGGTGCCGTGAACTATCTCCGCGCCTCCTCGTATGTTGACAAGACGCGTATCGGCATTTGGGGCGGAAGCTATGGCGGTTATCTCACGGCGCTCGCTCTCGCTCGCAACAGTGATCTCTTCGCCGCCGGCGTCGACTTCCACGGCGTGCACGAGTGGGCACGCGAGGACAATGCCACCGCCGACTGGCTGCGCGGCCCTCTCGCCGAACAGGAGCGCCTCGCCGCCGTGGCCCATGCAAGCTCACCCATGGGCGCCGTCGAGCGCTGGAAATCCCCGGTACTCCTTATCCACGGTGATGACGACCCTGATGTCGCGTATCAGCAGACACCTCGCCTCGCCGATGCCCTGCGCGCGCGTGGCGTGCCGGTTGACAACCTCATCTTCCCGGACGAGGTTCACGACTTCATCCTGCATCGCGACTGGCTTTCCAGCTACGAACGCGCTGCAGCCTTCTTCGAAGGTCTCTTGCATCCCGAACCTTGAGTCCGAACGTCCCAATCCATATGTCCATCGCAGATGATCTCGCCATCCTCGAGCAACAGGAACAGCTGCTTCGCTTCGCCACCTTCAACCCCGAAACCGCCTGGGAACTCGGCTGCACCCTTCGCACCTTGCTGATGGACTGCCACGCAGGTGGCACCATCGAGATTGAACTGGCGGACCACCTGCTGTTCGCCTGTGCCACGCCGACCTCCAACCCCGGCCAGGCCGATTGGATTCGCCGCAAGCGCAACGTCGTGCACCGCTTCGGCCGCAGCTCCTACGCCATCGGCCGGATCCTCGAAAGCAACAACGAAACGCTGCAATCCCGACACTGTCTCAAAGCCGCCGATTACGCCGTCCACGGAGGCGGATTCCCCATCCTGCTCGAAGGCACCGGAGCTGTCGGCAGCATTGTGATGTCCGGCCTTCCGCAGCGCGACGATCACAACCTCGTCATCGCCGCTCTCGCCAAAATCCTCGATAAAGATGTCCCGCGGCTCAGCTGAGGCAGATTGCTGCGTGAAAATAACTGATAGATGAGGAAGCCTTTGATCCCGAAGTTACGCGCCATCCTGCTCGCCATGCCGTTTTTGCTGGTGACCGTCGCCTCTGCTCAAGCCCCTTCAACTGCCGTAACAGCTCCGCCTTACCATCGCGTCTTCGTCTTTGGCCAGAGTGCCAGAGGTTCCAACACAGTCACCGCCGTCACAACCGCCGCTCCCTATTCACCGGGTTGGGGATTCGGCTTCGACGGCAGCACTCCCGCTAGTCGAAACCTCCAGCATCGGCGGCAGCCCGTTCTTCTTCAGCTTCGACGCTCCCGAGGGCAACTACAAACTCACCGTGACACTCGGCGCCGACGAAATCTCCGACACCACCGTCAAAGCAGAGCTCCGTCGCCTGATGATCGAGACGGCCACAGCGCCCGCAGGGGGCAGCATCACCAGGACCTTCATCGTCAACGTCCGCACACCCGCCCTGCCCGGCGGAGGCGTGGTTCGCCTCAAGGCCCCTCGCGAGAGCGAGCAGGAGGCGCGCGACTGGGACAGCCGCATCACGCTCGAGTTCGACGGCACGCATCCCAGCGTGCGCAGCCTTACCGTCGACCGCGTCGACGTGCCGACAATCTATCTCCTCGGCGATTCCACCGTCTGCGACCAGATGGGCGAACCCTGGGCCTCGTGGGGTCAAATGCTCCCGCGCTTCTTCAAGCCCCCCGTCGCCGTCGCCAACCACGCTGAGTCCGGAGAGTCAGTTTCAGCCAGCAACGCTCGCGGCCGCTTCGAAAAAATCCTCTCACTCATCAGGCCCGGCGATGTCTTCATCGTTCAGTTCGGTCACAACGATATGAAGGAGAAGGCGAAGGACCCTGATGCAGCTCAGAAGTATAAAGCCGGGCTCATCGCCTGGGCCAATGCCATCAAGGCCAAAGGCGCCACTCCGGTCATCGTCACACCGATGAACCGCCACACCTTCCAGGACGGCCACGTTATCAACAGTCTCGAAGAGTATCCGCAGATGGCACGCGAAGCCGCCGCTGAGAGCGGCTCTGCGCTCATCGACCTCAACGCCCAGTCCAAGACCCTCTACGAGGCCTTCGGCGAAGCGGGCTCGGAGCATCTCTTCGAACACAACGCCGACTACTCCAAGAAGGACGGCACGCACCACTCACCCTTTGGCGCCTACGAACTTTCCAAGCTCATCATCCAGGGCCTCATCGACGACAAGTTGCCCATCGCACAGCAGGTCGTCGACGACTGGAAGCCCTTTGACCCATCCCGCCCTGACTCCGAAAGCGACTTCCACGTGCCGCCATCGATTACCTACGCCACCGCCAAACCATTCGGAAGCTAACCACACCGAGCCGCTCACATCTCCTATCCTGAAGCTGATGACTTCGACTCTCCGCATCTCGCGCCGTGCCGCCGACCGCCTGCGCGCCGGCCACCTATGGGTCTATCGCTCCGACATCGAGCAGCCCAACGAGGCACCTGCTCCGGGTGCACTGGTCACGGTTGTCGACAACCGCCAGATCCCGCTCGGCACCGCGCTTTACTCTACGACCTCGCAAATCGCCGCACGCCTCATCTCGCGCACACCCGCTCTCACGCGCGAGCAATACCTCGCTGACCTCAAAAACCGCATCGAAGCCGCACTCGCACTCCGTCGCGAACTCGCTCCCTTCACCCCGGAAAACAACGCACACCGCCTGATCTTTGCCGAGGCCGACAACGTGCCCGGCATCATTGCCGACCGCTACAACGACCTCATCCTCCTGCAACTCCTCACGCAAGGCACCGCGCAAGACGACGTGCGCGGCATTATTGTCGAAATCCTCCAACTCACGCCGAACAACGAGCCGCTCACCCTCTGGGAGCGCCCCGATCCACGCATCCGCGAGCTCGAGCAGCTTCCCGCACCTGCTCCAGGCCCACTCTTCCCGAATGCGCCATCGCCCGAGTCGGTTCCGACAACCACAACCTTCACGCTCAACGATCTTCGCTTCCAATACGACGCCTCCGCCGGCCAGAAGACTGGGGCCTTCCTCGACCAGCGCCTCAACTACGAAGCTGCAGCGCGTCACGTCGTCGCCTCCGGCCGCAACCACACAGCACTTGACGTCTGTACCTATCAGGGCGGCTTCGCCCTCCACCTCGCCCGCGTCTGCTCGCAGGTCACTGGCATCGATCAGTCACATTCCGCACTTGAGGCCGCCGATCGCAACCTCACGCTCAATCCCGACATCCGCGCCACCGTGAACTGGGTCGAAGCCGACGCGTTCACACTCCTTCGCGCCCTCGACGACGCGACGCGCAACGCAGCCTCCATCGAGACGCTCCCGCTGGAACCCGGACCCTACGATGCCATCGTCCTCGACCCGCCAGCCTTCGCGAAATCGAAGCGCGCCGCCGAAGGCGCTCTCCGCGGCTACAAGGAGCTCAATCTGCGCGCCATTCGCCTGCTTGCCCCCGGCGGAACCCTGATCACGTGCTCCTGTTCGCATCACGTCTCTCTCGCCGACTTCACCGGGATTGTCGGCGCCGCAGCAGCGGACGCCGGTCGCCGCGTGCAGCTTCTCGAGACCCGCGCCGCCGCGCCGGATCACCCCGAGGTCCTCACCCTTCCCGAAACCCGCTACCTCAAGTGCCTCATCTGCCGCGTCGACTAACAGCTACGGCCGAATCTCGTACTCCAGCCGGCCGCTTCCTCTCAGTTCCACGACCGAAAAACTTTTCCCTGGCACCGGCGAACTCGCCTGCTCCTTCACGGTCCTCTGCGCCACGGAGCTGACGCATGCGGGATCGAACACCGGGACCCGCTCCACGAGCGCGCCCGTTCGCTCTACCACTACTTGGATCCGGTCCGCCGCAAAGGTCACCGTCTTCATACCTCCGCCCGGCAGAGAGTACCGCGCTACGGTATTCCCTTGCGTATACTCTGCGGCCACACCGGCTGCCTCGAACGGCAGTTCGCCGCCGTCCGACACACCCCAGGCCGTCTCGCCTCCATCCGTCTGTGACTGAAGCAGCACGCCTCTCTGCGGTGTCCACACAAACGTCAATCCCAGCCGCTGCTGTTTGGTAATCACCTTCGGCGCGGATGCAAAGGCCGCGTAGTAGCCCGGCCTGCGCACATATGTAAACACGATTGGCTCGCGCGAGTCCTTCAGCTGCTCAACAAAGTTGGTCTCGTTCAGCGGCCTGACCTTTTTCTTCGCCTGTTCAATTTGCTCCGCCGTTGGGTGCCACTCATAGCTGTTCTTCTGCAGAAAGAAGTAGGGGGTCAGCGCTGTGAATTGCCCAACCGGCAACGGGTCGACGTGTGGCCACTGCTGCTGCAACTTCTGACGCTTCGCTTTGATCTGCTCCGAGCGCAGCTCAGGAGACGTCGCAAACGCTCGCATCAGCTCACACCGGTCGGCAATCGGCGTATCCACGGCCGCAAATGTCGCATGCTTCTGTCGCGTCTCAATGCTGCGGTTCGCCACAAAGAGATCCTGTCCCGGCTCCGGCAGCAGGTTGTACTGCAACCAGTCGGCCCAGCGATTCTCCTCCTCAACCAGCAGCTTGCCCACCGGAGTGTCGCGCCAGTAGGTGTACGCCATTTGCACGTTCTCATGATGCGTATTCAGCGTGTACCCCAGGTCCGGTCCGTCCCCCTCGTACATGTACCCCGCTGGGCTCTGCAGTTCTTTCGGGCTCGCCTCCAGCTGTTCTTTCAACCGCGCCTCAAGTCCCGCATCCGGATACAACCGCAAAAACGCCGGTCCGCCCGCAAAGATGTTCGTGTACTGGTTCGAGAATGTTCTTCCGTGACTGATCAGGTCCGGGTCATACAACACCGCGTGGATCGCGTTCCTGCATCCCTGGATCGTCCGCTGGTGCACGTCCTCGGCGATTGGCGGACCGCTCTTCAGCAGCCGCAACGCCTCAGACATGAATTTCACCGCAAACGAGGTCGCTGCCAGGTTCCACTGCTGCGGCCCATACTCGCTGAACTTCCCGTCGGCGCTCTGGCTTCTGCACCAGAAATCCATTGCAAGTTCCAGCCGCGCCCGAAGCGCCGGATGGCCACGATACTGATTCCAGCTCTTCTGCGTGGTGTAGAAGTACGCCAGCGTTAAGATGCTCTCCATGATTCGCGCGTTATAAGGCCGGGTCTGATTGGCTCCTCTCCACACCGAAAGTGAGATAAACCCCTTGCCTGGCCCATCCAGCACCACGCTGTTTGCCAGGCGCGCAAAATGGCTTAGCGCAAACGGCATGTCCAGGTCTGCATCGGAAAAATCCGACGGCTGGATTCTGGACGCTTCCAATTCTGGCACCGGAGGCAGTCCTGTGCCTTGCGCCAGCGATTCCCACCCGCACATCAGCGGCGTTGCAGCCGCTGCTCCCACCAGGAACTCTCTCCGATTCATCTCTGGCCCTCGATTTGCTCAATTTAATCGTTTGTTCAAGGTCCGAACTAGCGGACCGCACCATCCTACGAGACACTACCGGCAATCGACAAGCGCACATCTCAGTTGATTCGTACGAGCGATGGCCTATCCATCGCGTACGCTGTTGCGCATGAGCCTTCGCCGCACCCTGCTCGCAGCCGCTATCCTCTATGTTTTGCCCGGCGCTCTTGCGCAGCAAACCTCCGTCGACCCACAACTCGCTCGGGAGATCGCAAGCATCCCTGCCATCGATAACCACGCACACCCGATGCTCTCTCCGCCGGCTGACGCAACCGATCGCGAGTTCGACGCGCTTCCCGTCGACAACATGGCCCCACAGACCGACCCCATTGCGCTTCGCCCAGACTGGCCGCCGCTTCACGATGCATGGCAGGCCCTTTTCGAGATCGATCTCCAACCGCCGCTCACAGCTGCCACGCAGAAGCAACTCGACGCCGCACGCGCCCGTGTCAAGACCCGCGAAGGCGAACACTACTCCACCTACATCCTCGACAAGTCCGGGATCGCCACAATGGTTGCCAATCGTGTTGCCATGGGCACCGGCGTCCAGCCACCGCGCTTTCTCTGGGTACCCTACGAGGACGCCCTGCTCTTTCCTCTGAGCAATGCCTCTATGGCCGCGCAGACGCCCGACCGCGCACAGTTCTTCGCTCTCGAAGACAAGCTTCGCACGCGCTATCTTCACGACGCCGGCATGGAAAGACTGCCCCCTACGCTCGACGCCTACATAAACCAACTTGTGCTTCCCACACTTCGCCGACAGCACGAACACGGAGCCATTGCGGCCAAATTCGAGCTCGCCTATTTGCGCTCTCTCGCCATCAGCAATCCGACAAGAGCCCAGGCTGCCGCCCTCTACGCGAAATATATTGATACCAATACATCACCCGATCCAGTCACTTACAAGCCGCTCCAGGACTATCTTTTCCGCACCATCGCGCTCGAATGTGGTCGCCTGGGCATGGCCGTGCACTTCCACTCGATGGCTGGCGCAGGCAGCTATTTCGACATCTCGGGCGGAAACCCCCTGAACATGGAGCCGCTGTTTAATGACCCGGCCATGCGCCACACCAGCTTCGTCATGTTGCACGGCGGTTGGCCCTTTGTACACGAAACCGGCGCTCTCCTTCAGAAGCCAAACGTTTACCTCGATATCTCGCAGCAGGCTCTCGTCATCCCGGCTCCCACACTGGCCACCTGGCTGCGCGAATGGCTCGAACTCTTCCCCGACAAAGTCCTGTTCGCAACCGACGGCTACCCCTACAGCCCCTATCTCGGCTGGGAAGAATCCACATGGCTCGCCGCTCGCAACGCACGGCAGGCGCTCGGCATCGCACTCACCGGCATGGAACGCGATGGCGAGATCACCCCCGCCCGCGCCTTGCAGCTTGCACGCATGGTCCTGCGTGACAACGCGGCTGCACTCTATCGCCTGGCGCCTTCACAACCGTAGTGCCTACCTGGCTCTAAGCTCACGATCAAAAAAGCTGACAGCCATGCCGTCCACCTCTGTGTGCACTGCTTCACGATCCACCCCGGGAGGATCTGCGCAGAAGACATCCAGTTGCTGCTTCCCTGCAGCTGTGCACGGATCCAGAAACGTGTAGTGCGCGACGTTCGGGAGCACCGTCTCTCGCGCCCTGTGATCGTGTGCTCGAATCAGATCGGCGTTGTCTTTCGGCGGCGCAATTGGATCGGCTGAACCCACCACGATCAATACAGGGGCCTTCATCGCACGCAGGCTGTCCGGCGTCAGTGTCATCCCCATCACTGGTGCAATCGCAAAAATCGCATGCACACGCGGATCTGCATAGCTCTCATTCGACCGCGCCAGGGACACGCCACTCGTCTTGCGCACCGCCGCCATCATCTGTTCCGGCGTGCCCATCTCCTTCATCTCCGGCAGATGACAAATCAGCGTATCTGGCTGCTTCCTGCAGAGGTCCGTGATGACGCTGATGTCCGTGCGCGCTCCGCCAAGCGCAAGTACCGTGTATCCACCAACCGCAAACCCAGCTGCACCGATACGCTCCCTATCGATCTTCGGACCAAAGTCCTCATCCGCCAGCATTCCGTCGATGACTTCACTCAGATCTGTCGCCCGCTCCCACCAAAGCACAAAGCCTTCCGCGGTATATGGCTCCAGCAAATTGTTGCCCGGATGATTCACCGCGGCCACAACGTACCCCGCGCGGGCCAATGCCGTGCCCAGCCACGCCATCTGCAGAGCCGAACCGCCCGTTCCGTGCGATAACACAATCAGCGGCCATTTATCCAACGCTGGCGCCATCGCCGCATGCTCCGCAGCCTTACCCGCCAGGAACAGCAGGGCGTCCGGCGGCCCAATCACCTGTTGCACCTCCACCGCGTTCTCCGCCGCCGGATACCAGACGGTCACCCGCAACTCCTGATGCTGGGCGCCGCGCCAGTTCCGTTGAGCCTTCGGATGAAACACCCGCGACGTCACGCCCACCTTGAACACAATCGGCGGCAGATTCTTTTCTTTCTTCTGTGCGCCACCCGGCAATGCAACGAATGCACATAGAAGCAGCAGCAAAGACCCTCGCATCGTCATGCCCACAGATTATCCTCAGCGGGCAGATCTCAGCGGCCCAGGGATTGCATTTGTTCGATATAGCTGGCGGCGTCGAACTTCCTCGACGTACTCTCCCCGCTCATATACCGCCGCTTACCGAAAACCGGCCGCTCACCCCAGGCGCGGTCAAACTTTCCAACAATCGCCCATGCCACGCCCGCATACCCATTCGGATCCCGTCCATCCAGGAAATAGCGATCGTTCAGATAGATCGCTCGCTTCATCGCCGTCGCCGCATCTCGCGTCCACTCCAAAATCTTTTTCGCCCAATACATGCGCATGGAATTGTGCATCCATCCGTAATGCACCATCTGCAACTGCGCCGCATTCCAAAGTTCATCGTGCGTTCGCGCCTCTTGCATCTGCTTCAGGGTGTACAGCACCTTACGCTCATCCCTGTCGTGTTTCGCGATCGTCAGTCGGGCCCAATTGTCCGCACATGCCGCCGAGTCATATTGCGGCTCATATCGCACAAAGTTCACGCTCAGCTCCCGCCACACAATCAACTCATCCAGAAACGCATCGGCGGCGCCCTTCATCTGCGGACGCATCTTCGCCGCATTCTTCACCGCCAACGCAATCGTGAGCGGGCCAATGTGTCCGAAGTGCAGAGAGGGCGACAGCTTGCTCGTCCCATCAATCTCTGGTCGGCTTCGATCGCGTTCATATCCCTTCAGCAGCCTGGCAACGAACAGCTCTAACCGCTTCGTCGCTGGCCTTCGGCCACCGCACCACGGCTCAACCGGTTTCACCGATCGATCGAACGCTCTCCAGTCACGCGTCAGGTCGGCGCGCACATTATCCGCCTGCAACCCACGCGGTTTGTTCCACCCCTTCGCGGCGTTCAAATTCTCATTCGGCCGCAAAAACTCCGGCAGCATTCGCATCAGCCGCGGACGAATCACGCCCGCGCTGAATTGAGCCTTACCCAGCAGCTTCGATGGAACCACCACGTCGGCATCCACAGTCCAGAAGGGGATCCGCAATTGCTGCGACAGCTGCACGCGCCAGAGCTCAGGGTCGCGAAGAGGATTCTCGTCGCTCACCACCATCGAGGCGCCCACATCGGCGAAGAACCGCTCCGGACTCTCGTTCGGAGCGCGCCGCGCCACAAACCCTACGCTGCGCTCCTCACAGTCCTCCTCCACATCCGGCAATCCCTGGTTCATAAACGAATAGTGCCGCAGATTTGCATGATGAAAATTCTTGACCGCTGCAAAGTAAGCGACGCACGGCAAGCCCAACGCATTCGCCGCGTTCACCGCTACATCAAGCGCGTGATTGTCCCGTCCTCGCTGCGCACGTTGCATCCAGTACACAACGCATCGCCCTCGCGCCGGAGCACCGCCGCGCCGCACCGTCACTCGCGGATCCTCCACGAGCCGCCGCAACTCCGCGGGTGTGCGCGCATCCGCCACCAGTTCCTCACCCAGTCGCGCGTAGATCGCGTCCTGCTCCTGCCTGCTGAGTCTGTCCCCCGGCCTTGCCACGCGCATCACCAGCAAAGCCTACTTCACACTCGCGGACTAACGATCATCGGATTACCATCGGATCACGGAAACACCTATGTCCTGTGATGTCACGGAAACCAGGTGGACAGTCCCCACCGAAGAACCCACCATCGAACCCGTTCGGCTGCGCCGTGCCGCCGTCGACGATGCGCCCGCACTCGCCCTCGTCGGTGCCGCTACCTTCCTCGAGGCCTTCACCTGGATGCTGCCTGGCACCGACATCATCGCGCACTGCGAGAAGAATCACACGGCCGAAGCCTACCGCACTTCACTTGCCAAATCAGACACACGCATCACGCTTGCTGAAACAGTTGCCAGCGGCGCTCCTGTCGGTTACGCAATGCTTGCCGCGCCCGATCTTCCCAGCTTCGACCTCAGGCCCGGCGACATCGAACTCAAGCGCATCTACCTGCTCTCTCGATTTCGCTCGCGCCGCACGGCACCGGTACTCAACACCGCGGGCGAGCCGATTCCCGGCATCAGCGCGGGCCAAGCCCTGATGAACGCTGCTATCGCGGACGCGCAATCTATGGGCTGCCATCGTCTGTTGCTCGGCACCAACGCCGACAACCAGCGTGCCATCTCCTTCTATCGCCGCAACAACTTCGCGGATGCCGGAACACGCTCCTTTCAGGTCGGCAGCCAATGCTGCTGCGACCTCATCATGGCTCGTCCGCTCGATTAAAAAAGGGAGGCCATCTTATCGACGGCCCTCCACTCTCTGTCAACAAATTGCTGCCGCGGAACGGCGCTACGGCCTCGTCCCTATGTTTCCTGGGAACGTCTTGCTGTTCGAGGAGAGCCCGCCATAGATAGGCGCCGCGGTGGGCGTCGCCAAACCGAGCAGCTGCGTCACTGAGCCATCGGAATTGGCAGTCCAGACATTTCCTGAGGGATCCGGCGCAACTACCACGCATCCGGTACCGCTTGCCGCGCTGGTGCTGAATCCGCTCGCCGCCAGCCAGCCGCCGTTGTAGGCGCTGACTGTATTCGCGTTGGCGTTGGCAATCCAGACCGTGTTGTTGCCGTCGACCGCGATCTTGTAAGGCCCGTTTAACCCGCCACCACTGCCGATATCTGTAGCCGTGGTATTTCCGGAGAGAATCTCCTGCAGGTCTGCTGTGGTGGTATTGCTCCCGAACCAAAGATTGCCATTCGAATCGGCCCCCATGCTGTAAGAACTGAGTGGCCCGCTGGTCTCGCTACTTCCAAAGGTAAAGTTGCTGCTCTTGCCCTTCTCCGAGGTAGTCACTCGTCCCATGTAATTCGTGCTCGTACTTGGGATCCAGGCGACTCCGTTGTTGTCCACAGAAATCCAACCTGGGGTCTTAACATCCGGGAAGTTGGTGGAGGCTTCAAAGTCCTGCACTGTGTAGGCACTATCGAACAGCACAACGCCCGTTGTAGTCTCATTGACTTCAAGGGCGAATGACCGGCCAGCCGTGTTGCCTGAAAAGGCCGTCATAATTGGCCCGCTCATATCCGTCGTCAGCGTGGTAAGGACTGTGCCTGTCGTGTCCACCACGTCTACGACGTTGTTGCCGTAGTCGGAAACCCAGATCGTTCCATTAACCGGCGAGACGGCAACTCCTTTCACCATTCCGAAGTTCTTGTTGATCGTCGTTGCGGCGCCCTGCGGTCCAACCTCCACCAGTCCCTTCACGCGATCGCCGATCCATGCGTTTCCGTTGCCGTCGAACGCAATATTGAAGGGACCGCTGACAATCTGGTTGGAACTGTTCGTTCCCGGCTGGCTTACAAGGCCGTTGTAGATCACGGGCATCGTCCAGTCCGACGGCTGCGACGTCAGAGCAGGGGTAAAGATTGGGTTGGCCGACGTCAGGTTCCAGATCGCGGCGACATTCCGCCCCTGGTGTTGCGCGATATTGAATAACGCCGTCGATTCATCCGTAGGCACGTTGTTGTTTGAGTCCTGCGCCAGGCTAAACAAGTTCCCACACTGGGACGATGCAGGCCCCGACGTATTCACACAATTGGCCACGATGTTCGCCAGCGCGTACAACTTTGCCTGCGGATTGATGCTGTTCGGGTTTCCATTCGCAATGGCTGGCGCCTGACCCCACTGAATATTTACGATGTTCTTCGAATTCGCCATCGCATTTGCAAGCGCCGCCGCGCCGCTGGTGTCCGCCGAGATGTGGAATGGATCCGTCCCGAATCCGCTCATTGCATAAGCAAACGCTACGGTCGTCACCTCATTGATCACCAGGTAGGGCACTTGTGCCGCCAGATTGCCCGCCGCAGGGCACTGTCCCAGCCCTGCCATCTGCACAATCGCGGTGTTGTTCACGGGAGCCCCGAACGAGACGGGCACGCCGCCCGAACCATCAGCGGTGGTCTGTTGACTGAGAGTGACCGTCGTTCCATTCACGGCCGTTACAGTTCCGCCGACCCCGCTGCCTCCGATCGGCTGCCCGACGCTGACGCCCGTCGCACTCGCTACGGTAATCGTGTAACTGTTGACGGGGAACGTTGCCCTTGTCGTAGAGAACGTGACGGACTCCGGAGTGGTAACTCTAGCGGTGGTCTGTTGACTGAGAGTGATCGTCGTTCCACTCACTCCTGTCACAGTTGCGGTTGAGCCTATTCCGTTGGCGGTGACCAACATTCCGTTGACGATGCCCGTCGAGCTCGCCACCGTGATGGTGTTCGTATTCTGGATAAACGTTGCCGTTGTCGTAATCGGAGTACCCCCGGTGAGTCCGGGGTTTCCGCCCACGGCGACCATGTACACCTGGGTTCCTGCCGTGCAGGTGTAGTCTCCGCCCAGCGCAAAATTTCCATTCCCGTCCGTCGTTACGTAGCAGTCACCATTAAGAGAGCCGCTGCTGTTGCAACTCACACCCGGCTTGCCACTCGTAATTAAGGAGGTGGACGCATTTCCATATCCGCTGGTGGCTGCCGCGAACAGGTAGATCTGTGCACCGGTCACTGGCGCCTGCCCGCCATGCACGGTCCCGGTCAGATCACCGATTGAAGTCTGTTCATTCGCAGTGGGATTCGCCAGCGGTGAAAAGTTTCCCGAGCAACCGGAGAGGAACGTAGCGCCAGCTAGCGCCGAGCAAAGGACAAGCAGAGAAAGACGGAGGGACATAGACACGACACCATTTCCCACGCTGAGTGGGCTTCTATTGCGATTTGAAAACTCAGCATGAGGAGTGGTTAGAGCTTCGATTGCAGAAGGCACACGGACGTGCCTTTGCCACCGTCGACCGGTGCCGCAGTTAGCCTTGACGGCGCATATTGTTGAGGGATCAAGCAGTCCCAAAGAGCGGCCCACAGCGCCTGGGCCATCGCTAGTTCGCTGCCACCATTAAATCCGTTCCACTGTTCCTTTCCCCTAAATCTCGCAACTACGGCTTCGCTCCCAGGTTGCCGTTCGTGACCGTTGTGGTCTGGTTGGCGCCGTTGACTGTTGTCACTGTCATGCCGCCGTAGAAAGGAGTGGCCGTGGGGGTCGCCAGGCCAAGCAGTTGCGTAACCGATCCGTCAGCATTGCCCGTCCACACATTGCCTGAGCCATCGACCGCGATGACCACTGCGCCGGGCCCGCCCGCTGCACCGGTGCTGAATCCGTTCGTCGCCAGCCACGCACTGCTGGTGCTGCTATAGGCGCTCACCGTGTTCGCGCCGTTGTTCGCAAGCCAGACCGTGTTTCCTCCATCCACAACCAGCTTGTAGGGCTCATTCATACCGCCGCCGCTGCCGGAAATAGGCGTTGACGTCGTCGAGCCGGATACGACCTCGTTCAGGGTTGCGGGTTCTGTATTGGTCGTCAGCCAGATATTGCTATGGCCGTCGCTGGCCGTCGTGTACGACTGCGGCCCAGTCGCCTCGCTGGGGTTGCTGCTGTCGCTCCCATTCTTCCAGGTGACAACAATGTTCCCGATCTCTCCCGTACTTGTGCTCGGAAGCCACACCATGCCTGTTTGATCGACAGCGATCCACCCCGGAGTATGAACGTCCGGAAAGGAACGGGTGCCGGCTCCGTTGATGTAGTCCACCTTCGTGTAGATCGGGGAGGAAGTACCTCCATTCAGGCCAGCTTCAAACATCACGACGCCAGGAATGTCCTCATTCGCCTGATACGCTACGTATCCCGACGTAGGATCCAACGAGAACGTCGTCAGAATGGGTCCGTGAGCATTGTTATTGTTATCGATCTTCTTGATGAGGGTTCCGATAATGGTTCCCGATGAGTTCAAAATGTACACCAGGCTGTTGCCATAGTCAGACACCCAGACGTTTCCGTCCGCGGGCGACACCGCCACGCCCTTCACCATTCCGAAACCGGGGTTGTAGGTGTGCGCCGTGCCCTGCGGCCCCACCTCCACCACACCCTTCACGCGGTCGCCAATCCATGCATTCCCGCTGGCATCGAACGCCATATTGAAAGGTCCGCTGGTGATCTGGTTGCCGGTCGTTCCCGGCACGCTGACAAGATTCTTGTAGATCACCGGCATCGTCCAATCGGAGGGCGCCGCGGTCAGCGTCGGAGTAAAAATCGCGTTCCCCGAGTACAAATTCCAAATCGTGCTGACGTGATTCGGGGTCGCAGTCGTGTTCGCCGGATTGTGAACGATATTGAAGATCGCGTTCGACTCGTCCGTCGCCGGCAGGCCCGTAGTGCTCACAGCCGCGTTGAACAGGTTCGTACACCCCGAAGAGCTCGGGCTCGCCGTGTTGACGCACGTTGCCAGAATGTTTGCCAGCGCATAGATCCTCGCCTGCGGGTTGACGCTGTTCGTGTTGCCGTTCGCCACTGCCGGCGCTTGGCCCCATTGAAGATTCACAATATTGTTAGCGTTCGCCATCGCATTCGCGATCGCCGTCGCCGAAGCTGGCGAGTTTGCCGCATTACTCCCGATGCTCCACGCCTGGTTGCCGAAGCCGCTCATGGCATAGGCAAATGCCACGGTCGTGACCTCATTGATCACCAGGTATGGCACCTGCGCCGCCAGATTGCCGGCTGCCGGGCATTGTCCAAGCCCTGCCATCTGAATGATGCCCGTATTGTTCACCGATCCCGTGAGCCCGGGATTGCCGCCCCACGCGACCATGTACACCTGCTGCCCTTCCGTGCAGGTGTAATCGCCGCCCAGCGCAAAGTTTCCGCTGGCGTCCGTCATGACGTAGTAGTGTCCGTTACCGTCTTCAAAGCCATTGGGCGCGGTCGAGTTGATCAGCGAGATCGGGCTCGACCCATATCCGTTCACTCCCGCCGCGAAGAGATAGATCTTTGCTCCGCTGATCGGGGCCTGGCCGCCGTGGACCGAACCCTGGATGTTGCCGATGGGAGTCTTGTTGGGTTGGATTGCGCTGGGTCCAAAGCTTCCTGAACACCCACACGTCAAACCAACCGCAAGGCTGGCAAATAGAGCTTTCAAGACGATGAAATCGCGGTCTCTGGTCATAGGGCTGGCTCGAAACTTCTGGCTAAGCCCTCTTAATATGTTCCATATCGGGACAAAAGCCTGTGCCTAGACAGGGTCCCGGCCCTACAACTTCGGTTGCGTCCAGTCCGTTGGCAGTCGGCTTGCTTGGAACGCAGAATGCGTCAAATTAAGTCGTTTTACCCCTGAATTTGTCCCAAACTGCATCTTTCAGGGTTCGCTAGCCGTCTAATTTCATGTAAACTGGCTCTGCTGGAGACCTGCGCCTCCGAGTTGCCGAAGCAGTGGGACGTACTTCCAATGACTTCCGCCCGCGCCCGCGGCCTTGACCGCACCCGAGTCTCAGCGACCCCAATCCATCAAGGGAGTTCCTCGCGCACTTCCCGATTCTGCGCAGGCTCACTCCGCATATATTTGCCCACTCCAACCAGTGTGGGCTACCCGAGGAGCGCCAAACCGTGGCTGAAGAGCTCGATAAGTACGAAGAAGACGTTGACCGCATCATCGACACCGGCAAAGAGAAGGGCTATCTCACCTTCGGCGAGGTCAACGACCTCCTGCCCGGTGACATCACCTCACCCGATGATCTCGATGATCTGCTGACCACCATCAATACCCAGGGCATCGATGTGCTCTCCGGCGACGGCCGGCGCGGCAAGGACGAGCGCGACGAAGAGCACGAGGCCGGCGAAGAGTCCGACGACGTCGAACTCGATCTCTCGCCCGGCACCCTCGAAAAGACCAACGACCCCGTCCGCATGTACCTCCGCGAGATGGGCACCGTGCCGCTGCTCACCCGCGAAGGCGAAGTTGAAATCGCCAAGCGCATCGAGCGCGGCCAGATGCGCGTCATGAAGGCCATCTCGCGTTCGCCCATCGTCATTCGCGAGATCATCGCGCTCGGCGAAGACCTCAAGCGCGGCGTCCGCAACATCAAGGAGGTCGTCACCTTCGATGAGGAAGAGCTCACCGAAGAGATTCTCCAGACGCGCGTGAAGTCCACCGTCGCCCGCATCGACGCCCTTCTCAAGCACCAGAAGAAGGCCGCCGAGTGGCAGGGCCGGCTCGCCGAGCCCCATGGCAAGGACGCCAAGGCCAAGGAGCGCGACAAGCGCAAGTCCCGCTGGCACCAGGGCCGCGAAACCGTGTACGTCACCCGCGTCGTTCGCGAGCTGAAGTACACCAACGCCGAGAAGAAGCGCCTGCTCGACAAGGTCAACAAGACCGTCGACTCCATGCGCACGCTCGAGCGCCAGATCCGTTCGCTCGACGCCAAGCACGAAGCCTCACGCTCCGAAGAGCTCAAGAAGGAGTACCGCCGGCAGCAGCGCAACTGCCGCACGGACCTTGAGCGTCTTGAGACCGAGTCCGGCATCTCCATCGAGCAGCTGAAGAAGACGCAGCGCGAGATGATCCAGGGCGACATGGACGCCGAGAAGGCCAAGCGCGAGCTCATCGAAGCCAACCTTCGTCTCGTCGTGTCCATCGCGAAGAAGTACACCAACCGCGGCCTGCAGTTCCTCGACCTCATTCAGGAGGGCAACATCGGCCTCATGAAGGCGGTCGACAAGTTCGAGTACCGCCGCGGCTACAAGTTCTCGACCTACGCCACCTGGTGGATTCGTCAGGCCATCACCCGCGCCATCGCGGACCAGGCCCGCACCATCCGCATCCCGGTGCACATGATCGAGACCATCAACAAGCTCATCCGCACCTCCAGGCAACTGGTGCAAGAGCTTGGTCGCGAAGCCTCCTCCGAGGAAATCGCCCGTCGTATGGACATCCCTGTCGCGAAGGTCCGCAAGGTCCTCAAGATCGCGCAGGAGCCCATCTCGCTCGAGACTCCGATCGGTGAAGAGGAAGATTCGCACCTCGGCGACTTCATCGAAGACCGCATGGCCGTCTCGCCCAGCGACGCCGTCATCAGCGTCAACCTGAAGGAGTACACCTCGCAGGTCCTGCGCACCCTGACGCCGCGCGAAGAGCGCGTCATCAAGATGCGCTTCGGCCTCGAAGACGGTTCCGAGCACACGCTCGAAGAGGTTGGCCAGTCCTTCCAGGTCACCCGCGAGCGCATCCGCCAGATCGAAGCCAAGGCCCTGCGCAAGCTGCGTCACCCGAGCCGCTCGCGCAAACTCAAGGCCTTCGTCGACGGCGTCAAGGAAATCTAAACTTGCTTCACCAAACACCGAAGGGCGCGCTACTCAGTGCGCCCTTCGGTGTTTGTGAGCTTCCTCAGGCGCCGACGCGAACAAAGCTCCAACGGCTTGACCCATGCCCGCCCCGGCGCGAAGCCCGAGTTCGGCGTCTTCTATCTCGACCCACCAACAGAAATACCTCGCCTCGTAACCAGGTACACGGCGAAGCTCCCCAGCCAATGGCCGCCTTCATAGTGTTCGCCCGTCACCGCATCGAGCCCTCTGCGGCGATGCTCCTCAGCCACAGCCATGATCGAGTTCAATCGCTCGTCGGATTTCGGGAGGCTTGCCGCAATACCCTCCAGCATCCATGCGCGGCTTAGGTTCAGCCCATCCAGATGGCTGAACTTAGGATCGCTCCGGTCCGGACTGACGACCGGTTGCAACCAGGCATTCCCTCGTTTTGACAAAGAGATTTGGGGCAGAAACGTTTGCAGCCAACGCGCAAACTCAGTGCTCGGCAGCACACGCCGCATCAGGTCAGCTTCACCCAGACACGGCGAGAAAAAATCCTCGCCCGACGGTTCATATTCAAGTGGGCCATTCACGTCATTCAGATAGAAATCCCGGGCCTTTCCTGTCAACAATTCGGCGAAGGGTACATCGTCTGCGCAACGCGCATAGTCCAGCATCAAGCCCAGAGCAAACGCGGTCTGTGTGTGCTCGCCGATTCGCACCGGGTGCGAGAGCTTCGGCAACCAGTCCTTCAACCGTTGCAACGCAGTTCGCTCCAGGGCAACCAGATTTTCGGCCAATTGACGACCTTCCAGGTCGTTCCACTCGCGTAGCTCCGTTATGAGTTGCAGCAACCATGCAAGCCCATACGGGCGCTCGAAACTTGCTCGCCCCTCCGCGCTTAAATATGCCGCCTCCTGAATTAGGTTTTCCCTTGTTAAGTTTTTTCGCAAGGCCTCTCGCGCCCGCGCGACGAACGCACCCTCGGGAAAAATCCTTGCAAGACGTACCAGCAGCCAGTGACCATGCACTGACGAATGCCAGTCGTAACAGCCATAGAACGCCGGAGTCAGCTTTCGTGGCGATGCAACGTCTGCGTCGCTCGTAAGACTGTGGCTGATCTTGTTCGGATACTCTTTGTGAACACAGGCAAGCGCAAGATTCGCAAACCGCTCGATCGTCTTACCATCAATTCCGAGTTCAGTTGCGGCGGCCAGATCTCTGCCGCTGGGTCCGATGTCCATGAAGATCATTCACCCCTTCATCGCGGATAATTGTCAACAAGGTGGTTTCGTTCAGGAGAACGCACTCCAACCATCACATCGCCCCGTTCCCGGGAAAGGTTCTCGCTTCTTTCACACGCTCTCTCTTCAATAGCGCTGTCCCCATAGGGTATACGGGATCCGCCGGGCCGTTCTCCCGAATGTATGCAGAAACGAATACTTTAACGTGCGCAATTGGCTCGAGGGACGATACCCTAGAAGCGAACGACGCCTACGGTACGGGCCTCTCCGCGCGGGAGACTGGCCTGGTGCCGGATCGCTCTATTGATAAAGGGAGAACTAGATGAAGCACTCAGTGCTCGCCGGGCTGTTCCTTGCCATGGCCGCGACAGCCGCATCAGCACAGGTAAATGCAGGAACCCAGAAGCCCGAGCCGGACCCGCCGTTCACTATTACCCAGGTCGCAACGTTGAGTCTGCCCTGGAAGATTGCCTTTCTGCCCGACGGAGGAATGCTCATCACCGAGAAGACGGGCGGCATGCAGCTCGTCACCCAGCAGGGAGAAAAGACGCCCGTCGCCAACGTTCCCCCTGCGCTCTGGAGGGGTCAGGGGGGAATGCTCGGCGTCTTTCTTTCGCCGCATTACGCCAAAGACCACTTCGTCTACCTCACCTACTCCGAGCCCGGCGAGCCCAGCGGTTCCAGCCTCGCGCTCGCCCGCGCCGAGTTGAAGATCGGCAAGGATGCAGCCAGCCTTGAGAATCTCAAGGTCATCTGGCGCGACGGGGAGCGCGGCGATGGCGGACAGTTCGGCGCACAGGTCGCCTTCTCTCCGGACAGCAAGTATCTCTACCTCTCCGTCGGCGAGCGCCAGCGCATGACGCCGGCCCAGGATCCCAATCAGCCGCTCGGCAAGATCCTGCGCCTCACGCTCGATGGCAAACCCGCCCCCGGCAATCCCATGGCAGGCAAGACAGGCACGCCCACCGTGCCCGTCATCGACCCGCCCGAGGACACGGAAGCCGCCAAGACAGCCCCGGTCGTAAGAACGTATACCTTTCCTGGCCCGAACCTGACGCCATCCGAGACCTGGTGCACCGGACTCCGCACGCCCTACGGCCTGGCCTTTGCGCCGGATGGTCGTCTGTGGGAGCTCGAACATGGCCCGCGCGGCGGCGACGAGTTGAATCTTATCGAGCCCGGCAAGAATTACGGCTGGCCGCTCGTCTCCTACGGCCACAACTACAACGGCGTTCCCATCCCCAGCCCCGACACGCGCCCTGACCTCGCCAAGCCTGTCATCTATTGGCTTCCGGTCATCGCACCCGGCAACCTCGTGTTCTACAAGGGCGCCATGTTCTCGCAATGGAATGGCTCAGCCTTCGTCAGCGGCTTGATATCAAAGGCCCTCATCCGCATCACCTTCGATGGCAAAGGAGGAGCCGAGGCAGTCGACCGTTGGGACGTCGGATTCCGAGTTCGCGATGTGGAGGTTGCTCCGGATGGCGCGCTCTGGATGATCGAAGACGCGAAGTCCGGCCGTCTCGTACGCCTGACGCCGAAATCCTGACGCAAACACGAGGCACCCCCGAAACAGCGAAGACGATATGGACCGCAAACTCAAACTAGCTCTGGGGGCCTGCACCTTCCTGTGTGGGCTCTCCATATCCACTCAGGTCTTCGGCCAGGCTCTGCCCGACGGCAGGGGCAAGGCGGAGTTCGTGCACAACTGCACCGCCTGTCACCGCGCCGACATGGTCACCCGCGTCAAAAAGACTCCCGAGGACTGGAGAAAGAGTGTCGACGAAATGGCCGCCCGCGGTACCGACGGCACCAGGGAAGACCTCGACAACGTCGTCCTCTACCTGGACACGCACTTCGCATTGAACCAGCCTGCCCCGGCTGATGCGCAACATCCGGCGACGCCATCCTCCACCGCCGCCGGTCATGAGAAGCTGAGTCCCTCCGACCTCGATCAAGTGAAGCGCTTCCTTCACGCACCTCTTCCTTCTCCCTGAGATCGTCAGGCGGCCGGATGGCCCTTGCAGGATTCACGAAGTTGCGGTTGACGCTCGCACCATCTCCCGGCGTAACCTCTGGACAACTGTTCCTCACAGGAGGCTGCATGGCTTCGGTTACTGGCTTTGGTGGAATTTTCTTGCGAGCGAAAGATCCAAAAGCGCTATACAGCTGGTACGAGCGGCATCTCGGTCTCGTGAAATCCGGGGGATCCTTCGCGTTTCCCGTCCCGACGCAACACCCTCATGTCGTCTTCGCCCTCTTCAAACAAGAGGATGCCTACTTTCCTGTCGAACAGAAAGCGATGATCAATCTTCAGGTCGATGATCTCGACGGCGTGCTGGACCGCTTGATTGCCGAAGGCATCACCGTCGACCCAAAGCGCGACAGCTACGATTTCGGAAAGTTCGGCTGGCTCACGGACCCGGAAGGAAACCGTGTCGAGCTCTGGCAGCCTGTCGCAAATGACTGAGGCATAAAGTTCAGGGAGGGCCCCCACAGAAACCGGAGGGATTCCATGGCTGAACCTTCTGACCTTCGCGACAAATCTCAAATAGAGTCAGCGAACGAACAACAAATCCGCGAAGCCTTGAACGCACACTGGCGTGCATCGGCCGCGGAAGATGTAAATGCCGAACACGCGATCTACGCTGACGACGCCATCTGCGATTATCCGCAATCCGGCGAGCGAATCCTCGGCCGAGCCAACCTGCAGGCCCTGCGAAGTCATCACCCCGGTAAACCCTCCGGCTTCAATGTCCGCCGAATTCTCGGACGCGACAATCTCTGGGTCACCGAATACATCATCACCTACCAGGGCCGACCCGCTTACACCGTGAGCATCATGGAATTTCTCAACGGCAAGGTCGTGCACGAAACGCAGTACTTCGCCGACCCCTTCGAAGCTCCCGCCTGGCGCAGCCAATGGATTCAGAAGATGCCCTGACGTCGAATCACCATTCAATGCAGGCTCCTGGGGTTACCGTCTCCTCGTCGTCGACGACCCCGACGGCAACCAGATCCTCTTCAACTATCCGAACCCGATTCCTGAGAGACCGTAATCAGCTGGCAACGCATGCCGCTGTCGAAGCCGGCTTTTCCGTATGCTGGTGTGCACATGAAACTCCTCGCGGCCGCTCTCCTCGCATTCGCCATCCCTGGCCTTGCCGTTCAGGCTCAGCAATCCATCACCTGGCGCTTCGACAACCTCACCAGAATCGGTGGCATGCAGGTCAGCGCCGTCGGCACGCCGCAGCCCGTCGACACACCCATCGGCAAGGCCGTCCACTTCGAAGGCCATGGAAACACCAACAGTGGAGACCCTCAAAGCGGCAATCCCACCGGCGACGCGCTCTTTCTCAACACCGCTCCGCTCTCCGGAGACGCCCTCTACACCTTCGAAGTCATCTTCCGCCCCTCTTCCAAAGGCGCGCCGGCGCAGCGCTTCTTCCACATGCAGGACAACAATTCGCAATCGCGCCGCATGTTCGAGATCCGCATCGTCAACAACCAGTGGTGCCTCGACACCGTCGGCATCGATCTCCGCGGCGGCCCCGAGCAACACGGCGTTGCCATCGCCTGCGACGCCGCCCATCTTCATCCGCTCGATCAGTGGTACGCCGTCGCCGCCACGTACGACGGCAAGTTCCTCCGCGGATACGTTAACGGCGAACTGCAAGCCGAGTTCGCCGTCACCCTCGCGCCACTCCCGCCCGGCACCACCTCCGTAGGCACACGCATCGACAAGCGCGACTTCTTCACCGGCGACATCTACGCCGCGCGCTTCACACCCGCCGTTCTTCCAACAACAGATTTTCTGAAAGCTCCCAGCTCGGCCACGCACTAGCGCTGTTGCTAGAACTCGTAATCGAGCGAGAACTGGATGCGTCTCGCGGTACTGGCGGATAAGCCGTGTGCAAAGCCGGGCGCGGCCGTTTGCAGCTCTGACCCGTAAACCGGATTGAGTTCAGTGATGTTTCGGTGGTTGAGGATGTTGAAGGACTCCGCGACGATGTCGAGATGTCCACCCTTGATCGCCACCATCTTGAGCGCGCGAAAATCAAAGTTCATGTTCGTCGAAGTTGCCAGCATGTTGCGGTTATAGCCCGCAGGGCGGGCAGCGAATGGGAAGATGTGCTCACGATTGCTGTCCGTGCCAATCGGCGGGTTCGACCGGAAGCCGCTGGTGATGCTGACAATGGGTGCGAACTCGAGTCCGTAGAGTGCCTTCATGAATAGGCTTGGATTCGCATTCTTCGCGACGTCCGCGACATCGCCAAGATCGGGGCCGATGAGCCACAGCCCGCTTAGAGTGAGACGATGCCGCTGATCCTGCAACGAGAGCGCACGCTCCTTGTTGATGGCGTAGGGCTCCTGCGGTTGTTCGAGATCGTAGGATGCGTCGTCGAGGGTTTTGGCGTATGTGTAGCCGACCATGACCTGCAGGTCGTCCTGGAACTGGCGGTTGAGCGTAACGGTGGCTCCGTTGTAGGAGGAGTTGGCGGTGGTGGCGAATTGGTTGGCCGCGTCGTAAGAGGGATCAAGACGCGTGGGCGAGAAGACAAGTAAGCCGAGTTGTTGAAGTGTGGGGTTTGAGACGCCCAGAGACGCCGCGTTTGCGGACGTGAGCTTCACGGGAGGTGCGAGGTTCACGTTTGTCGTTCGCCCGAGATGGACGCCGTGATCGAACTGGTACTCGCCGGTGAGTGTGGTCTGGAATGGCAGGGACTGCTCGACGCTAAGTGAGGCGACCTCGCTGTAGGGGTTCGGGAGGATGGCGGCGGATTTCCAGATGCTGGGCGCGACTGCTGGCAGAGGAGCGGTTGGGGTCTGATTGCTGCGATAGAGATTCGCCGCGGCGGTGTCTTCGAGGATTTGCGAGAAGGCGGATGTGCCGTTGAATTCTTCGATGCGATTGATGGTGGAGAGAAGGAAGCGGTCGTAGAAGGTGCCGAGGCCTCCACGCACGACGGTGGATTTTATCGGTGTCCACGCAAAGCCGAATCGCGGGCTGAGGTTGAGCACATCCTGCGGAATTGACGAGGGCAGGCCGTTGTAGTCGTAGCGCAGGCCGTAGTCGAGCGTGAGCGATTTCGAGGTCCAGTGATCCTGAGCGAAGCCGGAGAGGCGAACCTCAGCAAGATTTGTGTTGAAGCTGCCGAAGGACTGGGTGAAGAAGTCGGGTGTGCGATTCTCGAGCGTTGCGAGGCTGGCAAAGACGAACTGACCTTGCGATCCGTCGGAAACATCGGCGCGCAGGGCGACGTGGTCCACGCGTGTGCCGAACTGCAAAAGATGATGGTGGAGTTGTTTCGAGATGGAGTCGGCGAACTCGACGTGAGTTTCGAAGCGGCGACTGTTCCCGGAGTAAGGAGTTCCGAAGTACGCCAGGCCGGCGATATTGATGCCGGGGCCGGAGGCGAAATTCGTTCGCTCGACGGCGCGGCGCTGCGCGAGTTCGAAGCTGAGATTGTTAAGGAGCGTTTCTGAGAATGTGGATGTCAGCGTTACGTTGAGGCTGTTGTCCGCGATGACGGAGGAGCCGCGTGCGGAGAAGTCGGCCTGCTCGTCTGTGTTGAACGAGTCGTTGACATTACGGCCATTGGTGAACGCATAGCGCGCCGAGATTGATTCACGAGGGCTGAGCAGGCGGTCAAAACGCGCCGAGAGCTCGGTCTCCTGGTCGGCCGTGGGGAAGAAACCGGGTTCGAGGACGAGATGATTAAGTGGGCTGTAATTTGCGATGGCCGCATTGATCGCTTTCAGAGTGGAGGGATTCAAGTCGTTGACATCTTCGCCGCGGGCCATCTCCTGCTCCCCTGCGACGTAGTAGAAGGTCTTGTCTCGCTCGATCGGCCCGCCTAGCGCAACACCGGCGCGCACGCGCTTCTCATCCGGTCTGCGCGGATACAGTCCCAGCGGTGGAATCGCATTGAGGGCGCCGTTCTGGACGAAGGTGAAGGCGTCACCGTGGATTTTGTTAACTCCCGTTCGCGTCTGCACGTCGATAGACCCGCCTGCGCCACCACCTGACTGTGCCGCGAAGCCGTGGTTGACGATTTGAAAGTCGCTGATGGCTTCAGGGGAGAGTTGCGTCCGGCTGTCTCCGCTATATTCATCGTTGTCGTTCACCTGGTCCAGGTAGATAGAGTTGCTGCCGGGGCGAAGGCCGCCGAAGCTGAAGCTTCCGCCGCTTTGGACGAGGCCGTTCTGGAAAAGCGCGGGGTTGGATGGCGCGACCTGGGGAGAGAGCAGAACGAAGGTCAGATAGTTGCGGCTGGGGATGGGTAACTCCTCAACACGGTCGCGATCGATGTTTGTGACCGAGGACGTCTCTGAGGTGTCGAACGTGAGGGGCGCGGCCGTGACCGAGACATTTTCCGTGGCAGCAGCGACGGAGAGTTTTAGCGTGAGGTGATCGGTTCTGCCGACCGCCACGGCCACCGACGATTGCTGCAGGGTAGCGAACCCTGTGGCCTCAACCTTGATGGTGTAGTCGCCACTCGGAAGTTGCTTGAACGCGAAGGTTCCGTCCTGGTCGATAGACACCGTTCGCGCCGGCGTGTCGGGCGCAGCGAGCGTGACTTGAGCATCGGGAATTGCGCCGCCGTCCGGTCCGATGACGGAGCCCACGACAGAGCCGGTATTGCTGGACTGAGCAAACGAGACACCAGAACCTGCCGCTCCAACGCAGAGCGACAACGCGCAAAGGCGCGCGAACAAATTGAAACGCATACTATCTCCGGGCGAAGTGGGCAGGGCCTCGTGCGGTGTAATCCGCACGCAGAATAGCGGCGCGTTGCGAGCAAACGCGTCCGGGCACACTTAGCCTGGGGATCAGATTCGAAGGGGCGGAGACACCGAAGGCGAGATGGCGATGTCCGTCCACGCGCGGAACCCTGAGCGAACGAACTCGTAGACGATGTCCGTTTCGGTCTGGGCGTTCTGCCGGGCCATCGTGCGGCGCGCGATGGCGACTGCCACCAGGATCACAAGCGCGATGAAGAGCGTGACCAGGAAGACCGGGAGCTCGGTGTCTCCTGATATGCCCGGACGATCCCAACGGTCGAAATATTCGAGGACCGGCAACAGAAGCGTCATCGTGACCATGACGATCGTGACGATCCTGAGCAGGCACTTCATGGCTTGAGTCTAGTCACCCTGCATGTCGGTTTTGTCATGTGCAAGCTGCGTCCCTGCGAGCCAAAGGCGCGCCAGCGCAGCGCTTCTTCCACATGCAGGACAACAATTCGCAATCGCGCCGCATGTTCAGATCCGCATCGCTGCGCGCAACCGGCAACCTCGGGTGGCAAAGCTGCCGGGATCCCTACAACTTCGCATACTCCATTTTTGCTTCTTGCAGAATGGGCACATCCGAATCGGCGTCCTTCCATGCCGTCAGGAAAACCTGGTACGCAGTCCGGGCTTTGATGATGTCGCCTTGCATAGCGTAAGCGCGTGCCAGGCCAAGCCGCGCCAGCATCGCAATGGGCGCGTTCCGCACCAGGCCACGATGATCGATGTACTTCTGAAACTCCGCCGCCGCTCGCTTGCCGTCGTGGAGCATCAGATAGGCCTCCCCGCGCACATAGACGGGGAACAGGCTCGCATTCAGGAGATTGGTGCCGCCCACGAGATCAAAGCCGCGGGCCGGCTCCAACAGTTCGATCGCCCGGTTTGGGTCCTTCCGTTGCACGGCAATCGCCGCCCGGATCGTAGGCAGCCAATATTTCTGCACCAGAGTGTCGACCGGAAAATCCTTATCGATGCCGCTTGCCAGCTTCTCCGCCGAGGCCGTGTCGTCCGCCTGGGCCAATGCCAGTGCCGCCGTCAGGCGTACGTCGCGATTCGGCGCCAGTCTGATCGCTGCGTTGGCATCCGCGCGGCCTCGCTCCCACTCTCCCGACTCCGCCTCGAAGAGTGCGGCTGCCGACTGATGACCGGCGGCTGTCTCCTTCGCATCGTTATCCAGAGCCGCGTCCATCGACCGCTGTGTGAAAACTCGCGCTGCCTTCATCCGCCCGTACCACGCTTCGGTATCCGCCTGCGCGCCCAGCATCGCATCTTCCGCGCTCCGCTTTCCCCGGACGGACGCGGCCAACTGCGCCATCCGCGCCTGGTCGCCTTTCAGGAACGCCAGCAGATAAAGCGACTTCGGCCGTCCCTGATAGGGCAGATGCCGCTCGTCTGACAGTTTGTACACGGCCTCCGCCTCGTCGAACCTATTGAGGCTCACAACAACCGCACCCAGGTTCTGGTAGTTTGCCGGAGCGTTCGGGTTCAGGCGCAACGCTTCACGGTATTCCTGCTCTGCCTTTTCACCGTTTCCCAGCCGTACGTAAAGGTTTCCCAGCGTGTTGGGAGCGGAGGAGTCTCTCGGGTAGGTCTGCTGAAACAGATCGAAGGAAGAGACTGCCTTCTCCAACTCTCCTGTTGCCCGCCAGTAGTAGGATCCTTCGATCCAAAGGCGTTCCCGCTCGCTCACTCTGTCCCGCAGCTCGTACGCCTTGCGGATATTCTCGGCCGCCAACCCAGGCTCGCGCTGGATGAAATACACGCCCGACATATTCGCGTACGCCGCCGCAAAATTGGGATCGAGTTCCACCGCCCTTGATAAGAGCGGAAGCGCTTCGGTGTTCGCTCCCGCACGCACTTTGTTCACCCCAAGGCTGAACGCCTTCAATGCTTCGAGCGAGGACGTCGTGGCCTCGGCGAGTGGAGTGTCATACTTCTCCACGGTCGCGAGCGATTCGCCGACTTGCGTTCTGAATTTGCCTGCCATCCGATCCAAGGCATTCAGCACATCTTCCTTTCTGGCCGCCTGCACCTGCTCTTCGGCCAGCACCTTCCCACTCTGGCAGTCCTTTGCGCGCAGGCCCAGAACGTACTGGCTGCCGAGCAGCGCGATCGACCCGTCGAGCACTGCAGCGCTCGAGGTCCGCTCGCAGATCTCGCGCGCGATGGCCGGTGTAAGCCGCATGTCGGCCGGTTGGCTCATCTCCCGCAACACCTGCTGAATGCGGTCGTCCGGGATCAGGCTCAAAAACGGAGACTGCTCCAGTTGCACCGCCATGCCCCGCCGCAGCGTGGCGTCGAATACCGGGTCGCCAGTTGAGTTGTCGAAGTCCGCCAGTACGATCGTGTCCTTCTCGCTGAGGATCTTTTTGCCGTGATGGCGGTAGACGAATATGCCCGCGATGGCCGCGATGAGGATCGCCGACAGGACCACCGGTACGGCGATCCACCAGTTGGGCGTTCTGGCTCCGGCCCGGTGTTCTGCCGGAACCGTGACCGGCTGCGTTTGCGTTGCCGCGGGGGCGGCGGGGTTCTCCTCCACTGCCGTCACGTTCGCAAGAAAGCGGTAGCCTGCCGTCGGCACTGTCTCGATATATCGGGGGTTGTGGGTGTCGTTCAGCGCCTTGCGCAACAGACCGATCGCCCGGGTCAGGGCATTCTCCGTGACCATGGCATCCTGCCATACCGCGTCCAGCAGCTCCTGCTTACGCACCAACCGGTTCCGGTGTTCGATCAGGTAGACCAGCAGCCGGAGCACCTTCGGTTCGACCTGCACGGGCGTTCCGTCTTCAGAGAGACGGAATTCCCGATCGTCGACTTCGAATCGACCGAACCGATAAACCATTTCATTTCCTCAGCTTAGAGCCCATCACAAAGACATCATCTTTATCAACGGAACATCCGGCGTTCCTCAAGATCATCAGCCCGCCGGACCGACATAGTTCACCCCATCGAGGTGAACCCCCATGTCGCGAACCTGCCGTTTCACTCGCCCTCTCGTTCTTCTAGCCTTGGCAATCCCCGCCCTCGCGGTGGGCGCCGCGCAGGATCCTGTCGGTTCAGGGCGGCAGCCTGTGACAGCCAGGATCAGGCTGGACGAGCGATCCATGATTATCGTACCTGTCAGCATAAATGGCTCTCGCCCCTATGACTTCATGCTCGACACCGGATGCTCCAAGACCATAATCGACCAGAAGCTCGCTGACCAGCTTGGCCTCCCGCGGTTAGCCGAGAAGACGGTCGTCGGCGTTCTTGCGTCCTCCAGAATGTCCGTAGCCCGCGTGGACTCGATGTCTGTCGCCGGTGCCGTCGTCTCCGGCGGAGAGATCTTCACCACAGCGCACGCGCCCACTGTCACCGGAAACGTGCGCGGTGTGCTGGGCGAAGACTTCCTCGGGAACTTCGATCTGCTCATCGACTATCGCCACCAGATCATCGAGCTCGACTCTCCCCTCGGCTCGATGGCGCACTTCGCGGCGGGCGAACATCTCCCCTTGCAACTCGATGGGATCTATCAAGGCAAGCCCACCCGCAACCGGCTAATCGTCGCGGGCCGTATTCAGGAATTCGGGGACGCCGCGATGTCGCTGCTTCTCGACTCCGGCGCGAATCAGCTTACCCTCTTCCAGGACAACCTTGGGGACGCGGCAGACCGGACCCAGCCTGTGAGGGCGGGAACCTTCAATCAGTGGGTTCCTTCATCGTTGGCGATCCGCAGGATCAGCTCTCTCCACCTGGGAAGTGAGTCGGTCTCGGACCTCACCGCGGTCGCCCTCTCCCGCCGCGCCGACGTCGATACGGACGGGTTGATCCCCACCTCGATCTTCCATTCCATCTTCATCAGCGCCCACGGGAAGTTCGCCATTCTGAACCCGTCGTTTCCCAAGACCCGTCCCGGCGGCTCGGAGGCTCTGGCGGCGAGGTGAACAGGAAATGCGCGTCGCCGGGCTATGCTGAGCACTTTTCACCACACCCATGTGGCGTTTTGGATACAAGTACACCCCTAAGTCCTTTTTCTGGAAGATTTTGCGCAATATTGCCGGGAGGGGAGTCGAGGCTCATTTTCCAAGGGAAAACGCCACCAGTGTATCCCCGTGGTGCTCATCGCCCGTCGCGATAACCACATACTGCTTACCCTTTGCCACATACGTCATCGGGGTCCCACCTGGGAGAGCAGGTAACAGCCCCTTCCAAAGCTCTTTGCCCGTCGCGGAGTCATACGCCCGCAGATACGCATCCCGCGACGCCCCTACGAAGACCACTCCTCCCGCCGTAACAATCGGCCCGCCCATCCCCACCGACCCCGGCATATCCTTCAGCATCTCTCCATGCGCCACCGACCACACCTGCTTGCCGGAGTTCAGGTCGGTCGCGACCACCCGCCCATACGGCGCCCCACCGCACGGAATCCCGCCCGGCCCCACCAGCGCTCGCAGGTTCACCGCATACGGCGTGCCGCCCATCAAATTCCCTCCACCCCCCAGCGTGGCATCCGGCGGCCGAAAAATTCCGGCCTTGAGCTCGTCTCTCGCATTCCTCACAGGCTTCTTCGGCGGCGCATCGACTTCCTTCTCACCCTTGCTCAGCCACACCAGGTACGCCATCGAGTTCACTCGCGTGTACAGAACGCCTGTCTTCACATCCAGCGCCGACGAACCCCAGTTCGGCCCTCCCAGCGACGCCGGATAGACCACCGTTCCCTTCATCGACGGCGGTGTAAACGGCCCATCGTATCTCACCTCCCGCATCAGCCTCTCGCAAAACCGCTCATCATCAGTGTGGCCGGCCGGCATCTTGTCCACGACGAAATGCATCGACAGCAATGGCTCGAGGGCGGTTGAGAAGGGCTGCGTCGGCCACGTCCGTTCTCCCGGCACATCAGATTGCGGCACTGCGCGCTCCTCAACCGGAAAGAGCGGTTGGCCGGTCAGCCGGTTGAACACGTAGATCATTCCTGTCTTGTTCATCACTGCGAGCGCCGGCACATTCCCGCGCCAGGTAAACAGCAGCGGTTGCGACGCCGTGTCATAGTCCCAGAGATTGTGGTGTACAAGCTGAAACGCCCACGCCTTCTCACCCGTCGACGCCCGCAGCGCCACAATCGAGTCGGCGTCATGGTTGTCGCCGATTCGCGATTCCCCGAAGTAGTCCACTGACGCGCTGCCTGTCGGCACAAACACCAGGTCATGCTCCGCATCCGCTGCCAGGGGAGCCCACGCATTTCCCGCTCCGCTCGCATGCGGCCCCGGACCAGTTACCCATGACAGCGGCTCCCACTTCCACAAAGGCCTGCCCGTCCGCACATCGAATGCACGCACCGCACCTGACGGGGCGTCGGTGCTCTGGTTATCCGAGACAGACGAACCCAGGATGATCCGATCTCCGACAACCACTGGCGGCGAGGTGAATTCCAGGTAGCTCTTGTCCGGCGCATACAGTCCGGCTCCGAGATCTACCGTCCCGCCGCTCCCGAACCCCGCGCAGGCCTTTCCCCTTCGTGCGTCCAGCGCGATGAGCCTGCGGTCCAGGGTCGCCACCAGCACACGATCCGCGCACGCGCCGCGCCGCGAGTCATGCCATAACGCCAACCCGCGCGAGGTTACGACAGAGTGCACGTCCTCATCCTTCACTCCCGGATCGAACATCCATCGCACCTTGCCCGTGGCGGCATCCACCGCGAGCACGACATCCTTCGGCGTCGTGAGATACAGCATCCCCTGCCACAACACCGGGGTCGCCTCAAACGACCCCCGCGGCTTCGCTCCTTCAAACTGCCGCACATCGAGCGCCCACGACTTCTCGAGGCGCTCTAGATTTCCACGATTGATCTCCTGCGTCGCGGAGTACCGTTGTCCCTCCAGCGATCCCCCATACTCCGGCCACCTCTGGCCCGCCGCCGCTGAAACCCCCACCGCAAGCAGCAGTACGCCCAGCATGAAAGTGTTATGGCCTTCCCGGGCGTTACCGCAAATAATCCGGACTGTTTGAGTCGATTCGGCTGTCGCAATTTGCTTCAGTTGCCCTGAGCTTTCCGCCATAACGACTAAGACGAGTTCCGAGAGGGCGAACAACTCGCAGGATATTTCTTGCTTATTAATTCGCAATAAGACACGTATCGGACTTGGTACCTCGCTGACAAACCTAATGTTTTCTTAGGATATAAATCGCAAGTTGAATCCCTGTAACAGTTTGTCGGGCCACATTACCACGAGACTCGAAAGTGGAAGTTACCGATGTAACCAAAGTTGCATCGAAGGCACGGCCCACGACATGGTTTCAACGTAGATTGGCTGAACCCCCAAACGAAGCTTTTTCACTTTTCTATAGGATCCCGAATTTATCTATGAGAACCCCCCGTCTCGCGCTGCTCTCCGCACTCGCGTTTACCCTGGGCTGCGGAACGTCGTCCGGCCCAGCCATTTTGCCTAACTTCACCGTTGCAGCAGCTCCGAGTACAGTTGCCCTCCAGAGCGGAGGGACAGCACGGGCTCTGACAGTAACAACAGGCGGAGTGAATGGATTCACCGGTGCGGTGAACATTTCGCTGAGTGGCCTTCCCACCGGCGTCTCTGCTTCGCCTTCCACGCTCTCGCTTGCGCCGGGCCAGTTGGGCCAGTTCATGCTGAGTGCCTCTGATTCAGCGACACCGACAAGCTCAACCATGGTCACAGTGACCGCTTCAGCCGACGCGACCTCCCACACGGCCACTGCCGCACTCTCGATCTCGCCCGCCGCTCTGCCCGACTTCACGATCACGGCGGCTCCAACCGCGGTCTCTCTGCAGGGCGGAGGATCCGCTCGATCCTTCACCGTGACCACTGCTGCGGTCAACGGATTCACCGACCCCGTGAATATCTCGCTCAGCGGATTGCCCGCGGGCGTTGTCGCCACGCCTTCGACTCTCACCGTGAATCCGGGACA
Source organism: uncultured Acidobacteriaceae bacterium (assembly GCA_963759355.1). GTDB lineage: Bacteria > Acidobacteriota > Terriglobia > Terriglobales > Acidobacteriaceae > Granulicella. The sequence goes on along the minus strand of CAVWYV010000002.1, from coordinate 128,059 downwards.
ACTGGGTCAGTTCACTCTTGCAGCCTCCACCGCGGCAACGGTCTCCACTGGCACGATTACGGTGACAGGCTCGTCGGACTCTCTCTCGCACACGGCTACGGCTGCGCTTACGATTGCACCTCCCGTGATTCCCGACTTCACTATCACGGCGGCACCGAGCTCGATCTCCCTGCCGAGCGGCGGTTCCTCGCGAACGCTCAGCGTCACGGCCGGCGCGGTGAATGGCTTCAGCGATCCGGTTACGGTCTCCCTGAGCGGGCTTCCTGCGGGCGTGACCGCTACGCCGTCCTCCCTTTCGGTCGCTCCGGGCCAGTTGGGCCAGTTCACGCTCAGCGCTTCAAGTTCTGCGGCAGCAACGTCCTCAGCGTCCTTTACAGTTACGGGCTCCGCCAACTCGCTATCCCATTCAGCTACCGCTACGCTCTCGATTGCGCCTGCGATCTCGAGCGCATCGATCAGTACCAGCAGTTTTGATTTCGGCGGCGACCTGGTCGGAACGACCCTCACCAGATCGGTGGTCACCGTCACCAACACTGGGCTTGCAAACATTACGCTGAACCCGGCTCTCTCAGGAGATTCAAGCTACTCGATCGCCACCAGCTCTTGCGGAACAACCCTCGCTGCCGGTGCAAGCTGCTCGGAAGCCGTCAGTTATTCCCCAACAACGGCCTCCGGCAGCTCCTCGCAGACTGCGACGCTAAGTCTCGGGCTTGGAAACGTCACGGCCGCGACACCGCAGACCGTCTCGCTCACCGGTGTCTCCGCCGTTCGGCCACAGGGCACCGTAAGCTCCACCAACAACCCGCAGGTAGCGTTGTATACGATGACCCTCCCATTCCCGGGATCCGTCACCGTCAACTTCGGCACTGACACCACGTACGGGCGGCAGACATGGACTCGATCCACGACCCAGGCCGGCGGCACCGTCAGCATTTACGTTGCCGGCATGCTGGCGAACACCGCCTATCACATGCAGGCTGCGGTTCAATTCCAGAACGGAATCACCGCAACGGACGCCGACCACAGCTTCACCACGGGAACGCCGCTGTTGACGCCAGCTCTCAATCTCACTGTGACGACCACGCCTGGACTGACTCCTCAGTCCGGAGTCGAGGAACTCACTCCGCTCCTCGGTGCCAAAGGAATCGTGGTCACCGACCTGCAGGGCAAGGTTCTGTGGACTTACCAACTTCCGAAAGCTGATCCCACCGATGACATCGAAGGCGTGAAGCTTCTTCCGAATGGTGACTTCCTCATCAGCATCGGTGAAGGAAGCACTTATGCCGGTGCTACGCCGAGCGGCGCAATTATTGCCATTCGCGAGATCGATCTAGCCGGAAACATCGTACGGGAGATCTCTCTGAACGATCTCAATAACGAGCTGTCGGCGGCCGGATACAACATTAAGCTGAAGCAGTTTCATCACGAAGTCACCCCCCTGCCCAACGGCCACTGGCTCGTGCTCTCAAATGCCAGCGTGGCTTCCTCGACCATTGCAGGCTACGTTGGCACCCCGGCAAATGTCCTCGGCGATGTCATCGTTGATCTCGACCAAAACCTGCATCCTGCATGGGTGTGGAACGAGTTCGACCACTTTGATGTGAATCGTCGCCCCATGCAGTTCCCGGACTGGACGCACACCAACGCCATCGTCTACTCACCGGACGATCACAACCTCCTCGTATCGATTCGCCACCAGAACTGGGTGGTCAAAGTGGACTACCAGGATGGAGCCGGCACGGGCAACATTCTCTGGAAGCTTGGCTACCAGGGTGATTTCACACTCGTGAACGGGACGGCCCCTCAGGACTGGCAGTATGCGCAACATGCTCCTGCCTTTGTCGGTCCCACCAGCACCGGCATCTTCTCACTCACCATGATGGATAATGGCGACGACCGCGTTATGTCCGATGGAGGTCTCTGCGGAACTGGCTCGGAGCCGGCCTGCTATACGACGATCCCGGTATTCAAGATCGATGAGACGGCGAAGACCGCGACGTTGACCTTCCACCAGGTGCTGGCCACCAGCTTCTATAACAATTGGGGAGGCAACGCCGAGCCGTTGGACAACGGTGACCTGGAATACGATCTCTCCGGCCTCGTCAATCAATCGGACATCTTCGAGGTCACCGCTGACCCCCTGAATCCAACCACGGTATGGCATATGCACCTGGCTGGCGCAAACGCCTATCGCGCCTTCCGCATGCCAAGCCTCTATCCCGGCGTTCAGTGGTAGGTTAACCCCCTTCGCACCCTTTCGCGGCCTGCACTCCAAGTGCAGGCCGCTTTCTTCTGCATGAAATTGCGGTCACTTCCAACGGATCTGAAATACCTGCGGTGGCCCAGCCGCTCCGCTACAATGGAAAACTGGGATTTGAGGTCCCACGGAGGCGACTAGAGCGATGACCTGGTTCAAGCGCGATGACCACGAGATCGTCCCCCCCTCCGATCACGAGGTTCGCACCGAAGGACTCTGGACCAAGTGTCCGCAGTGCGGCAAGCCCATCTGGAACGCCGATCTCGAGGCCAATCTCCAGGTCTGTCCCTACTGCAGCCATCACTTCAAAATCAGCGCGCGTGAGCGCATCCAGATGCTGCTCGACCCCGGTTTTGACCTCGTGGACAGTGGCCTCCGCTCAACTGACCCGCTCAGTTTCTGCGATCTGAAACCCTACAAGGACCGCCTTCAGAAGGAACAGAAGAAGACAGGCCTTGATGACGCGATCGTCAACGCGGTCGGCAAGATCAACGGGCTTGATGTCGTCGTCTCTGTGATGGAGTACAGATTCATCGGCGGCTCCATGGGCGCGGTGGTCGGCGAGACGATTGCCCGCGCGGTCGATCGTGCGCTGGATTCCCGCACGCCGCTCGTCATCGTTTCTGCTTCCGGCGGCGCTCGCATGATGGAAGGCATCGCCTCGCTGATGCAGCTTGCGAAGGTCTCGGCCGGTCTTGCACGTCTGGACGACGCCGGGATCCCTTATATCTCCCTCATGACCGACCCGACCTTCGGCGGCGTCACCGCCAGCTTCGCGATGCTCGGCGATCTCAACATCGCCGAACCCAACGCTCTCATCGGATTCGCCGGACCGCGCGTCATCGAACAGACGATCCGCCAGAAACTCCCCGAGGGCTTTCAGCGTTCCGAATTCCTGCTCGAGCACGGCTTTCTCGACGCGATCGTCTCGCGCAAAGAGATCAAGCCGTACCTCGCCAACGCCATCCATTGGATGAGCGAGCCCAACGTCGTCGAGCTCGAAACCGCCGAGACCTCTACCGACGCCGCCGCAGCAGCCGCAGACTGAGATCTGGACGAACTCCCTTGGACGAAGCCCGTCCCTCACGTACAGCCCTTCGTGTTGCCCTGCGCCGCGCCGCGCACCAGATTCATGATGCGCATCCGCTCGTCTTTGAAGATCCCCTCGCCGTCCCGATTCTCCCAGCCGACGCCCGCGCTGAACTGCAGCGCACACCCTCCGCCTCGCGCAAGCCTTTCTCCGCAGCGCTGCGTGCGTTCATGGTCTGCCGGGCGCGCTTCGCCGAGGACGTTCTTGCGTCAGGCATTCGCGATCATGGCGTCCGGCAGGCTCTTATTCTTGGAGCAGGCCTCGACACCTTTGCGCTTCGCAATCCCTATCCCAACCTTCACGTCTTCGAGGTGGACCATCCCGCAACACAGACGTGGAAGCGTGAGCTCCTTGCGGCATCGAAGTTGCCGGTTCCCCATGCGCTCAGCTTCGTCCCGGTCGACTTCGAGCGCCAGTCGCTTCGCCAGCAACTTCTCCACGGCGGCTTCGACTTCACTCTTCCCACTGCAACCGCGTGGCTCGGCGTCGTGCCCTATCTCACGCAGGAGGCCTTCGCTGCAACGGCCCGCGTCCTCGGCAGCCTGCCCACAGGCTCCAGCCTCGTGTTCGACTACTCGCAGCCGCGCGAGGTCCTCTCCTTCACCGAGCAACTCATGCTCGATTCGCTCTCTGCGCGTGTTGCACTCGCGGGCGAGCCCTTCCAGCTCTTCTTCACACCGCAATCTCTCGCCGAAGATCTGGCGCGCTACGACCTGAAGATCGTCGAAGACCTTGACTCCGCGGCCCTCAACACCCGCTATCTCGCCAACCGACCCGATGGCCTCCACCTGCGCGGCAAAGCCGGCCGCCTCTGCCACGCCGAGGTGCTGCTCGCGAGACAATAGATGAATGACCTATGACGAGGTGCTGGCGCGCCTGGCCACTATGGGACCCGAACTGCGCACCGGCAACGCCGGGGCTCTGCGCAAGTGGTCGCTCGACCACATCCGCACGCTGCTGCGCGCGCTCGGTGACCCGCATCACGCCTTCCGCTCAGTCCTGATCGCGGGCACCAACGGCAAGGGATCCACCGCCGCCACCCTTGCATCGATCCTCAATGCCGCCGGCCTGCGCGCTGGCCTCTATACTTCGCCGCACATGCTTCGCGTCAACGAGCGCATCCGCCTCTCGGACGGGAAGTCACCGCAGTTCAATGAAATTTCCAACGACGATTTTTCCGTGCTCTTCGCGCTCGTCGAATCCACCGCCGCCACGCTCGTCGCTCACGGTGAACTCCCGCATCCACCCAGCTTCTTCGAGCTCCTCACAGCCATCGCCTTCTGTTACTACGCCGAGCAGGGAATCGACATGGCTGTGCTTGAGGTTGGCCTCGGTGGACGCCTCGATGCCACCAATGTCGTCGCTCCGCTGCTGTCGATCATCACCGATATAGGCCTCGACCACACCGAGTTCCTTGGCAACACGCTGCGTTCCATCGCCACTGAAAAGGCTGGGATTCTGCGCGAGAACGGCGTGCTGATCACGCTCTCGCAACATCCTGAGGCCAACGCTGCCATCGGAAGGGTTGCACTTGAACTCAACGTCCGGGGTGTCGATGCCGCGCGCTTCCTTCCGCCGCGCGATTACACGGGCCCGAATCTAAGATCCATTGACATCAATACATTCGGCACTTCACCATGGCGGAATCAATATCAACTATCTATTGATCGCAAAATAATTGAGGTGGACTCGCCGCTCGCGGGCCAGCACCAGCAACGCAATCTTGCGCTTGCCGTCGCCGCCGCCATTGAGCTTCGTACGAACCACGGGTTCAACATTCCCAACGTAGCCATCGAGCAGGGAATTCGCAACACCGAATGGCCTGGCCGCCTCGAATGGATTCCGTCTTCTCGCGGACACGCACCGATTTTGCTCGACGTGGCGCACAATCCTGCCGGCGCCTGGGCGCTTCGTGCCGCGCTCGCACAGCTGCCGGAAGATCGCCCCCGCACACTTATCTTCTCCTGCCTCGCCGACAAACCCATCGCCGAGCTCGCGCAGATCCTCTTCCCGCTCTTCGATGCCTCATCGTCCGACCCCTCTCGCAGCCGCGATCACATCCTCCTCACGCACATCGACAGCCCTCGCGCCGCCCGCGTCGACGACCTTCTCGCCGCCGCACAGAAGCTCGAAATTCCGGCCGTCGCGGCGCCCGATGCCATCTCCGCACTCGCCACCGCCGAGTTCCTCGCACCGCGCGACGGCCTCATCATCGCCACCGGTTCGCTCTTCCTCATCGCCGAACTCCGCGTGCTGCTCCTCCCGCGCATCGTCACCCCGCACCCCGAGCCGGCAGCCCGCAGTTAACCCTTTGCCAGTCTGCTCACTGCGCGGCGGTCCTGGCATTTAAGATGAGGATCAATGCCGTCCAACGAAATCCTGCAGCCGGAAGAGCACGCCGCGGCCGAAACCCCGCGCCCCACCGCGCCGTTCGCGCTGCGCTGGCTCACCTACCTGCTTCTGTTGCCGCTTCTCGCCCTTGCGACGGTCTTCTTCGGCTCCATCTCGCTCATTGTTGGCCTCTGGGACAGCTCTGGCCGCCAGCAGCACTTCATCGCGCGCACCTGGGCCCGCTTTCTCCTGCGTCTCACGCTCTCACCCGTCACCGCCGAAGGCCTCGAGAAACTGCAGCCTCTGCGGCGTGAAGGCAGCCGGCGGCCGCTCGCGGTCTATGCCTCCAACCATCTCAGCTACTACGACACGCCGATGCTCTTCGCGAAGCTGCCCTTCCAGTTCCGCATCCTCGCCAAGGCATCGCTCTGGAAGCTGCCGTTCATCGGCTGGTACCTCAACCGGTCCGGCCAGGTGCCCATCGACCAGAGCTCTGCCCGCGCCGGCGTCGCCAGCCTCATGCGCGGCGTCAAAACGCTCGAGGCCGGCCTTCCGCTCATGATCTTCCCCGAAGGCGGCCGCTCAGCTACGGGCGAGTTGAAATCCATGGTTGCAGGCGGCGCCTGGATGGCCATCAAGGCCCAGGTCCCGCTCGTGCCCATTACACTCGTGGGCACCTACGAGCTCCTGCCGATCCACACCTACGTGATGCGCCCGCGCCCCCTCAAGCTCATCATCGGCGACCCGATTACCACCACCGGCCTCACCACCCGCGACGCCGAAGCCCTCACCGCTCGCCTGCGCTCCGTCATTCACGACACCTATATCGCCAACCACGGCTGATGCCGCGACTTGACTAGACTAGATAGACTTAGCTAAGATAGCTCTATGGGAACCGTGAACATCCACGACGCCAAGACCCACCTCTCGAAGCTCATCGAAAAGGCTGTCGCCGGCGAGGATGTCATCATCGCCAAGGCGGGAAAGCCTCTCGTCCGGCTGACCGCTCTCGAACCCCCGCCACGGAAGAGCAGGATCGGCTTTCTCAAGGGGCAGGTTACCGTTCCCGATGACTTCGACACCATGTTTCAGGAGGAGATCGAGGAGATGTTCTACGGTAAGGCGGAAAACTCCTCCCAATGAAGCTTCTCCTCGACACCCATCTCCTGCTGTGGGTGATCAGCAACGATGAACACCTCAGCGCTCAAGCCAAAGAGCTCATTGACGACGATCGGAATGAGCTCCACTTCAGCGTCGTGAACATCTGGGAGACCGCTATCAAGCACAGCCTCGGCAGGCAGAGTTTTCTCTTCCAGCCGCGCAACGTGCGCCGGAGTTTGCTCGAACATGGCTTTCGTGAGATCGAGATCAGTAGCGAGCACGCAATCGCTGCTGGCGAACTTCCGCGCCTCCACCGCGACCCTTTCGATCGCCTCCTGATCGCGCAGGCGTTCGTCGAAGATGCTGTTCTACTCACCTCGGACGCTGCAATCACACGCTACTCCGGATCAATCCGTCTGGTTTAGAGAACACACACTCCAGCCCGATACAATCGCTCTCGTGATCGCACATCTCCGCGGACAGATCCTCTCGAAGTCTCCCAACTCCGTCATCCTTGACTGCAACGGAGTCGGCTACGAGCTCGCCATCTCCGTCGCCACCTTCACCGATCTCGGCAACGAAGGCAGCGAAGCGAAGCTGCACGTGCACACTCATGTCCGCGAAGACGCACTCTCGCTCTTCGGCTTCTCCGAGCTACCCGAGAAGCGCCTCTTCGAGAAGTTGCTGACAATCTCGGGCATCGGCCCGAAGCTCGCGATCACGGTGCTCAGCGGCATCTCCGCCGACCGCCTCGTCGGCGCCATCCGCGCCGGCGACCACGCCACCCTCACCAGGATTCCGGGTATCGGCAAGAAGACCGCCGAGCGCGTCGTCCTCGAGCTCAAGGACAAACTCGACGACATGGCCGGCATCGCGCCCGCACAGCCAGCCGCACCCTCACTCGGCGCCGTCGCCGACGACGTCCTCTCGGCGCTCGTCAACCTTGGCTACCCGCGGCCCATCGCGCAGAAAGCGGTCGAGACAGCAGCCAAAGATCCTGCCGTCGCCTCCGACTTCGAGAAGCTTTTCCGAGCGGCGATGTCGGCTGTGCGCTAAGTGCGAATCAAAAAATCTACGCTCTGCGCCGATATCGCACGCTGAACTGGTATCCCGGATTCGGCGGAAACATCTCCGCCACCAGTTTCAGCCGCGCCGCCAGCGCTGCCGGAGCCAGCAGCGGATACTCGCGCTCCCGCAGCTCGGAGTAGTCGAAGTCCAGCGCCAGCGACAGCAGGTAGATCGCCACTGCATCCGAGAAGCTCGACTCCAGATAAATCCCGCGCTCCTTCTCATCAATCACTTGTGGCGTCTCGCTCACCGAAGCAGGCTCTTCGCTCGAAAACGGCCTCGCCTTCGCAGCGTAGCTCTGGCTGCGGCGCATCCGCGGCTCCTCCGGCTGCGCATTCGGGTCACGCCCAAAGGCCAGATTGCGCGACTCCCATGCATCCAGGCTGGTCTCGCCACGCAGGTTATCCAGTGCCTGCTGCCACACCAGTTCAGCGAAGCTCTCCGGCACGCCGGCGGCGTCGACAAACGCGTGTGCCACGTTGATGAAGAACTCAAAGCTGAGCGCGAAGCGGTCACCCATCAACCGCGTCGAGATGAACACTCCGCGATGCCCGCTATCCAGATCCACATTCCTGTGGCAGATTGCCGACTCGCCCAGCTCATCGGTCCAGGCGCGCGCCACCATCGCGTGCTCCGGCGACTGCGAGGCCTTCTTTGCAAAGCCCTCCGGCTCGCCAGCCTGACTTGGCTCGGCCGATTCCCTCAAGGCAAGCGGCACAAAGTAGTAGGTATTCGCTCCCAGCGCAGCGCCAATCGCGGGCGGCACCGCCTCGAGCATCCGGTCCAGGTCCAGATCCGGCACACCCGTCTCGCCAAACGTCGCAAAACGCACGCCGTTCGCCGACTGGCGCACCTCAACCTCGCGAGCCACCTGCGCCGCGCGCACCAACTCCTCGCGCCGTACTGCACCGATCGTCAGTACGCCCTGCAAGCCTTCTGCCATCAGGTTATTCTACTTGAGATGGATAGTCCCCACGATGTCGCCCGCGCCCGCAGCGAGGGCGTTCTCTTTGGAATCCCGCTTGGCGATCTCGGCTGGTTTTCGTCGCTTCTGATGGGTCTGGCGACCGGTTTTGCCGCCTTCTTTCTGACCACCTTCGTCAGCATCATGGCATTGCTCTTTTATCGCCTCTCCAGCGGCCGCAATCCGGACTTCGCCATCGCCTACCGCGACATCGGTTTCCCGGTCGGCGTCGTTGTGCTCATTGCAGCGCTCAGCTATCTCAGCGTGCTCTATGCCCGCCGCATGCGCCGCCGCCGCGTCCAGCACAGCTAAGCCGCAGCCCCCTCAAACATCGCGGAGACTAATTCGCCTCGCGACGCGTACACTTTCACATCTAGTCCTCACAACCTCACACCCCTTCGAGGAGTTCATCGATGTCTGTGCGCCGTTCGTCCACCGTGGCCGCTTTTGCGGTCGTCCTGAGCCTTTGTTGTTCCGCCTGTTTTCCCGCGCAGGCTCAAAAGAAGAAGGCCGCAGCCCCGGAAGCCGCCGCTGAAAAGTCCGGCCCCAGCTACTCCGGTCCGCAGCCCGCCACCGAAGACATCGACCTCAACATGTATGCGCGCATCCGCGAGGAGGGCTTTGAGCACGGTAAGGTCATGCAGTTCGGCGACGCGCTCGCCAACGGCATCGGTCCACGACTCACCGGCTCGCTCAACATGAAGAAGGCCAACGAGTGGACCCGCGACACCCTCACCGCCATCGGCCTTTCCAACGCGCACCTCGAGGACTGGGGCGACTTCGGCATGGGCTGGCAGCAGATCAACACCTGGGCCCGCATGGTCTCGCCGGACCCCGAGCCCTTATGGCTGCAAGCAGCCCCGTGGTCGCCCGCAACCGCCGGCCCCGTTACAGGACAGATCGCTTACATCGTCCTGAACGAAGCCGCCGACCTCGACAAGTGGAAGGGCAAGCTCAAAGGCAGGATCGTTCTCCTCGGCGCCACGCGCCCCACGCCGGACATCACCGAACCCCTCTTCCACCGCTACACCGACGAAGAGCTCAAGGAGATGGAGACCGTCGAGCAGCCTGCCCCGCGTCGCGCCCAGGCCAGCCCGCAGATGACCATCCAGCAGCGCCTCGCCGAGCGCGCCCGCCTGCAGCGTCTTCGCGCTCAAGCCCTGAAGATGTTTATGGAGGAAGGCGTCGTCGCCATCATTACTCCCACCCGCGACGGTGGAGACGGTGGTGGAACCGGCATCATCTTCGACGACAACGGAGCCGACCTCGCCCGCGACGCGCAGAAGCCCGAAAACGCGGTCAAGATTCCCAACGCCGTCATGATGATTGAGCATTACGATCGCCTCGCGCACCTCGCCGAAGCCCACGTGCCCGTCACCCTCGAAGTCAACATCGATACCAAAATCACCGGCGACCACGAGCACGGCTTCGACACCGTCGCCGAGATCCCCGGCACCGATCCCAAACTGAAGGACCAGGTCGTCATGGTCGGCGGCCACCTCGACAGCTGGATCTCCGGCACCGGGGCCACCGACAACGGCGCAGGCTCCGTCGTCGCGATGGAGGCCGTCCGCATCCTCAAGGCGCTCGACCTCAAGCCGCGCCGCACCATCCGCATCGCCCTCTGGTCTGGTGAAGAGCAGGGCCTTTACGGCTCGCAGGGCTATGTGAAGCAGCACTTCGGCACATTCGCTGCTCCCAACCCGCCTGACCCGGCCGGGACGCCAAGCTTCCTCGGACGCCACGGCGCGCTGACCACCACCAAAGAGTGGGAGACGCTCGACGCCTACTACAACCTCGACAACGGCACCGGCAAAGTCCGCGGCGTCTACACGCAGCAGAACTTCCCCATCGGTCCCATCTTCGCGCAGTGGATCGCTCCGCTGAAGGACCTCGGTGTCACCACCATCAGCTACCGCGACACCGGCGGCACCGATCACCTCAGCTTCGACGCCGTTGGCCTTCCTGGCTTCCAGTTCATCCAGGACCCGATGGACTACGAGACCCGCACCCACCACTCCGACATGGACACCTTCGATCGCCTGCACCAGGCCGACCTGGAGCAGGCTGCCATCGTCGAAGCGATCTTCCTCTGGAACACCAGCCAGCGCGACGCCATGATGCCGCGCAAACCGTTCCCGCACCCCGAGCGTGAGCGCGAGCTCTCCGCCCCCATCCCCAACATCTACCCCAATGCCGAAGTCCCTCCACCCGACAACGGCAAGCCCGGCACGCCGCAACAGCACTAATCAAGTCTCAAAACGAGCGAACGGCGGAGAGCAATCTCCGCCGTTCTTTGTTAACTCACGACTCAAAAACGCAAAGCTCGCAACTGAACGGATCCGAACCGCACGACTCCTCGCGCTTCCACTCGGTTCTCACTCGCACCGCTTCGCATCACGCCGCCGGCTGCGACTTGCTCTTCCGTACCGCTGGAGCCGCCTTCGCCGTACGCTTCTTAATCCTCTGGGCGCGGGTCTTCATATCGACGCCCATATTCAAGCCCGCAAACCAAATCTGGAACTGCATCCTCATCGGCGTTCTCCCGTCATGTTTCCCGCTCAGCTGTTCCCACCGGGAGTATCGCTGCAACTGCTTGAAATTGCACCTACAAGCTCCGCGCATTCGCCTACATCTTGTGCACCAGTCGCTCCACGACATGTAAGCAGAAGGAGGCTGCCCTTCCGCGCTCTCCCATCCGCTTTACTGCCGCTTGAAGTCCAGATTCAACCATGATTTCGGCAACTGACCATAGAAGGGCTCACCTGTCGTGCGAACGTCTCTTCCAACAGTGGCCACCGTCGCACCTTCGATCCAGACGCTGCCACGCGAACCGAGGAGCGTACCGTAAGAGATCGTCGTTGCGCCGGGCGGCACATCCAGCACGACCTCATAGGTATTCCATCCGGTGGTTCCTCTGATCGGGCGGCTATGCATGTTGTCGAACGCCAGGATGAGGGTGCCTTCATCGACCCGCATCCACAACCCCGCCCATCCGGTCACTTCTTCCGACCGCACCGTCGCACTGAACCGCACCCGCTTGCCCACGTACTCATCGGCGTTGATCGATCGCATCAGTGTGCCGACCCCAGTACCCGTTGCGTCCGCCTTCGACGCCAGAAACGCCGTCCCATTTCCGTCCGAACCCGATCTATAGCTTTGCGGCTGAGTACCCGCTAAATGCCAACCCGGCGGCACACCATCTGTTGCCGCCACACAGGGAACCAGCGAGGCACCCAGTAACGCAGCTAGAAGCAGGGAACGACGCATATCAAAACCTCCTCGATGCGGAACCCATTCTACTCACACTCGCACTCCACCACGCGGCCCAATCTCAATGGCACGCCGCGGTGTCCTGAAATTCGCCGCTGGCGGCCATCTCGCCCAGGGCATGCGCGCACTTCACGATCTTCTGGTTCAGCGGATCGTTCTCCACGGAATCGACCGTAATATAGCTCGCCCTCTTGCGGGCCTCCACAACCTGGTTGCTGAGCTGCTGCATATGGCCGATCTCTTGTGTGAGCAACTGAAGCGCATCGCGATCCGACGCCGTCGTGGCCGCCACAGAGGCCAGGCGCAAACTCTTGGCGGCTCTCGCCTGGTACGGATCGAGCACCGCCGGCAGGTCCACCGCTCCGTATCCATTTCGAATGGCGACCAGCAGCGCACTTCGCCATTCCCTGATCTCGCTCATGGTCTCGATCCCCGAATTCAGAAAATCCCTCGACAACTTTCGAGTCGCGGGCTGGTTCGCCGCTCCGCTCGCCCCATGTGGAAGTGTCAAAGTGACCTCACTTCCCCGGTAGCTGACCGACCCATTCAGCAAATGTGCCAACGCATCGACCGCCACATACGCCCGGCCGTTCACATGGGTAACCGGCGCCTGTCCGCTGTGGCCAGATACGACAAGAGTCCCCTCCTGCTGGTCAGCCAGCGCAAGTCCAAGCCCGGCTACGGACAGAAGCACGATAAGCGGAAGCCATTCACTGCGTGCGATTCCCCGCATAACTCCTCCTCAAACTCTCTCGTTCAACTATGTCTTCTGTCCGACAAACCCGCTTTCACGCAGCAGGGAACCATCTCCACCGCCCCGCGTAATGACTATCAGCGGCCCGGCACGGCTCTCTCGGCGAGGAATTCATTCTCCTCCCGGCACGCAACGCTTGCAACGCAATCCATACTCCATGCCCACGTCTTCGCGCGGCGTCTGCTCCTCCACGCGCCGGCGCCCCCGCTACGCTAAACTCAACTCCACCACCCGAGAGGCCTCTTTTTCCCACATGAGATTTCCGAAGCCCAACCTCGGCACCCGCTTCCCCACCTGGTACAGGCGTCAGACCCGTATCGGCCGCCTCAGCCTCGTCCTCACCACAATCGTCCTCATCATGGCGCTGTTCAGTCGCGCCTCTCACACGGCAGAGCTCACCTTCATCTTCCCGATGATCCTCTGCATCATCGTCGTCTCGCCGCTGCTCCTCATCCTGCTCTATCGCTGGATCACGCAGCGTGTCCTCTGGAAGGTGCGCAACCGCCTCGCCGTCACCTACGCGCTGATGAGCCTCGCGCCGGTGGTTCTCTGTCTCACGCTCTTTGCCATCGCGTCGTACATCTTCGGCGGCCAGTTCGCCACCAACTCCGCCCTCACGCAGCTCGACCAGGCCTCGACCGAGGTCAGTGACGAGACCGTCAGCGCCACCCTCGTCTCACTCGCCAGCAACGGAAGGATTCTCGAAACGCAACACACCTCGCGCATCGGAACCGTCCTTCCCATCTCGCTCGCTGTGGTCAAATCCGGCGCGTTCCGCCCGATGACCGAATCCGCACCGGATACAGCCGCCAACCCGTTCATCGGCCAGCCGGTTCCGTCATGGCTCTTCTCCGGCTTCCGTGGCCTGGTTCTCTTCAGGAACCACCTTTATCTTGTCGCTTACACCAAGCTGTCGCAGGGCGGCCATACCGCCACCGTCCTCGGCTCCCAGCCCTTCAATGCTGACGCCCTCGGCAACATGGCCGACGGCCTCGGACGCGTCCTCTTCACGCCCGGTTTCAACATCAAGGTCAATGAGAAAAGCGACCAGGTCTCGGTTGGCGACACGGCCAAAGACGGCGACAGCGACATGGCCAAAGACAGCGACCAGGACTCGGACTTCGACAAGCTCTCTGCCGGCACTCTTCCGCTGCGTAGCCATCTCTTCGACCCGCCCGTCGTCTTCAGCGCACCCACCAGCGTCATCTCCTGGCAAACCGGCCACAGCATCCGGGCGCTCGTCACCGTCTTCTCGCGCCCCACGATCCTCTACACGCGCCTATTCGCCAGCACCAACGGCCTCGGCACCGTCGTCCACATCATCCTCCTCTGCATCGCCATCTTCTTCGCGCTGCTGGAGCTCTTCGCGCTCCTCATGGCTGCCGGCCTCAGCCGCACCATCACCCGTTCTGTCGCCGAGCTCTATCGCGGCACGCGAGAGATCGACAACGGCAATCTCCAGCACCGCATCGTCATCAAGCGCAAAGACCAGCTCGGCGCGCTGGCCACATCCTTCAACGGCATGACCGCCTCCATCGTCGACCTCCTCGCCCAGCAGCGCGAAAAAGAACGTCTGCTCTCCGAGCTCTCCATCGCCCGCGAGGTCCAGGCCAATCTCTTCCCGCACTCACCCGTCGCTCTCCCCGGCTTCGAGATCCACGCCGTCTGCCAGCCCGCGCGCACCGTCTCCGGCGACTACTTCGACTTCATCATCGGCCGCCACGGCAACGACCTCTGTCTCGCCCTCGGTGACATCAGCGGCAAGGGCATCTCCGCCGCCCTGCTTATGGCCTCGCTCCACTCCGCCGTGCGCGCCTTCGGCCTCAGCACATCCGACGGCCGCCCCGGCAACTCCGGACTGCCCTCACCGGCTACGCTGCTCGAGCTCCTCAACAAGCACATCTTCACCAGCACGCCGCCCGAAAAATACGCCACGCTCTTCCTCGCCTACTACGACAGCGCCTCGCGCAAGCTCACCTATTCCAACGGCGGCCACCTCGCGCCCATGATCCTCTCTGTAGACGGCACCGTGAAACACCTCGACTGCGGCGGACCTCCCGTCGGCCTCTTCAACGGCCTCAAGTACTGCGAGGACTCCGTCGAGTTAAACCCCGGCGATCTGCTCATGGCCTTCTCCGATGGCCTCACCGAGCCCGAGCAGAACGAAGAGCAGTTCGGCGAAGACCGTCTCTTCACCTACATCCGCGAGCACCACGCCGAACCGCTCCCCGTCCTCGCGAACGGCACCATCCATTGCCTGCAAAACTGGATCGGCAACCACGAGCAGCCCGACGACATGACACTGCTCCTCGCCCGCCAGCTCTAGCGGTCGTTTCATTAAGCCGTCATCCTGAGCCGCAGGCGAAGGATCTCTGTATTTTGATTTTGCGCGGCTCACCGCACCTGCTGGCTACTTCTTCGCTTCCACCAGCATGAACTTCGACGGCGTAATACTGCACTGATCGTCGCTCGCTGCGCGCCACACGCTGCCATCGGCGAACGTCGCGCTCATCAGGTGCACGTGCGTGATCGTCGCTGCCGGCCCCACCAGGAGATCGCCGCCGATGCGCATCGCTGCCTCGCGATCGAGATTGAACGTCTTTGCTTTCTCCTGCGGCGACTGCTCGACTCCATTCGTCAACTGCGGCGCCACCGGCATACTCCGCAATCCCAGCGGCAGATAGCTCACGCGAAGCTCCATCGCCTTCACGGCTGTCTTCGAGCCCGCAAACTCCACATGAATTCCGAGCCCACTCGGCCTGGCGATCCAATCCGCCTTGTCGCCGCGATCTTCATACGCTGTCGTCCACATCGTCGCGCCGCCCGTTGCCTGTTGACGAGCCGTCAACTGTCCCGGGCATCCGACTCCGAATTCCGGGTATTTCGGTTGCTGCAGCACGACTGACCCCGCCGTTGCATTCGGTGCCTTCGTCTGCTGCGCGCCCGCCGCGCCCACTCCCGCCAGCAACCCCACAACCGCCACAAGACCGAACCGCATCGGATCCTCCTGCACGCTCAGGTTCCACGACCGCGCCTCTATTCTGCGCTTCTCTTCAAAGACGCGTCCACAGCCCGCACAGCTCTCCCCTCGACTATCCTCTCTTCCTATGCCCTCGCACTTCTCCCCGGCCGCCATGACCTTCCTCCGCGGCCTCTCCCGCAACAACGACCGCAACTGGTTCAACGCCCGCAAGAAAATCTACGAAACCGAACTCAAAGCTCCCATGCTCGCGCTCATCGACGAGATCACGCGCTCCATGGCCGACTACGCTCCCGAGCACATGCGCCCCGCGCACAAATCCATGATGCGCATCTACCGCGACATCCGTTTCTCCTCCGACAAGCGTCCCTACAAGACGCATCTCGCCGCGTGGTGGTCGCGCCGCGGCATGGAGAAGACCTCCGGCGGCGGCTTCTACATGCAGATCGGCCCCAAGGATCTCTTCCTCGCCGCGGGCGTCTACATGCCCGAGCGCGATCAACTCCTCGCGCTCCGCCGCTGGATGGCCGAACATCATCGCGAGTACAACGCGCAGCTCTCGAAACTCCTCAAGCCGCGCGCGTCGAGTTCGCGGACGCCACGCACTCCCGCAATGGACACCATCCAGCCCGACGCGCTCACCCGCATGCCCAAAGGCTTTCCCGCCGACCACCCCGCCGACGAACTTCTCCGCTCGCGCAACTGGGGCGTACGCTGCAGTCTGCCCCCATCGCTCGCACTTGAACCGGCGCTCGCCCGCGAAATCATCGCGCGCTTTCGGCTCATGGCTCCGCTCGTCGACACGCTCAACAACGCGATTCTTTCCGCTGAAAAATCCGCGCCCGAGCCCCTTCGCCGCGTCCGCGCCAACGCCTTCCTGTAACGCGTTTGTGATATTTCTGCCCACGTTTTCCGCCGAAAACCGCCCAATTCTGGGTACTTTCGGCTGAAAACCCTAAAAATACCTGTGGAAACAGGTGTTTTGACGTTGACAAAGAGCTTCAGACGGGCGATGGTGAATCACGGCGCGGTTCTCCGCACCCGCATAAACACTGACGATTCGGTGCGGTGCAGAAAGCGGCAAGGCGGGGGCAATGGCCCTCAAAAATCGTTTCAAAGGAGTCCCCTCTATGGCAAAAGGCATGACCAAGACGCAGCTCGTTCGCGCGATGGCAGAAAAGCTCGAGCTCACCAACAAGCAGACCGCAACCTTCTTCGAAAGCCTCGCAGAGACCGCGGTGAAGGAAACCAAGAAGAACGGCGAGTTCACCATTCCCGGCCTCGGGAAGCTCGTCAAGGCGGAACGCAAGGCCCGCATCGGCCGCAACCCGCAAACCGGCGAGGCCATCAAGATCAAGGCCAAGACCGTCGTGAAGTTCCGTGTCGCGAAGGCCGCGAAGGACTCGATCGCTCCTCCCAAGAAGTAACCGGGCGTTTACACATTGAAAAGGCCGGAGCGCGCGACCCGCAATGGGTCAATGCACTCCGGCCTTCGTGTCTCTGCACAACTTTCTAATGCCCGCCCGCGTGCATCCCCTTCGGCGGCTTTGGAATGAAAAACAGCACCGGAATCATGCACGCGCAAAAGATCGTCAGGTAGCGAATGATGTCGATGTACGCCAGCATGGCCGCCTGCCGGTGCATCTGGTTGTAGATGAACGCCTGCGCCTGGTGAATCGCGTCTGCAGCCGCTCCGCCGAATGGTCCGCCGGTTACGCCCTGTCCGTGGCCCGCTCTGAATCTCCCCGCAAGTGCCGTGACCTGCGCCGTGAATCCGGCGCTGCCAGGAATCATGTTGCGCACCATCGACGTCTCGTGCGCCGCCGTGCGCCGTATCAGCATCGTCGCCATGAACGCCGTGCCCGACGACCCGCCGATATTGCGCGCAAGATTCATCAACCCCGAAACATCATTACTCTCCGTCTGCTTCACGCCGATGTACGAGATCGTGTTAATCGGAATGAACAGGAACGCCAGCCCTGACGCCTGGAAACATCGCATGAACACCAGCTCGCCGTAGCTCAGCCCAAGATTCATCTTGCCCATGTACAGCAGTGCCATCGTCAGCATGAGGAATCCGAAACCGATCAGCTTGCGCGCGTCCACCTTACCAGACAGCACACCCACCACCGGCATCATCGCCATCATCATGAAGCCCGCCGGAGACAGTACTTTCCCCGAGAGCTCCGCCGTATACCCCAGCAGCGTCTGCACAAACTGCGGAATCAGAATCGTCGTGCCGTACAGGGCAAATCCCAGCACAAACATCAGCGTGAAGCTGATCGCAAAACTTCGGCGTTTGAACAGTGTGAGATTCAATATCGGCCGATGCCCCACGCGCAGCTGCCGCAGCTCCCACCAGATCATCACCACAAATGCGACCACGCACGCGACCGCGAAGATCGTGATGAGATGCGACGCGAACCAGTCGTCCTCCTGACCCTTGTCCAGCACAAACTCCAGCGAGCCAAACGTCAGCGCCAGCAGGGCGAAACCCATCAGGTCCAGCTTGATGCCGCCCTTCTGCGACTCCTTCACTTCCTTCTCAATCCACGGTGGATCCTCAACAATCCTCGACGTCAGGAACAGCGACAGCAGACACACCGGAATATTCAGGAAGAAGATCCAGCGCCAGTTGAAGTTGTCCGTGATGTAGCCGCCCAGCGTCGGCCCGATCGCCGGCGCGCACACCACCGCCAGCCCATACATCGCGAACGCCTGCCCGCGCTTGTTCGGCGGAAACGTATCCGCAAGAATCGCCTGCTCGCTCGGCGCCAGCCCGCCGCCGCCGATACCCTGCAGTACGCGGAAAAAAATCAGCAGCGGAAGCGTCGGCGCAAACCCGCACATCGCCGAGCTGATACCGAACAGCGCGACGCAGATCATGTAGAACTTCTTGCGCCCGATGAACGTCGTCATGTACGCGCCGGCCGGCAGGATGATTGCGTTCGCCACCAGGTACGCCGTGATCACCCACGTCGCCTCCTCCTGCGTCGACCCCAGCCCGCCCGCAATGTGCGGCAGCGAGACGTTCGCAATGGAGCTGTCCAGCACCTCCATGAACGTCGCCAGCGTCACCGTCATCGCGACGATCCACGGATTTACCCGCGGACGCCACCCCGCGTGCGGGTCCGCCGCCTGTGAAACGCTTTCGACCTCTGCTACGGTTGCGGCTGCCATTTGATCTGTACTTGGATACTGCGGGGCGCGACGCAGATTCACTTAATCTGACGCGATCCGTCACAAAAGAGAACTATGCATCGAAAGTGCTACGCTTAATCTCTGCTTCGCACCCTGCAGTCTGTGCAGTGTGCCATCAAAAGGAACATGAACGCTGACCTCGAAAATCTCGTCGTCCTCCAGGCACAGGACCTCGAGCTCCAGCGCCTCCGCAAGGACCTCGCCGACGCTCCCCTTCGTGTCACCAACGCCGAAGCCGTCTTGAAGTCCGCCGAGCAGGGACTTGCCCGCGTCCGCGCCGATCTCGCTGCTGAAGAAAAACTCCGCCGCAGCCAGGAA
The DNA here is from genome assembly GCA_963759355.1 of uncultured Acidobacteriaceae bacterium. GTDB lineage: Bacteria > Acidobacteriota > Terriglobia > Terriglobales > Acidobacteriaceae > Granulicella. Next base: position 108,722 of record CAVWYV010000002.1, on the reverse strand, counting down.
CTCGACGCCGACGCCTTCCGCGCCAAGGCCACTCGCCTTCGCAAGCAGCTTGACTCCGCCACCAGCGCCGCGCAGATCAGCGCGCTCGAGCACGAGATTCATTTCGCCGACTCCGGCATCCGCAAGCTCGAAGACGAAGAGCTCGCCTCCCTCGAGCGAGCCGAAGCTCTCGAGTCCGCCGAGAAGTCCGCCGCTGCCTCCGTCGAGTCGAACCGCGCCATCCTCGAAGCCGAGCGCGCCCGCGCCGCCACTACCATCGAGCGTTCCCGCACCAACATCGCGGCCGTTGAAGCCGAACGTAAGACTCTCCGCACACAGATCAACGAGACTCCACTCGCCAACTACGACCGCATCGCAAAGGGCAAAGGCAGCGGCCTTTCCGAGGCCATCGACCACAAGTGCTCGGCCTGCCAGATGATGGTCCGCCCGCAACGCTGGAACGACCTCACCGGCCGCGATCACGAACACCAGATCTTCACCTGCGAAACCTGCGGACGCATCCTCTTCTGGGATCCGCGCCGCGACAACCCGCAATCATGGCAAGCCGGCGAGCGCCTCGCCTCCGCCCAGGCCCAAACCGCAGAGCACCGATCATGACTCCAGCGCAACACAACGGGCCTGGTCGTTCGGAAGCGAAGAAAACCCGCCCCACCATCTGCGTCGACATGGACGAGGTCATCGCCGATGCACTCGGCGAGCACCTCCTTCGCTACAATCGCGACTTCGCCGAGCGCATCACGCGCGATGACCTCCACGGCCAGTGGCTCTGGGACTTCGTCCCCCCCGAACGCCAGCAGGCCCTGTTCGACTACATGAGGTCCGAGGACTTCTTCGCTGTGCTCCGCGTCATGCCCCACGCGCAACGCGTCCTCGAGCGTCTGCAGCAGCACTACGAGATCTATATCGCCACCGCCGCCATGGAAGTCCCCTCCAGCTTCAACGCCAAGTTCCACTGGCTCAAGCAGCACTTCCCTTACATTCCCGCGTCGCACATTGTCTTCTGCGGCAACAAGAGCATTCTCAACGGCGACTATCTCATCGACGACAACCCGCGCCAGCTTCGTCTCTTCCCCGGCGAAGGCATCCTCTTCAACTCGCCCGCCAACGTCAACGTCACCGGCTTCCGCCGCGTGCACGACTGGCTGGAGATCGAGCAGCTCTTCCTTCCCGTCAACGCCATCTAGTGCTTCCAACTTAGCGAACGCAAATTAGCGAACGCGCAAAACCTCACCCACAAAGCCGTGGCGCACCTTGGCGCTCGTCGGGCTCCCCGGCGAGCTCTGCTCGCTGGGATGACTTGGCGCCCTTTGCGTCAATCTTTTTGCTTCCCCTTGCAACAGCTGAACCAGCCTTACCGCGCGCGCTTCTTCGCCTCACCATTGGCCGCCTGCGACTGCGGCGCCATGCGCTGATTCGCGCGCATCGGCTCCGGGATCGTCAGAATCAGCGCCGTGCACGGTTCGTCTCCCGTCCGTTCATAGCTGTGCTTCACCGCCGGATCGAAGTAAACCGCGTCGCCGCTCTCCAGCACCTCCGTGCGGCCATCATGCATCAGCCGCAGGTGCCCGCTCAGCATGTACAGAAACTCCGCGCCCGCATGCTGGTGCGAGGTCGGCACACGCTGCCCGTTGCCCGGCAAAAACTCTGCAACATACGGGGTGATCGCCTGATCTGTCGGCACCTGTCCCAGGCTCTCGAAGAAGTAGTCCGGGTCCGCGGCGCCCGTCTGCGGCAGTTTCTGCCGCTCCGCAGCCCGCTGGACCCGGAACAGCTCTGGCCTCTCCGGCTCGAAGAAATAGCTCAGGTCTCGCGAAAACACCATGGCAATCCGCGCCAGGTTTCTGAGCGTCGGCACCACGCGGCCCGTCTCCAACTGGCTCAGGAAACTTGCGGACAGCCCCGTATAGCGCCCCAGCTCCACCAGGCCCATGTGCTTTCGCTGGCGTAGAAACTTGATCCGCTCGCCGATGCGTTTGCCTTCAATCAGCGCCTCGGCGGCCTCCGGGGGAACGCCGCCCTCTGCGCTGGCGCCATCCGGCCGCCCCGTCAGAGCCACTGCCCCCGTCGGCTCCGCATCCTGGGCTCGCTTGTGCGGCGGTCTGGTCTCCAGCATGCGCATCGCCTGCGGCGAGAGCTCGATATGACCGTTGCGCGGTCCCGGGACCGTCGACAACCCGGCCTGTCCTGCATTGGCTTGAAAGCCTGGCTCGAGGCGGCGCTGGCCGTCGAGGGGGTTCGATGGTTCGATCATGACTGGCCTCGGAAAGCTATCTCGCGTACGGCACAGCCCGGACCCACCAAGCCCTGCCACTCAAAGTGGATGTTTCTATCCCACGAAAAGGATGTATCGCCCGCCGTCGGAATCGGCAGCCAATGTGCTCAGCCCCTTAACGACACAACCCTCGCGCAGACCTGTTGGCACGCCCGAGGGTTTATGGAAACCGATGTGACCGGCCGGGCTCGACCCGGCTCGTCCCGCTCACTCCCGGCCACAGACCCACACGCTAGCAGCAGCACGGGCCACTTACCGTCTGCCAGGCGACAAATCTCCAACAAAAGAAAAGGCGGCCAGGCTCGGCCACCTTCTCTTGCGTCGTCAAGAGAACTTATCGCCCCCGGTGACCTCCCCCATGGAAGCCCCCGCCACCGTGAGAGCCCCCGTGGTATCCACCGTGATAGCCATGAAAACCGCCATAGTACGTAAATCCCAGCCCAACTCCGTACGGAGAAAACCCATAGCCCAACGGATAGAACGGAGAGCCCCATCCCGGATACGCCCAGTACGGAGAGCCATAAAATCCATCGCCATAAGCACCGTAGGCATGACCATAGCCATAAGCCCCGTAGCCATACCCACGCGCTGCGCCCTCTGCGTTCGGACCCTCCGGTCCCGGCAGCAGGTCCACGCTCGCCTCATACGGAACAAACTCATGCGTCTTCACGTCCGTTCCATTGAAGACGAACTTGTGGTACTCCTTCACCTTCAGCGGCTTCGCATCCGGTGCAGCGTCCGGACGAAATGCCAGCGCCTCGCCCTTCAGCACGCGAGCCGTGTTCGTCTCTGCGTTGAAGGTGTACAGGCCGTTTTTCAGCAATTGCGTCTGTCCGCCCGGCAGGTCCACAAGGATCAGCTTGCCCTTCGCCGGATCGTGCACGTTGATGTTCGCCACACCGCGCTCCACGCGCAACTCCAGCTTCGCTTCGTCTGAAGTCACCTCGCGCACCGCGCTGTGCATTCCCACTCGCAGAATGACACCCGGAGTCGGATTCGCCTGCGCCTCGCCGCTACCCGGTACGATCTCCTCATGCGGCGCAATCGTTACTTCGGTCAGCGGTCTCTCGCCGGCCCGAAGGTTGTTGTGATCTGCATAGGCGTGCTCTACCGGAGCCGCCTCCGTCTGCATCGAAGTTGAATTCGCTGGACCCGACTGACCTGCGGTCTGTGCAGCGCAAACTGCACCTACCGCTGACAGAGTGGCCGCAGCAAGAACCAGTCTCATCTGCTTTGCCATCGTCATAAACCTCTTTGGAGATCTTCATCTCCTGTTCAATTAGATGGAGCGCCGGTCAAAAAGTTCCAGCCACGAGTCTTCTCTCACTCCACCTTGCATCTGTTGTAGAAGCGACCTTCTGCTGACATTTACGGGACAAACCAGGCATCCAACTCTGCAAGGATGGTCCCTGTGACCGAGGCCTATCTCAATCGAATCGCCACCGCCGTCCCTGATCACGACGTGCACAGCGCCTTCGTGAACTTTGCCGAAATCCTGATGGACGAAGCGCCCGACAAACGCATGCGATCGCTCTTCAATCGCATGTCCTCGCGCTCCGGCATCGAGCACCGCTACTCCATCATGTCGGCCCATCCTCCCTCGACCGACTCCGGCTCGCCCGAGTTCTGGCTCAATGCGCACGAGTTCTTCATCCGCGGCGCTTTCCCCGACACCTCCAAACGCATGGAAGTCTTCGAGCGCTTCGCTCCCGTGCTCGCTCAACGCGCCCTCGACAAACTCAACGTCACGCCCTCTGAACGCCGCTCCATCACTCACGTTCTCGTCACCACCTGCACCGGCCTCTACGCGCCGGGTCTCGACTTCGACATCGTCGACCACCTCGGCCTCTGTCCTTCCGTCGAGCGCACCATGATCGGCTTCATGGGTTGCTACGCCGCCATCAACGGCCTCAAGTCCGCCCGCCACATCATCCGCTCCGAACCCTCTGCCCGCGTGCTCATGATCAACCTCGAGCTCTGCACCCTGCACCTGCAGGAAACTCACGATCTCGAGCAGGTTCTCAGCTTCCTTCTCTTCGCTGACGGCTGCGCCGCCTCGATCCTCTCCTCCGAACCCACCGGCTTCGCGCTGGACAGCTTCCGCGCCGTTCTCCTTCCCGAAACCCGTGACCTCATCACCTGGAAGATTCGCGGCCTCGGCTTCGACATGTTTCTCTCCGGCCAGGTCCCCTCCGCCATCGGGAAGGGCCTCGACGGCTGCGGTGAAGAAATAGTCGGCCCGCTCACAACCGACGACATCTCCCTCTGGGGCGTTCATCCCGGCGGCCGCACCATCCTCGACGCCGTCGAGCGCGGACTCGCGCTCCCACCCGACGCCCTCTCCGCCTCGCGCAACGTCCTCGAGCGTTTCGGCAATATGAGTTCTGCCACCGTCATGTTCGTTCTTGATGAACTCATGCGCCGCGCTCAGCCCGGGGAGCGCGGCTGCGCCATGAGCTTTGGACCCGGCCTCACCGCTGAGACAATGCTCTTCCATGCAGCCTGACCTCTCCACCTCCGTCCCGTTCCCTCCGCTCACTTACTCTCGCCGCGCCGAGCCCGCGGAACTTCCCGAACTCATGGACGCGCCCTGCGGTTACCAGGAGTTCCGCTCCTTCCTCCGCGACCTCTCCGAAGTCAATCGCGTCACCCGCTCCTACAAACTCACGCTCGCCTTTCTCGATCGCATCACCGCTTTCAATTCCGCCACCCTGTCATCTCGACCGGAGCGCGGCGAAGCCGTGCGAAGTGGAGAGACCCCTGTATTTCCGGTCCCGCTTCCCTCGCATCCCCTCCGCATCCTCGACGTGGGCTCCGGCGGCGGCGACACTCTCCGCGCCATCGCCCGCTGGGCCGCGGTTCGCAACATCCCCGTCGAGCTCACCGGGATCGACCTCAACCCGCACTCCACCCGTGCCGCGCAGGAGTTCAGCGCCAAAGATCCACTCACTTCCAGGATCAATTTCCTCACCGCCGACATCTTCACCTACGCCCCCGATCCCGAACCCGACGTCGTCCTCAGCGCGCTCTTCACCCATCACCTCAGCACGCCCGAAATCGTCCGCTTCCTCGCCTGGAGCGAGCGGCATGCCCGTCTCGGCTGGTTCATCAACGACCTCCACCGCAGCCGCCGCGCCGCCTTCTGGTTCCGCTTTCTGCCCATCATCTTCGACTGGCACGAATTCATTCAGTACGACGGCCCTATCTCTCTACGCCGCGCCTTCGTCCCCGAAGACTGGCTGTGCATGCTCGGGCAGGCCCGCATCACCGAAGCCACCATCAAATCGCATCCGATGAACCGCCTCAGCGTCGCACGCATCCGATGACATCCTCCACCAATCTCGACGCCATCATCCTCGGCGGCGGTCCCGCAGGCTCCGCCGCCGCCATCGAGCTCGCCCTCGCCGGCCGTCGCGTCGCTCTCATCGAGCGTTCCACCGCCCCTCACGACAAAGTCTGCGGCGACTTCCTCTCCGCCGAAGCCCTTTCCAGTCTCAACAACCTTGGACTCAACCTGTCCGCACTCGGCGCCGTTCCCATTCACAACGTCCGCTTCGCAGGTTCACTCGGCATCTCCTCCGCAACGCTCCCCTTCGCCGCGCAGTCCCTCACGCGACGCACGCTCGACGAAGCTCTCCTCGAGCGCGCCACCGCCGCCCGCGCTCTCGTTCTTCGCGGCCACATCGCCGAATCTCTCCATCGCAACGGCAATCTCTGGCGCGTCTCCATCACTGGCCCCAATCACGCCTACACGCTCACCGCGCCGCATATTCTTCTCGCCACCGGCAAGCACGACCTCCGCGGCCTCCCGCGGCCTCTTCTCGGAACACACGCCGATCTCGTCGGCCTCAAGATCTACCTTCGCCTCGCGCCCGAACAACTCGCCGAGCTCCGCGACACCATCGAGCTCTTCCTCATCCCCGGCGGCTACGGCGGCCTCTCGCTCGTCGAAACACCTTCAGAGGCCCTCACCGAAACCACCACCGCCAACCTCTGCTTCGTCATCCAGCGCAAGGCCCTCCGCGACGCCGGCCGGGGCTGGGACGCACTCGCGGGCCTCCTCACCCGAACCGCTCATCTCCGCATCCGTCTCGACGGCGCCGAGCCGCTCCTCCCGCGCCCCCTCGCCATCAGCCCTATCCCTTACGGTCTTCTCCGCCGTCACGCCATCGCCGAAAACCTCTGGGCCATCGGCGATCAGGCCGCCGTCATCCCTTCCTTCACCGGCGATGGCCTCGCCCTCGCGCTGCACAGCGGCCGTTTCGCCGCGCACTCTCTTCTCGCCCGCCAATCCGCGCATCAATTCCATGCCGACCTCCACAAACAGCTCCGCCGCCAGCTTTCGGTCGCCACCGTCCTCTCGCGCGGTCTCGTCTCGCAGCCGCAGCGCACGCTCCTTGAGCTCGTCGCTTGTCTCTTCCCCTCCACACTCCGCGCCGTCGCCTCGCACACGCGCCTTCCCGCGCAGTACCTCGTTCCCCGGTTACCGAAGAGCAGTTGCGCCCCCGCCTGACACGCGTATCCTTTTCCGCATGGTTCCCAGCATGTCTGCAAAGCCGCCCGCACGCAGAGGCACCCTTCCACCCGTGCGCGCCTCACGTCCCGCCCCACGCAGCGCCTCGCACCTCCAGGCAGTCGACCGACCTGAATGATCTCTCGACCTCCCAATTCAAAATCGCCGGCCACTCGCACGCGCGCACGCTCCACCCAGCCCGCCGCACCCAGCCGCGCCGCCGCGCCTGCTCTCCCGTTCGAGCCCGAGATCTTCCGCCGCGAGCTCCAGTCCTGGTACCGCAAGCACGCACGCGACCTCCCCTGGCGCGGCATCCGGAATCCCTACGCCACCTGGCTCTCCGAGATCATGCTCCAGCAGACGCGCGTCGCCACCGTCGTCGAGCGCTACACCGAGTTCCTCCGCCGCTTCCCCACACTCGAATCCCTCGCTGCCGCCAGTGAGGAAGACGTGCTCGCTCTCTGGTCCGGCCTCGGCTACTATCGTCGCGCCCATCTCCTCCACCGCGCCGCGCAGTTCGTTCAGCGTGAGTTCGCCGGCAAACTCCCACGCTCCGCCCAGGCTCTCCGCACTCTCCCGGGCGTCGGCGAGTACACCGCGGCCGCCATCGCCTCCATCGCCTTCGGCGAACCCATCGCCGTTCTCGACGGCAACGTCGAGCGCGTTCTCCTCCGCGTTCTCGGCCTCGCCGAAGACCGCTCTGCCAAGGCCCGCACGCTCCTCAGCCGCGCCGCCCAGGCCCTCGTGCCCGAACCCGCTCACCGCAAAGATCGCTCCAACCCTCCCGGCGACCACAACCAGGCCATGATGGAGCTCGGCGCTACCCTCTGCCTCCCCCGCCAGCCCCTCTGCCTCGAGTGCCCCGTGATGAATCTCTGCCGCACCCGCGGCGAGCACCCCACCGCCCAGCGCGACAAGCCGCAGAGCCGCGTCGTCGCCCACCTGCTCACTCTCCGCAAGCGCGGCACGGCCACCGAAGTCCTGCTTCTCCGCCGCCCACCCGACGCCGCCCTCATGCCTAAAATGCTCGAGCTCCCTCCGCTCCCGCTCGAAGCCGTCGAGAACCGCGAGCCCGTCCTCCGCCTCCGCCACTCCATCACCAACACCAACTACTACGTCCAGATCTTCGCCGAGTCGGCCCCCGGCGTCGCTCCGCTCGAGCTCCGCCTCGCCGGCGAAGACGAAACCGAGGTCTATCCCTCCACTCCCTTCGATCTCCACGCTCCCCACCTCGCGCACGACAACCTCGTCTCCCTCGCCAGCCCCTCTCCTCGCTCCGTCAACGGCGCCAAAATCTATGAGGACGAACTCTTCGCCCCTGAAGGCTCCGACATCCCCGGCCTCGATGCCGACCCGCGCCTCACCGCACCCGAAGGCGCTCTCCTCACCCAGGTTCCCGCAGCGCACGCAGACCTTGAATGGATACCCACCGCGCGCCTCCCCTTCCTTCCGCTCACCGGCCTCACCCGCAAGGTCCTCCAGCGCCTCGGCGTCATGACCCTCCCCCGCGTCCAGCTCAGCTAACCCATCTCGGCGGAACAAGACCGGGTGCCCCACCCTCGACGCGTAGCGGCAGGGTGGGGTATCGCGCGTTAAGACGCGCGAGGCTTCCACTGCAGCCATGAGGTCCTAGTCATCGCACGGCACTCATCGCACCTGTTGAAACCGAAAAGAAGATGCCGCCGCGCTCTGCGGCATCATGATCACAAAAGCGGCCTAGCGATCGCCACCGCGAATATTCTCGACTGCGGTGATGGTCCCGAAGAGTCCGTTCGCCTCGTCGTCGATGCCCGCCGCGAAGAACAGAGTAGTGGCCGGGCCGGCAGTCCCGCCGTTGCCAAATCCCAGGCCCCACAGCCCATTGATGACCAGCGGCTGATCGTTGGTGCCTTGAAGCGCACCGCGGAACTTGCCGGTGGCATGATCAAAGGCCAGGATTTCGCCGCTCCCAAATTGCCCGACCAGAATGTCATGGCTATGCAATCCAAAATCACTGCTCGCCATGACCAGACCCCAGGGTGCGTTCAACCACGGCCCGTGTTCCAGACGCATGAGCAGCGTTCCGCCCGGCGAAAAAACATCCACAAAGCCCAGTCCTGCGCCCTTGACGTCGTCATGCTTTGTGCTGTCCTGCTTGGCATAGGTGACGTAGAGGTCGCCACCGATGTTCTGCACGTTGAACGGAGCGAAACCGTTCGGCACAAGATCGTCGGTGAATGGCACTCCGTGCAGAAAACCGAAAATGCCGAAGCCCGGAAAACGGACCGGATTGAAGTTGGAATCGAAGATCTCGACACGACCCTGCCGGAAATCCGCGACATAGAGGTACGTGGCGAGCCTACCCGTAAATTCGGCCGTGCTCGCAATCGTGAGCCCTTTGAAGACCGACTTGGGAGTCTGGTTCACGACGATGGTGGCGATCGTTCCCCCATTCCAGGCCGAGACACTGCCGTCCTCAGTTGCAAAAATGAACGTCGCCGCCTTGCCGTTGAGCATGAAAACGTTCGCGTCCCCGTTGAAGACGATGCCCGTCGGCGTTCCCGCCGGACTTGCCGAAGTGTCCGCCGAAGGTATGGTCACGACCAGCGGCACAATCGATCCGGTGCCGCTATAGAGAGTGGAGAGCCCGGCTCCGTTATCGGCAATCCACCACGGACTCGTGGAACTGCGTGCCATCCCCCACGCATTGACCAGGTGCGGGTCAACCGTCGGGGCCAACGACGCCAGGTTCGAGACCAGGGGCGTCTCCTTGTAGTGCTGCGCCGCTTGCGCTTTCGCCGACACCATTGCGGTGCCACACGTCAGCGAGAAAATCAGCAGGCCTGCCGCCGTCGACCGACGGCAGACAATAGAGTGTGGGGTGAACATAAGCCTCCTCGCTGGGGCGAAAGGCTGGCTGCGAGTGGCAGGCGCCCTCGCTCCGTTCAAAACGGTAGCGCTGTTGAGCAGCGTTGTCATCCTCGCGTACATAAATTCTTGTGTCGTTCTCCGGAGCGCGAACTCATCTCGCCGCTTTCATTCACTGGCGCCTGCGCAGCAGGACACGTGAACTTGCCCACCCAAAACACTCGTCATCCTGAGCGAAGCGTCACGAAGTGACGCGCAGTCGAAGGCTCTTCCCTTCACATTCACCCAAAACACTCGTCATCCTGAGCGAAGCGTTACGAAGTAACGCGCAGTCGAAGGACCCCTGTATTTCGCAGTTGCTGTTGTAGTTGCCCTTGCCTCTTTTGCTGTCATTCCCGAAGGGATCTGCGTTTGCCTTTGCCTTTGCCTTATCCACTATTCACTTCTCACTATTCACTTCTCTCCCACCCACCTTCGCCTGATCCACCCTTGCCTTTGCCTTTCTAGTTGTCATTCCCGAAGGGAATCTGCGTTTGCCTTTGCCTCAGACACCCCGAACCTTCAGGCTCAGGCCTCTCAGCACCCCCAAGAAAGGGGGCTTCTAGGTATCCCGAGGCTTTAGCCTCGGGTCTCTCCCAGCCCAAAGAGAACGGGGGCTTTAGCCCCTGGGGTATGCTCTCTTTCGAGATGCGACAGAAGCTCCTCTTACTCACTCTCCTCGTCACCCTCGCCGCCACAAGCCCAAGCTCAGTGGACCCTCCACGACGCCCACACCACCGCCGACCTCCGCGGCATCGACAACGTCGGCAACGGCGTCGCCTGGGCCTCCGGCACCGACGGCACGATCCTCCGCACCGAGGACGCCGGCATCGTCTGGCAGCTCTGCGCGACACCTCCCAACGGTGAACACCTCGACTTCCGCGCCATCCAGGCCTTCGACAACTCGACCGCCATCATCATGTCCTCCGGCAAAGGAGACCTCTCCCGCCTCTACAAAACCACCGACGGCTGCCAATCCTGGAAGTTGATCTTCACCAACCCCGACAAAGACGGCTTCTGGGACGCGCTCGTCGCAGACTCCAGAGAGCAATGGGGGATTTTGGGAGACCCGGTAAACGGACGATTTCCCTATCGGTACACCGATAACGCCGGCGCATCATGGTCCGTCCTATATGCTCATGCTGCTGTTGGCGACGCTGTCTTTGCCGCAAGCAATTCCGCCCTGCAAGATTACGGTGGTGAGGGGCCTGTCACCTTTGTAACCGGCGGACCAAACGGCGCCCGCATGTACTACGAGTGCGAAAAGTGTGGGGATCAGAGCACACCTTTCAAGTCATGGCCGGTGACTGGCACTTTACGCGGGGATAGTGCTGGACTTTTCAGCATAGCCGCAGCTTTTTCGCCTACCCGCCCGGGAAGCGGGCAGCTAGTCGTCATAGCCGTAGGGGGCGACTATCAGAAGCCGAACGCTAGGGAAGGTTCTGCCGCGGTCAGCACTAATAACGGCCCTGGTTGGGTCGCCGCCATCACCCCACCCCACGGCTACCGCTCCGCCGTCGCTTACGACTCAAAGAAAAAAACCTGGATCACCGTCGGCCCCAACGGCACTGACATCTCCACCGACGACGGCCGCAACTGGCGCGCGCTCAAACCCAACCCAGCCTTCAACGACCCGCCAGACGCCGACCAGCACTGGAACGCCCTCTCCCTCCCCTACGCCGTCGGCCCCCACGGACGCATCGCCACCCTCCGCCCCTCCGCCCTCACGCAGCCCTGAACCGGGTGCCCCATCTTCGCGCACGGCTTCATCGTGCGCTAAGGTGGGCATCGCGCGTGGTAGCGCGCGAGTCTTTGCTCCTTGGTTGTCCTTCCCGAACCGGGACCCCGGCGAGCTTCCCGAGGTGGGGTGCACACACTTGACAAACATCGCCCCCGCAGACCCCCTCCGCGCACCGCACACGCAGGCGCATACCCCTTAGGTCCACCCCTAACTCCCGCGTTTGGAAGATTTTGCGCAAAAACCGGGGAGGGGGTACCCCGCCCCTCACGGCCCGACCGCCACCGTCGCCTCCGCCCCCTCCACACCCTTCTTCGACACAGCCCTCACCCCATACCGGTACCCCACACCCTGCCTCGCCGTTGCATCATGGAATGCCGGCAACGCCACCGGCTCCGGCGTAAGTTTTTCAACGCCACCGCCCTCCGCCTGCCGGGTCACCACATACCCCTTCAGCCCCGGTTCCTGCACAGGCTCCCACACCAGATCCACCGCGAATGCTCCATTTTCCGCAAACGGCGCCGCGCTCAGCCCCACGGGAGCCGCCGGCGGAAACACGTTCTTCCACGTGATCACCACCGCTGCCGACAGCGCGCTCCGCAACTCCACCTTCTGCCCGCCCAGCTGAACCACTCTCCGCCGCACCGCTACATACCGGTACGCCGTGTCCTCGTCGGCCGTTGCATCCACCGTCTGCTCCCCACCGGCGGCATGGCTCTCCAGCCACACCGGCTCTATCTTTTCGTGCGTCTTCCCCGTAGGAGGCGAGGCCATCTCACGCCGCAACAAAACCTCATCCGTCGAACCCGCCGCGGGCTGCCACCGCAGCAGAATTCCCGCCCGCGTCTCCTGCGCCTGCAACCCATTCACGTTCGCTGGCGCCAGTCCCGCCGCCGCATACGCCGGGTCCGACCACCCCACCGTCTTTCCCTCCAGATTGCTCAACTCCACCCGGTACACCAGCAGCTTCGGCTCGCCGCCCGTCTCTGGCTGGGGCAGCTTGTCCTCCCAGGTCACCACGCGCTGCGGCCCACCCGCTCCCGCCGTCAGCGACAAATCCACATTCTGCAGCGTCGCCACCGGGACACACGGCTGCCCCTCACCACCCCGGCACACCGACGCCATCACTTTCCCTTCACGAATCGGCAGATTGTCCGTAGTCCGCTGCGGCACCGTGAACGTCAGCTCGACGCTATCTCCCATCCGAGCCGCGCTAAGATCTGCCACCGGCTCCGGCAGTTGCAGCGACGGCGCCTTTGGCGGCCCGGGACTCGCACATCCCACCACCAACCCACTCGCCACCAACCCTGCGACAAACCAGCGCCTCACCCCACTGAGCCTAGCATCCCGTCTGCCCGGACAAGGCCCCTAACGATGCGCCAGCGAATAGCGCCAACTCTTCTACCGCAGGCTCGCTTCCGCGCGTTTCACCGCGTCCCGCAGCCGCTCCGGCCCGCCCTCGACGATCCGCCCATGCCCCACCGCATACCGCCGGATCGGCAGCTCCGCCAGCCGTCGCGCGCTCTCGAGCGCCGTCGGCCGGTGCCAGGTCACCAGCGGCCCCAGTGGAAAGAACCACGGCCCGAACCCGAACACATTCACCTCGCCACCCAACGTCACCAGCGCATCGCCCGCATACAGCGTCCCATCGCGTTCGTCGAAGTACGCCAGGTGCCCCGGGGTATGCCCCGGCGTCGCCACCACCCGCAACGACCCATACAATTCCGCATCGCTTAAAAGATGAGTCGGCTTCGTCGCCGCTCCCGGAAATCCGCCCTTCACCGGGCACTGCGGCTCACCTGGGTCGAGCGATCTGTCCTGCGCTGGCTTCTTCGGCAGCAGCCTCGCCTCGCGCTTCCCGATCGCCACCTGTGGCTGTCCAAGCGCAGTCGCCAGCGCATCCAGTGACCCGATGTGGTCCCCGTGCGCATGGGTCAGTAGTACCCTCGCAATCGGCTCCCGCGCAATCGCCCGCGCCGCGTCGATGATCTTCTTCGCTCCGAGCGGCACCGTCGTATCGATCAACGTAAAGCTATCGCTCTCGCGAACGAGATAGCAATTGACGAATCCAAGCCGAGTGAATTGATGACCATAAACCGACAAGCTTCGCACTCTCATAGCTAAGTCCAGTATCTCCTTCAGCCCTCCGCTTCGTCTCGTATCTCGTATCTCGCCAACTGCCTCTCGATACAATGGAAGTGTGCAGAATCACGTGCAGCCGAACGCCGCGATGCAACGCATCCTCAAGCTTTCGCTGGTGCTCACGTTTCTCTACATTCTCGCGACCTTCATCTTCGGCCTGCGCTCGCACTCCCTTGCGCTGCTGTCGGAAGCAGGGCACAACGTCTCCGACTTCCTCGCTCTCGCGCTCAGCTTCTTCGCCGTTTACCTGCAGACCCGCCCCGCTACCGACGAGCGCACCTTCGGCTACCAACGCTCCGGCGTTCTCGCTGGCTTCGTCAACGCGCTCACGCTGATCGCACTCTCCGTCTGGCTCGCCATCGCCGCCATCCATCGCTTCGCCGTGCCCGTCGAAGTTCACGCGGACATGATGATGGTCGTCGCCGCCGCCGGCGTGGTGATGAATGGTGTCATCGCCGCGCTGCTCTGGAAGTTCTCGCGCGACGTGAACATCCGCAGCGTCTTCCTGCACATGCTCGGCGATACCGTCTCCACCGCTGCCGTTATCGTCGGCGGTTTCGTGATCCATCTCTCGGACCTTCACTGGATTGACCCTGTACTCTCGCTGCTCATCGCCGCGATGATCCTCTGGAGTTCCTGGTCCATCATGCGCGAGACGCTGCACATCCTGCTCGAGGGCACGCCGCGCTCGATCGACCTCAACGAGATCCGATCCGCCATGCAGAGTGTCGACGGCGTCGTCGGCGTGCACGACCTGCACGTCTGGAGCCTCACGGCGCAATCCCACGCGCTGGCCTGCCATGTGCAGGTCATCGAGATGCAGTTGCGTGAGTGTGAATCGGTTCTCGAACGGCTAAATCATCAACTGCGCGATCACTTCGGGATCAGCCACACAACCATCCAGCTTGAGGTCACCGACTGCGCCACGGTCGATGGCTGCAGCCAGCCGCCAACACCCGGGGTCATCGACGGCCACTCGCACCATGGACACGCCCACAGCCACGCACACTGACAAGTTAGGAAGTTAGGAGTTGGTGAGGAGTCAGGAAGTTAGGAGGTACGTTTTTCCTAACTCCCTAACTCCTCACTTCCTAACTGCCTTCCTACACCAACTGTGCGTCGAGCGTAATCTCCGCTGCCTTCAGCAGGCGCGAGATCGGACAGCCTTCCTTCGCCTTCTTCGCAAGCTCGTCGAACCGTTCCTTCTCCATGTTCGGAACTTTTGCACGCGTGGTCAGGTGAATCTTCGTCACGGTGGGCCCGTCGTCAGTCTTTTCCATCGTGACGACCGCAGTCGTATTGATCTCGTCTGGTTTACTTTCGGCGCTGGTGAGCTGCGCCGAGAGCGCCATCGTGAAGCAGCCGGCATGAGCGGCAGCAATCAACTCTTCGGGGTTCGTGCCAACACCGTTTTCAAACCTGGTGCTGAAGCTGTACTGCGAGTCCTTGAGAACCCCGCTCTGCGTGCTGATCGTTCCTTTGCCATCCTTCAATCCGCCATGCCACACTGCCGATGCACTGCGATCCATGATGTCTCTCCTTGCGAGTTTAGATGCCCGTTCAGATGCGAGATACGAGATACGAGATTCGACAGACCAATCGTATCTCGTTTCTCGTATCCCGTATCTCGTATCTCGCGTCTCGTCTACGAACCGTGCAGATAAACGAAGCGTAACAGGAAGAGCACCGCGAGCAGATACAGCATCCAGTGCTTTTTGCTTCCTCGTCCTGTCGCAAGCTCCAGCACAGCGAAGCTGATGATGCCGAACGAGAGCCCGGTTGCGATGGAGTACGTCAGCGGAATCGTCAGGATGGTGAGAAATGCGGGCACAGCAATGCGCGGCTCATCCCAGTCGATGCGCGACGCGCTGGCCACCATCAGCGCGCCAACCAGGATCAGCGCCGGTGCGGTAGCGAACGTCGGAATGGCCCCTACGACAGGAGCTACGAAGATCGCGACGAGGAAGAGGATGCCCGTGACAATGGCTGTGACTCCGGTGCGGCCGCCCACTGCAACGCCCGACGCGCTCTCGATGTAGCTGGTAACCGTCGACGTTCCAGCCAGTGATCCGACAACCGTAGAAGTCGCATCTGCAAAAAAGATCCGATCCAGCCGAGGGATCGTGTGGTCCGCGGCGATGAGTCCTGCACGCTCCGTTACAGCCACCAGCGTGCCGATGTTGTCGAAGAGATCGACAAAGAGAAAGACGAAGATAATCTCCAGCGCATTGAGGTGCAGCGCACCGCGGATATCTAGGTGGAACGCCGTGTCGCGCAGTGCCAGTGGCGAGAAGCTCATCGGGTGCCAGTGCACCTGGCGGCAAGCGATGCCCAGCAGCATCGTGCCCAGCACACCGATCAGCATCGCCGCACGCACGCGAAACGCCTGCAGCACCGCGATGAGCACAATGCCGAAGATCGCGAGCAGCGCCGGGGGCGCGTGCAGGTTGCCAAGCGTAACAACGGTGGCTGCGCTCGGCACAATGATGCCCGCGTTGTGCAGACCAATGAATGCGATGAAGAGGCCGATGCCTCCGGCAACCGCGGCGTGCAATTGGTAGGGAATCGCTTCCAGCAGGCGTTGCCGGATGCCGCTGAAGGTCAGCAGCAGAAAGATAACGCCGGAGAGAAAGACCGCGCCGAGCGCCGTCTGCCACGGCACCCCCATACCCTTGCAGACGGTGTAGGTGAAATACGCGTTGAGGCCCATGCCCGGTGCGAGCGCCAGCGGATAGTTTGCCAGCGCTCCCATAACGATGGAGCCGAACGCCGCACAGAGACAGGTCGCGATGGTCACCGCGGCGATGGGCATCCCCGTCTCCGCCAGGATCGACGGATTGACGAAGATGATGTACGCCATGGTGATGAAGGTGGTGAGACCGGCCAGCGTCTCGGTCCGCCAGTCGGTGCCGTGCTCCGCGAATCGGAAGTAGCGTTCCAGTCGGCTGCGCATTCGTCGGCTGGTTCTCCTCAAGAGCAGATGGCGAGCAAAAGCTGGCGATTGAGTCAGAATAGCGTGAGCGGGGTTCGCGCAGAAGGGAAGAAATGGCTGACGAAAGATTAACCGCAGAAGAAGTGAAGCGCCTGCTCGGGCTGCAGCCACATCCGCGCGAAGGCGGATGGTTCGTGCGCACCTATGAGGCCGATGAATTCGTCTCCGCGAACGTCTTCAGCAACAACCGCTACGACGGGCCACGGCGCACCGCAACTGCGATCTATTACCTCTTGGAGCCGGATACCTTCAGCGAGATGCACGTGCTGGCGAGCGACGAGATCTTTCATCACTACGCCGGCGATGCAGTCGAGATGCTGCAGCTTCATCCTGACGGCAGCGGCCGGCACGTGGTGATCGGGCGCAACCTTCGCGCTGTCGAGCGGCCGCAGGTCGTCGTCCCACGTGGCGTATGGCAAGGCTCGCGGCTGTTGCCGTCTGCCCAGCGGACCCCGGATGCGTGCGGCTGGGCGCTGCTGGGATGCACGGTGAGTCCGGGCTTCGAGTTTGCGGACTACAAGTCGGCGCCGCGTGCAGAGTTGATTGCAAAGTGGCCGGCAGAAACAGAGTCCATCACGGCGCTGACGCGGAAATAATTGCGGCTAGTCCACGCCGATGTCCTCGTGCCAAATCTCCGGGTGCTCTGCGATGAAGCCGTTGAGCAGATCGAAGCACTCCTGCGAATCGAGATCGACGACCTCGATGCCAAGCGAGCGCAACCAGTCGATGCCGCCCTGGAAGGTGCGCGATTCGCCGACGATAACCTTTCGGAAACCGAACTGACGCACGAGGCCGCTGCAGTACCAGCACGGCGCGAGCGTCGTGACCATGATCAGGTCGCCGTAGCTGCGCTGGCGGCCCGCGCGGCGGAAGGCGTCGGTTTCGCCGTGGATTGAGGGGTCATCCTGCTGCACGCGGCGATTATGGCCGCGGCTGACCAGCGTGCCGTCGGCACCGAAGATGGCTGCGCCGATGGGAATGCCGCCTTCAGCGAGACCGGTGCGCGCCTCCTCGATTGCCACGGCGAGCATGGCGGCCTGGCTTGTGTAGGTCTGTGCCATGGGGCTCAGGATATCGCGAGCCAGTCAACATCATTGTCTTCATAAGAGCGGCATGACAGGGTACGATGGTCGGAACCGATGAACACGATCCGATTTGCCCGTCTCGCCCTCCTGGTAAGTGTGACCGTCTCTGGTTCGTCCCTCTGCCTTGCGCAGTCGGGCACAGCAACGCTGACGGTCGAGCCCGCGCAGATTGTCAGCCCGGTGAGCCCGACGCTCTACGGGCTGATGACCGAGGAGATCAATCACTCCTATGACGGCGGCCTCTACGCCGAGATGGTGCGCAACCGCACGGTTCGCGGCAGCTGGGCGGGCCCTGAAGGATGGCTCGTGGTGCAGCGCGGGAACTCCTCCGCGTCAATGAAGGAAGATCGCGAAACAGGACCGAGCAAGGCGCTGCCGTACAGCGTGCAGCTGACGGTCAGCTCGGCGACTCCGGCGGATCAGGCGGGCTTGTCGAACTCCGGCTGGTGGGGCATGGCGGTGCGCCCGCGCACGACCTATCACGGATCGTTTTACGCGAAGACCGGCGGTGAGGCCGGGCCGCTGACCGCCACGCTGATCAACGATGCGACGGGCGACGTGCTGGCCAAGGCGGCGGTGCCTCTGCGCACCGGCGACTGGTCGCGCTATGAGTACACGCTGACGACCGGCGAGGTGAAGGAGTCGGGCGCGAATCATCTCGAGCTGACGATGGC
This sequence comes from uncultured Acidobacteriaceae bacterium, assembly GCA_963759355.1. GTDB lineage: Bacteria > Acidobacteriota > Terriglobia > Terriglobales > Acidobacteriaceae > Granulicella. Next base: position 90,420 of record CAVWYV010000002.1, on the reverse strand, counting down.
GCAGCCGGGCAAGCTGTGGCTGCAGCTCATCTCACTGTTTCCGCCCACCTTCAACAACACGCCCAACGGCAACCGTGTCGACCTCATGGAACGCATGGCGGCGATGCATCCGAACTTCCTGCGGCTGCCGGGAGGGAACTACCTTGAGGGCGACCGCATCGTCGACCGCTTCGACTGGAAGAAGACGATTGGTCCGCTGGTCGACCGTCCCGGCCACCAGGCGCCGTGGAGCTACTGGTCAACCGACGGCCTGGGCCTGCTCGAGTTTCTGGAGTGGTGCCAGGACCTGAAGGTTGAGCCGGTGCTTGCGGTCTATGCGGGCTACTCGCTGAAGGGCGAGCATGTTGCACCCGGCAAGGACCTCGAGCCTTACGTGCAGGATGCGATCGACGAAGTCGAGTATGTAACCGGCGACACCTCAACTAAGTGGGGAGCGCAACGCGCAAAGGATGGCCATGCAGCGCCGTTCCCGCTGCACTACATCGAGATCGGCAATGAGGACTGGTTCGATAAATCGGGCATCGTATCCCGCACGCTTCGCGCAGATTGCCGTCGCGCTGCGCAAGAGCTTCCCGCAGTACAAGCTGATCGCCACCGCGCCGATCAAAGAGGACGATCCCGGCGCGCAGCCGGATGTCATCGACGATCACTACTACAAGTCTCCCGCGGACATGTTCGCCCTCGTGCACCATTACGACGATGCTCCGCGCACCGGCCCGAAGATCTTCGTGGGCGAGTGGGCGACGCGTTCCGGTTCGCCGACCCCAAACTTCGGTGATGCGCTCGGCGATGCGGCGTTGATGACTTCGATGGAGCGCAACAGCGACCTCATCGTGATGGCCAGTTACGCTCCGCTTCTGGTGAACGTGAACCCGGGCGCGATGCAGTGGCCGACCGACCTGATCGGCTACGACGTGCAGCACAGCTATGGCTCGCCAAGCTACTATGCGCAGTGCCTGTTCGCTGCGCATCTCGGCGACGGCACGGCGAAGAGTTCCGTAACCGACGCGGGGCCCCGCTTCTTCTACTCGGCGACCGTGTCGTCGAAGACGAAGACACTGCACCTGAAACTGGTGAATGCCTCGGACAAGCCGCAACCGCTTTCACTGAAGATCGACGGCGCGTCAGGAGAGGCCACGGTGAACACGCTGCACGGTGCCTCGTACCAGGCGACGAACAGCATCACCAATCCGGAGTTCATTCATCCGGTGAAGTCCACAATGCGTGTCAGCGGTCCGACGATGCAGCACACGGTAGCCCCGCTGACCATTGAGGTCATCGATATTCCGTTGCGCTAGTTCGATTAGACAACGTAGAGACTGACGTACTCATCGACAGGCATGGCCTCAAGCTTTGCCTGATCCGATGAAGCTTCCAGGATGCGCTGCCGCTGTGCCTTGTCGAAGCGGCGCGCCAGGTTGGTCTCAAACTTTTCGAGCAACAGCGGAATCCCGTCGCCGCGACGCAGCCGGTGCCCGATCGGATACTCGACAACAACCTCGGGAAGCGTCGTGCCATCGTTGAGCTCAACCGAAAGCGCGTTGGCAATAGAACGCTTCTCCGGGTCGTGGTAATCAGCGGTGAACTGCGGGTCTTCGACGCACATGATGCGCGAGCGAACCTCGTCGATCCGCTTGCCCCACACGGGATCGAGCGCGAGCTTGTCCTCGTAGTCCTCCGCCGTCAGGCGGCCGAAGAGTAGCGGCACAGCCACCATGTACTGGATGCAGTGATCGCGGTCCGCAGGATTCGCAAGCGGCCCCTGCTTGTCGATGATGCGGATCGCGGCCTCGTGTGTGCGAATGATGACGCGCTTGATGTCAGCGGCAGTGAGGCCTCTGGCAGCGAGCTGCGAGTGTAGGGTTACCGCAGCTTCGACGGCGGTCTGCGAGTGAAACTCAGCAGGAAACGAAATCTTGAAGAGCACGTTCTCCATCACATAACTGCCGTACGGCCGCTGAAATTTGAACTCCTTGCCGCGGAAGCTGACGTCGTAGAATCCCCAGGTCTTTGCGGTGAGCACGCTGGGGTAGCCCATCTCGCCCGTTTGCGCGATGAGCGCGAGGCGTACGGCGCGCGAAGTCGCATCGCCCGCAGCCCAACTCTTGCGCGAGCCGGTGTTGGGCGCATGTCGATAGGTGCGCAGCGATTGGCCGTCAACCCAGGCGAGCGAAACAGCATTGAGCATCTGCTCCCGCGTGAGGCCGAGCAGGTGAGAGACAACCGCCGTGCTCGCGACCTTCACGAGGACAACGTGATCGAGACCAACCTTGTTGAAAGAATTTTCCAGCGCGAGGCAGCCCTGGATCTCGTGCGCCTGAATCATTGATGTCAATACATCGCGCATCGTGAGCCGCTTACCGTTCCGGCTGAGCCAGTCAGCGACCGCAAGAATGCCGCCGAGATTATCCGACGGATGCCCCCACTCTGCGGCGAGCCATGTGTCGTTGAAGTCGAGCCAGCGGATCATCGCACCGATGTTGAACGCACCCTGCACCGGGTCGAGTTCGTAGTTCGTGCCGGGCACGCGCGTGCCGTTCTTCATCGTCAGGCCGGGAACGACGGGGCCAAGAAGCTTAGTGCATGCAGGGAAGTCGAGCGCCTGCAGCCCGCAGCCGAGCGTGTCGAGCAGGCAGTAGCGAGCGGTCTCGTATGCAACCGAGCTCGTGATCTTGCAGTCGCGCACATAGTCGACGATGTCGACGAGAACCTGATCGAAGGGGGGACGAACGTTGGAGATGTGCGATGACATGTAACTACGACCGCTCCTCGATGGGCACGAACTCCAGATCCTCTGGTCCCGTATAGTTCGCCGCGGGACGAATAATTTTGCCGTCGGCGCGCTGCTCCATGATGTGCGCCGACCATCCGCTCGTCCTCGCAATGGCGAAGATCGGCGTGAACATGGCCGTCGGAATTCCCATCACGTGATACGCGACAGCCGAGAACCAGTCGAGGTTCGGAAACATGCGCTTCACGTCATACATCACTATCTCGAGCCGCTCCGCAACGTTGTACATCGCGAGGTCACCCGTGGAGACCGAAAGATCGTGTGCGACTTTCTTGATCACCACGTTGCGCGGGTCAGAGATCGTATAGACCGGGTGGCCGAAGCCGATGATGACCTCCTTGTTCGCGACGCGTGCGCGGATGTCCTTCTCGGCCTCTTCGGGCGAGTGGTAGCGCTGCTGAATCTCGAGCGCAACCTCGTTGGCGCCGCCGTGCTTCGGACCCTTGAGTGCGCCGATCGCACCCGCAATCGCCGAGTACATATCCGAACCTGTCCCGGCGATGACGCGAGCCGTGAAAGTGCTGGCGTTGAACTCGTGCTCGGCGTAGAGGATGAGCGAGACGTGCATCGCGCGCACCCATTCTTCACTCGGAATCTTGCCGTGGAGCAGATGCAGAAAATGGCCGCCGATGGAATCGTCCGCCGTCTCCACGTCGATGCGCCTCCCGCCGTGGGCGAAGTGATGCCAGTAGAGCAGCATGGAGCCGAGCGACGACATGAGACGGTCCGCAATGTTGAGCGCTGTCTGCAGTGTGTGCACCTGCGGCTCGGGCTCGAGCGTACCAAGCACGCTGACGCCGACGCGTAGCACGTCCATGGGATGCGCGCTCGCTGGAAGCTGCTCGAGCGCTGTCTTCACGCCCGCGGCCAGTCCGCGCAAACCACGCAGCCGCTTCTTATAGTCGTCCAGCTCGGCGCGCGTGGGCAGCTTGCCGTAGAGCAGAAGATACGCGACCTCTTCAAACTCACACTTCGCCGCGAGGTCGAGGATGTCGTAGCCGCGATAGTGGAGGTCGTTGCCTGTGCGGCCGACGGTGCAGAGCGCGGTATTGCCCGCGGTGACGCCTGAAAGCGCAACGGACTTCTTCGGTTTGAATCCGGCAGCGGCCGGAGCAGTAGCTGTCTCACTCATAGTGCACCTGCATCATGGTTCCTTGGTCTGTTCTTTGGCAAAGAGCTCGTCGAGCTTCTGCTCATACGAGTGGTAGTCGAGAAAGTCGTAGAGCTCGGCCCGCGTCTGCATCGTGTCAACGACAGCACGTTGCGTGCCGTCGCGGCGAATGGCCTCATAAACGCGCAGCGCTGCAGCGTTGGCGGCGCGGAATGCAGAGAGCGGATAAAGCGCGAGGCCAACGTTGACGGTGCGCAGCTCATCGAGCGTAAACAGCGGCGTTGCACCGAACTCGGTGAGATTGGCAAGCACCGGAACGCGCGTGCGCTCAGCAAACGCACGATAGTGCGAGAGTTCGCGCACCGCCTCCGGAAAGATCATATCCGCACCCGCTTCGACACAGGCCGCGGCGCGATCCAGCGCAGCGTCGAGGCCTTCGCTGGCAAGCGCATCAGTACGCGCCATGATGACAAAGCTTTCATCGGTGCGTGCATCGACGGCGGCCTTGATGCGGTCCACCATCTCCTCGCTGGACACGATCTGCTTGCCCGGCCGATGTCCGCAGCGCTTCGCCTGCACCTGGTCTTCGATGTGGCAACCCGCTGCCCCTGCCTTCGTGAGCGAACGCACCGTGCGCGCGATATTGAAGGCACCGCCGAACCCTGTGTCCGCATCGACGAGTAGCGGCAGCGAGCATACATCGGTGATGCGGCGAACGTCGGTGAGCACATCGTCGAGCGTCGAGATGCCAAGATCGGGCATGCCGAGCGATCCGGCCGCGACACCACCACCCGACAAGTAAACAGCGCGGTAGCCGGTCCGCTCCGCCATGCGCGCGTGATAGGCGTTGATCGCACCGATGATCTGCAGCGGTTGCTCTGCTTTGACGGCCTCGCGAAATTTTGTGCCAGGTGCGACTGCGCTCATTCGTTGATCCAGCGCGTTCTCATGGAGAACACGCGAGAGACATCGTAGCAGTTCAGGGTGCTACCGGCGCAGGCTCGACCCTTGCAGCCGTCCCCGGGCACATGCAGCGACGAAAGGCCGCAGGCTCGAGTTCGCGCAGGCTGCAACTGTACGCCGGCCAGAGGCGCTGCAGCCCCAGCGCCGCAAATGTGCCGCCGCCCGCAAGGAAGTAGCGCTCATAGGCACGGCTGGTTTCGTCCTCGCCGGTCTTGTCCTCGACAAGCTGCGAGGTGAGTTGATCGACCGACTTCGCCGAGAAATCCGGCAGATGGTAGACGTCCGAATAACGGTACTCGCGGTTCCAGACGCCGCCCTGGCCATTCGTCGCTGCGTAGACCTCGTAGTCTTTGACCGTGGCCGTCTGCGGAGAGACCTGCGCCACAAGGAACGATGGGTCGTTCCCATTGATTGGCGAGATCGAAGGCACCATTTCGCCGGCACCGCCTTTCCGTCAGGGCCTTGCAGCAATTTGATCTCGTCCATGTGCGTGTGCGCGAAGATAGCGAGACGAACGACGTCGCCGAACTCGCCGATGGTTTCGGCAAGCGCAGTATTGTTCAGGAACATCTCCGGCTGTTTAACGTTACATGCCTGGCCGGGCGCGAAGAGATAGCGGTGGTACGTCGTGTAGATGTCGACGCCGGGTGGAATGTGGGCCATCACCCACGCCTGCTGGCCACTCTCGCGCACCTCGGCCAGCTGCTTACGCAGCCATCCAATCTGCTCGGCTGCGGGCGCGGCATTCGGCTCATTGTTGCATCCTCTGTAGTGGGAAGATTCGAAGATATCCTGCAGAACAATCAGCCGCGTGTTGTGCATCGCACCCGGCAACATCACGCTGTAGTCGCCGAGCTTCCCAAAGGTCGCAGCAAGCGACGCGCGCGCTTCCGGATCGTGAACATTCGCCGCGAAGCTGATGCCTGAAGACTTGAGGAAGGCGCTATTGGGCGTTTCAAAATAGTCCTGGCAGCCAGAGTCGTTGTTCCCGAGTGCGGAAAAAACTGGCACAGACGGATAAACGGAATGAATCTGCTGCGAAACAAACGCGATGGACTTTGCCGCAAATGCAGACGCCTCGGCGGCAGTGGCGGAGGGGTCCAGATGTTGGAACTTGCAGATGAACCCGTGGGCGAGCAGATCACCGCTCACCGTGACGAACAAGGGGGCAGGTTGCGTCTGCTTCGCCTCACGAAGAGCCGTAAGCACGAGCGGCCAGGGCGAATCCGAACCACGTACTCCGCAGCCTCTCTGCAGTTCGCTGAACGAGCCGACGCGTGTGGCGGAGTCCGCCTTTGAGAGGATCGCCGGCCACTCCGTGATTGGCGCATGCCGCAGTTGGGTGAACTTTGCAGGATCATAGAACGGATCGAAATGCAGATCGCTGAGCATCACCACATCTGTGCTGGCTGGCGGCGAACGCCGCGGTCGTGGAGCGCTCCACGCGCTCACGCAGAGGGCAAAAAACAACATGATGCTGAGAGACTGACGAAGCGATATATGCAAACAGTGAACCTCGGTGGGATGCTGCAGCAGAACAAGCGCAGGCCCGTCCGGGCCAGTCTAACGTCTTCGGATGCTTCCCGAGGCAACCGAGTGTTCACGGCCGATACAGTGGGTTCTAATGTCAGCATGCTTCGTATCCCATTTGAGGAACTCCGGGCGCGCGTCGAAAGCATCCTGCTGGCGCTTGGGCTTGGTCAGCGCTCGGCTCTCGCCGCACAACTCATTGCCGAGACCGACCGCGATGGCATACGCACGCACGGCATCGCGCGCATGCCTCGTTTTGCAGAGATGGTTCGCCTGGGACGCATCGATCCACGCGCCGAGCCAGATCGCGTCGCGAGCTTCGGCGCGCTGGAGCGGTGGACGGGACATCGCGGTCCCGGCAATCTCGCCGCATACGCAGCAATGACACGCGCAATGGAGTTGGCTCGCGAGAACGGTCTCGGCGCCGTCGCACTGGCCGACACCACGCACTGGATGCGCGGCGGAAGCTATGGTTGGCAGGCCGCGGAAGCAGGCTTCGCCGCCATGTGCTGGAGCAACACGCTGCCGAACCTGCCGCCCTGGGGAGCGACGACGCCCGCGGTCGGCAACAATCCGCTGGTGATCGCAGTACCGCGCCGCGATGCCGCCGGCTACAGCGCGCCGATCGTGCTCGATATCGCGATGTCGCAATTCTCCTACGGCACGCTGTCGGCCTATCGCGAGCGCGGCGAGCTGTTGCCGTTTCCCGGCGGCTTCGACGAGCACGGCGAACTCACACGTGATCCCGCTGCGATTGAGCGCACGCAGCGCGCGCTGCCTATCGGACTCTGGAAGGGCTCAGGCCTTGCATTCGTGCTGGATGTGCTCGGGGCGATGCTCGCCGACGGCCGCGCCACCTGCGAGATTCCCAACGATCCGTTGCAGGAGGTCGGGCAGTCGCAAATCTTCCTCGCTCTGGCACCATCCGCACTCACGTCCATCGAAGAGCTCAATCGAATCGCTGCCGGCGCCATCGACCTTCTGCACGCAGCAACGCCGATTGAGCCCGGTGGCACCGTGCGCTATCCCGGCGAGGGAACCCTTCGCATTCGTGAAGAGAGCCTTCGCCTCGGCGTCGCCGTGGATGAGTCTGCGTGGAACGCGATGGAGAAGTGAGGAAGTGAGGAGTGAAGAGTTAGGAGTTAGGAAGGGAAGTTAGGAGTTAGATATTGTTCCTAACTTCTCCTAACTCCTCACTCCCTAACTTCCTCCCTACTTCTACATATTCGTATGCCCGGCGCGCATATCTTCATTGAAGCTCGGCTTGATGAACTTCAGCGCATCCGCAACCTCCGCCTCAAAGCGCTCGCGCTGCTCCTTCAGCTTCTCTGTCGCCGAGGCCCAGTCCCCACTGCCGCTCAGCGACAGCAGTCCATCCTTCGCAAGCGCGTTCGCAGCCTTCACCAGCTCTGCAGTCGTCGTGTTCAGATACTGCGCGTCGCGCGGATCGCTGACCCACACCGGAGCGTCGCCGCCGACTACGCCGCTCAGCCAGAAGATCTTGCCTGCGAGAAAATGCGTCCGCTGCTGCTCCGTCGTGTCGTTGAAGATGAAGCGGTTCTGCTTGGTCGAGTGATAGCGCGTCGTAACCGGAACCGGTTGACGGTTACCCGACTTCACCAGTTCGAGCTGCCCCTGGTCCAGCGTCTTCCGCACGGCGTTGTAGATAAAGCTCTCCGCGAACGGCTGTTCCAGCGCGGCGACCACCTCCGCAAAGGTGCGCGTCAGCGAAGCCGAGACCTTGGCGTGCAGAACGCTCTCGCCGCCCGTCTCGAGGTTGATCTGTCCGTGCACGATGAAAGTGTCCGCGCCCGACGTCGACCCATGGAACGGCCACGCGAAGTTGCTGAAGCTGAGCGGCAGTCCCAGCAGCGTGAAATAGCACCCGGGCCGCGGGTTGCGTAGTCGCTGTGCCGTCTCGGCGAAGAAGCTGTTCAGTTCCGCTGCGAACTTCGGATCGGCAACATCGAAACGCTCACCCAACTCCAGCAACAGCATGTGCGCCGGCTCAACGGCAAGCGCCATCGTGGCGCGCACGGTCGGCGTGCCGGAGAAGTCAGTGCCCGGCTCTGCGTGCGTGAGGGTCAGGCCATGGGCGCGTGCCAGGGCGTCCAGTTGCGCAGCGGGCGCGGTAATCATGCTCATACAAGGTTCCTCGAATCCTCTGAAATTGTCTTTCTTATTTTACCGTCCGCAGCGCCATTTATCGTCGCCGCTCGTCCCGGCTTCAGCGCGGCCGCCGGCGAGGGGAACCGAACTACTTCGCTTTACGTATTGGCGTGTGTAAAGACAAAAGCGAGCGGCAAGACCGGCGGCTCGCAAAAAACGTGCATCCGCATCACCTTTCCTCTTCGTTAAGAGAGTTTGAGAGCCTTCGCATGAAACCCTTTGTATTTCCTGTCGTCTGTCTTGCCCTGCTTGCCGCGTCTGCCGCGCTTGCAGAGAGCGACGGCAGCGTCTGCAGCGGCGCGCCGCTTGCGGGCAACGTCGTGGATGCGACAGGCGCAATCATCCCGGGTGCAACTGTTTCGCTCGAATCCGGAACCAGCGTCACGGCCGGCTCCGACGGCCACTTCCGCTTTCCCTGCGTTGCCGACGGCTCGCATCGCCTGCAGATCACTGCAACAAGTTTCGCGCACCAGACGATGACCGTGCAGGTGCCCCTGCACAGCGCCCTCAACGCCGTGCTGCAGCCTGAGGCTGTCCAGACCACCGTCGATGTCAGCGAGGAAACCGCCGAAGTGAGCCCAACCTCCGCCGGACCCACGCAGACCATCTCCGGCAAGCGGCTCCAGGGCCTGGCAGACGATCCCGATGAACTACTTCAGCAGCTACAACAGATGGCGTCGGCAAGCGGCGGCGATCCTTCGAATACGACAATCTCGGTCGATGGATTCCAGGACTCCACGCACATGCCGCCCAAGGATTCCATCGCCTACATCAAGGTCAATCCCGATCTCTTCTCCGCCGAGTACCAGGAGCCTCCCTTCGACGGCGGGCGCATCGAGGTCTACACCAAGCCCGGAGCAAAGGCCTATCACGGCGCGCTCTTCGGCAACAACAGCAGCTCGTGGATGAACGCCCGCGATCCCTTCGCGATCAGCAAAGGGTCGCTTGGCCGTCAACGCTACGGCTTCGAGTTCACCGGACCCATCACGCATCAGCACAGCAACTTCAGCCTGAACCTTGAGCACCGCAGCATCGACAACGTGGGTGTCGTGAATGCCATTACGCTTGACCCCGGCGGCAATCCAGTCAACACCTTCGCCACCGTCGCCACGCCACAGCGGCGCTGGATCGGCCAGGCGCGCATGGACTGGCAGCTCGGCCCGAAGAACACCTTCATCACCAGCTACTCAGCGGACGTGAATGATCTCTCGAATCTTGGCGTCGGCGGAACGACGCTGCCCGAAGCCGGCTATGACAGCGCGCAGTACGATCACATCATTCGCTTTACGAACGTCACAACCGTCTCGCCGAAGACGATGCACGAGGCGCGACTGAGCCTGCATTGGGGCGGTGAGACAGATGTTCCGACCTCCACCGCGCCGCAGGTCAGCGTCGCCGGCGCATTTACGGGCGGCGGCGCAACCATCGGGCCCCAGCGCATCCGCTATCTTGTGACGGAGATCGACGACGACGCCATCATCAACACCAAGAATCATCTCCTGAAGTTCGGCACACAGTTCTTCGTCAAAAACCAGAATCATTCGCTGACCACGAACTTCAACGGCACCTATACCTTCGGCGGCGGTGAAGCCCCTGTGCTCGACAGCCACAATCAGCTGACCGGTGAGACCACGACCATCACCGGTTTGGAGCAGTATCGCCGCACGCTGCTCGCCCTCCCTGGCGGCACACCTACTCAATTCAGCAACGTCCGCGGCAACCCCGGGGTCGACTACGTTCAGGTCTCCGATTCGCTCTTCTTCCAGGACGACTGGAAGGTTCGTCCCAACGTGCATCTCGCGCTGGGCATGCGCTACTTCCTGCAGAACAACCCGACCGTGCTGAACGGCGCCACTCCGCGCTTCGGCGTGAGTTGGACACCGGATAAGAAGGCCACGTGGAGTCTCCATGGGCACGTCGGGATGTTCACCGGACAGTACGGCCCAAGAACCGAAAACGAACTGCGGCGCATGGACGGCGTGAACCGCATTACCAGCAGCGTCTACAACCCCGTCTACGGTGACCCATTCAGCGGCAACCCCACTGTCATCGAGAGCATGCGCACGCAGAACCCGCATCTCTCAAACATTGCTTTCTGCATCGAGAACATCGGCTTCACCAAGGCGCTGCCCGGCGGATGGAATCTCTCCGTCGACCTCTATGACGCGCGCATCTGGAACTACACGCGCAGTCCGAACATCAACACGCCTTTCAACGGTTCGCCCACCGGACCGCGTCCCATTCGGCCAAACGTAAACATCTACCAGATGGACAACAGCGGCCAGGGCGGCGGCAATGTGGAGTTCTTCGGCCTTGAGCAACACAAGCTGAAGTACGTGCAGTTCAACGCAGGCGCTGTGCGCGTCAACGTCTTCGATGACACCAACAACGATGCATTCTGGTCGCCGCAGAACTACTACAGCAACGAGGGAGAGTTCTCACGTCGCAGCAACAATGGGCTCTGGAACGCGTTTGGCAGCGCAACCGCGAAGCTACCTGCGAAATTCGATTGGAGCTTCAACCTGCAAAGTCGTGGCGATGCGGCCTACAACGTCACCACCGGCTTCGACAACAACGGCGATGGCGTCTTCAACGATCGCCCGCAGTACGCTCCTGCCGGCACGCCGCTCTGCTCCGCCAACCCGAACGCGTCGCCATGTGGCTACAACACACCGTGGGGCCAGCTGGTCAGCTCCGGCGGCCAGGGCGTCTTCTCGCGCAACAGGGGCATCATGCCGTGGCGCGTCTATCTCGACACCAACCTGCAGCGCGCCTTCAAACTCACACGCAATGACAAGGCCGAGCATCCGCAGACGCTCACCGCAAACATTCGGGCTGCTAACGTCTTGAATCACATGAACGTAACCAGCGTCGGCGGCGTCCTCGGCTCTCCCTTCTTTGGTGTGCCCTACGCTGCAGACACCGGCCGCCGTTTCGAGTTCGGTCTGCGTTACGCCTTCTAATCACTTCGTCCCGCGAGACACCCAGCCCATGAGACAGGTTGCAGCTGATGTGAGAGAGAGTTTGCCATTCCGTGCCACTGCGGTTAGCATCCAACGCAGAGACCGGCCTGCAAAGCAGGTGTCAGTGATCCACGCTGGTTGAACCAACATTCAATGAACAGGGGCCTAGCTCGTAGACATGGTTCGGTGTGCAACGTCCGCCAGTCCGGAATGCCTGAAGAGCCACGGCCGGGTCCCACCGTCTTAGGACGGGTTCACCAGCGCTTCACTCACGGCCCAGTGGGTCGGTCTTTACATCTCCTCTCACGTTCCTGTCCATGATCTTCTCCGCTGCGCCTTTCGCGGCCTGCTGCGCGCTCTTTACGAACTTCAGCCACTTGCACATTCCCGCATACGCCATCGTCGCCATCGCCGGCATGCTCGCCGCACTCTGGCTCAGCCTGCGCACAGCATCTCTCCGCGGTCTTGAACCAGACGCGCTCTGGGACGCCGGTGTCTTCGCCATCGCCGCTGCCTTCGTGCTCTCGCGTCTCCTCGGCCTGGCGCTCTTCATCGTCATCGAGCACGGCCAGCTCACGCTAAGCTTCCGCGACGTCCTTGGCTTCTCCTCGATCAGCTATCTCAGCCTCGCCGTCACGGCGGTCGCCGTCATCTTCTGGCTGCGCTGGAAGCACCTTCCGCTGCTGCGCGTGATGGACGCCTGGGCACCCTGCGGTGCTCTGCTCTGGAGCGCTCTTTCGCTCGCCGACGCAGCCTCGGGCGCCGGCGACGGTCTGCCCACGCGCCTCCCCTGGGGCGTGCGTGCAACCTCGGGCGCACGCGTGCACCCCCTCGCTCTCTACAGCGCAGCCGCCGCCATTGCACTCTGCGGCGCGCTCTTCGCCTTGTTACGACGCCTGCGCGATCCCGGCCGCGTCGCCGCCATCGGCCTCATCCTCAGTGGCACGACTCTCTTTCTGCTCGACATGTTGCACATTCCAGATCAGCCGCAACCGAAGCCGCTATCGCATACCCTATTAGATGTGTCCCAGTGGATTGCACTCACAGCCGTCGTCCTCGGAGCCTGCCTCCTCGTCTTCGCTCCCCGCCCGCATTCAGAGGAGGCCCGCTGATGCCATCAAAGAACATGCTCCCCAAGGGAAAGCGTCGACAGTCCGTTCGCGCCGAATACCGCAAGATCCGCACTGAAGTCAACGAAGCCCGCGAGCGCGAGAAAGAACTGGCAGACGGCGCACACGCATCCCAGAACAGCGAAGTCGAACAGCTGTGGGACACCGCGGAGTTGATGCAGGAAGCTCTCCCCAACCCTTCCAATCCTTACCTGCGCATCGCCAACACCGCCGGGACGCGCAACGAGATCCAGACACCAACGGAGCGCCGCTACAAAGGTCTGCAGCCTCCGGAGTCCATGCCGCGCGAGATTCACGCCCTTGAAGACCTCGAACCCGAAGCCGGCATTCGCAGCTTCATCGCAGAAGCCGCCGCAGCAAAAATGCGTGTCGATGCCTATCTCGCCAAGGCCCTCCCGCACATCAGCCGCGGCCGAGTGCAGTTGCTCATCGACAACGGCCAGGTCACCATCAACGGCTCCGTCGCCAAGGCGAGCCACAAGCTTCGCGGCGGTGAGCAGATCGACATCGAAGGCGATCCCCAACCCGCCGCTCTTCGCGCGGAACCCGAAGACCTCCCGCTCGACATCGTCTACGAGGATGACGACCTCGCGGTCATCAACAAGACTGCGGGCATGATGGTGCACGCCGGCGCCGGCTCGCTCGACGACAACCGCGGCACCCTCGTCAACGCGCTGCTCTTCCACTTCGGCCAGAAACTCTCCGCCACCGCCGGCAATCGACCCGGCATCGTGCACCGTCTCGACAAGATGACCAGCGGCCTCATCGTCGTCGCGAAGAACGACTTCACGCATCGCAAGCTCGCCGAAGGCTTCGCCGAACGCGACATGCGCAAGGTCTACATCGCCCTCGTGCATGGCAACCTCAAGGACAACGAAGGCACCGTCGACCTTCCCGTCAGCCGCGATCTCGTGCGCCGCACGCGCATGACCACCCGCCGCGCCGATGGCCGCCACGCCGTCTCACACTGGCGCGTCCTGGAACGCGTCGAGGGCGCCCACGGCCGCTTCACTCTCCTTGAAGTCCGCATCGAAACCGGCCGCACCCACCAGATCCGCGTACACATGCAGTCGCTCGGCCACCCCATCGTCGGCGACACGCTCTACGGCGCGCCGCATCACATCACGCGCACCGCCCGTTCTTCCACCGACGAGTCCCTCGCGCTGCACCGCAACTTCCTTCACGCAGCCGAGCTCGACTTCACCCACCCGCGCACCGGCAAGCCACTCGAATTCCGCGCCCCACTCCCCCCCGAGCTCACCACACTTCTCCAACAACTCCGATCAACGAACAATCTGTCCTCCTGAGCCAACCCAACAAGCCTTCATCCTGAGCCGACCCAACAAGCCTGTCATCCTGAGCCGACCCAACAAGCCTGTCATCCTGAGCGGAGCGCCAGAGGCGCGCAGTCGAAGGATCCCCGCATTGTGCCTGTGCTTTTTTGCTTGTCATCCCCGAAGGGGATCTGCGTCTGCCTTTGCCTTATTCACTATTCACTATTCACTCTTCACTCCGGCCCACCCTAACTCCCTAACTCCTAACTCCCTAACTCCTAACTCCTCACTCCTCACTCCTCACTCCTCACTCCTCACTTTCCCCTACACTATCCCCATGCACTTCCCCGCGACACGCCTTCGCCGCCTGCGCTCCACACCTGCGATGCGTTCGCTCGTGCGCGAAACGCACCTGCATCCCGGCGCGCTCGTCTATCCACTCTTCCTCTGCGAAGGCGAAGGCATACGCCGTGAAGTCAGCTCCATGCCCGGCGTCTTCAACCTCTCCGTCGACGAAGCCGTGAAAGAAGCCGAAGCCTGCGCCGGGCTTGGAATTGGCGGCCTCCTCCTCTTCGGGCTGCCAGCCGAAAAAGACGAACACGGCACCGGCGCCTGGATCGACGACGGCATCGTGCAGCGCGGCCTCCGCGCTCTCAAGCAAAGCTCCGCCGCAAAATCGCTCGTGCTCATCGCCGACGTCTGCCTCTGCGAGTACACCTCGCACGGCCACTGCGGCGTCGTCACCCAAAGCACTACACAGACCGGCGAGAACTACACCATCGAGAACGACGCCACCCTCGCGCTCCTCGCCAAGACCGCAGCCTCACTCGCCGCCGCAGGCGCGGACATTGTCGCGCCCAGCGATATGATGGACGGCCGCGTTGCCGCCATTCGTTCCGCGCTCGACACCGCCAGCCGCCACAACACACCCATCCTCAGCTACGCCTCCAAGTTCGCCTCGGCCTTCTACGGCCCCTTCCGCGAAGCCGCCGACTCCGCCCCGCAGTTCGGCGACCGCCGCACCTACCAGATGGACGGCGCCAACCGCCGCGAAGCCATGCGCGAAATCGCGCAGGACCTCGCCGAGGGCGCGGACATGATCCTCATGAAGCCCGCCATGCCCTACCTCGACATCATCCGCGACGCACGCGAGCGCTTCGATGTCCCCATGGGCGCCTATCAGGTCTCCGGCGAGTACGCCATGCTCCAAGCCGCCTTCCAGCGCGGCTGGCTCGAGCCCGAACGCGCCATGCTCGAAAGCCTCCTCGGCATCCGCCGCGCCGGCGCCGACTTCATCGTCACCTACTTCGCCAAAGACGCGGCGAAGTCCCTCGCTTGAGTGCAGGCTACGCGGCGGCCTCCGTCGCGTTCCTTTGCGTCAAAGCTCTCGCTGTTGCCTTTCTTGTTGTCATCCCCGCAGGGGATCTGCGTTTGCCTTTGCCTTAGTTACTTTTCACTAGTTGCTCAACCCCCTAAGTCCTTCACACACCGCGGGTGGCCCACTCATGCGCGCTCTCTGCGCATGAGTGGGGTCGAACCACCTCAGCAGCCACCCAAGCGCCAACGGCGCGCAACATACCAGCCCTAGGCACGGTCACATTGAGAAATAGAGGGCTGAAGGCCCGGTCCATAAAGCCCGCTCCCGCATCCAACACACGCAGGTCCTAACTCCCTAACTCCCCTAACTCCCCTAACTCCCTAACTCCCCCAGCGAGGTCCCCATGGAATTCCGCACCCTCGGCCGCTCCGGCCTCAAAGTTCCTGAACTCTGCTTCGGCACCGGCACGTTCGGTGCTGGCAACGAATTCTTCGCCGCCTGGGGCGACACGCAGACCGACGAAGCCCGCAAGCTCATCGACCTGTGCATGGAAGCCGGCTGCAACTTCTTCGACACCGCCGACGGCTACTCCAACGGCAAGAGCGAAGAGGTCCTCGGCCAGGCCATCAAGCACCTCAAGCGCGAAGATGTATTGATATCAACAAAAGCCACCTTCCGCTTCGGCCCCGGCGCCAACAACGTCGGCAGCTCGCGCTACCACCTCATCGACCAGCTCCACGGCTCGCTCAAGCGCCTGCAGACCGACTACATCGACGTCTACCACATGCATGCGTTCGACGCGACGACGCCCGTCGAAGAGACACTCGACACACTGAACACCTTCGTGCGCCAAGGCAAGGTCCGTTACATCGCCTGCTCCAACTTCTCCGGCTGGCACCTCATGAAATCGCTCAGCGTCTCCGAGCGCTACGGCTGGTCTCGCTACGTCGGCCACCAGGTCTATTACTCGCTCATCGGCCGCGACTACGAGTGGGAGCTGATGCCGCTCGCGCTCGATCAGGGCGTCGGCGCGCTCGTGTGGTCGCCGCTCGGCTGGGGTCGCCTCACCGGCAAGATTCGCCGCGGCCAGCCGCTTCCCGAAACCAGCCGCCTGCAAAGCAAGATCGTCGTCGACGCCGGCCCCACACCCGACTGGGAGTACGTCCACAAAGTCGTCGACGCAATCGACGAGGTCGCCAAAGAGACCGGCAAGACCATCCCGCAGATCTCGCTCAACTGGCTCCTCCGGCGCCCGACCGTCTCCACCCTCGTCATCGGCGCACGCGACGAGAAGCAACTCCGCGCCAACCTCGCCAGCGTCGACTTCAAGCTCACACCCGAGCAGGTCGCGAAGCTCGACGCCGCCAGCGCCACCAAGCTCGCCTATCCTTACTGGCACCAGATCCAGTTCAACGAACGCAATCCATTCCCCGTCCCGCTCGAAAACCTATAGCCCTATAAAATTGACTCGATTCACGAAGGCTCGCTACCACGCGAGCCTCATCGTTTAATCCACTTCGAGGAACCCGCGTGCGCTCCAGATGCCTTGCCTTCCTTCTGCTATGCCTCACCGCCAGCGGATTCAGCCTCGACCAGACCAACACTCCTCATTACTTCGAGGTCGCCGGCGGCCGCTTCACCCTCGACGGCAAGCCCTTCCAGATCATCTCCGGCGAGATGCATTATCAGCGAGTCCCGCGCGAATACTGGCGCGCCCGTCTGCGCATGGCCCGCGCCATGGGCCTCAACACCATCACCACCTACGTCTTCTGGAACGTCCACGAGCCCCGCCCCGGCGTCTACGACTTCACCGGCAACAACGACGTCGCCGAGTTCATCCGCGAGGCCCGGCAGGAAGGCCTCTACGTCATCCTTCGCCCCGGCCCCTACTCCTGCGCCGAGTGGGAGTTCGGCGGCTACCCCGCTTGGCTCCTCAAAGATCACGCGACAAAAGTCCGCACCACCGATCCGAAGTTCATGGAGCCGGCCCGCGCCTGGCTCATGCGCCTCGGCAAAGAGCTCGCTCCTCTGCAGATCGGCAACGGCGGTCCCATTCTCCTCACGCAGGTTGAAAACGAGTACGGCTCCTTCGGCAGCGACCACGATTACATGGAGCAAATCCACAAAGACCTCGTCGACGCCGGCTTCACGAAATCACTGCTCTACACCGCGGACGGTCAGAGGTGGATTCCCAATGGCTCGCTGCCGGAGCTCGCCGTCGGCGTCAACTTCAGCCCTGAGCACGAAGGCGCCGCGCAGGAGGCCTTCACCGCGCTGAAAAAATATCGCCCCAACGGTCCCTTCATCAGCAGCGAATTCTGGGACGGATGGTTCGATCACTGGGGCGGCAAACACGCACACACGAACACGGAAGCCGAAGCTGCGAATCTCAAGTGGATTCTCGATCAGGGCTACTCTGTCAGCCTTTACATGTTTCACGGCGGCACCAGCTTCGGCTGGATGAACGGCGCCAACATCGAGAAGGGTGAGTACGAACCCGATGTCACCAGCTACGACTACGACTCTGCCCTCGACGAGAGCGGTCGTCCCACGCCGAAGTTCGAAGCCTTCCGCAAAGTCATCGCCAACGCAACCGGTGTCACGCCTCCTCCAGTCCCTGACGTCGCGCCCGCCATCGCCATCCCCGCAGTCAGGATGACGGAAGCCGCATCGCTCTGGGACAATCTCCCCTCACCCATCCACTCCGAACAGATTCTCAGCATGGAGGACATCGGCCAGTCCTACGGATACCTCCTCTATCGCACCACGCTCCAACCACAGACCGGTGGCGAGCTCGTACTCGACGAGCTTCACAGCTACGCGCAGGTCTATCTGGACGGCAAGCTCACTGGCAGCCTCGACCGCCGCCTCAGGCAGAACCACCTCACACTCCCCGCCACATCGCGCCCCGCACGCCTCGACATCCTCGTTGAGAACACCGGCCGCGTGAACTTCGGCGAATTCCTCGGAGGCGAACGCGCCGGCATTACCAGACAAGTCACGCTCTCCGGCACACCGCTGCTCAACTGGTCCATCTACCCGCTGCCAATGAACGATGGGAGCAAATTGAAGTTCTCGCAAAAGCCCTGCACCGGCGCCTGCTTCTACCGCGCCAGCTTCCATCTCACCACCACCGCCGACACCTTCCTCGACACCAGCGAGTTCACCAAGGGCGCACTCTGGCTGAACGGAATCGCACTCGGCCGCATCTGGAACATCGGCCCGCAGCGCACTCTCTACGCTCCTGGCCCATGGCTGCACAATGGATCGAATGAATTGATCATCTTCGATCTCAAAGGCGAATCAGGGCGCTCCGTGCAAGGTCTTAACAAACCCCTCCTTGACGCCGCACCAGCCCGCTGACATCTTCACCGCACAAACAGAATCGGCGTTGCTCTCACAGCAACGCCGATTCTGTTTTCATCCCATCGACAACAACGACTACTGCCCACTCGTCGCTGCAGGCTTCGCAGCCGGCTTCTTCGCCGCACTCGACGCCCCCGTCTTTGGCCGCCAGAAGTCCGGCTCGGCCTTGAGCATCGCGTCCGTCGGGATGCTCATCTTCGGGCTCACCACGAACAGGTTAGTCATCTCGGTCTTCACCGAAGCGGCTTCCAGCTCGTCCATTTTCTTCATCCCGTCCTCGCCGACCGCCTCTGCGAAGTGCTTGCCCGCTCCAAACTCCGCATCCGCATCCGCGCCCGACTTCAGCGCCGTGAACACAAGAAACGTCGGCGAATCGGAATGCCCATAGGCCATCTGGAAAGCCGTCCAGTGAAACTCCGGAATATTCTTCGCGGCCTCGACAAACTTCTTTGCAAGCTCTTCGAACTCGCGCACGTGCCCTGGCTTCACAACGTACTCGCTGATCTCCAGATAGCGCATGCCCACCGGCGGCCCGCCGACGTTCGTGCTCAGATCATCGCGCCGCAACCACACGCTGGACCCGGTTTCGGCGAGCAGATCGCCATCGGCCACCATGGCCTTGTCCATCGCCACCTGTGCCGCCGCAGGCGTTGCCTTGCGTTCCGCTTCCCAGGCTCCAATCGACGCATAGGAACTCAAAAAGAGCGCGCGATTATTTCCGCTCAGCGACGTCAATGCGATGTAGTGAATGTTTCCCTTGTTGGCCTGTACCGCGCGAATGAAGCCGGCCTCAGTCGCCTCATGCGATCCGCCATCCCTGCCTGGCTTGGTGAACTCACGCTCGATCACAAGCACCTTGCCGCTGTCCGTATTGGCCTGTGCATACATCAGCGGCGCAAAGGCGAGCCCTGTACAAACAAGAAGCGGAGCGAACAAAAGTCGACGTACACGAATTGCGTTCATGATGATTTCCTCGATAACACTGGTTGGAACTGCGCTCAGAACCCACACCGAAAACGTGCCCGAATCCAAACAAACCTCTGCAGCCCGGCACCGGTACGCCAGGCCGCGGTACAGCTCCTTTGCGGAGTCGCGGCGAATCAAAGGCCGCATGCAAAAGGAGCCCAGTCGACTCCAGTCGGGTCGACAATCCTGAACAAAATACGAACGGAGACTGGCGCCAAGTCTCCTGCCGCCACGCGGCAATGTCAAGCACTCATATTCAGCTCGCAATCAGTTGCGCCGCGCGCCGCCGATCTACTCGCCGCCTCGACCTCTTCAGGCTCCCCCCTAAATTGCGTCCAACCAGAGATGGAGGAGACTCACTCCAAATCGCCGGCTCCGCCGCCCGCCCTTCGCCTCGGCACCGCCGGGTGGACGCTGCCGAGGCAATACGCTCGACACTTTCCCGAAACCGGCACTCATCTCGAGCGATGCGCGCAGGGCTTCAACTGCGTCGAAGTGAACTCCAGCTTTCACCGTCCGCATCAATGCAAGACCTGGGAACGATGGTCGCGCTCCACGCCGCCGGACTTCCGCTTCGCCGTAAAGCTTCCCAAAGCCATCACTCACACGGCACAACTCGCCAACTGCGGCGCGCTTTTACAAAAGTTCTTCGACGAAGTCCGCGGCCTCGGCGACAAGCTCGGCCCGATCCTCATACAACTCCCGCCCAAACTCGCCTTCG
The DNA here is from genome assembly GCA_963759355.1 of uncultured Acidobacteriaceae bacterium. Lineage (GTDB taxonomy): Bacteria > Acidobacteriota > Terriglobia > Terriglobales > Acidobacteriaceae > Granulicella. The sequence continues at coordinate 70,118 of CAVWYV010000002.1, read as the reverse complement.
ACGAAGCGCTCGCACACGACTTCTTCACCACCCTCCGCGAGCTCCATCCACAGCATCCCCACTCCGGCTTCCTTGCACTCGAGCCACGCCACGCCAGTTGGTTCACACCACCCGTCGACCGCCTTCTGCGCAGCTTCGAGATCGCGCGCGTCGCGGCCGACCCACCCAAAGCCTCACCGCTCGCCGCAACGCCCGCAGGCTGGAACGGCCTCGGCTACTGGCGTCTGCACGGCAAACCGCGCACCTACTACTCTGCGTATGACCCCACGTTCCTCAGGAACCTCGCAAGACAAGTTCGCGCCTCCTCCTGTGCGGAGCAGTGGGTCATCTTCGACAACACCGCGCTCGGCCACGCCACCGGGAACGCCATCGAGCTCATCTGCGACCTGCACCGCGCTCCCTCACCTCCCGCTGGAAACCGTTGACAATACCAGAGCCTGCACCTACGCTTATCTGCCTCAGGCCCCAAAACCTTTCCAAGGAGAGCTCTTATGAAGAGAGTTGTTTCTCTTTTATCTGCACTGCTTCTGGGCTCCTTCACCCTTTCCGCGCTCGCCGCGCACACCCACGCGCCCACGCCCAGCACATGGCAGCTCAACGTCGCCGCATCCGACTTTGGCGGCGGCCCCGCCATGAAATCCGACCAGATGACCGTCCTCACCGACACCGAAAAGTGGTTCAAGTGGACCGACGTCAGCGTCGACGCCGATGGCAAGACATGGAAGACCTCATGGAGCGGCCCGCAGGACGGCACGCTCAAACCCATCGAAGGCATGGCCGGAGCCCAGGCGAGCTTCAAGACCGCCGACGATTCATCGCGCTGGGTGATGCCCGACGGATCCGTATCCGAGTCAACCATGGTCATGTCCCCAGACAAGAAGAAGGTCACGATCACCGCAACACTTAAGACCAAAGACGGCAAAGAAATTCATCAGACTCTCGTCTACGACCGCGTGAAATAAAAAACAAATCAGAGGCCCTGCTCGCATCGCAGCAGGGCCTTCCGTTCTTGCCTTATTCACTATTCACTACTCACTACTCACTGCCTCCTGCGGCTTCGGCAAGAACGCCTTCACGATGATCCACGCTCCCAGCGAAATCAACACACCACGAATCATCGTCGTCGCGTTGAAGTTCCACCCGAAGACCACATACGTGATCACCACGCCGATCATGTAGATCTCGCTCAGAAATCCCTGCAGCCAGTGCGCAGGCTTGCCCGCCGCCGGAACCTGCGGTGTCGGAGCCGGTAGAAACCGTGGCACGGCCTTACGATAGGCCACATACGCCTCGCCAAATCGCCGCGTAAGAAACGGCTCTTCCGCCAGCGCCAGCCTCACATTCAAAATCCAGATCAGCGCCACGCAGAAGATCGCTCCGCTGGGCGGCATCAGGATCGCCAGCCCGAAGATATGCAGAATCGTTCCCAGGTACAACGGATTGCGCGTCCTGCGATACGGCCCATCCGCCAGCATCGTCTCGCCATGCATCGCCCGCGCATTCACCACGCTCGCGCCCACATACGACGCGCCCCACACGCGCAGCCACGCGCCCAGCGCCACCAGCACAATCGCCGCAATCAGCACCGCATTCGTCGCCGCAATGAACGACAACCATCCCGTGCGCGACAGCCACGACGACAGCACCAGCCACGTCCGCAGCCTTGTCCATCCCAGCGCATCACACCACGGCGCCCAGAACCCCAGCGCAATGATCACCGCATGCAGAATCCACCGAAACCTGTATTCCAACTTCGTCGCGCCCATTAAAAACTGTCCACCCTCAATTCATTCTCGCTCACCGGCACGCTGCTCTGCGCAACCGCGCTCAGTTTGTCCACACTTGCGGGTGCAGCCTCATCCTTGTAGATCACGCCGCCCTTCATCACGAAGCTCACATGCTCCAGCGTCTTGATATCCTTCAACGGATCGCCGCTCACCGCAATTACATCGGCCCACTTGCCCGCCTCCAGCGACCCCACCTTGTCCGTCCATCCCATCAGGTCCGCCGCATTCAGAGTCGTCGTCTTCAGCGCCTCCAGCGGCGTCATCCCATACTGATTCACATACACATCCAGCTCATGCGCATTCAGCCCATGCGGATACACCGCCGCATCCGTGCCCATCGCAATCTTCACACCCTCTTGAATCGCATGCTTGTGATTCGCCTTCATCGCGGCGCCCACATCCGCGAACTTCTGCGCATAGAAGGGCGGCAGCTTCAGGTTCTCGCGCCCCCAGTCCACCAGATACGCCGTCGGCACCAGGTACGTTCCGTGCTTCTTCATCATCGCAATGTCTTCATCGTTGATGTAGCTCCCGTGCTCAATCGAGTCCACACCCGCCTCGCTCGCCCACAAAATCGCCTGCGCTCCATGCGCATGCGCCGCCACCTTGCGCCCCAGCCTGTGCGCGTCCGCCACAATCGCCTGCATCTCTTCCAGCGTGTACTGCGACGCCTGCGGATCATCGCCTTTCGAAAGCACACCGCCACTCGCACCAATCTTGATCAAATCCGCGCCGTACTTAATATTGTTCCGCACCATGTGCTGCACGCCGGCAATCCCATCCGCCACGCCCTCGCCTTGCACGTGATACTGCTCCGGCAGCAGATTCTCATCCATGTGCCCGCCCGTAATCCCAAGCGGCGGCCCGCTCACCTGCATATGCGGCCCCGGAACATGCCCCGCATTGATCTCATCTCTCAACGCGACATCCGTCCATCCACCCGCACCCACATTGCGCACTGTCGTGAAGCCCGCCTCCAGCGTCGTCTTCGCATTCTCCACGCCGAGAATCGCCTCCTTCCCTGGCGTCATCGACAACTCGAAGTACGGATCGAAGTTCGTCACCATCGTCAGGTGCGTATGCACGTCGATCATCCCCGGCAGCACCGTATAGTTCCCGAGATCCACCACCCGATCGCCCGCCTTCGCCGGCGTGTCCGCAGTCTTCGCTAATCCAACAATCTTGTCGCCCTGCACAATCACCGTCTCATCCGCGAGCTCATTGCCCGTATGCACATCGATCACATGCCCCGCACGAATCAGCGTCCGTCCCGCGCTCGCCTGATATCCCGGCTGCGCCCCCGCACTCAACGCCACACACAACAGCCCGCACGACAGCACACGCATGCGCATCCTGATCTCCTCTTGCCACCTGAATAGAAGCCGCACTCAGTCTAGTCAAATTTCGGACAGAGCCCCTAACAATCTGTCATCTCGACCGGGGCGCACACCAGAGAAGAGCTGTCATCTCGACCAGAGCGCGCAGCGCGGAGCGGAGAGACCCCTGTATTTTCGTCTGGATGTCACGCGCCGTGCCACCACGACCACTCACAACTCCCCAACTCAAAACTAGCAACTGAACGGAACCCGCCTCTTCCGGCTGGTGGCCCATTCATGCGCGTTCTCTGCGCATGAGTCGGGTCGAACCTCGCATCACAAAAAACCCTGACCCCGAAATCACACCACCACCTTTGCGCACCTTCGCGCACCTTTGCGCCCTTTGCGTCAAAGGCCTTTGCCTTTGCCCTTGTTTTTCTTGTTGTCATCCCCGAAGGGGATCTGCGTTTGCCTTTGACTCCCTTACTCCCTACCGCCCCGGCCGATTACTCACAATCTCTTTCCCCCCACCCTTCGCAATCACATACACCGGCCCATCCACCACCGGCAGCTGATTCGGCGGGTCCGTCAACGACTGCCACAGAAAAATCCGCTGCGCCCCCGTCCACTTCGCCCGAAAACTCTCCGGCGTCTCAAAGATCTTCGGCGCATCCGCAAAGAAGCTCCCATACCAAAGGTTCGAGCTCCGCCCCTCCAGAATATGCACATCCGCGCGCTTCAGATAAAACCCCAGCGTCGACCCCGACTCATACTCTCCATGAATCACCACATCATCCTGCGGCCTCACCAGCGGCGCAATCTTCTCCGCCAGCTGCGCCGAGCTGATCACCGGCGCAAACGTCTGCAGCCCCAAATGCGCCGCCAGCAGAAACACGAACGCCCCCGCCGCCATCGCCACATTCGCCTGCACCGGCCGCGCACGCTTGCGCAGCAGCAGCGAAGCCAGCGGCCCGCCGACAAGACTCACCGCCGCAATCGCCAGCGGCAGCCGAAACAGCCCCAGCGCCTCCGCATTCAAATCCAGAAAGTGCCCCATGCTCATCGCATAGTCGCCCGGATGCTCACTCAACAACGCCGCGAGGTCAACATTCCCGCTCGGCGTATGCGCATGCAGCAGCACCCACGCCGCTGCCACAGCAAACAGCACGCCCAGGATCAGCAGCACCTCCGTCGCATGAATCGCCGCCTGCCCCGCCTTCACCAGCCGTACGGCCTCCTCATGCTCCACGCCCGCAACCACAACTCTCTGCCCCTTCTCCCCGCGCCGCGGCCTGAAGTGATCCACCCACGCCAGCCATCCCGCGCCTAACACCGCCAGCGCCGGAAACGCCGGCAGCACGTAATACTCCTGCCGCGTCGAAAACACAAAAAACAGGAGCACAAACGCAGCCCACACCCCCAGCAGCAACCGCGCCCTCAGCTTCAGCGGCAAATCATGCCGCCTGAACTGGCTCCTCCATTTCTCCGAGCGCACCGGCAGCGCCCACCCCGCCGCCTTAAACCCAAACGCCGACCACGGCATCATCCACACCAGGCACAGTCCCCAGAACACCAGCAGCGGCACCGTGTCGTAATCCCTCGGCACGCGCAGATTCAGATACCGCAGCACGTGCTCGTTCATGAAGTAAAACCAGAACCATCCGCGCACATTGCCGTCTGTGGGCAGCGGCACCTGCCAGTGCCCATCCACAAAATGAAACGGCGTCGGTTGTCCCTGCGTCGGATTCGCCAGCCCCGCCAGCACATGCCACGGCGCCGCAATCACCAGGAACACCACCAGCGAACTCCACGGACATAGCTCCTTCACCCGCGCCCATCCGCGCTTCCACCCGCGCGTCAGCCACAGGTAGATCAGCACCGTGGCCACCGGAAACACCACGCCGATCAACCCCTTCGTCAACACATTCAACGCACAGCTCGCCGCAAACCCCCAGCAATAAATGCGGACACCGCCACCAACCCTCGTCATCTCGACCGGAGCGGAGCGGAGTGGAGAGACCCCTGTATTTTGCCGGGTGCCCCATTCATCGCGTAGCGATGAGTGGGATTCAACGATGCCCGGGTCCTCCGGCGCGAAGCGCGTCTGCCGCACCGCAGGTACCTCCGTCCGCCAGAAACACCACAGCGCCGTCGCGATCCACAGACACACCATCGCATCCGGAATCGTGATCCTCGTAAAAATAAAAATCCCAAAGCTCGACAGCAGAATCAGCGCCGCATACAGCCCTGCCATCGCCGACCGAAACATCCTCCGCGCAAAGCTCTCACACACAAGCGCCAGCGCCAGCACCGCAAACGCCAGCGGCAACCTCACCGCAACGGTTGAAGCCGCCGGCGCGTTCAACCCCACCGCACCAAACGCCTTCAACCCCGCGGCCATCGACCAGTACAGCAGCGGCGCCTTCTCCAGGTACCGAACCCCATTCGCATACAGCGTCACGTAGTCATGGCGCAGCAGCATCTCGCGCGCCACCTCCGCATGCACCGAATCCGCATCATCCAGCAGCGGCGGCCTCACCAGCGCAAAGCTCGCATAGAACACCGCCCACACCACCACAATCCACACCAGCGTCCCACGCGCACGCCGCGGCACCACCAACTCCCGATCACCCACCCTCGCCACAACACTCTCAGCCACACCTCAAGTCTAAGTGGGCAATGAGAGATCAGAAATCAGAGAACAGAGAAGAACAGAGAATTGATACATTCCCGCAGGAATCTGCCTCTGCCTCTGCCTCTGCTCTTCTTGTTGTCATCCTGAGCGGAGCCCGAAGGGCGCAGTCGAAGGACCCCTGTATTTGCTTTTGCTGTTGCCTTTCTTGTTGTCATTCCCGCAGGAAATCTGCGTTTTCCCTTGCCCTTGCCCTTGCCTTTGCCTTTGCCTTTGCCTTTGCCTTTGCCTTTGCCTTTGCCTTATTCACTATTCACTATTCACTGTTCACTCCCACCCCCACTCCTAACTTCCTAACTCCTCACTCCCTAACTCCTTCCAGTTACACTCATCCTCGATGCCCTCGATGCGTCCCATCGCCGCCGGCCGCGCACCCTCGCTCCTCCAGCTCGACGCCGCCGCGCGCCCCGGCCCGCCCACCGACTTCATCTACAACGACTGGTACCCCGCGCTCCGCACCGACACACTCCGCGAGCCCGTCACCACCACGCTCCTCAACATCCCGCTCCTCATCGGCCGCAAACGTGACGGCTCGCTCTTCGCCCTCCGCGACCTCTGCCCACACCGCGGCATCCCGCTGTCTGCAGGTTGGTTTGATGGCGACACCGTCCAGTGCAAGTACCACGGCTGGCGTTTCGAGCCCTGTTCCGGCCGCTGCGAAGACATCCCCTCCCTCACCACGCACGACGCCCTCGAGCCCACAAAGATCTTCGCCAACGCCTTCCCCGTCGCCGAGCGCGACGGCTACGCCTGGGTCTACATCCCCGCACCCGGCGCCGGCCGCATCAACCTCGACCACCCCTCGACGAACGCCGACCACACCGCCACCGGCCGTCATCCTGAGGCGCAGCCGAAGGACCTCCGTATTTCCGATCTCTCCGCCGCGAACGCACTCCCGCCCATCCCCTCACTCCCCAAATTCACCGACCGCTTCCGCACCGCGCACCTCTCCGCCGACCTCCCCTGCAACGTCGACCACGGCATCATCGGCCTCATGGACCCCGCGCACGGACCCTTCGTACATCAGGCCTGGTGGTGGCGCTCTGCCGCGAGCATCCACGAAAAGACAAAAAAGTTCGAACCCATCAACTCGCCCGACGGCGACCACGACGGCTTCCGCATGTCGCCGCACGCACCCAGCTCCAACTCCGCACCCTACAAACTCCTCGGCCGCCCCGTCACCACCATCGACTTCACCCTCCCCAACCGCCGCATCGAAACCATCGTCGCCACAAAATCCAGCGCAATCTACACCCCCGACAATTCGCTGTCCTCTCGACCGGATAAATGTCCTTAAGCCGTCATCCCGAGCGGAGCGCGTCAGCGCGCAGTCGAGGGACCCCTGTATTTCCCAGCCCCGAACGCCCAAACGACTCCGAAACCCTCCGCTGGTTCTCCTCCCTCACCACCGTCACCCCCATCACGCCCTCCACCTGCCGCATCGACGTCGTCGCCGCCTGGAACATCGCCTACTACGTCCCCTTCGTCACATCACTCGTCAAATTCTTCGGCGCGCGCTTCGTCGCGCAAGACCAGCAAACCATGGTCGAGCAGGCCCGCGGCCTCCGCTCCAACCCCGGCCTCATGCTCATCGACGACGCCGACAAGCCCGCCAAGTGGTACTTCGCCCTCAAGCAGCGCCGCCTCACCGCCACCGGCCCTCATCCGCTCTCCGCCCCCGTGGAACTCCATTGGCGCAGTTAGGCAGCGGAGCGAGCGGCTCTCTAATCCTGCAGCGGCTCCGTGAACTTAATCTCGTTCCCCGCATCGTCGCGCACGCGAAACTCCCGGTTCCCCCACGGCTTCCGCTCGATAGGCTGCGTAATCCGCGCGCCGCGTCCGCTTAGTTCCTCATGCAGGCCTTCCAGGTCATCCACAAAGATGTGAACGGCCATCGGACTGGTCTTGTCGCGATTTCGTCCAAACAGATGAATCGCGATATCGTCGCGCTCGACAATTGCATACTCACCACCCGGCATCTCGACAGCGGCCTTGAAACCAAGCTGGTTCCGGTAATAGCTCAGCGAGCTCTCCAGATTGTCCACCGGAAGCTCCGGAGCAATTCGTAGCAGTCGTATCATCTTGCCTCCCTCTCCGATCTCTCCGTCGCGGCCCGGAAACCCAGCCTTCATCGTCGCTCTTGGCGCGCAGTAGTAATCTCATCGCAGAACGCCTCGGGACTCAAGCACGCAGCTCATCTCTTTCAGGAGTCTCACCATTCCGGAGAACCGCGCTCTCAACCACAGCGGCAAGTCGATTCCGGCCATACTTCTGGTCCTGATCCTGCTCGGCTCCGCCCTGATCTTCTATTGCGTTGCGCGCGAGCTGCACTCCAACTTCCTCCACCGCGATCCGGCCTCGTACCTCTACGAGGCAAGCAGCATGCTCGCCGGCGCTACCCTCTACGGCCCGCGCCTGGACGAGACCAACCCTCCGCTCATCATCTGGATCTCAGCCATTCCCGTGCTGCTCGCCGGTCTCCTTCATATCCCGGTCATCCTCACCCTCAAGCTCTGCCTCTTCGCGGTGCTCGGCATCGTCACGTTCTGGTGCTACACGCTTCTGCGGCGTGTCGGGTCTCAGCTCTCCCTGGCGCAGCGGCTCCTCATGATGCTCGCCATTCCTCTCACCGTCCTGCTCACGCAGCCGGACTCCTTCGCGCAGCGCGAGCAACTCCTCGTGCTCCTCTTTCTTCCTTACGTCGTCGCCTCTTCGGCCCTCGGCATCTCCGTACCTCGAGTCTCTCTCTCGCTCGCCGCGCGAATTCTTATTGGCGTCCTCGCAGGACTCACCCTCTGCCTTAAGCCGTTCCACCTCTGCACGCTCGTCGCTCTGGAGCTCCTTCTCCTCCTCTGGCGGCGTTCGCTTCGCAGCCTTATCCGCCCGGAGCTCATAGCCCTTGTTCTCACCGGCTCTGCCTTCCTCGCCGCCATCCGCCTCTTCGTGCCGCAGTATCTAGCCCTGTTGCCACTGCTCGACAACACCTACTGGGGTCTCGCCGAGTACAGCGTTAAAGCGATGCTCGTCTCCGTCGCACTTCCGCTGGAGGTCCTCCTCCTCCTTGGCTGGCTCGTGTGGGTTTTGCTGCGCCGCTGGCTGAGCCTTCCGCTGCTCTCAGCGGCATTTCTCGCCGCGGCTACCGGCGCAACCCTGGCGCATGTCCTTCAACGCACCTCATGGCCTTATCACGAATACCCCGCCTGCGTCCTGCTGTACATCGGCCTCTCCTGGATGGCCATAGACGCGCTCTCGACCCTCGCGCGACCCATCCTTCGTCAAACATGGCGCAGCTTCGCCGTTTGGGTCGCCACCGTCGCTGCGATTGTGGTGACGGCAGGCGTGGTCATCAAATATCAGCGCTACATCCACCGGCACGAAGCTCCGCTTTCCGTGGGCACGCTCTTCGCCGGCTATCCTCCCGGCACTACGGTCTTCGAGCTCTCAACAGGCATAGGTGTCTTCCAGGAAGTGCTTCAGCATCACCTGCACTGGGCAGGCCGCTCCGTCTGCCTCTGGCAGTTGCCCGCCATCGTGCGCAACCAGTACGGTCCCGCCGACCCCGAGCTTCCCTTCAAAAAACTTCCCCCCGAAACCGTCGCCTCTCTGGCCGCGCTCCTGCGTCGCAACGTCACCGAAGATCTTGCCCGCGAACATCCCCAGGTCGTCGCCGTCTCCCAATGCACACCCGACAGCCACTGCCAGGGCCTCGACCGCAATCTCGACATCGTGCAATGGTTCTCCGCCGACCCGCAGTTCGCCGCCGAATGGGCTCACTACCAGCGTCAGGGAACCATCCCGCAGTTCGACATCTACGTTCGGACTCCGTAACACCCGAAACGCCAGCGCTCGTTCAGCGCCCAGGTTCCTCGCACAATCAACTTCCCGCCGACGATCACCGCAGCCTGCCAATAGAATCAATACCTTACCTACACGGGTCCACCCCTAAGTCCTATCGCATGAAGACTTTGCGCAAAAAGTGCCGGGGAGCAGCTGCCCCGGGAGCATCATAGAACTGATGCCAAACTCACTCGCCGCAACTCCCATAGAACAGCTGCGCGAACAGGCCAAACGCCTCGAAGCCGCGCTCTCTGTCGGAGTTGCAAGTTCCACCGCCAAAGCCGTCCACGAGCTCCGCTCCTCCACGCGCCGCGTCGAGGCGCAGCTCGAGCTCCTCGCCACGGTCAAGGGCCTCCCGCCCCACAAACCAGAAGCCGGAAAAGTCCATCGCCGCCTCGAAAAACTTCGCCGCATCGCCGGCAAAGTCCGCGACTGCGACGTGCAGGACAAGCTCCTCAAGGACGAAGACCACGCGATCAGCTCCGCCATCGAAGCACCCTCTGACCTGAGGAGCACGCAGGAAAAACTCCGCAGGCGAATCGGCAAAGACCGCCGGCGCAACGAGCGCAAACTCATCGCCGCCATCGAGCGCCAGCTTCCCAAACTCGCCCGCGACACCGAAGAGCTCCTCACAGCCCTCAAGCCCGCCAAGGACACCGAAGCGCCAGTCGACGATCTCCTCGCCACCATCGAGCTGAAGATGCAACAGATGCTCCGCTCGCGCGAGCGCGGCGAGGAGCACCTGCACGATCTGCGCAAGGTCGCCAAACGCGCCCGCTACCAGTGCGAAGCGATGCCCGGCCCTGCCGCCGCGGCCATGGCCCGGCGCCTCGAAGACCTGCAGGATGCCGGCGGCGCCTGGCACGACCTCCTCGATCTCGCCACCGTCTCTCACAAAAATTTAGGCGCCGAGCATCCACTCTCGCGCCTGCTCGAGCACCTCCGTGACGAGCGGCTCGACCACTACCTCGCCAACCTCGACGACTTCCGAAAGAAGCACTCGCAACCCTCAAGCCCGCCACTCAAAACTCAACGGAACGGCAGCTCCGCCACCACAAAACGCAAGCCTCCCCAGCGCGTCGCGGCCCACCGGAAACAATCCCGCACCGCATAACTCACCTCTCCCCTTTGCCCCCGAGCCTTCAACCTCGGTCCTCTCAAGCACCGCAAAAAAGAGGAGGGGCTTCACCCCCGAGGCATACTCTTTCCTTCACATTTCACCCAAACACTCGTCGAAGTGACGCGCAGTCGAAGGCTCTTCCTTTCACATTCACCAAAACGCTCGTCATCCTGAGCGAAGCGTCACGAAGTGGCGCGCAGTCGAAGGACCCCTGTATTTCGCAGTTGCTGTTGTAGTTGCCCTTGCCTTTCTAGTTGTCATTCCCGAAGGGAATCTGCGTTTGCCTTTGCCTTTGCCTTATTCACTATTCACTTCTCACTATTCACTCCTCTCTCACCCCACCTTCGCCTGATCCACCCTTTCCTTTGCCTTTTTTGTTGTCATTCCCGAAGGGAATCTGCGTTTGCCTTTGCCTTTGCCTTTTATTCACTATTCACTTCTCACTATTCACTTCTCTCCCACCCACCTTCGCCTGATCCACCCTTGCCTTTGCCTTTTCTGTTGTCATTCCCGAAGGGAATCTGCGTTTGCCTTTCTCACCACCAACCAACCAGCACGGTACGATAGCCGCATGCGAATCGGCCTCTTCGGCGGCAGCTTCGACCCACCGCATCGAGCCCATCTCGCCGTCGCCGAGGCCGTTCGCGACAGCTTCGCGCTCGACCGCGTGCTCCTCGCCCCCACCGCCATCCAGCCGCTCAAGCACGGAGCCCACGCCTCTTTCACCGACCGTCTGCACATGGTCCAGCTGCTCTGCGATGGAGCCAGGAACATCGAAGCCTCGGCAATCGACGGCCCCCAGCCAGGCAGCCAGCCGAACTACACCATCGACACCTTGCGTCGCCTGCGCGACCAACTGCCGCCCGATGCAGAGATCTTCGTCATCGTCGGCGCCGATGCCTTTCTCAACCTCAAGCACTGGAAGGACCCGGCCACACTGCTGAACGAAGCCCGGTGGATCGTCGTGAGCCGACCCGGATTTGATTTTCATCAACTCAAAACGCTCGATCTAACCGCGGAACAGCGCGCACGCATCGAGACGCTTGGCGACTTCGAAAATCCGGTGAGTGCGACCGACATACGCCAGCGTCTGCATCGGCACGAGACAGGTTCTCTGCCGGTACCACCGAAGGTTCTGGAGTACATTCGCGCACACCGTCTCTACGGAACTTGAACCGCAGTGCGCTCGAATTCGCTAGGCTAGAAGACGAGGACCTGATGGCGACAAACGAGACGAACCGGATGCTCGCGGCTGCAGCGGCAGCCTGCGAAGACAAAAAAGCTGAAGACATTCGCATCCTGGCGCTGGACCCCGCCGAAAGCGGGCTCACTGACTACTTCCTGCTGTGCAACGGAACCAACGAGCGCCAGAACGTCGCCATCGCCGACGAGATTGAACTGCGCATGAAGAGTGAGTTCAACACGTACGCGAACTCCGTCGAAGGCCGCCGCCAGGCGGAATGGATTCTTCTCGATTACGTCGACTTCATCGTGCACATCTTCTCGCCGGAGAAGCGCGCCTTCTACGGCCTCGAGCGCCTGCGCAAGTCGGCAACAACCCTCAGCGTCGCCGACCTCAACTCCGAGATCAAGCAGCACATCGCCAGCGCCCGCCAGAAAAAATCCATCCCCGCCGTGAAGAAGGCCGCCGCAAAGAAATCTCCCGCAAAGAAGACTGCGCCAACAAAGAAGCACACACCGGCAAAGAAAGCCCCAGCAAAAAAGGTTCCAGCAAAGACGGCCGCAAAAAAATCTCCCGCAAAGAAAGCCACAAAGAAGAGCACGTCCAAACGCCCACGCTGAAGCTCACGCAGATGCACACGCATCGAAGTTCAAGAGCCCAACGTCCACATAGAAATTCGCCTACGGCCTGAGCTTCCTCTCCAAATCTCAACCCCCGTTGCGCCCCTCCGCGCCCCTCCGCGCCCCTTCGCGCTCCTTCGCGATCCTTCGCGATCCTTCGCGACCTTTGCGTCAAAGCCTTTGCCTTCTTGTCCTCATTCCCGAAGAGAATCTGCCTTTGCCTTTGCCTTTGCCTTATTCACTATTCACTTCTCACTATTCACTCCTCCCTCCTAACTCCTCCCTCCTAACTCCTAACTCCCCACTCCTAACTCCTCACTCTTTCCCCACCTTCGCCTGATCCACCTTAGCCTGCGCCTTCGCTGACAGCGCGCGCTTCTGCTGATCCTGATCAGGTCTCGCCGGTCCATACGCCGTCCAGTCGCCCACCGGAACATCCGCCGGCACAACGCGCAGCGTCATCGTCGAAAACACCGGAGCGCTGCCCTCCTGCGTCGCGCGAATCACCAGACGATAGTTGCCCGGCGCGATGGCGTCGGTCTGAAGCACATGGCCCGTGACAAAGTTTCCTGCGGCGTCTGCGTTGGTCGGATCCACCGTCTCGTCGGTCTCGTCAATCGGCTTGCCGCCGCTGATCGGCGAACCGTAAAGATAATGCAGTTGCACCGGCGCGGTCTTCAGTTTTCCATTCGCATCCTTCGCCAGCCAGATCTGAAAGACCAGAGGGATGCGGTCGCCCGCATGAAGGGTGAGCGTACCCACGCCGCGCGGGCTGAAACGCACATTCGCAATCGAGAACGGCAGCGTCGTGCCCTCATCGCGACTCGGATTTCCGCTATAGACAAACGGCTCCGAGATCCCCATCCCCGACTTCGCCGGCTGCGGTACAACCACGGTCGCGAGCACGCGATGCGCCCCCAGCGTGAGATTGTTCGTCAGCGTCGACTGAATGATGTAGCGCCCCGGCACCAGCGGAAAGCGATCTTCCGCTGCAAACGGCTTCTTGCGCCCCACCTCTGCCTGTCCCGCTTCCACACCGCCGGTCAGCGTCACGACATCGTCGTAGACCGGCGCGCCGGTCTCCGTCGTGACGTGATTCTGCAGCGTGAGATCGTACCCCAGCGTCTTGTCCTTGCGCTCGCCGATCAGCGTCGCGTCCGGTTCCGGAAACTGGATCAGATAGTGCACCATGCTCTGCCCGCGCTCATCGCGCGTCACCATGTAGCCGACGCGCGGATTATTGCCCGGCGTGATGATGCTCGCCGTAATCTTCTGCTGCTCGCGCCGCAGCGCCAGCTGTTGCTTCTGATACGGAATATCCGCCAGCCCGAGAATGTTTGACATCAATACATCGGACTGCATGCTCGGCGAAAAGCTCGAAAGATCGACAGGCTCCGACGGAATGAGCGACACCGTCATCCTCGCCACCTCATCGCCCAGCGACTTGCGAACCGTCTGCAGGCTGCGCGTCTGATCGTTCAGATCCTCAAGCCCCGTCACCAGCCGCGACGGCCCATCTTCGTACGGCGAATAAATCGTGTACGGCTCACCCGTGCTCCGTTTGTAGAACAGAACATAGAAATACGAAGGCAGCGCCGGCGTCGGCGTTCCATAAAACCACGCAATGATCGGCCGCACATTGCGCGCCGCCGGATACGTCGTAATCGACTGCGGCGCACCCAGCGTGATGTAAATACGACCCTGGTCCGTTCGCCATCCATTGCCCACCTTCGGATCGCCATAGTGTTCATTGGCGTACTCCATGCGGCGGTAGTGCTCTGCCTTGTAAGGATTGTCGGGACCGGGCGTCGGATTGCGCGCCTGCCAGAACGCATTGATGAAGCTGTCGCGCTCCGCGTTCGTGTGCAGCGCGAGAAACAGCGCACGCTCATCGCTGTCGATGATGTACGCCACCTCTTCGTCGAGCCATTTCCGGTACACCGGCGAAAGTGCCTTCTCAGCTTTGTCGACAAAGCCGCCCGAAGCGCGAACAGGAGCTGCGAAACCTGCAGAGGAGACGAGAAGAAGAAGAGCGAAGAGGCCAGAACGAACCAACGGCTGCTCCTTGAAGCGGCCCCCGCGAAACCCACTTCGCCGGGGCGGAAACGGTTGGAGGAGGAAGACCGGCGGTCTCCCTCCTCCAGTGTAGAAGATTCAGTTGTCGTCTAGAACTCGAACCGCACCGATCCCCGGGCGTAGAACGGTCCCTGGAACGCCGACGGACGGTTGTAGTCCGCGTTCAGCGGCGGAGCCACACCAACGCCCGGTGCGCCCAGCTGCGTGAACTGCACTCGCGCCGTCTGGAACTGGCTGTTGGTCACGTTGAACATATCCATTGCCATCTTCAGGCTGTACCGCTCGCCGAAGTGCACGGGATAGTCGACGTGGAAGTCCAGCTGGCTCGCCGACGGCGAACGGCCTGCAGCGCCGCGGCCGCCGATCGGAACCTCACCCTGGTTCAGATAAACCGGGTGATCGCCGAGCAGGCTGAGCGGAATGCCCGACTGGCCGCGAACGCCCATGCCCAGCGTAAGGCCCTTCACCTTGTTGACAACCGGGCTGTCTCCGCCAACGTTGTAGCTGAGGAACAGGTTGCCCACAGTGCGACGGTCCGTGCTCAGGAAGCCCGGCGTGAACTGGTCGCCCAGCAGGCCAAGCCCACCCGGCGTGAAGTCGAACAGCGAGCTGATGCCCGGGTCCGACTGCCCGTTATCGTTGCGGAACGCGCCCTCGTAGTTCCCCCACAGGTTGCCCCAGCGGAAGTTCACAAACGCCATCCAGTGATGACTGAAGCGCTTGTCGAGCTCGATCTCGACCGAGTTGTAACGGCGTTCCGGCTTCACAAAGCCGTCCGGAATGCCGTCTGGCGGAGGTCCGTCAGCCGTCTTGTAGTTCAGGAAGCAGGCGCCGCCAACCGGCTGGTTGAGACCGTTGGTGAAGAACACGCCGCCCGTACCCTTGGTGAACGTATCGTTGTCGAAGATGCAGCCCGTCGCCGGTGCCGTGTAGTTGGCCGCGGTCAGCTTCTGACCGGACGCCAGCACAGCCACGTTCTTGGCAGCCTGACCCGGAGTATAGGTAACCTCCTGCTCGTTCTGCGCAATGTCCGTGCCCGGACCGGGGTTCGCAATTCCGCCTACGAATCCGCCCAGCATCGTCGAGCCTTCAGGCGATTGCGACCCGATGTCCTCGATGATGCGGCCGAGGCGACGATCCGAGTAGCGGATCTTGAACACCATCGACTGCGACAGATTGCGGTCCACGCCGAAGACATACTCGTCCTCGTACTCCTGCTTCGTTCCCGGGAGAATTCCTTCACCCGTCGACGACGAGAAGTTCGGTGCGCCGAACGTCGCGACCGCGCCCGTCTTCGGATCGGTCGACTTGTTCAGGCCGTTAAGCGTGTGCGCCTGGTCCGGCGTAACCGAGATCGAGCCGTCCGAACCAATGATAGGAGCGAAGAAGAAGCTCGTATCGTCCTGCTCGTTGCCCAGCTGCCGAATCGCAGCGTCCAGCGGCATCGCCCAGTAGTTGCGCCCGAAGTTGAAGTAGATCTTCGTCTTCTGGTCGCCCATCGGATCCAGGTTGATGCCCATGCGCGGCGACCAGCTCGGCCCGAAGTTATACGAAAGCAGGTCTCCGCCGATCTTCTGGTTCTCGTACCGCACGCCGATGTCGAACGTGACGTGACGGTTCATCTGGTACACGTCTTCGCCAAACGCCGTGTGATACCGGCCAAACGAATCCACGTTCAGACCGTTATAAGTTCCGCGCGTGATCGACGCAAAGACCTTCGAGCCGTTGAGCGTCGGGCACAGCACGCATGTCGTATCTGCGAGGTTGCTGGCATTGATCGGTGCCACTGAGAACAAAGCGTTCGTCAGCTGTCCCGGCGCTGCCTTGGGAATGTTCGGGAAGAGTTTCGTCAGGTCCTGTCCGGCCGCATTCGTTCCCGGGATCGGGAACAGCGCTCCGGAGCGCGAAGGCTGATCCAGGAAGTTCGTGTGATCGTACTGGTAGCCGATGTTGAACGTGTGCTGCCCCAGAAGCTTCACGATCTTCGAGGTGTTGGCCTCGATGCTGTACGTGTTGTTCTTCGAGGGCTCGAACGCTCCGTGCCCCGTCACAATCGATCCGCCCGGCTTCGGTTGATAGGTAGGAAGCGTGTTCGTGATCTGGTAGATGTTCTGCGATGGCGTCTCGCTGAAATGATTGTGGTTGTAGGCATACGCCGCATCCACAGTCCAGGTCGACGTCAGTGCAGCATCCAGGCGTCCCAGGTAATCCTGCGAGCCGAAGTTGAACGAGCTGTAGGTTGTCTTCGGCACCGTGCTCGAAAGTCCATCCGGGTTCACCCACAGGTTCGGCACTGCATTGTGCCGTGAAGGGTCGCCGAACGCTGTCAACTCGAGGTTGGAGCGGTTGGTAATCTTCCACGTAACCTTCCCTGCATAGCTCGTGGTCGTGGTGTTCGAGTGAAGGACGCCCAGTGCGATCGACGCCGCGGGGGCCTTCGGGTTGGCTAAAACGAAGGCTGAGTTCAGCGAAGGATCGAACGCGCCGAAGAAGAACAGCCTGTCCTTCATAAAATAGCCGCCGAACTCCGCCGATGCCTCCAGCGCCGGATTCGCCAGCGTGCTGTACGGCGTCCTCTGCTGGTAGTTGAACTGGTAGAAGTTGTACCGCCCCGCCCACATCTGCGAGGGCGCAAAGTAGGCACTGATCGCGCCGTGAAAAGCGTTGCCGCCGTTCTTGGTGACGATCTGAACAATGCCGCCCGTCGCCTTGCCGTACGAGGGTTCAAAGGCCGTCGTCTTGATATCGACTTCCTTCACAAAGCTCAGGTTGATGCCCGTACCCAGCGCGCCCTTGTAGCGGTTATAGGTACCAATGCTGCCGAAGGCCTGGTCCGTAATCGTCACGCCGTCGACGATATACAGATTCTCCAGGCCCGAAGCTCCGCCGATCGAAGGATTGGCAGCGCCCGGTCCGACGCCGTTCGGTGCCGCGGCCACCTGGCCGCTCTGCACGCCCGGAGCCGCATAGAAGATCGCGCTCACGTTACGCTGCATCGGAACGCTCTGGTAGAACGTGTCCGTAAGGCTCGTGGTGACAGCGGTGTTCTGCGTGTCGATCTGAACCGCGGCGGCGGTAACCTCAACGGTCGTGGACTCGCTGCCCACACCCAGCTTCAGGCTGAGCGTGGAGGCCACGCCTACGGTCACTTCGTTGTGCCTGGCCGAGACCGCTGCAAAGCCTGTCTTCGTAACCCTGACATCGTAAAAACCAGGAGGAAGATTCACGGCCGTGAAGCGGCCAACATTATCGGTATGCGCCGTAAGAGTTCCCTGGGGCCCGCTAACGGTAACAGTCGCATCGGGAATTGCTGCACCGGTTGGGTCGGTTACCGTGCCATTAAGGCTTCCGGTGACCGCGGACTGATCCTGCGCGACAATACAACTTGGCAGCAGAATCGCTAGGGCAACGAGAAGAACTCGAAGAATGGTTCTCACTCAAACACCTTCTTTCGGAGCCCCTGTGAGCTGCGCCGTCCATGGCGTGCGCACTCAGCGGACTCTTCAGGACATCTGAGTGCAACTTTTGTGCCATTCGCGACATTTCGCTGACGATTGAGAACACTGGACTTATAGGCCTATAAGCGAAACCCACCCCCCTCTTTTGGTATGAATCTTCTATAAATGGTAGCTGTCAAAAGTTCGTCGTCAAACGATTTACTAAAGGGGTTTGACCGGTTTACGAGCTCGTCTGCACGCTCCGCCATGTAACATCGGAATGCGAATGAACACTCCCGCAAGAGCCAGGTTCGATACAGAAACCATCGCTGCCGTGGCCACCCCGCCCGGCCGCGGCGGCATCGGCATCGTCCGGCTCTCCGGACCGGACGCCTGGGAGATTGCCGCGCGACTCGTTCGTCTGCGGCGTGCCTTGGAAGCTGGCCGCGCCGTCCTGGCCGAGGTCCTCGACCCCAAAGACCCTCGCCAGCCGGCGATCGATGAGGCGGTGGTCACTCCCTTCCTCGCACCGCACTCCTATACCGGCGACGATGTCGTTGAAATTGCGGCCCATGGATCTCCCATCGTGCTCGAAACGCTGCTGCGCGGCGCCCTTGCCTCCGGTGCCCGGCTCGCCGGTCCGGGCGAGTTCACCCAGCGGGCCTTCCTGAATGGCCGAATCGACCTCACCCAGGCCGAAGCCGTGCAGGACCTCATCGCCGCCCAGACGCTGGAGCAGGCCCGCATGGCCGCGCAACAGCTCGGCGGTGCGCTCTCGCGCCGCATCGCTCCAGTCAAAGAAGAATTGGTCACGCTCATCGCTCTGCTTGAAGCAGGAATGGACTTCGCCGCCGGTGAACTCGACGACGTCGACGTCGTCTCTCCCGGTCAGATTCGGTCCGTACTCACCCGCGTGCGCGAAGCGCTGGAGCGTTTGGAGCGAAGCTACGCGCAGGGGCACCGTCTCCGCGAAGGCGCAACCCTCGCCCTCGTCGGCCGCCCGAATGTCGGCAAAAGCTCGCTTTTCAATCGCTTGCTGGAGCGCGAGCGCGCCATCGTCACCCCGCTGCCCGGCACCACCCGCGACACCGTCGAAGAAGCTATGGCCCTCGGCGGAATCCCCCTGCGCCTGGTCGACACCGCCGGCCTCCGCCAGACGGGCGAGTCCCCTGCCGATGAGGCCGAGGCTCTCGGAATCGCCCGCTCCCGCGAAGCCCTCGCCGACGCCGACCTCGTCGTCGTGGTCTTGGACGCCACCGCAACCATCTCCACCGAGGAGACCGAGCTCCTGGGCTCGCTGGACGGCCGTCCGCGCGTCATCGTGCGAAACAAATCCGACCTGGCCCCAGCCACGCCGCCGGCACGCGAAGACTGTGAACCAGCATCGTTATTAACCTCCGCATTAACCGGTGAAGGTCTCGAAGATCTTCGCTCAGCCGTCCGGCGGCTGCTCCATGCAGAGGGCGACGCGGCAACCGGTGGCGTCCTGAACTCCCTTCGCCAGCAGCAGGCCGTGCAGTCCGCGCTCGAATCCCTCTCCGCCGCCGAGACCGCCAACGAAAACGGCATCCCGCACGAGTTCCTTCTCGCCGACCTCCACGGAGCCCTCCGTGCGCTCGACACCCTCACCGGGCAAACCACCTCGGACGACATCCTGAACCGGATCTTCTCCACCTTCTGCATCGGCAAATAGCAAGCCTTTGCTCTTGTTCACTTTGTCATTTCGACCGAAGCGCAGCGGAGCGGAGAAACCCGGATTTCCTAACTCCCTAACTCCTAACTCCCTAACTCCCTGACTCCTAACTTCCCTAACTCCCTCCCCCCACCCGCAACAGTGAGAAAATAAACCCATGCCCCGCGCCCGAATCGCGATTCCTGTGCCGACGAGCGGCAACGCCGAGTACAACCAGCGCTCCTGGCCGCAATACGCCGCGGCCGTTGAAGCCGCAGGCGGCGAGGCCGTCCGTGTAGAGCTCGGAACCGCCAGAGACCTGCGCGAGGCAGCCCGCAGCGTCTCGGGAATCCTTCTTCCGGGAAGCGGCGCCGACGTGCTGCCCGAACGCTACGGGGCCGGCGTTGATCCGGCAACCAACCATGCCGACGAAGGACGCGAGACCGCCGACTGGACGCTGCTCGAGGAGGCGGATCGCCACCGTCTTCCCGTTTTGGGAATCTGCTACGGCCTGCAGTCCTTGAACGTCTACCGCGGCGGCTCGCTGGTGCAGGACCTCCTGCCTCTTCCGGTAAACCACTCGGCGGGCCGGCAAGTCGCCGTCGCGCATACGGCCGACATCGCTGCCGAAAGTCTTCTTGGATCGCTCGTGGCCGGAGAAGAAACGGCCCGGCACAACGGCTTCCTTCGTTTGCCCGTGAACTCCAGCCATCACCAGGCGATCGCCGAGCCCGGAGCGGGAATGCGCATCGTCGCTCGCTGCCCTGAGGATGGCGTGATCGAGGCCGTTGAGGCGGACTACGACCCAGGCGACCCGTGGTTCTTCCTGGCTGTCCAATGGCATCCGGAGCGCAGCACCGATATCAGTGCAGCCTCGCGTGCCCTCTTTTCCCGGCTGGTGAAAGAGGCGGAGCGCAAGGCTGGCCTTTCAGGCAATTCAGGCCGGTAAATGGCTGCGCTTTCGCCCCAGACGATTCGCGAACTGCTGGCGCCGTACACCGCGCCCTTTGCAACAATCGAACTCCCGGATGCCGTTGTAGGCCAGGTTTCTGAATATCTCGATCTCCTGATCCGCTGGAATGCGCGGGTAAGCCTGACGGCAATCCGCCGGCCCGAGGAGATGATAGAGCGTCACTTCGGCGAGAGCTTCTTTACGGCCGGGCATCTCGCTGCGCGCCTGAGCCCTGGCTCAGAATTACTCGACTATGGCAGCGGGCCGGGATTCCCCGGCCTGCCCATCCAGATGCTGCTGCCGGGAATCCGCGTCACGGTTGCGGAATCGCAGGCTCGAAAGGTCGCGTTCTTGCGCGAAGTAATCCGCACTCTCGGACTTGGGGCCGAGGTCTGGCCGCGGCGCGTCGAGGAGATGCCAGCAGAACGGAAATTTAGCGCGGTAACCCTGCGGGCCGTTGAGAAGATGGCGGCAACGGTAGAGGACGCCTCTTCCCGGGTGGTCCACGGCGGATGGGTGGCGGCGCTGGTCGGGGGCGGCATTGAGATGCCCGGAGCCGAGGAGTTCCTGATTCCCGGATCGGAGCACCGGCGGCTTCTCCTGGGGCGGAATGTTCCACGTGGAACATTCATCGCGTGAGACCAAAGTGTTCCACGTGGAACACTCATCTAACTTCCCTGTGGTATCACTAACGAGCGGATGCTTTGGTCACGGAGCCAAAGCACCGACAGCAGTGGAAAGTCGACGTGCGTTCTCTGGGGTCTTTTGCAATTTTTCTTCTCCTGAACCAGCACCCCGCGTGGCGGTTATCTGCCGCCGCGATGCGGGGACGTTTTGTCCTGGGCGTGAAGCTGACTGCCCTCCCGGCGATCCTCTCCAACGCTCTGGACATTCCCTGGCTGGGGCCGGGATTGATCGTCGCTTTTGTCTTGCTGATCACGCTGCGTGGAAGACGCCGGGCGGCGACCAAGCCGCTGCATCGGAGATTTCGGATGCCGCGGCTGGAGAGGTATCGGGGAGAGGTTCCGCGGCGGCACCGGGATTTGGAGATTTGACCGAGATAGCCACAGACGCGCAAAGTGTTCCACGTGGAACATCCTCATGGCCATCTGCTAGCCTGAGGCCTCACGATGCCGGATCCAGCGAAGCCAACCGAAGAGAAAGCTCCTCCCGCCAAAACCTCAGTCATTGCGGTCGTCAACCAGAAGGGCGGCGTCGGCAAGACCACGACGGCCATCAACCTGGCCGCGGCTGTTGCCATGCACGGGTTGAAAACCCTGCTGATTGATTGCGATCCGCAGGCGAATACGACGGCTGGATTGGGTGTGCCGCGAGACGAAGACCGGGCGTCGATCTACGACCTGATGATGAAAGAGGCGACGGCGGAAGAGGCGACGCTTTCGACGGAGATTGAAAATCTATCGTTGATTCCGGGCACAAAAAACATGATTGGAGCGAATGTTGAGCTGGTTTCGGCGGAAAAACGCGAATTTCGGATGCGCGAGGCGCTGGAGCCGGTGCGGGGCGATTATCGGTTTATATTTCTGGATTGTCCGCCGGCGCTGGATTTGTTGACACTAAATGCTTTGGTTGCTTCAGATAGACTTCTGGTGCCCATGCAGGCGGAGTATTTTGCGCTGGAAGGGATCTCGGAGCTGATTTCGACTTTGGATCGGGTTTCGGCGGCTTTTAACTCCGATCTGGGGCTTGAAGGTGTGCTGCTGACGATGTTTGACGAGCGGACGAACCTGTCGCAGCAGGTGCGGGATAATCTTCGTAACTTCTTCAACGATAAGCTGTTTACGACCACGATTCCGCGGAACATCCGGCTGGCGGAGGCTCCGAGCCATGGGAAACCGGTGCTGGTTTATGACCCGAAATCGAAGGGCGCGGAGGCCTACCAGGAGCTGGCGCTTGAGCTGCTGAAGCGACATGGAGTGGAGACGAAAAAGCGGGGTAAGAAGCTGATTCTAGATGAGATACCGCCGGTTGGAGAACGGCCGATTATCAGCACGCCGAAGAGTAAGCGGGTTTGGCCGTTTGGGCGGGAGTAGGGGTTTGCTGTAGTGAGTAGTGAGTAGTGAGTAGTGAGTAGTGAGTAGTGAGTAGTGAGTAGTGAATAAGGCAAAGGCAAAGGCAGATCCGCTCGGGGAGGACGAAACCGGCCGGGGTGACAAACGGAGCGCATCTGTTCTGCACCGGAGCGAAATACAGAGGTCCTTCGCCTTCGGCTCAGGATGACGGCCTTTGAAGATTCTGGGCCTTCGGCTCAAGATGACGGCCTTTGAAGATTCTGGGCCTTCGGCTCAGGATGACGGCCTTTGAAGATTCTGGGCCTTTGGGAAAGATGACGGCCTGTTCTTTATGTGGTTGGGAGGAGTTGATTATGGCGGCGGTTGCAGCGGGAGATAAACGGAGAGCGTTGGGAAGAGGGTTGGAGTCGTTGCTGCCCTCGCGGCCGAAGCCGACGGTGGAGATCAGTGCGAGTGCAGCGGCTCCCGCGGTGGCGGAGCCGGCGGGAAAGCCGCTGGAGATCCCGGTGGAGAAGATCGACCGCAATCCGTTTCAGACTCGCAAGGGTTTCGATGAGGCGAAGCTGAAAGAGCTGGCGGCGTCGATTGCGGCAAGCGGTGTGGTGCAGCCGATTGTTGTGCGGCCCGCGAAAGATGGGCGCTACATGCTGATCACGGGCGAGCGGCGGTGGCTGGCGAGTCAGCAGGCAGGCAAGGCGACGATTCCTGCGATTGTGCGCGAGGTCTCCGATGTGCAGGCGATGGAGATGACCATCGTGGAGAACCTGCAGCGCGCAGACCTGAACCCGATGGAGCAGGCGCATGCGTTTGAGAGGCTGAGCAAAGAGTTCAAGATGACGCAGGAACAGATGGCGGACCGCACGGGCAAGGACCGCGCGTCGGTGGCGAACTTTCTGCGGTTGCTGAAGCTGCCGGAGGATGTGCAGCTGCATGTGGAGTCGGGCGAGCTGAGCTTTGGTCATGCGCGCGCGCTGATCGCGTTGCCGCCGGAGCAGGTTTCAAAGGTTGCGTGGAAGGTGATCTCGCTGCATCTCTCGGTACGGTCGACGGAGAAGTATGTGCAGGGAATTATCAATCCGGAGATGGTGGCCAAGCCGGTGAAGCTGGCGGAGCAGACCGTGGTGGATCCGAATGTGCGCGAGGCGGAAGACAGGCTGCGGCGCTCGCTGGGGTTGAAGGTGACGATCGAAGACAAGAGCGGGCGCGGCAAGGTGATTATTGAGTATGCGGGTGTGGATGATTTTGATTCGATCCTGGCGGCGCTGGGGGAGTAGGGGAGTTAGGAGTTAGGGAGTTAGGGAGTTAGGGAGTTAGGGAGTTAGGGGGAATAGCGCACAAGCAAACGCAGATCCCCTTCGGGGATAACAACAAAAAAAGCAAGAACAAAGGCAAAAGCAAGAACAAAGGCAAGAGCAAGGGCAAAGGCAAGAGCAAGGGCAAAGGCAAGAACAAAGGCAAAAGCGAGGCAAGAGCAAAGGCAAGGGCAAGAGCAAGGGCAAAGGCAAAGGCAAGAACAAAGGCAAAAGCGAGGCAAGAGCAAAGGCAAGGGCAAGAGCAAAGGCCTTGACGCAAAGGGCGCAACGAGAAGCGCCAAGGGACGCGACGAGAACGTTGCGATTCTTATAACGTTGCGCTTCTTATAACGTTGCGCTTCTTATGACGTTGCGCTTCTTATGTTGAATGGCCGCAAAATGGGTAGCCGCGCTTCTTATATTTGGATAGCCGCAAATTGGGTAGCCGCGCTTGTTGTGTTGGGTCGTCGTCACGGTAAGCTGAGTGCGAGGAATCCCAGCCATGCCTTATACCTCGGACGAACTTCGGAACGTTCCACTGTTTTCACTGCTCGATGACGACGAGCTTGCTGTTCTTACGCAGCAGGTTGAGGTGCACGAGTTCGCCGCGAAGCAGCGCATTTACAAGGCGGGTGATCCGGCATCGAATGCCTTCGTTGTGATGACCGGCGTGGTGCGGGTGACGCTCATCGATGAGGATGGGCAGGAGGTCGTGTTCTCCGAGCCGCATCACGGAGACTTCTTCGGCTTTGCTTCGATGATGGATGACTCTCCGCATGCGACAACAGCGGTCGCGATGGAACCGACGACGTGCGTGGTGATCGACCGCCATGACCTGAGCCAGCTTGTCTCGCACAAGCCGATGGCCGGGCTGGACATGATGACCGCGCTGGCACGGGAGATTCATGCGACGCAACGGATCGTGCGCGGCCGTGCGGCCCGTAATCCTAACGAGGTGTTTGAAGAGAATGAGACGGTGGGCGAGAAGATCGCGGATCGCGTGGCGGGGTTCGGCGGATCGTGGACGTTCATTATCGTGTTTCTTTCGGGCCTGCTGATTTACGTCGCGATCAACGTCGCGCTGAGGAGGCACTCGTGGGATCCGTATCCGTTTATTCTGCTGAATCTGTTTTTGTCGATGCTGGCGGCGATCCAGGCGCCGGTGATCATGATGAGCCAGAACCGGCAGGATGCGAAGGATCGCGTGCGCAGTGAGCTCGACTTCCAGGTGAATCGGAGAGCGGAGATGGAGATTCAGGCTCTGTCGCGGAAGATCCATGCGCTGGGAGATAAGTTGGATGATGTGGAGGATCGGTTGCGGGGGTAGGGGTGTGGGGATTAGGAGTTGGGGAGTTAGGGAGTTAGGGAGTTAGGAGTTAGGGAGTTAGGGAGTTAGGGAGGCTGGCTGCTGTTCAAGGCTTTTGTCGACCGCTTCGGTGGTCCCGAATACGGAGGTCCTTCGCCTTCGGCTCAGGATGACGGCTCGAAGAGAGTGGAGGCTCACGATGAAGATGCGCTGCGAGGTGAAGTGAGTAGTGAATAGTGAATAGTGAATAGTGAATAGTGAATAGTGAACGTAAGGCAACAGCAAAGGCAACAGCAAAGGCAACAGCAAAGGCAAAGGCAGATGCTCTGCGGGGATGGCAACAAGAAGAGCAACAGCAAAAGCAAATACAGGGGTCCTTCGACTGCGCCCTTCGGGCTCCGCTCAGGATGACAGCCGTAGGGATCCTTCGACTGTGCCTCTTCGGGCTCCGCTCAGGATGACAACCGTGGGGGTGTTCGACTGTGCTCTTGGGCTTCGCTCAGGATGACGACCGTAGGGACCTTCGACTGTGCTCTTCGGGCCGCGCTCAGGATGACGGCGGTGCGGAAACTAATGCCTGACAACTAGCTGCCAGGTTGCTAAGTGCTAACTTCTAACCTCCTAACTCCCTAACTCTCTAACTCTCTAACTTGCTAACTCCCTAACTTTTCGAGGTGGCCGCGGTGGAGGCGGAAGCGTTCGCCGCGCCAGATGACGGTGTCGGAGGCGTAGCTCCAGGCCCAGAAGAAGAGGCCGAAGGAGTCGCGGAGGGGGAGGAGCAGGAGGTCGCGGAGGACCTGGCTGTCGCGGAGAAGGCCGACGCCGATGATGAGGGCGACGGAGATGCGGGCGAGAAGCGCGACAGAGAAGAGGGTGAAGCTCCAGAGATCGCCGCCGGAGGCGAGGATGGTGAGCAGGGCCCAGGGGAGGACGTAGGTGATGCCGAGGCCGAGGTAGCCGGCGCGGCGCGAGTCGCGGGTGCCGCGTGCCCAGCGGAGCTGGTGGTCGCAGAAGGCGCGGAAGGTGTAGGGCGGGATTGCGGTGGCGACGATTTCGTGGAGGAGCTCGACGCGGTAGCCGGCGCGATGGAGGCGTGCGCCGAGTTCGTAGTCGTCGGCGAGCTGGTCGGTGAGGGATTCGAAACCGCCGATGGCAGCGAGCGCGGACTTTGTGGTCGCGAGGGTGGAGCCGAGGCCGAAGCGGAGGCCGCCCTCGAGGGCGCGGGCGGTGAGCGCGCCGGGGATGAAGTCGGTGGAGATGCCGAGGGCTTCGAGTTTTGAGTAGAGAGTATTGCTGGCCAGGCCGATGTAGGGTGCGGTGACGAGGCCGATTTTTTTCGTTGCGGCGGCGGGTTGTTGAAATGCGGCGGCGATGTGGGTGAGGTAGTGGGGCGAGACGAGGATGTCGGAGTCGTTGACCAGGATGTGCTGGTGGCGCGCGTGCGGGAGCATCTGGGTGAGGTTGGAGAGTTTGCCGTTGGGGCCGAGACGCTCGGGACATTCGATGAGGCGGATGGGGATGTGTGGGTGGTCGACGCGGAGGCGGGCGACTTCGGCGACGGCGGGGTCGTTGAGTGAGCTGACGCCGAAGAGGATTTCGAAATCGCCGGCGTAGTTTTGCGCGCAGTGGCTGGCGAGGCCGGCGTGCATGCGGGGGTCGACGCCCTTGACGGGCTTGAGGATGGAGATGCCCGGGGTGAAGGCTGGATCGGATTGTGGGGCGGGGGTGCGCTCGAAACGGCGGGCGGCCCAGAGGGCGAGGATGCTGTAGATGATGCCGCCGACGGTGAGGAGTGCGGTGAAGATTTCAGCGGCGAGTGCGAGGAGGTCCACTGGGTAAGTGTAGTTGGGGAGTTAGGAAGTTAGGTGGGAGTGAGGAGTTAGGAAGTTAGGGGGGAGTGAGGAGTGAATAGTGAATAGTGAAGAGTGAATAGTGAATAAGGCAAAAGCAAAAACAGCAAACGCAGATTCCCTTCGGGAATGACAAATCGGAAAGGCAAGGGCTTTGACGCAAAGGGCGCAGAGGAGACGCAGAGGAACGCAACGGTAGACTGCCCTTGCTAACTTTCTAACTCCTCACTTGCTAACTTGCCTTACTCCTCACTCGTAGCGGAGGGCTTCGATGGGATCGAGGTTGGCGGCTTTGTAGGCGGGGTAGATGCCGAAGACGAGGCCGATGCCGCAGGAACAGAGGAAGGCGGCAAGGACCCAGAGGATGCTGACAGTGGAGGAGATGAGGAAGCGCAGACCGAGCGCGAAGCCGGAGCCGATGAGAATGCCGATGATGCCGCCAATGGCGCAGAGCACGATGGCTTCGAGCGTGAACTGCAGCAAGATGATCTGCTTTGTGGCGCCGATGGCTTTTCGGACGCCGATCTCGCGCGTTCGCTCGGTGACAGAGACGAGCATGACATTCATGACGCCGACGCCGCCGACGATGAGGCCGACGGCAGAGAGGCCGAACATCAGCAGGAAGAGCGAGCCGGTGATCTGGTTCCAGAGGCGGGTGATGGCGTCGGACGAGAAGATGGCGAAGTTGTCTTCGGCCTCGGTTCGAACCTTGCGGCGACGGCGCAGAAGTTCGCGGATCTCTTCAGTGACAAGGTCCTTGTTTTTCTGGTCGTCGAACTTGGCACTGATCCAGTAGTCGAGGATCTCGGGGTGGAGTTTGTGGAAGGTGGACAGCGGGAAGTAGGCCATGCTGTCGTTGGGATTCTTGCCGCCACCGAAGGCTGTCTTTTGTTTCTCGAAGACGCCGACCACGGTGAAGGTGCGGCCGGCGATGATGACATCTTTGCCGACGGGGTCTACATCGCCGAAGAGGTCGGCGGAGATGTCGTGGCCGAGGACGGTGACGTCGGTGGCGCGGTCCTGGTCGGTCTGGGTGAAGAAGCGGCCGGCGGCGAGCAGCTTGTCGTAGACCTGCATCTCCGAGGGCGTGTCGCCCTCGAGGCCGACGTTCTCGGATTTGCGCAGGCCGTAGTGCGCGGTCTCGGATCCGGTATTGAACTGGTAGTTGGTGTACTGGAGGGCGGCGGAGGCAGCGGCGACATGCGGAAGCTGCGACATCGCCACCATGTCGTCGTAGGTGAGTTGCTTGCGCGCAAGCATCTCGGCGGTAGGGCGGACGCCGATGACGGGGAAGCGGAAGATCCACAATACATTGGTGCCAAACTGCTGGACCATCGTCGCAACCGAGGTGTTGAGGCCGTTGATCACCGAGGAGATGATGATGACGGTCATGACGCCGATGACAATGCCGAGGATCGTCAGCGACGAGCGCATTTTGTTGGCGCGCAGGGTGTCGAGCGCCATTTTTACGGATTCGCGTTGGTCGGAGGGGCGCATAAGAGTTAGGGAGTTAGGAGTTAGGAGTTAGGGAGTAAGGGAGGTGGAGGAGTTAGGGGGGTGGGTCTGGTGAAGGCCACAGGGATTTGATGTTGGCTCGTGCAGTCGAGATCGCCGCATTGATAGATCACTTCGGGTCTTTCGAGCTAGCCGTTGCGCGGCTTCAATCTCCTCCGGTCTCCTAAGCCGATCATCGAAGCGATTTCCAGCTGCGTTTGCACTTCGAGAGTTGAGCCTCTTGCAACGCCGAGGAAATGAAGGAATTCACGAATTGTAAGGCGGCCCTGTCCCTCAGCCAGATTGCTTGCGATAGAAACAGAGGCGCGCCGGAGCTGGTTTGTAAGGCCGAACATTTCCTCCTCGCGGAAAGCAGGAGGTTGCTGCTGTAGACCGCCCGGGTTAATTCCATTGACTTTCTCCATGCCGCGGAGTCCCGAAATTTTGCTTCACTCATCCATTGGCCCATTCTCTGAATTCCGTACTTCCTAACTCTCTAAGTACTCGCTAGAATTCGCTGCGCAGTGCCACGATGGGGTCGAGGTCGGCGGCTTTGCGGGCGGGGTAGACGCCGAAGAAGATGCCGACGGAGGTGGCGACGATGAGGCCGGCAAAGACGCTCCACATGGCAATGGTCGAGGGGAAGCTGATGAGCAGGGTGACCGTCTTGGCGAGGATGACACCAAGAATGACACCGATGGCTCCGCCGGCGAGGGCCATCGTGCCGGACTCCATGAGGAACTGCTTGAGGAGATCGTTGCGACGTGCGCCAAGGGCCTTACGGACGCCAATCTCGCGGGTGCGCTCGGTGACGGAGACCAGCATGATGTTCATGATGACGATGCCGCCCACGATGAGCGAGATGGCCGCGATGGCGACAGCGACTGCGCCGAAGTAGCCGGTGATGGTGCCGAGAAGGCCGGCGAGCGCGCTGCTGGTCTCGATGCTGAAGTTGTCTTCTGTGCCGGGCAGGACATGGCGCTGGCTGCGCATGATGAGCCGGGCCTGATCGACCGCGGCCTCCATCTGTTCAGCCCCTTCGGGACCCTGGTTATAGATGATGACGCTCTTGGCCGTTCCATAGGTCTTCTGATAGGCGGTGAGCGGGACGCCGACCCAGTTGTCCTGGCTTTGGCCAAGGGTCTTGCCCTGGCGCTCTCCGAGACCGATCACGGTGTAGGGCACGCCGGCGACGCGGATCTCCTTGCCGAGGGGATCGGCGCCCTTGAGCAGGTTGTCCTCGATGTCGGCGCCGATGATGGCGACGGTAGAGGCGTGGTTTTCGTCAGCCTCAGTGAAGCTGCGGCCCTCGACGATGTCGAGATTCTGCATCTCGGGCATGAGGGCGGTGTAGCCGCGGATGTTGACGTCGGTGGCGGACTCCTTGCCGAAGACGACCAGGCCGTTGGTGCCCTGCATGGCACCGACCTCCTTGCAGAACGTGCATTGCTGCTTCATCGCACGGTAGTCGTCGAGCGAGATGACCTTGCGCTTCTTGAACCTTACGTAGTCGTTGTAGCTGGTGATGAGCTGCGGCATCTGCGAGACGGTGAAGACGTTGGCGCCCTGCTTGTTCACCTTCGTGGCGACATAGACCTTCGCGCCGTTGATGAGGGTCATGACGGCGATCAGCGAAGAGACGCTGATGACCACGCCCAACAGCGTGAGGATGGTGCGCAGCTTGTTCGCCCAGAGCGATTGGAGGGCGATCCGGAATGCTTCTTTCGTCTCCATGAGAGGTCTTTAGAGTGTATCGTCTGGGCGGAGTTGGGGAGTTGGGGAGTTGGGGAGTTAGGAGTTAGGGAGTTGGGGAGTTAGGAGTTAGGGAGTTGGGGAGTTAGGAGTTAGGGAGTTAGGAGTTAGGAGTTAGGGAGTCAGGGGCCGGACACAGTGCTGCTGTGATGAGAAGGTACGCGGGAGCAGGGGCGGTGGTTCCCTTGGGGGGAGGTCCGAAGGCTGCGGTGATGAAATTCGCCTCCCGACGCTCCGCCGTTAGCCAGGTTTGATGGGCCAGGTTGCCGTCTCGAGAGGGACCCGAACCTCGATTGCGGTTCCCCCATTGGACTTCGAATCAATGTTGATCGTTCCATTCACCAGCCGAACGCGTTCGCGCATGCTGGTCAGACCCAAACCTTTGCCAAGCGCTGCTGCCTGGATATCGAAACCCTTGCCCGAATCTCGGATGGCGAGGTAAAGCGCTTTGGGATCCTCTCGCAGTTGAACTTCAACCCGTTTTCCGGCGCTGTGCTTGACGGTGTTTTGCAGCGCCTCCTGCAGGACTCTGAAGAACGTCACACCGATTTCCGGCGGAAGGGAGCTGCGCGAATCGGCAGAGAAATTGACTTCGAGATTATGGCGCTGGGCAAACTCCGTGATCCAGCTCCTCAAGCCTGCAACCGCGCCAAGATATTCCAATTTCTGGGGGTGCAGATCAGCGGCCAGGGCATGTACATCCGCCGAAATTTCGTCGATCTGTTTTCGGAGCTCCAGCCCACGATGATCAATTTCAGAGGGTGTTGCCAGCAGTTCATCCATTCCCATGGACAGCAGACCGAGTCTCTGATTGATATCGTCGTGTAGTTCTCTAGCGATCCGGGCGCGCTCTTTATCCTGCGCCTCGACCAGCTTTCGAGTCACATCGGAGAGCGCCTGCTGCATCTGCATGCGCTGGCTGATGTCCTCCACGAAGATGAGAATCCCACCGGTGACCCCGTCGGGACGCCACCAGGGACGAATCTCCCAGCGGAACCACTTGGTACCGTCTGCACGATCCCAGCGGTCTTCTTCGCATTGCAATGTTTCTCCAGCGAAACCACGGCGATGCATTTCTTTCCACCGCTCGGGAAGGTCAGGAGAAACTTCATAATGCGAGCGCCCCAGTATTTGAGAACCTTGAATAGAGTGGTCTGCACACCAGCGGTCGCTCACCTGGAGATAGCGCATGTCGCAGTCGAACATGGCCACTGCAGCAGGCGCGTGTTTGACGAAGATTTTCAAAAACTCTTCGCGTGATTGCAGCAATGCCGCCTGTTCTCGCAGAGTATCTTGCGCTTTCTTTTTCTCAGTGATGTCCTCGATCAGGGCGAGAACAAGAGGAGAAGTACGACCGCTCAGCAGGGAAATGCTTAGCCTTCCCCATGTCAGCGAACCGTCGCGACGAAAGTAACGCTTTTCGAGCTGGTAGTTGTCTATCGAACCGGCTCGCAACTGCTGAAAAAGCTCCCAGTCCTTCTGCGCATCCTCAGGAGGAGAGAAGTCCTGACAGTGCTTGTTTCGCAATTCGGCTTCAGTGAAATCAAGCATCGCGCAAAACGCGGGATTCGCAAAAAGGGGCACCCCTTGCAGAGTTTCCACCACAATGCCGATCGGACTTGATTTGAACGCATCATTGAAGAATTCGCGATCCGGCATCGTAAATGCTGATATTTTTTGCATTTCACCATGTCTATAGCACTTGTATCGCCTGCGGACAATAGGTAATTCAATGGCGACTGCATCCATTTGCCGCTATTCATTTAGCAGTTGCAATGAATCGCACCGCGAAGAAGTGAAGAGCGAGGAGTGGGTGAGGCAAAGACAAACGCAGATCCCCTGCGGGGATGACAACAAAAGAGGCGAGAAGCGAAGGCAAAGGCAAAGGCAAAGGCAAAATACAGGGGTCCTTCGACTTCGCGTCACGTGCCGTGACGCTTCGCTCAGGATGACGGGCGATCTTGGTGGTGCTGCGGTACTTGGTGGCGCTCAAGAGGAGCGGCGGGGAGCGTGCGCTCAGGATGAGCGGCGGGGGGCGGCTTTGAGAGCCGCAAGTTCGGAGGCGAAGGCGGGCTTGGGCTTGAGGTCGGCGTCGAAGGGGAGCGCGCGCTGGAGCTGGCCGTCCTTGCGGGCGCCTTCGTGGTTGAGCCAGGTGGAGCGGTCGGTGATGCCCCAGGTGAGCAGGGCGAGGACGTTTTTGTTGGCCAGCGTTGTCCTGAGATAGCTGGTGTAGAGGTCGGCGATGGTGGCGTCGCGGGTGGGGATGTCGTCGGGGAGGTCGCGGTCGTTGACGTCCATCTCGGTGAGCATGATTTTGAGGCCGAGGGACTGGACGTCGTCCATGAAATGGGTGAGCGCGGGGCCGTAGGTGTAGTTGGGGCCGGCGTGGAGGTGGGACTGGATGCCAATGGCGTCGATGGGGACGCCGCGCTGCTGCATGCCGCGGACGAGTGCGAGAACGGCAGAGCGCTTGGCGGTTGAGGCGGCGTCTTCGCCTTCGACGTCGTAGTCGTTGTAGGTGAGGATGGCGTGGGGGTCGACGCGGCGGGCGGTGCGGAAGGCGATGTCGATGTAGTTGGGGAGGACCTTCTGCCAGGGGGAGTTGCGCATGCCGTTGGGGAGGTTGTCGGAGACCTGGATGGCTTCGTTGACGACGTCCCAACTGTGGATGCGGCCTTTGTAGCGGCCGGCGACGGTTTCGATGTGATTGACGAGAACCTGCTCGGCGTTCTGGGGCGTGACGTAGGTGGCGAACCAGGGCGGGAGCGCTCGGTGCCAGACGAAGTTGTGGCCGCGCATCTTCATGTTGTTCTGCTCGGCGAAGTTAATGATGGTGTCGGCGGCGTCGAAGAAGAAGGTGGTGGGTTGCGGATGGAGTGGACCGAACTTGAACTCGTTTTCGGCGACGAGGATGTTCATCTGCTGCTTGACGAGGGCGGCGTACTCGGGCTGTTGTTGCAGGGCTCTCGCCTGGACGCTGCAGCCGACGAGGAGGCCGCGGGAGGCGGCGGCGGATTTTAGAGTGTCGGGGGATTGGGCGAGGGTGCGGATCGGGAGAGTGGCGAGCGTGGCGGTGGCGGCGGTCTGGGCGAGGAACTGGCGGCGGGTGGGGCGCGGCATGGATGCCATCATCGCAGAGGCGCGAGCTTTCGGGGGCTCGTGTGGCATCTATGGGTCGGGCCTTCAGCCCTCTGTTTTGTTGGTGGCTTGTACCTAGGGCTCCGGACGCGGGAAAGCGCGCCCTGCGCCCTAGGCTGGTATAGGACGCGCCGTTGGCGCTTGGCGCCTGTGGCCATCCGAATGCCGAGGGATGAGGCTGGTGTGGGGCAGTGACTCTGCTATCGTTTCTGCGATGTTTGAATCGATCGAAACGGGCTCCGTGGAGCGAAGCTTGCGCTTTGGGCTAGTCAGTCTCTCTCTGATGGTTGGCGCATTTATCGCAGGGTTCCTTTTGGAGAGTCGGCCAGATCAGTACTGCTCCATTCGTCCGGCCCATAACTGGGCGTTCTGGTGTTTGCAAGTCGCCGGGGTGACCTTCTGGGTTAGCTGGCTGGTGGGACTTGTGGGTCTGAAGATCGATACAGTCAAGTGGGCAGCTCTAACCGCCTCTTTGTTGTGGCTGCCGCTCTTCATCGTCCTTGTGCTGGCGAATGCCTGCTTCTGAGCGCCATACCTTGCAGTGGCTGATAAACTATAGGGAGTGCAGGCGGTCGGGTGATCGCTGCCGCGCGGGTCTCGTGAGGGGCGTTGCGCGGGGGAGGAAAGTCCGAACTCCGCAGGGCAGTGTGCCGGATAACGTCCGGG
The DNA here is from genome assembly GCA_963759355.1 of uncultured Acidobacteriaceae bacterium. Lineage (GTDB taxonomy): Bacteria > Acidobacteriota > Terriglobia > Terriglobales > Acidobacteriaceae > Granulicella. The sequence goes on along the minus strand of CAVWYV010000002.1, from coordinate 35,895 downwards.
ATTTGAGCGTGAAGGCTCAAAGACGGCCAGTGCAACAGAAAACAAACCGCCAGTCTCCTTCGGGAGCCTGGTAAGGGTGAAAGGGTGGGGTAAGAGCCCACCGCGTTCGCAGTAATGCGGACGGCACGGTAAACCCCACACGGAGCAAGACCAAATAGGCAGGGAGTCCGATCGCTTCTCTTCAGGCGGCGGCACGCAGCGGCCCGCTGCGTTCAGGCGAAGAGGGCATTGGGCTTAGGCCCAGGCAGCTGAAACTTGCGGGTAGGTTGCTGGAGCCCGGCAGTGATGCCGGGCCTAGAGGAATGATCGCTTAGAACAGAATTCGGCTTACGGGCCGCCTGCACGAAAGAAAGTTAGGGAGTTAGGAGTTAGGAGTTAGGAGTTAGGGGTTGGGGGTTGGGGGGTTGGGAGCGAAGGAAGTTCGTGGCTCGAAACCCTAACTTCCACACTTCCTAACTCCTAACTCGGTTCTTCCTAGTCCCTAACTGGTAAGATTCGGGCCCCTGATGGGGAATAGCCCATCGAATACGCTCACGTAGACTGGAAACATCATGCCCCGCGTCACCCCTGGCTCGTCCTCCGGGCTTTTTTGTGCTCTTTTGCTTGGCAGTTCCTGCCTGTTGGTCACCGGTTGCGGTATGGGGACCAGCGCTGCGCCGGACCCGCTGCAGCTCACAGTGAACGGCCAGGTACATGGCGGACAGCAGCCGGTGGTGGGCGCGCACATCGAGCTTTATGTCGCGGGCAGTTCGGGCAATGGCAGCGCGTCTTCGTCGCTGCTGACAACGCCTGTACTCAGCGGCTCGAGCGGCACGTTTTCCATCACGGGCGACTATAGCTGCCCCTCGCCGACGGCGCAGGTTTACCTGGTCGCGACCGGGGGGAACCCAGGGCTGGGTTCGGGCGGAAACAATCCTGCCCTGGCGATGATGGCTCCGCTGGGCGCGTGCGGGAATCTGTCGCCGACACAGTTCATCACGATCAACGAGGTGACGACGGTAGCCGCGGCGTGGGCGCTGGCACCGTTTACGCAGGGTATCTCCCACATCGGCGCGAGCTCGACGAATGCGAGGGGGCTGGCGAATGCGTTTCTGGATGCGCAACTAATCACCGACACGGCGAAGGGCACCACGGCCACGCTGCCGAGCAACCTGGTGACGGAGCCCGGCAAGATTTATGCGCTGGCCGATGCGATAGCGTCATGCATCAACTCGGACGGAGGGACAGGATGCTCGCCGCTGTTTTCCGCGGCGACCCCGAGCGGAGGAAGCGCGCCGAACAATACGTGGGACGCGGTGATCAATATCGTGAAGAACCCCGGAAATAATGTTGCGGGTGTCTTCACTGCGATTGGACCGCAGCCGCCCTTTGCGACCACGCTGACGAAGGCGCCGAACGACTGGACGCTCAGCCTGACGGTGACCGGGGGTGGGATGGTGGCAGGAACCGGCAGCCTCGCGGATGAATCGCCGGAGACCCTGGCGGTCGATAGCCAGGGCAATGTGTGGGTGGGAGATCACGGCGGAATTCTGAGCGCCTTCAGCCCGCAGGGGACACCGCTGAGCGGCAGCAGCGGATTCGGATCAGCCAACGCGGGCGAGGCGTACGGCCTGGCCATCGACCCGAGCGACAACGTGTGGCTGACGCTTGCCGAGGCCGGATCGCACAACAGCACCAAGGGATCGCTGGAAAAGTTTACGGGGGTCTCGTCGGGGTCGGGTCTCGGGACATCGACGATCTTCACGGATAACAGCCTCGATTACCCGTACGCGGTGGCGGTCGACAACAACGGCAACCTGTTTGCGGCCAACTTTTTCGTTCTCGGCAGCGCAACCAATATGACGTCGTTCAATCCGACGACGAACACCTGGACTGCCATCCCCACGAGCAGCCAGATCGGATTTTCTGTCGCGCTCGCCGTGGATCCCGCGCATGGAGCGTGGCTGGCGGGAGGCTCCGGCACCGACAGCGTGGAGCATAACGATGCGAACGGCAACCTGGTGTTCGAGACGGACTGCTGCGGTGCGATCTCGGCGGTGGCGCTGGATGCCGCGGGGAACGTCTGGCTGGGAGATACGCTGAACACGAGTTCAGAGGGCGGCGACAATGGCGCGGTGACCGAACTCGCGCCGGACGGCTCGACCTTGCACGATTTCATTACGACGGGCGGCATCAGCCATCCCTCGCACCTTGCCATCGACGCGGCTCAGAACGTGTGGATCACGAATCTTCATTCGCCCTCGGACAGCGGATTGAGGAACCAGACCATCTCGGAGCTGGCCGGCTCGAACTCGAGCAGCCCGGGCACGGCGCTCTCACCGAGCACAGGCTACGGTCTGGACGCAAATCTTCTGCTGCCCTACGCGCTGGCGGTGGATCCGAGCGGGAACATCTGGGTCTCGAACACCGGTGGCGCTTCCCTGGTGATGTTCTTCGGGATGGCGGCTCCGACGAAGACACCGTTCCTGGTGAAGCCGCAGGCACCCTAGTCCGGCTCGACTCGCCGCCCGGGAAGCGACCTTCACCGGGGTATGTTCGTCTGAAAAAGTGATGGGATTCAATCGCCAGGGAATGCGGCCACGTTCTGCGATCCTGCTGCCGGGCGTGTGCCTGCTGTTGTGTGGCATGAACGTGCCGGCCCGGACCAAGCGGGCACCGCAGTCTCCTGCATTGAGGTCTTTCGAGTTGCAGACGCATCGCATGAATGTCGATGTAGATGGGGCTCCGCGGGCGTATGGACCGCCGGGCCGTGAGACGCTCGACTATCTGCGCAACGCTCACTCGATGGGCAGGCTCGAGGCTCCGGTGGTGGGCTACCTGGTAGAGGATGCGTCCCCGCACCGCCCCGTCGTACAGGGGCCACGGGATCCGGCTCCGGGCTACTACGTCTCCCAGACAGCCTTTGAAGATGATTCGGTTGAGAACGAACGCGATCCGCGGCGGTACGTGGACGCCACGAAGATCAACTACGTTGTGCTGGGGCACGAGGCTCGCAGTATGGGCGCGCGGCTGGGCGACTTCGTCGCGGTCTATTCAAAGCGGACGCAGCGTTCGGTGTTCGGGATCGTCGGAGACTCGGGCAATCCGTCGGGCGATGAAGGCTCGCTGCACCTGCTGCAGGCGCTGGGCTATCCGTTTCACAGCGGCAAGGATGATGCAGTGGAAGGTGCCGAGATCCTCATCCGGTTCTATCCGGATTCGAATTCCGATCACCGGTTCTTCCGCACGCAGGCTGCACTGGACAAGGCGGCGAGGCAACTCGGGCTGAGTCGCGATTTCAGGGCAACACACAAAAATCGTTAGGGAAGATCGTTTATCGAACCGTGCACGGCAACTTTCCTCAGGGGTGCGGGTCTCGAGCCATTAGAGTCGGAGGAGCGACCTTGTTTCTGCATGCATTGACATCCTGTTTCACGTCGGTCTCGTGTTCACTCTGACCGTTATAAGGACTGCCGGAATCATGTTGGGTGCCGGCAACCGGCGAGCGTCGTCCAGCGTACAGTCAGCTGCAAACTCTCCGGGGTACTATGCGGGGCACGTGCAGCCGATCTGTTAGAGCAACTGCTACAAGTGCCACGCGGAGTGCAACCGCAGGGAGGTTTCCAGCTGGTGCGCGCGGGGGGTTAATGCACGGAGGAAAGGACGGTGCTGTCATTCATTGCGGGACTCCCGAAGTAGTCTTTGCTGCTAAAGTTGATTCGACGCGAGGTCCGGTGAACGATTCGAAGTTTATGCCGCCGAAGGCAAACTATCGGACGCGGACATAGCGACCATCACGGAACGGATCCGTTCCGGCGCACTCATGCCAGCTGACAAGGCTCGATAGCAGCGAGGCGAAAACAACAAAATTGAAGGCTTCTCGAGAGGCCATGCAATGGTTACCGAAGTTACATTTTTCGGCGCTCGCGTGGCGACTTAATTTCTCTCGCAATTATGTAAATTTTTGCATCATACGTGGGAAAGAGGTTCTACTATTAGGACGCGTTGACCGTCCTGATCCCCTCCTCCAAGTTCAGACGGTAACCTCGGCTCGCACGTCCAGACGGGGTTGAGAAGGTCTATTTGCATGGTTGACGTCCACAGTTTCGCGTTACCGGGGTTCGTCTCGCAGGCTACCTTTGCGTTGACCTTGGCGCTGCTTGCGTGGAGCGATGCGCGTACGCGGGGCACACGCTGGCTGGCTGCGGCCTGCGCGCTGCAACTGCTGATCATGATCTCGCGCGCGATCCTGCCGCTGCCGATGCGGATCTCCGAGAATCTGAGCGCGTGCCTGCTGGTCCTGGTGTTCTTCCTGATTTACATGGGCATGCGCTGGTTCGTGCTGCGGCTTCGGCTGGCGACGATGAATGGCCCCCTGGCGCTGAGCGCAGCCATGACGACGATTCTTTCCGTCGGGGTGATGCATCCGGGATGGGAGATTGCGGCGGCCCGCGCTGCAACACTGATTGTTCTTGGCACCACGATCGTGATGCTGCTGCGGCCGCGCATCAAGTCCCTGGCCGATACGGCGCGGGTGATGGCGCTGCTGATGGTGTTCGTTGCAGCAACCGTTGCCTTTCAGCTGGTGTTGAGCCTGCGGATCTTCCCGGCGGACCGGCAGATGGATGCAGCCGCGCACGATCTGACGATGATCGGCATCACGATGCTGGGCTTCGCGTTTATCGGCATCTATGTCGCCGAGACGAAGCGGCGTCTGCATGAAGAGACGCGCCTCGATTCGCTGACGGGTTTGCATAACCGCAGGGCCTTCGAGGAGATGATTCAACGCGAGGTGCAGGTTGCGGCCCGTGATAATACGCCGCTGACGCTGCTGATGATGGACCTCGACCACTTCAAGCAGTTGAACGACACGTGGGGACATGCGCTGGGCGACCGCGCGCTGCGCACGTTCGGCGGTGTGCTGCTGACCGTGACGGGATCGCGCGACGCGGTGGCGCGGCTGGGCGGCGAAGAGTTTGCGATTCTGCTTCCCGGGCGCTCGGCACGCAGTGCGTTATCACTGGCGGAGCGGCTGCGCGCAACGGTGGAAGGCTTGCGGTTGAGCGAAGGCGAGGAGCTGGTGCACTTTACGGTCAGCGTGGGCCTCAGCTCGCTGCAGGCCGGCGAGACGGGATTCGAGCCGATGCTGCGGCGCGCGGATCGTGCGCTCTACAAGGTCAAGCGGTCGGGACGCAATCGTGTCCTGCTGGCGGACATGGAGGCGACCCCCGTTCCGTCGATTCCGCCGGCGCGGGTTGTCCCTGAGCTGCAGCCGATGGCGGCCGTGGGAGCGGAACGGCGCGTGCGCGAGTTCGTCGGCTAGCGGCGGCAGGTCCTCCACCGGCAATCTTTTTTCGAAATCACTCTGAAAACATTCGATTTGAGTGTTGTGCGGCTTCGCTCGAATTAAACTAGACGTGTCTATGTCTGAGTCAGAGTCCAATTCGCTTCCTGAAGTCGATCTCTCCAAGCCGCCGGCGGAGAACATGGTTCGCGTCACGTTCCGCCCGGAGAACAAGACCGTGGAGTTTCCCTTCGATTCCCTGCCGTACGACGGTCATGGCGAGCCCATGAGCCTTCTTGACGTGGCGGAGAATTACAACATCTTTCTGGATCACGCGTGCGGCGGCGTGTGCGCCTGCACCACCTGTCATGTGCATGTGATTGAGGGTGCGAATGGTTTGTCTGAGCCCGAGGAGAAAGAACTCGATCGCATGGACATGGCGCCGGGGCTGCAACTGAACTCACGGCTGGGCTGCCAGGCGGTGATCGAAAAGCCGGGCAACTACGTGGTCGATATCCCGTCGTGGAACAAGAACTACGTGCAGGAAGGCAAGCCTGTGAAGAGCTAGACGCAGCACGAGCCAAGACAACCTGTTGCTCTGCTACTTCTCGCAGTTACCGGGGAGGGATTGCAACGAAAGACTGTGAGCCGCTCCTGCCCACGAGGTGGCTCATGCAAGGCTCGTCGAAATTTCATTTCCCGTGGTTTGTGCTGGTGTTGGTTTTGCTGGCTGCCGGCGCAGGCCAGGCGCAGTTTGCGATCTACGGCATGGGAACCGGTGGCCATGAGTCGGGGCCGAATGTCGGGCAGCGCATCACTGCGAGCGGCAATGGGAGCTTTATCGCGTGGGGCGGGACGGGCGGTGTCTACTACGACTTCGTGCACTTCGGGCCCGCACACCTGGGTGCGGATGGACGTTTTTTCCTGGAGCACAGCGGAAATAACACACCTTACGGCAACAAGCTCGAGGGCGGTTCCGGTGGCCTGCGAGTCGACGGACACTTTCCGTACATCCCGCTGATTCCTTATATGCAGGCGGAGGTGGGCGGGGCGGGCACGAACAACGGAACGTCGGCGACGCTGACGACGGGCTTTATGTACCAGGTGCAGTTCGGACTGGACATCACGATCTTTCCGCACTTCGATCTGCGGGGGGAATATGGGGTGGGGAATATGTTTCTGGAGGGATCGACGCCGGTCCTGCAGCAGTTTGGCGGGGGGTTGGTTATCCGGTTATAGATGAGGGGCATCCTCAGTTTTGCACCTCGGGCCGCGCAACGCCCACTGCGCAGATGTGTCTCTAAAGCAAGAGCAGAATATCCCCGGCGCGGGTGCGCCATTGCAACGAGGGCCCGTTGGCATGATTTGGATTGCGGTTCGCAGTTTTTGTTTTTTTCTCTTTTCTCTTTTCAGTTTCACGATCTTCGCAGGCGTGGGTCACGCGCAGACCGCGATCTACGGCATGTTCAGCGCGGGGCACTACTCGGGTATCGGCGTGGGAAGCGGAACGCCGCCGAATGCGAGCGGCGGGATGACGGCGCTGGGCGGCACCTTCGGCATTTACGACAACTTCATGCCGTTCGGGCCGGTGAGGTTTGGCGGCGATGCCCGCGTCTTCATCCAGAACAGCGCGAACTCGACGAGCTATGGGAATAAGGTCGCGGGGTTCATCCTTGGACCGCGGCTGGAGATCGTGCCGCCGCCGCCGATTCCGATCAAGCCGTATATTCAGCTGGAGTTTGGCGGCGTAGGAACGAACAACGGCACGAGCCACGATAAGAGCACGTCGTTTGCGTACCAGGTGAACGGCGGCGTGGATTTCACATTGCTTCCACACCTTGATCTACGCGGGGAATATGGCGCGGGGCAGTTGACCAGCATCGGGAACTCGAACCACACGCTGCAGGAGTTCGGGCTGGGGCTGGTGCTGCGGCTGTTCTAGCGGGAGGCTAGAGGATCTCGCGCACGGTGCGTCACTTTGGTACATTGTCCCGCCGGTTATCGACTTTGCGGTGGATTACTGTAGGGATTGAACCCAGGGCCCGCGCTCGGCGCCAGCCATCCTGCGAGGCTAAGGCCGCCGAGAAGAAGGATCAGGAAAACAATGTTCCTAATCCGCTGCCCCTTCTTTACGCTTCGCTTCTCTTCTACAAGTACTGGCATCAGTCAGCCTGCTTTCTCAGGCCGACTGATGCCTTCCAGTTGTGACCATCGCCGATTTTCCGCCAGACGCCGCCGGACACTACTCTCCAGCGGTTCATGGTTTCCTTCTCTTGGTTGCAAACACGTTCAGACACGGCAACCCTTTGTACGTGCAATGGTCGATTGTCTTGTACGCGTAACCGTATTCGCTTAGTCGCCGATAAATCTCGAGGGGGCAGATCCAGCAGCCTTCAACGCAAATGCGTTGACTTCGATGATGAGATCTGGAGCATCCACCGAAGAGAGGAGCTTCTTCGCTCCATCCAGGACCATGGGTTCAGCGCCCTCGACGTCGATCTTCAGAAGATCTACACGCTTCACGCCGAAGCGAATCAGATCCCGATCGAGACTGACGGTCCGCACCGTGGATGACCATTCACCGTTGCCGAAGATACTGTTGGCTTCAGGATCATCATCAGACTCATACAGCTTCACGGTTCCGGCCTTGTCGGAGAGAGCTGCGTTGACCAGGTCTCCAGAAAAACCGTTCAGCGCAAAGTTCTCTTTCAATCGCCGGTAGACTGCAAGCGTTGGCTCGTACGCAAGTACATGAGCGCCGCGTGAAGCCGCCAGCAGGCTGAAATATCCGACATTTGCCCCCGCGTCGACAAACACGCAGTTGGCATCAAGCGACAAGCTGATCAATTCTGTTGTTGCTCTCTCAGTCCGGCCTTGCCGGTTCCCTTAAGGAGCTCCCACTCGGCATCAACAACACCAGAGACCCTCATCCAGGCTCCGCAGGGGAGCCTCTTTACAAGATAGGGACTCGCAATCTTCCGGACCTTGGTGCGGCCGCGCGCAATCGGATAGCGCGACACGACATTATTAATGCCCTGCTGAGCAGGGATGGTGCAGTACCCATACTTCTCTCCGTGGATGGATGCCCGATTCTATCGAGGTCCGACCAGTAGTCCATCCCACAGTCGTAACCAGGTACTTGTTACTAGTCAGACCTCGATCTCTATGAAAAGAATCCGATTTCCTCAACTTCCGGTGCCTATCCGAGGCAGGCAATGACGCGCCTGATCACTCATACCTTCGCGTTTGAAGGGACGCTTCTAGACGTACTTAGACCAAACAACGAAGGCCCGCTCTGTTGAGCGGGCCTTCTCCTTCTTGCCAGTCCGGCGTGCTGCAGTTCTTGTGTGAGTTGTTTTGCGCGAAGCGCGTCTCGCCGTCCGCGCAAGACTCAGATGCGCATCGGCATCAGGATGTAGCGGTAGCGGGTTTCCTCGTTGCCGTCCTCGGGGCGCATCTGGCCGGCGGATTGCGCGTCCTTGAACTCGAGGCGAACTTCGCCGGTTTCGCCCGTGGCTCGCAGGAAGTCGATCAGGTAGGAGCTGTTGAAGCCGACGATCAGCGGGTCGTAGTTGTAGGGCGTTTCGATGATGTCCTCGGACTCGCCGGCGTCGGTGGACTGCGCGCTCAGTTTGAGCTCGTTCTGCTCGAGGCGAATCTTGATGGCGCCCGAGCGCTCGTCGGCGAACTGCGCCACGCGCTGCAGGGACGACATCAGGTCTTCGCTGCGCACGATGACGAACTTGTTGTTGTCGCGGGGCAGAACGGCCTCGTAGTTGGGGAACTGGCCGGTGAGCTTGCGGCTGGTGAGGACGCGGCCGCCGACCTTGAAGAAGAGGTTCTGATCGTCATCGGCGAACTCGATGAACTGCGGCGCCTTGTCCTTGGCAGGCTCCATGTTGGCGAGCAGGCCGATCAATTCATGCAGGGCCTTGCGCGGGATGAGCGTCTTCTTCTCGCCGGAGATGCCCTCGATCGGCTCGCCGGTCTTCTCGATGTGAGCGAGGCGGTGGCCGTCGGTGGCGACCATGGCCATCGACTCGGCCTTGAGCACCAGCAGAGCGCCGTTGAGCGTGTAGCGCGACTCCTCGTTGGAGATGGAGAAGATCACCTTCGCGATCATGTTGTGCAGCGTCGCCGCGTTGATTTTGTAGCCGCCGGTGGCGGGGAACTGCGGCACCTGCGGGAAGTTGGCGCGCGCCATGCCAACCATCTTGGTGTTGGAGCGGCCGGCGCGAATCTGCACCCAGTGGTTGTCCATCAGCTTGATGGAGATGTCGCCCTCGGGCAGCAGCTTGATGTAGTCGTACAGCTTGCGCGCGGGGATGGTGCAGGCACCGGGCTTCTTCACCCTGGCCGCGCAGCTGGTGTTCAGCGACTGGTCGAGATCGGTCGCGGTGATGGTGAGCTTGCCGTCCGCCGATCCATCGGCCGCGGCGCTGGCCTCGAAGAGGAAGTTGGAGAGGATGGGGATGGTCGTCTTGCGCTCGACGACGGACTGCGCGGCGGTGAGCTCGCGCAGCAGCTCCGCGCGAGAGACCGTGATCTCCAGGTTGCCGGTGGGCGCTGCGGCGACGTCGGGCGTAAGGGTGGCACTGGACACGGTCGGTTCTCCCTGGCGTTTGATCCCTCCCCGGACTTGAAAGACACTCCGGACGGGTTCGTGTGAGTTGAAACGATTCTAGGGCGAGTGGGGTGTTTCGCGCGAGGGCCAACTGCTGTGCATAACATGGGGCGTGTTGTGGGTGGTTCGCTTTTCCGCTCGAGGGGGACGGGGTGTGCTGCTGCGGAGGGGCTTGCGAAGAAGAACCCTGAGATTAAACTTTAAAGATAAAGACAAGACCGTAGTCGTAATCGTTTGGCGTGGAAGAGTGGATAAGCCGTCCTGGGGCATACAAGTGGCCGAAAAACCGCGGTTCCGGCTTTCCAAAAGTGAGGCGGGGGAAACGAAGAGTTCGGACAACGGGAGCTTCATCCGGGATTCGGTCCGGCGTTTTCCCGTTTCCCCACAGGGGGATGCGATGCTCGCTGAGAAAGCCTGTCCGGGGATGTGGGCAACACGTTTTTATTCAGCTACAGCGCGCCTGAATTGGCGACCGCAATCTCAACAGTTGCACCACTTTCGCAAAGGAAAATGGGTCCTCGCCCTTGCGGTACAAGGAACTGCGGTTGTTGAACAAAGCAAAAGCCGCCGGACATGGGGCCAGCGGCTTTTGCGAACCGTATTTTGCTGAGAATCAGAGCCCGATCAATCCCGGCGATAGCCGCCAGGACGGCCACCGCGGCCACCGCCACCGCGACCACCACTACCACCGCGGCCACGACCGTAGCCGCCGCGATCGCCATAGCCACTGCCACTGCGCTCGCGTTCGCCTTCGGGGGGAATCCTGTAGCCCTCGGGATAGAGCACGACGAAGCGGCGCGGACCTTCGCCGGAGCTGGCCGTCTGCAGGCCGCTGTCGCGCAGGAAGAGGTGCAGCATGCGGCGCTCGCGGGAGCTCATGGGCGGGAAGCTGTAGGGGCGGTTCGAGTCGTCCACGCGGTCGATGGCGTCGTCGGCGAGGCGGCGCAGGTGGCGCACGCGGGCAGCCTTGTAACCGTCGGCGTCGAAAGAGATGCGGTCGTGTTCCTCGGGCTCGAGGCGAAGCACTTTGGCGGTGACGTGCTCGAGCGCGCGCAATAGTTCACCGTCGCGGTCGAGCAGAAGGCCGGCGTCGGGTCCCTTGCACTCGACGTAGATGTCGCGCCGCTCAAAGCCGTCAGGGTCTGCTGCTCCAGCGCCTGCCGTAATTCGATACTTGAGCCGAAGACCTCCGGTCGAGGTCAGGATGCGCATCAGGGAGGCTACTTTTTCAGCCGCCTGGGCGAGGTCTTCCATGGGTTTCAGTGTCCTTCAGCGGAAAGGTAAGTTGTTCGACACGAAGCGGCAAAAAAGACTTGCAGCCGGAAGGTCAGGCCCGAAGGCAAATAACTGGAAAAACTAACAGCGAAAACTTCTCGAACATCTTGATTCTAAAACCTGTCTCCTCCAGTATGACGCAAACGGGAGGACGAAGGCACCCTGGAGAAAGACTCTATCGTCGTCCCTGGATTGTCTTTGGGGCCGCCTTCGCTTTCTTCTTAGCTTCTGCGCGCTGCAATTGGATCTCGCGCATTTCTCGGCCCAACGCTGTGCGATTCAGGACCAGTTGCTGGCCCACCATGATGAAGTTGCCGACGTTCCAGTAGAGCGCCAGACCCGCCGCGTAGTACCACGTCCAGTAGCCGGAGAAAGCCGGCATCATGAAGGCCATCATGCGCTGCTGCGCGGGATCCACGCCGGGCGAAGGCGTGTAGAACTGCACCAGGAAGCTGGTGACGATCATAACGATCGGGAGGATGTGCCAGGGGTCGGGCTGGCTGAGGTCGTGAATCCAGAACCAGTGAGATTGGCGCAGCTCGACGACCTTCTCCATCATCTCGAAGAATGCGAACAGCAGGGGGAACTGCACGAGCGTGGGAATGCAGCCGCCGAGCATGCTGACGCCGTTCTTCTTCTGCAGATCCATGATCTCGGCGTTCATCTCGGCCATCTTTGGATCCGTGGGCTTCGGATTCTTGAACTTCGCCTTGATGGCGTCGATCTGCGGCTGAATGCGCTGCATCTTCAGCATGCCCTTCATGCTTTGGAAGCGCAGCGGCACGAGCAGCATATAGATCAGGAAGGTGAAGAGGACGATGGCCCATCCCCAGGAGTAGTCGTGTGCCGTGTTTGCCGTGGCGTTGGTTGGAGCGATCCAGCTATGGACCGTCTGCAGGCCGACGAACAGGTACTTCGCGACGGGTCCCCAGAAGCCGAAGTTGAGCAGCGGCTCGAGCGAATAGCCGTCGACGGTCTTGATACTCTTCAGCAGCTTCAGGTACTTCGGGCCGACAAAGACGCGTGCCTGATTGTGGCCGGAGATGTCGCCAACAGCGGCGCCGATCACAGGAAGCTGAGCGTCCTTGCCGGCGGGCTTGCCTGCGGCGCGCAGCAGATCGTTCAGCGAGAGCTGGTTGTGCAGGGTGACCAGCGTCGCGGTCTGGGTGTGGTCCGGCAGGATGGTCGCGGCGAAATACTGATCGCTCACGCCGGCAAAGTCGAACGGCCCGTTCAACGTCGCTCCGCCAATCACCTTCTTGGAGCCGGTGTGGTCGTCCTTGCCATTCTGCATCGTGTCGACCGACGTGTCGGAGGGGTAATGGCTGGCGCGCAGGTGCGGGGTCACGAGGTCGCCTGTGCCCGAAGGCCACGCAAGCAGCGCCCGCACCGGGGTGCCGTTCTTCAGGACCAGGGTGTCGACGTGGATGAGGTAATCCTGTCCGAAGCTGAAGGTCTTCGTTACATCCAGGCCGTTGGCCGCATAGTGGAATGTCAGTGTGGCGGGGGCGGCAAGATTGCCGGTCGCCGAGGGGACGTACATTGCGTTCGCGAGCGTCTGGGTCAGCGCCGGGTCATAGGTGTAGAGCGACATCGGGTAGCCGAACTTCGCCGACGCAGTACGGTCGACGAGGTCGAGCGGCTTGCCGTCCTCATCCGCCTGGCGCTTCAGGACCCAGGAGGTCACCTGGCCGCCGCGGTTGGAGAAGGTGATTCTGTACAGCTCGTTCTCGACGACGGTCGTGCTCTCGGAGGCCGCCTGGACCGCGGGGGTCTGCACTGCGGCCTCGGTTGCAACGGGTGCCTGTGTGGCTGCAGGAGCGGCTGAATTCGTTTTTGCGGGAGCCGTTGCGGCGGGCGCATTCGCAGGTGGCGGCGGGGCGGTGCGCGAGTGCCAGTACTGGATGCCAATGGTGATGCCGAGGAAGACCAGCAGAATGAGCATGAACGAGCGGTTGTCCTGGCTGGGCGCACCGCCTGCATTTGGATTACGAAACTCTGGCAAGAGAAGATCTTCCTATCGTTGAATCCCCGCTTCTGGTGCGGAGTTCGCTAGTGTCCATGGTAAATGAGTACGTTCAAAGGACTGTCTCAGTTTCCGGCTATAGCTTTCAGGGTACCGGGTCGAGCCCACCCCTGCTGAAAGGATGACACCGCGCGAGCCTGCGCAAGGCCAGCCACCCACCGCGCAGCCACCCGTGCCGCACGACAGCGACATAGGCGTACTCGCTGCACGTGGGAAGGTATTTGCACTGTGAAATGGAGGCCGCGTGCAGGATGGGGGCGATGAGCCGCTTGTACACCCTCAGCACGGCTGACGCTGCACGTTCGCGGCGACGAGCGTCGGTCACCGCAATCTCTCCGTGCTGATTGGCCCGGCCGCCGGTTCACTCGTTTGCTTCCCAGCTGCGGCCTGCACGCTGCGAAAGATGGTTTGCACTTCGCGCTCGATCACAGCGAAGTCCGCCTCGAGCACAGTGCGCTTCGGATGCAGCACGACATCCACGGGAGAAGAGAGCAGCGGCAGCGCACCGCGCACGGCCTCGCGCAGCCGCCGCTTGATGCGGTTGCGCACGACGGCCTTGCCCAGTGACTTCGGTACCGTCAGGCCGACGCGGGGGCCTGGGGTCTCCGAACGTGCGGCGGCCTCGGCGTCTCGCAGGGCGAAGAACCAGGCCATCTGCCGCCCGAACTGCTTGCGGCCGGCCTTGTAGACGCGCTGGTAGTCCGCGTGTTTGCGCAGCCGGAAGTTGGTGGAGGTGGTCCATGGGGTTGCTCGTGGCTGAGATGGCGGGCGAAGGCCCGAGAACCTTGACGCAAAGAGCGCGAAGAAAACGCGGAGGAACGCCACGGCAACCGTGCGGACTTCTTTGCATCTTTCGCAAGACCAGAGCGGGTTGCGCTGCCCAGCTTCGTGTCCAACACAGAAACGCGCCCTGGAGGAAAACCCTCCCGAGCGCGAGTTGCGAAGAATGGCCCGAAAAACCTTCGCGAAGAAGAAAAAAACTCTCGCGACGACTAGTCGCGGAAGCCAGCCGAGACCGCGATCTTGTGGCGGCCCTTGGCGCGGCGGCGGCTCAGCACGGCAGCGCCGGCCTTGGTGGCCATGCGGCTCAGGAAGCCGTGAACCTTGCTGCGGCGGCGGCGATTGGGTTGAAAGGTGCGCTTAGGCATCGTCGTATCCTGTTCTCAATCTTTGGGATTGTTGCATCGCTGCCCGCTTCGCTCCTCTGTCCGAGGGCCTTCACGCTTGCGTGTGCAATCGCGTACGGCAGCAACTATTGAGTATACCGAAGTTTGCTTTCAGGGGCAATTCGCCGGAGGGCGGCTTGTTCCGTCTGCGTCATGCGTGTGAGCAATTTTCTCCCCACTCGCAAAACTTCACCGACTCTGGTGCAAACGCTCTGTCTTTCTCGAAGTTTGAATTTTTGTGTAGTCGAATGCTCCTGAAATGCGTGCTACTATCGACTGCGTTCGTGGAGTGCAGTTGGTCTCCACCCTGAGTTCAGAACGGGCTGCTGCTTAACTCTCCGGCGTGGCTTCTGGCAACGTCGGACTTCAAACCAATCTGGGTTTTCGTTCTCCTGCGTGTGAACGTTGTTATGTCTACACGGAGATGACCTTCCGTTGCATTTTTTGCAGTCCCTGTTTCACTTTCGCACCTTGCTTTCCCCTCCCAAGAACGTCTAGGACAATAAGGAAGATTGAACGATGTCATTTGAGCCGGTCCCAGCAACCGTCCTGAACCAGTGGGTTCGGATCCTCGGAGCGCTGGAAAAGAAGATCAATCGTCAAAGCTTTGAGACCTGGCTGAAGCCCACGCGCTTCTCGCACATCAACGGTCGTACGCTCCACGTGCGCATCCCCTCTGCCGCCTTCCAGCACGTCGGCGATCGCTATGGCGATCACATCTACGAGGCCATTGAAACGCTGGGGCTCGAACTGGACAACGTCGTCTTCGAGGTTCCGCCGCAGGAGATTGCGCCGCGTGTACGTGAAGATGGCGGCTTCGGCCCGCAGTCGGCGCACAATGCGAACATCACGCGCAACCAGCGGCCCTCGGCACCCGCGGGCCCAGGCCCGGAGCAGTCGCGCTTCGACTGGAACTCCGCCGCGCAGCTCAACCCGCGCTATCAGTTCGACGTCTTCGTTATCGGCAGCGGCAATCAGTTTGCGCACGCTGCGGCGCAGGCCGTTTCCGAGCGCCCCGCGAAGGCCTACAACCCGCTGTTCCTGTACGGCGGCGTGGGCATGGGCAAGACCCACCTGATGCATGCGGTCGGTCATCACGTCAAAACGCGCAATCCGCACATGAGCATCAGCTACATCTCGGGCGAGAAGTTCACCAACGAGATGATCAACTCCGTGCGCTACGACAAGATGACGACCTTCCGCGATAAGTTCCGCACGGTCGATGTTCTGCTGATCGACGACATTCAGTTTCTCGCGGGCAAGGAACGCACGCAGGAGGAGTTCTTCCACACCTTCAACGCTCTGCACGAGACGTCCAAGCAGATCGTCATCTCCTCGGATCGTTCGCCCAAGGAGCTGGCCGATTTTGAAGATCGTCTGCGCTCGCGTTTTGAGTGGGGTCTTGTTGTCGACATTCAGCCGCCGGATCTCGAAACCAAGGTTGCCATTCTGCAGCGCAAGGCCGAACTCGAGCGCATCACGCTGCCGACTGAGGTTGCTCTCTTCATCGCGGGCAATGTTCGCACGAACGTCCGCGAGCTCGAAGGCGCGCTCAACCGCCTGATTGCGTGGTCGTCGATGCAGGGCGCGGAGATTACGCTGCCCAACGCGCAGCACTGCCTGAAGCACATCATCGACACGCAGGTGCGCAAGATCACCATTGAGGCGATTCAGCGTGCGGTTGCCGAGAGCTTCGGCATGCGTGTTGCCGAGTTGAAGCAGAAGAACAACTCGCGGCAGATTGTTGTGCCGCGGCAGATCGCGATGTACCTGGCCAAGCAGCTTACGGAGGCTTCGCTGCCTGAAATCGGACGCCAGTTCGGCGGCAAGCACCACACGACGGTGATGCATTCGATCGCGAAGATCGATGAGCAGCGCCGGCACGACAAGGATTTGAACCGTACGGTGGCGAAGCTGCTGGAGACGCTGGGTTAAGAGGAGTAGGAATAGCGAATAGTGAATGAGACAAAGGCCGCCCCGTGCGGCTTTTGTCTTCCTTGTTGTCATTCCCGAAGGGGATCTGCTTTGGCTTTATTCACTACTCACTCACCGGCGGCGTACAATCGTCAAGCTCTCACACCGACCTTCTTCCCATTCCTCAAATCTCATGGAGATTCGCTATGGATCAGCAGCAAGTTACGCCTGAACGCATCATGCAGATGGCGTGGGGTTATGCGCCGCCGCTCATCCTTGAAGCCGCGATCCGCAACAAGGTCTTCGATACGCTCGACTCCGGACCGAAGACCATCGACGAGGTCGCTGCTGCTACTGGAGCTTCGCCGCGCGGGCTGCGCGCCATCATGAACGCGCTGGTCGGCTTCGAGTTCCTGAAGGCCGGCGGGAACGGAAAATATGAGCTCACGCCGGAGAGCTCGACGTTCCTTGTGTCGACGAAACCCAGCTTCTTCGGCGGCTTCATCGCGCATAGTTCGCAACACATCATTCCGCACTGGCTGCAAATCAGCGAGGTGGTCGCGACCGGCAAACCTGCCACCAGCGTCAATCGGTCGGATGGCGGCGAGGCGTTCTTTCAGGAGCTTGTGTCGAATATCTTTCCCCTGAGCTATGGGCCGGCGAAGGTATTGGCGGCGCATCTCGCGCTCGGCGAATCGGGGCCGCCGGTGCGCGTGCTTGATCTCGGCGCGGGGTCCGGCGTGTGGAGCATTCCGATGGCGCAGAGCTCGCCGCGCGTGACGGTGACAGCGATCGACTGGCCGGGCGTGCTTCCGATTACGAAGAAGCATGCCGACCGCTTTGGCGTGGGCGACCGGTACACGATGGTGCCGGGCGACCTGGGCACGGTGGAGTTTCCTCGCGAGCAGAACGTCATCACCCTCGGCCACATTCTGCACAGCGAAGGTGTCGACCACTCGAAGAAGCTGCTGCGCAAGTGTTTCGATGCACTCGCTCCGGGCGGCACGATTGCGATTCAGGAGTTCCTCGTCAACCCGGAGCGTACGGGGCCGCCCAACGGCCTCATCTTCGCGGTCAATATGCTGATCAACACCGACATGGGGGATACGTGGAGTTTTGAGGAGATCGCGGGCTGGCTGAAGGAGGCCGGCTTCACGAATCCGCGCACGCTCGAAGCACCCGGGCCGTCGCCGCTGATTCTGGCCACGAAGCCGTAGAGTTAGTGAAGAGTGAGTAGTGAATAGTGAATAAAGCAAAAGCGAAGGCCGCCGAATCCAGGGGGCTCGTCTTTGAGGAAGTGTCTCAGTTCGAAAGGAGTCAGAGAGTCATTGTGGCGCGCCCGGCACTTTCGATTTGTCGCTTAATCTCGATGTACTCAGGGCCACAAAAGCCCCAAGTGGCGCAGATTTCCTCGGCAAAATATCTATCCTGTATCGATTGTCGTAGCAGTTCACCACGACGGAAAACCGAGTAGGTCCCGTCAGCATCGTGCACAAATTCCCAAGTATCCGGCTTCATGGGACACCACCAGTCTTTAGAATTCGTTGACGAAACCACTTCCTACTTCAGATACTTTTCCGGCAGCGTGACGCCTGAGCGCTCATCGTCCCAGATGATGCTTGCGATCCAGAAGCGCCCTTCTGCTTTGACAATCTGCAGCGAGTTGATGCCGCGTACAAACGGCTTCGGATCGTCGGCAGCGTGGCGGCTCTCATAGGTGCTCCACACGCTTACCAGGTTGCCGAACTCTTCCACGCGATTGGCGACGCCGCGCTCGAAGAAGCCTTCTGTCTTGAAGAACGGCGCATCGCGGTCGATGTAGTCCTGCGGGGTGAGGAAGACGACGTCGTCCTGATGTGCGGGCCTTCCATTCGCAGCAGCCCCTGCATGACGGATCACGCCAAGCCGCCCGTCAGGCAGAAACAGCGAGCGGAAGCGGTCCCAGTCGCGCGGCTTGCCTGCGGGGCCGCTGATGACGTCGTACAGCGCGGCCATCAGCGCACTCACGCTCGCCACGTCGGCTGTCTTTGCCTTCGGCCAGTCCGGATGCGACGCAATCGAGCTCGGCAAAGGTTTAGGTTGCGGTGCGGGAGCCGATGTCTGTGCGCCCGCCACGCCGCACCAGAGCAAAGCCGCCATCGCGGCGGAACACACTGAAATCACACGCACAAACACCTCCAGAAGATTCACCGGAGAATATCAGACGCCTTTGGAAGATTGTGCGCGCCGCGGGAGTCGAAATTCATGCACCGGTTTTTCATGGGTTCGCTCAACGAGCGAAGCAACACTTACCGCGCCTCATCCTGTCCAACTCTGACAATGAGCAGAGGGAGTGTCTGAATGGAGTCGCTTCATAATGGTCAGTGCGGGCTCTGCGGTCACTTCGGAGAGAACCATGCGAAGACACAGGCGCTGGTGTCCATCCTCAGCAGCAAGCAGGCCAGTGAGACCATGCTGGATGAGTGCGGTCATCCCAAGCATGCTCCGCTGCACCTGAAGGTGTCTCCGATCTCCGGATGTGACGGGTTTGTGCCAGCGGCACAGGCCTGAAATCCCGGGCATGCTCGCCCCTGCCCCGGTCCCGGGCCCCCACAGATATGAATGCGGCTAGCGAAACAGCCTGCCGCGTGGCGCTGTCGTGGCTACGCGGAGGCTGTTTCGTGCTTAAGGAAAGCTAACTCCCTGACCTCCATCAGGCGTATGCCCCCATCGTCTCGAAGTAGCCTGGCAGGGACGCCACAGAGACCAGGAATTCCGGTTCAGGATGGGGAGGCGCCTCCTTGTTGTGTCCGTGCTGGTTGAGGAGAGCCTGTTGAATCTCGACGCGCGTTGAGCGCTCTCCTGAAAACGAACGTGTCCAGTAGATCTGAAAGCCCTGTCCGCAGACAGGACAGCTCACGTCGCAATCACCCTCTGAAGCCTTGCACAGGATCTGCATCGTTGTTTGAACCCCGTAGAAACAACTTGAAACTTCTGGGAGGACTGTACGGCCGGGAAGGCTGCAAACTAATGCCGCGTCGGCTGTAAGTGGTACAACTTTCCCCGGATTTTCCGCCTTTTGTAATGGCGGGTTTGTACCGTGACGCTTGTACCGTGACGCTCGTACCGTGCAGGTGTACCTCAGGGGCTAGAGCTCTTTTTCTTTCTGGCGCTTTGCGGCGCGGCTGAAGCCGTGCCCTTTCCAGACGGTTGCTATGCTTGAGGTGTGAGCCAGCAGATCAAGATCCAGCTTCCGGATGGCTCCGTGCGCGAGGTCGCGCCCGGAACCACGCCGCTTGATGTCGCCAACAGCATTTCGCCACGCCTGGCAGCAGCCGTGGTGGTCGCGCGCGTGCGCCCCCTCAGCACTACCACGCCCAACGAGACTGCCGACGATGAAGCGAAGGCCGAGCAGACGGAAGAGGCGATGTACTCCGGCCACGATCCTGCCGGGGAGCGGCTGGCGGATCTCTCTGAGCCGCTGCATGAAGATGTCGCGCTCGAGCTGCTGAAAGAAAATGATCCGGCAGCGCTGCGCGTCGTGCGGCACTCTGCGGCGCACGTGATGGCGACAGCGATTCTTGAGCTCTTCCCTGAGACGAAGCTCGGTCATGGCCCGGCGACGGACAACGGCTACTTTTACGACGTGTATCGCGAGGTGCCGTTTACGGAAGCAGATCTCGCTGCGATCGAAGAACGCATGGCGCAAGTAGTGGCGCGCGACGAAAAGTTCCAGCGCGTCGAAGAGCCTCGCGAGCAGGGCCTGAAGGACTACGAAACGTCCGGCGAGTTCATGAAGGTGCACTTCATCGAGCGCTTCACGAAGCCGGGCGACACCATCTCGCTGTACAAGAACGGCAATTTCACCGACTTCTGCCGTGGACCGCACGTGCCCTCGACAGGCCGGGTGAAGGCCTTCAAGGTGATGTCCATCGCCGGCGCGTACTGGCTGGGTAAAGAGGACAATCAGCAGCTGCAGCGCATCTACGGCACGGCGTTCTACTCGCAGAAGGACCTCGACGCGCATTTCAAATATCTCGAGGAGATCAAGGCACGCGACCACCGCGTTATCGGCAAGCAACTCGATCTGTTTTCGATCCAGGAGGTCGCCGGCGCGGGCCTCATCTTCTGGCATCCGAAGGGCGGGCTGATCCGCAAGACGATGGAGGATTGGATGCGCGCCGAATGCATCCGCCGCGGCTACCAGATGGTGTTCACGCCGCACCTCATGCGCCGCGAACTGTGGAAGATCTCCGGCCACGAAGAGAACTACGCCGAAAACATGTACCCGCCCATGGAGCTCGATGATGCGGAGTACCGTATCAAGCCCATGAACTGCCCCGGCCATATTCTCATCTATAAGAATTCGCCGAAATCCTACCGCGATCTGCCGCAGCGTTACGCGGAGCTCGGCAACGTGTACCGCTATGAGCGCAGCGGCACGATGCATGGCCTCCTGCGAGTTCGCGGCTTCACCCAGGACGACGCGCACATCTTCTGCACACCGGAACAGATTGAAGACGAGATGGAAGCGTGCGTCGATTTCGCAGAGTCCGTCCTAAAGACCTTCGGCTTCTCGGAGTTCAAGGTCGAGCTCTCCACGTGGGACCCCAAAGACCCCAAGTTCATTGGTGGCGCCGAGCAGTGGAATCGCGCGAATAACTCGCTCACGCGCGTGCTTGAGCGCAAAAACATCTCGTACAAGACGATCCCCGGTGAAGCCGCCTTCTACGGCCCCAAGATCGATATCAAACTCGTCGACGTTCTCGGCCGCCTGTGGCAGCTCTCCACGGTTCAGTTCGATTGGAATCTTCCTGAGCGCTTCGAGCTCGAATACGTTGGCGAAGACGGCGAGCGCCATCGGCCGGTCATGGTGCATCGCGCACTGTTCGGGTCTGTCGAGCGCTTCTTCGGCGTGCTCATCGAGCACTACGCCGGCGCCTTCCCCTTCTGGCTCGCGCCCGTGCAGGTGGGCCTTGTGCCGATCAGCGAAAAGCATGCTGACTATGCGCAGAGCGTGAAGCAGCGGCTTGAAGCGGCAGGGCTGCGCGTCGAGCTGGATCTCTCCAACCAGAAGATGAATGCGAAGATTCGCGACTTCGGCCTGCAGAAGGTTCCGTTCATTCTCGTCATGGGCGACAAGGAGTCCGCCACCGATTCCGTGAGCGTGCGTGTCCGGGGCAAGGGCGACCAGGGCTCGCAAACCATTGACACGTTCCTCGCGCACGCAAAGCAACTCGTCGCTGAACACTCCATGGAGCTCTAGCAAACCAGTGCAGCTCATCGAGCTCGAAACCAGGATCGCAGCGCCGCCTGAGCGCTGCTTTCTTTTGTCCCTCAGCATCGACCTCCACATGGCGAGCACTGCACCCACTCGCGAGCGAGCCATCGCCGGCGTCACGCACGGCCTCATCGGGCCGAACGAGACGGTGACGTGGCGAGGCCGCCACTTCGGCCTCATGCTCGAACACACGTCGCTCATCGACCGCTACGATCCGCCGCACTACTTCCGCGACGTCATGGTCAAGGGCAATTTTCGGAGCTTCGAGCACGAGCATTTCTTCGAATCAACGGAGCATGGCGGCACGGTCATGCGTGATCGCCTGGCTATCGAAGCGCCATTCGGCCCGCTTGGACGCTTCGCTGAAAGATCGGTCCTGCGCGCCTACCTCGCTCGATTCCTGCGCCAGCGTGACGCAGTGATCAAACGAGTCGCCGAGAGCTCATCTGGCGAGTGGCAGAAGTATTTGCAGAGCACCAGCTTGCGAAGTTAGAGGTCATTTTTAGGCGACATGACCAGCACGTTTGCCCGCGGCGGATTGGAGGCTGCGCTCTGCAATCTCGGCTTCCAATTCCCTGCAGCCAGCTCTTCGACCAGGTCGCGGATGTAACTCTTCAGCCGGGGGCGAAGGTCCATAAACTCAACGCCGACGCATCTTGTTCCACGGAACCCGGTCGATCTGCCGCGCACGCGAAACGACAGCTCATGAACCGTGAAGGTCAGTTCAAAGACAGTCGGCAGATCGAAGTCCGGGTCGTCGTCCAGAACGACCAGCTTGCACCCTTTCAGGCTCAGGTCTTCTATTCGTGCAGGGCAGGATTTCTCGATCCCGAGGAGATGGATCTCTGCGATGCCCTCGCACTCGAAACGCGGGTGCTTTCTTAGCTCTTTTAGCTCTGCCATACGAAGGAATTCCACGGACAGGTATCGGCAAGATCGGGGTGCTCCACGAACAATGTCGCAAAGCCGTACGAAGGGACTTGCCGAGATCGAGGCGTCTTCAACCAGGCGTGGGGCGCGAGCACTTTTTGACGTCACCGAAGACGCTGGAATGCTGATGCAGGTTGCTCTGTCGATCTGCGCCTTTTGGTGTAGGAAGTTCGTTGACGGAGCCCTTCCATTTCCGCGCATATTTCATAAAATTTCTTCAACGCGCAACGCAGTCATTCGTCGCGTAGAAGAAAGCCCATCTAAAGAGTGGCGTCATTCCCTGAGCTGACCGAATCGCAGAGTTCCGCAGCTACGCAGCCACTTCCTCAGCGACTTTGCAACTCTCTCCCGAGTCGAAGGGCCAACGATGTTTTCGCTCCGCCACGGCCTCTTGCTTCAGGCACCCATCGAGCGCTGTTTCGCGCTCTCCACGCATCTCGGCGTTGTAGAGCGCGAGCTCGGCATGCATCCCGTTGAAGGTCGCACTGCAGGTTTCGTTACCGCGGGCGACACGGTACGGTGGGAGGGCCTGCATCTCGGCTTCGCAAATTATCACGTCTCGCTCATCGCGCCGGAGACATGGGATCCTCCGCACTTCTTTCGCGACCGCATGACCGCCGGCCGCTTCCGCAGCTTCGAGCACGATCATCGCTTTATCGCAACCGAGAACGGAACATTCCTCGACGATTGCGTGCGCTTCACGATGCCGCTGGGTTGGGCGGGCGAGCTTGTCGGCCGCCTGGTCCTCGTGCCGCATATCCTTGGCCTCATGCGGCGCCGCTTCGACCTTCTCAGACGTCTTGCCGAGACGGAGGAGTGGCGCGAGTATCTTCCCTCCTACGCCTTCGAACCCCGCCGTTTGTCGCCGCATCTCACCCCAAGAGAGGTGCTGCATGAAAGCCGTCGTTCTGCACGAGTACGGGCCACCGTCGAAGCTTAAGTACGAAGACTTCCCTGATCCCAGGCCCGGCCGCGGCGAGGTGCTCGTCGCCGTACGTGCTGCCAGCATCAACCCCATCGACTTCAAAATGCGCTCGGGCGTTGTGAAGCAACATTTCCCGCTCACCTTTCCAGGAATTCTCGGTCGCGATGTTGCGGGCATCGTGCGGGAACTTGGCGAGGGCGTGAAGGACTTCGCCGTCGGCGACCGCGTCTTCGCGCTCACGTGGGGCACGTATGCCGAGCTCTGCGTCGTCAAAGCCAGCGAGCTCGCAAAGATCCCGGATGGGCTCGACATGACCGTCGCCGCTACGGTGCCGCTCGTTTCTGTTACCGCAGATCAGCTCATCCGCAGGGCGACGGCCGTGCAATCGGGCCAGACGATCGTTCTCACGGGGGCCGTCGGCAGCGTGGGGCGGTGTGCCCTTTTTGCTGCAAACAAGATTGGCGCGAACGTGATCGCGGGCGTGCGCAAAAGCCAGCTTGTCGAAGCGAAATCTTTGGGTGCAACGGAAGCCATTGATCTCTCGGACGACTCCGCGATTGCGAAGCTCGGAACCGTCGATGGGGTCGCCGATACGGTCGGGGGTGATGTCGCTCCAAAGATGCTCAGCAAAGTGAAAACCGGCGGAAACTATGGCAGCGTGCTCGGCCCACCCAAAGACGCGGCGCTTCATCCGACTGTAAACATCAAACCGATGACAGCGCAGCCCGACCCCGCGGCCTATGTTCACTATGGCGAAGCCATCCGTGACGGCAAGCTGCAGATTCCCATCGATCGCATTTTGCCCCTCAGCGATGCCGCTGCAGCCCAGGCTGCCGCAGAAAAAGGCGGGGTCGGCAAAATCATCCTGACGCCGTGAAGGATGCGTGGCCGCTTTGAAGTCTGTCGGATGACGGGTATATCACTTTCGACCCGTATAATCCGGTCTAAACGCATTTCGGTGGAGTTCCATGGCATCCAGAAAAATTGTGATTACCGGGGCTGCGGGCCTCGTTGGACAGAACCTTATCCCGCGGCTCGAGCAGAAGGATTTTGGCGAAATTGTCGCGATCGACAAACACCCTACCAACACGGAGATCCTTCGCCGTCTCCACCCGAACCTGCGCGTGATTCACGCTGATCTTTCTCAACCCGGCCCATGGCAGGACGAGTTCGCCGGCTGCACGCACCTGATGAATGGTCACGCGCAGATCGGTGGAATCTACACGGATGACTACACTCGCAACAACATTACGGCGACCGAGCGCGTGGTCGAAGCTGCTGTCCGGCACAATGTCAGGTACGCGGTGAACATCTCATCGTCCGCCGTGACTTCAGCGGCGCACGACGACTACACCGAGAGCAAGAAGGGCCAGGAGAAGGTGCTTCGCGAGTCGGGCATCAAGCAGATCGTGCTTCGTCCGGCGCTTATGTTTGGCTTGTTCGACCGCAAACACGTCGGCTGGCTGGCGCGTTTTATGCAGCGCACACCCGTCTTCCCCATTCCGGGGAACGGCCGTTACGTTCGCCAGCCGCTGTATGTGGGCGACTTCTGCAATATCATCGTCAGCTCCCTGGAGAAGGAGATCACGGGCACCTACCCGATCACCGGCGTGGAGGAAATCGACTACATCGATCTCATGCGCGAGGCAAAAAGGGTTACGGGCGCGAACACTCACATCGTACGCATCCCGTACGGCGTATTTTGGTCGCTGCTCAAGGTCTACGCAGTCTTCAACAAAAATCCATCCTTCACAACCCGACAGCTGGAAGCGCTCGTCACTCCTGACGTGTTTGAGCTCATCGACTGGCCGAGCATCTTTGGAGTTTGTCCCACACCGTTGAAGGAGGCTCTGAACATCACCTTCTGCGATCCAACGTACTCGAAAGTCGTTCTTGATTTTTAGCTCGGGCGGTTGGCCTCGATCACCTCATGGATCAGAAAATCAGCCATCAGATGGCTACACCCGACAGAGTAGAGACGAGCCCTTCGCCAATGCTCCATGCGATCGATCGATCGCGGTTTGTTATAGGCATAAGGGACATCATTCGCCGTCTCGATGCACGCGAAGGTCTCAACGCTTTCTGGCTCATCGCAAGCTTCGCGATTGCGCTCTTTCTCATCTTCCTTCGCGACCCTTCGCTGTTCACTAACGCACAATTCTGGGCGGAGGACGGCAAGGTCTGGTACGCGCAGGCGTACCAGGGCGGCTGGCTTCACTCGCTCACGCAGCCTCTCGGAGGGTATCTCAATACCTTGCAGCGGCTGGGCGCGGGTGCAGCGCTGCTGGTCCCCTTTCGCTGGGCGCCGCTGGTTATGACGCTTGAAGGTCTGCTGTTTCAGGCGCTCCCTGTTCCAGTGCTTCTCTCGGCGCGGTGCCGCAAATGGGCGCCCTTCTCGTTCCGGTTGCTCTTTGCGGCTGTGTACCTCGGCATTCCTGATGCGCGCGAGATTCACGTCCTCTGCACGAACTGCCATTGGCATCTCGCCGTCGTCGAGGTTCTTCTGGCATTCGCGGCTGCACCGCGGTCGCTCTTCGGCCGGGTCTTCGACGTCGTCACGTTTGCACTCGCCACCGTCTGCGGTCCGTTCGCGGTTCTGCTGATGCCGTTCCTGTTCATCTTCTGGTGGATCCGCCGGCAGCGCTGGTCTCTGATTCTCTTTTCGATCCTTCTCGCGGGCAGCGTCTTCCAGCTCGCCCTGATGCGCCACTACCAGACGGCCCGCTATTACCGGTTTCTCGGAGCCACCGTAGCTCGATTCATCCGGATCGTGGGGGGCAACACCTTCCTCGGTGCGCTGCGAGGTTCCACGCCCTACGGCTACAAGGAACCGCTGTGGGTGTGTGTTGTCGCATTCCTCGTCGGTATCGCTGTCATCGCATATTGCTCGCGCCGGGCGCCGCTGGAGGTCAGGCTCTTCTTTCTCTACTGCTTCGGCATTCTCGTCGCTTCTTTGCGCAGCCCTCTGGTTCCGATCACTTCGTTGCCGCTCTGGGAGATGATTCTCCACTACGCGGGCATTCGTTACTGGTACTTTCCCAGTCTTATCTTTCTCTGGTCGCTGCTGTGGTGTGCCTTCTACGCGCGCTCGCGTGTCTTCAGGGCAGGCGGAATCCTGCTCGCCCTCATGCTGCTTCAGGGGATCGTTCGCGACTGGCGAATCCCAGCGCTCGAAAATCTTCACTTCCCGGAGTACGCAGCTCAGTTTGAAGCAGCGCCGTCCGGGACGTCGATGAAGATCCCGCTCAATCCACAGCCTGAGTGGTTCATGGAGATCACAAAGAAGTAACAATGTGATGAGGTCTGAACGTTGCCTTCACTCGATCCCGTCAGAGAGCCCGTCGTCCAAACCACCCGAGGGCGACTGTTCTCACGCGACGGCCTCCTCTGCGCCGCTCTGCTAGGTGTAGCCATCCTGGCGACCTGGCCGGTCGCAGAGATCGGCATCAACGATGACTGGTCTTACATCCGCACCACACAGGTCTTGGCTCAGACGCACCATTTTGTCTACAACGGCTGGGCAACGGCCATGCTTGGATGGCAGGTCCTCTGGGGCGCTCTCTTCGCCTGGATCTTTGGTCCTGGTTTCACCAGCATCCGGCTTTCCGACATTCCGATTGCGCTGGTGACGGCGCTTCTTTATCACACGATCTTGCGTCGCTTCGGTCTCAATCGCCAACACGCTATCTTCGGTACTCTCACACTCACCCTCTGCCCGCTGTTCCTGGCACTCTCGGACACCTTCATGTCCGACATTCCCGGTCTGTTCGCTTTGCTGCTCTGCCTTTACTTTTGTCAGCTGGCCCTCGAGGCAGAAGAAGACAGTCGCGCCGTGTTTTGGCTTGTGGCGGCAGGTTTGACAAATATCCTGCTGGGCACGGTTCGGCAGATTTCCTGGCTGGGCGTGTTGGTGATGGTGCCCAGCTGCGGCTGGCTGCTGCGCCGCCGCCGCAACATTGTCCCGGCGACCATCATTATCTGGGTCCTCGGAGTCGTATCCATCAAGCTGATTCTCGCCTGGTTTCTCCGCCACCCGTATTCGATACCCGAGTACGGCATGCGTGGCCATTTTGGATTTCATGCAGTCATGCGTATGACTGTAGAGCTCTGGCGCTCCTCGATGTCGACGCTGCTTTTCCTGCTGCCGGTTCTGGTCGCGTTCGCTGCAGCCATCTGGCCTCCGCGGAGGTCGCAGGTCGTTCGCGCGGTCTGTGTATTCATTGTTCTCGCGGCGCTTTATGCGCTGCTGAACAGCAGGGATCGAGCCGATATGCTCGTCTACCCCTGGCTCGCCGGCAACATCATCACTCCCCATGGTGTTATGCAGGACGCGCCACTGTTCGGCTCCGAGCGACAGGCTTCCATCTTTTGGTTGCTGCTGCTGGTCGCTGTCTTCGTGTTCTGCTTTCTCGGATTTCTGGAAGCCATACACGCGTTCCGCCGCCGGGAATTTCAGCCAGCTGACCGGCAGCATCGGCACATGATGGCCGTCCTGTTGCTGCCGCTATTGATCATCTATTGCGTACTGCTCCTTCCTCGTGCGGCATTTGTCATCGTCTTCGATCGCTACCTGCTCGTCATCATGGCGATCGTGCTGATTTATATGCTGAAGGTCCATCAGGAAAGGGTGGGCCTGCGCATTCCGGCCGTGGCGACGGCAGCCCTGGCCGTCATGAGCATTCTCGGTATCGCCGCTGTTCATGACCTTTTCGCGATCAACAGGGCGGAGGTTCGACTTCTGGGCGAGCTTCAGAAGGCTGGAATTCCGCGAACCCAGATACGTGGCGGTTTTGATTTCGACTCGATCACGGAGGTCGATGCCGCGGGCTATCTCAACGATCCTCACCTGATAAACCCGCCGAACTCCTACCACCCTCATTTCGGCACACCGGATCAGGAACCGCCCTGCGGCTATCCCTATCTGCGCTATGTTCCATCGCTGCAGATCAAGTACGTCATCTCCGCTGACCCAACTCCATGTCTCGATCCCGCAGACTTTCCAAAACAGAGCTATCGAACCTGGCTGCCGCCGACGCGCCGAGAGCTCTTCGTCGGCGTTCCTTCCTCGATCAGCCCTCTGCGCCAGCCGTAGTCCCTCATGGCGCCGCAGAATAGTTGATCATGAGGGCGCAACAGGTACTTTCAGAAGGTAGAGCGTCCTGTCGCGCGGCTGCAGCCATGTGTGGAAGAGATACGGTGCGAACTGCGAAGGCCCACCGCAAAGAGTCGGATCAAAGGAAAGCACGTAACGCGGCTGCACAGACGGCGTGAACTCGCCATACGGTATGCGGCAGCTGCTGTCCGGCGCCGGGACAGGGACGTAGGCGCCGGTTGGCACCACGATGCGCGCATCGTTGATGTAGCCGGTTGTCAGGATCTCGGTCCACGCGTTGTATTGAAACCCGCCATCGATTTGTTGCCGCGGCACACCGGATGCCGTGGCGCGCTGCAACAGGTTTGCCTGCGCGCGAAGAAGCGCAAAGGCATCATGCATCGCGAGTACATAAAAAGCTGAGAGCCCGCCAATGACGACCCATGCCATCCACGGCACTTGCGATCTCAGGCGCCGCTGGTACAGAAACCCGAGGAAGAGCAGAAGCATGAATTCAGGGAACAGAAGATAACGTGCCACGGACACGCCTAGTTGAATCCATCGCGGCAGCAGGAGTACCAGATACGCAGCCGTGGTTGGAACAAACAGGATCGATAGCGCCCGCCAGTCGGATAGCACGCCCGGGTAATCGCGATCCGTTGTCGCTGCCGGTTGTACGGTTCGGCGCTTATTGAAGAGTGTTGCGATCAGGCCTGCTTCTCCGGCCAGCAGCAACACGAGGAATATCCGTTGCACGCCGCTCGTAAGAAGCACGGGCGCTTCCCCGAGATAGTTGGGGAAGTAATCCATTCCCCATGTCCAGAACATGTTGGACATGTACGGAATCTTCCACGCTCCGGCGGTGTGCGTCTTGTGGAGATACGTCAGGCGGACAACAACGTACATCAGCCAGATGAGGACGGCCACCATCGCCCGGCGACTCCGGAAGACGCCCGGCACGAAGAACAGTAGAAGCGGCAGGGAGAGAAAGAGAAACTCAAAACCACCTGCTGTGATGACATTGTTGAGCGAGTGGCGAATGTGCGCAGCGCTGCCTGGCGGACACCAGAGCGGGAACGGGAGATTGTAAGGCTGTCGCTTGAACCAGCCGAGCAGGAAATAGACGACGGCTGCCCCGGCAGCCACGAGCGGCAAACCCACCGCAAGGACGATCCTTCTCCTGCGCAGAATCCACAGCGTACAGGGCACCATCACCAGAACACCTAGCCACGCAACCTGCCGAGCCGTTCCGCCCACGACATTGGAGACCACGGCCGCGCAAATCCACCATGCCGACCTGCGGCTATCAGAAGTCTGGAGGGCACGGACGCAGCAGTAACAGCAGATGAGCAACGCAAAGAACCCGTACACATCCGACATGAAACTGAAGGTCAGGGACAGCCATTCGGGGTTCAAGATAAACGTCAACGTGAGAGCGAGCGAGTTGAGCGCGTTGATTCCTACGCGTATCAGCAGGCGCTGCATCAAGGCGGCTGTCGCCACAGCGACCAGGACCGTTGCAAGCCGCACCGCGGTGAACGAGAAGCCAAACAGCTTGATCATGGCCGCGCCCAGGTAGAGCTGCCAGCCCAGAATCGCGGCGGTGGTCCCGTTGAAGACGATGTGGCCAGTATTCGCCAGGACCTGTGCGGTCCGAATGTATCCCGCGTCATCAACGATTGCGATCTCGGCGCACGGATGGATCAAAAGAGCACTAAGCGGCAGGGCGAGGACGCATATCGCCAGCGGCATAAACGACGCAATTCGTTCGCGCAAGAATATCTCCCTGCGTGAGATAACGCTCTACAAAAGGCCCGGAATGAGCCGATCGTCCAACTGCGGTCTCACGGATGACAATGATTGAGGGTTGAGCTATCGAGAGGCGCCTGCCCGCGAGGTCCGACAAATCGCCGCGCCAACCCTCATCATAAGGGTACCGAACCTAGTACGCCCTCCCAAAATTCAACGTCCTGAAACACATCCTCGTTACCTTGGCCTCATGCTGCTTAGCTTCGTCGTCCCTGCGTACAACGAAGAGGCCTACCTCATCGCTTGTCTCGAATCCATTCTCGATCAGACGCGCTGCGCTCGAGGCTATCGGCGGTTACGACACTTCCATCACCTTCTATGGCGAAGACACCGATATTGCACGCCGCCTGCACTGCATCGGCAGAGTGTTCTTCACCTTCGATCTGAAGATGCTCTCGTCGGCTCGCCGCCTCAAGCATGAAGGCATGCTGACCATTGCCTTTCGTTACGGGATCAATTACTTCTGGACGACCTTCTTCAAGCGTCCCTTCACGCGCGAGCACATTGACATCCGCGAGCCCGAGCCTCAATCAGCAGCTCGAAGCCTGACGCCTGCGACGGATCAGCATTCGTGATGTTGCTGTAGTGAGCCTTGCGCTCACCGCATCCCACGCCGACACCACATCCAATCCAAGCCACGCGATTGTTGCTGCACTGATCCAGCCCACGGCGCCTCCCTGTTATTGCAGCTCCATCTCCAGCGGCATCGAGTCGCTCACGCGAAGCGCCGCGCCCAGTCCATTCCTGAAAACTTCACTCCGCCCGAGCTTCACCACTTCAATTGCCGTACGCAGAGGCAACGGAGCGCGCCCGTCACGCCACAGCTCTTCAGCGACTCTTCCGAATAACTTGTGTGGCTGTGCAGCGACACGCCCGTCCGGTACCGCTCGACTGCCGCGGGCTCCTTCCATCTGCTTGTGCTGCGTGTCTTCGGCTGCATCGCGGTGGCCTCCAGGGAGCCGGTGCTACTGCACCAAGGCTGAGGCACATGGAGGAACGCCCGATAAACGCTGTGCGAACGCACTTTGAAATTCGCAGCACGAACTCAATTGGTCACGAATCATGATGGAGACCCGGGGGCACTACAAGTTCGCTCCACGACACAGCTTCCTCTCTCATGATGCCTTCGGACGGCCCACTGTGGCCGTCACCCTAAGCGGCCACCCGTCACCCGGATTCGACCACTCGTCCCCCCATCGGCCCTCCCGTCCCACGAAGAAATTTCTCCTTATTCTCCAAAATTTCATAATTCTGTCGCTCTGATTGCGGAGATTCTGTCGTTTTCCGGCCAAAACTGAAGATTCCCATTTTGGCACTGTGTTTGCTGTCGTCTCACCGTAACTTCCAACAATTCCTGGGGACCTGGAGAGACCATGCAATTTCTAAAAATGCGGGGCACTCTGTTGTCGCTCCTCCTTTTGTCTGTACTTTGTTTGGCCGCGAGCTCAGCCTACGCGGTCTCGGTGAATGGCCGCATCAAGGGAACGGTGACCGATCCGTCGGGCGCTGTGATTCCTAACGCCACCGTGACTGCAATCAACACCGCGACCGGCGTCAAATACCCCACCAAGACAACCTCTACAGGTGACTATTTATTCCCGACGCTTCCAGTTGGCACCTACAGCATTAATGTCAGCTCCTCTGGCTTCAAGAACTTCTCCGCTACCGGCATCATCTTGAACATCGACCAGGAGTATGTTGAGTCCGTCAAGCTCGAGGTTGGTAACGCCTCGGAGACGCTCGAGGTCGCAGCTGACGCCGTTCAGGTCAATACGACCGACATGCAGCTCAGCAATATTGTTAACTCCCAGCAGATGGTCGAGCTGCCCCTCATTGGCCGCAACTTCACCGGCCTCGAGCTCACGCTTCCCGGCGTTCAGGCCTCCAGCGACCGCTTCGGCAGCTACTCGGCCAGCGGCTCGCAGACCCAGCAGTCGGAGTACCTCATCAACGGCGCCGACACCAATGACCTCGCGCTGAACACGCAGATGTACGTGCCGAACCTCGATGCCATCGATCAGTTCAACCTGATTGAAGGTCCTCTCAACGCCGAGTATGACCGTAACTCCGGCGGCATCGTCAGCGCCACCATCAAGAATGGAACGAACCACTTCCATGGCGACGCCTTCGAGTTCTACCGCGACACGTTCCTGAACACCGGAAACTTCTTCTCCTTCGTCGCAGCAACCTCGACCAAGGCTGCCTACAAGAACGTCACTCCCTACCACCAGAACATCTTCGGCGGCACCGTCGGCGGCCCGATCTTCCGCGATAAGCTCTTCTTCTTCGGCGCCTACCAGGGAACGCGTCAGCGCGTCCCGGGCAGCAACGGCGGCGGCAACACCACGGTCTTCTCCCCGGCTATGCGCGGCGGCGACTTCTCGGTAGACGTAGGATCGGGCAATGCCGCGACGGGCTATAAGTTCTCGTCGAACCCGATTCCCGGTACCCTCCATCTGGCCAGCTGCCCTGGCGCTACGACCTGGTCGGCCTGCGTTGCAGCCAACGGCGGCCACTTCCTTACCTCGGACTTCAATCCCATCTCTGCCAAGCTGCTCTCCACGTACGTCCCGCAGCCAAACAGCGGCTCCTATAACTACGTCTTCTCGTCGACAACCGCTACCAGCGCGAACCAGTACATGGGCAATCTCAGCTACGCCATCAACCCCAGCAACCAGGTCTCCTTCTTTGGCGTTTATCAGAGCTCGGCTGTGAACTCGAACATCCCCTTCACCGGCGCCACGCTTCCGGGCTTCGGCGAACTAGATGCGACTCATGTTCAGCAGTACTCCGCCGACTATGTTCACCAGTTCAGCCCCTCCGCTGTCAACGAGTTTGCGGCGCACTACTCGCGCTTCAACTACTACGCTGTCGGCCCGGCGACCACACAAGATCCCACGGCCTACGGGTTCAATATTCATCCGCAATACGCCGCGGCTCAGAACATTCCGACGATCTCCACCGGCTACTTCACCCTTGGCTTCAGCACCAACGGTCCTCAGCCGCGCATCGATCAGGTTCTTCAGCTCGATGACAACATCTCGAAGACGCATAACCACCACGCCTTCAAGTTTGGCTACGACGGCCGCAAGTTCAACGTCTCGAATCCGTTCTACGCCAACAACAGCGGCGCCATCGGATTCAGCGCGAGCGCACCCCTTGGTTCCGGCGATCCCGGTCTGGACTTCCTCCTCGGCAACTCCAACAGCTTCTCCCAGGGTTCAGGCGCAACCATTCAGGCCCAGGCCTACATGAACTACCTCTATGCCCAGGACAGCTGGAAGGCAACCGACAGCCTGACGGTCAGCTACGGTCTCGGCTACCAGATCGACACCCCGCTGCACAACCTGCAGTACGGTGGCGAAGCGGTCGTCTGCTTCATCCCCGGTCAGCAGTCGAAGGTCTTTACGTCGGCTCCCAAGAACCTCTCCTATCCGGGCGACCCGGGCTGCACCAATTCCGGTCAGGCCTACACTCGTTACGGAAACTTCGGTCCCCGCTTCGGCTTCGCGTGGGCACCGGACCTCGGCTGGCTGTCCGACGGCAACTCTCACAAGTTTGCGATCCGCGGCGGCTTCGGTATCTACTACAACCGGTCTGAGGAAGAGACCTCTCTGAACAACCTTCAGACGCCTCCCTTCGGCCTGAGCTCCTCCGGCGCTCTCGACGAGGGTGCGACTGCTGTTGCGTTTGCCGACCCATGGTCGGATATCGACACTGGCAAGAAGTACACGAACAAGTTCCCCTACAGCTTCCCAAGCCCCGGCGC
Source organism: uncultured Acidobacteriaceae bacterium (assembly GCA_963759355.1). Classification (GTDB taxonomy): domain Bacteria; phylum Acidobacteriota; class Terriglobia; order Terriglobales; family Acidobacteriaceae; genus Granulicella. The sequence continues at coordinate 1,842 of CAVWYV010000002.1, read as the reverse complement.
AGCCATCGACTACTCGCTGTATGAGCCGATGAGCCTCAGCTTCTACTCGCCCACCTTCCGCTCGCCGTACGCCGAGAACTTCCAGCTCAGCGTGGAGCGCGAGCTCCCGTCGCGGTTCGTAGCGCGCTTCAGCTACGTGGCTTCGCTGGCACATCACAACCAGATCACCTATGAAGGCAATCCCGAGACCCAGGCCGGACACGCTGCCTGCCTCGCAGACAACACCAACTCCAGCACGCATTGCGGTGCGGCGAGCTTCAGCGGCCGTCGTAATCAGCAGAGTGTCTTCTTCCCGGGTAACACTCAATACGGCGCGGTTGACCCCAACACCGGCACTGTGGGTGTCCCCAACGTCGGTTATGTCGGGAGCCTCGGATCGTCGAACTATAACTCGCTGCAGGTTGACCTTCAGAAGGCTCCCACCCATGGGCTCTCCTTCCAGATCAGCTACACCTACTCGCATTCCATGGACAACGGTTCGAGTTACGAGAACTCAGGCTATGGCGGCAGCAACGGGCGTGGCTACAACCAGTACCAGCCCGGCCTGAACTATGGCGATTCCACCTTCGACGCTCGCCAGCGCCTGGTGATCTCGCCGATCTACATGGTTCCGTTCCGGAACTCTCAAGGAGCGTTCTCGTTCTACAACATGGCCGTCGGCGGTTGGCAGGTCAGCGGTATTACCACGGTGGCCACCGGCTTCCCGTTTGACGTCTCCTACGGCGGTTCATCGAGCAACTCCATGTGGTGCTCTTCCTCGTGGACTTACTACGCCTGCCCGGACGAACCGAACATTGTTGGTCCGCTGCAGCATGCAAATCCCCGCAACAAGCTGGTCAGTGGTGGTTCTACGCTGAATCGCTCTGCGTGGTACACGCCAACGACGTCTACCTTCACCCAGGCCGCTCTCGGACAGTTTGGAAATGCTCATCGCACTCCCTATCATGGGCCGGGAATCAACAGCACGAACCTGATCCTTGCCAAGAACTTCAACCTGGGTGGTGATGGAACGCGCCGTCTGCAGATCCGTATGGAAAGCGACAACGCCTTCAATCACACCCAGTTCAACAACCCGAGCAGCACGTTCAGCTCAGCTGTGGCGAGTACGGCCAACCCGGGTGTCACTCCCAACCTGACCTTCGGTAGCGCTGGACAGATCTCCGGTGCTGCTGCTGCTCGTCAGACCCAGCTTGCCGCGAAGTTCTACTTCTAAACCAAACCGTCAAAACCCAACGGGGCGCCTTCGGGCGCCCCGCTGCTGTTTCCCTGAAGCTGTCATTCGTCCCCGGCTATGATTGCTTTGTCCCTGCCTACAGGCATTCCGTCCCAAGGAAGATGGCGGCCAAAATTCTCCCATAATTCATAATTTTCGAGCTCCGCACCACCAATTATGTCGCTTTACCCCAAGAAACCGCCATTTTGTAGTTTGGCCCCAAAGTTGCGTTCTCCCCCTACGTAGCGCCTCAATCAGGTTGCCGGGGTTCTAAGGAGATTCCGGATCCGCGTCGCGGCTCCTCTTCCCTTAATTCCTTCTGCGCTTGATTAGGGGTCAATCCCCAGGTTTTTGGGAACTCAGAGAGCGAGCGCGTTCCATGAAGAGATTCTTAGCATCGTTGTTGTTGGCGATGACGTCCGTCTTCGCCTATGGTCAGGCAATTTCCGTCAACGGCGGGTCGGTTGGGGGAACCATCACCGATCCGTCCGGCGCCGCGATTCCGGGCGCTACCGTTGTGATCAGCAACCCGGACACCGGGTACTCCCACACATCCAAGACCGATTCAGCGGGCTTCTACAGTGTCGGCCCTCTCAATCCCGGCAACTACCAGCTCGATATCAGCGCGC
>CAVWYV010000001.1:512500-604527 GCA_963759355.1 uncultured Acidobacteriaceae bacterium | reverse complement strand
CGAGGCGAACGAAATGTTTACTGGAACTACATAGAGGTGTCAAGCGTGCTAAAAATTCGTTCTCAAATGGAACGGTGCGATGGGAATTTCCAGCCGCTCGAGGATAGGCTCAGCCCTGACCCAAGGGATCGCAAATGTTGATCATTTCGTTCAACGATCATGTCAGTTCCTACCTATCTTCGCGTGATTCAAAAACATATATTTTCGGGTTGAGATAACTATGAACTCGCCGCAGCAAGTGAGCATGAAGCATAAGGTGGGTCTCTTCAGCATCGGGCTGGATGCATATTGGGGTCAGTTCGCTGGCCTGCGCGACCGTCTGTTGGGATATAACGCGACGATCGCCGGGCAGCTGAACAGGTTCGGCGCTGAGGTAGTCAATCTGGGCATGATTGACACGCCGGAGAAGGCATCCGCCACTGGGCACGCCTTTCGGCAGGCCGATGTGGACCTGATGTTTCTCCACGTATCCACCTACGCGCTCTCCTCCACCGTACTGCCGGTGGTGCGCCGCGCCAGGGTGCCTGTGATCCTGCTCAACCTCAGTCCGCTGGCAGCCATCGACTACAAGAGCTTCAACGCAATGCAAGACCGCATGGCGATGACCGGCGAGTGGCTGGCACACTGTCAGGCTTGCTCGATCCCGGAGATCGCCAATGTCTTCAATCGCTGCGGCGTGCCCTTCCACCAGGTCACAGGCATGCTGGACGAGCGGGACAAAGCATGGACCGAAATCGGAGATTGGATCCATGCCTCGTCTGTGTCCTTCGCCATGCAGCATAACCGCCTCGGGCTCATGGGTCAGTACTACGGTGGCATGCTGGATATTTACTCCGACCTTACCCTGCAGTCCTCAACCTTCGGCACCCATATCGAGATGGTCGAGGTGGATGAGCTTTCTGCCCTGCGGCGCGCGGTCAAGGCGAGTGAAATCGCAAGCCGCCTCGCCGACATGCGCGAAGCCTTCGACGTGCAACCCGACTGCCCTGAAGCTGAGATGGAGCGGGCGGCACTCACTTCCATCGGGCTTGATCGGCTGGTTGATAAACACGCCCTTGGATCGCTTGCCTATTACTACAAGGGCGTCGGCATCGCGGAGAACGAGGACACAATGAGTTCAGTGATCGTGGGCAATAGCTTACTCACTGCGCGTGGCATTCCGGTTGCCGGCGAGTTCGAAATCAAGAATGTGCAAGCCATGAAGATTCTTGATCTCTTTGGTGCTGGTGGCTCCTTTACCGAGTACTACGCGATCGACTTCAATGACGATGTGATTCTGATGGGCCATGACGGCCCTGGCCACATCGCCATCTCCGACGGTAAGCCCAAACTCCGTCCTCTACGGATGTATCACGGCAAAGTGGGCCGAGGTCTTTCCATTGAGATGTCGGTCAGGCATGGGCCGGTCACCCTGCTCTCAGTCGCCGAGGCCGCCGGAGGAAAGCTGAAGTTCGTCGTGGCCGAAGGCGAATCGGTACCCGGCCCAATCCTCGAGCTCGGCAACACCAACAGCCGCTACCGTTTCTCCATCGGCGCGCGTGGCTTTCTCCAGAGCTGGAACGCGCAGGGCTCCGCGCATCATTGCGCCATCGGCACCGGCCACCAGTGGGACAAGCTGCACAAACTGGCCGCGCTGCTGGGCATCGAGTGCGTTCGCGTGTGCTAAGGCCGCACCTTCTCCAATCGCAAAGGGAATCGATGAAAGGACGAGAGTTCATGAAAGCCGCAGCGCGCCACGTGGAGAGAGGAAGGGGCTGAGAGACTCCGTCGAACTCTCCGCTACATTCGATTTTGCTGCGGAGCGCGAACGCATACGGGCAGGTGTAATTCACCTCTGCCAAATCCGTTACTTGCGAAAGGTTAAAGTTGCCGCATTCGTTCCGGACAGGTAAACATGTTGAACCGGCGAAGTAATCCAATGCGCCATGTCCAGAACAGTCCGCCTCTCAGTCCCTTTTACTTCCGGTATCTGACCGCTGGACAGTCGCGCCCGGCAATGGGGTATGTACGTGACCACCTGTGGGAGCTCCACTATCCCGCCAGGGACACCCTATCCTCCTTTGGAGCACCCGCCCCTGTACAACTTTGATTGGGAACACGGATCACCCCAAAGTTCCCATCTGGGCTTTTTCGTCTTGCTAGGCTGTTCAGAGAAATGGTCGGCCCTATTAGACGAGTTTAGAACTTTGGATTTGTCATAGGTAGAACGCTAGCGGTCAAAGGGTATCGGATCCCGGTATGTAGCAAGGAATACGTCGACACTGGCGAAAGAAAACGCCTCAGTGAGGCGATTGGGCGTAAGTTTATGCGACTAGGATCCGATAGCCCGGCGCGCAACTGCCGAGAAGAGCGTTTTCGTTACATAGTCAGGAGGGGCTCGACACTTGAGTCGAATCGGTCTGGGAAGAGATCGGCGACTGGCGAAAACATGAGGGTGAAGCCAATCGCGAGCAAATACAAACCGACGCTCACAATCCTTTCGTCTACATCGCGCCGGTTCCAAGCAATGTCGAGGGCTATCCACGACACGAGCCAGATGGCAATGGCCGTAGTTGTCACGCCAGAAAGGGGACCCGTCGGAGTATAAAAGGTCATCCTCTTTTTGAAGATTGGGGAGTGATCCGCGATGATCGCGAGCGCTGCCATTACCACTGACCCTATACCCATCGCGAGGATTGCTGCCGCGCCTGAACCGTTCGGCAAGCTAGGCGACCTTACGTTGCCAATTTCTCCATCGGTCATCGCGTTGCACCTCCCATGACTATGATTGTGTGACCTCCCTCCACCGGCGCCGCTTTGTCGATCATGGCTCCCCAAAAGCCAGCGACCGCGGAGGATGCAAACGAGAACAGAACAGCTCCGAGAACCGCCGATCTCAATCTCGGGTGGTTACGCAGATCACTGCCGTATCGCGCCACCACCAGAGCGGCCATGGTGATCGCGATCGGAACGTGCCGACGCAACGGTTTCCTTCCACTCCATCCCCATCGAGTGCCATCCAATCGTATTGGGGTGAGACATGAGCAGCTTTTTGCGGAAACCCCGAGAGGTTTGCGGTGCCCGCAGGCGGTGTCGCCCGATACCACGGGTAAACCACATAGGTTCCACTGAGCACGGCTAACCAAGCCAACGCGCTCATCACAACGAGATAAACCTTCAGGAACGGAGCATCGCTTGATGCGAGTGATCCTGGCCCAGCGAGAAAGCGCCGATACATCTCCACCAAGGCGCCGGAGCACGCCATCAGGTACAGGACACCGAATCCCATTCCATGGATCAATGTCCACAGAGCTCTCGAAGTTATATTCATTACCGGGTCACCTTGCATGGTTTTAGAAAGCTGACAGACATGCTCCGAGCAGACCCGCGCTGGGAGCCGAGGTGCAAGGATCGAGACTAATCATCTGATGTGTCGTTCAATGCGCAGCGAAAGCTCATGTGTGAGGTCGAACTATCGGGAGTATTGAAACTGCGTGCCGCGACGCGATACCGATTGCAATAAGATTTGTGACACAGGAAGGAGCCGCCTTTTATCAGCTTGCTTTCCCCTTTGGGGGGGCCTTGCGGATCGGTCCTGTCTGCGTCCACATGAAATGTTGCGCTGAACCAGTCCGCGTACCACTCCCATGTGTTGCCCGTCACTGAATAGAGTCCGAAGTCGTTCGGCGGGAACGCATCAACCGGGCATGTACCTTTGAAGCCGTCATCGCCAGTGTCTTCGCGTGGGAATTGCCCCTGCCATATATTGCAAAGATGTTTTGCCTTCAGGACGCAGCTTGTCTCCCCAGGGATAGAGCTTCTGAACGAGACCGCCGCGTGCGGCATATTCCCATTCAGCCTCAGTCGGGAGTCTCTGCCCGGACCACTCGGAAAAGCGATTGGCATCATTCCATGAGACGTGAACAACCGGATACTTTAGACGTCCACGGATGTGAGACCCTGGGCCCTCCGGAAATTTCCAACTGGCTTCCGGCACCTTGCACCACCATGGCGCGGCTGCGACAGTGTCTACCACGAGGTTATTGAACCGCTCGCGGGGCATATGGGACCAAAAAACGAAGGACCAGCCGAATCTCTCGGCGTCTGTCGTGTAGCCAGTTTCTTCTACGAAGCGCGAGAAGAGCTCATTCGTGACTGTGTACCTATCGATCCAGAACGATGCGAGAGTCACCTCGCGAACGGGTCCCTCGCCATCCTGTGGAAAGGCTCCTTCGTAATCCGTGCCCATCAGGAAGGAACCACCGGGAAGACGAATCATGCGTTGAGTTGGGTCTACCGTCGAGTGAAGGAGTGTTGGCCGCGGTACCTGACAATCCTCGTGCTGCGCGGCTGGAGCACAACAACTTGTATGAGGCGGTGGGGTAACATCCTGCTTTGAACCCATGCAACTCATGCAAAACCCTCGATAGATCCCTGTCTGCGATGCGCGTCACAATGCTTGATTCGCCTGCGATGTCTCAGAAGAGAATCTTCGCGCCGAATTGAAGGATTCTGGCCGGGCCAGCGCCGGTGATCTGTGCCAGCCCTGGAGTTTGAATGTTGGGAAGGGTGGCACGCGGGTTGTTGAGGTTGACGTTGCCGAAGGCATTGAAGGCCTCGGCACGGAACTGGAAGCGTGCTTGTTCAACGAGCGCAAACTCCTTGAAGATGGAGAGGTCGGTGTTCACGTTGCCAGGGCCGTAGAACTGGTTGTTCTGTTCGTTGCCGTAAGGATTGTCGGTTGGGAGAGTGAAGCCGGGCGTGGAAAAGGCAGCTGGGTTGAGGGTGCCCCGCTGAATCCGCTGTGCCCGTGAAAGGTGAGGCAGATTGGGGTTGCCGATAATGTTCACGCGATCATTGGTCGTGCCGTCGCGGTTGGTGTCGACGCCGGACGTGACGGTGAAGGGGCTGCCTGACTGCAGGGATGTGATGCCATTGAGACGCCAGCCATTGAGCACCTCGCGCCCGAAGAACCCGAGACGAGTTGTCGTGGGCAGTTCCAAGAGGTAGGAAGCGACGAAGCGGTTACGCAAGTCGGTGGGGGCGGCGCCGTAATTCATGCGAAGGTCGTAGGCGTTGACGTTGGGGCCGGCGTAGTTCAGCGCCTTGGACCAGACGTAGCTGGCGGACATATTGAACTTCCTGCCGAAGCGTCCGCGCAAGGTCGCCTGAAGGCTGTTGTAATTGCCGTTTTCCGAGGGCTCCGTGAGTTGGATGGCGCCGAAACGGAAAGTGGAGGTAGCGCCGACCCCGTATGGCTCGTAGGGACGCCGCGCGATGAGGCCGGCAGTGCTGACGGCTGCGGTGGGCGCATAGACGGGAGAGTTTTCGTCGACGGTGAGGTAGTTCTTGCGCAGTACATTGCCGACATAGGCAATGTGCATCGCGAACTTCGGTGTCAACTGCTGTTCGGCGGTGAGGTTGTACTCATACACATAGGGAGTTGCGCCGCCGTCGGCCGGAACGGCAAAGATGGTCTGGCCGGCGGCAACGTTATTGAAGTTCGGGTGAGCTGGGTTGTACGGATAGGGATCCCCGTAGCCCTTTCCGACTCCGAAGAGCGTACTGGCGGGGCAGCCGGTCCCAGTCAGCGAAGCCGCATTCACGCCGTAGGGGCAGACCAGGTTGCCGGTCTGGTTTGTGACGATGTTCAGATTGTAAGGAGCCTGGACCTGGCCAGCCGAGTTGCCGGAGTTCTGCTTGAAGAAGAAGACGCCGAAGCCGCCGCGGAGGCTGCTTTTGCCGTTGCCGAAGGCGTCGAGAGCGAAGCCCACCCGCGGCGCGAAGTCGCGGTAGGAAGTACTGAAAATACCTCGTGGAATGTTCTTGTCTCCCTGATAAAGCAGCCCGATCGGAGCAGAGGGAATCACGGTGGACTGAACACCGGCAGCGAAGGTCCCCAAGGTGTTGTCGCCGAGAAACGGCGGGAAGACTTCCCAGCGAAGGCCGAGGTTCAGGTTGAGCCGGCGCGTAAGCTGCCAGTCGTCCTGAACATAGAGGGCAGGATCATACGAGTTCGTGTCATGTACGACGACGTTCGCCTGGGTCAGGGCATTTGCTTTCCCAAGAAGGAAATCGGCGAAGGTGTTGCTGGTCGTGCTCCCGGTAAAGGCGAAGTTCCCGCCCGAAGATTTGCCGAGGTTGTTGAAGAACGTATCGTAGACGTACGATCCACCGAGCTTAATGGAGTGCGCTCCACGGGTAAGACTGATCGTGTCGATACCGCCATAGGACACCTGATCCACGTTGGCTGGACCGTGCGCCCCGCCACCAATGTTGATGTAGCTGTTGAGGTTGAATTGAGACGGTGCAGAGACGTCGCCAGCCGGCACCATCTGGCTTCCGAGGCTTTGAGCCGATTGGTTGTACAGATTGAAGATGGTGTAATGATTGATCGTGTTCGGATTGACCGCACCGTTGCCGGCGAGTGTGGCCACCGCGACCGTGGTGTCATTGAAATTCAGTGGCCCGCCACCAAAGACGTTCGAGACCGTAATCCGGATCTGCGAGCCGCCAAGCGACGTGTGAATGATGTTGCGGTAGGTCAGCCCGGCCGGCGGAATGTTTTCCAGCGCCGAGATGGGCTGTTCGAGCGAGGCGGCGCCCCAGGTTGCTACCCAGTGATTCTGGGCCAGAGCAACCGGGGAAGCGAGCGCAAGCATTATTGCGCCCCGTAAGAAATTCCAAAGATGCATGGCAAACTCCTCTGCTGTTTTACGGGTTTGGGCGAATAGCTTCTGACGGTATGCGCTTCACTGAACCTGGCAAAGACCACCCATTCTCCGGCAAGGCGGCAGCTCACGCCGACGCCATTCGCGTTGGCGTGACTGCACCCTGTTTTCGAATTGGATTAGGAGATCGCGTTGACTGTGCGGCGTTCTCCTTGGAATTGCCGATCGCAGGCCCTACGCCCCCTGCGTCCAGGTCTCGATCAAAGGCACCATATAGAAGTCCCAAATCGTTGTGCCCGATTTGTTCTTCTCCTTCAGCGGGTCATAGCTTCCCGTAAAGGGCAGCGCAAAATGCAGGTGGTTCCCAGCCGGATACGTCTTAATGGAGTTTTCCGTCGTGTTGAAGGTGTTGATCTGATTTTGGAAGCTCATCGCAGCGATGGTTCCCTGCGGCCCAGGGCTCTCATAGTTGATGAGGATCTGCGGAGTACCCTGAGCCCAATTCTGGGCCTGTGTCAGGATGTTTTGGATGTCGGCGTCGATCACCGTGTAGTCCTGATAATTCGCGTTCTGGAAACACGAATCGATGTACGGAATGATGTCCGACTCCGCGATGGGCATGTACATCCCGGCGTTCGGTTTGCCCTGCGGCATCTGTGGCCAGGGATTCAGCATGATGTTGTAGAAGCCATAACCAATGGCCTGCCTGAGAAAGCTCTTGATGTCATCCTCACCGCCGTCGTTCCCGTAGAAACCACTCAGATTGTCGACTCGGAGATACGGTTGAAAGCCGGCCGTGTTGATCGCTTCGAGACACGTCTGGTTGGGGCCGTTGCCGTCCATGAGTTTGTTGCCCGGACCAGGGCCTCCGACGGCCGGACCAAACTTGATGTTGTTCGTGTTGCAGTAGCTGATGATCTCCGAATAACCGCTGTAATCTGTCACGTTCAGGAATAAAGGGCTCAAGAACGTAAGCTCAGGGTTGTTGACCTTGTTGAGCGCTTTGGTGAGAGAGGTATAGGTTTCGTTCTGCGCCTGGAGCAACTGCGGATACATGAAGTGCAGGCTCCGCGGGTAGGTGGGGTTTGCCACAGCGAACGCCTTCGTGGGGCCAAAAACGGCGGCTGCGGCTGTCACGGCTGCGCTGGTTTTAAGGAAATTCCTTCGGTCCATGGTGTCTCCCTATAGAGATAGTCACGCTATTGGCTCGCGCTGATGTCGAAACGCAGCTTCGCTACGTCAGGTTAGGGTTCTGCCAAACGCCGAAAGAGTGTTCTTGCAATCCCCCCGTACACAAGGTGGTATCACCGTTAACATGGGTGGGTTTTCAACCGTGTAAAGCAGTTACAAATCGAGCCAATTGCTCCAGGTCCCGCTTATCACGGCAAGTGCGACCTTCCACCGTTCAAGGAGGAGGAACTTGCTGCACGGCTCGGCGAGCCGCTGAAGCATCTTCAGGTGCCTCGCCAGATTGTTGAGCAGATCGTGACCACGCTACGCGAAGACCAGAAGGATGCCGCGTGCAAGGTGAATGCTCGACCGGTCACGCTTGGAAGGACGGCTCACAGCCGTGCGCAATCGTATGGATGCCGCCTACGTAGACAAGCTCGACGGCAAGATTTCCGAGGAGTTCTGGGAGAGAAAGATGGCCGATTGGCGGATGGAGGAGCAGCACGTGAAACTCGCTCTCGATGCCTTGGCGAACGCCGGAACGGAGGATCGCGCTCTGAGCGCCGAACGGATTTTAGAACTCGCGAATAAGGCCTATTTGCTGTATGTTTCGCAAAATTCGTTCGAAAACGCCAAACTGCTCAGAATGCTACTTTCGAACTGCTCGATGGATGCCGTAAGCGCAACGCCTGCTTACAGATATCCCTTCGACCTCATCTTCAAAAGAGCGAAAATGGAAGAATGGTCGGGACGACTAGATTCGAACTAGCGACCTCACCCACCCCAAGGGTGCGCTCTACCAGGCTGAGCCACGTCCCGACCTATCACTGCTTGCGCCGGCTCACCGAGCCCGCGCGGGGTACATTCAGTCTACCACCGGCTTGCCAAACCCTACTCGGCTGCTCAGCGCACCGACCGCTCTAATGCGTCGGCGCCACGTATTCCTTCGGCAACTCGCCGCCGCCGCCAAAGAAGAACTCATTCATCTGCTCCACCAGGAACTCCTGCGCCTCGCGTGTCCATGGCTGCAGACGATACTCATTCAGCAGCATCTTCTGCCGCTCCAGCCACTCGCTCCACGCCCTCTGCGACACATTCTTATAAATCTTCTGTCCAAAATCCGAGTCAAACGGGGGCTCATCCAGCCCTTCCATCTCCTGCTTATACTTCGCGCAGAACACCATGTGCGCCATCGTTAAAATCTCTCCTTTCCTTCAAGTGTAACCCGCTCCCTATAATTTCCTCGTGCCTGCCAAAGCGCTTTCCCCCGACCAGCAAATCGAGTCTCTCCGCGACGAACTCCGCCACCACGAGCACCTCTATTACGTGCTCGACGCGCCCGAGTGGACCGATGCCCAGTACGACGCTGCGATGAACCGCCTCAAGGCACTCGAAGCCGAGCACCCCTCCCTCATCACGCCCGACTCGCCCACGCAGCGCGTCGGCGGCAAGCCCAAAGAAGGCTTCCCCAAGGTCGCACACTCGCGCCCCATGCTCTCCCTCGACAACGCCTACAACGAGGATGAACTGCGCGCCTGGGTGGACCGCGTCCAATCAGGCCTCGTCTCCAGCGACAAACTCCGCTTCGTCTGCGAGCTGAAGCTCGACGGCCTCTCCCTCGCCCTGCAATACGTGCCAGGAAAAAACGGCGAAGCCACACTCGCGACCGGCGTCACGCGCGGCGACGGCACCACCGGTGAGGAGGTCACCACCAACGTCCGCACCATCCGCAGCATCCCTCTTCACATCAGCAAAGCAAAACTCAAATCGGCAGACCTCCCGCAAAACTTCGAAGTCCGCGGGGAAGTCATCCTTCCTCAAAAGGCCTTCGAGAAGATGAACGAAGAGCGCGTGGCCGCTGGCATGGCACCGGCTGCCAACCCGCGCAACGCGGCCGCCGGCACCATCCGCACGCTCGAGCCCAACATCGTCGCGCAGCGCCGTCTCGAATTCTTCGCCTACTTCCTGCTCCAGAACGGCGAGACATTTCTCCCCACGCAAACCGCCACGCTCGACGCTCTCCGCACCGCCGGTCTTCTCGTCAACAAACAGGCACGCACCGTCACCTCCATCGACGAGGCCCTCAAGTTCATCGACGAAGCCGAAGATCTCCGCGACAAGCTTCCCTACGAGATCGATGGCGTCGTCCTCAAGGTCGATTCCGTCGCGCAGCAGCGCCGCCTCGGCTTCACCGGCAAAGCCCCGCGCTGGGCCATCGCCTACAAGTTCGCCGCGCGCGCCGGCATCACAAAGCTCGAAGACGTTCTCTTCCAGGTCGGCCGCACCGGCAAGATCACGCCCGTCGCTGCACTCGCACCCATCTTCATCGGCGGCACTACCGTCACCCGCGCCACACTCCACAACGCAGACGAGATCGAGCGCCTCGGCGTCAGGATCGGCGACTTCGTCTCCGTCGAGCGCGGCGGCGACGTCATCCCAAAAATCACCGAAGTCGTCTCTGACAAAGATCACCCGCGCGGAAAGAAGGAGATCGTCTTCCCCGGGTGCTGCCCCGTCTGCAACACCGACCTCGTCCGCGCCGAAGGCGAAGTCGACTGGCGCTGCATCAACACCGCCTGCCCCGCACGCGTCGCTGGCGAGCTCCTCCACTGGGCCACACGCGGCGTCATGAACATCGAAGGCCTCGGCGACGCGATGGTCGCTCAACTCCTCGGCCAGACACTCGAACCTCCTGCAAATGCCGTCCTCTCAACCGAAGCGAAACCGGGGTCCCCGGCCAGCTCGCTGGCTGGGGTGGAGAAGCGAAGTGGAGAGACCCCCATTTCGGACCACCCCAACGCCTCGTCATCTCGACCGGAGCGCGGAGCGCGGAGCGGAGAGACCCACACTTCGGACCACCTCAACGCCTCGTCATCTCGACCGGAGCGCGGAGCGCGGGGCGGAGAGACCCCTGTATTTGGCGATGCCGAAGCAGCCACATCCCTCCACCCACAGACCACCGAAACCGGCGCCCCCGTCACCACCCGCGAGCCGCTCATCCACTCCATCTCCGACCTCTACCAGCTCAAGCGCGAGCAGCTCCTCTCACTCGAACGCGTCGGCGAAAAAACTGCGGACACTCTTCTCGAACAGATTCGCAACAGTAAAGACCGCGGCCTCGCCCGCGTCCTCCTCGGCCTCGGCATCCGCTTCGTCGGCGAGCGCACCGCCCAACTCCTCGCCGAACACTTCGGATCCATCGATGAACTCCGCTCCGCCACCGCCGACCAGCTCATGGCCGTCAACGAGGTTGGCCCTCGCGTCGCCGACGCCATCGTCGAATTCTTCTCCAACAAGAAAAACCAGCAGCTCGTCGACGACCTCAAATCCCTCGGCCTCAAACTTACCGCTGAAAAGCGAGTCGTCGGCACTGCCTTCGTCGGCCTCACCTTTGTCCTCACCGGCACGCTGCCCACGCTCACCCGCGACGATGCCAAAGCCCGCATCGAATCCGCCGGCGGCAAAGTCTCCGGCTCCGTATCAAAGAAAACAAATTACGTCGTCGCCGGCGAAGAAGCCGGCAGCAAGCTCGACAAAGCCCGCGAGCTCAACGTCCCCATCCTCGACGAGCCCGCCCTCCTCAAACTCCTCGAAGGCTAGAATCTCAGCGCGCGTGGTAGTGCGCGCGTGGTAGTGCGCGAGTGCCTTTGCTTTTCTTTTTGTCATTCCCGAAGGGAATCTGCGTTTCTTCCAGGTCGCCCAGGGCCACAGAAATCGGGCCAAAAAATCTTGTCAAGCCCCTTGAAAAGTGCAAAACCCTTCTAACTCGCTCAAACCAAATACGAAGTCTCGTGCAAAAGTTCGACGGAAATAATTCCGCTCGATTCGCTAGAATAGAAATATAAGGTTTCAAAAGAGCCGCGCTTATGCGCGGCTTTGGCTTTTCTCACCGCTCTTACAAACTCGTAACTCGAAACTGAACGGTACCTGCTCAGTCCAAAGCATTGATTTCAAAGATTTTGCACACTAAATCTCTGGAATCAATATTTTGCAGCCATCCCTCTCGGCAACTCAAACAAAACAAAGGCTTTGAAAAACGGGGGGAGGGGATACCCACTCTACTCTACTCTCTACCGCTCTGCAGTATGTTCTTACCAGTCCATCAGCGTCCCATCCAGCTTTCTCGCAATCGGCAGATACGCCCGCTGGTACGGATACTTCGCCGCCAGCGCCTCGTCGATCTCCACTCCCAGCCCCGGCTTGTCGCCCGGATGCATGTATCCCGCCTCGAACCGGTACGCGTGCGGAAACACCTCATCCGTCAGCTTCGAGTGATGCATATGTTCCTGGATTCCGAAGTTGTGAATCGCCAACCCGACATGCAGCGCCGCAGCCATCGTCACCGGGCTCAAGTCCGTCGCTCCGTGATAACCGGTGCGCACCTGGTAAAGCTCCGCAAAGTCCGCAACCTTCTTCGCGTGCGTGATTCCACCGCCATGAACCACCGTCATGCGAATGTAATCGATCAGCTGTTTCGAAATCAGCTCATTGCAATCCCACACTGAGTTGAAGACCTCACCCGTCGCAATCGGAGTTGTCGTGTGCTGCCGGATCAGCGCAAAGCACTCCTGGTTCTCCGCCGGAGTCGGATCTTCCATCCAGAACAGGTGATACGGCTCCAGCGCCTTGCCCAGCCTGGCCGCTTCAATCGGAGTCAGCCGGTGATGCACATCATGCAGCAGATGCACATCCTCACCGACTGTCTTACGCAACTCCTCAAATAGCTTCGGCGCAAAGTTCAGATACCGTTCCGTCGACCACAGGCTCTCACTCGGCAGCCCACGCTCCGCCGGCTCATACGGCTTGCCGCCCTTCGGCACGCCATAGCTCGATGCCACACCCGGAACACCAGCCTGTGCCCGCACCGCCAGATAACCCTCGCTCATGTGCCTCTGCACTGAGTCGATGGCCTCCGGAATATCCGCTCCATTCGCATGCGTGTAGACAAGACATCCCTGCCGGCTCGCCCCGCCAAGCAGGTTATACACCGGCGTATTCAGCGCCTTGCCCTTGATGTCCCACAACGCCATGTCGACCGCCGCAATCGCCGACATCGTCACCGGCCCGCGCCGCCAGTACGCCCCGCGATACAGGTACTGCCAGATGTCCTCGATCTGCGCCGGATCGCGCCCGATAAGGCAGGGAATCACATGCTCCTCGAGGTACGCCGCCACCGCCAGCTCGCGCCCATTCAGCGTCGCATCGCCAAGCCCGTAGATTCCTTCATCGGTCTCAATCTTCAACGTCACAAAATTGCGGTCCGGCGAGCAGACGATCAATCGTGCAGCACTAATCTTCATTGTTCGACTCCTGACTGTTTCGCATCGCCTATGGATTCGTCATCTCGACCGGAGCGAAGCGGAGTGGAGAGACCCCTGTATTTCATTCGAATCACCACAACTCTCGTGATCGCCACTAAACTCTACTGCGGTGTTATCGGTCCATCAGGTCCAATCTCAATGTAATCAACCGGAGCAAACTCCCGCAGGTCCGGCGAACGAAATCTTCCAAGTGCGCCCGCAGAGGGGCGAACGTTGTTCGCACTCGGCTTCAACTCCTCACGCAGATCCGGAACACCGCGCAGCTCCAGCACATCGCCGGGCTTCAGCGCGACGTGCCGAATCGTCCGCCTCGTACTGGTCTGTCCATCGAGATGCGCATCAGGCTGCGCCGGCGGAAGCTTGTCATCCGCCTTCCACGTCGCGACCGTTGATCCGTTCACGCTCAGAGTGTAAGTCGAAGCTCCTCCCCAGATATCAAAGTACTGCGCCGCAACATCGTACGTTCCCGCAGGTTTCTTGAGCGTAGTCGTCAGCGTGCAGCCCTTCGCCTCATGACACTCAACGGCCTTTCCGCCCGAGCCCGTCTCCCACGGAACCACATCCACGGCCTGATATCCACCAGTCTTCATCGCCTCTGCCTCGGTGCGGTTGGGATGATGTCCAACGCGTCCCAAAGCATCCTCAATGCCCGAGATGCGATGAAACCAGTTATTGATCGCATCGCGCCACACGATGGCATGTCCCGCCTGGAACTCGAACAGCGCATGCGTCTTCTCGTAGCGCTCAGGATCGATCTTGCCCTTTAACGACTCCCACTGCGGAACATACTCCGCTGCAGCCAGCGCTCCTCCGTAGTGCGAGTCATAGATGCTCTGCACAAGTGTCTTGCCGGAGTGCAGCTTGTAGTCGTACGGCACGTGATGGAAGAAGAGCAGCAGATCATCCGGACAGGTCGCCAGCGACTCATAGTTCTCGGCAAGCTCCTTAGGGTATTGGCCGATGTAGCCGGTTCCGGTCGCAACGGTGCGGTCCATGCCGATACCATCCTTCTCGCCACGAAACCACTGGCCCCAGCCGTTACGCTCCGCACTCTCAATGCCTGGACCGAAGTGATAACCGAGGATATTCGTCAGCGTCCCCATGCCGTTCGGCCCGGTGTAGCTCTCGTATACGTGCCAGCTCTTGAGCTGCATTGCATCAATCGTGCGATCCACCTGCGGATCATTGCCCCACGTCAGCCGCGTCCATGTGTCGATGATCTTCTCGAGCGGTTCGTCCGGATTCCACGCCAGCTTGCCGTAGCCGTACAAGTTCGCCATCGCCATCGGATGATGCAGCCAGTTCGGTTCCATCCCGACATTCACCACGCTGACGAATCCACCCGTCGGCTGGTCAAATGTCCTGCCCGTAACAATGTCCTTCACATGCGATGGCCGTCCGTCGACACGCATGTCGGTGTCGAGCACCCACTTCCACATGCTCGGCAGCCACACCATGTGCCGCTGCTGGCCGGTGTACTCCTGCGTCGTCTGCACCTCAATCGCCTGCGGCGTGTGACGCAGCGCAGCGAAGAGCGGCGACACCGGCTCGCGCGCCTGGAAGTCGATGGGCCCTTCCTTGATCTGGATGATGACGTTCTTCTCGAATTTTCCGTCGAGGCTGGCGAAGTTGTCGACACCAGCTCTCGCACGATCAGCCTTCAGATCGTGCCAGTCGAGATGATTGTTGTAGACGAAACCGCGATACAGAACGACACCTCCGTATTGAGCCAGCGCCCTCGCCAATACATTCGCGGCGTCAGCAGGTGAGCGGCCGTACTGCGATGGGCCCTTTCGACCTTCGGAATCAGCTTTTACTGTGAAGCCGCCGAAGTCCGGAATGAGTTTGTAAATCTCGTAGACTTTTTTGTGCCACCACAGAATCACCTTGGGATCTAATGGATCGAACGTATCCAATCCACCGACTGTCTGCGGGCTCGTGAGATCGATCGACAGCGCCAGCTTCACTCCCCACGGACGAAAGACCTCCGCGATTCGCGCAAACTCTTTCAGATGTTCTGTTGTCAGCAAATCGAGGTCTGCATTCACGTTATTGACGTTGCATCCATTGATCCCAATGGATGCGAGCAGTCGTGCATACTCGCCTGCCCGCGTAAGGTCCTGACGCACATGACCGTCCTCGAAGAAGATTGACGGCCCCGCATAGCCGCGTTCGATTGTGCCGTTCAGATTGTCCCATTCGTCGACCCATCGGATCGGTGCGGAAGGTGCACTCCACTTGTCCTGAATCGGTTGTTGGGTTGCTACTTCTTCAAGCAGGTGGAATACCCCATACAGAGCTCCCTGAGACTTTTCCGCTTCGATGAATAGATCGTTGTTTCGCCTCCGACCCCAAACGATCGAATACCCCTGCGGCCCATACGCCGATGCCGATGTGCTCCAGTGGGCCGGAGGATGCTCCCAGATCGCCTGAACGAGGATTGCATCGTGCGGCAAGCTCTTCTGGCTATTCGTAATCGAGGGGCGTTCTAGAGTGAATTGGCGGCCGAGGAGTGAGGAGAGACCCTTTTGCAGCTCGGTGCCAGCAACATCGTCTGTAGCGGTATCGCCGTACACGACGATATGCGAAGGGAGGTCTTTGTACATCTCTGGATGTGGAATCGGCGCGTAACGCAGCCACGCGGCCGAGCCATCTTCTGCGAGCGCACTCACACCCGCGAGAGCAAACAAAAGAGCGAAGCCTGCAACGCTCTTGAACCAGGTACTCGAGCACCGCATCGCTTCGCTCCCTCTGCTGCCTACTGTCTGCTTTAGTGCGGCAGTTCCTGCGTGCCGACGATGGTGAAGGTTGCAGTCTCAGTCTTCGGAGCGCGTGGATCGTCCGGCTGCGAGCCGCCAACCGAAAGTCTGTAGCTACCGGGCTGCACGCTGCGAACGCCCTTGTCGTCGACTTCGCTGAGCTCGCGTGGCGTGAGTTTGAAGACGACGTGCTTGATCGCGCCGGCCGCCAGGTGCACTCGCTCAAATCCCTCAAGCTGCAGGTTTGGCGAGAGGCCGCCGTTGCCATCATGCGGCGGAACGAGATACAGCTCGGCCACTTCGTCACCTGCACGCACTCCGATGTTCTTTACGTCGGCCTCGACGGTCAACGTGTCGCCGGCATTCACGGTCGACCGTGACAACTTGATATGCGAGTAGGAGAACTTCGTATAGCTGAGACCGTAGCCGAAGTCGTAGAGCGTCTTGCCGGTGAAATAGCGATACGTGCGGTTCTTCATCGAGTAGTCGGTGAAGGACGGAAGTTCGTCGAGTGACGTGTAGAAGGTCAGCGGCAAACGTCCTGATGGATTGCTCTTGCCCGTGAGCGTCTCAGCGATAGCCTTGCCGCCGGCTTCGCCCGGATACCACGCTTCGAGGACCGCATTGGCATGCTCCTGCGCCCAGTTGACCGCGAGTGCGGAACCATTGAGCAGAACGACGACGAGCGGCTTTCCGGTAGCGGCGAGTTGCTGCAGCATCTGCACCTGCGAATCGGGCAGCTTGATGTCGGTTCGATCGCCGCCGGAGAAGCCGGGGATCTGAATCTTCATCTCTTCACCCTCGAGCTCGGGGCTCAGGCCGACCATCGCGATGACCAGGTCCGCTTTCTTTGTGACTTCAACCGCGGCCTGTTGCAGCAGGCTCGGCGCGGGTACGTACTCCATGGTGATGCCGGCGCCGAAGAGCGGAGCGTTGTGCGTGTAGGTGACCTCGATGGCATGTGGGTTGGTGTCGGCGAAATCGACCGAGAAGCGCGGCGTAGTGCTCTCACGGGATTCGCCGCCTTGCGTGGAGTGCGTGCTGACATCTTTGCCATCGATCTTCACGACGAAATGCTCGCGATCGCCGCAGGGATAGCAGTGCGCAAGGCGCATGCTGAACTCCTGCCTGCCGGGCGCGAGCGGCGTGATGAAACCGGTCCAGCGGACTCCGAAGTGATCCTGCGTGACGTCCGGCACGGGCGCAGCGGAGTTCCAGTCGAAGTCAATCGCGTGATCGATTCGCGTGGCAACGGGCGTGCCGTCGACTTTGCCGTCCGCGAAGTATTCGGCCTTGAGGCCCTCCTCGTGCGAATCGAGGGAAGGACGCAACATCGTGCGCGGGACTGGGAGCACCATGCCGTCTGCATACGGCGCACCTTGAGCGTACAGAACCTTCGCTCCAGAGAATTCTGCGCGCAGAGCGTCGACGGGCATCTGCGGATTCTTTGGAACTGCGTTGTAGTTGCCTTCGAGCGCGGAGAGCGAGGCGGCATTTGGCCCGACGACAGCGATGGTTTTGTACTTCGCGGGTGCGAGCGGCAGGACGCCGTCGTTTTTGAGAAGCACCATTGCCTTCTCCGAAGCCTGGAGTGCAAGCGCGGCGTGCGCAGGCGAATTGACCTCGGAGAAGGGAATGGATGTGTAGGGAACCTTTGACGGCGGATCGAAGAGGCCGAGCTTCATGCGCGCAAGAAACAGGCGGCGCAGCGAGACATCGATATCAGCTTCGCTGATGAGATGACCTTTGACCGCGTCGCCCAGGCCGGTGACATAAGAGCGGCCGCACTCGGTGTCGGTTCCATGGAGCAGCGCGTCCGCGTCGCCATGTGCTTTGTCGGGCGAGGTGTGATGCGCGTTTGCGGTGTAGAAGTCGTCGACGGCGCCGCAGTCGGAGGTGACGAAGCCCTGGAAGTTCCAGTAGCCGCGCAAGATGGTCTGCATCAGCAGGTCGCTGCCGCAGGCGGGCTGGCCGTAGATGGCGTTGTACGCGCACATGATCGAGCCGGCCCTGGCGTCCACGATCGTCCGGCGGAAGGCGGGCATGTACGTATCCCACAGATCATGCGGCGTGGGTGTGACGTCGAAGCGATGGCGATCGCTCTCTGGACCGGAGTGCACGGCGAAGTGCTTCGGAGTTGCGATGACTTTGAAGAAGTCGGGATTCTTGCCTTGCAGGCCCTCGACGAAGTCTTCGCCCAGCGTTGCGGTCAGGAACGGATCCTCGCCGTAGGTTTCCTGGCCACGGCCCCAGCGTGGATCGCGGAAGATGTTGATGTTCGGCGACCAGAAGGTAAGGCCGAAATAGATAGAGTGGATGTTGTGGCGAAGCGCTTCATTGTTCTTGGCGCGCGCCTCGGTCGAGATCACGTCGCCGATCTGCTTGATGAGCGGAGCGTCCCATGTGGCAGCCATGCCGATGGCTTGCGGGAACATCGTTGCATAGCCGGAGCGCGCGACACCGTGGAGGCCTTCATTCCACCAGTTGTAAGCGGGCACATCCAGGCGCGGCACGGCTTCGGAACTGTTCGACATCTGCGAGATCTTCTCCTGGAGTGTCATGCGGCCGACGAGATCTGCGGCGCGCTGCTCCTTTGGAAGCGAAGGGTCGAGATAGGGAAGCGGTTTCGGGCTCTGCGCGTGCAAGGCTGCGAAGGTGCTCGCGATTGTGATTGCAAGAGCCAACAGGTTGCGCACCTGCAGGCCACGTCGAAGTTCAACAAGCTGCATCTTCTTCTCCATCGTTGAGAGCTGAGTCTTGAAATGGGTCCCCCGCAGGCAAAGCTAAGCGTTCATTGCATTGCGAGGCCGCTCACGAGTTCCGTGCGTTGAACGGTAGTAACCGGAGTGGCGTTGCAACACGAGCGCCGCCGCGCCACGCAATCGAGCGAGTTCGCCATCGGACGCGGCGGCGAGCCGTGGCGGTGTGCCGGCGAGCATCGTCGCGGCTATCTCCTCTTCAACCAGTGGAGCGATGCGCGTCCATGACGAGGTGATGTCGCCGATGACGAGCACAACCTCCGGTGAGAGGGCCGACGTCACCAGCCGCAGGCCGCGTCCGAGTGCACGGGCCTGCCGCTCGAGCGCGGAGAGTGCCTTCGGATTGCCTTCTTCGCCAAGCTTCAGCAGATCCTGGATGCGCGTCGCCGGGTGCTCGGGGTTCAGTTCTTCGTAGTAGCGCAGCGCGGCTTTGCTGGAGGCAAAGGTCTCCCAGCATCCGCGCTGACCACAGCCGCAAACCGGCCCGTTGGGGTCGATGGGAATGTGTCCGAACTCGCCTGCGAGGCCACTGCGTCCGGCGAGAATCTGCCCGTTGGCGAGGATTGCGGAGCCGACGCCTTCCGACACGGTAATCAACACGGCGTTGCGCACACCATCCATGCGGCCGAACCAAAGTTCGCTCAGCAGGCAGGCGTTCGCGGCGTTTTCCAACTCGACCTGCAGGTTCAGCCGCTCCATCAGGGTCTTCTTCACGTCGAAGTCCGACCAGTGCAGATTGGGCGCGAGAATGATGCGCTGTGTTTCAGGATTCACGCGGCCGGGTACGCTGATGCCGACGCCCTCGACGCGCTTATCCGGATGCTGCTTGCGCATCGCATCAAGTGCCTCCGCGATCTTGATCGTGGCGCGCTCAGCGTCGGAGGCGAGCGGAACGGATTCGCGTGAGAGAAAGCGTCCATTGAGATCAACGACTGCGAGGATTGCCTGCCCTGGCCGTAAATCGGCGACAAGAGTGACGAGATCCGCATTAAGCGTCAGCATCGTCGGGCGGCGGCCGCGAGGACGCTTGGCTGCCGCTCCCTCGGTAATCCATCCTTCTTCGAGAAGCTGTTCGACAATCGCCGAGACCGTGCTGGGCTGCAGGCCGGAGAGCCGCGCAAGCTCAGCCCGCCCCACCGGCTGGTTCCCGCGGATCAACTCGAGGACGATATCGCGGTTGATATCCCGCGCCATCTCGCTCGAGGCCAGCTTCACATAGGCCAGGTCGATTCGTCTGCTGCCTTGACTATCCGTACTTCGTACCGTGTCTTTCACTGGTTGACTCCACTCGCCAGCATTCCGCCGTCGACCACCACAATTTCACCTGTGATAAAACTTGCCTCGTCCGAGGCGAGAAATACTGCCGTCCCCGTCAGTTCTTCCACTTTGCCGAAGCGCTTCATGGGAGTGCGCATCAGCAACTCTTTCCCGCGGGGCGAATCGATAATGGCGCTATTGAGCGCCGTGGGAAAGATGCCGGGGGCGATGGCATTCACTGTCACACCGTGCGATGCCCACTCAACGGCCAGCGATTTCGTCAACGCTCCCACCGCGGCTTTGCTTGCTCCATAGGGTGCAACCTCCATAAATGCGACAAAGGTTGCGAGCGACGCAATGTTGATGATCCGACCGTAGCCACGATCGACCATGCCCCGACCGAACACCTGGCAGGAGCGAAGCGTGCCGGTCAGATTGATATCGATAATTTCTTCCCACAACTGTTCACTGATATCCAGCGTCGAGACTCGCTGGGTCATCCCCGCGCAATTGACGAGAATGGACACCGTACCCAGCTCGCGTTCAACGCCTTCGCGGAGTCTTTCCAACGACTTGCGATCGGCGACATCCGAGTTCATGCGCAGTGTTTTGACGCCGAGCTTCTCGATGGCCTTTGCTGTTGCCTCAACGGCTTCCGGGCGCCGCGAGGAGGCGACGACGTCGGCGCCGGCATCGGCGAGCGCGAGCGCGATGGCATAGCCGATCCCCGAGGTTCCTCCGAGAACGACGGCGCACTTGCCATGGAGATCGAACATTGCGAACAGCCCCTGCAGTATGTGGCGGAAACGGCGCCTCCATTCGTACTACAAGAAGTAGTCAAATGTCACGAATTTCCTTCTCATCAAGTGAAAAAATGAGTCCAGTTCCAGCCATCGTTCTAAGCCATTGAAAATAAAAAAGAAACAGGACATCGAATATGAGATTTCGCCTGACCGCCAGCTCGGGTCGGCGGATTTTTTTCGGCTCTTGCGGTCCAGTCGTCAAGCGGATTCTTTCCGGACGCGCTCAAATTCTATGAAACTGGCCGCTGGCGAAATTTCCATAGGCCGCAAGAAGCGGTCGGCTGAAAGGGACAGGTTAGAGAGGTTGATACCGGCGGGATGTCGGGATAGTGCGGCCCCCTGATGGGCCGCGAAATAGAATCGCTCGGGAAGGGATTGCGATGGCTACGGTGAGGCTATGGACGGCCGAGGAGGTTTCGAAGAGTCCGCGTGTGAAAGCAGTCTTTGACGACATTCGGGCAACGCGCAAAACGAAATTTGTGAACAACTTCTGGCGCGCGCTTGCGAATCAGCCTGCCGTTTTGGAGCGGACCTGGGCGAGCGTGAAGGAGATCATGGTCGCGCCGGGAGCGCTCGATCCATTGACGAAGGAGCTTATCTATATCGCGGTCTCAGCGACGAACGCCTGCACCTACTGCGCTCACTCGCACACGGCAGCGGCGCGAGCCAAGGGCATGACCGACGAGCAGTACGCGGAACTGATAGCAATCATTGGCATGGCGAACGAGACGAACGCGCTGGCGTCCGCTCTGCAGATTCCCGTAGACAATGAATTCGACGTGATCTGAGAAGATCTGGTCAGGGCTCCCGGTTGTTCAATCTGCATTGACCGGTCATGCACTCAGCCCTAAGGAGTTCATGGCGGAAAGGAATCGTCATGCGCTGGTTGCTGCACTGGATTGTGAATGCGCTTGTCCTTCTATTGGTTTCCCACTTCGTGTCCGGCTTTAATATCGGTGGGTTTGGTTCTGCGCTGTTTGCGGTCGTGATTATTGGCATCGTGAACGCGACACTTGGATTGTTTTTGAAGGTGATGACCTTCCCTTTGTCATTTCTCACGCTCGGCCTGTTTGTGTTTGTTATTGATGCGATCGTGCTCTGGTTCTCCAGCAAGCTAGTTCCCGGATTCTCCGTGACCGGGTTCAAGCCCGCGCTGATCGCGGCGCTGATCCTGGCGATTATCGAGATGATCCTGGGCTTCCTTACATCGGAAAAGAAGTAAGACTAGGTAAGCTTTGCGAACCTGAGGGCCACGGAGTTCATGCAATAGCGAAGTCCTGTCGGCTTGGGGCCGTCTTCGAAGACATGCCCGAGATGAGCGTCGCAGCGTCTGCACGTCACGGCGGTCCGTCCCATCCCCATGGAGAGATCCATGCTTTCGTGGATGTTTTCTTTGGCGATCGGTTGCCAGAAACTCGGCCATCCGGTGCCCGACTCGAACTTGGTGTCGGAGTTGAAGAGCGTGGTGTCGCAGCAAATGCAGTGATACAGGCCCTTGTCGTGAAGATTCCAATATTCGCCAGAGTAGGCCTTCTCGGTGCCCTCGTGGCGGGTTACCTCATAGGCGGCTGCCGATAATTGCTGCTTCCACTCCTGATCTGTTTTGATCGTCATCGGCACGGTGATCGTATCTCCCCGCTGTCCGGAGCTGGAGAACTCGACGATCTTCACCTCTTTGGGAGTCTTCGCTTTTGCCACGACGATGTCGACTCCGTTCCGAAGACGGAGGACGATTGCTGCAGCAACTCCGCTTCCCGCCAGAACGAACGTTCGCCGGCTGATCTTCCCATTACTCGGCTGAGCCATGATGCCCTCCGATTCTTATCCGAAGGTGAAGGCATACGCCTGTACGCCCGGGGCCTCAAACTCGATCGTAAAGGTGTGGTCTTTGATTGCGCCCTTCTGTCGCACGAGTTGATAGAGACGGTGCGCGGTCACAACCCCATTGCCCTGGGCGTCCGTGTCCACTCCATGATTCTCTCCGGGAGCCTGCCCGTCAACGGTCACCCGAAATCGTGCTGGCTTTCCATTGTCACTCGGACCCAGGACAACATGCAGGTCACGCGCATGGAAACGAAAGAGGACCTTTCCTCCAGCGGAATTAAGGATTGCGACCTGCTCACGGACAATCCAATCGCCCGCGAGTCCCCAGTCATTCAATAAAGGATGCTTCGGTTCGACGTAGGTCTTTTCCGCGTCACGCTTAAAACCACCAGGCGACGAAAAACGCTGCGCACGTTCGTAACCGATGTAGGTTTCAGGAGAACGAATCTCTCTCATGTCCGCGGCAGCTTGAACACCTTCTCCCTGGACATTCACCGCGCCAGCCGCCATCGGGGACCCATTCGCTTCCTTCAACAGCTTTTGGATCCATTTCTCTGACTGGTCATAGTCGCCTTCGCCGAAGTGTTCGTAGCGAACCTTTCCCTTCGCATCGATGTAGTACTCGGCGGGCCAGTATTGGTTGTGAAATGCATTCCAGATCTTGTAGTCGCTGTCGAGCGCAACGGGATAGGTGATGTCGAACTTCTGCACTGCCTTCTGCACATTCGGAATCAGCTTTTCGAAATCGAACTCCGGCGTGTGCACTCCGATGACGACCAGTCCGTCGGACTTATACTTCTCGGCCCACGCCCGAATGTACGGTGTGGCTCGAATGCAGTTGATGCAGGAATAGTCCCAGAAGTCCACGAGGACCACTTTCCCCTTGAGCTCCTTGGCCGTCAACGGTTGAGAATTGATCCATCCGTTAGCTCCGGACAGCCCCGGGAGCGGCGAGCTTCCTACAATGCTTTGCGTGTCCTGTGCATTCGCCAGATTCGGCGCGGCAAGAGCCCAGCTCAAGGCCCCCAATGCAGCCAGGATTGAAAGTCGAACCTTCGTCCGGCGGAGACACACAGGCATGGACTGTACCTCCTTCATCGACTTGAGCGAACCACAACCACACGCGTCGCGTAGGGCGCGAAGTGCAATGCGACGGACAACGATCCCTTTGCCGCCCTGGCCGGCAGCGCGCTGACGGATCCGGTCTGCGGATCCCAAAGCTCGGCCCGTCCCGATGCGCCCGGCAAAGTCGCGGTCGTATCAAGCGGCAGCGCGCCCTCGTTGAACAGCAGATACACGTCCGCATTGCTCAGATGGCGCTTCATCACGCGCAGCGAAGTGCTGGGTACGTCGATGTGAACCGTCGGTGGCGCATCTATTTCGATTGCGCGCAGAATCTCCGGCGCTGCAGCCTGCGGCTCCGGAGGTGCTGTGGGAGGGAACTGACCTGGAGTTGGAGTCGGCGACAGCTGAGCGTCGACGACTGTGGCCCAGTCGAAGTCAGCCGGTGTGACCGTGCGCGCATCGCGGATCGTGCGTCCGGCAATGCATTGCGGAGCGCCGCCAAGAAATACAACCTTGCCTCCGCTCTTCGCGAACGTCCGCAAACGGTTGAATGCAGCTTCGGATAGCAGCGCCGGCTTCGGCAGAATGACCGCGCGATATCGATTGCCGCTGAGTGTCTCAAAGGTGCCACGACCCGCGATGAGGTCGCGCGCCAGCGCATCATCGCTCACGATGTCGAAGTCGATCTGATGTTCGCTCAGCAACCGTTCGGTGGAAACGAACTGCGCATCGGCTGCATCATCGCCCAGCCACATCGAACTCGAGGGCAAATAAAGCGCCACCTGCGCATCCGGGCGTCCCATCGCCATCAGGTAGCTCATGCGTTGCACATAGGCCGTCAAATCCGAAAAGCCCGGTTCTCCCATGTACGACGGCGGCGGTTTTGGTCCCGATGAGGTCGCCGGGAAGTACATCATCTCGACGAGATTCACGCCGCGCACAAACTGTTCATTCACGATGTAACGCGCCATCGTCACATCCGGGACGGGCCGATACGCGGCGAAGCTCTCAGTGAATGCGCGCGGCTTGCCATACACATGCGAAACCGAACTTGCCAGCCGCGGAAAATCTGAAATCGTATCCGTCCATATTTGATGCCAGATAGCATCGATACCCGGAACCTGGACATAACGCATATCGCGGAAGAAGGAGCCTTCGCTGTGCGTCAGCTCCATCTCCAACTCTTCGTGGTTCAGGTGGACCTGGTATTCCAGGTGGTTGGCCGCGCACCAGTCGCCTTGCGGCTTGAAGAATCCCTCCGCGAACATCTGCGAAAAGACATCGTAGTAATCGCCCTTGATGCGCAATTGTTCCGGCGTGAGGTGAATTTGAACGCTGGGATTTCGCCGTGAAGGCGACTGTGCGAACAGTGCCGTGTACGGCTGCACGTCATAACCCTTGAGCTCGCGAAACCGTGCGAAGAACTTCGGTGTCCAAGGCAATCCGCTAATGGAGAAGTCGGGCTCGTCGCCGCGAAATCCCATGATCGTCTTTCCAAACTCGTTGCCGACAGCGTGCTTGTACTGCTCATGCGTCCACGCAAGATACTGCGCTGTCGCCTCCGGGTTCAGATAGTCCTCGAGCGACTGCGTGGTGTCTTTCACGCGTTTCGCATTGGTATCGGATCGCGTCGGCGAGGTCCGAAACTCATGGTCGACGATCAGCACGGTCCACTGCGCGGAAGGCGCGGTCCAATCCAGCTCGCTGCCGTGCAACGGAATGGGAATCGCGTGCCTCTGCGCATCGACAGCGGCAGCGCTCACTACGTCGGGTCCTACCGCCTGGTGCAGCGCGGTGCCACCCGCGACGGAGATCTGTTGCACGACTTCCAGCGCCTGCATTCGCAGACTCGGAGCATCCGAGGAAAATCGCCCGCCCGCAAATCCGCTGGGGTAGCCGGCGTCATCGACAATCCATACCCGCATGTTCCGTTTCTTGGCTTCGTCCACAAATTTGCGGAAGAAGACGAAGTATTCCGGTGACAGATACGCAAAGGGCATGTTGTAACCGGCCTGCACGGTGACTGCCTGGAAGCCGAGGCGCTTCATCGTATCCAGGTCGCGTTCGACCTGCTCAATCGTCACCGCTCCGTTGAGTCCGTAGTACGGTTCGGGCCCATATTCCGAAGGAGGCGACTTCCATGCCGCGGCAACCTGCGATGCCGTGGGGATTTGAATTTTCTGCCATGATTCAGCGGCGCGCTGGGCAGGAGCCTGCGCGAGGAACACCAAGCTAAGAACGAACCCAAGATACCGATGCATGCATGCTCATTCTATGGGAGCGACCGGGGCCAGAAAGCGTTGCCGGATGAGCCATAGCTCGTCAAAGCGCTCGGTCTGTTGCCCAGACGAGCGGACCCCGTCCCACGATGCGCTGGACTCCAGAACTTTCCGGCAGAGTCTCCCGTATTATGACCGCAAGTCCCCCGAGGGATTTCTATGTCTGCAGATTTGGTTCATTCTCCTGATTTCGCAGCCGACGCCGTAACAACAAGAACTTACGAATCCGCAGGCACGACGTCTGTGCCTTGGTACATCTGGGCCGGAGCGATCGCGGTCACCTCAGCTTCGATCGGTGGCCAGTGGGATGTCTCCTGGCATCGCTCCATTGGTCGCGACACCTTCTGGACTCCCGCGCACATGGCGATCTACGCATGCGGCGTCCTGGCAGGCATTGTGGGACTCTATCTCGTCCTCACTGCAACCTTCGGCAAATCCGACTATGCGACGCGTCTGCGCGAGGCCTCTGTAAGCATCTTCGGACTTCGGGCTCCGCTGGGTGTTTTCCTCGCGGGATGGGGCGGGGTCGCGATGCTGACCTCCGCGCCATTTGATAACTGGTGGCACAACGCCTACGGACTCGATGTCCAGATCATCTCACCACCGCATACTCTATTGATTCTCGGCATACGCGCCATCGATCTCGGGATGTTGTTCCTGATGCTTGCCGCGATGAACCGCGCAGCCGATTCCGGTGCCGCCAACTTTAAGACGTTCCGAGCCCTGCTTCTCTACCTCGGCGGCCTGCTGCTCGGCGGACAGATGTTCTTCATCATGGAGTACACCTGGGACGTCATGCTGCATCGCGCCATCGCCTACGTCTGCCTCGCGATCGCAGTCCCCTTAGTTATGGCGATTATCTGGCAGGCGTCACGCTTCCGCTGGGCCGCGACAACGATCTCAGCGATCTACGTCGTCAGCCTGATCGGTTTCATTCTGATCCTCCCGTTGTTCTCCGCGCAGCCCAAACTCGGCCCGGTCTATTTCCCGGTCACGCACTTCGTTCCGCCAAAGTTCCCCATCCTGCTCCTCGCGCCTGCCTTGGCACTCGATCTCTTATGGCAGCGCACGACCAACTGGAAGTTGTGGCAGATTGCGGCCGTCTCCGGCGTGATCTTCGTTGCGGTGATTTTCGCCTTCGAGTGGCCCTTCGCAAAGTTTCTGATGTCGCATGCCAGCGAAAACCGTTTCTTCGGATCGATCTACTTCGACTACAGCTCCAGGCCTGAGGGCTATGAACGCACGCGTCGCTTCTTCCTGCCGGACTCCGGCGTGACCCTGTGTCTCGGTCTCCTGCGAGCTTCTCTTTACGCAATGATCTCGACTTGGCTCGGCCTGCTCTTTGGCCGCTGGATGCGTGGAGTGCAGCGATGATCCTCTCGAAGTGCAAAACAGTCTTCTGCGCGTTCCTTCTTGCGCTGTTGTGTACGAGCACTGCGCACGCGCACGTCGGCAACAAGGACATCTATCAGACCATCGACGTCGGACCGTACAAGCTCTTCATCACCATCCGTACGCCGCTCGTCATTCCCGGTGTGGCCACCATTGAGGTTCGCTCGAGCGGCGCTCTCATTCGCAGCCTGACCATCACGCCGCTTCCGCTCACCGGCGAAGCTTCAAAGCACCCGCCAACGCCGGATGCGATGAAAGTTTCGAGCAGCGACCCCGCGTTCTTCACCGGTTCGCTTTGGCTCATGGCTTCGGGTTCATTGCAGGTGCGTTTCGGTATTGACGGTGCAGCCGGCGCGGCGACCGCTAGCGTGCCGGTGCCGGCGGTTGCTACCGGAGTTTTGCGAATGCAGCGTTCGATGGGTCTGTTGCTCGGCATTCTCGGCTGCCTTCTTGTTCTCGGCGTCGTAGGAATTGTGATGGCAGCAACGCGCGAAGCACGGCTGGTTCCGGGGGCCGCCCCCAAGCCCGAGCGGCGTCGCCGCGCATTGATTGCCGGTGCAGCCGCCTTCGCCGTTTGCGTGATTGCGATCTTCCTTGGCGGCAAATGGTGGAACGTCGACGCGGCGGACTACAAAGCGGAGATGCATCACAACTCCGAGCTGCGGCCAACACTCGCCGGAAATCATCTCTCGCTTCTGATCGGCGATCCAGATCCTGAAGCCGAGGGCGGATGGAAGCGCGTCGACAACTCTGACCTCCTCACAGACCACGGCCACCTCATCCATCTGTACGCAATTCGCTGGCCGGAGATGGACGCAGTCTTTCATCTGCATCCTGTGCCGCAAGGCGAGAGCGGTTTCAACGACGCACTCCCCGCAATGCCGGCAGGAACATACCATCTCTTTGCCGATGTCGTCTTCAGGAATGGGTTCCCGGAGACCGAGACCGCGACGCTGACGATACCGGCCGGAATGGCAGGCGGCCCTCTTGGCAGCGAAGACGCAAGCGCAACGCCATCGCCTCTCGCAGCCGGAGAACTCGGGCCACACTACCGGCTTCCCGATGGATACATGATGGTGTGGGATAAACCGGCATCCATTACGGCGAATATGCCGTACAACCTCATCTTTCATCTGCTCGATCCGCAAGGGAAACCCGCCGTCGACATGCAGCCCTATCTCGGCATGGCAGGGCATGCAGCGTTCGTGAAGACGGATGGCACAGCCTTCGCACACACGCACCCTGACGGCTCGGCTGCCATGCCGGCCGTCATGCTGGCCAACGAAAGCCCGCGTGGGATGTCGATGAATGGAATGGCAGGCGCGGGCGCGACAGACATGAGTTCGATGGACATGAGTTCGATGAACGGAAGCACAGAGCCGCTTTCGTCGACCGTGACATTTCCCTATGGCTTTCCATCTACCGGACCGTACCGCATTTTCATCCAGATGAAGCACGGAGGCACCGTCGAGACCGGCGTGTTCGATGCCAACGTGCACTAGCAGTGGCGCTATCTCAAGCAATGTAACGAACTCAACCACAACAGTTCGTCTCGTGAAAACCACAATGCTCGCAATGGCCGCCCGGCTGCACGACGCGGCATCCAACCGCGCGTAGGAGGGCCCATGAAGCTCTATCATCTTCCGGCCATCTTCATCGTCTTCGGCTTTGCCGGCGTCGCCGGCGCGCAAACCACCCCTCAAAACCCAGTCACCCCGAACAGTCCAACCTCTCCGGGCACCACCGTACCAAGAACTCCCACGACTCCCACCATGCCGGCAACTCCGGGCACACCCACGAGCCCAAATCTTCCCACCAGTCCGGCATCTCCAAACATGCCAGCTTCGCCAAACAATCCCAACAGTCCCGTATCGCCCGTTACACCGACAACGCCCGGCACAGTACCTTCAACTCCTGGCACTCTTCCGGAAACCACAGCTCCCGGCAACATGAACGGAAACCCTAACACCCAGAGACCCGGAAACACCACGCCGAGCACAACTGGAACCCCGGGCACCAATTCAACAATGGGAACTCCGCGTACTCCACGCAGCGGCGCAGTGCCCAGCACGACGACCTCTCCGTCAACAACAACCCAGAACCCCCGGTAGCTCACTTACGCAGCAAGGCCCTCGGAGCGACGCTCGCGAGGGCCATTCTGTCAGGCATCAATCTACTTCTTCAGTTCCACCAGCACCGCATCCATCGGACGATCGCTTACATTTTCGGGCAGGTGAACTGTGTGCGGCGTGTACATAGAGTCACCGGCTTTCATCTCTCGGATCTCGGTCTTCCCATCTGGATAAGTGAACTTCGTCTTTCCTGCGGTCAGGAACACGACCACACCGTCCGGGTGACTGTGCATCTTCGACTTCTCATGCGGGCCGTAATGCACCTTTAGCACCCGTACCTGCGCGTTCTCACTCATGAGCTTGTAATGAGAGGGATCCACCTTCGTAGCGTCCTGAGCGAAGAGAACTGGGACGGAGCAAACAAGCAACGCTGAACCGACAAACGCCATAGGAATACGCATCGTTTCCTTGGTCTCCTTTTTGATGTTTGGATTAGGGCCCGCTGAAAGGACGCCTAAACCTAGGATCATCAGGGAGGTATGTCAAGCGATAACTTGCCGGTGGAGAGAGTTCAAAACGCGTAGCCAACACCGACCGACAGAATAGGGAAGAACTTCGCATAACTCAGGTTGTGATTCTGGCGCGCGATGAACTTCGTAAGCGATGCCTGGAAGTCCTGGTCCTGCGTCACGTCCTCACACGCAGTCGGCTCATCGGGTGAACACGCCTGGCCTGTGAAGCTCACCTCCAACCGTGGCTGTCCGACGTAGTAGAACCCGGCCTCGAACGGCACCTTCCAGTGCCCCTTTTTCTTCGAAGCAAGGTTCCCAAAGCCGATCGTCATTCCCGGAGCGACGGGAGCAAAAGAGATGGTTCCGCTGCCGCGTAAGGGATCCGATTGGCTGCCGATGAAATCCTCGCCGTCGAGTGTCAGCGTAGTGCCTGATGGAATGGTGCTGCTTCCTGCAAACCTGTTGTTATTCATGAAGACCATTCGCGGTCCAACATGAAACCGCCCGCCTCGCGGATACCAGTCGAGATCGATGTGCCCGCTCTGCAGATGAACGCTGGCGTCGACCGGGATCCCTGAGGTCGAAAACTGCCGCGAGTAATCGAAGAAGTCGAGTCCGGTTCGAAGGCTCAATCGCGGACTCAATCCCGACGCGAAATCAAACCCAAAGCCATTCAGGCTGACATGCGAATCGACGCCATAGGCGGAGAAGGGAGCCCGGTCGGCTGTTCCGGCCGGCGCCCGTGAAACGAAATTCGTGCTCTGCGCCACTCCGTACGAAGCAGCTAAGACCGCCACACACATGACGCCAACCCACCAGTATCGTGTCTTCATTCGCCGGCTCCCTCTTTGTGCCTTCTATCGGCACATCAGAAGCCAGCAAGCGAAGTGACCAGAGAAACGACAAGTCCAGCCGCGACGTGTAGGAGAGGATCGCAGGTCCGAAGCGTCACCTTTGACGCGCCCACAGTAGAAATAGGGAATCGCTTTCGAGACAGTGAACTTTCAGCCCAGCCGGGCGCACATAGGGTCCACCACTAAGTCCTTTTTCGGGAAGACTTTGTGCAAGAAACGGGGGAGGGGAAGGTCCTTCTAAAAGGACTTGAATTTTGCATCTCAATGTACAGGTCTCCTGTTGCGTCGTAAGACGGTCGACGGCGTGACTACGTGTCTCGAACAGACAGGGTCGTCATTCGATACATCTAGGGTCACCCTAAATCATTCAATCAAAACGACTCATTCATCTTGGCTACGACGTGGTCCATCGGTAATCTGAAACGACATGCTCAAGGTCTTGATAACGATCGATACCGAGACACATCCGATCGCCGGAAATTGGAAACAAGACCGTCTTGCGGCCGACATGAAACGGGATGTGTACGGTCAGATAGACGACCAGGCTGTAGGCCTTGAGTACCAACTGGACACGTTGTCGAAGCACGGTCTGAAAGCCAGTTTCATGGTGGAAAGCCTTTTTGCGGCCGTTCCTGAGGTTGGAGAGCAGCCCCTTCGAGATATTATCCGCGCGATCACCGCTGGCGGTCACGACGTTCAGCTCCATCCTCATCCGGAGTGGATTCAGCATCTTCCTGACCTCAACGTTCCTCACCGCAGCCACCTGCTCTCCAACTACCCTCTTGCCGAGCAGGAGTCCATCGTGCGTTACGCTTCGCTCCGTCTCGAACAGGCGGGAGCACCACGTCCCGTGGCGTTTCGAGCCGGAGGGTTCGCCGCCAACCTGGATACGCTTCTCGCTCTGGAAGAATGCGGCATTCGATACGATTCCAGCTTCAATCGTTCCTACCTTGGCGATAAGTGCCGCCTGCCTGAGCCAAAGTTTGTAGGTCACCTTACCGATTACAACGGTGTACAGGAACTTCCTGTGGCTGTATTCCAGGACTTCATGGGCCACTTCCGGCCTGCGCAGGTCTGCGCGTGTACCTCGGAAGAGATGATTCACGCACTTGTCAGCGCAGAGGCGGCGGGGTGGGACTTTTTCGTGATCGTCTCGCATTCGTTCGAGATGCTCGCCCGCCGGCGTCATCCAACCAAGCCACCAGTGATACGGTGGGACGTCGTCGAGCGTTTCGAGCGCCTCTGCCAATTCCTCGGTGAGAACACCGAGCGCTTTCCGACGACTCGCTTTGCGGACCTCGACAAGTTCAAGAGTCCGCCTATGCCGGATACGCCGGAGATAAGTATTAAGGGCAGGTTTCTGAACACGCTCTCACGCGTCGCCCAACAGGCGTTCAGCCGTATCCAAACTCACTAACTAATCCGCAATGATGAGTTCGCCTGCGACGATAGGGCGTGTGCGCGGCAGTTTTCCGCGCAGCCCGGCAAGGCTCATTATCAGAATGGCGCCCGCGAACAGAGCGAGTTTGATGAATGCGGTTTTGCGGCCCAATGGAAGCGCTTTCCATGACACCAGCAGCAGAGTCTGCGCCGTTGTGACACTCCACACAGCGGTGTACAAGTATCTGCGTTCGCCGCCCTCGCCCTTCGTCGAAAATCCAGCCCGGGGCAGCACGCCTGCTACACCTGCGAGGATTACGATTACGCACGCCGGCGCATAGGCCCACTGATAGAGCTGTTTCATGCGCCACGTGCCGGTTGCCGCCGCAATCATCAGTGCAAGCATGTTGATCGCGGCGAAACTTAGCAGTGCATTCCAGGCGAACGTGTAGCAGACACGCCGGTATAAAGGATTGGGCCGGGCTTCATCGAATCGCAGAATGTAGGGACGAGGCTCAACGCCGGGCAACTGTCCGCGGAGCCCGGCGGCGCCGGTCCCTGCGAGTACGGCAAGCAGCCACGCAAGATTCGGCCATCCCACACCACCTGCAAAAAGCCGGAAGGTCAGCGGACCAGGCACGAGGAAAAAGACCCAGATCCAGATAGGCCAATGTGCCAGCCGGTAATGAGGTTTGTTCCATTCGCGAATCTTCCGCTGGTGCGCGTATTCCACCGGGCCGCCGTATCGCATATGTGGCGAGTCTCACAAAGTGGGGTTGCGGCGTCAACCGCATGACAACTCTTGTGAGGATTCCAGTCTATAATTCGGCCCATCAAAGTTTTAGGAGGCATCTGTGAAACGTATCGCCGCCCTCGCAACTCTCGCCTTCACATTTACAGCTGTGCCGATGTTCGCTCAGTCGTTCACCGGATGGGTTTCTGACGCCATGTGCGCCAAGGATCCTGCCAAAGTGTCAAGCGCTGACCACGCGGATTGCGCTAAGAAGTGCATCGAAGGTGGATCTCCCGCCGTACTTGTCGTCAATGGCAAGGTCTATCCGGTTTCGAACCCTGACATGCTGAAGAGCCATGCCGGCGAGAAGGTCACGGTTGATGCGACTGTCGAAAAAGGAACACTGACCATCAAGTCGGTGAAGTAAACGACGGTAGCAAACGCCCTGCTTTCAGCCGCACTCACAACGCCAGACGACCAAAGGCTGGCGTTGTGAGTGCGTGCCTCTTGCACTGCTATGCGAAGGCTGCGGTGATCCGTTTCGCGTGCAGGCCCAGTACCAGTCGTGAGATTCCGCTGAACAGGATGCCGAATCCTACGAGTGTGCCGATCACCCATGTCGCGGAGTTTGGCAGATGTAGCCAGATCAGCGCGGACAGCAGCAGCGAAACGATGGCATCGAATAATACCCATCCACCGCCGTGCAAGCGACGCAGCTGAAACCACATGATGAGCTCGAAGATTCCTTTGATGAATAGATAGCAGCCCAGGAAGGCGGTGAGTGCTACGAGACCGGCCACTGGATGGGCGAGCAGGAATATGCCGATGACGATATAGGCGAGTCCGATGAGCAGCTCCCAGACGAAACCGCCTGCGCGACGCAGATGCCATGACACGATCAGGTGGGCCAGGCCGCCGAGGAGGAGCAGCCACCCAAGCAGCACGGTGACGGCAAAGGCCGCGATGAGCGGCGCCATCAGCGCAAGCAATCCGATGAGGATGAGCAACACGCCGAATGCAATCGTCCATCCGGCCGACTCCCGAGCAATTGCACGCACGGGAAATTCGTTCGACATAGCCATGCTGTCGTCTCCTGTGAGGGCCCCTGCGTAGGGACAGCATACGCCTGCCTCAAAAGACGAAGCAATCGGAATGCGATGAATTCGCGTGCCTTCCGGGTGAGTGAATTGAGTTGGGGGAGAACGGCGCCTCCCCCAAACTTTGTCGCTACTGAAAACTCAGCAGACGATCGAAGAATCCTCTGTAGCGCCGCAAAGCCTGGCGAAGATCCTCAGTCGATACTTCGCCGCCGCGATCCCATTGCTTCTCGAGCTTTGCGCGCTCGTCAGCGAAGAGTTCTGCAATTCGTTTCACTGCAGTTGCGACCAGCGCATCGGCGTCTTCGACTGCCTTTCTTGGCTCGTCGACAAACATTCCCTGCGCCTTATCCCAGCGCGAGCGCAGATCCGTCAGCTCGTTTTCCGGGAACAAGGGCTCGTGCCCCTCTGCGTTTGTATTTGTGGCCGCGTTCGTCTCCGCAGGCAGAGCCGTTGTCTCCTGGCGCAGGTCAGGGAAGTTTGGATCGCGGTCTGCATCCGTGGTTGCGTTCGAAATCTGCGTCGGTCGCGGCGAGTTCGCAATGTCGGCAGTTGTAAGGCGTTCGTCTGTGAGGGTCTGACCCATGGAAGCCTCCCGTGAGGAATTTTTATGCGAAACGCGGCCAGCTCTTCGTATCACCGTCGTCCCGCACCTTGAAGTGAGATGCAGCTTCGACGCATGTCATCTTCCCGTCATCTGCGAATCTGTCCTATGCAGATTTCATGGCAGTCTGATAGCCTTCCCGCGTAGTCAAAACTGCACCCGGAGGTTTTCACTATGGGTCACGGCATCATTGCGTGGATCATCATTGGTCTTATCGCGGGCTGGATCACAGGAAAGCTGATGAAGGGCGGTGGCTACGGAGCGCTGATGGATATCATCGTCGGCATCGTCGGCGCACTCATCGGTGGATTTATCGCGGAACATCTTGGTTTTGGCGGCAATCACGGCTTCATCATGACCATCATCATCGCCGTCATCGGGGCTGTCATCCTGACGTTGATTCTTCGACTTATTACGGGAAACAGAACAAGAAATCTTTAGTGGTGCGGCGGGCGACAGCATTGTGCCCGCTGCATTCCAGTGCCATCTCCTTCCAGCTGAAGGTCTTTAGCAGAAGTGTGCGTATTTTCTATGTGCGTGCCACGCGATGCGCCTTACTCTGCATCGAACTGTGACTGGAGGGATAAAGGTCGATGGATCCCAAAGTTGTTGTAGCCATCATCGTTGTAGTGGCCATCATTGTCATAGCGGCTCTTGTGATCGCCCGCCGCCGGAACAGATCGACGCATCTAAAGCAGCAGTTTGGGCCCGAGTATGAACGCGCGCTGCATGCGCATGGAAATGCCTCAAAAGCCGAGGCTGTCCTCGCCGAGCGCGAGGCACGCGTCCACAAGCTCACAATCCGCGAGCTGCCTGTCACAGAACGGGCGGCGTACGCAGACGAGTGGGCCGCAGTGCAGCGTCGTTTTGTCGATGACCCATCGATGGCCGTCAGCGAAGCCGATCGCCTGGTGAACCGCGTTATGAACGCGCGCGGTTACCCGATGGCGGATTTCGATCAACGAGCTGACGATCTGTCAGTGAGCTATCCGGGTGTCGTGCAGAACTACCGCTCGGCGCGCGATATCTTCGTTCGTCACAGCAGTGGGCGCGCCTCGACCGAAGACCTCCGGCAGGCGATGGTCTACTACCGTTCGCTCTTCGATGAACTGCTCGGTGCGCCCGCGGCAGCTGACCCCGCGGTACTTCGACGCGCCTCGTAAGCAACTGCAGCCTCAACCTTTGAGCCGATCCTGCCGATAAGGGGGATCGGCTTACCTTTTTTGGTTGTTGAAATTCTCCCCCAAATGGGGGAATCTGGCCGTGGGACGACGTTTGCGGCGCTTCACCGTCTTATTCTCTAAGGAAACAAGGAGAAGGATTGCGTCTTAGAAATCACGTATTGAACCTTGCTGCTGCCACTGTGCTCGTCGCGGCAAACGCCCACGCGCAGTTCGCCCAGCCGACAGCCAGCAAACTGCTCGAAATTTCGTCTTTTGGTGGAATCAACGGCACCTATACCGGATTAAGTGGTGGCAAAAATCTGGGTGTCACCGCGGGCGTCGATATTAGTTCGCGCTCCTTCCGCGGCTTTCGTCCCTTCCTGGAAGGGCGAGGAACGTATCCGATCGATGGTGGCCACATTAACGCCCAACGGAGCGCGCTCGGCGGCATCCGCGTGGAGCGTTATGTGCGCCCCGCTCTGCGACTGTACGGTGATTTCCTGCTGGGGCGCGGCCAGATCGACTATCAAAACGGCGGGTATCCATCGCCTGATGGCGACTTCCTGATTTTGAAGAGTACGGGTAATGTTTTTTCACCCGGAGTCGGTGCAGAGTGCCAGTTGACCGAGCATTTCACCGGACTTCTGGACGTGCAGTTTCAGCATTGGGACAGTCCGGCCACAGCCTCCGGCCATCTATGGTCGACGCCGATCATGCTGGGCGCGCGTTACCGCTTCGACTTCAATCGGCGCGGATACGCGGCCGCCCCTTGAGTCAGTAACGGACGACAATCTGCGGATGGCGGCGCAGCCACCAGCAGGCGCTGTAGCCGCCCTGCGGGAAGAGTGACAGGCTGCATGCGACCGTGTCGGTACCCTCCGGGTAATACTCCTCCTTGTTGCCTTTGAGCTCTGCAACCGTGAAGCGCCCTGCCTGCACGGAGCCCATCCCGCCGCCGAAGAGTGTCTGCACCTTCCAGACGAGCCAGTCGGCGGGATAGATCAGCAGAGCGATCGCGAAGATCACGACAGCGCCGCGCACCAGCCGGCGAATGATGCGTTTCTCGCGGTCATGATTCATCGGCTAAGAATTTTACTCGTGACTCGAGGACGACTAGAGGTTGAAGAGCTCGCGCAGACGGCGTGTCTGCGACCGGCTTACGGGGATTTCTGTATTCTTGCGGTCGTCCATGCGCAACTGGTAGCTGGATTTAAACCAGGGTACGACCTCGCGGATGTGCTCGATGTTAACGACGTACGAACGATGGGCGCGCCAGAACTGATCCGGTTCCAGCTGGTCCATCAGCTCTTCGAGAGTGCGCACGTTCGATTCGCCTTCGAGGGTCTTGGTGACGACGGTGATGCGGCCTTCATCGATGGAAGCGAAGCAGACGTCGCGCTGGTCGACGAGCAGCAGACGACTCTGCGCTTTGAGGACAACCTTGCCGGAGCGGCGCGATTCGTTGGCCTCGTC
The DNA here is from genome assembly GCA_963759355.1 of uncultured Acidobacteriaceae bacterium. GTDB lineage: Bacteria > Acidobacteriota > Terriglobia > Terriglobales > Acidobacteriaceae > Granulicella. Next base: position 567,360 of record CAVWYV010000001.1, on the reverse strand, counting down.
GACTGGCCGCGTCACCTGGGAGACACGGTCGCCGATGGCTGCGGCCTGCTCTTCGACCATGCGGAGCAGCGCGTCGAGTTTCGCCTCGGCTGCATCCCACAACCGGTTGCGCGCTACGGCCTGCTCCTTGCGCCGATGAACGACCGTTGCATGATGTTCAGGCTTTGCATGGGCGGCCGATAGCTCTGCCGGCGGTGCTTCGTAGGGCTCGACGGCATCACGTCCTTCTCCGCCCGCCCGTGCGCGCACCTTTTCGAGGGTCTTTACAACCCGCTTGCTGTCGAACGGTTTCAGCAGGTAGTCGACAGCGTTGACCTCGAATGCCTTGACGGCGTATTGATCGAACGCCGTAGCGAAGACGACGTGCGGCAATTTTGCCTTGCGGTCCAGCGCCATCAGCTTCTTCAGCACCGCAAAACCGTCCAGCCCGGGCATGCGCACGTCCAGGAAGACGACGTCGGGCTTGTGTGTGCGGATGAGCTCGACAGCCTCGATGCCGTTCGACCCTTGCGCAAGAACCTGCACGTCGCCGTCGCGGTCGAGAAGATACTGCAACTCTTGGCGCGCAAGCGGTTCGTCGTCGATGATCAGCGCAGTGAGAGGCATCACGGGGGCAGTAGACATCAGACAGTAGAGCACAAGGGCGCGGGCTTGAGAGACTCGCCGCCTCGAATGTCTTACCAGTCTACTGTCTGTTAGTCGCTGTAGGCGCGCAGCCGGGAAGGAGCGCCATCCCGCGCCAGATCGTGTCCGCACTGCGTGCAGAAGACGTCCGTGATCTTCACGCCGCGATGGCATCGACCGCATACGGGCGCGAGTTGGAACTGGCATTGCGGACAGAAGTTGTAACTGGCAGTCAGCGACGTCGAGCAATTCGGGCAGCGCGACAGAATAGGCTGCCGAAGCATGAAATACACGACAGCGCCGATTCCACCTGGAAGCACAACGCACACCAGCATCCACAATCCCGGCGACATGCCGCGGCGCTTCGAGTCGCGGCTGACGTAGCCCAGGAGCAGCACATAACTGGCTACCAGCGCGCCCCACGTGTAGCCCATCATCACGCGCATGGGCAACATCTCATGGCGGTGATGCGGAAGCACGCCGTGGAAGAGGTACTGCATCGCGACGAACAGGATGACGGCCAGTACCATCGACCAGCGCGGAATCATCCGCAGCTCATCGTCGCCCGCCGAAATGGGATCTGACTGCGGAGATGTGGACCAGGGCATCACTGGGTCACCTCACCGTTTGCGCGATTGCGGCCCCGGCGGAACCATACGAACCCGAGCAGAACCGCTGTTACAGGCAGCGACCACAGCAGCAGGATCATCATCTGGTCGCTGGCATCAGGAATCCCGGTCGGCGTCAGGTCATAGCCGTCCATCATGCCCCAGGCGGCATAGCAGATGATGAGCAGCAGGCTGGAGCAGAGGATGACCGGAACCCACAGGCTGCGCTTGCGCGAACGATGCTCGCGCATGGTCAGCGCCTGCTCGCGCACGACGCGGTGCGTGCGGTTGACCACCTGCGCGCGTGCGGCGCCGTGCAAGCGAGTGGACCGCAGAAAATCCTGCGGATCGTTTGGCAGAGCGTTCACGAACGCACCTCCGAACGATGAACATGATCATGATCTTCGCCGTTGCATTGTCCGCGCAGTTGGAGCAGACGCGGTTTCAGCGATGCGAGGCCGCGATAGAGCCGCGATTTTACCGTCGAGAGCGGAGCGCGCGTGATCACAGCGATCTCCTCAAGCGAGAGCTCTTCGTGGAAACGCAGCGTAAGCACCTCGCGGTAGCTCGGCTCGAGAGTGAGCATGACGGTGGCGAGCTCGGCGGCATCCTCGCGGCCCTGGAACTGTTCGAGCGGAGAGGGTCCGTCCTGCGCGATCTCAAAGGGCCGCTCATCTTCACCGCCTTCGCGCATCTCGTCGAGTGAAGCCATGGTGCGCTTGCGCGAAAGATCGATTACGAGATTGCGCGCGATCGTGAAAATCCAGGTATCGAACCGCGCCTTGCCGTTGTACTGCGAACCGCGCTTGAGGACACGAATCCAGACCTCCTGGAAGAGGTCCTCGGCTACCTCACGCTTGTTGGTGAGGAACATAAGGTACCGCATCAGACGGTGCTGGTAGGTCTCAATGAGATGGTCGAGAAGCTCGGGGTCCTGCCGTTTCAGGCCGCGCGCTATCGCAGCGTTTTCACGCTCGATCTGCCGGACGGCTTCGGCGGTTAGGGCGACGGAGGTCTTCACGTAAATAAGGACGCGAATTCAGCGCAAAAAGTCTCGCCGGACACGAGTCAAATAATTTCCTGACCTCCTTAGGATATCGTGGATCGCAATAAGAAGAAAGCGAAATTCCGGCCTGAAATCCGGGTCCCGCCTGGCCCCCCGTACACTGGGGAGATGGAGGTTCTCTACGGTCTGCACCCGGTGGAGGAGGCGCTGCGCGCCCGCCCTGAGGCTGTCGACCACATCTCGGTTGCCCGCGAGCGCGAAGGCCGGCGCGATCCCCGGCTGACTCGCCTGCTGGATACAGCGCGGACGGCAGGGGTCCGCGTGGCTTCTGAGCCCCGGGAGCAGCTCTCCCGGCAGGTTCGCACAGAGATGCACCAGGGTGTCATCGCTTTCCTGCGGGAGCGGCGGCTGCTGGAACTCGAGGATCTGCTGGTGGCCCCGCCGGACGGCTCGGGGAGGCGGTTTTTCCTGGCGCTCGACGGCGTGGAGGACCCTCACAATCTCGGCGCTCTTTTGCGCTCGGCGGACGGCGCAGGCATTACCGGAGTCATCCTGACCGAACGTCGTTCAGCACCGTTGAGTGCGGTCGTGGCCAAGTCCTCCGCCGGCGCTTCGGAGCATGTCCGCATTGCGCGGGTGACGAACCTGACGCGCGCCCTGGAGCAGATGAAGAAAAACCAGATCTGGATCGTTGGTCTCGACGAGCGAGGAACGCCGGATTACGCAGACTTTGATCTACGCCAGGATTGCTGTCTTGTGCTCGGCCGCGAAGGCGCGGGACTTCATGACCTGGTGAAACGCACATGCGATTTTCTACTCCGCATTCCGATGGCCGGCAGCGTCAGTTCGCTGAACGTGTCGGTGGCGGGAGCAGTTGTGATGTATGAGGCGATGCGGCAGCGGCGTGCTGGTGCTGTTCCGGCGGCCACCGAGTCCAAACCACAGAGACCTCGCAAAGGTTTAGGATCGTGAATTTGTTTCATCGCCTTCTATCCGGCGCCGTGCTTCTTGCATGCGCGCACGTTTTTGTTTTGCAGCTTTCCGCGCAGAACTCAGCGCCCCCACCGCAGACGCAAGCGCAGCCGCCAGCCACACAGCCATCTGAACCGGCAACACCGCATGGCAAGGTGCTCTACCAGAGCCACGGCGATGCACCCGCGAGTCCGGACCAACAACAACCGCAGGCTGCCCAGAGCGAAAAGCAGGCTCCAGCGAATGCAACGCCGCAACTCACAGACGCTGATCGCGAGGCCCTGCGCATCACGCGCTACGACCTCGACATCCGAATCGTACCGGCCACCTCGCGACTCACCGGGCGTGCACGACTGACGTTGCGCAATGCAAGCGAGAATCCGCTGCCGCGCATCGCGCTGCAGATTTCTTCGGCGCTCACGTGGGAGAGCGCCTCGGTGCAGGGAAGCAAGCTTCCCGTTGCGCAACATCTGCTCGATACCGACGCCGATCACACGGGCCGCGCGCGCGAGTTGATCCTTACGCTGCCGAAACCACTTGCTCCGGGCCAGAGTCTGATACTCGACACTTTCTATTCCGGCGCGATTCCGGCGAATGGAGATCGGCTCGAACGGCTGGGTGCACCTTCCTCGCAGGCGATCGAAACCGACTGGGATGCGATCACTTCGAACGCGGTCGCGTTGCGTGGCTTCGGCAACGTGCTTTGGTTTCCGGTGGCCGCGCCGCAGCTCTTCCTGCAGGACGGCACGTTGGTTCCCGCAATCGGACGCGAACGCCTGGAACATGCAACCACGCCTGTCAGCCTGCGGCTCAGCGTCGAGTTCAGCGGTGAGGCTCCAACCGCAGCCTACTTCTGCGGGCGCCGCGAAAAGCTCGCCGCACTGCATGACAATAACGATGCGCCAATCGCCTTCGGGAGCGGCATCGCCACGGCTGTCTTTGCAGCAGAGCCGATCGGCGTGCGTCCCTTGAGCCTCTTTGTAATTGGGCAGGCCGAGAGCATGATCGCTCCATTGCCTGCTGCGTCCGCCGCATCAGGTAAGCCCGGCGTCAGCGGGCCGCCGATGCTCGCCGTCGAAAGCACGGACGACTCCGAACTTCCTCTGCTCGCACAATCCGCGGAGCGCGTGGCGCCGCTGATGCAGCAGTGGTTAGGGCCGCAACCGCTCACGGCGCTTACAGTCATCGATCACCCCGGCCAGCCGTTTGAGGACGGTCCCCTGCTCGTAGCACCCCTGGGCACGCTCGCCGCGGAGAGCTCTTCCCCTCTCCTCGCACACAGTCTCACGCATGCGTGGGTACAGACGGGACAGCCGTGGATCGATGAGGGTCTCGCGGAATTCTTTTCGCTGCTCTGGATCGAGCGCGAGAAGGGGCGGGATGCCGCGGTTGCGCAATTGGATACCATGATGCAGCCCGTGGCCGCCGCGGATACCCTGAACGAAACTCCGGTTCACACTTCTGCGACTGAAACTGCGAGCTCCTCCAGCAGTGAAGGAGGCGTTGTTGGCCAGCCATTGATCGCGGCCTATGACGAGCTATTCTTCCGGCGCAAGGCGGCGGCCGTCTGGTGGATGTTGCGCGACATTGTCGGTGAGCAGCCGCTGCAAATCGCGCTGAGTGCCTGGCGAATGGAGAAGCCGGACAACGGCACGCCAGAGGCGCAAGCGCAGGCGTTTGAGGCTTTTCTCGAGAAGAGCAGCGGAAAGGATCTCGCGTGGTTCTTCAACGATTGGGTGCTGCACGACCGCGGGTTGCCGTCTCTCAGCATCGTAGACGTCACCCCGCGTACGCTGCCTGCGGGCGCCGGTCATGGCCAAAGCTGGCTCGTGGCGGTTACGGTGCACAATGCAGGAGCTGCCGCGGTCGAGGTGCCCCTGGTCATTCGCTCGGGCACCTTCAGCACAACGAAACGGATTCGTGTCCCGGGTTCGTCAAACACGACCGAGCGTGTTGTCGTCGAAAGCGCTCCGACCGAGGTCATCCTGAACGACGGAAGTACACCGGAAGCCGGCCCCAGTACGCATACGCGCACCGTGGTCATTCATCAGGACTGACCGTTACCGTCGCAATCGAACATTGCGCCGGGCGGGATGGCGCGGTATAGGCACAGGTGCGGAACATACCTGCCCGCCGCTCAACGTGCGCGTGCACGAGAGCGCCACAGGATGAATCGTGTCGATTGTGGTCAGCTCTTTGGCTGGGGCCAGGCCCGTATCATCGGCGAGTTGCGGGAGTGCATGTGTAATGCTGGCAAGCTGGGCCGCGCTCGCTTGACCTGCGAGCGTAAAACTGTAGCCCTGCGTCGATGCCTGGCCGCTCAGCATTAATTCCGAACTCGGTCCCAGGCGAATGGGCGTGGGATTGAGGATCGCGATCGAGTTGTTACCGCTTGAATTCACGGTTGCCTCAAATTGCTGCTCTGCTGCCCTCGCCGCATCCTTCACAGGAACAAATTCGCCGTTCGCGTGCCGCACAGGTACAGGGATCGTCAGAGTGACCGTTCCGTCCCAGTCGGCGGCAGGTGATTGCGCAAGGTGCACAAGACTGGCATCGACCGCACCCTGCACAGTCGGCTCCGGTGGTATGCGCGGCGAGAAGAGCCGCATCCAGCCGAAGACCCACTCCAACGGGAGCTTCTGCGCCTGCAATGTCGCCTGGGCAGCTCGCGGTGCCGTGAGGTCCATCTGCGGAAAAGTAATCTCAAGTGGCTCAGCATTCTCGATCGGCATCGTGCACGCCACGTTCTTGAGCAGAACCGCGGGCAGATCGGCACTGCTCGCGCACCTGATCGACTCGTCGAGCGGTCGTGCAGGCACGAAGTCCGCGCGGCGCAGATCGACAAAAGTTGTCTTCGTCTTAAGGGCGGCGGTACCCAGCGGCCCCTGTATCCAGAGGTCGGCGTGCAGTTTGCCGCGCCAGCCTCGGTCAGTTCCCGAGACGAGCTTGCTCGCCTCGCCCAACGGCGCGTCATACCAGCTCGCATGCAGATCAACCGGCACCTCCTGCATGCGTGCGGAGCGCTGTAGCTTGCCCTCTACGCGCACCGTTCCCGGGTCGCCGATGTTCGAGTCCGTTCGCGTCGGCTTGCCCTCCAGGCGGACTTGCCACATCTGGGGCGAGGGCAGCCACAGCGCGAAGTCCGCATCCGTAAGCGAAAACGGCATCTTCTCCTGCCCGAGCTTCAGGTTAATCCGGCCGCCGGTTGCCTCGATGTACGGGAAGCGGGGCGCTGCACCTGCGCGCTGCTGTGCCGTCGGTGCCGTATCAACATGCGATGCGTGCAGCAACACTCCCTCGAGATTCCATCGTCCGTCCGCGCTGCGAACAAGGTTGACGCTGGGATTTTCGAACTTCACCCTCGAGAACTCGACGCGCTGTTGCCACAGCGAGCTGAGGCGCAGCGTAGCGGTCACCTCGTTCGCCCGAATCGTCGGCTCGTTGCCGAAGACAGGATCTTCCGTCACGACGAAGTTCTGCAACGTAAATCCCGGTACCGGCAGCAGGTGGAGCGTCACCTTGTCGAGGTGCACGGGCCGTCCCAGGCTCTGGCTCATGCTCGTCACAATCCGGCGTTGGTAGCGGCTCACATTCAGTAACGGTGGTGTGAGAGCGAGCAGGAGAAGCACCAGAATGAGCGCGAGCGCCATCATCAGGCTCTGACGGCGTCTGCCGCGCTTCCCCAGGGTCTGCCCGCTTGCGTCCATCCGGTGATTGTCTTGCAGCTCTAACATTGTGACGCAGCTTCGCGTGCCGTCATCACGCGGTACACAGGTTCATTCAACCGCTTAACGAACGACGTGGAAGGTCCGGCTCCAGCGCGTGCCGCCGAAGAAATGAGTCACGACGTGGACCATGAAGCTCAACCGGTCGCCCAGGCTGGTCTTGTCCTCCTGGTCCGCGGGAGTCTGGAACGACCAGTAAACAAACATCGGACGCCCCATGATGTTCTCCATGGGTACGAAGCCCCAGAAACGGCTGTCGAGACTCTCCGTGCGGTTGTCGCCCATCGCAAAGATCCTGCCGGGAGGCACAACAATATCGTCCCCCTGGATATGGGTGGGCAGGTCCTGGCGCCAGAGTTCCGTCAATTGCGCATCGGGGCCTGGGGTCACGGCGGGGAAATCATCACGATACGGCTGGTACGCGTCCTCGAAATTGCCGTTCTCGTTTGGCATGCCGGCATAAGGCTCGTTTTGTGCGACCCCATTGACATACACCACGCCCTGACGCAGATGAATACGATCGCCCGGCACGCCGATCGCGCGCTTCACGAGGATCAGGTCCGGCGACTCCGGATGCGGCTTGAGAAACACAATGATGTCGCCCCGCTTCACCGGACGATAGTGAAGAAACGGCGCCCACGAGGTCGGCGGCGCCAGCGTGATGCGGTCCACCAGAACGTGATCGCCAATCAGCAATGTCTTTTCCATCGAACCGGACGGGATCACAAAGTTCTGGAAGATAAAGCCCATGATGAAGAGCCCGACAACCAGGACCGAGCAGATCGACGCGAGTGCCTCGAGCGGAGTTTCCTTGACTTCTGCATCCGCGGGACGTCCGGCAGCCGTATTGGCGTTCACGACGGCGGCCTCGTTGCGTTCGGCCGAGGCGCGTGCCTCAGCCCCACTCTCTGCAAGTCTGGTCAAGTTGGTCGCTCTCCTGCCACGGAAACATGGCTCTGCCAGTGTACCCCGCGATGTCCCTCAGGAGCTTCATTACCGCAACACGTGGAAGCTCAACGCGGTTCGCAGCCGGGCGCGCAGCGTCGGCGGAGCAGACTCGTCATCCGTGGGCAGGATCGAAAAGTACACCACGAACGGACGGCCCACGACTTCTCGCTCCGGCAGAAAGCCCCAGTAACGGCTGTCTTCGCTGTCGTTGCGATTGTCGCCCAGAACAAACAACTGGCCCTTCGGTACGGTCAACTCGCCGTCGACAACGCTCCGCCGCAGACGCATCCACCAGTTCGGATCAAGGCTCGGATCCATTTGTCGTAAGGAAGGGAAGTTATCGCGGAAGTCATCGACTGCCGCCTGCGAGTAAAACGCATACGGCTCCTCGGCCGCCTGGCCGTTGATCCACAAACGCCCATGCTTCAGCCGTACGCGGTCGCCTGGAACCGCCACGACGCGCTTCACCAGATGCATTGAGGGGTCCACTGGATAGTGGAAGACCACCAGGTCGCCGCGGTGAATGTTCGATGGTGGCAGCATCCACGACAGCGCTCCCTCCGGTTCATACGATTGCTTGTCGACCATGAGGAAATCGCCCACGCGCAGGGTCGGCACCATCGATTCAGACGGAATGCGGAACGGCTGCAAAATGAACGTCAGCGCAAACAGTGCGACCACCATGAACTCGAGGAGCGAACGAAACGTCGCCAGCACCCCATAGTGCGCCTTCGACGCCGGCTGCGCGCGCTTCACGCGGAGTCGCTCCGCCCGAGCCATGTCGAGCGACTCCTGCGTTGCATCGGCCGGGATGGAAATGTTCGGCATCATGCGGCGTCCTCGCTTCTGCCTGCGCCTGCCTCATCCGGCAACGGTTCCTTCCAATGCTGCAGTGCCAGCTCAGCTGCCTTCTGTTGCGCTTCTTTCTTGCTCGCTCCCTCAGCGGACGCCAGCACCGAAATCTTGCCGCCGGGTTCTTCAATACGCGCCTCCACCTTGAACCGCCGTTGGTGGGCGGGCCCGCTCTGGTCGGTGTCCGCATAGCGCAAACGGCCCACTCCAAGCGCCTGCACGCGCTCCTGCAGCAGCGTTTTGGCGTCGCGTAGCGCGCCCCGTCCGCCGTCGTTCTTCAGCGCCGCCCGCAGGCCCGCAAGTTCGGGCTTTACGAGCTTTTGCTCCACAAGCCGTCGCACCTCGCGAAAGCCGTCTTTACCTTCAGCATTGGCGTCGAGGTAGATCGCCGCCATCACCGCCTCGGCGGCGTTGGCCATCAGCGCCGGTTTACGACGCGCTCCATTTTGTTCCGCGCTGCGGCCCACGAGAAGATGCTCGTCCAACGCCAGTTCGACACCCAGGGCCGCCATCCGCTGCCGGCTCACCAGGCTGGCACGCATGCGCGTCAGTTCACCCTCGCTGCGATCCGGAAAGTGCTGGTACAGCAGCTCGGTCACCGCAAGTCCAAGGACCGCATCTCCAACGAATTCCAGTTGCTCGTTGTCTGTTCCCGGGGTGTTCTTGGTTTCATGTGCGGCAAGATCGCTCACATCAGCCCGCGCCTCGTAAGGGTGGGAGCGATGCGTAAGCGCCAGCTCGAGCAACTTCGGTTTTGCAAACTTGTAGCCCAGAATCTGTTCCAGCCCGGATCGCGCCCGGTTGGTCCGCGCCGTGGCAGACGTCCGGGTCCGCCGCTCCGTCCCGTTCTGGGACGGCGGCGTTTGGACTGCCGGCGATTTAATCCGCTCGGTCCCCATAGCCCTGCTGCTCCAGTTTACGCGGCCGGCGTGGGGGAAGTTGCTCCTACGAAGGTGGGCGAACCCTCCCCCGAACCTGTTCCCGAACTACTTCGGTGCGTCCGGCTTGTAGGCCTCTTTCTGGGCCTTTCCCGTCGGGTCGAAGTTCGCGTCGTCGTTGCTCTGGTCCGGTCTCTCCCGCTTGGGCAGCGCAAAGGGCTTCTTGAGGCCGGCCTCCGCCGCCTCGCGTGTATCCGGCCGCCCGTCGCGTACCTGCAGCGCCGCCTGGTACTCCGCAACGGCGTGCTGGCGGTCCGGAGCCTCCATCGTGTCGTACAGCCGCCCCAGGTAGATGTGACTCCAGGCCAGGGTCCGAGGGTCCTTGCTCAGAGACAGGGTCTTCTCAAACCCGTCCTTCGCGTCCTGCGCGTGACCCTGCATCAGGTCCACCCGGGCCAGCAGGTACTGCGCCTGGCCGTGATCGGCTTTCGGATCCTGCATCGCCTTGTCTGCCAGGTCGGCCGCATCCGCAATGTTTCCCTTGGCCAGTTCCAGCTCGGCCAGATCCAGTCCCTCCAGCTTGTGCGGGCGCTGCCCCCCCCGGCTTAGCGGATCGGCTGGAGCTTCTTTCACGAACACAAGCTGCTCGGCGTGCTTCCGCTCGCGGTCGACATCCATGCCGTAGATCATCGGCGCGATCTCATCACGCAGCCCGTCGCCGTTGTGCTCCATCGCGCCGAGCGCCTGATAGAAGTACCCCGTCAACACCCACCCCTGCGACTCGTCGATATCCACCAGCCGCTGCCGCGCCAGCGACGTCGCACGATCGTAGGTCGCCTTCTCCGACAGATATTGCTCGGTTGCGGCGCGTCCCAAAGCGCCCCCTTTGGGCTTGTCCGGCGCGGGCGAGTCGATCACGTACATTTGCGCCTCGATCGCCTTGATCAGGCACTCCGTAATCAACGACACCGCATCGCTCTTGTATGTGAACTCAATCGGCGCGTCTGAAACGCCGCGCAGCACCGGCTGAATACGCGCCATCGCCTGTCCGCGGCTGTACACCATCGGTTCAACTACGTAGTGCAGGTAGATGTGCCGAATCTCATTCATGCGCACCGGGTCCCCCGCGGTGCTGTCCGGCGACATCACGATGATGTAATCCGACCCGTAGATGCGCGCATTTGTCAGCGCGGGCGACAGCATCGGCTCCAGCAACACCAGGAATCGCCGCCCGTCGTAGCTTGAGACCGGCTGATGCAGGTAGATGTTTGTGTCCAGAATCATCTTGACCATCGGGTCGTGCACCCGCGTTGTGAGCGCCTCGTACTCCGCGCGATGGTGAATCCAGATAAAGTGCAGCTGCACCTGTTCAGCGAACGTCCGCAGCAGCGGCAGAATGTTCACGACCTGCGCGGCCTGGGGCGGCAACTCCGTCTCGTCCACGTTGGGCGTCAGATCGGGCGCGGGTGACAGATACAGCGCCAGGGACACGTACTGGCTCACGGCCAGCCCTTTATCGGTCAACTGATGCTGTGCAACGTACTCGCACAGCGCGTCGCGACTCTTGCGGGCGTCCTCAGACTGCTGCAGCGCGGAGTTCATGTCCGCGCGCACCTCGGTCCGCACCGGCGCCGAGCGATCCAGGTCGGCATCGTAGCCGCACGCGTTCAGCGCCGCCGCCATCTGGAAGAGCGGTTCGCTCGTCTCCAGCGTTACAGCGGCTCCGCCCGGCTCAATCTGAGCAGCACGCGGGCGGGAGCCGGGATTCACGTCCTCCGCCGCCTGCTGTCCCGGTGGCGCCGAGGACGAAGACGACTTCTGTGACCGCGCAACAGGGCACATTAGCCCAAAACCAAGGGCAAAGACACAGGCTGATTGGATAAAACGCTTCAAGAGGGGCACCGTACTGATTCGACGCACCCGCTTAGTCTATGGAAGTCACATAACGCCCGGCAAACGCAGTTTCCACCGAAGTGGTCTGCCCTACGCGTGTACCGAAACGCCAGCGTAGGTCAGCATCACGTGCCCTTGCACCGGCACGCCAAAGACCGTCGCCGGCGTGAACACGCTGGCAAGCAGGTTCTGCTCCACCTGCAGCCGCACCGTCGGGTCGCTCGGCCCGTCGATGATGGTGTAGTCGTATACCCGTCCCTGCGTATCTACCTTCGCATCAATGAGAACCGGAACATCGCGGCCAGTCTCCACGGCTGTCGGCGGCACCTGCGAATACAGGTAATGCGGCGCAACCAGGTGCGCCAGTCCATCGTCATTGGCCTGCACTGCCACTCCCGGACCAAACAGCCGGAACAGCCCTACCAGCAGCAGCACAGCCGCCGCCATTCCACCTGCAGTCTGCACTGCCAGCGGTGCAACCGAAGTCTGCCAGATCAACTTAATCCTTGGTCCCAGAGGCAGATGCGTTCCGTGCTCGCGTTCCACATCCAATGCCGCTCGCAGCCGCTGCTGCAACCGTGAGGGCGGCTTCGCCGGTCCCAGATCGCTCAGCGCCGTCTGCATCGAGCGCCACGCATCGAACTCGGCCGAGCAAGGCGCACAGCCAGCCAGATGGTCCGCCACCTGTCCCATCTCCACGCCGCTCATCGCGCCGTCCAGATACGAAGAGATCGCAGCCTGAGCTACCAGACACTCGCTTCCGCGCTGCATCTGCCCGATTTCCGACTGTGTTTCCATCAGACCACCGCTTCCGGGGTGCCCGGCCAGCTAGCTGGCTGGGGTGAATCCAGTGTACCGGTTAACCCTGTGGAGCCCGGTTGGGTCGCGTGTTCCAACTCTTTATTTTTCAAACATTCTCGAAGCGCCGCCCGACCGCGAGTCAGCCGGCTCTTCACCGTTCCCAGGTTCACATTCAGGATCTCGGCTATCTCTTCATAGCCAAAGCCCTCAATCTCCCGCAATACAACTACTTCGCGATAGGCATCCGGCAGCTTGCTCAGAGCAGCTTCCACTCTCTGGCGGGTCTCCGTCCGCATCGCCAGCTCAAAAGGCGACGCATCCCCGGTCGGCAGCGTCTCCGCAATGCAGGTGCACTCGCCTTCTTCATTCTCTATCGGCGCATCGATGGCTAACTCCTGCCTCTTGTGCCGGTTCCACCACCGCCGCTGGTTGCTGGTCTCGTGCAGCGCAATGCGGTAAATCCACGTCCGAAGGCTGGCCTCGCCATGGAAGCCCGAAATGCTGCGGAAGACCTTGACGAAGACCTCCTGGGTCACGTCCGCGGCCTCTGAGGGATCGCGCAAACTGCGCGCAATCAGCGAGTAGATCGGCTGGCTGTACCGGGCAATCAGCAGAGCGAACGCCTGTTCCGAGCCGCTCTTCAACTCGCGTACGAGCTCCTGCTCTTCCGCACGGAGTCCGATCGCGCTTGCCAGATCGCTCATCGCCGCCTCAGCTCGCATGGGCGTCCCCATTCCGAGTGCCCTTTAAACTAGGCCCTCTGCGCTACAACTGTCCAGAGACCCTTTGGTTTAGACGACGGTGTAGCAGCATCGCGTCTACGCCCACGGGCCTCATCTTGAGCGGGAGGGGAACTGCCGCCGCCGGCGGCAGAGTGCTCGCCCACTCTGCCGATATAGACACCGCGCTATCTCCTTTTGTTCCTGCATGCTCGCGGTGCAGGTTTGACTCGAAGCGGAGCACCGGGCGAAAATGAACAAGTCCTCCAAAGAGTGGGCCTGTGGCGCAGCTGGGAGCGCGCTTCCATGGCATGGAAGAGGTCATCGGTTCGATCCCGATCAGGTCCACCAACTTCCTCTCAAAATCGAGATCCTGACTGCGCCCCGATGCACTGGCTATCTGGGTTGAGCGCTACGGGAACAGCGACTCATTCCGGAGTCAGGGTTTTTCCTCGTTCAGTTCCAGCGTCGGAACGGACAACAGGACAGCATCCCCTACCGATTTGACCAACCGGATAGGTAAGTCAAGCGTGGCAGCGCGCAGCAGACCCCCGGAAATACCCAGCTTCTCGGCAACGGCCTTGTTCAGTTTGATCTGAAGACCGCCGATACTCCACGTGGAGGTGTCGAGAAACAAAGAGGTCACTTCACCCACCACCTGCCCGTCAGCCGCCACTACGGTTCGTCCTCGCACCTGTTCATCGGAAACCTGCATCGTCGACCTCCTGTAGGTGCAGTGCCTGGACCGGCCACGGTACCGCGCCGAACCTGCACCTCTCTTCGCTGCGAAAACGTACTCCAGACATTCTCGCGACACTGGCCGTTTGACGAGACTGGAACAATTGCCAGTGGAAGCGGCGACACGCTTCATGCCCCGGCTGTCGGTCCTGCTGCTGTTTTAAGTAAATTGAAGAAGCAAGCGTTGTGTCGTCCCATGGGAAAATCGGAGGTCCTTCGTCGATGTGCAGAAACATCAAGATGCTCTTCAACTTCGCTCCACCTGTCACCGAGGATGAGGTCCGGGCAGCTTCGCTCCAGTTCGTCCGAAAGATAACCGGCTTCAACAAGCCCTCCAAAGCGAACGAAAAGGTCTTCTCAGAGGCGATCGATAAGATTACTGAGATCTCTTCTCAACTTCTCCGTTCGCTCGAAACAAGCGCGCTCCCCAGAAATCGAGAAGAAGAAACAGCCAAAGCGAAAGCGCGAAGCGCAGCGAGGTTTCCGGTACACGACCCCCAGGGCGCCCCATAAGTTTGCCTCCCGGCGATCAATACTGGGGGGTCCAAACTGCCAGAAATGCCAGTAGCAGCGCGAGATATGTCGAACTACCGTCTTCGCTTGATGACATCGGCCTCGTGAAGTTGTGATCCCTCCGTCGAGACGGTCAATATGGCCATCGCCAAGCTACATCCGCTGCCGGACTTCGATTTGAAACGCAAGGCTCTGCCTTGGGAAGAGCGCCGCGCCGCAGGCAAAAAACTTCGCGGAACTGTGCCGCGTGAAGCTCACGCAGAGTGGACTCCGCCCAGGAGTCGGCCGGATCCCGTGAAGACTGTTATGGCGGACAACAAGGGCCGCCAAAAACACCTGATACAACTGCGCATGGGCCGCATGGCCAGTTCTCCTTTCGCCTTTTTGCGCGGCTCCGCCTGCGTGATGGCCCGCGATCTCTCGAACACTCCCATCAGCGGAATCCCGACCGTAATGGACGGTGACGCTCACCTCAGCAACTTCGGCATGTATGGCACCCCGGCGCGTGAGGTCGTCTTCGATCTCAACGACTTTGATGAGGCCACGGTCGGTCCCTGGGAGTGGGACCTGAAGCGGCTCGTAGCGAGTGTCAATGTTGCCGGCCGCGCCAACGGTCTGAACGCGCGCGAACGAGCGTCCGCTGTCCGTCGTTGCGCCGAAGGCTATCGAGACAACGCAAAACGGCTTCAATCCATGGGCTTCCTCGATATCTGGTACCTGCACGCCTATCCCGGCCGAAACAATCCTCTCGTCAAACCCGATCCGAAATCGAAAGCCGTTCTCAGCAAAACACTTTCGAAGGCAATGCATACCGACAATCGTGCGCTGCTTCAAAAGATCACAGACCATAGCAACGGAACATTGACCTTTCGCAACGACCCTCCCGTTCTGACTCAAATCGACAAGGCAACGAAGAAGAAGGTCATCGACTCGCTCGACGACTACTCGCTCACGCTCTCCCGCGAGCGGCGCATCATGCTGAATCGATATCACGTGGTCGACGTTGCCCATCGCGTCGTCGGCGTGGGCTCGGTTGGCACTCGCGCCTATCTCGTGTTGCTCTTCGGAAACGGCGAAAACGATCCACTCTTTCTGCAGGTCAAGGAGGCCGGCATCCCGGCACACGCGGCCTTTCTTCCGGCGCTGCCAAAAGAGATGGCTCACCACGGAAAGCGTGTCATCGTTGGCCAGAGAGCTCTCCAGGCATCCTCCGACCCGATGCTCGGCTACACCACCATCGATGGCCGCGACTACTACGTCCGCCAGATGAAAAACCTCAAGGCATCCGTACCGATCGAATGGCTCACCGGTCCTTCCTTCAACTTCTATGCCTGGGTTTGCGGAACCATCCTCGCGCGCGCGCATGCCCGCACCAGCGACCCCGCCCGGATCGCCGGTTACTGCGGCAACTCATCTGTCTTTGACCAGGCCTTAGCAGTCTGGGCGGAGAGCTACGGAAACCAAACGGAGAGCGATCACGCCGCACTCGTCGACGCAATTCATCGCGGAGAGGTCGAGGCCGATCTCTCCCAGAGCGGAGAATAAGAAGAAAATTTGGTGTGCGAAACGCTCTAACGCACGATGCCGTCGTGCACATCGTACGCAACGACACCGAGGTCATTCAGCTCTCGCACCGCCACCTCGAGATTGCGGCGCACCTGCGGCTCTGCCTTCGCCGGCGTATTCTTGGGCTCCTCGACCGAGATCACACGACCATAGGGCCATGCGCTCTGCGGAATCGAGCTCACGGCCTCATCCAGCTTGTCGAGCGAGATATTCAGCTCCTGCTGGCGCGCCGCCACGGGTCGCAACATTCCACCGCTTCCCAGGGATGGATTCGGATCGGCAAGCGTCACGCGCAACTCAAGCATGCCGGGCTGAACCGTGATCGACGGATTCTCCCACGACTCCGCTGTGTGGATCGCCATGAAGCGGCTCTTCGACGGCGGCGGAATCATGTCCAGTTGCTGCCGTGCGGTGTCCTGCTCCGCATGCCGCTCCGCACGTGCCTGCTCCGCGTCCGGGCTGAAGGTGCGGCTGTGACAGCCGTAAAGGACACCGAGAAGCGGAAGGACAGCGAGAAGGGTAAGAAGCAGGGAATTACGGCGGGTCACACGTCAAGAATACCAGCTACTTTCCGCTCCATTGGGCAGCACGCTTCTCCAGAAACGCCGCCAGTCCTTCGCGTTTGTCGGCCGTCCCGCAGAGTGTCCCGAAGAGATTTGCCTCGACTTTCATCGCATCCTCAACCGGCAAACCGTCGCCGCGCTCAACTGCCTGTATCACGGCGGAGATAGCCAGCGGAGCCATCGCCGCAATCGACTGCGCCAAGGCCCGCGCGCGGGACATCAACTCGGCGGCGGGCACGACTTCCTCGACCAGGCCAAGCCGCAGCGCTTCGGTCGCGTCCACTGCAACGCCGGTGAGCATCAGTCTCAGGGCCGCACTTTTTCCAAGGAGTCGTGGCAGCCGCTGCGTGCCGCCATAGCCCGGAATCAGCCCAAGCTTCAGCTCCGGTAACCCGAGCTTCGCGCGCTCACTCGCAATACGGAAGGTGCAGGCCAATGCCAACTCACAGCCTCCGCCCAGCGCGACTCCATTCACGCAGGCAATTACGGGTTTGCCGCAGCGCTCGATCTGCAGGAACACGTGTTGCCCGCGCTCCGACACGGCTCGTCCAGACACTGAATCTGTCTCCGTCAGAGCGCGGATGTCCGCGCCTGCTGCGAACGCTCGCTCACCCGAGCCCGTGACGAGAATCACGCGCACACTCGCGTCCTCCGCGAGTTCTGCAAAGGCGCGTTCCAGCTCATCGAACATCACGGCGTCGAGCGCATGCAGCACCTCGGGGCGGTCAAGCGTTACCGTTGCCATCGCGCCCTCGCGCTCGACTCGCAACCTCGTCCACTGCATATTCTTCGTATCGTCCGGCGCAGGCATCTCTTGCGTCTCCTCCAAACCTCTCAGCAAGCTGACGATACAATCGAAACTATGATCAAGGGAATCACCAGCATCGCGCCCATCGCTTCAGAGGATGCCTACGCGAAGCTGGGCAGCCTCTTTCGCTCCCTCGGCTTTGAGGAGGGCAGAGGCTGGGACATAGACGGGGGCAAAGGGGCTCCGTTCCTCGCCCCGATCGGCAATCTTGAACTCGTCTTCGGCCGCGCTCCCGCTGTTCCCAACATTCTGATAGAGACGACGCATCTCGATGCTGTCTACGCCACGGTTCGCGCGTGGATGGCGGCGAACTTTCGCACGGAAGAGGCTGTCGTTCGACTCACTGCGCCAGCGGCGACACACTGGAACTCCCGGCTCTTTAGCGCTGATCTCGCTCCCGGACTGAAGATCGGCTTCTGGCAGTCGGAGAACCCGCTGCGCGGACAGCCGATTGCTGTCGAAGGCGACCTCTCGGCTGAGGGCTATCGCTTCGCGATCGTCGTCGCGCGCTGGAACTCGGTCATTACCGATCGCCTGCTGCAAGGCGCGCTGGACGCGCTCCTGCGTTCCGGCGCCGATTCGAGCCTGATCGAGATCGTGCGTGTGCCCGGCGCGTGGGAGATTCCCTCGGCGGCGCGGACGCTGGCGGAGTCCAGGCGGTTCGCGGCCATCATCACACTCGGTGTGCTGCTGCGCGGTGAGACGGCGCATTACGAGGCAATCTACAACGAGGTTGCTCGTGGCATTGGGCAGTCGCAGCAGGATACGGGCGTGCCGCACACGTTTGGTGTGCTGACGTGCGAGACGCTGGAGCAGGCGCTGGACCGCGCGGGCCTGAAGGCGGGCAACAAGGGGTTCGAGGCGGCGATTGCGGCCATCGAGATGGCCTCGATCGGGACCAAGCTGCAGAGCCGTGCCGCGGAGACCGTGGGCTAATGGGAACTCGACGCAAGAGCCGGGAGTTGGCGATGCAGATGCTCTTCCAGGGCGACCTGGGCAAGCAGAAGCCGGATGAAGTGGAGCGCCTGTTCTGGGAGTCGCGGGATGACGTCGACGACGAGACCAGGGGTTTTGCCGATGACCTTCACCGGGTGGCCACGCAGCGCGAGGACGAGGTGGACAAGCTCATCCAGAAGCATGCGAAGAACTGGCGGCTGGAACGGATGCCTGCCGTGGACAGGAACCTGCTCCGGGCTGCTGTCGCGGAGATGATCGGGTTCCCGAAGACTCCTGCGCCGATCGTGATCAACGAGACGCTGGAGATTGCGAAGCGGTATGCGGCTCCCGAGAGCCTGCAATTTCTGAACGGAGTGCTCGACGCGATTGGGCGTGAGCTGCTGGACGAGCGGCTGAAGCGGTAGCCACCCCCTCGCAGAATTTCCACAGGAAATCCTTGTCAAGCCCCAAACCTTCTAACTCCAACAAAACAAACGCAAAATTCCTGCCGGTCAATTTCACCCGATCTGCTATAATGTAGTTAGTAGGTAAACTTCCTGGCTGCCCAACGGCAGCCTTTTTACTTTTGGGAAGCCGCGACGGAACCCCGTGGCGTCCCTTTGCACCTTACTTTGCGCCCTTAGCGTCAAGGCTTTTCACCCCTCCACGCCACCGAAGATCGCTCATCTCCTGCAAAGTCTTCATTCCAGAGATTTTACACACAAAATATCTGGAATCAATATTTTACAGTCATACCGCCTCCGCAACCTGCTGATTCTAAAGAATTAGGAAAAAGAAGGGGGGAGGGGGTATACGCAATCAGTTTTCAGTCTTGAGTTAAGGCGCAAGCGGCACGGCCGAAGCCGTGCCGCTCAGATGGGCCCTTCCTGACGGTTAGGACTGAAGCTTCTTCGGGTGTTGGGCGATGAGGTTGATGGGCGCCGCGTTGGGGTTGCCGGTGCTGGTGGCGTTGGGCAGGGCAGGCTTGAGGATGCCCGTCTCGGTGACGGTGGTGCCGTTGATCGAGAGAAGATGCACCACGCCATCCGAGTCGCCCACGTAGAAGCTGAGGTTGTCGGTGGAAAAGACTCCTGAGAGAGGAGCTGTTGCCGACGTGGCGCCGTTGCCGAGGTGCACATTCACGACACTGCCTGTGCCGCCGGAGGCCGGAATGATGTATTCGGGCAGGATGCCGCTGGACCCGGTATAGGTTACGAAGGCGACCGCCGAGCTGGTGGCGGGGACGACGTCGTCAATCCTGGTCGCGGTGATGCCGGAGAGGGTGACTGGCTTGTTGTTGCTCTTGAAGAAGTCCGGCGGCACTGCGTTGGGAGGTTGAGGGCAGGGCGTCGTGACAGGGAGCGTGACGCTTAGGTCATTGAGTGTCGGCGTGCCGCCCGCTACGGTGGCGCCAAGAATGTGCTTTCCATCGGTGGTTGCGGCGACGCGGTCATTGGCAACGGCGAGCGAATCGGCCAGCGGGTAGTACTCGTTGGCCGTGGACGGCGGATTGCCGTTCGACCCCGGGGTCACAATCGTGGTGGTCGGGCAGTAGCTGCGGCCCTCGGTTGTGGGGCCGGAGAAGTAGGCGCCAATGTGAGGGACGGTGACGGTGACGTCGGAATAGATGGGGTTGGTGTTGGTGACCTGCCAGTTGTTGAAGGCGGAGTGAGTCAGCAGCGTGTGGGATGTTGTCGTGATGTAGACGGTCGAACTGTCCGGAGACCACGCAGCGCTGGTGCCGATGACATTACCGTAGCTGGTGCTGACGACGCCGTTGCCGACGAGCGAGACGGTCTGACGCGTGGGATCGGTGACGACGACCGAGCTGCCATCAGGGGAGACGGCGAGTACGACGCCGGGAATTACCTGGTTCGCCCCTGAGGCCGTGTTGGCCGCCGTGGTGAACGTCATCAGGCCCTGCGGGCTGCCGAAGTAGATGGTCGTTCCGTCCTCGCTCATGACCATGGAGTTGGGAACAAATTGCAGCTTGATGGGCGCGCCCTGTTGTTTCAGCGTGAAGTCATAGGGCACGACGTACTGCGAGCTGGTCGAGGCCATGTAGATGACCTCGCCGCTGTTGCCCGTCGTATTGACAGTGATGGTGTTTGAGGTGAGCGGCTTGCCGTTGCCGAGGTAGCCAACCTGGCTGAGAGGCGACGGATTGCAGGTGCCGGGCTGGCAGGTGGCGGTGATATTGGCAGATCCGGGGAAGCTGGGAAGGATGGAACCCGAAGAGGCCGAGATGGTTTGGGGCGTGGTCGAGTTGTACTCGAGGCTGATGCCGGTGATCTGGTGCCCGTTGGGGTGGGTCGCGTCGATGTTGTCGTCGAAGACGGTTGCCGAGAGCGGTTGCGGGTTGTTGAGGCCTACGTTGATGACGCTCTGGCCTTCATGGCCGACGGCGTTCAGCAGGATGCTGGCCGGGGGGCAGGTGGAGAAGAAGCCGGCGTTCGAAGCCGTGCTGGAGTTGGAGATGGTGGCCGTGATGGTCGAAGAGCCGGGCTGGTTGGCGGTCGCGAATCCGTCGGTGTCGATGGTGACGACGTTGGCGTTGCCCTGCGCGGCGAAGGTGAGATGACCGACCTGGCAGGTGATGTTGTGTGCCGCGTCGATGGCGCCGCCGAAGTAAACCTTGCCTGCCAGCTGCACGCGGCTGTTCTGCGAGACGCAGGATGTACCGCCATATCCGGGCGCGGGAGGCTCCGGCGTGGTGGTGGCGTTGGGGCAGCAGTCACTGGTGGGGTCTGTGGCGCTGCAGCCTCCGGGAGTGGAAGATTGCGGCGCGGCGAGTTGCACGCCGGTGACCACCGGATGGATGTAGACCGCGATGGCGTTGCTGGTGACGCCCTCCGCGTTGGCGGTGACGAAGGCCACGGCATTCGCGGGCGGGTTGACGGGCGGCGTGCAGATGGTGAAGTCAGGGATGCCGCTGCCGGAGTTGCGATTCCAGGTGCCGCCGCAGACCGCGCCGCTGCCGGGGTTGATGTCGGCGAAGTTCAGGTTTGTGGAGGAGTAGGTGTACTTGCTGACGCTGACGTTGTTGCCTTTGCAATCGGTGGTCGTCGCACTGAGGCCCTGTGCAATCTGACCGTAGTTGACCGATTCGCCTGTGGTGGCCAGGGTGGGCGAGAGCGTGATGGTAAAGGCCTGACCGACGACAGCGCCCGAGTTACCGTTCGCGTTGCAATACACCGGAGGCGCATTGTGATGACCGCAACCGATGAGGGACAGGCCGAAGGGAACCGCAAAGAAAAGCAGAATAGCCAGACCGACGCACCGCCGGACTGATCTCTCGACAAACAACCGCACTCAGAACCTCCCCGTTCAACCGGAACTCACGCTGAACGGTCATTTGGGCAACCGCAGAATCGCTGAATCTCCGAGCCTCCAGTGTAGGTGTTGGACGGGTACTGGGCAAATGGGGAGACGGGGAAAAGTGGTTCGTAGTTCGTGGGCGGTGCGAAGGCAATCGTGAATGAAGTGCGGACGGGGGTTGGGAAATACAGGGGTCTCTCCACTGCGCGGACGATACGGCTGTCCGCTCCGGTCGAGAGGACGGCTTCCGGGAAGAGAAAGGACGGGCCGAAGCCCGTCCTCTTCTGTGTGGAGATGCCGCTGTTTACTTCTGTGCGGTCTGGGTTCCGGTGGTGGCCGGCATGTTGTCGGCGAACCACTGGATCATGCGCTTGTTACGGTCGGCGATGTGCTCGGGGTTGCGGAAGCCGTGGCCTTCGTCGGGGTAGACGACGAGCTGGGTCTTCACGCCGAGGTCCTTGAGCGCGTGCCACATCTCAAAGCTCTGCGGAGCGGGGCACTCGCCGTCGCGGTCGCCCACGATGATGAGCATCGGTGTCTTCGCCTTCTTGATGAAGGTGATGGCGGAGGACTTGGCGTAGACGGCGGGGTCGTCATAGACGCTGGCGCCGAAGAACGGGATCATCCACTGGTCGATGGAGTTCTGGCCGTAGTAGCTCTGCCAGTCCGAGAGCCCGGCGCCGGCGACGGCAGCGCGGAAGCGGTTGGTCTGGGTGACGGCGAACATGGTCATGAAGCCGCCATAGCTCCAGCCGGTGATGCCTTCTCGGTTCTTGTCGATCGGGTACTTGGCCTCGATGGTGTCCATGCCTTTGAGGATGTCGCGGAGGTCGCCGTAGCCGAAGTCCTTGCGGTTGGCGGCGGTGAACTTCTCACCCTGACCGAAGCTGCCGCGCGGGTTGGGCGAGAGCACGAAGTAACCCTGGTCGGACCACAGGGTGCTGGGGCGCGGGCCGGCGGAGGCGGAGGGGCCGCCGTGGACCTCGACGATGAGCGGGTAGTGCTTTGTGGCGTCGTAGTCCTTGGGGAAGGTGAGCCAGCCCTGGACGTGGAAGCCCTCGTTCTCCCACTCGACGGATTCAAAGCGCGGCGGGTGGAGCTGAGTTGCGTCATTGATGTGGGTGAACTGGGTGGCCTTGCCGGGAGCGCCGACGTAAATCTCGGACGGCTTGTTGTAGGAGGACAGGACGTAGGCGACGAGGCCGTTCGAGGAGCCGCTGACGGCGTTTTTGATGGGGCCGCCGCCGCCGATGTTGACCTCGCCGAGATCGTCGGAGGAGTTGGGGACGACGGTGTGCTTGTCGGCGTCGGCGTCGGTGAGCAGGGTGTGGCCGCGGCGGTCTTCGACGAAGCCGACGGTGTGGTCGTTGAGCCAGACCTCCCATGTGGGGGTGCCGTCGATGCCGGGGGTGATGTCGACGGGCTCGCCTTTGCCGTTGGCGGAGACGGTCCAGATGTCGCCGCCGGTGGAGCCCTGGTCGGACATCAGGCCGCCGATGAGGGCGATGCGCTTGCCGTCAGGCGAGTAGCGGGGAACGGCGATCTGGAGGCCGTGGAGGACGGATTTCGTGGTGTTGGGGTCGAAGACGACCTGCGGTTCAGTGCCAACTTTGCCGTACGCCCATGTATTGGGGGTGCCATTCTTCGTGACGAAGTCCACTGCACGGGTGCTATAGAGTTTGGCGACCCACCAGTTGTTTTCGCCGGGAGGGTTGGCGGCGATAAAGGCGATGTCGTGAGAACTGGGGGCGAAGTTGAACTCGTAGACGTGGAGGGTGGCCGGAGTGAGGAAGCCGCCGGTGCCGGAGGTGGCGTCAACCTCGTACACGCGCTGGATCTCGACGCCGTCTTCGCCGATGACGCCGGCCCAGGGCTTCATGGCGTCGAGCGCCCCGGCGGTGCGGGTGGCGTTTTCGACGAAGAGGAAGGCGATGGCCTTGCCGTCAGGCGACCAGGCGGGCTGGTTGATGTCGCCGGTGACGTGGGTGAGTTGCTTGACGTCGCCGGTCGATTTCGACCAGAGGTAGATCTGCGACTGGCGCGGGACGGTGGGGTCCTTGGACTCGGGGGCGCAGGCGCCGAGGAAGGCGAGGGTGGCGCCGTCAGGCGACCAGATGGGGCTGGAGTAAGCGCAGCCGGTCGCGCCAGTGATGGCGATGGTCTTGTCGTCGGTAGGGGTCGCGACGGCAGAGAGGTGGAGGGTTGAGCCGTCGCGGGAGCGGAGGGTCCAGGCGAGGGTGGCGCCGTCGGGCGAGAGGGCGACGCTGCCGGGGCCGCGGAGGCCGTTTCCGCGCTGGGCTGTTGCAGGAAGGACAAAAAGGGCTGAGCAGGAGAGGGCCAGAATGGCCAGGTGACGCTTGAGGAGCATGAAAAAAAGCGTATCACCGCGATGGCGCGTGAGGCGATGGTTACAGGGTGCGGCGGAGGGAGTAGAGCAGAAACTCGCCGCGGGGGAGAAACCCGAGCCGTTGGTAGAGCGCGATGGCCGTAGCGTTGTCGGAGGCCACGTGAAGGTAGGACCGCTGGCCGGCGGCGCGGTGAAGGTGGAGGAGATGGGCGAGAAGCGCGGGAGCGTAGCCTCGGCCGCGATGGTCGGGATGAGTGCAGAGGCCGCTGATTTCATGGAAGTCGCCTTCGCGGAAGTCGGCTTCGGGGGTGCGGATGTTCATGCGCTCGCCGCACATGGCGACGAGGCGGCCGTGGCCGTCCCAAATGCCGAAGTAGGGACCCATCTCGCAGGTGCGGATGCGAAAGAAGCCGGGGAAGGCGATGTCGGTAAGTGAGACCATCTCGGGCGCGTGGGCGCAGGTGAGGGGTTCGATGGACAGGCTGTCAGAAAGCGCTGGAACTGGGGCGTTGGCGGGCCATTCGAACTGGCGGACGGGGTAGGGGCGACTGATGGTGATGCCGGGAACCGCAGGCGGGACTTCGCTGGAGACGATATAGGAGGATTCCCCGGGTTCGAGGAGGGAATGGAGATCGGCGAGGGCGGCGGGAGTGTTTTCAAGGAGCGCCGCGAAGGGTGTGATGTCGCGTGGGAACTTGAGGGCGAGGCCGCGGCGAAGGGCCAGGGGGGCGAACGCGGAGTTGAGTGATTCAAGCGGAGGGTTGGGGAAGAGCAGGGCCGGGTCGCTTCCTTGCATCCCTCTCAGATGAGGGCGGTTCTCGGCCGACGCAGGAATCTTGTGAAGACCGGGGCGACAAGGTTGTGGATGGTTGACTCACCCGTGCCAACTTGTTATCTTTAGTAAGTTCCGGGTATTTCGGGAACATCTCCGACTGGACGAGATTTGGGCCAGCGGAACCTGTCTGTGAGTCTGCGACACCCTCCTTCCCCTGGCAGCGCAATGGGGACCCTATAAGGACGGGCTATGTGGGCCGGAACAGAGCGAAACGGGATTGGGCGTTTAGACCCGGTTTACGTCGCCTGTCTCAAGCTTGAGCAGTGAAGAACGCGCAGTCTGTGCAGTTTGAAGTGCGGCCGCGTGCAGGATTCAGAACTTCGCCGGTGAGATTTCAATCTCACCGCCTTTCGCGTGTGCGAACCCACCTTAGCGCGCCATGCGCGCGAAGATGGGGCACCCAGATGGGTGGCACCCGGAGAAGCGTGAAGGAGCTGCCCTGTGCCGTGTCCGAGGAAGAAATCGGAAGCCCGGTTGGCGGATTTAGACAGCCAAGCCGGAGTTGCAAGAAGGAAGAGGATTACGAAGTGCCTACATTTCATCAGCTCGTGAAGCAGGGCCGCACGCCCACCAAGTACAAGACCGCGTCGCCTGCGCTGCAGGGATCGCCCCAGCGTCGCGGCGTTTGCACGCGCGTGTACACGCAGACCCCCAAGAAGCCGAACTCGGCGCTGCGCAAGGTTGCGCGTGTTCGTCTGACCAATGGAATTGAAGTGACGACCTACATCCCGGGCATCGGCCACAACCTGCAGGAGCACTCGATTGTGCTGATCCGCGGTGGCCGTGTGAAGGACCTGCCGGGAGTCCGGTATCACGTGGTTCGCGGAACGCTGGATTCGGTTGGCGTCGCGAACAGGAAGCAGAGCCGCTCGAAGTACGGCGCGAAGAGGCCGAAGGCGGCAGCGAAGTAAGAGCGAGTTAGCAAGTTAGCAAGTTAGCGAAAGACAAGAACAAGCCCAGCTCGTGAGAAATCAACCGCGCTGGGGGAAGAAGAGGAAGAATGCCGAGAAAAGGTTATATCGCGAAGCGTGAAGTGGCAGCGGATCCGATCTATCAGTCGACGCTGGTCACGAAGTTCGTCAACAGCATGATGTGGGGCGGCAAGAAGTCGACCGCGCAGGCCATCTTCTACGAGGCGATGGAGAACCTCGAGAAGAAGGGTGGCGAAGAGGCGATCAAGCTCTTCAAGAAGGCTGTCGAGAACGTCAAGCCGATGCTCGAGGTTAAGAGCCGCCGCGTCGGTGGAGCGAACTACCAGGTGCCGATTGAGGTGAACCCGGAGCGCCGGACTTCTCTCGCCATTCGCTGGCTCGTTACGTTCGGCCGCGCGCGTGGAGAGAAGGGCATGGTCGACAAGCTGACGGCCGAGCTGCTGGATGCCGCGAACGGTCGTGGCGCCGCGATGAAGAAGAAGGAAGACGTTCACCGCATGGCTGAGGCGAACAAGGCGTTTGCTCACTACCGCTGGTAAGAGACCCGCGAGTCAGCAAGTCAGCGAGTTAGCAAGTTAGGGAACGAAGCAACGGCGGGGCGAGGCTCCGCAGAAAGAACTACCGTGGCACGCACAGTACCTCTAGCCAAATGTCGGAATATCGGCATCATGGCGCACATCGACGCCGGCAAGACGACGACGACGGAGCGAATCCTCTTCTATACGGGCATCACGCACCGTATCGGCGAGGTGCACGAGGGCACCGCGACGATGGACTGGATGGAGCAGGAGCAGGAGCGCGGCATTACGATTACGTCGGCCGCGACGACCTGCACCTGGAACGGCATCCGCATCAACATCATCGACACTCCGGGGCACGTGGATTTTACGGCCGAGGTGGAGCGCAGCCTGCGCGTGCTGGACGGCGCGGTCGCGGCGTTCGATGCGGTTGCCGGCGTGCAGCCGCAGTCGGAGACGGTGTGGCGGCAGGCCAATAAGTACAGGGTTCCCCGCATCTCCTTCATCAACAAGATGGACAAGGCGGGCGCGAACTTTGAGTATGCGACCTCGACGATCGTGAATCGTCTGGGCGCGCGCGCGATTCCGATTCAGATTCCCATCGGCGAAGAGGCGAAGTTCCGCGGTGTTGTCGATCTCGTGGAGATGCGCGGCATTGTGTGGAACGACGAGACGATGGGCGCGAAGTATGACGTCGTCGAGGTTCCGGCGGATCTGAAGGCGAAGGCCGAGGAGATGCGCAACCAGCTGATCGAGGCGGTTGCGGATTCGGACGACGAGGTGATGCACAAGTACCTCGAGGGCGAGTCGATCACGGTTGAGGAGCTGAAGCGGGCGATCCGCAAGGCGACGATCTCGATGAGTATCTTCCCGGTGATGTGCGGAACGGCGTTCAAGAACAAGGGCATTCAGACGCTGCTCGACGCGGTTGTTGATTATCTGCCGAGCCCGCTGGATGTTCCGGCGATTGAGGGCGTCGATCCTGAAGATCCGGAGAAAAAGCTGGTTCGCAAGGCGGATGACAGCGAGCCGTTTGCGGCGCTGGGCTTCAAGATCATGACCGACCCGTTCGTCGGCCAGCTGATCTTCATCCGTGTGTATTCGGGCACGCTGAAGACCGGCGATTCGGTACTGAATCCGCGTACGCGCAAGACGGAGCGCATTGGCCGTCTGCTGAAGATGCACGCCAACAAGCGTGAGGAGATCACGGAGATCCTCGCGGGTGATATCTGCGCGGCCGTGGGTCTCAAGAACCTGGTGACGGGTGACACGATCTGCACGGAGAAGGCTCCGATTGTGCTCGAGCGCATCGACTTTCCGGCGCCAGTGATCGAGGTTGCCGTCGAGCCGAAGACGAAGGCGGACCAGGAGAAGATGGGCATGGCGCTGGCGAAGCTGGCGCAGGAAGATCCTACCTTCAAGGTTCGCACCGACATCACCAACGGGCAGACGATCATCGCCGGCATGGGCGAGTTGCATCTGGAGATCATCGTCGACCGCATGATGCGCGAGTACAAGGTCGAGGCGAATGTGGGCAAGCCGCAGGTGAACTACCGCGAGACCATCCGCGGCAAGGCCGAGGCGGAGGGCAAGTACATTCGCCAGACGGGCGGCTCGGGTAACTATGGCCACGCCAAGATTCGCATCGAGCCGAACGAGCCGGGCAAGGGCTACGAGTTCTCGAACGACATCAAGGGCGGTACGATCCCCAAGGAGTACATCAAGCCGATCGACCAGGGTATTCAGGAAGCGATGGCGGGTGGTGTGCTCGCGGGCTACGAGATGGTCGACATCAAGGTGAGCCTGTATGACGGCAGCTATCACGATGTCGACTCGAACGAAATGGCCTTCAAGATCGCCGGATCGATGGCGTTCAAGGAGGCTGCACGCAAGGCCAAGCCTGTGCTGCTGGAGCCGGTGATGGCGGTTGAGGTGACGGTGCCGGAGGAGTACATGGGCACGATCATCGGCGACCTGAACTCGCGGCGCGGACGCATCGAGGGCATGGAGATGGTCGGCGGCGTGCAGGCCATCAAGGCCACGGTTCCTCTGTCGAACATGTTTGGCTATGCGACGGCGATGCGTGGCTCGACGCAGGGACGAGCGAACTTCTCGATGGAGTTCAAGCAGTATGAGGAAGCGCCGCGGTCGGTGAGCGAAGAGGTCATCGCCAAGGTGCAGGGCGATAAGAAGTAAAGAGAGACAGCGGAGCGTTTCTCTGGAGTTTGCAGCAAGGTAAGCCGCGCGCTGGAGCCGAAACATTTTCGGCGCGCGCAGAGACAAGGGTTAGCAGTAGCGAGCTAGACGATAAGTCTTCAAGCAGAAAACGGAGAAGTTAGTCATGGCGAAGGAAAAATTTGATCGCAGCAAGCCGCACGTGAACGTTGGAACGATTGGTCATATCGATCACGGCAAGACGACGTTGACGGCGGCGATCACGAAGGTGTTGTCCAAGCACAACCCGAAGAACGCGTTCCGTTCGTTCGACACGATCGACAACGCGCCCGAAGAGCGCGAGCGCGGCATCACGATCTCGACCTCGCACGTGGAGTACGAGACCAAGAACCGTCACTACGCGCACGTCGACTGCCCGGGCCACGCCGACTACATCAAGAACATGATTACGGGCGCCGCGCAGATGGACGGCGCGATCCTGGTCGTGGCGGCCACCGACGGCCCGATGCCGCAGACCAAGGAGCACGTGCTGCTGGCCCGCCAGGTCGGCGTGCCGTACATCGTGGTGTTCCTGAACAAGTGCGATGCGGTGGAAGATCCCGAGCTGATCGACCTGGTCGAGATGGAAGTTCGCGAGCTGCTCTCGAAGTACGACTTCCCGGGCGACGACGTTCCGGTGGTTCGCGGCTCGGCGCTCGGCGCCCTCAATGGAGAAGCGCAGTGGGAGGCCAAGATCGACGAGCTGATGGAGGCGGTGGACAAGAACGTGCCGCAGCCGGATCGCCTGGTCGACCTTCCGTTCCTGATGCCGATCGAAGACATCTTCTCGATCTCCGGCCGTGGAACTGTTGTCACGGGCCGTATCGAGCGCGGCAAGGTGAAGGTTGGCGAGGAAGCCGAGATCGTCGGCTTCACCCCGACGCAGAAGACGGTTGTCACGGGCGTCGAGATGTTCAAGAAGCAGCTCGACGAGGGCCTCGCAGGTGATAACGCTGGCCTGCTGCTGCGCGGCATCGCGAAGGAAGCGGTGGAGCGTGGACAGGTGCTGGCGAAGCCGGGCTCGATCACGCCGCACACGGAGTTCAAGGGCGAGGTCTACGTTCTGTCGAAGGAAGAGGGTGGACGTCACACGCCGTTCTTCAACGGCTACCGTCCGCAGTTCTACTTCCGCACCACGGACGTGACGGGATCGGCCAAGCTGCCGGCGGGTACGGAGATGGTGATGCCGGGCGACAACATCGCGCTGGAGGTCACGCTGCACACCCCGGTGGCCATGGAGAAGGGCCTGCGCTTCGCTATCCGCGAAGGTGGCAGGACCGTCGGCGCGGGAACGATCAGCGAGATCTTGAAGTAGCTCGGCGCTAATCAATTCAACGAGGGCTGCCGGTTCGCCAAGAGTCACGACGGCCGGCAGTCACTCCCAACCGATCTTTGAGTAACAAGAAAGAGAACTGAGATGGCACAGCAACGCATTCGCATTCGTCTGAAGGCTTACGACTACCGGGTTCTGGACACGTCTACTGGTGAGATTGTGGAGACGGCCAAGCGCACTGGCGCACAGGTTGCAGGACCGATTCCCCTGCCGACGATGAAGAACAAGTACTGCGTTCTGCGCAGCCCCCACGTCGACAAGAAGTCGCGCGAGGCGTTTGAGATTCGCACGCACAAGCGGCTGATCGACATTCTCGAGCCGACGCAGCAGACGGTGGACGCGCTGATGAAGCTCGACCTGCCCGCGGGCGTGGACGTCGAGATCAAGACGGTGACGAAGTAGCTTCTGAGTTAGGAAGTTAGTGAGTTAGGAAGTTAGGCAGTACCTGCAGTGCTTGGCGGAAAGCTAAGCGTGATGAGGAGAGAGAAAGATGGCAGTTACAGGAATTCTCGGTAAGAAGATCGGCATGACCCAGGTCTTCGACGACAAGGGTGACGTTCACCCGATCACGGTTCTGCAGGTTGGGCCGTGCGTGATCACGCAGCTGAAGACGCAGGCCAAGGACGGCTACGACGCCGCGCAGATCGGCCTGGTTGAGTTCGTGAAGGCGAGCAAGATTAACAAGCCGATGACCGGGCACTTCGGGAAGAACAACATTCCTCCGGTGAAGCTTCTGAAGGAAGTTCAGCTCGAATCGGTGACCGGCGGCGATGAGGACCAGTCGGCCAAGGCGGGTGATCGCCTGACCGTTGAGATCTTCAACGAGACGAAGTTCGTTGATGTGATCGGTACGTCGAAGGGCCGTGGTTTCGCGGGCGTCGTTCGTCGCCATGGCTTCGCCGGCGGCCCGAAGTCGCACGGTCACATGTTCCAGATCCAGGGCTCGATCGGTGCATCGTCGTTCCCGTCGCGTGTGTTCCCAGGGCAGAGAATGCCGGGTCATCACGGTACGGATCAAGTCACGGTTCGCAACCTGCGCATCCGCGGTATTGATGCGGACGAGAATCTGTTGATGGTTGAGGGCGCGGTTCCTGGTCCTCGTGATGGTTATGTTCTGGTCTCGAAGGCGAAGGCGCCTCCGAGAGAGCGTCGCGGCTTTGCCGGTGCCGGCACGGTCGATCCGCTGAAGGCCTCGAAGAAGGCTGCACCGAAGAAGAAGTAGTCCTGCGCGGACGGCGAGACGCGCTTC
The DNA here is from genome assembly GCA_963759355.1 of uncultured Acidobacteriaceae bacterium. Taxonomy (GTDB): domain Bacteria; phylum Acidobacteriota; class Terriglobia; order Terriglobales; family Acidobacteriaceae; genus Granulicella. The sequence goes on along the minus strand of CAVWYV010000001.1, from coordinate 536,464 downwards.
GCGCAAAGCTTGCCGGTCGCAACGCAACAACCTCTGTGCGGGGAACAGACCGGGTAACGCAGAGTCATAACATCAGGGCCCGCGGCATCGATTGCGGGCACAGAAAGCGAAGTAGAGAGATGGCGAAGATCAAGATCAAGAGCCTCGCGGGCAAGGAAGTCGGTGACTTCGAACTGCTCGATGAGGTGTTCGCTGGGGATGTAAATGAGGCACTGCTCTGGGAGGCGGTGAAGCACTACCGCGCCAGCCTGCGCCAGGGAACGCACGCGACGAAAAATCGCAAGCTCGTATCCGGTGCCGGCAAGAAGCTGTGGAAGCAGAAGGGCACGGGCCGCGCTCGCGTGGGCTCGATCCGCACTCCGCTCTGGCGTGGTGGCGGTACGGTTCACGGACCGCAGCCGCGCAGCTACGACTACCAGTTCCCGAAGAAGAAGCTGCTGGGCGCGCTGCGCTCGGCGCTGGCTTCGAAGCTGGCCGATGGCAAGCTGACCGTCGTTGAGAACTTCAACGTCGACGAGGCGAAGACCAAGCACTACCGCACCGCGCTCGACAAGCTCGAAGCGAAGAAGACGGCGCTGCTGGTTGAGACATCGCGTGAGCTGAACGAGAAGCTGTATCTCGGTTCGCGCAACCTCGCGGGTGTGGAGCTTGTGCTCTCGTCCGAGGTTCACCCATACGATTTGCTCCGCTACGAGCACGCGATCTTCTCGAAGGCCGCGCTCGAAGCGTTACAGGAGACGCTGAAGAAGAGCGTGTCGAAGCGCGATGCCGCAGGCGCCGCGCGCGCCAAGAAGGAGGTTGCGTAATGCCGACCGTTTATAACGTCATCCGCCGCCCGCTGATCACCGAGAAGGCTCTCACCACGCGTGAGACCGAGGGATCGCTGGTATTTGAAGTTGCGGCGACTGCCTCGAAGACCGAGGTCAAGCAGGCTGTTGAGCAGCTGTTCAACGTGAAGGTTGCGACCGTTCGCACCGTGAATGTTGAAGGCAAGGAACGCCGCCGCGGTAAGTACTCGGGCTATCTTCCGGACTGGAAGAAGGCTTATGTGCGTCTGAAGGCGGGCGAGAAGGTTCCTGACTTCGCAGCAGAGATTTAAGAGCAGTGAATAGTGAGTAGCGAATAGTGAATAAGGCAAGAACTTAGGAGCTAGAGCTACTCGGCAGTAGAGATCCAAGTATCGCGCCGGAAGTAAGGGGCGCGGCAAAGGCAAAGGAAGAAGCAATGCCGATTAAGAGTTTTCGACCGATAACACCGACGCTTCGTTTCCAGACGAAGCTGGTGAACGACGACATCACGACCGACAAGCCGTACAAGCCCCTGCTTGAAGTGAAGCAGCGCACCGGCGGCCGCAACAACACGGGCAAGCTGAGCGTGCGGCACCATGGCGGCGGTCACAAGCAGAAGTTGCGTCTCATCGACTTCAAGCGCGACAAGTTCGGGATTCCGGGCACGGTGGCGACGATCGAGTACGATCCGAACCGCAGCTCGCGCATCGCGCTGATTGCGTACGCGGACGGCGAGAAGCGCTACATCCTGCAGCCGGTTGGGCTGAAGGTTGGGCAGAAGGTGATGAGCGGGCCGGAGGCTGACATTCTTGTCGGCAACGCGCTTCCGCTCAAGAACATTCCCGCCGGTACGACGGTGCACAATATCGAACTTCGTCCTGGCAAGGGCGGGCAGATGGCTCGCTCGGCTGGAGCGCAGGTGCAGCTGGTCGCGAAGGAAGGCGAATACGCTCTGCTGAAGCTGCCTTCCGGCGAGACGCGCCGCGTGCTGGTTGAGTGCATGGCGACGGTTGGCCAGGTTGGCAATACCGACCACGAGAACGTGACCATTGGTAAGGCCGGACGCAATCGCTGGAAGGGCATTCGCCCGACCAACCGCGGCGTGTCGATGAACCCGGTCGACCATCCGCACGGCGGTGGTGAAGGTAAGACCTCTGGCGGACGTCACCCGGTGACGCCGTGGGGTCAGCCGACACGTGGTTACAAGACGCGGAACAACAAGCGCACGGATGTGTTCATCGTGCAGCGGCGAAATAAGGGTAAGTAGTTAGTCGTTAGTAGTTAGTGCGCCCGGAGGACTACTCGGCTGGTTGGATTGGTCGAGTGCAAGAAGGGCAAAACCAAGTCTCGAAGGCTCCTCGCGAGATTCGTTGTATCGAGCACAAGAAGTACTGGAGAACAAAATGGCACGCTCTACGAAGAAGGGACCGTTCATCGACACGCACCTGATGGTGAAGATTGATGCGATGAATGCGGCCAACGACAAGAAGGTGATCCGCACCTGGTCGCGCCGCTCGACCATCCACCCGGACATGGTCGGCCACACGATCGCAGTGCACAACGGCAAGAAGTTTGTCCCCGTGTACTGCACAGAGAACATGGTCGGTCACAAGCTCGGCGAGTTTTCGGCGACCCGCACGTTCAAGGGACACTCCGCGAAAGCTGCGGACACGGCGAAGGCGAAGTAAAGAAGATTACAGAGGCTTCTTTTCGCCTCGAGGAAGATTGAGATGGCAAAGACAGAAACAACCAATCCGGAGTTTCGCGCCGAGGCCAAGTTCCAGCGCGTGAGCCCGCAGAAAGCCAAGCTGGTACTGGACCTGATCAAGGGCAAGCCCGTCGGACAGGCGATCAACATCGTCGCCTTCACGAACAAGCGTATCGCGCCGGTGATCGAGAAGACGCTGCGCTCGGCGGTGCAGAACGCGCAGTACCTGGCGGATGAGCGCGGTCTGGATGTCGACGTTGATAAGCTGTATGTGAAGTCGGCTGTGGCCAACGACGGCCCGCGCATGAAGCGCATCCGTCCGGCGCCCATGGGCCGCGCCTTCCGCTACCAGCGCCGTATCGCGCACATCGTGATCACGATTGCTGAGAAGAAGGCGGCTGCGATTGAGGCCGAGGCTCAGACATCAGCGGCTGAGGCTGCCGGCAAGCCGGCCAAGAAGGCTGCCAGGAAGACCGCAGCGAAGAAGGCTCCGGCCAAGAAGGCGGCAACGAAGAAGGCTCCGGCCAAGAAGGCGGCTAAGAAGAAGGCTGCAGTGAAGTAAGGGTCAGATTTGGAAGTTCTAAGTTATCCGTTGTAAGTTTTCAGTTCCTTACAACTTAGAACTTACAACCTATAACGATTCAGGAAGTAATTAGAGCCTGGCTGGCTCAACCAGCGGGCTGACAAGAGAAGAAGGAAGCTTATGGGACAGAAAGTCCATCCGTATGGATTCCGCCTCGGCGTCAACAAGCCGTGGAAGTCGCGCTGGTTCGTGGAGCGCGGCTATGACAAGCTGCTGGTCGAGGATGTGAAGCTGAAGGCTGAACTCCGCGAGAAGCTGAAGGCTGCCGGTGTCTCGTCCGTCGAGGTCGAGCGTCCGGGCAACAAGCTGCGCCTGATCATCCGCACTGCGCGTCCGGGCATCATCATCGGCCGCAAGGGCGCGGAGATCGACAAGCTGAAGGCCGACATTCAGAAGCGGACGAATCGGGAAGTCTTCATTGACATTCTCGAGGTCAATAAGCCGGAGCTCGATGCTCAGCTCGTCGCGGAGAACATCGCGCTGCAGCTGGAGAAGCGCGTCTCGTTCCGGCGGGCTATGAGAAAGTCGGTGGATTCGGCTCTGCGCTTCGGCTGCAAGGGCATCAAGGTTCGCGTCTCGGGCCGCCTGAACGGCAATGAGATCGCGCGTTCCGAGTGGTACCTGCAGGGCCGGCTGCCGCTGCACACGCTGCGCGCGGACATCGACTACGGCTTTGCCGAGGCGAAGACCACGTACGGCGTCATCGGCGTCAAGACCTGGATCTACCGCGGCGATATCTACGAGCAGAAGAAGCGTCGCGAGCAGAGCGCGGTCACGTCCGGCGCGTTCTAGTCCTGACGGCACGGCCGCGGGGAGGTAAAAGCTTCCCCTCACCGCGTCCTTGCTGTATACTTAACTGGTTTGGCCCTGAGTCTGCGCCTGGCAGTAACTGGTGCAGAGACCCCGGCTGAGCTTCTCTGATTCCCGCCTTTTGGCGGCTCACTCTGAAGAAGTTCTCCGTCCTCAAGTTTGAAAGGCGAGTTTTCCCATGCTTTTGCCCAAGAAGGTCAAGTATCGCAAGCAGCAGCGCGGCCGCATGTGCGGCAAGGCGTGGCGCGGCTCCGATCTCTCGTTTGGCGACTACGGTCTCAAGGTCCTGGAGTGCGGTTATATTACTGACCGCCAGATCGAGGCCTCGCGTATCGCCATGACGCGTTTCATCAAGCGCGGCGGCAAGGTCTGGCTGCGTCTGTTCCCGGACAAGCCGATCACGAAGAAGCCTGCCGAAACCCGTATGGGTAAGGGCAAGGGCGCGCCGGACCACTGGGTCGCGGTGGTTCGTCCGGGCAAGATCCTCTTCGAGATGGAGGGCGTGCCGGTCGATATCGCGAAGGAGGCCATGCGCCTGGCCTCGCACAAGCTGCCTCTGAAGACGACGTTTGTCGCCCGGCCGCACGTGAAGACGGAAGTGGCCGCGAAGTAAAGTTCGCTCGCGAGAGCGCGGGCGGCAGCGAAAAGCAGATTCCTCGCTCCGCTCGGAATGACAAAGTTAGTTTTGAGGATTGAACCATGGAACTCGACAAGATCCGCAATCTGAGCGACGACGAGCTGAAGGCTGAAGAGGCCAAGGCGGCGGAGCAGCTCTTTCGCATCCGCTTTGCGAAGAGCCTCGGCAAGCAGGAGGGCCTGAAGAACCTGCGCACCCTGAAGCTCGACATCGCCCGTTTTAAGACCGTTGCACGCGAGCGTCAGATCGCGACAACCAAGGCAGGTAAGTAATGGCTGATACGACAGCGAACAGCACTGAGCAGCAGGCGACCCGGCGCAACGAGAAGGTCGGCAACGTCGTCTCGACCAAGATGAACAAGACGATCGTGGTTGAGATCGAGATGCGCAAGGCGCATCCGAAGTACCGCCGCGTGATGAAGTTCAACAAGAAGTTCTACGCCCACGACGAGCAGAACTCGGCGCGCATTGGCGACGTGGTTCGCATTCGCGAGACGCGTCCCCTGTCGAAGCTGAAGCGCTGGACGCTCGAGGAGATCATCCGCCGGTCGTCGCTGGCGACGCTGCCGGAAGAGAAGCCGCTGGCCGAAGAGTCGGCGACGAAGTAACTGCTGTGGCCGCGGTTTTGACCTCGGCCGTGACTGAAGGTTTCGCGCGGGCCTGAGGCTCGCGCCTTGTAAGGAGATTCGCGATGGCTGTTCAAATGCGCACTATGTTGGACGTGGCCGATAACTCCGGCGCACGCAAGCTGCAGATGATCCTGCCGCTGGGCGGCGGACTCGGCAAGAAGGCCGGCCTTGGTGACGTGGTCACGGCGGCGGTCAAGGAAGCCTCGCCCGACGGAACGGTGAAGAAGGGCAAGGTTGTCAAGGCGGTGATCGTCCGTACGCGCAAGGAATATCGCCGTCGTGATGGCACCTATATCCGCTTCGACCAGAATGCGGCTGTGGTGATCAATGACGCGATGGAGCCGGTTGGCACGCGCGTGTTCGGTCCGGTCGCCCGCGAACTGCGTGAGAAGAAGTTTCTGAAGATCGTTTCGCTCGCGCCCGAAGTTATTTAGTGGCGAGTTGGCAAGTCAGCGAGTTAGCGCTGAGCGGATTCCGGCTCCGACAGATCGCCGAGGCCAAGAGAAGAAGGAATTGAAGTTATGGCAAAGATTAAACGCAATGACCAGGTGATCGTTCTTGCCGGCAAGGACAAGGGCAAGAAGGGCCGCGTGCTGCGTGTTATTTCGGACAAGAACCGTGTTCTTGTTGAGGGCGTCAGCATGATCAAGAAGCACCTGAAGCCGAACCCGCAGCGCAACAGCGCGGGCGGCATTCTCGAGCAGGAGGCGGCGATTCACGTCTCCAACGTTGCGCTGATTGACTCGGACGGCAAGGCGACGCGCGCCGGCTTCCGCCTCGAGGGCGACAAGAAGGTTCGTATCGCGCGCTCCAACGGCGGCACGCTGGCGGAGAAGCAGCGGTAAGAAGTTCGGAGTGAGTTTCACTCCAAAATTGAGCACCCCACGCACCGGTAACCACTCCGAAACCGTGGAGAAAAGAGTAAGAACGATGGCAGCACGACTGAGAGACAAGTACTCGAAAGAGATCAAGGGCCAGCTCCAGAAGGAGCTTGGCATTGAGAACGTGATGGCGGTGCCGCGGCTCGAGAAGATCGTGATCAACATGGGTCTCGGCGAGGCGACGCAGAACGTCAAGATGATGGATCCGCTGGTCGCTGATCTTGGCTCGATCGCCGGCCAGAAGCCGGTCATTACGAAGGCGAAGAAGTCGATCGCGGCGTTCAAGCTGCGCGAGGGCATGCCCATCGGAGCGATGGTGACGTTGCGCGGCGACGCAATGTACGAGTTCCTCGACCGCCTTATCTCGGTGGCTCTGCCGCGCGTGCGTGACTTCCGCGGCGTCAGCTCGAAGAGCTTTGACGGGCGCGGCAATTACACGCTGGGTCTGCGCGACCAGCTCATCTTCCCGGAGATCGACTACGCGAAGGTGGACAAGGTGAAGGGCATGAATGTGACGATCGTCACGTCGGCCAAGGACGACAACGGCGCACGCACACTGCTGAAGTACTTCGGCATGCCGTTCCGCCAGGGAGCATAAGGAAGACATATGGCAACTACTGCAAAGCGCGTCAAAGACGCCCGCAAGCCGAAGTTCAAGTCCCGTCAGCACAACCGGTGCCAGCTGTGTGGCCGTCCACGCGCGTTCCTGCGCAAGTTCGGTGTTTGCCGTCTGTGCTTCCGTAGTCTGGCGCTCAAGGGCGAGATTCCGGGTGTCGTGAAATCGAGCTGGTAAACGGGGCCCCCGGCGAGCGTTTTTTGCTCGATGGGGTGTTCTAACGCGCAAGCGTTGACCGGCTCCGCAACCTCCAGCGTTGCGGCTCGCTCCCGAAGCGTACCGGGAGAAACATTCATGGCTCACTCGATGATTTGAGGCGGCCGCAAAACATTCCCGCAGGTTCTCCTGATTGCAGGAGCGAACGGGGGGTGAAAGGAAGACGATGAATCTGACCGATCCAGTAGCAGATTTTTTGACCCGTATCCGCAACGCGCATGGTGCGCGTCATCAGAAGCTCGACGTTCCAGCCTCGCGGCTGAAGGCGGAGATCGCCCGCATCCTCAAGGAGGAGGGCTACATCGCCAACTTCAAGCCGGTCGAAGAGAATGGCCAGAACGTTTTGCGCGTGTACCTGAAGTACGGCGCGAATAACGAGGCCGCGATCCGCGATCTGCAGCGCGTTTCGCGCCCTGGCTGCCGGGTGTACGTCGGCAAGGATGAGATCCGCCGCGTGCAGGGTGGCCTGGGTATTTCGATCATGACGACCCCGAAGGGTGTCATGACCGGTCGTCAGGCACGCCGTGAGGGCGTTGGCGGCGAGATCCTCTGCGAAGTCTGGTAAGAGCAGTGAATAGTGAGAAGTGAGTAAAGCAAGAACTCACTCTTCACCAGGGCGAGCGATCGCCAGGCTGCAGTGGAACGAGGGGCTTCATGCTGCTCGGGACTCGCAAGCCACTAAAGGAATTTTCGATGTCACGTATCGGCAAGAAGCCCATCACGCTGCCCAAGGGCGTCAAGTACACGGTCCAGACGAACACGGTCGTGGTCGAGGGCCCGAAGGGCAAGGTTTCCGCCCTGATTCCGCAGGGCATCACGCTCTCGGAGAAGGACGGCATCCTTCATGTGGAGCGGCAGAGCGACTCGCAGGCGGCCGTGCACGGTCTGGCTCGCGCGCTGGTGTTCAATGCGGTTGAGGGTGTGACCAACGGCTGGAAGAAGGAGCTCGATGTGGTCGGCATCGGCTACCGCGTGGAGATGAAGGGCAAGAACACCGTCGTGTTCACGCTCGGCTACTCGCACCCCATCGAGTTTCCGCTGCCCACCGGTGTTGAGGTTGCGATCGATCCGAAGCAGACGCACGTCACGGTTTCGGGTATCGACCGCCAGAAGGTCGGCCAGGTTGCCGCTGATATGCGAGCGCTTCGCAAGCCGGATCCGTACAAGAACAAGGGTGTTCGCTACTCCGACGAGAAGCTGAAGAAGAAGGTCGGCAAGACGGGCGCCAAGTAACGAAGGAGTGAATAGTGAAAAGTGAGTAGTGAATAAAGCACTCTCGGTTTTCTTCACTATTCACTACTCACTATTCACTGCAGTACTCCGAACGTCGCTGAAGGTCAGCGACGCCACTAGGAAGGAAGAACGAAGATGATCAACATTCCGCAGCGCAATGTAATTCGCAAGCGTGTTCACGAGCGCATCCGCGCCAGGATGACCGGCACTGCCGAGCGTCCGCGTCTGAACGTCTACCGCTCGCTCAACCACATCTACACGCAGATCATCGACGATGCGACCGGCACGACCATCGCTTCGGCTTCGACTGTCTCGAAGAAGGGCGACGGCAAGAAGGTCGGCGGCAACGTCGCGTCCGCGAAGGAAGTCGGCAAGCTCATCGCGGAGCGCGCGAAAGAGAAGGGCATCAAGAAGGTGATCTTCGATCGCGGCGGCTACCTTTATCACGGTCGCATTAAGGCACTGGCCGATGCGGCGCGCGAGGCCGGGCTGGAGTTCTAACTCCGGGTCAATCACGAGCGGCTCATGAGGCCGCGGCCCCGGACCGGTGTGCCGGGGACAAATACATACGAAGAAAGCAGATACGCAAATGGCGACACGTAAGAGACTCGACGGCAACCGGATGAACCTCAAGGATGAGGTTGTCAGCATCAACCGCGTGACCAAGGTGGTCAAGGGCGGCAAGAACATGAGCTTCGCAGCGCTGGTCATCGTCGGCGACCCCGGCGAGGGCGTTGTGGGCTACGGGTCGGGCAAGGCCAAGGAGGTTCCGCAGGCCATCCGCAAGGGTATCGAGGCCGCGAAGAAGAACCTCATCAAGGTCAACCTCACCCAGACCTCGATTCCGCACCAGGTACTAGGGCACTACGGTTCGGGCGAGGTTCTGCTGAAGCCCGCGCCTGAAGGTACGGGCGTGATTGCCGGCAAGACGGTTCGCGCCGTGATGACGGCGGCCGGTGTGCAGAACGTGCTGACCAAGAACATTGGTTCGGCCAACCCGCACAACGTCGTGAAGGCGACCTTCGATGCGCTCTCGCAGTTGCGTGACAAGGCCGACGTCGCCGCGCTGCGCGGCAAGTCAGTGGAAGAGCTCTAAATCGAAGAGCTTTGGCAGTTCGCAGGATTTTTTGTAAGGAGTTTCGTTATGGCTGAGAAAGCCAAGATCAAGATCCAGTATTACCGTTCGCAGATCTGCACGCCCGTCAAGCACAAGCTCGTCGTCAAGGGCTTAGGCTTCACGCGGCTGAATCAGATTGTCGAGCGCGAGGACACTCCGTCGATCCGCGGCATGGTGAAGAAGATCCCTCACCTGGTCCGCATCGTCGATTAGTTCAGTCCACCACGCCTCTTCCGAGGCAAATGCGAGTCGGTCTCTCAGGGTCGGCGTTAGCGAGGAAAAATGGCAAAGAATCTTTCGAACCTTCGCGCACCGAAGGGTGCGAACTCCAACAAGAAGCGCGTGGGCCGCGGTATGGGCTCGGGCATGGGCAAGACCTCGACCCGCGGTCACAAGGGCCAGGGCTCGCGCTCGGGCTCGTCGCTGATGCGCGGCTTTGAAGGCGGCCAGATGCCGCTGCACCGCCGTCTGCCGAAGCGCGGCTTCACCAACATCTTCCGCACCGAGTACACGGTACTTGGCCTTGACCGCATCGCCGAGCTCGGCGAGAAGGAGCTGACGCTGGACGTACTCACCGCCCGCGGAATCCTCAAAAAGCGTAATGGCCTCGTAAAGGTCCTGGCGAACGGCGAGCTCAAGTCAGCGGTTACGGTTCACGCGCACAAGTTCTCCAAGGGGGCGCAGAAGGCCATCGAGGCGGCCGGCGGCAAGGCCGTCGTGATCGGCGGAGAGGCTGCTCCCGCGGCGTAACGAGTCAGGCCGGGGCCGAGTGCTCCGGCTTCGCTTTATTGCCCCGTTTTCGCTACTTTTATTGGCTCTGTTCGGCGGTGCTTGCTTCCGCGTAAAATAACGGACACGAACCCAAAGCAGGGCGCCCAGGTAGTCTCCTTCCGAAACGCCCGCGTTGTAATCAGCACCAAGGCTTCCCATACCGATGCTCGAAAAGTTTCTCAACATCTTCCGCATTAAGGACCTGCGCAATCGGGTCCTCTTCACCTTGGCTATGCTCGCGGTCTATCGGCTCGGGGCGCACATCCCCACGCCGGGTATCGATGCGGCCAAGCTCGCGCAGTTCTTTAATCAGAATGCCGGTGGTGCGCTGGGCCTGCTGGACCTGTTCAACGGCGGCAACCTGCGCAAGCTGACGGTCTTCGCGCTCGGCATCATGCCGTACATTACAGCGTCGATCATCTTCCAGCTGCTGACGGTAGTTTATGAGCCGTTGGCAAAGCTGCAGAAGGAAGGCGAACTCGGCCGCCGCAAGATCACTCAGTGGACCCGCTACGTCACGGTTCTTCTCGGTGTCGTGCAGAGCTTCTTTATCGCGCTGACACTGACCAACACCACGACCGGCGAGTCGATGGTGACGATCTCCAAGACCGCCTTCATTCCCCTCTGCGTTCTGACGCTGACCGGCGGCACAACCTTCATCATGTGGCTGGGTGAGCAGATTACCGAACGCGGCATCGGCAACGGCATGTCGCTGCTCATCTTCGCCGGCATCGTCGTCGGCATCCCGCGCGGCATTCAGGACCTGTACACCAAGGCGACCACCGATGCCTGGGGTGGCTTCACTCCTATCGCGATTGCCCTGATCATCGTCATGATGATCGTGGTGGTTGCGTTCATCGTGTTCGTTGAACGTTCCGAGCGGCGCATCCCGATTCAGTCGGCCAAGCGCATGGTGGGCCGCCGCATGACGCAGGCCTCGAGCTCGTTCCTTCCGCTGAAGGTAAATGCTGGCGGCGTGATGCCGGTCATCTTCGCGGCTTCGATCCTGTCCGCTCCGATGTTGCTGCAGAACGTCAGCCTCTTCGGTTCCGGTCCGCTGCGCGATACCAAGTACCTTGGTCCAGTCTTCCGCGCTCTCGGACCGGCGGAGCCCTGGTACGTATTCCTGTACATCGTCTCCATCATCTTCTTCGCGTACTTCTATATCTCGATCATCTTCCGGCCGGACGATATCGCGGACAATATGCGCAAGTACGGAAGCTTTATTCCAGGCATCCGTCCCGGCAAGCGCACCTCGGATTTCATCAACGACGTTCTGACCCGCCTTACGCTGGTGGGCGGCATCTACCTCTGCTTCATCTCCATCATCCCGATGTTCCTGATCTCGGGTATTCACCTCAATCATCTGCCGCTCGTCGGTCCATTCTTTGATTCGCTGCCCACATGGGCTACGAACGGCCTTGGGCTGAACTTCTACTTCGGCGGCACCTCATTGCTGATCGTCGTCGGCGTGGCGATGGACACCGTGCAGCAGGTAGAAGCGCAGCTCATTATGCGTCACTACGATGGCTTTACGCCGAAGTCGGGACGCATTCGCGGCCGCCGCAGTTGGTAATCCGCAACACTTCTCAGTACCCACGTCCGGAATCCGGGCGTGGGTTTTCACTGTAACCTGGTTCTCGCTGCAAGTTTTCAAAAGTTCTCTTCCTGTTTTTCTATATGTCGAAACCACTTCCGAACGCGAGTGACTTTCTTCCCGGCCCTGTTCTTCTGCTCGGCGCGCCCGGTGTCGGCAAGGGCACGCAGGCGCAGCGCCTCATGGCTGAATTCGGTATCCCGCAGATCTCAACCGGAGATCTCCTTCGCCAGCACCGCCGCGATCACACACCGCTGGGGATTCTCGCCGACGACCTGATGTCGCAGGGCAAGCTGGTACCGGACGACCTCGTGAACCAGATGGTCGCAGCGCGTCTGACCGACCCCGATACTGAGCACGGCTATATTCTCGACGGCTTTCCACGCACGCTCAACCAGGCGGAGTGGTTGGATCGGCAGCTGGTGGCCTATCTTCTTCCCGTTGTGGCAGTCACCATCATCGTCGACCAACAGGTGCTGCTCGAACGCATTACGGGACGTCTCACGTGCCCGATCTGCGGGACGATCTATAACATCTATTCGAAGCCGCCGAAGCACGACCGGGTCTGCGACTTCGACGGGACTGCGCTCGTTCAGCGCGCAGACGATACCGTTCAGGTCTTTCATGAGCGCATGCGAGCGTTCGAGCAGAAGACGGCTGCGGTGATCGAGTACTATCGCGAGCATGGCAACCGCTTTGCCGAGGTTGACGGCGATCGTCCTATCGACGAAGTGACCCAGAATATCCGTGAGACGCTGCTGCGCCTGCGGCATCATCCGGAGAACTAAAGCCGCAACTTGCAACTCGCAACCTGTATCTAAACTGCTATGGCCATCATGATCAAATCCGCCGCCGAGATTGAAGCGATGCGTCGCTCCGGAGAGGCGTTGCGCAAAGTACACGAGGCTGTGCGTGCAGTTGTGGCGGCCGGCGCCACGACGATGGATCTCGAGCGTGCCGCCGCAGCCAAGGTTCAGGAATTGAGAGTCAAATCTGCCTTCAAGGGCTACCACGGCTACCCGGCTGTGCTCTGTACGTCAGTCAACAGCGAAGTGATTCATGGCATCCCGAATGATCGTCGCACGCTCAAGGACGGCGATATCGTCTCAGTCGATTGCGGTGTAGTGGTCGACGGCTTTTATTCCGACTGCGCCGTGACCTATCCCATCGGTCCACAGAAGCCTGAGGTGCAGAAGCTGCTTCGCGTCACCGAAGCATCGCTGTATGCGGCCATTGAAAAGGCCCTACCTGGTGGCCGGCTCTTTGACATCTCACACGCGGTGCAGTCGATGTGCGAGGGCGAGGGTCTTGGCGTCGTTCGGGAGTTTGTCGGACATGGCATCGGCCGCAGTATGCATGAGGATCCGCAGTTGCCGAATGTCGGCAACGCCGGCAAAGGGCCGCGACTGAAGGCCGGTATGGTGCTGGCGATCGAACCAATGATCAACATCGGCGGACCCGAGGTGAAGGTGCTCGACGATGGTTGGACCGCTGTCACCGTCGACGGCAGCTACAGCGCTCATTTTGAGCACACGGTCGCCATCACCAAAGATGGCCCTGTGATCCTCACGCGCTAGCGCCAGATCTTAAGCGATCTCGTGCTCCTGGATGAAACGTTCAATCTCTGCGAACTCATCTTCGCTTAGCCGAAAGTTAGCGGCCGGTAGAATTCCGTCGACCTGCTTCGCGCTGCGGCCTCCTACGATGGCCGCGGTTACCGCCCGATTGTGCAGCGTCCATGCAACGGCGACGACACCCGCGCTGACCTCGTGACGCGCGCCAATCTGTTTCAGCACATCCGCCAGGGCCAGGTTGCGTGACAGATTCGGTTCTTGAAAATTCTTCGTGCGCTTGCGGAAGTCATCGTCCGGCATTGCGGCAACGCGCTCCTTCGTCATCGCCCCTGTCAGCAATCCGCTCATCATCGGCGAGTAGTGGATCACGCCGATTCCATGCTCTTCGCACCAGGGCAGAAGCTCCGTCTGGCTTCCACGATTGATCATCGAGTACGGCGGCTGCAGACTCGTGATCGGCGCAATCTTTCTTGCGCGCTCCATCTGGCTCACGCTGAAGTTCGAGACCCCGATCCACCGAACTTTGCCTTCGCGCTGCAGGTCGGCCATAGTGTGCCAGCCTTCCTCGATCTCTTCATCGGGAACGGGCCAGTGAATCTGGTAAAGATCGATCGTGCCCACACCCAGCCGCTTCAGGCTTGCCTCGCACTCCTGGCGAATCTTCTTCATCGTCTGTACGATCTTGCGGTCTTCCCCCCAGGTCATCGCGCACTTCGTGAATACGTAGGGCTTTTCGCTCGTCTGCTTCAATGCTCGCCCGACGACTTCTTCGGAATGCCCCAATCCGTACACGGCGGCAGTATCGATCCAATTCACGCCGCCGTCGAGCGCGCGAAGGATTGCTTCTACCGATTCGTCATCGTCCTGTGCGCCCCAGGCATATTGCCAGTTACCGCCGCCAATCGCCCACGCGCCGAACCCGATGGCCGTGAGTTGCATGTCAGAGTTGCCAAGCCGCCGCGTCGTTCCAAGGTTCTTCGTCATTATGCTCATAGGAGCTAGGATGCTGGGCGAACAAGCATTCTGGCAAGGATCGTCGAGGATCGCCTAATGCGCTGCCATCTGCTCCGGGTCAGCCTTCGCGTTCTTGGCCGGCAGCCGCATGATCCACACAAGCGGTGACAGCAGCGCAACGACGCCAGCGAGAATCGCAAAGGCGTTCTTATAGGCCAGCATCATCGCCTGCCGCTGCATCTGTCCGTAGATTTCTGCCAGGGCAGGGTATCGGGCAGCTGCAATCGAACTGTGCGTGAGACTCGCGAATCGCTCGATCTCCCGCGTGACAGCAGCCGATCCGGCCGAGAGGTTCGACGCAAGGTTCAACTGATGTACCTGCGCTGAACGTGCAAGATACGTTGTCAGCAGGGCCGTGCCGGCCGAGCCGCCGATATTCCGTGCGAAGTTCGAGAGCGAGGAAATCTGGTTCATCTTGCTCCGCGGCACGCCAACATAATTCAGAGTGCTGATGGGGATAAAAATGAAGGGCAGTCCAATCACCTGCAACATACGCCACAGCGTTGCGGTTCCATACGCGGTATAGAGGTCCAGCCGCGTCAGGTTGAACAACCCAATGGCAGTGGCAAGGTAGCCGAGCATCACCATCAGGCGTGGGTCACCCTTGCCGAGCGTTCGCCCGGCGACCGCCATCATGATCATCATTACGAAGCCCGCCGGCGAAAGCACCATGCCTGCGCGTTCCGCGGTATAGCCAAGAAGCACCTGCAGATACTGCGGAATCAGCACGGTTGATCCGAACAGCACCATGCCCAGCACGAGCTGAAGGAACACGGCCGTGCCGAAGTTTCTGTTCTTCAACATCCTCAGATCGACGATCGGGTCCGAATGCCGCCACTCCCAGAAGGCGAAGAAGATGAGCGTAACCACGGCCAAAAGCGCGGTCAGTTGAATCTGTCCGGAGCCGAACCAGTCCTTCTCCTGGCCCTTGTCGAGGGTGAACTCCAGCAGGCCCACACCAATTGCGACCGCCCCGAGCCCGATGAAGTCCACGGGCATCTTCCTCTTCATGCGCTCTTTCAACTCCGGTGGATCTTCCACCATGCGATTGGAGAGAAAAAGCGACAGCAAACCGAACGGAAGATTGATGAAGAAGATCCAGTGCCAGTTGTAGTTGTCCGTCAGCCATCCGCCCAGCGTTGGACCGATGGCGGGAGCAACGACCACTGCCATGCCATAGAGCGCAAATGCCTGGCCTCGTTTTTCGATAGGGAAGGTGTCCGCGAGGATCGCCTGTTCGCTGGGGGCTAATCCACCACCCCCGAGACCTTGAAGAATGCGCCCGAAGATGAGCAAAGGCAGCGTGGGCGCCAGGCCGCAAAGCAGCGAGCATGCGGTGAACATCACCACGCAAGTCATGTAAAAGCGCTTGCGGCCGAAGCGGTCGGAGAGCCAACCGGAGATTGGCAGAATCACCGCCGACGAAACAAGATAGCTCGTCAGGACCCAGGTGGCCTCATCTTGCGAGGCGCCTACCGAGCCGGCGATATGCGGCAGTGCGACGTTGGCAATGGAAGTGTCCAGCACCTCCATAAACGTAGCGATCGTAACTGTCAGCGCGATCAGCCACGGGTTATATTTGGGCTTCCATGCTGCCCCTTGTAGTTGTGCGGACATATCAGGGTACTGATACAGTATATCAGGGTACTGATATATGGCGCCGTACCGGATGGAGAAGGCAAAGCTCGCAAGGCGATGCACTCAGAGTCTGCGTGAACTGCTGGTGGGCTACCGTTCGCAGCTTGAAGACACGCTGCCCGGCGAGGGCCTTACGCTGCCGCAACTGCGGCTGCTCAATGCGATCAGGGAGCACGTGGGCGTAAGCGGCGCGACGATTGCCCGCACATGCCAGGTGACTCCGCAGACGCTCCAGGCGATGCTCACCCGTGCCGAGCGCGAGGGCTGGATCACCCGCGACATCTCCCAGCTAAACCACCGCATCCTGACGGCTTCCCTCACAAAGAAGGGAGAGGCGGCTCTTGCGAGTGGCCTCGCCGCTGTGGCGGAAATCGAAGAGAAGATATGGACCGGCGTCTCCGCGCACACGCTCGATCAGCTCAACCTGACGCTCGAGCATGGCATCGCAAACCTGCGGGGCGAGGCTTCCTCGCATCGCGCGGCAAGCTGAATCCGCCGACCTAGAGCCTGCAGATCAGCAGTTCGCGTTCGTAGACCATTTCCGGTGGTAGATGATCGTGCAGCAGCAGGAACAGCTCTTCGTGGCTCATCACCTCGCGCCGCCACGCGACACGGTCGACGGTTTGCAGCTTCTCAAACTGCTCCGGCGAGAAGTCGAGACCGTCCCAATTCATATCTTTGTAATAAGGTGTCCAGCCGATGGACGTCTCCTTGCCCTGAGCGCGGCCATGCACGCGGTCAATGATCCACTTCAGCACGCGCATATTTTCGCTGAAACCCGGCCATAGGAACTTCCCATTCTCATCCTTCCGGAACCAGTTCACATGGAAAACGCGTGGCGTAGAGGAAAGCTCGCGCTGCATCTTCAGCCAATGGCGGAAGTAGTCACCCATGTGATAGCCGCAGAAGGGAAGCATGGCCATCGGATCGCGACGCACGAGGCCTGTTTTTCCGGCCGCGGCAGCGGTTGTTTCAGAGCCCATCGTCGCGCCGACATACACGCCGCTGGACCAGTTGAACGACTGGAAGATCAACGGCACCGTCTCCGAGCGACGGCCACCAAACAGGAAGGCTGCAATCGGCACTCCTTCGTGTGATTCCCACGCCTCGCGATCGAAGACCGGGCACTGCACTGCGGGGGCGGTGAAACGCCCGTTCGGGTGCGCAGCTGTGCGTCCTGTCTCTTTGCCGATCTGAGGTGTCCAGCGATCACCGCGCCAATCGATGCATTCCGCCGGTGGTTTCGAGGTCATGCCCTCCCACCACACGCCGCCATCCGGCGTCAGCGCGACATTGGTGAAGATGGTGTTGCGGCTAAGCGTAGCCATCGCATTCGGGTTTGTCTTCGCGCTTGTGCCGGGTGCCACGCCGAAGAATCCAGCCTCAGGATTCATCGCCCGCAGATGCCCGTTCGCATCGGGACGAATCCACGCGATGTCGTCGCCGACGCACCAGACCTTCCACCCGTCCATGCCCTTTGGCGGAATCATCATTGCAAAGTTCGTCTTGCCGCAGGCACTCGGAAACGCCGCAGCAACATAGGTCTTCTCGCCCTCGGGCGACTCCGCGCCGAGGATGAGCATGTGTTCCGCCATCCATCCTTCGTCGCGTGCGATGTTGCTCGCGATGCGCAACGCGAAGCACTTCTTGCCCAGCAGCGCGTTGCCGCCGTAGCCCGAACCATAGCTCCAGATCTCGCGCGTCTCGGGAAAGTGAACGATGTACTTCGTGTCATTCTGCGGCCACGGCACGTCTTGTTCACCGGGCGCCAGGGGGGCTCCCACGGTGTGCATGCAGGGTACGACACGCTTGACGTCTTTATCGATCTCCGTAAAAACCGAGGCGCCCACCCGCGCCATAATGCGCATGTTCACGACGGCATAAGCAGAGTCCGTCAGTTGCACGCCAATCTGCGACGCCTTCGCTCCGATCGGTCCCATTGAAAACGCGAGCACGTACATCGTGCGTCCGCGCATCGAGCCCCGAAAGAGCTCCTTCAGCCTGCGGCGCATCTTGAACGGATCTTCCCAGTTGTTCGTCGGACCTGCCGCGTCCTTGCTCAGCGAACAGATAAAGGTGCGGTCCTCCACGCGAGCCACGTCATTCGCCGAGCTGCGCGCGAGATAGCATCCAGGCCACAGTTTTTCGTTCAGCTTGGTGAAGGTTCCTGCTTCCACGAGCTTGCCGCACAGGTATTCGTTCTCGGCATCGGAACCATCGACCCAGTGGATCGCCTCCGGCTGGCAGAGCTCGGCCATCTTCTCCACCCAGCGGATCAGGTGCTTGTTGCTGGTCAACACTCGCGTCGAAACCTGTGCGCTCTTCGTGGCTGCTGCGGCCATGCTGTTTCGCCTCCACCTCCAGTGTCGCTCTGAAGGGTATGAGCAAGCTACAGCATTCCGCAGGTTTTTGTCCTTTCTGCCCGATTACCGAATCCCTGCGTATCCTGTCCCGGTAAGACATCTTCTCGTGCATCTAAATGGTGTACGGACAGATCGTCACCCTGGCGAAAATTGTTTCGTCAGCGACGTAGCGGGTTCTCAACGCATCAGTTGCTTAGGAGGGTTCATGGCCACCAGCACTGCGACAAGCGTCCGTCCTCGCGTCGTCGTCATCGGTGCGGGCTTCGGCGGGATTTATGCAGCGAAGCGCCTTGGCAGGCTTCCCGTCGACGTCACGGTCGTGGACCGCAAGAACTACCACACCTTTCAGCCGCTGCTCTATCAGGTGGCCCTGGCTGTTTTATCGCCCGGCGAAATCGCTCAGCCGATCCGCACGATTCTCCGCGACAACGCCAACACTGAAGTCGTGATGGACGAGGTCATCGACATCGACGCGCCCGCACGTCGCGTACATCTCAAGAGCGGCGCCGAGTTGCTCTATGACTACCTGATCCTCGGCACAGGCTCGACGCACAGCTACTTCGGCAAGGATGAGTGGTCCAAGCTTGCTCCGGGTCTCAAGTCGATTGAAGATGCAACCGAGATTCGCCGCCGTGTGCTGCTTGCCTTCGAGCTCGCAGAACGCCAGACTCTGGAAACGGGAACCCATCCTCCGCTCAACTTCGTCATTATCGGCGGAGGTCCTACCGGCGTTGAGCTCGCTGGGGCCATTTCGGACATTGCACGCCTCTACATGACGCGCGACTTTCGCCACATCGATCCTTCTACGGCCAACGTGCTCATCCTCGAAGGTGCCCCCAGCGTTCTCACCGCCTATCCGAAAGACCTGCAGCAAAAAGCGGTCGAGCAACTGGCGAAGCTGGGCGTAAAAATCCGTACGGGAGCTCGCGTCACCGACGTGCAACCGGGTTATGTGATGGTGGGCGATGAACGTATCGGGAGCGTCTGCACGCTGTGGGCTGCGGGTGTGCAGGCTTCGCCACTCGGCAGGATGCTCGCAGAGTCACTGGGCATGGCACCCTGCCTCGATCGCCGTGGTTGCGTGCAGGTGGATGAACATCTCAATCCTCCCGGCCATCCGGAGATATTTATCATCGGCGATCTCGCACACGTTGAAGAGAACGGACGGCAGGTTCCCGGTACGGCGCAGCCCGCCATGCAGATGGGTCTCTATGCGGCGGCTCGCATTGGCCTGCTGGCGACGGATCCTGCAGCGGCTGCAAAGCAAAAACCCTTCCATTACTTCGATAAGGGCGACATGGCAACAATCGGCCGCAAGGCTGCGGTGGCGCGCATCGTGTGGCCGTTTCACGCGCATTGGTCGGGCTTTGTCGCCTGGGTCATCTGGCTCACCGTGCACATCTTCTTTCTCATCGGCTTCCGCAATCGCTTCGCAGTCTTCCGGCAGTGGGCGTATACATACATTCGCAAGCAGGACGGCGTGCGGCTCATCGTTGGCTCGCAGATTCTGCCCGGCTGGGACGCGTTGGCGACGCCGCCCGTCCCCAGTGAGGATGAGGCCGCACTGACCCCGCATTTCTGAAGCCACCGGCACTCGCGGCAACGCATCCGAACCCCTCAGGCGCATGGCGTCAAAAGGAGTTCACACTATGCCGAACGCAGTCGTCGTCAAAAACCGAAAGGTCCGCTATGCCGTCGTCGGAATCGGCTGGATCTCGCAAACTGCCTTTCTGCCGGGCGTTGAACACACCGGCAACAGCGAGGTCGTTGCATTTGTCAGCGGGCATGAAGACAAGGCCGCGAAGGTTGGCGAGAAGTACGGCGTCAAAGCCCTTTACAGCTACGACGAGTACGACAGGCTATTGAGTTCCGGCACCATAGATGCCGTGTATCTCGCGACTCCCAACTGGGATCATGTCGGCCTCGCTGTGCAAACGCTCGAGGCAGGAATTCACCTTCTGCTTGAAAAGCCGATGGCGACCTCCGTCGAAGACTGCGAACGCATCCTCGCTGCTTCAGAGCGCACTGGTGCGAAGCTGATGATTGCGTATCGCATGCATCACGAACCCGCGATGCTCAACGCCTTCGAAACCGCGCGCAGCGGCAGGCTCGGTCATTTGCGCTATTTCAATTCATCGTTCTCGCAGCCGGTGAATCATCAGAACCATCGCGCGAAGAACGGGTACTGGGCCGGTCCGGTACCCGACATGGGCCCCTATCCCATCAACACAGTGCGAAATTTCTTCGGCGTGGAGCCGCTCGAGGTCTACGCGATGGGAACGCGCACCGACCCCGAACGCTTCCGCGATTTCGACGATCAGGTCGCCGTCAATTTGCGCTTCCCCGGCGGACGAATGGCGACGATGCTGTTGAGTTACTCAGGAGCCGATCTTGATGACTTCCGCATCGTAGGTACGCTCGGCGACCTCTACTCTTCGCCGGCGTTCGCCATGCCTGGCGGCTTCAAACACACCATCACAATCGGCGAAAAGAAATCCGACGAGAGGTTTCGTCCTACCGATCAGTTTGGGGGTGAGCTGAAATATTTTTCAGACTGCATCCTCAGAAACAAGGATCCTGAGGCCAACGGGGAGGAGGGCCTCCTCGACGTGCGCGTGATTGCCGCAGTTGAGCGCGCGCTTGAGTGTGGTCAACCACAAAAGCTTGAGCCATACGTACGCAAATTACGTCCCACTTCAGGTCAGGCGCAGGAGCTGCGGAAGGTCGATGAACCAGAACTCGTCGGCGTTCATCGGCCGAGCGAAGGCCGTTAGTCAACGAATCTTGAAGGAATCTGCTACCGCTCGGGATTTCAGCCGAGTCTTAATCTCTGGCTGCCGTTGGCTCCTGCCGGGTATCACCCTGCGCTTTCGGTGGCCCCCCGGATGCTGCTGGGCGATGCCACCACGCGCGGCAGCTCCGGTCGACTCCCTCCACCGTCCTCATTTCGCTCAATCGAGTACGAAACAGAAACGGCCTTCTTAGACAAGACCGTTTCGCTTTTGATGCAGGACGTCGTGACTTCAGTAGTGGCTCTTCGGCGCCTTCGGAGGTCCGCCCGGCACACGAAACCGGAAGACCAGTCCGCTGCTTACCTGAACCATCCTTGACGATCCGATCGCTGTCGGCGCGCCATAAATAAAGCTGTTCTGCGTTGTGACTCCGCCAAATCCCAGCTCAACGATGCGGAAGTCCACATGCCTCGTCAGCGGATAGTCGATCCCGCCAAAGATTCCAAACATCCCGCGCGTCGTGTGCACCTGGGTCTGCTGGGCCTTACTCGTCGCAGCGCCCGCGGCAATCTGGGCATAGGGTCGGATTCCGTGGGTCAGCGGGGCGGACTCGATTCTGAGAGCCAGCGAAAAGACATTCATCGACGCGTTGTTGCTGTGCACGGTCGTATCGCGCACATCCACGCCGAATTTCATCCCCGGCCCGTGGGTCACGTTGTAATAGCCACCGAGATCCAGGCCGCCAAAGTTTCGCGAAGTCGCGCCCTCGCCAAGAAATGCAAACGGTCCGGTGTCCGGGACGGAGTTGCTGATCTTTGTGAAGACCGGATTCACATACACGCCAACCTGCGCCCTGGCACTCGCCGCCACAGCAGCCAGCACCACAGCTGCAAGAACGTACCGCAATCTCATCAAGAAAAATCCTTAAGTCTGGGTTGAAGAACTACGCTGTCACAGTCTCGCGCACCTTCACCGGCGTAAGCCAGTTGTATTTGTCAGGAGCCGCTCCGCTTACGATGTCGAAGAACGCCTTGTGGAGCGCATTCGTAATCGGTCCCATGTTTCCGTCGCCGATAACAATACGATCCACGCTGCGCAGATGCGTCACCTCTGCGGCCGTGCCGGTGAAAAACGCCTCATCGCAGATGTACAGCAGCTCTCTCGGCATCACCTGCTCGACCACCGGAATTCCAAGCTGCCGCGCCAGTACCAGAATCGAATCGCGCGTGATTCCGTTCAGCACAGAGTTCGCCAGCGGCGTCGTGTACAGCACGCCGTTCCGCACCAGGAACAGGTTCTCGCCCGAGCCCTCGCTCAGGTAGCCGTTCACGTCCAGCGCGATGCCCTCCACATAGCCGTTCACATCGGCTTCCATGCGGATCAGCTGCGAGTTCATATAATTCGCACCCGCCTTCGCCAGCGAGGGCATCGTGTTCGGCGCCAGCCGGTTCCAGCTCGAGATGCACACATCTGCCCCGCCGTGCCCGGCCACATACTTGCCCCACGGGAAGTTCGCGATGTACACCTCCACCGGCGACTTCAGCGGGTTCACGCCAATCTCTCCATAGCCTCGGAACGCGATCGGCCGGATGTAACACGGCGTCACGCCGTTGGCTTCGATCAGCTCCACAACCGCATCGTTCAACTGTTCAAGATTGTAGGGAAGCGGCATCCGGTAGATCTTCGCCGAGTGAATCAGCCGCTGCATGTGCTCGTTCAGGCGGAACACGCCAGCGCCGCCGTCCTGCGCGTAGCAGCGAATCCCCTCAAACACCGACGAGCCGTAGTGCACCACGTGACTCATCACGTGAATCTGAGCCTTCTCCCACGGAATCAGTTGGCCGTTATGCCAGATATTGGCGGTCGTGTCGAGCGGCATCCGAGTCTCCTTGTATGAACAATGATTATACGGGGAGCTTCTTCTACAGACCGATTCCGTGACGAACGACTCGGTCCCGCATCTCAATAACGCTTTCTCTGCAAGCCCATGAAACAATCTGAATCGACCTGATGTTCGCCCCGCACCCACTCGCGCTCACCCAGTTCAAGAACTCCGAACTGGCACGCTTCTCGCTGCTGGCGCTCAGCTCCATCTTCTTCCTCGTCGACCCCTTCGCGGCCCTGCCCACCTTCCTGGCCGTCACCGAGGGGCAGGACTCGCGCCGCCGCCTGCGCACGGCCCGCCGCGCCTCGCTCACCGCCTGGATTGTGCTCTCGCTTTTTGCCTTTGTCGGCCAATACATCTTCAGGCTCTTCGGCATCTCGCTTCCGGCCTTCGAGATCGCCGGCGGCGTCATCCTTCTCCTCATCGGGCTCGACATGCTCGAAGCCAAGCGTTCCCCCACGCAGGAAACCCGCAAAGATGCCCAGGCCGCCGCCACCAAGGAAGACGCGGGCATCGTCCCCATGGGAATCCCCATGCTCGCCGGCCCCGGCAGCATCGCCACCGTCATGGTCCTGGTCGGCCAGGTCCAGTCCACCTGGGAGATGGTCGCCATCCTCGGCGCCATCGCTATCACCGCTCTCTCCTGCTTCCTCGTCCTCGGCAGTGCCGATCGCGTAGCCCGCGTCCTCGGGCAAACAGGCATCCGCATCCTCGTCCGCGTCATGGGCCTTCTGCTGGTCGCCCTCGCCGTCCAGTACTTCGTCAACGGCTTTGTCGACCTGGGCGTCATCGCCAAGCCCTGAACCGCCTTATTGATAAAAAACCCGCAATAGGCCTTCCGCAGCCTTCTCTGCGCGGGTATTATTCCCAAATCTTCTCCAGAGCCAAAATACTTATAGCCAAAGGAATTCAGCCCCATGGAACACCCTGTTCCTGACCACCTTCTGAAGCTTGGCACAGGCTTCTTTGCCTCCAAGGTTCTGCTCAGCGCCGTTGAACTCGAACTCTTCACCCTGCTGGCCCAGGGGCCAGAAACCCTCACCGGCATCAGCAGCCGCATCGGCCTTCATCCACGCTCCGCTCGCGACTTCCTCGACTCCCTGGTCGCGCTTAACTGTCTCCAACGCAACGACGGCCACTACGCCAATACGCCGGACACCGATCTCTTTCTCG
>CAVWYV010000001.1:0-507500 GCA_963759355.1 uncultured Acidobacteriaceae bacterium | reverse complement strand
CCAGTGGAAACTGGCCCCACAGAGCGTGACAGGCGCGTAGACGAAAAAGATCCGGACTCGAAGCAGGTACCTGAGTAAGGCGGGGCACGAGAAACCCTGCTTGAATCCACGGGGACCATCCCGTAAGGCTAAATACTCGTTTCTGACCGATAGTGAACCAGTACCGTGAGGGAAAGGCGAAAAGAACCCCGAGAGGGGAGTGAAATAGTACCTGAAACCGTGTGCCTACAAGCAGTGGGAGGACTATGCCTCGTAAGAGGAATGTCTGACCGCGTGCCTATTGCATAATGAGCCGGCTAGTTATTCTTGTCAGCAAGGTTAAGCGTGAGCGAGCCGCAGCGAAAGCGAGTCTGAATAGGGCGTTCAGTTGGCAGGAATAGACGCGAAGCGGGATGATCTACCCTTGGCCAGGTTGAAGGTGAGGTAACACTCACTGGAGGACCGAACCGGTGTTTGTTGAAAAAAGCTCGGATGAGCTGAGGGTAGGGGTGAAAGGCTAATCAAATTCCGTGATAGCTCGTTCTCTCCGAAATAGCTTTAGGGCTAGCGTCGGGTGATTTGGATCGGTGGTAGAGACATGGATGGACTAGGGGGCTTTCCGGCTTACTGAATCCAACCAAACTTCGAATGCCGATCACAACCAGCCCGGCAGTCAGACTGTGGGGGCTAAGCTTCACAGTCGAGAGGAAAACAGTCCAGACCGCCTGCTAAGGTCCCCAAATTACAGTTAAGTGGGAAAGGAAGTCGGAACTCTCAGACAGCCAGGAGGTTGGCTTAGAAGCAGCCATCCTTTAAAGAAAGCGTAATAGCTCACTGGTCAAGAGGTCCGGTGCCGACAATACAACGGGGCTAAAACTGTATACCGAAGCAGCGGATGCACACATTAGTGTGCGTGGTAGGAGAGCATTCTCTAGTCATCGAAGCGTAACTGAGAAGATACGTGGAGGTTAGAGAAGAGACCCTGCCGGCATAAGTAGCGATAAGGAAGGTGCGAACCCTTCCCGCCGAAAGTCTAAGGTTTCCTGAGTAAAGTTAATCTGCTCAGGGTTAGGCGATCCCTAAGCTGAGGCCGAAAGGCGTAAGCGATGGACATCCGGTTAATATTCCGGACCTCCCAGTAGTTCGTTATCACGATGGGGTGACGCATAAGGATAAGCAGGACCTCATATGGCTATGGGGTTTGATACGCGTAAGCTGGATTCTCTAGGCAAATCCGGAGAGTCTTAACAGTGAGGCGTAAAACAGTAAGGCGTATGCCCGAAAGCTGCTGATTTCATGGTGCCAAGAAAAACCTCTAAGGAGAAAGACTGGGACTCGTACCTCAAACCGACACAGGTAGACGAGGAGAATATCCAAAGGCGCTCGAGTGAAGGCTTGTTAAGGAACTCGGCAAATTAGACCCGTAACTTCGGGAGAAGGGTCGCCCGCGAGTGTTAATAGCACATGCGGGCCGCAGTGAAACGCGTACGGCGACTGTTTAACAAAAACACAGGTCTCTGCAAAGTCGAAAACGACGTATAGGGGCTGACTCCTGCCCGGTGCCGGAAGGTTAAAGAGAGAGGTTAGCCGCAAGGCGAAGCTTTGAACTGAAGCCCCGGTGAACGGCGGCCGTAACTATAACGGTCCTAAGGTAGCGAAATTCCTTGTCGGGTAAGTTCCGACCTGCACGAATGGAGTAACGATCGTACGACTGTCTTAACGAGTTGCTCGGCGAACTTGTAGTACCGGTGAAGATGCCGGTTACCCGCAGCTAGACGAAAAGACCCCGTGCACCTTTACTATACTTTTACAGTGGGTTACGGCAATTGCTGCGCAGGATAGGTGGGAGGCTTTGAGGCCAGGTTCTCGGACTTGGCGGAGCCAACGGTGAGATACCACCCTGCGATTGTTGTGATCCTAACCTCCACCCATTATCTGGGTGAGGGACATTGTAAGACGGGTAGTTTGACTGGGGCGGTCGCCTCCTAAATTGTAACGGAGGCGCGCGAAGCTACACTCAGGTCGTTTGGAAATCGACCGTCGAGTGCAAAGGCATAAGTGTGGTTAACTGCAAGACCTACAAGTCGAGCAGATGCGAAAGCAGGCCTTAGTGATCCGGTGGTTCTGTATGGAAGGGCCATCGCTCAACGGATAAAAGGTACGCCGGGGATAACAGGCTGATCATTGCCAAGAGTTCATATCGACGCAATGGTTTGGCACCTCGATGTCGGCTCATCGCATCCTGGAGCTGTAGAAGGTTCCAAGGGTTAGGCTGTTCGCCTATTAAAGCGGTACGTGAGCTGGGTTCAGAACGTCGCGAGACAGTTCGGTCTCTATCTGCTGTGGGCGTAGGAGATTTGAAGAGGGCTGTCCTTAGTACGAGAGGACCGGGATGGACGAACCTCTTGTGTTCCAGTTGTCCTGCCAAGGGCACGGCTGGGTAGCGAAGTTCGGTTGTGATAACCGCTGAATGCATATAAGCGGGAAGCACGCTCTGAGATGAGATCTCCCAACCCGTAAGGGTAATGAAGGGCCCAGGAAGACCACCTGGTTGATAGGCTGGATGTTGAAGCGTGGTAACACGCGTAGCTTACCAGTACTAATCGCCCGTTCGGCTTGTCCATAGAATTTACTCTGCGCAAAGTTAGTCCAACTTTCGCTGAAGACAATTCAACACAAGCCTCGTAGTTATCGGCTTTCTACGATAAGAAGAAAAGCCTCCCAATCTATTCAGTTGTGAACGATCGCGCCGCGATCTTCGACAATTTGCCGGTGAGTTTACCGCGAGGGTTCCACCCGTTCCCATCCCGAACACGGAAGTTAAGCCTCGTTGGGCCGATGGTACTGCACGCGTAAGTGTGTGGGAGATTAGGTGATCGCCGGCATTAATTCAAAGAAAGCCCACCCTCGCGGTGGGCTTTTTATTTTCGCCTTACCTGGCTCTCAAATCGCCATAAGGCTCAATCGGGGTTCTGAGCTGAACTGGCGCCCACAGTATGAACGTATGCGGCGCGACTATTACAGGTCTGCGCAAGATTCCCGAATTCCAAGGTTCCTTGCAGAGTATGTTGGACCACTCCGTGGCGTTCCGGCCATCTCCCAGACCAGGAGTGAAAGATGTGTGGGGGCAGAAGATCTCCATCTGGGCCTGCTGTACAGACTTCAAGTGGAGGATGGCTTGTACATGGCTCGACGGCTGCACCGCATCTTGGTGCGCCTCCCTGCACTTCAATTGGCGCCGCCCGCTCGCAATCGGCCGATTTTGCGCCCGGGGCCGCTGCTTACAGCAGAGCTCCGTGGTCCTTAGGCGACCGCAGCAGGCACGAGATCGCAGGCAATCCTGAAATGGCCGGCACCAGCAGCGTCTCGTCCGTCGTCGCCGCCGGCTTTGCATGCCGCTTCGGTGTCGTCTCCGGAGCCTGCGGCACCGCGGGCACAGCCGGCACGGTCACCTTCGGAGCCGGCGGCAGCGTGGGTGGCACAGGCGTTGCCAGGGCCTTCCGGATCGTCACGTCGCCGTCGCTGGTTTCCACCTTCACCTGAGCTCCGCCGGCGCCCACTTTGCCACTCAGCCAACGCTTGTCACCTTGGCCCTGCGACTCCAGCCCGAAATCATTCTCGAGATCGCCATTCTTGGTCTGCGCATCCAGCACAAACGCTCCGTGCTCCGGGAGGCCGAGGTCTACCGACCCATGCTCATTCCTGATATTGATCGGCGCCACCGGGGCCGCATTCGTCACCGAGATCGCGCCATTGCGATTCGTCAGCGTTACCGGTCCCGACACATCATCCAGCTCGATCGTCCGATTCCGCGTCGTCAACGTCACCGGCCCCAGCAGCTTATTCCCCTGCAGATCGCCGCTCTCGATGGAGACTTCGCCATCCACCCGGGCTGTGCCAAACTTCGTGCGGCTGGTCTCGAACCGCAGCGGCCCGCTGATCTGTTCAGCATGCGTCGTTCCGAAGAAATCGCCCTGCAGCATCACGGGCCCGTCAATATTCGCCAGCGAGATATCGCCCGCCCGACCTTGCAGTGTAAATGCCCCCGTGACGCTCTTTGCGGTCACGCTCGAATCATCGTTATGCACCTGCGCCAGGACCGGGCCATTGATACCACTCAAATCCACATCGCCCTTTCGGGCCGAGATCGTCACCGCGCCGTGCAGCTCGCTCACATGGACATCGCCGTGGTCTGCGCTCAGGGAAAGCCCCGCGCCGTGCGGCATCTCGATCGTCAGGTCTGCCTGTCCCTGGTTCACCGGCGGCACATCCAGCATCAGGTTGTTGCCCTGAATTGAAAACGTCGGCTGCAGCCGCTGCGCGCGTTCCTCCGCGTCGCTGTCACGCCACGCGTAGACCTGCTTATGCACGCTCACGTGCACCTGGCCGTCGTCGCTTGATCCCGTCACCGACACCGCGCCCCACGGGTTATGCACCACCAGCATCGAACCCTGCGGCAGCTCCCGGCTCACCGAATCATCCGACTCATGCGCCTCGCCGAACACCCGGTCCAGTCCAGCCAGATCATGTCCTGGCCAATGGTGCCCGTACCACCATGCCGAATTGCTATCCGCCGATCGTGCCATAAGGCCCACGCACGCCAATAGGATCAGCAGAAACACCGCACCGCCGCTCAGCACGTGCGTCGGCGCTGGCTGCCCGGTCTCTTCCATGTGCTGCTGGTCGAACACCCACTCCAGCAGCAGGATGATGCCTGCAACGATCAGCACCGCCGGCCACCAGCGCGAGTACCACGCAAAGCTATGCGCCCAGGACATCCGTCCTGTCTGTTCCAGAAGGAAGATCACTCCCAGCGCCAGCAGGACCATGGGCCCCACAATCGAGCCGCGCCTCAGGCGGCGCCGTTGCCACCTGTACTGCTCGCGCATCCACCGCGCCTGCACCTTGGCCGCGCGCCGCTGCGCCCTCCACACCCTGCGGTCGTATGCAGATCCCTGCGCATAATTCGGGCCCGAGCCAGAACCCGGTCCAGGCCCATACCCCGGCGGCGGAGGCGGCGGTGGTGGATAGCTAGCCATTGTTACTGTCCGTCCTTCCGCGCGTCAGCCGTTGGCGCAGGGGCCACGCCCACCGGCGCATTCGTCGGATACCACGTATTCCGTCCCACCGTCCGCTCCAGGATCAGCAGGGCGCCGAAGGCAATCAGCAGGATGCCCCAGGTCTGTCCCAGCGTCCGGATCCCCGCAGCCTGTAGCGCGAACAGGAGCGCCAGCACCAGCAGCATGACGGGCCCGCGAATCTGGCCAAGCACTGTGGGTGTAATGCCATAGTCCTGCGCGGCCTCACCCGAAGCCTTCTGCCACGCGACCACCATCTCGATGCGCCGGAACAGGACGAAGCACCCCAGCGCCGCCAGGATGATCGTCACAACCCACGACCCGCCCAGCCGCCACGACGCATTCAGGTTCGCCATCAGGAAGATCAATCCCAGCGCAATCAGCCACGCCGCGCCGATAGGGAAGCGCCGCGAGGGAAGCACAGGCATCGGCGGCATCGGTGGAACCGGCGGCATCGGCTGAACGGGCACACCTGCCGGACCGCTCCATGGCTCATAGCTCGTGGTATACGGAGCTTGCGTCCACGCCGTCGAGCCCGAACTCGCCGGCCCGGCATACGCGGTCGGCTGTACAGGCGGCGGAGGCGTTGCAGCCGCGCCAAAATTCGTAGGCGGCACATAGCCTGACCAGTTCGGCCCGCCAGGCCCCTGCGCCGTCGCCGCCGCCGGTCCTGCCGCTGCCCATCCGGCCGTGGTCGAAGTCGTCACCGGGCGCGCCGCGCTTCCCGGCCAGTTCCTGCCAAACCCCATGCGATCGCCAATGTCATTCAACCCGAACGGATTCGGCAGCGGCGTCCCATCCCTGCGTGCCTTGGCCGTGTGATACGCGTCGAACACCTGGTAGAAGATCCACCCGGCCACCAGCAGCCCGAAGATGTCATTCACGTTGTGGGCCAGCGAATCGATCACCGCAAAGATCACCAGGTGCGCCACACCCTTTGCATACTGTCCGTTGTACATCGCGCCTACGCCGGGAATCAGTCCCAGGAAGGCCGCCAGCCACGGGCTCGGCTCATTGCTCACCGGCGCGCCGCCCGGCTGTCCGGCAGCGCCCCCAACCGGAGCTGCCCCCACCGGCGCCCATCCGGCTGCGTTCGGACCCGCCTGACCTGCTCCGGCTGCCGAGCTCTCCAACCGCGCCACCAGGCAGGGTTCGCAATAGACCGCCGAGCCGACCCTTCGTATTGTTGCGTTCGTCAATCCCTTGCCGCACTGCTGGCAAAACGCTACGCGCTCGCCCTCTGTCGGCTGCCCTTCAGGCGCGGTGTTCTGCTCGCCCGGTCCTGTTGTCTCGTCGATCATTTCGCTTACCCTCCCTTCTATCGGTCCTCGTGTTGCCTTTCGGGGAACCGAAAATTGCGCTCCTGGGATCCCGTCAGCCTTCTCGAACCTCTATAGCCCGTCAAATCTCTGCGCCCGTCAAATCTCTGCGCCCCTCAAACCCTCTTCATCTACTCAACCTTGTGCGGTGCCGGCGCTGCCTGCTGCTGTTGCGGCTGCGCCGTGCCATTCTGCTGCACCGTGAAGTTCGCATCCTCGCGCTGTGCCAGAGGCCCCTCGCCGCGCAGTTCGCTTACCCGCGACTCCACCTGGTACACCACGCGCATGTTCTGGAAATTCCGCGCCGCGGAAGCTCCGACTTCCACCACATTGCGGCGAATCCCCGAAGGCGTAAAGTCGGACGCCCGCAGGCTCTTCAGCTTGATGCCCGTGAGGTTCAGCGTCAGCGCAATCGAAACAAACGCCATCGCTGCCGTCATCGCCATCCTTGGCTGGAAGCTCGCCCGCGCCGTCTCGACGCGGAAGACATCCACAACCTTGCGCAGCACAGACGTCAGCGCCCACGCCGGAGCAATGGCGCGCACCGGAAGCGCCTGCACGAACTCCGGCGGAACCTTCTTCGGATCCTCGGCGCCCGTCGTCTCGGCCAGGATCTTTGCCAGCAGTGCTGCCGGAGGCTCCGGTGTATGTCCCTTCAGCATTCCCAGCCAAGCCGCTCCACGCTGAGCCTCTGCCAGCTCGCGTGCGCAGTTCGCGCACTGCGCCACGTGCCGCTCAAACAGCCGGCGGTCCAGCGCTGTAAGCGTGCCGTCCACCGCATCCGGGCACATCGCCTCGCACACCACGCACTCAATTGGCTTGTTCTCATTCATCTCGTCGAATTGGCTCCATTGCGTCACGCCTACATCACCTTCCCTTCCATGCCTTTCAGCAATCGGGCCAGTTCACTCCGGCCGCGGCTGATCCTGCTCTTGACCGTCCCTTGCGGGATACACAAAACCTCTGCGATCTCCTTGTAATCCATGTCTTCCAGGTCACGAAGAATAACCGCTTCACGCAGTTCTGGCGATACCTGTGCCAGCGCCCGCTGAATCTGCGTCTTCAATTCGAGGCCCGCCACATGGTGTTCCTGGCCAGGCCTCGAATCCGCCAGTCGATCCATCCTGCTCGGCCCATCCTCTTCGCCATCAACCGACTCATTCAGCGAGTCGCTGGCGCGGTCCATTCTGCTGCGACGGTAGTTGTCCACCAGCAGATTACGAGTCAGCGTCGTCAGCCACGTCCCAAAGCTTCCGCGGTTCACATCGAAGCTTCCCAGGTTGCGGTACATCTTCAGGAAAACCTCTTGCGTCAGATCCTCGGCATCGGTTGACGACCCCGTGAACCGGTAGCACAGCCCATACACCTTCCGATGCTGTGTCTTGGCCAGCTTCTCCCACGCCACCGCATCGCCGGCCAGGCAACGCGCCGCCAGCGCAGCCAGGGCGGCCTGCTCCGCCACCACTGCCGCCCGTTCCAGTCCAGCTTGCGAATCCGGCTCCTCTGGCGCGAGCCGCACATCCCTCACAGCTTTTTCCTCGCGCGCCCGATCCGGCGTCACCCCCATGGGGGCCTCCCGCCGAACCGGCCGTCCTGCTGGCCCGCGCCTGGCCAGCCTTGTTCCCCATCCCGCAGCCGAACCGCGTTCAAGAACCGCCGGGATGGTTGCTGCCGTCATGGTCACTCTTACGCAATCCCGGCCTGAAAAGTTCCCTTGGAAAGGGCGGTTAGGAAGTTAGGGAATGAGCGAGTTAGGCCCGAAACCACAGCTAAGCACTGGCTTTTGCGCGCCTCGGTCGTTTCCCTCACTCCCCGACTTCTCACTCCCCGACTCCTAACTCCTAACTCCTAACTCCTAACTCCTAACTCTCTCTTCACTCCTTCACCACCCCGCACGCGATCCGGTTGCCCGAATTCCCGCTGGGATCGGTCTTCCCGTCATCCGCATGTTCATGCACCACCACGCTCGTCCCTCCGTTGGCAAAGATCGAGTTCGGCAGGTTCGGGTCCATCGAGATATCCGTCAGCACAAAGCTCGCCCCGCCCTTATGATTCTCGCCAACCGACACATTCTTCGGCAGATCCCCCGCGTGATGCCCCTCCGGATTCTCAAACCCATGGTGCTTCCCGGAAGGGTTGAAGTGCCCGCCCGCGGCCTTGAAGTCCGGCGCGTCGCACACCCCATGCTCATGAATATGCACGCCGTGCTCGCCAAACGGAATATTTTCGAGCTTCACCGTCATCTTCACGCCCTTCTTCACCGGCCTGAAGGTCACCGTCCCCGCAGACTGTCCCTGCGAGTTCACCAGCTTCACCTTCAACTCATTGGACGTCGGCTTCTTCGCCGTATCGGACGTCTGCCCCCACGCAACACCCACTCCCATCGCCAACACCAGCCCGACTGCCGCAATCATCCCTCGCATGGCACTTACCTCACTGGAAAGTCTTCAAAACGCAGCACCGCCAGCATACTCGTAATCGCCTCTCGCGAACCACTCACCACGAACAACGAACCTCTGTTCCTGCCCAAATATCCACCGCGCCTCCCAGTACCCTAATCCCCATGCAACCGACCACCCCAGGCGTGCTCGAAGTCATCACCGGCCCGATGTTCTCCGGCAAGAGCGAAGAACTCATTCGCCGCCTCAAGCGCGCCCGCATCGCCCGCCAGCGCGTCGCCTGCTACAAGCCCGACATCGACCTCCGCTACCACCGCGCCGCCATCGCCTCGCACTCTGCCCAAACCCACGAGGCTGTGCCCATCGCCTCCGTCGAAGAGCTTCGCGCCCAGCTCTACCCGCAGCTCGACGACATCGAAGTCGTCGGCATCGACGAGGTCCAGTTCCTCTCCCCCGACATCATCCCCGTCGCCCTCGACCTCATCGCCCTCGGCAAACGCGTCCTCCTCGCCGGCCTCGACACCACCTTCGCCAACGAGCCCTTCGGCCCCGTCCCCAACCTCATGGCCCTCGCCGACAAGGTCACCAAGCTCTCCGCCGTCTGCATGGTCTGCGGCCAGGCCGCCATCCACACCCAGCGCCTCGGCGCCTCCCAGGAGCTCGTCGTCGTCGGCGCCGCCGGCCTCTACGAAGCCCGCTGCCGCGCCCACTTCACCCCCCACCTCGACGCCCAGGGCAGCGAACAGCTCGAACTCCCCGCCGCCGCCACAACGGAGGCGGTAACCACCTAACCCTGTCATCTTGCCCGGAGCCTCGCTCTCCCCCGCCCAAAATCCCGTCATCTCGACCGGAGGCGCGCAGCGCCGCAGCGGAGAGACCCCTGTATTCGTCTTTCGTCCGGATCACCCCACCCTGTCATCTCGCCCGGAGCCTCGCTCTCTCGCGCTCAAAATCCCGTCATCTCGACCGGAGGCGCGCAGCGCCGCAGCGGAGAGACCCCTGTATTTGCCTTCCGCCCGGATCACCCAATCCCGTCATCTCGCCCGAAGTCTCCGCAAAGCAGCGCCGCAGCGGAGAGACCCCTGTATTTCCCAGTCTCAGGTGTTTGCGCTACATTGTCCGCCAGCCATGTGCCTTCGTCTCCTGGCCGCCTGTACGCTTGCGCTCCTCTGCGCCCGCGCCCGCGCAGACTCCGCACCCGTCTGGCTCCAGGTCACCACGCCGCACTTCACCGTCATCACCGACGCAGGCGAAAAACAGGCCCGCCACATCGCTGGCCAGTTCGAGCGCATGCAGGCCGTCTTCCACAAGATCCTTCCCGGCACCCACTCTGACTCCGGCATCCCCATCGTCGTTCTCGCGCTGAAAAACCGCCGCGACTTCCAGGCCGTCGAACCCGCCGAATACCTCGTCAAGGGCCAGCTCGATCTCGCCGGCCTCTTCCTTCAGAACAACGACCGCGTCTACATCCTCATCCGCCTCGACGCCGGCGGCGATCACCCCTACTCCACCATCTACCACGAGTACACGCACTACATCACCCGCCACGCCAACCTTCCGCTCTGGTTCAACGAAGGCATCGCCGAGTTCTACCAGAACACCGATATCGATTCCCACGAGATCCGTTTCGGTCAGCCCAGCGCCGGCTTCCTCCAGCTCCTCCGCTCGCAAAGCCTGCTCGCTCTTCCCACGCTCTTCGACGTCGGCCACGACTCGCCCTACTACCACGAGCAGCAGAAGGGAACCATGTTCTATGCCGAGTCCTGGGCCCTCACCTACATGCTCTACATCAATGACTTCCGCAACAAGACCGACCTCATCGGCAGCTACCTCCGGGCACTCGACGCAGGCCAGACCTCACTCGCCGCCGCCGTCTCTGCCTTCGGCAATCTCAAGACATTTCAGATCGCCCTGGAAGGTCAGATCAGCCACGGCGACTTCGCCTATCTCGCCATGCCCATCAGCATTCCCATCGATGAGGCCTCCTACAAACTCACTCCCCTCACCACACCCGATGTCGATGCCTGCCGCGCTGCCGTCCTCCTCTCCAACGGCCGCACCGACGACGCACGCAAGCTCCTCGACTCCGTCCTCGCCGCCAATCCTCACAACGCACTCGCCCACGAGACCCAGGGCATCCTCCACCTGCGCGAGCATGACCTCGAAGCCGCCCGCAGGTCCTACACGGAGGCCGCCGCCAATCACTCCACCAGCTTTCTCGCCTGGTACTACGCCGCCGCGCTCACCCTTCGCGCCGGCAACCATGACGACCCGGCCATCGAAACCAACCTCGAGCAGTCCCTCAAGCTCAACCCGGATTTCGCTCCTGCCAATGACGCGCTCGCCAGCTATTACGCCATGCATCGCCAGCTCGACGACGCGCTTCGCCTCAGCCTTCTCGCCATCACCCTCGAGCCCGACAACTTCGGCTACCGTCTCAACAACGCCAGCATTCACATGCAGCGCAAAGAACTCCCCTCGGCCCTCTCCGTCCTCGCGGCCGCGCGTCCCTTCGCCCACACTCCCGCTGAAATAGCCGAACTGAACGCCCGCATCGACGAAGCCCATCTCTATCAGGAACAGTTGACCGCAGCCACCACCCTCGCGCCGCCGCCGGCTCCCGCCGCTCCCGGCAACGTAACTGCCGTCTCATCTACCTCCGCCTCACGCGGCAAGCCCGCCGCCCTCATCCCCGGGGACACGGACCCGCACTTCCCCGACACACCGCCCACCGGTCCGCGCCGCACCGCAAAAGGCGTTCTCCACAACGTCACCTGTACCTATCCCACTATCCTCACCCTCACCGTCGACGGCGGCGCCAAACCCATCGCGCTCTACACCAACCACATGTACAAAATCGACTACTGGGTGACCTTTTACCCCAGGGGCGGCCTCGACCCCTGCAAGATCGAAGGCATGCAGGCCGTCGTCACCTACACCCCCGTCAAGGACACCCGCGTCGCCGGCCAGATCGTCTCCATCCAGGTCAACAGGTAACTGCGAATCCGTTTTGAAGGGTGCGGCTTTAGGCCCGCCGCAGTCGAATCCGTTTTGAAAGGGCGCGGCTTTAGCCGCGCCGCATCAGGTCCTATCAAGGTGGCTTTAGCCACCGAGGGAATCCACCTTGGCCCCGATAGACTTTCGTACCAACACCACCCGGCCAACCTGACCCTTTCGCCGTGCTATCGTACCTCAGAGGTTGCAATTGATTGCACACAGTGGAAAGAATTTGCCACCTTGCCCCCCTTCCGGAATGACCTTTAAACACGATCCAGCACCTAAGCTCTTTAGATCAAAAACTTAGCTTCTCCGACGATTGGCATAGGACTTGCTCTTACCTAACCGAACGACAACTGCGTTCAGCAGTGAGGAGACTGACACATGGCAGCCACCCCATTATTCACCTGCACCTGCGGAGTCCAGAAGAAGACCAGCAATCATTGGATTCTCGCTGTAACCTCGGCCCACGACGTTAAATTTATGCCCTGGGACGCGAACCTAGCCCTCGAGGACCACGTCATTGTTCTCTGCGGTGAGCGCTGCGCCGCTGCGCTGCTCAGCCGCTGCCTCGGCGACTGGAAGGCCTCCGAATACACCGCCACCCCGGTCTCGGTAGCCGTCGCAGCCTCGGCGAAGCCCGCCCCAGCCTCAGCGGTCGCCTAGAACGGCTCCGCACTCAAGGCGTACCCCATTCATGCGCGAGACGCATGGGTGGGGTCGGTTCGGCAGCCTCACCCCTTCACGCCGGCTCAACCACCACCGCCGTCCCGTACGCTAAGACCTCCGCGACTCCCTGCATAATCTCGTTCGCATCATACCGCACGCCGATCACGCCATTGGCGCCAATCTCGATCGCATGCGCAATCATCCGCTCGAACGCATCCGACCGCGTCTTCTCGCACATCTCGGTGAACAACGTGATATCCCCGCCCACCAGCGTCTGCAGGCTCGCTCCGAGGGTGCCAATCACCGATCGCGACCTCACCACGATCCCGCGCACCACGCCCAGGTTTCGCACCACCTTGTACCCCGCCAAATCAAACGCCGTCGTCACCAGCGAGTGATCAAAGTTCAACGACGTCCTCGAAGCATCACTCATTGCACCTTCCTCCATTCGCCACCTTAATGCGTGCCCCCCTTCGTGCGCGAAGCGTAGGGGCGGGCTTCGAAAAAATCCTGTCAAGCCCCGTCCCTCGAGAAAACCTCGTAACCCAAACAAATCAAAGGGAAAAATTCCGGCGAACATTCCGGAAATAATTTCACCCATTCTTCTATAATGGAAATAGAAGGTTTAACGATAAGGCTGCCACCGGGCAGCCTTTTGTTTTTGGTGCTCCAATCTTGACCGGGAGTGCAGTACGATCCCGCAACCGCTTCATTTTAGATACTTTGCACGGAAGTTCTATGAAATCAGGACTTTGCCATTGAGGGTCCACCCCTAAGTCCTTTGGATGGAAGATTTTGCACAAATATGGCGGGGGGAGGGGGGTCCTACCGCTGCAGTGCCTTCACCAGCCGCCCCACGGCGCCTGAATCGATCGCGTCCGCGGCACGCAACGCCGCCTCGGGCAGCTTGGCACTGACGCCCGCCACTGCCAGCACCGCCGCCGCATTCAGCAAGACCATCTCCCGCCGGGGTCCGCGCTCTCCCGCAAAAATCTTGCGCAGGATCTCCGCATTCGCGGCCGCATCCCCGCCCGCGAGGGCCGCAAGCCCTGCGCGCCCAAACCCCATCTGCTCCGGGGTCACAACCAGCTCCGTGACCGCGGCCTCGCGAACCTCGGCCACATCGCTCGGCCCGCTCATAGCCAGTTCATCCAGCCCGCCGTCGCCATGAACCACCATGGCGTGCGTCGTGCCCAGCCTGGTCATCGCTTCCGCAACCAGCGGCACCAGCCGCCTGGCATACACACCCATCACCTGCCGCCGCGCTCCCGCAGGATTCAGCAGCGGCCCCAGCACATGCAGCACCGTCCGCACACCTATTGCCTTGCGTACCGGCATCACCGCCCGCAGCGCCGGATGATGCGCCGGAGCCAGCAGGAAGCAGAATCCATGCTCGCGCAGGGCATCCGCCGCGGCCTCCGGGGCTAACTCCGTTGGCACGCCCAGCGCCTCCAGCACGTCCGCCGACCCGCACCGTGACGTGATCGCCCGGTTGCCGTGCTTGGCCACCTTGGCCCCCGCCGCCGCCGCCACCAGCGCCGCTGCCGTGGAGATGTTGAACGTCCCGCTCCCGTCGCCGCCCGTTCCGCAGGTGTCGACCAGCGCCTCGCGCTCCGCCTCGGTCAGCGGCAGCGTCGTCGCCACCGCGCGCAGCTCCTGCGCGAAGCCCGCAACCTCGGCCGCCGTCTCCCCCCGGCCGGCCATACCGCCCAGCAGCGCCGCCAGCTCCACTTCGCTGGCATCGCCGGAAAGAA
This sequence comes from uncultured Acidobacteriaceae bacterium, assembly GCA_963759355.1. Lineage (GTDB taxonomy): Bacteria > Acidobacteriota > Terriglobia > Terriglobales > Acidobacteriaceae > Granulicella. Next base: position 493,305 of record CAVWYV010000001.1, on the reverse strand, counting down.
TTCGCCGCATCAGCGCAGCCGCTTCTTCCTGCGTCAAGCTCTCTCGCGACTCCACCACACGTCGCAACTCTTGTTGGATCGACATCTGAACCTGAGGCTAACAGACCGTCTTTCGACAAGCTCATATCGATTATCGTCTGCCTTCGCTTGCTCCTGCTTTCGCGGCATCGCTACCATTGAGCGTCACCCTTGCACCACTGGAGCGCGCATGAAGATCCACGAGTATCAGGCCAAGGAGATCCTTCGGAAGTACGGCGTTGCCGTCCCCGCAGGTGAAATGGCTACCACGCTGGAAGAGGCCGACGCAGCCGCCAAGCAACTCTTCTCTGCCGGCAATTCCGTAGTCGTCATCAAGGCGCAGATTCACGCCGGTGGCCGCGGCAAAGGCGGTGGCGTCAAGCTCGCCAAGTCCATCGAGCAGGCCGATGAGTACGCCAAGGCGATCCTCGGCATGCAGCTCGTCACGCACCAGACCGGCCCGCAGGGCCAGAAGGTGCAGCGCCTGCTCATCGAGTCCGGCTCGGCGATTGCCCGCGAGCTCTACCTCGGCATCGTGCTCGACCGCGCCAGCTCGCAGGTGGTCTTCATGGCCTCGCAGGAGGGCGGCATGGACATCGAGGAGGTGGCGCACAAGACGCCCGAGGCGATCTTCAAGGAGTACATCGATCCGGCGATTGGTTTTCAGCCCTATCAGGCTCGCCGCCTCGCATTCAAGCTCGGCCTCGAGCCCAGGCAGGTCGGCGAAGCCGTGAAGTTCATGATGGGCCTCTACAAGGCCTTCATGGACACCGATAGTTCGCTGATGGAGATCAACCCCTTCATCACGACCAAGGATGGCAAGCTCGCCGCGCTCGACTGCAAGATCAACTTCGACGACAACGCGCTCTTCCGCCACAAGGACCTCAAGGAGCTGCGCGACCTGAGCGAAGAAGATCCGCTCGAGGTGGAAGCCTCCAAGTTCGCGTTGAACTACATCAAGCTCGACGGCAACATCGCCTGCATGGTGAACGGCGCCGGTCTCGCCATGGCGACGATGGACATCATCCAGTACGCCGGCGGCTCGCCCGCGAACTTCCTCGACGTCGGCGGCGGAGCGAACCAGGAGCAGATCGAAAACGCGTTCGGCATCCTGCTCTCCGACAAGAACGTGAAAGCAATCTTCATCAACATCTTCGGCGGCATTCTGCGGGTCGACGTGCTCGCAACCGCAGTTGTGGCCGCTGCGAAGAAGCTCAACGTCCAACTTCCGATTGTGTTGCGGCTGGAAGGAACCAATGTCGAAGAGGGCCGCAAGATCATCGAGGAGAGCGGCCTGAAGTTCCAGGTGGGAACAACGATGAAGGACGCAGCCGACCTGGTGGTCGCAGCCGCGAAGGGAGTGAAGTAATGAGCGTTCTCGTAGACAAGAACACGCGGCTGATCGTGCAGGGAATCACCGGCCGTGAAGGCACGTTTCACGCCAAGGGCTGCGATGAGTATGCGAAGCAGTTCGGCAACAAGCTGGTCGTCGGCGGTGTGACACCCGGCAAGGGTGGAACGACGCACGAGGGCTGGCCCGTCTTCAACACCGTTGAGGAAGCGGTGAAGGCGACCGGAGCGAATGCGACGATGATCTTCGTGCCGCCACCGGCGGCTGCGGATGGCATCCTCGAGGCGGCCGATGCTGGCATTGCCGCTCATCGTCGTGCATCACCGAAGGCATCCCGGTGCTCGACATGGTGAAGGTCTGGGAGGTTGTGAAGCACTCGAACTCACGGCTGATCGGCCCGAACTGCCCGGGCGTGATCTCGCCGGGCAAGGCGAAGATCGGCATCATGCCGGGACGCATTCACAAAGAGGGCAGCGTCGGCATCGTCTCGCGCTCCGGCACGCTGACGTACGAGGCCGTGTATCAGCTCACGACGCGCGGCATCGGCCAGTCGACGGCGATCGGCATCGGCGGGGACCCGATCGTCGGCACAACGCACATCGATGCGCTGAGATTGCTGAACGATGATCCGGGAACGGAAGCGATCATCATGATCGGCGAGATCGGCGGTACGAACGAGGAGAAGGCCGCTGAGTTCATTAAGGCGCAGGTGAAGAAGCCTGTGGTGGGCTTCATCGCCGGGCAAACCGCGCCTCCGGGACGCCGCATGGGCCACGCCGGTGCGATCATCTCCGGCGGCGAAGGCACGGCCGAGAGCAAGATGCAGGCAATGGCCGAGGCGGGCATTCATGTCGTGAAGTCGCCGGCTGAGATCGGCGAGACGATGGCGAAGGTGTTGGGCAAAGCCTAGTTCTTGTTGGGGATCAGCGTGGCTGGCTGCGGTAGAACAGCCACGCGACTCCGAAGAGCATCGCCAGGATGAAGGCGAGGTAAGCATGCGCAGTGGAGTGCGCGCTGAGGTTGACCGCGGCGTCTAGCGCCCACGCACAGCAGCCGACCAGCCAGATCCACGCAGTTTTGCGCATGAGCATTGGACGAGACAGAGCATACGCCGGCTGCGGACAATGTGTGGATTACACTTTCGGCTATGCGAAAAGTGCGTGGATTGGCAGCGGCCGTGCTGGGAATGGTGAGCCTGGGCCTTTCGGCACAGGTGTTTACGGTCAGTTTTCCGGCGGAACGCAGCTCGAAACAGCTGGACGGGCGGGTGCTTCTGCTGGTCTCGAACGACCCCAGCGACGAGCCGAGGATGCAGATCAGCATCTCGCCAAGTTCGCAGCAGGTATTTGGCCTGACGGTGGACGGGCTCAGGCCGGGCGAGCCGGTATCGTTCGGCAGCCAGACCCAGAACGGATCGCGGGTCGTTTCAAAGATTGCGGGCTATCCGCACCGGTCCCTCGCTGACATGCCTGCGGGCGATTACACCGTGCAGGCCGTGCTGAACGTCTACCAGACCTTTCATCGCAGCGACGGCAAGACCGTAAAGCTGCCGCCGGACATGGGCGAGGGGCAGCACTGGAACATCAAGCCGGGAAACCTGTATTCGAAGCCGGTGAAGGTACATATTGCACCGGGAACGCATCAGGATGTGCATCTTGAGATGACGGAGGTCATTCCGCCGATCAAGCCCGAGCCGGACACGAAGTACATCCGGCACCTGCGGATTCAGTCGAAGCTGCTGAGCGATTTCTGGGGGACGCCGATTTACCTGAGTGCGGTCGTGATGGTGCCGCAGGGGTTCGATGAGCACCCGAATGCGCACTATCCGCTGATGATCTTTGAGGACCATTTCGAGCCGGAGTTCTTCGACTTCCGAGAGACGCCGCCGGACCCGAACCTGAAGCCGGATTACTCGGAGCGGTTTCATCTCAAGGGTTACAACCGCATCATCCAGGAGGAGAGCTACAAGAACTACCAGGAGTGGATTAAGCCGAACCAGCCGCGGTTTCTGATTGTGAAGATCGATCACGCAAATCCGTTTTACGACGACAGCTATGCGGTGAACTCGGCGAACCTGGGGCCATATGGCGATGCGATTGAGACGGAACTGATTCCGGCGATTGAGAAGCAGTTTCGCGGTATCGGGCAGGGATGGGCGCGATTTGTGTATGGCGGCTCGACCGGCGGATGGGAGTCGCTGGCAGTGCAGATGTTTTATCCCGACCACTACAACGGCGCGTTTGTCGCATGCCCGGACCCCGTGGACTTTCACGCGTACATGACGGCGGATTTGTACAACCAGAAGAACATCTTCTGGACCGACGGAGCGCAGCGAAACATCGTGCAGCCGGCGATGCGGAACTACCTCGGGCAGACCCTGATTTCGACGCCGGACAACATCGCGTACGAGGCAGCGCTGGGTGATCACGGACGATCGGGCGATCAGTTCGATATCTGGCAGGCGGTGTTTTCGCCGGTGGGAAGCGATGGATATCCGCAGCCGATCTTCGATAAAGAGACGGGCGTCATCGATCACAGGACGGCGGCGTACTGGCACGATCATTACGACCTCGACGCCATACTGCAGCGCGACTGGGGAACGCTGGGGCCGAAGCTGCAGGGCAAGCTGCACCTCTATGTCGGGTACGACGATTCGTACTTTCTGAACAACGCCGTGTACCTGATGGAAGACTTTCTGAAGCAGACGGGCACGCCAGGACACGGCGTTCCGTACCAGGGCGAGGTGAAGTACGGGCCGAAGGCGGAGCACTGCTGGAATGGCGACTTCGACCACCCGAACTGGTACAGCCGACTGCATTACAACCAGATGTATGTTCCGCAAATTCTGGCGCGGATCAAGAAGACCGCGCCGTCGGGAGCCGATCTGAGCAGTTGGCAGTACTAGAGCATTCTCCTGATGATGTGACGTTGGAAACATTCGTGGATGCCGTTTTCTTCGAGGGAAAACGGCACTGTCAGGGTCGGTTTCGGCCTCCACCTTCAGTAGAAATGCTCCAGAAGGTACACTGGAAGAAGCCAACATTTATGGGGCAATCAGAGTAGGTACAGGAGATTTTTGTGTCACAGCGCACCTTCAGCATCATCAAGCCGGACGCGGTCCGCAAAGGCCACACGGCCGCCATTCTCGCCGAGATCCAGAAGGCAGGATTCAAGATTGTCGCCATCAAGAAGATCGGTCTCACCAAGGAGCAGGCCGAGGGCTTTTACTATGTGCACGCGGCGCGTCCGTTCTTCGGCGAGCTGACGACGTTCATGAGCTCGGGCACGATTGTGCCGATGGTGCTCGAGAAGGACAACGCAATTGCCGATCTGCGCACGCTGATGGGTGCGACGGATCCGGCGAAGGCCGACGAGGGAACGATTCGCAAGAAGTACGCGGCGTCGATTGGCGAGAACGCCATTCACGGATCGGACGCTGAAGATACCGCGGCGTTCGAGATCGGCTACTTCTTTGCGGGTCTTGAGCTGAAGTAATTTTCCGGGGATTAAAGCAAAACGCCCTGCTCGATGAAGCAGGGCGTTTCTGTTTGTGTGAGCTAATCCTTGAAGAGTTTCAAATCGATGGAATCGCCCATTGCCTGGTAGCCGGAGTCGCCGGGGTGAAGGTTGTCGGCGCTTCCCGCGGTTGTGGCGAAGCGGGTCGGGTCGGAGGGATCGGCGGTGGCTTTGGCGAAGTCGATGGTGCCGTCAAACTTACCGCTGTGCAGGATGAAGTCGTTTTCGGCCTCGCGCACTTTTTCACCCTCCGGGGATGCGTACTTTGCGCCGATGTAGGGCGTGAGCGTGGCTCCGAAGACCTTGATCCCGTGAGCGTGGGCGCGGTCGATGAGCTGGGAGAGGGCCATCACGAGCTGGTCGGCGGTGATGGGGTGGTCGGGTTTGTCGGGACCGTAGGAGTGGCCGATGTCGTTGATGCCTTCGAGGATGATGAGGTACTTCACGCCGCTCTGGTCGAGCACGTCGCGGTCGAAACGGGCGAGCGCGTTCGGTCCGCCGGGGCTGTCGTCAAGGACGTGGTTGCCGCCAATGCCTTCGTTGAGCACGGCGAGGTGCGCGGTCTTCTTGTCGGCCTGCAGGCGCCGGGCGAGGATGTCGGGCCAGCGCATGTTCTTGTCAGGGGTGCTGTGGGCGCCGTCGGTGATGCTGTCGCCGAAGGCAACGATCGCAGCAGCGTCGGACGGGGCGAGGACTTCGACGGTTTTGAGGAATGGCCAGGAGCGCAGGGTTGCAGCTCCGGCGAAATCGGGTGAGGTGAGCTGGTTTCCGGCGAGCTGGTAGTTGGTCTGGTTGGCGAATCCGTGCTGGGTGAGGGTGGCGATGCTCTGGCCGGGCACGAAGACGGTCACGGCGAGATCGCCGAACGGGGGCAGGTCGAGCGCGACAGGGTCGCTCACGACTTCCGCGCCGGCGGGAATCTCCACCGCGGGCTGGCCGTGGAAGAGCGCGGGAACAGCGGTTCCCTTGATGGCGCCTCCGGTGCCGGCGAGGGCGACGTTGGCGCCGCCGATCTTCAGGTTTGTGGTGCCGAAGGCGTTGCTGAGAACAATCCGCAGACTGGAACCGCCTATCGACACGTGAACGATCTCGCGCAGGGTGATGTCGTCGGCAAAAAGGTTCTCGGTGTTGGCGCGGGAGTACGGCGCGCTGGACCATGTGCCGACCCAATGGGTATCCGCTTTACTGGCGCCGGCGGAGGCGGTAGCGATGAAGGGAATTAGCAGTAACGATGCAAGGAAGTAGGGGAGGTGAGTGCGGCGAATCGTCAGGGCCATATGGTGTCAAGTATAGTGACGGGTGATTGTTGACCGCATTCTTAATCGCCACTGGGAGTACCAAAGCCTGATGAAGCTTCTTCGCGTTATTCTGCTCACCATGACCTCTTTCAGCGTCGCGTCAGCCGCCACCACCGTACAACACAGCACTTTCGGCCACATGCCTGATGGCAAGGCCGTGGAGATTTATACGCTGAAGAGCCCTGCGGTCGAGCTGCAGGTGATGAGTTTTGGCGCGCGCGTTGTCTCGCTGGACACGAAAGACCGCAACGGCAAGATGGGCAATGTCGTGCTGGGGTATGCGGACTTCAATCAGTATCTGAAGGACGCCAAAACGTATTTCGGTTCGGTGCCCGGGCGGTATGCGAACCGCATCGCAAACGGCAAGTTCACGCTGGAGGGCAAGACATACCAGGTCAGCGTCAATGACGGGCCGAATTCGTTGCATGGCGGCAAGGCTGGATTCGCCGATCTCAACTGGAGCGGCAAAGAGATTCCGTCAGGCGTTGAGTTCACGCTGGTGAGCCGGGACGGTGATCAGGGATATCCTGGCACGCTGACTGCGCATGTTCGTTACACGCTGAACGATAACAAGGTTGTGATCCAGTACAGCGCGACGACGGACAAGCCGACTGTGGTCAACCTCACCAACCACGCTTACTTCAATCTCTCCGGCGATGGAAGCGGAACGATCCTGAATGAGCAGATACAGATCGACGCGGACAAGTTCACGCCGGTGAACTCCACGCTGATCCCCACCGGACAGCTTGCGCCGGTGGCGGGAACGCCCTTTGACTTCACGACCCCGCATGTCATTGGCGAACGGATTAACGCGAGCAATGAGCAGTTGAAGCTGGGTCATGGCTACGACCATAACTGGGTGCTGCGCGGAAAGATGGGCGAGCTGCATCCGGCGGCGCAGGTTTACGATCCGGCGAGCGGTCGCGTGCTGAGCGTGGAGACGACGGAGCCTGGCATGCAGTTCTACTCCGGCAACTTCCTGGACGGCACCTTCAAGAGCCGGACCGGCGCGAAGTATGACTACCGGAATGGCTTCTGCCTGGAGACACAGCACTTTCCTGATTCGCCGAATCATCCGAACTTCCCGAGCACAGAGCTGAAGCCGGGACAGACCTATCACAGCGAGACGACCTGGACCCTCACGGCTCGCAAGTAGAGCGCACCGCCTCGAGTCAGGTTGCAGTGATATTCGCCGACGCCACCTTCGCGGTGGCGTCGGCGTCTTTCTGTACCACGTATTCGTCCATGATTACCGCAAAGAGAGCTGCCGAGGGAACGGCGACGAGCGCGCCGACCACGCCAGCCAGTTCGGTGCCCGCGAGCAGCGCGATGAGGACCGAGAGGCCCATCAGGTTGACGCTGGTGCGCATGATGCGCGGCGTGAGGAATGCGTTCTCGATCTGGGTATAAATCACATAGAAGATGAAGACGCCCGCCATTTTGGACCATGAGTCCATGGCGGCGACCGAGGCGGCAAGAAGGATGGTAATCACGCCGCCGATGATGGGCACGATGTTGAAAAGGCCCATCAGCATGCCGAGCAGCACGGCATATCGGACGTGCAGCGCATGAAAGACGACCGTGCTGGTGAGACCGAGGATGATCATCAGGGCTGCCTGGCCGATGAGCCACTTGCTCATGCGGCCTTCGGCGGCAACGAGGGTGCGCGCCAGACGATCGCGGTACTCGAGCGGAATGAACGAGAGAAAGTAGAAGTAGGCGAACTCGCCTTCGAGCATGAAGTAGATGCACAGGATTGTCGCGGCGAGAACATCCGCGACACGAGCTGCCCACTTGGGAGCCGAGGCGAAGACATACGAGACAGTGCCGGCGGCGAGATTCTGAATCCGCTCTCCGATGGAATCCACGCCGAGCTTCTGGGCGAAGGGAAGATGCCGGAGTTTGTCGGCGAGCCCCGGCAACCGGCGCGGCAGATCTTCTCCGAAGTGCTGCATGTCGTGGATGACAGGCGGCATCGCAATAATGAAGAAGAGTGCGAGCCCCGTGAAGACGACGACCACCAGCCCAATGACCGCGACGGTGCGCGAGGGCTGCCGGCCGAAGATGCTCACTCTGCGTATCTGCTCCACGATGGGCATCAATACGACGGCGAAGAGTGCGCTGACGTAGACGACCTCGAGAACATTGAGCAACTTCCAGAGCACGCCGAAGAGAACGGCCATGCCGAAGGCAAAGAGAATGTAGCCGCGAACGTTGCGGCGCTGCTCCTCCTGGGGAGTGAGCGTGGGCGACGGGCTTTCAGGATGCACGATCAGGGGCACGGTTCCTCAAGATAACAGTGTGCGACGAGGTTCTGTCCGTGTGATGCGCATGGGCCGGGCTGAAGATAGCCACCCGGGTCTAGAGCACGCTCCCAAGCAACACCAGAAGCTCGCCGACGCTGTCTTCGGGCTGCTGGCCTGTTGTGTCGAGGATGAAATTGGCCGTCTCGCGATAATTGGCCTCGCGGCGCGCGAGACGGGCGGCGGCTGCTTCGCGATCGCCGAGCAGCGGGCGCACGGGCATGGACGAGTCGACTGCGGCGACGATCTGCTGCCGGCAGCGGTCATAGAGGACGTCAAAGGATGCCGTGAGAAGGACCGTGCAGGTACGCTGGGCTGCTCCGATTGCGTGGCGGTTTGCTTGCGTCTCCAGCGCGCCGCCGCCCAGGGCCACGACAAGCCGGGCTTCGCGGAGTGCTGAGGCGAGGGCGTCGGTCTCCATGACGCGGAAGGCTGGCTCGCCGCTTTCGGCAAAGATGCGCGGGATGGGGCGGCGGTCGCGCTCCTCGATGAGGCTGTCAAGGTCGATGAAGCGCCAGCCGAGCCTCTGCGCGAGGCTGCGGCCAATGGTGCTCTTTCCGGAGCCCATGAAGCCGGTGAGCACGATGCGGTCGATGGGCGACTGCAGGCTGCCGGTGGACTCCCGGGATTTTGGCGCGGAAAAAGGCATAGGGTCTGAGATGTCTCAGACCCTATGGTATCGGCTAGGACCGAAGTTCTACTGCTTGAGCTTCTTCGCGATGTTGTCCCACACCTCATCGCTGGGTTCATCCTGATCGGGAATCAAAAGATTTTTTGCAGTTTCGGCGATGGTTTCCAGGTCATGGACAAGTGCAGCGCAGTCAGGGTTCGCTGCGAGGAACCTGGAGAGGCGCGGATCTTCACTGAGCCGGCCGCTCTCTCCGCTGGCGAACAGTTCGGGAAGGTACTGTTCGAATTCGGCGGCGGTCATTGAATCAAAGTCGAGATTCGGGAGATTACTCACTGAACGACCTCCCGTGAGCTCTCCGTCTCGGGCAGCTGATCCGGGTTGCGAAGAAGCTCGCGGAGTTTCAGGCGTGCCTTGTGCAGCTGCGATTTGCTGTTGCCGGTGGAGCACTCAAGCATCGTAGCAATCTCGTTGTGCTCAAATCCCTCAACATCGTGCAGGACGAATACCATTCGGTACCCCGGGGGAAGTGAAGCCACGGCGCGCTCGAGCGTAACTCGATCCACCGAACCGGCAAGCTGCGTGTCGCGCGAACCGAAGTCGCGCTTGGGCGCGTCCTCTTCGGAGGGGTTGATGGTTTCTTCGAGTGAGACAAGTTGCAGGCCCTTCTTACGGAGATGCATCAGAACGAGATTCACTGTGAGGCGATGCAGCCAGGTGGAAAAGGCGCTCTCGCCACGGAAGCTGCCGAGCTTGCGGAAGAGATGGAGAAAGGCCTCCTGGGTCATGTCCTCGGCTTCAGAGACGTTGCCGAGCATGCGGAGGCAAAGGGTATACACACGCCGCTTGTGCAGCGAGTACAGCTTGGAGAAAGCATCAGCATCGCCGTTCTTGGCGCGCTCGATAGCTTCGGCCTCGCCGGCGATTGGAGGGTTCCGCTTGAACAAGCCGGAATTTGGTTTTGTCTGCATCGTCTGTAAGCCTTGAAATCCCATAAGCGAAGTCTCCGGTCAGTACGTTCGTTCACGCCGGGCTCCGCGCCTGCTTTCAGCGTAACGCACCCAATCTCGGAAAGGTTTCAAGTGGCTTGGATTGGACCCGGGGCTGTGGGGTTGTACCGGAGTGCGAGGTGTATGGGTTAAGCTCCGATGTATCTGGCGTATAAGGACCTGGCCCGGCCGACGTCGGTCGTGCCCTGGATGAGGGCGCGGCCATCCGGGAAGACTGTAATTGTGTACGGTGGCGTACGAAATCGCAGCAGCAGACCGTTGGCTCGGACCTCACCGAGCGGCTCGAGGCGGTGGGCGAGGGCGACGAGATCGACTGGGCGCGCGTGCTCGTGAATCTGCACCGCATTGCGGCCGCAGAGGGTGATGGGAGCGCGACCTTCGCCGGCCAAAGCGCGGAAGGAACGCTGGCCGCAAACCTCGCAGTCGGCACACGGAGAGCCTGCGACGACCTCGGAGCGTTCGCCCGTCCAGAGGTCATGGGCCAGCAGTGTGCGGCGCATGCGCTCGGGCTGCCCGGTGAGCAGCTTGAGTGCCTCGGTGACCTGCAGCGAGGCGGCGAAGTTGACGGCCGTCGAGAGAATTCCGGCCGTGTCGCAGGTTTCGACGTTGCCCGCGGGGCTGGCAGGGAAGAGGCAGGCGAGGCAGGCGGTCGGCTGGTACGCGGGTAAACTGCTGTCCGCTGTGCGGGGAAGGATGTTCATCGTCGCGGCGTAGGCCCCGACAGCGGCGGCGTAGATCCAGGGGCGGCCATCGCGCACGCACAGATCGTTGATGAGATAACGCGTCTCGAAGTTGTCGGTGCAGTCGAGGACGATGTCTGCCTCGGCGATGAGTGTCTCTGCGGTACGCGGCGTGAGGTCGGCGACCTGGGCGGTGACGCGGATTCCGGAGTTCACGCGGGCAAGGTGGCGGCGGGCGGCCTCGGCCTTCGGGAGACATTCACGGGCGTCGTCCTCGTCAAAGAGCACCTGACGCTGAAGATTGGAGGGCTCGACATAGTCGCGATCGATGAGGGTTAGCCGGCCCACCCCCGCCCGTGCGAGCAGGCTGGCTGTGGCAGCCCCGGTGGCTCCCACGCCAACGATCGCCGCGTGGCCGTGGCCGAGCCGTTGTTGGCCATGTTCCCCGATGGGGGTGAAGAGCACCTGCCGGGAATAGCGTTCGCGGTCGTTGATCGCATCGCGAAGCGTTGGTTCCGCGGCGTCTTCGCACAACTCGCGGCTTCCGGTGGTGTTCAGGTAAGGCATTGAGGCTCAGTATACGAGCCGGTACGCGTGATCTGATGTGCTGATCCCAGTGAACCCGGCGTCCGAAATCTGCATCTTTACGAGAAATTACGGCGTTCTTGCAGCGGGTCCAAAGGTTGACGCTGAGAGTTCAGGTGCAAAGGATCTGAAGGCGTTGCGTGAGCACAACACGCGTCCTGGGCGAGAATAGAGCGTGGAGGGTCCTGAGGTGTCTGGCCGGAGCAGGCGATCGAACCTCGTCGAGAGCCGGCTCGCGAAACCTGCCTCAGGAGCGCGAGCACGCCCCTTGGTATACGCACGACGGTTGACTCAGATGCTGTTGCTGGCTGGCGCGCTCCTCTCCTCCCCGGGATGGGCGCGGACTTCCATCGCGCAGACTCCGGCGACTACAGACTCACAGGCGGCAGGTCAGGCTTCGCAGCCGCAGACCGTGAATCCGAACGCACCCCAGGGAACTCCTCAGGCGAGCCAAAAACCTCCCGCGGAGACGCCCACCGATGCGGAGCAAACTGGCTCTCCGCTGGTGACAAATCCGCTGCAACCGCTGGAAGAGAGCATCTGGAGCGAGGGTGGCGTGCGGGTTACCAACATCCAGTTTGAGGGCGTGACGTTTCCGCCGCACGACCCGATCGTCGCCGACCTGACGCAGAAGGCCGGGACGCCGCTCGATCCACAAAAGGTGCGGGCGGACATCCGCAGACTCTATGCGAGCGGACGCTATCGCGACATCAGCGTCTCGGGAGAGACGAGCGGCAACGGACTGACGCTGATCTACGCCGGAGTGCCGCGCTATTACGTAGGCCGAGTCGAGATTATCGGCATCGCGCAGGAGCGGCTGGCCTCGCTGCTGGAGTTTGCGACCAAACTCGACCCGGGAACACCGTTCAGTGAGCCCGAGATTCCGGCGGCGTTGGCGGGCGTGAGGCAATCGCTGGAGCAGAACGGATACTTTGAAGCAGATATTCAGGTTGCAACGACTCGTGATGATGTGAATCACCAGGTGAATGTAAGCTTCACGATCAAGCAAGGACCGCAGGCGCGTGTGGGAAATATTGGGTTGCAGGGCAAGGATCCCGGCATCACGGTTCCCGAATTTCGAAAAAGAGGCAAGTTAGATTGCGGGTGGTTTTCGACACTGACAAACAAGCTGATTCTTCGCGATTGCCAGATAAAGGTTACGCGGGACACAACCAGTACGGCCCTTTCGGGCGTGCGCAATTACTACCAGAAGCGCGACCGGCTCGAGGGCACGATCAGCCAGCAGAGTGATACCTACGCCGCGCCGCGCAAGGAGCTGGATTACCAGTTCCTGGCAAATCAGGGACCACTCGTCCACATCACGATTCAAGGGACGAAGATCTCGAATGATCGCAAGAAGCTGCTGGTGCCAATTTACGAAGAGGCCACGGTCGATCGCGATCTGGTGAATGAAGGCGCGTTCAATATCCGCGACTATATGCAGCGCAAAGGGTATTTCGACGCAGAGGATTCCGTCAGATTCCTGGGACGCGGAACGAATAACGTGACCGTCCAGTACACCGTGATTCCCGGGAAAAAGCACAAGGTCCGGTCGGTCAATGTTGAGGGTAACAAGTACTTCAGTGACTCGCTCATTCAACAGCAGTTGCGTGTAAAGAAGGCAGATCTCTATCTGCGCAGCGGGACTTACAGTGCACAGCTTGTGGAGGACGATCGCAGCGCTATAGAGGCGCTCTACCGCAGCAGCGGATTCACGCACGTGAAAGTCGCCTCCGTGGCGAAGGACACAGACAAAACAGGCGGGGGCCAGGCATTGAAAGTTGCGATCATCGACGTGACTTACACGATTGATGAAGGAGAGCAGCAGAAGTTCGGAGTGGTGAACCTCTCCGGTGTTGGCGCTTCGAGAGAAAAGTCCATCAAGGCTCTGCTAAGCGCCGAACCGGGTCAGCCGTTCTCGCTGATTACGCTCGCGAACGATCGCGACGCCGTGCTGAGTTATTACCTGGCCCATGGATTCGACCTTGCGCAGGTAGAGATTCAACAGCAGCCGGATCCTGACAACAAGGACCGAATCAACGTAGCGCTGGCGGTCTCGGAAGGACACCAGGTCACGATCGATCATGTGCTGCTCTCCGGCCTTGTCCATACAAGGCCAGGGGTTGTGCAACAGCAGATGCTGGTGCACGCGGAAGATCCTCTGGATCAGGCTGCACTCCTGCAGACGCAGCGCAATCTTTATAACCTTGCGCTCTTCAACGAGGTCAACACGGCAGTGCAGAATCCAACGGGCAATGCGCCCACGAAAAATGTGCTTGTCCAGATCTCAGAGGCGAAGCGCTGGGATGTGACCTACGGTTTCGGCTTTGAGGCACAGACAGGAACACCGGGAGTTGTGCCTGGAGGCACGCAGGGAAAGACAGCGGCCCAGAACGGAAAGGCCGGCGTAAGCCCGCGCGTTTCGCTGGATGTTTCGCGCATCAGCTTCCGCGGTACGCAGCAGTCGCTGGCATTGCACACGACGTTTGGTCTGCTGGAAAGAGTTGCAACGCTTACCTTCAACAATCCTCAGTTTCTGGGTGATCCGGATCTTACCGCTGCGGTCGCGGGAGGATATTCGAATGTGCAGAACATCACGACCTTCCAGTCGGAAACGCTGCAGGGAGATTTTCGTGTAACGCAGAAGTACAAGAAGGCCGACACGTTCCTCTATCACTTCCTGTATCGCCGCGTCGCAGTGAATCCTGACAGCCTGGAGATCACGCCCAACCTGATTCCGCAGTTGTCGGAGCCTGTGACCGTCGGAGGCCCCGGCATTACTTATTTCCACGACACGCGCGATCCCAGCCCGGTGGATGCGCAGCACGGGAACTACTACTCCTTTCAGGAATTTCTATCGTCCACGGCTTTCGGCGCCGAGACAGACTTCAACCGCCTGGATATGTCGTACTCGTCTTACTACACGTTCGGCGCCAAGAAATATACGATTGCGCGGAACACACGCATCGGGTTTGAGAACATCTTCGGTGTCACGAGTGGAAACACGGAAATCATCGGCGTCGTGAACTGCAAGGGAGATCTGTTCATCACGAACGCCACCTGCAACCCTGTGCCGCTGCCGGAACGCATGTATGCTGGCGGCGCCACCTCGCATCGCGGCTTCGGCATCAACCTGGCGGGACCACGCGATCTGACGACCGGCTATCCAGTGGGTGGTTCGGCTGTGGTCGTGAACAGTGTTGAACTGCGGATGCCTCCTCCGACGCTTCCATATGTAGGCAACAGCGTCTCATTCGTGCTCTTTCATGACATGGGCAACGTCTTCCGCTATCCCAGCGACATGTTCACGAGCATCAAGCACTTCCGCCAGCCGAACCAGGAGACCTGCTACAGCATTCCACCGAAGGGCACGCCGACGGAGGACCTCATTAATGGCACGGGCAACTGCAACTTCAACAACTACCAGCATGCCGTGGGGCTCGGAGCTCGTTACAAGACTCCGGTCGGCCCGATTCGCGTGGATTTCAGTTGGAACCTGAATCCCACGGTTTATCCGGTGTACTACGACTACACCAATAACAGCCCATACAAAGGAAAAGCGGGGCACTTTAACTTCTTCTTCAGCATCGGACAGGCGTTCTAAGCAGCGATGAACGGAGCTTTCAAAGTCGGAGGTAGTTCGCGAGCCAAGGGTAGCTTCGCCCTTGCGTCGATGCTTTGCCTGTTGATGGGGCTGCGCAATTTCGCCGTCGCGCAATCGACGAAACCCTCCACTGCGAATTCGCCAGCGGTCATTCCGGCGGAGACGAGCGCGCCGCAGGTTCCTCCGCCAACAACCGCACCGGCTGCGCTGCCTCCCGCAACACCGTCGATGATGCCGCGTGTCCCCGGGACGCCGCTCGATCGAGTGGTGGCCATTGTGAACGAGGATCTGATTCTCGACAGCGACGTGAACGAAGAGATGCGCCTGCAGGCCTTCGACCCGTACCGTACCCGTTCCGAACTCACACCGATGCGCGCTATTGAGCGGCTCATCAATCGAGCGCTGATTCTTGAGCAACTGAAGCTGCAACCACAGGAAGCTCCGGCTGACGCTGATGTAAAGAAAGAGATTGACGAACTGCGCAAGGATATTCCTGCCTGCATCCAGTATCAGTGTCAAACCAAAGCCGGGTGGGACCGCTTTCTCGCAGATCACGGTTTCACGGAGGAGTCGTTCTTCGTACGGTGGAAGGAGCGCATGACAGTGCTCTCCTTCATCGAGGATCGTTTTGAGTTGGGCGTCGACATCAAGCACGATCAAATTCAGGCCTACTACGAGAAGACACTTGTGCCGGAATACCAGCGGCTGCATGCTCCCCCTCCGCAGCTGGCATCCATTTCGAGTGAAATCCGCGAAGTGCTTCTTCAGCAGCAGATCAGTAAGCTGCTGCAGGACTGGCTGAAGAGTCTACGCGCGCAGGGCAATGTTGTTGTGCTGCATCCGGGGGAGGAGGCGCCATGAGCGACGTCTCAAAAGCCACATCGGGTGCCCCTCAGAAGCCGGCGCGGCGCTCCCGCCTGCTGCGAGTCCTCGGCTGGATTGGCGCATCCATTCTGGTTCTGTTGATCGTGATGGTGCTCGGGCTCTCGTGGTACACAACGACTGCCGATTTCCAGCGGCGCGTGGCGGGAGAAGTTGTCAGCGTCCTTGAAGATTCGACTGGTGGCAAGGTCGAAGTGGGGCACATCTCATTCAACCTCTGGCATCTCGCGATTGAAGCGGACAACCTGGTCATTCACGGCACCGAAGCTCCCGGCGAGATGCCTTATCTCTCCGCCGCGAAGATCTTTCTGCGACTACGCATCCATACTTTCCTGTCGCACACGATGGGCAAGGGCCCACAGTCGCATGTTGCGTTGAACTATCTCCGGGTGGAAGAGCCTCACCTTCATCTCATCATCGATAAGAACGGCAACACGAATCAGCCAGTGCCTAAGCACCCCAGCACCAGCACTGAACCCGTCCAGGACACGTTGCTCAACCTGCAGGCCAGTGAGGTTGAACTGGCGAACGGGCTCGCCGTCGTGAACGATCGCGCGGTTCCGTTTGATGCCGCAGCGAAGGACCTCAACGCGCGCGTGCATTACATCTCGTCGAGCGATCGTTACGGAATCACGATCGATCTTGCCGATCTGCGTACGCGCATGAAGACGGAGCCCGAGGTGCAGTCGAAGCTCCACATGGACTTGCAACTAGGACGTGACCTGGCGCAGTTGACGAGCTTCGACTTTGAGACGGGCATGAATTCGCATCTCAAGGCTACCGGCCTGATCGAACACTTCGCGCACCCTGAGTGGCAGTCGACCGTCAATGGTGAACTCGCACTCAAACAGGTGGGCTACCTCGCCGGGCTGGATGGTTTTGAAAATGGAACTGTCGGGCTCAATGTGCAGGGACGCAACTGCACGGTGACACCGCAAGTAGCGCAGAAGAACCCACGCTTCTGGCAGAGGCGAATCCATCCCCGTGTAACGCCTGAGACCAAGATGCTTCCTCCCAGCCCCGAATGTACTGCGGGCTACCTGCTGGTCGGTGATATCCGGCTGCGCAACGCGGCGTATCGCATTCCGTCGGTGCGCGTGACGGGTGTGGATACACACGCTCAATTGCATGTGACTCCAACCGAGCTTCTCTTTACAGCTCTTACGGGCACGTTGCCGGGCGGCGGTCGCGTGGAAGGTGAGTTGAAGATTGAGAACTGGCTCGGCGAGGTTCCGCCAAGCACGCCGGCAAAGTCTGCGACCACGGTCGCGGCCGCAAAAACGGCCAACACAGCGGCCATGAACGTCAAGGCGAAGCCACCGGTGGAGTCTGTAAAGCTACCTTCCGCGCAGCCCGCGCACGCCTATATGACCGTAGCGGTGAAGGGAATCACCCTGCGCACCATCATGGACATCACCGCGCCCGTGCACTATGGCGATCTGGGCCTGGATACTGCGATCAGCGGGCCTGTGAAGGTGGAGTGGGGCGGCCCCGCGACGGATATTGCAAGTTCCGTACAGGTCGACGCGAACCTGAAGCTGGCGCCGACCCATGCTCCACGGCGAGGTGCCCTGGCCAATATTCCGGTCTCCGGCACTGTCGTCGCGCACTATGACGGTCGCCGCGAGGTTGTGAACATCAAGACGGTCAATGTGCAGACGCCGGCAACCACCCTTGTCGCCAGTGGAGTACTCGGGGTCAACAATGGAGATCCACTGACGAATCTGCAGGTGAATCTCGAGGCGAGCGATCTCGGTGAGTTCAATCAGACGCTGGAGACCCTCGGATTCGAGGCCAATGGCAAGCGAGGCAGCGCGGCAATTCCCGTGGACCTTCACGGCACAATGAGCTTTGTGGGCACTGCGAAAGGTGCGGTGCGAACGTTGGATGTGAAAGGCCACGTTGAAGCCACCAACCTTCTTGTGCATCTTGGCAGCGAGGCCAATATCCAGGTCGACTCCGTCGTTGCAGACGCAGAATACGCACCCAATATCGGTCTCGCCATCGCTTCGTCGACCATCACGCGCAACACCGCTGTGTTGAATGTATCCGGGGCCTTCCATCCTCACAGGCTGGTCTCACGGCGAGGTGTGGTTTCCTACGCCTGGGATAACGACCTCGGGGTCGATGTCACAGCGAAGCTGGCAAACGCGCAGGTCGCCGACCTCTTGCAGATTGGCGGACAACAGGACAAGGTCAAACTGACTGGCACCGCGACCATCAACGCTCACGCAACAGGCACTCTGCGCAGCCTCGCGGGCTCGGGCAATATTACTCTCACGAACGGCGACGTCTACGGCGAGCCGTACCAGACGATTGCCCTCGACGTGAATGCACAGGGAACGCAGATTAACGCGACTCGCCTCATCGTGCAGGCACACGATATGGCGATCCATGCCAGGGGCAGCTATGACATTGCCAGCAAGCATCTGGCAGCGCACGTCACTGGAAGCAATCTGCGGCTGTCAAAATTCAAACTGGAACAAAATGTGAATCGTGATGCGGATGCCGTGGTTTCCCTGACCGTCGATGCTGACGGAACTATTCAGGAGCCCAATCTTCATGCACAGGTTCAGCTCGCCGACATCACGTATCTACAAAAGAAACTCGGTGAACTGACACTGAACGCGAACAGCGTTGGATCGACCGTGAACTATCAGATACAGTCCACGCTGGTCGGCGCGCAGATCGCGGCAAACGGACATACTTCGTTGCAGGGCGATTACGAAACACAGGCTCAGATGACGCTCACCGGTGTAAACGTGGCGAATCTGCTTGATCTGTTTGCTCCAGGCGAGGTGAACGCAACCTCGCAGATAAGCGGCACAGTTAATATCAGCGGACCTGCTGCAAAGCCGCAGCAGATGACGGGCACGGCAGAACTGACCACCTTCGGAGTGACGATCCAGAACGTTCAACTCACCGCGCAGGGCCCAATTCGTGCAAGCCTGCGGGACGGCGTCGCTTCACTCGACCAATTCCACATCACAGGGCGGGATACAAACCTGCAGGCCAGCGGAACCGCGAAAATCCTGGGCGATGCCAATCCTGAAGGTGGCCGTCTCAATGTGAAAGCGAACGGCAACCTCAACCTTCGCCTCATCCATACGCTGAACCCGAACTACATCACCTCCGGCAATGTGATCCTCGACCTTGGTGTGCAGGGCCGCGTGGACGATCCGTCTCTGAGCGGCACGTTGAAGTTCGACAGAGCCAACTTCGCGATGGACGGTGTTCCCAACGGCCTTAGCGATCTCTCCGGCACGATGGTCTTCAATCAGAACCGTCTCGAGGTACGCGATGTCAGCGCCAGTTCGGGAGGCGGCAAGGTTACGCTCGGCGGCTTCGTCGCTTACCAGCATGGTCTCTCTGCGGATCTCACAGCGAACATTGATAACGTGCGCATCCGCCTCTACGGTTTGAGTTCGACCACAAACGCATCATTGCGTCTGCAGGGCGGTCCACGGAGCCTTGTACTTTCCAGCAACGTGCTGATTACGCGATTCGGGATTGGGCAGGATGTGGACTTCGCCGCTTTCGCAGGTGCGGGCGGCATTCCGACGCCACCAGACCCAACTGCCTTCAGTAACCGAATTCGCCTCGACGTGCACGTCGCGAGTTCACCCCAGCTCGACTTCCAGAACTCGTACGCGAAACTTTCAGGGACGGTGGACCTTACTGTGCGGGGCACAATGGCGCAGCCGTCGATCCTTGGTTCCATTCGCATCACCGACGGCAGCGCGACCTTCGCGGGCACGAAGTATGAACTAGAGCGCGGCACAATTTACTTCAGCAACCCTGTGCGTATCGATCCTTCGATCGATCTCGAT
Source organism: uncultured Acidobacteriaceae bacterium (assembly GCA_963759355.1). Taxonomy (GTDB): domain Bacteria; phylum Acidobacteriota; class Terriglobia; order Terriglobales; family Acidobacteriaceae; genus Granulicella. The sequence goes on along the minus strand of CAVWYV010000001.1, from coordinate 473,600 downwards.
GTTTCCACTCGCGTGGAGAACTATGACATCACGATCGGCATTCACGGAGACATGACCAACCTGAAGCCGACTTATCGCTCTTCGCCCCCGCTGACCGAAGCCGACGTCTTCAACCTGCTGGCACTCGGCCGGACCCAGGAGGAGTCGCAGCTCAATACGCAGCAGCAGCAGCAGTTGGGGCAGGATCCGACGACGAGCGCGCTTCTCGGTGGTGCCTTGAATGCAACGGTTTCAAACCGCGTGAGCAAGTTGTTTGGTGCCGGATCCATCAAGATTGATCCTGCATTTGTTGGAACGCTCGGCAACTCGACGGCTCGCATCACGGTTGTGGAACCTTTGTCGAAAGAGTTGACGCTCACCTACGCGACTAACGTCAATCAGTCTGCCCAGCAGTTCCTCTCGCTCCAGTACCAGATCAGCGAGAACAAATCGATCGTAATCACCCGCGACGAATCAGGAGTCTTTTCGATTGTGTATAAGATTCGGCAGCGCTATCGTTAATCCGCGGAAAATGTTGAGGCCGCGCAATTTGGCTCCTTCGCATCCAATTATCTGAAGACGCAAGTCCATTTTTGAAGCCGGAGGAAAATCATGACAAGATGCGGTCGCGTCCTGGCTGGTGTGGCCTTTGCATTACTGCTGGGCATAGTGATTCCTGTAGCGGGAGCTCAAAAGGGAACGGACGCGCAGATACAGGCTGATGTTCAAAAGCAACTTAGCAACAAGAAATTCAGTGGAGTTCAGGTCCAGGTGCAGGACGGCGTCGTGCATCTCACAGGTCAGGTCGAGCGCTTTGCGGATAAAGACGATGCGCAAAAGCGCGTCGAAAAGATTCATGAGGGTTCGGGCATCCATAACGACATTCAGGTCGCTGGTGCGGGAAGCGTCTCGGACGCCGAACTCTTTCAGAAGCTCTCGAAGCAGTTAGTTTATGACCGGCAGGGCTATCCCTCTTATCCGTTCAACAGCCTTACGCTGGAGGTCCACGATGGCGTGGTCACCGTTGGCGGACTGGTTGTTGAACCCGTAGATAAGGATTCCGCCCTCGGACTTCTCAAGAACACGCGAGGCGTTCGCGGGGTTGTCGATCATATTCAGGTCGCACCGGTCTCACCCTCAGACAACCGGATTCGCGCGGCCGAGTATCAGGCCATCTACGGCAATTCCCAGTTCACCAGGTACGAGATCAATCCAGCGAAGCCCATTCGTATCGTTGTCCTGAACGGCCATGTCGTGCTCACCGGAGTCGTCGACAGCACAGGCGATCGCGACGTTGCAGGTATTCGAGCGAACCAGGTGCCGGGAGTCTTCTCTGTCCAGAATCAGCTGCAGGTAGCCGGACAAGGCGAACGCTAGTTCTCCGTCGCAGAGCAGTTCTCATCTCCTTCGCGTAGCATGGTTGTTGGAATGAGATCTGTTCTGCACAGCACCCGAGTCACGCTCGAAATGATCAAGTGGGAGCACTCGATCTTTGCGCTCCCATTTGCTCTCACCGGTGCCGTTCTGGCCGCCAGAGGATGGCCACCGCTGCGCGTGCTTGGCTGGATCATCGTGTGCATGGTCGCTGCCCGCTCTGCCGCGATGGCTTTCAATCGCCTTGTGGATGCGGAGATCGATGCCGTGAATCCGCGCACAGCGGCGCGTGCGATTCCGGCCGGGCTCGTTTCGCGGGGCTTTGTCATCCTCTTTACCGTCGTTGCTTCTGCGGCCTTTTTTCTGGGCGCGGCGATGCTCAATCGGCTCACTCTGGAACTCGCGCCGCTGGCTCTCGCAATCGTCTTCGCCTACAGCTACATGAAGCGCTTCACGCGCTGGTCGCACCTTATCCTGGGGCTCTCGCTGGGAATCGCTCCGGCGGCCGCATGGATTGCAGTGCGAGGTTCGCTCTCTCTCAAAGGCGTGCTGCTTACAGCCATCGTGCTGCTGTGGGTCGGAGGCTTCGATATGCTCTACGCCTGCCAGGACTTTGACCATGATCGGCGCGTCGGCTTGTACAGCGTGCCGCAGGCGTTCGGCCTGCGTGGCGCGTTCTGGATCGCACGCCTCATGCACGCCGGAATGGCAGTCCTGCTCTTCGTAATGTTGCACGCATTCAGTCTGGGCCCGGTGGCCTTCGTTGGCGTACTGGTCTGCGTGGCGTTGCTGGTGTACGAGCACTCCATTGTTGCGCCGGGCGATCTTCGCCGTCTCAACGCCGCGTTCTTCACGCTCAACGGCGTCATCTCCGTCGTTCTCTTTGTGTTTATTGCGGCGGATGTGTTGCGCCGCCGTTAGCGACAGAAAAAGGGCTCGCTGAATTCAGCGAGCCCATCGTCCTTCCATCAAATGCCCGAGATGGTCAGTGCTTTGTTTCGTCGCGATGACGATTCACTCTGTCTTCGATCCGATCCTTTACGTTTTGCGCAGTCGACGTGATTCGTTCACGAACATCGTGGGCCGAACCCTGCGCCTCATGTGACTTGCGAGCCTGCTCATCGGCAGCAGCATTCTTCACAGCGCCCACGGCCTGCTCTGCTTGTCCCTTTACCTGCTGGGCCGCACCGCGATTCGCCATCGACTGGTTGTTCGTTGCTTCACCAACTGCCTGCTTAATCTTCCCGGCAACTTCGTCGAGCTTACCTTTGGCCTTGTTCTCCATTCCGCTCTTCATGCCACTCTCCTTTTCGTGCGCACAGATTTGTGGCACCGCTAGGCGTACACCTTGTTAGATGCCTCGGCGTCCGGAGAGAAGGTTGAAGATGAGAACGATGATTGCGAGAACCAGAAGAAGATGAATCCAGCCGCCAAGTGTATAGCTGCTCACGAGGCCGACAATCCAAAGAATGACAAGAATGATAGTGATCGTCCAAAGCATAGATACGGCTCCTTGTAATGGCGTGACCGTAGGTCACATTGACGGCGCCGTCTCGGCGGCGTTCGCTAAGGTAAGTTGCGGCAGATTATGCTGAGGTTGTCCCAAAGGGATAGATATATCTGCAATTAAGGAACCAGCCCCCTGAGCGTGCAAACAACATATCGTGATGAGACAACTCCTGCGATTGAAGCGACATCGCACGGCAGAGTAGCGATCCAGGGAGAACGGGGCTCCAACAGCCACATGGCTGCCCTCGAACTCGCGCCTGACTACGATGTTCTGCCTTGTGCCGTGTCGACCGATGTATTCGCCGCACTCCTTGATGGCCGTGCCCAATGCGCCGTGCTCCCCATTGAGAACACGCTGCACGGCGCAGTCACCGAACACTACGATCTGCTGCTGAAGCACCCGGTACGCATCGACGCAGAAGGTCTGCTGCAGATTCGTCACAATCTCATCGCTGCGCCCGGAGTCGAGCTGGCGGCAATCCGCACAGTGCTGTCGCATCCCGTCGCTTTGAATCAATGCCGCGAGTTTCTTCAAGCCTTCACCCAGGCGCGCGCTTTGCCGTTCTATGACACGGCAGGAAGCGTGAAGCACATTATGAAGGAGTCGCTGAAGGACACCGCCGGTCTCGCGCCGGAACTGGCTGCGGAGGAGTATGGCGCCAATATCCTGTTACGCGGCGTCGAAGATCACGCGCAGAACTTCACTCGTTTTCACGTCATTCGCCGCATCGAAGATCCCGAGGCCGCCACCGAACCTGACAAGCTCAGCGTTGCCTTCGCGCTCGAGCACAAGCCCGGAACACTGGTGAAAGCGTTACAGGCGCTGGCCGCCGCCGGGGTCAACCTCACCCGCATCGAGTCGCGCCCCGTGCCCGGACAGCCCTGGGAGTACGTCTTCTTCGTGGAGTTTCGCTTCCCCAACGCAGCGACCGCCGATGGCGCGCTGGGTGCGCTCCGATCGCAAACGCGCATGGTCCGCGAACTTGGCCGTTACAAGGCCGCTGGAACTTTAGTCACTTCCTGAACTCATTAAAGAGCGCAGGGATCCGTCACCGGATCCCTGAATTGTTTCCGACCGGCAATCTGCGTTCGTCAGAAATTTAGGCTAGGTAGCTCTTGAAAGATGTAGACGCCGACCACGAGAACCGTCATCAGCACCGCCGCACCGCCCAGGCCCTGGTAATAGGGCCGAAGCTTATCGACGCGCGCTACGATCTCGTCATGTTCCCTGTGTTCCATTGACATATGAGAGCTGTCGTCACTGAGGAACAACTGGTCGGTTTCATGTTGTGTAAGGGTGGCGCGGTAGATCATCACTGCGATAAAGCCAATGACGGAGGCGCCCCATAGGACGATTAGGATCGGGAGCACGTGCATGGCGGTTGTTCCCCCAGAGTCAAAAGAGTCTGGTCCGGAGTACCGGGCGGGTCCGATCAGTGAGCCTCGGGCTCGTAGGGTATGCTGGGCCGCCAAAATCATACGCCTGGCGATGTGCCGTGGAAAGAGTCTCATCGCGGCGCACCTGCCATGATGCCCTGTTGCGAACGGCCAGTCGCTTGCCCCGGAGATGCTTAATCGCCCGAAACCTTGTGCCCTCAATAGCATCCAATAGGAGGGTTGAGGTTGTGGTCCACGACGTTTTGACAGCTTGCTCGGTCAGAAAGCAATAGCTACACTTAGAGTTGTGCTCCCGGGACGGCTGTCTGCCCGTTTGGGAGCAAAAGAGAGGTTTCCATGTCCACTGCTGCTACTACAGTTCCTGAGGTCGTAACCGGTTCTCCTGAGACTCCCAGCAAGAACCCCGTCGAGCTGACGGACGCCGCGATCGTCAAGGTCAAAGAGATTATGGCGACCCAGGATCCGATTCCAGCCGGCCTTCGCATCGGTGTGGTGGGCGGCGGATGCTCCGGCTTCCAGTACTCCATGAGCTTCGAGAACCAGGCCGGCATGATGGACAAGATCGTCAGGTTCGGCGACCTGAAGGTCTTTGTCGACGCCACCAGCGCCATGTACTTGAACGGCTGCCAGGTGGACTACGTTGAGACCCTCGAGGCCGCCGGGTTCAAGTTCGAAAATCCCCAGGTGAAATCCACCTGCGGCTGCGGTTCCAGCTTCAGCGTCTAGGCTCGATTCCCAGAAAGTTGCAGCGAGGCCTCACCGCTCTGGTGGGGCCTTCGCTTTTGAGCAAACGGATACCTCGTCCGTCTATAAGATAAGCAGCAAGCACACTAGCCATTCACCCGCATGACAGAGTTCACAATCCGCCTCGCCGATGAACGCGGCCGCATCCAGGAGCAGACTCATGCCGCGGCAACCGCCGAGGAGTTGCGCGCGCGCTTCACGCAGGCCGGCTACCTGGTCTATTCAGTCAAGCCGCGGGCTGGTTTCGCCGGCGGATCGAAGCGCAAGGTCAAGCTCGAGCCATTTCTCGTCTATAACCAGCAATTCCTTACGCTGATCCGCGCCGGACTTCCCATCCTCAGCTCGCTTGAACTGCTCGCCAAGCGTCAGAAAAATCCAGTCTTCCGCGCCCAACTCGAGGACGTTGCTGCCCGCGTGAGAACTGGGGAATCCATTTCCACTGCGTTTGAGGCGCAGGGCGGCTTCCCGCTGGTCTACACGGTCACGCTGCTCGCCGGCGAACGCTCCGGCAATCTCGAAGAGGTCCTGCAGCGGTATCTCGACTTCCAGCGCGTGTCGCTCACCTTCCGGAAGAAGCTGAAGTCCTCGCTCATCTACCCTTCGTTCCTCGTCATCATGGTGATCAGCCTGTTCATCTTCCTGATCACCTTCGTTGTCCCGCGCTTCGCAGCGCTATATGACCAGCTCGGAACCAAGCTTCCAGAGCTCACTCTCTTCCTCATGAAGGTGGGCTATGACGGACAGCATTACGGCATTTATATCGGCCTGGTCCTCGCGCTCATCGTCTATCTCGTCCTTCGCTGGACCAAGACCGACGCGGGCGCGACCTTCGTCGACCGGGTCCGCATCGGTACACCGGGACTCGGACAGGTGTGGCTCAAGTATCAGGTCGGCCTGTTCTCGCGCACGCTGGCCACGCTGCTCACCGGCGGCCTTCCGCTGGTTCCCAGCCTGGAAACCGCGGCCCGCTCCATCGAATCGCGCCAGATCTCGAAGGCCGTCTATACCTCGGTCGAAGGCGTTCGGGAAGGGCAGGGCCTCGCGACCAGCCTCGAGGAGACCGGGGTCTTCCCTGAGCTCTCCGTCGAAATGATCGAGGTCGGCGAATCCACCGGCGCGCTTCCTGCCATGCTGAACTCTGTCGCCGAGTTCTTCGAAGAGGACGTGCAGACTCAGCTTTCCGCCATCATGAGCCTCATCGAACCTCTGATCCTGATCGTGATGGGCGTCGTCGTCGTTATCATTTTGATCGCTCTTTATGCGCCGATCTTTACTCTGGGCAACATCGGCGGCTAGCTGTACGCTTGCCCGCAAGGAGTCTGAACCAAATGGCTACCCCCGTAGCAACCCCGCTCCCCAACGACTCGCTCACAGAAGCCGAGCGCGCCGAACGTCTCGCGCGCCGCTATCACGCCGAGTTTGTCGACTTGAAGCACTTCAAGATCCAGCACGAGCTCTTCAAGACCGTGCCGGTCGACATGATGTTCCGCTACAACTTCGTACCGCTGGAACAATCGGCGGATGGCCGGCTCGCCATCGCCGTCGCTGACCCCTCGCGTCTCATGGTGCTTGACGAGATCGCGGGCCTGCTGGGCACACGCATCCTCACCCGCGTCGCTACGCTCACGCAGATCACCGACCTCCTCAAGAAGACCGAGCAGTCGCAGCGCGTGCTTGACGAAGCCACTGAAGGCCTTGCCTTTGATGTCCTCACCGGCGAAGACTCCACCGACGAGAACATCTCCATCGAAAAGCTCGCGGCCGACGACGACATCTCGCCGATCATCCGCCTGGTCGACACCACCATCTTCACCGCGCTCGAGCGTCGCGCCTCCGACATCCACCTCGAAACCTACGACGACTCGTTGCTCGTGAAGTACCGCATCGACGGCGTGCTTCAGCAGGCCATGGCGCCCATCGCGCGCGAGCATCACCAGACCATCCTTTCGCGCATCAAGGTTATGTCCGAGCTGGATATCGCCGAGCGCCGCGTCCCGCAGGACGGTCGTTTCCGCGTGCGCTACAAGGGCCGCCTCATCGACTTCCGTGTCTCGATCATGCCCACCGTGCACGGTGAAAATGCTGTGCTCCGCGTGCTCGACAAGGAGTCGATGTCCGAGAAGTTCCACAACCTCTCGCTGGACGTCGTCGGCTTCGCCGAAGAAGACCTTCGCCGCTTCCGTCGCTACATCAAGGAGCCCTACGGCATGGTGCTGGTCACCGGGCCCACCGGGTCCGGCAAAACCACCACACTCTACGCCGCGCTCAACGAGATCAAGTCCGAAGAGGACAAGATCATCACCATCGAGGACCCGGTCGAGTACCAGATTCGCGGCATCACGCAGATTCCGGTCAACGAGAAGAAGGGCCTCACCTTCGCGCGCGGCCTGCGCAGCATCCTTCGCCACGACCCCGACAAGATCCTCGTCGGCGAAATCCGCGATGCCGAGACGGCGCAGATCGCCATCAACTCCGCACTCACGGGCCACCTCGTCTTCACCACCGTTCACGCCAACAACGTCGTCGACGTGCTCGGCCGCTTCCTCAACATGGGTGTCGAGCCCTACAACTTCGTCTCCGCGCTCAACTGCATCCTCGCCCAGCGCCTCGTCCGCACCATCTGCGACTTCTGCCGGCACGAGGTCACCTACACCGACGCCGAACTTGAGCTCAACGGCCTCGACCCCGCCGAATGGCGCGCCTTCCGCTTCCCGGAGGGTGCCGGCTGCATCGAGTGCGCCGGCACCGGCTACCGCGGCCGTTCCGCGATCCACGAACTCCTCGAGCTCGACGACGAGATCCGCGAGATGCTCCTCGACAAGCGCCCCGGCTCCGAAATCCGTAAGAAAGCCCGCGAAAAGGGAATGAATTTCCTGCGCGACTCCGCTCTCGAGCGGGTCCGCGCCGGCATCACCACCCTTCGCGAAATCAACAAGGTAACCTTCATTGAAACAGGACGTTAGCCCGGCAGACGGCTCTCCCGCCGCGACGCACGATAATGTAGTGAGAGCCACTCGATGAACCTGCTTCCCAAAACCTCTGGAAGTCGTCCGCGCCTCGCCTGCGAGATCGCCCCTGAGGGCGTCACGGCCGCGCGCGCCGTCCTCCCCGATGGCCCGCTCGAATCCGTTGCGCGCATCCCGCTGGCGCCCGGAGCCATTATGCCCGGCCTCAAGCCCGGCAACCTCGCCGACCGCGTCGCTGTGATCGCCGCCGTTCGCCGCGCATTCGAGTCCATCGACGTCCGTTCCAATAGCCGCGGTGCCGACCTCACCATCGTTATCCCCGACGCCGCCGTCCGCGTGCTCCTCCTCGACTTCGACGCGCTGCCGCCCAAGCTTAGTGAAGCTCTGCCCATCGTCCGCTTCCGCCTCAAGAAACTTGTGCCGTTTGAGGTCGACGACGCCATGGTCAGTTTTCAGGTCATGAGCTCCACGCGCTCCAACGTCCGCGTTCTCGCCGTCGCCATTCCGCGTGACATCCTCCAGGAGTACGAGACTGCGGTTCGCGAGGCCGGCTTCGAACCGGGCGCCGTCCTGCCAAGCACGTTGTCTGCACTCGCCGGAGTCGCCGCTGCGGAAGCTTCGCTCGTAGTCAATGCCGGCACGACCGGCGTCACCACCGCTATCACGCGCGACGGCGTGCTGCTACTTCACCGCAGCGTCGACCTCCAACCTGCCGCAGCAGGAGTGGATCCCACGATCCCTGCGCAACTGCAGCAGCTCTCACCTGACGAGATCACCCACGAGATCGCCCAGGCCATCAGCGTCGCCGTCGCCTATTTCGAGGACACGCTCTCGACGCCGCCGTCGACCATTCTCAGCGCGGGTGCGCTCAGCGCAGACATGCTCCGCCACGTCCTCAGCGGCAATGGCTACAGCGAAGCCGAAGCTGTGCGCGTGCGTGAACTCATCGACGCCTCGGCCCTGGGCGCCGGCGCAGTCACAGGATCCATCCCGCGCGGGTCGCTCGCCGGAGTTGCAGGAGCATTGCGAGGATGACCATGCGCATCTCTATCAATCTCGCCACGCGCCCGTTCGTTGAGCTTCGGCCGCTGTTTCTGCGGCTGCGCGTGCTCATGGGCCTTCTCGCCGCAATCGCGATTGGCTTGGGCATCTGGGCGCATGTGCTGCAGCAGCGCCTCAATCACGCGACTGCGCAGATGGATGCGCTGCGCAATGCCACCACCACCGCGCAGCAGGAGCGGCTGCACAACGAACAACGGATGCGTGAGCCCGTCAACGCTGCTGTACTTGACCGCGCGCACTTTCTCAACCGGCTCTTCCTTGCAAAAAGCTTCTCCTGGACCGCAGTCATGATGGACCTCGAGAACGTGTTGCCCACCGGCGTGCAGGTGACCTCCATCGTGCCGCAAGTTACTCAAACCGGCGATGTCATCATCCGTCTGCGCGTCTCCGGTGAGCGTGACCGCGCAGTGCAACTCGTCCGCAATCTCGAGCACTCAAAGCGTTTCCTGCAGCCACGTCTTAGCGGCGAGGCCTCGCAGGCCAAAGACACGAACGCAAACGCACAGCGGCCCGGCCAATTCCAGAGCCAGTTCCGCCAGCCGCAGATGAACATGCCCACCGGAGCCTCAGGCGTCGAGTTCGACATTCTCGCCAACTACAATCCGCTGCCTGAAGACGAGCCCTACACCAAGCCTGCTTCTACGAAGAAGGCTACAGGCGCGCCGGTTGCCGTGAGAGGAGGTGGGCGATGAGCGTAACCGCTACTGTTCCGCCGCCCAGCGACTCCTCGCTGCTGCGCCGCGTTCCGCGCCTCACCGCCCGCGCTCGCGCTCTGCTCACCGCGGTCAATCTGCACTATGCCGGGGTCGCTGCGTTGCTCGTCGTCGTGCTGTACATGGTTGCGCACCTGTTGTTTCTGTCCGAATCGCTGAAGTCCCACGATGCTGACGCGTTCGGCCGCCAGCGCACGCTGCTGACCACCGCGCGTCTGCAGGCGCAGCCGCTCCGTGGCCTCAATACGAAAATCGCTGCGTCCACGGGAGACGCTGACGCCTTCTATCAGGAGCGTCTGCCCTATGCCCACTCGGAGGTGCTCTCCGAACTCGGCCGCTTGACGCAAAAGAACAATGTGCGTCTCGCCAACGTTCAATACGCAGAAGGTCCGGTGCTCTCCGGAGCAAACGCGCTCACGGAACTCCACATGGACGCCAGTGTCTCCGGCGACTATCGCCCGATCGTCGAATTCATCAACGGTCTGGAGCGCGACAAGATGTTCTTCCTCGTCAACGGAATCAGTCTCTCCGGTCAGCAGACTGGAATGGTGAATCTGCGCATCCGCCTGACGACTTACCTGCGGGCCCCGAGCGCGAAGGAAGCCTCCGCACAACCCGCAACCGAGCCTGCACACACCGGAGGCGCGCGATGAGGACCGGTGCGGAGAATCGCAAAAAGACAATCGCGGCTGGCGCACTCGGAGCCGTCGCGCTGGTCTGCGTCTTCATCATCTACAACTCGCTTTTTGGGGGAACCTCCGGCGCGCCCCCACCGAGCGCTGCTCCCGCCACGCGGCCCGCACGTGCAACCAACGCCGCTGTGCCTGCGCAAACAACCAACGCAGACCTCTGCCAACGCTGCGCGAACCAGCATGCCGGGTGTCGATGCAGTGAAGCTGGCAAACACATCCGCGAGCCTCGACCCCACGCTCGACGAGACTGCGATGCATCGCGCCGAGAGCCTCGTCTACTCAGGCACCGGCCGCAACATCTTTTCGCTGACCTACACGCCGCCGCCGCCGCCGATTCCAACGGGCGTACCGAAGGCGCGCCCGAAGCCGATGCCTGCGCCGGTGCCCATGCCCGTCGGCCCTCCGCCACCGCCGCCCATCAACCTCAAGTTCTTCGGCACGGCCAAGCGCGCCAGCGGCCCCATGCAGGCCTTTCTGCTGCAGGGTGACGATGTCTATCTCGCCTCAGTCGGTGAGATCGTCGCGCACAAGTACAAGATCATCGCCATCAACCTGAACAGCATTCAGGTGGAAGACCTGCAGTACAACAACACGCAAACGCTGCAGCTGCAGATGCAGTAACTATGCAGACACGAACAAATCCCGCCGCGCATCGCCGCGCAGGCTCCTCTGATGGCGAGGCTGGTTTCATGCTGGTCTTTGTCATCCTGCTCGCGGCGCTGATGCTCATCGCCCTTGCGGCCGCTGCGCCTGTTGTCGCCAAGGATCTGCGCCGGGACAAGGAGGTGGAGAGCGCGCACCGGGCGAATCAATACGTGCGCGCGGTCCGTCTGTATTACCGGAAGTTCAAGACCTATCCTCCGTCGATTGAGGCACTCGAAAACACGAACAACGTACGTTTTCTGCGCAAGCAGTACGTCGATCCGCTGACGGGCAAACCGGACTGGCGCATCATCCACGTCGGCGAAAACAAGACCACGGTGAAAGGCTTCTTCGGCCAGCCGCTCGGTGGATTGAACACGACCGGCATTGGGGGCGGCCTGGGCTCCGCAGCGTCGATGAGCAGTAACATCGGTGGAACGACCAGTGGATCGACAAGTCCTGCAGGCGCGGGGCCTGGATCGACGGGACCGACGACCGTAAGCGGCGGTTCTGCGCTCTCTGCAGGGTTCAGTGGGGCGACGATCGGTGGATCGACAACTGGTTTGCCGACGACCGGAAGTTCAACCTCCAGCGCGAGCAGCGGACCGGGTGGCGTAGGTCAGGTCATGGGTGTGGGAACCGCAAAAACCGGCGGCAGCATCCTGAATCCGAACGAGCAGACCACCTACGAGACGTGGGAGTTCCTGTACGACCCCAAGATCGAGCTGCTCTATCAGCAGGCGAATATCCTCGGCGGGGGCGCGGGTGGAAGTGTGAATTCGCAGTCGCCGTCGAGCCTGGGTTCGCCCCTTGGGCAGCCGAATGCGCCGGGCGGATCGAACAACAGCACACCGACCACGCCCAGGCCGAACTCGCCGCAGTAAAAGTTGAAAGAAACGCTAGTGCTTGATGGCGTACATCACCCAGCTGGCGATAATCACCGAACCGACAAACAGCACGAAGCAATAGGCTCCGAAGCGGATCATCATCTTCGGCTCCGCGCGCTGCGTGATCCCGAAGACCACCGACACAAAGAGCGAGCACAGAAGCACCGCGCTGAAGTGGCTGAGCATTACGAGGCCTTCCGTCCGTTCGCAAGCGAGTGTGCGTCGACCGCGGCCATGTAGTTCAGCAGGCCGCCGATGACGATGAACTTGGTTCCATAGTCCGCCAGCGTGTTCACAGCGGAACTCGCGCCCCAGCCAAGCCAGTGTGCCAGCCCGCAGATCAATCCGAGACCAAGCTGCCCGACAAAGCCGAGGATGTCGAGGATGTCGGCAGTCCCTGGCTGGTAGATCTTCCCCTGCATCGCAAGTCCGAAGAGAAACAGACCAACAATCGAGACGAAGATCAGCAGCGCGCGAACCCACTTGCCTAGCAGCAGGTGGCCGAGCCCTGGGATGAGCCAGCCGGCGATAAGGACCGTCGCGGGAAGGCTCGACTTCTCACCTGGAATACGTTGGGCAACCTGCTGAGCGTCTGCAGCCATTGGACTCGATTGTATCAGTGCATCCACCTGCGCTATTGCCAGCTCAGATGCGCAGCAGTTCACTCTGACGGGGGCCCGTAACAACGGCCTTGCCGGGTCGCGTGATCATGTCCACCTCGCTGCGCACGCCGAACTCGCCGGGGAAGTAGATGCCAGGTTCGACCGAGAAGCAGGTGTTGGGCAGCAGCAGGCGTTCATCGTGGGTCTCGAGATTGTCAAGGTGTGCTCCGTTGCCATGTATCTCCGTCGAGATATTGTGGCCGGTTCGATGCGTGAAGAATTCGTCAAGCCCCGCGCGCCGGATGACGTTGCGGGCGGCATCGTCGGCCTCCCAGCCGGCGATACGCCGATTGGCGGTGTAAGCCTGCTCGACTGTGGCGATGGCGGCGTCGCGAGCAGCTTTGACGGTGGCGAAGATGTGTTGCTCGCGGTCGGTGGGTTCGCGGCCGACGACGCCGGTCCAGGTGATGTCGTACCAGACGGCGCCGGGGCGGGGGAGGCTGGTGTCGTGGGGCTCGGAGAGCTTGGCGAAGATATCGATGAGGATGAACTCCCCGTGCATGATGGGCGCGTGGTTCTGGTGTGTGGGCTCGTAGTGAGAGTCGGCGGAGTTGGAACCGGCGGAGCAGTTAGGTCCGTGGTCGGTCCAGAGGCCCTCGCGCTCCATACCGTGCTTGAGGAAGGTGATGATCTCGAACTCGTTGGTGATGCCGGTGTCCCGGACGCGTTGACCGATGTGCTGGAAGCCAGCGCGAAGGACGCGGTCGAGGCGCTCCTGCGCGACGTAGTGGGTGGCGATCTGTTCCTCGGTGAGGACGGCCTCAAAGAGGCTGACGAGATCGGCGGAGCTGACGATGTTCTTGCCGAGGGAGCGGAGAAGTTCCACCGTGCCGGCGTCGACCATCGAGACGTACATGATGGCGTTGCGCGGCGAGTACTGCATGGCGATGTCGGTCGCACCCTCGAGCATGTCCTCGAGATTTTGTTCGAGTTCCTGCCAGGAGGAGTACTGGCGGGTGATGCCGGGGAGAGTGTCGAGCTTGCCGGACTCGATGCGGTGGACGAGCTTGCGGGGCTCGCCGTGGGCGGGGACGAAGTAGTACCACCGGCGGGAGACGAAAGAGTTCGGGAGGCCGAGGATACGGTAGGCGATCGGGTCGCGCTGGTGGTGGTCGTAAAAAAGCCAGCCGTCGAGGTGCTGGTCGCGAAGTGCAGACTGGATTGCGTCGAGGTTCATCCTGAACAGTATGCCCCTCCCCCGGTTTTTTGCGCAAAATCTTGGAACGAGGTGAGTTAGGGGTGGACCCAAAGCGAAAGGCTGCCGGGCGGATTCGCACGCTGGCAGCCTGAACTTTCTCTCTAGTTCTATTTTAGTGAATTGAGTGGAATTAATTCCGGTATTTCTTGCAGGGGATTGGAGGTTTGGTTTGTGGGAGTTGCGGCGATTTCCACAGTTGCAGGGGCTTGACAGGTTCTAGAGGTCGGGAGTCCGCGAGTCCTGTGCGTCGGTCTGGCATCCTGCGAACCCACATCTCAAAGGCGAGATGTGGGGCACCCGTTTGTGAGGTTGGGCAGATGTGGGGCACGCGCCCGGTCAGGTTATTGAGTGGGTGGACCGAAGACGAAGTCGTTGCCTCGATAGGAGACGACGACGCCGTTGTAGAACTGCGAGCCGAAGTGGCCGGTGGCGGTGCCAGAGAAAATCATGCCGAAGTTGGTGAAGGGCTTGACGGTCCCACCGGCTATACAGATTTGGAGGCTGGATGGTCCTTTGGCTTCGAAGGGCGCCGGCTGACCGTTGGCCGTGACGTTCACGAGGCCGGTGATGACGATCACGGGGCCGGTGGGAGGCGGCGTGGCGGTGTAGATGGGGCAGCCGGCCTGGTTCGTGGTGACCGTGACCATGGCGTGCGTCATGGTGATGTGGTGGGTATGGGGATTACGGGTGGCGGTCGTCTTGGGGTCGGAGATGGAGCCGGTGGTGACCCCGTAGTCGGAGGTCTCCATGGTGACGGCGGCGGAGAAGTCGGCGAAGTTGCCATGGATGTCGAGGGTCCACTTGCCCCGGACCTCCCACGGGCCGCCTGAGACGTTGGAGGGCGAGTACTCACTGAGGGTGCCGGTGAAGTGTTCAGGGATGCGGTTGTTGTCGTGGGACTGCGCGCGTGCGGCGCCGAGCGCGAGGACGAGCAGGCAGAGCAGGGCGACGGTCTGGGCAAGAAGGTGGATGAGGGAGCGGTTGGTAGTCCTAGTCATGCGGAGCCTCCGGGTGAAGAGAGATGGTGAGAGCGTGAGGCAAGCGCGGGGCTGGGGCAACAGGCATAGAGCGGACAAGAGCGTCTGCCGTCTAATGCCGTCTATTGCGGCGAGAGTAGAATCGTGACGTTTCCACGCAGAGATCGCGAAGACGTTTCAGGAGAACGCGATGAGCGGGCCGTCGATTGAGGTGCCGCGTTCCGAGAGCACGCCGGACAGGCAGCTGGACTCGTGGAAGGAGATTGCGGCGTACCTGAACCGCGATGTGACCACGGTGCAGCGCTGGGAGAAACGGGAGGGGATGCCGGTTTACCGCCATGTGCACGACAAGCGCGGGTCGGTGTACGCGCTGCCGGAGGAGTTGGATGCCTGGCGCGAGAATCGGCGGCCGGCCGAGGAAGAGCAGCCGGAGGTAAACGGGTCGGGAGAAGATTCTCGATCCCACCCTGCCGCTACGCGTCGAGGGTGGGGCACCCGAACGGTGTGGTGGGTTGTTGCGGTTGTAGCGGTTTGCGCGGGGCTGGCAGCGGGGTATGTCGCGTGGCGCGGACATGCGAGAGCGGCGGCGGGTCCACAGATCCGGTCGCTGGCGGTGTTGCCGCTGAGGAATATCTCGGGCGACGCGTTGCAGGATTACCTGGCGGATGGGATTACGGAGGAGCTGATTGGGAAGCTGGCGGGGATTCGCGAGCTGAAGGTGACGTCGCATACGTCGGTGATGCGGTTCAAGGACCCGAAGATTTCCGTGCCGGAGATTGCGAAGGCGCTGGGTGTGGATGCGGTGGTGGAAGGGTCGGTGATCCGCGAGGGAAACCGGATTCGCGTGAGTGCGCAGTTGATTCGAGCGGCAACGGATACGCATTTGTGGTCGGAGACGTATGACCGTGAGGTGAGCGATGTGTTGACGCTGGAGAGCGAACTGGCGCAGACGATTGCGGAGAAGGTTCGAGTGACGGTGACGGGAGAGGAGCAAGAGCGACTGACGGCAGCTCGGCCGGTGGCGCCAGAGGTGTACGAGAGTTATCTGAAGGGAAGGTATGCGCTCGACGCAGGTACTGGCCGAGCGTCAGCGGAAGAGAGTGTCGGCTATTTCAATGATGCGATTGCAAAGGACCCCACGTTTGCGCCGGCGTATGTCGGGCTGGCAGGGGCCTATACGATGCTGGGTACTGTGTCAGCCGGCGTGTCTCCGGCGGAGACACGGCCCAAGGTGATGAGCGCGGCGCGAAAGGCGATCGAGCTCGATCCAGATCTTGCAGAGGCCCACGTGATGCTGGCCAATGCGCTGCAGGAGGAGTGGCAGTGGGCGGAGGCTGAGGCCGAGTACAAGCGGGCGCTGGAACTGCAACCCAATAACGCGAGCGCCCATTCCTGGTACGCCCTGTGGTTGTCATGCCAGGGACGCACGGACGAGGCGGTGGCCTGGGTGAGACGCGGACGGGAGCTTGATCCAACGACTGTGTCGGGCGCGAGCGTCTCGTGGATTCTGTTCCAGGCGCACCGGTTCGACGAGGCGATTCGTGAGGCGCGCGATTCGTTGGCGCTGCGGCCGAACGACGCAGGCGCGCTGGGGATGTTGGGATTCGCACTGCTGGGCAAAGGGCAGGCAGAGGAGGCGATTCCGGTGCTGGAGAAGGCCGATGCTGTGTCAAAGGGAGGGCCGGCCACGGAGGGAATTCTGGTGCGGGCGTATGCGCGCGCGGGGCGACGGCAGGATGCTCTCCGATTGCTGGCCGAGATGAAGCGGCGACGCGAGGCGGGATATTTTCCGGCGGCGGCGTTTGTGAATGCGTATCTAGGGCTGGGGGACAAGGAGCAAGCGTTTGTGTGGCTTGAAGAAGCGTTCAAAGAGAAGTCGAACATCCTGCAGTTTGTGAAGACGCATCCGTTCTTCGATCCGATACGAAGCGATCCAAGGTTTGTGGATCTCGAGAAAAAGATTGGGTTGGGGGATGCAGTTGTCGCGACAAGAGGGAACTGAGAGGTTGCGAGCGGCGTATGGGAGGATGGGTAGAGAACCGTTGAGTCTTGGAGTTTGTGGTGGCAGGTGGGACTATTGGGCGCTGGCTGGTTGCGGTTGGCTTTGCGCTGAGTGTGGGAGTGGCGGCAGCACAGGTTAATTCAAATGATCAGGGTAAGCCGACGGTGACGCCGTCAGGGCCTCCGCGGGCGGTGAGGCCGGGAAATGTCGCAGTCACAGTGCCGCTGATCGACAAGGCGCTGACGCTTGCGGACTTTGAAGGGATGGAGCCGAAACCGGAGTTGCGCGAGAGGCTGGCGCGGGTAGGTGGGTTCATTCAGAATGAGCCGACTGATGGAGCGCCGGGCACAGAGAGCACGGTGGTGTGGCTGGCGCGTACGCGGACGACGCTGTACGTGGTGTTCGTGTGTTTCGATGACAAGCCAGGGCTGATCCGGTCGCACCTGGCGCGGCGGGAGAACATCCTGAACGATGACAACGTGGTTGTGCTGCTTGACCCATTCCAGGACCGGCAGCGCGGCGTGGAGTTCCAGGTGAACCCGGCTGGCGTGCAGGCGGATGCGGCGTGGACGGAGGCGAACCACGAGGACTACAGCTACGACCAGGTGTGGGATTCGGACGGGCGTATTACGAAACAGGGATGGTTGGCGTTGTTTGCGATTCCGTTTCGCAGCCTGAGGTTTCCGGCGAATGGGACGACGTGGGGCGTGGTGCTGGCACGCAAGCTGCCGCGCAACAGTGAGGCGGACCTCTGGCCGCGTGTGGCCAAGAATGAGAGCGGCATACTGAGCCAGGAAGGCACGCTGCACCTGCCGGGGATGGAGGGTGTGACGGGTTCGCACAATGTGCAGATCAATCCGTATGTGCTGGGGCAGAACGAGCACACGCTCGAGACGCTGGACCCGAACAATCCGCACTTCAGCACGAGGATTGCGGAGGCTACCGCGGGCGGCGAAGCGAAGGCGGTATGGAGGGATGCGATTGTCTTTGATGCAACGATCAATCCGGACTTCAGCGATGTGGAGAGCGATCAGCCACAGTTCACAGTGAACCAGCGATACCCGGTGTACTTTCCGGAGTTGCGTCCGTTCTTTTTGGAGAACGCGAGTTATTTTTCAACGCCGATGAATTTGCTTTACACACGCAACATCGTTCGGCCGGAGTACGGCGGGCGAGTGACGGGCAAGCTGGGGCATACGAACGTGGGGCTGCTGGCGATTGACGATCGTGAGCCGGGCGAGACCGTGGCTCCGGGTGATCCGCTGTTTGAGAAGCGCGCGAGCGCGTATGTGGGACGCGTGTCGGAGGATCTGGGGAAGGGATCGAATGTGGGGTTGATGTACACGGATGAGGAGTTTGGCAGCGGATGGAATCGCATTGGTGGCGCGGACTTCACGTGGCGCGCGAACAAGAACTGGACGGTGCTGGCGCAGATGGTGGAAAGCTCGACGCACCCGAGTGCGGCTGAGAGTGCGGCGGAGATTTTTCCGGAGGGGTATGGCGCGGGGCCTGCGGCTGATGTGCAGGTGCAGCGCAATGGGCATGCGTTCAACCTGTCCAATGAGTACCAGGACGTGAGTGCGGGGTTCACGAGCACGCTCGGGTTTTTTCAGACGTCGAATATCCGCAGCGATCATCTGCACTCGGAGTACCAGTGGTTTCCGAAGCAGAGCGTGGTGCAGAGCTTTGGGCTGGAGACAGACCAGCATATTGCCTTTGATCACTCGCACAACCGCGTGTATCACTACTCGACGTTCGATCCATTCTGGCTGCTGCCGCGCAATATTGTGCTGGCGCCGCTCATTGGGCAGAACTCGGATACGGTGGGCCCGCAGGACGGATATGACATGCCGGCGAGCGAGAACTTCACGGAGAACTTCGGCGGCTTTGTGTCGCGTGGACAGCCGTGGGCTCAGTTGAATTACAGCCTGCAGTGGTTGCGCAGTGGCAATGTGAACTACAACCCGCCGCGCGGGCAGACGCCGTTTCTGATGAATCAGAACACGCTGCAAGCGCTGGTGAGTGTGAATCCGCTGCGTCAACTGACGGCAGACAACACGTATCTGCTGGATCGCGACTTCAATGCGCATACGAAGGCGTTTGTGTATGAAAGCCAGACGTTCAGGACGAAACTGAACTATCAGTTCACACGGGCGCTTTCGGCAAGGGTGATTGTGGAGTATGACACAACGCTTGTGAATCCGGCGGAGACCTCGCTGGGACGGACGAAGCAGGTGCAGACACAGGCGCTGCTGACGTGGCTGCCGCATCCCGGCACCGTGGTGTACGTGGGATGGAATGACGATTTGCAAAACTACAACCACATGCTCTGCGCGCGGATGCACGGAACGTGCGATCCGTCCGAGCCGATTCTGCCGCGTGGCGATGGATGGCTGAACGATGGGCGGCAGTTTTTTATCAAGGCGAGCTATCTGTTCAGGTTTTGAGCGCCTGACACAGGGAGGCAAGTTGAGGCTCGGGGCGCTTCCCGCTACGCGGGAGGTTCGACGATGTGATGTTTGATCGCAAACATCACAAACTCTGCATGCGTCTTCAAGCCGTACCAGTCCATGACCTGGTACTTGTGGTAGGCCACAGTTCGCGGCTTGATGTTTAACATGGCACCGACTTCCTTCATGGTGTGACCCTCAACCAAAAGCTGAATGACTTCGGTCTGCCGCTTTGTGAGCTGCACCTGGCGATCGGGATCCGGGGCGCGTGCAAACTCTTCTTCGATTCGCTGCGCCATCCGCGGAGTCACATAGCTCCTGTGGTGCAGCGCCTCGTTGACTGCGTGCGCCAGTTCCGAGCCGGCAGACTTCTTCAGAAGATAGGCGGACGCCCAATTGCGGAGCGCCTCTTTCGCTATATCGACATCCTCATTCATCGTCAGCACAATGATTTTCGTCGATGGCAGGAGCTTCTTCAGTTGTTTGCCCGCTTCGAATCCATTGAGGAGCGGCATGCCGAGGTCGAGGATGACCACGTGAGGTTTCAATTCGGGGGCTTGCTTCAGGAGACTCATGCCATCCGAAACCACGCCTACGATGTCGTAGCTGTCTGCAAGCAGCCTCGCAAACGCCTCGACTACCAAGGTGTGATCGTCCGCCAACATCAGACGCGGTTTCGACATGGCTCTAGTCTACTGACGACCCAAGTTGTATTCCTGTGTTAACGTCCACAAAACTGCCAACTGCAGCCGGCTCTTTTAGATACCGTGCCGCCCGGGTTTTGTCTCCGAATTTCCAGTGCACAATTGATGTCGTAACCTGATACGATCAACCAGATTTCTTCTTATTCCGGCTGGTTTAGGAAAGGGCCCGGGCACCCCTCGCGCTGCGGTTCAGCGCTGGATGCCTGCAAGGCAAGTGTGCTGTTGAGGGTCGTATGTGGAGATATACTGCCTCACTCACAATTCTTTTTCTTTTAGCACCGTTTGCGTTTGGCGCAACGCGGAAGAACATCCTCATTCTTCATGAGGGATCCCGGCTTCTGCCGTACCAGTCGCTGCTCTCGAGCGAACTCCAGAAAAACCTGGGCAAGACCAGATTTGATATTCAGATATTCGACGAGTATCTGGACACCTGGCGGCTTCGTAATGACCCCTCCTATGCTATTCACGCGCTAGGGGCGAAGTATGGTGACCTGAAATTCGACGCGGTCGTAGTCGACGGCAATGCGCCTTTCCAGGTGTTGCTGAAGCGGCCGCCTGCATTTCTGAAGGGGACGCCGGTCGTTTTTCTCACGGTGCCGGACTATGATCTGCCCTCCGTCCTGCCGCCCAACATGACAGGGGTGACAACGCACAAGGAGTACGGCACAACGGTACGGCTGGCGACGAGGCTGCAGCCCGGACTGCAGCACCTTTTTTATATCGAAAGCGGCCTGCCCTCGAACGTACTGCGTGAGACGGCCATTCATAATGAACTTGCAGCCTTTCGCGATGAACTGGATATTGTCGATCTCAGAGATGTCGCCGTCGCCGATCTTCTGAAGAGGGTAAAGTCGCTTCCGCCGCACAGCGCGATTTTGTTCGATACTTACCTGCACGATCCTTCCGGAAAGCCTTATGTTCCCGGGGAGGTTTGTGATCTTATCGCCAAGAGTGCGAATGCGCCGATATACATCCTCTTCCAAACAGAAATAGGGAAGGGCGCAACTGGCGGCGTTCTCATCAATTTTGAGAGTGTCGGTGAAGAAGGCGCCAAGATCATCCGCGATCTGCTGGCCGGAGCGCCGGTGTCGCAGTATCCTGTCGAACACTCACGCAACGACATCATCATCGACTGGCGAGAGTTTCAGAGATTCCGTTTCAAGGAAAGCACCCTGCCTCCCTCCGCGATCATTCTTTTTCGGCCGCCGACTCTATGGGAGAAGTATCACTGGTACATCACTGCGGCTGTCTTTCTCATACTCCTGCAGACCGCGCTCATCATTGAGCTTGCGCTGGCAGGGAGGCTGCGGAAGAGATCGGAGCGATCTGCCCGGCAGTTGGCAAGCAGGCTGATCAACGCGCAGGAGGTGGAGCGCCGCAGAATAGCGGGTGAGTTGCATGACGATGTCAGCCAGCGGCTCGCACTGGTCGCCATCCACCTGGATGCTTTGCGCAGTTCACCCCCTGGCTCACGCGATGTCCTGATCAGGGAACTGAAAGCGCTTTACGAGGAGACCGATCTGATCTCGTCGGATATTCATCAGTTCTCCCATGAGCTTCATCCGGCACTTCTGGACCGGATGGGCCTCCTCACCGCGTTGCGGCGCTACTGCAATGAATTTTCCGAGCATCGCAAGATCGGCATTGACATGGTGGTCACCGGAGAAGAGCGGCGTATGAGCCCGGAGACTGCATTGGCATTCTTCAGGATCGGCCAGGAATGCCTGACGAACGCAACGAAACACAGCGGAGCTACAGAGTGCAAGATTCTGCTGACCTTCGCGCGCCATCGAATTACGCTTGCGGTGCGGGACGATGGCTGCGGATTCGACCCGGATAGCGTTCAGGTGAAGGCAGGCCTCGGCATCCTGAGTATGCGTGAGCGTCTTCGGTCCATTGGAGGCTTATTGCGCATCGAGTCGTCGCTGCGCTATGGGACGACGATCGTCGCTGAGGCCCCACTGGCCGCGGCGGATCCGTTGCCCACGCATGAGGTGAGTTTCGAGGAGCCGGACGGGCGTCCAGCAGCAGCGTCCATAAACTGACCAGCCACGAGGATCAGCAGCATTCGAAGAAAGGGAAAGGCCGGGAGAGCTCCCGGCCTTTTCGTATCCAAGTCGAGACTGGGTTTATACGGGAGCTGCTGCAACCTCGTTCTCGCGGTGCTTGGCTTCCTTGAGCTCGGCCATCTGCTGACGCTTAAGCTCGGCGGTGTTCTGGCCGAGTTCGGCGGCAAGCTTCTCGGTGGTGAAGGCCTCGATGAGGTCCCCGACGCGGACGTCCTTGAAGCTGCCGAGGTCGATACCGCACTCCATGCCGCTGCGGACTTCAGAGACATCGTCTTTGAAGCGCTTGAGCGAGGCGATCTTGCCCTTCCAGACTTCGGCGCCTTCGCGGAGTACGCGCACCTGCGAGTCGCGGCGGAGGAGGCCGTCGCGCACGCTGCAGCCGGCGATCTGACCGACCTTGGTGATCTTGAAGACGTTGAGCACCTCGGCGCGGCCGGCGTAGACCTCCTTGTAGACGGGCTCGAGGAGACCGTACATGGCCTTGGTCATTTCGTCCTGCAGCTCGTAGATGATCGAGTGGATGCGAACCTCGACCTTCTCCTGGTCGGCGATTTCCTGTGCCTTGCGCTCGGGCCGCACGTTGAAGCCGATGACGACGGCGTTGGATGCGGAGGCGAGCAGAATGTCGGACTCGGTGATGGCGCCGACACCGGCGCGAAGCACGCGGACGCGGACCTTCTCGGTGGACATGCGCTGGAGCGAGTCGGCGAGGACTTCGACAGAACCACCGACGTCGCCCTTGAGGATGAGGTTGAGGTCTTTGACGCCGGCCTGCTTGATCTGCTCGGCGAGACCTTCGAGAGAGATGCGGGAGGACTTGGCGAGTTGCGCTTCGCGCTCCTTCATCGTGCGGTAGTTGGCGATTTCCTTGGCGCGATCGCGGTCGGCCATGACGAGGAAGGTGTCGCCGGCATCGGGCATCGACTCGAGGCCGAGGATTTCGACGGGGGTTGAGGGGCCGGCCTCGGGGACGGCGTGGCCACGGTCATTGAACATGGCGCGGACCTTGCCGAAGGTGTTGCCGACGATGTAGCTGTCGCCGATGCGGAGCGTGCCGTTCTGCACGAGGATGGAGGCGACGGCGCCGCGGCCGCGGTCGAGCTTGGCTTCGATAACCTTGCCGACGGCGGGACGGTCGGGAGTGGCCTTGAGCTTCTGTTCGCGGAGATCGGCCTGGAGGCAGATCATCTCTTCGAGGCCATCGAGGTTGAGGCGCTGCTTGGCGGAGACGTTGACAAACGGAGTGTCGCCGCCCCAGTCGTCGGGCTGCAGGCCGCGATCGGCGAGCTGCTGCTTGACACGATCCGGGTTAGCGTCGGGCTTGTCGATTTTGTTGACCGCGACGATGATTGGAACTTCCGCGGCGCGGGCGTGATCGATGGCTTCGAGAGTCTGGGGCATGACGCCGTCGTCGGCGGCGACGACGATCACGACAATGTCTGTGACCTTGGCGCCGCGCGCACGCATGCGGGTAAAGGCTTCGTGACCCGGAGTATCGAGGAAGACGATCTCGCGACCGAAGGCGGGCGAGTCGGGCTTGGTGATGCGGACCTTGTAGGCACCGATGTGCTGCGTGATGCCGCCGGCTTCGCCTGCGGCGACGTCAGTGGAGCGGATGGCGTCGAGCAGCGAGGTCTTGCCGTGATCGACATGGCCCATGACGGTGACGACGGGCGAGCGCACGATTTCGACGAGGCCGGTGGTGTCTTCGAGGAGACCTTCGATGGCCTCGTTCTCGATCTGCTCTTCGACGGAGATGACCTGCGCGTCGGCGCCGAACTGGCGGGCGACGGACTTGACGAGCTCAGCGTCGAGCGACTGGTTGACCGTGACCATGACGCCGCGAAGGAGGAGCGTGGCGATGAGGTCTTTACCGCGGACTTCGAGCTTCTCGGCGAGGTCCTTGACGGAGATGCCCTCGGTGACCGTGATGGTGCGGGTGATGGGGAGCTCGCCCTGAGGGATCTGGGCGGCGCCCATGCGCGGAGCATAGCCCTTGAGGTCGACTTCCTTGTTCTTCTCGTAGCGCTGACCGCCGCCGCGACGCTGGCCAGGACGACCAGGACGGGCGCCAGGAGCCGGTGGGGCGTCGGTGGGGGGAAGCAGACCGCCGGGCCCGACACCCTGACGGGGGCCGAAGCCGGGGCGACCAAAGCCTGGACGCTGGCCGAAGCCGGGACGTCCGCCGGGACCACCCGGGCCTCCCGGACCGCCTGGGCCGGTGGGGAAGGTGCGAGTGGGATGCATGGGCCGGCGTGCGCCGGGCGCCAGCGGGGTACGTCCGCCGGGGCCACCGGGGCCGCCTGGGGCTGCGGGGCGTGGACGCTCGAAGATGGGCCGGCGAGCCGCATTGGCGGCACCGGGAGCGGCTGTGTAAGTCGGCCGCGGGCCGGTCTGCGGCATGATGACGCGACGGGCAGGCGGGACGGGGGCAGCCGGAGCCGCCGGGACCTCAGGGGCGGCCGGGGGGGCGGTTGTCGCCTGTGCTGGGGCGGCAGCCGATGCGGTTGCTGCAGGTGCAGGAGTCGCGGGTACGGGTTGGGCCGGTGAAGCTACAGCGGCGGGAGCCGCGGCCGCGGCGGGAACTGCAGACGGCTTGACGACCACGGGGGTCGAGGGGGCTGTCGAGGCGACCGCCGGTGGGGTGGTGGCCTTGACGACAACCGGGGTGCTGGCGGCGGGACGGGCACCCGCTGGAGGCGCAGTACGCGGCGTCACGATGGGAGCTGCCGCACGAGGTTGCGGAACGATGCGCCGTGGCGCGGGAGCCTGGGCCGCCGCGGGCGGAGCCGGAGGAGCGGCAGGCGCGGGAGGCGCCGCTGTGGCAGCGGGTGCTGCCGGGCGGGCTGCAGGCGAGGGACGCGCAGCTGCCGCCGCGGCCGGGGCGGCGACGGTGGGTCGCGGCGCCGAAGCAGGCGGCCGGGCCCTGGCGGCGGCCTCAGCCTGCTTGCGCTCCAGGATAGCCTTCAGGGCGTCGCCGGGCTTGGACACGTGCGAGAGGTTGAAGGTGGGCCTGGTGTCGCCGGCTGGTTTGGCGGAAGTGGCTGAACGCACACTGCCACGAGTCAGATAGCCGCGTACCTGTTCGGCCTCATGCTCCTCAATGGAGCTCGAGTGCGTCTTTTTCTCGGTGACGCCGACCGCCGTTAGAGCATCCAGGATGGATTTGCTCTTGACTTCCAATTCCCGTGCAAGGTCGTTGATGCGAACTTTGCTCATCTAATCCTTTGTCAGGGCTGGCGTTAGGGCAGCCCTTCTCAGTTCCACTGCGCGCTTAGCTGGTCATAACAGCCTCAATCGTAGTGAGAGTTAGTCCAAGGGTATTATCCCCTGAAAGCCTGAAAATTTCAGCCTGCAACCACACATTCGTGCGGTTGCAGACGATGTTTGAAGCCGACGGAGCGTTATTCGCGCTCGCGACCGTCGTCGATGCCCTCGCTGGAAGAGTCTTCCGATTCATTGACGAGGGTGTCGACGGTGTCGTTGTTAAGCTCGATCTGTTCTTCGCGGGCGTCGGCGGCGTCGTTGGCATCGGATTCCGAGATTTCATCCTCGGCTTCTGCGATGTCCTCAACGGAGTACTCGCCGACCTCGCGAGCTCCATTCGCCTTTGCGGCCTCACGGGCGAGGATCTCTTCTGGTGTCAGTGTCATGGAATGCTCCTCATCTCCAGCAACATCTGATGCGGCGCCTGCGGCAACCGCTTCTTCGCCGAGGGCGAGAGCCTGCCCGGGAATCGTGGCCGGGTTCTCTTCTCCACCAGCGAGGGCGCGCTGAGCTTCGAGCTGACCGAAGTAGTCGCGGACGGCGGCCGCGATCTTCTCGACGGACTTATCGCCGATGCCGGGCACTTCGCCCAGTTCCTCCTCGGTCATGTCGGCGAGCTGCTCGACGGTGGTGATGCCGGCCGCGATGAGCTTCTCCATCATGCCGTCACCGAGCGCGGTGATCTGCTCGATGGGAGTGGTGGGAGCGCCCTGCATGGCCTGCATCTGCTGCTCGACCTCCTGACGCTTCTCTTCCTCGGACTTGATGTCGATTTTCCAGCCCAGGAGCTTGGCGGCGAGACGGACGTTCTGGCCCTTCTTGCCGATGGCAAGGGAGAGCTGGGTGTCGTCGACGATGACCTCGAGTTGCTTCTCGCCGAGGTCAGTGATGGAGACGCGCGAAACCTTGGCGGGCTGGAGGGCCTTTTCGGCGAAGGTGGTGATCTCTTCGGAGAACTCGATGATGTCGATCTTTTCCCCGCGGAGCTCACGGATGATGGACTGCACGCGCATGCCCTTCATGCCGACGCAAGCGCCGACAGGGTCGACATCCTTGTCGCGGGACATGACGGCGATCTTGGTGCGCTCGCCGGCTTCGCGGGCGATGGCGCGGATGATCACGGTGCCGTCGTAAATTTCAGGCACTTCGGATTGGAAGAGCGACTGGACCAGAGCCGGAGCGGCGCGCGAGACGATGACCTGCGGGCCCTTGGCGGCACGGTCGACGCGAAGAAGCACGACGCGCACGCGCTCGCCAATGGCGAACTGCTCAAGGCGGGACTGCTCGCGCTTGGGCATGCGGGCTTCGGCCTTGCCGAGGTCGAAGATGACGTCCATGGGCTCCAGGCGCTTGACGGTAGCGGTGAGGATCTCGCCGGCGCGGCTGCCATACTCCTGGAAGACGGTGTCGCGCTCGGCCTCGCGGACCTTCTGGAAGATGACCTGCTTGGCCATCTGCGCGGCGATGCGGCCGAGCGGCGTGGTGTCCTTATAGAAACGCAGCTCGCCACCGATTTCGACCTCGGGCGCGAGTTCGCGAGCCTGCTCGAGGGTGAGCTGGTTTTCGGGGTCTTCGACCTGCTCGTCGGCCTCGACGACGGTCTTGTAGACGTAGGCACGGATCTCGCCGGATTCGCGGTCGAGCTCGCCACGCATGGTCTCCTGCGTCTTGTAGAACTTGCGCGTGGCGAGAGCGATGGCGTCTTCGACGGCGCCGACGACGATCTGCGGGTCGATGCCCTTCTCGCGGCTCAGCATTTCGATGGACTGGTAGAGTGCGCTTGCCATGTCTTTGGGAGCGAAGAGTGAGTAGTGAGTCGTGAATAAGGCAAAAGCTGCAGCGGTGGCGGTGGTTTCATCTCGCCAGGGGACCGGCCTTATTCACGATTCACTTTTCACTTGCCTTTCTTCAGATTTCTGCGACTAAGTTCGCTTTTTCTATGTTGGCCAGATCGATGGTGACGGCCTGGACGGTCAGGGTCTTTTTGGCCTTGCCCTTCTGTTTGACGGCTGACAGGTCGAGAGTTAGCTGACGGCCGTCGAAGCCGGCGAGGCGGCCGGTGAAGTGGCGGTTGTTCTCGACAGGGGTGAACGTTTGTAGTTTGACGAGGTTGCCGCGGAAGCGGGTGTAATCATCCGCGCCACGAAGCTTTCGCTCGAGGCCGGGGGAACTGACCTCGAGGGTGTAGTCGGAGCCGGGGACAAGGTCTTCGACGTCGAGGACGGTGCCGAAGTCTCTGGCGAAATGTTCGCAGTCCTCGTGGGTAACGCCGGAAAGCACCTCGACGGGCACTCCCTTGGGGAGGTCTTCCGTGTGCTGAACGAGCGCCGCGCGGCCTTCTGCATTCTTCTCGACGAAGACGCGAAGGGCGCGGTGCTTGCCGCCGCCGCCGGCGAATTCGACGTCAACGACTTCGAGGCCATGGGAGGCCGCGACGCGGTCGGCGGTGGCACGGATTGTGTCGATCTGCAGGGCCATGATGTTCAAGGGCTAAGCCGGGTTTGATGCGGCTCGGCCGGATTTTCAGAGCAAATAAAAAGTGGGCTTATCGCCCACTCCTCCCTTCCGCCACTGGCCGGTGCACTCACGGCTGATCAAGCGCGGCGGAATGATTCGTCGCTGTTCGTAGTCTAGGCCTTTTGGGGTGGGAGGGCAAGGAGGGGCGGAAAGCCGACCCCAAGGGGCTAAAGCCGCTTTCTTCGAAATGACCGGAGAGACCCGAGCCTAAAGGCTCGGGCGCGTGGCTTTAGTTCTCATCCCCTGCTTCACACCGGCGAACGTCAGGCGACGGAGGGGAGGCCGGTGGAGGGGGAGAGATCCAGAGCCTCTCGCTTGCGAGGATGGTGCTGGACCTGGAGGTAAGGCCAGGTGATCTCGGGGAGGGACTCGAAGGTTGGGGCAGCGAACAGGTAGCCCTGCATGAGGGTGATGCCGCAGTCGAGGAGGACGTCGACCTCGGCGCGGTTCTCGACACATTCGCCGACGATCCTGATGCCGAGGCGATGGGCCATGGCAGCGGTAGAGCGAACGATCTCCTGGGCACGTGGCTGGGAGTCGATGCCGCGGACCAGGCGGCCATCGAGCTTGAGGACCTGTACCTCGATGTCGGCGAGGAGGTTGAGGCCGGAGTTTCCGGCGCCGAAGTCGTCGAGGGCAATGGTGAGGCCGTGGCTGCGGTACTCGGCGGCGATGGCTCGCAGGCGTTCGGTGTCGTTGAGCGATTCCATCTCGGAGATCTCAAACATCAGAGAGGCGAGAGGGAAGCCGGTCCACTCGGCGGCCTGCACTGTGCGCTGGAAGCAGTCGGCAGCGGAGTAGTGGACGCCGGGCATGAAGTTGACAGAGAGCAGAGCGCCTTGTTCGGCAATCCCAAGCTGCTGTGCGAGGATCATGGCCTTGATGCGGCAGCTTTGATCGAAGGCGGAGCGGCTCTCCTCCGTGACCTGGTTGAGGACAGCCATGGCCGATTCCTGCTCAGTGCCACGGACCAACGCCTCATAAGCGAATACGGTGTGACGTTTCACATCCACGATCGGCTGAAAGGCCATGGATATCGGAAGATGCGCGACCGAGCCGTCGCGACGGCGCCCAAGCCTTGCGGAAGAGGCTTCTCTACGTACAGCAGAATTCAAGGATTACCTCGCACCATTTTTTATCGACCAGGTCAACGATTGCTTCAATGCATCGGATTGGGGATTTATCGCACCGTGGAGGAGGGGTTCTACAACTTTCGAGATACAGGTAATAGAATCGATAGAACCGCATGATTTCCACCCCTGTTGTAGAAGCCCTGACATTTGATGATGTGCTGCTGGTTCCTGCGTATTCGGATGTTGTACCGGCGCAGGTTAGCACGCAGACAAAGCTGACACGCAATATCACACTGAATACTCCCCTGATGTCGGCCGCGATGGATACGGTCACGGAATCGCGGCTCGCGATCGCGATTGCGCAGCAGGGCGGCATGGGTGTGGTGCATCGGAATCTTACGATTGAGCAACAGGCGGGCGAGATCGACAAGGTGAAACGTTCCGAATCGGGAATGATTGTCGATCCGGTGACGATTGAACCGGAGCGCCCGATTGCGGATGCGCTGGAGGTGATGCGGCGCTACAAGATCTCCGGCGTGCCAGTAACGAAGAACGGCAAGCTAGTGGGAATTTTGACGAACCGCGACCTGCGGTTTGTCTCGAGAACAGACATCCCAATCGCGGACGTGATGACGAAGAAAAACCTCATCACTGTGCCGGTAGGGACGACCCTGGAGCAGGCCGAAGAGATTCTGCATCAGCATCGCGTCGAGAAGCTGCTGGTGGTGAATGGCGCGTATGAGCTGAAGGGGCTGATTACCGTCAAGGACATTCAGAAGAAGGTGAAGTACCCGAACGCGAGCAAAGATACCCAGGGACGGCTGCGGGTGGCGGGTGCGATTGGAGCAACGGGCGACTTTCTGGAGCGCGCGGCAGAGCTGGTTCGAGCGAAGGTGGACGCGCTCGCGATTGATTCGGCGCATGGGCACTCGTCGCGGGTGCTGGAGGCGGTGCGGGAGTGCAAGCGGCGCTTTCCGGAGGTGGACCTGCTGGCGGGTAATGTTGCGACCTACGATGGCGCAGCGGCGCTGATTGAGGCGGGTGCGGATGCGGTGAAGGTGGGCATCGGGCCGGGCTCGATCTGCACAACACGCATGGTAACGGGTGCGGGCATGCCGCAGATTACAGCAATTTCGGAGGCGTACCGCGCGGCTTCAGAGCGCGGTGTAAGCGTGATTGCCGACGGCGGGATCAAGTATTCGGGCGATATCACCAAGGCAATCGCGGCGGGCGCGAGCGTGGTAATGATCGGGTCGCTGTTTGCGGGAGTCGACGAGAGCCCGGGCGAGACGATTCTGTACCAGGGCAGGAGCTTCAAGGCATATCGCGGCATGGGAAGCCTGAGCGCCATGGCGCAGGGCTCGGGCGAGCGGTACTTCCAGGGACCGGGCGAGAGCGCGGAGACGGAAGAGCGGCGTGACTTGACGGCACGTGAGCAGAGCGTGAACAACCGGCTGGCGAAGTTTGTCCCCGAGGGCATTGAGGGTCGCGTGCCGCATCGTGGGCCGCTGGAGGCGATGGTCTATCAGCTCGTCGGCGGATTGCGGTCGGGCATGGGGTATCTCGGCTGCGGAACGATTGAGGAGTTGCAGACGAAGTCGAAGTTCATGCGGATTTCAAATGCAGGCCTGCGCGAGAGCCACGTGCACGATGTGGTCATCACGAGAGAAGCGCCCAACTATCACGTGGAGTGAGAGCAGATTCTGAGTCAAGGCGCTAATTCATCGGCTGAAACGAACGCTTGGCTAGAGAAATACCTTGTGCCATTCTTTCGAACTTCCTCGGCTCTTTGCACTGTCGGGATCTTGATAAGAAGGATGTATCTGGCAGGCACTCTAGACTCAACGACGCTAGGTCATCTCCCGACTCTACTTCTATGGTGCTTGAGCGTATTTGAATCCGTTTTGGAGTCAGCGTTACTTTTCGCTCCGGTCGAGCTTGTCATCTGGTTCCGCTTAGCTCGACGTGGCCGTCTCGAAAGGCCCGGCTTCTCAGACTTCGCGCTCTTAGTACTCGTGTATATCGTTGCGATTGGCTACCTTCCACCTCCGGCCGGACACGGCGTCATGCATGTCGCTCGATAGGAGCTAGGCGATAGCGGAGATGCGGACGTCGGATTCGCGGGTACGGGGATGGGTGGACTGCGACTGGTCCCAGACCATGGCGTCGAAGCGATGGGCGACGCTGAAGCCGTGCTGCTCGTAGAGGCGGCGCGCGCCCTGGTTGCTTTCGGTGACGGTGAGCGAGAGGCTTTTGACGCCGGTGGCTTCGAGACCAAGGATGCAATGGCGCAATAGGGCCGGACCGAGGCTGAGACCACGGAGCGCGGGACTGACGCAGAGCTGCGTGACGTGCGCGGAGTCCTGCCGGACGCGGCTGCAAAGGACCATGGCGAGAAGCTCGCGGGAGTGCGTATTGCGCAGGACCCAGGAGCTTTCGGCGTCGAAGATGCCACAGCCGGGGAAGCGCACGATGTTGTGCAGGAAGCGTTGTGCGCCGTGGACGCTGCGGTACTGATCATTGATGCCGCTGTCGACGTGGCCGACGTAGGAGAGATGAATGAGTTCGGCGGCGGGCTCGTACAGCGCGGGCTGCCAGGGCTCGAGCGCGATGCCGGTGGGAAGTGGTTGAGCGATCGCTGGGGCGCGATTGGGGACCGTGAGGTCCGCCACCATGAAGAGGCGCGGGTGCGGGAGGAAGCCCCGCGAGGCGAAGGGTTCACCAAGCGCGCCGGTAGGGAACATAAGGAGCTGCGATTCGATGCGGTCGACGCCGGGGGCGGACTGCAGCATCTCGAGCAAATGAACAAGAAGGGTTTCGCAGACGGGATTGGAAAGACCTTCCCCTTCACCGAAGGCGTAGACATCGCCGAGGACGGCTTTTGCTGCCTCGAAGACGGCAAAGGCATACCCGGCGACTTTGCCACGGCGAAGGGCGACGAAGCCGGGAAGCACGCGGCTGTCGAGGTATTTGAGCAGGACGGTGGTCGAGCCGGAGTAATCCCAGAAAAGCCGCCGCTGCCAGCGATCGGCCTCTTCCATGAGCAAAGGCTGAAGCTGCGCCGCGGAGAAGTGGCGCAGGTCGAGCACTTCGAGCTGGGAAGAGGTACCCATTTCGTGTGGACGTTTCGAGTGGCTCGCAGGACCGCCGGGCTCAACTAACCGCGAGGATAAACCTTATACACCGAGAGACCCTGAGTGTTGTAGAGGAAGAGTTGTTGGTAAGTCCGGCCGGGCAGAAGTTCTGGCAGATCAGGGGCTTCCCGGGTGGGAAGAACGAGGATATGGGCGTCATCCGGGATGCCATCCGATTCGTAGTGGACCATATTCTGGTCGCGATAGAAAGCAAGGCCATAGTCAAGATCGCGGCGGACGTCGTGCACGGCGATGATCTGGGCAGCGGGTTCGAGCTGTTGAATCTGGCGGGCGAGGGGACGAGCCGAGTAGGTGATGTCGAGGAGATGGCCGTGCATGCCGAGCAGGAAGAACATGAGGCCGACAAGCGGAACGAGCGTAGCTGCGCGAAGCCGGCGAACACCATAGATGCGCACCACAAAAACAATGAGCAGACCGGTAAGGATGCCGAAGATTGCCGCGATGACGAGCGGGCCAGGCGCAGGGACAATGCGCTGGTAAATCATGTACTGCGGACAGAGCAGCACGACGAAGGTCATAAAGCCGGCCAGGCCGGCATGCAGGTTCAGCATCCAGTTGGAGAGGCCGTGGCGCCGCATGCGGAAGAGGTAGTCGCCGGCAAGAATAGCAAGCGGCGGGAGCGAGGGAAGGATGTAGCCGGGGAGTTTCGAGACCGAGAAGGAGAAGAAGACAACTGGGAGGAGAGCCCAGAGGACCAGGAACTCGGGAAAGGCATCGCCGGCGCGGACGTGACCGAGATAGCGCTGCGGCTTGTGGCGAACCTTCCACTCGTCGATGGAAACTGCCATGCCATCCCATAATGCGCGAAGAGCAAGTGCGGTCCAGGGCAGCATGGCGACGACGAGCACGAACACGTAGTAGAACCAGTGCTGCGAATGCTGGTAGCGGTCGGTGGCGAAGCGTTCGAGGTTGTGTTCGAGGAAGAAGATTCGGAAGAAGTGCGGGTTTCGTCGCTGAACCTCGATGTACCAGGGAAGCACCATCAGCAGGAAGAGAGCGAGACCGGGAAGCCAGATGGTGCGGCGGATGGCGGACCACTCCCGGCGCAGTCCAAGGAACAGCATGATGGTGCCCAGCATCAGGAAGATGGCGATAGGGCCCTTGGCGAGGGTGGCGGCGGCGCCGAAGAAGTAAAGATCGAAGAGCCAGAACTTTTTGCCGGTTTCATACCAGGCGTACCAACCAAGCAGACCTATGGAGAGCGGCGCCGCGAGTTGCATGTCTGTCGATGCGCCGCGGGCGAAGCCGACCATACCAGCCATCGACACCATAATGAGTGCGGCGTCGAGATGGCCTCCAGGCCGGAATCGTCGGAGATGAAGAAAGGCGAGGATGATGAGCGCGCCGGCACCGGTGGCTGAAGGTAATCGGGCAGACCAGTCTGAGACGCCGAACTCCTTGAAGAAACTCATCGCGCGCCAGTAGTAGAGTGCGGGTTTCTCAAGCCACGGGCGGCCGTAGAGGATGGGTGTGACGGTGCCGCCCACGAGGCATTCGTAGCTGGCATGAAGGTCTTTAGGGCGCAGGCTGTGCGGCGTGATGCGCGCGTGGACCTGGTGGCACTCGTCGGAGTGCGCCGCCAGCATCTCGCGGGCGATCTGTGCGTAACGGGGTTCGTCTGCGCCAACGAGGCCGATCTGATCTCCGCCGAAAAAAGGGACCAGGCCGTAGAAGAGGAAGTAGGCGGAGATGAAGATCAGGATGGCAAACTCCCAGAGGGAGGTGCCGAAGTCGGGCGGGAGGCGACTACGCCATCGCTGCCACAGGGAGGGCTGTGCGGTCACGGCGACGGAATGGGTGTTATCGGTCAACTGCGCTTTCTGGTTCGGCCTCGTGCGCTCACTGATGCCAAGCGTCCCTAGGCTAACAGAGTGGCGCACGCCGAACGGCAGGCGAGGTGCAGTTCATTGACGAGCAGAGGAGCCGCGTGAGTGATGGGACCGTCAATGGTGCAGCCGCTGGCGTTGCGATGACCTCCGCCACCGAAGCGCTCGGCGACCTCGGCGACATCAACAGTTCCCTTACTGCGGAGGTTGAGACGGAAGCGATTGCCGTCCGGGAGCTCGCGAAGGAAGACAGCCGCGCGGATGCCAAGGATGCTGATGAGATAGTTCACGATGCCTTCGCAGTCTTCGACAATTGCGTTACTGCGCTCCATGTCGTCGAGAGTGACGTAGGTCCAGGCGACCTCGCCATCCACCTCAAGATTGGAGAGAGCGATGCCCAGGAGGCGAACCTTGCTTTCGGGATGCGAGAAGTAGATGGATTGTGCGATGCCGGCGGAGTCAGCCCCGCGTTCGAGCAGATGCTCGGCGAGACCGAAGGTGAAAGCGTCCGTGGAGGCGAAGGTGAAGGCGCCGGTATCCGTCAGCACGGCCGCGTAGAGGCAGCTGGACATCTCGGCAGTGATCTCTTCTCCGGAGGCAACGGCGAGTTGATAGACCATGACGCCGACGGCGCAGGCTGTGGGGTCGATCCAGTTGAAGTCCGCGAAGCTGCGGCCACTCTGATGGTGATCGATATTGACGATCATGCCTGCGTCGATGTGATCGAAACCGGTGCGCTCGATCGAGTCACATTCGAGCAGGATAGCGACGTCGTGGATTTTGGTCGGCAGTTCGGAAACGATGCGCTCGATACCCGGGAGGCAGCGGTACATCGTGGGGATGCGGTCGGCGAAGGCCACGGTAACACGCTTGCCCATGGGCTCGAGCAGATGCATAAGGGCCAGCGCAGAGCCGATGGCGTCGCCGTCGGGGCGAGCATGCGACGTGATAAGGAAGCTCTGGTGGTCGCAGACAATCCGAAGGATCCTGGCAATAGCATCGGCGCGCATCATGGGTTAGCGGTGGCTCTCCTGTGCGACAGAGGCTGCCGCCTTGCGCTCGATCTTTTGGCGATGCTTCCCGGCGCGGCCCAAAATCTCATCCATGCGTGCGTTGATCTTCTCAGAGCGATCGATGGCGAAGGTGAGCTCGGGCACGTGGCGGACGCCCATGCGCTCACGAATCTCGGTACGGATGTAGTTGCGAGCGGCCATCAGGCCGTCGAGGGTGTTGTTTTCGGCGTTCTCATCACCGTGGACGGCGATAAAGACACGGCAACTTTTGCCGCCCGGAGCCAGCACGACCTCGGTAACGTAACAGGGCGCGATGCGAGGGTCAGAGAGCTCCCCCTCCAGCATGGCGGTAATCTCTTCGCCGAAGGTCCGGGCGACTCGATCACGGTGGTGTTGTCTTGCTCGTTGCTCAGGCATAGGTGACTGTGCAGGATAGCACCCTTGGCGGAAAGACGCGACATGGCCTAATCGGGGGATTCCAGGTGGATATCGCTCTCAAGCCATGAATCAATTATGTCGCAACCCAGCCCAACTGCGAGTCGGCGAGCGGCGGACTCGACCTCTCGAAGCTGACCGGCCAAGTAGCTGGCAGATTGAGAGATAGCGGCGATGCCGAGGGTGGCGCGGTTCCACAGGACCGCGTCATCGAGCTCGGCGACGGAGATGTTGAAGCCATGGCGCAGCTTCTCCTTGAGAGAGCGCACGACCTGACGGCGGTCCTTGAGAGATTGCGCGTGCTCGATGGCGAGTTCGAGGGTAAGCGTAGCGAGGGGCATGTGTGTGAGGGTAAGTGAGTTGAGGGTGAGTAGGGAACTGAGCGGGTGCTATAACGTGCTGTATTCAATCTGATGCTGTTTTTGTGGAGGAAACGAATGGGACGCTCGCGGCGGGAGTTTCTTGCACAGAGTTCGATGGGGTTAGTCGGCGCGGTTGTGGGTGGCGAGGCCACGGTAGAGGCGCAGACGCCGACGACACCGGGAGCCCCGCCGGCGTTTGGGACGGCTCCTCCAGTGGGGCCGGAGGTTTCGCCGGCGACGTTTGTCGAGGCGGAGAAACTGATGCAGGTGACGATGTCGCCGGCGCACCGCGCGGAGGCTGCGGGGAACTGGCGTCAGTCGATGGCTGCGGTGTACGAACGCAGGACCGGGCCAAGGAAGGTGGAGATTGAGTATGGCGATGCGCCGGCGACGGTGTGGAATCCGCGGCTGAGTTTGTTGCAACCGGAGGGTTCGGCGAGCGGGCCGAAGGAGATTCGGCCCGAGCCATTGGCGGAAGTGGATCCAGACAGCGATGAAGATATCGCCTTTGCGCCTGTGGGCAGGCTCTCGCTGATGATCCGCAATCGAAAGATCACGTCTGAGTTAGTGACGAAGATCTATCTTGATCGGCTTAGCAAGTTCAATCCGAAGCTGAACTGTGTGATTACTCTGTGCGAGGAGCATGCGCTGGAGCAGGCGCGGGCGGCAGACAAGGAGATCGCTGCCGGCAAGTACCGTGGGCCGTTGCATGGCATTCCGTGGGGAGCGAAGGACCTGCTCGACACTGCGGGGATTGCGACGACCTGGGGGGCGGAGTTCTATCGCAATCGCGTGCCGCAGAAAGATGCGACGGTGACGCAGCGGTTGAATGATGCGGGTGCGGTGCTGGTCGCGAAGCTGAGTCTGGGTGCGTTGGCGCTCAATGATGTGTGGTTCGGCGGCCAGACGATGAATCCGTGGCTGCTGGAGGAGGGGTCGTCTGGGTCGAGTGCGGGGCCTGGGTCGGCAGTTGCGGCGGGGTTGGTGGGATTTGCGATTGGGAGTGAGACGCAGGGCTCGATTATTTCGCCGAGCATGCGCTGCGGCGTGACGGGATTGCGGCCGACGTTTGGACGTGTGCCGCGTACGGGAGCCATGACGCTCAGTTGGACGTGCGACAAGCTGGGACCGATGGCACGCAGGGTCGAGGACACGCTGTTGGTACTCGAGGCGATCTCCGGTTATGACGCGAACGATACGGGAAGTCTGGCGTCACCGCCGATCAATGAGAGGACGGATGGGAAGGGGCTGCGTGTGGGCTACATCGAGAGCTGGATGAAGGAAGCGACGGATGTAGACCGGCATGCGTTGGAGGTGGTGAAGCAGGTTGGCATGACGGCGATGCCGGTGACGTTGCCGAACTGGGCGTATGACTCGCTGAACGTGATCCTGTTTGCGGAATCGGCGGCGGCGTTTGAGAAGGTCACGCTGGATGGCGACGTTGACCAGTTGAAGATGCAGGTGCCGGATGCATGGCCGAATACGTTTCGGCAGTCGCGGTTTTTGAGCGCGGTGGACTTTGTGCAGGCGGACAGGCTGCGGAGGAAGGTCGCGCTGGAGATTGAACGGGTGTTCAAGGATGTCGATCTGCTGCTGGTGCCGTCGCTGCGCGATGAGCAGCTGGTGATCTTCAACTTCACGGGGCATCCGTCGCTGACGCTGCGAGCGGGGTTTGTGGAGGTGAGCGAGGCGCGCAGTGATTGGGCTCCTGATCCGAAGCATCCGCTGCCGAAGTTCAATCCGCCGCGCAGAGTTCCGCATGGCGTGACTCTGGTAGGGCGGCTGTTTGATGAGGGAACTTTGTGTGGGGCGGGTGTGGCGTTGGAGAGTGCGTTCCACGTTGCGGACGAGCGGCCTGCTGGGTTCTGACATGATGGAAGCAGCGTGGTGAAGACCGCGCGCGAGAGGGTTCCTACGGATGACGGCTAAAGTGATCTTGTTTGTGGGGGCAGCGATGCTGCTGCCGGTGGTTGTGGTGAGCGGAGCTTCGGCGCAGAGCGGAAAAGTTTGCGCGGTGCAGCAGTACGGAGCGAAGGGCGATGGAACGACGCTGGACACGGCCGCGATTCAGAAGGCGATTGATGACTGCGCGACGAAGGGCGGTGGTGTGGTCCGGCTGGCGGGGGCGGCGAAGTTTGTGAGTGCGCCGCTGGTTCTGAAGAGTCACATCACATTGGAGATTGCCGAAGGAACCACGCTCGAGGGAAGCACGAATCACGACGACTATCCCGAGATTGAACAGTTTCACCAGAAAGGCAAGCAGAGCCTGCTGAGCGCGACGAATGCTGAGGACATCACCATTCGCGGCGGGGGTGTCGTCGACGGACGCGGCGAGAGCTGGTGGGTGAACGCGCATCAGATCAGGCCGCGGCTGATCGTATTCGATCACTGCAAGCACGTCCTGATGGAAAACGTAACGGTGGAGAACTCACCGATGTGGCAGATTGTGCCGTACTACTCGGACGATCTGACCTTTCGAAACATGAAGATTCTGGCGCCGACGCCCGCGGGGCACAACACGGATGGCATCGATCCTTTCAGCTCCGGCCATGTCTTAATCGATCACGTGACAATCGATACCGGTGATGACAACGTGGCCATTAAGAGCGGGCAGCCGGGTTCGGCGGGCCCGGACGCGCCCTCGCACGACATCACCGTGCGCGATTGCGTGTTTCTGAAAGGCCACGGAATGAGCGTGGGCAGCGAGGTTGCGGGCGGCGTCCAGCATGTGCACGTGGAGCGCGTGCAGTTCAAGGGAACGACGCAGGGCATTCGATTGAAGAGTGGGCGTGACCGCGGTGGCGATCTCAGTGATTTCACCTACAAGGACATCACAATGGAGGGCGTTGGCACTGCCGTTCAAATCACCGATTACTACGGTGGCGATCGCGCAGGTGCGGTGACCGCGACGGCTGCGGCGGTCACGCGACTCACACCGCAGTTCAACGGCATTCGTATCGAGAATCTGAAGGTGACCGGAGCGAAGGTGGCGCTCGATATTGAAGGCCTGCCTGAGGCGCCGATCAAGAACCTCGTGCTGGATGATGTCCAGATCGAAGCAGCGAAGGCGGGGAAAGTCTACTACGCAGATGTGAAGGTCCATGGGCTGAAGGTGCTGCCGCAGGATGGGCAAATCCTGACGGTTGGCACGGGAGTCACCGGAAGTTTGAAGTAAGGACTATCTCGGGCGCCGCCGTCCGGGCATTTGCGGTAGTTGTGATGGCATTGGCGGCGGCGGCGGAGGCACCGCAGACGGCAGTGGAGCGCCTGAATCAGAAGGTTCCGTGGACACGCCCGGCAGCTTACGGAGTTGCAGAAGGATGACTACGCTGTGCGCATCGGTGTTGCGCTTGACACCGACGAAGATGCCCATACGAGTGTGAAGCTTTTCCAGCGTTTCGCGAAGGTTGGTCTGAAAATCTTTGTCGATGACTACGCCCGGCACGACGTGCCAGAGGGTGGAAAACTCCTGCTGCAGCTCGGTGGGCAGCTCGGATGCATCGATGGAAGCAAGATGGTACTGCGGTCCCGGCGAGAAGACGAAGCTGTAGTTGACGGTGCGGTTGGAGGGAACCTTGTCGAGACTGGCTGAGGCGCGGGCCTGCAGAAACCCGTAGTCCCCGTACAGGTGCGCAAGCGCGGAGACTGCATCGCGAACCGAGACCGCAGCGGCTGGATCTCCGGGCTTAAACGGGAGCACTGCGCGCAGGCCAGCGTCTGAGAGCGGTGGCTGAGCGTGAAGAGTGATCGTGCCAATGTGATAGAGGGGACCGGGTTGCATGGGCACTTGAATGTCGACGACGTAGCCTCCCAGGTCCTTGCGCGGGGCGACGAAGACGATGGGGTCATTTTTGGCATCGAGATATCCGGCGTCTTCGAAGATGGCTATAGCACTGTCGTGGAGGGTCGTACTCATCTCGCGAAGGTCGAAGTTGCGGTCCGCGAGAGCATGGGTGAGAGTGGCGAGCTTCTCCGTAACGGCGGGCACCGCGCCATCAAAACGCACGTCGCCGACCAGAATTTGAGGGGACGAGATCGAGAGCGCGACAGCGTTCATGGCATCGCCCGGCAAATCTGAGGACGGCATTGCCGTCACATGCGCGTCTGAGATGCCTTTGTCGCGGAGCAGAGCCACGAGTGCCTCTTCCACTTGTCCGGTCTGGTTGCCCTGGAGCGGAAGCGTGCCGTGGAACAGCGGAACATGTTGTTCGAGGAGTTGGATCAGCTCGTCGTGATTCCACCAGACGAAGTTCACGAAGCGGAGGGGGAGCGCCTGACTTTGAGCGGCGGCCGGCGTGAGTTTGATTGTCAGCGCGGCGTCGCTGACGGTGTAACTGAGATCGGCGAAGGCGCCACTATCGCCCAACTTCTGCAGTGCCGCGTCGATTTCTTCCTTGGACAGCGGAACCCCTTGCTGCAAGCCGGAGATGCGAAGAATCTCAGCAGTGTCAAGGTGCTGTGACGGATCGGTTGATACGAACCGAATCGACTTGGGATTGTAGGTTTGAGCGAGGAGTGGGCAAGGTAATGCGGCCAGAATCAGGAACGTGAGAAGGACGATATACACAGCCCGGCGCATGGCAATTTGCCAGAATATGGCGCCGGGCCTGCTTATGCCAACGGGGAAAGTTGACAGTCCAAGAAGATCAGGCCTTTTCGATCTTCTTCTTCCACGGAGTTGCACCCTGCAGGGCACGGTTAACATTTTCGATGTTCTCCACACCGGTGGTGTTCAGCCAATCGCGAAACGCCTGCTCTCCCTTGGTGGCGAAGATGGGGATGCCATCTTTCCATGTAGCGCGACCGCAAAGCACGCCGTTATAAGCGACGCCAGATTCGTTGGCAAGTTCGAGGGTCTCGATGAAGACAGGGTTTGAGACGCCGGCTGACAGGTAGATGAAGGGCAGGGTCGTCACTGCGGCGGCATCGCGGAAGTGCTGCATGGCCTCGGCGCGAGCGTAGGCGCTTTCACCTTTGCTGGCCTTGGAGCCGCTGACGAACTCCATGTTGACGGGTACCTCGACCTTGAGGACGTCAATACCGTAAACGGGCTTGGAGAATTCCTTCATCGAACCAGCGACGATCGCCGGTTTCTTGCGGGCATAGTCAACACCCTTTTCATCACCGCCTTCGGCATCGTACCCCACGAACTCGCAGAAGAACGGGATATCAAAGGCACGGCACTCAGCGCCGATGCGCTCGATAAAGGCATGCTTGACGTCGTTGATCTCGGGCTTGTCGAAGGGGGTGTAGTAGAGCAGGATTTTGACGGCGTCCGCGCCGGCTTCCTTCAGGCGGCTGACACTCCAGTGATCCAGCAGGTCGGGCAGGCGGCCGGGTGTCGAAGCGTCGTAGCCGGTCTTCTCGTAGGCGAGCAGCAGGCCCTTGCCATGGCGATGCTTCGATGCCGGGAGGCCGAACTCAGGGTCGAGAAGGATCGCCGATGCGCGCTGCGTGAGAACGTCGGTGACGAGAGTCTTGAAGACTTCGAGGTCGTGGGCGTCAGCCTGGGCGCCGCGAGCCTGGCCGAGCGACTTCTGCAGTGATCCGCGCTGGTCCATAGCGGCCGCGGCGATGACGCCGCGTGCGTCGGAGACTGCATTGAGGCCGGCAAGCTTTCCTGGTGTTAGCTTCATCGAATCGTTTCTCCCTGTTTCAAGTGCGCTGACTTGTGTAGGAAGCGATTGTATCGAACTCGATGGACGAGTGGCTTGTAGTGGACGTTACAGCCGTGTAAGAGGGGCCTGTTGTTCAGGCTCGCTTACAGGTCTTCGTCGGTGACACCGTACTCCTTGAGCTTGCGGTAGAGCGTGGTCTTGCCGATCCCGAGCAGACGGGCGGCCATGATTTTGTCGCCGTTGAGATGGCGCAAGGTGGCAAGGATGGCCTGCTTCTCCATCTCGGCGATGGAGCGGACCTCGACGGTGAGGGCCGGTTCAGGCTCTACAGCGGCTTGATGTTCGATTTCGGCGCGGGCGTTCTGGAGTTGCGTGGGAAGATCGCCGAGGTGGAGGACCGGGCCGCTAGAGAGTGCGAGGGCGCGTTCGAGCGCGTGCCGGAGCTCACGAACGTTGCCCGGCCAGTCGTAGTCGACGAGAAGACGTAGAGCATCCTGCGCGATGGTGTAGGCGGCGTCATACTTGCCGTGGAGTTGCTCCAGGATGCTCGCGGTGAGGAGCGGGATGTCTTCCCTGCGTTCGCGCAGCGCCGGAATGCGCAGGTTCACTACGTTCAGGCGATAGAAGAGGTCCTTGCGGAAGCGGCCGGTCTCGACCATCTGCATCAGGTCGCGGCTGGAAGAGGCGAGCAGGCGGGCCTTGACGGGAATCGATTCAGACGCCCCCGTAGCTCGAAGGTGGCGAGTTTCGAGCGCGCGAAGAAGACGCCCTTGCAGATCGAGCGGAAGCTCAGAAATTTCCTCGGCGAAGAGGGTGCCGTTCTGCGCAAGAAGTGCGGGCTGATTGGCAGAACCGAAGAGCTGTGCCTCGATCGCGGCCGGAAACAGGTTGCTGCATTCGATGGTGCTGAAGGGATCGGAGGCGCGCGGGCCGTTGAGGTGAATTGTCTGAGCGACAACGCTCTTACCCGTACCCGATTCGCCTACGATGAGCACGGGATGCGTGGTAAAGGCAACCTTGGAGAGGATTCGGTAGAGCTTCTCCATGCCGGGCGAACGGCCGGTGAGACGGCCCTGGCCGCGGCCTGAACGAAGGCGCTCGCGGAGTTCGCGAGCCTCGAGATCGAAGACGCGCCGTTCCGCGGCCCGCTCGAGCGTGGAGGTAAGTTCTTCGAGTGTGAAGGGCTTGGCAAGATAATCGCCGGCGCCGATGCGCAGGGCTTCGATGGCCGAGTCGACTGTGGCGTAGGCGGTCATGATGATGACGATCGCGGAGGGCTGGCGCGCGCGGATGTCGTCGAGCAACGAAAGGCCGTCGCCGCCGGGTAAGCGGACGTCGAGCAGGATGATATCGACCGGTTGATGAAGTACGGCCCGCGCGGACTGGAGAGAGTCTGCCGTGGATGTGACGAAGCCCATGTCTCGTGCGATTTCGACGCAGGCATCGCGGACAGGAGGGTCGTCCTCGACGATCAGCACGCGCAGCGGTGGCGCGGCACGCTGGGGATTGAGGTTGCGGGGGTTTTCGGCGAGGGAGGATGTTTGTGCGGCTGTGTTGCTCTGCAAATGGGCCGGCATTACGGGACTGCTCCGGGGGGTTGGACTCGGGCAGGGGAGTCTGCGAGTCACCTCTGGAACCATAGCGCAATCTCGTGGTTCGTAACAATCGCATGAATGGATTTGCTGTCGAAATCGGGGGTGAGTCGCCGCGGTGACAGCAAGTGCAGCGGCTACAATCACCGAATGGCAACTGGTGAAGATATCTTCCGGAGCAGCGGACGCGGACCGACGCAGGCGCGTGAACTGCGTTTGACGCCTGGATTTGTGGCAACCGCTGAGGGCTCGGTACTAATCGAGGTCGGGCACACGCGTGTACTTTGCAACGCCACAGTTCAGGAAGGCGTACCGGGGTGGATGCGAAACTCGGGTCGCGGGTGGGTGACGGCGGAGTACGCGATGCTTCCGCGCGCAACACTGACCCGCACGCCGCGCGAGAGTGAGCGTGGGAAGATCGGCGGCAGGACACATGAGATTCAGCGGCTGATCGGGCGCAGCCTGCGCAGCGTGGTGGATATGAAGCTGCTAGGTGAGCGCACCGTGATCCTGGACTGTGATGTACTGCAGGCCGACGGCGGGACGCGTACGGCGGCGATTACGGGAGCATGCACGGCGCTGGCGATTGCACTCGGCAAACTGGTGGAGGCGGGCACGCTGAAGCAGTCGCCGTTGCGTGAGTTGGTCGCGGCTACGAGCGTCGGGATCGTCGACGGGCGTGTGTTGCTGGACCTCGCGTACGAAGAGGATGCACGCGCCGAGGTCGACATGAATGTGGTGATGACGGCGTCAGGAGGGTTCGTTGAGACGCAGGCAACCGCGGAACGCGGAACTTATACTCGCGCGCAGATGAACGAGATGCTCGATGTTGCCGAGCGCGGAATTCGCGATCTGCTGGCGGCGCAGAAGGCGAGCCTGTCGGCAAGCTGAGTTAATTTTGCAAGCAAAGGATGAAATGAGATGCCCTGCCATCACTTTGATCACCTGAATCTCAGGGACGTGCCGAGCGCTTCGGCGAGCTACGCGAAGGGCTGTCCAGAGTGCATCCAGATGGGCGATACATGGGTGCACCTGCGAGAGTGTCTTGTGTGCGGGCATGTAGGCTGCTGCGACTCTTCGAAGAACAAACACGCGACGAAGCACTTCCACACGACGAAACATCCGGTGGTGCGTTCGGTAGAGCCGGGCGAGCGCTGGGGATGGTGCTACGTGGACGAGGCGATGGTGAACCTCTAACCGGAGTCACAGCGCCGTGACTTACGGTGCTCGCTGCTATTCTGGCCACATAAGGAGAAGTCAATGGCAGAAGAAGCAGTTCACATTACCGTGCGTCCCAATGGACCCCTGCGGGTGGAGGGGCACATCGTGCTCAAGGATGCAGACGGCAAGGAGTGGGACCTTACGGGCAAGCCCGCGGTTAGCTTGTGCCGCTGTGGAATGAGCGAGAAGCGGCCGTTC
Source organism: uncultured Acidobacteriaceae bacterium (assembly GCA_963759355.1). Taxonomy (GTDB): domain Bacteria; phylum Acidobacteriota; class Terriglobia; order Terriglobales; family Acidobacteriaceae; genus Granulicella. The sequence continues at coordinate 429,295 of CAVWYV010000001.1, read as the reverse complement.
TGCGATGGGTCGCACGCGCGAAACAACTGGCAGTGCATGGCTAGCCCGGGGAATCTGACAGGCGAGTAAGTACGCGGCTCCAGGAGGCATAGATGCTGAGGATCTTCGGCTGTTCGATGGTTCTTTCTGCTGCTGTTGCGGTCGCGCTGACCAATCCACCTGCGTCAACGACCGCAACGCAGCAGACCCAGCAACGGCAAACGCGTGAGCAGCGGACGGCGGAACTGTTGAAGGACTATCACGGTCCGAAGTACGTGCGCTCCGAGGTCATGATCCCCGTGCGCGATGGCGTCGAACTGCACACCGTCATCTTGCGTCCCGAGGGCAGCGATAAGAGCGGGCCCCCGCTGCCATTTTTAATGCAGCGTACACCGTACGGTGTGAACAGCGCGTCGCCAGATTCCGTGGCGATCGGAAAGCCGGAACTGGCCACCAGCGGCTACATCTTTGTCTACCAGGACATTCGCGGACGCTACGGTTCGGGCGGCCAGTTTGTGATGAATCATCCGGTCGTTGAGCACAACTCAAAGACCGATGTCGACGAGACGACGGACACGCGCGACACCATCGACTGGCTGCTGAAGAATGTGCCGAACAATTCAGGCCGCGTGGGTGTGATGGGTGTCAGCTATCCAGGATTTCTCGCGATGATGGCGGGGATTGATGCGCATCCGGCGGTGAAGGCGATCAGCCCCCAGGCCCCGATGACCAACATCTGGAAGGGCGACGACTTCTTCCACAACGGCGCATTTCGCGAGACCTATGGCTTCGACTATGTGCAGCAACTCGAGGCGCAGAAGACCGACGTCGCGCAAAGCTCGAAGGACGATCAGTTCAACTTCTTCCTCGACAATGTGAACTTTGCGGGCGCGGCCGCGGCCGCGGGAATGACGGATCTGCCGACTGCGAAGGTCTTCCTTGCGACCCCCGGTTACGTGAAGTTCTGGCAGGACATGGCTGTTGAGCCGCATCTTTCCAAGCCCGAGGTGCCAACGCTCGAAGTGGGCGGCTATTGGGACCAGGAGGACATGTGGGGGACGCAGGCCGAGTACGCTGCGCTCCGTCCGCATGAGGACCCCAAGGATGCGCAGCATCACGTCTTCATGGTGCTGGGGCCGTGGAACCATGGCGGGTGGTCATTCGGCCCGGGAACGGAACTGACGAGCAAGTACGGGGGCATTACCTTCGGCGGAGAGAAGACTGGAGCGTACTACCGCGCCACCTTCGAGGCGCCATTCTTTGAGTTTTATCTGAAGGACAAGCCAGGGTTTGACCTGAAGGACACGGCGAGCTTCCGTACTGGCGAGAACAAGTGGCATCGCTATGCGATCTGGCCGCCGAAGCAGGGCTTCCATGAAATGAACGTCTACCTCGAGCCCGGCCAGCAGCTGAGCCTCACAGCTCCAAAGGGCAAGGAAGAAATCGCGGCGACCTACGTCTCGGATCCCGCCGACCCGGTTCCGTACCGTCACCGGCCGATTCAGTCGACCTACGGGCAGGGATCGCAGTGGCGGACCTGGCTGGTTGAGGATCAGCAGTTTGTGTCGGGGAGGAAGGATCTCGCGAACTTCGAGACCCCAGAACTGAAAAGCGATGTAACCGTGACCGGCGATGTCGTGGCAGACCTGTTTGCCGCAACCACGGGCTCAGACACCGACTGGGTGGCGAAACTCATCGACGTCTACCCGGACGGCTATCAACTGATGGTGGCTGAGGAGATTTTGCGCGGACGCTATCGCAACAGCTACACGGTCCCTGAACCGGTGAAGCCGGGCGAGGTGGCGGAATACAAATGGAGCCTGCACGGCGCCGACCACACCTTCCTGAAGGGCCATCGGATGATGGTAGAGGTGCAATCAAGCTGGTTTCCGCTCTATGACCGTAACCCCCAGACCTGGGTGCCGAACATCATGACGTCACCGGCCTCCGCCTACAAGGCAGAAACCCTGACTATCTATGGGTCACCTAAGTGCCCTTCTCACTTAGAGTTACCAGTGGCTGACGGGTCGGTTCTCCCGTAGGCGGCCTGGCGCATTCACAGCCCGTTCTGCGATACTGAAAATCCAAGCCGCAAATTGTGTCTTCAGGAAACTTTTCCGGATTCCAAATCGTATTTTCTTCAGAAGTGAATCCGAATGCGCGTTGATCGCGGCGAGTCTTTCGGCGATCAGCGTTTGAAGGCCGCGTCTTTCTGCGAATCCAAAATGATGAATTTTCTTAACCGAACCCTCCGATCCGCTCAGCGGTGGCCCATGGCCGCAGTGCTTGCATTGGGGTGTGTCCTGTCGTTATCGGCAACGGCGCAAAGTGCGCCCCACCCGGCCGGCACTGTGAAGTCGACGGGAAGCGACAACTTTGTGTTGACGACCACCGGCGGACAGGATGTTACGGTCAACGTGCCGGCTGCGGCCAAGGTGTTGATTGTTCCTCCCGGCGCGAAGGACCTGGGCGCGGCAACCGCCGGCTCAGTTACCGACGTGCAGGCGGGTGATCGCGCCCTTGTGACGGGCTCCGCGGGCGATACGGGTTCGACGGTGACCGCGGTTCGAGTGGTTTTGATGAAGTCGACCGCGATAGCTCAGACCCACGCAGCGGAAGAGGCTGCCTGGACCAACGGTGGCGGCGGAATTGTGAAGTCCGTCGATCCGGCTGCAGGCAAGATTGAGATTTCGAGCGGCCTGCGCACCGTGACAGTGACCACGACACCGTCGACGATTTTGCGGCGGTACTCAAATGGCTCCGTACGTTTTGAAGATGCGGTGAAGAGCGATCTGGCCTCAATCCAGCCGGGCGATCAATTGCGGGTACGCGGCACACGCTCGCCGGACGGGGCGACGGTTGCCGCCGATGAGATTGTCACCGGGGGCTTTAAGAACTATTCAGGTCTGCTGACCGCCGTGGATGCGTCGGCAGGCACGGTAACGCTAAAGGACCTGACGACCAAGAAGGTCGTCACTGTCGCAGTGACACCGAACAGTGACGTTCGCCGTCTGCCTCCCATGGCCGCCCAAATGATCGCCGCCCGCATGAAGGGCGGTGCCAACGGCGCAGCTGCAGCACAGCCTCCAGCGGGAGGGCCTCCAGCCGGCGGCGAAGGTCCGCAGGGAGCCGGCGCTGCTCGCCGCGCAGGGATGGATCTTTCACAGATGCTGTCTCGACTACCGACGGAAACGATTGCAGGATTGAAAGCCGGCGATGCGGTGATGATCGTCGCCACTGCGCCTTCGGGTCAATCCATGCAGAGCTCCGCGGTGACCTTGTTGACCGGAGTTGAACCTATCCTGACAGCCGCACCCAGCGGCGAAGGTATGACCCTTACACCCTGGAGCGTTGGCGGTGCTGAGCCGTCCATGGGTGGTGAGGGTGCGGGACCTGGCCGGTAGTGTCTCGGCCATTGACCAGGCGGCACAGGGCGGCAGCGGGCTTCCAGCGAAGCACCGCGCACGCCGTCTTCATTGTTGGCCGCGTGATTTTTTTGTCTTGAATGATTGAGGAGTGAAGATGTTGCCAAAGACGTTAATTGCAGGACTGGTGTGCTTGTTGCTGTCATGCCCGGGAATTCAGGGGCAGTCGGCTGCGCCGTCAGAGAGCTCGTCGACCGGGCCTAATGCGCAGGTCGCGCAGACCACGCCCGCAGCCCAGGCCACCCCGCCAGGACCGGCGGATGCCGCTGCGCAGGTCTCGACTGGGGGAACGAAGATCCACGGCACGATCACGGATCCGGACGGTGAACTTATCCCGGGAGCCACTGTGGCTTTCACCCCCGCCAAGGGGCCGGGCCGAACTGTGCAGTCGGCCAGTGATGGCACCTATACCATCACCATCACACCGGGTACGTACACGATGCTCGTCTCGATGCCAGGCTTCGCCTCGTACCTGATGAGGAATCTGAAGGTGCCGGCCGTGCCGAGCACGACCATGGATGCCAAGCTGAAGATCGGCGAAGAGACCACCGTGGTGAACGTCGAGGCGAGCGCCGTCCAACTCAGCGTAGATCCGGACTCGAATGCAAGCTCCACGGTCCTGCAGGGCAAGGACCTTGACGCGCTTTCAGACGATCCTGACGAGCTGTCGAGTGAGCTCTCCGCGCTCGCTGGGCCTTCATCCGGACCCAACGGCGGACAGATCTATGTCGACGGCTTCACCGGCGGGCAGCTGCCGCCGAAGTCCTCGATCCGCGAGATTCGCATCAATCAGAACCCGTTCTCGGCGGAGTATGACCGCCTGGGCTACGGCCGCGTGGAGGTCTTCACAAAGCCCGGAACCGACAGGCTGCATGGCAACCTGCAAATGAACGGGAATCCCTCGCAGTTCAACTCTGCGAACCCGCTTGCCGACGTGGAGCAGCCGCCGTATCACACACTCTTTATGTTCGGAAATCTGACCGGACCGCTGAGCAAGATCTCCTCGTACAACATGGGCTTCAGCCTCCGCCAGATCCAGGACGATCAGCTTATCAACGCCCAGATTCTGGCCAATCCGGCCAGTCCCGCTAAATTGTGCGGTCCCGGCGATACGAGCTGCGTGGCGACGCCATACAAAGACTTCTCCTACTATCCGCAGACCCGCGTCGACATCAATCCTCGCCTCGACCTTGCGCTCGGCGAGAAGAATGTGCTGACGACGAGATATCAGTTCGTCCACAACACAGCTACAAACGCCGGAGTGGGAAATCTCACTCTGCCGGGATCCGGCACCAACACCTCCTCCATGAGCAACATCCTCCAGATGAGCGACACGCAAACCTGGAGTCCCAGGCTTATCAACGAAACGCGCTTTGAGTATGAGCGCGAGCACACGGCCAACACCGCCCAAAGCAGCCTGCCATCGGTTGGCGTTTCGGGTTCGTTCAGCAGCGGTGGCAGTCCCGCGCAGAACACCTCCGACCACCAGGACCACTACGAATTTCAAAACTATACGTCGGTCCAGACCAAGAAGAACTTCATTCGCTTTGGCGTACGCGTGCGGTCTACGCGCAACGCCTCGAGCCTCGTGCAGGGCACCAATGGTTCGTTCACCTATGCCTATCTGACCCCATGCGTTGCGGCGGCCGGCAATTCATGCCCCGCTAATGACAACAGCTACCAGACCGGCACACCGAGCCAGTTCTCGCTCGTCATCGCCAACCAGCCCTCGCTGAAGTACACCTTCACGGATGTTGGCCTGTATGCGGAGTCGGACTGGAAGCCGCTCCCGAACTTCACGCTGAGCTATGGCCTCCGCTACGAGACGCAGAACCATCTCAAGGACCACCATGACTTCGCTCCGCGCATCTCGGTCGCCTACGGCCTAGGCAGCGGAAAGGGAGCACCGAAGACGGTGCTGCGCGGCGGCTTTGGTCTCTTCTACGACCGGTTCGGTGGCTCTTACATCTCGAACCTTCAGCGGTATAACGGAGTGACCACCACGGCGTACACAATTAGCAGCATTCTGCCCGGAACCGATTGCTCCCCGGACAAGGCGGATTTCAAGGCAGCTTGCATCGCTGGGGCAACCGCAGAGTCGCAGCAGACGTATCAGAGCGCGTCGAACCTGCGCACACCCTACATCACGCAGTTTGCCGGTGGATTCGACCAGCAGGTGACCCGCGCCGGTTCGCTCTCAGTCAACTACCTGCACTCGCAAGGCGTGCACGAGCTCGCGACGCAGAACATCGGCTATCCGCAAGGTGGTCCCCTGCCGGCGGCTGTGCCCGCAAGGTACCAGTACTTCTCCGAGGGCGTCTTCCGTCAGGACCAACTCATCGTGAATGGACGCGTTTCGACTGGGAAGCACGTCTCGCTCTTCGGCTATTACTCGCTGAACTTCGCGAAGGGTGACACTTCAGGCAATGGAGGGGCGATCTCGACACCCTACAACATTGCCGCGGACTACGGCCGCACAAACTTCGATACGCGATCCCGCGGCTTCCTTGCGGGCTCGATTTCGTTCCCGAAGTTCATTCAGTTCAGCCCGTTTATGATCGTCCAGAGCGGAAGTCCGTTCAACGTAACCGTCGGCCAGGATGTAAATGGCGATACGTACTTCAACGACCGGCCATGGAAGGTTACTGGTGTCGCGCCGAATGGATCGACCATCAAGACCCTGAACGGATGCGGAACCTTCGCAGTACCGAATACGCCCGGTACATCCGGTTCGCCGGCGCCGATCAATGATTGCACCGGCCCCGCGCAGTTCGCCTTCAACTTCCGTCTGACGAAGACGTGGGGCCTTGGTGGATCGCGCAACGGGCAGGCGGCCTCTGAGGGCGGCCAGAGAGGCCCGGATGGTGGCGGGGGTGGACCAGGCGGACCGGGTGGCGGTGGACATCGCGGCGGAGGTGGTGGTGGCGGTGGCCGCGGAGGTGGCGGTGGTGGCTTTGGCGGTGGCGGTGGCGGGACAAGCACCGGCAAGCGCTACAACCTCGCGCTCGGTTTCCAAGTGCAGAATCTGTTCAACAATAAGGATCTCGCTGCTCCTAACGGAACGCTGCTCTCGCCGCTGTTTGGCGAGCAGACGCAACTCGCCGGCGGACCTTACACGTCCAACGCTGCGGTGCGGCGTATCTCCCTGCAGGCTTCGTTCAACTTCTAGTCTGCGTTGAGCTACATCAAACGGCTGCGAGAGACCTCTCGCAGCCGTTCTTTTTCAAGGAGTCCAGTTCTCCGGCGCTACTCCGACGGCTCAGTCAACCCCAGACTTGTAATGCCACGCGACCGTTTCGACTTCTCGTTTTCTGCCTTGGCTGTCACAAGAGGTTGCTCGCGCATCGGCAGTACCAGCTTGGACTCTCCCGCTCGTCTCGGCCAGTGGCTGCACGGCAGCGGCCGCAACAACGACTGTCTTGGCGTTCAGAAACTCGCGCATGCCCGCCGCCGAAAGCTCCCGCCCATAGCCGCTTCGCTTGATGCCGCCGAACGGCAGTCGCGGATCGCTAGCAACCGGCGTATTGAAGAATACCGAGCCGCATTGCAGCTCCAGGGCCAGCCGCTGCTGCTCCGCGACCTCGTTCGTCCAGCAACTCGCTCCCAGGCCGAACGGTGTCTCGTTGGCTACCGCAATGGCTTCATCGAGTGAGTTCACCTTGAAAAGGAGTGCCAGCGGCCCGAAGGTCTCCTCGCGCGTGACCGCAGCCGTCCGCGGCAGCCCGGAGATGACCGTCGGCGAAAAGAAATTTCCCTCGCGCGTCAAGCGGCGCCCGCCGGTCAGCAACCGGCCGCCGGCGTGGATCGCGTCATCCACCTGCCGCTGCAAGTCTTCAGCGACCTGCGATGTCGCCAGCGGCCCGATCTGTGTCGTCTCGCTCATCGGATCACCCACAACCTGCGAGGCCATCACTTCGACAAAGCGTTTTTCGAACTCGCGGTATATCGACTCATGCACGATGAAGCGCTTGGCTGCGATGCAGCTTTGGCCATTGTTAATGCAGCGTGCCTCTACCGCATTCTTAACCGCCCGCGACAGATCGGTTGAGGGCATCACAAGGAACGGATCGCTGCCGCCCAGCTCCAGCACGCTCCTCTTGATCAGATAGCCGGCCTGCGCCGCGACGGCGCGGCCAGCGGCTTCTGACCCCGTAAGAGTCACCGCCGCGACGCGCTCATCGCCCAGCACCTTCTCAACCTGCTTCGATTCGATGAGCAGCGTCTGGAAAACACCGCGAGGAAAGCCCGCACGCCTCACCAGCGCTTCGATTGCCAGCGCACACTGTGGCACGTTCGAGGCGTGCTTGAGCAGGCCTACGTTGCCCGCCATCAGCGCCGGAGCAAGAAACCGGAATACCTGCCACAGCGGGAAGTTCCACGGCATTACGGCGAGGATCACGCCCAGCGGATCCCATCGCACGTAGCTTCGCGCATGCTCGGTCGCGATGAACTCAGGTGCGAGCATCGCCTCGCTCTGGTCTGCGTAATAACGGCATGCAACCGCACACTTGGCAACTTCAGCACGGGCTGACGTAATGGTCTTGCCCATTTCCCTGACCATCAGTGTCGCGAGCTCGTTCTCCTCAGCCTCCAGCAGATGCGCCAGCCGTCGCATCCAGAATGTTCGTTGCGCCAGCGTCTCCGAGGGATACGTGCGGCTTGCTTCGTGTGCGAGCGCAATCTTCGCCTCGATGGCTTCGGGCTCAAGAGGCCGAAAGCTGCGCAGCAGTTCTCCGGTGGCGGGATTGATCGATTGAATGGGCATAGCGCTGGCTGTGGAGGTCGCAAACTCAACTGCTGTTGTCAGTTTAGCTGTGCAGCCGAATTATGCCATAGAGAGTTTCGCGAGCGTGCGAGCCAGCACACGTGTGCCCAGCACAATTGCCTCTGGTGCGGCGTATTCATCCGGCCGATGTGATACACCATTGCGGCACGGTATGAAGAGCATGGCCACCGGCGCAATGGGCGCGATGAAGCTGGTGTCATGGTAGGCACGCGAAACCATCCGCCGGAACGTGGCATTCTCTGCCTGGCACGCAGCCTCAAGTGCAGCGATGATATGCGGATCGGAATGGGCAGGCTGATCTGCGTTGATGAGCTCTTCGCTCACACGCACCCCGCGGCGCTGCTCAATTTCGTGAATGTCCGCATGCAGCGCATTCATCACGGAATCGCGGCGAGCCACATCGGTATCGCGGATGTCCAGCATAAGTTGCGCACGCGAGGGCACGGAGTTCACTGCTCCGGGTTGCACCGCCACCATGCCGACCGTCGCTACAGTGTCCACGCCGCTGTGGCCCTCGGCCCTGGCGCGCGCATTGGCTGCCAGCGCGTGCCGCTCCACCGAAAGAATCATCTCCGCAGCGGCGCAAAGCGCGTCGCGTCGATCAGGCATCAGCAGCGCGCCCGCGTGTCCCCCATGGCCTTCAACCAAGTAACGATAGCTGGCCGGCGCTGCAATATTTGTCACGATGCCAAGCTCCACGTTGTCGCGCTCCAGCAGCGGTCCCTGCTCGATGTGCAGCTCTACCCAAGCGTTGTAATAATGCGGCGGCAACTTCACACTACCGAGCGCCCCATGAAACCCTGCGGCTTCGCGCACCTCGCGCAGGCTGAGGCCTTCTGCCGCGTTTGGATCCGTCTCGTGCAGACGATCGCGAAATTGATCTGCCTCTTCCGGGTCCAGCACGCCGCCGAGCAACCGCGACCCCAGGCATCCTATGCCGAACCGGGTCGGTTCTTCGCTGGTAAACATCAGCAGTTCGAGCGATCTCTTCGGCTCGAAACCCGACTCCTTCAGCGACCGCAGCGCCTCGAGTCCGCCCAGCACGCCCACGGTCCCGTCGTACATGCCCGCATGCGGAATCGCGTCCGTGTGCGATCCCGTACCCACAATACCCAGCGCAGGTTCGCTGCCCTCCCACCGGACAAACGTGTTGCCCACGGCGTCCTCGCGCACATTGAAACCTGCCGCCGTCGCCACGGACTTCAGCCAGGCACGGGCTTCAAGGTCACGGGGCGTAAACACGATCCGCGTCACCGCCTGCATGGGCGCTGGCAGCGACTTGTCTTCGTCCTGCGGGCAGTCTGTGATTCGCGCCAGGCGCCGCATTTCGGAGAGAAGACGGTCGCTATTGATGTTCAGTTTCATGCGAGCGCGTGACGGTTGAAGTCTTTGTAGATCAGGTATTTCGCCGGCTGCTTGCCGATCGCCCCAAACCATTGTGGACAGAACGGCGCCATCCAGATGAAATCTCCGGCCTGCGTTGGATACCACTGGTCGCCCAGTCGATAGATGCCGCCGCCTTCCAGCATCAACAGACCATGCTCCATGTAGTGAATCTCCACCTGCGAAAGTCCCGCGCCCGGCGCATAGGTCATCGTGTTGCACGCGAAGTCAAACGCCAGCGAGTCCGGCAGAAGCGGCCGCACAAGAAGGTCCTTATCACCATTCAAAGGCACGCCCACGATCTCTTTCTCCGACCCGACCAGAAACCACGGACGATCCTGCAAATCATCTGACACCATACTTCGAGCGGTGTCTTGATCCAGCGGCTCGAAAATCTTTTCAACGACTGCCAGCCGGGCCCTGCTCTCCGCGCGTATCGAATGCTCAAAGTTCTGCGGGCAGAAAGCATAACCGTCGGTTTGCAGAGCATGCGGGGTGCTGCTGTCGGGCTCAGACAAGCTCACTTCACCCTCCAGCACATAAATCAGGCGCTGGGCTGGGCCCTGGCTCAACTCGCCGCCCGGCTCGAGTTCTATCGTCGACATCGTAAAGCCGGCGCCGGTTTGCGGCGCCACATGCACGATTGCCATGCCGTTCTTCAGCCCTGGAAGCGGCGTGCGGATGAATGTGTCCGGTGTCAGCACCAGGTGATCGCCGCGATTCGCACTGCGCGTTAGTCCAAGATGATGCATAAGAAGCTTTGATTTTACCTGTCCGGCGGCCTCAGCCCGCGTAAGAATTCGAGAACAGTCCGAAGCGCTGTCTCAATATCATCCACTCGCACTGTCTCGTCGGGGTGATGACTTAAACCGCCCGGCGATCGTACGAAGAGCATCGTCGTCGACACATGCGGCGCCAGGATCATCGCGTCATGGCCCGCACCGGAGAACATTGCGTGTATCTCGTAACCTGCGCGTGCCGCCGCCTTCTGCAGGGCGACCGTTAGTTCGCGGTCCATGGAGACCGCCGCCTGCTTTGACATCGCCTTCGCACTTACCCGGACACCGCGCTGCGCCCCTGCGAGTTCCGCCTTGGTGAGCAAATTCGCGACTGCCGCATGTCGTGACTCATCCTTCGGGTGCCGCACATCGAGCGTCGCCCTTACTTCGCCGGCCACTACATTCACGGCTCCGGGTGAGACCTCCAGTTGCCCGACTGTCGCAACCAACTGCTCATAGTTGGCAGCATATCGCTCCACGTCGGTCACCCATTGCGCCGCGGCAGTCAGCGCATCATGTCGCAAACGCATCGGCGTCGTACCCGCGTGGTTGGCCTGTCCCGTAAACGTCAATTCAAATCGCGATTGACCCACAATGGCTTCTACAGCCCCCAGGCTCAGATCCCCCGTCTCGAGCACCGGACCCTGTTCGATGTGGACCTCCAGCGCCGCAAACGTAGCCGGCGAGAGAGCACAACTCGTTGCAATATTCTGCGGCCGCAGGCCGAAGCCATAGAGTGCCTCGGCGACGGAGATCCCTTGGCTGTCGCGCCTTTCCATCGTGGCAGCCACAACCTGCCCCGTTGCCGCCATCGATCCGAAGAAAGGAAACCCGAATCGAACCCCCTCCTCTTCGCTGAATGCGATCACTTCGACGGCAAAAGGCAACTGCTCATCCGCGACGAGCGCCATGGCCTCGAGCGCGAGGATCACACCCAGCGGTCCGTCGAACGCTCCCGCATTCGGAACCGTATCAATGTGCGAGAACAACACCAGTCGCGATGCGGAGCCATTGCCGGCGAGCCGGAGTGCTCGCACGTTCCCGGCATCATCCACGCGACCTTCCAACCCCGCTTCGCGCATCCACCGCAGCAACAGGGTGTGTGCTTCCCGTGTGGCGGGCGAAAGAAATAACCGTGTGGTCTCGCCCGGAACGTCGGTGATACGAGCAAGTTCACGGCATCGATCGATAATGTGTTGCGCGTGATGGTGGAGGACAGAAGAGGTCATCTTATGCGCGCCGCACCGTGGCTTCGATCGTTCCATGAGGTTCGTCCGTGGGAACGAAGATGTGGTTCGGATTGTCTCGGCCGAAGCGACTCATATCAACCAGCAGATTGTGCTTGTTCGGCATCAACATGCGGATCTCATCGACGATCTCCGTGTGAGCCAGCACCGCCTCTCCCATTGCAAACAGCGTATGTTGCACTGACAGCGAGTCATGCTTCGCGAAGGTGGAGAGCATTGCCTCTCGCAGATGCTGCCGCACCTTGTTGAAGTCGATCCCTTCCTCAATCGCGCGCGCGGTGTACGGCCATTCCGCTTTCAGCACGGTTCCGAAGAGCCGGTCTTTCGTCTCGGGCAGCGTCGTGAGCTCGTCCTTGATGTAGCCGCAAAAACCCGATTGCGCCGTCTTCAAAATGTGCAGCCGGTCCAGCCCACTCACGATTGCAAACGGCTCACCCTGTCTCCGCGACACGCGCGCTGTCTGCCGCTCATCCGAGCCATGCATGAATGCAGCCGGATGCGGCTCGCCATCTACTGTCAACCGCTTCCACAAATGCGATTCGATCGTCACTTCCACGGCCGACACCTGCGGATTTCGCGGCAACAGAAAATCGATCAGCTCTTTCGCATAGTTCTCGATGCTCTCCGCCTTCGACTGGCGCGCGACAAAGTAGACCGTGTTCTTCATCGTGTCCGTGGGCAGAAGCTTTGAGTTGTCGCCTAGCGTATGTGCCGTCTCGAAGTCTCCCGTCAGCAGCACCTGTACGGTCCACTCGTCCAGATCATGGTGCGCCTCATGCCTCGTCAAACGCATCACACGAACGCGCGACTTCCCATAGCGGTTGCTGGCAAGCTTACAATTCGTTCCCGGCATCAACTCCCTCGATAAGTGGTGTAGCCATTGGCTGCGAGCAGCAACGGTATGTGATAGTGCTGCGACGGGTCTGCAACTGTGAACACAATCTCAACATACGGATACAGCCCAACAGCTTTTTGCTGTGCAAAGTACGGCGCTATCTCAAATCGCAACTTATACGTCGCCTTTTCCAGCGCGCTTTTCCCCAGGAGTGTGCGGCAGCGACCGTCGGCATCCGTCAAACCCCGGTCAGCCTCGCTCCAACCGGTGGCCGTTTCCCGAAACAACAATATCTCTATACCCGCAGCAGGCTTGCCGAGCGACGTATCGAGGATATGCGTCGAAAGTCCCATCGTGTCTCCTAAGCCGCGCCGCTCTTGGCGCTCGCCAGTTCGGCACATGTCAAAGCGGACATCTGCAGCCACTTCCGAAGTCGAAGCTGAGTAATCAGCTGCTGTTGTTCCACAGCCTCGCGCAACTCGGTTGCCGCATCGTTCTGCATCCGCTTCCGCAAGATCGCGAGCATCTCCGCCGCGCTTCGGCCTGTGGCGCATAGCAGGAAGATGCGTCCAAACTTTTCTTCGTACTCAAGATTCCCTTGGGCCAGTGCTTCGCGCGTCGCGTCATCTGGATTCGCCGTGCTCTGTTCACCCGCGCTCCAACTCAGGCTTTTCTCCGTCGCCGCCTTTGCGCGACTTTCTCCCAGTCGGGGGTGCGAATCGAAAGCCTCCCGCCAGTCCTCTTCTGGAAGTGAACGCCAGATTTCATCCGATGCTGCAAAGAGAGTTGCCGGTGAATCAAAAGGCCGGTTATAGGCGACGAGCGTCGCCCAGACTGCAGATCCGTTGCAGGGCAGAATCACATCGGCCGCATCATCGAGTCCCATGCCATTCCACTCGGCAAGAATCGTATTGGTTGCAAACGTCGTCATTGCGAGAGGGAACAGGATAGCGCGTACTCTCGTCCGCGGGGAGTCTCCGCGAACCTTACTCGTCCATCCCGGTTCTCGTAGACCCGTTCGCCGCGCAGCCACGTTGACCCTATCACTCCGCGCAGCGTCTCGCCCGTATAGGGTGAAATCGGGTGCCGGTAGTGCAAATGTTCCGGCGCCAGCGTAAACTTTGCGTCCGTATCAAACGCTACAAGATTTGCATGCATTCCGGGCGCGATCGAGCCCACATGCGCTCCAAGCCCGGCCATCTTCGCAGGCGTTCTCGAAACCCAGTCGACAAGTTTGGCAAGCGGAATACCCCGCGCCGCACAATCTGTCCACAGGACGGACAGCGCCGTTGAAAGGGACGGGATTCCACCCCAGGCCTCGTCAAATCGTCCCGCCTCTGCACCGGGTGCGTCGGCCGTCAGGCGCTTCATTGCGGGCGGGCAGGGCGAATGGTCCGTCGCAATCAGGTCAATTGTTCCGTCCAACAGCGCACGCCAAAGTTGCTCACGATTCTCTCGCGAACGAATCGGCGGCGCGCACTTGAACAGCGTCGCGCCGTCGGCGATCTCCTCCGCTGCACAGTGCAGGTAGTGCGGACAGGTCTCCACCGTCACCGCCAGGCCCTCCATGCGCGCCGCCCGCATCATCGGCAATACCTTCGCTGTCGACAGATGCACAATGTGCAATCGAAACCTGTGCGTCCGGCACAGGTCCAGCAGCATCGCAATCGCTTCCAACTCTGCTTCATCCGGGCGCGACGCAAGATACGTGGCGTATTTGCGCCAATCCGCATCGCTCGCATTCAGACGAGCAACCGCTTCATCAATCGGTCCGGCAAGTTCCGCATGCACCAGCAGCGGAAGACCCGTGCGCGCAATATGGGGAACTGCGAGTTCGAGATTTGCACGGTTAATCTCTGTAAATCCATCGCATCCCGGGTAAATGAGAAAGCACTTGAACCCTGCAACGCCCTCAAGCGCCAGCGGCTCCAATTCCTGCTGATTGCCGTCCACTGCTCCGCCCCACAGCGCGTAATCCACCATCGCCTTGCCGCTTGCCGCTTCGCGCTTCAGCTCCAGCGCTCTCACATCGGTTGTCTCGGGAAGACAGTTCAATGGCATGTCAATAATCGTGGTAAACCCACCGGCGGCGGCCGCTCGCGTTCCAGTCGCGAAGCCCTCCCACTCCGTTCGGCCCGGCTCGTTCAGGTGCGTATGTACATCCACCAGTCCGGGAATCAGCGCGGCGTTGCCAAGATTTTCGACTGAAGTAGTGCCATCAACTTCGCTCGCCTTCTTCACAGCGATGATGCGCTCGTCGTCAATGAGCACTACGGCATCGCGTTCGCCGTCGGGAGTCACAACGTGCTGGGACCGCAGACCGTGTACCATGATGCTGATTATGCCCGTTTTTACGCAGCAAGCAGAGGCAGGCCGATGAGCGGTGGTGACCAGCAGCAGTTTATGGAGCAGGCGATTGCGTTAGCGACCGAAAATGTCGTGCGCGGTGGCGGTGGTCCTTTCGGCGCGGTCATCGTAAAGGACGGCGAGGTCCTCGCGACAGGCGTCAACCATGTCACCGACTGGAATGATCCGACTGCACACGCCGAGGTCGTAGCGATCCGCGAAGCCTGCAGGAAACTCGGAACCTACTGGCTCAAAGACTGCGATGTCTACACAAGCTGCGAACCCTGTCCGATGTGTCTCACGGCAATCTACTGGTCACATTGCCGCGCGATCTACTACGGCAACAGTGCCGCAGACGCAGCGAAGATCGGCTTCGACGACTCGTTTCTTTACGACGAGGTGCGCAACCCGCACCATCAACGCAAGATTCCGATGCATAAGATGATGGCCGAAAAGGCATGGGAGAGCTTTGCCGCATGGGAAGCAAATCCTAACAAAATCGAGTACTAGAACCCCGATAAAATTGAATTATCAACTTAGCTTCAAAAGGGGAGTGCAGCTTGCGTGTAGGTTTGCTTGGCTTTGGTACAGTGGGCAGTTCGTTCGCCGAGGTTCTTGCGGCCCGGGGGCACAAGGAGATTCAGATCACGCGGGTCTTCAACCGTGGTGTGCACCGCAAACGCGAGCACGAACGCGCGAAGTTTGTGCCTGCAGGTGCAATCTGGACCGACCGCGTAGAAGATGTCCTCACCGCTTCGGATGTTGACGCAGTCGTCGAACTTATCGGCGGCCTCGATCCAATCGAAGGCTGGTTGCGCACTGCGTTGAGCGCCGGAAAGCACGTCGTCACGGCAAACAAGCAGCTTCTCGCGTTCCGCGGAACGGAGCTGTTGGACCTTGCCGCGCAACACAATGTGCAGCTGCTGTTTGGGGCAGCGGTGGCGGGTGGGGTCCCGGTAATTCCAGGGATGGTGCAGGGGCTCAGCGGCGACCGTATTCGACGCATCAGCGGCATTGTGAACGGTACGTGCAATTTCATCCTCAGCTCTATGGAGACCGGAGCGAACTACGGTGAAGTGCTGGCCAACGCGCAGCGCGCCGGTTACGCGGAGGCCGATCCGTCGGCTGATGTCGATGGATTCGACGCGCGCGCGAAGCTTTGCATCCTCACGCGTCTCGCCTTGCAGGCGGAGATTCACCCCGAGAACGTTCCTGCGCAGACGATCAAGCATGTCGGCGCGGTCGACTTCCCCTACGCGAAGGAGCTGGGTTGCACGATTCGCCAGGTCTCACGTGCGCAACTCGATGGCGATGTAGTTCGCGCCCGTGTCGGCCCGATGCTGGTGCCGAAGACCTCGCCGATCGCCTGGTCGCACGGAACGCAGAACATGATCGTCACGAGCGGTGAGTTCGGCGGGGATGTTGTGTTCAGCGGGCACGGAGCTGGAGGACATCCGACTGCTGTCGCGGTGATGAGTGACGTGCTCGCCGTGGCGCAGGGAAGCTCTGCCGTCCGGTTGCCCGTGAAGAAGTTTGCTGTGACCGGCGACGTGGACGCACCGTATTATCTGCGGCTCGTCGTTTCTGACAGGCCCGGGATAGTTGCGGCGATTGCCGGTGCGCTGGCGAAGGAGCAGATCAATATCGATTCCATTCTGCAGCATCGCGGGCACGCGAGTGACCGTCTCCCGTTTGTAGTCACGACGGAACGATGCCTTCGTTCCACGCTGGAACGGGCTGTCGCTGCGATGGCGTCGATGGATTTCATGCTGGAGCCTCCGCTGGTCCTGGAGATCCTGGTAGAGGAAGATCCTGACCGCGATTAGTCGCGGACAATGCTGGAAAGGCAAAAGCTCCGTCACATTGTGACGGAGCTTCGACTTTTTTAGTCCGGCTTAGTACTTGGGCAGTGACTTGTCGATCTTGTCGGCCCAGGCAGTGATGCCGCCGGCGAGGTTTTTGACGTTGGTAAAGCCTGCGGCCTTGAGTGCGAGTGAAGCCTTCTGGCTGCGGCCGCCGGTCTTGCAGTGGAGGACGATCTCCTCGTTCCTGCCGACGGGGATTTCGTTGAGGCGCTGGTCAAGCTGGCCAAGAGGAATCAGCGGAGCGCCGATGTTCACGATCTGGTACTCGTGCGGCTCGCGGACGTCGAGGATGAAGGGCTTGTGACCTTCATCGATCTCCGCCTTGAGCTGCTCGACGGACATCTGCGGGATGCCATCGACCTCAGGCAGCGCAGCAACCGTGCCGTGCGAGGAGACCTCGAGCGGTCCAACTTCCGTGGGCTTCTGGATGCCGCAGAACTGGTCATAGTCGATCAGCTCTTTGATTTCGTGAGTGCCGCAGGCCGGGCAGCCTGGATTTTTGCGCAACTTCAACGTGCGGAAGTTCATGCCCAGCGCATCGACCAGGAGCAGGCGGCCGATGAGAGGCTCGCCGATGCCGAGGACGAGCTTGATGACCTCGGTGGCCTGGATGATTCCAACAAGGCCGGGCAGGATGCCGAGGACGCCGCCTTCGGCACAGCTGGGGACCAGGCCGGGGGGTGGGGGCTCGGGGTAGAGGCAGCGGTAGCAAGGCCCTTCCTCGGTGGCGAAGACGCTGGCCTGGCCCTCGAAGCGGAAGATGGAGCCGTAGGCATTGGGCTTACCGGTGAGGACGCAGGCGTCGTTGACGAGGTAGCGCGTCTGGAAGTTGTCGGTACCATCGGCGATGACGTCGTAGTCCTTGAAGATCTCGAGGGCGTTGGCCGAGGTGAGCATGGTGTTGTGCTTCACGACGTTGGTGTTCTTATTCAGGCCCTTGATCATCTGCTCGGCGGAGTCGACCTTGAGCATTCCGACGGTGTGCTGGGAGTGGATGATCTGGCGCTGCAGATTCGATTCGTCGACGACGTCGAAGTCGATGAGGCCGAGGGTGCCGACGCCGGCGGCGGCGAGGTAGAGGGCCAAGGGGGCTCCGAGGCCTCCGGTGCCGACGCAGAGGACCCGGGCGGCCTTTAGCTTCTGCTGGCCTTCCATGCCGACCTCAGGGAGGAGCAGGTGGCGCGAGTACCGGGCAATTTCCTCGTTGGTCAGTTTCGGGAGTTCGGTCGTGAGTTCATCAAGAGCGGCTGGCATGATTTCCTTCTCGGGGAGTACCCCTCCCCCCGTCACTTTTTGCGCAAAATATTCAAAATATTGAAGTTAGCGTTGGACTAAGTTGACGATAAGATTGCAAAGTCTTCAAAACATAGGACGTGGTCTGCGAAATACCCTCAAAGTCTTCATTTAAAAAGGCTTCGGCCGCAAACACGAAGGCCCGAGGCACGCCTCAAGCGGCATCGGGCTACTTCCTAATTGTATCAGCGGCGTCAAGCGATGTGCCTTTCTCCACCCTCCTAATGGGAGATGCGGGGAGGGTGGACGACGATTCCTGCCGGTTCCATGGAACGGACAAATACTGAGGTCCTTCGCCTACGGCTCAGGATGACGGAAGCTTTGGTTTTTGGGGATGGAGGTTAGAGCTCCGGGTTGTTCTCGCTTCTAGCGACAACAACAGGCAGCGGGGGGACAACAGCCGCCAGCGATGGAGGGGATGATCGAGAGTTCGGCGGCATCATCAACGCCGGTGTGTTCCTTTTCAGGAAGATAGCGGACGTCTTCGTCGTTGACGTAGACGTTCACGAAGGAGCGTAGCTTGCCTTCTGAGGTGAAGAGATGCTGGCGCATAGCAGGAAACTGCTCCACCAGCTTCTCCAGACCCTCAGCGACAGTCACACCCCCCACCGACACGGTCTGCTTC
This sequence comes from uncultured Acidobacteriaceae bacterium, assembly GCA_963759355.1. GTDB lineage: Bacteria > Acidobacteriota > Terriglobia > Terriglobales > Acidobacteriaceae > Granulicella. The sequence continues at coordinate 410,732 of CAVWYV010000001.1, read as the reverse complement.
TTGTCCGTGTAGGTTCGAAGCGGAGTGGGGATATGGATGTTCATTGTTATCTATTATGCAGGACTCGGCCTGGTTTCTATATGAATTTGATGTCCGGAAGCCGGGTCCGATGCATGGGCAACCCTTGTGATTTGAGACAAAAACCGGGGATATACTGAACCCGTGCGGCGCTTTGCCAGCTTTGCGGCAGTCCTGATCATGTTTGCCATGATGATGCCGGTACTGGCTTGCGCTGCGACTCCGACGACTCCCATGGAGCAGGACTGCTGCCGGCAGATGCACGGAAAGTGCGGCGATATGGCAAAGCAGGGCTGCTGTCGTGTGGAGGTCCGCAGCGATCTGAAGCAGCTTCCGTCGCGTGTGATGACGGATGCCGTCGCCACAGTCGCGACTGTGGCGATCTTCTACGCTCCGGTGGTCGAGCTGCCGGTGTCTTCCGGGCATGCATGGCAATCGCCGAATGAGTACTCGCCGCCCGGTCTTCTGATCGCCTCCACAATTGTTCTCCGCATCTGATTCGCTCCTGAACCGTGTGACCTGCACGCACGCGCGTGCCTGCGTTCAATTCGGAACCGTTTCATTGAAACCAGGAGCACATATGAAATATCTCGCCGTTTTGGCGTGCGTGCTGGCGTTGTCTGCGCCGGCATGGGCCTCGGACCACGGCCCCGTCTTCGGCTACGCGACGCCGGTCAATTCGCAAGGGGAGTTCAGTTTCAACAGCGGAGTCTTCGGCCGCCACGGATCGGTCGGCACGCAGTTCTCGACAGGAAGTCAGATCGGCTACGGGCTCACGCCGCACCTCACGTTTACCGGATTTGTGCCGGCGACGTTTGGGAGCGGGTCGCTTCCTGAGACACGCATTTACCCGGGAGGGGAGTGGGCTGCGAGCGCTTCATGGCGCTTCTTTCATTCCGTGACCCAGGTTGGGAAGCGGCTGGAGGCTACAGGGACGCTGGGCGTTGTCGTTCCGGGACCTCAACCCGACTCGGGCGTGCTCGGGAGCCTGCATCGCGCACCGGGGATAGCGAGCACCGTGGCAACGGGCGTGGCTTCGCGCAGCCACTATCTCTGGGTCGGAGGAGGCTATACGTGGTTTCCGGAAGCGGACAAGACCAAGCGCCCGGGCACTATCTCGTGGAGTGCGGTCTACGGCTATCGCCCGGCGCGGCTGCGGCGAGGCTACGATCAGTGGGATTATCGTGGGCTCGTAGAGTTCACCGGAGAACACACGTCGGCGGTTCGCCTGCAGGGAGCGGATGTGCCGAACAGCACCTCAACGTCGATCTGGCTGGGGCCGGCCGTGCTTGCGATTTTCAAGGATGTGGCGATTGAAGGCGGCGTGCAGGGTCCTGTTTTCCGCGACGTCTCGGAGTCGGTGTATGGGCGCGAGAGCATTCGCTTCGCTATTAATTTCAGCTATCTCAAATACTCGTCCCGGACGAGCACGCACTGAAAGGATTTGTCATGAAAGGCATTCTGGCACTCAGTCTCTTCGCTCTTTGCTCCGTTGGCGCGCACGCCGAGTACGAGCAGGTGAATATGACGGTCTTCGGCATGGACTGCGCTCCGTGCGCGCATGCGATTCACGTGTCGATGACGGGCATCAAGGGCGTGAACAAGGTCGATGTGGATTTGAACACCGGTCTGGTTACTGTGCAACTTGCGCCGGGGAATTCGGCTGCGATGGAGCAGTTCAATAAGGCTGTCGAGAAGAACGGATTTACGCACAAGGACGCGAAGGTTGTGGTTCGCGGGAAAATCACTGGGACGGCATCCTCGCCGGTGCTGGAAGTTACGGGGACGAATGACAAGTATGCACTGATCGGCAACGGAGCGAACGTGTCCTCCTGGATGGGCAGGACCGTCACTGTCTCGGGAACGCTGCCGCAGGCGCCGAAGGGGAAGGTTCCCGACACGCTGAAGTATGACTCCCTTGCGGAGGCAAAATGACGGCCTCCGCTGCGATTGGACCGGAGCGCAGAGCGAGGCGGGCTGCGCTGCTCAATTACTTCTCACTCTTCGGCTCGTTCAGCACGCTCATATGCTGTGCGCTGCCTTCGGTGCTTGTGCTGCTCGGGCTGGGAACGACGGTTGCTTCGTTGCTCTCGGCGGCACCGTGGCTGGTAAGTTTTTCGCGGCACAAGGTGTGGACGTTCAGTATTGCGGGAACGCTCATCGCCTGCAGCTTTGTGATGACGTATGTGATCGCTCCACGGTTGCGCGAAGGGGAAGCCTGCGCGGCTGACGATCCGAGCACGTGTGGAGAGGTTAGTAAGTTAAGCCGAGTGCTTCTCTGGGGCTCCGCGGTGATCTACAGCGGAGGCTTCTTCGTGGCATACCTGCTTGGCCCGATTCTGGAGAGGATGGACAGGTGATGAGCTGACGAAAGTCATGGCCGGGTTCTTTGCGGAATTTTGAAGGCCATGGAGAGGCCGAAGATCTCGTTGGTGTCCCAGCCTGCGGGCAGGTTGACGGTTTGCACCATGTAGTAGGGGCGGATGGCGTACCAGGGCTTGATGGGCAGGCGCGCACCGACCTGGAAGCGATTTTGCGTGAAGGCGCCGCCGGCGGCGAAGCTGTTAGTTCCGGGAACGAGGAAGAACTCGTCGTTGAAGACGAGGACGGGACGGAAGGCGGAGCGAAGCGGAAGGGTGTAGTCGATGCCCGGGCGAAATCGGAGACGCGCAGAGGCGGGGCGGCTTTCGGGGTAGCGGCCCTCGACGAGTGTGCGGAGGTTGGGGCGCAGGGAGCCCGTGGATTTGCTGAGCGTGATGTTGAGGATCAGGCGGTTTTCGTATTCAAGGGATGCATTGCCGGGGAAGCGCTGGTAACGGTAGTAGGACGTGACGGCGAGAATGGGCAGGAGACGAAAGCCGATTCCAGCTTGCACGAAGTACTCGTAGAAGTTGGAGCCGTTTTCATCGAAGCGTTCGTGGACCTCGGCTTCGAAAGATTTGTTCGATGAGAAGGGCGATGAGATTCCCTGGTCGAGCCAGACGCCGAATTGTTTTTCGTCTTCGGGGTCTTCGGGCGGCTCTGTCTGTTGCGCGCGAGCCGCGAGAGTAAGTGCGAGGCAGAGCGCAGCGAGGGCGCAAAGGGCAACACGCTTCGTCGGGATGGAGTTTGCGATTTGCAGTTTGGGCTTCCCAGATGAGTCTGAGAGGCGTCCGTGCGGGGCGATCTCGGGGTGGATAGACCCCACACGGATGTCATCAGGTCGCGAGCAAAAGGGCGGCCTAATCCTGTTGCGGTCCGCTGAGCTTGCGCATGACTTCGTCGAGGTTGAAGCTCGCGGGTTTTTGACGGGGCGGGTAGTCCTTGAAGGTCATCAACCATTGGTTGACGACGGCCTGCGCGGGAACGAGGAGATAGGCGCGGTGGGCCATCCAGTCGTCGTACCAGGAGGAATAGAGGCCTCGTTCGAACGGATCCGAACGCAGGTTAACGATGAAGGGTGCTCTGAGCCTGGTGAATTCGTCCCGCCAGATGCCGAGGCCTGTGCTGTTGGAGACAATGAACTCAACCTTCCAGTCGAGTACGCGGATCGCGAAGAGGTCGCCGTCATCGCTCCAGTAGAGGAACGACTTGCGCGGTGACTCGGTAGCCTGGCCGGTGAAGAAGGGCATGAGGTTGTAGCCGTCGAGATGCACGTGGAAGGATTTGCCTTCGGAGGTGCAGGAGGTGAGGCACTGCTCGACGATATTTGGGTTGCCAGCGGCGGCGGCGAAGGTGGGAAGGAAGTCTTCATGCGCGAAGAACTGGTTGAAGACTGTTCCGGGCTTGATGACGCCGGGCCAGCGGATGAGCGTTGGGACGCGATAGGCGCCTTCCCAGTTCTGCGCCTTCTCGCCGTGGTACGGAGTGCTTCCGCCGTCGGGCCAACTCATCATCTCGGCGCCGTTGTCTGAGGTGTAGACGACGATGGTGTTGTCGGCGATGCCGAGGTCGTCGAGCTTCTTAAGCAACTGGCCGACGTTGAAATCATTCTCGGCCATGCCGTCGGCTTCGAGGCCAAGGCCGGTCTTGCCCTCCCATTGCGGGCTGAGGTGAGTGAAGATGTGCATGCGGGTGGAGTTGAAGTAGCAGAAGAAGGGCTTGCCGGACTTAGACTGCTTGTCCATCCAATCGAGCGCGGCGGTAGTGAACTCGTCGTCGATTGTCTCCATGCGCTTGATGGTGAGCGGACCGGTGTTTTCTATTCGCTGCTTGCCGACCTTGCCGTAGGCGGGATCAACGGTGGTGTCGTCCTTGTCGGTGGCCCAGCAATGAAGGACGCCGCGTGGACCGAACTTCGCTTTAAACTTCGGGTCCTTGGGGTAGTCGGAGTTTTCGGGTTCTTCTTCGGCGTTGAGGTGGTAAAGATTGCCGAAGAATTCGTCGAAGCCATGGACGCAGGGAAGGAAGTTGTTGCGGTCGCCGAGATGATTCTTGCCGAACTGTGCGGTGTTGTAGCCCTGCGCTTTAAGGACCTCGGCGATACTTGGATCTTTTTCGCTGAGGCCGACGTCAGCGCCGGGGAGGCCGACCTTGGTGAGGCCGGTGCGGATGGGCGACTGGCCGGTGATGAAAGCGGCGCGGCCGGCGGTGCAGCTCTGCTGGCCATACCAGCTGAGGAACATGCCGCCCTCTTTGCCGATGCGGTCGATGTTGGGCGTCATGTAGCCCATGTCGCCGCGGTTGTAGATGCTGGTGTTGTACCAGCCGATGTCATCGGCCATGATGACGACGATGTTGGGCTTCTTGCTTTGCGCTTGGCGGCCGGCGGCGAGCGCAGGCGTTACGAATCCGAGGACGGTAGCGAGGATGAGTAGCAGGGGGACTCCGGGACGGCGAGTGTCTCTCATGATTTCTCCCGACGCGACAGACTTTTTGGGAGGCTGGCTGGACCAGACCAGCCACTATCAGCACATGACAAGTGCGTCACGAGGGGTACTGTCAGTTGCGGAAGTCATAGGGCAGCCGCTGATTTGACATAGGAATGGGTCGGGTTACGTATCGAGCGAACTGATCTCGATTGCGTTGAGACTTTCGCGATCGCCGATGATCTCCATGCCGGCAATGCGGCCGTCGGTGAAGGTGAACTCGAGGACGCGGAAAAGCTTGCCGCGTGGGGCCACGATAAGGCCGACCGAGCCGTCCACCATGGCAACGCGTGCCCAGCGAGCGCCGTGTGCTTCCTGAACGGCCAGCTTCGCCCAGGCTTCCGCGCCGTGAATTCCTTCGGGGACGCCGCGAGGCGCGGAGGTGGGGTCGGCATGCACGGAGAATGAAGGGTCGAGGAGTTCGATGAGCTTCGCGGGGTTACCGAGTCGGAGCGCTGCGAGAAAGTTTTCGATGAGAGATTGCTGCTGCGTGAGTTCGGTGCGGGGCACTGTGGTGACTCCGCGGACACGGCGGCGGGCGCGACTGGCGAGCTGGCGAGCGGCTTCGGGGGTGCGCGCGGTGATGCGCGCAATTTCGTCGAAGGGAATGTCGAAGAGGTCGTGCAGAACAAAGGCGATGCGTTCCGCGGGTGCGAGCCGATTGAGAACGACGAGCGTAGCGTAGCCGACGGAGTCTGCGAGGATGGCCTCAGCTTCGGGGTCGGTGGCGGCCCGGGGAGCTGGCTCGGGTTTGGGAGCGGTGGGCTCGAGCGGCTCTTCGCCGCGCGCTTTGCGGGAGCGCAGCATGTCAAGGCATATGCGGGACGTGACGGTGGTGAGCCAGCCGCCGAGGTTTTCGACGGTCTCGGTATTGGAGCGGTTGAGGCGAAGCCAGCACTCCTGCACGGCGTCGTCGGCTTCGGTGAGTGAGCCGAGCATGCGGTAAGCGACGGCGCGCAGGTGGCTGCGGTTGTTCTCAAATTGTTCGGTCAGCCAGTTGCGCTCGGTCATCGTCACAGCCCTTTCACGGCGTCCATCCAATTGATGACGGATGACACGCATTCGATGTGACAAAAGGAGCGCGGCGATGGCGGCGGTTGGGATGGCTATGCTGCGGAAGGGCGCGCCGCCGCAGTAGGGCGGAGGGTGCGGGACTCAAGTTCAAGCAGGAAGGACTTTGTCTGCAGGCCGCCGGCGAAGCCTGTGAGCTTGCCCGTTGAGCCGACGACGCGGTGGCCAGGAACGATGATGGAGATGGGGTTGCGTCCGTTGGCGGCGCCGACGGCGCGCGTCGCGTTGGGGTTGCCGAGCTGCTTGGCAAGTTGGCCATAGCTGCGCGTTTCGCCGTAGGGAATGGCGAGCAGGGCGTCCCAGACGGCGCGCTGAAAAGGCGTTCCCTTCGGGTCGAGCGCGAGGTCGAAGGACTGGCGTTTCCCTGCGAAGTATTCGGCGAGCTGCGATGCGGTTTTCGAGAGGATGGGATTGTGCCGATCCTCGGTTTGGTCTACGAGCCGGACGCGGCGAGGGCTGTCGTTCTCCCAGAGGATGGCAACCAGGCCGCAGTCGCTGGCGACGAGCTTCAGCTGGCCGACGGGTGAGTCAACGAATTTGGAGTGAAGACCCATGAGTTATTTTCGCGCGAAGAAGGCAGTGGGGCCAGGTGTAGAGTCGAGCGAGAGAGGCGATAGGAGTGAAGCGGTTTCTTGCGGTGCTTGTGGTGGGATTGTTTGTGCCTTGCGCTCTGCCGGCAGAGAGTTGCAGTGATCTGGCGAAGGGTTCGGCGGCGACGGCCACGATCACGCTGGCGACGAAGGTGGAGACCGGAAGCTTTGCACCGCCGGAAGGTCGGGAGATTTCCGGTCTGCCAGCGTTTTGTCGCGTGGCCGCAACGCTGAAGCCTACGCCGGACTCGGAGATTCATATCGAGGTATGGCTGCCGTCGGAGTGGAACGGCAAGTTCATGGCGGTGGGCAGCGGCGGCTGGGGTGGCTCGATTGGTTATGGTGGGATGGCGGAGGCGTTGCGGCGCGGGTATGCGGCCGCTGCGACGAATGATGGACACACGGGCGGAAGCGCGAGTTTTGTTGTGGGACATCCGGAGAAGCTGATTGACTTCGCTTATCGCGCCGAGCGCGAGATGACGGTGGAGGCGAAGAAGCTGATCGAGGCGTTCTATGGGCGAGCGCCACGGTACTCGTACTGGAATGGATGCTCGGGCGGTGGGCGCGAAGGGTTGTTGCAGGCTTCTCGCTATCCGGAAGAGTTCGACGGGATTATTGCGGGCGATCCGGCGAACATTCAGCGCAATGCGTGGGCGCTGTGGGTGGCGAGCGAGACCTTCAAGAATCCGGAGACGTACATCCCGCCGGCGAAGTATGCGATGATCCACAGCTTTGTGCTGAATGCGTGCGATGCAGCGGATGGAGTGAAGGATGGTTTGATCGAGGAACCGGAGAGTTGTAAGCCGGAGTTCACGAAGCTGGCATGCAAGGGGTCGGATGGCCCGGAGTGTTTGACGGCGGGGCAGGTGAAGGCGGCAGAGGCGATCCTCAGTCCTGCGAAGGGTGGGTCAGGGAAGGTATGGTTTCCGCGGTTGGAGCCGGGCACGGAGCTGCGATGGGGCAGACTGGCGGGCGGTCCCGAACCGGCGTCATTGTTTGTCGATGAATTTCGCTACGTGGTGTATGCGAACCCGCAGTGGGACTGGAAGAGCTTTGAGCTGGATCGCGATGCGGCGAAGGCGCACGCGATCGACAAGGATGTGGACGAGATGAATCCGCACCTGGAGGCGTTTGCGCGACATGGAGGAAAGCTGCTGCTGTATCACGGATGGGCGGACCAGCAGGTAGCGCCGATGTCGAGTGTGGAGTTTTATGAGAATGCGGTGAAGGACAGCGGGGACCCGAAGGCGAAGTGGATTCGATTGTTTATGGCTCCAGGAATGGGACACTGCGGCGGCGGCGAAGGGCCGGACAGTTTCGACAAGATTGGCGCGCTCGAGGAGTGGGTGGAGCATGGGAGAGCGCCGGAGGAGATTCTTGCGGAACATCACGCGGCGGGGAAGGTCGACCGAACGCGGCCGTTGTGTGCGTATCCGAAAGTGGCTCGGTACAACGGCACGGGAGATATCAACGATGCGACGAGCTTTCATTGCGCCGCGCCCTAAGATGAAACGCTAGCGGGCCGTGTCGTCGAGCCATTTGAGGATGACGGCCTGGAGGGCGATGCGATGGTCGCTGAAACTGTGGTCCGTGTCGAAGTGAGTGGAGGTGACGGGGACACCAGCTTGTTTGAGCGCGGCGACCAGAGCTTCGTTGGAGGCGCGGAGGCCGTCGTTGGCGGTGATGTCGAGCACGGGACGCGGTGTGATCTTTGCCGCAAACGCGGCGAAGGTCCAGGCGGAGGCATGGGCCTGGGCGTCCTTCTGCAGCGCGGCGCGCGTGGTGGCGAGAGGAGCGTAATCGGCCGGATCCACCTTGCCACCAAAGAATCCTGCGGCGTCGTGAACAGGACTGCCTTCGGTGATGACAACACCCGCTTTGAGCTCGGGATGTTGCGCGAGCGCGGCGATGGTCATGAAGCCGCCCATGCTGTGACCGATGGCGACAAGGTGGTGTGTGTCGATATGGAACTTCTGCACGTTCTCCGGCTTTGTGACGTCGGCGAGCATTGCAGAGACGTCCTCGATGCAGTGCGAGAAGCTGAAGGTGCCCTGCGAGCCCCAGGAACCGCGGTAGTGCATAGCGAGCACGTTCCACCCGTCGCGGCGGAGTGACTGCGCGAGGTCGATGTTCTGCTCATAGCCGGGGAAGCCGTGGAGCAGGATGACGGTTGGATGCGGCTGCGTGCCGGAGGCGAGGAAGAAGAGGCCCGTGATGTGGCTGCCGTGCGAGTCGATGACAGTTTCGAGATTCTGCGTGGGCGCGGAAGGATTCGGCTCGGGGTCGGTGGTGATGGCGGTGGGTTGTTGCGCGAGGGAGACCGAGGCGATGAGCAGAGTAAACGCGGCGAAAAGGCGAGTGGGCATGGACAGCCAGTATGAGGCTTCGATGCAAAGTGCTCAATGCTTGAGTTTTGGGAGCGTAAATTTCTTCTCTGGAATTTTCTTTGCGGCTGCTCGTCACGTTGGTTGAGAGCAGTTCGTCATCGGAGTGAAGGACGAAATTCTTGAGGAGAAGATGATATGCAGTCACGAATGAAGAATCCGGCCCTGGTGGTTGCGGGAGCAATGCAGGCGTCGATGGCGCTGAATGCGGCGGTGAGAAAGAGCGGCGTCTCTGCAGCGCTGCTAGCCCTGTTGCATATGCGTGTGAGCCAGATCAACGGATGCAGCGTTTGCGTGGATATGGGCTGGCGCGAATTGAGAAACGCCGGAGAGAACGGATTTAAAGGCGTTTATGGTGGCGGCGTGGCGTGAGTCACCCTATTTCAGCGATGCGGAACGGGCTGCGCTGGCGCTGGCCGAAGCGGCTACACGAGTTGCGGACCGGCCGGAAGCTGTGACGGATGAGATCTGGGAGGAGGCAGCGCGCCACTTCAGCGAACAACAGCTGGCCGGGATCACGATGCTGATTGGAATGACGAATTTCTGGAACCGGCTGAACCTCACGACACGGCAGATCACCGGCGAATGGGTTGAGGGTGTCGTGGAGCAGGTGGAGAAGCAGTTGGCTGCGGCGGATTAGTTCCGGCTGCGATTATTCGACAGCGATGGGCTGAGCTTCGAACCGCTTGTCTTCTTCGGTTGTGCCGGAGAGGAGGAACGAGTTGGTGAGCTCGGCCTTTCCTTTGGCGACAGCGGTGATGACGTAGGCGCAGCCGAACCAGTGGGCTTCGGCGAAGTCGGTGATCGACCACTGCGCGGGATGGTCGGGGTGAGAGTGATAGAAGCCAACGATGTCGAGGCCGCTGTTGCGGGCCTGGCGTTGGGCGGCGATGAGTTCTTCGGGCGCGATGTGATAGCGGTTGTGCGCGGAGTCGGTGCGGGTGTTGCCGGCGCGGAGGAGTGAGGTGACGTGGATGCCGCCGGAGTCGGCGCGGCCGAGGAGGATGCCGCAGCATTCGTTGGGGTAGATTTCTTCGCCGTGAGTGCGGAGGTCGTCGTAGAGGGCGCGGGAGAGGATGAGGCTCATAAGAGAGATCAGAAATCAGAGAACAGAGATCAGGTTAGAGATGCGAGGTATGAGATTCATGAGTGGTTCAGGATGTGAGAGACGATATCTGATCTCTGTTTTCTGATCTCTCATCCGCATGATCTTCGGACCAGAAGCGGTCGGAGAGATATTTGTCGGCGGAGTCGGGGAGGATGGTGACGATGACGGCTTCGCGTCCTGCGCGTGCTTCCTCTTCGGCGATTTCGCGCGCGGCGGCGATGGCGGCTCCGGCGGAGATGCCGAGCAACAGGCCCTGCGTGCGGGCGAGGCGCTTGCACATGGCGTAGGCGCGCTCGGTGGGCATGTCGATGTTGCGGTCGGCGAGCGTGGGGTCGTAGATGGGCGGGACGATCGCGGTAGCCATGTGCTTCAGGCCTTCGAGGCCGTTGAAGGGCGAGTCGGGCTGCATGGAGATGCAGCGGATCTTGGGGTTGAGCTCGCGCAGGCGGCGCGTGGTGCCCATGAAGGTGCCGGAGGTGCCGAGGCCGGCGACGAAGTGTGTGATCTGCCCGGAGGTCTGTTCCCAGATTTCGTTCGCGGTGGAGTAGTAGTGGGCGCGCCAGTTGTTGTCGTTGCCGTACTGGTCGGCGTAGAAGTAGCGGCTGGGGTCCTCGGCGATCAGCTTGCGGGCCATGCGGATGGCGCCGTCGGAGCCGTCGGCGGGGTCGGTCCAGAGGACGTTGGCGCCGTAGGCGGCGAGGATGTTTTTGCGCTCGGGCGAGACGTTGGAAGGGACGCACAAGGTGACGGGGAAACCCATGGCCGCGCCGAGCATGGCGTAGGCGATGCCGGTGTTGCCGGAGGTGGCGTCTAACAATGCCTTTTGCATTCCGCCCAGGGCCTTGTCGCTGGAGCCGGGAGTGAGCTGTCCCATGCGGATGGCGTCGGCGACGATGGCAGAGGCGGCGCGATCCTTGACGCTGCCGCCGGGATTGGTCCACTCGGCTTTGCCGAGGATCTGGATGCCGGGGTTCTGCACGAGGCCTTCGAGACGAAGCAGCGGTGTGTTCCCGATGCGGTCGAGGAGGGTGAGGCCGAGCGGTTTGGCGGGTGCGGCGATCATAAGGCAGTAGTTAGTGGCTAGTAGTTAGTGAAAGGCGTTGCGGCCTTCTCCTATGGTATCGGCAGGACGCAGTTTGAACCGGCTGCGCCGATGTGCGAGTCTAAGTTGAGTTTACTGCGGGCGCTGCGTAGTTCTGAAATGCTGCCCGCGAGCAGGTTGCGATGCCGAAGGCTGTGAAGCAGAAGACGTTTGATGATGTGCTGTCGATTCTCGGCAGTGAGAGGTTTGATGTGGCACCGGCGGCGGACGGTGCAAACCGCGCGGCGGGAGCCCGGCGAGTGTCGAAGTACGGATGCGCGGCGGAGATTGCTCCGGGTGGCAAGGATGGGGCGACGCGGATTATCAGCAAGTCTGGCTGGGTGCTGGGCGGCGAGATCTCGCGGCTGCTGGACCGCGGGTACCAGAAGTTTCTGAAGACAAGCAAGCTGGAGATTCCGGCGACGGCCGAGCACCTGCGCGCGATTCACAAGTTTAGCGATGAGCTGAAGGAGGCCGCGGGTGGGCTGGTGCTATACAACGAGTCGCTGGGGACGGTGAGCGATACGTATGTGTATGACCGGTTGAAGGGTCGCGAAACGGTTTAGGAGCAGCCAGCACCCCTGCTATTATTCGCGGCGATGCGATATGCGTGGGTTGTCGGTGTTTTGGTGGCGAGCGCAGCGCTTTCCATGGCTGCTCAACAAGGATTGCCTGGTTCGATTCCCTTCACTCGCGTAAACGGTCGACTGCAAATCGTAAAGCCTGCGACCGAACTGCAGGTGGCGATGCCGAACGACGTGGTGCTCAAGTTCGGCGACTATGGAGTCAAGCACGTCGGCGTTAGCTGGCATCCGATGTTCGAAAATGGCGGCGGGTGGGGTAGAAGCCAGGAAGAAGAGCCAGAGGTCACTCGCCGCTCCGATGGGGAGACTGTCATCAGCGTTCACCCGCCGACGCTGGGCAAGTACGAGTTGCATGTGGTCGTCTTTTTTGATGACAACAAGCTTGACGCTGCAAGCACCGAGGTGAATGTCAGGCTGCCGGATCGGAATCCGGAGCAGTTCGTGGTGGGCGACGGCGGCCCTCCTGTATTTGCCATGGACCTGGATGCGTCTTCGAAGCGGCGTGTCAGCGGTCTGGCCTTGTACTCAGGCTACGATGATCCGGTTGAGGTCGATGCGGCGAGCATGCAATTCAGTCTGCAGACGGTGCCGGGTCAGCAGTCTCCGGTCGATTTCGATCCGAAGACAGGAGAGATCATTGCGCGCACGCGTGGGCAGGCCGTTTTGACGGTTCAGTTCGGTGGGTTCGAGCGGAAGGCCTGCATCAACGTGCTGCAGAGTGTGCGAGGTGGAGGATATTCAACTTGTCCGGACGTGGTGCCGGGGGGACTGAAATGGACCTGCGAAGAGCGGGTGCGGCCGTCGAGGCGGCCAGGTCCTAAATGTGGATTCAAACCAATGCTGGAGCGTTAGCGCTTTGTGCGCTGCCATTCGCGGTAGGCTTCGCTCTTGCCGAGGCCGCGGGATTTGGCGACTTGCTTGAGGGCGTCTTTTTCAGAGAGGCCGGAGCGGATGAGGGTCGAGACCTCGTCGGCGAGGGCTTGGTGTGTGGGTTGTGAGGCGTCTGTGGTGAGGGTGCCGTCGAGGAGAAGCACGATCTCGCCACGGATGGCAGGTCGCTTCTGGAGCGTTGCGAGCACTTCGGAGACAGTCCCGCGGAGAAACTCTTCATGCAGCTTGGTGAGCTCGCGGGCGAGGACGATGCGGTGCGTCGGGCCGAACGTTGCGGCGATGTCTTCGAGCGCTTCGAGAATGCGGTGCGGCGTCTCGTAGAGGATTTGCGTGCCACCCCAGGCGGCAAGCCCCCCGGTGGTCAGGGGTTCGTCTGCGGGGTTTTTAGCGGCGGAGAGCTCGGCTCGCAGCTGTTCGAGAACAGTTCGGCGCTGGCCGGACTTCGAAGGAAGGAAGCCGTGGAAGGTGAAGCGCTCGGTGGGGAGGCCACTGGCGATGAGCGCGCTGAGTAAGGCGCTGGCTCCCGGGATGGGATAGACCGCGATGCCGGCAGCGATGGCGCGGGCGACAAGCTCGGCGCCGGGGTCGGCGATGGCGGGTGTCCCGGCGTCGGAGACGAGCGCGATGCGGGCGCCGGTTTTCAGTTGGTCGAGGAGTTCGTCGGCGCGTCCTGTTTCGTTATGCAGGTGGTAGCTGACGGTGGACGTGGAGATGCCGAAGTGGTTGAGGAGCTTCGCGGTCTGGCGTGTGTCTTCGCAGGCGATGCGGTCGGCGGAGCGAAGGATGCGCAGCGCGCGGAGCGTGATGTCTTCGAGGTTGCCGATGGGCGTGGCGACGAGATAGAGGCCAGGTGCGAGAGGGGCGTCGGGCGCGGTCTGGTCTCGCGTCATGGTTCGATGCGCTCGGACTGCGGCGGCCGTGTCAGGCGGGAGAGCTGGACGCCTCGCGAGAGGCTCTGCGGTGTGAGGATGCCGAGAACGGCGCCGTTCTCAACGACAGGGAGGATGCCGGTGGCGCCGAAAGAAGGGGCGCGGCGGAGCGCGTCGACGAGTTTTTCAGACGGTTCGGCGAAGGAGAAGGTGCGGTTCATGGCCGACTGGAGGTAACCGTCGCCGTCGAGCTGAAGCCGCGTGGCGAGGGTGTCGCGGGAGATGGAGCCGACGAGGCGGTCGCCCCGGACGACGGGGAAGACGTCGTGGAGGCTGTGGGCAGTTTGCGCGAGAGCGCCGCGGAGGGTGTCGGAGCTGGAGAGCAGAGTGTACTCGGTGAGCATGACGTCGGAGACGAGAATGCTGCCGGTCTCGACGGTGTCGAGTGCGGGGCCCATGCGGAGCTGGCTCCAGAGAAGCATGATGCCGCCGAAGAAGATGAACCAGACGTTGGCGAGAACGAAGCCGGCGAGCATGAGGACAATGGCGAGTCCGATGTTGAGCCCCATGCCGGGGCTGATCACGCGGAGGGCCGGTGCAGGGGACGATTGCTTCGTGCGGAGGATGCGACGCGTAGGCATCGCGGCAGCGGGTAGCAGATTGACGGCGCCGACGAGGAACTGCATCCAGACTGTGCTGCGCAGTATGTGATGAAGGCTGATCCAGGGCTGCGCAAACAGCGCGACCCTGGGTTCGAGACCGTACGAGAATCCGAGGAGTAGAAGCCCCATTCCGAAGTTGGCGATCGGTGCGGCCGCGGTAACGAGACGCATGCCGGTGCGCGGAGCGCCGTGCTCGCGTGGAGCAAAGGCCATGACACCGCCGACCGGAAGCAGCAGCACAGCGCGCAGTTGAAGGCCCGAGTAGAGAGCGGCGATGGCGCGGGCGAGCTCACGCACGAGAACAGCGAAGCAAAGTGCGAGCCAGAGCCCGACGCCGCGGCCGATGTTGCTCATGAAGACGGCCGAGTATCCAACGGCAGCAGCGAGCAGAAGGATGAACGAAATGTGCACGCGCAGCTCGACGTCGAAAAATCTGCCGAAGGGGATTGAGGAACGAAACATTGATGTCGATTGTAGAGGAAAGGGATTTGGGAGCAGTGGATCGGGGATTAGTGTTAGGAGATGCGCGTTATCGCTGGTGAATATCGATCGCGACGGCTGGAGACGCCGCGCGGCATGGCGACGCGGCCAACGAGCGACAAGTTGCGCGAGACGCTGTTCAATGTGTTAGGTGCGAGCGTTGACGGTGCGAAGTTTGTGGATTTGTATGCGGGCTCGGGCGCGGTGGGGATTGAGGCCATCAGCCGCGGTGCGGAGTTTGTGTGGTTTGCGGAGAAGGCGCCGCCGGCGATGGCGGCGATTCGGGCGAATCTGCGCACGCTGAAGATCGCAGGAGGCTATGCGCTCGAGGATCGTGGAGTGGCGAGGCTGCTCGGGTCGCTGGCGAAGAGAGGGCGCGCGGATGTGGATGTCGTGTTTCTGGACCCCCCGTACGAAGCTGCGATTGAGTACGAGCGCACGTTGGAGATCTTAGGCGAGCATGCTGCGGAGGTGCTGGCGAAGGACTCGCTGGTGATTGCGGAGCATTCGCGGAAGCAGGGATTAGCAGAGCTGTTTGGCGAGTTGAGGAAGATGCGTGTGCTGGAGCAGGGGGATGCGGCGCTAAGTTTTTATAAGCGAGTTAGCGAGTTAGCGAGTTAGCGGAGATTAATCTTCGAGAAGACCGGGGTCTCCAGTGCCCCTGTGCGTTGGCGATTCAGGCGAACTTGCTATCTCGCTATCTCGCTATCTCGCCACCTCGCCACCTCGCCATCTCGCTATCTCGCTATCTCGCTAACGGATTGAACGCGCCGCCGGTATGGGAACCAGTTGTGAGGTCAACGATGAAGGGAAGTTCACGGTCGGTGCGCATGTCCCAGCCGAGCCCGTGGAGTTGGCTGTCGCGGACATCAGTCAGCGTGAGGCCCTCCCAGGTGAGGCGTGCGGTTTCCCACAGCAGGCCGCTGGCGCCGATCGCGGCGATGGTGTGGAAGCCCGCGAGGAGAAGCAGGTTGGCATCTGATACGGGCAGAACCTGCGCGACCGGGCGCAACGGGAGATGGAGAGGACGTTCTGGTGCGAGCGTGTCGGCAAAATAGGCGTAGCCGCCGGCGACGGCCAGGACGTCGTCGGGACGCGGGCAGGACCAGACGCCGGTGAGGGCGTTAGGGTCTCGGAAGCCGAGCGCGCAGGTTGCGAGGAAGCTGCCGCCCGATGCCGGTTTCACTTGCAGCAGCAGAGCTCCGCGGGCGAGCGCGTCCTCTTCGCCTGCGACGCGCTGCGGCCACGTGAACTGGCGTGCAGGTGCGATGAGTGGTGGAGCTGAGAGGATTTCGGCGGACCAGGTTGCCGGAAAGATGAGATGGGATTTGGCTGACATTCCTGGCTTGCATTATTTCAGGCGCCGGTCTTGTTTCTTTATTTCAGGTGCTCCCAGCCGCCGGGTTCGAGCGGCGTGCGCGTGCCCTCGGGAGTGATGAGGGCCATGAGCGGGCGGTTGCGGCCGGCGCGGCGGATTTCACCAATGCAGGTCAAGGGGACGCCGGCGATGGCGCGCGGTATCGAGGCCGAGGGCGGAGCAGTGAAGAGGAGTTCGTAGTCTTCGCCACCGTGAAGCGCGGAGTGCAGAGCGGCTTCGGGGGATTGCGAGCGTGTGAGTGGATGAAGCGGGAGTTTTGCCACTTCGATCTCAGCGGCGACGTTGGAGGCTGTGCAGAGGTGCGCGAGGTCGGTGGAGAGGCCATCGGAGAGGTCGATGCAGGCAGTGGCAAGGCGGCGGCGGAGGATCGACTGTCCGGCAGCAAGACGCGGCTGTGGGAAGAGGTGAGGGTGATCGCCGCCGTGGTTCTCTGATTTTGTGGACTTGCTCGAATCGCGTTTGGGATTTGTTGCGAGAGTGGCGAGTTCCGCGGCGGAGCCGCCGAGCGCTCCGGTGACGAAGAGGCGGTCGCCCGGCTGGGCGCCTGCGCGGCGAAGGGCGCGGCCGGTGGGCGTCGCCCCAAGCAGCACGATGTCAATGGTGATGTCGGAACAGGCGGCCTCGGCTGTATCGCCACCCGCGAGCGGAGTCTTGGTGGCGGCGGCGAGGGCCAGAAGGCCGTCGAGGAAGCCTTCGACCCAGGTGGCCTCCGTTGCAACGGCGCGGGGGATGGCGAGGGAAAGGAAGGCCGCAAGCGGGCGGGCACCCATCGCCGCGAGGTCCGAGAGACCGCGGGCGAGCGCCCGGTGGCCGACCGCCTCGGGAGGATGCCAGTCGCGGCGGAAGTGACGGCCCTCCAGCGACATATCGGTGGTCACGACAATCTCGTGGCCTCGGGGTGGGGCGAGGATGGCGCAGTCGTCGCCGATCCCGAGACGAAGGGTTCCGGAGCCGCGGGCGGTAACGGCGGCACGCTGGCGGATGCGCTCGACCCATGCGAGTTCTCCCCTGGGCACCCCGCCGAACTCACCCGATGGCGAGGGCTGCGAAGAGGCGAGGGAAGAGGTGGACTGGGAAGGCATCGAGCGTTTGTCTGGAAAATCTCTGCGTTGTGAAGGGCCTGTATCGAAGGTCTAAGAATACGACGGCAGGCTGTGCGCTTCGGTGCGCGCAGCGGTGCAAAACTCGGACGGGCTAAGTGGTGCAAAAGTAGTATGTAAATGGCATTTTGAATTGTTCATTCGCATTGCGAAAGGTGGCACGACCATTTACTATAGAGGTACGCGGACCGCAGTGCGGCTCTCGGCCGGCTGCTCCGTGCGCCTGCCTCGAGTGCCGCGCAACTGGCCCGAGGTAAAACCAAGACCCTGAGGTTGCGCGCCCAAATTGAGTGTGCGCGCTCACGGCAGTTCGGAGCGGCCCTCGCGTTGCGCAAGCGTTCTATCGTCTACGTTACCCAGGGAGAGGACGGCACGACGGATCGTGTCTCCATCCCCATGCGGTATGTCTATGTCTTCATTGCAGCCGCGGTGACAGGCATGTTTACCTTTGCCGGCATGGCCGGTTCCTACACGCGCATGCTGGTGAAGGCGGAGTCCGTGAACGCGCTTCGCGATCAACTCGCGACGAGCCGCCGCGACTATGCCCACCTGGAGAAATCCAACCACGAGAAGGACGTACAGGTCGCGAGCCTGGGTTCGCTGGCGGGTGAAATCTCCGCGATTTATGGCCTCACGGCCGGCAGGTTGACTCTGGTCCACGGATATCATCTGCGCAAGAAGACATCAGCCGCGCAGGAAGCGGCGAGCGCTCCGCTGAAGACCTTTGAGCCAACGGACGAGAGCTACCATCAGTCGCTGGATACCTACCTGGCGCTGGAGAAGACGGCCGACACCGGCCTGTCGATGGGGAGTCTGCGGTTGGATCCCTCGTTGGCCGAGCGGGCAGCGCTGAGTGGCTTTGCAGGGATGGAAGTTGCCGGCATCAACATGCCGGATATGTGGCCGATCCTCGGACCCATTACCAGCGGCTTCGGCCAGCGCGAGGACCCGATCCTCGGCAACGGCGAGGGTGAATTTCACAAGGGTGTCGATATCGGCTCGCCGAACGGCACACCGGTGCACGCTCCTGCAGATGGGCGAGTGATTCGAGCCGGCTGGGCAACGGCTATGGCCGAGAGGTGCAGATCGACCACGGCAACGGGGTCGTGACACTTTACGCGCATCTACAGGGGTTCAACGTCGTGGCCGGTCAGAATGTGGTGAAGGGCGAAGTGATTGGCTATGTCGGACACAGCGGCAGCCGAGTCACCGGACCGAATCTGCACTACGAGGTTCAGGTGCGCGGGACGGCAGTGAATCCGCACAAATATCTGCGCACGACGATGGCGCAGCTCGGTGGAACGAACACCGCAGGGTAGGAAGTTTAGGAAGTGAGGAGTCAGGGAGTTAGGGTTGCCATGTAGGCCATCCTAACTCCCTAACTTTTTGACTCCTCACTTCCTAACTTTGTTCGTCCACTTTATCGTTCGAGGTACGCAGCGAACTTGTCGAGGACACCGTTCCAGCCGTTGGTGTGGCCGTTGGCGGACTCGGCAGAGGCGAAGTTCTCATGGGTCAGTTCGAGTCTCGTGCCGCCGTTCTCCTCATGGAGCCGGAGGGTGACAGTGCTCTGCTCGCCAGGAGCCCAGGTGGCATTCCATGTGTAGCGCACGAGTTCGGGCGGGCGGACCTCGAGGTATTCGCCGGTAACGGTGCTCGTGATCTCCTGCGCGGCTTCGCCGTTGCGGGGCGGCGGTGTGCCGCGCATGACGACGCGATAGCGGCCGCCGGTCCGGAGGTCGGACTCTGTCTCGAGACAGGTGAAGTTCGGGGGGCCCATCCAGCGCTTCATCTGCTCCGCCTCGGTCCAGGCGGCGAAAACACGCTCCCGCGGGGCGTGGAAGAACCGGGTGATGTGAACCTGTGGGATGGTGGGGGGTGTGGTCGTGTTGGCGGGTGCGACGGCGGCAGTGCTCATTGGCATCTCTCCTTGGCTCAGGGCTGTTCCCCTTCCAAATACTTCTCCAGGTTGTCGAGGCGTTGATTCCAGAAGCGGGAGTAGAAGGCAATCCACTCTTCCGCGGCTTGGAGCGATTGGGCCTGCAGGCGAACGATGTGAAAGCTTCCGCGGCGCTCGCGCGCGATCAACTCGGCCGACTCGAGCACCTTGAGATGCTTGGAGACGGCGGCGAGGGTCATCCGGTGCGGCTGCGCGATCTCGGTAACGGTGCGCTCTCCCTTGGTGAGACCGTGGAGGATGGCGCGCCGGGTGGGGTCGGCGAGGGCATGGAAGACGGAGTCGAGGCGAACTGCGGATGATTCAACCATTCGGTTGAATAGTAGGCTTCCCCAGGGGAGGACTGTCAACCACCTGGTTGAATGTTTTTTTGCTTTGATATTATCGCAATTTGCGATATGCTCATTGCAATCCGCAATGAGCGCCCATTGCGGATGCAAATTTTGGTTATGAAGCTTTGCGACAAAATCCGGTATCTGCGCGAGGTGGAAGGACAGCTTCGCGGCCTCGGTCGTGCGATGACGCAGGGCGAGGTCGTGCGCGCGATCCGCGAGGAAATGCGCGAAGCCGATGGAACGAACTCTGCGTTGAGCCAGAGCTACCTGTCGCAGATCGAGAGCGGAACGCGGCCGCACCTGACGAACACGTCGCGGCTGCTGCTGGCCAAATTCTTCAATGTCCATCCCGGGTATCTGGTCGATGACCCGGAAGGCTATCACGCGGAGCTGCTGAGCGACCTGCGCGGGCAGGCGACGCTCGACGAGAAGCTGGACCTGTGGCTGATCGGAGGAGCAGAACGTTTCCGGCGCGATCCCGAGCTGCGGCGTGCGCTGCTGGCGATCGCGAAGCACAAGGATTCGCGCCGGTGTTTGCTGCTGCTCGAGAGCATTCTGGAGACGCCGTCGCTGAGTGATCGCCTGCTGGAGGTGCTGCGGCCGGAGGAGAGTTTGCCAATACCGCAGCGGACGCCGCTGCTGGTCGCGGCTGAGAGTTCCATGCGTGCGCCGCGTAAGAATGGTGCGCGCGGCAATGGTTCGAAAGGCAACGGGGCTGTAAGCAACGTTGCAAAGGGAGGACGTGGAGGGTCGAAGCGATGATCACGTTTGATTGGCAGACGATTTATCTGACATGTTTTGGCGTGGGCCTGGTGCTGAGCCTGCTGGCGTTTTTCAGCGGCTTCGGGCATCTGCACTTCGGGCACTTCGGGCACATCCGGCTGCACGCGGGACATCATGGCGGAGCGCAGCACGGTGCGAGCGGCTCCTCGCAGATGTCGCCGCTGAACGGCTTCACGATTGTGGCGTTTCTGTGCTGGTTCGGAGGCACCGGATATCTGCTGCATCACGGAAGCATGTTCTCGAATGCGCTGGTGCTGCTGTTTTCGGTGCTGAGCGGGCTTGCGGCAGCGGCGGTCGTGTTCTGGTTTTTGAGCCGCGTGCTGATGGCGAAGGAAAAGACGCTGGAGGCGTCGGATACGGACATCGTCGGTATCGTGGGCAAGCTCAGCGGAGGAATTCCGAGCGGCGGTGTGGGCGAGATGTTGTACTCGCAGAACGGCGCGAGGTGGTCGGCTGCAGTGCGTTCGGAAGATGGAGCCCCCATCGAGCGCGGCGCCGAGGTGATCGTGATGCGGCGCGCGAAGGGCGTGGCGTACGTGCGGCGCTGGGATGAGTTTGCACACGGGCTGCTCGGCAGCGAGCCGGCCCGCAATGCAGAGGAGTAGCGGTGTAGCGGTAGATATGCAGTTCCAGGGAGAGGTCTTCTAAGGAAGAGGAAAGAAAAATGACGAACAACGAAATCGTGATGATTGGATTGATGGTGCTGGTAGTGCTCGTGCTGATGAGCACGCTGGCGCGGATGTATCGCAAAGCCGGGCCGAACGAGGCGATTATTCGCTACGGCCTGGGCGGGCCGAAGGTGATCATCGGCCATGGCGCGCTCATTTATCCGATGGTGCAGCACGCGCGCTCGCTCTCGCTGGAGCTGATGAGCTTCGACGTGGCGCCGCAGCAGGATCTCTACACGATGCAGGGCGTGGCGGTAACGGTGGAAGCCGTGGCGCAGATCAAGGTGCGCTCCGATCAGGAGAGCATCATGACCGCGGCCGAGCAGTTTCTGAACAAGACGCCGCAGGAGCGCGAAGGCTTGATCCGCCTGGTGATGGAAGGTCATCTGCGCGGCATCATCGGGCAACTCACCGTTGAGCAGATCGTGAAAGAGCCCGAGATGGTGGGCGAGCGCATGCGCGCAACATGCGCCGAGGACATCAGCAAGATGGGCCTCATCGTGGTGAGCTTCACCATCAAGGAGGTCCGCGACAAGAACGAGTACATCACCAACATGGGGCGGCCGGACGTTGCGCGCATCAAGCGCGACGCGGAGATTGCGGCCGTCGAAGCCGAGCGCGATACGGCGATCCGGCGCGCGATTGCTACGCGCGAAGCGGCTGTGGCGAAGGCGACGGCGGACCAGGAGCGCGTGCTCGCAGAGACGATGTCGCTGGCCAAGCAGGCCGAGGCGCAACGCGATCTCGACGTGCAGAAGGCGCAGTTTACCGAGACCGCGAAGCGTCAGCAGGCGACGGCGGATAAGTCCTATGAGCTGCAGACGAACGTGATGCAGCAGAAGGTCATCGCCGAGCAGGTGAAGGTGCAGCAGATCGAGAAAGAGGCGCAGGTGAAGGTGCAGGAGGCCGAGATCCAGCGCAATGAGAAAGAGCTGATTGCCACCGTGCTCAAGAAGTCGGAGATCGAGAAGCAGCGCATCGAGAACATGGCGAATGCCGAGAAGTCGCGGCTTGTGGCCGAGGCCGAAGGCAGGGCGGCAGCGATCCGCGCGCAGGGCGAGGCGGAGGCTTCGATCATCTTCCAAAAGGGCGATGCCGAAGCCAAGGCGATGAACGTGAAGGCCGAGGCGTACCAGGAGTGGTCGCAGGCCGCGGTTGTCGACAAGCTGATCACCAACCTGGCCGATGTTGTGCGCGCGATGGCAGAGCCGCTGGCGAACGTGGACAAGATCACGATCGTGTCTACGGGCGACGGGAAGACCACGGGCGCGCACAAGCTGACCGGTGAGATGACGGAGATTGCCGCGCAGGTGCCAGCGCTGTTTGAGGCGCTGAGCGGCATGAACCTGAAGGAGCTGATGTCGAACGTGAAGAGCATGGCGGCGCGGCCCAATGGAGCCTCGTCAAACGGCTCGAACGGATCGGGGCCGAGCGGGAGCCCGATGCTCGAAGGCAGCACGGAAGAGAAGTCGACTAACTAACCAGGACGCCGAGGCGCCAACCGCCTCGGCATCTGATTTTGAAACGGACCACGGCTGGAAGGAGAAACGTCATGGGACTTATGGAACGAGTTGCGACGCTGCTACGGGCGAACGTGAATGACCTGATCGATCGCGCGGAGGATCCGGAGAAGATGTTGAAGCAGCTGCTGACGGACATGGAGAACCAGTTGCTCCAGGTGAAGACGCAGGTGGCGATTGCGATTGCGGATCAGCACCTGCTGGAGAAGAAGGCCGTCGAGCAAAAGGAAACTGCGGAAGGCTGGCGCAAAAAGGCGGAACTCGCTGTGGAGAAGAACGAGGACGAGCTGGCGCGCCTGGCGCTGGAGCGTGCTCTGAGTCACGACGGCATGGCGGACGCGTTCGCTCGGCAGGTAAACGAGCAGACCTCGGAGGCAGATGCACTGCGCACGACATACAACAAGCTGCAGCAGAAGCTGAAGGAGACGCAGGCACAGTGCGAGCTTCTGGTGGCTGAGCACAGGAGAGCGAAGATGGTCGGCAAGGCGACAGCGGCGCAGGAGAAAGTGACCGGCGTGACGGTTGGCTCTGTTGCGCGCGGCAATCCAATCACTCGCATGAAGGCGCGCATCGGCGCTGAAGAGGCGGAGAACTACGCCGCGAAGCAGTTGGGCAACGGCGCGGTCTCTGGCGATACGCTTGTAGATCGCTTCGAGAAGCTGGAGCGCGACGAGAAGATCGAGCGCCTGCTGGGCGAGCTGAAACAGAAGCAGGGAAGGATGCTCGAGGCAGGCTGACGATCCGCCAGCAGGAAAGCAGAAACCAGCCAGGTTCTTTCGGGAACCTGGCTGTGATTTTTAAGGCTGGTCAGCTGCCTTCTTCGTCGTTTCGACGGAACACGCAGAGAACTTGAAGGTGAAGGAGCTGACGTTCTTGAGATCGTAGTTCAGCGTTTGGGGAAGGCGAAAGTTCTGCACGGGAGCGTACATCACGCGGATGTCGAGTTCCGCGGGTGGTGCCGTGGGCGGCTGGCGGTAGACCGTGCGGATGGCGGTGATGACGCGACCGTCGGGTGTGTTGTCGTAGGTGGGATATGCGTCGACGTCGCTGCTCGGCTGCACAACGTGGGTTTCGGTAAGCAGGAGATTCTTATCGAAAAGCTGAGTGACCTCTGTGCCTTCGGCGGTCGAGTGGACGCGCAGGCCGTCGTCAGTATCGGTGACGGTCGTCGTAGAATCCGGCGCTGCCACCATGCTGCCGTTCATGTAGGCGTTCCATGAGGAGAAGAAGCCGGCCATCATCTGCTGCATGCCGTCCTTCATCTTGCCGACGGAGTCCTCCTTCCCCGCGGGTATTTCGGCCGAGGTGGTCCATTCGAGCTTGCCCGCACCGTTGAGGTCGTCTGAGATAGCGAGATGAACGGTGCGCAGATATTGCAAGAAAGGGTTGTCGTCCTGCACCTCGCTGCCGGTATGGCGTGAGAGAAAGTCTTTCCAGTCGAACTCGACGGCGCAGTGGAAGGATTTGAGGCCCCGCACGGTGGGTGTGTAGTACAGTGCCCGGGCGGATATCAGCTTTGTGTTGGGCGAGGATGTTTGCGCGCGAACGCAGGACGGTGCGATGGCGAGCAATGCCGCCGAGCAGAGGAGAGCACAGGATGTCCGGCTCGTCATGCGCGCATGATACGGCACGCGCTCATGGACTGAGCGGATTTTTGTGAGCGGAGAATCCGTGCGTGCAGTGATTTACTTGCCCGTGTAGACAACGTGCCAGACGCTGCGTGAGCCGTCGTCGGTGACGAAGAGCGAGCCGTCAGGCGCCACGGCGACGCCGACAGGTCGGCCCCAGACCTGGCCGTCTTTGGTCACGAATCCGTCGAGGAAGTCGTCGTACTCGCCCGTGGCGTGGCCGTTCTTCATGGGGATAAAGATAACGTTGTAGCCGGCGCGCATCTTGCGGTTCCAGGAGCCGTGCTCGGCGGCGAAGGCGCCGCCGGAGTACGCCGACGGGAACGAGTTTTTCTGCTCGGGATAAAACGTCATCTCAAGCGAGGCCATGTGCGGCTGCACGAGTACGTCAGGCGTGCGGACGGACTTGCTGATGTCCTCGCGCTTGCAGTCCTTCGCTTCCGCATCGGTCAGCGGCTTGGCGAGCTGCGGATTGGGGCCCGTGCCGTTGGCGCAGGGATCCTCCCGGCGCGGATCACGATGTCCTCCCATGTAGTACCAGGGCCAGCCGAAGAAGCTGTCTTCCGGCACGCTCGTCACGTAGTCCGGCACAAGATGATTGCCGAGGTTGTCGCGTTCGTTCACCGAGCACCAGAGCTCGTGCGTCTGCGGGTTGATGGCCTCGCCGACGCAGTTGCGTATGCCGTGCGCGTAAACCTTCTCGAACTTGCCGTCGGGGCTGTACTCGAGCACGTCGGCGCGGTGAAACTCGCGTGCATGCGTATCAGCGTCGTCGACGTTGGAGGCGGACCCCACCGAGACGAGCATGTGCTTTCCATCGGCGGTGAAGACGACGTCGCGCGTCCAGTGGCCGCCACCGCGAAGCTGCGCGTAGCCGGGCACGTCGGGGATGATCGTTTGCGCGGCGCCGGTCGCGTGCAGGTCGCCGTTGTGATACGGGAAACGCTGGATAGTCGTGGCATTGCCGACATAAACCCACTGCGGATTAGGCCCCAGCGGATAGAAGGCGATGCCGAACGGATGGTCGAGGCCGGTCGCGAACTTCTCGATCGTCTGGGCCTTGCCGTCGGTGCCGGCGCCGCGAAGCACGAAGATCGTACCGGCCTGCGAGTCGGCGAGAAAGAGATCGCCGTTCGGAGCGAAACGGATGAGCCGTGGCATGACGAAGGTGCCCTGCGTCGCGGCGTGAGTCTCGCGCTTGTTCTCACTGCGCTGCATTGGAGCGGAGTCGCCGCCGGCATAGAGAATGACGTTAAAGCCGGCGGGAGCAGTCGGCCACGCGTCGGCTGGCTTCGGAACGATGCTCGGGCCGTTGTCGACGGCCTCGGCGGGGTCGGGAGCCGGAAGATCGGCGAGCGTGATCTTGTGGCGCACCCCCGGCTGCTGTTGAGCGTAGTCCGTGAAAGCAGCCTGGCCAGTGAGCAGGGGCTGCTGCGCCGCTCCGGTGAGGACGATCCCGCACAGGGCGGAGAGGGCGAGAAGGGAATTCAGCCTGAGCATCCACAACCTCACATCGATTGTTGATAGCGATTGTTTGAAGGAAGTAGTTCCCGATATGAATCTACTACTTCGACGTTACAGAGTTCGATGAGGTCGCGGGCTCGACGGCTGCAGCTGCGGGGTTGTGGGCGGAGAGGATCGCTTTCAGCTGATCAAGCGTGGCCGAGGCGTGAAGCAGAGCGCGGTCGCCGTGATGCGCCAGGGAAGCGGAATCGAGGACCTGGCGAAGCGCGGTATCTGCCGGGCCGCGCGGCGGCTGGGCGCTGGCGATGCCCCGGACGATGCTCAGGAGAGCACTGAGCGCGTTTACGATCCGCTCCGCGTCGGCCGGATCGGCAACGAACTCCTCCACGCGGAGGTCCGCCGAGCCGCCGTGCAGTGGTACCGCCGTGGTCCATCGGATGCTCGCGACGAGATCGCTTTCGGCGGCCACAGGAAGTTGCAGTCCCAGGAAGGAGATCTGTCCGTTGTGCGAGAACGGGAGGCCGATGCGGCCGATGCCCCACGCCTGCGCCAGCAGCGGAACATTATGGAAGCGCGCCGCGAGCAGAGACGAGCCGGACGAACTGGCTGCCGAGGCACGGGAGCGGTCGAGGATCGAGTGAATCTGTTCCGCTGTGGGGGTGTTCGAGGCCGCGACCATGTCGTAGCCGAGTTGCGCGACACGAAGCTGACGGCCTTCGACAGGAATGGTGTAGATGGTCTGCCCGGCGTAGTTCTCCTGGGAACTCGCGATGCTCGAGAGATACTGCGCGAGGCGTTGTCCATCGAAGTGGCCGACAAAGACCTCGGAGTAGGCGACGGGGCCGTTCGGTCCGTGCGCGTTGTCCATGCGATGCAGCGCGAAGGCCGCCGCGTCGAGGTCGTGTTCGGGCACAATGCCGGTTTGATCGATGAACCGCTGGAGGTCGGCGCTACGCGGGACTTGCGTCTCGTCGAAGTGCGTAGCAGCGCGCAGAGGCTTCAAGTTTACGTAGAGGATCGCGTCGCTCTCGGGCAAAAGGCGAGCGGCTTCAGGGGGCGCCTTGGCACGGAGGTACAGAGCAGCGGCGAGCGCTCCCAGGACGGCGAGCGCGATGACGAGAGAGATCCACGTGCGTCGTCGCATCAGTTATTCACGAAGGGAGGGGTCGAGAGATTCACGGGTACGAAGGTCGGACTATTCAATGGATATTAATCTACTCACGAATTGAGAAAGTGAATATCTTGCCCGCATTGGAGAGGCCGGGGACGTTGGAAGAACCTGGCGGCAGTACGCCATATTCGCCCTTCTCAATGTCTACGGGAACTGTGAAGACATACATCTGCGGAGCGATTTTGTGGGGATGAAATTCAATCTCATCACGCTGCGAGCCGGATTCCGAATGGAAGACGCCGCCGGTCTTGACGCGGAATTCGCGGCCGTGAGGATGCTCGCGGAAGCGAAGAAGGTCGTACTCCTCCGCCTGCGTGCCAGGGGGTGCGTAGATGAGGATGTTGACGCCGGTAGGCAGCGCGAGAGGTGACTTTGCATCGTCCAGGTATCCGTTCATGTCCTGCTTGACGATGTTGTGGGTTGCCGTGCTTTTGAGCCAGCCGCCGGACTTGAACTGCACGCGTTCGGTCTTCAGTGGAAGCCACTCGCCGGTCCTCTTGTCCTGGTAGTAGACGCCGACCTCGTCGACACCGGCCGAGAGCGGCGCTGGTTCCATCTTCTCCTTGGCGTGGAAGGCGAGCCCCGCGCTGCGAGCCTGCATTGCGGCGATGACCTGCTCCGAAACACCGGCGTTTTTCAGCGCGATGAGGTTCTCAGGGCTGGTTTCGTAGTGGCCGGGTTGCGTCTGGATCGTCTGAATAATGATCTTCTCGTCCAGGCCGGCCTTGCTCATCTTAACGATCGAGTCGTTGTCGATGAAGTGTGGCTTGGTCATGTCGGCGGAGGGCTGGAGCGGGCCATCGTCTGGGCCTGCATTTTGGCTGAAGGCGCACCGCGCTCCCAAGGACACGAGCACTCCCAGCAATATCGCGAGCGCAAAGCGCAGGCGACATACCCGAGCCGACGAAACCGACATCGCCATGCGCAACATGCTACCACCACTCCCGCGATACGAAAGTCTTTTGCTGTCAGGAGCTTCCACGCAGAGCGCGGGGTGTGATACACCGTCGAAGTAGTTCGCCCGCGAATTCGGGTCTGGCTGTACGCGATCTTTCATGAGGTGGAGGTCCAAGTGACACTCTCCCAAGCCTTTTTTCTTATTGCTCTATCGCTGCCCTCAGCGATACAGACGCAGAATGGCAAAGCGCCGGTTACACCTCCAACTGCCCCTTTGGGCATCACGCCTCCGCCAATCAAGATGGGGCTTTGGGATGCGACCTTAACGAATTCCCTTATCGCGAAGACCCTTAAGACGCGCTCCTGTATAACGCCTCAGAGCTACCAGGACGCAGTGGCTCACGTTCCGCCGGGCTGCACGATGACGAACAAGACCCAGACCCCGACCCACATCAGCGCGGATGTCAGCTGTACGCTGGAGCACGGAGGTGCCACCACAGGGCATGTCGAGGTGGAGATGCCCGATCCAGCGACCGTCCGCTCAAAGATTGACCTGTCGATAAATGTGCAGGGGAAGATCATGCCGATGACTCTCACAACCGACTCGCACTTCGTCAGTGCGGACTGCGGCGACGTTGCGCCGGGTCAGTCGAAGGTCATTCCATAGTCGGGAGCTGTTTCTATGTTTTTGAAGCTCATCCTCGTCGCTCCACTTTTCTTATTGGCAACTCATGTGGAGCAGACCCAGAGCGGCAGCGGATCCTCCTCAACGGCGCCGCCGATCAAGATGGGGCTCTGGGAAGCGGCGATGACCATGGGACCATCGGGGACCTACAAGTCGCGCGCCTGTCTTAGCCCGGACAGCTATCAGCGGATGCTGACGCGGGTGCCTCCGAATTGCGAGATCAGCAACCTGGCGACGACCGCGACAAGCATTACCGGAGATTTGAAGTGCGAGTCGCCCGGCGGAGGGACGAGCAAAGGCCGCCTTGACGTGCAGTTCCCGGACAGCTCAACCGTCCACGGCACTGTCACCGCGACCTCGAACTACCAGGGCCACGCGGTGGCGATGATCATCAAGAGTGACTGGCACTTCGTAAGCGCCGACTGCGGTGACCTGAGCCCGGGAGAGTCGCGCGACATTCAATAAGCTCGGCAGAGATGGAACGACGAGCGCACACATTTTCCGCGGCCCGGCGGCTATGGTAAAGTCATATTCAGCGCTGCGCTTCCTGGCAGCGCACTCTGCTGTTTGCGCCCCTTCAGCGATTGCGCTGGCTGGGTCCGGAATCAGGCTGGCGTAGCTCAGCTGGTAGAGCTCCTGATTTGTAATCAGGCGGTCGGGGGTTCGAATCCCTTCGCCAGCTCCAGTCTCCGGAGCGACTGAGGTCGACGCAGCGCAGAAAAGAGTTTGGTTGTACTGCTTGTCAGGATTCCTTCCTCGCGAGTGTCCGCCAGCCCACAGCTTCCGTTCTAAGCGCCAGAATCTCAGGCGGTCAGACGGCACGCCGGGCGAACGGTATTCCGGGAAAGCCGGACAGGCAGAGCAGGGCACAGGTGGCCGAGTGGTTAATGGCAGCAGACTGTAAATCTGCCGCGCAACGCGCTACGGAGGTTCGAATCCTCCCCTGTGCACCAGTTTTGTTGGAGCGGAGGACCGGGTGAATAAGGGTCCTGCGATGGCAGTCGCCGGCACGGGTCGTATGATCGTCGCGCTGGTGGTGCTGGGGATTCTGGCGCTGCTGGTCTGGCGCACGATCGACCCCGGCAAGGTGCAGCAGCTCGCCTGGCTGCTGCTCGGGTTTTTTGCGGCACGCGTTCTGATCGGTTGGCAGCGTGCGCGTAAGATGGAGTGATGTAGCCGTAGCTTTGGGCTTAGCCCAAGAATGATGTAGCGGTAGCTTTGGGCTTTAGCCCAAAGAAGGCTGATGTAGCTCAGTGGTAGAGCACTCCCTTGGTAAGGGAGAGGTCATGGGTTCAAGCCCCATCATCAGCTCCAGATTTTTTAGATACGAGAGGCGAGATTCAAGATACGAGGAGGGCTGGCCGCTTCGGTTCCCGTTCGCATCTCGCATCTCGTTTCTCGCATCTGCAGTTTGCGGGAGTAACGGTAGTACCGGACTTTAGTCCGGTATAGAGTCACAGCCCGTAAGGGCGGGAGTAACTCAGTGGTAGAGTCACAGCCTTCCAAGCTGTTGGTCGCGGGTTCGATTCCCGTCTCCCGCTCCAGATTTTCGAAGCAGTCCGGAGACACATGTCGCAACCGCAACCTATAGACCTCAGCCACGTGAACCGCTCGAACGCGCTGTACGAGCGCCCTCCCGTCATCATCGCCGATGAGCCGACCTTCCGCACCGTGAAGTCCGCAATCGAGGGCTCTTTCGCCGCGCATAATGTCGAGAAGTTTCTGCGCGCACTGGATCGCGACGGCCTCCGCATCCGCGAATTCGAGTCCGTGCTCAACGCCGGCAAGCTCGGCATCAGCACGACCGACGCATACAACAAGCTGACCGATGGCGATCAGGGCCAGATTCGCGAGTTCTACCTCGCGTCGCTCGAGCACGTTGAGCCGTTGCTGCGCGAAAAGTACTTCAAGCTCTACGCCTATTACTGAGGCGTTAGAAAATTGACAAGGTTTTTGAAAGGGCGTGGCTGGCAGCCTCGGGCTTTAGCCCAAAGTCTCCACGCCGGTCAGGTTTGGTAATAAATCGGGGCCTTAGCCCCTGAGGGAGAAGTTAGTCATGGCGAAGGAAAAATTTGACCGCAGCAAGCCGCATGTGAACGTGGGAACGATCGGGCATATCGATCACGGCAAGACGACGTTGACGGCGGCGATCACGAAGGTATTGTCGAAGCACAACCCGAAGAACGCGTTCCGTTCGTTCGACACGATTGATAATGCGCCGGAAGAGCGCGAGCGCGGCATCACGATCTCGACCTCGCACGTGGAGTACGAGACCAAGAACCGTCACTACGCGCACGTCGACTGCCCGGGCCACGCCGACTACATCAAGAACATGATTACGGGCGCGGCGCAGATGGACGGCGCGATCCTGGTCGTGGCGGCCACGGACGGCCCGATGCCGCAGACCAAGGAGCACGTGCTGCTGGCCCGCCAGGTTGGCGTGCCGTACATCGTGGTGTTCCTGAACAAGTGCGATGCGGTGGAAGATCCCGAGCTGATCGACCTGGTCGAGATGGAAGTGCGCGAGCTGCTGTCGAAGTACGACTTCCCGGGCGACGACGTTCCGGTGGTTCGCGGCTCGGCGCTCGGTGCGCTGAATGGCGAAGCCCAGTGGGAGGCCAAGATCGACGAGCTGATGGAGGCGGTGGACAAGAACGTGCCGCAGCCGGATCGTCTGGTCGACCTTCCGTTCCTGATGCCGATCGAAGACATCTTCTCGATCTCCGGCCGTGGAACTGTTGTCACGGGCCGTATCGAGCGCGGCAAGGTGAAGGTTGGCGAGGAAGCCGAGATCGTCGGCTTCACCCCGACGCAGAAGACGGTTGTCACGGGCGTCGAGATGTTCAAGAAGCAGCTCGACGAGGGCCTCGCAGGTGATAACGCTGGCCTGCTGCTGCGCGGCATCGCGAAGGAAGCGGTGGAGCGTGGACAGGTGCTGGCGAAGCCGGGCTCGATCACGCCGCACACGGAGTTCAAGGGCGAGGTCTACGTTCTGTCGAAGGAAGAGGGTGGACGTCACACGCCGTTCTTCAACGGCTACCGTCCGCAGTTCTACTTCCGCACCACGGACGTGACGGGCTCGGCCAAGCTGCCGGCGGGTACGGAGATGGTGATGCCGGGCGACAACATCGCTCTGGAGGTCACGCTGCATACCCCGGTGGCCATGGAGAAGGGCCTGCGCTTCGCTATCCGCGAAGGCGGACGCACGGTCGGCGCGGGAACGATCTCGGAAATCTTGAAGTAAATCCCGCTTCAGAAATAGAAAGAGCGGCGAGCTTCGGCTCGCCGCTTTCATTAGTTGACATTTACTCTGATCGCTGTACTCGCTCGTTTTCACATTGAGGGGCGAGACCCTTCGGGCCATCAGCCTTCGAAAGGCGACCAGACATGAACAAAAAGAGTACAAAGAAAACCGTTAAACGCGTGCTGGACAGAGACAATCCGGAGTGGGCACGTGAAGACTTCGCACGCGCGGTTTCGTTCACTGAATTGCCTGTGCGGATGCAGAAGATTCTGGCAACACCGAAGCGCGGACCTCAGAAGGCGCCGAAGAAGGTGCCGGTCTCTATTCGACTCTCTCCGGATGTGGTGAAGGCATTTCGCGCCTCAGGAGCAGGATGGCAGGCGCGCGTGGATGAGATTCTGCGAACGCACATCAAATAAGGTTCGTGATCTGTATGCAGCAGCAGCGGCGGCGAGCTTCGGCTCGCCGCTTTTGCTTTGCTGAATACGCGGAGTTTGTATTCGACAGATGACGCGATACACTTCGCGCAATGCCGGAACATATCGCACGTCGCCGATTTTTGCAGGGAATCACCGCCGTTCCCGCTGCCGCTTTGCTCGAAACGACGGCTCTTGCGCAGAAGTCGCGCGACGCAAACTTAGCAGCTCTACCTGCGCCAAAGGTCTCGTTGAACGTGCGTGACTTCGGGGCGAAAGGCGATGCGAATACAAACGACACCCTGTCGTTTCAAACAACGCTCGATCGCTGCGCAGCGCTTGGCGGTGGCGAGGTGGTCGTGCCTGCTGGTGATTACCTGATCGGCGGCATTCAACTTCGCTCCAACACGACGCTGCGGCTGGACGCTGCGACCACGCTGCATGGCACGCCGAACTTCGACGACTACGCCGTCACTACCGTGCGCTGGGAAGGGAAGTGGATTCCCGGGCACGTCGCGCTGATCTATGCGATCGATGCACAGAACATTGCGGTCATCGGGGCGGGCAAGATCATCGGCAATCCGGCGCTGTCCGGCCGCCCGCGGCCTGACGCTCCGCTGCGTCATCCGGCGCTGATGGAGTTCATCCGCTGCAATGGCATCCACCTCGAAGGCTTCTCCACCGAGTACAAGAGCATGTGGTCGGTGCATCCGACGTCATGCGAGAACATCACGATCAAGAACCTGACGATTCGCTCGACCGGCGGCAACGGTGACGGCATCGACATCGACTCCTGCAAGCACGTGACGATCACGGGCTGCGATATCTCGACCGGCGATGACTGCATCTCGCTCAAGAGTGGGCGCGGTTCCGAGGCGTTCGCGATGCTGGAGACGACCGAGGACGTGCACATCTCGAACTGCACCTTTGCCGACTCGATCTTCGCGTGCATCGGCATCGGCAGCGAGACTTCGGGCGGTATCCGCGACGTGTGGATCAAGGACTGCAAGTTCACCGGCGCGAAGACCTACGCGATCTACATCAAGAGCCGGCGCGGCCGCGGCGCATTCATCGAGAACATCTTCGCCGACGGCCTCGAGGTCTCGAACTGCATCGGCGGCTTCCTGCGGCTGAACATGGCGGGCAGCGGAATCCAGGACCAGGACCCGGTGCCCGGCGACGAAGGAATTCCGACGGCGCGCAACTGGCGGTTCTCCAACGTAACGGTGCGCGATGTGCCGAAGCTGGTGCAGGCCACCGAACTCGACCCGAAGAAGCCGCTCGACGAGCTGTGGCTGACCAACATTACCGGCACCTGCAAGGAGGGAATCTTCCTGGCGCACGTGCGGCATGCCGTCCTGCGGGATATCCGGGTGACGGGTTTCAGCGGGGCGCTGCTCAATACGATTGACGTGACCGGGAAAGGATTGCAAGGAGCGAGGCCAATCCCGGCACCGGCACCGCTGGCGGATGTTGCGGCCCCGGCGACGCCGTACAAGTTACACTGACAGAAGAAGATATCGGCATTGCCCCAGGGCTTCCGATTTTCGCTGTTTTGCGAGATAATGAATCGAGGGCCTGAGCCTGCGGAGTCTCTGCGGGTAGCAGGAGAGCGACCTGAATCGCTCACCCACAACAGCAGCAAGTTCAGGAATCAGGCAGCAGGGGCCTATATCCCTGCGTCGCGGCGTGTCAGTTGGGCGGGGTTTCAAAAAGAACTCCCGAAACAACAGGCAAGCTGCTTGCCAGCCGAGGTGGCTGGCCACGTTAGGAGAAGCGTATGCGCGAGATCGTCAGCCTGCAGTGTCCGGTGTGCAAGAACCGGAACTACTCGACCACCAAGAACAAGAAGACAACGACGGGACGTCTCGAGTTCTCCAAGTTTTGCAACACGTGCCGCAAGCACACGGATCACAAGGAGACCAAGTAAGCTCTCCTTTTGAATACAGGGGAGTAAGCTCAACGGTTAAACTGCCGGTCTCCAAAACCGGACTTCTCGGTTCGAATCCGAGCTCCCCTGCCATCAGTTTTCGATCTCCGGGTGTTGTTCGGAGAATTCAAGAAGTACCCGCGAGTGCGCGGCACGTCTAGAGGTTAGGAACGGCAACTATGTCGAAGGCAATTGCAGCAGCAGGGAACCCGGACGAGTCAAACTCAGGCCTTCAGCAGGTGACAGCGGGCCCGCAGCGGCTGGTGGAGTTCCTGAAGGAAACGCGTCAGGAGATGCACAAGGTGGTCACACCGTCGCGGAATGAGGTTCGCAATACCACGATCATTGTTCTCGCGACGGTGTTTTTCTTCGCGGCATTCTTTGAGGTGGTGGACATTGTGTTGGGCCAGGGCATCGACAAGTTGTTTCTGCATCTCACCGGTCACTAGACATTTTTGCCCGTTGTGTCGGGCGCACAGATGATTTCCCGGCGCCGTCCTGAGGGGCGAGCGCGCAGAAAGTAAAACGATGGCAGACGAGTTGAATCTCGAACAGACCACTGAAGAGCAGACTGCGGTAGCCGAGCAGGGCGCGGAGACGCCGGCTAGCGATGCCGGGACGGCGGAGACGACCGCGGCTCCTGTGAATGAGAACTTCAAGTGGTACATCATTCACGCTTACTCGGGCTTCGAGCGGAAGGTGAAGGAGTCGCTGCAGTCGCGCGTCGCCGCCTACCATCTCGAGGATCGCGTGGGGCGCATCGAGATCCCGACGGAGCCGACGACGGAGCTTCGCAACGGCAAGAAGTACACGATCGATCGCGTCTTCCTGCCGGGTTATGTCTTCGTGGAGATGGCGCTGGATAACGATCTCTGGCACGTGGTGAAGAATACGCCGCGGGTCACGGGCTTCCTGCAGACGGGCGACCAGCCCAATGCGCTCTCCGAGGCCGAGGTCAACGCGATGCTGAACCGCAGCGACGTGACCAAGGAGAAGCCGAAGCTCAAGCTCAAGTTCACCAAGGGTGAGCAGGTTCGGATTACCGAGGGCCCGTTCGCAAACTTCAACGGTGCGGTCGACGACGTGAACGAAGACAAGCAGACTCTCAAGGTGATGGTCTCGATCTTCGGACGTCCAACACCTACCGAGGTCAGCTTCGCCAACGTGGAGAAGGCAGAGGATTAGTCTCCCCGCGCAGAAGATCGCGCACAGGATTTCCCCGTCTCGTTGCACAGGCTATTGAGCGGAGGGCCCACAAAGTTTCCGCAGCGTTTCCGGGTGTTCTCCGGAGAGTTGCCAACAAGTGTTGCACCAGAGTTCCACTGGGACGTGGAGGAGAATGTAAGATGCTCCTCTTGCGTCCCACATCGGTTCCGCCCCAGCGAGGAAACTCGCGAGGGACCCGGACAGGTTGATCGCAGGAGTTCCAGCCCGGCCGCTTCACCGGACCTTCTAGCTCCTCAGGAACCACCAATCCCATGCGGCACCGGAGCTCCGGTGCGCATCTAATGGAAGGACTAAGAATATGGCACCGAAGAAGGTACAAGGCTACGTTAAGCTCCAGATCATTGCCGGCAAGGCAACGCCTGCACCGCCGGTTGGTCCGGCGCTCGGTCAGGCGCAGGTCAACATCATGGAGTTCTGCAAGCAGTTCAATGACCGCACCGGCAAGGATGCGAGCCTCGTGGGCATGACGATTCCGGTCGTCATCACCGTGTTCGCGGACCGCAGCTTCACGTTCATCACCAAGACGCCTCCGGCGCCGGTGCTGCTGCTGAAGGCTGCGGGAGTGCAGAAGGGCTCCGGCACGCCGAACAAGGACAAGGTCGGCAAGGTGACCGAGAAGCAGATTATCGAGATTGCCAAGCAGAAGATGCCGGACATGAACGCTGCGTCGGTTGAGGCTGCGGCCAAGACCATTCGTGGCACCGCACGCTCGATGGGTCTTGAGGTGGTTGCGTAACGAACACCAGGTTCGAAATACAGGAGCGCCAGAGTCGATGACTCTGGCGTTTTCCTTTGCGCTGGGGCGAGAGCGGGGTACCCCCTCCCCCCGGTTTTTGGCTTAATCTCTGGAATCAGGGACTTGCGGGAGGGGTGTGGCTGCAAAATCTTGATTCCAGATATTTTAGGCGCAAAATCTCTCGAATCAATACTTTGCAGGACGAATCACCAGCTCACCGCCTTAAAGCAAAACGGCTGCCCTTGGGGCAGCCTCATCTCTTCTACTCACTACTTCGATTCTAGCAAGTTGGGTGTAATTAACCGGACGTGATTTTTCCACGGAAAACCTGGTTTGTTTTGTTTGAGATTGCCGGGATTTCCACGTTTGCAGGGGCTTGACAAGAATTTGCTGGTCGGAGATTTCGACGCTCCCGGAACAAACAAAAAGCTGCGACCCGCGCAGCTCTCTAATCGACAAACCTTCTATTTCTATTTTAACAATTTGAGTGAAATTATTTCCGGATTTTCTTGCAGGAGATTTGACCTTTGGTTTCCTGGAGTTACGGGGATTTCTGCGTTGGGTGGGGCTTGACAAGAATTTGCTGGTCGGAGGTTTCGACCCTCTCGGAACAAACAAAAAGCTGCGACCCGCGCAGCTCTCTAAGGACAAACCTTCCATTTCTATTTTAACAAGTTGAGTGGAAGTAATTCCGGAATTCTTGAAGGAAATTTGATCTTTGATTTCCTGAAGTTGCGAGCATTGCACGTTGGGTAGTTGGTCAGTTTGATTCAAAGCTCATCGTCTACTGCGGCGAGTGCAATTGCGGGCGCGATGTTGATTAGTCGCGCCACTGCTTCGGGGGCGATATCGCTTTGTTCAGGCTTGTAATAACAATCCAGCAAGCGGACGTATGGACGACCCTCAATGCACAGCACTTGAAAGATGAGCCGGTAGCCCTTCCTTGGCGGGACGCTTTCCTTCGGGCATCCGATGCGGACCTTACGAACATGGACGGTAGGGTCGGAACACTTGATAAGGTCACCCACCGACGTAGCGTCCGCCTCGACGGCCTCGAGTATTTCCCTCAAGGCCGTCTGGAAGCTCCTATGCCTCTTTGTGGCTGCTTTTGCGGCGTTCCTGAAACTGGAGTGACTGACATCAATCGTGCAGGCTGGCAACGAAGTCTCTCCAGCTCTCGGCCTTCTGAGTTTCGTTGCCAGACGCGCTCTTAACGAGACCGTCTACATAGGCCGTGTATTCGTCTGACGCGCTTTCTCTGAATGTCTCGGCGAGGCTATCGAGCTGTTCAACCTGATCGGAAATCCTTTGCAGATAGAAATGCCAGGTTGGGAAATCTTCCTGCTTCGCGGTTGCCAGACCCGTTTCACAAACTTGCACCAATTCGTCGATCTTCGCGGCCAAATCGAGTAACTTTTCGGGCGCAAGACGGCGAACACAACCGTCATTCAGTTCCTTAATCACGTCATCCTGTAAGGTGACGATTTCATGGAGATTGAGCGTCAAATGGAGCTTACAAAACCACGCGCGCACAGCATTGCGCCGGTGGGCAATCCGAACTGCTAGCGAAACATATTCAACACTCTCTTCCACTTGCGTAAACGACAGGGGCATTGCCATAGTAGCCATACTGTTCAACCTCCTTTCTCCTCCGCTCACTCTGCGGATGAATTCTTCTTCCAGCGGGCCTTGCTCGCTTTTACCGCAATCTCTCGACGTCGCTCATCTGACAGAACCTTCGTACGCGCAGCACCGCCTTTGAGACCGCCGTTGCGCGACGCAGTCTTTCGGGCGCGTTCTTCAGAAGATGTTTCTGTCACAGTTCTGACGAGCCGAAACGCCTGCACATTCAGATCCATCAACGTCTCCACAGGTATAGACGTGACTGATACCCGTTGTGATGCGATTTCATAGGCCTATGCACTGATACGCACCCTTGTACCCCATGTGTTCCACGCGGAGCAAGCAAAAAGATTCTAGCACAAACTGACCATTATGCTTGACTCGGTAACAGTACTCAAGCATAATGGTCAATATGAACAGGCTGGACAATATGAAGCGCGTCCAAGTCGTGCGGTGCTTGGTTGAAGGCAACAGCATCCGCGCCACTGTTCGGATGACCGGGGTGGCGAAGAACACTGTCGCCAAGCTGCTTGTTGATCTTGGCACAGCCTGTGCTGAATATCAGGACGCTCATCTTCGCAACCTTCCATGCCGTCGCATCCAGTGCGATGAGATTTGGAGCTTCGTCGGAGCGAAACAGAAGAACGTCCCCGAAGACAAGGCCGAGCAGTGGGGCGACGTTTGGACTTGGACGGCCATCGATGCGGACACCAAGCTCGTACCGTGCTGGATGGTTGGCCAGCGCGGTCTTGAGACTGCTGTTGAGTTTATCGGCGATTTGTCCCATCGCTTGAGCCACAGAGTGCAATTGACCACAGACGGCCATCGCCCCTATCTAACCGCCGTCGAAAATGCATTCGGCGCGGATATTGACTTCGCGCAACTCGTGAAGATTTACGGCGCCCCAGTAAGCGAGGGTCCGAGCCGTTACGGCCCCGGCATTGGAACCATGACGAACGCCGTCTGCGGCAACCCAGACCCGAAGCACGTCAGCACTTCCTACGTCGAACGAGCAAACCTCACGATGAGAATGTCAATGCGCCGATTCACCCGTCTGACCAACGCATTCTCAAAAAAGATAGAGAACCACATGGCAGCCATCGCACTGCACTTCATGTATTACGACTTCGCACGGATTCATCAGAGCTTGCGCGTTACCCCGGCGATGGCGGCTGGCGTAACTGACCACCTCTGGGATGTCGAGGACATCGTCGCACTGCTGGACAATTCAAACTGACCCACTACCCACGTTGGGTGGGGCTTGACAAGAATTTCGGGAGCGGCCGGTTTGCTTCGTTCTGGTGGCCGGCCGCTCCCGCGATGTTTTGGTGCGTGAACTCAAGTGGCTCTGACCGTTTTTTTCATGGAAGGTGGCGCTCCTGAACGATGAGTGGGGAAGGCTTACTGGCCGAGGAGGTGCGGCAGGGCAGCTGGTATTGGTCGGAGCAGATGCCGGTGCGTTCCTGGAGGACGACGGGCAGTGTGCTTTTGGCTTGCTTCGGAACTCGGAAGATCGCAACCTGCTTCTCGCCGCTGGGGTCGAGATAGCTGATCGATACGATGTGGCGGTAGATCTGCGGGCAGAACAAGGAGACGACGATGATGGGCAGGATGCCGAGGTTGACGGCCTTCTCCTGATAGCTGAAGTTCCGGATCTGCGCGTACGGAATGACGAGCGAGCCGCCGCTGCCTTGAAACGTGATGCTGTCTGAGCCTGTTCCCAGTGCGCCGGTGGCGCCGGCGGTGATGCCGGGCGTGGAGCCGCCGATGAAGGTGACGGAAGGGAGGGAAGAGGCTCGCGCCGGGATGCACGCGCATGCGAGGATCAGCGTCGCGCTCACGGTGAGGCATGCGCGGCGGGAGAGTCGTGCAGACCGTTGTGCGTCGCGGCGGCGGTTGAGGAGAATCCGCTGGCGAAGCGCCAGTGCTTGCGGAATTGTCTTGAGGTCGTGCTGCCACTCGGGCAGGATGAGCGACATGGCCAGTCCTTCAAGATTCGAGAGAGCACCGAGAGCGAGCGCGGCGACGAGCCAGCCGGTGGGACGTTTCGTTACAAAGGCAGCGACCAGGGCGGACGCGAGCACGAGGCCCCAGATCTTTGCGAGCCAGGAGTGATAGCTGGGGAGCCTGCCGAACCGGAGGAGCGCGACGGCAAGGCACAGGAGCTCGAGGCCGAGGACCGCGGCGATGGGCGCGGCGAGAGTGTGCACGAGAGCGGGGTGGCGCATCCAGAGCGCGATGGCGCAGCTGAGATAGAAGACGATGTCGGCCATGGAGTCGAAGGTGCGGACGGCGGCGGTGTCGCACTTCCAGCGGCGCGCGAGGACGCCGTCGAAGATGTCGGAGAGAAGCGCGGTGATGATCAGGGCAGCGAGGGCGATGCCGTTCCAGCGGGCGCGCTCGCCGAGAAGGAGCACGGGGCCCAGCGCTGCGCGTGTGGCCGCCATGAGCCAGGGAATTCGTTGCTTGAGAAGCGGGGATTCAGTTTGCATTGCTCTCTCCTGTGAAATCTGTGGAGAGAGTAGCGAGCGGCGTGGGGTGCGGGGCGTGCGATCAGGATGGTTTCGTAAGTGTCACAACGTAAGTGTCACAACGTGAGTGTCACAACGTGAGTGTCACAACGTGAGTGTCACAACGTGAGTGTCACAACGTGAGTGTCACAACGTGAGTGTCACAACGTGAGTGTCACAACCAGGCCTGGTCGAGGGATTCGCGGGCGGTGGCCGCGAGCAGGGGAAAGACGACGATGTGCGGACCGCGCGGAAGCGTGGCAGTGGAAGCGGTGTAGGCGTCGCAGAGGATGCCGCCGGCGTTCTCGAGGCCGCGCTGCCAGTGGGGTTTGCGAGCATCGCAGAAGATCAGCGCCTCGGCAGCGACGCCGGCAGCCGCGAGCATGGTGCGTGCCTTGTCGAGGAACTCCGGCCAGTGCGAGACGACGGCGATGAGCAGCCCTTTGGGGGCGGGCATCCAGGGCAGGAGCCATTGATTGGCGGAGGTGATGGGGATCACGAGAAGCTCGACGCCCATGGGAATGGCGGCGCGCACGGCGCTCTCCTGGCTGGGACGGCAGCAGACGATCGCGCCTGAAACTGGGTGCGAGTTGCAGTCGTCGATCGAGCACTCCCGCACTTCGCGCTTCGTTGCAGCGCGGAGCTCGGTGAGCAGGATCTGGCGCAGCGCGGGGTCGGGGTCGACGAGCAGCCAGTGATCGGGCGGGGGCGTGGCCACCCAGTCGGCCATGCGCCGTCTGAGCACTGAAGTGGAGAGCCCAAGCTCGTGTGCGCGGCGGAAGAATTCTGCGATGTGGGCGTCGACACGCGCTTCGGGCGTCTCGGGTGGACGGTGGTCGCAGACGTAGACACCGCTGCCGTGACGCAACTCCGTCCAGCCTTCGCGTTCGAGCTCGCGATAACCGGCGCTGACGGTGTTGGGGTGAATCGCGAAGCGGCGCGCGAGCTCGCGTGTGCTGGGCAGACGGTCGCCGGGGCGAAGGTCGCCGCTGAGTATGGCGAGCTGCACCTGCGTGGTGAGCTGGCGATACAGAGGCACGTCACTGTGGGCGGAAAACCAGAGTCGCATGGGGAGGCTCAGAGGGAGGTTATCAGCAGCGGGTGCGCGGGAAGAATGCTTTGTGCTGGATACTCGAGGCCGAATCCTCTATGCAATGCACGCGTGCAAAGGCATAATGATGCTTCTCGCTTAAGTAGGTTTGCAGTCACTCCGGAGAGACTCGGCATTCATGTTTGTTCCCTCGACCTTTGCTGTCGCACTTGTGATGACCATCCTGAGCACCATCTGCTGGGGGTCATTTGCCAACACGTTCAAGGGCACGAAGAACTACCGCTTCGAGCTCTATTACTGGGACTACGCGCTGGGCATTTTCCTCATCGCGGTGCTGCTGGCGCTGACGATGGGCAGCGTGCATGGCGGGCCGACGGCGTTCCTGCCGAACCTGCGCGACGCGGGCGGCATGAACCTGTTGTACGCGGCGGTCGGCGGATTCATCTTCAACATTGCGAACGTGCTGCTGATTGCTGGCATCGAGATCGTCAGCATGGCGGTGGCGTTTCCGCTGTCGATCGGCATTGCGCTGGCTGAGGGTGCGGTGCTGGCGTACGCGCTGCAGCCGAAGGGCAACGCCACGCTGCTGGGCCTGGGCGTGCTGATGAGCGTGGTTGCGGTGATCCTTGTGGGCAAGGCTTACGGTGCGTTGCGCACAGGAGCGGGGGCGGTCTCGCGGAAGGGCGTTGTTGTCTGCGTGATCTCCGGTTTGCTGATGGGGACGTGGGCGCCGTTTGTCACGCTGGCGATGACGCGCGGCGAGCACACGCTGACGCCGTATACGACGACGGTGTTTCTGACGCTGGGTGCGTTCGTGTGCTGCTTTGTGTTCAACACGATCCTGATGCGCAAGCCGATCATCGGGACGCCGGTTGCGGGAAGAGACTACTTCAAAACGTCAGGGAAGTATCATGCGCTGGGGCTGCTGGGCGGGGCGATCTGGGGCACGGGCATGGCGTTCAATCTGGTTGCGGGAGCGGCGGTGGGTGTGTCGATTTCGTATGCGATCGGGCAGGCGTCGCCGATGGTGGCGTGCCTGTGGGGAGTGTTCGTGTGGAAGGAGTTTCGCGGGGCGAATGCGAAGGCCAAAGGTTATCTCGCGGCGATGTTTGCAGCGTATATTCTGGCGATCGTTTTGATCGCGAGCGCCCATTCCTCGTAATCTTTTTTGAGTGAAGTAAGGAGCTTGAATCGCATGAGCCGTACCGTTCTTGTCCTCGGCAGCTTTGTGGCCGATGTTGCTTTCCGGGCCTCGCGCCTGCCCGTGTGGGGAGAGACGCTGATGGGCTCCAATTTTGCGC
This sequence comes from uncultured Acidobacteriaceae bacterium, assembly GCA_963759355.1. Classification (GTDB taxonomy): domain Bacteria; phylum Acidobacteriota; class Terriglobia; order Terriglobales; family Acidobacteriaceae; genus Granulicella. Next base: position 368,523 of record CAVWYV010000001.1, on the reverse strand, counting down.
TTGGGCCTGGCGGCAAGGGGTCCAACCAGGCGGTTGCCGCGGCGCGCGCCGGGGTGCAGGTGAAGATGGCGTGCAAGCTCGGCGACGATACATTCGGACAGCTCGCGCGAAAGACGTGGGCCGATGCGGGGGTCGATGCTTCGCTGACAAAGAATTGCGATACGGCGACGGGAGCGGCGGCGATTCTGATTGACGAGGTGCGCGGCGAGAACGGAATCATCGTTGTGCCGGGCGCCTGCTTCACGATTACGGCGGAGGAGCTGGACGCGATGGCGGAGGCGATTCGGGCGGCGCATATCTTTCTCACGCAGCTGGAGATGCCGGCGGAGATTGTGGAGCGCGGCATGAAGATTGCGCGGGAGGCGGGGGTGACGACGATTCTGAATCCTGCGCCGGCGCCGCCGAAGCCGCTGCCGGACAGCATGCTCGCGCTGGCGGATTATGTTGTGCCGAATGAATCGGAGGCGGCGATTCTTACGGGGCTTCCGGTCGAAAATGTTGAGCAGGCGGAGCGGGCGGCGGTGGCGCTGCAAGAGCGTGGAGCGCGGAATGTCATTCTCACGCTGGGAGCGCGCGGAGCGCTGGTGCGGACAGAGGATGGCGACGTGGCGGTTGTCGGTGCGTTCAACGCCGGGCCGGTGGTGGAGACGACAGGGGCGGGCGATGCATTCTGCGGAGGATTTGCTGCGGCGCTCGCCGAAGACATGCCGCTGCGGGATGCGGTGCGGTTCGGCTGCGCGACGGCGGGGATCTCGGTCACGCGGCATGGGACGGCGCCGTCGATGCCGAAGCGCGTGGAGATCGATGCGCTGCTGGCGCGTGGCTGAGGATCGCTGTTGCTGAATTTCGCGTCCGCAGGACGCGAAGAAGGTCGGCCACGTTCCAGCCTGGTAGCCGATGCTGTTCGTCGCGGGTTGACGGCATGGCAGAATTCGGGCTGGAACCAGCAGGGAGTCAAAGTTCCGCCAGGTTGGCGCAACAGGCAGACAACGCTTTGAGGTCGATCTGGCTCCGAGAGGAGGTGATTCGTACCTTGGCTTACAGGCGGCTGGACCGCTCTCCCGGTGTGAACCTGGCGGTCTTTGTGGGCGCACCTTTGTTACTGAACGGCGTCATCTTCGGCCTGGGATGGAACCGGCCGCGCGCGAAGGCGGCGGGCATTCCGCCGGGATGGGTCGTTGGCGGGCTATGGCTGCTGCTCTTCGCCGGGATGGGAGCAGCGCGGCGGCAGCTTGCAGATTCGTCCGACAGCCCATTGCATGAGCGGAGCGCGGAGTGGGTTTCGCTGCTGGCCTTCCTCTGCCTCCTTTATCCGCTCTACACGGAAGGGCTGCGCGACGACCGCGTCGGTCTGGGTGGCAACATTGTCACCGCGGTGGTCGGATTCGCTGCCCTGGAGCGCAGTGCGCGCAGGTCGCGCGCTGCGGCACTCTTCCTTTTGCCCACGTGTCTGTGGCTGGTCTACGCCGGCGTAGCCACGGCGCGAGCCATCCGCAACGGGCGTGTTTAGACCGAGTCCCTCTCAGCCTGCGACCGCGAAGAGTGAACCTTGTGCCGGCTCGGGCGGTGCGAAGCCGGCGGTGCGCGCGGGCTGGGGCGACTTTCTGGCCAGGGCGCGCGCCGTTTGCGAGCTCAACTCATTGGAGAGCAGTGAAGCGGTCGAGCGGCGCGCGAGGCCGTGCCTGCGGCAGGCGGCGCGGACTCGCCCGGTCACCTGCTCGCGATACTGGGCGTCGACGAAGTCGGCCTTCGCAAAGCGCTTGCGGTAGTCGTCGAGGAGATGAGGGAAGTGCTCGCGGACGAAGCTCATCCAGGTAGGGCGCGAGCACGACTTGAGGAACAGCGGGTGCGCTCCCAGGAAGCTCGCACCCGCTGCAGCCGCGCGGCTGGCGACCGCGTCCAGCGCGCGCGGGGTGTCGTTGATGCCGGGCAGCTGCGGCGAACACAGCACGCCCGTCACGATGCCGGCTTCGCGGAGCTTTTTCACCGTGGCGAAGCGAAGGTCGGGGCGGGGGGCGCGTGGCTCAAGCTTGCGGGCAAGCGCGGCGTCGGTGGTGGTGATGGTGATGTGGACCACGAGCGTGTTGTTCTCAGAGATTTTCCTGAGGAGATCGATGTCGCGTTCGATGAGCGTTGACTTGGTGACGATGCCGACCCGGAGGCCTTCGCGGCGGGCGAGGACTTCGAGAAGCGAGCGGGTGATGCCGACGCGCCGTTCGATAGGTTGGTAGGGGTCTGTCGCGGTGCCGATGGCGATCTCCTGCTTCGGGTCGATACGCTTCAGCTCCTGCTCGAGCAGCCAGGCGGCGTTTTCCTTGATGTATATCTCGTGCTCGAAGGCGGCGGCCCAGGACTGAACGGGGGCGTCGTAAGCTCCCACCGGCACGGAGGCGATGGAGTCGGGCTGGAGAAACTGGTGGGTGTAGCGGGCGTAGCAGTAGCGGCAGCCGAACTCGCACCCGCGGTACGGATTGATGGACCAGGCGACCCAGCCCATGCGCCTGGAGACGGAGTGATTGAGCAGGGAGCGGGCTTTCATGGCCTTGAACTCGATCAGGTGTCCGTCGTCTGTGTGCGTGGCTTCAGCGGCGAGGCGGGCAAGGCCGACGGGGCGGGAGGGGAGGATCGGGAAGAGCGACTGGCTGTCTGGGGGAGTCTGTAGTTTCGCCATTTCTTCGCCTCATTGAAGACGAGAGTAGCGGGCCTGGCCGGGGTGTGTCAAGGACAACTTTTCGTTACTTATTGCGGCGAATCATGTGGAACAAATCTCCGCCGAACTCATGCAGTTCGTCATTGAGGATCGAGGTGGCCAGCGACATGGCGAAGGCCTTGGATTCGTTGCCGAAGCCATGGTCGACCGTCGGGTAGTATGCCGTCGTGAGCGCCGTGGAGGAAGCGATTCCGGCGAGTTTGGGCCAATTGATCGCCTGGGAGCCGTCGTCTTTCTGGGTGATGATGGTGCGTTCGGCGGCGTAGAGGGCACGGTGAAGCGGCTTCATGGTCGGCCCCATGATGTAGTAGCGGGGATCGTCGTGGAAGGCGGCCGCGTATACGCCGTAGGTGAAGAAGGATTGCGAGGTCTGCTTGAGGGCGAGCGCGCCGAGCCGCTTCTCGAAGGCCTCGCCATCCCTGCCGTAGTGCGGGCGGCTGTCGCGCCACTGGCTCCAACCGGCGGCCCAGGTTGTGCCCACCAGTTCCCCCCACGTTGCGCGGCTGATGAACGAAAGCTTGATCTTGTCGAACCCTGTAAGCGGGCGAGCCTCTTCATACGGCTTGACAACGCGATGGTACTTGCGCGCGGGCACCAGCACGGAGGTCGATTCAAGATTTCGTGCCGGGATCACGGTTGTGTCCGGAGCATTGGTTGTTGTATAGCTTGCGGAGCTGCTGCTGGTTGCAAGCAGCGTGCCCGGCGAATCCGGCAACTCGGTGGTTGCGACGACCGCCGGCGGGCGATCGCCGGTCTGTGTTTGTCCCGTGCTTCGTGTGCCGATCAGCCCCAGTGCAGCCAGCGCAACGTAGCCCGCCGTTCGTAGATACGTCATCGTTCAGGGCCCTCGCGTTCTCAAGTCGGACGCCCGGGCTTATTGCGGCGTTGCTCTCAAAAAGGTTGCCCGTCCGTTGCGGATTGCGAGCCCTGCGAAACCAGTGGAAAATGAAGGATATGTCGCAAAACAGGGCGACATTCGAGCGTCTGCCCACCTTCCGGGCGCGATGTTCGCGGCAGTCTTCGTGCCGGATCTCGAGTCCGTTTCGGCCTCGTCGTACACTCTGGATGATGCAGTTCGCTGTTTCAGAGATCGAGTTGCCGGTCCGGCTGCGCTTTGAACGGCCGCTGACCGATGACGAACTGCTGCGCTTTTGCGCGGTGAACGATCTGCTGCGCATTGAGCGGGACAAGAATGGAGAGCTTGTGCTGATGTCCCCGACGGGTGCCGAAGGCGGCGGCCGCAATGCTGAAGTAACGATTGACTTGGGAATCTGGGCTCGGCAGGATGGCCGCGGCAAGGTGTTTGACTCGAATACCGGGTTCACTTTGCCGGATGGCTCGATGCGCGCCCCCGACGCGTCGTGGGTTTCCTGGTCTCGATGGAACGCACTCACGCAGGAACAGCGGAAGAAGTTTGCCCCTGTCTGCCCGGAGTTCGTGGTCGAACTGCGCTCGGAGACGGACCGGCTCTCAGATCTGCGGGAGAAGATGGGCGAATGGATTGCCAACGGTGCGGAACTGGCCTGGCTCATCGACCCTGAGCGGAAGGCGGTGGAGGTCTATCGGCCGGGGCGTGAGCCGGAGGTGCTCGAAGGCGTGAGCGCGGTGTATGGTGAGGGGCCGGTGGGCGGGTTCGTGCTGGAGCTGGCGAGAATCTGGGGTTAGATTGATCGCAATGAAAATTAGAGATTTGGTCCGTCTGGACGTTGGGATGATGCTCTGTTTCGCACCGGCTTTCTGATGTGCTCAGTCTCCGAACGCTTTGCCGATGCCAGATTTCGTTCTGGAGGCACCCGCCGACGTTCTGTTCTGGTCGGCATCTACGGTCTCGAAAGCCTGCAAACTGAGTAACTGAGCCGCCCTTTTGTTTGACTCCCTGCACCATTTCCGTCATACTTAGAGGGTTGTCTGTGCCTCTTGCGCAGACCGCAGTCGAGACCACGCCCATGCGGTGCAGTGCATGTCCCTCCGGCGCCAGCCAGATGAGGGAACCGGGGTGGAAGACGAAGGGAAGTTAGAAGATATGGCACGTAAGCTGTCTAAGAATATTGCGAAGGCGCGCGCGCTTGTCGAGCCGCGTCCGTACGCCATCGGCGATGCGATCCCGCTGCTCCAGAAGGCCAAGTTTGCGAAGTTCGACGAGACTGTCGACCTGACGATGCGCCTGGGCGTGGACACGCGGCACGCCGACCAGATGGTCCGCGGGACGGTTGTTCTGCCCCACGGCCTGGGCGGCAAGAGCAAGGTTGTGGCGGTCATCGCCTCGGGCGACAAGGTTCGCGAGGCCGAGGCGGCCGGCGCGGAGTTCGTCGGCGGCGAGGACCTGGTCGAGAAGATCCAGAAGGAAAACTGGACGGCGTTTGACGCCCTGATTGCGACCCCGGACATGATGCGGTCTGTAGGCCGTCTTGGCAAGGTGCTCGGCCCGCGCGGTTTGATGCCGAACCCGAAGACCGGCACGGTGACGACGGATGTCGCCGGCGCGATCAAGGAGATCAAGGCCGGTAAGGTTGAGTTCCGCGCGGACAAGACGGCGCTGGTTCACGTTCCCGTGGGCAAGCTGAGCTTCTCGCCGGACAAGCTTGAGGCCAATGCGATGACGGTTGTTTCGGCGGTGGTGAAGGCCAAGCCGTCGGCGGCCAAGGGCAAGTACATCAAGCGGATTGTGCTGAGCTCGACGATGGGCCCCGGCATTGAGCTGCAGGCCGAGACCGCGGATATCGCGACGAAGGCGTAAGAAGGTACTAGGTGCGAGGTTCCAGGTTCTGGAACTAGAGCGCCTGAGAGAGATTGGGGCGCACGAAGAACTGAGCGCCCGGAACATTGAGCTAGTACCGAGAACCTGGTACCTGGTAGCTAGCACCTGAGGATTCATCATGGCACTGAGCAAGTCAAAGAAGAACGAGAAGGTGAAGCAGCTCGCAAGTGAGCTCGAGACTTCGACCTCGGCCATCATCGGGACCTTCACCGGCCTCACGGCGGCGAAGGACTTCGAGCTGCGCAAGACGATTCGCGCAGCGGGCGGACGGTATCACGTCGTCAAGAACAAGCTGGCGGCGAAGTCCGCGCAGGGCACCAAGGTGGAGAAGGCGCTGCAGGGCCTCAGGGGCGTCAGCTCCGTGGCCTACACCTCGGGCGACCCGGTCGCGCTGGCCAAGGCGCTGTCGAACTGGGTGAAGGACAACGCGGAGTTCACCTTCAAGCTGGGCATCGTCGACGGCAAGGTCATCAACGTTACCGAGATTCAGTCGCTGGCGACGCTTCCGGGCAAGGAAGAGCTCTTCTCGAAGCTGCTCTTCCTCATCAACTCCCCGGCAACGCGCCTGGCGACGGTGATCAATGCGACCGGCCGCAACCTGGCGGTGGTTGTGAACCAGGCGGTCGAGCAGAACAAGCTTGCTGGCGGTGCCGGCGAAGCTCCTGCGGCCAAGGCCGAGGCTCCTGCGGCAGAAGCTCCTGCGGCAGAGGCTGCGGAGGCCAAGGCCGAGACGACCGAGGCGGCAGCGCATGTCGAGGAGTCGCAGGCTGGAGAGCAGCCGAGCGGCGCGGCACAGCCGGAGAACTCGACAGCTTCACAGGGTGGAGAGGCTGCCTCGACGGAGCCTGCAGAGGGATAACAAGTTTCGCCGTTCTGAGCTTCCGGGTGCGCTGGTCTGGGCGCAACGGAAACCCGGAGACGAGGGGCGGCAACCTGGGGCGCGAGTCCTGGGAGATGCAATCGAAAGAAAACCGCAGAGATGCGGAGCGTTGGACCGCAGAGATGCGGGAAAAAAGATTCAGCAGTAATTGGAGAACAAAATGGCAGACATTCAGCAGTTGGAAGATCAGATCGTTAGCCTCACCCTGCTCGAGGCTTCGGAGTTGGTGAAGAAGCTCGAGGAGCGTCTCGGCGTCTCGGCGGCTGCGGCCACCGTGGCGGCGGCTCCCGCGGGCGGCGGCGCGGCTGCTCCTGTGGTTGAGGAGAAGACCGAGTTCACCGTCATCCTGAAGGATGCCGGCGCGAACAAGATCAACACCATCAAGGCAGTGCGCGAGGTCACCTCGCTTGGTCTCAAGGAGGCCAAGGACCTGGTAGACGGAGCTCCCAAGCCTCTGAAGGAGAACGTCTCGAAGGAAGACGCGGCCGCCGTCGCCAAGAAGTTCGAAGGCGTCGCGACCGTCGAGATCAAGTAACTCGTAAATTTTTTGCGGGTTACCTGGTAGGCGGCCGGCTTGGTTGGCCGCTGGTCTCAGCTTTCATAAGGCTAAGATTATTCAGGGGTTATCCCTGGCTACCAAAAGAAGAATGGAATGCAGTGGCCGGTCGGCATCGTTGGGGCTTTGGCATCAACGATGCCGATCTGGCACGTCACTTGCATTCTTGTGCGTGTTTACTGTATCCTTACCAATGGGCAAGGACCGCGGCTGTTTAGGCGTACGGCCGTTACGAGCAAAAAAGGCTCAGAGGTTCACACCAGACATTTCGGCGATGGAAGTTCAGTATTCGGCGGGTAAGCAGATAACGGGTAAGTAGATAACGGCAGTTTCTTAGCATTATCCGGTTCATCCTGCGGATTGGGACGCAGGCTACGGAGCCGGCCATCCTGTGGTTCAAGCGGCGGGCCCGCAGGGTGAAACGTAAGCGGCAAACTCTTGAGGCCTTGCGGCGGGCTTCAAAGGGCGGCGACCATACAGCGTTTCGACGAACATTTTGAACCAAGAGATCATCATGCGCTCTCCGGGCATCCGCGCCCGCGGGGCGCTTTCGGCGTCTTCAGAAGCACCTAACGCCGCGCGCTCTCACCGGACGTTGTCCCGTGTCAGCGCCTTTTGTAGCAGTACAGCTTCTCTTGCGAGAAGCGACATACCAAGTTTTCACCCCGCAGAATGCTTCGCGGGGAGCAGCACACCGCGCCTGGGGCGTGGCCGGTACGAGGACGGTCACTCCCGAATGGGCACACAGCAAGTCCTAGCAGAGGAGTTCGCCTGACCAGCGGTCTCTTCTCCCTCCCGATCAGCCTGGCATCTCGTGCCGGGCGCCTTCGAGAGGTCCTCGAGCCAAGCAACTGGCCCCACAACCCGGGGCCGAGCACAGGAGAGCTCATGTCCGACTCGACCAACCAGAACGAATTGCGTGCGGTGCGAACCCGTCTCGACTTTTCGAAGATTCCAACCAGCATTCAGATCCCGAACCTCATCGAGGTTCAGCGCCGCAGCTACGAACGCTTCCTGCAGATGGACAAACTGCCCCAGGAACGCGAGGACAACGGCCTGCAGTCTGTCTTTACCTCTGTATTTCCCATCACTGACTTCCGCAATGTCTCCGAGCTCGAATTCGTGGATTACACGATCGGCAACTGGGAGTGCAAGTGCGGATACCTCAAGGGCCTGAACCACCTGCGCACCGCCTGCTCCAACTGCGGGCACATGGTCATCACCGACCCATTTCATCCCGGCGATGTTCTCTGCAAGTTCTGCGGAACCTACAACAAGAACACCCCTGATTTCTGCACCAAGTGCGGCGACCCTGTGGGGCTGCAGCTGAAGTATGACCAGGGCGAGTGCGAAGAGCGCGGCATGACTTACTCCGCTCCGCTGAAGGTCACGATCCGCCTCAAGATTTACGACAAGGATCCCGAGACCGGTGTGAAGAGCCTGCGCGACATGAAGGAGCAGGAGGTCTTTTTCGGCGACATCCCGCTGATGAGCGCCAACGGCACCTTCATCGTCAACGGGACGGAACGCGTCATTGTTTCGCAGTTGCACCGTTCGCCCGGCGTCTTCTTTGAGACGGCGAACAACCGTACCTACTTCCTGGGCAAGATCATCCCGTACCGCGGCTCGTGGGTGGAGTTCGAGTACGACCAGAAGAACACGCTCTACGTCCGCATCGACCGCAAGCGCAAGTTCCTGGGCACTATCTTCCTGCGCGCTCTCGGCCTTCGCACCGATGAGGAGATCCTCAAGACCTTCTACACGGTCGACACCATCAACGTGAAGGACGCGAAGCTGCACTGGACGGTTACGGGCGAGGACAAGCCGACGCACCTCGTCGGCACACGCTCGACCGCGGCTCTTCATGGCGGCAAAGGCCACGAAGAGATCGTCGCCAGCGGCAAGAAGATCGGCGCTTCGGGGCTGAAGCACATCCGCCAGGCCGGCATTACTTCGGTCGAGGTGGAGACCTCGGAGTTCGAAGGCGCGATGACCGCCTCGGACGTCGTCGATCTGACCACGGGTGAGCTGGTGTACGAGGCCAACCAGGAACTGTCAGCCGACAAGCTGCACAAGATCCTGCAGTCCGGCGTCACCACGTTCGAGGTCTTCTTCCCCGAGCGCGACGACGTGGGCAACATCATTTCGAACACCCTGCGCCGCGACTCCGTTCGCAAGCCTGAGGAAGCTCTCATCGAGATCTACCGCAAGCTGCGTCCGGGCGATCCTCCGACGCTGGACACCGCGACCGCGCTCTTCGAGGGCATGTTCTTCGATCCGCGCAAGTACGACTTTTCGCGCGTGGGCCGTCTGAAGTTCAACATCAAGCTGTACGAGAACCAGGAAGCCACGGGTCTCGACAAGCGCACGCTGACGCCTGAGGACTTCTACGGGACGATTCGTTATCTCCTCAAGCTGCGCAAGAACATCGGCCTCGTCGACGACATCGATCACCTTGGCAACCGCCGCGTCCGCGCGGTGGGCGAGCTCATGGAGAACCAGTTCCGCATTGGCCTGGTTCGCATGGAGCGTGCGATCAAGGAAAAGATGAGCGTGTATCAGGAGATGTCGACGGCGATGCCGCACGACCTGATCAACGCCAAGCCGGTGATGGCCGCGATCCGCGAGTTCTTCGGTTCGTCGCAGCTCTCGCAGTTCATGGATCAGACCAACCCGCTCTCGGAGATCACGCACAAGCGTCGTCTCTCCGCGCTTGGGCCGGGCGGCTTGTCGCGTGAGCGTGCAGGCTTCGAGGTCCGCGACGTTCACCCCACGCACTACGGCCGCATCTGCCCGATCGAGACGCCGGAAGGACCGAACATCGGTCTTATCTCGTCGCTCTCGTGCTTCGCCCGCATCAACGAGTACGGCTTCATCGAGTCGCCCTACCGCCGCGTCAAGGACGGCAAGGTGCTCGACTACGTCGCCATCTCGAACGCGGGTGAGAGCGGAATGCGCCAGGGGGACACGCTCGAGATCAACGAGGCGCACAAGCTGAACAAGCAGCTCAAGAAGGACAGCAAGCGCACGGTTGAGTTTGAACCCTTCAGCTTCTATCTCTCCGCATGGGAGGAAGACCGCCACACCATCGCGCAGGCCAACATCGACCTGAACGAGGCCGGCGCGATCGTCGAGGACCTGGTCAACGCCCGGAAGCAGGGCAACTTCGTTCTCGTGCCCAAGGGTGAGGTCGATTACATCGACGTCAGCCCGAAGCAGCTGGTATCCGTGGCCGCTTCGCTGGTTCCGTTCCTCGAGCACGACGACGCCAACCGCGCTCTCATGGGCGCGAACATGCAGCGCCAGTCGGTGCCTCTGCTGGTCTCGGAGGCTCCGTACGTCGGCACCGGTATGGAGGGCGTCACCGCCCGCGATTCCGGCGCCGTCATCCTGGCCAAGCGTAACGGCATCGTGGACTCGGTCGACTCCGAGCGCATCATCGTGCGCGTCGAAGGCGAGCACCACCCCACGCAGCTTTCGCGTGAGGTTGGTTCCGACATCTACCAGCTGACGAAGTTCAAGCGTTCCAACCAGAACACCTGCATCAACCAGAAGCCGATCGTTCGCAAGGGCGACCGCGTGCTGAAGGGGCAGGTGATCGCGGACGGACCGTGCACGGAGCAGGGCGAGCTTGGTCTCGGCCGCAACGTGCTCGTCGCGTTCACCCCATGGCGCGGCTACAACTTCGAGGACGCGATCCTCATCTCCGAAAAGCTCGTGAAGGACGACTACTACACGTCGATCCACATCGAGGAGTTCGAGATCGAGGCCCGCGACACGAAGCTGGGACCGGAGGAGATCACGCGCGATATTCCCAACGTGTCGGAGCACGCTCTGCGTGATCTCGACGAGTCGGGCATCATCCGCATCGGCGCGAAGATTGCGCACAACGACATCCTCGTCGGCAAGGTCACGCCGAAGGGCGAGACGCAGCTCACTCCGGAAGAGAAGCTGCTGCGCGCCATCTTCGGTGAGAAGGCCGGCGACGTGCGCGACGCCTCGCTCACCTGCCCTCCGGGCATCGAGGGCACGGTGGTCGACGTCCGCATCTTCAGCCGCAAGGGACAGGAGAAGGACCAGCGCGCGCTGCAGATCGAGCAGGAGATGATCGAGAAGCTGGAGCGCAACCTCGCCGATGAGATTCGAATTCTCACCGACGAGCGCCTCAAGCGTCTCGAGGGTATTCTCGGCAGCAAGGAAGTCCAGGCCGACCTGCACGACGAGCGCACCAATAAGAAGCTGCTCTCGAAGGGCGACATCCTCGATCGCGAAACCATCGAGCTGATCTCCACGCGCAATCTGAAGCGTATCCGCTACGCCGACAAGGATCCGCGCGTGAACGAGCAGATCGACGAGATCGAAGAGATGACCTCGCGTCAGATCGACGTTCTCCGCAAGATCACCAACGAGAAGATCACCAAGATGGGCAAGGGCGATGAGCTCTCGCCTGGCGTGATCAAGATGGTGAAGGTCTACATCGCCATGAAGCGCAAGCTTTCGGTCGGTGACAAGATGGCGGGCCGCCACGGCAACAAGGGCGTCATCTCGCGCATTCTGCCCGAGGAGGATATGCCGTACCTCCCGGACGGAACTCCCGTCGAGATCGTCCTGAACCCGCTGGGTGTGCCGTCGCGTATGAACGTCGGCCAGATCCTCGAGACGCACCTCGGCTGGGCTGCTCATGAGCTCGGAGCGAAGGTTGCGAAGCTCGTCGAGAGCTACCAGAAGGCCAACGAAGTTCGCGAGGTCTTCAAGGAGCAGTTCAAGAACACGGCTGCGCTCAGCCACCTTCTCTCACTCGACGACGAGCAGACTCTGCGCGTCGCCAAGGGCATGAAGAAGGGCATCTGGTTCGGCACCGCTGTGTTCGACGGCGCGCGCGAGACCGAGATCAAGGCGCTGCTCACAGCAGCCGGCCTTCCGACCTCGGGCAAGAGCACGCTCATCGACGGCATGACAGGAGAGGCATTCGAGCAGCCGGTTACGGTCGGCTACATCTACATGCTGAAGCTGTCGCATCTTGTCGACGACAAGATCCACGCCCGGTCGATCGGACCGTACTCGCTGATTACGCAGCAGCCGCTGGGTGGTAAGGCGCAGTTCGGTGGACAGCGCTTCGGTGAGATGGAGGTCTGGGCGCTGGAAGCCTATGGCGCCGCCTACATCCTGCAGGAGCTGCTGACCGCCAAGTCCGATGACGTCTATGGCCGTACGAAGATCTACGAGGCCATCGTCAAGGGCGAGGCTGCCATCGAGCCTGGCGTGCCCGAGTCGTTCAACGTGCTGATCCGCGAGCTGCAGTCGCTCTGCCTCGACGTCGAGCTGGTGAAGGTTGCCGGCAGCCACGACGAAGGCATCCCTGCACTCCCGGAGCTGGCCGTAGCCGATTAGCTAATCCGCCCACCCTCTGTTCTTCCTGAGCTTGTGTAACGGCAGGGAAGAGCAGAGGACAGGGCGATGACCTCAAGATTCAGGTTGCAGATCAACGCAGCCGACAGTAACGCAGCAGTACAGCAGCGAAGCTCGCAACAGGCTCTCAGCGAAAACGGAGAGCGAAGCAAAAAGTTGGCATCGAGCTAAGCACTGCAACGGAGAGAAAAAACATGTTCCGCTCCAGCCCATTCGAACTCGCCGGTCCTATCACCGACTTTGATTCGATCAAGATTCAGCTCGCCAGCCCCGAGAAGATCCGCTCGTGGTCGCATGGCGAGGTGACCAAGCCTGAGACGATCAACTACCGCACGTTCAAGCCGGAGCGCGACGGGCTTTTCTGCGCCCGCATCTTCGGACCCATCACCGATTGGGAGTGCCTCTGCGGCAAGTACAAGCGCATGAAGCACCGCGGAGTCATCTGCGACAAGTGCGGCGTTGAAGTCACACTGTCTAAGGTCCGCCGCGAGCGCCTCGGCCACATCGAGCTGGCGTCGCCCTGCTCGCACGTGTGGTTCTTCAAGGGCCTGCCCTCGCGCATCGGTCACCTGCTCGACATCTCGCTGCGTGAGCTCGAGGCCGTCCTCTACTTCGAGTCCTACGTTGTCGTCGATCCAGGCGATGCGCCGGTCAAGGAGCGCGAGGTCATCAAGGACGAGAATCGCTTCCGCGAGTTGGACCAGCAGTATCGCCCCTCCGGCTTCAAGGCCATGATGGGCGCCGAGGCTATCAAGGAGCTCCTCAAGCGCGTCGAGATCCAGGAGCTTGCTATTGAGCTCCGCGAGCGCATGAAGACCGAGACTTCTCTGCAGAAGAAGCTCAAGTACTCCAAGCGCCTGAAGGTCGTCGAGGCCTTCCGCAAGTCCGACAACAAGCCGCAGTGGATGATCCTCGACGTGATCCCCGTGATCCCGCCCGAGCTTCGCCCGCTGGTGCCGCTGGACGGCGGACGCTTTGCGACGTCCGATCTCAACGATCTCTATCGCCGCGTCATCAACCGGAACAACCGCCTCAAGAAGCTCATGGACCTCCATGCGCCTGAGGTCATTGTGCGCAACGAGAAGCGCATGCTGCAGGAGGCCGTCGACGCTCTGTTCGACAACGGCCGCCGCGGCCGCGTGCTCCGCGGAGCGAACAACCGTCCGCTGAAGTCGCTCTCGGACACTCTCAAGGGCAAGCAGGGCCGCTTCCGTCAGAACCTGCTTGGCAAGCGTGTGGACTACTCCGGCCGTTCGGTGATCGTCGTCGGTCCGGAGCTGAAGCTGCACCAGTGCGGTCTTCCCAAGAAGATGGCGCTCGAGCTCTTCAAGCCGTTCATCTATCACCGTCTGGAGCAGACCGGCCACTGCACCACCATCAAGCAGGCCAAGGAGATGGTGGAGCTGCAGGAGCCCATCGTGTGGGACATCCTCGAGGAGGTCATCAAGGACCACCCGGTGCTGTTGAACCGCGCTCCGACGCTGCACCGCCTCGGCATCCAGGCCTTCGAGCCTGTGCTCGTCGAGGGCAAGGCCATCAAGATTCACCCGCTCGTCTGCACCGCGTTCAACGCGGACTTCGACGGCGACCAGATGGCCGTGCACATCCCGCTGTCTCCTGAGGCGCAGATCGAAGCCTCGGTGCTGATGCTCGCGTCGCACAACATCCTGTCGCCGGCCTCCGGCCAGCCCATCACCGTGCCCACGCAGGACATGGTGCTCGGGCTCTACTACCTGACGAAGTCCAAGGTCGGCGCTGTCGGTGAAGGCCGCGCCTTCGCCAACGTCGATGAGGTGCTGATGGCGCTGGAAGCCAAGCAGGTGGAGACGCTCTCGCCGATCCGTCTGCGTTACACCGGCGCTGTGCTGGACATGACGACGGCCTACGACGACCAGGACATCACGCACACCGAGCCCGTGCACTTCAACAAGCAGTACGTCTCCACCACGGTCGGCCGCGCCATCCTCAATGACGCGCTGCCGGAGGGGATTCCGTTCATCAACGGCCTGCTGAAGAAGAAGGGCATCGGCCAGCTGGTCAACTACTGCTACCTCAACCTCGGCCTCGAGGTCACTGTTCGCGCACTCGACCGCATCAAGGAGCTCGGCTTCAACTACGCCACCCGCTCCGGCCTGTCGGTCGGCTTCGACGACATGGTTATCCCCGAGTCGAAGTACACCGTCGTGGCCGACGCTGAAAAGCAGGTCATCGCTCTGCAGCAACAGTACCTTGAGGGCTCCATCACCAACCAGGAGCGCCAGAACAAGGTCACGCAGCTGTGGTCCGGCGTCACCGACCGCGTCGCCGACGAGATGTTCAACAACATGAAGAAGGCGGACAAGGAAGGAGCCATGAACCCGATCTACATCATGGCCGATTCCGGTGCCCGTGGTTCGAAGCAGCAAATCCGTCAGCTCTCTGGTATGCGCGGCCTCATGGCCAAGCCGTCCGGCGAGATCATCGAGTCGCCCATCAAGGCCAACTTCCGCGAGGGTCTCACCGTGCTCGAGTACTTCATCTCGACCCACGGCGCCCGCAAGGGTCTGGCGGACACGGCGCTGAAGACGGCGGACTCCGGCTACCTCACGCGGCGACTTGTTGATGTGGCTCAAGATGTGATCATCTCCGAGCACGACTGCGGCACCGTCGAAGGCATCTACGTCACCCCGATCATCGAAGCCGGCGAGATCATCGAGCCGCTGCGCGACCGCATCATTGGCCGCGTAACACTTGAGAAGCTCAAGGATTTCGAAGGCAAGATCATCGTCGATATCAACGAAGAGATCGACGAAGACAAGGCCTCCGCCGTTCAGGCTGCCGGCATCGAGCGCGTCAAGATTCGCTCGGTCCTCACCTGCGAGTCCAAGCGCGGTTGCTGCATCCTCTGCTACGGCCGTAACCTCGGCTCCGGCAAGATGGTCGAAATGGGCGAGGCCGTCGGCGTCATCGCGGCGCAGTCCATCGGCGAGCCCGGCACGCAGCTCACCATGCGTACCTTCCACGTTGGCGGCACCGCCTCGCGCGTTGCGGACGCTTCGCACCTCGAGGCCAAGAACGCCGGCAAGACGCACTTCATCAACCTCGTCACCGTCCGCTCCAAGGAAGGTGGCCTGGTGGTCATGAACCGCTCCGGCTCGCTCGCCATCATCGACGAGAAGGGCCGCGAGAAGGAGCGCTATGCCATCGTCTACGGTGCCAAGCTCCGCGTTGAGGACGGGCAGGATGTCAAGCTCGGCGATCTGCTCGGCGAGTGGGACCCGTACACCTTCTCCATCCTCACCGAGATCGCCGGCAACGTGCAGTTCAAGGACCTGCAGGAAGGCGTCACGGTCAACGAAGAGATCGACGAGGTCACCGGCCTCTCGCGTCTCGTCGTCTCCGAGTCCGCCGATGAGAAGCGCCAGCCCGCCATCCTCATCAAGTCGGCCAAGGCCTCGGCACCGACCAACAAGCGCTACCTCATGCCGTCACGCGCCTACCTGATGGTGCAGGACGGTGACGAGGTTCACCCCGGCGACGTTCTCGCCAAGATCCCGCGTGAGACCACCCGCACCAAGGACATCACCGGCGGTCTGCCGCGAGTGGTCGAACTCTTCGAGGCCCGCAAGCCCCGCGATCCGGCGATCATCTCCAAGATCGACGGCGTGGTCCGCTTCGGCGACGTCACCAAGGGTCAGCGCAAGGTCTACGTCACGGCCGACAACGGGCAGGAAGAGGAGTACAGCGTTCCGCGCGGTGTCTACGTCAACGTGCAGGAAGGCGAACGCCTCCGTGCCGGCGACGCACTCATCGACGGTCCGCGTAACCCGCACGACATCCTCGAGGTGCTCGGCGAGCGCGAGCTCCAGCAGTACCTCGTCAACGAAATCCAGGAGGTCTACCGTCTCCAGGGCGTGTCCATCTCGGACAAGCACATCGAGACGATCGTCCGCCAGATGCTCCGCTGGGTGAAGGTCGAGGAGGTTGGCGACACCAACTTCCTGCTCGAGCAGCAGATCGATCGTTTCCGCTTCAACGCGGAAAACCAGCGCGTGCTGATGGAGGGTGGCCGCCCGGCAATCGGTCGTCCGCTGCTGCTCGGCATCACCAAGGCGTCGCTCTCCACCGACAGCTTCATCTCGGCGGCGAGCTTCCAGGAGACCACCCGCGTGCTCACCGAAGCCAGCATCAACGGCTCGATCGACGCGCTGCGCGGCCTCAAGGAGAACGTCATCGTCGGCCGCCTCATCCCTGCCGGCACAGGTATGGAGTACTACCGCAACGTCGCGCTCTCCCCAGAGCTCGAGGAAGCGGCAGCCCAGATCCAGGCCGAGGTCATGGAAGCCCACGAAGCCGAAGAGCGCGAGCTCGAAGCCATGCGCATGGAAGGCGAACAGGAAGAACTGGCCGCCGAGTAAGCACTTCGTGCAGTGGACGCGCTTCGCGCCAAAAACAAAACCAAGGGCGGACTCGAAAGAGTCCGCCCTTTTCTTTCCGCGATGCATTGACTTCCGTCTATACAACGTATATACACGATGCAGTGGACGTGCTCTACAGCATTGGCGGTCTGGAGTTCATCTGGAACGTTCAAAAGCAGCCGCCAACGTTGAGAAGCACGGCATCCGTTTCGAGCTGGCGTGTGAAGTGTTCTTCGACCCTCTGGCACGCGCTCTCGATGCGGGCACGTCTCGAGAGTCGCGAGATGCTCTCGTTGGCGAAACGGAACAGAGGCATCTTCTCTTTGTTGTGCACATGGAGCAGGATGCGCAGGCCATTCGCATCATCTCAGCCCGGCCAGCTACCGCCGCCGAAAGGAGAGCCTATGAAGACAATGCGTGAACGCATCCAGAAGCGGCTCCAGCGGGATCGCCCCATGACGACCATCAGCCTGCGCATGCCGGAGGATGTCATCGACGACCTGAAGGAGATCGCGCCCGTGCTGGGCTTCAGCGGCTATCAGCCCCTCATGCGTTCGTACATCGGCCAGGGCCTGCGCAAGGACCTCCAGCGTCTCGAAGGCTCGCAACTCAAAACGCTCACCGAAAGCCTCCGCAAGCACGGTGTCAAAGACGAGCAAATTTCCGCCGCCATCGCCGAAGCCGGTCTGAAAACGGCATAGGCGCACGAAGCCGAAGAGCGCGAGCTCGAAGCGATGCGCATGGAAGGCGAACAGGAAGAGTCGGCCGCCAAGTAGCATTGCATGCAGCTAGCCTGTCCTGAGCGAAGCCGAAGGACGCTTCGCGCCAAAACAAAACAAACGGCAGGGCTTCGGCTCTGCCGTTGCTATTTCAGATTGGCAGTTGTGTGTCTGTCGTGGGCGCGCCTTTTGACTATGCGCACCTCTCGGCGTAATCTCGCACGCCAATCCACCACCGGGCCCTCAGCAGCAGCAGGGAGGGGCTCCATGAAACGTCTCATCTTTCTCGCACATGCATTGGCAGCCGCGGGGTTGGTATTTCCTCGTCCGACAACAGGCCAGGCCCCGTTTGCCGGAGGCAGCTTCCAGGTTACCGTAACCATTGATGGCGTCTCCCAAACCAGAACACCGTCTGCTCCGCCGAATCAGAACACGATCGCATTCAACGTGACTGTGGGCGACGTCAACGTCAGGGGCCACGCTTTCCAATGTCTCGCGGGAGTTCCCAACTGTGTTCTCGGCGTTCCGGCTGTAACGGCAAAGGTCGGCTTTTACAAACCGCTTGGCTCCGCTGCCAACGATCCCGCACTGTCGGTCACCTACCTCAATGAGGACGCATCCGCGCCCGTCAGCAATATCACGGTGACGGTTCAGAGCGAAACATTCGGCCAGGCAACCACAAAAGCGTCTCGCGAAGTCCTGACACTTGCAGGCAAGTTCCAGCACATAGCAGCCGCGAGTAATCCCACGATCACATCCAAGGCATCGATGATGCTGGACAGCTACGTTCTCGCCGGAGGCGCGGCTCAGCTCACCGGTGAACTGCCGCGTCCCAATCCTCCGGTTCCGCCCGGTTCGAAAGAACCGCCGGACAAAATACCTGCCACAAAAGGCAAGACCTCAGCGTTCTTTCAATATCCTCCGCTGGGCACCGCAGTTCCCATTGGCGTCACGCAAATCGCTGAGGTGGCCACCGTCAACCTGGGAGGCCAGGACCGGGTCGTGCTGCCCGGCAGCTCGCAATTCATCGAGTACGCCGTGGACCGGATTATTACGGTCGACACCACTGCCGACGCTCAGGACAACAACCCCGGTGCTGGTTGCCCCGAACCGTGCACCCTGCGTCAAGCCGTCATAGAGGCCAATATTCCCCCCGCCGGTGTGAACACTACCGCCATTCTGTTCAACATCGCAGGCAGCGGTGTGCCTGAGATCGAGATCGACCACGACGCCTCGTTCAACAGCGGGCTCATCGATGTCGGGAGCAATATCATCGTCGATGGCTCAAGTCAGCCCGGAGGCCTCGTCGCGATCAACGGCAGGAACGCGGCTCCAGAGCAGGCGGGCGGGGGGCCACCGATGGCGGGCCTCGGACTCGCCGGCCACGGCATCATGGCAGTCGGCCTGGACATCTACAGGTTCCCCGCGCATGGAATTCTGATCCAGTCCAGCAGCGACACTGTGAATGGAAATGACGTTGAAAGCAACATCCTCGGGACCGACCCGACACAAACTCTCGCTCTGCCTAACGGCGGTGACGGCGTTCACATCAACGCGGCCGGCTCCAACACGATCAGCACAAACGTGATCGAGTCCAACGTCGGCGCCGGGATCGTCGTCGATGGAGCGGCATCCACCGGAAACTTCCTTCACGAAAACATCGAGTCTGGAAATGCCGCTGGAATCGTGCTGAGCAATGGAGGTAACAATCTACAGCCTGCGCCCACAATCACTGCGGCCACATTTGATGGATCCACCGTCACGGTGACGGGCACAGTTCACAGCACGGCGAGCTCGCTCGTCATGGTCGACGTTTTTGCAAACGGCGCTTGCAGTGCTTCCACTGAGGCCGAAAACTTCCTTGGATCGACTGCCGCCATGACGGATGGTTTCGGGGTTGCGACGTTCTCTGATGCATTCCCGGAGATCCTCACAGGCGGCGAGTCGGCCACAGCGACCGTCACAGATCCGGCAGGGAATACTTCGCAACTCTCTGCCTGCTTCACCATCACAACATCCTCTACGAAGGCGCCCATCGCAAGCGCGGGCTCAAACCAGACTGTCGCCGTCGGCGCCCTCGTGACTCTCGATGGCACGGGCAGCAGCGACCCCAACACGCCTCCACTGCCGCTTACGTATCAGTGGACGCAAACCTCCGGGCCCGCGGTCACGCTCAGCGGCGCCAACACGGCGACGCCCAGCTTCACTCCCACAGCTGCCGGTACCTATGTCTTCAGCCTGGTCGTTAATAACGGCCTGACCAGCAGCAGCCCGGCGGCGGTCACCATCACGGTCACGCCGTCGTCTGTGACAGAGCAGCTTCAGAGTCTCATCGCACAGGTGGAGGCGCTCGACGTCCCGGAGAATGTCAAGACCCCGCTGCTGGTTCATCTCAACAACGCATCCGCATTCATCTCACGCTCGCAGACTAAACAGGCAATCCAAATGCTGAATGTGTTCATCCACCTGGTACAGGTTAATGAACGTCGCGGAATCTCTGCGGAGGAGGGAGCTGCGCTGATTGACGCCGCAAACCAATTGATTGCAAGTCTGTAGCCGTGCCCGGCGCCCCACTCATCGCGGTTCATCGCGATGAGTGGGGTAGGCTCCCGCCTATTCTTGTCTGGACTTTGCGCAAAAACAGGGGAAGGGAGGGGTACTCCCCCGGCCCAAAATTGCTGCTACACTGGGCGCACAAAAATCTAAACAGAACTGGGCCCTGCAGGAGATTGCTCTTGGCAACCGCCGTATTGGCACCCCAGCGTCCCGCGCTCGTGCGTTTTCTTGATCGCTACTTTTACTTCAGCATGTCGCTGCTTATCGCAGCGGTTGTGGTTTTTGGGTTCGGGCAAACCATCAATCACAATCTCCTTCATGCTTCGCCGATTCCACCGTTCATCCTGACTATCCACGCCATCGTCTTTCCCGGCTGGGTCCTGTTCTTCATTCTGCAATCCGCGCTGGTTCGCTCGCGCAACGTCAAACTGCATCGCGCGCTTGGCTGGTTTGGAGTCGCGCTCGCCGTCGCGATTGTGGTGGTTGGCTTCCTCACCGCCCGGGGCATGGATCGCTTCCTGCTCACGCAGCCCGATGCGCCTTTCCCGATGCGGGCGTTCATGATCATCCAGCTGACGGACCTGATCTGCTTCGCGGTTGCGTTTGCGCTCGCCATCTCCTGGCGCAAGCGGCCCGAGTTTCATCGCCGTTTAATCCTGGTAGCCTCTTGCGTGTTGACGAACGCTGCGTTTTCGCGCTTTCCTCATATGCCGCTTGCATGGTCACCAGCCGCCGTTGCCTTACTCATCGCCCTCGGCGCGGCGCGCGATTACCTCGTGAATCGTCGAGTCCACAAGATCTATCTCTACGTGCTGCCGCTCTACATCGCCATCCAGATCTTCGCCGTGCAGACGTTTACGCACGCCGCAGCCTGGTGGATACGCATTGCCGATCGTCTCTTGAGTTAGACCCAGTAGCGCGTTCCAGAAGTGAGTGCTCCGGATGGCAGCAGCAGTTCGCCGTGCTGCCATCTGTTTTCTGTCGACACTAACGCTTTGTAGTAACGCGACCGGACCATCGGTGCAAACGAAGGTAACGAATCCGCGGGGCTTATGCCTCGCTTTTCTTTTGCATCCAACCGATTCGGCATGTACAACTAAGGACCCGGTTCGTGTTTTCGAGGAGAACCTTATGCTGCGGTGTGGGCGGCTGCTTACGACAACTCTCGGTCTCTCTTTACTTCTTGGATGTTCCAAGTCGGGCGTTCCAACGGATATCTCGACGCCACCACCGACCAACGTTACAACCATTAAGCACATCGTCGTGATCATGCAGGAGAACCGAACCGTCGACAACCTGTTCAACGGTTTTCCTGGCGCTGACACTGTCACAACCGGAATGCAACAGGGCAAGAGCGTCACCCTCCAGCCGGTTCCGCTTGAGCAGGGAACGGACGTGGATCACAGCCATATTGGGTGGGCGATCGACTATAACAACGGGCTGATGGATAACTTTGCTCACCCGTTGGCGCAGCCCTATCCTGTAGCGAATTTTCCTTATGCCTATGTGCCGCAGTCGCAAACCCTGCCCCTCTTTACTCTTGGAGAGGCGTACACCTTCGGCGACCGCATGTTTCAGTCGAACACCGGGCCGAGCTTCGTCGCCCACCAGTACATGATTGCCGGCCAGTCCGGCAACACCTCCGAGAACCCGAACAGCACGCCGTGGGGATGCGATGCTCCCACTGGAACCACCGTCGCTCTCATCGGGCCCAATGGGACAGATCTGCCTGGCGTCTACCCGTGCTTTGACTACCAGACCATTGCCGACCTCCTCGACGCCAAGAGTGTGACGTGGAAGTACTACGCGACGCCGCTCGGCAAGCCTGGCTATCCGTTCCCCGGCACCGGCGACGTGTGGTCCGCCTTTAGCGCGATCCGCCACATCCGTTACGGTCCCGACTGGACAAACAACGTCATCTCTCCGCCGGCGCAGATCTTCACCGACATCCAGAACGGCAGCCTGGCCCAGGTTACCTGGATCATGCCCGCCTATACCTACTCCGACCACGCGGGCACAGGCGCCACCGCACAGGGACCGTCCTGGGTTGGAGACATCGTTAACGCCGTCGGTGCCAGCCAGTACTGGGATTCCACGGTCATCTTTATAACCTGGGACGACTGGGGAGGGTGGTACGATCACGTGCCGCCGCCACAGATCGACAACATGGGACTCGGCTTTCGCGTTCCGCTCATCATCGTTTCGCCCTATGCGAAGCACGGCTACGTCTCGCATCAGGTTCATGAGTTCAGTGGATTCCTGAAGTACACAGAGGAAGTGTTCCAGTTAGCCAACCTGGGCCAACGCGATGTGAACGCCGACGACTTCTCGGACTGCTTTGACTACACCCAAAAACCTGCCGCCTACACCCCTGTTCCGGTCACCTTCAAACCGTCCTTTTTCACGGCCAATAGAGATACTTCGCCTCCAGACGACGACTAGCTGAACGATTCCATATCGAGAGTTGCCTGATGCGCCTTGCCAACATCCTGTTATTGCTCGTCACACTCATTGCCACCGGGGCTTTGCTCGCGGCTTTGCATAGACGAAGATTGATCCGTCGCCTGTCTCTGTTTATCGCGCTGATGATGTTCTATATCGTTCGCGCCGGCATCCTGATAGCTGGAGTGAGGCTATTCTCTCTGCCGGTAAATCTTCAGCTCGAATCTGCCCTGTCGCTTCTTGATCTGGCTTTGCAACTCGCACTGGCCTACTGGCTCATTCGCAGATTGACTCAATCCCCGCTTACGGGTCGCCGTTTCACAGGTCGCAGACTCCGCGATTTCGCATGGCTTCGATTTGCGGTTGCGTTGGTGATAGCCGGTAGTCTCACGGTGCTGCTCGTCTCCATGCTTCCTGATTATTCTCCTGTGCCGCTGGACAGGGGCATCGCATTCAGCGGGTTAGTGTTTCTCTTCCTGCTCGTTTTCCCAAAGCGAAGGGAGAACATCGTAGAAGGCCGTCTCCTCCTGGGCTTCTGTATTGTCAGCGTGGCGAACATCCTCTCCCAATGCGGAAGAACGCTGGCGGCCGCAGAACATGACCCTCGTCTCTTTCTCATCTGGGCTTACGCCAACACGGCTGTCTGGATCGGAGTGCTTGTGTTCTGGATTGCCCGGTTGCAGGTGAGCTCATCCTCTGGCCTTCCTGTCGCAGATGGAACGACGGCGATGCAAGCTAGCAGCGCCATCCTCTCCTAGTCGAGCGAACAACTCCGCCGACGCGGTGCTCGTCAGCGCAACGGGAACGTCTGTCGTGTACTCTTTTGCCCTGGGCAAAGGAGTGCTGGATGCACGGGCGTCTGATTCGCCGCATACTCTTGATCCTCGCTCTGCTGATGCTTACCGTCGCCATCGGTACGGCAGGCTTCGTCATCATCGAGCACTATTCGTGGTTCGATGCCTTTTACCTCACCCTCTCGACCATCACCACCATCGGCTACCCCGAGCCCAGGCCGCTCGGCCATGGCGGCCAGGTGTTCAATGCCTTCCTCATCATCTTTGGCGTCAGTGCCGTCTTCGTTTCCGTCGGCGCCATGACGCAGGCCATCATCGAGTTCGAGTTGCAGGGCCGCTTCGGAGAGCGCAGGAACAAGAAAATGATCCAACAACTTCACGACCACTTCATCGTCTGCGGCTTCGGACGCGTCGGCCGCAACGCCTCTCTCGAATTCCAGCGAACCGGCGCGCCTTTCCTGGTGATCGATCGCAACGATCAGCGCGTTATGAAAGCCATGCATGCGGGTATGCTCGCCGTCGTCGCCGACGCCACACAGGACGACAGCCTTCGGGAAGTCGGCGTGCTTCGCGCCAAAGGCCTGATCGCCGCACTGGCCTCGGACGCCGATAACCTGTTCATCATTCTTTCGGCCAAGGCTCTCAACCCGCGGTTGACGGTCGTTACCCGCGCTTCAGAAGAAGAAGCCGGCGAGAAGCTGCGCCGCGCCGGAGCCGACACCGTTCTCACTCCATTCTCGATGGCAGGCCGCCAGCTCGCCGACCTTCTGCTTCGCCCGCAGGTCGTCGAGTTCATGGATTTCGCCCGAAGCAACATCGGAACCGGAGTCGTTGTGGAACAGGTGCGGGTTGCGCCGGGAACAGAGGTGACTGCGAAAACGTTTGGTGAATTGCAGGAATTGAGGCGATCGGGCGTCATCGTCCTCGCCATCCGCAAGCAAGGCGGAGAGACTACCTTCAATCCTCCGGCCGAATTCGCGATCTCGGCGGGCGACGTCCTGATCGTGATGGGCGAACGCGCCAACCTGCAAAGGCTGGAGAAGATCCTGACGACGTGACGGAGCGCGCAAATTCCTCTGGACCTTCACGACTTCCTAACGAATCCAATACGGACTTTTTAGGGACGAGGCGTCTGTAATCAGGATGTGCAAGTAGTTACGCCGTTCTGCGATAGGTCGATCCTGGCACTCGTCCTGGTGCTGGCACCATTTGCAGTATCGGTCCTCTTCTGGGTACTCCATGATCTTGCCAGCAGCAAAAGATCAAGCCGACGCGGCAAACGCGTTTAGCTGATTCCGGAGGTTGCCCGATGGGTTTTTCCTGGCTCTACGATCTTTCGAGCCCTGTTCTTTGCTTTCTTGTCGTCGGATCCTTCGTGGCGTTCTGTGTCGGCGGGTTGTTGCTCACGCGCGGCCGCGTGCGGCGGCTCCACCAGGTCGACCATTCGCACAACGACATCGTCGGCTTCTATCTCGCAGCGATTGCGGTGATCGACGCCATAACACTCGGCCTTGTCGCCGTTGGAACCTGGGAGACCTACACGGATGTGCAGCACCGTGTGGACCACGAGGCCGCGGCTCTTGCAGCCATCTACCGCGATGCCAGTGCGTACCCCGAACCCTTGCGCACACAGATGCAGAACGATCTCCGTTTTTATTACCACCAGGTTGTGGATGTCGCCTGGCCAATGCAGCGACGCGGTATTGTGGCCGACGTGTCCGGTGTGGCGCTCCGGAAATTTCAGACGGACTTCATGACCTTTGAACCGGAGACCAAGCAACAGGAGATTCTCTCCGCGGAAACCTATCGCTCCTTTAACGAGCTCAGCGAATGCCGCCGTGATCGCATGAACAGCACTACCTCGGACTTACCCGGCCCACTCTGGCTGATGGTCATCGTCGGGGCTTCACTCGGCATCGCGGCAACATGGTTGTTCGACACCCGCAGCTTTGCCATGCACATGTGGCTCAGCGTCTTGTATGCAGTGTTGATTGCGCTTCCGGTCTACATCATTGTGACGTTGGATAACCCCTACCGCGGCCGAATCAGCATCGGCCCCGACCCGCTGGTCCGCGTGTACGAGCAACTCATGGTGGCCAACCACTGACCCAGGCGGATTCGGTTTCAGACCTTTGCTCCGAACTTAACATGTAGTCTCTACTTCCCGCCCGCCCGTCGAATAACATCGGAATACGGGTGAGGACCTTCCTCGGCAAGGTCCCGAAGAAGGGAGACAATCCTTGTTTCGTTCCAGGCTTCCTGCAACGCTTTTGCTTCCGCTGCTTTCATTCGGTTGCATCGCCGGTCACACTCAGCAGAAAAGATCCAGACCGGCGTTAGGTTCCCTCGCCACCGGGTGGACCTATCTCTATGCGGACCAGGGAGCAGGAGAGCGCGAGAGCATTAACGGATGGTTTCTTCGTCCATCCGTCAACGTGGGCCAGGGTTTCAACCTCTTCTTCAGCAACACCAACTACTATGGCACCAACCGCAAGGGCTCGCTGAACAGTCACGCCCTTACGTTCGGTGTGGGGCACACTATCTTCGCCACTCGTCATGTGAAGCCGTCCATCTTCGCCGAATCCGGTGATGTGCGCTCCTCGAACGCCGGCAACATCGTCAATCAGTTCGCATTCGCAACCGGCTTCGGCCTTACGATTCCGCTGAATAAACACGTCGATCTCTCGCTCACTCCAGCGGAGTACGTCTTCCTCTATCCGAAGGGCGATCCGCGCAACGACTTCAACGCTAAAGTGGGCTTCAGTTTTCCGTTCGGCCATCGCGGATCGCTTTGAGAGCAGCCGGACCGCTCGCGATGAGAGAAGGGATGTCGCCGCAAAAACGAAAACGCCAGAAGCCGAAGCCTCTGGCGCTTTCATCATTGACAATCTCGCAGCGTGAGTAGATCTCGTCTCAGGCTTTCCGTTGGCCGACTCTCCCGGCTTGCGCCTGGCGTCGCGTCCTCCGTCTTTGTGCCTTCGGTCGAGCTTCCAGCTTTCGCCTTCCCCTCTTCCTCTGGCTGCCATCGGTCGAACTTCCAGCTTGCGCCGGTTGTTCCTCCTCTGGCTCTTCCGAAGGCCAGGCGTCCGGCTTGCGCCTTCCGCTTGTACCCTCCGGTCCGTCCGGTCTCCCGGCGTCTTCCGACTCGCGTCGGATGCCTGGCTCCGGCTTCCTGTGGCTGGCTTTCCCGACTCTCATCGGGTGCTCCGTCCTCAGGCGTTGTGCCTTTCGACCGACTTCCGGCTCAATCGTTTACAAATCCTCTGATCTTGCTTCCGGTCAGCTTCCAGCTTGCGCCTTCTTCTGGTTCGTCTGCTACTTCAGCGATTCATTTCCGACTTACTGCTCGTTCATCAGTTGGACAGACATTACGGATCAGCAGGCTGTGCACGCAAGTGCAAATCATGTCATTTGTGTGAATTGCAATGGCGCGTTTCAGGCCTCCAAAAGGCGCGGTACTTGAAAGAGTCGTGGCGGTGGGCAAATCAGGGCTGGTAATCACTGTTTGATTACGAGAGCAGGGCAATCGGATTACGAATGATAGTTGCGTCTTGTGACCTTTGTATGCCGCGCATTTTGCGTCAAAGAGTAAGGTTCACCCGAGTGGCGTATGTAGAGCTCCACGCGCACTCCGCTGTCGAACGTGGCGGGCCACGACCCGTCAAAGGAGCTGTCGAATGAAGACGTTTACTTTGAGCCTGGTGGCTCTCACGGCCGGTTTACTTGTTTCCCCGGCCTTTGCTGACAACATTCCTTTTCCAAACGCAGGACATGTTGCGCCGACGGCCTCGCCGATTCTGGCGACAGGCAATACGCTTAACGTCTTTTTCTACGGCAGCAGCGCAGGCGACACAGACGACGTTGAGATCGCGGACGTGACACAAGGTTGGATCACCGGTCCCATCTTCAACAACCACGCGACGACTCCTGGCCAGGAGCTCAGCTTCGCGGTCAATCCCAACGACGTACTTGTCTTCTACCTGGTGAACGAGAACACAAGCAAGATCTTCAGCTCCAATCCGTCCGGCAGTGCCGACGGCTACAACCACGCCTACCTCACGTCGTTCAGCGGCAATGGAAGTATCCCGGCTGGAACATTTGTAGGCTTTGAAGATCTGGTCATCGGCGCAAACCGCGACGGGGTTTGCGGTGGCGAGAACAATACGTCTGATTGCGATTACAACGATGACGAGTTCGTCTTCGTCGGCATCACTCCGACTGTGGGAGACGCTCCGGAACCCGGCTCGCTGGCGCTTCTCGGCACCTCGATCCTGGGTATGGCGGGGATTACGCGCCGCCGCTTCATTCGTCGGTAGACTGCATCAGCATTTTCAGGACGAAAAGGCAGACCTCAGGGTCTGCCTTCTTCTTGCGTTCCTGCGAGGGAGAACCTGGCCGCGCGGCGATGATTTCTCTCTTGCTGACAGATCGTGGATCACGTTGCGTCGCTCCACGAAAATTCGAAACTGCCCGCCGAGATTCACTACACTGGCTCAGCAAATTCCCGGAACCGGCCCTCAATAAGTCCCTGGAGATTTCTTGATGCTGAAGACGATCGCCGTTGTCCTTGTTGTGGCTGTTATAGCGATTCTCATCCTCGTCGCGACTAAGCCTGCGACATATCACGTCGAGCGCTCGACCACCATTGCCGCCGCACCCGAGAAGATCACTCCGCTGCTTAATGACTTTCACAACTGGAATCAGTGGTCGCCGTGGGCGAAGCTCGACCCGAATATGCATGTGAGCTACCAGGGTGCCCCAGCAGGGCAGGGCGCTATTTATGAGTGGGAAGGAAACAGCAAAGTCGGCAAGGGCCGGATGGAGATCCTCGCAGCCGAGCCGACGCTGACCTCGATCAAGCTTGATTTCGTCTCGCCGTTCGCGAGTCACAATCAAACCCACTTCGTCCTGCAGCCAGAGGGATCGACGACGCGCGTGACATGGGCAATGGATGGGGCGAACAGCTTCGCCACCAAGCTGATGAGCCTGTTCAGCTTCCATGGACAAGATGATCGGCAAGGACTTCGATACTGGTTTGAGCCAGTTGAAGTCCGCTGCCGAGAAACAGAACTAAGGCCGCGCGTTCGCGAAGCGATCAGCTGAGATGGCTGCTGGGTTTTGTGGGTAAGGTGAAATGGAACGTTGAGCCCTCACCCAGCGTGCTGGTGGCCCAGATATGACCGCCGTGCTGCTGAATGATGCTGCGGCAGATGGCGAGGCCCAATCCGGTGCCGCCCATCGTGCGCGAGTCCGAGGCATCCACCTGCTTGAAGCGCTCAAAAATCTGTTGCAGCTTGTCGGCAGGGATGCCGCGTCCGTGATCCTGGATCTCGATCAACGCCTCGTCCGGCGTCACGTAGTGCGCAATCAGCCGAATTTCGCTTGGAATGGTCGAGGCTTGCGGCGAGAACTTGATCGCATTCGAGATGAGATTGTTGAGCGCCTGCAGGATGCGGTCCGGGTCGGCCCACACAACCACGTTGTTCGCCTCCATGTGAAAGCGAATGTTGGCACGCAATGCATTCGTGTGATGCTGCGTCGTCACACGCTTGAACAAGTCGTCCGACTGAGGTCGGAGCGAAGTGCAACTCTGCCTTGCCCGATCCGATGCGCTCGAGATCGAGGATGTCGTTGACCAGGCGCACCAGCCGATCGGTGTTGCCGATGGCAATCTCCATCATCTGCCGCATCTTCTCGGGCCGGGCATTGAGCGCTCCTCCGGCGACAAGCCCGAGCGCCGCGCGCAGCGAGGTGAGCGGCGTGCGAAGCTCGTGCGAAACCGTCGAAATGAACTCGTCTTTCATGCGATCGAGTGCATTGCGCTCGCTGATGTCGGTGAACGCAACGACGACACCGACCGCACGTCCGGGCGTGCCGTTGGATAGCGCAACGTCTTCCGACTCCATCCAGAGAGCACGTCCGTTTCCGCGGTCTCGGCAGCTTCCACCTCTCTGTCGAACCATGGTGCCGCCAGCCGCTTCGCCGGCTCAGGCGGCATCACGGTCTCGTCATTACGAACGGCTTCAATCTGTGGCCGTGCAACATATTCAACCGCGAAGCTGCTGCCGTCTTTGCGCCAGAAGACTTCGTTGGCGATACGCACGGTGGATAGTGATCGAGGCTGGCCTGGATCGGGCTGTCTTCTTTGGGATATGGCCGCCCCATCCACATGCGTGTGATGGATGAGGTCGTGCATGTTGCGGCCCGAGCATCTCTTCCTGGCGGTAGCCGAGCATCGCCGCCGCCGCAGGATTCACCAGCGTGATGCGGCCTTCGAGGTCGAGCGCGAAGATGCCGTCGCCCACAGACTCCAGTACGGAATCGCTCTGCCGGCTCAGCGTATTCAGTTGCGCTTCAGCGCGAATCTGGTCCGTGACATCGACACTGAAGCCAAGCACGTAGCGTTCGCCGTCGACCGGGGCGACGACGCGATTGCGATAGGCAAAGGCGCGCTCATCGCCACGCGCATTCAGCAGGTGCAGCAGGCCCTGTGCCTCTTCCTTGCTGCGCAGATCGTCAAAGTAGCGTTCGAGCAGGCTGCGGCGCTCCGGCTGGGTGAAATCCTGCAGCGTTTTGCCGACCACGTCCTGCACCGTGCAGCCAAGCCCCGACGCGCCGTGCTCATTGATCGACAGAATCTTGCCATCCATGTCGTGCGTAAAGACAATGCCAAGCGAACCTTCGACGATCTGGCGATAACGCGACTCGCTTTCGCGGATCGCGGTCTCGGCCACCCGCTGCACGGTGACGTCGATACCCGTCGCGATGACGAACGCCACCTGTCCGTGCGAGTCGAGCATCGCGGTCGCAGACCATGAGATCCGACGACGCACTCCATCGGCTGAGATCCAGTAGTTCTCATACGTCGTGGGGAACTGGCCGTTGCGAATGCGCTGGAAGTTGTCGATGTACTCCGGCACCTCTTCCTTCGGGATCAGCCGCTCCCATGCGAACTTTCCGATGAGTTCTGTCGACTGGTAGCCCGAGATGATTTCGCAGGCGCGGTTGAAGCGCACGATACGGCCGGCGGTGTCGAAGACCACGACGAGCGCGCCGACAGTGTCCAGCACCGCGGAGACGAAGTTGCGCTCTACGGTGAGTGCGGTCTCCACTCGCTGGCGTGCGCGCGAGGAATGTCCGTTCTCGCGAACCCTGCGCGCGACTCCAGTCGAGTAGTGACGAGGTTCGAAAGTGATTCCAGCGCCTCAAGCTGCGGCGCGGTCAGTTTGCGCGCCGAGGTGTCCAGCACAACGACGCAGCCGATCGTGACCGACTCCGGAGTGAGCACAGGAGCGCCCGCGTAAAACCGATAACGCTTATCGCCGACGGGAACGCCGTTGGGTGCGTACTCCGGGTCGCGGCGCGCATCAGGGATTTGATAGATGCCGTCGCCGTTGATCGTGGTTTCGCACGGCATGTGCGTCGCGGAGCCGAGGTCTGCTCGATGCCATAGCGACCGACGAGCAGCACCTCGTCGCGCTCGACGACGGTCACACAGCCCGCCGACGCGTTGCATACGTGGGCCGCCAGGCGCGCTATGTCGTCCAGTGCAGCATCGTGGGGATGCCTCCCGCAGGTCGTAGTTTCTCAGGGTCTGGAGCCGAGGCTGCTCGAGCGTCGAGTTGAGCGGGCTCATTCGATCATCAATACGTAACTGAGAATACGAATTGTACGCGGTGAAGACTTGCCACTTTCGCGCCAATCCGCGAACTGATGGTCGAGGCAACTTATTCTGCCGGCGCAGCTTCTGTGGATTTCCTCAGGGCAGGGGTAGTCGCGGCCGGGGCGTCGTTGGCGCTCGCGTCCAAAGCCACCTTCCAGTGTCCGCTGACCTTCTTCCAGAAGGTGATATAGCGGCCGGAAGCCGAGTCGGCTGGCCCTTGGGGTCCTTCCCTTGGCCTCATAGTGGCCCCAGGTAAAACCGGTGTCCCCCGACGGCCCCATCTGGGCACCCTCGGCGTACCAGGTCAGCTGGTAGTTCCCGGGGTCCCAGGTGGCTTGCCCGGCGATGGCGCGATGGCCCCGGACGGCCGGCTTGACCGTTATTCAGGGTCACCCCATCCTCCGCAAACCACGAGGCAAACGCCTTGCCGCCGCCCTTGGCCACCGCGTTCTCGAAATCGCCCTCCAGCTTCACTAACTCCAACGCTCCCGGGGAGATAGACGGACTCTGCATGGGAGATCAGCGTGTGCTGATCGGGCGCAAGCCGGAACAGGCGTAGGGTAGGACTGCTGTGCGCGGGCAGGGCAAAAGTCAAGGCGAGACTAAGTGGGAACGCGAAGACGGAGGCGGACACACGGCACATGCCACGAGTCTAATTCGGTCCGCCGGCTCCCGGTTGAGTCAGGCCCTGCGGCGTCTAAAATGCCGGATTGATATCCTTCCCCACGATGCAGAAAGTCCTTCTGCTCCAAAGCCAGACAGCCGTCGCACGTCCGCGAAGCCGCCGCGCTCCTCGCAGGCCTCCTTTGTTACTTCTCCGGAACCGTTCTGGCCACGCTGCACGGATCGCACACGGCGGCACTCACACTCCGCATCCTCGGAGCTCTTGCGCTCCTCGTCTTCGCCGTCCTGCCGCCGCAGCCTCTCCGTCTGGATGTTCGTTGCGATGGTCGTCGGTGCGGAGCTCGGCTTCGACGCACCGAAGTTCGCCGTGCAGATGCGCTTCCTCTCCGACATCTTCCTGCGGCTCATCCAGTGCGTCGTCGCTCCGCTCATCTTCGCGATGCTTGTCGTCGGCATCGCCGGTCACGGAGACGTCAAGAGCGTCGGCCGCATGGGCATCAAGTCGCTCGTCTACTTTGAGGTCGTCACCACGATCGCGCTGGCCATCGGCCTGCTCGCCATCAACATTCAGCAAGGCCGGCGTCGGACTTGCCTACACCGCGGCAGGAACACAACCTGCCGCGCCGCCACCTACCCACTGGAACGACTTCCTCATCCACATCTTCCCGGAGAACATCGCCAAGAGCGTCGCCGAAGGCCAGATTCTCCAGGTCGCCGTCTTCGCCATCCTCTTCGGTATCGCGCTCGCGCTCGTGAAGGAGCCGAAACGTGCGCCCATGCTGCGCTTCTGCGAAAGCCTGGCCGAAATCATGTTCCGTTTCACCAACATCGTCATGTACTTCGCCCCCATTGGCATCGCCGGTGCGATGGCATTCACCATCGGCGGTCTTGGACTGGGCGTGCTGGTCAATGTTGGCAAGCTCCTGCTCACACTTCTCGCCGCGCTCCTTGTCTTCGGAGTCGGCGTGCTGCTGCCCGTTGCGATGATCTTCCGCGTTCCCGTCGCGGGCTTTCTGCGTGCCGTCGCCGAGCCCGCAACCATCGCCTTCGCGACGTCGACCAGTCAGGCCGCACTCCCCAGCGCCATGGAACAGATGGAGGCGTTCGGCGTTCCGCGGCGGATTGTAGCCTTCGTCATTCCTGCCGGCTACAGCTTCAATCTCGACGGCTCAACACTCTATCTTGCAGTCACGGCCATCTTCGTCGCGCAGGCCGCCGGCATGCATCTCACGCTCGGCCAGCAACTGCTCATGATGTTCACGCTGATGCTGACCAGCAAAGGCGTCGCCGGCGTTCCGCGCTCCATGCTCGTTGTCCTGCTCGGCACGGCGTCCACGTTCCATCTGCCCACCGAGCCCATCTTCATTCTGCTCGGCGTCGACACGATCATGGACATGGCGCGCACCCTCGTCAACGTCGTCGGCAATTGCCTCGCGAGCGCCGTCATCGCCAAATGGGAGAACGCCTTCCGCACCGAAGAGCCAAGCCCTGCGGTGCTGGAAGCTGCAATGGACTAGATCCTTACAGACAGTTGGGATTATCCGGTGGTCCAGTCGGCGTAGCCGCCGGCGCATTGGGCCGTCCGACCGCAAGCTCATGTGAAGGGCAGGGCACTGGTGTCACGGGTTCCGTAATCGTCCTCGCCGTGTTCATCGGCTGCGGCAGCATGCCGATCCGGCGCAGCCACTCCGCCGCCGTGTCACCCCAGTGTTCTTCAACTTTGCCCACCGGACGCATGCCGAAGCCGTGACCTCCGGTGGCATACAAATGCAGCTCAGCCGGCACACCCGCATCTTTCAAAGCGCGGTAGTACACCAGCGAGCTGTCAATGTACGTCTTGTCATTTTCCGCCTGGATGAGGAACGTCGGCGGCGTCCGCGGCGTCGGCGTCAGGTTCGGATCCAGATCCTTCTTGTCCGCTGTCGGCAGGTAGGCCGGGTACCCGAGAATGGCGAACTCCGGCCGCGCGTTGATCTTTGTATCCACATCGGCTGCCGCCGGGGTGCTCTCCACGCTCGTGTCGTCAAAGTGATTGGAGAGCGTCACCGCAAGGTGTCCGCCCGCCGAGAAACCGATCACCCCGATGCGCGCCGGATTGATATGCCACTCCTCGGCATGCGCGCGCGCCACGCGCATCGACTGCTGCGCATCCTGGAGATCCGCCTTGTTCTCCGGATAATGTCCCTGTTCGGGCACGCGATACTTCACCAGCAGGCAGGCCATGTCGAGCGAGTTCAGCCAGTGGCAGACGTCCAGTCCTTCGATGTCCATCGCCAGCCGACGGTACCCTCCACCCGGGAAGACCACGGCCGCCGACGTGAACCCCATCGAACGTGCAGGAAGGAACACCGTCATCGTCGGCTGCGTAATATTCGTCAAACGATTTGTGCCGTGCCCCGCCGAATCCACCATGTCCTTTTCGGGTTCGGTCGTTTGCGGCGGCTCCGGTGTGCCATGAGGCCATAGCGGAACAACCTGTTGTGCAAAAACGAAGGCAGCGCCGGAAAGCTGCAGGGACAACACAACCGCAAGGGCCTTGAATTTCATGCGACACATGCTACCGCAAACGCAAGTTCTTGCGACATCGTTGAAAGAGCCCAGGTTGATACACTGAAAAGTCGGCGTTTTTCGGGAAATGACCAGCGCCTAATGCGAAGCGAGTTGCAATGAGTGAGTACCTGAGTAAAATCAAGTCGCCTGCAGACGTAAAGCGGCTTGGACTGATTGAGCTGGAAAGACTGGCCGAAGAGATACGCGAGCGCCTCATTACCGGCGTCGCCAAGACCGGCGGTCACATCGGGCCAAACCTGGGCGTGGTCGAGCTGACCATCGCCATGCACTACGTCTTCGACACGCCCCGCGACAGTTTCGTCTTCGACGTCAGCCACCAGAGCTACGTCCACAAGCTGCTCACCGGGCGCGAGCCGCGCTTCGATACCATCCGCCAGCCCGGCGGCCTCAACGGCTTCATGCTCCGCACCGAAAGCGAGCACGACAGCTACGGCGCCGGCCATGCGGGCACCGCGCTCTCCGCCGCGCTTGGCATGGCCGTCGCGCGCGACATGGCCGGCGGCAAGGAACACATCGTCGCTCTTGCCGGCGACGCCGCCTTCACCAACGGCATCAGCTATGAGGCGCTGAACAACGTCGCCGCGCAGACCAAGCGCATGATCATCGTGCTCAACGACAACGAGTGGTCCATCGACAAGAACGTCGGCGCCATCGCCGAGTACCTGCACAAGATCGCCACCAACCCCACCTACATCAGCCTGCACGACCGCGCCGCCGGCCTCGTCGAAAAGTTCGGCGGCAAGGCTGCGCGCCACATCGCGCGCAAGGCCGAAGAGGCCGCCAAGGGCATCGTCGGCCGCGGCATGATCTTCGAAGAGTTCGGTCTCGGCTACTACGGCCCCATCGACGGCCACAACCTGCCGATGCTCATCGAGACCTTCCGCGTCCTCAAGCAGCTCGACCGCCCTGTCATTCTGCACGCTCTCACGCAGAAGGGCCGCGGCTTCCAGCCTGCGCTCGAAAAGCAGAAGAAGTTTCACGGCCTCGGCCCCTACGATCCCGCAACCGGCGAGACCAAGCCCACCGGACAGAAGACCTACTCCGAGGTCTTCGCCGAAAGCCTCACCAAGCTCGCCAGCATGGACGAGAAGGTCGTCGCCATCACCGCGGCCATGCCCAACGGCACCGCGCTCGATCTCTTCCGCCCGCACCACCCCAACCGCTACTTCGACGTCGGCATCGCCGAGGAGCACGCCGTGCTGTTCGCCGCGGGCATGGCCACCAAGGGCTTCCGCCCCTTCTGCGCGATCTACTCCACCTTCCTTCAACGAGCGTTTGATCAGGTCGTGCACGACGTCGCGCTGCAGAATCTCCCCGTCGTCTTCTGCATGGATCGCGGCGGCCTCTCCGGCGACGACGGCCCCACGCACCACGGCCTCTTCGACATCAGCTACCTGCGCGGCATCCCCAACATCATCCACATGGACCCGAAGGACGAAGACGAGCTGCAGGACATGATGTTCACCGCGCTCCAGCACAACGGCCCCAGTGCCATCCGCTACCCGCGCGGCGTCGGCCCCGGAACTCCGGTGAAGGAAACCCCGCAGGCCCTCGAGATCGGCAAGGCCGAAGTCCTGCACGACGGCTCGGACGTTGCCATCTTCTCGCTCGGCGGTCTTCTGCCCGAAGCCGAACGCCTCGCTGCAATGCTGCGCAAGGAAGGCCAGAGCGTCGCCGTCATCAACGCGCGCTTTGCCAAGCCTGTCGATCACGAGTGCATCGCGCGTTACGCAAAGCGTTGCTCATTGCTCGTCACCTTCGAGGACCACGTCCTCGCCGGCGGCTTCGGCTCCGCGGTTCTCGAAAGCCTCGCAGAGCAGGGAATCGAAACTCCCGTCGTACGCATCGGCTGGCCCGATCAATTCATCGAGCACGGCAAGGTGGAATCCCTCCGCGCAAAGTACGGCCTCACCGCCGAAGCCGCCCTCGAACGCGTGCGCCCGCACCTTCGCCACGCAGTCACCGTATAGGCTTAATTTCGCGCGCTCATCACCACAAGCACTGTCATCTCGACCGAAGGCGCGAAGCGCCGTAGTGGAGAGACCCCTGTATTTGCTTTTCGCAATCAGTGCGGCTTGAACGTCTTACCCGTCTCGATCAGCGTCTTCAAGCGCGACAAAATCCGCGGCCACCCATCCGCCGTCGGCGCATAGGTCGCATCATCCTCCGCCCACTGATCGTGCGTAACGACGACCTTCGTCGCCTCGCTCTCCTGCGTGAGCTCCAGCGTCACACGCGAGGCCTTGCCTGTCGGCCCGATCGCAAACGTGTACTGCAACAGCTTCGGCGGTCCAGCCTTGATGACTTCGCCGTGCACATACGCCACGCGCTTGCCGTCCGGCCCCGTGCCCACCCACGCAATCTGGCCACCCGGCTTCAGCTCGATTTCAAAATCAGTCGAGAAAATCGCGCGGTTGGACTCCTGCGACACAAATCCCTCCCACACCTTCTCCGCGGGCGCAGCGATGTAGAACACAAACTTCAGTGGAGCCTGCTCCGCCATCTCAATCGCCTCCTCGTTTTTCAATACCCGCCCGTGCACCACAAAGTCGTCATCTCGACCGGAGCGCGCAGCGCGGAGTGGAGAGACCCCTGTATTTTCTTTTTGGCCCGCGTTATCCCTTCAGCGCGGCGCTCACCAGCGCCTTGGCCTCATCCTGAATCCGCTTCAGATGCTCCTCGCCCTTGAAGCTTTCCGCATAGATCTTGTAGACATCCTCTGTCCCGCTGGGCCTTGCCGCAAACCATCCCTCATCCGTCGTCACCTTCAGACCGCCAATCGGCGCATGATTCCCCGGCGCCTCCGTCAGGATCGCCGTAATCGGATCGCCCGCCAGGTCCTTCGCCGTCACCTGCGAGGCAGACAGCTTCGCAAGCTTCGCCTTGTCCTCCTTCGAGCACTCCGCGTCGATCCGCTGATACACCGGCGCGCCGTACTTCGCCGTCAGCTCGCCATATAGCTGTCCCGGATCCTTGCCCGTCACCGCCGTCATCTCCGCAGCCAGCAATCCGCAGATCAGCCCGTCCTTATCCGTCGTCCACACCTTGCCATTGCGCCGCAAAAAGCTCGCGCCCGCCGACTCCTCGCCGACAAACCCCAGCGTGCCATCCAGCAGTCCATCCACGAACCACTTGAAGCCCACCGGCACCTCCAGCATCCTGCGCCCCAGGCCCTTCGCCACGCGGTCAATCATGCTCGACGACACCAGCGTCTTGCCGACTCCTACCTCCGGTCCCCATTCAGCTCTGTGCGTGAACAGGTACTGAATACACACCGCGAGATAGTGATTCGGATTCAACAGGCCCGCGCTGCGCGTCACCACGCCATGCCGATCATGGTCCGTATCGCACGCCCACGCCACGTCGTACTTATCCTTCTTCGCAATCATGGACGCCATCGCATACGGCGAGCTGCAATCCATGCGAATGCGACCATCCCAATCCAGCGTCATGAACCGGAACGTCGGATCGACATACTTGTTCAGTACCTCCAGCGGCAACTTGTACTGCTCCGCAATCCGCGGCCAGTAGTGCACACCCGCGCCGCCCAGCGGATCCACCGCAAGCTTCAGCCCGCTATTCCGAATTGCATCGATATCAATGATGTTTGGCAGGTCGTCCACGTACGACGAAATAAAGTCATACTTCTGCGTCGATTCCGCCGACACCGCGCGGTGATACGCCAGCCGCTTCACGCCCTGCAGCTTCGCCCCAATCAACTCATTCGCGCGATTCTCGATCCACTTGGTCGCCGTCGTGTCCGCAGGCCCACCCGTCGGCGGGTTGTACTTGAAGCCGCCGTCCTCCGGCGGATTATGCGATGGCGTAATCACGATGCCGTCGGCGAGATGGTCCTTGACCTCCGCGTTGTGCTTCAGAATCGCGTGTGAAAGCGCCGGTGTCGGCGTATACCCCAGGTCCTTGTCGATCAGCACGTGCACGCCGTTCGCCGACAACACCTCGAGCGCCGTCGTAAACGCCGGCTCGCTCAGCGCGTGCGTATCCTGCGCCAGGAACAGCGGCCCTGTCGTCCCTTCATTCGCGCGATACTCGCAGATCGCCTGCGTGATCGCGAGAATGTGCGCGTAGTTAAAGCTCGTATGCAGCGACGACCCACGATGCCCGCTGGTCCCGAAGCTCACCCGCTCGCTCGGATTCGCCACATCCGGATGCCGCGCATAAAACGCCGTCACCAGCCGCGGAACATTCACCAGCCGGTCAGGGCTCGGAAGATGACCCGGCGTATTGAACTCGGGAGGACTGACTTCTTTCTCTGCACTTGCGTTCGCTGTCTCAGTAGCCATAGGTTTCAAGAATACCGCCGCCGGAAAGTTTGTAACTCTTTGCTGACTGGAGCGCTCGCCGAACGATATGGTTGCTCATGCGCTCTTTGCTCCTCGCGGCCGCGCTCCTCGTGTCCACGCTCGCCTCGGCGCAGATCCTCGACGTCCATACCTTCAACACCAGCGGCCATCCTGCAGAGGCCATCTGGACACCCGACGGTCAATATGTTTTGGTCACGGTCACGCGCCAGCGCCCCGTCCAATCCGGCGTCGAGGTCTACCGCGTCGAAGGCGCGAAATTCAAACGCATCGCCTGGCAGCCACTCGGCAGCGAACCCGCGCAAGGCATCGTCGTCATCCCCAACACGCGCATCGTCGCCGTCGGCCTCTCCAACGCCGGCGTCGTCTTTCTTTCGCTCGACAAGGTCCTCCAAGGCAACTCCGATCCGCACGTCATCCCCCAGGGCGACCGCCCGGGCTCCGGCTACATGGCCGCCACACCTGACGGCAAGACGCTCTTCGTCGCCAACGAGTACCTCCACGGCGGCAGCGTCGGCATCATCGCCCTTCGCCGCGACCCCAAGGGCCAGCTCGCCCCCGAACCCATCGCGCAGATCCCCACGCCGCGCGCCACACCCGGCATCGCCCTTTCGCCTGACGCCACGCGCCTCTACGCGGTCGATGAGGTCCTCGCCAAAGACCTGCCCGAGCACCTTCCCGGAATCGACACACCCGAACTCCACCACGAGAACTGCGTTCAGGCCGCCGGCAGCCCGCCCATGCCCAATGGCGGTCTCTTCGTCATCGACGTTGCCAAAGCTGCCGCCCCGGCCACCGACTACAGCCCGCAGCACGAACGCTCCGACGCCGTCGTGCGCCTCATCAACTCCGGTTGCTCCCCCGTCCGCGAAGCCATCTCTTCCGACGGCCGCACCGTCTACGTCACGGCCCGCGGCGACGACTCGGTCCTGGTTTTCGACGCCGCAGCCCTCGAGCACGACCCCGAACACGCGCTCCTGCGCACCCTCGAGACCAACGGCATCGCCCCCGTCGGCCTCGCGCTCTTCGACCACGACCGCAAGCTGCTGGTTGCCAACTCCAACCGCTTCTCCTTCGGTCCCGGCAACGCAACGGTCATCGACATCTCCGATCCTGCCAAGCCGAAGTTTCTGCAGACCATCAAGACCGGCCTCTTCCCGCGCAACATCACCGTCGCCCCCGATGGCCGCAGCCTGCTCCTCACCGTCTTCTTCGAAGACAAGGTGATGCTCCTCACCATGAAATGAACTTGCTCAGGCGAGTGTCTTGAAAGGGCGAGGCTTCAGCCGCGCCGTTCCGTGGCTCTCATGTTTTGAAGGGGCGGCTTTAGCCCCGCCGTACCGTGGCGACGACAATCGCGGGCTTTAGCCCCTGAGGGAATCTCTACCCCGCACTCCCGCGCCGTTCGTAATGAAACAGCAGCTCCTGCTCGCTCGCGATCGGCGTCCCATTGCGCGTCGCCGGGGAGAAGGTCCACGTCTGCACCGTCGCGATCACCTGCTGATCCACATTCGGCCCCAGGCTCTTCGTCACCGACAGCCTCGTAATATGCCCCTGGTCATCGATCAGCGCATCCAGCACCACATCGCCGCTCGTGCCCGGCGTCAGCGTTGAAAGGTCCGGCGTTGGCCGCGGATGAAACTGCACCAGCGCGATGCTGATGTTGCCATCGCCCTCGGCTCCATCGGCCGCATTTCCCGGAGCCTCGTTCGTGGCCGCCTGGGTCAGCTGCTTCGCCTTATCGGTCGGGCTCTTTGCGGGCGCAGGCAGAGCTGGTCCCTTCGCCTGCTCGCGAGCCTTCGCTGTCGTCGCTCCCGGAGGCGCGCCCAGCTGCTGATCGTTGAACATCAGCACCGTACCCTGCGCCGTTCCCGGCATGTGTTTCGGAGCCAGCACCGGCCCGCGCAGATGCATCATCGCCGCCAGTACGCCCACTAGCGCGGCATGCACACCCACTGAGAGCAGTGCACTCCTCCGTCCTGGCGCCATGCCGGGCATGCCAGCAGTGTAGCCCCACCCCCGCTCGTAACCCACAGATTTCCCGGAAAAAGTGCTGCCGGGGTATTGCAGGTCATGCTTCATAACGCTACAAACAAAGGAGTATCCAGGTCATTTTTTTCGCTGCCACTGGCTTGTGCCTGTAGCGACGTGAAACACAGAGTTGGGATCGTTGTGAGGGCCATCGGTTTGTCGGGACCGTCTCGTCAGACAATTTGGAAGGGTTTCTGCGCGCTTTGGTTCCTGATAGCCGCCAGCCCCGCCTTGGCTGTCCAGGCGACCCTGGTCTCCGACGCTCACGTCTCCTCCGCCCAGCCTGACGTCAACTCCGGCACCCTGACCAATCTCAACGTCGGCGGCGGCTACACCGCGCTCGTCCAGTTCGACCTCGGCGTGCTCCCCTCCGGAACCACTGCCGCGCAGATCACCCGCGCCACCCTCCGCCTCTACTGCAACCGCGCCGACACCCCGGGCACTCTCTCCGTAGCGCAGGTCAGTACCGGCTGGGGCGAGTACAGCGTCACCTTCAACACCCTCCCCGCGATCAGCTCCGCGACCGGCTCCGTCCAGGTCGCCGCGCCGGGCCAGTTCGTCACCCTCGACGTCACCTCGGCCGTGCAGTCCTGGGTCACCTCGCCCTCCTCCAACAACGGCCTCGCCCTGATCGCTGCCTCTGCCGTTCTCCAGTTCGACAGCAAAGAGAACGACCAGACCGCCCACGCGCCGCAACTCGAGATCGCCCTTGCCGCTGGCAGCAGCGGCACTGGATCTGTCGGCCCCGCTGGTCCGGCTGGCCCGCAGGGACCGGCCGGCGCTCAAGGCCCGGCGGGCACTGCCGGAGCCACTGGCCCCCAGGGCCCTGCCGGTCCCGCTGGAGCCTCCGGCGCCTCTGCCTTCGTCTACCAGGGCGCCTACAGTTCCGCCAGCAATTACGCCCAGGGAGCGGTGGTGACCTTCGGCGGTTCCACCTACGTCTCGCTCTCTGACGCCAACCACGGCAACACTCCAACCTCCACCCCGTGGGCCTGGGGAACGCTCGCGCTTGGAGCGACGGGCG
Organism: uncultured Acidobacteriaceae bacterium; assembly: GCA_963759355.1. GTDB lineage: Bacteria > Acidobacteriota > Terriglobia > Terriglobales > Acidobacteriaceae > Granulicella. Next base: position 327,067 of record CAVWYV010000001.1, on the reverse strand, counting down.
TTCAGGGCCCCGCCGGCCCAGCTGGCCCGCAAGGCCCCGCAGGCTCTGCCGGAGCGAGCATCCAGGGTCCCGCCGGTCCCGCCGGCGTGCAGGGCCCCGCTGGCCCGGCGGGCAGCCCCGGCCTCAACTATCTCGGCGGCTACTCTTCCATCACCAACTACAACGTCGGCGACGTCGTCCTCTTCAGCGGCTCCAGCTTCGTCTCCATCCGCGCCAACAACCACGGCAACACGCCCGGCCAGTCCCCAACCGCATGGGGAGCGCTGGCCACCCAGGGAGGCGACGGTCCAACCGGCCCGCAGGGCCCGCAAGGCTTCACCGGAGCGCAGGGCCCCACCGGTCCCGTTGGCCCTCCCGGCCAAACCGGCGCTCAAGGTCCGCAGGGAATTCCCGGCCAGCCCGGCGCACAAGGCGCCACCGGCCCGCAGGGACTGCAAGGTCCGCAAGGTCCGGTTGGCTCACAGGGCCCCGCCGGTCCCACCGGCCTCTCTTTCCAGGGCTCCTTCGACCCCGCCCGCAACTACGCACTCGCCGACGCTGTCCTCTGGCAGGGCTCCGGCTACGTTTCGCGCCTCGCCAACAACCACGGCAACACGCCCGACCAGTCTCCCTCCGCCTGGACGCTCTTCGCCTCCGCTGGCGGCGCTGGCCCGCAGGGGCCCGCTGGTCCCACCGGAGCCCAGGGCACCATCGGCCCGCAGGGTCCCCAGGGCATCACCGGTCCCGCAGGCCCACAAGGCGCCATCGGCCCGGCAGGGCAGGGGCTCAATCTAACCGGAACCTACTCCGCTGCCAACAGCTATTCCCTCGGCGACGTGGTCACATACAACGGCTCCAGCTACGCCTCACTCGTCGCTTCGAATCACGGCCAGACCCCCGCCATCTCACCCGCTGACTGGATGCTCCTCGCCGCCCAGGGCCCCGCTGGGCCCACCGGTGCCACCGGCCCGCAAGGCCCCACAGGTGCGGCAGGCGCCACAGGCTTGCAAGGTCCCATCGGCCCCCAAGGCCCCGCGGGTCCCACGGGGTCCGCAGGCGCTGCCGGCATGAACTTCCGCGGCCAGTGGTCGCCCTCCATCTTTTACTCAGTCAATGACGCTGTCAGCTTCGACGGCTCGACTTATCTCGCCCTTGCTTCGGGCAGCAACCAGCAACCCGACCAGTTCGCACAAGTCTGGACCGTCATCGCGCAAGCAGGCAGCCAGGGGCCCACGGGTCCTGAGGGAACCGCTGCCACCGTTGCCATCGGCACCGTCAGCACACTTCCTCCCGGTTCCTCCGCGACTGTTTCCAACACCGGCACAACGCAGAATGCCGTGCTCAACTTCGGCATCCCGCAGGGAGCCGCCGGGCCTCCCGGCTCAGGAGGCACTTCCTCCACGACCTCGGGCAGCTTTGCGGCGATGTACCACCCCACCAGCTTCAACAACAACTTCTACGCGCTCAACTCGCCCAATGCCTCCACGAATGAGAGCGACGCTGTCCTCGCCTGGATCCCGAAGTCCTGCACCGCTACCGAGCTCGACGTGAAGTCCAATCAGAGCGGCGCCATCACCGTCACGCTGCGCCTCGGCACCTCCGGCACCGCCATGCAGGACACCACGCTCTCCTGCACGCCCTCTGCGGGCTCCTGCCCCGCGCTCAGCTCCGTCTTCATCCCGGCGGGCAGCTTCGTCGATCTCCGCATCGACCACGCGTCAGGCACCGTCGCCGGTGTCTGGACCTCGCTTACCTGTAATTAGTTTGGAGTTTCGCCACTACGGCGCTTACAGCGGCAGGCAGCCGCGCAGTTCCACCACCAGCTCGCGTAACAGCCCGGCGTCCACCACGCCGTCATACTCCAGCATCTGCTCAATCTCGCGCGCCAGCTCCGTTCCGCGCGGATATCCAAACATTCCCAACGATCCAGCCAGCTTATGCGCCGTGTCCATGGCGCCACGCCGCATGATGGGAGAAAGCCTGCCCACCACCGCGGCCTCGCAGGCAATATCCAGCCCATTCAAACGGTCCGAAATCAGGGGAACGCTGCGCTCCCACAACGCGCTGATAAGTTCGCGCGCAACATCGCCGGGCCTGCTTCCGTGCCCATTCAGCCGAACGCCATTGGCTCCGTTTCCGTTCAGCCGATGGCCGTTGGTTCCATTTCCATTAGTTCCATTTCCATTGGTCCCATGGCCGTTAGTCCCATGGCCGTTGGTCCCATGGCCGTTCTTCGCCGCATGCCCGTTATTCGCGGCCAGGCCGTTCTTCATCGCCGAGCCATTCTTCAAGGCCGCGCCGTTCTTCACGGCAAATCCGTTTCTCGCGCGATGTTCATTCATTGTTTGCGGTCGGTTCGGCGGAGGATGAAAGCCGGACTCCATGGTGGTCTTTTCTAACTCCAGCCCAGAGTGGCAGCCATCTGCTCAGCCAGCGTCAACGGATCGAACGGTTTGAACAAAACTCCTGCAACGCCCAATCCCGCGAACCGCCGCTGGTCCACTCCCTGCACCTTTGCTGTAAGAAGTACAACGGGAATCTTCGCGGTCTCAGGCGATCTTTGCATCTCCCGAAAGGTTGTAGGCCCGTCCATCGTGGGCATCATCACGTCCATAAGGATTGCGTCAGGTTGCTCCACCTGCGCTGTGACAATGCCTTCGGCGCCGGAGCACGCGGTCATTACGCTCCAGCCGGCTACGGATTCCAGCGACAGTGCCGCGACTTCGCGGATGTCGTCCTCGTCATCAATGATGAGAATACGGCGCATGCACCAGACCTGAAGGAGATAGTGGCACCATTTTACGCTGATACCGATCCCATTGCAGGTTTTCCTAAGTGTCGAACCATTGCAAGAATCAAGTCTTCAACGTGACGCGGCTGAACACGAGCTTTCGTTAAAAACTGAGTGGGCCCAAGTCTGAGCTGCGCCATCTCAGCCTCGCTCAGTTCGCTGCCAGAGTACACCACAAGGGGCAAAGTGCGAAGCTTTGGTTGTCGTCTTAACCAATCTACCAATGCGAACCCCGATCCATCCCGCAACGTCAGGTCCAGGATCAGCAGATCCGGCGCACTCTTCTGGCAGTAGCTCTCTGCTTCTGCCAAGGAACTTACATGATCGACGCTGAGATTTCCTGGCGTATCGGAGCCGGCTTCGCCAATTGTTCGAAATCCAGACAATACCACCGTAGCCAGGTCCTCATCGTCCTCCACCAGCAGGATCCGTCCCGGCCCGTTCGTCCGGTGCAGCGCCCTGCCGATTTCCGTCAATAACATAGTCTCGTGAAAAGGCTTCTGAACCCATCCCTGCGTCGTGGGCACGTCCGGCGTGCGCGTCGCCGGAGAGAGCACGCTCAGCACCACCACGGGAATGTCCGCTGTCTGCCCATTTTTCTTCAGCCTCTCCAGCGTCTCCCAGCCCGACATCCCCGGCATGCACAGGTCCAGCAGCACCGCATCGACCGGCTGCTTGCTCACAGCGATCAACGCCTCTTCGCCGCTCGAAGTTTCAATCACGGTGTACCCATTGCGTCGCAGATGCTCCCGCACCACATTGCGCACAATGGGATCATCATCCACCACCAGGATCGATCCCTCGGAAGCGGCAGGCAGAGCCGCCACCAGTTCCACACTGGAATACCGGGGCAGCCGCAGGATCACCGTCGTCCCCGGCCCCTGGCCGGTCGTATCGTTGCGTTCCGCCCAGATCGTTCCGCCGTGCTGCGCCACAATGCTGCGGCAGATCGCCAGTCCCAGTCCCGTGCCGCCCTTCTGCCGGGCGTCGGAAGCCTCGACCTGGCCGAAGCGGTCGAAGATGCTCTCCAGCTTGTCCTGCGGCACCCCGCGTCCCACGTCCACCACCTGCAGCACAAGGTTGTCGCCATCGGAGGCCGTCGATACCTTCACCACACCGCCGCGCGGCGAAAACTTGACGGCATTCGACAGCAGGTTCGTCAGCACCTGCTGAATGCGGTCCGGATCCCCATCAAACGCGATCGGTGTGTCTGCGGGTTCCGGCATGATCTCCAGCGTCACTGCAAACTTCTCCGCCATCGACCTCATCGTCTCGACCGCCTGCGCCACCACTTCACGCAGCTCCAGCCGGCGAAGCTGCAGCGGCGCGCGCCCGGACTCCATCCGCTCCAGATCCAGGATGTCGTTGATCAGCCGTACCAGCCGCTCCGTGTTGCTGTTCGCAATGCGCAGCAGGTTTCCGGCCTTCTCATCCACCTGCCCGCCCTTGCCGGACGACAGCAGTCCCAGCGCTCCATGAATACTCGTTAACGGAGTGCGCAGCTCATGCGACACCGTCGAGATAAATTCATCCTTCAAATTATCGAGCTGTTTTCGCTGTTGCAGAGCCGTCTGGTGCTGCAGGCTCTCTCGCATTGCCCTCGCCAGCTCGTCGGTGAGCAGCGCTATCCGATGGCGCGCCCGCACGAGAGCCACCGTGACCAACAACAACGCGACCATCAAAGCCGCAGAGAGCCAAATCAAATACATAGAAACCAGAGCGGGCCGGAAACTTATGGTAACCCAGCCGTGCAACCACCCGTGCAACAGACGTGGTATTGGTACCGGTACGAAAGTCACGCGCCAGTCTACGACTTAAGGTTTCGCTCCGCAGCACCTATTCGAAGCACCGCCTCACGTGCTTCAACAGCAGCCACCTTGCGGTCCACATAGGCCTCGCTTGAGAACGTTATCGGCGCCTCTGCGAACCGCACCTCGGCCTTCAGCCCATGCAATCCCGTGAAGTTCCAGAGGTGGGCCACAAGTCCCTGGTGTCCCCAATGCACATCGCTCCGCGCCGACTTCCCGCGGGCCGCATCCTCCGCACTCACCTGATAGCGAATAAAGCCCGGGGTCACCGTGGCTTCAGCCTCCAGTGCCTGCGCCAGCAGCCCACTGTGAAACGGCATTACTAGTTCATCACCTACAAACGTCCCGCCCTCCGGAAAGAACACGACCGGCAGCCCATCGCGAAATCCTTTGGCCATGCCCTGCGCCGCTTTCTCTGCGCTTCCGCCCACGCCGCGCTCCACGTACACCGTGCCCGCCATCATGCTGATCCATCCAATCAGCGGCATTTTGCGCGTCTCAATCGCCGCCACAAACACGCACGGGCGAATCGACGCATGCACCACGATATCCAGGTAGCTCAAGTGGTTTGTGATCACCGCGCCTTCCATAGGCACGGGCCCTTGGGTCGAGCAGGACATATCGACCGCGCGCAGCGCCGCCCTGCAAAACTCCGTCAGCCACGCCGCGCGTTCCGGCCTTGTACGCGGCCGCGTCACCACCAGCTTCGTCAGCTGCGTCGCGAAGACCCAAACCACCTTGCTCGTTGTCCACAGCTTTCGCAGCAGAATCACCCACCTCGTCCAGACCACCAACTACTAACCACTAACTATTAACCATTGCAGCACTAACTATTAACCACTTGCCCTTACTGCGATACGTGATACTGCTCAACCGGATCCGCGCTGTGGACCCAGGCCGAGTAAATCAAATCCCTCAGCTCGATGGCACCTGCCGCCAGCCGTTCTTCCGTAAAACTCTTCGCCTCGGGCGTGCCTGCGCCGTTGAAGCCGCCCGCCTTCTCCAGCTGATACACCTTCTCCACCAATCCATTCGAGTGCATCAGGTACTTCCAATATTGGATCCACTCATCGTCGATCTTCACCGGCTGAGCCGCCTTGACCAGCGGGTCCACATCGGCAGCCTTAATATTGGCGCTCACATAGGCCGACTCAAACTGCGAATGGATCTTGTGCTCCGTCGTGTATCCGTTCGGATTCGGCCCGGTCCACCCGTTGTACTGAATCGTGTTGTGCAACGGCTGCCCGCCATCGCCGACGTAATGTCCCAGCCATCCCGCATCGAACAAGATCGCCACTTCGACACCGGACGTGTCCTCGTTGGCCGCAGCTTCTTTCCTGTACTCGCGCAAATCTGATTTCAGCCGCTGATAAACCTCCTCCACCTGCCACGGCTGAAATCCCACGCGCTCATCCAGCTTCAGATTCGGATGCTGCGCCTGCGCTGCCGCCAGCGCGCGAATGAAGTCATACCGGCGCCTGGGAAACTTATAGCCATTCACGCAATCCGGCGTTCCTTCGCTGCATTGGGTCGCCCCGTAGATCGCCCACTCATAATCCAGAATGTGATCCGGCGACTGCACGGCCACGAGCTCCGGTTCCGCATCGCGCTGTTTCCAGCGGTCCGGCTCCGGTCCCATCCACTCCATCACATCTCGGGCGTGTCCATTGCGCAGAAATGCCGGAACGTCGGCCGGCAAGTTCTGCTGTGCCAACCGGTTCACCATCATGTGTCCATCGCGTCCCCACGCCCAGGCGGGTCGCGGCCCAAGCACAACCAACCCCGCACATATCACCGAGCATCCAACCAAAACTTTTGCAAGACGCATTCCGGAAGTATATCTACGCCCTTCGGTGCAGCAATGAATCAACCTTAAGGTGGAGTTGCAGGGCTGGTCCGTCCCATAAAAGAATCAAAAATTGGTGCGGAAAATCATATAACCCAAAGACCTTGGTCGCTATTGTCGTTATACTGCAGTTCTGGCCAAGTACATCGATTGACTATCGCGCGAGTAGGAGACGGATACGTGCTCGGATCGTTTGGCAAAATATCGGAAAACAATGACATGCATGCGTCCGCTGCGAGCCCGTATTCAGAGGCCGCTCTCAAGCAGGCAAAGAAGCCGGAGCAATACTCGAATCAGGTCGAACGCGAATGGTCCGAACTGCCTTACGCCATGATGCGGCTCACCTCGGCACGCAAACCGTGGGAGGCGAATCGACTCTACTGGCGCGACCGCAACGTTCAGCTTGGCGAGATCGATCTGCATCTTCACAAAACCAGCGTGCGCAAGGTTGTCGGCTACACGGCCACCTACTCGCGTGAAGAACTCCGCCGCGACTTCTCGCTGCATCCTTCTCTCGAGGGTGATCAGTTGCATTGGTCCGCACCCGGCATCTGTGACACGGCCAGGCTGGCCACGGATCAACTCGCCGAAAAACTCCTCGCCAGGCTCGTCACCTTCTATACCGCCGGTCTCTAGAAGCCCGCGGTTGCGCGCTCCCCTACTTCGCTAGCTTCTCCAGGTCCCGCTTCTTAATCTTCAGCACGATCCCTGCATTCCTGTCCGCGACCTCGCTGACGTGAAACTCCGACGCCACGCCGAGAAACTGTGCCTGCTCCGTCGCCGTCAGCTTGTATTCGTCCTGAAGCCAATCTGCCATATTTGAGGTCGCGCCCTGCAACGCCTCCTCCAGCGTCCCGCCCAGCCCCATCGCAATCAGCGTGTCGGCCGTCTCCACCCGCGGCCTCGGCTCCAAAGTTCAAGAACATTCGCTACGATGGGTACGCTCCTGCACCCCGGGGTCCGCACAAAGCCAGCGTCACGTCAGCCCACTGACCCAACGCAAAATTTCCCAAACCACTTGTCGAAATCCAGTCCGGCCGTTCGTCGACCCATTGAAGGCCAAGGAACTCCAGGGGGACCTCAAATGAGGCAGCTCAAAATCATCGAACACATTTCGCTGGACGGCGTGATCCAGGCGCCCGGCGGCCCCAACGAAGACGGCGACTACCCCTACGGCGGATGGACGCGCGCCTATCGCGATCCCGAGGCAGCAGAGGCAGTCCTCGCAGCGCATCGCGAGCCCTTCGATCTGTTGCTCGGCCGGCACACCTACGACATCTGGTCCGGCTTCTGGCCCAAGGCCCCCAGCGGTCCTCTGGCCGACAGCCTGAATGCCGCGACAAAATATGTCCCAACCCACAGGCCGGACACCCTTAACTGGGAGCCCTATGTGGCTCTCGGGTCCGACATCGTCGACAGTGTCCGCCGCATCAAGGCCACCGAGGGCCCGCGCCTGATCGTCTGGGGCAGTTCGACGCTGACACCCGTGCTGCTCGAGCACGGCCTCGCCGATGAAGTCCTGCTGTTCGTCTACCCGGTCCTGCTGGGCAAAGGCAAGCGCTTCTTTCCCGACGGCGCCCCGCCCCGCGAACTCACGCTCACCAGCACGAAAGCCGTATCCTCCGGCATCCTCATCAACACCTTCACCCCCGGCGGACCTTTGCGGCCGGTGTAGGAATCACGAAGGCATCAAACGGTTGTTTCCTTTTTGAAAGCGCACGCCTGGGAGACCCCAGACTTTAGTCTGGGGTCTCCCCGCCGCAATCGCCCGCAACTCGTTCTCGAAGGGCGCGACTTCAGATTTGTTTTGAAAGGGCGGGGCTTAGTAGCCCCGCCGTAAATTTCGTAAGGGCACGGCTTGCCGTGCCGTACGCCGCGCGCAAGCGCTTCCGCTCTGCCGAAGGCCCAAGCGAAGTCCGTTAGGACGAAGCGCCTGAATTGCCTTTCCTCGAACCCGCCACTTCCACAAGACTCCGCCGCAAACAACGCCTGATACACTTCGGCTGAAATTTACAACGGAGAACAAATGGGACCCTGGGCTGTGCGTATCATCGGGCTCGCTTTATTTGTCATTTCGCTGCCTTGCATCGCGCAGGTAAAAGACATCGACGCAACCAAACTTCCTCAAAGCCCAGCCGTTCAGGCCGCCTATCGCAGCGCGCAGGACCTCGAGCGTTACGCTGACACCTGGACCGTGAACTGGAAGTACGGCATCCCAAAAGTCCAGGTCCAGGACAAACTCGCCGACGACCTCGGCATCCTCACCAAGGCTCTTCAAGCCGACCCATCCAACCACGAGCTTCAACTCCTCACCGGCCTCGTCGCACACTTCGCCTACAACCTCAACGACGAAGCCGCGTTTCAAATCGCCACGGACAACCTCGCCAGGGCCGCAACCGCCGACCCCGCCGACATCCGCGGCGAATGGTTCCTCGGCATCCACCAATGTCAGGCGTTGCAGGTCGTCGACGGCATGAACCGTCTCCTCAATGTCGAGGCCAAAGATAAGAATCCTCCCGCCGACTTCTGGGACGACTACGTCACCTGCGCCAGCATCGCAATTCTTCCCGCACACACGCTGCGCGCCATCGATCGCGCCGTCGCCGGCGGGGGATCCGCCGAGAGCTACCACCAACTCTCCGAGATTGCGGCCAGTCGTTACAAAACTCCCGACCTCACCAAAACCATCCCGTCGCACACCGCCTGGACAGGCGAAGAATTACCCAAGAAGCGTCTCGCACTCACCAGCCACCTGTGCGGCATATCCTTCGCGGTCGGAGACGACCGGGACCTGCAAGTCGGCGACATCTCAAACGGAGTCTGCACCGTATGGTCCAACCCTCCCACGAAGAAGGGAACGCCCGTCGCAACGATTCTTCTGATGGCGAAGAGGCCCGCCGAGGGCCAAAGCCTCGACGACTTCGTCAAATCGTTTCTCAAAGACCACGACGTCTTCAGCGCCGACAAAACGCAGGTAAGCACTGCGTCCGATCTTCCTTGTCCGGTGGAGCATTGCCTGTCGCTTGATCTTCTCGTTCCCGGGATCTACTGGAAGCAGGGAGGAGCTCACATCCTCGTCGTGGCTTTTGAGCGCGGCCAACCCCGCTATGATGGCCTCCCGTTTGAGAAGCCTCAGGGACCTCCCATCACGAAGCCGCAGGAACAGCCTGTAGCCTTCCACTTCGCTTACATCTCCCACCGAATCCCCGGCAAGCTTTACTACCTCGTCCTGCTCGATTCGAACCAGCAAATCTTCGCGAACAGCAAACCCGAGTTTGACCAGTTCCTAAAATCTCTCGTCGTCGAATGATATTCAGCCCAACCGGAAGGGCACGGCTTTAGCCCAAGGCTTTAGCCTCGGGTCTCCGTGCCGTAATCGTCCGTAACTCGTCCTCGAAGGGTGCGACTTCAGATTTGTTTTGAAAGGGCGGGGCTTTAGCCCCGCCGTAAACGCCGCGCGCAAGCGCTTCCGCTCTGCCGAAGGCCCAAGCGAAGTCCGCAGGACGAAGCGCCTGAATTGCCCCTCCGCCCGAGCTAGGACAAATTTCCCTGTCAAGCCCCCTTGACATGACAAGCACCCTTGTCGTAAAGTTTGCTTGTCATCAAGGAGACGCTCGATATGGACGGAATCTGCAGTCATCCCACCAAGGCGGCCCGCCGGTACGTACAGCGGATGGGCGCCATTGGCCTCATCTACCTGGCAACGGTCTGGGTCATTACAAGGTACGTCCATCAGCACCACCCCACCGGCGCCAAGCTCTTCATGCTTGCTGCGGTTCCGGCATTCGATGTCATCGTCATGATCGTTGTCGTGGGCATCTACCTCCGCGACGAGGTCGACGAGTTCAAACGCCATCAATTGATCGTGTCCATTCTCTGGGCCATCGGCATCACGCTCGCCCTCATGGCGTTCATGGATTTCCTGCAAAGCTACCAGTCCATCACCGCGCCGCCGCCCTTCATGGAGTTCTCCGTCTTCTGGATCTCCATGGCTCTCGTGCAGGGCATCCTCTCCTTTCGCAACCGGGTGCGCGGCGATGAATAACCATCTCAAGGAACTCCGCGCCCTCCGCGGCTGGTCGCAGGCCTATCTCGCCGAGCAGCTCGAGGTCTCCCGCCAGAGCGTCAATGCCATCGAGACCGGACGCTACGACCCCTCGCTCCCCCTCGCCTTTCGTATCGCCCGCATCTTCGCCCTGCCCATCGAGCAGATCTTCGACGACAAACCCTAGCCACGAATCACGGCCGCGAATCACAGACCGCACGAAACATCTCGACGCCAACGCCGTATTGACGTTGCTCACACAAAATGAGGTCGCACATGTTCAGCTCCCTTCACCTCGCCGACACCACACGGCTGATGGGCCTTGGCCACCCGCTCCCGTACATCTTCCTTGCCCTCCCCTTCCTCTACCTCTTCACGCTCGCACCAGCCACCTGCCTCTTCCGCTCTTCCGGCGATCTATTGACATCAAACAAACTGCTCAGCGACCCCCGCCTCGACCCAAGATTTCCGCTCGGCGTCCTCGCAGGCGCCTTCGTCCTCTTGCAATCGAACACGGCAAGCGTGGTCTATCTCTGCTTCGGCCTGCTGTTCTCAGCCTTCGCCCATCGCCCCCTGTAGCGAGCCATGACCACCCTGAACGTCCCGTCCGGCGTTTGAAGACCAGTCCCGATCCCGGAGCCGACAAAACCCACGGTAGTTACCAAAGAGATTGTGTCGTGTAACGAAACCAACGATAGAATTCGCGGCGAGGTGATTTCTGATGAGTCACACCTTGCTTCTACTGGTCTACGTGTTTGCGGAGCGGGTCTTTGAAGTTATTGATCGGCACCCGCTCCCACTCGAACGTCCTCCCAACATCCGGGTGTTCGGTACCTGCGATCGCCACCGGGAGGTGCATCGGCAACTGGTGGCGTGCCAGAACTTTCAGCCGATAGCCGAACGAGATACGCGGAGACCTAGATGAATCGTCGGATCGCCAAGGCTGGACTGGAGTACATCGAAGAGAGGTTCAAGTCCACCCCGGAGGGCGAGGAGTTCATCCTGCCCTACATCGAAAAGCACCGCGAAGAAATCATCTTCGGGCTCATGCACCGCGGCGAGTATTTGATTCCGACGCCGTACGGAAATGTCCGCGTGCACGGCACGTTTGCGGGGAATCCGGTTGAGGAAGAAGAGACTGCGGACCCGGCGGACAGTTCCGCAACTAACACAAACCAAAAGGCTTGCCCGGCACCAAAAAATCCGGAAATAATTAGGTTCCACTCGCTACAATTAAATCAGAAGGTTTGAAACAGCATCCGCCGATTCGCACGCCCGAAGCGAACTCTTTAAGAATCAATAATTTGCGCGTAAGTCTTATGGAATGAATATTTTGCATAGTTATTCCGCCGCTAACTCCTGCAATAGCAATAATTTGCGCAAAAAAAGGGGGAGGGGGTGCTACACCAGCACCGGCTGCTCCCTGAGCACCGTCGAGCCAAAGACCCTGCGGTAGCGAGCCACTTCCTCGGCCGGCCCGGTGGCCTTGCTCGCGTTGTCCGAGAGCTTGACCGTCGGCACGCCGTCCGCGCTGGTCAGCTTGCACACCAGCGAGATCGGCTCGAACGTGTCCTCGCCCCGCGGATGGCACCCGCGGAAGTCATTCGTCAGCAGCGTCCCCCAGCCTGCCGCGAACCGGATCCGCCCGTCGAAGTAGTCGTGCAGAGCGATGATCGTCTCCGCGTCCAGCGCGTCGCTGGCGATCAGCCGCTTCGTCCTGGGGTCTTGGCCCTGCCGCAGCAGCCACGCAATATACTCATCACCCGCCTCGAAGGGGTCCTTCGAGTCCACGCGCTCGCCGGTCCACCGCGCCACCCACTCCGGCGCGCCCTCCAGGAACTGAGTTGTCCCAAACGTATCCGGAAGCAGAATCAGCAGCTCGCCGTGATAGCTCTGCTGCCACAGCTCCAGCACCTTGTACTGCGAAGCCCGCAACTCCTCGTCGCTGCCCCGCGAGGCTATAGCCGCCATCGCCATCGGCAGTTCGTGCGCGTTCGTGCCAATCGCCTCCAGGTTGTGCTTGTACGCCAGCGCCGTGTTCGACGTCCCCGAGAACCGATCCTCACCCAACACTGCCTGCAGCGCCTCCACGCAGTACTCCTGCCACAGGAAGCTATGCCGCCGCCGCGTCCCGAAGTCCGACAACCGCAACCCTTCAACGCGCCGCAGCTTCTCAATCTTGTCCCACAACCGCGTCTTCGCCCGCGCGTAGAGCACATCCAGTTCCAGCTCATTCAGCTCCGAGAGCGCCGAGCGCGTCTTCATCTCGCTCACAATCGCCAGCGAGTAGACCTCCCACATCGTCACCTCGGTCCACAACCCGCTGAACCGCAACACCAGCTGGCCCTCGTGCTCGGAGATTTCGTACTCCGAGAGCCGGAACCCATGCTCCAGCCAGTCCAGAAACGCAGGCTCGAAGATCTGCCGTACGCCGTAGAAGGAGTTGCCCGCCAGCCACACCATCTCTGACTTCTGGAACTTCATCCGGGCCACATAGTCCATCTGCTCGCGCAGCAACTCGGCGGAGATGCGCTCGCCCAGCCTCACCCGCACCGTGCGGTTGGTAATCTCGCTCGTCGCCGTCACGCGCGGAAAGTTCTTCCAGATGAACTGCAGCATCAGGAACTTGTAGAAGTCCGTGTCGAGCAGCGAGCGCACGATCGGGTCCAGCTTCCAGTTGTGGTTGTGCGCGCGCTCGGCGAAGTTGACGTTCATAATTCGGCAACTCCAGCCTACTTGAGTTTCATACGCTGGCGTAAGATGGTTTTGCCTGGCGACTGTGAGTCAGGAGAGGACCTTCCGAATGAAGACGCTTCTGCAGTATCTATTCGCGGTGGTGCTGGTGATTCTCGGGGTCATGCTGTTGTGCAATCCGTCGCGCCCTGCGACCACGATGAATGCGCTCCAGTCTTCCCCGGACGCCAACTCGCAGATGGTCAATCGGCCCGTGCTTCGGCCCACGATGAGGCTTGCCTGAATTTCGTCGCCGATTTGCAGAAGACCCGCGTAATTGCTAGCTGAAACGCGATAAACTGATAGCTGATTATGGCTACCAAAACAGAACTCCTCAAAGACAAGATTCAGCACATCGACATCACCCAGCACAACGTTGTGCCGCTGGTGGACGCGATGGCTTCGATGGCCTACAGCTCGCGCGATCTGGCGCGTGCGGCCAACATCTATGACATGATGCTGCGCGATACCGACTGCGGCGTCATCCTCTGCCTCGCCGGCTCGCTGATCTCGGCAGGCCTCCAGAAGGTCATCGTCGACCTGGTGCGCAACAACATGGTCGACGCCATCGTCTCGACCGGCGCGAACATCGTCGACCAGGACTTCTTCGAGGCCCTCGGCTTCCGCCACTACATCGCCGGCGACGAGTACAAGTACGGCGCGGGCGATGCCAATCTGCGCGAGCTGATGATCGACCGCATCTATGACACGTTTATCGATGAGGAAGAGCTGCGCATCTGCGACGAGACGACCGAGAAGATCATCAACGGGATGAAGCCCGGAGCGTACAGCTCGCGTGAGTACATCCGCGAGATGGGCCGCTACCTGAAGGAGAACGGCCGCACGCCTGAGAAGGGAAATGCGGACTCGATCGTGCTCGCCTGCTACGAGAAGAACGTGCCGATCTTCTGCCCGGCGTTCTCGGACTGCTCGTTCGGCTTCGGCATCGTGGCGCACATGCACGCGCGCCAGGGCAAGCCGCACTGCTCCATCGACTCCGGCAAGGACTTCTACGAGCTGACACAGATCAAGATCCAGAACCCGACCACGGGTCTGCTGATGATCGGCGGCGGCGTACCGAAGAACTTCGCGCAGGACATCGTGGTCGCGGCCGACATCCTCGGCGTCGAGGCCTCGATGCACAAGTACGCGATCCAGATCACGGTGGCCGACGCACGCGACGGTGCGCTGTCTGGCTCGACGCTCAAGGAAGCCAGCTCGTGGGGCAAGGTCGACCTTACCTACGAGCAGATGGTCTTCGCCGAGGCGACGATCGCGTTCCCGCTGATCGCCGGCTACGCGTACCACAAGAAGGCGTTCGCAGCCCGCAAAGGCAAGGCGTTTGCGGAGAAGCTGGATCTGGTCACGGCGTAAGGCGAGTGGTTAGAAGTTAGTGGTTAGTGAACGGCGGCGCTTCGGCTCCGCCGTTTTGCTTGGGCATGCAGATCACTCTTATCGAGTGGAAGTCTCTGCAGGTCTTCTGCTCGTCGTAGTAAGGCCAATGGGCGTAACGAATTAACAAATGGGAATCGTCAGCCCATTGCACATCCGATTGATCGACTGATTTCCACTGACCATCAAACACTGACTCAAACCGCATCCCATGCATGTCGTATAGTTCGACCGATGCTCCGCCACCTGTCGCGCCTTCGTCATCGAACCAGATGAGAGCGGCCTGCTTTCCATTCGGAGAGTAGACGGGCGCCCCGTGGCCACTGCATCCTGACAAGTCAGAAAAAACAAACAGCCCCAGCAGCAGAATCAGAATCAGCCCCACCGGAATCGTCGCTATTGAACCGATCACACGTGTCCAGGACCCTTTGCGCCAAGCGAGTCGGCAGACGAGAACGACAGCGGCGAGGATCAACAGCAGAGAACCGTACTTCTCGACATCTCCGAGATGGAAGAACATGGCGCCTGTCAGAATAACCCGCGCGTGCGGAGTTCGCGGAAAATCTGTTCGATGGACCAGTCGAGTGCGTCGGTGCCGAGGACGGTCATTGTGGCGCAGGTTTGTGAGGGGCAACTTAGGTCGGCCTTCGGCTCCGACGTTTTGTTACCAGAAGTCCTTGTGCCGAATGACGAGCAGATGCGGACTCGCGACGTTGAGCGCACTGGCATCGCTGGTAAATCGGACTGCAACCACGTATTTCTTACCCGCTTCTGTTGGGAAGCTGCTGAGTTGCCGGTAGATTGCATTGTCTACAAACTTACAAGCGCAGTCCTTAGGGGCGGAGCCGCGTGAAATTACGCCTGGAACGCGGTGCATCAGTGTTCCGTGCTGCGATTGCGGCGGTAGCTCAACATGACACGGTGCTGCGTCGTATTCGCATACGACCCAGTTCGCTTGCATCGGTGGGACGCTCTTTTTACAGTCGAGCGGCCCCAGGACCGTTCCCAGCATGCAATTCTCTTCATGGAATGAGAGTGACGATGGCTTTCCTACCTGAATGACGATGTCATACCACTGCCCATCGACGGGAAACTCAGGTGTGCGGATGCTGCCCATCGCAAGTGATACCGGCATCTCCACGATGGCGTACCTGGAAGGCCATTGCTTTCGGTCACCTGCCGATGAAACAAGCGTGATCATCGGTAACCAGCTGGCGACTGTCCAGACAAGCTTTCTGTGCATTTGCCATCCTGTTTATCACAAGCATGAATGAGTGTGCAGCGTGGAAGACCCGCTATGCTAATTCCGGCGTTTGGCTTTAGACCGCTTCGTGTAAATATCGGCTGAAGCTGTATTCGGGCATTACCTGCTGCGAGGGAACGTTGACGGCCTCAACATAGAGCCGATGCGGGAAAGCCGCGGGGAGAATCACGATTTCGTCGCCTTTGCTGCTGTGAAGCAGAACTCCCGACTCGGTTCTGGATCCGCCTTGTTCGATCACGAGTTTCGATACCGAGCCGCCGTTCCTGAACGTCCACGGCACGTCGACGGAAGCCTCTTCCGGTAGAGGATGCACGACAAGCTCAACCTTGAGGCTGCCGACTTCGATGCCGTCGGTGAGATGGTGCACGTAGGGCGTTAGCCGGAAACCCTCTCCGGACGTCAGCCACAGAGTTGCCGTGAGACAGCCATAGTACGAGAAGTCCGACGAGATGCGTTTGAGCTGTCCTCGTCGGATGCCGTTCGCGAGGGGAGCGATGTCACCGAAGAGGGGCAGGGTCGTCATAGCGGCCTGGAAAGGATGTTGCGCTCGCGCAGCTCACGAAAGATCTGTTCGATGGACCAGTCGAGTGCGTCTGTGCCGAGGACTGTCATGGTAGCGCGCGATTGTGAGGGGAGGACGTAGAGGTCGGCCATGGGTTTGGCGGTGGCTTCGAACTGGGCGCGAACGCTCTCTTCGGTGCGGCCGCGCTCGCGCATGTCGCGGTAGATGCGGCGCTTCAGGCAGATCTGGTTGGGCGCGTAGACGTAGATGCTGAAGTCGTAGAGCGGAAGAAGGTCGTCGTAGTGCAGCGCGAGGATGCCTTCGACGATGATGACGCGCGATGGCACGACCGGCTCGAAGGCGTTGGGCACGCGCGTGTGGCGGCTGAAGTCGTAGACCGGGCGCTGAATGGTGCGGCCCAGGCGGAGGTCGCGGAGGTGCTCGATGAAGAGCTCGCTCTCGAGCGAGTCAGGATGATCGAAGTTCTGCTTGTCGCGGCTGTCGAGAGGGAATTGAGAGAGGTCGCGGTAGTAGAGGTCGAGCGGAAACACGATGCCGTCGAGCTGCGTGGCGAGCTCGCGCGCCAGCGTCGTCTTGCCGGAACCGGAACAGCCGGCGATGCCGATGAGGATCGGCTGCGCGGGGAGGGTTAGCTGTTCGGGCTGGGGCACGGGGATAGTGTACGGTCGCGGTCGGAGGTCAAATCAACGACTTACTTCCGAGGTGCTTTTCAAAAGATCGATTTTGGCGCTCGTCCCATCTTGGTTCAGCTCCAGCGAGTTGATGACCCACCTGCCGGAGGTTATCGTTGCGTCAAGGATGACGTGGCCTCTCGATCGAGTGCCAGTGACGGGAATCAAAAGCTCAGTCTCGCCGGAGTCGTTCGAAAGAACGCCGTGCCGTCGAATGGGCCACGAGACTCGGATCGGTGAACCCAGCAAATCTGTGGCCTGACTAGAAGAGTGAACAGCCTGGACCGCCTGATTGAAGACAATAAGCCGTCTGGCTTGGAAATCGATGAGCCCAAGGATGGTCAATTGTCCTGCTGCAGCCACAACGCATAGAAGAGCCAACGTCCGAAGCAAAGAACGGCCCGGTGAGCCAGTGCTCGGAGCGTGCATTGTCCGGGTTTGCGAGCTGCTCATCATTCTTCTCTCCGTGACGAAGCGAAATCGACTGCAGCGGCGACTTGCGGAATGAGTGCTTTGACGAGTGAGGTGAACTGCGCTTCGGCGCGGAGGCCGGTCTCCATTACCTCTTCGTGATGGATCACTTGGTCGAGCACGCCCGCGGCCATGTTGGTGACGAGCGAGAGGCCGAGGACCTCGACGCCCATGTGGCGCGCGATGATGACCTCGTGCACGGTGGACATGCCGACGAGGTCGGCGCCGAGGGTGCGGAAGGCGCGGATTTCGGCCGGCGTCTCGTAGCTGGGTCCGAGGACGGCGAGGTAGACGCCTTCGGGCAGCGGTATGTTTTGCTTTGCGGCCTCGGCGGCGGCGAGTTTGCGCAGACGCGGCGAGTAGGCGGTGGTCATGTCGAAGAAGCGCAGGCCGGCGCCGGGGCGCGTGGCGAAGCGGGGCTCGTTGGGGCCGATGGCGGCGTTCTGGCCGGTGAGGTTGATGTGGTCGGAGATGCAGACGAGCCCGCCCTGCGCGTAGGACTGGTTGATGCCTCCGGCGGCGTTGGTGACGAGGAGCGCCTTGCAGCCGAGCATGCCGAGCACGCGCATGGGGAAGGTGACCTCGGCCATCGAGTAGCCCTCGTACGCGTGGACACGGCCCTGCATGACCGCGACGCTGACGCCGCCGATGGTGCCGATTACGAGCTTGCCCTCGTGGCCTTCAACAGTGGAGCGCGGGAAGTTTGGGATCTCGGAGTACGGGATGACGACGGCGTTCTCAACCTGCGAGGCGAAGCCGCCGAGGCCGGAGCCGAGGATGATGCCGAGCGTCGGCTTCAGGTCGGTCTTGAGGAAGATGTGCGTGAGGGCTTGCGTGACGCGAGTGTGGAGATCGGGCGGCATCTGATCTGAGTTCGTCTGTGCGGTGGCCATGTCTTCGGAACGATTGTACGAGGCTAGCGTGGCTTGCGGGATTTCGGACTGGACTTCGACTTCGATGTCGCGGCGTTCTTGGCGACGCGGAGTTTGTAGGTGGTCTGCAGGGCGTCGTGCAGCGTGTCCTCGTTTGCCGCTGCGAGGACGATGTGCGTACTGCCCATGCATCCCCAGCCGCCCGGAATCGGCAGAAATATCCGGGGTGCGTCGGCAACGAACTGGACCTGCAGTTCGGGCGTGAGCATGAGGTTTCCGTAGCCCTGCTCTTCCGCCGCAAGCGTGGCGAAGATGTGGCCGCCGACTCGAAAATCGGGCTGCCCCATGTGCGAAGATTCTTCTGCCTCCGGGAAGGAAAGCGCGATGCGGCGGAAGTCGGCGGCGGTCGCCATGGCCGTTATTTTGGCAGAAGCATGCTGACGATGGAAGCGGACATCAGGTTTGCCATCGTGCCGGCGAGCAGGGCGCGCATGCCGAGGCGGGCGAGGTCATTGCGGCGGTGCGGAATGAGGGCGCCGATGCCGCCGATCTGCATGCCGACGGAGCCGATGTTGGCGAAGCCGCAGAGCGCGAAGGTGGCGATGGACAGCGTGCGTGCGCTGATGGCGCCGGCCTTCGCCAGTTGGCCGAGTTGCGTGTAGGCGATGAACTCGTTCAGCACGGCGCGCGTGCCGATGAGGTTGCCGACGATCTTCGCATCCTGCCAGGGCACACCGATCATCCACGCGATAGGAGAGCAGAGTGCGCCGAGCGCGTTGCCGAGCGAGTGCGGGAAAGGAATGTGGCCGTGGGCCCAGAGGCCGTTGGAGATGCCGAGCATGATGGCGTTGATGAGGCCGACGATCGCGAGGAAGCTGATGAGCATGATGGCGACGTTCCAGGCGAGATTGCCGCCGTCGATGGTGCCGCGCGCGACTGCGCCGACGAGGTTGTCTTCCTTGTGCTCCTCGGACTGCGGCATCTTCACGGTGCCGAGCGTTGCGGGGACCTCAGTCTCAGGTACGAGCATCTTCGCGATGAGGATGGTTCCAGGCGCGGTCATGATGACGGCCGAGAGGAGGTCCTGCGCGTGAATGCCGAAGAGGATGTAGGCCGCCATGATGCCGCCGGAGACGTGGGCCATGCCGGAGGTCATGATGGTCATGAGCTCGGACTGCGTGGCGTCGCCGAGGAAGGGCCGGATGGTGAGCGGGGCCTCGGTCTGGCCCATGAAGATGCTGGCGGCGACGTTCGTGGACTCGGCGCCTGAGGTGCCCATGGTGCGTTGCATCAGCCACGCGACGACCTGGATGACACGCTGCATGATGCCTATGTGATAGAGCATCGCGAAGAGCGCGGAGACGAAGATGATGGTGGGCAGGACGGCGAAGGCGAAGACAGCGAGCGGGCTGTGGGGGTCGCCGAGCCGAGGCCCGAAGACGAGGATGGAGCCGTCAGCGGCGTGGCCAAGCATCTCGGTTACATGGTCGGCGGACCACTTGAGGATGATCTGGCCGATGCTCCACTTGATGACGAGAAAGGCGAACAGGATCTGGAGGCCGAGACCCCAGACGACCGTGCGCCACCGGATCGCGCGGCGGGCGGTGGAAAGCGTGTAACCCACGCTAAGTAAGACAGCCAGTCCAATTAGTCCGGTAAATCTGCCCAACGGGTGCACTCCTGTAAATGACGGGGAGATGTGCCAGTGTAACGACTTGCAGGGACGTTGGCTACATTGAAGTTACGGGAATCGGGGGTGGAAGATAACTCCGGCAAGCGGCACGCCGACAACGGTGGTAGACTACAAATGGTCGACGAATTCGATCTGGTCTTCTTGCTGGTTCCGGCTGTACTGCTCAACCCCGCAATCAACACCAAATTGCGTTCAGCGGTACATTGCTTCAAAAAAAGGAACAGCATCATGGAACAGGGAACAGTTAAGTGGTTTAACGACGCAAAGGGCTTCGGCTTTCTCAGCCGCCCCACGGGCGAAG
Source organism: uncultured Acidobacteriaceae bacterium (assembly GCA_963759355.1). Lineage (GTDB taxonomy): Bacteria > Acidobacteriota > Terriglobia > Terriglobales > Acidobacteriaceae > Granulicella. The sequence continues at coordinate 306,678 of CAVWYV010000001.1, read as the reverse complement.
ATGTCTTCGTGCATTTTTCAGCGATTACGAGCAACGGGTTTCGCAGCCTGCAGGAAGGCCAGCAGGTTGAGTTCAACGTTGTGAAGGGCCCGAAGGGCTGGCAGGCTGAGAACGTTCGCGCGATCTAATTGCCACACAAGTTGAAACTCGGGAGGGCGATCGATGGATCGCCCTCTGGTTTTCGGGGCGATTCCGAAGATTTGCAGCGCGAGGACGCGTTTCCTCCCATCACACCCGTTGGAGGAAAGATGGCGACGGCACCTACTGGCAAGTATTATTTGAGATCCATTCATGAGGAGATTGCTCTTTTCGATCGCAAGCTTGCGCACCTTGAGAAGTACGAAACATTCGCTTCAGATGAAGAGCGTGACCAGGCAGCACGGAAGATTGCAACGAAACGGAAGGCGCTGGTGACAATAGCGCAACGAATGATTGCGGAGGGTGTGGACTTCAACGCCTCGGAACTGCCGAAGTCTTTGCGTCCTGAGGGTTACGTAGCGGCTCCCCCGGCAGTTATTCCAGTAGAGGAGGCCGCTCCGGCCATCCCGTTGCAGGCTCGGGCGCAGGAGGCGTCGCCATATTCTGGCACTTCGCTGGATTGGCAGGCGAGCGTCGAGCGGTATCTCGCCAAGAGAAAGAGTAAGTAAATCGGCGGACTGTTACTGCCGTACGATCTCGCGGATGAGCGGCTGGATCGTCGGTGAAGCATCTTCGATGCGGATCGTCTCTTCGAGCATGCGGAAGGGCTCATCCAGCAGAGCGGCCTCTTCGCTGAAAAGAGTGAAGATCGGCTGTCCGGCTTCAAGCTTTGCGCCGAGCTTCGCATGCGACTCGATACCCGCGTGAGCGCTGACAGGATCGCCAGGTTTGGCGCGGCCGGCGCCGAGACGTTGCACAGCCCAGCCAACCTGTTTGCAATCCATGCCGGCAAGGTAGCCCTCGCGTTCGGCTTTGAGGACGCGGGTGGCTCGAGGTTTGTGGAAGGCTGCGGGGTCGTTAAAGATGCTGGTCTCACCGCCCTGAGCACGCACAATGCGGAGCCAGGCTTTGTAGGCAGCGCCGGAACGTAGCAGCTCATCACTAAGCTTTGCACCCTCCTGAGGTGAACTGGACTTGCCGGCCAGGAAGAGCATCCAGCCGGAAAGTGCATTCGATAGATCGATGAGGTCGGCGGACATGGGATGGCGTGTGCCGCGCATGATATCCACGCACTCCCGGACTTCGACCCAGTTGCCACTGAAGCGGCCGAGCGGTTCTTCCATTGAGGTAAGCAGGGCGACGGTGCTCGTACCGGCAAGTTCGCCGGTAGAGACCATGAGGTTGGCGAGAAGCTTCGACTGCTCATAGGTGGGCATGAAGGCCCCGGAGCCAACCTTCACATCGAGCACCAGACCACGAAGGTCCTCCGCGAGCTTCTTGCTCATGATGCTGGCGGTAATCAGGAACGGCGACTCGACGGTGCCGGTGTGGTCACGCAACGCGTAGAGAATGCGGTCCGCAGGGACGAGTCGCGGCGTCTGCCCGACGAGGGCGGCATGGCATTCACGCAACTCCTCACGCATGCTTGCCAGTGAGAGCTGCGTGTTGAAACCGGGGATGGTCTCGAGCTTGTCGAGCGTGCCGCCGGTGTGGCCCAGCGAGCGGCCGCTGATCATGGGGACGGAGATGCTCGGCGAGTCTTCGAGTCCCGCGGCAGCAAGCACGGGAGCGATCAGCAGCGAGCTCTTGTCACCCACGCCGCCCGTGGAGTGCTTGTCGACCGTGAAGGTGTCGAGGCCGGACGCATCGAATGTCTCACCGGAGAAGCGCATCGCATTGGTGAGATCGGCGAGCTCGCGCGGCGAGAGTCCGTGGTCATAGACCGCCATGAGGAAGCTTCCGATCTGCGCATCGGTGATCGTTGGTTCCGACTGGGCGGCCGATCTCTCGCCGCTATTCACGACGCTCCGGACGAACTGCTGAATCTCTTCCGTGGACAGTTCATGGCCGTCGCGTTTCCGCAGGATGAGATCAATGGGATGAAAGAGGTGGTTCGACATACTCACTTGGGGTCGAGATACTGCATGCGGAAGGCGTGCGGAAGCAGCGCGCCGAGTGTGGTGGATTCGTCGGTTCCGCCATCGCCCGGATAGAGGATCAACACATCATCGTCGCCGAACTCGCTGAGCGTCTGGCGGCAGGCTCCGCATGGCATGGAGGCGGCGCCATTGAGATTGGCGATCGCTACGGCGCGGAGACGGATACTGGGTCCTCGCTCAGAGACAGCGCGAGCGATGGCGGCCTGTTCAGCGCAACTGGTGAGCCGGTAGGAGCAGTTTTCGACGTTGCAGCCGGAAACGATTGAGCCATCCGTGAGCAGAAGTGCAGCGCCCACGCGGAAGTGGCTGTAAGGTGAATAGGAGTTTGCCGCGGCAGCTTGAGCGAGCTCACGCAGCCGCGTTTGTTCAGCGATGGAGAGCGGGTTTGTAGAAGCGACGGACGACATCGTGAGTTGTTTAGAGTAGACGCTCCCACGGGCGAAGGCAAGGTATCGATCCGGAGTCCGGGGGCTGCAGCGAACGAATGTGTACTCCGCACGCGGCCCGGACGCATCCAAAACTGAGGCAGAAATCGGAGCGAATTCGTTGGCCAGGCGAGAACGTTCATCGAAGACGGCGCGCAAACCTGAAGACCCTGCAGCGGTGCAGGCGTCGCCGAATGATGTTCTTAAGCTGTTTCACCCGGTGACTGCAGCATGGTTCCGCGCTGTCTTCGAAGAAGTGACAGCGCCCCAGCGTGAGGGCTGGCCTGCGATCGCGCGCGGCGAGTCGACACTGATTCTTGCGCCCACAGGAACAGGGAAGACGCTCGCTGCATTTCTGTGGTGCCTCGATCGGCTGATGCTGCGAGAGCCGGCGACGAAGCCTGGGTGTCGCGTTCTTTACGTGTCGCCGCTGAAGGCGCTTGCGGTGGATGTCGAGCGCAACCTGCGATCGCCGCTTGCGGGGATCGCGAACATGGCGCAGCGTGAGGGAATCGCCGTGCATGTTCCGGAGATCAGTGTTCGCACTGGTGACACGAGCCCGCGTGAGCGTGCACGCTTTCGCCGGCATCCGGGCGAGATACTCATCACGACGCCGGAATCACTGTACTTGATGCTGACCTCCGGTGCGAGCGAAGCGTTGCGGTCGATCGAGACGGTGATCATCGATGAGATTCATGCGCTGGTGCCGACGAAGCGCGGAGCGCACCTTGCGCTTTCCATCGAGCGGCTGCAGGCGCTGGTGGCGCGACCGATACAACGCATCGGACTCAGCGCAACACAGCGGCCACTCGAAGAGGTCGCGCGGTTTCTGGGCGGAGCAGACCCTGGGGTCGCGGGGCGGTTGAAGGAAAACCCCGCGGATGGAGATAGTCACGAAGAGTTTGGAACGGCATTTCGCCCGGTCACGATCGTCAACGCCGGTGCACGCAAAACCCTGGAATTGCGAGTCGAGGTGCCGGTTGAGGACATGGCGAAGCTGGGCCAGATGGAGGATCTGCCCAGCGGGGCTGCATCGCAGGGGCCAAAGAGGACGAGCATCTGGCAGTCCATTCATCCGCGCCTGCTGGAGATTATTCGCAGCCGCACTTCGACACTGTTATTTGTGAATGCGAGACGCGTGGCCGAGCGGCTGGCAGGTGCCTTGAACGAACTTGCGGATGAACCCATCGCGCGGGCTCATCACGGTTCTCTCGCAGCAGCACAACGCACCGAGATCGAAGAGATGCTGAAGGCGGGCCGCATTCGTGCGCTGGTGTGTACCTCGTCGCTTGAACTTGGGATCGATATGGGTGCGATTGATCTTGTGATTCAGATTGAGGCTCCGCCGAGCGTTGCAAGCGGGATGCAGCGCATTGGTCGCGCGGGGCACCAGGTCGGTGCGCCCTCGCACGGCATCATCTTTCCGAAGTATCGTGCGGATTTAATTGCATGTGCCGCCGTGACGCAGGCCATGCATGAAGGTCACGTGGAGTCGACGCGCTTTCTGCGCAATCCGCTTGACGTTCTCGCGCAGCAGATGGTCGCCATTGTGGCGCATCCGCCGCTGCCGCTCGCCGAGGCCGAGCGCGTTCGTGGCGTGGGGGATCTTGAAGCGGAGTCGCCGGGCATTTCGTACGACGGCTTGTTGTCGATCGTTCGGAGTTCGGCTACTTTCGCGGAGCTGAGCACACCGGTATTCGATGGAGTGCTGGATATGCTCGCCGGGCGCTATCCATCGGATGAATTCGCGGAACTACGGCCGCGTGTTACATGGGATCGGCAGCGCAACTGGATTACACCGCGCCAGGGAGTGCAGCGGATCGCGATCCTGAACGGTGGAACGATTCCCGATCGCGGACTCTATGGAGTTTTCCTGAGCGGCATGCATGCGAAGCCGGTGCGTGTGGGCGAGCTCGATGAGGAGATGGTCTTTGAGGCGCGCGAGGGTGAGACGTTCGTGCTTGGGGCTTCAACGTGGCGCATCGACGAGATCACGCAGGATCGCGTGCTTGTGAGCCCTGCGCCGGGAGAGCCGGGCAAGATGCCGTTCTGGCATGGCGATCAGGCAGGACGACCCATCGAATTCGGCAGGCAAATCGGTGCGCTGGTTCGTGAGCTGCGTGATCTGCCGCGTGCAGCTGCAGTTGCCAAACTCACGAGCGAACACGACCTCGATCAACAGGCGGCAGAGAATGTTCTGCGCTATCTCGCGGATCAGGAGCTCGCGACCCAACAGGTTCCGGACGACCGCACGATTGTGATTGAGCGTGTACGTGACGAGCTTGGCGATTGGCGTGTCTGTTGCCTGACGCCGTTCGGCAGCCGCGTTCATGCGCCCTGGGCGATGGCTGCGACTGCGAGAGTGAGGGCTGCGGGACTCGGCGTTGAGACGATGTGGAGTGAAGACGGCTTCGTGCTGCGCTTTCCGGAGACCGATACTCCGCCCGAGGTTGACGCGTTCCTGCTGGATGCTGCCGAAGCGGCGGAGCTGGTGCAACGTCAACTTGGCTCGACGGCGCTGTTTGCGGCGAAGTTTCGTGAAGCTGCGAGCCGGGCGCTCCTGTTGCCGCGGCGCCGCGCGGAGGGCCGCACACCTCTTTGGCAGCAGCGTAAGCGTGCTTACGATCTTCTGAGCGTCGCCTCGCGCTATGCGAGCTTTCCGATTCTGCTCGAAGCGTATCGCGAATGTCTGAGGGATGTGTTCGACATGCCGGCGCTGTCGGAGACGCTACGTGCAATTGCGAATCGCAGCATCCGAGTGCACGTCGTGGACTCGCGAACGCCTTCACCGTTTGCCAGCGCACTGCTGTTTAGTTACGTCGCGAACTATATCTATGACGGTGATGCGCCCTTGGCGGAACGCCGCGCGCAGGCCTTGTCTATCGATCAGGAGCAACTACGCGAGTTGCTCGGCGATGCAGATCTTCGAGAGCTGCTCGATGCAAATGCGATCGAAGAGACAGAGGAGCAGTTGCAGTCGCTCGCAGAGGGCTACAAGGCTCGCAATCTGGATGCGGTGCACGACCTCTTGCTGCGGCTTGGCGATCTGAAGGCAGCCGAGGTTGCGGCACGGTGTGAGGACATCGATGTCGACGCCACCGTCGCGCGGCTGCTGCGCGCGCGAAGGGTTCTTCAGGTGCGCATTGCTGGTGAGCCGCGCCTGGTCGCGATTGAGGACGCGGCGCGGGTGCGAGACGCACTCGGAGTCCCACTGCCGCCAGGGCTTCCCAATGCATTTCTTGAGCCTGCAGTAGACGCCCTTGTTGACATCGTTCGTCGTTTCGCTCGTACGCATGGTCCGGTTACAACGGCGGAGATCGCGAAGCGCTACGGGCTGTCGAATGCAACGGTTGAGCCTGTATTGCAACGGCTGGTCGGAGTGGGCCGCATCGTGGAGGGCGGCTTCCGCCCGAGCGGTGTAAATCGTGAATGGATCGACGTCGAGGTACTGCGCACGATTCGGAGACGGTCGCTCGCACGTCTTCGCAAAGAGGTAGAACCGGTCGAACAGCGCACGCTCGCGAGGCTCTTTACACGCTGGCAGGGAGTCGTGCAGCCGCGTCGAGGGCTCGATGCCTTGCTGGACGTGATTGAGACGTTGCAAGGAGCGGCTTTGCCTGCCTCTCTGCTTGAGACCGAGATTCTCCCCGCGCGCATTGGGGGCTATTCGAGGGCAGACCTGGACACCTTGATTGCGGCGGGCGAGGTTGTTTGGACAGGATTGGAGCCATTGGGCGAACGCGATGGCCGTATCGGATTGTATCTGGCGGACAAGCTCGCGCTGCTGTGGCCTCCGGATCGCATTGTCGTCGATCGCGGAGCGCCGGCAGAGGCTGCCGCGATGAGCGAGCGGGAACAAGCCGTGATCAACTACCTGACTCGCAATGGAGCATCTTTCTTTCAACCGCTGCACGATGGTGCTGGTGGCGGATACCCGGGAGAGACGATCGAGGCGCTCTGGTCGCTGGTGTGGCGCGGGCTGGTGACGAACGATGCGATGAACGCGCTGCGGGCCTATTGCGACAGACCTTCCGCTTCGTCGCGAAGCACAAAGCAGACACGGCGCGTCCATCATCAGCAGGGATTTCGGAGCCGGAGAACAACGCCACCGACTGCGCAAGGCAGATGGAGTGTGAACGCCGCCGCGTTTGCAGAGACGCGCGCCACACCCGCGGAGCAGACAGTGTGGAGCCACGCGATCGCGCAGCAGCTGCTCGCCCGTTACGGCATCGTCTTTCGCGAGACAGCCCATGCAGAGAATCTGGCTGGCGGGTTCACTGCTATCTACGACGTGTTGAAGGCCCTCGAAGAGAGCGGGAGGATTCGCCGCGGATACTTTGCCGCGGATCTGGGAGCGACGCAATTTGCACTCCCGGCAGCGGTCGATTTGCTGCGCTCGTTGCGTGCGACGGTTGAAAACAGGCACGAAGTGGTAATGCTGGCGGCGACCGACCCCGCGAATCCGTACGGTGCGTTGCTTCGTTGGCCTGCCGCACCTGAGGAAGGTTCGACGTTGACGCGAAGCGTCGGCGCTCGCGTAGTGCTCGTGGATGGTGCGCTCACAGCGTACCTTCGTCGCGGCAATCCGAATATCCAGGTTCTTCTGCCCGAAGATGAGCCGGCGTGCTCCCAGACAGCGAGAGCCCTGGCGGAGTTTCTCGTGGCGTACGTGCAGCGAACGGACAATCCGGAAGGGCGTGGCCGCACGTCGATGCTGATTTCGACTGTGAACGGCGTGCCTGTGGCGGAGCACCCGCTGGCGCGGTTCCTCCTGGACGCTGGATTCCAGGCTGCGCCACTCGGATTCAACGTGAGGCGCGGACTTCCGCCACCGCCTGGGACCGCGGCGGAGACGCGCAGCGATGCCTGAGGGAGACACAATCTTTCGCGCCGCGCGTGCACTGAATCGCGCACTCGGCGACCGCGTCGTGACAGGATTCGAGACAACGCTGGCGTCCCTTGCTCGCGTGAATGATGATGCGCCGCTCGCGGGCCGCACAGTCGAGCGAGTTGAGGCGCGAGGCAAATGGAGCCTGATCTTCTTCTCCGGCGATCTGATTCTGGTTACGCACATGCGGATGTCAGGCTCGTGGCACATCTATAAGACCGGCGAACGATGGCAAGCACCGCGCAGCGCCATGCGGATCGTGATCACCTGTGGCGATAGGCAGGCGGTTGGCTTCAGTGTTCCGGTTGCGGAGTTCCACACAACGCAATCGCTCAAGCGCAGTGAACATGTGTCTCAACTTGGGCTGGATGTTCTAAGCGCAACGTACTCTTTCGATGAAGCAACGCGCGCTCTGCGTGAGTTTGGACGAGCGCATCCTGACGCGGAGATTGGGAACGTGCTGCTGAATCAGCAGGTGATTGCGGGGATCGGAAACATCTATAAGTCGGAGATCCTGTTCACAGCGCGAGTGAATCCGTTTCGCCGTGTGCAGACAATCAGCGATCGCGAGTTAGAGAGTATCTCCGGGATCGCGCAGCGTTTTATGCAGGCGAATGTTGCTGAAGGAAAAGGGCAGGGCATCGTGACCTATGCGGGCGGTCGGCATACGACAGGGGCGATGAACCGCGCCGCGCGATTGTGGGTGTATCGGCGCCAGGGGCAGGAGTGCAGGCGCTGCGGGACGACGGTTGAAATGCGAAGGCAGGGAGCGGGTGCGCGCTCGACCTACTGGTGTCCTTCATGCCAGCCGTGGATTGAGAACCTCTAATTCTGAGGTGTCGCCGGCTGTTGCGGCTGCGGCTCCTGTTGTTGCTGCTGCTTGTCTTTGTCCTTACTGAGTCCGAACATCTTCTGGAAGAAGTTGCGGTGCTTTGTCGCGTCATCCGGATTGTTCGGATTCGTTGAATTGTCCGGGACGGCATCAGGATTGAACAACCTGTTCGCGAGCGTCTGCGAATCCTCGCCCATGTGGGAGCAGGTGCCCTGCGGCGCCGTACCCACGAGAAATGCGACGGTCATGCCATCGCTGGGGCAGGTGGAATCGGTCGGAAGACTGCTTGCACGATCGACGCGCAAAGTCTGGACGCCCTCCGGCGCAGCGAAAGATTTCATGTCCGAGTACTGTGGAAGCTTGATCGCACGGTTCATGAACTCCGCCCAGATTGGCGCGGCTGCATCGGCACCCTGCAGGGCATGGGTCAGGCCGTGCGAAATATCCGTGTAATCGTCGTTGCCGACCCAGATGACGCAGAGGAGATTCGACGAGTAGCCTGCAAACCACACGTCATGTGAAGTGCCTGTTTTGCCTGCAGCGGGCGCCGTGAATCCGGCCTTCCGCGCTGAAGAACCTGTACCGAACGTCATCACGTCTTCCAGCAGCGATTGCGTCAGGTATGCCACCCGTGGATCGAGTACCTGCTTCGCATCGGGCGCGTAGTCCGCGATGATATCGCCGTTCGGATTACGGACGCTCGCGAGCATCCACGGCTTGATGTGTACTCCGTTGTTCGCGAAGACGGTGTAGGCGCCCGCCATATCAAGAGGCGTTGCGTTGTACGTGCCGATGGCCACAGAGGGTGTTCCGCGTGCGTTGACGATGCCCGACTGACGAGCCAGCGACGCGACGTTGTCAAAGCCCACCATCTGGGCGAGGTTGATCGTCGCGATGTTGAGCGAATGGGCAATGGCAGTCACCGCGGTGACCATGCCGGGATACTCACCGCGTTCAAAGTTGCCCGGCGTGTACGGCTTCCCGTCATACATGAAGGTCGTCGGATCGTCGTTGAGCAGAGTCAGCGCGTTGAAGAGGCCGCTCCCGTTCAGGTCTGTTCCGTTCAGCGAGGTGTTGTAGGCGGCGGCGTAAACGAAGGGTTTGAAGATCGATCCAGTCGGCCGCTCCGCCAGTGCATGGTTCAACTGCGAAACACCATAATTTCGTCCGCCCACCAGCGCCAGAACCTGACCGGTATGCGGATCGAGCGCAACCAGCGCGACCTGGGGATAGGTGATCGGATCGTCCTTCTTGTGCAGCTTTCGGATCAGTTCATCTACGTGCCTCATGCCGGCCTCAACGGCATCGGCGGCAGCGGCCTGGAGCGAAGGATCCAGAGAGGTATAGATCCGCAGCGAGCCGGAACGAGCCATGTCCGTGTCACCCAGGCGCTGCACGATCTGGTCGTGCACAAGATCGACAAAGTAGGGGGCTTCGCTGCCGTCGACGTTCGGCGGCGCCAGCTGCATCGGTTCCGCTTTCGCGCGTTCCGCCTGCTTTGAGTTGATCGCTCCCGTCTCGATCATCGCGTCCAGCACAATGTTGCGGCGGTCCATCGCGCGACTGGGATGGCGATAGGGATTCAGCCAGTTCGGACTGTTGATCAGTCCGGCAATCGTCGCGATTTCTGCGAGATCGAGCTGACGAAGATCTTTTCCGAAATAGGACTGAGCTGCCTCGCCAACGCCATCGATGGCGAAGGATCCGTGCTGGCCGAGATTTACTTCGTTCACGTACATCTCGAAGATCTGCTTCTTTGTGAAGCGATTCTCGAGCTGGAAGGTGATCATGATCTCGGCAATCTTGCGCGAGATCTTCTTGTCCGGGGTGAGGAAGAATCCACGAGCAAGCTGCTGCGTAAGCGTTGAACCGCCGCAGTTCATGCGGTGCGCAAGCACATCCTGCACGGCGCACTTGAATGTGCGCACGTAGTTGATGCCGCCATGCTCGAAGAAGCGGCGGTCTTCGATTGCGAGGATCGCCTGCACCATCTGCGGAGGAATCTGGTCGTAGGTCACCATGCGGCGCTTGGTGCGGCTGCTTCCCTCGGAGAGTGCCGTGATGAGTTGCGGCTCGAGTTTGTAGCCGGCGAGTGGAGCACCATCTTCTGCGGTGATGGTCTTCACTACGCCGTCGCTGGTCACAATGGTGGCGCCATCGGCGGCAAGGTAACTTTCCGGGCCCGGCTTCAACTGGATGGTGTCGCCCTGCAGCCGATAGGTTCCCATCTTCGGGTTGCCGTTATAGCCGGCCTGCCGAAGGGATGCTGCGATCTCGTTTGCCGTGCGATGCTGACCGGGCCGAACCTCCTGCGGGGCGGCGTAGATCTGCGCAACGGAGGAGAACAGCGGGCCTTGCTTCAACCGGTCACTCACCAGGCCCTTGTACTCGTGGTAGAAGTACCCGTAAACCGCGGCGCCGGCGAGCACGATCCCCACGATAAGGACGAGAGCGACTCGCAGAAGCTTCCACCAGATCGAATGTTGTTGCGATTGGTCGATCTTTACTTTTACAGGCATCAGGATTCCAGTCGGCAAAGGGCCTCGTTTGAGGATGCTACTTCTTGGACGCTGCCAGGAGTGATTGGATGTGTGCTGGAAGCGCCTCGAGCGTTACGTCCTCGGTGGCGTGCAGCAGGCGGTCAACGACCTCGACCTTGCCTTCGGCGAGTTTCTTGCCAATATTCACGCGGTAGGGCACGCCAATCAACTCGGCGTCCTTGAACTTCACGCCTGCGCGCTCATCGCGATCGTCCAGCAGCACGTCGACGCCGGCCTTAGTGAGATCTGCGGCGACTCTTTCCCCGGCGGCGAGTAACTCCGTCTCGCGAACGTTGGTCACCGTAATTACCACCTCAAAAGGCGCTATCGAGGGCGACAACGCAAACTGGTCGGTCGAGGTCGTCGCAGGCTCGGCATCCGGGAAGCGCTTGCGGAACGCCGCCGCCGAGCTCTCAATCGCGGCTGTAAGAATGCGTTCGATGCCGATGCCGTAGCAGCCCATGACCGGCATGACCTCTTTGCCGTTGGCATCCAGCACGCGTGCATGCATGCTCTCGGTGTACTTGCACCCGAGCTTGAAAATGTGTCCAACCTCCACGGCTTTGCCAATGCGCAGTGGTTGTCCGCCCATGGGATCCAGCTCACCCTCGTTCACATTGCGCACGTCCGCAACGACGGTCCAGGTGAAATCACGGCCCGGCGTGACGTTCTTGTAGTGGTAATCGAGCTTGTTTGCGCCGGCGACAAGATTCTTCCGTCCCTGCAGGCCGAGATCGACGACAACAATCGTGCGCAGCCCTTCGTTCGGGTTGTCGCGCAGCACGCCCTTTAGCTTGTCGAGCGCCTTGCCGGACTTGAGGCCGTTGAGTGAGCCCTCGGTCATGATCTGCGCGATGCCAACCGGTCCGAGGTACCCTGCCGGACCTCCAATATGCCGCTCCAACTCCTCTGGCATCATCGGGCGGACGTCGGCTGTGCCGGCAATCTTGTTCAGCTTGGTTTCATTTACCTGGTGATCGCCGCGAAGGAAGGCCACGACCGGGCGCAAGGGTTCGCCCGGCTTATGGCCGCTTCCCGAGCCCATGAAAGCAACGCACTTGATATCCTGCGCGGCTTGAATGCCGAAGAACTCGGTAACGTCAACAATCGCGGCCTTACCCGGCGTGGACACGAGTTCCGGCGCATCACTGGTTGCTTCCAGATCGACCACCGGCGGCAGCTGCGAGGCAGCCTTCTCAAGGTTGGCCGAATAGCCCGAGGCCGAACTGGCGATCAGGTCTTCGCCTGCGTCGCTGTAAACCATGAACTCCTGCGATCCGGAGCCGCCCATCGCCCCGGAGTCGGCCTCGACCGCAATGAAGTCGAGACCTGACCGGGTAAAGATGGCCCGATATGCCGCGTCGTGCTTGTTATAGCTCTCGTCCAGCCCGGCCGCGTCCAGATCGAAGGAATACGAATCCTTCATGATGAACTGGCGTACGCGCAGCAGTCCGCCCTTGGGCCGCGGTTCGTCGCGAAACTTGGTCTGGATCTGGTACCAGATCTGCGGAAGCTGTTTGTAGCTGCGAACCTCATTGCGCGCGATGGAGGTGATGACCTCCTCATGCGTCATGGCGAGGACGAGTTCGGCGCCCTTGCGGTCCTTGAGCCGGAACATATTGTCGCCCATCACGGCATCGCGGCCGGATTCCTGCCACAGCTCGCGCGGGTTCAGCGCCGGCAGGTAGAACTCCTGGCCGATCCGATCCATCTCCTCACGAACGATGGCCGTGATCTTGTTGAACGAGCGCTGCCCCAGGGGCAGGTAGCTATACAGGCCGGCGCTCAACTGGCGGACGTACCCTGCGCGGAGCAGGAGCTTATGACTGGCGACCTCCGCGTCGGCCGGGGCCTCACGCAGGGTGGGAATAAAGAGCTTGGACCAACGGTGCATGTCTTATCGATTGTACCGAAGCGATCTCACCTTGCCCTTGACCCGAAAGCATTAGAAAGCATCTCAAATTTCAGAAAGATGGCACCTTGAGTGGCGCCACGTATGCTTCAACTTGTTTGAGGACAAAGTGCTAAACATGAATGGTCAAACAGGCCTGGTCCGAGGGACCGGCAATCGTCTGTTGGACCGGCTGCCTGACGATGAGTGGCAACAGGTTGCCGCAATGCTGGAAGAGGTGGACATGCCCCTGGGCATGCAGCTTACCGAGCCGGATGCTCCCGTGGAGCAGGTTTATTTCCCCACCGCCGGCGCCATCTCTACCGTCGCTACAACCTCCGCGGGCGAGTCCGTCGAGGTCTACCTTGCGGGCCGCGAGGGCTTCTCCGGTGTCGCCGCGCTCTTCAATCTGCCGGAGATGGGCCACGCCGTCGTCGTCCAGGTCGCCGGCAAAGGCTATAGGATGCGCGCGTCCACCTTTCGCAATGCGGTTCTCTCCATGCGCGGCTTGCGCGAGCTCATCTATCGAACCATCTACCTGCGCATGGTGCTCGCCACGCAGAGCGTGCTCTGCAACCGCCTCCATGAGGTCGAGCAGCGGCTCGCACGCTGGTTGCTCACGCTGGCCGACAGGGTCGAGTCCGAGCAGGTGCAGGTCACGCAGGAGTACATCGCCGAGATGCTCGGGGCGCGCCGTTCCACCGTCACCGTTGCAGCCGGCGCGCTGCAGGAGCGCGGTCTGATCACTTACTCACGAGGCAAGGTTACGATCCTCGATCGCCCTGGCACGATCGCGACCGCCTGCGAGTGCTACCAGATCGTCTCCGCCGCGCATCGTCGTGTCTGGGGCGACTGACCCGCTAGCCCTTTGCGCTCTCGCTTGGTAGAGCCCACAAGTCGTGCGTGTGCAGCACGCCGAGCACTGCACTCGTTGCCGTGCCATCCCCGGTCACGACCAGCGACGTAATCCGGTGCCGCTCCATGATCTCCAGCGCATCCGGCGCCAGCGGTTCCGGTCCAATGGTGCGAGGTGAGCGGTTCATCACCTCCGCCGCAGTCTTCCCGAACGCCTTCGGTCCGTCCTGCTCCAGCAGTCGCCGCAGGTCGCCATCCGACAGTACGCCGAGCAGCCGGCCGCCCTGCTGCACGGTCGTCATCCCCAGCCGCTTCGCGCTCATCTCATGCACAATCTCTGGCAGACTCGCATTCGGCGTAACCGTCGGAATCGCGTCTCCCGTGTGCATCAGCTTCGCAACCGGCATCAGTCGCCGGCCCAGGTGTCCGCCCGGATGCAACTCGGCAAAGTCATTGGCCCGGAAGCCAAGCCGGCGGCTGACGTCGACCGCCAGCGCATCGCCCAGCGCCAGCATCGCGGTGGTTGAGGCCGTCGGCGCAAGCTGATGCTGACACGCCTCCTGGCTCACGCTCACGTCGAGCACATATTCGCTCGCCTCGGCCAGCGTTGACCCCACGCATCCGCAAAAGCTCACGAGCGTGACGCCCAGCCGCGGCAGCACCGGCAGCAGCCGCAGCAACTCCTCCGTCTCGCCGGAGTACGAGAGCGCAATTACCACATCGCCACGCCCCACCATGCCAAGGTCGCCGTGCACGGCCTCGCTCGGATGCAGAAAGCACGCAGGCGTTCCGGTCGAGACCAGCGTTGCGGCGATCTTGCGTGCGATCAGTCCGCTCTTCCCGATCCCTGTCAGAATCGCGCGATGGCCCTGGCGCGCCGCTTCGGAGAGTAACTTCGCGACGCGTTCAAACGTCTCACCCGCAGCACCCTCCAGCCGCGCTGCCAGCTGCTCCAGCGCCGCTGCTTCGATGCGCACCAGCGCAGAGGGGCTTGAAATTTCAGAAACTTGCGACATGCCAGGCGTGATCTTATCCATGAGCGGAACTGACGCTCATGCTAGCAGAGCGTCATGCCCTCGCGCGGCCGGGAATCCGCGCGGGCGGTAAACTTAGAGCAGCTTCGAACGAAGGGAAGTGACTGTGGGACGTCGACTGGCTGTACTTGCAATCATGATGGCGTTGGTGGGTGTGCTCTTCTGGGCGGGCGTACATAATCTGCGCCATCGCCGAGCTCTCAGCCAGTCCAATCACATCACGCTGATTCCGGCTCCGGCATCTTCCGATAACTCCGGCCCGCCTGATGCCGAAGGCTCCGACCTCCGCGGCAAGGAGGCACCTGCATTCACCCTTAACGATCTCTCCGGCAAGAAGATCTCGCTCGCCGACTTCAAAGGCCATCCTGTCGTCGTGAACTTCTGGGCCACGTGGTGCGGGCCCTGCAAGCTGGAGATGCCGTGGTTCCAGGAGTTCTCCGCGAAGTACAAAGGACAGGGCCTGGAGATCCTCGGCCTGTCGCAGGATGATGGCGCCTCGCGCGACGACGTCGCCAACGCCGCTAAGAAGATCGGCGTGACCTACACGATCCTCATGCCTGATGAGGCGGTCGCAAAGAAATACGGCGGTGTGGACTACCTGCCCGAGACCTTCTACGTCGACCGTACCGGCAAGGTCGTCGAAGTGACCGCGGGAGCGCCCAGCAAGGAACAGATGGAAGCGCTGATTCAGAAGACCATCGCTGCAGGTGGCGCGTGAAGCGTAGTCTCCTTCTCAGCATCGCGCTGGCACTTCCAATCATTGCCGCGGCACAGATTCAACTCGGCGGACTCGATCGCGCCGCTGAAGCAAAGAAGCAGCACGTTGTGCTCCTGACGGATTCGCTGCAACTCACCGCGAACAAGCCGCAGGATGTTGAGCTGCGCTTTCGTGTCGAGCCCGGCTTTCACATTAACTCGCATAAGCCCAAGGACGAGCTGCTGATTGCCACCGAGCTCAAACTCGATCCAGGCTCGTTTCACATCGCGAACGAGCTGTACCCGGCGGGTTCGCATTTCCGGCTGCAGGTTGGCGGCGGCGAGGACCTCGATGTTTATCAGGGTGAGTTCCGAATAGCCCTTCGAATCGAAGCACCCCGGGGCGACTCGACTCTCAGCGGCTCGCTGCGCTACCAGGCGTGTGACAACGCGGCCTGCTTCCCCGCCAGAACATTGCCGGTAAAAATTGCCGTCACAGCAAAGTGAGCGCGGCTCTACTGCGGATGCTGCGATAACGAAAGCGTGTTGCCGTCGGGATCTTTGAACCAGGCCACCTTCGTTCCGCCCGGCGCATTCCAGATGCCGTGCTTGTCCTGCTCCATGAATCCGTAATGCGTGAACTCCACGCCCTTCGCCGCGAGTTCGGTCACGCTTGCCACGATGTCATCAACCTGCCAGCCGAAGATCGTGAAGTCCTGCGGGGCCAGATTGGGCACGATCGTCACGCGCAGCATGATGCCTTCGGTTCCAGCACGGAAGACGATCGCGAACTCGTCAGCACTCTCAAACCGAAGGCCGAGCGTCTTCTCGTAGAACGCCCGCGCTTCTTTCGGCTTCGTGGTTGGGATAAATGCAACCGGAGAATTCTTTCCGAGGCCCATCGTGTGGTCTCCTCTCGACGCGAATCTTGAGCCCGGTCAACTACTTCCTCTTCTTCTGTGCCTCGATGAACCGTCGCATGCGATCGATCGATCGTGCCTTGCCGAAGACCAGCAGCGAATCCACCAGCGGCGGCGACTGCACACTGCCGGTGATGATAGCGCGCAGCAGCATGAAATTCTCCTTCACGCTCCAGCCTTTTTCCTCGCCCAGCTTCTTCATGTCGGCTTCGATCTTCTCTGCCTCCCACGTCGCTCCTTCGAGCGTGGTCAGCAGATCGGCTGCAAACGCGAGCGTGTCTTCGGGCGTGCGCTTCTTCGGCACCCACACTGACTCCGCCGGCATGACGTTGTCCCTGAAGAAGAAATCCGCCATATCGCCGAATGCACCCATCATCTCGACGCGCGTCTGCACCAGCGGCGCAATCGCCTTCAGATACGCATCGGAAAAAACGGTCGCGCGCATCGCCGCAAAGAACTCATCCGGCGAAAGCTTGCGCAGATACTCGCCGTTCATCCAGCGCAGCTTCACGAGATCGAACACCGGGCCGCCGAGCGAGATGCGCGTGAAGTCGAAGCGCTCCAGCATGTCCTGCAGCGTGAACAGGTCTGCCTGTTTGGTATCGAGGCCCTTGGAGACGATCTCCTGCTCGGTCGCATGCGGCATACCACCGCCCATCAGGCCGAGAAAGTTCAGCATCGCCTGCGGCAGAAATCCGGCGTCGCGGTAGTAGTTCAGCGACACAGGATTTTTGCGCTTCGAGATCTTGCTTTTGTCCGCGTTGCGCAGCAGCGGCATGTGCCAGAAGCGTGGCAGCTCCCATCCGAACGCCTGGTAGAGCAGCACGTGCTTCGGCGTCGAGGAGATCCACTCCTCCGCGCGAATCACATCGGTGATCTGCATCAGGTGATCGTCGACGACATTCGCGAGATGGTAGGTCGGGAAGCCGTCCGACTTCAGCAGCACCTGGTCGTCGACGTTGAAGTGGTCGAAGGTGATGTCGCCGCGCAGCTCATCGCGGAAGGTCGTGGAGCCATCGAGTGGGACCTTGAGGCGCACGGTGAACGGCTTGCCCGCGGCAAGATTCGTTCCTATCTCCTCCTCGGAGATATTGCGCGAGCGTCCGCCATACTTCGGAGGCTGCTTGGCTGCGAGCTGCGCCTTGCGCTCGGCATCGAGCTCCTCCGGCGTCTCAAAGGCGCGATAGGCGCTGCCATTCGCGAGCAGCTTTTCCGCATACTCGCGATAGATTCCGGTGCGCTCGGACTGGCGGTAGGGGCCGTGGGGCCCGCCGACATCCGGGCCTTCGTTCCACTCAAGACCGATCCAGCGCAGGGAGTCGAAGATCATCTGCTCGCTGGTGGGGACGAACCGCGTGCGGTCGGTATCCTCGATGCGCAGGACGAACTTACCGCCGCGCTGGGCAGCGAAGAGGTAGTTCAGCAGGCCAATGTAGGCGGTGCCGACGTGAGGATCGCCCGTAGGCGAGGGGGCGACGCGGACGCGGACAGGGCGGGACGTTGGGGGCGGTGCGGCGGAGGAAGGCTCAGTCATTGGAACAACTTCAATGGTACTAGAGCCAGCTACTTACCCCAGCGAGCAAGCTCGCCAGGGAACCCGCGCCGCCCTGCGCGCTAGAGAGTTGCTGGCGGGTTGGGTGGCGCGGGCGGATATACCGGCGGATAATTTGGCGGCAGCGTCCCATATTGCGGCGGCGCGGGGACGACGTTCCAGCGTGCGAAAGCAAGAATGCAGAGAACCACCAAAGAACCGATGCCCGGAATGAGCACGAGAAGCGCGAGCGGTCCCGCGAGGCCCGCCTTGGTGAAGATGCGCCAGAAGCAGAAGATCATGAACGCAAAGAACAGCAGGACACAAAGGAAGACGAAGGCTCCCATGCCTGCCATGAGCCCGGCGAGGTGCTGTTGCTGGTACTGATCCATCAGATTGCCTCCTGAGTTGCAGCCAATGTATCGGAGAACGGCAGAGGACTCCAGAAGAATCTGCGGTTCATCCGTCAGGAGCGCGGGAGTGTCTGGACGAAACTCCAGAAGCTTTTGTCGGATTTCAACTTGACGATTGAGTCGTCCTGCGTCGGATCAGGCATTTTTTCGCCCGGCGACGTGTTTGCACGGCGGTCGAAGGCTTGCCGCAGGTGTTTTCTCGCAGCACTTGCGTCTCCTTGCTCGGCATCGGCACAGGCAAGGTTGTAGTAGTACAGCGGGTAGCTGGGGTCGTGCGCGATTGCAGTTTCGCTGATCTCGCGGCTGCGTTTGACGTCGCCGGCGATGCCATAGGCCATAGAGGCCTGATCAGTAGTAACGCGGCGCCACTTGAGGCTGTCGCTGACTCCGTCGACGAGTGTCAGCGCACTGGCATAGACCGGTGCGGCCGCTCCAAAGGCCTGGTGATCGTACAGAACCGTCGCATAGCGGAATTTGGAGAAGAAGTCCGGCGGCCGCATAGGATCGAACACCAGGCTGTGAAGCAGCGGTTCCGTGGTGTCGACCATGACCTTGTTGCCTCCGGAAATGGAGATATCGGCGCAAAGGTCTCCGCTGGCAACAAATGCGCGGCGCACATAGTGAAAAGGGTTTGCATCTTTTTCTTGTTCGTACTCGGCCAAAGCGATGTCGACACCGGAGTCGCTCTTCATTTGGCTTGTGGAAAGTATCTTGTGAGCCGAATGTTGATTCTTCTCCTCCATCTTCAGCATCCAGTCCCGGCAGGCTGTAGCGCTGGACTGGGGCGGGTCGGTTAGAAAGAGAAAGCCCAGGACCTCAGCATGAGACAACTTGTTGTCCACCGCGCGGATTCCGAACTCGTGACCATTGGGCTTCGCGGAGAGCTCTGTAATGACGAAGTCTGGGGCGTCCATGTGCAGATAGCCAGGATGGTCCGGTAGACCGAAGGTGAGAGATTGGTCAGGCGATTGTCCGGTGAGCTTACGTGGACCTGCGTCGGCCGCTTCTGTCGAACGGCTATCGTAGGCTGCGGCCATGCCGGGTGGCAGTAGACGTGCCATGAGCGCATAATCCTCGGGCTTCGGCACGTAGTCCGGCTCGAAGGTAAAGTCCTTGAGTGATGCGTCAAAGAGATGTTCCTCTCCCGGCCGGAAATTGACTCGCGAAAGATGGATGGTCGCGCAGGTGTGATCGTGCGTTAGAAAGCCAAAGACATTTTGATCGTTCGGTTGAAAGCCTTCGGCCTTCGCGATGAGATAGGAGCCGATGACGAGCGTCTTCCCACTGCGGATCTGGCGGGTGCTGGCCTGCTTGTTCTTGACGACAGCCTTGGCCAATGGCCCGGACATGATGCCGCCGAGGGAGTCATTAAGGCAGCTCTGAGGCGTGTCATAGTAGGGCGGGTCGTGCTCCAGCATGTAGGAGACGATGATTCCCTGGGCAGCGTTGTGCAACTGCACCACCGGGCGCTTGTTTTGATCGACGAGCATCACACGATCCAACTGCCAGCCGCCGGTGGTATCGATGAGGATGGCACCGGGTGCGTTTGGCATCACCAGGCGAAAGTGCTCAGGCACGGTTGGAGTTTGGGCAGCGGCACAGCACGGCAGACACGCGAACAGCAGGGCAATCCAGCGACTGGGGAACATGGCGGCCAGTGTACTGCACGCCGTTTCTCAGGTGAGGTCGTCGGGGTCGAAGGCGGGGCGCTTGCGGCCGAGGGCGGACATGTCGTGCGCGTCGTCGAGCAGCGAGCTTACGACCCCGTCGATCTCGCGCTCGTCGGGGGCCTCCGCGGCGACGGCAAGCATCTTGTTTTCGTTCGGGAGTTCGATCGACTCCAAAAGAACGACGACGTGACAGACCGCGGTGCCGTCTTGGGGAAGGCCCTCGGGGGTCTTGCCCTTGATGGACACGTTCTTCATGTCCAGGTTGAGCAGTTCGGAGACACGCTCGCGGAGCTCGGCGGCGATGGGAACGATCTTCGGCCGGTGCATCACGAGCACGCAGTCGATGTTGACGATCTTGTAGCCGGCGAGAGCAACTTCCTCGAGCGCGGTCTTGAGGAAGACAGTGGAGTCGGCTCCCTTCCACTTGGGATCGCTCGGCGGGAAGAAGGTTCCGATGTCTCCCGCGGCGACGGCGCCGAGGAGGGCGTCGGTGATGGCGTGGAGGAGGAGATCGCCGTCAGAGTGACCGGCGAGCCCTTCGGGGTGGTCGATTTTGAGGCCGCCGATGACCAGCGGAATTCCGGCCTTGAAGGCATGCGAGTCAAAGCCGAGACCGATGCGAATGGACATTCTGCTAATCGTAAATCTGAAATCGGGCAGGGACCCCCTCCCCCCGCCACTTTTTGGCAAAGTCTTCCGTCGAAGGCTGTTTGTGGGTGAGGGTAGGGTCGAAGCGAAAGGGAAGGTAACTGGCAGATCGTATGTCGTGTCAGAAAGCGCGCGGGAGATTGAGGTGGACGCACGCGATGCAAGGAACTTCCTCGAAGGCGGACGCTTCGCGGTCGTACGCGATGGAGAGAGCTGAGCGCAAGAACGAACAACCACTTCATCGCTCTGTCTGAGCCGTGATGCTCTGTCCGTGAACGATGAGATTCTGTCAACCGGCGAGGAAGCCTTTAGCCTGTCAAATAGAACTCGGCAATTTCGAGGTCTCCGGGTTGCGTGACCTTGAGATTGCGATAGCTGCCAGGTACGACATAGACCGGGATGTTGGCGCGCTCGAGGAGCGAGGCTTCGTCTGTGCCGACGAACTCATCAGCGGCGGCTTCGGAGAAGGCGCGGCGCATCAGCGGGACCTTGGCGCCCTGCGGTGTCTGCGCGTGGACGATGAGTTCGCGCGGGATGGTGGCGGTGACAAGAGCGCCGTCGGCAGTCCGCTCAACCTGCTTGATGGTGTCGATGGCCGGAGTGCCGACGATCGCGGCGCCGTGTTTGTCGATGGCGTCCAGTACGTGGCTGATGGTGGGGGAGTCGATGAGCGGCCGCACCGCGTCGTGGACCAGCACGATGTCGTCCTGATCGTTGGAGGGGAGTGCGGCGAGAGCATTGGCGACGGATTCCTGGCGGGTGTCGCCGCCGGCAACAACGTGAACGCGGTCGGCGAGGCTGTGCTCGGCGAGCAGAGCGGAGACGCGCGGCTGATCGGGCTCGCGGACTGCGACGTAGATGCCGGTGACGCGGGGGACGGCCAGGAAAGCACGAAGCGAGTGGAGCAGGATGGGGATGCCACCGAGCTCGATGAATTGCTTTGGGGCTCCTCCAGTTGCGGAGGCCATGCGGGTACCGATGCCCGCGGCGGGCAGGATTACAAAAACAGACATGGGAAGAGGAGTATACCGCTTTCCGGGGCCTGGGGCTTAGTGCGCAGGGATTAGCGATTGTGGTTCTGCGATGATTCTGCGGCTCTTGCACCCGGGCAGGAACCCGGGCGTGGATCGTCGCGAGCAATGCCCAGCCGAGGATGCGAAGCTCGCGGCGAGAACGTGCGAAAAGGCGGTAAACCTTGCGCGTTTGAGAGCATCCTTTTGGAGACTTTTGAGTCTCAAAACCAACACAGGAGAGTGCCATGCGTATACGAATCGTCAGTGTGCTATCCACTGCAGCGTTGGCTTTGATGTTCGTGGCAGCAAGCGACATGCGTGCGGATGTGCTGTTTTCGGACCTCGGACCGCCGGGCACGCCCTACAGCAGCTGGTGGATTGTCGGGAATACGTCGCTTGGGACGGAGGTCGACGCATTTCCATTTATCCCGACCGCGACGGGCATGGTCACCGGCGCAACCCTGCCGCTGGCGGGATCGAACGGGTCAAATGGGTCGATCGCAACAGGGATCTCCCCCTTAACCGTGTACATTGAGTCGAATTCCGGAGGGCAGCCCGGGACGATTCTCGACACCCTGACGCAGTCAGGAAGTTACTCGAGTTATCCGACAACGACCCTGGTGGACTTCACGTGCAGCGGACCCTGTACGACGCTTAATGCGGGCACGACCTACTGGATCGTGGGCCTGCAGACCGACGCAGCGAACGCTACATACTGGCTGTATAACGGCGGCGATACGGGGACCTGGTTCTTCAACGAGACGAACAGCGCGACAGGGCCGTGGACAACGGCGACCGCCGGGAACACGTTCGGGAATTTTGATGTGACCGGAATCGCGGCGACACCGGCGGTTCCCGAGCCCGCGAGTGTGGCACTCCTGGGGTCGGGCCTGTTGGGAATCGTGGCAGCGGCAAGGCGCAGAGCGCGAAAGGCCTAAGGCTCGGGCGGGCGAAGCATCATCTCGTTGCTTTGGGTAAAGCTGAAGTGCTCGTAGAGGGGCCGCCCGAAGCGCGAGGCGTGCAGCGTGATCACGTGTGGCCCGCGCGCGCGGCACTCCGCGACCGCCGCTTCGAGGATCTGCTTCGCGTAGCCGCGGCCGCGAGCTTCAGGAACTGTGTAGAAGTTGAGCAGATAGGCGCGGAGTGGCGAAAGATCCATCCAGCCCGGAGGAAACTCCATGAAGTAGATGCCGCCTGCCGAGAGGACTTCGCCGTCTTCTTCCAGGAAGAGGCCCACGTAGGTGCCGTCGGCGAGATGCGTGCGTACCCACGGCTCGAAGGCGGCGTTCATCTCGTTGAGGCGTTCTTCGGTGGTGACATTCATCTCGGCGAACATCAGGTGACGATGTTGCGTGATGAGCGCGGCGTCGTCCAGAGTGGCGCGGCGGAGGGTGGGCATAGTCGATGGTAGCGGGTGGAGCGAGGGACGCGTGACGGTGTCGTATAGTGGGTCGCATGTCCTCGCACAACGTTGCTGACACGAAGCCACAGAGCGCTCTCTGGCCGCTGTGGTGGCGGATTGGATTTCGATTCAGCCTTCTCTACTGGTTCCTGTACATCATTCCGGCGATGGGCCAGCCGTCGATCTTCAGCCTCATACCGTTTGGCGGCCTCGGCAATCTGCTGAGTGAGTGGTTTGCGTGGCCGCTGGGACAACTGGCGCGCGTCGTCGGCTTCTATGTGTTTCATCTCAACCTTAAATCCGGAAATTGGCACGTGACCGGATCCGGCGACACCGCGATGCACTACACGCTGGTGTTCTGCATCGCGGTGCTGGCGCTTGCCGGAACGGTTGTGTGGAGCGCCATCGACGAAAGGCACGGTCGGCGGCGTGAGTACCGCACGGCCTATGCGTGGTTGCGACTGGCGCTGCGCATCACGCTGGCGATCACGTTGCTGGGTTATGGCTTCATTAAGATTTATCCGTCGCAGTTCGGATATGCGCCGAGCCTGGGGGAACTGAATCAGACCTATGGCTCGAGCTCGCCGATGCACCTGTTGTGGTTCTTCATGAAGTTTTCGCGGCCGTATGCGATCTTCGGCGGCTTGATGGAAGTGATCCCAGGGGTGCTGCTGCTGTTTGAGCGCACGGAAACGCTCGGCGCGCTGGGCGCGGCGGCCGTGATGCTCGAAGTCGCAGTGTTGAACTTCTGCTATGACGTGCCCGTGAAGCTGTACTCGACGCATCTGTTCTTGATGAGCGTGTTTCTGCTGCTGCCGGATTTGAAGCCGATGTGGGAGTTCTTCGTGCGACGTCGTCCGGCCGCGCTCGAGAGCGTGTGGGTGCCTCGTTCGGAGCGGCGGTCGCTGCGCATCGCGCGGCGTGCGGCGTTTGGGCTGCTGTGCTTTCTCTGTGTGTGGGTGAATGTACTGGGTGGGTATCTCGGGAGCCGCATGGCGATTGCGAATGCTGCATCATCTGGGAACTCCCCGCTGACGTCGCGTGGATTTCATTGGGTGCAGGAAAAGCCGTTCAATCGATAGGTGGCGCTGGAGTTCGCAGTTTCGGGCGCACGGAGATTTCCCCCAGGGGCTAAAGCCCCGCCCTTTCAAAGCTACTGAGTGAGTTTGGTGAGGGGTTGCAGGTCGTCCAGTGAGGGATGCGGGTCGGGCTGGGTGTGCCGGGTGACGACGACGCCGTTGGTTTCGAAGTGCGTGATGCGGTGACCGTGGTCGTGGCCGAATTTGATGGTCTTGCTGAGAAGCATGAGATGGTGCCGCGACTCTTCCTCAAAGTGGCGGCTGATGGCCCAGTCGTAGTCGGCGATGAGGAAGTAGGTGGCCTCGCACTTCGGGCAGTACAGCGGCGTTTCGAGCGTGCGATGGAAGGCGGCCGCGGGTAGCGGAACGATGGGATCGGTGCCGGATTTTATGGCGACGAGCATGTTGCGGGACATGGGCTAGAGTCTTCCCTATTTTCAATTACTTTCCAAGTGATTCTTGCGGAATTCACGGTCGACCTTCCACGCTCGGTACCACGAAGCGCCGCAAAGGACTATTACAAGCCAGAGCACCAGCAGCACACCGATCGTTGTTTCAAAGGACAAATCAGATTTAGCGCTGGGGTGCGGATCGATGAACTGTCCTGCCAGGTAAACCAATACCAGGGAAAATCCCGCCATCACGGTACGTCGTCGCCATCGCGCGATGCATGAATGAGACTTTTGCAATATCAGCTGAATCTCGCTGTGGCTGGGAGCCGCGTCGATATCTAGCACTCACAACACCTCATGGACAGCTTGAGACCACAACGTGCGAAAGTTTACATCTCCCACCGGAGGAGGGTGGCGCCGACGGAGGCGACGAGGATGCTGCGGGGCATCGGCAGCGTTGTCCTCAGGCCATGCGTTCGCTAATCGACGTCATCGGCCTTCGTATCCACAGAAAATTGCGTATTCCACATTTCTTAGCGACATACAAATAGATGTTCCACGGGGAACATCGCTGTTCCACGCCCGAAGCGATAGGCGCCGCCGAAAAAATAGTTAGAATTCCCAGCGCAGAAGCGTCGCACCGACGGTGAAGCCTGCGCCGACGGAGGCGAGCAGGACGAGGTCGCCCTTCTTCAGTCGGCCCTCTTCGATGGCTGTGTGCATGGCGAGCGGGATGGTGCCGGCGGTGGTGTTGCCGTAGCGGTCGATGTTGAGGATGACGCGCTCCATGGGCATGCCGAGGCGGTGCGCTGTGGACTCGATGATGCGCTTGTTGGCCTGGTGAGGGATGAAACAGGCGAGTTCGTCGCCTTTGACGCCGTTGCTCTCCAGGACACGCTCAGCGGCTTCGGCCATCTTGCGGACGGCGAACTTGTAGACGGTCTGGCCGTCCTGGTAGACGAAGTGCTGGCGCTTGTCGACGGTCTCGTGCGAGGCGGGCAGGAGCGAGCCGCCGGCGGGCATGTTGAGCGAGACGGCGCCGGATCCGTCGATCTCGTGCCAGAAATCGATGAGGCCGACTTCGCCTTCGGCGCAGGGCTCGAGCAGGACTGCGCCGGCGCCGTCGCCGAAGAGGATGCAGGTGGAGCGGTCGGTGTAGTCGATGATGGAGCTCATGACGTCGGCGCCGATGACGAGGACTTTTTTATGCGCGCCGGACTCGACGAGCTTCGCGCCGACCTGCAGAGCGTAGGGGAAGCCGGAGCAGGCCGCGGAGAGATCGAAACCCCAGGCGCCGGTAGCTCCGAGCTTGTTCTGAATAACGCAGGCGGCGGAGGGGAAGATCATGTCGGGCGTGACGGTGGCCACGATGATCGCTTCGACCTCAGTGGGCTGAATGCCGCGGGAGGCGAGGCAGCGGCGCGCGGCTTCGGCGGCGAGATCGCTGGTCGCGACGCCCTTGGCAACAATATGTCGTTCCTTAATTCCGGTGCGCTCGACGATCCAGGCGTCGTTGGTCTCAACCATTTTTTCGAGGTCTGCATTGGTGAGCACCCGGGGAGGAACGTAGATGCCGAGAGCGGAGATTTTTGCGCGAACGGCAGACCGGGGCTTCAGGGTGAGACTCAAATCAGGATCCTCCAGGGAATGTCCAACAGAAAGAATCTTATCGCGCCAGAAGGGGAGAGATCAGAGAGGAGCGATCAGAGATCGAAAGAGGCGCAGTTTTGGAGGGAAAAAAGTGTACCGGGTTAACCTACTGCGCCCGCGCGTGCCCGTTACCGTTGCTTCCTTCCGGACCTGGCGGGGTTGGCGGGTGCGCGTCGCGTAGGACCCGGCACAGGAGTTAGTTTACCACTGCGGAACGGCGCTGATCAGTGGACGGAGATGGTGGGTTGCGGGGTGCCCTGACGGGCCTGCTTCACGCTGCGCGAGGTCTGGATGAGCTTCCAGATGCCGATGGCGGTGAAGACGATAATGACGGACCAGAAGACGATGAGAATGGTCACGGCCCAGCGAGCGGAGAACTGATTCCAGAGGTGCAGGACCATTTTGCCGTAGCGAATGCCAAGCCAGGCGGCGATGACGTGGCGGGCGAAGCGGCTGAGGGTGAAGGCAATCATGAATTTGCGGCGGTCCATCTTGACCGCGCCTGCTACCAGGACGAAGGGCGAGAGCGGCATCGGCGGCGGCAGAATCGCCGGTAGTGCGACGGACAGGATCGCGTGGTTCTCGACCCAGCGCCGTACGGGCTTCAGGTACCGCGCGGAGACGTGCTTTTCGAGGAAGGCCATGCCGCCGGCGTGCGCGAGCACATACGAGAGCCAACCGCCGAGCGCGGAACCGAATGTTGCGATGAAAACGAGGAGAAAAAGGTTGGTGTGGTTGGCCGCGTAGAGGATGACCAGAAGGTCGGTGACGCCCGGGATGGGCAGCGGGACGAAGGAGCTGTCGACGGTGGAGATGAGAATGAGGCCGGCGAGGCCCAGGTGATAGAAGGCGTGCATCAGCCCGCGGTGGCTCTGGATGGCGAGAAGAAGAGCTGCGATCGGTAGGGACACGAGCTTCATGCTGGATGTAAGACGCGTGGCGATGCGATGGAGTTGAGGGGAAGTGTCAGGCTGCCACTTCGATGTTGACGAGTTCGATTGAAGACTGCGGCAACGGCTGGCCCTCACTCTTCAGATAATCGATCAAGGCGGATATACCGCTCCGCAAATCATTGAGAGCGTCTTCCCTGGTTACTCCGGTTCCGAGAACCGTATGCTCCCCGATGACGGCGGCGGTCCATGTGCCGTCGCCCGCTCGTTCCAAGGTTGCTGTGAGTCTGACCATTAGTCCAATCCCGCCTGTTTGAGTATAGCTTTGAGGGTTCCGGGCGCGATTTCATTATTTGCGCCGTGGTACGGCACGGTAACAGTCCCCTTCGTCGGATGCGGGAAGATGTAATGGCTGCCGGTGGCGCGGACGCGAGAGCCCATCCATCAGCCCTAAGCATCTTTTCCAGATCTCTGAACTTGGTCGGCATCAAGACTCTCTGCCTGCTATACCAGCAGGCTCAGCTGCGGAAGTGAAGGCAGAATTCCGAGCTGCGTGGCCAGGGAACCGAAGTGTTCGATGGCGCGGAGGCAGTCGGGGTCGAGGGTGTAGTGGATGTTTTGCGTGAGATAGGTGCGGATGATGTCGGCGGGGATGGGGATGCGGGGCGTCCACTCGCGGACGAGGGTTTCGATGTTGGCGCGGCCGGCGTCGCGGCTGGCGATGAGGTCGGCAGTGAGTTGAGCGGGGGAGATGCCGTTGATTCGCAGGGCGGCGGGGCGGACGGCCCAGACGGCAGCGACCCAGGGAAGGCCGGTGTGCTGACGCCAGAGGGCGGCGAGGTCGAGCCAGAGAAGGGAACCGGACGCGAAGTCGGTATCGCCCTGCGTGGCGCGCTGGTTCGCGAGTTGCGCTTCGATCTGGGTGCGGTTCTGGCGAGCGAGCAGTGCGGGATCGCCGATGAGCAGCGCCGCGTCGGCGGTGGAGAGCATGGAGACGGCGTCGGCGCGCTGCTCGGTGAAGGTGGGGCGCGTGTTGTAGAAGTGCTCGAAGAGGATGTGCGCGTAAGCGGTGGAGCTGCGTGAGGCGGAGTCGGTGGCGATGGTGGTGACGTGCGAAAGGGCTTCAGCGACGGGGAGATTCGCGGGGTTCTTGACGAGCAGAAGAATGCTGCGGACCTCGCGCTGAGAAGCGATGGTGCACCCGGGAACGATGGCCAGCTCGGGTGTGAGCTCGGCGATGGGAATGAGGCCGAGGTCTGCAGCGCCGGAGTGGAGCTCGCGCGCGCAGTGCGCAGGTGTGGTGTAGTGCAGCTCGTAGTGAGAGCGAAGCGATGAGGCGGTGGGTTCGTGCTGAAAGTTGAAGAGGAGCGGGGCGGGGTTCAGGAAGGAGATGGCAGCAACGCGAACAGGCACAAGAACAATTTTAGTGGGATTCGGGTGAAAGAATTTTAGTGGGATTCGTAGGTTTCAACGGCCTGCGGTAGGATGCGAGCAGTTTGCTGAGGAGTCGAGGGCCAGGATGGTTGAGGTGAGTTCGCAGGTGCCGGCCGAGAGGCGGCTGGCGTGGATGGCGCTGGTACTGACGCCGGGGATGGGGCCCACGCGGTGCGTGAGGGCGGTGCAGAGGATCGGTGGGGATGCCGAAAGGCTGTTCGGAGCGTCGCTGACGGAGTTGGAGGGGTTGGGTTTACCGGCTGGGGCGGCGCAGCATGTGTTCGATGGCCGATCGCGCAAGGCGGCGGTGGAAGAGGTTAGCCGCCTTACAGAGGCCGGCGCGATGTTTCTGACGATGGATGATGCGGAGTATCCGCAGAAGTTGATGGAGATCTTCGATCCGCCCCCGGTGCTGTGGGTGCGGGGCGATGCGTCAATCCTGAACCGCGCGGGGATTGCGGTGGTGGGTACGCGGAATCCGACGCCGTATGGCGCGGGCATGGCGGAGATGCTGAGCCGGGACCTGGCGAGACGCGGGATGGTGATCCAGAGCGGGATGGCCCGGGGCGTGGACACCTGCGCGCATAAAGGCGCGGTGGATGCGGGCGGGAAGACAATGGCGGTTTGGGGGACGGGGATCGATGTGATCTATCCTAAAGAAAACAAAAGGCTTGCGGAGAAGATTGTGGCCAGCGGCGGGACCATTGTGAGCGAGTTTCCGCTGGGAACGTTTCCGGCTCCGCAGAACTTTCCGATCCGGAACCGGACGCTGAGCGGGATGAGCGTGGGAGTGCTGGTAGTGGAGGCAGCGGAGCACTCGGGGACACGGATTACGGCCCGGTGCGCGCTGGAGCAGGGGCGCGACGTATACGCTGTGCCCGGTAATGCGACGAATAAGAATGCCTGGGGGCCGAATACGCTGATCAAGCAGGGGGCGAAGCTAACTGCAACATGGGAGGACATTTGGGAGGATTTGCGGTCGCAGGACCGGATTGCGCTGGAAGAGGAGTTGGAGCGCCGGAACGGGCGAAATGAATCCAAAGCGGGAGAGACCGCATCTTTATTTACCGCAGGGAGCTCAGACGGCGGAGGACAGCCGATGAGTGAGCATGAACGCCTTGTTTTCAGTGAGTTACGGCAGGATGAGGCGGTGCAGCTGGACGAGTTGATCGAGCGGCTGGAGCCGAAGATGGTCTCGGGTGAGATATTTACGGCGCTGTTCGAGCTGGAGCTTGCAGGGAGGGTGAAACAGATGCCCGGCAAAAATTACGTGCGCTGTTTTTAGCTGTTTTGAGTCGTTTTGGAGCGGTTTTGGCGTGTTTTTGAACACGCATTTTTCCACAATTTCCAACGGAAAAGAACGTCCAACGGAACGACCGGCCATGGCGGTCCGTAGGGAGGATTTGACCTGCGCCCGTTTGACTTGTCCTCAGCAGGGCGTGTTAGGGTGCATTGACATTGGTTGACGGAGGGCGGCAAGGGTCGCCTCGGACGGAGCAAAGGTAATAGATGGCAAAGAATCTAGTGATCGTGGAGTCGCCGGCGAAGGCGAAAACGATCGGGAAGTACCTCGGCAGCGACTACGTGGTGGAGGCCTCGATTGGCCACATTATGGACTTGCCGAAGAACGATATTGGTGTGGAGCTGAAGCGGCGGACGTTTGAGCCGACGTTGATTGTGTCGCCGGGTAAAGAGAAGGTGGTGGACCGGCTGAAGAAGCTGGCCGCGAAGAGCGATTCCGTGTTCCTGGCGCCTGACCCGGACCGCGAAGGCGAGGCGATTGCCGCACATTTAAGGATGCAGCTTCTGCCTTCGATGAAGGACAAGAAGAAGATTCAGCGCGTGACCTTCAACGAGATTACGAAGAAGGCCGTCCAGGCGGCGTTTCAGCATACGCGCGATGTGGACGAGAATCTCGTGGACGCGCAGCAGACGCGCAGGGTTTTAGATCGGCTGGTGGGGTATCAGATCTCGCCGTTGCTGTGGGACAAGGTGAAGCGGGGACTGAGCGCGGGACGCGTGCAGACGGTGGCTCTGCGATTGATTGTGGAGCGCGAGCGGGCGATTGCGGGCTTTCCGCAGACGGAGTACTGGAATATTGATGCGGTGCTGACGCCGCAGGGTGAGAACACCGAGTTCACGGCGCGCATGGTCGGCGTGAAGGGTGTTCCGGTGCGCGTGGAAGACCGCGCGGAGGAAGGCAAGACCATTGCGAATGCGTTGCCGGATAAGGGCGCTGTCGACGAGGTGATGACGCAGCTGGAGCGCGCGACGTGGCGGGTGCGGACAGTGGAGAAGAAGGAGACGAGGCGCAAGCCCAAGCCACCGTTTACGACATCGCAACTGCAGCAGCAGGCGGCGGGGCGGCTGGGGTTTGGCGTGCGCCGGACGATGGGGGTGGCGCAGCGCCTCTATGAAGGCGTCGATGTGGGTGCAGAGGGCACGGTGGGTCTGATCACCTACATGCGTACCGACTCGACGCGTATGAGCCCGGATGCGATTGAAGCGATTCGCACGCATGTGAAGAAGCAGTTGGGAGACAAGTACATTCCGGAGACGCCGAATGTGTACTCGTCGAAGAAGGATGCGCAGGATGCGCACGAGGCGATTCGTCCGACGAACATTGCATGGACGCCGCAGTTTGTACGCAAGTATGTGAGCGATGAGCAGTTCCGGCTGTACTCGCTGATCTGGGAACGCGCGGTGACCAGCCAGATGGTTCCGGCGGTGTTCGACCAGACGACGGTTGATATCGAGGCCAAGGCCGATTTGAGTTATGACTTCCGCACGACGGGCAGCGTGCTGAAGTTTGCGGGCTTCCTGTGGTACGAGGAAGAGGCGAAGAAAGCCAAGGCGGCGCGCGATGCAAAGGCTTCGGCAGAGGCGGCGAGGCAGGAGCAGAAGGCGGAGGATTCGCGCGCGGATGGTGATGCCGACGGCGAGGCTGCGAAAGAGGATGAAGCCGACCGCAGGCTGCCGGAGCTGAACGATGGGCAAGCGCTGAACAAGGTGAAGCTGGATTCGCAGCAGAAGTTTACGCAGCCTCCGCCGCGTTTCAACGAGGCGAGTCTGGTGAAGACGCTGGAGGAGAACGGCATTGGAAGGCCGTCGACGTATGCGTCGATCATCAACACGATCCAGGAGCGCGACTACGTCAAGAAGATCAAAGCGCGGCTAGTGCCGACCGAGATCGGCATGGTGGTGACGGACCTGCTGGTGAAGAACTTTCCGTACATCTTCAAGGTGGAGTACACGGCGGGCCTGGAGAACGAACTGGACGCGGTGGAAGAGGGCACGGAGAAGTGGACGGATCTGCTGAACGGCTTTTATGACCATCTCGAGGGCGAACTGAAGGTTGCGAGCGAGGAGATGGCAGACGTCAAGGCGATGGAAGAGGAGACAGACGAGATCTGCGAGAAGTGCGGAGCTCCGCTGTACCTGAAATGGGGCAAGTTCGGGAGCTTCTACTCGTGCGCGAACTATACGAATGAGAAGCCGATGAGCGTGAGCGCGGCGGCGTGGAAGAAGAGCGAGCGCGAGATGCTGAAGAAGATCACGGCGAAGTTCCACCACGCGACGCTGAAGGTGAAAGGCACGGACGCAGACGGGGCTGAGCGGTCGGTAGAAGTATCGGATTCGAAGGACCGCAAGGAGCTGAACGCGGCGCTGCAGCTGGCGATGAAGGACTGGAAGAAGGTTTCCGTGGAGCCGGTTAGCTGCGATTTCACGAAGGAGAACTATGCGGCGAAGCCGGATCTGAATGCTCCGGGAGCGGATGCGGTTGAGGAGCAGGAGGAGGAGTTCTGCGACAACTGCGGGCGCGTGATGGTGCTTCGCAATGGGCCGTGGGGACCGTTTATGGCGTGCCCGGGCTACAACGAGGACCCGCCGTGCAAGACGATTCGGAAGCTGAACCAGAAGGTGCAGTCAAAGCCACCGGTGCAGCTGGAGGAGCCTTGCCCGAAGTGCGGCAAGCCGTTGCTGCAACGCGAGGGGCCGTACGGCGAGTTCATCGCGTGCTCCGGCTACCCGAAGTGCAAGTACGTGAAGCAGGAGATTCTGGACGTTCCGTGCCCGAAGTGCGGTGGCGAGATTGCCGTGCGGAAGAATCGGCGCGGGGATGTTTTCTACGGCTGCACGAGATATCCGAAGTGCGACTTCACGAGCAATCAGAAGCTGGTGGCGCAAGGATGCCCGAAGTGCAAGTCGCCGTACCTGGTGGAGGTTTCGGACAAGGAGGGCACGTGGCTGGTGTGTCCGAATAACCAGGAGCGAATGCCGAAGCGTCGTGCCAAGAAAGGCGCCGAGGAACCAGCACCGAGTGTGGTGTGCGGGTATGAGAAGAAGGTGGGGCCGCCAAAGCCGAAGGAAGAGCCTAAGGAGCTGAAGCGGCCGGACCCGGAGAAGACGCGTCCGGTGGTCGAGGCGGTGGCCTGAGCCAAACGAGTAAATGGTCTGGTTTCTATGATGTTCTGTAGGAACACAAAGGAGGACTTTCCATTTCCGGTAAAACCGTGCTAAACTCTTGTTAGACCAGCGGCATAGGCCGCGGCCCGAGGGCCTTCTGGATAGCTATGGAAGGGTTCGGCTGCTGCTATCTGGCTGAAAAGACAGGAAGGCTGATATGGCAAAGGCGATTTGGAACGGACAAACCCTCGCGGAGAGCGACAAGGTTGAGACCGTTGAGGGAAATACTTACTTCCCAGAAGAGACTGTGAACCGGGCGTATCTGCGTCCGAGTTCGACTAGCTCAACGTGCCCACAGAAGGGCCGGGCGCGGTTTTACACGGTGCTCGTGGATGGCCAGGAGAACCTGGACGCGGCGTTCTACTACCCAGATCCGAAGCCGGCTGCAAAGTCGGTAAAGCATCACGTGGCGTTCTGGCGCGGAGTCGAAATCGTCACGAGCTAGTTCAAAGCCCAATCCGGACTGGGGAGCCCCTGCCAAAGCGCAGGGGCTTTCTGCGTTCAGGGCTGCGGTTTGACGACGACGGGGGTCTCCGCGTCGAGGATGGTGGAGGTGACGTGGGTCTTTTCGAAGTCGCGGTTCTCGGCGGCGATGACGATCTGTCGTGAGAAGAGGAAGAGCACGTGGATTTTAAACTCGCTGCCGAAGGAGACGGGGAACCAGACGCCGTCGGATTGCGGCGCGTAGATGGCTGTGAAGCCGATGCCGGGGACGTTGGTGCCGAGCAGCACGCGGACGCTGAGCGGCAGGTTGCGGGAGAGAGCGGTTCGGATGACGACTGGTTCGAAGCTGGCCGTATCGATCCAGGCGTCGCCCTTCCAGGCGATGTCGTTTTTGTCCTTGGGGTGGAACTCGATGTGGAAGGTGTCGCGACCGTTGCGGGGCTCGCGTCCGCGCAGAGTGAAGACGTAGTCGGCCTGCTGCTTTGAGGTGAGAGGGAAGAGATTGGCGTTGATTCCGTCCTTGCTGTGCTCCGGCTTGTCGCCGAGAAGGTTCGCGCGCATGTTTTCGACGATGTCGAGGTCGGTGTTTTCGTCTTCGTCGATTTGCTTGAGGCCGGCTTTGCTGTCGTCTTCCTTAGCGGTTTCGTTGGCGTGTTTTGAGTCGCGGAGGTGGTCGTAGCTGACGTAGTTGCCTTTGACGAGGAGACGGCCCTGGAGCGTGAGGAGTTGTTGGCTGGAGCCGGTGGATGTGGGCGTGATGCGGGTGTCGGTCGTTTCCTCGCAGCGGATGGTGCTGCCTTTGCGCGAGAGAACGTGCGCATGCTGGACGTAGACGAAGTGCGCGCGCTCGGCCTGAGAGCGGTCCTGGTTGGCAGCAACACGGGCCATGATCTGATCCGCGGTGAGCGCAGGTTGCTGGGCGTGGGCACTCGAGAGTGGGAGAGCGAGTGCAACGGCAAGGGAACATCGACGCAGCAAGGCCATGCTGGTGGTACGTGCGTTCAAGGCGCGAGGTTCCGTCATGCGCACCGGAGGTTACAGCGAAAGCACGATCTTCCCGAAGTGGCTGCCGCGTTGCATGTGCTCGATGGCGGCGCGCGCTTCGGTGAAGGGGAAGATGCGATCGATGACAGGCTTGAGTTTGGTGGCGGAGATTGCGGCGTTCATGCGCTCGAACATGGCGCGGCTGCCGACGTAGATGCCGTTGATGTGCACGGATTTTGTCAGGACGGAACGGACGTCGATACCGGGACCGGCGTCCGGCCCGGTGCCCGAGAGGACTCCGATGACGTGGACGTGGCCGGACGGGCGGACTGCGTTGAGGGATTTGACGATGGTGCCCTGGCCGCCGACTTCGACGACGTGGTCGACGCCGTTGTTGTGCGTGAGGTCCTTCGCGGGCTTGTCCCAGTCGGGCGTGGACTTGTAGTTGATGATGTGGGTCGCGCCGAGGCGGCGGCCGCGATCGAGTTTCTCGTCGGAAGAACTGGTGAGAATAGCGGTTGCGCCGTGCATTTTTGCAATTTGCAACGCGAAGAGTGAGACACCGCCGGTGCCTTGCACGAGCACGCTCTGCCCGGCGCGCAGGCGACCTTGTTCCACGAGCGCGTTCCATGCAGTGAGTGCGGCGCAGGGAAGTGTCGCGGCTTCTTCGAAGCTGAGGTGTGCAGGGGCGTGGATGAGGCCGGTTTCCGGAAGGATGCGCTCCGTGGCGAAGACGCCGTCGATGGTGCCGCCGAGTGCGGACTTGCCGGTGAGAGGCTGGATTTCGCCGTCGAGCCAATCTTGAAAGAACAGGCTGCAGACATGGTCGCCGGGCTGGAAGCGCGTGACAGCGGGACCCACGGCGATGACCTCGCCCGCCGCATCGGAGCCGAGGATGCGCGGCAGTTGCATCCTGGGGTTGTACTGGCCGAGAACGACCATGAGATCGCGGTAGTTCAGCGCGGCGGCGTGCAGGCGGACGTGGACGTCTGTCGGGCCGAGCGCGGGGAGCGTCACGGGCTCGAGGGAGACGTTATCGAGGCCGAAGGCGTTGAGACGGAACGCGGTAGGCATGGTTAGTTGGATGGTACGCGCCTGGTGAGAATCGTGCGATGCTGCGCATCGGCCGATAAAATTCTCTTTACACTTTGCAATGCAAAGCGTAGGCTTTGCGGTGGAGAGTTGCTCTCATTATGACTGACCTTAATCGAGCGCTCATTGATATACGCAGCATCCGGCGCCAGGTGGCGCAGACCACGGAGTTTCGCGGCTACGGTCCGCTGACGCTCTCGGCAACTGCTGTTCTTGCAGTGCTGGCCGGTGTTGTGCAATCTCAGTGGATCTCAGAGCCTGCAGATTCCCCGGTGTTGTACGTTGCACTCTGGCTCAGCACCGCGGTTTTATGCGCAGCTCTTATCGCCACACAGATGCTCACGCGCGCGCGGCGGCTGCATTCGGGGATGGCTGACGAGATGATCCGGTTGGCCGTCGAACAGTTTCTTCCCGCGGGCGTTGCGGGCGCGATTCTGCCTTTTGTGCTGCTGCACGTGGCGCACAACGTCTTCTGGTTGCTGCCGGGTCTGTGGCAGATCATCTTCGGATTGGGGGTGTTCGCCTCCTGCCGTTGTTTGCCGGGGGCCATGTGGCTGGTGGGCGCGTGGTTTCTGCTGACAGGTTTCGCATGCGTTGCGCTCGGAGATGACCGGGCGCTCGCTCCGGTGACGATGTCGGGTGCCTATGGCGTCGGCATGATGCTGGTTGCTGCCATCCACTACCTTTCCGCAAAGAAAGCCTCGACCGATGAAGAAAAATAATTCCCGATCCACGGCGCCGTTTGCTTATGAAGGGCTTGATCGCGTTATCCACGAGCGGGCGCGGTTGAGTGTTCTCACGTCACTGATGACGCATCCTGACGGCCTCAGCTTTGTGGAACTGAAGCAGCTTTGCGCTCTTACCGACGGCAACCTGGCACGGCATCTGCAGGTTCTGGAGGAAGACAAGATGGTCCACATCAGCAAGGAAGAAGATCGTGGTCGTGCTCAGACTACGGTGCGTATTACGGCCTCCGGCAGGAAGCGTTACATGGAATACCTGGCCACTCTCGAGCAGGTGGTTCGCGATGCCGCAGCTGTTATCGACGCCGACAAAGATGCCTTTGCGCGTAAGCTCTCCCCGTTGAACGCTTAGCAATCTGTTTTTCGTTAATCTCTGCAACACGCTGGATCACATCTATCAACTTTGCATTGCAAAGTTCTTTTTTCAAAAGGAGACGCCATCCATGAGCAACTTCCAACCGTTCACTCCCTACATCCCAAGGCTTCGCTCCCGCTCCTTCGGCGCGAAGTTTTTTGTCATCATGGTGCTCGCCTTTTTCATGAGCATCTCCGGCTTCTTCGTCGAGGGGCTGACGAGGGAGCGAGCCAATAATCACGGCCTTCTCGCAGCCTCGGGAGAACACCCTACGGAGCAGCCGAAGACTTTGCTCGGCGTCCACCTGGCAGATTCGTACCGCTCCACGCGGCGGTCGCTGCACTACATCACCCTGTTTCTTGGGCTCGTTTTCCTGACGTATTTCCTGTTCGAGGTGCATACAGGCAAGAGAGTGCATCTGGCGCAATACGCTATGGTCGGAGTTGCCCAGACGGTCTTCTACCTTCTATTGCTCTCGTTGGCTGAGCATTTGGGTTTCGACATCAGCTTCCTCATCGCGGGTGCGTCGACGGTCGGGCTTCTTTCGCTCAACACCGATTGGGTATTCCGAAGCCGCGCGCTTGCGTTGCGAGCGCTTGCGGTCTTCACGGCTCTTTATGCTTTCATCTACGTGCTGTTGCGCCTCGAAGCATACGCCTTGCTGGTTGGCGCTATCACGAGCTTCGTTGCCGTAGCTGCCGCGATGTATCTCACACGCAATGTCGACTGGTACGGAAGCGATGGAGAGGCGCCGAGCTTTGCCTCTGTGCCTTCCGCTGGCGGAGTTTCCGGCGCAGCTGTTCGTGAGTCATGGCTGAAGTGAGGTGCAGACGAGTGAACCCATTCATCGCGCGATCAAGTTGCGCGATGAATGGGCACCCGGTGAATCTACTGCTTTGCACCCGACCATTCGAGGTAGGAATGGAAATCTTCGGAGCCGGCTGAGGCCATCTGGAATTTGCCGCTCAAGACGGCTTTGGGGCCGTCGCCTTCAAGGTGATCGATGAGGCGGAACTCGTTGTGTACGAGGCTCAGCTGCGTTCGGCCGCAGTCATGAGGTAATCCATGGGCCAATTGGTTTTGTAGCCCTGCTGGCGAACCAGCGTCGCGAGTTGCGCGTAGTGACGGATGCTATGCAGTGTTAGATGGACCAGGATGGTTTCGCGCGAGGCACGCAGGCGGCCTGCGGAGATGGTGTCGAATGTGAGCTCGGCCGACCAGTCGTAGTCAGGGTTGGCGAGAAGATTCCGGACCAGGAAGAACGCGAGATCGTGTGCCGCCATGAGTGGCTCGATGGAGTTCTTCGGGATCTCTTCGTACGGAGACTCGGGAAGTCCTGCGAGTCGCTGCGCGTAACGGAGCTCCACGGCGACGATGTGCTGGAGTGTGTCGGCGACCGTTTTGCCGTTGCGGATGTCGCACGGCAGCGAAAGAACGATGGGCTTGGCGGCGATGAACTTGCGCCAGTGCTGGGCGGTGGCGTCGTTCCATGCAACGAGTTTTTCGGCTGAGAGAGTGCAGGACATAGTGAAGCTCCGTGAACGTTTGCCGGGCTCCAAAAGAATAACCCCGCGATGGGCGATGGGCCGCGCATCGCAGGGTACCGATGGATGAAAGTTTGAGTGGAGGCTACGCTTTGACAACAGTGCCGTTTTCGACCTTGACGGGGTCGAGGAACGGCATGGCCTTGCGAAGTTCGCCACCGACCTTTTCGATGGGATGGTTGCGCTCCTGCTCGCGGAACTTGTCGAACTGCTTGCGGCCGGTGTTCTGGTCTTCGATGAAGCGCTTGGCGAAGCTGCCGTCCTGGATGTCCTTGAGGATGGCCTGCATGGCTTTCTTCACTTCCGGTGTGACGACGCGCGGGCCGGAGACGTAGTCGCCCCACTCGGCGGTGTCGGAGATGGAGTAGCGCATGTACTCGAGGCCGCCGCGGTAGAGGAGGTCGACGATGAGCTTGAGCTCGTGGAGGACTTCGAAGTAGGCGAGCTCGGGCTGATAGCCTGCCTCGGTGAGGACCTCGAAGCCTGCCTTGACGAGCGCGGCGGTGCCACCGCAGAGGACGGCCTGCTCGCCGAAGAGGTCGGTCTCGGTCTCTTCGGTGAAGGTGGTCTCGAGGACGCCGCCGCGAGTTCCGCCGATGCCCTTGGCGTAGGAGAGCGCGTTGGCGTGGGCTTTGCCGGAGGAGTCCTGCTCAACGGCGACGAGTGCGGGGACGCCGCCGCCTTCGGTGAAGACCTCGCGCACGCGGTGGCCGGGGCCCTTGGGGGCGACGAGCGAGACGTCGATCGAGTCGGGTGGGTTGATGGTGCGGAAGCGGATGTTGAAGCCGTGCGCGAACATCAGGGTCTTGGGCTGGCCGTCGGAGCCTTTCGACTGGAGGCCGGATTCGATCTCCTTGTAGACCTTCGCGGCGGTCTGGTCGGGGACGAGGAGCATGACAACGTCGGCCCACTTGGCGGCGTCGGCGGGGCTGGTGACCTCGAGGCCGGCGAGCTCGGCCTTCTTCGCGTTGGCGGAGCCGGGGCGCAGGCCGACTTTGACCTGGACGCCGGAGTCCTTGAGGTTGAGCGCGTGGGCGTGGCCCTGCGAGCCGTAGCCGATGATGGCGACCTTCTTGCCTTGGATGAGGGAGAGGTCAGCGTCTTGATCGTGGTAGGTCTTTGCCATTGTGTTCTTCCTTCGTAGTGAATAGTGAGTAGTGAATAGTGAATAAGACAAGAGGCGGTGAGTCAGGCCTAATCGAATTCGGGGGGAAGCGTTTCGTTATCGGGGAGCGCGGGGTCGGAGATGTTCGGCTCGTCGGTTTTCGTGCCGAGGGCTTTGAGGACGCGGCCGGTGTGGTGGCCGCGACGCATGGCCATGCGGCCGGTGCGTGAGACCTCGAGGACCTCGTAGCCGGTTTCGCGGAGGACCTGGAGGAGGCCTTCGATCTTGGAGGCGGAGCCGGTCATCTCGAGCATGATGGACTCGGGCGCGAGGTCGACGACGCGGGCGCGGAAGACGTTGGCGAGCTCGAAGATCTGGGAGCGCGAGTGGACGCCGTGCGGCGAGTTGGGGCCGGCGGCAACCTTGATGAGGCAGAGCTCGCGGACGACGGCGTCGGCGCGGTTGACCTCGTCGACGTGGATGGTGGTCTCCAGCTTGTAGAGCGAGGCGCGGATGCGGTCGGCGGCGTGCTCGTGGGCTTCGCAGACGATGGTCATGCGCGAGGTCTCGGGGCGTTCTGATTCGCCGACGGTGAGCGAGACGATGTTGATGTTCAACCGGCGGAAGAGCGAGGCGACACGCGTGAGCGTGCCGGGCTTGTCTTGAACGATGGCGACGAAGGTGTGGAGCATAGGGGTCTCAGTGAATCGTGAGTAGTGAATAAGGCTGCGAGTTAGGAGTTAGGAGTTAGGGAGTTAGGAGTTAGGGTGTGGGATTTGGGGTGTCGGGGTTCCAGAGTTCGGTTTGTTTGTCGTTGCCGTGGAGGAGGACGGCTTCGTCGCGAGTTTTGTTGGAGAAGCTGCCGAGAGTGTAGTCGCCGGCAGCGTGGTAGCTGGGGCCGCAGGGGAGTTTGCCGGTGGTGTACTTCTCTGCGGCGCATTTCGGGCCGCGGTAGATGTGGAACCAGATCATCGGGTCGCGCTTGTCTATCATTTGTTGGACCTGCTGCGGGATGTGGAGCGCGGCGAAGGTGTGGTTGTGGGCCGCGTCGTGGAGCTGCCAGAGGATTGCGGCGATCTGGTCGTCGGTGGCGTTGTCAGCGGTGACGAGGGTGATGGAGTTGTCGGTGGTGTGGAAGATCTTGAAAGCTGGTGGGGTGATGGTCGGGCGCGGGGAGTAGGTGGATTTTGTGGCGGTCGGTTGCGCGGGTGCAGGTGTGGGTGCAGGTGCGGATTTGCAGCCAGAGGCTAAAGATGCGGCGACGAACGCAAGCGCCAACGGCGCGATGAGATAACAGCCTGGGGCAATGCCCCAGGTACGGTTTGTTCTCGCGGCATCTGAGGGCTGAAGGCCCGACCTATACTGTGCGGGATGCCTCAGTCGTTGTCCTTGGTTGTTGTCCATGTGATTTTCAGTACGAAGGATCGAATGCCTGTTCTTAACGCTGCGATCCTTCCCGAGCTGTTCGCGTATCTCGCCACAGTCGCGCGAAACGCCGGATGCGAATGTTATCGAGTTGGCGGCGTTGCCGATCATATGCATTTTGCGATTCGATTGCCGCGAACGAAGAACGTTGCGGAGATCGTGGAGGAATTGAAAGGTACATCGTCGCGATGGTTGAAGACGAAGGGTATTCCGGACTTCGCGTGGCAGCGCGGATACGCAGCGTTCTCCGTCGGGCCGTCCGATTTGGATGCGTTGGTGGAGTACGTCGCGAATCAGGAAGAGCGTCATCGGAAGCGTTCGTTTCAGGATGAGTTTCGTGCGTTGTTGAATCGATATGGAGTTGAGTTTGATGAGCGGTATGTTTGGGATTAGTTCGGTTTATTCGAATCTATAGTTCGGGCCTTCAGCCCTCCGGGTGTTTGTTTGGTCATTTACCTAGGGCTTCGCCCGAGGCTGGTACAGGGCGCGCCTTTGGCGCTTGGTGTAACCGCCGGAGTTGCAAGCTGTGAATAACGGGTATGGCGCATCGGCTACTCGTCCTCCGCGGTTTCGAGGAGGGGGTCTTTTTGTGGGCGGCGGACCATCTCGTGGAGGGCGGCGCCGGGCGTGATCATGGGGTAGACGCCGTCTTCTTTTTCTACGGCGAAGTTGATGAGGAACGGCTTGCCGCCGGTGCGGGCTTTGGTGGCTGTCGGTGTGACTTCGGCGCGTTTGGTGACGTTGGCGGCGTCGATGCCGTGGGCAGCGGCGAGCATGACGAAGTCGGGCGAGAGGATGGGCGAGGCGGAGTAGTTCTTCTCGTAGAAGGTCTCCTGCCACTGGCGCACCATGCCGAGGAAGCCGTTGTTGATGACGGCGATGTTGATGGCGAGGTTCTCCTGCACGATGGTGGAGAGCTCGGCGGCGGTCATCTGGAAGCCGCCGTCGCCCGCGATGACCCAGACGTCTTTTTCGGGGCAGGCGAACTTCGCGCCGATGGCGGCGGGCAGAGCAAATCCCATTGTCCCGAGGCCGCCGGAGGTGACGAGCGAGCGCGGCGACTCGTGCTTGAAGTACTGCGCCTCCCACATCTGGTGCTGGCCGACGTCGGTGACGATGATGGTGTTCTCGATGCGGCCGGCGGCTTGCGCTTCGCGCCAGATGTCGTGAATGACGTGTGCAGCGTAGAGGTGGCCGTTGTCAGGGAGGTTGATGATGTCGCGGACGGCGGCGGTGCCTTTGCTGGCGTTGATCTCGCGCAGCCAGCAGGAGCGGTCTACGTTGCCCTGCGCACCACCGCCCTGGCGTGCACGGTTGTTGCTGACAGCGCACCGGCAGGTGGGCGTTGTCCTTGCGTGCCGTCGCCGAACGCGATGGTGCCGGTGGCGGGATCGATCGGTGAAGTCGGCCTGTCACCGAGGAGAGGGAGGAGGAGTTGCAGGACCTCTTTGAGGTCGCCGATGAGGGCGACGTCGGCGCGGACGTTCTTGTTGATCTCGGAGGGGTCGATCTCGATGTGAATCTTCTTCGCGGTGGGAGCGTAGCTGGCGAGGTTGCCGGTGACGCGATCGTCGAAGCGCATGCCGAAGGCGAGGAGGAGATCGGCACCCTGGATGGCGTTGTTGACCCAGGACTCGCCGTGCATGCCCATCATGCCGAGCGAGAGTGGATGCGCGGCGGGGATGGCGCCGAGGCCGAGCAGCGTGGAGGCGATGGGAATCTGCTGCGATTCGGCGAAGGCGAGGACTTCTTTCTGTGCGCCGGACTCGATGATGCCGTGGCCGGCGAGGATGACGGGCTTCTTCGACTGCTTGATGAGTTCGATGGCTTCGCGGATGCGGTGGATTCGGCGCGAAGCATCGGATGCGGGCGATAGGGCGAGGGAGCGGCGGCGTCGAAGTCGAAGAGCGCGGAGGCTTGTTGTGCGTCCTTGGTGATGTCGATGAGGACGGGGCCGGGGCGGCCTGAGGTGGCGATCTGGAAGGCCTCGCGGACGGCGGGCGCGATGTCTTCGGCGCGCGTGACGAGGAAGTTGTGCTTGGTGATGGGCAGGGTGATGCCGGTGATGTCGATCTCCTGGAAGGCGTCGGAGCCGAGGACCTTGGAGGAGACCTGGCCGGTGATGGCGACGACGGGGATGGAGTCGAGCATGGCGGTGGCGAGGCCGGTGACGAGGTTGGTCGCGCCGGGGCCGGAGGTGGCCATGCAGACGCCGGGGCGTCCGGAGGCGCGTGCGTAGCCGTCGGCCATGTGCGCGGCGCCCTGCTCGTGGCGTACGAGCACGTGGTGGATGGTGGGGAACTTGCGCAGCGCGTCGTAGACTGGAAGGATGGCTCCGCCGGGGTAACCGAAGACGGTGGTGGTGCCTTCGCCGGCGAGCGTGGCCCAGAGGATTTCGGAGCCGGTGAGCGTGGGGTGTTGGTTCGTATTTGCCATGATTACTCTCCGCGTTCGTTTAGCGAGTCGCGCGAATATCTCCAATTTCGAGTGAAGTCACTGTCTTACTCCAGACGAGTTCGCCGGGCACAAAGAACATCCATTCAAGATCATCGTGTGCGAGATCAGCATCGCCGCTTGGGCTGACCTCGAGGGACACACCCGAGGTGAAGATCAGATTTCAGTCGTCCTGTTTCTATGTCAAAGCTCGACTCTTGCACCGACCCAAGCGACAGCGCGTCAAAGCGAGATTCGATCTCCGCGGTTTGGTCCGAACTACTCACGAGGGATTCGGTGAGTGAGTAGAAATTCCACGAACAGCTTTCGAACAGGAAGTGCCATTCACCATGAACGCGGCGGTGTCCCCGGGCGTTTACTCCGTGATCGACCGCTTGTCCGAATTCCAGAAAGAACATCGAGCCGTGTGTTCTCTTCAAGCCCCATGCGGGTTTGCCGGTGAGATCTTGAAGAGATTCCGAAATGGTGGTGGGCTGCTCCATGGTCTAGGTTGTGACAGCACCTTCGCTGGCGCTGCTTACGGTGTTGGCGTATTTGGCGAAGACGCCGCGCTTGAATCGTGGTTCGGGGGCTTTGAAGTTTTTGAGGCGCGACTTCATCTCTTCGTCGGAGATGTTGAGTGTGAGTTTGCGGTTGGGGATGTCGAAGGTGATGGTGTCGCCTTCGCGGACGGCGGCGATGGGGCCGCCGAGCTGGGCTTCGGGTGCGACGTGGCCGGCCATGAGGCCGCGCGTGGCGCCGGAGAAGCGGCCGTCGGTTAATAGCGCAACTGTCTCCGACAGTTCCGGGATTCCCTTAATGGCGGCGGTGACGGCGAGCATCTCGCGCATGCCGGGGCCGCCGCGCGGGCCTTCGTAGCGGATGACGAGGACGTCGTTGGGATTGATCTTGCCGGCTTCGACGGCATCGAAGGCGTCGCCTTCGCGGTCGAAGACGCGGGCGGTGCCGGTGTGGTGGATGCGCTCGTGGCCGGCGACCTTGATGACGCAGCCGTCGGGCGCGAGATTGCCGCGCAGGATGACGAGGCCGCCGGTGGGCTTGAGCGGCTTGTCCCAGTTGTGGATGACGACCTGGCCGGGTGTTTCGACGGCGGTGTCGGCTTCGGCGAAGAGGTTCTTGCCGCTGACGGTGGGGATGTCTTTCAACGAGCCGTGCGCTTTCAGTCGCGCGGCTAACAGCCGTGAGCCGCCGGCCTCCTGGTAATCCTTCGCGGCGTACTTGCCGCCGGGCGAGAGGTCGCAGATGAAGGGCGTGCGCTCGGAGATCTGGTCGAAGTCTTCCATCGAGAGCGGAATGTTGAGCTCGTGCGCGATGGCGATGAGATGGAGCACGGCGTTGGTGCTGCCGCCGGATGCGGCGACGGCGGCGATGGCGTTGTCGATGGCGTCGCGCGAGAGGATGTCGCGCGGCTTGATCTGCTTGCGCGCGAGCTCCATGACCATGCGGCCGGCTTCGCGGCTGGCGGCGTGTTTTTCTTTCGACATCGCGGGGACGCCGGAGAGCTGGATGGGCGAGATGCCGAGGAACTCGCCGGCCATGGCCATGGTGTTGGCGGTGAACTGGCCGCCGCAGGCTCCGGGGCCGGGGCAGGCTGCGGCTTCGACGGCTTCGAGCTGGTCGTCGTTGATTCTTGCCGGCCGCGTGCGAGCCGATGGCTTCGAAGACCGAGAGGATGGTGATCTCTTTGTTGGTGCCGTCGGGCTGGCGAAGATTGCCGGGCGCGATGCTGCCGCCGTAGAGCATGAGGCCGGGGATGTTGAGGCGCGCGAGAGCCATGATGGCGGCGGGCATGTTCTTGTCGCAGCCGGCGATGCAGACGAGGCCGTCGAAGGAGTTGGCGCGGGTGACGAGTTCGATAGAGTCGGCTATTACCTCTCGGAAATCAGCGAGGCCTTCATGCCTTCGGTGCCCATGGTGATGCCGTCGTGCACGGTGATGGTGTTG
Organism: uncultured Acidobacteriaceae bacterium; assembly: GCA_963759355.1. Lineage (GTDB taxonomy): Bacteria > Acidobacteriota > Terriglobia > Terriglobales > Acidobacteriaceae > Granulicella. The sequence continues at coordinate 261,840 of CAVWYV010000001.1, read as the reverse complement.
AACTCCATGGGCGTGCCGCCGGCTTCGCGGATGCCTTCCTTGACGGCTTCGGCGACCTGGCGGAGATGGAAGTTGCAGGGGCCGACCTCGGTCCAGGTGTTGGCGATGCCGATGATGGGCTTGTGCAGGTCGTCTTTGGAGAAGCCGACGGCGCGGAAGTAGCTGCGGGCGGCGGCGCGTGAGGGGCCTTCGGTGAGGACGACGGAGTTTGTTTTGCCTGCGGGGAGATTGTTGCTCATTGTGCTTCCTTTCATCTTCATCGTGCGAAGTAATAGCCGAGGATTGCTGCCGGATGTTCTTGTCGATTCGTCATGATCAATCGCTCCGCCGTCCGAATCTGGAGAGCGTTCTTCTTGTAGCGGCACTGTTCACGGTCCAGATCGGATCTCTGGAGTTCGGCGTGAGAAGGGTTCTTAGTTTGCTTACGAAGCCGTCGCTCTGCATGCTCCACCAAGACAGCCTTTGCGATTTGCGATTGCGGTTTTGTCGGTCTGGTAGGCGTAGCCATCCTTCGGTGCTCGGTGCCTGCAGCGATACGAAGAGGTGCAAACGTATAGCACGGCTTGCAATCGCGATCATGTTTCATCGTGCTCCTCTCCTTTACAGGCCAAATGAGTCTATGCGGCTGTCGTTGGCCTTGGGTGCGGACCAGAATTCGTCGTTGTGTTGGGATTCGAAGTTGTTGAGGGCGTCCTCGTGGCGGAGGGTGAGGCCGATGTCGTCGAGGCCGTTCAGCAGGCAGTACTTGCGGAATGGGTCGATGTCGAAGTGGGCGTGGAAGCCCTGGTCGTCGGTGACGGTCTGGGCTTCGAGGTTGATGGTGATGAGGTGTTTCGGGTTTGCGGTGCGTGCGCTGGATGAGGGTTTCGACTTCGGCGTCGGTGAGCGTGGCGAGGATGATGCCGTTCTTGCCGGCGTTGGAGAAGAAGATGTCGGCGAAGCTGGGCGCGATGACGGCGCGGAAGCCGTACTGGTTGATGGCCCAGGCGGCGTGCTCGCGCGAGCTGCCGCAGCCGAAGTTCTTTTCGGCGATGAGGATCTCGGAGCCTTTGTACTCGGGCTTGTTGAGGACGAAGTCGGGCGAGGTCTCGACGTGATCGGGGATGTCGAGGTTGTAGCGCCAGTCGAAGAAGAGGAAGTCGCCGTAGCCGGTGCGCTCGATGCGCTTGAGGAACTGCTTGGGGATGATCTGGTCCGTGTCGATGTTGGGGAACGGCAGCGGGACGGCGGTGCTTGTCAGGATGTTGATGGGTTGCATTGTGTCCTCGTCGATCGTGGCATCTATAGGTCGGGCCTTCAGCCCTCAGATTCTTGTTTGCGCCTGACCTGGGGCTACGCCCCAGGCTGGTATAGGGCGCGCCTTCAGCGCTTGTTTCTCGAACTCCCATTTGCGGATGTCGGTGAGGTGGCCGGTGATGGCGGCGGCGGCGGCCATCTCGGGCGAGAGAAGATGCGTGCGGCCTCCGCGTCCCTGGCGGCCTTCGAAGTTGCGGTTCGAGGTGGAGGCGCAGCGTTCGCCGGGCTGCAGGATGTCGGGGTTCATGCCGAGACACATGCTGCAGCCGGGCTCGCGCCATTCGAAGCCGGCGGACTTGAAGATTGCGTCGAGGCCTTCTTCTTCGGCCTGGTGCTTCACTTTTTGTGAGCCGGGGACGACCATCGCGCGCACGGTGGTGGCGACGTGATGGCCGCGGACGACCTTTGCGGCGGCACGAAGATCCTCGATGCGCGCGTTGGTGCAGGAGCCGAGGAAGACGGCGTCGACTTGAATGTCCTCAAGCTTTGTCCCGGGCTTGAGCCCCATGTACTCGAGCGCGCGCGTGAAGGACTTTTTGTCGGCTTCGCTCTTTGCGTCCTCGGGGCTGGGAACGGTGCCGTCGATGGTAGTGACCATGCCGGGCGAGGTGCCCCAGGTGACGGTGGGGACGAGCTTGGTTGCGTCGATGTTGAGCTCGCGATCGTAGGTTGCGCCGGGGTCGGTGACGAGCGAGCGCCAGTGCGAGACGGCAGCGTTCCAAGTGGATTCGTCGATATCGGCTGTGCGCTCATCGCGAAATACGGGGGTCTCTCGGCTCCGCGCTTCGCGCTCCGGTCGAGATGACGAGCCGCTGGTTGAATCCCATTTTGTGCCGGGCGAGAAGCGGCGGCCTTTGAGGTAGGCGAAGGTCGTCTCGTCGGGCGCGATCATGCCGGCGCGGGCGCCTGCTTCGATGCTCATGTTGCAGATGGTCATGCGGCCTTCCATCGAGAGCGCGCGGATGGCGGAGCCGGCGTACTCGATGACGTAACCTGTTGCCCCGTCGGTGCCGATACGGCCGATGATGTCGAGGATGATGTCCTTCGCTGTAACGCCGTAGGGGAGCGCGCCTTCGACGTTGATGCGGAAGGTTTTGGGCTTCGACTGCGGGAGCGTTTGCGTGGCCATGACGTGCTCGACTTCGCTGGTGCCGATGCCGAAGGCGAGAGCGCCGAATGCGCCGTGTGTGCTGGTGTGCGAGTCGCCGCAGACGATGGTCATGCCGGGCTTGGTGGCGCCGAGCTCAGGGCCGATCATGTGCACGATGCCCTGCGAGGCGTCCTGCACGTCGAAGAACTCGACACCGAATTCGGCGCAGTTCTTGCGCAGCGCGTTGACCTGTGCGGCGGAGACCTGGTCGGCGATGACGAGGCGATCGTGTGCGGAGGTGGTGGGCACGTTGTGGTCGACGGTGGCGATGTGGCGGTCGGGGCGGCGCAGCTTGCGGCCGGCCAGGCGCAGGCCGTCGAATGCCTGGGGCGAGGTGACCTCGTGGACGAGCTGGAGGTCGATGTAGAGGATCGTCGGCTCACTTGCGGGTTCGGCGACGACGTGGTTCTGCCAAACCTTTTCAAACATGGTGCGTGGCTGCTGATTCGGACTGTTCGCTGTGCTCATTATTTGTTCAACCTGAGTTCAGTTGCGAGGTTTCAGTTGGGAGCTATGAGTTTGCTGCTCCTCTGATGTTGTGGTGTCGGGCTGCGGTGCAATGGTGTTGGCTCCTACGAGTGCAGGAACAAGTGCGTAAGGAGCGCCGCTCGGCTCGACAAGGACTGCGTGCTTGATGTGCGGAACGAGACGGTGTGCGGCGGCGAGGCGCGCGTCCCAGTGCGAGAGGCTCTCGGTGAAGGCGAGAGGGATGTTGTCAGCGGAAAGCTCGCGGCTCGGGTAGATCCAGAGGTTGTAGTTGGCGGCGGCTTCGTCGGTGGTGTGGGACTCGGGGGACCAGTTGACTGCGGCGAAGATGATGAGTGGATGCGGTGTACCGAGGTCGAACCACATCAGGCCGCGTGCAGCACAGAAGTCGGGCACGCAGCCGTCGATGGAGAGGTAACGGTTCTGCTGCGTAGTGACGGTGCCGTAGTGCGAGAGGAAGAGTGGGATGATGGCGTCGAGCGGCTGGTTCTGACCGGGCTCAGGCCCCCAGAACGCCTGCGGGCGGTTGAATTTGTTCGAGAGGAGCGCGTGAAAACGAGTGTCGAGACGGAGGTCGGTTGCGCGGCCAATGGGCTCAGGTTTTGCGAAGGCCCAGAGCCACTGAAGCGAATCGGTGGGCTTCACGAGAGGGCCGTTTGCCGGGTTGCGTGGAGTTTTCGGGCCCAGCGTGTCGGGGCTCGTGATTTGCGCACGCATGCCGGTGGCTGCTGTGAGGAGCAGCGTGAAGGCGGCGAGTTGGAGCGTGCGGCGCATTGATGGGTGAGCTAGACGGCGTGGAGCGATTGCTGTTTGTCGATGGATTGGGCGAGGGCTTCGTGGACGAGCTTGCCCATCTCGTGCGTGGTGACGTTCGCAGCGGCGTTGCCACGAGCGATGTCGGAGGTGCGATGGCCGGCGGCGAGGACCTTGTCGACGGCGGCTTCGATGGCGAGTGCGTCTTCTTCGAGACCGGCGGAGTGGCGCAGCAGCATCGCGGCGGTGAGGATCGCGCCGAGTGGGTTGGCTTTGCCCTGACCGGCGATGTCGGGTGCGGAGCCGTGGACGGGTTCGTAGAGATTGACCTTGCCGCCGAGCGTGGCGGAGGGAAGCATGCCGAGCGAGCCGGTGATGATGCCGGACTCGTCGGAGAGGATGTCGCCGAAGAGATTTTCGGTGAGCACGACGTCGAAGTTGCGGGGCACGTTCATCAGGTGCATGGCCATGGAGTCGACGAGCTGGTGCTCGACGGTGACGTCGGGGTATTCAGATTTGAGCTCGTCGACGGTGGTGCGCCACAGCTGCGAGCACTCGAGGACGTTGGCCTTGTCGACTTGCGTGAGTTTTTTGCGGCGCTTGCGGGCGAGCTCGAAGGCGATGCGCGAGACGCGGACGACTTCGTCCTTCGTGTAGCGCATGGTGTTGATGGCCTCGCCGGTCTCCTTGTTCCAGGAGCGCGGCTGACCGAAGTAGAGACCGCCGAGGAGCTCGCGCACGAAGAGGATATCGACGCCCTTGGTGACTTCGGGGCGGAGCGGCGAGTTGTCGCCGAGTGAGGCGAAGGCGAGACACGGACGAAGGTTCGCGAAGCCGCCGAGGACCTGGCGGATCTGCAACAGGCCGGCTTCGGGGCGCTTGTCGGGTGTGAGGTGATTGAACTTGTTGTCGCCGACCGCGCCGAGGAGGACAGCGTCGGCGTCGAGCGCGATGTCGATGGTCTGCTTGGGCAGCGGAGTTTTTTCAGCAGTGATGGCGACACCGCCGATGAGGGCTTCGGTGAACTGGAAGTCGTGGCCGCCGAATTCTGCGATGGCTTTGAGAATGTTGACGGCTTCGCGGGTGACTTCGGGGCCGATGCCGTCTCCGGCGAGGATGGCGATCTTAAGCTTCATGGGACTCCAGTAGGGAGTGAATAGTGAGTGGTGAATAGTGAATGAAGCAAAGACAAAGGCAAAAAACTTTGACGCAAAGGGCGCAATGAAGAACGCGAAGGTGCGCCACGGCGATTCGCGCTAAGGGACATTCGCTACCTCGGCGAGCGGCTCATGGAGCAGTGCGAGGATGTCCTGGTCGTAGATGGATTTCTTGCGGTCGGCGAGTTCGGTGAAGCGTAGGTATACGGCGTCGAGTTCGGGCTTGGAGAGCTTGTGGCCGAGCTCGGTGAGTCGGTGCTCGAGCGCGCGGCGGCCGCTGTGTTTGCCGAGCACGATGTTCTGTCCGGTGAAGCCGACCGAGGCTGGCGTCATGATCTCGTAGGTGAGCGGGTTGGCGAGGACACCGTGCTGGTGAATGCCGCTCTCATGCGCGAACGCGTTGGCGCCGACGACAGCCTTGTTGGGCGAGCAGGTAAAGCTGATGATCTCGCCGAGGAGTTTTGAAGTGGGGTAGAGCTGGTTCATCACGATGTTGCTAGTAAAGGGGTAGCGGTCGTGCCGGGTGGTGAGTGCGGCGGCGAGCTCTTCGAGAGCAGCGTTGCCGGCGCGTTCGCCGATGCCGTTGATGGTGCACTCAACTTGTCTTGCGCCACCGTCGACCCCGGCGAGTGAGTTGGCGACGGCCATGCCGAGATCGTCGTGGCAATGCGTGGAAAAGATGATGCTGTCGGAGTTGGGGACGTTGGCGCGGACTTTCTCGAAGAGCGCCCTGTACTCGGCGGGCGTGGTGTAGCCGACGGTGTCGGGGATGTTGATCGTGGTGGCGCCGGCTTGCACGGCGACGTTGACCATCTGGATGAGGAAGTCGATGTCGGAGCGTGTGCCATCTTCGGTGGAGAACTCGACGTCGTCGGTATAGCTGCGGGCGAGGCGAACGCACTCGCCGACCTGGTCGATGGCCTGGGTGCGTGTGATGCGGAGCTTGGCCTCGAGGTGCAGGTCAGAGGTGGCCAGGAAGGTGTGGATGCGGTTCTTGCGGGCGGGTTCGACCGCGCGCGCGGCGGCTTCGATGTCCTCGCGCTTGCAGCGGGCGAGGGAGGCGATGCGCGGCGCATGCTCCGAACTGCTGACCTCTTTGGCGATGGCGTTGACGGAGTTGAAGTCGCCCTGCGAGGCGATGGCGAAGCCTGCTTCGATGATGTCGACGCCCAGGCTGGCGAGTTGGTGCGCCATCCGGAGCTTTTCGTTATGGTGCATCGTGCAGCCCGGCGACTGCTCGCCGTCGCGGAGGGTGGTGTCAAAAAAGACGATCTGGTTGGAGAGTGCCATGGCCGGTGACCTTTCCGTTGTCTCTAAGCATAACCTGAGCTTATGCTTGGTATGTGATGTATTCCGATTTCTAATGCCGCTATAGCCCGGCCGTCCTGATTTCAGGCGGGCGTAACTGGGCGACAGAAAAGGATAAGGACGAAGATGGACCTCTTTCAACTGGAGACGTTTCTGGCGGTGGCGGAGGAGCGTAGCTTTTCCCGGGCGGCCGCGCGCCTGCACCGTACGCAGCCCGCGGTGAGCCAGGTGATCGCCAAGCTTGAGGCCGAGCTGGGCGAGACGTTGCTGGAGCGAAGCTCGCGCGACGGCACTTTGACGGACGCTGGAGAGGTACTGAAGGAGTATGCGCAGAAGATGCTGAATCTGCGGGCCGATGCAAACTCGGCGCTCGCAGACCTTCGCTCGATGCACACAGGGAAGCTGACGCTGGCTGCCAATGAGTACACCTGTCTTTACCTGTTGCCGCTGATTCATGCATTCCGGCGGGAGCATCCGCGGGTAAAGGTGGCGGTGCAGCGCACACTGGCCAGCCGCGTGTCCGACGAGGTGTTGCAGCACGCAGTGGATATGGGTGTGGTCAGCTTCAGGCCGGAAGACCCACAGGTACGGTCGATTGCCGTGTACAGAGATGAGCTGGTGTGCGTTGTCAGTCCGGCACATCCGCTTGCGAAGGCCGGAAAGGCTACGCTGCAACGTCTCGGGCGAGAGAGCTTCGTGGCGCACAATGTGCCGTCGCCGCTGCGGCAGAAGGTGATCTCGGCATTCAAACGGCACAAGCAGCCGCTGAAGATGGAGGTGGAGTTGCCGAGCCTGGATGCGATCAAGCGTTTTCTGCAGCAAGGGGACGGGGTGGCGCTGGTGCCGAAGCTGACCGTGGAGAACGAACTCGACACCGGCGCGCTGGTGCGGATTGACGTTCCAGAGCTTCCGATCGAGCGAAGATTGCGCCTCGTGCTGCGCAGGCAGGCGACCCTATCGCATGCGGCGCAGGCCTTTCTGAAGCTGATCGAGCAGCATGCGGAACAACACGGGGACCCCTTCGCCTTTGCTGTGGAACGTGCCTAAGTTCTGCGCTGACAAGGGTTTTTGACGTCCGAAAAATCGTTCATCGCGCGCGGAACTCTTTCTGCAGGGGCTGCGTCTATGGTGTAGTCGGAGCGCCGCCGACCAGGGCTCAGGCCGGCGTATTTCGCAGAAAGCGAGTGAGAGGGTATGACAAGCAAAAGGATGATGATGATTCGCTCGGCCGTGCTCGTATGTGGGCTGGGTATTGCGGCGCTGGGTGCTGTTGGTCAGGATCAGGCGCCCCCGCCTCCACCCCCAGGGCAGGCAGGGCCACCTCCGGGTGGCGGGCAGCGCGGTCGCATGATGGATCCGGGTGCTCGGGCGGACATGCTCAAGCAGAATCTGGGGCTGAACGATGATCAGACGTCGCAGGTGAAGACGATCTTCCAGGATAGTCTGACGAAGATGGAGACACTGCGTTCCAATTCGTCGCTATCGCAGGATGACCGCCGGTCCCAAATGATGGATATCCGGAAGGGTGAGAATGACAAGGTCAATGCTCTCCTGACAGCGGATCAGAAGACGAAGTATGCGGCGCTACAGGAACAGATGCGCGGTCGCATGCGCGGTGGAGCGCCACAAACCCCGCAGACCCCGCAAACGCCGCAAACGCCTCCGGCTCCGCAGAGCTGACGAAGAGCCGAACACGAACGGGCGCGGAGTGGTCTTCCGCGCCCTTCGTGTGGGCAAGAGTTGTGGAAAGAACAGAGGTTGCCGTTGAGGCGACCGCTCTACAGGTACAATTAGGCATTAGAGCGCCCCACGACCCGCGGGCATTTCGTCTTCGGGACGGCCGGTTCGGACCCGGGGAGAAGTGCGCTCGATTGTGAAGGGGTTTCGCTACGCATGAAGAAAATGATGTTGCTGGGTGCTCTGCTGCTGGGATTTGTCGCGGCAGGACACGCGCAGGAGAGCCGGCAGGATGCCAGTATCAGCTTTCAGGGAGTCTTCTCTCCCAAAGTGAACGGGTTGGGCGTTTTCCCAATGTCCTCCTCCGCCACCGGCGGAGCATTGGTCAGCTACCGTTACATGCTGACGCCGCGTAGCGCACTTGAACTCAATTATTCATTTGCGCAGAACACGATCTACTACAACAACGTCAGCTTCGGCGGGCATGTGCACTCGCGCCAGCAGGAGATTACCGGAGCGTACGTCTATTCGCGCACGTACGGCAGGTATAACCCCTTCGTGCAGGCCGGTATCGGCGGCATGATTTTCACGCCGATCAAGGACAACGGAACCTCCAACCTGGACACCAGGCAGAACACGAACGTCGGTGCGCTGTTTGGCGGAGGGTTGGCGTACGAGGTCAGCCCAAGCTTTGACATTCGTATGGAGTACCGCGGGTTTGTAGCGAAGGCACCCGACTTCGGCGTCGAAAGTTTCAAGACGAACCGGTACTACGTGATTTCGATGCCTGCGGTCGGCATCGCCTATCACTTCTAAGAGACTCACTCGATCAAGCGGAAAGGCTCGGCAGGCGCCGGGCCTTTCTTCTTGTGCGCAGTCCGGGAGAGTTTAGCGGCTCATCTTGTAAGGGCCGCTCGCCGGAAAGTGATAGGCGGCTCCGAACGTGAACAGATAGGGCGCGAGACCACTGGGGAGTTCCGGATCGGAAGCGAACCAATGCTGGTACTCGAAATCGGCACGGAGGTTGAGCCAGTTCTTGAACCTGTAGTCGAGGCCGCCGCCTGTGGAGATGAGGTTGTAGCCAATGTTGTTGATGTAGGTCTCGAGGCGGCCGTTCACAAGACGCTGATGCGCCGGAAAGTTTACGACGCCGCGGCCATAAAGCACCTTGCCATAGGGTGCGAGCCGTCCATGGTAGTAATGGCGGACATATCTGCCGCCGATCTCATAGGTGGTCTCAGAGAAGTGATTGCTGGGGACGAGGGGATCCGGGTGGGGATTCCGGATGCGATGGAAGTTGGCCTCGATGCCGAACAGCCCCACGAAGTCATAGTCGGCGTAAAAAGCGAAGCCGCCGATATTGTCCGGCAGGTAATCGGAGTGGGCGTAGGTATAGCCTGCGCCGATCTGGAGATCCGCAGGCCGACTGCCGGTGGGTGCGGCCTGACCATGGGCCAGGGATGTGAAGCAGGTCAAGGCAGCGAGGAGGAGAAGGGTGCGTAAACGCGTCAAGAAAGAGGCTCCATGGGGGCTCGAAAAGCCCGGCGAAGTAAGTCTCTGAACTCGTTGGACGCGCAAAAATGCCCTGAGGGACCTCAGGGCATCGGACATTCAAGCAGAAAAACGATTAGCGGAACCGATAGGCCGCGCCAATTGTGAACAGAGGAGGCGTGAGGCCATGGGGTGTGAAGCTCGGCCAGCGCTGATATTCAAAATCGGCACGCACGTTAACCTTGTCGCTGAGACTGTAGTCCAGCCCAGCGCCTAAAGCCCATAGAAAGTACGTTCCAGGTGTGCTGCCGCCTACGATCTGATTCGGATTCGGCGCCGTGGCATGGCCAACTCCGACGAGGGCTTTGCCGTAGGGATGAAACCGGTGATAGTGCAGCACATAGCGCATACCGCCGTCATAGCTGCTTTCCTTGTAATCGTAATAGGACTTAAACAGGGAAACGAGGTGGACGTTTCCTTCGAGGCCGATGTGATTATTCAGATCAAACGTGCCATAGAAGGACATTCCTTGAAGGTACCTTCCGGGGTACTCGTCCTCGTTGGAAACTGTGTACCCAGCACCAACCTGGGCGATGCCGCCCCTGGTCGCAGCTGCAGTTGCCTGAGCGTGCAGCGCGGACGGCACCACAATGACGAGGGAAAGAACGAGCGACAGCAGACAGGTCTTCTTCATAGCAGGGGAGACTCTCCTTTGCGCGGGCGTCCCTGAGTTATGGATGCAACTCAGGGACGCTGCGGGGGTCTGATTGATTCGGGGGCCCGGTGGGTTCTTGCCTTAGTTCTGCGGCTGAGTGGCAGGAGCCGCAGCCGGGGCCGCGCTGGCGTTATCAGTTGCATTGGGTGTCGGAGAGGTGGAACTCGCCGTAGGTGCAGGCTGAGTTGGCGCGGGTGTTCCTGTTCCGGGAGCCGGTGCAGGGGGTGCAGGCGGTGCTGTGGGAGGTTGCCAGGGTGTGAGCCTCAGATAGACCGGGGTGATTTCGAACGGCAGCTTGTCACGGACGCTGAGAAGCGGCTCGTAGGCTGTGTTCAGTTTTATCACCTGGTCCGTCCACGGGTCTCTCCGGAGGAACTGGGAGAGAGGCATGGCAGCCTGTTGTTTCAGGTCGCCGTTGTTGAGCTTAGGTCCCTTAGCTACGAGAGATTGCAGCCAGAAGGTGCCGTCGGGGCGAACCAGACCATCCCCGATTTGCGGATCGGTCAACGCTTTCAGGCCCTTTTCGCGAGCCTGGAGTTGCTGCAGGTAAAGACTGAAATACTGCTCACCGCCTTCGAGTTCCTTCGTGCCCAGAAGCTCTACAGCCTTCTTCGCAGCCTCCGCGTTGTCCGCGTCGGTGTGGTGCATCGGGAGCTTCTCAAATGCGGATTCAGTGGGGAACATCAGACGGTCGCTAAACGCGTACTTGGTATCAATATGATGCCCGAGAACGATGTGCGCTACCTGGAATGCGAGCAGAGCATTCAGGTTGCCCATCTGCTGCGCACCGTCTGCCGTCGGAACCGCCGTGGTATCGAGCAGGCCCTTGGACAACAGGATCGTATTTCCAACCGAGAGTGACTCCAGTGGCTCGGTCAGCAGCGTGCGCACCCGGATCGGACGATCGATTGGGATGTTGTTGTAAGCAAGGATGTTATTGGCCAGTGCTTCGAGGATCTTGTCAAACTCGCTGGGAGCATCGATGAGCCCGGCCGTGTAGAGGCGGTCAATGACGTTGTCCTCAGCCTGTTCGACCCACTGACGCTGCGCCTGGAGCGGCGAGATGTCGGAGGCCTGCTGGCTCTCGTCCGTGGCACCGACGACCTGCAGATCGGTCTGGTCGGCATCGGACTGCGGCACCTTAAGCTGGTAGCCCCAGATATGGTTGACCGCCTTGAACCTCAGAGTGCCCTGCGGGCTCTTGGGATCGCTCTCCTCGATGTACACCGAGGTGGGCAGCCAGAGGCCGTCCTGAACATTCGTGCGCCACGAATCAAAGTGGTAATACTCGCGAATGTCCTTCTCGGCGCCGGAGAAGCTGCCGTTGAAGCGCACGATATTGCCGCTGTTGCGGTCGATCCAGATGCGTCCTGCGAACCGGCCCACCGCAGACTTCTTCGTGGGCTGAACGTCAAAGACCACCGTCGGAATGGTTCCGAGGAAGTCGTTGCGCAGGAAGTTGAACGTGTACATCTGGCGGTTGTAGCTGTTCGAGTCCACCAGCAGCATCTGCACGAAGCCCGCCTCATGGTAAGTGAGGTGCAGGCTGCCGGAGAGGCCGGTGAGATAGCTCAGCGAGTGCTTGAAGAAGCCCTTGTTGTCCTGCTTCTCCTGGATGTAGCCGTTGTCGCTGATGATCTTCCCGAACGCGACCCGGGCGAGGAAGTGAACGTCGGAGTCGGGCACCTGGCCCATGATGGGATCCGGACGCATGTTCTGGATGTAGGTCTCGACGATTGGAGCACGCTCCCGAAGCGTCTTGATCACCACCTGCTCGCGAGCGATGGATTTGTCGATCAGGGCGCTCTGAGCAGGCGTGAGTTTGCGCGTCTCGTAGGCGTTCTCCGCCTTCTTCTTGTCTTTCCCGAAGGCAGCGGATGCCGGCAGGGCGGCCGTCGCTACGAGTATTGCGGTGAGGGCTGTGGTGAGCCGGGTCGGAAGGTTCATAGTGCGGGGGTGCTCCTTGGGGTGCGGTGCCCGAAGGCGAACTTCTAGTTTGGGCACGACGCGGGGACGTCGCGTTATACGGTTTATAGACACAAGATAATTCGATCTAACTCAAGTGAAGCAGAATTTAGCTCATCTGGAAGTTCACTAAAACGACACCCTCCCAGTCGATGGCGTGCCCTTGTTGATCCAGCGCGGGCTTGAAGCGCGTAGCCTCTGTTGCCTGGATTGCGGACTGGTCGAGACCATGACCCAGCCCATGCACGACACCTAACACCTGGACTGCACCGTTGGCCGTAACTCGGATGCGCAGTGAAACGTTGCCCTCCAGATGCATTGCCTTCGCCTCCTCCGTGTAGACGGGAGTGGGCTTATAGGTAACCTTGGGAGCTGAGGCCATCGTCTGCTGCTGCACCTGCGGCCTTACAGCCTGGACCTGCTGTACCTGAGGCTGGATCGCCACCTGCACTGGTCCCACGGCTCGCGCGTGTCCGGTACCGCCGGCAACGCCAAAGGCGGATCCGTTGATAGCCGTCGGCGCGTTGTCGTGGCCACCCATCTTGCCGTTCGGTGCACCCGAGCCCATGTTGACGGAGACTGCACGCGGTCCATTGCCCGTGTTGCCCTTGTCCATGCCCGGCATGCCGGCAGCGCCCATGTTGATCGGCGAGACAGCAGGTCCGGTCAGCGGCTTCAGCGGATTCGTCGACTGGCCGAGGCGGACAGCCGTCGGGTTGGCATCATGGTTGGGAACCGACGCGGCCGTTGCCACGCCCAGGTTCACCTTCACCGGCGCCGGCGGAGGCGTTACCTTCTTCGGTGCAGGCGGCTCGATGACGGGCTTCGGCGCGGGTGCTACCACCGGCTTGATCTCGGGCACCTTGATCGGATCCGGCATCTTGATCTTCGGCGTCTCGATCTTCGGCGGAGGCGGCATCTTCACCTTGGGAGGTGGAGGAGGCGGTGGAGGCTTCGGGGCCGGTTGAACCTTCGGCTCAGGAGGCAGTGTCAATTCGGTGAGCTTCTTGGCGACGATTGGGTTCGTCTTGACGATCATTCCCAGGATCAGAACCAAAGCCGCAATCGTGCAATTGATAACGATGGCGGAGACGGTGGCCCCTTTGCTCCGGGTTCCATCGTTGAGCACGCCGAAGTGTTTGAATTGCACTGGCTGCGGATTCGGGTCGTCGCTGCGAAGTGGCTTAGGCATCTCTGGTCGATCCTTATCGCTGTCGTTCAGGTGAAGCCGATGCTTTGCGGCGGATGATCTGGTAGTTACTCAAAACGATACCAGAGCCTCGCAATCTCCCGGCAGATTTCGGTAGATAAAGTGCACCTTGGTCTTGTCCCAAACTGCACTCACTTAGACTCCAAAAACCTCTCTTCGGGCTGTACCGGGTCTTCCACGTGCCTGATCCGGTGATGCCCGTAAGATGGCTGCACGAGCTGGGTGGGTCGAAAAGGGGCCGCGCCCGGCAGTTCCTCGGAGGCATCTATGACTCATCAGTTGCTGCAAACCCTTTCGACTGACATGTTTCACCTGCCAGTGCCGATTGTGGAAAAAATTCTCAGGCCGGTCCTTGTGTACGTCTGCCTGGTCATTTTTCTGCGGCTGTTCGGAAAGAGAGAGCTGGCGCAACTGAACCCCTTCGATCTGGTCGTTCTGCTGAGCCTGGCCAACACCGTCCAGAATGCGATGATCGGCGAGGACAACTCGGTGACCGGCGGCGTGATCGGAGCACTGGCTCTGCTGACCATCAACTGGCTTCTCACATGGATGCTGTTTCGTGCGCCGAAGGTGAACCATGCGCTGGAGGGATCGCCGACGATCCTGGTTCGCGACGGAATCGTGAACGAGACGTGCCTGAAGCACGAGTCCCTGACGATCGAAGAGTTGATCTCCGTGCTCAACAAGAACGGGTTCAACGACCCGGCGGAGGTGGAAATCTGCGTGCTGGAACCGAACGGAACTTTCTACATAAAGGGCAAGCAGCCCAATACCGATCAGGTCGAGCGAGCGCACCTGATGAGCGCACTGGAGGGCCTGCGCGCCGAAGTCATCGCGCTGCGTGAGCAGATGGCCGGACCCAGCCAGGCCGCGGGCAGTTAAGCCGAGGGGCGACGGCTGAGCCTGGCGCGCTCCCTTGTAAGGCGTTCGGGAGGAGCGGACATTGTGGCGTCCTTCACGGCTGCCCGGTAGCCACCCATGTAGATCGAGTGCATCACCGCCAGGGCGCAGCCGACTCCGAAGGCGAAGCCCAGGAAGAATCCGATGATGGCTCCCCATTCGAAGATCACGATCTGTAGGATGGCACGTCACGCCGGTTACTTTCATCCTCGAGGTGCGATCGTCGCGTCCGTTTTGCGCCGAGCTCACCGGTTCATCTGATTTGGACGATTGCGTTCCGAGGGGCGTGTACAGCACTCAGCCAGCCCCAGACAGCATCGTGGTTGAGCTGAGTTTCGAGGCTGCAAGCTGGTGTGGCCATAGCACTTCGGCGTCGCGAGATAGTAACGGTACAGGCGTGCTCTGCCACGTTCGGGGTATTTGGGGACGGTCCACAGACAGAAACTGGCCTGATTTTTCAACACGATCGCCGGAGCGGCGAACGAGGTGCTCCTTGCGAAGGATTTTCGTCTCGGATGTACTGTGGCGCGGTGAGTGCGGTTGCAAGTCCTCAAACTGATGGCGTAGTTTCGGATTCTGCGGTGAAGTGAGTGCAACTTCGCCGCCAATCCGGAAGATCGATGGAGATTTCGTCGCAAGATGCCTACTGAAGCTCAGAGCATGGGGAGCGGCACGGCCGCGGAGACAAAGAACGCAGGAGACAGCAACCTGATGGAGTCGGTGCTCCGCGAGAACCGGCTCTTTCCGCCGCCGGCGGATTTTGCGGCCAGGGCCTGGATCGGTTCGGAGGCTGAATATCAGCGCCTGTATCGCAAAAGTGTTGAAGATCCCGAGGGCTTCTGGGCAGAGGCCGCGAGCGAGCTCGAGTGGTTTCAACCCTGGTCAAAAGTGATTGAGGATGAGGGGCCGGAGACGAAGTGGTTTGTTGGTGGGAAACTCAACCTCTCGCACAACTGCGTGGATCGCCATGCGAAGAGTTCGCGACGCGATAAGGTCGCTTTGCTGTGGGAGGGCGAGCCCGGTGAAGTTCGAAAGCTAACGTTCGGTGAGCTTCATGCGCAGGTACAGAGGTTCGCGAATGTCTTGAAGGCACAGGGCGTGAAAAAGGGTGACCGCGTAGCGATCTACATGGGTATGAGCCCGGAGCTCGCAATTGCGCTGTTGGCATGCGCTCGGATCGGCGCGGTGCACTCCGTGATCTTCGGCGGATTTGCAGCGCATGCGATAGCCGATCGAGTGAATGATTCGGACTGCCAGGTCATTGTGACGCAGGACCTCAGCTATCGCCGTGGCGGTGAGGTGAAGCTGAAGCAGATTGTGGATGAGGCTCTCGAGAAGTGTCCGGGAGTACGGCGAGTTGTCGTGTATCAGCGGGCGCCGGATAAGACTGTGCCCATGACCTCTGGTCGCGATGTGTGGTGGCACGAGGAGATGGCCAGGGCCGCGAACGAGTGTGCATGCGAGCCGATGGATGCCGAGGACCCGCTGTACATCCTGTATACGAGCGGAACGACCGGCAAACCGAAGGGGCTCGTTCACACGACGGGTGGGTATTCCGTACAGACGTATCTCACATCGAAGTACGTCTTCGATCTGCGCGACGAGGACGTGTTCTGGTGCTCCGCCGACATCGGCTGGGTTACCGGCCATAGCTATGTCGTCTATGGTCCGCTGCAGGCGGGTGCGACGGTGATGATGTATGAAGGCGCGCCGAACTGGCCGGAGTGCGATCGCTTCTGGAAGATCATCGACGACCACAAGGTCACGATCTTCTACACGGCGCCCACTGCGATTCGCGCCTTTGTGAAATGGGGCAACGACTGGGTGCACAAGCACTCGCTGGCGTCGTTGCGGCTGCTGGGAACAGTCGGCGAGCCGATCAATCCTGAGGCGTGGATGTGGTACCACCGCGAGATCGGCAAGGAGCGCTGCCCCATCGTGGATACGTGGTGGCAGACAGAGACAGGCGCAATGATGATTACGCCCATACCGGGCGCGATTGCGACGAAGCCCGGCTCTGCGACGAAGCCGTTTTTCGGAATTACTCCCGAGGTTGTCACGCGCGACGGCAAGCCGGTGCCCGCAGGGCACGGTGGATTGCTAGTGGTTCGCAAGCCATGGCCTTCGCGTGCGCGCACGATCTGGGGCGATCACGAGCGGTTTGTGAAGACCTATTTTTCGGATGTGCCGGGATGCTACTTCACGGGGGATGGCGCGCGTTGCGATGCAGACGGCTACTTCTGGCTGATGGGCCGCGTGGATGATGTGATCAACGTGAGCGGACACCGCCTGGGAACCATGGAGATTGAGTCGGCGCTGGTAGCGCATTCGAAGGTGGCGGAGGCTGCGGTTGTCGGGCGGCCGGATGACCTCAAGGGACAGGCGATTGCTGCGTTCGTGACGTTGGAGCAGGGCCACGAGGCGACGCCGGAGCTGAAGCAGGAGCTGCGGCACTGGGTGGCGAAAGAGATTGGTGCGCTGGCACGGCCGGACGATGTGCGCTTTACGCAGTTGCTGCCGAAGACGCGCTCCGGCAAGATTATGCGGCGGTTGCTCCGAGAATTGGCGACGACGGGCGACGTGAAGGGCGATACGACGACGCTCGAGGACTTCAGCGTGCTCGCCAAGCTGAAGGAGAACGAGGAGTAGCCGCCGAAACTGACGCGGGAAAGGCACGTCTACAGCAGCAGGGGCTGGGAGAGATATGAGATTCGGGCTGGGGAGTGCGGGATTGGGTGTGCTGCTGTGCGCTGCGGGGACAACCGCCTATGCGCAACAGGAGAAACCTGCGACAACCGCGCCGGCGACGACGGCGACTCCGAAAGAGACGGCCGATATACCGACCAGCGGCTCCGCCGGCACGATGAACGTGAAGGCAAACCTGGTGGTGCTGCCGACGATCGTGCGCGACAAGAAGGGGGCACTGATCAACGACCTGAAGAAGGAGAGCTTCTCGCTTGAGGTGGATGGTCAGACGCAGTCGATCCGGTACTTTGACCACGACACGGATGTGCCGCTGACGCTTGGATTGCTGGTGGATGTCAGCGGAAGCATGCGGAATGAGGTGGATCCGGAGAAGTCCGCGAGCCAGAGTTTTCTGGACACGATGCTGCACCCCGGGGCCGGGAATCGCGGCCCGGACAAAGCGTTCGTCGTGCAGTTTGCGAAGGAAGTGGAGCTGCTTCAGGACGCGACGGATGCCAAGCCTCGGCTGCAGCGTGCGCTCAAGGAACTCGGCACCTCCAGTCCCAGCTTCCACAATACGGACAGTAGCTCAGGGCCGACCCAGGACAGCGAGGGACGGTATATTCGCCGCGGCGGGACGGCGCTGTATGACGCGATCTACCTCTCTGGCGACGAGGTGATGTCGAAGCAGGCTGGGAAGCGGCGGGCACTGGTCGTGCTGACCGACGGTGTGGACCGCGGAAGCAAAGAGTCGCTGACGGATGCGATTGAAGCGGCCCAGCGGGCGGACACGATTGTGTACGG
Source organism: uncultured Acidobacteriaceae bacterium (assembly GCA_963759355.1). Lineage (GTDB taxonomy): Bacteria > Acidobacteriota > Terriglobia > Terriglobales > Acidobacteriaceae > Granulicella. The sequence continues at coordinate 244,243 of CAVWYV010000001.1, read as the reverse complement.
AATTTATTACAAGGGCGAGAATCCGCGGCAGGACTTTAACCGTGCGGGGCACCGGGGCGGATATCCGGGAGGAGGGTATCCCGGCGGAGGATATCCGGGCGGTGGTTATCCAGGGGGCGGGTATCCCGGCGGAGGGTACCCAGGCGGGTATCCGCAGCAGGATCCGCAGCAGGACCCGCAGCAGAATCCTCGCGGAGGCGGGAGTGACCATAAGCCGTATGTCGATGGCAAGCGTACGCTGGAGCGGATCTGCGGGGAGACGGGCGGGCGAGTCTTTGAGGTGGGGAAGCACCAGTCCATCGACGATATCTATAAGCAGATTGGCGAAGAGCTGAGGGCGCAGTACCGGCTGGGCTTTACGCCTTCCGGCGACGCGGCCAAGGACCGGTACCACCAGATCAACCTGGCGCTGACCGGGGACGACGCCAAGAAAAAGTTGGATATCCAGGTGCGCGACGGGTATTACATGGGGCAGTAGGTGGTCGACCCCCCCCCTCCCCTGTTTTTGCGCAAATTATTCAAAAAAATGGACTTAGGGGTGGACCTCGGCGGCATATCCGGCCGGGCGCAGCTAAGAACAGGCCCTCTCCCGGGCAAGGTTTTGTCAAGCTGGCTACGATGCGAACCCACCTGTCAAGAGATAGATCGGGCCTTCAGCCCCTGGGGGATTTGCTGGGCACGATGCTGGGGCTGGAATAGAGTGCGCCGTTGGCCCAAGGCTTTGGGCCTGAATTCGGCAGAACGAGTTCGGATGTGGGGTGTGCGCGGAAGGAGTGTGCGCCAAATCTGTTGCCGCGGAGGTGGACCAGGATGATCGCGAGGATGAAGAGGATGATGACGGCGACTCCGGAGAGCAGCACGACGAGAAGGAAGCTGGGCTTATTGGGTGGTTCCTGTTCCAGATGAGTGAACTGCTGCTTCAGGTCCTCGGAAAGGTCCTTCAGGTGGTCAGGGAGATGCTCGGGATGATGATCCTGGTCTTTCATGTAGTTTTAGATGCGGACCCTGAAGGGGGCGCAAAGTGAGTTGGAATCGGGAGTGGCTTTCGCGCATTATTGGAGGGGGATATGAAAGGAGTTGGGGGAATGTACAGGAGATTGGCAGGAAACGGGAAGAGGGTTATGGCGGCCGGTGCGGTGTGCGTGGCGAGCGGGGTGCTGCTGATCGGGGGATGCAAGAGCGCGCCGGCCCCGGCTCCGACTCCTGAACCGACGGCAACGCAATCCGCAGTTCCGGCAACTCCTGCAACGACGGCGCAGCCGCAGCCGATTCCGCATGCGCAAATCTATCCCGAAGTTGCGGCGGCGAAGCCGGATATCCAGGCGGCGCTGGCGAAGGCGCGCAAGGAGCATAAGCGAGTCATTCTGGATTTTGGCGGCGACTGGTGCCCGGATTGCCAGGTGCTGAACATTTACTTCCATCAGAGCCCAAACCAAGAGCTCGTCGATAAGCACTTCGTGCTGGTGGATGTGAACATCGGGCGGATGGACCAGAACCTGGATGTCGCGCACAAGTACGGCGTTCCTGTGAAGGGTGTGCCTGCGCTGGCGGTGATCGAGCCGAGCGGTAAGGTGGTCTACGCGCAGAATAAGGAGTTTTCGGATATGAGGAATCTGCAGAGCTCGGATCTGACGACATTCCTCGAGGCGTGGAAGCCGAGCTAGGCCGCTCCCTTGAAGCTGTATTTGAGGTTCGGGCAAGATACAGGGGTCTCTCCACTCCGGCCTGCGGCCTCCGGTCGAGATGACAGATCGGGGAGCCAGATTTATGGCTTCCGGTCGAGATGACAGATCGGGGAGCTAGATCTATGGCCTCCGGTCGAGATGATGGCACGGTGAGCTATATCTGTTTGGGAAACAGCATGCAATGACAGGGCAGGCCCCGATGGAGCGTGTGGTGATCGCACCGGTGCGCCGTGCGGCCGGCCTGGGGAGACTGCTGCGCCGCACGTTCTTCGCAGCAGTGGAACACGACGCGTTCACGGTGGCGCAGGCGGCAGCGTACTCGGCGATGGTGGCGTTGTTTCCCGCATTGGTAGTGATTGCTGCCGCCGTGGCGTTGTTGCCACCGTGGCTTCCGCTGAAGCTGCAGATGGCGGGATTTTTTGAGCGGGTGCTGCCGGAGACCATCAGCCCGCTGCTGGACTGGTATTTCGCGACGACGCACCAGACATCGCAGACTGCGGGCGCGCTGCTGAGCTCAGGCGTGGTGAGCCTGATGGGCGCGGCCAACGTGATGGCGACGCTGATGGAAGGCTTCCGGCGAGCGCATGGCCTGCCACTGCCGCCGGGAAGTTTCTGGAGCAGGCGGGGGCGGGCGCTGGCGCTGGTGCCTCTCTCGATGCTGCCGATGACGGCAGCGAGCGCGCTGATCGTCTTTGGACATATATTGACGCACTGGCTGGCGGCGCAGATGCCGACCTATGTGCGGCCGGGTTTTTTTGCGGCATTGCTCGTGCTGCGGTGGACGATTGCGCTGGCGACGAGCATCGGGATTCTGGCAGTGGTTTATCACCTGGGCACGGATTTGAGCCACCATGTGCGCGAGCAGTTGTCGCCGATGGTGCGCGAGCCGTGGGTGATGCTGCGTCGCGACTGGAGTTGGCGCGCAAGCCTTCCGGGAGCGACGCTGGCGACGATGCTGTGGTTTGCGTCCACTCTGTCGTTTGGCTTTTATGTGACGCGATTTGCGAACTATGGCCGCGTTTATGGGTCGCTGGGTGCTGCGATTGCGCTGATGGTGTGGTTGTACATTATTGCGCTGACGGTGCTGGTGGGAGCGGAGTTCAATGCACAGTGGGCGATAGAGCATCAGGATCCGGACTCTGCGGCCGCATTGTGGAAGACGTCACGCAAGAGCAGGGTGCGAGCGGGTAGAATGACTGATTGATCAGGTGGAGATCGATTTGGAGCATTTCTCCTGATGCGTGGCATGGGAAACATTTGCGAGTGCCGCTTTCTTCGCAGAAGAACGGCCCGAACAGATTCGACTTCGTTTTATAGCTTCAGGAGAAATGCCCGATGCGGGCTCTGACGCCTGAATTCGAAAAGAGAGAGTTGATGGACGCCAGAGACAACGGGATGGGTGCGGATACAGGCCGCAGAGCGAAGATTGTTGCGACGCTGGGACCTGCATCGAGCACGGAAGAGCTGTTTCGTCAGTTAGTTCGTGCGGGTTTGGATGTGGCGCGGCTGAACTTCTCGCATGGATCGCACGAGCAGAAGGCTGAGCTGATTGCGATGGTGCGCAAGGTTTCGCGTGAAGAGGCGAAGCCGATCTGTATTCTTGCGGACCTGCAGGGGCCGAAGATTCGCACGGGCACGCTGGTGGACCACAAGCCGGTGATGCTGGAGGCGGGCAAGCAGCTGACGATTACGCCAGAGAAGATTGAAGGCACGGCGGAGCGTGTGAGCACGGTGTTCACGACGCTGGCGGAGAATCTGAAACCGGGCAACCGCATTCTGCTGTCGGATGGATTGATTGAGCTGCGCGTGGTGGAGCTGCGCGGAGCGGATGTGGTGACGGAGATCATCAACGGCGGCATGCTGGGCGAGAAGAAGGGCATCAATCTGCCGGGGATTCCGGTGAAGGTGCCGTCTCTTACGGAGAAGGATGAAGAGGACCTGGAGTTTGCGATCAAACAGGGCGTCGACTCGATTGCGGTGTCGTTTGTGCAGACCGCGGAAGATGTGCGGTATGTGAAGCGCAGAGTGACGGCGCTGGGATCAGAAGCGTGGGTGATTGCGAAGCTGGAGAAGCCGCAGGCGGTGGATCACCTGGATACGATTCTCGAAGCTTCGGATGGAATCATGGTGGCGCGCGGCGACCTTGGTGTTGAGGTGCCGCCGGAGAAGGTGCCGGCGATTCAGAAGCATCTGATCCGGCGGGCGTCGGAGTATCGCAAGCCGGTAATTACGGCGACGCAGATGCTGGAGTCGATGATTGACAATCCGCGGCCCACGCGCGCGGAAGCTTCGGATGTAGCGAATGCGATCTATGACGGCTCGGACGCGGTGATGTTGTCGGCGGAGAGTGCGGCGGGCAAATATCCGGTGGAGTCGGTCGCGATGATGGCGAAGATTGTGGTGGAGACCGAGACGCAGATGCAGCTGCTGCCGAGGCCGGCTGCCCTGGTGAACCATCGGAAGTCGCTGAATATTCCGGAGACAATCTGCGAGTGCATGGCGCACTCGGCGCAGGATCTGGATTTAGCGGCGATTGCGATTTTTACGGAGACGGGGAACACCGCCCGGCTGCTTTCGAAGTACAGGCCGGAGGCGCCGATCTATGCAATGAGCCCGTTCGAGGAAGTAGTGAACCGCTGCATGCTTCTGTGGGGGACGTGGCCGGTTCAGTGCGACCGGTTCAAAGATACGGACAAGCTGGTGGAGATGGCGGAAGACACGCTGGAGCATGGCGGGTTTGTGCGCGCCAAAGACGTCGTGGGGATTGTGGCGGGAACGGCGACGAGGACGGGAGCGACGAATTTTATGAGGCTGCATTTGATTGGGGATCGGTAAGAGAGAGAACAGAGATCAGAGAACAGAGATCAGAGAACAGAGATTAAGGGCCCCATAACTTGAACGCCGCAAAGGTTCGCACATTTCGTGATCTGATCGTCTGGCAGCGAGCAAGGGAACTCTCACTTGCGATCTATGAGGTCACACGACAGTTTCCCCGAGAAGAGCTTTATGGGTTGAGCAGTCAGTTGCGCAGAGCCTCGGTCTCGATCATGAGCAACATTGCTGAGGGTCATGGCCGCGGCTCGGTACCCCAACTAATGCATTTTTTGTTGATCGCGAGAGGTTCAACTTTTGAGGTTCAGTCGCAACTGATATTGGCGGCGGACCTGGGCCTGGCGGGTAGCGAGGCGATTTCGCGGTGCGAGTCTCTTGGCGATGAGATCGGAAGGATGCTTTACTCAACGCTCGTCACACTGCGCGCAAAATCCACACAGTCGAAATCGGATAGCAGACAGATTTCTGATCTCTGATTTCTAATCTCTCTTATGGGCAGGATTCGCGTTCTTTCAGACCAGGTGGCGAACCAGATTGCCGCTGGTGAGGTGGTGGAGCGGCCTGCGTCGGTGGTGAAGGAACTGCTGGAGAACTCGCTGGATGCGGGGGCGACGCGCATTCGGCTGGAGATTGAGGGCGGCGGGCGGAAACTGATTCGGATTGTCGACAACGGGCAGGGCATGGGGCGCGATGATGCGCTGCTGGCGTTTGAGCGGCATGCGACATCGAAGCTAAGGTCGAGCGATGATCTGCTGAGCATAGCGACGCTGGGGTTTCGGGGCGAGGCGTTGCCGTCGATTGCGTCTGTGGCGAGGGTGACGCTGGAGACGAGGGCGCCGGAGGATGCGGTAGGGACGTCGCTGGAGATTTCGGGCGGGAATCTGCTGCGCGTGGATGATGCGGGGCTGCCGGCAGGGACGACGATTGCGGTGCGGGATTTGTTTTTTAATACGCCGGCACGAAGGAAATTTTTGCGCAGCGAGCAGACGGAGCTGGGACATGTGGCGGCACTGGTGACGCACTATGCGCTGGCGCATCCGACGAAGCATTTTGAGCTGCATACGTCGACGCAGGCGCTGGTGATGGCGCCGGCCGTGGCGGATGCAGGCGAGCGGCTGTTTCAGATCTTTGGGCGCGAGACGTTTGAGAGCTTGATTCCAGTCGCGGCGGAGATTGATTTTGCACGGGCTGGGTTGCCGGAGCCTCCGCCGTGGAAGAGGGCGGAGGATTGGGAGCCGCCGGAGCCGGGGTTTTTGCGGATGAGCGGGTTCGTCTCGAAGCCGGAGTTGCAGAAGCTGAATCGGAACTCGATTTATGTATTTGCGAATGGGCGGTTGATTCGCGACCGGCTGGTGCTGCACGCGCTGACGGAGGCGTACAGGAACATCATTCCGCCGACGTCGTTTCCGGTGGTGCTGCTGTTTCTGGAGATGCCGCCGCAGGAGATTGATGTGAATGTGCATCCGGCGAAGACGGAGGTGCGGTTTCGGCAGGGAAGTTTCGTGCATGACTTTGTAAGGGACTCCGCGAGGACGGCGCTGATGCAGGCGAGGCCGGCGGCGAGCTTCTTCAACGCGCTGCATGCGGCTCCGACGGCGGGGGAGTCGCTGATGATCGATGTGAGCCCGCTGCCGGGGATTGAGCAGCCAGTGTTTGAGCCGCGGGAGCAGATGGTGTCCCAGAGCGAAGGGGTGATCGAGCCGGGGGATGTGGCGAGTTTCGAGTTGAGAGAGAGGATCGCGGCGCCGTCGCCGGGGAGGCTGGGGTTTGAAGGCGCGGGGATGGCGGTGGGGTATGGGGATTCTGCGAACCCACTCATCGCGCACAGTGCGCGCGATGAATGGGGCACCCAGAGCGGTGGTGAGGAGCGGCCGACGCTGAATTCGCTGGCGTCGTTGAGGCCGCTGGGGCAGTTGCGAGACTCGTTCATTCTGGCGGTGAATGAGGAGGGTTTGTGGATTATCGACCAGCACGTGGCGCATGAGCGGGTGCTGTTTGAGAAGATTTTGCGCGAGCGCGAGGTGGAAAAGGTGCAGCGGCAGCGGTTGCTGATGCCGGTGCTGGTGGACCTGCTGCCGGAGCAGATGGTGACGTTTGCGGAGATTGGCGAGGAACTGGAGCGGAACGGCTTTGAGGCGGAGCCGTTCGGGCCGCGGACACTGGCGATCAAGGCGGCCCCTGTGGGGCTGGAGGGCAAGGAACTGGATCGGATGCTGGAAGAGGTGCTGGGTGTGACGGAAAAGTCCGCGCAGGTGGAGAACGAGGAGCTTCGCAGGACGAGGATTGCGGCGTCGATTGCGTGCCATGCGGCGATCAAGGTGAATATGCCGCTGGAACCGGCGAAGATTGACTGGCTGCTGCGGGAATTGGCGAAAACGGAGCATCCGACGAACTGCCCGCATGGGCGGCCGATTGCATTGCGGTATTCTTTGAAAGAGATCCAGCGCGCCTTTCAACGGATCTGATAGAGGATCCGGGGCGCATCTAAAGGGCCAGGCTGGGCGATTCCGACCTCCGCCAAGTGCGGAGGTTGATGCTGTCTGGGTCTGTCGAGTTTATTTTTACGCGGCTCAGTGCCGTTTACGCGGATATGTTCCGCAGTCTGAGAGATTTGCTTTGAGTTCTACACCGCAGTTCAACGTGGAGCAGTTGGCCGCCGCACGCAGGGAGCGATGGCATCAGAATGGCGAGCCGCTGCTGACCCTGGAGGCGGCGCGCGAGTGGGTGAATGAGCTCGGGATTGTGTTGTTCGCTCCGCGAGCGCATCAGTTGCCGACACCTGCGCCGTCGCTGGTAGAGGCAACGCTGGGGAGCGCAGTGAGCGCGCCCACGGCGCTGGAGAGTGAGGCGGCGCGAGAGCTGGTGGCGCGAATGGTCGCGGAGGGTTCAGCGCTGCCGCTGAACCTGCTGGGCGGCCCGGGTGATGTGCCGGACTTTGTGGTGTCGGCACAGGCGTTCAGCTACCTATTTACGCTGCGCGGCGACAAGAACTGGAAGCAACCGCCGTCGACTTCGGGCCCGGTGAAGGTTTCTCCGCTGGCGCTGAAGGTGTATGAAGCGCTGGCTGCGGGCAATGCGCTGACGGCGAGTGAACTTGTTGCGGAGCTGGGCCGCGAGGTGACGGAGAACGCGATTGCGCGCGCGCTGGGTGAGTTGTGGATGCAACTGCGAGTGATTCCTCTGCTGCAGGACGGTGCCGCCGCGACGATGTGGGAGCTGACGTCGCGGCGTTTTACGAAGCAGATCAAGGCAGGAGCGAATGCAGGACAGCCGACCGCGTTGTCGGCGGCGATTTCTTTCTACCTGGCTCAGGCGCTTGCGGCGACCGACGAGGAAGTTGAGACGTTCCTGTCACCGCTGACCGCAAGGTCGAAGGTGCGTGATGTGATGCACGGGTTGACGGCGGCGAGACAGCTGGAGAATGCGGTGCTGGAGGGCAAGACGCTCGTGTACATTCCGGGCGCGCTGCCGGAGTTTCCTGAGGTGGCTGCGGCTGACCCCGCGGTTAACGTGGCGGACATTGCAGCAGCGGCGGTATTGGGCGCGGTTGTGAACGAGAGAATCAAAAAGTTTGATCGTCCACGCGCGTCACGACCACCACGAGAGGATCGCGGTGAGCGGCCATCTCGAAAGCCGGGCGGAGCGCGCGGAGGAGCGCGCAAGCCGTTTGGTGAGAAGCGCTATGAGCGGCCGGCCGGCAAGGCTGGAGGCAAGAGCTTTGCCGAGCGCGAGCGGAGACCGCTTCAACGCGACCGCGCTGCAGGGGAACGCTCCGGCTTTACGCGTCCATGGGATGAGGAGCGCGCATCGCGACCTCGGCGCGAAGAGGGTGAACGACCTGCAGCCAAAAAGCCCTTTCGCCGGGATGAGGAAGGGCGCGGAGGCGAGAAGCGGGAATTTCGCGGGGGCCCGCGTGGCGCCGCGAGAGGTAAGAGCGGGCCTCGTGAGGAGCGGCCGTTCCGTCCGCGTCGCGAAGGTGAGCGGGAAGGGTTCGCATCGCGGCCGAAGAAGACATTTAGCCGCGCCGCGAGGGCGATCGCGAAGGATTTGCGTCGCGTCCGTCGAAGACATTTCGTCCGCGTCGTGAAGGCGAGCGGGAAGGGTCTGCATCGCGTCCGAAGAAGACATTTCAGCCGCGCCGCGAGGGCGATCGCGAAGGATTTGCATCGCGTCCGTCGAAGACATTTCGTCCGCGTCGTGAAGGTGAGCGGGAAGGGTTTGCATCACGGCCATCGAAACCGTATCGTCCTCGCCGTGAGGGTGAACGTGAAGGGTCTGCGGCGCGCCCGCAGAAGCCGTTTCGAAGACGCGAGGAGGGTGGTCGAGAGAGTGGCGAGAAGCGGCCGTTCCGTGGAGCGCGAGAGGATCAGACCCGAGGGCGTGGTGAGGGAAGGCCGGGCGCGAAGCGGAGTGGAAAGCCGGGATTTGCAGGGAAGAAATTTGGCGGCGAGAAGAAGTTTGGTGAGCGGAAGTTCAGCGGTGAGCGGAAGACCGGTGGAAAGGCTCCGTTTGCAGGCAAGCCGAAGCCGGGATCGCGAACGAGGGATGTGAGAGCGAAGGACATGAGGAGCAAACCCAGGGGTGAGAAAACGCGCGGAACCGAGAGACGGCCGCGGACTGAGTCGGAGGAGTAGCTGCGAGGGATGAGCGAGACAGCAGCGAAGGACAGGACGGTTCGGCTGCGGCCGGTGATTGCGATTGACGGGCCGGCGGGCGCGGGCAAGAGCACGCTGGCAGCGCACCTGGCGAGAAAGTTCGGGTTCCTGAACCTGGAGACCGGGGCGATGTACCGCGCGCTGGCGCTGAAGGCCATCGAGCACGATCTGCCGTTTGATGATGAGGCAGTGTTGATGGATCTGGCCGAGTACACGCGGGTGGCGCTGGAGCCGCAGGCTGAGGGCAATCGTGTGTTCCTGGACGGTGTGGATGTTTCGCGAAGGGTGCGGGATACGGACGTGACGGAGGCGGCCTCGAAGGTCTCGGTGCACCCGGCGCTGAGGGCGTGGATGGTGACGCAGCAGCGAAAGCTGGGGGAGCGCGGCGGTGTGGTGATGGAGGGCCGCGATATCGGAACGGCGGTGTTTCCGGACGCGGAAGTGAAGATTTTTCTGGATGCAGCGCCGGAGGTCCGGGGTAATCGGCGATTCCGCCAAGGAGGTCCTGGGAACCAAGGTAAGGTTACCGAAGAGGCAGTTCTGCGGGAGCTGCGGGAGCGGGATGCGAGAGACCGGAACCGGGCGGAATCGCCGCTGAAGGCTGCGGAGGACGCGGTCATACTGGACTCGACGGCGATGACGTTAGACGAGGTTTTGGCGGCCGCGGAATCCATTGTCCGGAGCCACGTAGAGGCGGCTAAGCTGCACTAAACAAAGTGCAGTTCGCTAAAAGTCTGAAATTTTTGGTGGAAAACTGGGCCGCCGTGCTAACATTCCCACATCGTTTGAAACAGATTGGTTTTCCGCAGGTTTCAACCGGCCGAAGCCCCGATTTGGATTCAGCGTCAAGTCACAACACGAAGGATTTGCGAGACATGGAACAGGGAACAGTGAAGTGGTTCAACGACGCCAAGGGTTTTGGCTTCATCAGCAGGCAGAACGGCGAGGACGTCTTCGTACACTATTCGGCGATCAACACGAATGGCTTCAAGAGCCTGCAGGAAGGTCAAGCCGTTCAGTTCAACGTGGTGAAGGGACCCAAGGGCTGGCAGGCGTCTGACGTTCAGCCGCTGTAGTCAACGATCAGCTGTACCGGGACATTTTTCCAACTTTTCGAGGCTTGTAGGGACGCTACGAGACGTGAGCAGGGACAGCAGATGCTGTCCCTGTCTCCTTTTGAGGTACATCTTGTAACGACTTAAGATTTTGGCTGGGCGGCGGGTATGGATTGTTGCGGCGGAGCCGGGGGCTGGCCGGGATTGGGGTCTGTTTCATCGAGAACCTGAGTACCCGGCAGAATGGTGACTGAAGTTGTAAGTTTTCGGTAGTCGGAAAAGGTCTGACGGCCGTCGCCGTTGAAGCCTTTGACGAGCAGGAAGCGGCCGTCGATGTGGGCGGTGAGCTCGGCGGGGAACCAGATTTCCTTGTTTACGAGCGACTGGGTGAAGTTGAACCGGCTTCCTTTCCTGATGTTCACGAGCAGGCCGCCGCCGAGGTGGAAATTCTGTTGCAGAGTTCCTTCGAGGCGAACGATGGCATCGTCGCGTTCGTCGATCCACAGTGTTCCGACGAGCTCGCGCATGATCTCTTCGCCGAAGTTTTTTGTTTTCGCTTCGGGATTTCCTTTGTAGTCGAAGACGAGCGTGGGCCGGCCGCCGATGAGCTCGCGGCGAGGGTTGCTGAAGGTGGCTACATTCCACAGACCTGTGAGGTGGAAGACGTTCTTGTCAGGCTTGTTCTCGTCCGACTTCAGCTTTGCGACGAGTTTGTCGACGCGCTCCTGCTCTTTCTTTGCGGCGTCGGGTGAGAGTGGTTTGCCGTCGCGCGCGGTGTGTTGAAGGATCTCGGTTTTGGCGACGTAGAAGGCCTGGTATTGGTCGGTGTGGGTCTTCTTGCTGCCGTCGGAGGAGAACTCGTCGGCGACCTGGGTCATGGTGCAGAAGTAGTTCTTGCGCAACGACTCGAGTGCGAGGTGGCGAGAGCGAACGCGCGTGAGGAGCGTCTGGATGTCAGGGAGCGGAGCAGAGAGATTGAGCGATGGATCGGATGCCGGCGGGGTTGGGGTTTGAGAGATCGCAGGGAGGCTGCAGAGGAGAAGAGCGGCGCCTGCGAGAACCCGTCGGTGCATAGGGCTCACTATACAGAGGGGAGTGTCAGGAGCAGGGAGGGTCATCGCGGGAGCCGGAGCTGCGGCGGTCGCGTGAGCGGCGGCGTAGCCAGTGGACTCCGCCCATCCCGAGGCCGCCGGCGAGAGTAGCTATCAGCGCGGCCAACACTGCGAGGGCGATCAACACGACGACGAGCAGAGAGAAACCAGCAACGAGTGCCGAGGCCGCGGTCTGCAGGATGGCGTGAATGACTGCGACGAGTGCGTGAAGAAGAGTCACCTGGCGATAGGACGCGGAAATCGGGCGGCGTGCTTACTTCCGAGCGCCCGTTCGACTTTGACGGTCGGGCTCGTTCGTTGATTGCGCGAGCTCTGCGGGATCCTGTGCGGTGATTGCCGTAAAGCCGATGGCGCTGAGCCAATGGACGACTGCAGAGAGAGATTCACGTGACGAGCGGGAAGTGAAGACGAGCTCGGCGGTGTCTGGATTGGCGAAGCGCAAGGCGAAGCAGAGCTGCGGGCGGTAGGTGCAGGAGGCCAGGTCGGCGATGCTGAGTGCGCTGCTGGGCGTGCAGAGGATGGTGTGCGGGGGAGCCATGCGGTCGAGCATGGAAAAGATTTCGAGTTTGGACTCGAGCTCGTCGGGGACGAAGTCGATGGCGAGATCGGCGTCGCGGACGGCGTCTTCGACGGTAGAGGCGAGACGGAACGCGCCGGAGGGTGTTTCGGATTCAAATGCCTGTTTTGCGCTGCGAAGACGTGAAGGCATCACGTCTTCGAGTGTGACTGCAAAACCGGCGCGGACGCAACGCAGGGCGAAGTCGCGGCCTGCGGATCCGGCACCGATGACCGCGATGCGGCGCAGCTCGCGCGGAGGTTGCATTCGCGGGCGGTTACTTTACCGAGAGAGCTGCGATGACGGACTCGTAGCTGGGCTCGGCGTGACGGATGTGATCCAGAACGCGAGCGCGCTCTTCGTCGGAGAGCACTGGCAGCACCGAGAGAATGCGGCGCAGGGTGACCGAGATGTCGTCAACGTAGTTCATGGTGCGGATGGCTTCGCCGGAAAGAGGCACTGCGGAATCTCCTGATGGTTCTGGTGTTAGTTTACGCGGATTGTGGCATGTAGGTGTGCGTGGAGGGGAAAGCCTGCAAAAGGCTTTCGGTTATGAATTATGAGTTTTCAGTTTTCAGTTTTCAGTTTCGAGTTAAAAAGCAGATTCCCCTCGGGAGGTTCAAAAACTGCGTGCCGGTGTTCAGCGGGTGGCGCCTTCCTGGATGCGGAGCGAGGCGGTGTCGGTGGGGGCGCCGGCAGATTCACCTTCGATGGGTTTCTGATAGCCGTCGCGATCGCACATCTCGGTGATGGCACAGAGGCGGGTGGAGAACTCGGGCTTGAGATCGTCGAGACCGACGCGCCAGCTCCAGTTGCCGGCGTCGGCTCCGGGAGTGTTCATGCGGGCTTCGCTGCCGAGTTCGAGAACGTCCTGCAGAGGATAGATAGCGATGTTTGCGACGGATCCCGCCGCGGCGCGGATCATGTTCCAGACGACCTCGCGGTCATCGTGCTCGTAGATGGGGCCGAGGTAGGTTTGTACGTTGGTGCGCTCGTCGTGCGTGGTGTCCTCGCGCCACCAGCCGAGCGTGGTGTTGTTATCGTGCGTGCCGGTGTAGACGACGGTGTTGGCGACGTAGCGATGAGGAAGATAGGTGTGCGCGCCGCGCTCTGCGAAGCCGAACTGCAGGATGCGCATGCCCGGCATGCCGAAGTATTCGCGCAGCTCATCGACTTCAGGCGTGATAAGACCGAGGTCTTCGGCGATGAAGGGAAGTTCTCCGAAGATTTCTTTGAGGCGGTTGAAGAGAGCCTGGCCGGGTGCTTTGACCCAGTGGCCATTCACCGCGGTCTTTTCGTCGGCAGCGATGGACCAGAAGGCTTCGAAGCCGCGGAAGTGGTCAAGACGGACGAGATCGTAGAGTGCGAGGGAGCGGCGAATGCGCGCCACCCACCAATCGAAGCCGCGCTCTTCGAGGAGCGTCCATTTGTAGAGCGGATTGCCCCAGCGCTGACCGGTGGCGGAGAAGTAGTCGGGTGGGACGCCGGAGACGCGCGTGGGCTGGCGCTTCTCGTCGAGCTCGAAGATCTCCGGATGTGTCCAGACATCGGCGGAGTCGTAGCTGACGAAGATCGCAACGTCGCCGAGGATTTTGATCTTGCGTTCATTGCAATAGTTGCGTAGCGCGTTCCACTGTTCGGAGAAGAAGAATTGGATGACCTGTTCGATGGCGATCTCGCGGCCGGATTCGTTGAGCAGCGCGGGCATCGCGTCGGGCTGGCGGAATGCGTATTCAGGCGGCCAACTTATCCAGCTGGAATAATTGAAACGGCGACGAAGGACGGCGAAGATTGCCCAGTCGGTGAGCCACGAGATGTTGTCCTGCGCGAAGCGCTGGAAGCGGGCACGGTCCTCTGCGCTGGCGCGGTCGAGGAAGTTGGCCGCAGCTTCTTCAACGAGAGGTCGCTTGGCTTCAAAGCAACGTTCGAAGTCGCAGGGGCCGTTGTGGCCGGGAAGTTTTTCGATGCGAGCGGGAGTCAGCCAGCCAGCGTCGACGAGGCGCTCCAAAGAGATGAGAAGCGGATTGCCGGCGAAGGCGGAGAGGGCAGAGTAAGGCGAGCTGCCGTAGCCGGTGGGATTGAGCGGAAGGACCTGCCAGAGCCGTTGTTTGCCAGCGGCGAGAAAGTCGACAAAGGCGAAGGCGGCAGGGCCAAAGTCGCCGACGCCGCCATAAGAGGGAAGCGAGGTGATGTGCAATAAGATTCCGGAAACCCGGTCAGATATCATCGCGTTCCTTCACTCCTGAAGGACCTGAAGCGTAGGACGTGCGCAAGCGCGGACGGGATGCCGGACCCGCCCGTGCATACGATGAGATTACGGCAGCCCGGCGGGCTGCTGGCGGCTGTAGATGATACCGCCGCTCTGTTGATAACGCTGAATCAGGGAGGCGGCGAACAGGTTGAATGTCTCCTGCCGCTGTTGCTCAAGGACCTTCTCGCGTGTAGCGGGGAGGTTCTTTGCGAGATCTTCCGCGGTGGGCTCCTGCTTGTCGACGACTTGAGCGACGGTCCCGTTGGGGCCTTCGTTGATCGGGCCGGAGATGCCGCCTTTGGGCAGCGAGAAGAGAACGGAGGCTGGGCCGCTCATGGATCCGATGTCCGGTATCTGCGTGTCGCGGCCGACGAGGTCACTGGTTTTGACCGGGAGCTTCATCTCCGCGGCGGCCTTGGAGAGGTCATTGAGAACCTTGGCGCGGTCGGCGAACTTGATGAGCTGTGCGTTGAGGAGTTCGGGCGTCTTCTGCTCTCGATAGTCGTCGAGGACGTGCGACTTCCATGCGGCGAAGTCGGGTGCGTGTGCAGGTTTGACGTCGACAACCTGGAAGATCGCATAGCCTTCGCCGGTGGTTGCGCTCTGCGGGGCCGCACCCTTCGCCGCGCCGAAGGCTGCGGTCAGCAGAGCGGTGGAGTCGGGCAGGCTGGGGATCGTGGCGTCACGACCGACGAAGTCTGTTGTGGTGACGTGCAGGTTATGTGCCTGCGCTGTTTTGTCGAGGCCATCTTTGCGGGCCTGGGCGAGGAGTTGATTGGAGTAGTTCTGTGCAGCAGCAGCGGCCTTCTGACTCTCGAGTGCAGCGACGATCGAATCGTGTACCTCGGCGAGCGTTTTGGTGTGCGCGGGCTGTTTCGCTATGGTCTGGATGATGTGATAGCCGAACTGCGAGCGAACGAGGCCGGAGGTCTGGCCTGGGTTGAGCTTCATCGCAGCCTGCGCATACGCCGGATCGAGACCGCTAGTGGGCATCATTGGCAGCGCGCCACCCTGATCCTTGGAGCCAGGGTCGTCGGAGTATTTCCTGGCGAGCTCCGCAAAGTTGCCGCCGGATTGAACCTGCTTCAGAACATCCTCCGCCTTGGCCTTGGCCGCGGCGTCCGTTCTGGCGTCGGCAGTCTTGGGAACAGAGATGAGAATGTGGCGGGTCTGAACTTGTTCAGGAACCTTGAACTGAGCGAGATTTGTGTTGTAGTACGCCTGAATCTCCGCTTCGGTGGCCTGCGGCTTGCCCCCCGGAAGGCTGGCGTCATCGAAGGCGAAGAAGGCGATCTTGCGCGTCTCTGGAACTGCGGTGGCATAGCGAGCGGCGTTCTGCTTGAAGAAGGCCTGAAGGTCCGCGTCGGACGGGTTGATGGTCTTCTTAATATCTTCCGCAGAGATGACGGCGTAGGTGAACTTTACCTTCTGGCCTTGCTGCAGGTAGGCGGTGCGGACGGCGCTCTCAGAGACGCTGGCGCTGCCTGTGACGAGTGCCTGGAGACGCTGAAGCTCGAGATCTTCCTTGGCCTGCTTCTCGAACTGCGCGACACCAACGCCCCATGCCTGTTCGACGAAGTTCATGTAAGCCTGTTCGCCGATGAACTTGCCGCCCGGGAACAAATACTGCGCGAGCGGACCTGTTTGAAGCTCGCGACGAAGATCGTCGTCGGAGACTTGAAGGCCGAGGCGATCGGCTTCACGAACCAGAACGGCACGGGCCACTTCCTGCTGACCGACGCGGTTCATGAGAATGGGGCGCGCAAAGTCCGGATAATGCTGCTGCTGCATCTGACGCTCGGTCTGCTGCTGAACCTCCTGCATGGAGATGGGCGTACTGCCGCCCAGCAGACGGCCCCAGATACCGGGGGTGCGCACGGTGGCGAAGAGCGCAGCGTTGGTTCCGGTGTCGTCATTGAAGATGCCGGGCACCAAAGTGATGACCATGGTGACGATTGCGGCGGCGATGATGGCGCCGAAGATGATCTTGGTGGCTTTGTTGTCCTGCTGAAAGATGCGGATCATGCCTGGTTGACGACCTTCACTTCAAAACGAGCCGTAGGGGGTCTCGTGTGCCCGGGATTTTTGCGCAAAGAATGCGAGTCTCGCAGTGGAGACACTTCACTCCTGCATGCAGGGGCTTCGGTTTGAGTATAAATCAGTGGCGACTGCCGTATTGGGGTGAGCGAATTGGTTTAAGCGGCGCGAATCGAGCGCGTTGCAAAGAAAAGGGGCTGCGGAACCCGCAGCCCTCTGGGATGACTGTGGCCAGCTATCAGCGGCCGTAGTAGGGCGCGTAATAGTAGCCGTAATACGGGCTGTAGTAGCGGCGCATCTGCGGCTGCTGGGGAGGCGTGCCGGCAGCATAGGCCAGGCGAGCCATTTCCTGTTCGGAGACGGTTTTCACGACGGCCGGCTGAGAGAGTTGGAAGGCAATGACAGCCTCGGGAGGGACAACCACGCGTCCGCTGGGCGAGGATGCCGAGCCGGCTATGCCGACGCCTGCGCCAGCAGCCGCGCCTATGGCCGCACCAGCGCCGCCTCCGGCTACCGCGCCAATGATGGCACCGAGTGCACCCAGACCAATGGCACTGTTGACGGTGGTTTGCGATTTGTCGCGACCCTGCTGCTGCCAGAGCTGCGTCTGCAACGGATACATGACGCCGCTCAGGGTGACGCTGTTGATCTCGAGGCTAAGCTCACCCTGACCCTTCAGAGCGCCGGCCTTTCTGGCGTCGACCACAGTTCCTTGCACTGTGGCGCCACGGGGGATGGCGATGGCTCCGTCGGCGGCAACGTCGTTGACGACGGTGCCGTCAAAAGGCGTGCCCGGTTGAAGATGGTTGGAGTCGAGGCCGCGGTTGATGCGAATGCGAAGCATCGAACCGGCAGGAACCGTGACCGGGATACCGGCCTGTTGGCCGCCGGCAGGAGCGTAAGCCTGCTCCTGGCCGTTGCTGTAGAGGGGGCGGCGCTGCTGCGGCGGACCATACGGCTGCGGCTGCCCTGAATACGGCTGCGGCTGGCCTTGATAAGAAGGCTGCCCGTAGGGCTGTGTCTGATTGGGGTAAGGCTGGGACTGGGACTGCTGCGGAGGGCCGTAGCCGCCAGGATATTGTTGGGCCTGAGTCTGTGGCGGACCGTAACTGCCCGGAGCTTGTTGGTTGCTAGAAGGCGGTCCGTAAGGTTGCTGAGCCTGCGGCGGGCCATAGCCTCCGGGATATTGATTGTCTTGCGATTGCTGGGGGGAAGCAGAAGATTGCTGCTGCGGGCTGTTGTCCGGCTGACCCTGATTGGGAATAGGAGGCACCGTGTTTTCGGCCTGCTGTGAAGGCTGTCCAGGAGCGCAGGTGCCGTCGGATTGGAGCTCGCAGTTTTGCGGTTGAGAGGTGTTTTGATCGCCAGTGGAGGCCTGGTCTGTGGGAGCTGGCGTATCACCGAGTGAAAGCTCATCGACGACCTTCTTGACTCCAACGGCGCGAGCGACCAGGTTTTCGGCTTTGGTGCGCATGGCTTCGTCGTGGACATTGCCGCTGAGTGTCACCGTGCCATAGACGGTCGAGGACTGAATGCTCTGTGTCGAGAGCTCGGGGGCGCTGGCGAGTGCTCGAAGGACGTTCGCTTCGATCTGTGCATCGGTCAGCGAGCTGGGTTGATTCTGAGCAATGGCCGCGGTGCCGAACGCGAGACCGCCGGCGAGGATGGGATAACCGATTCGGGACAAGCCGTGGCGGCTCATGATTGGTGTGCTCCTGGCGGGGCGCGAGGTTTCACATACACTTCCGCGTGGCGCCGCCGTCCATCAGAACAGACGCGGTTTGAGAAGAAAAGTTCCGGTGCAGGTTACGCACCCTGGTAACGGTGCGACTTTGCTTTCAAGGGATTTGACGCAGGGACACGCCGTTTGACCCACGAGGGACCGCATGGCATCATAAGAGTGCGGGGTGGAGCAGCCCGGTAGCTCGTTGGGCTCATAACCCAAAGGTCGCAGGTTCAAATCCTGCCCCCGCAACCAACTAAATCAGCAACTTACGATTTGATGGTCGCTCCGACAAGGTTCGATAGACTCTCAATTGAGGAAGATCGCCAAATAAGGCGCTCGCTCGAACAGGCTTGGGCACCATCTGAATGATCTTTCCGTCTGCTTCTCTTGGTTGAGGAGGTCGCTTGTCCATGGACGTTTATTGTCGTTTGGACGGGGGCATGGCGCACCGAATCGTGCTTAACCTTGATCAGTGGTCCAGTATCGTTCAGCCCCAGGGGTAACGGATTGGCGCAATGTACGAGTCTTGAGATGACCGCCCGGCCATATATGCTATGCGGTTGGATGTGGCAGCGGGAGTCATGGTCCTCAATTGAGGTCAGATTCCAGCATGATCTCCGACTCCATGAAATAGCAGATTTTGCGGCAATCGATCACTAGCGATTCTATCGAAGGTAATTTCAAAGGATGCGCCATGGTCTGGCGTATCCCGTCGGCTTGATACCTGGATTTTCCCCCCGTGCTTCTCCACGATCGTCTTTGTAATCCAAAGCCCCAAACCAGTCCCAGTACCTTGCTTCGTTGTAAAGAACGGCTCGAATATTTTCTCTATAGGCTCTTCCGCAATTCCGGGACCGTCATCAGAGACGCACAGTATCGCTTTGCCTTCTCGACTGAACACACGGACAGACATTCTGCCTCCCAACTCCATGGCCTCAAGCGCATTGATCAGTAAGTTACAAATGACTTGGCGAATCTCTCCCTTGACCGCGTTGATATAGATTTTGTCGTCGAGTTGGAACTCGATGGAAATTTCTTTGTTCGTGAATCGTCCCTCATACAGTCGAAAGGCATCGGAAACGGTTTGGGCGAGATCCAAAGTTGTGGGATTTCGCAGGTCACGATAAAAGCCTAAGGTTTGTCTTGTGATGTGAGCAATCCGCGTGACCTCCGTAAGAGCATCATTTGCCAACAAACGAACTGAGTCCGAGGCTTCTGGCGAATGCTCGAGGAGGTAGATCAGATTTGTAAGAGCCTCGAGTGGATTATTGATTTCGTGCGCAATCGCGGCGGCCATTCGGCCGGCTGTCGCCAGCTTTTCCGATTGCACCAGTGCGGATCGTGTCATCTGTTCGGAACTGAACAATAAAGAATTGTGAAGTGCCAATGCCGCCCTGTTCGCCAGATCCTGAGCCAAAATAAGATCCGTCGCAGTGTACTCACGATCTAGATCCAGTTGGAAGGCGATCGAGCCTATCGAAGTTCCGGCGTTAGAGAGAGGCGCCACGAGTAAGCGATTGTTCACCATGACCGAGCTCTCGTCAGCTCCCTGGCCTTCCATTATGGAGAACAAATCTTCATCACACGCGCATTCCAATGGGAAGTAAGAATCCGGAGATCCGAAAGCTCTTCGCAGAAAGATGCGACACCGATCTGCGAACCGCGGAGTAATTGCGGCGCAGATGTTTGCTGCTGTGTCCGAGATGGACAGCGATTCACTCACCTTAGGACCGATCGCTGCAAGAAAGCGTAGCGTTTCTTCGGCTTCGGCGGTGCGTAGCATACGGCGTATAAGCGTCACAAGCTCCGCGGGGTACACAGGCTGGGCCAGATAAGCGTCCGCGCCTCCAGAAAGTCCGGAGATGCGTAGGTCAGGGTCACTGAAGCTGGCAGAGACTTGAAGGACCTGGAGATAGGGCGCTACCCCTTTCAGTCGCCGCGAGAGCTCGTAACCACTGATATCAGGCAGTCTGACATCAACCACGGCGAGCGCTGGCTCCCTGTCCATCAGTTGAAGCGCTTCTTTGCCCGTGCCAGCCTCCAGCACCGCGAATCCTTCTAATTCGAGGATGCGACGCATTGCATAACGCTGTTCAACAGTGTCGTCGACGTACAGGATGGGGGAGCTCTTGTGATTTATCAATGCCCCTCCCTCGACTCATGAAGGTTGCTCATGCCTAAATTCAGGAGCACCCGTTCCATGGCGACACGCTGGTCCTCTGAATCGCCCTTGTCCTTGTTGATGTAAACGAAAGAGTGGCGTTCGATGTAGGCTTCTTCTTCGGTGGTCAGTAACTTGGAACTGACGAACACAATGGGCAAATCCGCAGTCTCCTCGTTCGCTCGCAGTTCCTCTGCGAAGGCGAGACCATTCTCCTCAGGCATAACAATGTCTAGAAAGATGACCTTGGGACGATAGACTGCGAGGCAACGGCGGGCTTCGACGAGAGAAGAAGCTTCGACGAGCGTTGCACTGGTCAGTGTCACAAGAGTACGCCGCAGAATGTATCGGGATACTTCGTCGTCATCGACAATGAGAACTATCTCTTCATTCTTGCGTAGCTCATCTGCTGTCACAGGTGGCTTGACGACGGTTGGAATCTCGACAAAAAACGTTGAGCCTTCACCAAGCGTGGACTCCAGCCAAGTCTTGCCACCCAGCAGGACCGCAAGTTGACGCGAAAGCGGGAGGCCAAGACCGCTTCCTTTATGCCGGGGCCTTTGGTCACTCTCGACCTGACCCCACTCCTGCCAAACGAGGTCTCTATTCTCTGGAGCGATGCCAATTCCTGTGTCCCTCACAGAGAAGCGAACTCCGCTGTCACGCGTTAATGTGGCTCTTACGTGAACGGTACCGCGTTCAGTGAACTTCAGGGCATTCGAGATGAAATTTCGTAGTATCTGCGCCAGCTTGCCTTCATCCGTGTAAAGCCGTGTATCGAGAGTCGGAGCATCTTCAATGAGAAGCTGCACGTTTTCGTTAGTGGCAAGCGGCCGGAACATGCCGCGCAGCGCGGCAAAGAACTCCCCAATGGTGAACTCGGAGGGCCGCGGGGTGACCTTGCCTGCCTCGATCTTTGCCAGATCGAGAAGATCATTCACCATATCGGTCAAATTCTGAGCCGACCTCTGAATAAAGAGAGCTTGCTTCTCTTGTTCCGGAGTCAGTTCGCCGTCCACTCGACGTATCAACAGCCCCGCCAACGAAACAATCGAGTTCAGCGGAGTGCGCAGTTCATGAGTCACGCCAGAGATGAACCGGGACTTCATTTCAGAGGCTTGTTGTAACTCCTGTGCACGGTCCTCGAGCTCCGCGTAAAGGACCATGACACCACGATTCGTCTCTTTTAGCTCCTGATTGAGCTGGTTGAGTTCACCCTCACGCTCGCGAAGGTCGTTGAGCAAGCGAATCATCTCTCGGTTCTGCGTATGCACTGCGGTGCTGGCATCCTGCGTGGCAATGGATGCGAGATGGTCGGCGATAGTTCTTTGCGTCGGGACAGGCCGACCCCGGGGCAGAAACTTACGCAACATGACCATCGTCCCTGCTGTAGAGCTTTCGATGGTCAGGTCATCCATAAGGCGCCTTGACCCCGTGATGCCGACTCCCATCCCCGACGCAGAAACAAATGATCCGTCCCAAATCTCGTCCAGATTTCGGATTCCCGTGCCCTCGTCCCTGACCATGATTCGGAGCGAAACCCGCTCCTCGTGGTCAAGAAAGAACTCGACGGTACCCTTCAATGCGTATTCAAAAGCATTGCGGGCTATCTCCGAGACAGCCGTAGCGATCCGAGTTTGATCCTGGTTATCAAATCCGAGAACCTCGGCGATCTGTTTGGCCCGCTGCCGCGCAAGCAGAAAGTCGGTCTCTACGGAAAGCGTCACTGAAAGCAACCGCGTTGAGCTGTTTCTAGACAAGACGATTCACCAAGATGGTCGCATCATCCCGTCCTCGAAGCTGCTCGGAGAACAGGAAGGGCGCGATAACATTCGGAGGTTGAGAGAGCAACGAAGCGGGGATACCAAGTTTGGGTTGCGTGGTTAGACCGTCCGAGTGCATCAATAAGAGATCGCGCCGCTTATAAGGGTAGGAAAACTGCTGTACACGGCGAAGCTGATGTCCGAGAGTCCCGTTGTGGGAAACAAGATTCTGGCTTTTGCCTTCTCGCATCAGAATGCAGCTGATGTTGCCGATTCCGGCAAAATCGAGAGTGCCAGCGTCAGGATTTGTCTGCACAATCGCGGCGGCCGCCCCTCGAGTGGACTTCATTGCCGCATGCATTCTCTCTAGCGCCGTCCCCGGCGAAGTCCCCGGATGTTTATTGAATATCTCAATGCCAACCTTCGCCGCGTCTGCCGCCAGGATTCCGTGGCCCAAGCCATCGACGACACAAAAGCTGCGTCCGTCTTCAGAGATGCTCCACGAATCCCCGCTCAAGGTTTCGCCATGCATGGCAGTGCAGATTACGGCAGCCTCCGGCTCGGCGTGTCGCTCGGCCATACGCGCTGCGACCACTGTCGTACGAGCGGGCACAGAAAATGCTCCGAAACGTGTAGCAAACCGCCGCACCGCGCCAAGCCCAAGACCTGGTGTCGATCCGGTGCTGTAGCCGTCTTCGATACAGCGATCTACGTTGAACATACCGGCTCCATGATCCACAGCCATGATGTCGAACGCGCCGGTTGTTCGCACGTACTGGAACAACAATTGGCCAGAGCCTGCATGCTGCAGGATATTATTCGCAAGCTCCACTGTGACTACACTCACGGCGGACCGGCGCTGCTCATCCAGGCCTGAGGCAGATGCGAGTTCATTGGCCGTCCGACGTGCCAGTGCAACTTGAGATGAATCCTGAATGGGGATAATCGAGGTTTGATTCAGCGGCTCCATTTTGTGATGGTCACGGTCGTCCCTTCGTTGAGCTTGGATGCGATGTCGAACTCATCCATCAGACGCCGTGTTCCACCTAGACCAAGGCCCATTCCATTTCCGCTAGTGAAGCCATCCCTCATTGCCTGTTCGATGTCGGTTATTCCGGGCCCTCGATCTGCAAAAATCAGGCGCAAACCTCTCTTAATGCCGTTATTAAGGGCCTCCATGCGCAAATGTCCGCCCCGACCGTAGTCAATTGTGTTGCGCGCAATTTCACTTGCTGCTGTAACGATCTTCGTCTGATCAACGATGCCGAAACGAAGGTCCGCCGCCAGTTTTCGAACTGACGTACGGACGGTCACGACATCCTCGGAGGTTCGGACCGCGAGGGTCTCAGACCTGAGAACTTCCATCCAAGGACTCCTCCGCTTCCTGCACTTCCACCTCTTGGTGGGCGCGGGCGACATCATTACGCAAAATATCCATGCCGCGTTCCACCGTCAGGGCAGTTCTGATGCCCGGCAATGACATGCCAAGTTCGACGAGCGTGATCGCCACTGCCGGACGCATGCCGACGACAACCGTCTGTGCATCAAGCACGCGTGACATGGATGCGATGTTGCCAAGCATCCGGCCAATGAATGAGTCGACTACTTCCAAGGCGGAGATGTCGATCAGGACGCCTCGCGATCCGCAACGGACAATCTGTTCCGTAAGGTCGTCCTGTAGCTGCAACGCAAGCCTGTCGTGCATGTCTACCTGCACTGTGATCAGGAGAAACTCTCCCATACGAAGAATTGGAATATGTTCCATCAATGGCTCTCCACCTATGCTTTGCTGGCAATTAGCGTTTTACGGACTACCGTGTGACCGGTACGCTGCATTGCGATGCGAAACGCGTCCGCAAGATTTGCCTTTGTAATGATGTCTCCAAGTTCGACACCGAGATGTACAATCGTTTGCGCGATCTGCGGACGAATGCCGCTAATGATGCACTCGGCTCCCATTAGACGTGCCGCCGTGACGGTCTTCAAAAGATGCTGCGCGGTGAGTGTGTCCACGGTCGGCACTCCGGTAATGTCGATGATCGCGAGCTCCGAACCAGTCTCTACAATCCTCTGAAGCAGGCTCTCCATAATCGTCTGCGTGCGGCTCGAGTCCAGAGTTCCAATGATCGGCAGCGCAAGAACGCCTTCCCACAGCTTCACCACGGGAGTTGAAAGCTCCATCATCTCTTCCTGTTGACGGAGGATCACAGATTCGCGGGATTTTTGATACATCTCGGTTGTGAAGAGACCTAGCTTATCCAGAAGCAACGTTGCATTCCAAATCTCGTCGACTTGCTCCTCTAGCTTTGGGATTGAGGTGCGAATCTGGGCGAAGAGCGGTTGCTTAAACGAGAAGATAAAGGTCGCCGTCTCCCCGGGACTGAACCCCAGTGCAGCCCGGCTCGCGGAGATCTCCTCGAGAAATTTCCGGACTTCCTTGAAGGCATCCGCGTCGATATCGAGAGGATTGCCCCGGGTCGTTGCCTCCTGCGCAAGCTGCAAGAAGCGCCTGGATTGGCTCCTGATATCAGATTCTGACAAACGGCTGTTGAAGTCCTTGATTCGACTTTGCTCTCGTGTCCATTCATCCAGCAGATTCGCTTCATGTTGACGGAGAATTTCGGGAATTTTCGATGCGTTCACAGGTACCTCTTCTGATGTATCGTTCTATCGGAGGGGACAGTATAGCGGACGTACCGAGAGCGTGCGAACCGCCCTAGCCATTCAGGGCCGAATGAACGTTTTCCGGCCAGAAATGATCGTTGTCGCCGACAAGCGACCCTGGGCACCCACCCTGAGATTGGGCTCTCGAACAATGGAGGAGGGAACTGTTGAATCGCCAGACCGTTCTGCTCGTAGACGACAATCAGACGCATCAATACTCGCTTAGTCGACACTTAGAAGAGTCCGGATTTGTTGTCCTGCAAGCCCATACGGGCTCGGAGGCGCTCGAGATTGTGGCGTCACATCGCCCCGATGCGATCCTGCTCGACATTAATCTTCCAGACATGAGCGGATTTGACGTGTGTGAAGCGCTAAAGAAAGATCCTCAAACTCAACTGGTGCCGATTATTTTTCATTCAGCAACCCACGACACACAATCAGCCAGGGCTCGGGCCATGGATCTTGGCGCAGCTTCGTTCCTGAGCTATCCCATTAGCGTCGAACATCTCATCCGTGTGCTGCAGGGAACCTTCCTGAACGCGCGTGGGCAGAGGAGAGTTTGACAGGCTTCGCGCCGGGGATGGTTCTCTCAGAACACCTCGGCATTCCGAACCAAAGCCCGTCCAATTTGCCTCCCGCACAACAATACTATTTCGGGATGATCAACGTAGCGCCGCTGAGTTGGGCGATCGCTCCGAGCGTGGTTTGCGCCGCATTCAGGCCCAGACGAAAGTCATCGTCGCTGTAAAACGAATAGACATCCGTAGGCTGATGGTGTTGCGGATCCCACCCGCTCCCCATCTGCGCGCCGCGCTCCACTTCACGCAGGCTGATTGATGGGATGAGATCCATGAACGGACTTGAGTCCGTATTGGTCATGTGAGGGCCGACGTTGGCCGGATAATCGGTGGCATACTTGTCGTCCGCCAGTTGGAATTTGTGCGCCAGAGTCATCGCCTGATCGGCAAACTTCGAGGTTGACTGGTACTCGATGTTGACGTCTGCCTCGGGACGCTGTTCTTTGCTCATCGTTCCGTCCTTATGCGGCATTCCATGGTCGTAGAGCATCATGTCGTGCTGTACCATGCCCAGCCACTTCGGCTCCGGATACTTGCCCGATCCAGTGGGCGATTCGATGCCCTGCATATTTTTGCGCTGGTCCACGTAGGCCCGTGCACCGTTCACTCCTGTCTCCTCGTTGTTCCAAAGCACGAAACGGATCGAAACGTCCGTGACCACGTCGGGGCTGCTGAAGATGCGCGCCAATTCCATCACCAATGCCGTGCCCGAGCCATCGTCGTTAGCCGCTTCACCCCAGCCAATCCCATCCATGTGCGCTCCGAGAATGTACATCTGGTCGGGATGTTTCGATCCAATCTTCGTGCAGTAGACCTCTTCACGGGGGCCGGATGTAGAGGGCTGCGAATTTAGTTCGCGCAGTTTGACGTCAGGCTGCTTCGTAGGATCATTGTTCACGGTGTCAGGAAAGATGTTGCCGCGCTTGCGTGAGCCACCCGGCCCCACGGAGGGATCTGATGGCCTGCGGACGGCCCGACTGCCAGGCTGCGGCGGCTCATACGTGTAGTGAATGCGTTCAGTGTTCGCGCATCCATAGCTTTTCAACTGCGCTTCGATCCAGTCGATGGCTGCACGGTTGCGGTCGGTGCCCTGCCGACGGTCCCCAAATTGAGTCAAACCTTTGATCGTCGCTTTATATCGTTCAAGGCTTAGCCGCCCAACCATGACCGCAACGAGATCAGTCGGAGTCGCAGGGCTTGTGGACGGGGCCTGCTGCGACCATGCAAGAGAGGTGCACAGACACACAATCAGCGAACGGACGAGTCGAACTGGCATAAATATCCCTTCTGGACTTTTTGAATCTCGGCGTCATCGTAACACCGTAGAAGGGTTCGTCGAGCTCTATCGACCTCCAACACGCGAAGTCTGACGCCGTTGGCCTATCACAGCAAAGACCCAACTCGATCCACATCGCATTTCCGAAATCGAGGGCGCGCGTTTCTCGAGATCCAATTGGAGATCGAGCCCGGGAGAAGCTGCGCAGGTCACTCGAGGCAGGGTCGCCATCGGACCTCGCGGAGGCATGCGATCGGTAACGCAGATAAGGTCGAATCGTATGGCGAGTCCTCTAGCATACCGTCGTTTCCGGCGACCGATTGTGGCATACCGCATCGGAGGTCGAACAGCTGAAGGAGAACGTTTACGATAAAGGATCATCGCATTTAATCAAACTCGCCAAGAGCCATTGCAAAATCTTCGCGAGATATCTTCACCTTACCGCTTATGACTGCTTCAAATCTTCCGGCTATCGATTCGCCTATACGGATGCCATCGCAGGCGAGCAAGCGATTGCTCCCATGGCTGGTAGCGTTTGCGTTTTTCATGGAGTCGCTCGATACCACCATTCTCAATACGGCTATCCCTGCAATCTCTTCTGCGCTTCACGTGAAGCCCCTCAGCATGAAAGCGGTGCTGGCGAGCTACACGCTAAGCCTAGCTGTTTTTATTCCGATCAGCGGGTGGGTAGCGGACCGGTTTGGAACCCGGCGGGTCTTTGCTGCTGCAATCGGAATATTTACCCTTGGATCGTTTCTTTGCGGTATCTCCGAAAATATTCAAGCATTGGTCGCGTCCCGCATTTTGCAGGGCATGGGCGGGTCGATGATGGTACCGGTGGGACGAATGACTTTGGTGCGAACATTCTCCAAGTCCGACTTGCTTCGTGCGATGAGCTTTGTTTCTATACCGGCCCTCGTCGCGCCGATGCTTGGGCCGATCGCCGGTGGCCTGATTGTGGCCTATCTGCATTGGCGATTCATTTTCTTTGTGAATATTCCAATTGGCTTGGCCGGACTGGTCCTCGTGTATCTGTATCTACCGGACTATCGCGAAAGGAAGACGCCCCCCCTCGACGTTGTCGGGCTTATTCTATTTGGCTCGGGCATCGCCTTACTTTCTTATGTGTTGGAGGTCTTTGGTGACCATGCGCTCAGCCTACGCGAAATCTCGGGGCTGTTGGCTGTATCGCTTGCGCTACTCGCTGGTTATTGGGTCCATGCAAAATCGATTGAATTTCCACTACTGCAACTGAGCCTATTCCGAATCCGCACCTTCCGGGCGGCAGTTGGCGGCGGATTGTTTACGCGGCTAGGAATTGGAGGCGTGCCTTTCCTCTTGCCACTTCTCTACCAGGTTGGCCTTGGTTTCACACCGGTTGAGTCAGGATTGTTGCTTATGCCACAGGCGGTGGCGGCGATCGGCGTGAATTGGATAATACTTCGCCTTCTTGCACGCTTCGGCTACCGTGGAGTGCTGGTAATAAATACGATCGTCATTGGTGTACTGCTTCTTTTGTTTGCGACGATTGGATTTCATACTGCGATTTGGGTAATTGTTGCGCTGGCGTTTTTGTATGGAGCTTACAGTTCGCTGCAATACACGAGCATGAATACGCTGGTCTACGCGGACACGACGGACGAGGAGACCAGCGCGGCGAACTCCATCTTCAGCACAGTGCAGCAGATGGCGATCAGCTTTGGAGTAACGACGGCGGGTTTGGCGACGGCGTTCTTCATTCCGGAGCATTCTCAGTCGAATCCGGCTTTGATGATTAGTGGCCTGCACAAGGCGCTTGTGTCACTTGGGCTATTGACGATCCTTTCAGCGGTTGTCTTTGGCAGTTTGAAGAGCGGTGACGGCAGAACAGTAAGTCAACAAAAGACTATCCACCCCGGAGGATGATTGAACTGAAAGCGTCCACTCCAGAACAATCAGCTGCCAAGGAAAAGCGCTTGGCTCAGGCGCACCGTCCTTGCGCAGTCCGGCGCCCTAAAGACCCACCGAACAGTTCATCAACAAACGTCGAAGAGTAGGGCGGCGCTGTTGACAGGCAGACATCGTCAAGGGCTGCCGTTGCCCAGTTGGCATCCGAAAATAAATCTCGTGCCCGTGCAATCTAATATGCTGCAACTTTTCCTGCTGTGGAATGCTCCATGCACTCATCCGTTGACTCGCCACTCTATTACGCCGCCCTCGTACCATAGGGTGTCTTCTTTCATGTAGTCGGCGTCTGGTGGACCGAGATCTCCCTTCTTGTAAATGGCCCTCTGTAACTGAATTTCCATGCGGAGACCAGAGGCGACGATGGGCTCAAAGGCGGCTGTAACATATCTGTCACGAGTCACAGGAAAACCCGTCGTGGATTTGACTGGCTTCCATGTCGAGCCGTCATTGTAGAGCAGGCGCCAGCTTGCGGGCAGGATGCAGAACTGCTTGTCATCTTTCCAATAGACATCGACCGACGAGATATGCGCCTTCTCGGGAAAATCGTATTGCACCCAGGCCTGGCTGCCGGTCTGGGGACGCAGCCGGAGGAATCTGCCAGAGCCATCTTCAGAGCTTACGGGCTCAACCTGATCGGTGATTGCACGAATATGGCCGCTTCCATCCTGTGAGCTTGGATACATGCGCCGCGAAACGGCCGGTGCATTGTGCCCGGGATAGTTATCTGCGACTGTGCCTTCGTCGCAAGAGGATGTCGCTTTGCTTCTGGCCGCAAGGGTTGGTGTGGGCGGAAGGACTGCCTTTTCGGGTGCCGCGGCCAGCCAGACGGACATCTCGCTTTTGCCTCGATTTCCAAAAGCATAAAAAGGAATCGCGACGATTTTTCCCGGGTGCGTCGTAACAGCTTTACCTGCGCCTCGTTGAGCTCGGCGGGCGTCCCCCCGAATGGTACCAATGCCGTTCAGCAGATCAGGTGCGAAGACGTACTCCAACTTCGACTGGCCATCGATGACTATATTGCTAATGTCACCTTCATTGTCGATTGTCTCGACGCAGTACACGAGTGGGCCGCGCTCCAGGGCAACACAGTTTCTATCTTCGATGACAAGATCGTGGGCTCGCACCCGTTGCACGCGCATAGGCAGTGTGAGTTCCACGGAATCTCCGGGAGCCCACTCACGCTCGATGCTGGCGTAGCCTTTGTTCGCGATAGAGCCTGCCCTTTTGCCGTTGACAAGAAGCGTATAGATCGCTGGCTCTGTGGATTCATATCGGTACAAGGAACCAGATATAGGCTTGTTTTGCGCCCATCCGGGAATTCTTACCTGCAGTGCGAACTTTGCTTTCTTTTCCGGATTTATGATGATGCGAACTTTACCGTCCCACGGATAGTTCGTCTCCTGCACGATCTCGACGGGAACACTATTCACCTCGGTGTGAGCCTGGTTGGCCATGAAAAGATTGACATACAGATTGTTGGCATTCACCGCGTAAATGAGGCCACCTAGTTGGGCGATGAGACGGGTGATGTTCGGTGGACAGCAGTTTGGCCCGAACCATGACTGCCTTTCGAACTCTGCGGTCGTCTTCAGCGGTGCTTGGTAGAGAAACTTATCGCCGCTTAGTGACACGCCCGCCAGCATCCCGTTGTAGAGGATTCGTTCCATCACGTCGATGCATTGCGCATCCCGCGAGAGAAGAAACATGCGATGGTTCCACAGGATGTTACCAACGGAAGCGCAAATCTCATTCCAACAGCTTAGGTTCGGCAGATCGTAGTCGTCGCCGTAGTTTTCATGCTGGCGGTAGCTGCCAATTCCACCAGTCAGGTATGTTCTCTTGCCGATGGCATCACGCCATATACGCTCTGATGCCTGGTTGTAGCCTGCATCGTTAGTCAGGGCAGCGAGATCAGCGACCGCACTATATAGATATGTCGCACGGACACAATGCCCAATTGCTCGTTGCTGCTCTTTGATGGGGCGGTGGTCCTGTGCATACCATCCTGTCAGATCGCGACCACCCGCGCGCGTTCCGCGCGTGTCGACGAGAAACTTTGAGAGGGCGACGTAACTACGATCGCCAGTGGCTCGATAGAGCTTCACCAACGCAAGTTCAAGTTCTTCGTGATTTGAAATGTCATACCGCTTGCCAGGTCCAAAGACCGAATCAAGGTTATTGGCCACTTCAATGGCGACGTTAAGAAGCTTACGGTCGCCGGTCGCCTGATAGTATGCCACAGCGCCTTCGATGAAATGTCCCGCACCAAAGAACGACCCGTCTCCATTGCTAGGCCAAAGGTTCTCGCGGGAGCGAACCGAATAAATTGCAGAATCAGACAAATCTTCCAATTGCCTTTGCAGAGCAGGATCCGGCTTTTTGCTGATAAAGTACGCGGCGGCCTCAATCAGCCGGCCGTCAGTGGGCCTTTGCGTCGTATGTTGCAGAAGGTAGGGAAGCGTTACCTCGCGGGTGGCGCGGATTCTCGGCGACCAGAAGCGATCGCCGATATCCACGTTAGCCACATTTACAGGCGCCACGTAATAATCCGCGCCCGAGGAGTTGCTTTGCGCAGCATCGGCAAATGGATACAAGACCGTAACTCCTGCTCCCGCGAGAGAGACAAGAAAACTGCGTCGTGAGATGTTGGAATTGACAAAGTGGCTCATGATTTGCGGTGCTCCGGCCTATTTCTTTGCGTCTGAGTTAACGAGTTTGAGGGTGCCGAATTTCGCCGGCTTGTGGGGGTTCCATACGCCCGTAGGCTGCCACGCGATGAAATGGCGTTTCGTCTCACCGGGCATAGTGTGCAAGCGATAGAAGTTGACCCTGAAGAGATTGCCCGCCTTGGCCGGGCGCTTATCGAGCGAGGCGATTGGGATCGCCATCTCTCCGTAGGAGATTTTCTTGTCCCTGTTAATGCGAGCCTTCACCTTCATGCCTGAGCTCCAAAGGCGCTCATCATTCCACCCGGGTCGGGGTTTTGTCGCGTCAATGCCGAGATCTGCAAATTCGCCCTGCGGTGACATCTGAAACTCGCCGTAGAGATTGATGTTTTCGAAGTTCGCTCCAAGATCCATCTCGAAGACATCATGAAACCAGAGCTTATAAGTTTCGTTGGCGGTGTCCGGATCTGACTGGAGGTCGAGGGTGTCATATGGCCCGATAAACAGGAAGTACAGCGTGTCCTTGGTCCACCTTGAACGAACCATCTCTTTCACTTCAGTGTCGGGCTCGCCGGTGATGACCCTGTCCATCGCGATCTGAGGCGCGTCTTTCCAGAAGGCAGAATCCGGGTCAGCGTTTAGAACATGATCCTCCGTGGCGTAGGTGCTCAGGAAGACACCAGGGCTCTGCGCACGGACGGCACCGGCCAACAAAAGACAAGCGATCACAAGAAACCGCATAGTCATATCTCTACCCTACCTACTTCTTGCTACGCGAGAGGATCCGCTTGGATTTTCTGCCCTTTCGATGCCGAGCAGCACGGTGGTATTCGGTTTGAAGTCGAGCGAGAAGCTTTCTACACCACTTGCGATCGTCTTCTTTTCAAGAAGGTCGACTACACTGGAACGTTCCGGCAGGTGAAGAGTACGGCGGCCACCGCCTGGCGAATAAACGGACAATAAGTTTCTGTTGGCGTAGACGACATCGTTGCCGTCGTCATAGACGTGACAGCCCGCCGCGCGGGCAATGTTGCGGAGCAGTTCCGCGGGAAGGATGGGTGCGCTGGAATAGATAGACGTCCAATTAGTAACCTTCTTCACAACCAGTCCCGGCTTATTGATTGCCTCCAGCGTTCCGAGTACTTGTGCTTTGGGATCGTCGCTCCAAAAGCGCGGATTGATGCGAAAACCGGGCAGATCGCGTTCCAGGGTTGGATCGCGCGGGTCTTTCAGGTAGATCTTGTGATCGTAGGTGCGGATGATCTTCTGCACATCGATCGTTGTGCCGTACTTGAAGCCCGTAGAAAGCCCTTTGGTGTAGGGATGATCGAACGATGTAATATCTACGGTCAGCTCGCCGGAAGTATCGTCTTCGGCGAGATGAATTCCGGTAAGCTCCTGCATGTCTTTGGTGGAGAGTGAAGAATCGTTAATATAGCCCGGTGCGTAGATCCAGATTGCCGTTGCTCCATTACGTCGGAGCCTGGCGTGAATCGCGGCTCGTTGTTCCGGAGTGACGTGGAACGTGTTGAGGAAGATATAGAGCTTGTAATCGCGGAGTTTAGGATTGCCCATGTCAGAGAGCAGTTGCGGGTCCCAGGACGCTCCCAAGTAAGCGAGCTGCCATTGGCGCTGCGCGGTGAGCACTGCATTGAACAGCGGATCACCATCGCCGGTATAGGTGAAACTTGCTGTGTCGAGCACAACAGCGATATCGGCGTTCGAGCTCTTGTCGGCGGTAAGCGAAGCGCTACTCAGGTCCTGAAAACGACGAATCAGGTTAATGATCTGCGGATCATGGAAATTGCCACCATGTAGATCAGTCCACCACATACCGAATCCATTGGTTGCGGCGTAGGCATAGTCTCTTGTCAGAAGAGCTTTGGTTTCTTCCCAGTTGGTCGGGTTGATGAGGGAGTTGCCCCAACGCCATTGCCGCTGCTTGAGGTAGGTCTCCGTATCGACCTCATTGAAATACAGCTTTCCGTGCAGTTGCACGGCGGCGGGAAGAGTCTGTGAGTAATCAGGGCCGCCGATCTGCTTGTTGTCGTAGCTGTAAGGGCTCGCAATGAAATCGACATCTTTTGAGCGCAGGACGCGGTCCAGCGCAAGACCGCCCGAGTGAACGTTGCTCAGGTTGGGAAAGTTGATCCAGAGGTATCCGTAAAAGGCACCTACGATCTTCTTACGCTGTGTCAGCTGCTTGACCCATGCGGCGTTTTCGAGCAGCGTGTTCCCAACCATATCGTTGAAGAAAGAGAAATAGTCGGGAACGCGGCGTCCTACTGCTGGATCAAAGAAAACACCGCGAGTTGTGGTGTATCGCTCTTTTTCGTTAGGCGGCTCGGCGGTCTCGAAAGTAACAACGCTGTCCTTCCATGCACTGCGTAGCTCGGCCACGTGATTGTGATAACGCTGCCGCAACCACGCCCTGAATGCGGCCTTTGCTGGAAGGCTGTAGTCTTCCACGCCGAACTTTGTCGGCGGCTTGCCGCCAGGCCGCACTTCCCAGAATGAATTGAATGGGAGCCACTCGCCCCCGAAACCATTGCCTACCTGATACCCGAGGATATGACTTCCGTACTTGGTTTCAAGATGATGGATGAAGGCGATCATCGCCTTGTGAGAGAGCTGGCGATATATGTCGGAGGCCATCGACGGATGGCAGGGTTGGCCGAACATGCCGGCAGGAGAACCATCATCGCGCATCGTAATTTCGTTCGGGTAGGTTTTGCACCACCAGGCTCCCGGGGTCAGGAGCACCCTGGGGAGAAAATGCGCGGTGGGTTTAATGCTCATAAAACGATTGAGCTTTTCGTCGACGGGACGAAAGTCATACGACTCGGGGCCAGTCCAGGGAAAACGAAGATAGATATCGAAGGTCGATATTCCGGCGTTCGCGAAATCCGTGAAGTCTGAAGCACCCGGCTGGTACGGCGCGGCAAAAATCTGCGAAGTTATTTTTCCATCAACATATAAAGCAGGTACGCCTTTATAGAGACGGACTTCACTCATGAGGTTGGTCTGACCTTGTAACTGGTTAGTCAGAGAGGACATGACGACCAGGATCATTAATCGCTTGAACATTTAAGGTTCCTGAATCTCCAACAACATCGAGAGGATGCGACCCTTCGACATTGCCAAATGCAATGTATACAATCTTGTACACTTTACCTCAGTCCCAAACAGGCGACAACTTTTCGCGATGCGCGAGCGCGCACATCGACTGTCGGTCAGCCTTTGGCAGCGTCCACTCAAAGATGCCAGCAAATCATCCCAACTTCTCAGTTCCATATGCGAATATCAGAAATACGTCAACGGTCGGCACCATAACGTTGGTAAGTAGCACTCCAACGTACCAACAACGCAAAGTAGAGTCCGCAGCCAAGTTCAACTTCAGCTGTGGCCGCGAAACCTTTTTGGCATGACAGAGCAGCGGCCTACAAAGCTGGCTGGCTCTGCCCCAGGCTCGATGGAGGCCTTGATGGTTCGGCATCTTTTTGGGCTTTTGCTGGTTGCTACAGCAACGTCTATCCTGCCTGCGCAAAGTGTTCCAACTGCACGGCACCTCTCCCCCGCAAAGCTGGATCGAAATACGAGTGAGCTCTTCCGGGATTCGATGTACTGGGACAACTACTTCTATGACAGCTCGGCCAAGCTGGTGCGCAGCCCCGACGGTGGGGACTCTGCTCACAGTGCAGGGCATTACATGGTGCGCGAGTCGAGCTGGTACGCGCTGGGTCTTTTGCTGCGCGATCAGCAAGGTGATCGCAAGCGCGCCGCCGAGATATTGGATTCCGTGCTGAAGGAGCAATACACGCAGCCGGGTGTTCGCTGGTTCGGCACCTACAAACGCACGCCGGAAGAGCCGGACCCCACCCAGAAAAGCATCATCTGGCGCGACTATGACCCAAACTGGCGTCACTTCATCGGCACTACGTTCGCCATCATTCTGATCGAGTTTCCGGAACGTGTCTCGCCCGAGTTGCGCGATCGCATGTACAAAGCAATCGACCTCGCGATTGAAGGTGAGATGCAGGAAGGGCGGCTAGTTCCGTCATATACCAACATCGCGCTGATGTATGGGTTCCTGTGGGACTTCGCCGCAGTGCATGATCACAATGCCGCTTGGCTGCAGCGATCCGCCGCATGGAATGAGCAAGTCTACAAGCTTTATAAGCAGTACGGCACCTTTTACGAGTACAACTCGCCGACCTATGGCGGAGTGGACATCTATGGACTTGCGCTGTTCCGTGACTATGGCTCGTCGGAGCACATGCGCGCCATCGGAAGGGAGATGGAAGCGGGACTCTGGCGCGATCTGATGAAGTACTACCAGCCGAACCTGCGCAACCTGAGCGGCCCATATGATCGCTCGTACGGCATGGACATGGAGAGTTACGTCAGCGTGGTCGGCCTCTGGATGCGCACGGTGCTCGATCAGACCCATGCACCATTCCCGCAACTCTCCGCTACAACCGACCATCTTCCAGACGTCTGGTTCGCGCCCCATGCCGCGATCCTCGGCACAAGCATTCCCGCTGATGCGCTGGCCAGGATGAAACAGTTCGACGGCGAGCACCTGGTGCGCAAGCAAATCGATGCAAACCGGACTGCGACAGCATGGATCGGCAAGGATCTCATCTTCGGCGGTGAGCTCACGCACAAGACGAAGGACGCCGGCACGACGACTCAGTTCCATCCGGCGACGATCCAGTGGCGTACACCGTCTGGCTCCATTGGATGGGTGCAACTCTTGCAGTGCCCACCTGTCGACGCCAGCGCTGATGAACACGGCCTCACCATCGATACATCCGGCACGGCTCGATTCCGAATCCATGCCGCGGGACTTGATAAGAGCAAAGTAAATGGCTCGGCTTGGGATCTTCCGGGCGTGCACATCACCGCTCAGACCGATGCGACGGAGTCTACGGTGGAAGCTGGTACCGACTATGTCGACGTCGTGTACAACGGCATGAATCACATGCGACTCTCCATTCAGGCGGTACGGTAGATCCAATGAAAAGTATGCATTGTGTTTTTCTCGCGTTGTCACTCGCAACGTCCTCTCTCGCGGCACAGACGCCGCAGTCCTATTTCTCAAACTGGCCTGCGGGTCTTTCGCCGCAGGAAGTAGGGAAGCGCGTCGCCGAGCACT
Organism: uncultured Acidobacteriaceae bacterium; assembly: GCA_963759355.1. Lineage (GTDB taxonomy): Bacteria > Acidobacteriota > Terriglobia > Terriglobales > Acidobacteriaceae > Granulicella. The sequence goes on along the minus strand of CAVWYV010000001.1, from coordinate 208,121 downwards.
TTGTGCCCAGCCCGCACCATGAGCCGGGGAAGATTCACTACTCTGAGGCGGCTGCCTGGTACGGTGCGCTCACCTATGCTTCACTCACGCATGACCCGGGGCTGCAGCATGAACTAATTCGACGTTTCGATCCGCTGCTGCCCGGCGGGGCTGAAGTCGGCTTGATTCCGTCGCGCCGGCACGTGGATGATGAAATCTTCGGAATCATCCCCATGGAGATCGGCATCCAGACCCATGACGCGAAATATACCGCCATGGGTCTGCAGTTTGCTGATCGCCAATGGGAGAACCCGCAGCCTGACGGCCTATCCGCGGAAACACGTTACTGGGTTGATGACATGTACATGCTCACGATCCTGCAGCTTGAGGCTTATCGCGCTACGGGCAATCGTAAATACCTGGATCGCGACGCGAAGGAGATGGCGGCGTACTTGGACAAGTTGCAACAGGCGAACGGCCTGTTCTATCACGCTCCTGATGTTCCGTTCTTTTGGGGACGCGGTGATGGTTGGGTCGCGGCCGGCATGGCAGAGATGCTACGCGACCTTCCTGCCGATCACCCGCAGCGCGCACGCATCCTCGATGGTTATCGGAAGATGATGTCCGGCCTGCTGAAGTATCAAAGCAAGGACGGCATGTGGCGCGAGCTCATCGATCACGATGAAGCGTGGCCCGAGAGCTCCGGCTCTGCCATGTTCACATTTGCGATGATCACAGGCGTGAAGAATGGCTGGTTGGATGCTGCCACGTATGGCCCGGCAGCTCGGCGAGCATGGATTGCTGTAGCTGGATATATCGATCAGAACGACAATATTACAAACGTGTGTGAGGGTACGGGCAAGTTCAACAGCCTGGATTACTATCTCGCGCGCAAACGCCGTACGGGAGACTTCCATGGCCAAGCACCGGTGCTATGGGCGGCGTCGGCCCTGCTACGCTAATGCCTTAGAACTCAAATTGAAGTCGGGTCTGGAAGAACTGAGTGGTCCCTTTAAGGTTGAAGCGGTCGAGGCGACCGACGCCATAGGCGGCTTCAAGGCGAAGATAGTCGGTCAAGTACCAGTTGACCATCGGTGTAAAGCGCTTGAACTTACCTCCATGCACCAGTTCGCTGTCGAGATCGATGTCGGAGAAGCGCGCAACCAACTCTACAGCACCATAGCCGCCGGCGAACAACGGCCTCTTGGGGATTACCTCTCGGAAGGCTCCCTGGACTGTGTTGTAGACACGCGACTCCCCGGTGACGCACCACGTTGCGACGAAGTCGCCGCCGTGGATGGTCGGACTATTCATTGATGGGGAGGTAGTGCCGACCCACCAGTATTCGCTGCCCAGCAGCAACGGACCTCTGCGGTAGTAGGCTTCATATCCTGCCATCTTGGTGTTCGTGGCGGCGAACTTGCCTGTGTCGATGAAGAAAGGAGCGGGGAACGACTCAGGACGTGAGCGGAATTGAATCTGCCCCTGTTCAGGACTTCCGTTCCTCAGGTTGACTCCGAAGTGGAGCACTTCGCGTTTGAGATCGGACCGAATCGGGAGCCACACGAACCGGAGAACGGTTTGATTGTGGTAAGTAGAAAAGTTTTGGACGTGAGAAAGCCAGTCGTTGTAGTAACCGAAATTCCATAGGAAGCCGTGCTTGGGCGTGTAACCGAGCCACTTGAAACCGTCGGCAAGAATCGGGATGGTTGCATCGCTCATCGGGGAGCGTTCCATCGTCCATCCGTCATAGCCGACCATCACTTTGTTGAGTGAGAAACCCTCCTTGGAGCGGCCGATGAAGATGTTGCCCCACAGTTTGGGGATCGCGATCATCACTCCGGTCTGGCGCATGAGCCAGGCATGCGATGGACCGTCATACATGATTCCGACGTTGTATGTCACTTTGCGCGAAAGGCTTGGAAAGCTGCCTCCCATCACGAATCGGAAGTCGCGAAGTCTCTCGCCCGGGAGCATCGTGATCTGCTCCTTGCTCGCATCATCCTGGGCGTAGGCTGCGGTATCGACTAGGAGCCCCAGGCCGGCCCTGAAAGTGACGTGCGGCCCGCGGTACTCATTCCATTTAGCCATCCCTCGCCGCGGCTGCTCGATATCGCCGTCCATTTCGCTTGCATCAACGGTAGCGTCGAGGGTCGACGAAGGGGACGGCGCACCTGAAGAGGGTGTCGTTGGCTGTTGCGGAGTTGGGGCAGGACTGGAGGGTTGTTTTTGGGGCTGCTGGGTCCCATCCAATGTTGCCGCATCAATTGCAGTGTCTTGCCCGCGGCAGCAGTCCCATGTGGGCAACACTGCAAGGATAGTCACCGACAGCAAGGCCGATCTTAGGATGACCTTCATGTGGTGATTGCCCCGGGTTCAGTAGGTCATGAATAACTGTTGGATATCTGACGGTGAACGGGACTTCAGCAAGGCCAGGGAGAGAAGGATGCGCGATTTCTGCGGATTCAGTTCGTCGGATGCGATGAAGCCTAACTGATCGTCGTTCAACTCAACGTTGCGTCCTACCAGTCCGGTTGGGACGCGACTGCTCCGCACGACGACGACGCCTTGCTTCACGGCTCTGGCGCATGCATCGACCGCCGCCTTGTTCATATTTCCATTGCCCACCCCGGCGATCACGATGCCCTTGGCGCCATCTTTCACGCTGTCATCAATTAGATCTGGAGACATATCCGCATCGGCGTAGATAATGTCCACGCGAGGAAGCTTTGTAACTCCGGAGACATCAAACTCGCTCTCAGATGTGTGTTTCCATGGCGGCATGTTGTAAAAGTCGGCCTTGCCATAGGCGACAACGCCAACGACGCCACGAATAGGTGACATGAACGTCTGGACGTCCGTGCTGCTCGTCTTTGTTAGTGAGTGCGCGGCGTGGATATGGTCGTTCATGACAATCAGAACGCCACGGCCCTGAGCGCGAGGATCAGCAGCGACTGCAACCGCGTTGTAGAGATTCAACGGGCCATCGGCACTCACCGCGGTAGACGGCCTCATCGAACCGACCAGCACAACAGGCTTGTCGGTCTTCGCGGTGAGATTGAGGAAGTACGCCGTCTCTTCCATAGTGTCGGTGCCATGCGTGATCACGATGCCATCGACATTGCCGCCCGAGGTCAGCTCGTTAATCCGCTTAGCAAGCTTCATCATGATGTCGAACGACATATCCTGCGAGCCGACATTGGAGATCTGCTCACCTTTGAGGTTGGCAAGATCCTTGATCCCCGGGACTCCATTAATCATCGTGTCGATGCCGAGCTGCCCCGAGGTGTATCCAGCCTGCGTGCCGGTGGCTGCAGCCCCTGCGATTGTGCCGCCTGTTGCAAGAATCACGATGTTCTTCGTGGCTTGACTAAAGCCGCTCTGGAAAGAAACAAAGACCACAGCGCAAAGGAACAAGGCCCACTGTCTATAAACGTGTTTCATGACTGCTCCTTTCGAAACTTCTAATGGTCTTCGAATGTGGTTTCCAACGGCTCTACTTGTATTTCGATGGATCGATATTGGTAAGCTTGGCGGGATCAAGCAGCTGTTTAATCTGATCCTCAGTGAGGACGTGCTTCTCGCGAATGATCTCCAGAATTCCCTTGCCGCTCGAATACGCCTCGTTCGCAAGCTCAGTCGCCTTTTCATAGCCAATAATCGGATTCAGCGCCGTTACGATACCGACCGTCGTCTCCATGTAGTGCGCTAGCTGCTTCTCATCGACGACGATGCCATCGACGCACCTGGTGCGCACCAGCTTCGACGTGTTGTAGAGCAGGCTCTGCGACTCGATCATTGCAAGCCCCTCAACCGGTTCGTAGGCGTTCAACTGAAGCTGTCCACTGTGAGCGGCCAAGGTCACTACGAGGTCGTTACCCATCACGCGGAACGTGACAAGGTTCAAAACCTCCGGGACCACCGGATTCACCTTGCCCGGCATGATCGAGGAACCAGGCTGTATCGCTGGAAGGTCGATCTCGTTGAGTCCGGCACGGGGCCCTGATGTCATCAGAATCAGGTCACTTGCAATCTTTGAGAGCTTGATCGCCAGGCTCTTAAGCGCGGAGGAATAATCGACAAACCCTTGCTGGTCCCATGTGGCGGCGATCATGTCCGGCGCCGGAACGATTGGTTTGTTTAGCAGTTTCGAAAGATGCTCGGCGAACTTCTCCGGATAACCCTTGGGCACGTTGATGCCGGTACCGATCGCCGTCGCTCCCATGTTCTCGACGTAGAGCGATTTCTCCGAATCCTTCAAAAGCTGGATCTGGCCTTCGAGCGATGACGCAAAGGCATAGAACTCCTGCCCGACCGTCATCGGCACAGCATCCTGCAATTCGGTGCGTCCCATCTTGACGACCATCAGGTACTGCTTGCCCTTCGCGCGAAACGAATCGGCCATCATCTGCAACTCTTCGACCAGCTTGTCATTTCGCAAAATGAGTGCGACTTTGATTGCCGTCGGATACGAGTCATTAGTAGACTGCGACATGTTCAAATCGTCGTGCGGCTCGAGGTACTGATACTCGCCCTTCTTGTGGCCGGTCAGCTCGAGCCCAACGTTTGCGAGAACCTCATTGGCGTTCATGTTCGTCGACGTGCCCGCGCCGCCCTGATACCAGTCCACCTGGAATTGATCGTGGTATTTGCCCGCGAGCACGGCGTTGCATGCTTTCTCAATTGCATCCAGCCTTTCTTTCTTCATCGCGCCTACGTCATAGTTCGCTTGAGCGGCCGCGAGCTTGACGTAGGCCCAGGCTTCTACGAACCCGGGATAGTGGTTGATCGCCACGCCCGAAAGCTGAAAGTTTTCAAGTGCCCGCATGGTCTGCACGCCATAGTAGGCGTCGGCGGGAACCTGCTTTTCTCCAAGAAGATCATGCTCGGTTCGGGTCTGAGTTGACGATTGCGCCATAAGCGAACCTCCAGCTAGGAGCACAATGGCTCCCCAGATGCTCATTGATCGTGGATTTTGTGAGAGAGACGCGTGCATGGAACTCTCCAAGTTGACCTTTTCTCGTTAAGGATTTCGATCGAGAGTGCGATTTCAAGCCAACAAATGAGCTGTAGACGCGCAAGTCCTCTCCAGCACTGGTCTGGGCTCAAATAGCTGGCAGACTGTGGCCAATACTACGCAGACATTAAGAACTTCAAGGGCAAGCGGCTACTGGTACTTTTAGCAGCTTGATTTTCACGCTCTCAATTCAACCCTTCTGCAGCAACGCAACGATCACTGATCCCCAAAGTGCGTAGAGAATTGCGCCCATCGCATAACAGATGCCATAACCTAGCGCCGGCACTCGGCTCTCAGCCTTCTCCTGCAGTGCAGCAAGACCGGCGGAGAACGTACAGCTTCCAGCACAAATACCGAGAAGAACACCTGGATGCAGCTTAAAGATGTAACGTCCGAGAAGAATCGTCACGACATACGGTATAGTACAGACAATCACACCGCTTACTACGAGTGAAAGACCGGTTGAGCGAAGTCCATGGATGAAGCTCGGGCCTGCATTGATTCCAATCGTGGCGACAAATACAGTTAGACCCAAAGAGTCGAGCAGTGCAATCACCGGCTCGGGCACACTGCCAAAGCCACGACGGACGGATCGGAACCAGCCAAGCCCAAGAGAGAGCAGCAGGACTCCGACCGGAAGTCCGAGCGTGACGTGTATCCTCCCGATTTGCATCGCTGGCAAACCGAGGAGAGCGCCGACGCCGATCACAAGACAAACCGCTACTAGATCGGTTGCATTCGAGACTCGTTCGACGCGGCCTAACAAAGACGCGATGCGATCTAGATGCCTCTTTGATCCAACGAGCGTCAACACGTCACCCGGTTCCAGGACAATGTTGGTGCCAAGCGGAAGTTCTTCTCCCGTTCGCAAGACTTTGCGAACATATACTCCTCTTGTTGCGACCTCACCTCCAAGAGCTGCAATAATTTCAGAAAGAGTTTTGTAGACGAGGTCCTTGCGGTCGAGAATGTAGTCGAACTGTATCGCGGGAATATCGAGAAGGTCAGGATCTTCGATTTCATTAGCACGCAATGGATTGTTCGATCCTCCCAGCACTCCAGGGCGACCCGAAAGCACTATGAGGTCGCCTCCATGAAGGCGAAGGTCCGGTTCGGTGTCAACGATGCCATGTTCTGTCCTGGCTCTTTCGACAAACACTCGCTCCGGAAAAAATGACTCCTCCCATTCAGCGACGGTTTTCTGTTGGTCGGTGTGCGGCACCTTATAGGCGCGCATAACAAAGTGCCTGTAGGCGGACACGACTCCAGACTCATGGCTTTTCATCCCCAGCTCTTCTTCCAGCTGCTGGCATTCCGCACGAAGGTCAATTCGCATCATCCAAGGACCTATTTGGGTAAGAAGGAAAATTCCTGTAAACGCAGCAACCAGGTAAGTGACCGCATATCCCACCGTCACATTGGCTATGAGCGCGTTGCGTAGATCGTCAGGTATGGCAAGTCTCCCGATCGCGGCCAACCCTGTACCCATGGCTTCAGAGGACTGAAGTCCTCCTGAGAACAACCCCGTCGCGGTGCCCGTATCAAAGCCGAGAAGCCGTGCAATCACATACGTCGTTGAGACGCCAATGGCAGAGAACAGGATGGTGAGGACGATGGGAACGATTGCGTTCTTGCCGAGGTTTCCGAAGAATTGCGGGCCTGTCTTGTAGCCAATGGAAAACAGGAAGAGCATGAAGAAAATTCTGCCGACGATACCCGGCACTGTGACGCCCAGTTGGCCAATGGCAACGCCCACAAGTAGGCAGCCGACGACAGCTCCAACCTTGAAGTCTCTTATCCGGAAACGTCCCAGCCAATGGCCCGCCGCCAACGTGAGGAAGAGGGCCACCTCCGGATAAGGTCGTAGAACGTCTCTGATCCAGTCCATCGTTGTCAATTCCCGGTTGCGCGAGGAGAAACGATGTCTCCAATAGCGGGCGAACCCGGCTTCATTCTCTAGATGAACCTTTTCCTGGACAACTGCACAAATCACCAGTCCATTCACAAAAGAAGTGGCATTGTTCCGGCATTGTCGGTGCGGCAGGCGAAACCCACGCCTTATAGCCAAATGGTTTCAGGGAGCCATAAGTGGCAACCTGGTGTTTATAGGCTGCGCTGCCCGCGATATACATGTTGCGCGAGTACCACTCATTTCCGAATGCCGGAACTGAATACACACCCCAGTGGAGGAGATACCGAACTTGGCATCGCGAAACCACTCGGGTGTGCGATATGCCGCCAGCGATTGCCATGAGGGCCGGAACGGAACCTTGCGATTGCTTTCGGCCGATTCTAGGCGGACTTTTTCGACCTGCCGGGCTATATGGGCTGCGTAATCGGGATGCGGTGTCGTCTGAGAGTAGATGGATGACGCGAAGCAGACGGTCAGCAGCAGAGCGAAGGTCTTCACCGCGACACGATAGCAGAGAGCAGGGTAGTTTGTAGGTACGATGCGAGTTTTGAGCAAGGCTGTTTTTATGTGCGGGATATTTCTGTCGGGGCTGTTCTCTTCAGGAGTGAAACCGGGAAGCCAGCCCTCCGCGCCATTTGTGTGGAAGGCGAAATGGATAGCCGCACCATGGAGTACGGAACGTGATGGTGCAGAGGCTGACGGCAGTCGGCCGATGCCAATTTTCCGGCGCGAGTTTGTATTGAAGTCGAAGCCGACGAAGGCAGAGCTCCGCATTGTTGGGTTAGGGCAGTGGGAGGCGAGCCTGAGCGACGGCAGCCGCGTCCAGTCAGTGGAGGCGGCGGGCCTGCATGGAGCGTGGACTGACTATCGGAAGACTGTGGCGTTCGACACAATCGACGTCACAAAGATGGTCGCGGCCGGAAAGAATGTTCTTGCGGTCATGTTGGGAAACGGGATGTACAACGTACAACGTACCCCTCTGCCGGGAGTGCCTCCACGCGGACAACGCTATACGAAATTTGCTGGTAGCTTCGGCGCACCAAAGCTCATCGCCCAATTGGACGTGCACTACGCGGACGGGTCGAGCCAGACTGTCGTGACGGATCAGGGATGGAAAGTGGAACAAGGCCCCGTAGTTTTCGATTCGACCTATGGAGGCGAGGATTACGATGCGCGCCGTGAGCCAAACGGCTGGCGCATGCCCGCTTTCGAGGATGCGGCGTGGGATGTAGCCCAGGTTGTGGATGGCCCCGGAGGAGCATTAGTTTCGGAGATGGCACCCGCGGTGGGACAACACGAGACATACGCTCCAGTGAGACGGATCGATCTGGGTAATGGTCGAGTGGTCTATGACCTTGGACAGAACTTTGCGGGGATTGTGCGCATTGGTGTCCGCGGTCCAGCCGGTGCGATTGTTCGAGTAGTTCCTGGCGAATTGCTGAATTCAGACGGTACCGTGACTCAGGCGACGTTTCACGGGCCAATGTGGTGGAGCTATACGCTCCGCGGCGATAAAACGGGCGAGACTTGGGAACCGCTATTTGGATATTGCGGATTCCGGTATGTACAGGTGGAGTGGACACCGGGGCCAGGTATGGCCCTTGCGAAGTCTGCCGTGCCGCCCCGAGGGGAGTTGTTGAGCCTGGAGGGAATTGCGCAGTATTCGGATGCGCATGTGACAGGCCGTTTTGTGAGTTCAAGCGAGATGCTGAACAAGATTCATGGGCTCATCGTTGCAGCAATTCACAACAACGAGGTGAGTCTGCTTACCGATTGTCCAGAGCGTGAAAAGTTAGGTTGGTTGGAACAAACCCATCTGCAAGCCTCTGGCCTGATGTTCAACAATGATCTGCAGAGCTTATTTCGAGCACAGGATCGAAACATGATGGATGCACAGAAATCGGACGGCATCGTGCCGACGATTGCACCGCAGTACACGCGCTTCGGACCGAAGAATGCGATCTTTGACGATTCGCCGGAGTGGGGTTCCGCGAGCGTGCTGGAGCCGTGGTCGGCATACAGCTTCTATGGAGATAGAACAGAACTCGAGCGGGATTATCTAATGATGGAGCGGTATGTTGCGGCTCTTGAGAAGAAGGCGGTGGATGGAGTCGTCGCATATGGTCTTGGAGACTGGTACGACATCGGTCCAGGAGCAGCCGGTTTTGAGAAGAACACGACGCTCGGAGTGACTGCGACTCTGATGTTGTATGAAGATGCCGCTGCAATGGCGCGAATTGCGAAACTGCTGGGACACGATGAGGATGCGGCGAGATATGACGCGTTGGCCAAGAAAACTGCCAATGCATTCAATCGTCGCTTCCTAGACACCGGACAAGGATGGTACGACCGTGGTAGCCAGACGGCTAACGCGATGCCGATAGCGCTTGATATTGTTCCGCCTGAGCGGCGAGCACTCGTGCTGGCGCATATCATCGCAGATATTCATTCGCACAACGATCACGTGACCACAGGCGAGGTCGGCTATCCATATCTGCTGCGAGCGTTGGCGGCGGGAGGGAGAGACGACGTGATACTTGCAATGATGTTGCGTAAGGATCCGCCGAGCTACGGGTCGCAGCTGGCGGCAGGCGCGACATCGCTGACGGAAGCCTGGGATGCTAACCCACACAGTAGCCAGGATCACCTTATGCTGGGAGGCGCCGAGGATTGGTTTTATCGACGCCTTGGAGGGATGGATATTGATCTCTCTCGGAGTGTGTCCTCTGAGCGCGTGACGGTACGCCCGATTGCGGTCTCAGGCGTTGATTGGGTACGTTGCGGATTTGATTCGAAGTTGGGCACCGTAGAGAGTGACTGGAAGCGGGACGGAAACGTCGTCCGGTACATGGTCACGGTGCCCGTGGAATCTACTGTAGTTTTGCCTGAGGGTGCGAGATCTGAGAAGGGTCGGCATGCGCTTTACGCAAGCCGAGGCCAGGCGGTGTTTCGAGTTGAGCCGGGCGCGTGGCGATTTACTCGGCGAACCAGATGAAATTAAGTCACCATGGCTCGAAAGGGCGACCCCAGCGAGAATCATAGGTATGCAAAATCGCTACATCTGCGTGCGGAGCAGTGCCACCAAGGACAGGACGCACCTTATCGGCGCGCTAGCGCAAAGCGAACGCCAGTTGGAACAGTAAACGATCTTTGCGCTCTGGCAGCCCTGCGAGCGTTTGAGGAAGTGGGAGCTACCGACAAAATCGCCATCGCAAGTCAGAATTGCCTTCCTGAGGTACGCACAGAACTGCGACGGCCAAACATGCCGCTAATCGGGACAGTCGCGTACTTTCCGGAGTTGTATGGCGAAGAGATCATTCCGCTGGCACCGGGTATTTTGGCGAAAAAAACTCTCTCCCGCGGTCTTCATAAAGCATCAACTGGTAACCCCACGGAACGTTGATCTGATTTATCTGGTGGACAATCGGGGCACGGGCACTCGCACGACGGGGCAGCCATTGCGGACAGTTGCTTGAACATAACGGCAGAGGTTCGCCGTCGCCTTCTCGGGCGGTATCCTGCCTCGACCACCTGGCACGCTCAACGAGAATTTGCGTTCGGTATCGTCACAGTGAAGACTGAGCCTCGGCCGGGCTGGCTCGTGACTCCAATGGATCCCCCGTGAGCCTCGGCGATCGCGCGACTGATTGCAAGTCCCATGCCAGTACCAGAGGTGCCGGGAGTCTGAGCCCGGCCGCGATAAAAGCGTTCAAAAATAAGAGCTTGTTCTGACGGTTCGATGCCAGCACCCTGGTCCGCGATAGCGAGTTGCACACGGTCTTCTGATTGCTCCGCGGAAATCATAATCGGCGCGCCCGGCTTTGAATATTTCGCTGCGTTTTCGAGCAGGTTGGAAAGCACCTTTTCCATCATTGCCGGATCAGCCCTCATGCGCAGGCCATCTGGCACATTGAGTTTTAGCTCATGCTGTTCCTCAATCCAGGGATAAGACTTACGCGTGGCCTCAATTACTGTACGAATGTCGACTGGCGCGAAGTGCATCTGTACCTGTTGGGCATCAAGCTGAGCCATCTCAACAGCCTCCGACACGAGTCGATTCAATCTGTCACTCTCTTCATCGATGATGGTCAGCAACTCATGACTTTCTTCAAGCTTCACGGGGCCGTCTAATAAAGCCGTAGCCGCACCTTTGATGGATGTAAGCGGAGTCCGCAATTCGTGGGTGATGGAATCAATGATGAGCGTCCGAAGGCGCTCGCTCTCTCTCGCAGCTTCGTTTCTCGCAATGCTCTCGACGGCTTGAGATCGATCGATGGAGATCGAGATCAAACCGCCAATGGCCTCTGCTGTTACCTGTGACAGAATTGCCCCGCGCAGTATGAGCAAGCCTTTAGGCCGGACGCCACTATGAATTGGGATCTGTAGCTCGTCTCCATCCTGTGTGACGCTATTTAGTGACGCTGCCAGCTGATGAAGATGCGGAAGTTCGATTTCCGAGACTGTCTTAGATCCCGCCTGGTAGAGTCTATCCCCTTCCAGAAGGTAGAAAAGAGCCGATGTAGCTCCAGTGATGCTCGCCACCGCGGCGGGAATCGAAGTGACAAGGCTGGAAACGCTCTCGGTCTCGAGGAACTCACGGCTAAGGCGAAAGAGAGCTTCCATTTCCCGCTGACGCGCTCGCGCATCACTTGCCTCAGCTCGAGCCTGTTCTGATAGACGACTAGCCACGATTGCAGTGACAAGAAAAGCCAACAATGCGAGCCAATTCTGTGGATCCGCGATGGTAAACGTACCCATCGGCGGAAGGAAAAAAAAGTTATACAGTGCCGTGGCCACGACCGAGATCACGACCGCATATCGCAGGCCCCACTCGGCAGCAAGAAGGAGGATGAACAACAACAGCGTAAGTGCCACGGTTGTCGGGTTCACATGAAGCCAACGGTGATACACGAGTACAATTCCGGCGAGAGCCACAAATGCCAGTGACCACCTGGTGACCGCAATCGTGCGGCGTGAGTTCATGGGGAGAATTGTACGGCGTGCTGGAAACAAAAAAATCTCCGGAGGAGTGGCTGCAAACCAGCGAGCCCGAGAAGAAAGCTGGGCGGTTTAAGGTCTTTCTCGGCTATGCCCCCGGCGTCGGAAAAACGTTCAGCATGCTCAGCGAAGGCATACGACGCCGTAGCCGAGGCGAGGACGTCATCATCGGGATTGTAGAGGCGCATGGGCGCAGCGGAACGGCAGAGCTGGCCGCCAAACTGGAGCAGGTCCCTCGGCGGGAGATCAACTATAAAGGAACGCTGTTTACTGAAATGGACGTTGACGCCATTCTGGCGCGCATGCCTCAGGTCGCGCTCATTGACGAACTGGCGCATACAAACATTGAAGGGAGTCGCTTTCAAAAGCGTTACGAGGACGTGTTGTATCTGCTCGAACACAAGATAGATGTGTTGAGTACAGTCAATATTCAGCATGTCGAGAGCCTTGCGCCTCGCGTGCAATCGCTTACCGGCATCGCCGTCCGGGAACAGCTTCCCGACTGGGTTCTCGATCGTGCAGACGAGATAGTGATCAGTGACCTCACACCAGAAGCACTCGTCACACGAATGCGGCGCGGCGACATCTATCCGATCGAAAGAGTCGAGCGCTCACTTTCCAATTTTTTTCGCCTGGGGAACTTGATCGCGTTGCGAGAAATGGCGCTGCAGCGTGTCACTCGAGCAGTGGACCGCAATCTCGATGACTACGTTCGGCGCAAAAAGCTTGGAGCGCATTGGACCGTCGCGGAAAAGGTTGCAGTCTGCATCAGTGCGAGTCCGCAGGCGCGGGACCTGATCGCGCGCGGAGCCCGGCTCGCCGAGGCGTTAGGCGCGGAGCTCTATGTCCTCCATGTTTCCGGCAAGCGGGACGAGTTGCCGGAGAGAAAGCGCACGTTGGAATCCAGTCTTCAATTTGCTCGAAATCTCGGAGGACATGTCGTTCCACTGACGGGAGGGGATACCGCTCGGGCGACGGCGACGTTTATACGAGAGAATCGAATTACACAGGCAATCGTCGGACGGTCTGCCGTGCATGGACTGCGAAGTTACCTCTACTATCTCGCGATCCAAAAGTTCATGTCGGAAGCACCACATGTGGACCTGCATATCGTTACCCAGGAGAGGCAGTGAAACGCATTCTTGTAGTCGATGATGAACGTCAGATTACACGCATGCTCCGGGCATCGTTGCAAAGTAGCGGATATGAGGTTTTGACTGCCGGCAATGGTGTCGAAGGCTTGGAAATGTTTGAATCGGGCCGACCGGACTTGATCATTACGGATTTGGCGATGCCTGAAATGAACGGTCTGGAACTTACAGAAGCTGTACGTCGGTTAGACCGGACCCCGATCATCGTGCTCAGCGTTCGTGATACGGATGCAATGAAGGTGAAGGCTCTTGACGAAGGTGCTGATGACTATCTGACAAAACCCTTTAGCGTGCCCGAACTTCTGGCACGGATCCGAGCCCAGTTGCGCCGGATTGCGACGGAGCAACCTGAGCAGACGCGGTTCGAAATAGGCGATTTCGTGATCGATGCAGATGCACACATAGTCACCGTGCGAGGGCAGGCTCTTCATCTCACACCAAAAGAGTTTGATCTGCTGTTGCTGTTCGCCCGATCGCCAGGTCGAGTGTTGACACATAAAGTCTTGTTGCGCGCAATATGGGGACCAGCAGGCGATGACCAGCCTGAGTACCTTCGGGTCCTGATTGCTGGACTTCGCAAGAAGATTGAGCGGGGAGAAGGGCAGAAATACATCCAGAGTGAACCGTGGGTGGGTTATCGCTTCCAACCTGAAGGAACTAGCGAACTTACGAATTCTTAACGATTCCCCTACTGAATTTCTATCGGATCCGGGATTCGAATGGAATCTAGGTTAGATATGTTCAGTTTGGGTACACGCGCAGTTTCATTCTCCTCCTCTTCGAACACTCTTTCTACATCAACTGACTCCGCAGTGACTCATGGTTTAGTGCACAAAGACACCGTGTCCCGCTGGCAAAGTCTCGTGAAACTCTAACGATCCGAGGGTGACCAGATGCTCGATCTCGTCACTACGATCTCGCTGTTCTCGATGTTCCTGTTGGCCGGTCTTTATGTGCAGGGCTGTGATCGCTTGAAGGGGACACTCTAATGATTTTCAACGTTTTCCTACTGATTCTGTCAGCGTCTCTGCTGGCCTACCTGGTTTACGCGCTGCTTCGTCCGGAGAAGTTTTGATGTCCTTGAACGGTTGGTTACAGATCACCGTCTTCATCGCGATCGTGCTGTTGCTTGCGACGCCGTTAGGTCGATACATGGCAGCAGTATTTGAACGCCGTAAAACGTTTCTAGATCCCGTTCTATTGCCGTGCGAACGCGTGCTCTACCGCCTCACGGGAATCAATCCGGAACAGGAGATGCGCTGGACCGAGTATGCGATTTGCATGCTGGTATTCAGTGCGGCGACTCTGATCCTGACCTATGTTCTTGAGCGTCTTCAGCAGGTTTTGCCGCTAAATCCCCAACATTTCTCGGCGGTCGAACCGGCTCTTGCGCTGAACACAGCAATCTCATTCACCACCAATACGAACTGGCAGTCGTATGTTCCGGAAACAACAATGAGCTACCTGACCCAGATGCTGGGTCTGGCCCCACATAATTTCTGGTCTGCGGCTACCGGCATGGCGATGGCAGTGGCCTTTATTCGCGGAATTGCGCGGCGTGAAATGAAGACGCTTGGAAACTTCTGGGCAGATCTAACACGCGCAACTCTGTGGATCCTTCTGCCTCTTTCGATCGTTTTCTCGCTCGCGTTGGTGTCTCAGGGAGTTGTTCAAAATTTTCGGGCATACGACACGGTCAAGCTCATCCAACCGCAAAACGTAACGGGTACGGATGGTAAACCAGTCCTCGTCACCACGCAGACCATCGCCCAAGGGCCAGTTGCCTCGCAAGAGGCAATCAAAATGCTTGGAACAAACGGAGGCGGCTTCTTCAACACGAACAGTGCGCATCCGTTTGAAAACCCCTCACCGCTCTCGAATCTTCTCGAGATGATTGCCATTTTTATCATTCCCGCGGGCTTGGCTATCACGCTAGGCAAAATGACGGGAAGCCCAAGACACGGCTGGGCGGTGTTGTCCGCTATGGTGGTGTTGTGGTTCGCCGGAACGGCTGTTTGTTACTGGGCCGAATCCCAACCAAATCCATTACTGCACGGAGTAGATCAGCATATTTCGGCGACTCAGGCTGGCGGGAATATGGAAGGGAAGGAAGTCAGATTTGGCATTGCCAACTCAGCTCTCTTTGCGACCGTTACCACCGACGCGAGCTGCGGAGCGGTCAATTCGATGCACGACAGCTTCATGCCTCTCGGCGGCATGGTACCGCTGGTCAACATACTCCTCGGAGAGATCGTTTTCGGCGGTGTCGGTGCGGGCCTCTACGGAATGCTCGTCTTTGTTGTGCTCTCCGTGTTCATCGCGGGATTGATGGTTGGTCGCACACCCGAGTATCTGGGTAAGAAGATCGAAGCCTTTGATGTCCAAATGTCGATGCTTTATTTGCTGATCTTTCCATTCATCATCCTGTGCTTTACTGCGGTCTCTGTTCTCATGCCGAATATTGGCCTAGGCAGCCTGGCAAACCACGGACCGCATGGTCTTAGTGAGATTCTTTACGCGTTTACATCCGCTACTGGTAACAATGGGTCTGCATTTGCCGGCCTGAACGCAAATACGCATTGGTATAACTACTCGCTTGGTATAGCCATGTTCTTCGGACGCTTCATGATGGCGATACCAATGCTGGCGATTGCAGGAAATCTCGCCGGCAAGAAAATCGTGCCTGAATCTGCCGGAACGTTCCCAGTGACAACTCCACTGTTCACCGTACTGCTTATAGGCGTCATTCTGATCGTGGGCGCCCTAACGTTCTTTCCCGCGCTGTCCTTGGGCCCGATTCTTGAACATCTATTACTCCGCAGCGGCGCTGCATTTTGAAAGGCAAGGTGAGAATTTCATGTCGATACACGCTCAGCGCCGGTCATCGTTTGATGGAAAGATTGTCCGCCGTGCCTTAGTTGGGTCTTTTGTAAAGCTCAATCCGCGGCTCATGATGCGGAATCCAGTGATGTTTGTTGTTGAAATCGGAAGCCTTCTCACAACCGTTCTGCTCGCTGTAAACCTGGCAACGCATCAAGGCCATGTTCGTTTCGATTTTCAGATCACGCTGTGGCTCTGGTTCACGGTGCTGTTCGCCAATTTCGCTGAGGCTATGGCGGAAGGGCGTGGCAAAGCGCAGGCCGACGCGCTGCGCCAGGCGAAATCTGAAACAACCGCATATCGCGTCACTAAGTCTGGAGTGCAGGAGATCCCAAGTTTACAGCTGCGTGTCGGAGACGTCGTGCGCGTTTCTGCGAATCAAATGATTCCGGGCGACGGCGAGGTTATCGAAGGAGTAGCAGCCGTCGATGAATCAGCAATTACTGGTGAATCCGCACCTGTGATTCGCGAGGCTGGCGGAGACCGGTCCGCCGTAACCGGGGGAACCCGCGTTCTTTCCGACACCATCACAATTCGAATTACCTCCAATCCGGGGGAGACGTTCCTTGATCGTATGATCGCGTTGGTCGAAGGCGCAGAACGGCAGAAAACGCCGAACGAAATCGCGCTCAACATTCTTCTGGCCGGCCTCACAATTATCTTTTTGCTCGCGGTCGTCACACTGCAACCCTTTGCGGTGTACTCTCATGCACCTCAAACGGTCTTCGTACTCATCTCACTTCTCGTCTGTTTGATTCCGACGACCATTGGTGGCCTGTTATCGGCAATTGGGATCGCCGGCATGGATCGCTTGGTGCAGCACAATGTGCTTGCAACCTCCGGGCGTGCTGTGGAAGCCGCTGGCGATGTCAACACGCTTCTGCTCGACAAGACCGGGACCATTACTCTCGGCAACCGCCAGGCGTCGGAGTTTGTTCCCGCCAAAGGCGTCGACGAGAGAGCCTTCGCGGATGCAGCTCAGCTATCGTCGTTGGCTGACGAGACTCCGGAAGGACGTTCAATCGTGGTCCTCGCGAAGGAGAAATACAACATCCGCGCGCGTGAGTTGGCACAGTCCAATGCGGAATTCATCCCATTCTCGGCCGTGACTCGCATGAGCGGAGTGGAAGTGGATGGTCGAAGCATTCGCAAAGGCGCAACCGACGCTATTGCAAAATATCTTTCCGAGCATGGTTCTCACCTGCCGAATGAAGTGCGTGAAACTGTCGATAGGATTGCAAGCAACGGTGGAACGCCGCTGGTTGTCGCCGAAAATGGAAAAGCACTCGGTGTAGTCCATCTAAAGGATGTCGTAAAGGGGGGGATGCGCGAGCGCTTTGATCATCTGCGTGCAATGGGTATTCGCACGATCATGATCACAGGCGACAACCCATTGACAGCTGCCGCAATCGCCCGCGAGGCAGGTGTTGACGATTTTCTTGCCGAAGCGAAACCCAAGGACAAGATGGATCTCATCAAGCGCGAGCAGAGAAACGGAAAACTTGTCGCAATGACCGGCGATGGTACCAACGATGCCCCGGCGTTGGCTCAGGCCGACGTAGGAGTGGCCATGAATTCCGGAACACAGGCAGCAAAGGAAGCCGGGAATATGGTCGATCTGGATTCAAATCCGACCAAGCTGATTGAGGTGGTGGCTATCGGCAAGCAGTTATTGATGACGCGCGGAGCATTAACGACGTTTTCTATCGCGAATGACGTTGCCAAGTACTTTGCTATCATTCCCGCGATGTTCGCCGGCGTATTCCCTGTACTCAATGCGTTAAATATTATGCATCTGCATAATGGTCAGTCCGCAGTGTTGTCGGCCGTAATTTTCAATGCGTTGATCATCATTGCGCTTATCCCCCTTGCGTTGCGTGGTGTCGCTTACAGGCCCATGTCCGCAGCTGCTCTGTTGCGAAGAAACCTTATCGTCTATGGAATCGGTGGAATTATCGTTCCGTTTCTGGGAATTAAGGTGATCGACGTTGTGATCACCGCGTTACATCTCGCTTAGGTAGATACGATGAAGAAGCATGTCATAATCTCCTGTTTGTATACGGTCGTTACCGCTCTTGTGCTGGGCATTTTGTATCCGCTGTTAATAGCAGGCATCTCAAGCTTAGCGTTTCATGACAAGGCGAATGGCGAATTGATGACAGAAAACGGCGCGGTTGTTGGTTCACGACTCATTGGCCAGCTATTTACTGGTTCCGGAGTGTTCCACAGTCGTCCTTCTGCTGCGGGTGGCGGTTATGATGCGTCGGCCTCTTCCGGGTCGAATTCTGCGCCGACAAGCAAAGCTCTTTCGGATCGCGTAGCGGCAAGCGTCGCCTCCGAAGGGAAGGGGACAGCAATCCCCATTGATTTGGTGACGGCTTCGGGATCAGGCCTCGATCCCGACATCTCCCCGGCGGCCGCTCTTTATCAGGTTTCCCGCGTTGCTCGCGAACGGAACCTGCCTGAAGACGTCGTCCGCAACTTAGTGCTCGACCATGTGACGCCAAGACAATTTGGCTTGTTGGGTGAGCCAAGAGTGAATGTGCTGGAATTGAATTTGGATCTGTTATCTCGTGGTGGACGCATCAATAAAAATCATGCGAGCGCACTTCGAGCCCATCTTCCGAAAGTTCTACCAGCCGTGTTGCCTTCACATGAATAACTCCTTCCTGATTTTGCAGCGGGCCGTCGGCACGGATGAACTTACTGCGTGTCACAATTAACCGATGTCGCTCGTAAACGTCCGGGGCGACAATGACATTTGCAATGCCAGTCTCATCTTCTAACGATAGAAAGATGAAGCCCATTGCAGTCCCCGGCCGTTGCCTCGCGATGACACAGCCTGCAGTTCGAACGAACATTCCATCTCGGACCTCCCGTAGTTTCTTGGCGGGTGTTACACCAGATCGTTGTAGTTGTGTTCTGCGATGTGACATCGGATGTCTATCGATCGTTAATCCCGTTTCGGAATAATCTGCAATCATTCGTTCCGTTGTCGTCATCTGCTTCAATGTGCAATAGCTGGAGGGCTCACAAAAGCGTTTGTTATTAGCGCGGAATAAAGGTCCTTCTGGCATTCCGGCCCGCTGCACCTGCCACAGTGCGTCTCGTCGATGACAAACTCCATTCAGATTATTTAGCGCACCAAGCCGCGCCAATGTAGTCAACTCATTCCGAGTTATTGAGGGAATACGTGCAACGAGTTCTTCTATCGACCGGTAAGTCCCATCACTTCCGCGAGAAGTAACCAGGTCGTCGGCTGTCTGCTTTCGAAGGCCCTTTGCATAATTCAGCCCAATCCGTATTGATAATGTGTCATCCACTTCGCATTCAACACTACACAGCCAGTTGGATACCTGAATATCTATCGGCTTCACGCGAAGGCCATGCCTCTGGGCATCTTTCACGATGACGGCAGGCATGTAGAAACCCATTGGCTGATTATTCAGAAGCGCACAGGTAAATGCCGCCAGATATTTTACTTTGCAATAAGCCGAAGCATATGCAAGCAACGCGAAACTAGCTGCGTGGGACTCCGGAAAGCCGTACAGGGCGAACGACGTAATGTTTTGAATGATCGTTTCCTGAATTGCCGTGTCGATACCGTTCGTTGTCATGCCATTCCGTAATCGACTTTCAAGAGTGTTCATCCGCTCCCACGATCTACGCATCCCTACAGCACGGCGAAGTTCCTCTGCCTCCGCTCCAGTAAAGTTAGCCACAGTCATTGCCATCCGTAGAAGTTGCTCTTGAAAAAGAGGCACGCCCAGAGTGCGTTTCAGAACAGGTTCGAGCGATGGATGTGGATATGTGATCTCTTCCTTTTTCTGCCGCCGCCGCATATATGGATGCATCATTTTGCCTACGATTGGACCTGGGCGAATAATGGCTACCTGGACGACGACGTCATAAAACGTTTCTGGTCGATTGCGCGGAAGAGAAGCCATCTGTGCGCGGCTTTCGACTTGGAACATGCCAACTGTATCTGCCTGTTGAAGTGCCTTGTAAACGTTGTCGTCCTCAGGCAGATGGGCCAGGTCAATCTTGTCGCCATAGTGCACTGGAATCATGTCCAAGCAATCCTTGAGGACAGCCATCATGCCGAGACCCAGTAAGTCAACCTTGATAATCCCAAGATCAGCACAATCCTCTTTATCCCACTGCACAACTGTTCGTCCTGGCATAGACGCTCGTTCCAGCGGAACTACGGCATCCAGAGCACTCTGGCAGATAACCATTCCTCCGGAGTGCTGGCCAAGATGGCGCGGGAGGTCCTGGATACGCATGCACAGTTCGAGGTACTTCGCTATGCGAGGGTGCGCTAGGTCAAAGCCTGCAGCTTTGAATGAATGCGCCATTGTGTCTGTAGGCCCGCGCCACTCGAACTGATTAACAAGTCCCGAAAGCCGTTGCAACGATGTCTGATCGATACCAAGTGCTTTCCCAACCTCTCTAGCAGCCGATCTGCCGCGATAGGTAATCACATTCGCGCACATTGCCGCGCCCAGTTCTCCGTAACGGAGGTAGATATACTGGATTGCCTGCTCACGCTTCTCTTCAGAGGGAAGGTCCAAATCGATGTCTGGCCATTCACCTCGGTTCTCACTAAGAAAGCGCTCGAACAGGAAATCCATCCTGATCGGATCCACAGCCGTTATCTCCAATGCATAACAGACGACCGAATTGGCGGCACTACCGCGGCCCTGAATTAAAATGTTATTGTTTTTGCAAAATTGAACAATGTCCCAGACAATAAGAAAATAACCAGCAAAGCCAAGCTTCGCAATGAGCGCAAGCTCGTGTTCTGCCTGCTTTCTGACCTGCTCCATAAACTGAAAAGTATTCACAGAACCATAACGTCGTGTCACTCCCTCGTCGACACGCTTTCGAAGGAAGCTGTCCATCGAATCACCCTCAGGAACCGGGTACCGTGGAAATTCGTAGCCAAGATCTGTCAGTTCAAACTGAAGTCGAGAAGAGAGTTCCACCGTGGTCTCGATTGCTCCCGCAATATCTCGAAACAGATCGGCCATGTCTCGTGCTGAGCGAAGGTGTCGCTGATTGTTGAGCGACAAAAGCCTGCCAGCCCGATCAAGTTCTGTGTGATTGCGAATTGCGGTGAATAGGTCAAGAATTTCGCTGTCGTATGCTGTCGCATATCGAACACCATTTGTGGCAATAACAGGTAACTGCAGTGATTTGGCGATTCGTAGTGCAGCCTGATTACGCCATTCCTCCTCGCGTTCATTGTGACGTTGTAATTCCACATAAACATTCTTTGCGCCAAAGATACGAACCAACCGTTCCACGGCTTTTCGACCAGCTGTTTCGCCACCGCTACTCAGTGCAGATGAAAGGGGACCTTCATCTCCGCCGGTCAGGCAAATCAGTCCAGTCGAGTGCTGCTCAAGATCCACGAGCAAAGCTGCCCCTTCGTCTTTCCTGCGTTCCCGCATCTTGAAACGAGTTATCAACCGACAGAGGTTCTGATAGCCTCTTCGAGAATCGCAGAGCAGGGGAATACGCACAGGCTCGGCACTGTGTCGGAACGGCAGCCATGCAGATGGAGTAAGTCGTTGTCCCAACCCCGCTACCGCAACCTCTGCGCCAACATGGGCTCGAATACCGTTTTGCTTTGCACTTGTATGAAACCTGGCTGATCCATAGACACCATTGCGATCCAGCAGAGCCATAGCCGGCATATCCAATTCGAATGCGCGTTCAACAAGTCGTTCAGGCTGAGATGCTCCTTCCAGAAAGCTGAATGCGCTAGCGGCATGTAACTCGACATATTGCTCAGTCATAGAGTGCAATCACCTGCCACTCGTTCTGTAGAAAATCTCTAGCTATACAGCAACAAAGCACAACCTCATTTGAAGCTTTCGCAATCACGTCCCACTGTTCCATATTCCAAAACATCTCGTTCCACCATTCACCTCTTGCGACCCATGGTCCATATGCATGCATCACATCAAAATGTTGCTCACGAAAAGTAAATCCCTCAGGCCGATGCTGCCCTGTGTTAACGGAGAGCACCTCTGGTGGGCGAAGTCGGCGCACAACTGCGCGTTCTTCCGGTAAAGTAGTTGGCGTTCTGGAACCCGATGGAACGCTAAAGTGTTTTACCCGAAAACTCTCAGGTGTATGTGAGTCCTGTAGAACAGCGTGGCCAACGTTGTCCTCTCCTAGCAAAGCCTTCAGTTGAGCGAGAGTGACATCTAATCGTGCAGCCTCCGGTAGCGGTGGGGAAAAAATACCAAGCTGTACCTTGCTGGTATCTCCGGGTTCAGCATTCAACGTGACTGCAACCACTGCGGCTTGTGGTGGATGGGATTGCAAATCGAGGTGCAGAAGCCTAATCCAGAATTGTCTATCATTTCCAGGTTGAGCAGGTCTGACACGCCGCGTATATGTTTCTCCACCATCCAATTCGAGAACGATTGTGACTGCAGCGAGAGCAACAAGGTGGGCCGTTGTTCTTAAAATCAGACGATCCAGCATTACTGCAACACAGAACATCAACGAGTCCAGCGAGTCGAGAGGGGAATCCAACTCCTGCCGCTCCTCAAGCTTGAACGGAGGGGAAAGGGGCTGAAACAGGTGTGTGCATTTCCCATGAGCCAGTTGCTGAAGTCGCCTTCCGTCTTGACCGATACGTGCGACCAACTCCTCTTCCGGCAACATCGCAAGCATGCCTACAGTATGAATTCCCCACAAGGCAAAGAGCTCCGCCTGTTCGTCTGTCAGTGCTAGTACATCAAGCGGTAAAGGAGACAAAAAGGCTGCCTCCTCTCCTGAAGGAATTACACCTATAGGGCGCCCAGAAGAAACCTTCGAAAGGCATGCTGCCGTATGAAAGTTGTTGCTGACTCTTATCTGTGCAGATAATCCTAGAGAGGTAATGTGTTGTAGTAACCGGCGTGCTAATACCGTGGGCGGCCCAAACAGACATTCTGTACCGGCAATGTCGATCGCGCAGAGAAAGTAACTATTGCCGCTGCAATCCTCAACCCGCGGAGAGTACGTACAAGCGCATTCTATGAGCATTTGTTTCATAACTAACTCAGTCCTGAGCGAACGTGAAAGTACGTTTGCCTGCGGAAATCCAGCTACATCTGTACGATTCATCCCACGTTGAATTCCGAGCCGTCTGGCGTTGGTATTGAGAGAGCATACGTTCTCGAACGGTGGCTCGCCGTCCATCACAACGCATGCCTTTTGCTTCAATTCGGGCTGCAGACGCACGAGCGCCTGTGCTGAAAACTCCCGTACGTAGACGCATGCGTATAACTCAGCCGGACACTTCATCGCCTGCCTGCCCAGACGGTGCGGCTCTGCCAGGTCGCATAGTTTTCACGTCGTAGTGGCTTACGCATCGGAACTACGTTGCTAAGGGGTTCCGAATGTCGCTGCCGCAGAACTTCTATTTGTGGTTGAATGCCAGAAAACACTGTCGATTCATCACAAATTGGTTTAGCAGTCTGTAACTGCAGAACTAACTCAGCGCTACTCTTTGCACACGCATACCGGGTCAGCAGCAGAATGCTGGATTGTGTTCTCTCGGCAGCTGCTCGGTAGCGATACCATGTGGCCAACGGCACACGTGAGACGAACTCAGGCGCCAGGCTCCCCATATCCAGTACGATCGCGCCGAAGCCTCCTGCTTGAAGCAATAGATCCGCGCTCCGCAACGCTTGCTCCATGCGGCCCCAGGGCTTCGACGGAATGCAAGAGCGGTGCGCTGTCTTCTGTACTCGCACTGGAGGTGGTTCAACGGTCTCTTGCCTGAAACGCACACGAGGTTGAGGCTCCGCGCATCTAGGAGCTATTGCTTTGGCTTCCAATAGTTCTCCAACGGCGTTCGATAAACCCTTAATCTCCTGCCGAGGATGACTGCCGAATCCTCCGCCGTGCAGCCCCTTCTTCGCAGCTGGCGGTGCGAGATACTTCTCCGGAAGCTCGAAGTTATAACTCGCAGGTCGAGCAGTGGTCTGGGTTACACCACATCTCAGCCAAAGCAGTCGTCCAAGATCCACACCTGTGGCCACTGCGGACACAGGATCGAACTCATTCGATACATCAATCCATGCACAGACCCGTTCCTCACGCGTCACCCGTGCGAGAAATGAAAGAGCTATAGAGGCTCGCCCCGAACACTCCGGGCCGATAAGTTCAGTGAGAGCTCCCTGCGGAAGCCCGCCGTTCAGCAACTCATCTAAGGCCACAATCCCCGTAGGCAGAACCGCACCCCGAATCTTCGGAGCAGGCGTCAATGCGGATGGAATTTTCTTCTCGAGTGCGGCTTCAATCTGATGTCGAATCGTAGCGGCGGTAGACATATATCTTCGCCATATATTCGCCTTAGACGAAGCAGAATGCAAACCTGGGTTGCACTGTCTTTTGTGCTTGATATCAGCCAAATAATTGAAAAATTTATAGCTTTCCCGTCGGCCTTTTTCTTTGACAAGCCCTTACCAGGCGCGTGACCACCGGGAACCCGAATCATCTCTCAGTCGTGCGTCATCCCCGGCATTTCGTTCCAGAACCCGCCCAAATAGCCAGATCAGGTCCGACAACCGATTGAGATAGGCAAGCACCTCCGGCTGCACCTCTTCGCCACTCTCCACCAGTCGAACGACACACCTCTCTGCCCGGCGGCATACCGTCCGCGCCACCTCAAATGCCGCGGAAGGCACCTGCGCGCCAGGCAAGGACCAGTCGGAAAGGATTCCTTCAATGGACTCAATGTGATGCACCTGCGCAGTCAAATCATCGACATCTGCAGCACCCAGCACAGCCGAACCCTTTCGGTTCTCTGCCGGTGTCGCGAGCGATGCCCCCACATTGAACAGCATTTTCTGAACGCGCTCAGTAGCTGCACGAATCGACTCATCCGGGCAGAGACTCCGCGCAAGCCCCAAGGCGGCATTCAATTCGTCTACGGTTCCATAGGCCTCAACCCGGGCATCTCCCTTTGAGACACGCGCGCCTCCAATCAGGCCTGTCTGTCCCGCATCCCCCAGTTTTGTCGCGATGGTCATGAACCTCTCCCGCTCGTGACCTCAATGGTACTTTGTCATCCGCCGCTCCTGACGGACCGTCTTAACAGGAGCGTATCCTTGTTATCAGGAGTGGTCCTTGCCCACACAGTCGCGAAACACACGTCAGAAGTCAGCCATCCGAGAGGCATTTCAACAAGCCGATCGACCGCTTTCGCCTGAAGAAGTATTGAGCGCAGCGCAGACTGAGGTTGAGGGTCTGAGTATCGCCACCGTATATCGCAACATCGGTGCGTTGCTGGAATGTGATTGGCTCGCGGCGGTCTCCATGCCCGGCGAAACGCTGCGGTATGAAGTCGCTGGGAAGGCTCATCATCACCACTTCCGCTGCAACGGTTGTGGCAAAGTCTTCGAACTCCAGGGGTGCGAACTCAGTTCCCAACCCACGCTTCCACGCGGCTTCCGCGTCACTGGACATGAGTTCTTTCTCTTTGGTCAGTGCGCCGAGTGCGGCTGATACTCCATCCCGTTATGACGCCAGTCGCGTAGCAACAAAAATAAGCAATGCGCCGCCGGCCACAGCCATGGCCAACGGGATGCGAGGTGTGTCGTCCGCACGCAGCTGCGGCAGAAGTTCATCCGCAATCATGTGCAGAAAGAAACCCGCAGTAATGGCCAGCAGGGCAGCGGAGCCACTTGTGGACAGCGGCAGCCATGCTGTCAGCAGGCCCCCTGCCAGAGGCGCCAGGCAATCCGCGGCCAGCAGAAAATAATCAAACCGTTCGGGCTTATGGCCACGCGTACTCAACAGAATCGTATTGACTCCATCGCCGATATCATGAGCCGCAATGCCCGCGGCAACGATATACCCCGCAGGACGCGATGCTGCATACGACAACCCGATTGCCATCCCATCGCGAAAGCTGTGAGCGATCAGCAGGCCGCTCCCAAGACGTCCCCACGCGCGTGCTGAACTGCGCCCTCTCAAGCGCGCGCTCCATGTATCGAAAAGATTCTGTAGTAGCAGAAAGGTGAGGAACGAGAGCAGCACTAACGCAAACATTGTGCCCACTCCCCGTCCCGCCAGCCTCTGCAGTGTCACAGCCTCCGGCAGCAGGTCCAGCAGCGCCGCGCCCAGCAGAAGACCTGTGCTGAGCGCAATCAGCATCCCCAGCGACGATCGCAGACGCAGCGCAAGTATCCCTCCCAGGAGGGTTGAGAACACCGGCACGATGAGAAGGGAAACGGGCAAAAGAAGTCTCTAGCTAATGATACTAGATTCGCAATAGTGCTGCTCGCCAGACCGTGTGGTTACTTTCAAGGATCAGCCTAATCTCTGTTTTCGCCCGGAGATCGCATACCGCCCGAATAGTTGAGAAGTGTCAGCCTGAATTGTCGACAGAGCTGTACCGCAGCAATCCTGCATTGACTGCAGAATGTTTGATTCCGGCTGCCTGAATCTCCGTTTAGGCTGCGTGCGCCGCAAGATCTGGCTGTACGTTCACCTGCGGCCATATACCTGGACGGCTTGCTAGCAACGTTCTGTAAAGAGCCTCGTAGCTGTCGGCCATGTGTTGAACCGTCATTTCGTTCGCTCTTGCAAACGACCGTTGTCGCGCCTGCCCAAGGAGCTGTTCATCGCGATTCAACTGGTGCAGCAGCATTGATAACGATCGTGGCCCATTGAAGTACAGCGCATTGTCGCCCCACACCTCACGTAGTGAAGGAATGTCATTCGCAATCACTGCGCAGCCGCACAATGCTGCTTCTAGCGGCGCCATTCCGAAGGGCTCGTAAATCGAAGTCGCAATATAGATGCTGCTGCGGGAGAACAGCGTCATCAGCGATGATTGCGGAAGCGCACCCAGCAAAATGGATCGTCCAATCTGTCGCGGAGCAAGCGGGCTCCCGCGTTGCCTCTCTCCGGCCACGTAAATTCGGATGGGCGAGTTCACCGTCCGCAAGATCTCAATATTCTTCGCTTCGTCCCATAGAGCGCCAACCGTGACTGCCTGCAAAGTACGCATGCGATTCTCCGGCGGATTGAGACTTCTTCCGTGCCGAATCACATAGGAAGGGGGCAGATCGTTGTAGTGGCGCGCGAGCTCCAGGGCCATCCATCGCGTCGGTGAAGCGACGGCATCACACGAATGAAGCCCTTGCATCACCAGTGACTCATATTGCCGAAGCCATCGGGACCTTTCCAGTCCCCGCGGTCGGCACGCGCCAGCCCAGCTCAATACGTCGCTATGTGCAGTTACCAGCTTGGGTATATCGACCGCGAGGGCTCCAAAGCAGAACTGATTCGAGTGCAGCAAATCAGGTCGGAACTGCCTGGCGATATGAAGCAGCATGCCCGCGCCCTGCTTGAAGACAAACTCATTCTTCTCCATCCATTCCAGCGGAGTATTTGAAGCAGTGAACTGAAAGGATTGCCCGTGAGTCAGGCTCTGTGCGGCGCACCAAGTCTGTTGTTCGTGCGATGGCTGGTTCCCGTGACTCACCAGGGCGACTGCGTGTCCTCGCTGCAACAACTCCGTGGTCAGCTCTTTTGTAAACGTCCAGATGCCGCCAAGCGTGTCCGTCGTCAGCAGGATCCGCATACCACCTCTCTTTCATCGAAATCAGATGACATCAGGCTGAGCCACTACATATCAGTTCAACGCTCTTTGTTGACGAACGTCTTTTTGCTCCACTTCGAACAAACGCTGTGGAGTCCTTGGGCAGAGAAAAGTTGATTGTGTTTGTGCAGAGACCGGTTGTTGACGCAAAGGGTGCTACCTCGCCTTCGACGCGGACGAATACAAAACCGAAAAACAGCGTCAGATCAACTGGATCGTCCTCGAGGCGTATTGGAACGTTATTGCCTGCACCCTCGCGGAGGCATCTCTATTTCCACAGAAGCGCAATTCATAGATTAGGTTGCCTCAAACCTCCGAATTCGGAGAGTCCTCTGGTACCCTAGCTTGCCATGGTTGATGCAGGCGCAGTGATCGCGCATCTTGAGGAGCTTCGTTCGCTCACTGCGGACGAGCATGGAGCCCAACGCGTTGCATGGTCGCCTACATGGCTCCGCGCACGCACTTGGTTCGAGCAGAAGCTTGCCGGCCTTCCGGTCGAGCATCACTATGATGCCGCCGGGAACCACTGGATCACTCTCCCCGGTGTCTCCGAACGCGCGCTCGTGCTGGGCAGTCACCTCGACTCTGTTCCCAATGGCGGCTGGCTCGACGGCTGCCTGGGCGTCCTCA
Organism: uncultured Acidobacteriaceae bacterium; assembly: GCA_963759355.1. Classification (GTDB taxonomy): domain Bacteria; phylum Acidobacteriota; class Terriglobia; order Terriglobales; family Acidobacteriaceae; genus Granulicella. The sequence goes on along the minus strand of CAVWYV010000001.1, from coordinate 179,934 downwards.
CTGGCCTCGAAGTCCTCAAGCATTTCGCAAGCCAGTACAACGGCCGTCCGCCCTGCACGCTTAAACTCGTCGACTGGGCGGATGAAGAAGGTGCCCGCTTCGGTCGAAGCCTCTTCGGCTCCTCCGCCTTCGCCGGAACTCAAACCGTCGACGCCGACCGGGCTCGCATTGACCGTGACGGAACCACTCTCGAAGCCGCACTCTCCGCCTGCGGAGTCTCGGTAGATCGCGTCGGCGACGCAGCGGCTGAACGCAAAAACCTCGCTGCATATCTCGAACTCCACATCGAGCAAGGCCCAATCCTCGAGCGCCTCGGCAAGCCACTCGGTGTAGTGCAGGGCACTAAAGGCGTCGAGCGCTGGGCCATCACCTTCCATGGCCAGGAGGCACACTCCGGCTCAACCCCAATGGAAGTCCGCCACGATGCCCTCGCTGCCTGCGCGAAACTCGCACTCGAGATTCGCCCGATTGCCCGTAAGCATGAGAACTCCGTCGCAACGATGGGCAGCGTCAAAACGTTTCCCGGCATCGTTACCTCGGTTGTCGGCCGCTGCGAGGCAACACTCGACATGCGCGACCTTGACGCGAACGTGCTTGCCAGCATGCTGCGCGAAGCACGTGCAGACAGCGAGCGCTTCGCCGCGGAAGAGCACTGTACGGTCGACTGGTCGAAGATCTGGTCCATCCAGCCCATACCGTTTCATCCGGAGCTCGTCGCTCTGTGCGACAAGGCGATTCTCGAAACCGTAGGTGTCAGCGAGCAACTTCCATCCGGTCCGCTGCACGATGCCGCAGAGGTTGCGCGTCTCGGTATTCCGACTGTGATGATGTTCGTCCAATCGCTCAATGGGTTGAGCCACAACCGCGCCGAGGACACCAGGCGCGAGCACCTTCAGCAGGCGGTCATTGCCATGAATCGCCTTGCCGAACTCACGGTTGACTGGATCCTGCGTCACTAAAGGGTTACGGGTTGGATTCACCAGTTCAACACAAATGGTGCATAATCGTGACTTCCAATCCGCCGGGATGGAAAGACTCGTGTACCGACAGCCACAGTGCCGGGTCGGTACCTCCTTCCCAATAGCCCGCGGAAAGAGGAGTGCACGACCTTCTGATGAGTGAGCCGTTCAACTTCTTCGACCAGTCTCCGCGTTCTCCGGAGATTGCTGCGCGTTTTCCTGATCTACATCCGCCTTTCGATCAAACGGCCGCTGTGGCTGAAGCCAACCGCTGCCTCTACTGCTTCGACGCACCCTGCACCACGGCCTGCCCGACGCATATTGATGTCCCGCGGTTCATCAAGAAGATCGCCACCGACAACCTGGAAGGTTCTGCCAAGACCATCCTCGATTCGAACATCCTTGGTGAGAGCTGCGCGCGTGCCTGTCCCGTGAACGTCCTTTGTGAAGGTGCCTGCGTCCTGCATCGCTATAACAAGCAGCCGATCGCCATCGGCCGACTGCAGCGCTTTGCCATGGAGTCGATCGCGTACAGCGACAATCCGTTGCCGTTCCAGCCGGCTCCCGATACCGGCAAGTCGGTCGCACTCATCGGAGCGGGTCCTGCCTCCCTCGCCTGCGCCGCCGAACTCCGCCGCAACGGCATCCGCGCCGTCGTCTACGATTCAAACACTCTTCCCGGCGGCCTCAACACGTACGGCGTAGCCGAATACAAACTCACACTCTCCGCCAGCCTTCGCGAGGTCGATCGCGTCGCTCATCTCGGTGTCGAGTTCCACATGAACACCACCGTCGACGCCGATATGCTCGAGCGTCTCGAAGCCGAGCACAATGCCATCTTCCTCGGTGTAGGTCTCGGCGCAATTCAGCGCCTCGGCCTTGACCGTGAGGACATGGGCGGCGTCACCAACGCACTCACCTTGATCGCCGACTACAAACGCGGTGCCAGAACCGATATGGCCGGCCGCGTCGCCGTCATCGGCGCAGGCAACACCGCCATCGACGCCGCGAACGCGTCGGTACGTCTCGGCGCCGATGAGGTGACGATGCTCTATCGTCGTGGCCCACAACAGATGTCCGCCTTTGCCTTCGAGTACGAACACGCGAAGCTGGAGGGCGTTCGCTTCCTCTGGCACGTTCATCCCATCGGCCTCAAGGGCAACGGCAAAGTCGAAGCAATTCGACTTGAACGTCTCGAGGCCAGAACGGACGGCTCACTCGTTCCAGTGCCTGACTCCGTCTTCGAACTTTCTGTCGAGCACGTTGTACTTGCCATCGGCCAATCCACGCACATCGAACTCCTGGGCGGCAACGAGGCAAATCCATCCAAGGTGAAGCTTGAACGCGGCCGCATCCTCATCGATCGCGCTACCGGTCAAACCTCCGATCCCAGGTATTTCGCAGGCGGTGATTGCACCAACGGCGGCCGCGAAGTCGTCGACGCTGTTGCCGACGGCAAGCGCGCGGGCATCGCGATGTCGGCATGGATCCTGGGCGTCGCGCATGGAGGACAAAATGCCTGACACCACCCTTGAGACAACGTTCGCAGGTATCAAGTGCCTCAACCCCTTCTGGCTCGCCTCCGCTCCGCCCACCAACTGCGGAGAGCAGGTGATGCGCGCCTTCGACGCAGGCTGGGGCGGCGCCGTCTGGAAGACCATCGGCGAACCCATCACCAACGTCTCTTCGCGCTATTCCTCCATCGACTACAACGGCACCAAAATGATGGGCCTGAACAACATCGAGCTCATCAGCGACCGCCCCGTCGAAGTCAACCTCCGCGAGATCGAGGAAGTAAAGCGCCGCTACCCGAAGCACGTCGTCATCGCCTCGCTCATGGTCGAATCCAAACGCGACGTATGGCATGACATCGTCAAGCGCGCCGAAGGCGCTGGCGCCGACGGCCTTGAGCTCAACTTCGGCTGCCCGCACGGTATGAGCGAGCGCGGTATGGGCTCTGCCGTCGGTCAGGTGCCCGAGTACTGCCAGCAGATTACGGGGTGGGTGAAAGAGGTCGCGCGCACTCCCGTCATCGTCAAGCTCACGCCGAATATCTCTGACATCCGCATGCCTGCGCGCGCCGCCAGGCGCGCCGGCGCCGACGCGCTCTCCGCCATCAACACCATCAACTCCATCACCGGCATCGACCTCAACACCTTCGAGCCGCGGCCGAATGTCGACGGCAAATCCTCGCACGGCGGTTACTGCGGCCCTGCAGTCAAACCCATCGCGCTCAACATGGTTCAGCAGGTCATGTCCGACCCCGAAGCCGCGCTGCCCATGAGCGGTATCGGCGGCATCGGAACGTGGCAAGACGCCGCAGAGTTCATCCTTCTCGGGGCCGGCACCGTGCAGGTCTGCACCGCCGCCATGCACTACGGCTATCGCATCGTCGAAGACATGGCCGACGGCCTCCTCACCTGGATGAGACGCAAAGGCTTCCGCACCCTCGATGACTTCCGTGGCCGCTCGCTCCCAAACGTCACCGACTGGAAGTACCTGAACCTCAACTACAAAATCGTTGCGCAAATCCACGAAGACAAGTGCATCGGCTGCCAACTCTGCTACACCGCCTGCTGGGACGGCGCACATCAGTGCATTCACCTCGATCGCACGCTGCCGCAACCGGACCCGAAACGCACACCGCAGGGCATCGCCGCTGAAGCTCCGAAGCGCATCACCACAACACCAATTCCCAAACTCGATCTCAATGGCCTCGGCGCCGAAGGCCCGCTCCTGACACCGCTCTCGCGCATCCCGCGCGTCGACGAGCACGAATGCGTTGGCTGCAATCTCTGTGCGCTGGTCTGCCCCGTGCCCAACTGCATCACCATGGAGCGCGTCGACACTGGCCTGCCGAAACAGAGCTGGGATGAACGCGTCGCTGCGGGCATCGTTCCGACGGGCGTCGAGCACTCATTGCCGAATCCGAACGCGTAGCCGAGGAAAGAATCATGGGAACCCTGATCAAGAACGGAACCGTCGTTAACGCAACCGGCTCGCAGCGCGCAGACGTTCTCATCGAAGGCGAGAAGATCGCGCAGGTCGCCGCGATCATCTCGAATGACAGTCACCAGATTGTCGACGCAACAAATCTCCTCGTCATGCCCGGCGGAATCGATGTACACACGCACCTCGATATGCCGTTCGGCGGAACGACATCGGCCGACGACTACACCACCGGAACGCAGGCTGCAGCCGTCGGCGGAACGACGACGGTCATCGATTTCGCGCTGCAGAACCAGAAGAGTACGCTTCAGGACGCACTCGAAACGTGGCTGAAGAAATCCGAAAACAAAGCCTGCGTCGATTTCTCGCTGCACATGGCTGTGACAAATCTGCACGGCAAGAATGGCGAAGAGACACTCCACGAGATGGAAGAGATGGTGAAGTTCGGCATCTCCAGTTTCAAACTCTTCATGGCCTACCCGAACGTGCTCATGATTAACGATGAGCTCATGTTCCGCGTCATGCAGAAGGCCGCAAAGCTCAACGCACTCTGCTGTATCCATGCAGAAAACGGCAGCGCGATCGATGTCGTCGTCGCGCAAACTCTCGCCGAAGGCAAGACTGCGCCTCACCACCACGCACTCTCTCGCTCGCCGAAGGCAGAAGCCGAAGCCACGCACCGATCCATCGCTCTCGCGGACATGGCCGGCGCCGCCGTTTACATCGTGCATCTCTCCAACGAATACGCGCTCGACGATCTGAAATTCATGCAGCAACATGGCGCACGCGCACTCGCCGAAACCTGCACGCAATATCTTGTGCTCTCCATCGAAGATCAGATGCCCGGCAAGAGCTGGGACGAAGCCAAGTTCGTCTTCACGCCACCGCTGCGCGAGAAGCGTCATCAAGCCACGCTCTGGAACGCACTCAACGACGGCTCGCTCTCCGTCGTCTCCACCGATCACTGTCCCTTCCGTTTCAAAGATCAAAAGGAACTCGGCCGTAACGACTTCACGAAGATTCCCAACGGTGGTCCCGGCGTCGAAAACCGCCTGCAGATCCTCTGGCACTTCGGCGTGAATCAGGGCCGCATCACGCCGGAGAAGTTCGTCGAACTGGCGTGCACGAACCCCGCGAAGATCTTCGGCATGGGAAGGCAGAAGGGAAGCATCATGCCGGGTCTCGATGCCGACATCATGCTCTGGGACCCGAACGCGAACTACACCATTACTGCCGCAACCCAGTGTATGGCCACCGACTACAACATGTTTGAAGGTTGGAGAGTGAAGGGTAATGCCGCCAAGGTCTTCTCACGCGGCGAACTTGTGGTGGACAATACAACGCAACCGGGCAAGTTCCTCGGCAAAACCGGCCGCGGTCGCTTCATCAAGCGCGAAGCGAACGCCGGAGGCCTCGCCTGATCTCAACGTCCGCCAACCCGCTGGATCCCGGAACGCCGCATCGCATCGAGGGCACCGAAGTCGCGCCTGACCCGCGCCTCTACAATGCCGACCTCGCGCCGACTGAACCAATTCGCCGCACATGGTCCACCTACAACTACATCGCGCTGTGGTTCTCGATGTCGATGGAGGTGACGACCTACATGCTCGCCGCGTCGCTGATCGCCGGCGGCATGAACTGGAAGCAGGCGATCTGCACTATCCTGCTGGGCAACCTCATCGTCCTCGTTCCTATGCTGCTGAACGCGCACGCCGGGACAAAGTACGGGATTCCGTTTCCGGTGTTTGTCCGTGCGTCGTTTGGACCGCGCGGCGCCCAGGTGCCCGCGATGCTGCGCGCGATCGTTGCGTGTGGATGGTTTGGGATTCAATCGTGGATCGGTGGGCAGGCGATTGATGCGATGGTCAACGTGCTGTGGCCGCAGACGACGCACATGCCGTGGGTGCTGTGGGCCTGCTTCCTTGGCTTCTGGTTGCTGAACATGTTTGTTGTGTGGCGCGGCGTGGAATCGATCCGCTTTCTGCAAAGCTATTCTGCGCCGTTCATGCTGGTGATGGGCCTGCTGTTGCTCGGGTTCATGCTGCACAAGGCCGGCGGCTTTGGCCCCATGCTTTCCACGCCAAGCAGCTTTCACTCCAGGCACGACTTCCTGCGCTTCTTCTTTCCCTCGTTGACCGCGATGGTCGGTTATTGGGCGACGCTCTCACTCAATATCCCAGACTTCACGCGCTACGCGAAGAATCAGGATGCGCAGATCGTGGGGCAGGCGTTTGGTCTGCCCGTTGCTATGGTGCTCTATTCCTTCATCGGCATCGCAGTCACCTCGGCATCTTCGGTCGTCTTTGGCGAGCCGATCTGGAATCCGATTACGCTCCTCGGCCGTTTTCATCAGCCACTCGTAGCATTCCTCGGCCTCATCGCTCTTCTCGTTGCAACACTGAACGTGAATATCGGCGCGAATGTTGTCTCCCCATCGAACGACTTCTCCAACCTTGCGCCGCGACTGATCAGCTTCCGCACCGGCGGGCTGATCACCGGTTTCCTTGGTCTCGCCATGATGCCGTGGAAGTTGATGGCGACCTTCGGCAGCTATATCTTTACGTGGCTGGTGGGTTACTCGGGGCTGCTTGGTCCGGTGGCCGGCATCATGGTGGCGGATTACTTTCTGATTCGACATACGCGGCTGGATACCTACTCGCTCTACCGTCGCGGCGGAATCTACGAATACCGCAATGGCATCAATCCTCGCGCCATCGTTGCCTTGGTTATTGGCGTCGTTGCGGCGCTCGTTGGTCGCTTCATTCCTGCGGTGGCCTTTCTCTACGGCTATGCATGGTTCGTCGGCTTCTTCCTCTCCGGCGGGCTCTATTACGTGATGATGTTGGGACATAAGCCGCAGCCGGTCTTTCAGCCGGTTTCGGCGGATTAGAAAGGCGGACGATGAGCTCTCCAGAGACGACGAACGAATTGACCTCAACGATGAGCAGCGCAGAGGTCGTGCAGATTACGCGCGAGACCAACTACGGCACGTGGCGATTCCAGAAAGGCTGGAATCCTCTGCACATCGTCGATGCCGAGGGCTGCTACATCACCGATGGCAATGGCAAACGATATCTCGACTTCAGCGCGCAGTTGATGTGCATGAATCTTGGCCACAAGAACCAGGCTGTTATTGATGCGATCAAGCAGCAGGCGCAGGATCTGGCCTACGCGATGCCAGGGTATGCGACAACCGCACGCGCCGAGCTCTCGAAGCTTCTGCTCGAAGTGCTGCCGAAAGGGCTGAACAAGTTCTTCTTCACGACCAGCGGGACAGACGCGAACGAAGCTGCCTTCAAGATTGCTCGCATGTACACGGGCAAAACAAAAATCATCGCTCGGTACCGCTCGTACCACGGGTCTACATCCAGTTCCATCGCGGCTACCGGTGATCCGCGGCGGTGGGCGATGGAGCCGCGCGGGAAGGCGCAGGGGGTGATCTTCGGGCCGGAGGTGCACTGTTACAAGTGCCCGATCAAGCATACGTACCCAGAGTGCGGGATCGCCTGCGCGGATTACATCGAGCACATGATCCGCAACGAGAGCGATGTGGCTGCAGTGCTGGTTGAGCCGATTGTGGGAACGAATGGAGTGATCGTTCCGCCGCAGGAGTACATGGCCAAGCTGCGCAAAATCTGCGACGAGACCGGCGTGCTGATGATTGCGGATGAGGTGATGAGTGGATGGGGAAGGGCCGGGGCGTGGTTTGCCATGGACCTGTGGGGGGTGACGCCGGACATCCTGACGACGGCGAAGGGGATTACGTCAGCGTATGTGCCGCTGGGGCTGTGTGCGACCAGCGAGAAGATCGGGGACTACTTTCAGGACCACTACTTCGCGCATGGGCATACATACGAGGCGCATCCGATGACGCTGCTGCCGGCGGTGGCGACGATAAACGAGATGAAGCGGCTGAAGCTGGTGGAGCGGGCGAAGGAGCTGGAGCCGTTCGTGGAGCAGCGGCTGAAGGCGCTGAAGGCGAAGCATCCGAGTGTGGGGGATGTTCGCGGGAAGGGGCTGTTCTGGGCTGTGGACCTGGTGAAGGACCAGAAGACCAAGGAGCCGTTCAACACCTACTCGGACAAGATCAGCGGGAAGCCGCTGCTGGTGGATCAGATTGCGGCGAAGATGCTGGCTGAGGGAGTGGTGATTCAGGCCTGGGTGAGTCACTTCGTGATCGCGCCTCCGCTGATCGTGACTCGGGAGGAGCTGGATCGGGGAATTGCGGCTCTGGATAAATATTTGTCGATTGCCGATGAGCAGGTCGTTTCGAGCTAAGGGCTCGGGAAGGGGGTACCCCCTCCCCCTGTTTTTGGCCAAAATCTTGAAAACAAAGGGGATGCCCGCAAAATATTCTATTCAAACAGTTTGCGCGTAAAGTATTGATTTTGCGTTGGTTAGCAAGGCGGGGCTGCCGGAGCGTAAAACGAAGGCGCCTCTCGTCTGCTTACTTATTTAAGTCTAGCTGGTTGAGCGGAATTAATATGTCGTGACTTTTCCGCGAAATTTCCCTTTGGTTTGTGGGGGTTGCGGGGATTTCCACGGATTCAGGGGCTTGACAGGTTTTCGGGCGGGGTCGGCAGGCGCGGGTTCGGCTTAGTTGGAGGGGGCCGAGTTGAGGACCGCGCTGGGAGATGCAGCAAGGGAGACCGGGAGTGAAGACGCAGTGCCAGCGGCAGGCGAGCAATGATTGTGCGGCGGGGAATGTCACGCGCCGTGATGTGCTTCGAGGAGCGGCGCTGGGGATCGTTGCGCTGGCCTCCGGCGAGGAGTTGCTCTTCGGTGAGTCCAAGACGCGACCCCCCAATATCGTCTTCATCATGGCGGACGATCTGGGATATGCGGATGTGGGATGCTATGGCCGTCCCGATCTGAAGACGCCGAATATCGATGGGCTGGCGGCGAGTGGTGTGCGGTTTCTGCAGGCGTATGCGAACTCCGCGGTCTGCTCGGCGACGCGGACGGCGCTGATTACGGGGCGCTATCAGGACCGGCTGTCGATCGGGTTGGATGAGCCGCTGGCGGGACGCGATGTGGGACTTCCGCCGGATGTTCCGACGTTGCCGTCGTTGTTGAAGAAGGCAGGTTACGGAACGACGCTGGTGGGCAAGTGGCATCTCGGATTGCTGCCGGCCTACGGCCCGCTGAAAAGCGGATACGACCATTTCTACGGTATCCGGAAAGGAGCGGCGGACTACTACAGGCATTCGAACGATCTGTGGGACCAGGATGTGCGGGTGGACCAGGTTGGGTATCTGACCGATCTGCTGGGAAGTCATGCGGTGAATGTGGTGAATGGCTATGCGAAGTCGGGGCAGCCGTTTTTTCTGAGCCTGCACTTTACCGCGCCTCATTGGCCGTGGGAGGTGCCGGGCGATGACGCGGAGTCGAAACGTTTGGCGGGCAAACGGCTGGACGATTTCGACGGAGGCTCGCAGAAGACGTACGAGCTGATGATCGAGGACCTGGATCGGCAGGTGGGGCGTGTGCTGGATGCGCTGCGCAGCAACGGGATGGAGGAGAACACGATCGTGATCTTCACGAGTGATAACGGTGGAGAGCGCTTTGCGGATACGTGGCCGTTCACGGGAAGGAAGACGGAGCTGCTGGAAGGCGGGCTGCGGATTCCGGCGATCTTCTCGTGGCCTGCGCGGATTGCGCGAGGCCGAACGACGAACCAGGTGGGGATCAGTATGGACTGGCTGCCGACGCTGCTCGCGGCAGCGGGCGCGGCGCCGGATTCGGGGTTTCCATCTGATGGCATGAATCTGCTGCCGATGCTTGCCGGGGGTGCAGCGCCGGTGGAACGCAAGCTGTTCTGGCGATACAAAGGGAACGCGCAGCGGGCTGCGAGAGACGGGGATTACAAGTTCCTGAAGATTCTGGACAATACGTTTTTGTTCAACGTTGTGGAGGACCCGATGGAACGGGCCAACCTGAAGGTTCGCGATCAGGAGATTTACGACCGGCTGGAGGCGGAGTGGTTCGCGTGGAATAGGACGATGCTGCCGGAGATCGATGAGAGCTTTACGGATACTTTTACCGGCGCGCAGCTGGCAGACCACATGGGTCTAAAGCCGGCGACGGGAAAAGCGGATAACCCGACGCAGAGCAAGCCGGACAGGAAGTGAGGGGCGGCGTTCTAGCGGGTGCGCTTGCGGGCGGGTTTGCGGCGTTTCGGGGTGAGCAGGAGTTTGAAGTGGGGTCGGATGGGCCGCGCGGTTCTGGAAAAGGGGTTGGCGTTCAGTTTCGAGTATCGAGTTTTCCAGTTTCGAGTTAAAGCGTGGAGAGAGTATTAGACGGATTGGATCGGTTGTGGCAGTGGTGATGAGTGTGGCGGTGGCGCAGGATGCGGGAGGATGCGGTTAAATTTTTTGCTTTGTTGCGCCGGGTTGCCGTAGTGTTTTGGTGATGTCCCAGGAGGCATGATGAAGCGAGTTTTGTTTGCAGCGGCGGCGATGTGGTTTGCGGCAGGGGCTTGCGGGGCGCAAGGACCAGCTGCGGCGGCGCCGAGTGGACCGGCGGCGGAGATCCAGGCGACTTATAACCGGCTGAAGCCGAATGTGATCAAGGCGGCGGAGAAGATGCCGGACGCGGATTACCAGTTCAAGCCGACGCCGGACATTCGCACGTATGCGCGGATTGTGAACCACGTCACGGAGGCGCAGCAGCGCGTGTGCTCGCTGATGAATGGGACGGAGTTCGATCCGAAGAGCGTGCCGAGCGATACGGCGGACAAGGCGACGATTGTGGCGGGGCTGAAGGCTTCGTTTGATGCGTGCGATCAGGCGTATGGCGCGCTGACGGATACGAATGTCGTGGAGATGGTGAGCCAGGGGCCGCGGAAGCGTTCGCGGATTGGGATGGCATGGGGGAATATCTCGCATGACAACGAGCAGTATGCGGAGTTGTCGACGTATCTGCGGCTGAAGAATCTTGTGCCGCCGACTGCGGAGAAGTGATGTTGAGTGAAGAGTGAAGAGTGAAGAGTGAATAGTGAATAAGGCAAAGACGAGGATGGGATCGCGTCAGGCAGCAACGTTCACTTTTGGATGGAGAGAGGTGGCCGCAGGTTCGAGTTTGCGGGTTGCGGGCTGGTTGCGGATGGTGAGCAGCGCGATCGAGCCTGCGGCGGCGGCCGATCCGGCGGCGAGGAGAGTGATCAGGCGGAACGCGGCGACGAAGGCGTCGTCGATAGCCTGGCGGGCTGATGCGTCGCTGGTTTGAATGGCCCCGAGGTCGCTCTTATGTGCTTGCACGAGCGCGGCGGTGCCGGCCGCAACGTGTGACCGGCGAAGATTCTGGTTCAGGGAAGTGCTGAACTCTGCGAAGAAGAGTGGAGCGCTGAGAGCGAGGGCGAGCAGAGCGGCGACCTGGCTGACGGCGTTGTTGGTTCCGGAGGCGATGCCGGAGCGTTCGTTGTCGACGGAGTTCATGACGACGGTGGTGAGAGGGGCGACGCTGATGGTCATGCCGAGCCCGAGAACCGCGGCCGCGGGGAAGTAGGTTATCCAGTAGGAGCCGCCGACGCGGGGGCGCGCGAGCAGGAGATAGCCGAGGGCGGTGATGGATGGGCCGATGATCAGCGGAAGGCGGGCTCCCCAACGTGCGAGCAGGCCGCCGGCCCAGGGAGAGAGAAGGAACATCAGCAGAACGAACGGCAGCATCGCGGCTCCGGCCTGGGCGGGCGTGTAGCCCTGAATCTGGATGAGATTCAGCGGGAGGTAGAAGAGGGTTGCAGCGAGCGCGCCGTAGAGGAAGAAGGTCAGGAGATTTGCGCCGGTGAAGTTGCGGTTCAGGAAGAGTTGCGGCGAGACGAGTGGCGAGGATGAACGGCGCTCGGTGAGGAAGAAGATGGCGAGCAGGAGCAGGCCCGCGACGCCGCAGACGCGGGAGGCGAGGTGGCCGTTGGGCCATTCGAGGAGGCTGTAGGTGAGGGCACCGAGGCTTGCGGTGATGAGGACTGCGCCGGGGGTGTCGAGGGGAGATTGTTTGGGGCGGATTCTGCCGTAGGGGACCTTCGCGAAGGTCATCCAGAGGGCGGCGGCGGCGATGGGGAGGTTGAGGAAGAAGGCCCAGCGCCAGGACCCGTGCTGCACGAGCCAGCCGCCCAGCACGGGGCCGAGGGCGGTCATCATGGCGGAGAAGCCGGACCAGGTTCCGATGGCCCTGGCGCGAGCTGGACCTTCATACGCTGCGCTGAGGAGGGCGAGGCTGTTGGGGACGAGGAGGGCACCGCCGATGCCCTGGAGGCAGCGCGCGAAGAGAAGTTGGCCGATGTTGTGAGCGAGTCCGCATCCGAGCGAGGCACAGGCGAAGACGGCGATGCCCAGAAGGAACATCCTGCGGCGGCCGAAGCGATCGCCGAGCGAGCCGGCGGTGAGCAGAAGGGAGGAGAGGAAGAGCGCGTAGGCCTCCACGACCCATTGCAGTTGCGTTCCGGTGGCGTTGAAGGAGTGCTGGATGCTGGGAAGCGCAACATTGACGACGGTGCCGTCGATGTAATCCATGCTGGAGCCGAGGATGGTTGCGATGAGCACCCAAGGGGCAAGCCGGGCTGGTTGCGCAGGGAGGGCGCGTGCTGGGACGCCCTGCTCGGGGCACGGGATGGGGCCGCAGTTCATAGGGCACGACCGCAGTGATTAGAGAGTATCGCTGCCTGGCATGATGCGAAGTTTAGAAGAGGATGGAGGGGAGAAAGGCGCCTGCGGGTTCGTTGTAGAGGCCGAGGCTCATGAGGTTCATGGGCTGGGTGACGCGGAGGCCATTGGCGAGGCACCAGCGGAAGAGCGCGGCGTTGCGGGTGGGGACGAGGATGCCGGGGCCCGCGAGCGTGTCGGCGGAGGCGATGAGGGCGCAGAGGTCGGGGGTAGTTTCTGCGGTGGCGTGGCCGAAGAAGCCGACGATGGTGGCGTAGGCGGTGATGCGGCCGTCGCGTTCGGTGACGACGGCGCTGCCTTGAGATATGGATTGCGCGAGATCGGCGGAGCGGTCGAAGCCGTGGACGGCGACGGAGAGCGCATTGCAGGCGGAGAGATCTGCGATGGTGGCGGGGCGGACGGTGCAGTCGCGAATGGTGCGGGTCTTCGTGCGGCCCTGCATGCAGGCGAGAGGCTCGCGGACGTCAAAGCCGAGGGTGGTGTAGAGCGAGAGCGAGCGGTTATGGAAGGCGGCCTGGACGAGGCGGACGCCAGCGGAGCGCTCCGACCTGGCGCGGTCGAGGACGGCCTGCATGAGGAGGCGGCCGAGGCCGCGGTTCTGGGTGGTGGGGTCGACGGTGATGGGGCCGATGCCGTGGATGATGGAGCGCTCGTCGAGGCAGTTGCTGCCGAGGAGGCGGTGGTTGTCATCGGCGACGACGCAGTAGAAGCCGGGCGCGGAGAAGAACATGCTCATGAGGCCGATGGAGAATTCGGCGCTGGGGAGGTCAGGAGGGAAGTTGTGGGCGGAGCTGATGGTGGAGAAGGCGTCGAAGCAGATCTGGCCGGCAGCGGGAGCGTCGGCGGGCGTGGCTGGGCGGATGATGATGGCCATGGAGGTATATGAACGACGCGGCGAGTATAGCGCATCGACAGATTTCTGAAAGAGAGGCCGGCTCTGGAGGCCATCGAGCCGGCCTGAAAAATGTTGCCGAATGGGAGACGAAGCTGAGGCGTGGAATGTTGAGGGCTATTCAAGAAAATCGTGAGACTAAGAACCATTTGAGAGAAATCATTGCGACCTTCAGGGTATTGGCTTCTGCGGATAGAGAAGCGATCTGGCATGGGCAAAGAGCTACGGCTTGGCTGGTTGCGGCTTCGGATGGCGCCATGTGTACGTGCCGCCAAAGACGATGGTGTTTCCGATGGTGTGCGAATGCGCCTGGTATTCGTGCTCGTACTTGAAGTTAAGAGTGAGATTTTTGAGCGGAGCGATGTAGCCGAGCTGGCCGCCGGCGGCGTGGACCGAGTAGTGGGGCAGCACGCTTGCGGGCCCAGTGATGGGGCCGATAGGGATGGTGCCGCCGTTGTTGGTGATCTGCCATTGGTCGTAGCCGATGGCGCCGACCTGCAGGAGCTGGGTCATGTTTTTCTTGAGCGGAAGAATCTGACCGAGGCCCCACTCGTCGGTGAACGCCTGTCCGGGAGTTTTGGAGGTGTTGTTCGTGCCCGCTCTCGATCCGTGAATTTCCCAGTCGGTGAAGAGGTTGGCGCTGGTGCCCTTGTTCTTGGTGATGTAGAGGGTCGATCCTGTCGTAATGTGATTCCCGAAGTAGCCGAAGCCGACGTTGTCGCTGGCTCCAGGAGAGTATCGGCCGGTGGGAATCATGAGACCTTCCATGATCTGAAGGTCTGCGCGTTTCAGGTGCCAGCCGAGGCCGATTGGCTGAATCCAGAGATCGGCGAGGCCGCTGCCGCCACCGGTCGCTTTGAGATTGGGGAAATTGGGGTTGGTGATATCCGCGGCCAGGGAGCCGCTGGCGGGTGTCGGAAACATGATCATGCCGCCGATGTTTGCCCCGAGGAATTTCTGACCCGGCACGAAGTAGAAGACATCTTCGACGGCCCAGACGTTGTAGCTGCCGGTTACGGGGATGGGGTTGCCGCTGGGGTTGTTGAAGGCGCCAGCGTTGTAATTGACGGTGATGTTGATGTAGCTGACTCCGGGCGAGGGCATGATGCCGGAGTTCAGCCCCATCTGTCCGGGCAGCCATTGAGGCTTTTGCTGTGCAGACACTGAATAGACGCCGATGCAGAGAGAGAGAGCAACGACGGCGGCTGGAAGGCTGATTCGAAGTTTCATGACGACATCTGCTCCAGGTTGATTTCAGGGTTTTGGTTTTTGGGGATAGAGGAGCGCGATCTGGAGGCGCAGGCCCCATGAGGAGGCGCCGGAGGGGTGCACGGCGTTGCCGTAGAAGTTGACCTGCATGTTGACAGGCTGCGGACCGAGGCGGGTGATGCGTCCGACGCCACCGCCGAAGGGGATGGTCCAGCGGCCGCCCGAGGTCGTGTCGCCACCGTTGGCGGCGTCCAGGGGGGCCTGATTGTGCCAGTTGGCGCTGATGATGGGGCTGCTGCTGACGCTCCAACCCTTTATTGAGGTTGTAGGTGATGAAGTACTGGAGCGTCATCTGGTTGACTGCCGGGCGACTGCCGGAGCCGGCGAAGGACCAGACGTTGTTGACGAGAACGCCGAGGGTCCAGTGGCCGGGCTGCAGGAGCGCGACGACAGAGGGGCCGACGCTGACCTTGCCCTGGCCTAGAAGATTGTTGGTCGCGGTGGGAAAGGCCCAGGCGGGACCGACTCCCCAGATGAGCTTGCCGGGGTTGGCGGGCGAGAGGAAGAAGGTGGGGCTCATGTCACCGAAGCCGAACTCACCGCCTGTGTACTGAGAGGAGTAGGGCTGCCAGACGATGGGCTGGATGATGCGGGAGATCAGCATCCAGTGGGTGCTGATTTTGGAGGGGATGACGGGCTGGACGTTGAGGACGTTCTGCGTGCGGTCGTAGGGGCCGATGGCGAAGTTGGTGTTGTTCTGAAAGGGA
Source organism: uncultured Acidobacteriaceae bacterium (assembly GCA_963759355.1). Taxonomy (GTDB): domain Bacteria; phylum Acidobacteriota; class Terriglobia; order Terriglobales; family Acidobacteriaceae; genus Granulicella. The sequence continues at coordinate 164,498 of CAVWYV010000001.1, read as the reverse complement.
ACGCTGATGAGGCTGGCGACGGGGTTTTGCGTGGCTTTGGCGAGGGCTTCCGTGTCGTTGGCGGGGGCGGCGTTTTGTGCGGGGAGGCTGGTTGCGAAGAGAAGGATGGCGAGAAGCGAAGGACCGCAGCGTAGCAAGCTCATGAGGCTGCTCCCCTGACTTTGACCGTAAGCGGGCAGCAGGAGAGCGGGTACTGGAAGAAGTGTCAGATGGGGGAGGCGGTTTTCTTGCTAAGCTGTTTTCCCCAGGCCGCTCAGGTGATTTTCGGAGAGTGCGATGGATACCGGACGAGGGACTGGCTCTGCGCGTTCCAGTTTTTTTACGGTGTTGCTGGTGCTGGCGATGCTGGCCGGTCCTGCTGCGCTGACGCTGCATCGAGTGCGTGTTCCGGCGGTGGTGGACGCCGCGTATAAAAATCCGTCGCCCTATGGGTACTCGGTGAGCCTATTGCTGTTTCTTGTGCCGATTGTTGTGATCGGCGGGTGGCTGGTTCCGCAGGAGGGCATCAAGATTTCGAAGAGGTCGTTCCTGATTACGCTGGCGTTGACGGTACCGGCTGGTGTGATTCTCGATTTCTTCTTTGCACATTTGTTCCTGACGTTTCCTAATCCGGCTGCAACGCTGGGGATTCGGGCGCCCGCGCTTGGTGGAGGCGTGCCGATCGAGGAATACGTGTTTTATTTGACGGGATTTACGACGGTGTTGCTGCTTTATATCTGGCTGGATGAGTACTGGCTTTCTGCGTACAGTGTGCCGGGCACGGATCCGCGGCGCATGAGCTTCGAGCGGCTGCTTCGGTTTCATCCGAAGTCCGTGGCGATGGCTGTGGTGTTGATTGCGGGAGCGCTGCTATGTCGCGGCGTGTATGACCATCATCACGCGACGTCAGGATTTCCGGGCTATTTTTTATTTCTGGTAGTGGGCGCCCTGGGCCCGTCGAGCGCCTTGTTTCCGTCTGCGGCACCGGTGGTGAACTGGCGAGCGTTGTCGCTGGTGCTGTACATCATTTTGCTGACGAGCCTGTTGTGGGAGGCGACGCTGGCGATGCCGTATGGATGGTGGGGATATCAGCCTGGACAGATGATGGGAATTTTTGTGACGGCGTGGAGCTATCTTCCGATCGAGGCGATCTGCGTGTGGATCGCGGTGAGCTTTCAGACCGTCATGGTCTATGAGGTGGTGAAGCGATGGAAGGCTTCGGGCAGAAAGGCGAGGCATGCCTTCCTGGGCTAGATGGGGCGAGATGTGAGTAGGATGTTGTGAATGAGATTGATTCGGTTTGCGATGTTGCTTGTTTGCTTTGGCGTGACGGTGGGCAGTTCGGTGGCTTTCTGCCAGACGGCCGATCCATCGGCGGCTCCTGCGATTGATGCGGGGCTGAACATTCATACGGTGGAACTGTGGCGGGGCGGGGCTCCGGGACAGAATGGCAACGAGGCGAAGGATGTGCCGGCGCTGACGGTATTTGCTCCGCGCAGCCGGCGACCGAACGGTCCGGCGGTGATCGTGGCGCCGGGGGGATCGTATGTGATGCTGGCGGCGGACCTGGAGGGGCGGGAGGTTGCCGACTGGTTTGCAGCGCGCGGGATTACGGCGTTTGTGCTGCGGTACAGGATGGGGGAGAAGTATCAGTATCCGATTCCGCTGGAGGATGCGCAGCGCGCGGTGCGGTATGTGCGCGCGAATGCGGCACAGTATCGGATCGATCCGGACCGCATCGGGATTATGGGATTTTCAGCGGGCGGGCATCTGGCGGCGATGGAGTCGGTGAGCGCGGAGACGGCGGATGCGAATGCGGCGGACCCGATCGATAAGGCGTCGAGCAAGCCGAACTTTGTGGTGCTGGGCTATCCGTGGCTGAATGCGATGTCGCCGAATACGAATGGGATGATCACCTATTGCTCGAACAATGCGACGGTGAAGACGGTGCCGCAGGATAAGTGCAAGGAGTTGGAGACGAAGGACTCGCCGGTGAAGTTTGTAACGAGCGCGACGCCGCCGACGTTTCTTTACATCACGTCGGATGACAAGACGGTGGATGTGCAGGCGTCGATTGATTATTTCGAGGCGATGCGCGCGGCGAAGGCGCCTGTGGAGTTTCACAGCTTCGCGCATGGGTCGCATGGAAGCGGGTTGGGAAATGGCGATCCGGCGCTGGACCTCTGGCCGACGCTGCTGGATGCGTGGCTGAGAGGGCAGGGGTTTCTGGGGGCGAAACGCTAACGTCATGAAGAAGCCGAAGTATCGAGTTCGCATAGAGGATGGATCGGTGATCGTTGAACACCGTGCATCCTTCGGGGCTGGTGATCTCAGTGTTCTCATCCTCGTCTATGTCGGCTGCTTCGCCGTCGTTCCAGATTTTCGCGAGGTCTTCCTGGAGTTCGGTACTTCGCCCGGCCTTTCCACCGGTGCGGCTCTCTTGTTGATTTTGTTTATTCCAGTGCTAACAGGCTTCGGTTGGCTAAGGGTCGCTTGCGGGGAAGTCCTGTGTTGTGATCGGAATGAATTGCGATTTGCTCAGAGACGCACCTGGGGACGCTGGCACCGCTTTCGGTTTCCATCAAACGAGGTGAAGAAGCTTCGTCGAGCATTTCGAGGGAGCAGCAAGAGCCGCAGCTATTCGGTGCTGACTTTTGAAGTTCAGGGCCGCACGTATGACATGTTGGAGGAATTGAGTTATACGGATTCAGACCGGGTGCTGCGCGCGTGCAGGGCAATGGGGATCGATGTGATCATCGACGAAGTGGGCGACGCGATGTTGAAGGACATCGAAAAGCGTGGCTGGTGGATTAATCCGTTTCGTACCGATGATCTCGGCGGCTCTTCGGATTCTTCGGCAAAGTGAAGAGCAGAGCGTTGGGGTGACCCCTGGCGCTGGCACGAATGCCTGAGCAAACCGCTCGAGCAAAGGGTTGCTTAGCCGTGGCCCGCATCTGATACATCTGAAGAATCAGAGGGAGTGAGCCCATGGCTTCCGCGCGTCCAAAGAAGACTGCCTCTCGCAAGGCCGCGAAAAAAGCAACTGCTGCTAAGAAGGTTCCGGCGAAGAAAGCGATTGCGGCGAAGAAATCAGCGACCAAAGCTGCACCACGACGCAAGGCGGCTTCCGCGGCCGACTCGGTGGATGAGCAGCTGGGGCGCTACCGGTCGATGCGGGACTTCTCGCATACGGCCGAGCCTTCGGGCGCGGGCGCCAAGGCTACCAAGGCTGCGGCGGCTCGGACGAAGGATAGAGCGCGTGGCTTTCCGTTCGTCATTCAGAAGCATGCGGCTTCCCATTTGCACTATGACTTCCGATTGGGCTGGAACGGGGTGCTGAAGTCGTGGGCGGTGGCCAAGGGACCAAGCTATTACACGGGAGATCGGCGTCTCGCCGTGCAGGTGGAAGACCACCCGATGGAGTACGGCGGCTTCGAGGGCATCATCCCGAAGGGACAGTACGGCGGCGGTACGGTGATGGTGTGGGATCAGGGCACGTGGCAGCCGCAGCCGGGATATGAGGATGTGACGGAGGCTTTGCGGAAGGGCTCGCTGAAGTTCGTGCTCGACGGCACGAAGATGCACGGCAAGTGGACTCTGGTGCGTATGGGGCCGAAGTCGTCCAGTTCGTCGGGGTCGCGGTGGGGCTCGTCAGACAAGCCGAACTGGCTATTGATCAAAGAGCATGACGAGTACGAGCACGGGCCGATGGACCCGGCGATCACTGACAGCGAACCCAAGTCTGCCGTTACGGGCCGGACTATGGACCAGATTGCGCACCAGAGCGATCACGTATGGAACTCGAAAGACACGGCAGGCAGTGGCCGGGCGTGGTATCGCAAGGATTCGCAGGAGGGCGATAGCTCACCGCCGGCGGCCGGCGAGAAGTTCAACATCCGCCCGCGCCGTTCTGCGAAATCCTCCGACTCCTTTTCCAGCAAGCTTTCCGCCGAAGCCCAGCCCGCCTTCGTTCCTCCCCAACTTGCCGAAGAGACCACCGTCACGCCAGAGGGTGCCGACTGGCTGCATGAGATCAAGCTCGACGGCTATCGCATGCAGGCACGCAAAGCCGGCTCACGGGTGCAGCTTCTCACCCGCAAAGGACTGGACTGGACGCACCGCATGCGGGCCGTCGCCGATGCTGTTGCCGCGCTGCCGGCCGACAAACTCACGCTGGACGGCGAAGTCGTTGTGCTCGATGACCGTGGCATCTCCTCGTTCGCCAACCTCCAGGCGTCCTTCAACGAGGGCGAGCGTTATCCTCTCACCTATTTCGTCTTCGATCTGCTTCACCTGGACGGGCAGAATACTCGCAATCTCACCGTCCGGGAACGCAAGCAGCTGCTCGCCAAAGTTCTTCCGCGCGTTGACGAGGGAACGATCCACTTCAGCGACCACATCGATGGCAAGGGTCCGGAGATCTTCAACGAAGCCTGCAAGCTCGGCACGGAAGGCATCATTTCCAAGCGCGATGCGCCCTATCGTTCGGGCCGCTCGTCGAACTGGCTCAAATCCAAATGCCTGCTGGAACAGGAGTTCGTCATCGCCGGGTTTACCGACTCCACCGAGGGCCCGGGCCGTTTTGGCTCGCTGATTCTTGGTGTCTACGACGGCGATCGACTTGTCTATTCAGGCCGCAGCGGCACTGGCTATACGCAGAAGATGAAGCGCGAACTGTACCTGCAACTGCACAAGCTCGAAACCGAGAAGATGCCTTTCGCGCGCCGCCCCGCCGACGCGCGCCGCGATACTCACTGGGTCGAGCCAAGACTCGTCGGTCAGTTTCGCTTCGCGTCCTGGACGGCCGATGACCTTGTTCGCCAGGCGGCGTTCCTCGGCCTTCGCGAGGATAAACCTGCAAAGGAAGTCGTTCGGGAGCATGCCACCGTGAAGCCCAAATCCGCAAGATCGAGCCGTTCCGCGTCCCCCTCTGCTTCCGTCGGCACTTCAAAGCCCACAGCTCGCAGCTCCTCGGCGAAATCCACGCCTGCCAAATCGAGCCCGCCCGCGAACATCCGCCTGACACATCCGGACAAGATTCTGGATCCGGGATCGCAGCTTACGAAGCGGCAGCTCGCCGACTACTACCTGACAGTTGCCGAGCGCATGCTTCCGCATATCGTCGACCGGCCGCTCTCGCTGGTTCGCTGCCCAGAGGGGGCGGGCAAGCCATGTTTCTTCCAGAAGCACGTCAATCACATGCTGCCGCCGGGCATTACGGGCGTGGATGTGCCCGACAAGAAGACGGGCGTGCCCGAGCCTTACATCACGATCACTTCTGCCAATGCCAAACCTGAAACGCTGGCGGGACTGGCGCAGATGGGAGTGCTGGAGGTCCATCCCTGGGGTTCGAAGAACGATGACCTGGAGCATCCTGACCGTCTGATTTTCGACCTGGATCCCGACGAGTCGCTTCCGTGGTCGAAGCTTTGCGAGGCCGCGGCCGAGGTGCGGAAGCGCCTGAAACGCGCCGGCCTGGAGAGCTTTCTGAAGACGACGGGAGGCAAGGGTCTGCACATCGTCGCGCCGATCCAGCCCAAACACGACTGGTCAACGGTCAAGGAGGCGGCGCACAACCTCGTGCTCACGATGGAGCGCTCCAACCCCACGCTGTACTTGACCAAGATGACGAAGTCCGCCCGGGCAGGCAAGATCTACCTTGACTACCTGCGCAATGAGCGCGGAGCGACGGCGGTGGCTCCGTTTTCGCCGCGCGCTCGCGTCGGCTGCACGGTCTCTCTGCCGTTGCCCTGGACCGCGCTCAAGCTGCCCGAACGCCCCATCTTCCGGGTCGCGGACCTGGATTCGTGGCGTGGCCAACTTCGGAAGGACCCCTGGAAGCCGATGTTGAACCTGCGCCAGAAACTCGACCCGAAGGCGTTGGCGGCGGGGTAAACGCCCGTCCTGGCCCGGTTGTGCATCCTATAAAGCGAACGTCATTCCTGGATGGAGCTCCTGAACCATGGCCGCTGAGACCGCCAGCGAAGTCTTAGAAATTGCTCAACCGCATTCCGCGCAGCCGGGTTCCCCCGTCGACACGCTCTCGATCGACCCTACTGCTGCCGAAGCCCTTCTCTCCGCCGCGCAGCTGGGTCAGCGCATTAAGCGCCTGCGACTGAAGCGGTCAATGGGCTTAGTGGAACTGGGCCGGCTGACCGGCCTCTCCGCGAGCTTCCTCTCGCAGCTCGAAACGGGGCGCGTGGTGCCGACTCTGCGCAATCTCGCGCGCATCGCGCTGGTGTTCGACAAAGACCTTTCGTGGTTCTTTGAGTCCGCCGGTCATAGCGTCTTCCGCATACAGCGCCGCCGGGAGCGTCTCCGCCTCCCCAACGGTTCGTCGGATCCCGATTACATCGCCGAGAGTTTTGGCATTCTCGTCCCTGAAGGCGGCCTGCGTCCTTGCCTTGCGGAGTTCCTTCCGGGCGACGAACGCTCAGGCTTTCATCCGGACCGTTATGCGGGCGTCGAGATGATCTACGTGCTGCAAGGCTCGGTTGAACTTCGGAGGAAGGGCGAGCCACACCGGCTCGACGCCCGGGACGTGTGCTACATCTCCGGCGAGACGCCGCGCAGCTACCGCTCAGTGGGAGAGGAGTCCGCGCGCGCGCTGATCATCAGTTTCGATCGCGATGCGGAGCCGCGACGCGGGCGCTCGAACTTCGTCGCTTAGCCGAGCTTCCACTCAACATGCTTGCGTTTGTCGCCGGGGAGCCATCCCGTCATATCGGCAACGAGCGGCTTGCCGGCGTTCTGGGCCGCGTGGACCAGCTTCCAGTCGATCGAACCGAGCCTCGCCTTCACGCGGTTGATCCAGACGCCGCGCTGCACCGATCGCCACGATAGATAGACGAACCGGTCCTCTGCTGTCCCGCTGGCAAACCGGCCGCCGAATGCGGGATGCTTCGCATCAAGGCCGTCGCGCACGGTCAGGACGAAGTCGAAGATGAACTCTCCTTTGGGTCCGCGCGCTGCAGGCACAACCACACCCTTTGTATCCTGCAGGCCAAACTCAATTGCTTCGCACACTTCATGCGATGCCGGTAAATCGTCGGCACGAATCAGCCGGAATCTCACCTCACTCTGCACACCGGCTCTCCTTTCTGTCCTTACAGGGTAGCCCCTGAGCTATCCGCTTTCTTTGCCACAAATGGCGGCTGTTCGTGATAGCCTTGGCCATTCCGGAGGAGGAGAGTAATGCAACTTCGAATGAGACTTTGTGTTGCTGTGAGCCTTTTGGGCCTCGCTATGCAAATCCCTCCCGCGCTCGCGCAGCAAGCCGCAGCGCCGACCGACGCGCAGCAGCAAGCGACCGCCAAACTGGTGGGGGCCGTCCGTAAGCAGATCGTCACAAACACGCTTTACGGGGTCTTTGATGGCATTCACTTTGCAATCAAAGGCGGCGATACGGTCGTCCTGCGGGGATGGGCTTCGCGCCCAGCGCTGAAATCCAGCCTCGAAAGCTCGATCAAGAAAATCCCGGGCGTTAAGAGCGTAGTAAACGAAATTGAGGTCCTACCCTTATCGCCCAATGACGACCGCATCCGCGCTGACGTGTATCGCGCAATCTACAGTTACGGTCCACTGCAGCGCTACACGTCCAATCGTGGTCCATCCGCGAGGTGGAGCGGCAACAGCGTGGCCCGCATGGCAGGCGGTATCACGAACGATCCGCCGTTCGGCTGGCATGCCATCCACATCATCGTGAAAAACGGAAATGTGACGCTCTTAGGTGTGGTCGACAACGAAGGCGACCTCACCTTCGCTGGAATGCGCGCCAACCAGGTTTCGGGCGTCTTCAGCGTGGATAACGACCTTCAGGTCGAAGGCAAACAGGGATAAAAGCCAGGCGGCCGAGAGTTGTTCAACATTGGCATCCGGCCGCCGGATCGCTTCACTTGTGGACTGAAGGCGTCCGAGGCAGAACAACTTGCGGGGCTTCTGCCAACCGCAGGAACCCGCAAGGCCAACAAGCCAGGCAAATCGCAGCGCTGACACCGCTCAAAATCCCCTGCTACCATGGGTGCTTCTTTCAAGGAGCTCCTCATGGCCACGCTCGCGCCCGCACCTGAAACCACCGCTTCCAAACCCACCGTCCGCGAGATCACGCATTGGATCAAGGGCGCTGCGGTCCGTGGTACTTCGGGCCGCTTCGGTGACGTGTTCCATCCCGCCACCGGCGCCGTGCAGGCCCGCGTGCCGCTTGCCGCAGACTCCGAAGTCAACGCCGCCGTGGAAGCTGCGGCTGCCGCCTTTCCCAATTGGTCGGGGCAACCGCCTCTCCGCCGCGCTCGTGTTCTCTTCCGGCTTCGCGACATCTTCGAGTCGCGCATGGACGAGATAGCAGCGGTGCTGAATCGCGAGCACGGGAAGGTCTTCTCCGACGCCAAGGGTGAGGTGATGCGCGGCCTTGAAAACATCGAGTACGCGACCGGCATTCCAGAACTCCTTAAGGGGGAATACACGGAGCAGGTCGGCACCGGTATCGACACGTGGTCCATGCGCCAGCCACTCGGTGTCGTCGCGGGCATTACGCCGTTCAATTTCCCGGCGATGGTTCCGCTATGGATGTTTCCGCTTGCTATCGCGTGCGGTAATACGTTCATCCTCAAGCCTTCTGAGCGCGACCCGTCGGCTTCGATCCTTCTCGCGGAGATGCTGAAGGAAGCCGGACTTCCTGACGGCGTCTTCAACGTCGTGCACGGCGACAAGACCTCTGTTGATGCGATCCTTGCGCACCCGACGATCCAGGCCGTCTCCTTTGTCGGCTCGACGGCAATCGCCGAGTATGTCTATGCCAACGGTACGAAGCATGGCAAGCGCGTGCAGGCTCTCGGCGGCGCAAAGAACCACATGATCGTGATGCCTGATGCTGATCTCGATCAGGCCGCCGACGCGCTTGTTGGCTCTGCCTACGGCTCGGCTGGCGAGCGCTGTATGGCGATCTCGGTTGCGGTAGCCGTCGGCAAGCAGACCGCCGACAACCTTCGGAGCAAGCTCGAAGAGCGTATCGCCAAACTCCGCGTTGACAGCGGCGCACCCGACGCAGAGGAAGCTGATTTCGGTCCGCTGATCACCAAGCAGCACCGCGACAAGGTCTCCAGCTACATCGACCTCGGCAAGACTGAAGGCGCAGAGCTTATCGTCGACGGCCGTGCGCAAGCACTGCCCAAAGGCGAAGGCTTCTTCCTCGGCGCCTGCCTCTTCGATCATGTGAAGCCGGAGATGCGTATCTACAAGGAAGAGATCTTCGGGCCGGTGCTGGGCGTCGTCCGCGTCAACAACTTCGAAAAGGCTCTCGAGCTTATCAACGACCACGAGTATGGAAACGGCACCAGTATCTTTACGCGCGACGGCGACACGGCTCGCGATTTCACGCGCCGCGTGCAGGTGGGGATGGTGGGAGTGAATGTGCCCATCCCGGTGCCGATGGCGTTCCATTCGTTCGGCGGATGGAAGCGCAGCCTGTTCGGCGATCATTCGATTTACGGTCCCGAAGGTGTCCGCTTCTACACGCGCCTCAAGACCATCACCGCGCGCTGGCCTACAGGCATCCGCACGGGTGTCGACACGTCGATGCCCACACTCGGATGATTTTGATCGTTCGCTCGAACGGACAGTCGGTAAAAACCGGGCAAGTGGGCTAACTCAATTGAAAGCTTCGTAGTGTTCGGCTGTTCTTATGAGCAAACGGTCGGGATCAAGGCGCGCAGGGGCTTCAACCGCGGTCCTTCTTGTGTTCGCCCTGTCGGTGGCACTGCTCCAGACGTTCGGTTGCACGTCCAAGCCGCCGCCGCAGAACGCGACTGAGGCAACCTCGACGAAGGGGCCAAATTCCTCGGCGACAGATAATCGTGGAGCGCACCCAACAAAAGCCGCACCGCCTCCGGCGGAAACTGCAGCGCCACCGGATACCGCAGCGCGCCCCGAACCGGTACAACATTCCCACGTTATTGAACACGCTGCAGCGATTGCGCCCGTCGCTCCGGCCGCTTCAGATGAGGATCAGATTGATCAGGCAATCGCCAATCTAAAAAAGGGCAACCTTGCTTACAACACGCCCACGAAAATGAAGACGGGGCAGAGCGCTCGAGTTGTGGCGCGAATCGGTTCAGATAAGGTTTCGGTTCAGACGCTGGAAGAGGGGTTGCCGGCGGGCCAGGGCTCTCAGACGGCGACCGCTGCAACTCCTGTTTCCACCACGATGAAGATGTCACTCACGAGTGCGGACTTCGACATCACGGCGTTAAGTTCCGAGGAGCAGATCGTTGCGGGGGATACGCCAACAACCTGGGAATGGCAGATTGTGCCGAAACATTCCGGCACGCTCAGTCTGCACCTCGCGGCAGTTGTCGAATTAGAGAAAGCCTCGCGCGACTTTACGACAATCGATCGAAATGTAGCGGTTCAGGTTGATCCGGTGAACGCCGCAGAGAGCTTCTTTCAGGCAAATACGGTCTGGGCGTTAGGAGTTATCGGCGCCGCGATTGCGTCGATCTGGGCGTGGTTCAAGAAGAAGAAGAAGACGAAATCTGCGGACCAAGAGACGCCCTGATCACTTGAGAGCTCAGGCGCTCTTGCGCTTGCCGGCGGAGCGTGCGGACTTCTCGCTGCGTGGCGGCTTCTTCGTGCCTGTCGAGATGGACACGGGCTTTTTCTCTGCGGCGGCCTTCTTCGATGCGCGCTTTGCCGGAGCTTCCGTCTCGGTGGCTTTGGCGCCGGAGGTGACGCTCTTGCGCAGCGCGTCCATGAGGTTGATGACCTTGCCGCGCGGTGGAGCGACCTCTTCGTCCCTGGGGATGGGCAGGTGCTTGAGCTTGGCGTTGACGAGCTCTTTGACCGCGACCTCGTAGCCGTCGACGAACTTTTCGGGATCGAACTTACCCGAGCGCCGCTTGATGAGCTCCTTGGCGAGATCGAGCGATTCCTTGTCGACGGACATGTGCTTGATGTCGGAGAAGTATTCCGCGGGCTTGCGGAGTTCGGCGGCGTAGCGCATGGTGTACGCCATCATGCCGCCGTGCTCTTCGGTGTCGGACATGCCCTCTTTGCCGGCGGGAGCCAGAGCGACGACGTGCTCGCGTCCACCGAAGGCGATCTTGGTGATGGCGATCTTTTTTGTGTCCTGCAGCGCTTTGCGGACGGTGAGAAAGGCTTCGGTTTGCGAGTCGTTCTCGGGGACGACGAAGTAGGGTTTTTCGAAGTACTCAGGGTCGATTTCGTCTTCGTTGACGAACTGCGCGACCTCCATGGTGTGCTTGGAGGGAACGCGAAGTTGCGCGAGTTCTTCGGGTTCGATGGTGACGTACTGACCCTTGGAGTACTCGTAACCTTTGACGATCTCGCTCTTGCCAACGACGGCTTCCTGCGGCGCGGCTTCTTCGGCACCGTTCTCGATTGCGGAGGCGAGCACCTTCTGGTGGCGCACGCGTTCCCCGGTGCGACGATCAATCTGATGGAACTTGATATCGCTCTTGGATTCAGTTGCGACGAAGAGCTTTACACCAAACGAGACGAGCGAAATTGTTACCTGTCCGCTCCAATAAGGGCGTGCCATCCTTCACCTCTGCTAACGAGTAAGAAGCCATCGGAAGTGCAAGTAGTTGGATGGTACGCCGGAACAACCCTGGATGCCAGATCGTTGCCAGTCAGGTATTAGCGTGGCGGTTAGGCGAAACGAAATCGAAGGTTCGCAATCAGTCGGTGTAAATCTCGCGATCGAGGATGCGTGCGTACGCGGGGACGGTGAGGAAGTCCTGGAATTTTGGGGCTTTGATGAGCTCGCGGATGAGGAAGGCGGCGTGCTCGTAGGCTTCGTAGCGGGCGGGCGGAACGGCTTCGCGGGCGCGGGCGAGCTCGGCATTGATGTACTCATCGCAGAGTGCAGTGGTGATGCGGCTGCCGGCGTTCGGGCCGTCGGAGAGCGTGGCTCCGTGATGCACCCACTGCCAGAGTTGCGCGCGTGAGATCTCAGCGGTGGCGGCGTCTTCCATGAGGTTGAAGAGCGGGACGCAGCCGATGCCGCGCAGCCAGGCTTCGATGTAGCCGAGGCCGACGGCGATGTTCTGCTTTAAGCCGGCCTCGGTAATGGTGCCGGTGGGTATGGCGAGTAAGTCTGAGGCAGAAGGGTTGTAACCGGGGAGCTGCTTGTCGATCTGGTTGGGGCCGGGCATGAGCCTGTCAAAGACTTCTTTGGCGACGGGGACGAGCCCGGGGTGCGCGACCCAGGTGCCGTCGTGGCCGTCGGAGGCTTCGCGTTCTTTGTCGGCGCGGACTTGCGTGAGAGCGCGCTCATTCGCTTCGGGATCCGACTTGATGGGAATGAACGCGGACATACCACCCATGGCATGGATGCCGCGGCGATGGCAGGTCTTGATGCAGAGCTTCGAGTAGCTGCGCATGAAGTGCGTGGTCATGGTGACCTGCGAGCGATCCGGCAAGAGGACGGATTCGTCGGCCGCGAGTTTTTTGATGAAGGAGAAGATGTAGTCCCAGCGGCCGCAGTTGAGGCCGGCGGAGTGCTCGCGGAGTTCGAAGAGGATCTCATCCATCTCAAAGGCGGCGAGGATGGTTTCGATGAGGACGGTGGCGCGGATGGTGCCGCGGGGGATGTCGAGGAGATCCTGCGCGCGGAGGAAGACATCGTTCCAGAGTCGGGCTTCGAGGTGCGATTCGAGTTTGGGGAGATAAAAGTAGGGGCCGGAGCCGCGATTCATGAGCTCGCGCGCGTTGTGGAAGAGATAGAGAGAGAAGTCGAAGAGGGAGCCGGACATGAACTCGCCATCGATTGCGACGTGGCGCTCTTCGAGATGCCAGCCGCGCGGGCGGACGAAGAGCACGGCGGGGTTGTCGATGAGCGAATAGTGCTTGTGCGTGGAGGGATCGTCGTAGGTGATGGTGCGGCGGACGGCGTCGATGAGGTTGAATTGGCCGTCGAGGAGGTTCTCCCAGGTAGGGGTAGTGGAGTCTTCGAAGTCAGCCATGAAGACGCGTGCGCCAGAGTTGAGCGCATTGATGATCATCTTGCGATCGACAGGGCCGGTGATCTCGACGCGGCGGTCCTGGAGGTCGGCCGGGATGGGTGCGACGGTCCAGGGGGTTTCGCGGATCTGGCGGGTCTGCGGAAGGAAATCGGGACGAACGCCTGAGTCGAGTTGCTGTTGTCGTGTAACGCGTGCGGCAAGGATCTGCTTGCGGCGCGGGTTGAACTCGCGATGAAGTGCGACAGCGAAGGCGAGGGCTTCGGGTGTGAGGACGGGCGAGTAACGGTCGGCGGTGGTGGCGTGGATTGCGGTGTTGGGTGGGAGGGTCATTGGTCAATTCCTGGGAGATCGAATGAGTCTAAGCGAAACGGAGATCAACGCGGCCTGCGGTGGAGAACCTTACCTCCACGACGGAGGTAGATGAGGCCAGTGTATTGCCGGTCCAGGACCCGGTGGTGATCCACTGGCCTTTGCGCAGGCCCCCGGTGCGTGCGGCGCCTTCGTTGGCGAGGAACGGGAGAAGACGCAGGAGATCGCCGGAGGTGTTGGAGCCGGTGCGCTCGACCCGGACGACGGCGTCGCAAGAGAGCATGACTTTCTCTTTCGCGAAGTCGAGGGATTGCCAGTGGGCGACGGGAGGGCCGTAGACAAAGCCGCCGTGCACCTGCAGGTCGGCGTTTTTGGCGAGAGGCGCAGCCTGGGATGGATCGGTGAAGGCGGACTCGAGGACCTCAATGGCGGGATGGCAGGAGGCCATCGCAGCGAGGGTCTCTTCGCGTGTGTAGGGCTGGGTGCGCGGCGGGAGATCGCTGCCGACGAGGAAGGCGATCTCGGCTTCAATGCCGCGATAGCGCCAGCGCTCTCCGGTGAGGATGCTCCCGGAGGCGGCAATCCAGGCGCGCGGCATCGGCGCGAACGTCGGGGTGGCGTCCGGCGAGGGCGCGCCTACCTTCCAACCGCCGACGGGGTCCCCGCTTTCCTGGCCAAGCGCCAGTATCATGCGGTCCTGAATGGCGTAGGCTTCGTCGAGCGATTGTGGCTGCAGGCTGGCGGGGAGGTCGGTTATGGGACGGCCGGTGCGGCGCGCGTTGAGCAGCGCGTTGGCGGCGTCGATGATACGAAGTTCTTCGGGTCCGGTCATAGGCTTCTCCGTGCGAAATTTAGTTTCGCCGATGAGTGCGGTGGACGTCACGCGCGGTGCGGAGGGCGACTAGTTGACGTCGAGGGAGCGGGGGCCGGTGAGGAGTTGCTCGACGGTGAGGCCGCGGATGGAAGCGTCGAGCAGCTCGACCATGTGGAAGGCCGGGAGCTCGGCGGCGCCGCGGCGGCGAAGGCCGTTCATAAGCTGCAAAAGACAGCCGGGATTTGCACTGACGACGGCTTCCGCGCCGGTCGCGAGCAGGTGCGAGACCTTCCGGTCGCCAAGTTCGTTCGCAGGCCCGGGATTCAGCAGGTTGTAGACGCCTGCGGAGCCGCAACAGAGGTTGGGTTCGGCGATCTCTTCGACGACGAGGTTCGGTATCTGCGTAAGGAGAGCGCGTGGCTGCATAAAGATGCCCTGTGCATGACGGAGGTGACAGGCGTCGTGGTAGGCGACGCGAAGTGCAATGGGGCTGCGGGGAGCGAGGGGTTCGACCACCGCAAGGACCTCGCTGATGTCCTTGCACTTTGCGGAGAACGCTGCGGCGCGGGCGGCCCAGGAGGGATCGTCGCGGAGGAGGTGCGTGTACTCCTTCATGGTGCTGCCGCAGCCGGCGGCGTTGATCACGATGGTGTCGACGTTGGCGGCCTCGAAGGTGGCGATCATCTTCTTCGCGTATTCAGCGGCGGAAGCGTCGAGACCGGAGTGGACCATGAGGGCGCCGCAGCAACCCTGCGACGGGGGAATGATGACCTCGAAGCCTTCGGCGGCGAGGACGCGTGCGGTGGCGGCGTTGACGTGCGCGAAGTAGGCGCTCTGCACGCAACCGGTGAGCATGCCAACGCGGCCGCGTGATCTGTTACGAGAGGCAACTGTGCGTGGAAGTGAGTGGAACGGGTTGAGTGGAACGGGCGGAAGCAGAGCCTCCATGGAGCGCAGGCGTTCGGGAAGCAGCTTGAGCAGGCCGGAGGAACGCACGAGCGATTGGAGACCGGTGCGCTGATAGAGTGCGAGAGGAATTCCCAGAACGCGCAGGCGATTGGGGTGCGGAAACGTCGCGAAGAGGAGTTTGCGGAAAAGGCGGTCGGAGAGCGAACGAGAGCCGCGGCGCTCAGCCTGGCGTTCGACCTGACCGCGGGTGTCTTCGATGAGCTTGTTGTACTCGACGCCACTGGGGCAGGCGGTCATGCAGGCCATGCAGCCGAGGCAGTTGTCGATGTGTGTCTGGAAGACGTCGTCGAGAGGAGCTTCACCGAGTGCGGCTTTGCGCATGAGCCAGATGCGTCCCCGTGGAGAATCCATCTCTTCGCCCCAAAGGACGTAGGTGGGGCAGGCGGGAAGGCAAAAGCCGCAGTGCACGCATTTGTCCATAACGGCAGGCTCAGGTGCGTTATGGGCGTCGAAGGAGCTCTGACGCGTAGAGGTGGTGATCTGCGTAAGTGCGGATTGTGTGGCGAGGCCGCTGGCTTCCTGTGCCGGTGTGGCTTCGTGAGAGTGGGACATCAGATGCCTCCTACGAAGCGGCCGGGATTGAGGATTCGCGTGGGGTCGAATTCGTGTTTGATGGCACGCATGAGCTCGATGGCGGCGGGTGGATCTCCCCAGGAGTTGACGGAATGTGGCAGCAGACCCCGGCGCAGAAGCACGGCACTGCCACCGTGTGCGTGCAGGCGCGAGCGGAGGTCGCTGGTGAGCGTCGCGAGGATTTCTGGTGTGGCGGAGAAGGCAACGGTCGCGATGCCGGTGGGTTCGGCGACACAGCGGGCACGCGTGTTGGGTTGCGTGTTGAGGATGATGGCGGCGCCGACAATTGCGGATAGTTTCGATGGCAGGCTGGTGACCTTCAGCACGGTTGCGTCCGGTTCGGCGAAGAGTCGTTCGCGAGTGAACCAGACATCGGTATTGGAAGAAGCGAGTGGGCAGTCTTGCGTGAGGCTGCGCAGTTGCCGTTCCTGATTGTGCAGAGCTTCGGGGTCAGAGGCGAGCTGGACGTCGAGCGCGAAGTCGGCGTCCTCATTGCGAAGCTGCATCGCTTCGAGACTGAGGGGAGCGGCAGTGATGCGATGCATGAGGTCGGCGAGCTGCGTGATGGAAGCCGAGCGCGCAGTGAGACTGAGCGTGCTGGCGGGACGCGGATGCAGGCGGAAGGTGACCTCTGTGATGATTCCAAGCGTGCCAAAAGAACCAGTGAGGAGTTTGGGCAGATCGTAGCCGGCGACGTTCTTGACGACTTTGCCACCGCTGCGCGCAACCGTGCCGTCGGCGAGGACGATGGTCATGCCGAGGACGAGATCTCGGAGAGAGCCGTAACGCCGGCGGAGGACACCGCTGTCGTTGGTGGCGATGACGCCGCCGACGGTGGCGTGATCAGGAAAGACGGGATCGAGTGCAACGCGCTGATTGTGGCGAGCGAGCTCGCTTTGCATCGCGGACCATGGTGTGCCGGCGGCGACAGTCGTGGTCATGTCCTGCCAGACGTGTTCACGCATTCCGGTGATGCGGGTTGTTGAGAGTTGGAGGCGCGGTGTGACGCGGGAGCCCCAGGTGAGTTTGGTGCGGCCGCCCATAGGCTCGACCGCCAGCGACTGGGCATTGGCTGCGCAGAGGATCGCGGCGACTTCGTCGGTGTTGGCGGGCGAGAGGACGGTGACGCCGTCGAGTTGGTGTGTTTCGATGTTGAGCTCCGCGAGCATCAGAAGACCTCCGCGAGGCCGGCGGCTTCGATGGGATGCGGAACGTAAGAGCCGCGCGAGCGTTCGCCACAGAGGCGTGGAGTGGGGAAGAGTTTTTCCGGGTTCGCGATGTTGTGCGGGTCGAAGGCGTGACGCACGCGGTGCATGGTGGCGAGGTCGGGTTCGGCGAACATGTAGCTCATGACGCATTGCTTCTCGCGGCCGACGCCGTGCTCACCGGTGATGGAGCCGCCGGCGTCAACGCATAGCTGAAGAATCTTGTAGGAGAGATCGAGTGCGCGTTCTTCTTCGCCTTCGTGCGAAGCGTCGTAGAGAACCATGGGATGAAGGTTGCCGTCACCGGCATGGAAGACGTTGGCGATACGCAGACCGGTCTCGGCAGACATTTCCTGCATGCGCGCGAGTATGGAAGGAAGTGCGGTGCGCGGGATGACGCCGTCCTGCACGATGTAGTTGGGCGAGACGCGACCCATGGCCGCAAAGGCAGCTTTGCGGCCCTTCCAGACGAGAGCGCGCTCGGTGTCGGATTGTGCGAGACGTTGTTCCCATGCGCCGTTCTTTGTGCAGAGCTCGCGGACGCGCTGCATTTGCGTGTTGACTTCGTCGATGGGGCCGTCAAGCTCGACGAGGAGGAGACATTCGCAGTCGGGGTATCCCGCGTGGACGGCGGCTTCGGCGGCGAAGATGGAGGTGCGGTCCATCATCTCCATCGCGGAGGCAAGCATGCCGGCGGCGATGATGTCGGAGACGGTTTGACCTGCGGCAGAGCTGGAGTTGAAGGCGGCGAGCAGCGTCTGCACGCATTGTGGGCGACGAACGATGCGCAGCACGGCTTTGGTCGCGACGGCGAGTGTGCCTTCACTGCCGACGAATACGCCCATGAGATCGTAGCCGGGTGTGTCGGGCACGCCGTGTGGTGAGCCGAGCCAGACGAGTTCGCCCGAGGGAAGGACGACCTCGCAGCCGAGCACGTGCGTGGTGGTGAAGCCGTACTTGAGGCAGTGCGCGCCGCCTGCGTTTTCAGCGAGGTTGCCGCCGATGGTGCAGACGATCTGTGAGGAGGGGTCGGGCGCGTAGAAGAAGCCGGCGCTGCGGACGAGCTCGGTAACCTGCGAGTTGGTGACGCCGGGTTCGACGGTGATGAGGGCGTTTTCGAGGTCGATGGAGGGCACGCGGTTCATGCGCGCGAGGCCGATGACGACGCAGCCGGGACTGGGCAGCGCCCCGCCGCTGAGTCCGGTGCCAGCACCGCGTGCGACGAAAGGGATGTTGTGCTTCGCGCACACTTGAATGGCTGCTTGAACCTGCGTGGCCTCACGCGGAAGGACGACGGCGCCTGGGACGGCGCGGAAGTTCGTGAGGCCGTCACACTCGTAGGTCTGGAGCTGGGTACGGTCGATGATGAGGTTTGCATCGCCGACGGCTGCTCGGAGTTCATCGACGACTTGAGATGGGATCACAACTTCATGGTATCGCGTACGACGGAGTGATCAGGTCGTGAGCCAGCGCAATGCGTTGGCGAGAAAGCGCTGCTGCAGGACGGGGTGGAAGTCGGGGCAGCGATGATAGAGCACTTTACCTTTGCCGAGGCGCGTGGTGAAGGTGCCCGCGCCGATGTTGCGATCGTGGTCGCGGGAGTAGCCGACGATGACTTCGACGGGTGCGCCGTTGGGAGATTGATCGATGAGGAGGCCGTTGGAGGGGCGGCCTTTGCACTGGTAGAAGCCGCCGAGGGCTTGATTTTGCGGGAGGCCGGTGAAGAGGGCGTGCTCGCGGACGAAGTACCAGTTGCCCATCCAGGGGGCGCGGAAATCGCCGACGGCGCCGTGGTAGGTGAAGGCGCCGGCGGCGGCGAGCTCTTTGGCGACACCGTCTGAGAGTGTGTCGGTCTGCGGGATGGCGAGGAGCGGAGTGCCGGCGCGCACGGCGTCGAGGATGCCGGTTTGGAGATGGCCGAGCGCGATGATCTGGGCCTCTTCACCGGGCTCGGGTGTGTGGCCGGGTTTCATCGGTGGCGCGGCTTCGAGGCCGGTGGTCTCGCCGACTTGTCCGTCAGCGTGCGTGTGCGAGGTGATGCCAGAGGAGATGATGAGGTCGAAGATCTCGCCTTCGAAATAAGGATCGATTCGAAATCCGAGATGTTCTTTCAACTGTTCCAATTGAGCGCGCAGGGACGCTGAAACGCCGGACAACCCGATCTTCGCCAGCTTTGTTCGGTTGACGGCTGGGGCATTGGTCACCCAAATCTCTTTAGTCTGCGTTGCGAGTGGTGCAGACGAGAGCAAGAACTTGAAGCGGTAGAGACCCTCTTCGTCGAGCCTCGGTGTTTCGAAGGCTTCCTGCAGCAAGTAGCTGAATTGATCGGGTGTTTGGTTTGAAGGGACGGGAAGTGTCTTGAGCTCGATGCGTTTGTTGCTGGGCGTGATCATCGAAAAGGTGAGTGTGCCCGTGGCGGGCTGGTGCGTGTCGTTGAAGAGGAAGAGGTCGAAGGTGGCGGGTTTGCCGAGTTCGACAGCGAGCGAGCGCTGCTTCGCGCAGGGGCGGATGGGTTGGAGTATGTCGCCGATGAGGTGTGGGTCGGACTTGTGGTTTCGCAGGTTGTCGACGATGCCGGAGTGGTTCTCGATGGCGGTGGACTCCCAGCCGGAGATGGCGGCGAAATCGAGCGCGTCGTTGATGCGCGCGTTCTCCATGTAGTTCTGCCAGGACTCGTAGCAGGTGCGGCCAACGGCGCGGAAGACGTGGTCGGGTGTGGGGAAGGATTTGCGGAAGCCCCACTTGTCGAGGAAGCGGTTGTAGCCGGCGAGGATCTCTTTGTGATCGGCGAGGTCGTAGGAGGTGCCGCCGTATTTTTTGTAGGTCTCTGTGATCTGGTGGACCATGAGGCCGTGGATGTCGGGGCGGGCGCAGCCTTCCATCTCGCCGTACTCGGTGAGGACGTTGCGGAGGTTGATGTCGTAAGTGAAGTCGGTGGGTGATTTGTAGAACTCGTCGTACCACTGGTCGCCCGCGCCCTGGTGGTTGTTCCACCAGTCGCCGAACGGAGTCTCGTCGCTGCGGTGAAGCTTGCCTTCCTTGAGGTTGTCATCCCAGGGCTCGTACCAGGCTTGTGCGGCGGAGCGTGGAGGAGCGACGAAGCCGTCGTTGAGTACGACGCAGCGCGAGGGGTCTTCGTCGTGCATGGCCTTGAGGATGGCGAGGGTGTCGGGATTCTTGAGGTCGGCGCCGAGCTCGTTCTGCAGGCAGTACTCGATGACGGAGGGGTGCGAGCGGAAGGCTTTTACCATCTCGACGCACTTGGTGAACATATAACGCTGCGCAAACTTGTCGGCGTCGCTTTCCGGCTTTTGCATGACGACGCTGTTGGCGCTGGCGTCGGTGCGCGCGGGTAGCTTGCCGATGGCCATCTTGCCGGCGCCGGGCTCCATGTAGCGGAGGACGCCGAGGCGGTCGTGCCAGCGGAGGACGTCTTCCTTGGCGAGGTTGCGGTGGAAGTTGAGGCAGTTGAGGCCGAGCGCCTGCGCGGCGCGGACCTCTTTCTCGGCGAGCTCGGGTACGGGGAACATTCCGTTGAGTCCCCAGTAGCCCCAGGAGATGGCGGTGTAGATTTTTGTGCGCTTGCCGTTGAGGCGGAAGACGGCGTTGGAGTTGGAATTCGCGGGGTCGATGCCGTCGACGGTGAAGGAGCGGAAGCCGAAGGCGATGGTGCGGGTGTCTTTGAGCTTGCCTGACGAATCGCGACATTCGAGTGTCAAGTGATAGAGCTTAGGCTCAGCGATATTCCAAAGCTGTGCCGACGGGATGTTGATGCGGATACCGGTGTACCCACTGAGCTCGTGGGTCGCCGATCGTATGGCGGAACTGATCGCAGCTTTTGATTTCGGCGCCTTCGTTTGTTGCGTAACGATGACCAGACTTCGATCAATTGTTGTGATGATCTTCCCGGTAGCGGGGTCTTGAACTTTGCATATCACGTCGCCGGCCTGAATGAGATCGAATACCCCCGCACCTTCAAGCGTCAGGTTCGCAATCACCTTCATAGCCTCGTGTGTATTGAGAACCCAAGCGTCTTTGATGCGGACATCGCTGTGCGCGCTGAGCGTGATGCCGCGATCCAGTGCGCCGAATCCGTGGGAGCGGTAGAGCGAGACCTTGCCCCATTTGGCGTTGAGGCCGTCGACCCAGTCGAAGCGGCCGAAGGGGTTGGTGATGCGGATGGCGAGGACGTTGAGGCCGCCGGGGTTGGCGGCGTCGGTGCAGTCGCACTCGAAGGGAAGCTCCTCCATGATGGAGTAGCCGACGAGCTTCTGGTTGAGGTAGACCTCGGCGCGGAGGTGGGCCCCGCGGATGTGGAGGAAGATGCGCTTGCCGCGGAGCTCGGCGGGGATGTCGATGCGGCGGTGGAACCAGGAGACGCCGAAGTAGGCGCCGTTCTGCGGGATGTTGTCGTCTGCGGGCGGCTTGGGAGGATCGGTTGCGGCGTAGCGGTACTCCTCGGGTGTGTAGGGGCGCGGTTTACCGGCTTGTCCCGGAGAGGCTGGACCCGCGCCGTACTTGCCCCAAAAGTGCTGCTCGACGGAGGTGGGGAGTGTGACCTCGAGGCCGGTGTCGTGTGTGAGTGCGGCCCAGCCGCCGGTGGGTGCGTTGATTGGGAGCGGCTGGCCCTTGGCGCAGAGTTTGCCGTTGATCCATGCGACGTCTTCGGGCAGAAAGATGTCGTCGTTCTGCCACTCGGCCTTGTCGTCGACCCAGAGACGCCAGCCTTCGTCGGGTATGAGCGTGCCGTTTTCGGGGTAGGGCCGCTCGGAAGGCTTCGCGTTTGATTGCTGTGCGAGTGCAGGGGTGATTGCGGCGGCGGTGGTGACGAGGGCGGAGCTCTGCAGGAAGGCGCGGCGGGAGATGCTGTCAGACATGTCCTCGAAAGTGTAGCCGAGCACGAATGCAAAAAGCAGATCCCCTGCGGGGATGACGACTAGAAAAGCAAAGGCAAAAGACAAATACGAAGATCCTTCGCTTCGCTCAGGATGACGGCTCTTGGGGTGGGTTGGGGCTACTCGCCGAGCATGATGCGCTGCACGGCGCGGGCGCGGCCGGTGGCGCCGTCGCAGTCGATGAGCGTGGCGCAAAGCTTGGGGTTGCCCTTGGCGGCTTCGAACTTGCCCGGCATGCCGGTGAGGAAGCGCTTGAGGACCATCTCGGTTTCGACGCCGATGACGGAGTCGTAGGGGCCGCTCATGCCGACGTCGGTCTGGTAGGCGGTGCCATGCGGGAGGACGCGTTCGTCGGCTGTGGGGATGTGGGTGTGCGTGCCCAGCACGGCGGTGACGCGGCCGTCGAGATACCAGCCGAGCGCGACTTTTTCGCTGGTGGCCTCGGCGTGGAAGTCGAGCAGGATGACCTTGGCGCCGGACTTCTCGCTGATTTCGGTGAGAAGGTCATCGGCTTTGCGGAAGGGATCGTCGCAGGAGTTCATGAAGACGCGTCCCTGCAAATTGATAACGGCGTAGGCGGGGCCATTGGGCAGCATGCCCTGGTAGACGCCAAAGCCGGGCGTTCCGTGCGCGTAGTTGGCGGGGCGAAGGACGCGGCGGCCACGCACGTGCGAGGCTTCGGGGACGTCGATGTACTCGAAAATTTCTTTCTTGTCCCAGACGTGATTGCCGGTGGTGATGACGTGAGCGCCGAGGTCGAAGAGCTCTTCAGCGATGGCGGGCGTGAGGCCGAAGCCGCCGGCGGCGTTTTCCCCGTTGATGATGAGGAGATCGACGGAGTGCGTTTCAAGCAGATGAGGGAGGTGCTCGTGCGCGATGTGTCGGCCAGCTGACCCAAAGATGTCGCCAACAAAGAGAATCTTCACTGCACGAGTTTATATGGAGCTTGAAATCGACGTAGCATTTCGCCTGCCAATTTGGGCGAAGAAGAGGCGATTTGGTCAGTTTCCTGTGAAGAAAATGGCATAGTCGCGCATTATGTGGGCACAAGCTTGACGGAAATGCTCTAGACTCACGGAATGATCGACCTGGTGTGGAATTTTCCGCTGATGCCGGGTCAGCAGGAGATATGGTCGCGCTATCTGGCGGCTGCCTTTGCTGAGTCTGGTTCCCAGCCTGTTGAATCCTTGCGGCCCTCGTTCCGCACCGTGGAGGGGAAGCTGCGCGAGCGCGCGGCGAACTGGCTGGGCCTGCCGTTCAGCCGGACGTGGCTGACGTGCGGTGGACATCACGGCACGCTGAACGCTCTGATGGCCTCGGGACTTGCGGGGACGCGAGTTGCCGTAGAGGGCAATACGTATCCGGGATTCATGGATCAGTGCTGGATGACGAAAACCTCGGTTGTCGCATGCGACGTGGACGACGAAGGAATTGTGCCGGATTCGCTGCAGGAATTGTGCGACCGCAAGCGCAAGGAGCTTGAGCCGGTGCATGGCATCTTCACGATGCCAACGGTACAGAATCCGCTCGGGTTTGTAACGCCGCTATCGCGCCGCGAAAAGATTGTAGAGATTGCGCGCCAGTTTGATCTGACGATCATTGAGGACGACGCGTACGGCTTTATGGAAG
This sequence comes from uncultured Acidobacteriaceae bacterium, assembly GCA_963759355.1. Taxonomy (GTDB): domain Bacteria; phylum Acidobacteriota; class Terriglobia; order Terriglobales; family Acidobacteriaceae; genus Granulicella. Next base: position 141,145 of record CAVWYV010000001.1, on the reverse strand, counting down.
AGAATGCGCCGCCGAGCTACGCGGAGCTTGCGCCGGAGCGCGCCTACTACGTGCGCGGGCTGGCGAAGAGTCTCGCGCCGAGCGCGCGGACGGGGTTTCTTGTGGCGCCGGAGAATGCTGCGGCGTCGATTGAGGCGTCATTGCGGTGCACGGCTACGGGCACGGGTGTGCCGCAGAACATGGCGGCGCTGGCGATGTGCGAGGATGGCGTGCTGAAGGAGATCATCAGGGCGAAGCGCGAAGAGGGCCGGCATAGGAACCAGGCTGCGCGCGCGTCGCTGGGTAAGCTGTGTGCGCCGGGCGCGAGCGCCGCATGGCACTTGTGGGCGCGGCTGCCGGAGGATATTGAGCCTGGCGATGTCGAGATCGCGCTCAAGGCCGAGGACGTAATGGTGACGAACGGGCAATGGTGCGCGGCGGCGCCGGAGTATCGGCACGGGCTGCGGCTCGCGCTCGGCGGCGAGATTGAGCGTGCACGGGCGCTGGAAGGCATAGCGCGCGTTGCCCAGGTGCTGGAAGACTTTCTCAAAGATGCGCAGCAGCAGGACGCTGGCTACTCGAGGATTGCCTAATTCACGGATAACTTGACTGGCTGAATTACGTCTATCATTCGAACTTCTTCACAAAGGAGGCGTATGAGGACGTCAGGCTGGTTCGGCAATTGTGCGTTGGTTGTTGCGGCGATGGCGATTGGATGGTGGGCGCATGGCGGAGCGGCTGTGCATGCGAGCAGCGCACCGGTGGGAGAGCTCAGCTTTCAGTTTGTGAAGACCGATCTGAATAATGCGTTGACGGTATATGACCCTGGCCAGCATGTGCTGTACGTGTATCAGGGTGCTTCGGCTACCGGTGCGGCGACGGTGAACTGCTCGTACATGTTCCACATCAACAAAGCAGGTGGGCCGATCCAGCGCGAGAACTGCAAGGTGTATTGAGCTGCTATTTGCGGCCGAGGAAGTCGTCGACGACAGCGACGTACTTGTCGGGCTCTTCGTATGAGGGGAGATGTCCGCTCTTCTCGAAGACCTCGAACTTCGCTCCGGGGATGGCCTTATACATTCGCCATGCAGTCAGCGGAGCGACGTTCATATCGAAGCGGCCTGTGATGACGAGAACGGGGAAGTTGAACTGCGGCAATGCCGGTGTGAAGTCCAGATTGGCGATTGCCTTTCCGACCGCGGCGCCGGTCGCCGGTGAGAAGCCGATGTCGTGCACGTTTGCCAGATAGTGCTCCATCTTTTCCTGGTCGTAGAAGAGCATACGGAAGTGATCGAGGAGAGACTGCTGGGCCTGCTCCTCAGGGGTGGCTTTTGAGGCGGCACGAGCGGCGGCGAAAGCCTCCATCTTGTCTGGATAGACCTGCGGAAAGAGATGGACGATCGCCTTCGTCGAGGGCAGGCCGTCAGAGATGATGAGCTTGTGCACGTGCTGGGGATGGGCCGTGGCGTAAGCGATGACGAGCAGCCCGCCGAAAGAATCTCCGCAGAGATCGATTTTGTTGAAATGAAGATGCTCGCGGATGGCGTCGAGATCGGCGACCTGGGCGTCCATGGACTGCGAGGCGCTGGGATTGGCGAGTGGTGAGGCGCCGTCGCCACGCTGATCGTAAAAGATGACCTGGCGGTGCTCGGAGATGCGTAGCCAGATGTCGTTCTGGATCATGTAGATGTGCGAGAGACCGGGGCCGCCGTTGACAGCGAACACGGGCGTCGCGTCCGCCTGTGGTTTGCCATAGACCCAGTACGCGAGGTCGACGTCCATCGTATGTACGTGGCCGGTTGGCGGGATGACCGGCATGGCAGGTTGGGCGAAAGCAGAAGCAGCGAACGGCAGAATTCCTAAAGCGAGGGCGACATGCGCGGTCTTCATGGCTATTCGGCGGACTCTCCGTGGGTGTGGTCTTCGTCCTCGGCATCATCTGCTGGTGTCTTCGTGAGCGGGCGCATGAGCGGGAAGAGGATGACATCGCGAATGGAGCGCGCGCCGGTAAGGATCATGGTGAGTCGGTCGATACCGATACCTTCGCCGGCGGTGGGGGGAGGCCGAAGCTCAGCGCGCGGACGTAATCTTCGTCCATCTGGTGGGCTTCGTCGTCCCCACGGTCGCGTTCCTTCAGCTGATCTTCGAAGCGGCGGCGCTGGTCGTCGGGGTCGTTGAGCTCGGAAAATGCGTTGCCGATCTCGAAGCCTCCGATGTAGAACTCAAACCGCTCGACCCAGTCCGGTTCATCGGGCTTTACCTTGCTGAGAGGTGAGACCGCGAGCGGGAAGTCGTAGATGATCGTGGGCTGGATGAGGTGCTCTTCGGCCAGAAGCTCAAACGCGTCGGCGATGACGCGTCCGAGTCTCTCGGGATGCTTCCGGAGGATCATCGCGTAAGCCTCGAGCATCATCTGTTGGTCACCGATCCTCTGCTCATCTTTCGCCTCGCCCTGTATCGACTCAGGATCGCTTGTGTTGCCCGATGATGCACGATGCGCATGAAGGGCAACGAATCCGGAATTGAACCGCTCGGCGAGAGTGCCGGCATCTGCAAAATCGGATGGTTGTGGCGCCAATCCTGCATGTTGTGGCCACCACTTGATGATTGCTTCACGCATCGTGAGCTTCTGCCAGTTCGCCAGATCAATCTCAACGGTCTCCCCTGCGCGTGAGCCCTTGGGAATTGGGAAGCGTGTGACCGTTGTACCGTTCACTTTTTCCGCGATGAAGGTAATGAGCTCCTGCGTGAGGTCCATCAGGTCGTGGTAGTTCGCGTAAGCCTGGTAGAACTCGAGCATCGTGAACTCAGGGTTGTGCTGCGTACTGACGCCCTCGTTGCGGAAGTTGCGGTTGATTTCGTAGACACGATCTAACCCACCAACAACCAGCCGCTTGAGATAGAGCTCAGGCGCGATGCGCAAGGAGAGCCCGATATCAAGCGCATTGTGATGCGTGCGGAACGGACGCGCCGCGGCGCCGCCGGCAATCGTGTGCATCATTGGCGTTTCGACTTCGAGATAACCGCGGTCGTCGAAAAAGCGGCGGACGGCGCGCAGGATGGCGGCGCGCTTTACGAAGACGTCGCGAACGTTGCGTGGTTCGATGGGTTCCGCTTGAGTCTGTGGTGATTCGGAGATCCCGACCCCACCCTGTCCGTCAGCTACGCTGCCGTTCGAGGGTGGGGCACCCGGTTCTGTGGCGGCCTTCGCCAGCGTGCCGGAGTTCATGATGAGGTCGACGTAGCGTTGCCGGTAACGGAGCTCGACGTCCTCGAGGCCGTGATACTTGTCCGGCAGCGCGATCATCGCCTTCGAGAGGAAGCTTATGGCCGGCTTGCCGCCGATGGGCAGCGCTTTGAGCGTGAGCTCACCAGTACGTGTGCGCATGAGGTGGCCACGTACGCCAACGTGGTCGCCGAGGTCGAGCAGCTTGTAGAGCGCGAAGATGTCTTCGCCGACGTCATCTTTGCGGACATAGATTTGCAGACGCTTTCCGCCCTGCTGGAGATGCGCGAAGCCGGCCTTGCCCTGCAGGCGGATGGACATGATGCGACCGGCGACGGCGAACTCGGGGTGTTCGGCCTCAAGGGTCTCGGCGGAGACCGCCGCGGACTCGGAGTCGAAGCGCGCAAGGAGGTCTGGGATGTGCGCAGAGGGGATGTGCTCATCGGCCGCTGGGAAGCGGTTGGGGTAGATGCTCTCGGCGGCGGAGAGGCCGAGGCGCTGGCCGATGGTGGAGATCTCGCGCAGCTTTTCCTGGCGCTGCGCGTAGAGCTTTTGCTCGAAGTCGCTTTCAAACTGGCTCAATGCAGGGGCTCGCTTTTCTAAACGTATGAAGCTTCAGTATATCGGCGAGTGGCGGCGCGGCTGGGGCGGGTGGTAAGGTTTGGCGATGGCCGATGACGCGAACAAGCCGAAGAAGGGTGCCGGAATTTTCGGGAGCCTGGTGCAGGCGGAGTCGATGGTTCAACTGGCGTTGGCCTTGCCGGCGGGTTGCGTTGTCGGCTGGTTCATCGGGATGCTGCTGGACCGGCACTTCCATACCGACTGGATCCAGGTGGTGGGAATTGTCGTCGGCGCGATCGCCGGATTCGTGCAGATCTTTACGACTGCGTCGAAGGTCATGAAACGGGGCAGGTGAGGAGTGGAACTTGCTGGTTTGACTGACGAGGATGTCCGGCAAGCGATGCACCGCGCGCTTCGTCTGCTGGCGATACTTGCGATGGCCGGCGCGGCCCTGGTCTGGTGGAAGATGGGATGGCAGAGCGCGGTGCTGTTGGCGGTAGGTGCCGCAATCTCGGCGAGCGGTTTATGGGAGTGGACGCGGCTGATGACGGTTGTGATCAGCCGTATGGACGCTGGAGCGGAAGCGCGGCCTGTGGGCACGGTGCTGGTAGGCTTCTTCCTCCGTCTGGGCGTCGCGCTGGTGGCTCTGTATGTTAGTCTTAAGTATCTGGATGGTTCTGTTTACGCGCTTGTCGCGGGCCTCGCGCTGGGCATGATTGCCCTGACAATTGAGGCGCTGAGACTGGTGAGGTCGTGGACGGTTTAGGCCGCGCGGCATCTAAAGCAGACGAATCAAACGGCCTCCAGAACCAGTTTCAGGCAGGTCTTCCGACGTTTTTATGCAGACTCAGCTTTTGTTTACGCGACTTCTGAACCACGCCTTTGCTCCCCAGGTGAACTGGCTGCTGGGCTTTTTCCATGTGACGCCGGCCTACGCGAAGGCCCCGATTACGAACGCGGTGGCGATGGAATTCCTCGTCTTCATCGTGCTGCTGCTGTACTTCATCGCAGTGCGCCTGTCGCTGAGCGTGGAGAGGCCGAATGGCCTGCAGCACCTCGCGGAGATGCTGAACGAGGGCGTCGAGCAGCAGACCGAGGCGATCATCGGCCATGGCTATGAGCGCTTCACCAGCTACCTGACGACGATGTTCCTGTTCATCCTGCTGTGCAATTTGGTGGGATTGATTCCGGGGCTGGAATCGCCGACGGCGCAGGTTTCCGTACCGCTGGGTTTTGCCGTGGTGACGTTCCTGTACTACCACTATCACGGCCTACGCGTGAACAAGGCCGCCTACATTAAGCAGTTCCTTGGACCGGTGTGGTGGTTGTACTGGCTGCTGTTCCCGATTGAGGTCATCTCACACTTTGCGCGTATCCTATCGCTCACCGTTCGTCTTTACGCGAACATGTTCGCCGGCGACCTTCTGACGATGGCGTTCTTCTCGCTGGTGCCGATTGGAATTCCGCTGGTGTTTCTCGGGCTGCATCTTGGCGTTGCAGTAATTCAGGCCTATGTGTTTGCGGTGCTGGGAGCGATTTACCTGGGGCTCGCGGTTGCACACGAGCATTAGAGATTAGCGGCGAGTTGCCGCTTGCAAGATCCCGCGGAGGGGCGCTCCCTCTTCGCGGCGGGTACTTCCGCCGTTCAGCGTGAGGGGGCCAGCTCGGTGAGCCTCAACCACCCACTGATGGCGAGATAACGGGAGCACGGAGTAAAGAATGCGTAAGCTGCAATATCTCTTTATGTCACTGGCCGCGATGCTGATTGCCTCGCCGGCCTTCGCGCAGAACGCCAGTCAGTACAGCCCCGCGTCACAGTGGGTTCCGCTGGCGGCCGGTCTGGGAATGGCCCTCGCGGCCGGACTCTGCGGTCTCGGTCAGGGCAAGGCGACGGCCTCGTCGGCTGAGGCGCTGGCCCGCAACCCGGGAGCACGTCCTGGAATCTTCCTGTTCCTGATCCTCGGCCTCGCGTTTATCGAGTCGCTCGCACTGTTCACGTTCGTCATCATCTTCCTGAAGGTTAAGCCCTAAGGTTCGGGAAGCTCGGAATAGAAAAGCCTCCGCCAATGCGGAGGCCTTTCTATTTCCAGTTCAAGCGACTGATGAATTATTGGCCGGGCTCTGGCGGCGCTGGGGTTAGCTCAGGCGCCGCGGTGGTGACAACCGGAGGAGTGATTGGAGTCGAGCGTTGCGTGAGGTGCAGCAGGCGTCCTGGCGCGATACCGAGAAGGAGCGTCGCCAGCGCGGCGCAGGCGAGTGCGATGCCAGCCGGAGCCGCAACCTTCCTCGTCTCTGCAACCGAACTCGTTGCGACGACCGGACGTGTGTACAACGCAGCGAGCAGCCGCAGGTAATAGAAGCAGGCGATACCGGAGTTGATGAGACCGATAACTGCGAGCCAGACGTGGCCCGTATACATGGCCGCCGTGAAGGAGTAGAACTTGCCGAAGAATCCGCCGGTAAAGGGAATGCCGATCAGCGAGATGAGGAAGAAGGCCAGCAGCGCGGCAAGGACGGGACGCCGCAGTGCCAGGCCGGTGTAGTCGTCGAGCGTGCGGGACTCTTCATCGTAGCCGGATACCGCAGTGAGCACGAGAAACGCGCCGACGTTCATGGCTGCGTATGCGGCCGTATAAAAAAGTGCGGCCGAGATGGCGTTCTCTCGAGTAGAGGTGAAGGCGACCAGAAGATAGCCGGCATGCGCGATGGAGGAATAAGCAAGCAGACGTTTGACATCGCGCTGCACGAGCGCGCCGAGATTGCCGATACACATACTGGCGACGGCGAGCAACTCGATGAGGACGATCCAGTGCGGCCGAAGCGCCGGCATGCCGTTGAAGAGGAAGCGCAGCAGCACAGCGAAGGCAGCGGCCTTCGGGGCGGTCGACATCATGCCGACAACCGGCGCAGGCGCGCCCTGGTACACGTCCGGAGTCCAGACGTGGAAGGGAGCGAGCGAAACCTTGAAGCCGAGGCCGATCAACACCATCGCGACTGCGAGGATGGCAAGATGTGGTGTGGTTGTTGTGGCGATACCGTTGTGAATCGCGGCAATCGAGGTCGACCCTGTTGCGCCAAAGCAGAGGGCAATGCCATAGAGGAAAAATGCTGTCGCGAAGCTGCCGAGGAGGAAGTACTTGAGTGACGACTCAGACGCGGTGGCGTGGCCTTTACGGAACCCAGCGAGGATGTACGTGGAGATCGAGGAGATTTCGAGACCGATGAAGACCATGAGGAGTTCGACTGAACACGTCATGAACATCATTCCGGTCGCACCGAACAGGGTGAGGGCATAGAACTCACCGGCATGGGAGTTGGGTGTGCCGTCGAAGTAGTCGATCGTTGCGAGCAACGTCACGAGGACGATCGCCGCGATAAGCAGGTGAAAGAAGACAGAGAAATCATCAACCTGAACTGTTCCATAAAAGGCGCTGATGGTGCGCCATTGAAACAGGCTGAACTGGCTGTGCTGATAAAGAGCAGCAGCTCCCGCAGCGAGAGTGCCGAGAACCGCAAGCCAGCCAAGCGGCTTGCGAGAGCGGCCTCTGGGGATGACGGGTTCGGCGAGCATGATAATGACGCCGAAGACGGTCAGGATGATCTCAGGAAGGACGGCGAGGAGGGGAGTGGACATTAGTAGCGGGCTCCTTTGTTGGTGGCAGGAGCTTTTTTGCCGAGTGCGGCGGCGCCAAGATTGGGATCGACGAAGCCATTGGAATTCGGAAGCCTGACGGAATCCGCAGGCGTGATCATCGTGTGAACCACCGTCTGACTAAAGGGATCGATTGCCTTTGTCCAGTACGGTGAAAAGATACCCATGATGAGAAAGAGGAGCGCCAGCGGCCAGAGTTCGACGTGCTCACGCGCTTTGAGATCCCAGCCGCTGACCTCTTCAGGGCGCAACCCCAGCGACCCGTAGAACACACGCTGAATCATCCAAAGCATGTAAGCCGCAGAGAAGATGACGCCGGTGGTTCCGACGACGGTCCAGAGAACGTGGTGCGCGACGAAGGCCTGCATTGCGCCTGAGAGGATAAGAAATTCGCCGACGAAGCCCGAGAGCATCGGCAGGCCGACAGCCGCAAGGCCGGTGATAACGAAAAACGTGACCATCCACGGGTGACGCCCCGCGAGTCCGCCGTAATCGCGCATGTCGTAGGTGCCGTAACGCTCGTAGAGCAGGCCCAAAAGGATGAATAGGGCGGCACCGATCAGCGATTCGTTGAGAATTTGGTACGTGCCGCCATCGAGCCCTGACATCGTAAAGGTGAAGATGCCGAGCACGATGAAGCTGTTGGCACTCAGCGTAGCGAAAGCCGCGAGCTTCTTGAGGTCGCTCTGGACAAGCGCGAGCAGAGCGCCGTAGACGATACCTATGGCTCCGAGCGCGATCAGCAGCGGACCGATATAGTGCGACTGCTCCGGGAAGATGGCGAAACTAAATCGCAGGATGCTGTAGAGGCCGAGTTTGCCGGCAAGCACCATGACTGCCGCTGTGGGAGCCTCCTGGACCGCTTCCGAAAGCCATCCATGCAGCGGGAAGATCGGCACCTTGACGCCGAAGGCAAAGAGGAAGGCGAGCGAGCAGAGCAGAAGTGCAACGCCGTTGGTTGAAATTGCATGTTGCGCGGCGAGCGCCTGCAGCTTCGGCAGATCGAAGGTGCCGGTCCGAGCATAAAGCCAGATCATGGCCACCAGCAGCAGCGCCGACGGGATAAAGGTGTAAAGGAAGAACTTGATTCCAGCACGCCGGCGGTTCTCAGTACGTCCGAAGGTGGCGATCAGCAGCGCCATCGGAACCAGCGACAGCTCCCAGAAGCCGTAGTAGAGGAAAAGGTCGAGCGAGACGAAGATGCCGATCATCGCGACCTGTTGCAGAAGAAACAGCGTAAAAAAGAGTCGCGTACGCGACTTGATCGCGTTCCAGGACGCAAGCACACCCAGTGGGGCGAGAACGCCAGTAAGTACAACCAGCCACATGGAGAGGCCATCGACGCCGAGGTGATAGCGGATGGCGGGTGAGGCGATCCACTCGCTGTTCTGCTCGAACTGGAAACGGCCAAAGGTTCCGTAGTCGAAGTGCGCCGGCAGGTGCAGCGCAAACACCAGTGTCAGCAGTGTGACGACAAGCGCAATAATGTGGTGCAGCTTCGAGCCTTCCGTACGCTCCGGAATCAGTGCGACGATGATTGCGCCGGCAAGCGGCGTGAGGAGAAGCAGCGTCAGGATGGATTGATCGAGGTTCATCGGGTCAGTGTGTTGGCGCTTGCCGGGTGGACTACGAAAAGGACGATGGCGATGACGATGGCGGCGCCAAGTGCCAGCCAGCCGGCGTAAGAGCGAATGTTTCCGGACTGCATACGTCTCGCAAGCCAGCCGAGGCCGCGCGTACCGCCCGCGAGCGTCGCGCCGGTGCCCTGAACGATGAGTCCATCGACCAACCCGCCGAGCACGATACGCGAAAGCATGAGCAGCGGCGAGACGACCAGGCGGCCATAGATCTCATCCACCCAGTACTTGTGATCGAGCAGGTTATAGAGCGGCTTGAAACGTTCGGACAACGCGGCTGCGGTGCCGGGCTTGCGCCAGTAGAAGATGTGAGCGAAGTACCAGCCGATCGCCGCAGAGAGGACCGAGAGAAAGGCCAAAATAAATTCAGGATCACGTACGGAAATGTGCCCAGCGGCGTGTGCCACCGGATTGAAAACCGGACCGAGGAAATGCTCGAATTCGTTGTGGCCGCCAAATGCGAGAGGAACGCCGACCCACCCGCCGACTAAGGAAAGGACCGCAAGAATCGCGAGCGGAACCCACATGATTGCCGGTGATTCATGCACTCCGTGTGGATGAGCAGCCTGGCCACTGTCATGTTCAGGCTCGGCGACCATCGTCGCGTGTGTATCGCGATGAGCATACACGGGAGCAAGATCCACATCGTGATCGGTGTCCGCCCCGTGGCCGTGAGCCAGTGTGGCCTCATCAAAGCGAGGCACACCGAAGAAGGTCTTGTACCACAACCGGAACATGTAAAAGCTCGTGATTCCCGCGGTGACCAGGCCGAAAAACCAGAGCGTGTAGCCAAGCGCGCCCCCGCGCACGAAGGTCTGATAGAGGATTTCGTCTTTGGAGAAAAAGGCTGCGAATGGTGGGACGCCCGCAATGGCGAATACGCCAGCGCTCATCGTATAAAACGTGATCGGGATGCGCTTGCGCAGACCACCCATGTTGCGCATGTCCTGTTCGCCGCTGAGCGCGTGAATGACCGAGCCGGCGGCGAGGAAGAGCAATGCCTTGAAGAAGGCATGTGTCATCAGATGGAAAATGCCCGCCTCGTATGCTGCAACTCCGCAGCCGAGGAACATGTAACCGAGCTGCGAGATTGTGGAGTAGGCGAGCACGCGCTTGATGTCGTGCTGAACCATCCCGATCGTGGCAGCGAAGAACGCAGTGGCGCAGCCGATGATGGCGACAACATCGAGTGCGAAGGGTGACCGGTCGAAGAGCACATGGCAGCGGGCGACCATATAAACGCCCGCAGTAACCATGGTTGCGGCGTGGATGAGGGCGGAGACTGGCGTCGGGCCTTCCATTGCATCCGGCAACCAGATGTAAAGCGGAATCTGAGCGGACTTGCCGGCAGCGCCGACGAACAGCAGAAGACAGATTGCGGTTAGAAAGCCGCCGGTGAGCCCGGGAGCGGCATTCACCTTGTCGAAGACATTCGCGAAATCGAGCGAGCCAAAATGAGCGATGAGCAGGAACATCGCCAGCAGAAAGCCGAAGTCGCCGATGCGGTTGACGATGAACGCCTTCTTGCCTGCGTTCGCCGCGGAGTCACGCTTGAAGTAGAAGCCAATGAGGAGGTAAGAGGCGAGTCCAACACCCTCCCATCCGACAAACATCAGCAGGAAGCTCGAGGACATCACGAGCACCAGCATGAAGAACATGAAGAGATTGAGGTAGGCGAAGAAGCGCCAGAAACCCTCTTTCTCAGCCATGTAGCCGACTGAGTAAACGTGAATGAGGAAGCCTACACCAGTAACGACGCCCAGCATCACCAGCGTGAGGTGATCAATGGCGAAGGCGAAGTTGACTTGGAAGCCGCTAATGGCGATCCAGGGAGCCCCGATCAGCGTGAAGTGGTCCGGGCCGCCTGCCGACCGCATGTAGATCCAGAGCTTCGCGACGATGAGCGCGGGAATCAGTGTAGCGAGGAGCGCGACGGTCGAAACGAGCACGCGCGGGAACTTGCGGCCCAGCGTCCCGTTAACGAGGAAGCCGGCGAAGGGAAGAGTCGGAATGAGCCAGAGCAGAGTATCGTTCATGCGGTGTATGCGGGCTCGCTAGTCCTTCATGAGGTTGACCTGATCGACATTCAAGGTCTGGCGCGCGCGGAAAAGCGCGATAATGATGGCAAGACCGACGGCAGCCTCTGCCGCGGCGACGACCATGACGAAGAAGACGAAGATCTGCCCCTCGATGCGATGCCACATGTGAGCGAAGGCAACGAAGGTCAGGTTGACGGCGTTGAGCATCAGCTCAATCGACATGAAGATCGTGATGACGTTGCGCTTGATGAGGAAGGCACAAACGCCGATCGAAAACAAAATCGCGGCGAGGACCAGGTAGTAGGCGATCGGAACCATCTAGCGTTCCTCCTTGCGGCGAAGGCGCTTGGAGAGCAACACAAACGCGAGACCGGCCGCCGCACCCAGGCCAAAGGCAATCCAGTTGTGGCCGGAGCCACCGAGGAGCAGAGCCGAAGTAAGAGCAATGGTCATGGCTATTGCTCCTTCCTCGCCAGCACGACAGCGCCCAGAATTGCAACGAGGATCAGGATGGAGGTCACTTCAAACGGCAGCAGCAGAGATGTGAAAAGTGTGCGCGAAAGAACCTCGATGTTGTTGACGGCCCCTGTCAGATAGCCGCCGATCGGTGTACCGCCGAGGTGGTCACGTTCAGAAAGGAACACGAACGTCAGCAAGCTGAAGATCGCGGCTGCGCCAGGAAAGCCCGCAATCGTCGCTGCGCGTGAGAATTTGGACGCTGGACTTGTGTCTTCTTCGCCCGCGTTCAGCAGCATAATGACGAAGACAAACAGCACCATGATGGCGCCGGAGTAGACGATGACCTGGGCTGCTGCAAGAAACTCTGCCCCGAGCGACCAATAGAGTACGGCCAGCGACATCATCACGACGATGAGCGAAAGCGCTGAGTTGATCGGATGGCGCTGCAGCAGGAGGTTGAGCGCTCCCGCAACTGCAAGCAGACCGAAGATGATGAACAGGGCAAGTTCCATCGTTGGTGTCTTTTGAGGTCCTTCTTCGTAACGCGTGTACTTTCGATTGTAAAACGCGCAGCATGAACGGGTGCAGACCGGATCAATGCGACGCGAAGAGGCATTCAGCTGCGATAAGCGAGTACCAGGGCCGTCACCAGGATGTTGAGGATGGCGACGGGCATGAGGAATTTCCAGCCGAAGTTCATTAGTTGGTCATAGCGGAAGCGCGGAAGCGTGCCACGCACCCAGATATAGAGCAGAAGGAAAAACAAAATCTTTAGGACGAACCAGAAGATCGGAAGAATCGCACCGATAACAGGGCCGTTGAGAACTGCGACGTTGTCGAAGATGTGCCCGAAGGGCGAGTTCGCGCCACCGAGGAAGAGCAGCGTCGCCACGCACGCCACCGTAATCATGTTTGCGTACTCCGCCATGAAGAACATGGCAAACTTCATCGACGAGTACTCGGTGTGATATCCGGCGACAAGCTCGCTCTCAGCCTCAGGAAGGTCGAAAGGCGTGCGATTGGTCTCGGCGTAGGCCGCCATGATGTAGATAAAAAAGGCGACGATCTGTCCGCCCATAATGATGTTCCACGAGGCCATGCCATGTGCCGACTGTGAACCGACGATGTCCCGCAGACGCAAGGAGCCGGCACGAAGCACAACACCGACAAGCGAGAGGCCAAGCGCAAGCTCATAGCTCACAAGCTGAGCCGACGCGCGCAGTGAGCCGAAGAGCGAATACTTATTGTTAGAACTCCACCCGGAGAGAGCTACGCCGTACACCCCGATCGAGGTGATACCAAGAATTACCAGCAAGCCGATGTTGACATCGGAGATCTGGAAGAGATCGACCTTCGTCCCGTTCACGGTAATGAAGGTCTGATGGCCGAAGGGCACCATCGAAATCGACACAAGCGCACATGAAAGCGCGATGAGCGGCGCAAGAATGAATAGCGGGCGTTCCACCGCAAGCGGCATCATGTCTTCCTTGAGGAAGAGCTTGATGCCGTCAGCCAATGGCTGCAGCAAGCCGAACGGGCCCACGCGTGAGGGACCCCAACGGTTCTGCAGGCGGCCGAGAACCTTTCGCTCAAGCAGCACCGTGTATGCCACAGCTGTGAGCGTGATGACCAGCACGACTGCGATCTTGATGATGCTGATCAACAGGAAGATTTGAAATGGCGTTAGATGGCTCATTGATCAAAGATTCGGATTCTTATTCAACTTCCGCGAAGTGGTCGGCAACTTCGCGCTGCTGGTGTTTCTGGATTTCCAGGAGCATGGGCGAATACTTCGTGAGTGAGCCCGAAGTAAAGAGCGTGTCAGACGACGGCAGGACGAGATCCTTGCGCGCCGTAGCGTTTGAAATCTGGATGAGGCCGGAACTTGCCGGGCTCAGATGCTGGTCGTTGCCGCTCAGCAGTTGCAACCGTTGCAGCTTGTCGTAGCCGGGCACGAGCCGCTGAATCTCATCAAGAATCGCAAACGGATCAAACGGCGAGAGCTTTGGCTCGAGATTTTGCGCGGTTAGCCAGACCGCGTGACGGTCCGCCTCGCCAGACTGCGCTCCGCGAGACTGGCCGACATCGGCACGGAGGCCGCGGCCAAAGGGAACGAGCGCTTTCACGGGATGGCCCATCTTATCGGCCAGGCGAACGATGAGCTCAAAGTCCGAACGCATCCCTGCCTTGTCTCCCGCTTTGCTGACCAGCTGAATATCACCGTAGCTGTTCGTCAAGGTGCCTGACTTCTCGTAGAGCATGGCCGCGGGCAACACTACATCGGCGATGACAGCGGTTTCCGTGAGGAAGAGATCCTGCACGACAAGGAACGTATTCTGCAACGCCTCCGCTGTAACGCCATAACGCGAGACCGGATTGGAACCGACTACGTACAACGCTGCGAGATTGCCGGCGTTCGCAGCGTCGAACATTGCAAGCATGTCGAGGCCGGGCTCAGTCGGGCCCTTATATTCAGACGTCATCGCCGAGCCCGACAGCGGCTGATAGCCGGGAAGCAAATCAGGAAGCAGGCCCATGTCCGACGCCCCGCGCGAGTTCGCATAGTCAGCAAGGCATGCGAACCTGGCATTGGGCAGCGAATTGATCAGGCGCGCTAGCTCGCCGTCTCGCAATTCATTGCCGACAAGAACCACAAGGTTCTCTTCGCCCTGCACAGCCGAGCGGAAGTTTGACAGTTCATCGGCCTGCGCGATGACGGATGCTGCGGCCGCCGAAGCGTCGTCGCCCGCGAGATAGGTGACAAAGCTTCCATAAGCAAACGGTGCAACCTGGATAAAGGCGCGTGCCTGACGGCGCAGCTTGATCTGGTCCGTGTTCGCGATGTAGATCCGTGCCTTGTTCAGTCGCACATTGCTGCGCAGATTCCACGCGGTCAGAGGTGCCTGGTTGGTCGGGTCGCCTCCGATGAGCAGAACCGCGGACGCAGATTCGACATCACGCTGTGAGGCGAAGCGGCCGGTGCTCCCCTGAAGCGCGCTTGCGAGTGAAACGAAATCCGCCGTGCGATGGTGGTCGATATTGTTCGTCCCCAGCACCGTACGCGCGAACTTCTGCAGCAGGTAGCTCTCTTCGTTTGTCGTGCGATTCGATCCGATAACGCCAAGCGACTGGGGCCCGCGTGAATCGCGCAATTCGCGCAGCTTATTCCCCGCGAAAGCCAGGGCCTCTTCCCAGGAAACCGCCGTGAGTGGGCTGTCCTTTCCGCCCTTGCGAATCATCGGCTGCGTCAGTCGAGCCTCGTTGTTCGCGAAGTCGAAGGCATATCGTCCCTTGTTGCACAGGAAGTCGCCGTTCATGCCGCTCTTGTCGCGGTTGTCGCCGCGGATAATCTCCGCACCTTCGCTCACCGTACGCACGCCCAGCGTCGTCTTGCAGCCGTCTCCGCAATGCGTGCAGATCGTGGCAACGTGATTCATCTCCCACGGGCGCGTCTTATAACGGTAGGTGCCTGATGTCAGCGCGCCTACCGGGCAGGCATCAATACACATGCCGCACTGCTCGCAATCAACACGCGCCATGTGATCCGGCGAAATATCCGCCGGCACATTCGGCGCAATGACTGAAGATGATCCACGGTTCTGGATTCCGAGCGCGAAGACATCCATGCCCTCGCCGCACATGCGCACGCACCGGTAGCAGAGGATGCAGCGCGGGCGGTCGAAAAACACAACCGGCGACCACTGCTGCTCATCGCGGTGATTCTTCGGTTCCGTATAGAACGAGTCGGCCGCGCCGTACTTGAAGGTCATGTCCTGCAGTTCGCACTCGCCGCCGGCGTCGCACACCGGGCAGTCGAGCGGATGATTGCCGAGCAGCAGTTGCAGCGTCGCCTTGCGCGCCTGCGCAATCTCCGGCGTCTCCGTCATGACGACCATGCCCTCGGCGACCGGCGTAGTGCAGGCGGTCTGCAGCTTCGGCATCTTCTCGATGCGCACCACGCACATGCGGCAGGCGGCCTGCAGCGAGAGTCCCGGGTAGTAACAGAAGGCCGGCACTTCGATTCCCGCGGATTTGCACGCGTCAATCAGCAGCGTGCCCGCGGGTGCCGTGAGCTTCTTGCCGTCCACTGTGAACGTTACGTCTGGCATTAATGTGCTCCTGCCAACTCGGGCTCGCCGACCGGCTGAATCTGAATGAGCAGCGGCTCCGTGCGCTTGCCCTCGAGATACTCCTCAAACTCCGAGCGGAACTTCTTCACAAAGCCGAGCGTAGGCATCGCAGCCGCGTCGCCAAGCGGGCAGAACGTGCGGCCCATCATGTTCTCGGCCAGGTACTGAATGTTGTCGATGTCTTTCTTATTGCCGCCGCCGGCATGGAAACGCGTCAGCGTCTTCTTCAGCCAGTCGGTACCCTCGCGGCATGGGATGCACCATCCGCAGCTCTCGTGCTGGTAAAACTTGATCGTCCGCAGCGCAAACTCCACGATGGAGACGGTCTCGTCGAGCACGACGATGCCGCCCGAGCCCAGCATCGTCCCAGCCTTCGCCATCTGATCGAAGTCGAGCCCGACGTCGATCTCATCGGCGCGCAACACCGGGCAGGATGATCCGCCGGGAACAACCGCCTTCAACCGCTTGCCATCCTTGATCCCGCCTGCAACCTCGTAGATCGCCTTGCGCATCGAGTAGCCCATTGGAAGCTCGTACACGCCGGGGTTGTTCACGTGGCCGCTGATGCCAAAGAGCCTCGTTCCTCCATTGCGCTCGGTGCCGAGCTTGGCATAGGCCTCGCCGCCCATCAGAAGAATATGCGGCGCATTGGCGATCGTCTCGGCGTTGTTGATTACCGTAGGTCCGCCGTAGAGGCCGACGACAGCAGGGAAGGGAGGCTTAATGCGCGGCACACCGCGCTTGCCCTCAAGCGACTCCATCAGCGCGGACTCTTCGCCCACCTCGTAGGCTCCGGCACCGGTCTGCGTGACGATCTCGAAATCGATGCCCTTGCCGAAGATGTTCTTGCCGAGGAAGCCGCGCGCGTACGCATCGGCGACGGCCTTCTCCATGATCTTCAGCAGGTAGCGGTACTCTCCGCGCAAATAGATGAAGCCCATCTTCGCGCCGATGGCGAGGCCCGCGATGATCGTGCCCTCGATGACCGCGTGCGGATCCTCGAGGAAGATCACGTGGTCCTTGCAGGTGCCGGGCTCTGACTCATCGCCGTTCACCAGCACGTACTTCGGCTTCGCACTCTGCTTCGGCACGAAGCTCCACTTCATGCCCGTCGGGAAGCCCGCGCCGCCGCGTCCGCGCAGGCCGCTGGCCTTCATCTCGTTGATGATCCATTCCGGACCTTTTTCGATAGCGAGCTGCGCAGCCTTGTAGCCGTCGAGCTCGAGGTACCTGTCGATATCGGCCGCACCCTGGCCGAAGCGGCGCTTGAGGACGATGACTTCGTCGGGATGGGAGACGAGCTCGGGCATCAGCGCACGTCCTTTCCAAGGCCTTCCGCGTAGTCGTCGAGGACCTTGTCGAGCTTTTCGGGCGTCAGGTTATCGTGGAAGTCGTAGTTCACCTGCACGGCCGGAGCCCAGCAGCACGCCCCGATGCACTCCACCTCTTCCAGCGAGAACAGACCGTCCGGCGTCACGCCCTTGTGATCGATGCCGAGCCGGTGCTTGCAATGGTCCAGCAGCGCATAGCCGCCGCGCAGCATGCACGAGATGTTCGTGCACACCTGCACGTTGTACTTGCCGGCAGGGCGGGTGCGAAGCATCGAGTAGTAGCTCAGCACGTTGCGCACATCGAGCTCCAGCAGGTCGAGCCGCTGCGCAAGCTCGGCGATGACTTCGTTCGAGACGTAGCCGACCTCGTCCTGCGCATACAGCAGCATGGGAACGAGCGCCGAGCGCTTGACGGGATACAGCGTCACCAGCTTGTCGAAGCGTGCGGCGAGCTCGGGAGAGAAGATCGTGTTGGCGATGGCGGCCATAGTTCGAATCCAGTTGCTACTGCGGTTCGTGGAGTATCTCGCGCGCAAACTGCTCGGCTGCGAGATCCATCTCCTGTTCCTTACTTCCTACTGTTGCCGTGCCGTTCTCGTTCAGCTGAAACGCGAGCGGCGGATGGTTGCTGGCGGTTACCTGTTCTGGCGTGAAGCGGAGCCAGTGGCTGCCCACGCGGAGGGTGATCTCGTTTGCACTTACTTCTACAACTGCGTGCTGCGTACTGTTGAGTCCGTGAGCGGCTGCGTAGCTGCGAAGCAGAGACGCCCAGGAGGTCCAGAGTTCGGTGTGGAGGCTCGTCTATCGATCGATCGCCCCCAGCACAATATCCAGTGACCCGATCACCGCGACGACATCGGCGATGAGCCTGCCCTTGCACATCAGTTCCAAAGCCTGCAGGTTCGCGAAGTCCGCATTGCGCATGTGCACGCGGTAGGGCTTGGCCGTGCCGTCGGAGACGACGTAGTAGTTCATCATGCCGTGCGGCGCTTCGACCGAACTCGTCACCTCGCCCGCCGGAACTGGAAGCCTTCCGTGACGATCTTGAAGTGATGGATCAGCGACTCCATCTGGGTCTTCATCTGCTCGCGGTCCGGCAGGATGATCTTCGGCGCGTCGGCGACGATGCGGCCCTCAGGCAGGCCATCCAGCGCCTGCAGGCAGATCTTCGTACGACTCGCGCATCTCCTCCATGCGGACGATGTACCGCGCCCACACGTCGCAGTCGTTCGAGACCGGCACCGCGAACTGAAACTTCTCGTAGCTGGAGTACGGCATGTCGCGGCGCAGATCGAAATCCACTCCGGACGCGCGCAGCGGCGGTCCGGTCACGCCCAGCGCGATCGCGTCTTCCGGCGAGATGTAGCCGACACCCTTGAGCCGGCCCTGCCAGATCGGATTGCCGTTCAGCAGCCCCTCGTACTCGTCGATCTTCGACGGGAAGTCGTGCAGGAACTTGCGAATCATATCGAACAGCCCCAGCGGCGGCTCCATCGCCACACCGCCGATGCGGATGTAGCTGGTCATCATGCGCTGGCCGCTGACGGCCTCGAACATGCGCATCAGCTGCTCGCGCTCGCGGAAGCAATACAGAAAGACGGTGAGCGCGCCGATATCCATGGCGTGCGTTCCCAGCCACACCAGGTGCGAGTTGATCCGCATCAGCTCGTTGAACAGCACGCGCAACCACTGCGCACGCGGCGGAATCTCGAGATCCAGCAGCTTCTCGACCGCCAGCGCATAGGCCGTGTTGTTCGTCATCGGCGCCAGGTAGTCGATGCGGTCCGTCAGCGGCACTACCTGCTGATAAAACTTCGCCTCGCAGGTCTTCTCGATGCCCGTGTGCAGGTAGCCGATGTCCGGCGCCATCGAGATCACCGTCTCGCCGTCGACCTCAATCACCAGGCGCAGCACGCCGTGCGTCGACGGATGCTGCGGGCCCATGTTCAGGATCATCGTCTGGTCGGAGAGCGGGTCCGAGCCGCGCGGATGATGATGCGAGACCGACTCCTCGACGACGTCCTCGACTCCGGGGATGATCATGTCCTCGGCATTACGCATACCGCTCAGCGTGGCGCCGGTCTGTTGTGTGTCTACACGGCCGGCAAACTGCGAACGCGGCGCGTCCGGATCGGGAGTCGCAATCGTGGGCTTGTCAGGAGCTTCAATAGCCATTAGCGGTAGCCCTCCACCGGATAATCCTTGCGCAGTGGATGGCCGTTCCAGTTGTCGGGCATCATGATGCGCGTTAGTCGTGGATGCCCCGCGAACGTCACTCCGAACAGGTCGAAGACCTCGCGCTCATAGAAGTTCGCCGCCGGCCAGACGCCGGTGATGCGAATCAATGGTCGGCGTGTCTCCTTCAAGCCGCGTCACGAGGCGAATACGCTGCTTCAGTTTGTGCGAGAGCAGGGAATAGCTCAGTTGAAACCGTGGCTCGGTCGGATACCAGTCAACGCCGGTCAGGTCTTCGAAGAAGTTGTAGCCTGCAGCCTTCGCGGTCTCGCAAGCCTGCACAATCGCTCCAGGCGCGACGGTCAGCGTCAATTCGCCGCGATCCCACTTGGCATCGGTGATGAACTGCTGCAACCCCTGGATAGCCGCGTGGTCGGCGAGCGCCGCGGTTACAGCGTCCTTGCCAAAGATGGCGTCGGGAGTGGCGGGAGTGTCAATCGATTCAGGCATTTTGATTTAGTGAAAAACCACTCCGAAAAGGTTCAAATACTAAAGATCGGTCTTGTCGCTCGACCAGTTGAGGATGCCCTTTTTCCAGACATAGAAAAGCCCCACGGCCACGAAGCCGAGGTAGACGACCATCTCCCAGAAGCCGAAGAGACGCGAGCCAGTGATCCCCGGCAGCTTGCGATAGATGACGGCCCATGGCAGCATGAAGACGGCCTCGACGTCGAAGAGGATGAACAGCATCGCGACCATGTAGAAGGCCACAGAGAAGCGGCCGCGCGCATTGCCTACCGGGTCCATGCCGGACTCGTAAGTGCTCAGCTTCGTGCGCGAGCGGCGGTGCTTGCCTAAAAAGTACGACGCCCCCACCATGAAGCACGCGAGGCTGATCGCCACCAGGATCTGAATAGCGAGCGGAACATATTGCCAGATGTATGGATTGCTCTGCATGGCCATCTTTGAGTGTAGGAGCGCGGTCGTCAAGGGTCAAGGTGAGGCGGTAATCGACAACGAGATTAGTGTGGAGGAGTGGGAAAACTGACAGTCGAGATTTTGGTGGTGGTATTCGTCGCGTCGATAGTTCGCTCCGCATTCGGATTCGGCGAAGCGCTGATTGCCGTCCCGCTTCTGGCCTTGTTCTTGCCAATCCAGGTAGCCACTCCGCTCGCCGTACTCATCTCGGTTGCGATCGCAGCCGTGATCCTCGCACAGGATTGGCGCAAGGTTCACCTGCGCAGCACAGGCTGGCTCCTGGTGCCAACCCTTGCCGGAATCCCTCTCGGAATATGGCTCCTTCACAGCACGCATCAGCTGCTTGTAAAAGCCGCGCTCGGCGTGGTGATCGTGCTCTTCTCCGGATTCTTCCTGCTGGTCAAACGCCCGCCGTATCTGGAGCACGACAGTCATGCATGGCTTCTCGGGTGTGGCTTCGCCGCCGGCGTGCTCGGCGGAGCTTACGGAATCAACGGCCCCGCGCTCGTCGTCTACGGCTCCATGCGCCGGTGGTCGCCCCAGCACTTTCGAGCCACACTGCAAGGCTACTTCCTGCCCGCGAGCGGGCTCGGCATGCTCGGCTATGGTGTCTCCGGACTCTGGACAACCGAGGTCACGCACTACTTTTTCATCGCACTATTCGCCGCGATCCCCGCAGTCTTCATCGGCCGCTGGCTGAACCATCGAATGCGCGGCGATCACTTTTTGCGATATGTCCACGCCGGTGTCGTGGCAGTAGGAATCGTCCTGCTCATCCAGGCGCTGCGCCATCGCTAACGCCTCAAAAGAAACTGCTGTACCACGAAAGCATCGGCCCCGCGAACAGCGCAGCCAGCAGCCCGCCGATACAAAGAAACGTGCCCAGCGGAATCTGAGTCGCCGAGGTTGCCCGTCGCCGTGCCAGCAGCACAATGCCGTAAACGGCAGCCAGCATTACGCCGGCGAAGAACGCCAGCATCGCGGGCGCAAACCCGAGAAACGCCGCAATCATCGCCATCAGCTTCACATCGCCCAGCCCCAGTCCCTCGCGATGCCGCAGCGCCTTGTACAGCGCGCGAATGATCCACGGAATCGCCGCCGCCGCACAGATCGCCAGCACCCGGCCCCAGACAAGATGTTCCGGCCCGGTGAGAAATACATCGCCCCGGCTCACAAATGATCCCGGGCTCGACATGCGCAAACTGTGTTGCGGATTCAGATGAATGTCATACGCCCCGCTCGGTAGAAAGATCGCCTGTACGCAAACGAGGAAGAACCCAGTCGCAACCCCCGTCAGCGTGAACGCATCCGGCAGCGTATGCGTCTGCCAATCCATAACAAGGAGACCGATTAGCAGGAACCCGAGGATGAGAACAGCTACACCGGCCAAGTACGCCGCAGTGATGCGTGCGTCCATCCACTGTCCGACTTGACCATTGTGTTGGTTCCCGACCACAGCCCATGTTTGTCCTGTTACGAGCGCAAACCACAACCCGGTCGCCAGTTCCACCGCCGGATACCGCCACGGAATCGCCGCCTTGCAATTCCTGCACTTCGCCGCCAGCAGCACCCAGCTCAGCAGCGGCACATTGTCATACCACCGGATCGGCGTCAGGCACTTCGGGCAGTGCGAGCGCGGCTTCACCACGCTGCGATGCTCCGGCAGCCGCGAGATGCAGACATTCAAAAAGCTGCCAAAGAGCAGGCCAAGAAGAAATGCAGGGAGCTCAAAGGCAAGCGATGTCAGCATTCCTCCGAGTATAGGTCGTCACACGCAGCGCTCTGAACCTCTGCGCGTTTACTGCAACGTGCTCCGCGCGCCCGGCCAGCTAAACCTGCGCCCCACAATACATTTCACAATCAGGTGGTCCGTCGACGCCGTCGTCCCCACACCAATCCCAAAATTGAACTCCCACTTCGGCGAAACATTCAGGTCTGTCGCTGCGAAAAACTGTTGTTCCTGATCGTGCGGATTCGCCACATCCCTCACGTCGCCATAGGCGCCGTAGTACTCAATCCCCGCGTTCACCTTCTTCGTGATGTCATACCCGGCCTTCACATTCGGCGAGAACTCAAATCCCTCGTGCACGCTCGGCCCGTGAAATGACCGGTCGAACGTCGGATTGAATGACAGATACCACCGCCCAATCTGCTTATCCACGATCGGCCGAATCTCCCACGTCCACGTATCCGGCGAGAACCGCGCCTGCTGATAGCCAACCTCGTTCGAGATCGACACACCGACCGGCCAGTGCCACGAATCCGGCGCCCGCACCCGCGGCCGGATGTGATCCCCCACCCACTGCCATCCTTGCCCATTCGGTCCGATGCTCGTGAAGAGATAAAACCCCAGCTCCGACCAGCTCGTCAGCCCCTGTGTGATTTCCACAGTTTCGTGCTGCTGGTGCGTCGTCGGATACGTCCCGTCCGGCGCATAAATCGACCCCGGCGCCGCCTTCGAGCCATCAATCGTGAAGTTGCTATGCAGCTCCACCATCGTCGTTCGCGGCGCGACCGTCTCCGCGCCATACACCTGAATCTCGTAATTGTCCTGAGCCCGGACAGCCAGGCTAAATGACAGCAAGCAAGAGCAGATAATCGTCAGAAGCCACCGGCGGCGGCGCCCCTTCGGCAGCAAGCTCAAACGCATCCCCGAAGTATAAGTTTCCACACCAGTTCGCCGCATGACGAAGGTGTCATAGCTAGCGGAAAGATGGCGATTACCGTCCTGTCGGCCCCCTGTAAAACCTTACAGGCGGTGAGCAACATCCTGACACGACCTGTGTTCCTATGTACGGGAACTGGACGGTACTCCAGCTCCTGCCTTGAAGTCTCGGGCCCAGGAGGTAACAAGATGCGGTTTTTCAAATATTTTGCGTTGCTGACAGTCCTCGGCGTCGTGCTGATGCCGGCGGCAACGTCCCACGCACAGGTTTCGGTGGGCGTCGGAGTCGGCGTCCCGGCGTATCCCGCTTATCCGCCACAGGCTTATCCGGCGCAGGATCCGGCTTATGCCTATGCGGCGCCTGAGTATGCGGCGGCCACGCCCTATGGCTATCCGCCGGACTGCCCCTATGGCTATTACAACTACGCTCCTTACGCCTGCGCGCCGTACGGATACTACGGGCCCGGCTGGTTTACGAACGGCCTGTTCATCGGCGTAGGACCCTGGAACGGCTGGGGGTATCGCGGATGGGGTTGGAACCGAGGCGTTTGGGGCTGGGGCCACGGTGGCTATTACGGACGTCCAGTAGGCGGCTATCACGGCGGATACGGCTATCACGGCGGCTATGCCGGCCGCGGCTACGTTGGTAATCGCGGCTACGTGGGTAATCGTGGCTACGTGGGCGGAACTCGCGGATACGTCGGCGGCGGACACGGCTTTGCAGGCGGCAGTCGCGGCTACGTCGGTGGTGGAGCTCGCGGCTTCTCCGGCGGAACGCACTTCTCGGGTGGCGGCAGCTTCCACGGCGGTGGCGGCAGCTTCCATGGTGGTGGCGGCGGTCACGGCGGCGGCGGTCACGGCGGCGGACACCGCTAAACTCATCGAGGTTGCAAACGGCTACCCTTGGCGGTAGCCGTTTTGCTTTCCGCTAAAACTTCAGGCTTGAAATTTTCAAAAATCCACGTGTGTCCGAACACTGAAAACCGCCACCGGCCCGCGGTCCTGGTTGTACCCGGGATGCGTCACGAACTGGAAATCGAACGAGCTGAACAGTCCGCGCCAGTTGTGCGCCGTGTAGTAGGTCTCGAGGATGTCCTCGCGCGCATAGTGCAGCTCGCCGTCGCCCAGCAGAAAGCCCAGCCCGCCCAGCCCCAGGTAGGCCTGGTGATCGCGCTTGATGGCATTCGTCACGAACACCAATCCAACCTTGTCCGTTGGCCGTGACCACTGTTCGCCCGCCCAATCCCCGCCCAGCTCGAAGGTCTGATCCACCTCCGTGTAGGCATAGCTCTCGTGCTGACCCTCGTTCCACCCGAAGCGCCCAAAGACTCGCAGGTCCTTTGGTAACTCCTGCTCGAAGTTCAGCCCGACGCCGTACTTTGTCCTCGTCCCGAACGGATGATCGGTAATCACTGGCACTGCATTCGGATTCCCGTTCGCCCGCTCCTCCAGTGCCTTCGCGTTCTGCACGCGATAGACGCCCATATTCGCCTGGTTCACATATCCGATAAGCCGCACCGCACCCTGCCACTTCGGGTCGAGCCAATGCGCCAGCGGTCCACGGTTATAGTCCAGCTCGTAGTTGTCGCCCCTGGCCTTCCGCAAGCTCGACTGCAGATCGATTCCGTTCGCCACCGTCGGCATCAGCGCCATGCCATACCGCGCCGTCCACGGGCCATCGTCATACTCCAGGATCGCCGCATAGGTATACCCGCGCGTGTCGGCTGCGTAGTCGTACGCTCCGTTATTGTCCACTGTCCAGTTCATGAACTGCAGATGCGAGTCTGACCCCGGTCCGTTCTGGTCAAACACATCCGGCAGACTCATCTTGCCCACGCGCAGGTCCAGCCTCCGCGTGGGCACAACAGTAGCCAGCGAAAACGGCGTCCGCTGCGCATCTGCCATCTTCGAGGTCAGCCCGATCGTCTGGTGAATCTGCGCACGCGCCACGTAGGGCGTTGATCCCAGCGTTGGATTGCGCACAACGTCGAGATTCGTAAAACCCGCCAGTCCCAGCGCCTCCGAGATCCCGCGCCCGCCCGCCGACTCCACGTCAAAGATCGCGTCCGTGTTGTAGCGCATGTTCCCGTGCAGCTGCAGCCCTGTGAAGAGCGTCCCCACTAGCGACGTCTTGTACTCGCCACGCCCCAGCAGGGAATTCGTCCCTTCATACGGCGAATGAAACGGCGGATGCGACTGGAAGATGATGTTCGCCTGCCCGAGGATGAGCCAGCGATGATTCGCCTCGTGGTCGAACATCGTCACTTGCGGCTCCTTGTTCGTCGCATGCGGAGGATCGCTCGCGCCGGCCTCGTCCGCAGGCACAGGAACGCTCTGTGCCCGCGCCATCACGGCAGCGAACAGGCAGAGGCTCAGCGTCACTTTGGACAGGCGCAAGGTCATCGCAATTTCAAAAGGATTTACTCCACCGCGGCCCTGTCAGGCCTGAATAAAATGCCAGGGCCCGAATGAAAAGGCCCGCCTCTGGAGGAGTCTCCACGAAGCGGGCCGCGTTAATTCACCATCATCAGCGGTCGCGTCGTTCTCCAGCCGCGACCAGATGCCTGCGATCGGACAGCGCTCGTCGCCCGTCTCAACAAACGTGCGAGCCACGTGCATACGGCTGAATTGCGGAATCATCGGCTGAGTTTCAGCCGGCCGCACCCAGCGATTAATAATGTTCTTCATCGGAGTTCTCCTCCTTTCCGCGCCTTGGCGCTGATCGTTTGGGGTATAGTATACCCCCGTAGGGTATAAAGAACCTGTTAAATCTCCCCCTTCAGAAGGCAGGAACCTATGGAGATCGACCGCGAGCGCCTCAAGCTCATCAATCGCGCCAAGCGTATTCAGGGGCAGATGAAGACCGTGGAGCGCAGCCTGCAGGAAAATCAGGACTGCACCGACATCCTCATGCTCCTCGCAGCCGTCAAGGGAGGCATCCACGGTCTCATGGCCGAGATCCTCGAAGACCACATTCGTCTCCACGTCGGCTCGCGCCCCATGTCCCCTGAGCTCGGCGAAGAGCTCATCGATCTCGTCCGCGCCTACCTCAAGTAGGGTTAGCGGCTCTTTGCTCCAACCACCACCAGCGCAATGCCGCCCACCAGCGCAATGCCGCTTAATATCGGCGGGATCGGCACCGTCTCCTTCTTCTCATGCGAAACCTGCACAGGCCCCAGGTCGACATCCTTCTTCTCGTGGTGGAAGCTGAACCCGCCCACAGCAAACCCCACAATCCCCAGCAGAATCAGCACAATCCCCATCACGGTCGCAGCCTTCATGAATACCCCTTCTCTTGTTCTCTTACTGAGATGCATCTCGCAGGATGCGCTCACTCGAAACCCCGTTGACGCGCAGTTAACCTCGCAGTAACCTGTCACTACACGGGAAAGGAGGATGATCCAGCCTATGAAATCTGACAGTACCAGTTGCAACACAACACGTGAGGTGACTGAGGCTTAGAGCATCCGTCGCTCTAGACCTGGCAGTTCTGGCAATCTTCAGATACTCCTGCCGAGGCTCATCCAGCACGGATGCCTCAGGTCAATCTCAACAGATCACCGCGGAAGGGCTCGCCTTGGACAAGGCGGGCCCTTCGTGTCTCTCACGAAGATTATCTGACTGAGTTTTGTGCAATGGTTCCACGTGGAACTCGTCGCCTAACCGCCGCATTTCCAACACCTAATATCCACCCTCTAAAATCTCCTCATGACAGCCGTCGCCGACCAAGCTCCCGCTCCCGCAACCACCACCGACGAGCTCGTCATCGCCGGCCGCCGCTTCCGCTCCCGCCTGATCGTCGGCACTGGAAAGTATAAGGACGGCCCCGAAACCGCCGCCGCCATCCAGGCCTCCGGCGCCGAGATGGTCACCGTCGCCGTTCGCCGCGTCAATCTCGACCGCTCCAAGGAATCGCTCCTCGACTTCATCGACCCCGCACGCTTCTTCCTCATGCCCAACACCGCCGGCTGCTTCACCGCCGAGGAAGCCATCCGCGCCGCCCGCCTCGCCCGCGAGGTCGGCCTCTCCGACTGGGTCAAGATCGAGGTCATCGGCGACCAGCCCACGCTCTACCCCGACGTCCAGGCCACCGTCGAAGCCACACGCGTCCTCGTCAACGAAGGCTTCACCGTCCTGCCCTACACCACCGACGACATCGTCTTCGCCAAACGCCTCATCGACGTCGGCGCCGCCGCCGTCATGCCCCTCGGCGCTCCCATCGGCACCGGCCTCGGCATCGCGAACACCTACACCCTCCGCATGCTGCGCGAGCTCATCACCGAGGTCCCTCTCGTCGTCGACGCCGGCCTCGGCACCGCCTCCGACGCCGCACTCGCGATGGAGCTCGGCTTCGACGCCGTCCTCCTCAACACCGCCATCGCCGGCGCAAAGAACCCCATCCTCATGGCCTCCGCCATGAAGAAGGCCGTCGAAGCCGGCCGCGAAGCCTTCCTCTCCGGCCGTATGCCGAAGAAGCTCTACGCCAGCGCCAGCTCCCCGATCGAAGGCATCTCCCGCTAGCGCGCGAGTTTCTCCTTCAGAGATTGCTTCACATCCGGCCACTCGCTCGCCACAATCGAAAACCGCAGCGTATTCCTCGGCGTGAAGTCCGCGGCCATCCTGTGTGCGCGCAGGACCCCTTCGAACTTCGCGCCGATCCGCAGAATCGCATTCGCCGAGCGCTCATTCCGTTCATCCGTGCAGAAGTGCACGCTGCACATCTTCCACGTCTCGAATGCGTGCGTCAGCATCAGCAGCTTCGCCTCGGTGTTCGCCGCTGTGCGAATCGCCGAAGCCGTCAGCCACGTGTAGCCGATCTCTCCCGTGTCGAACACATGCTTGCCGCGATGCGACGAGCTCTCCGGCCACGGCCAACGCTCCAGTTCAAAGAAACGCGTCGAGCCGATGACCTTGCCATCAGCCTTGTGAACCGTCACGAACGGCAGTGCAGTTCCTGCATCGCGCAATCCGAGCGCCGACTCGATGTATTTGTCGACGGCCTCACGCCCCATTGGCACCAGGCTCCACTGATACAGCGATGTGTCTGCAGCGGAAGCCTCTACCAGCGCCTCCGCATGCCGCTTCTCCAGCGGCTCCAACCTGACATGTTCACCTTCAAACGTTACAGGCTCAATCCCCATACCTCGAGCTTACGATGTCGTCTTCACAACCGCTGCCCGAAGCAAACGAGATCGCCATCCGGACCAAGGATCAGCAGCTCGCGCTCGTGATACGGCTTGTCCGCGGGGCCGTGCACATCGCCTTGCGGCAGCTTGTCCAGCTTCGGCTTCAGCTCCGCGTACAGCGCATCCACATCGCGAACATCGAAGTAGTACCGAAAGTTCCGCACACCGCGAGGAGCATCCGCTGCATTCTCTCGTCCCCATATGCGAATGCCGCAGCCGTCGCGCTCGAGATACGCATAGTCGCGCACATGCATGTGCTCTCTGAACCCGAGCACTTCGCAGAAGAACCCCACCGCGGCATCGAACTCCGCGATCGGCACATGCATGAACGGCGTCGTCTGCACGAGGTTCCGCATGACGCGAGCTTACGTGATACACGACTCACGCGCATCATGCAGCGCATTGCACTGCGGGCAGAAAACTCTTTCCCTCACGGGTCGCAGCGGGACTCTTCGCCTTCGCGAGCCTCTATTCCAGCGTGTACATCGCCAACCCGCTCAGCAGCTTCGGATAAAAGTCTGTCGACTTCTGCGGCATCACCTCGAGGTTCAGCGAGATGTCCTTCATCTGCTCCAGCGTCACTGGTTTGATCAGGAACGCCACATCGGCCTTCCCGCTCTTCACGCGCTCCACGGACTCATCCGCCTCGCGGTAGTAGCGAATCCTCTCGCCCTTGCGAACCGTCTCCTCGTCCATTCCGAGCAGTTTCTCGATCACGACCTTGTGCAACTGCGTCACATCCAGCTGCGCCTGCCGCGGCGAAAGTCCTGCCAACAGCGGCGCAATCGCCTCCGCCTTCGGCGTCAGCAGCACATTGCCTTCCCGCGTCGCCGCAACAAATGCCACGCCCGTTGTCTCCTTCAGCTTCGCCAGCAACTGCAGCGGCGTCAGCGAGCTCGCAAGCTCCTTCACGTCGAAGTACACCTTCGCGCTCTCTTCAAGCTTGCGCAGGCTGAATCCCTCGATCCCCGACACCACGCGATGCGTCGGCAGAATCGTGATGCCCGGCGCATCCATGTTCACGAAGGTCATCATCATCGCCTGCTCTGGAAACGCGGGTTGCGGCAGACCATCGGGCGTCATCTTCGGCGCAGCCTTCGCATCGACCTTCTGCTCAGCGGCGCGCTCATGCATATAAGCCACGGACGTCTCGTACCGGTGATGTCCGTCGGCTATCAGCAGCCACTTGTCCTTCATCGCGTCCAGCACGCTCTGAATCAGCTGCGGCTCGGTCACCTTCCACACGCGATGAACTACGTGATACTCATCGACAATCTCCAGGTCAGGATTCCGCGTGACGTGTGGCACGGTCTTCGAATCGCCGGCCACACTCGGCGGCGCCTCGAAGATCACATGCTCTGCGGTGAACGTCGGGTCGGAGTAAAGCATGTAAATCTGCTCGCAGTACGCGCGCGTCGCCTTGAACAACGCCAGCCGGTCGCTCTTGTGCTTCGGAAAGGTCTGCTCATGCCGGTAGACCACCTTGTCGGCGTAATCGGAAAGCTGGCCCAGCGCGATGAACCCGCGCCGCTCGCGAATCTCCGCGGGAACTCCGGTCGCTCCGCCGGTTCCCGGCACCGTGTAGGTCTGCGAGTAGCCATAGAGCGCAGGCGTCGTCTCTTCGCGAAGGATGTGCTCTCCGCGCCACTTGTTCAGCGTGTCCGCCGCGCGTGTGTAGACGTTGTGCTCGTCGTTGTCGTCCGCCTGTTTCCTGCCCAGCACGATGCGAACCAGGTTGTACGGGCTCAGGTTGTAGTACCGCTCCTGCATCGCGGAGTCGATCTTGTCGTAGGGCTGCGTCACGACATCGGCCATGTTCACAGCGGTGGGGTCGTAACTAAGTGCGCGAAAGGGAAACAGACGTGCCATGACTCCATTGTACGAAGAACGAATGACGTCGACTCCGCTTACACTGGGCGGATGGTTTTGAGAAAGGCTGTGGCGGCGGACTATGCGGAGATTATCGATCTCGCCAACCTAGCGTACAGAGGCCGCGAAGGCGCGATACCGAGTTGGAATATCGAGAAGGGAATCGTTGGCGGACAGCGACTGGATGAATCACTTCTCGAGGACGAACTCGCCGCCAAGCCAGGCGGCGCGCTTCTCGTGTATCGCGAGGAAGAAGGTGGCCCTCTGCTGGGAACGGCGTGGCTGAATCCCGAGAGTGAGGAGGTGTGGTCGATGGGGTTGCTCACCGTGCGGCCTGAACTGCAGAACCAGCATCTCGGACGCAGGCTGCTCGCTGCGGCAGAGAGCTACGCAAGTGAGCGCGGTGCGAAGCGCATGCGCATCGGCGTGCTGCATGTGCGCGACACGCTCATCGCCTGGTACGAGCGCCGAGGCTATCGTGCGAACGGCGAAACCGAACCCTATCCTTCTTACGATCCTCGCTTCGGCACACCGCTGCGCAAGAACCTCCACTTCCTCCTCATGGAGAAGAAGCTTTGATCTATCCGCCTGCAATCGCTCCCAGAACAATCAGCGGTTCGCGTCCAGCGACGACGGCCTGAGGCAATGGATCATCCGGCGAATCGTGCGACAGATCTTCACTGCATGCGAAGAAGCGAATGAATGCGCGGCGGTCCTGCGTTGCCTGATCGCGAATGGTTCCGCGCAGCGTCGGATGCATCTCCTCGAGCGCATCCAGTACGCGGCGCAGCGTCACCGGCGCAGCAACATCGAGCGTCACTTCATGCCCGGCCGTGATGTTCGCATGTCGCAGCAACGGGGCCGGAAGCTCAACGCGAATCATGCGAGCGTCTGAACCTCGACCGACAGCACTGGCGGAAGGTGTTCGGTGATGGTGGTCCAGTTATTACCGGCGTCAGGCGAGCAATAAATCTGTCCGCCGGTGGTCCCGAAGTAGACGCCGCAGTCGTCGAGTGAATCGACCGCCATCGCGTCGCGCAGGATGTTGACGTAGCAGTCCTGCTGCGGAAGGCCCTTGGTCAGCGGCTCCCACTCGTTGCCTCCGGTGCGCGAGCGGAAGACCTGCAGCTTGCCGTCGAGAGGGAAGTGCTCGGAGTCGGACTTGATGGGCACAACGTAGACCGTTTCGGGCTCGTGCGTGTGGACGTCGATCGCGAAGCCGAAGTCCGTCGGCAGATTGCCGCTGATCTTCGTCCACTGATCACCGGCGTCGTCTGAGCGCATGACGTCCCAGTGCTTCTGCATGAACAGCGTCTTCGGCGTCTTGGAGTTCATGGCAATGTGATGAACACAGTGACCAACCTCTGCGGTCGGATTCGGAATGTACTTCGAATAGAGGCCCTTGTTGATCGGCTTCCAACTCTTGCCTGCATCGTCGCTCCGGAAGGCTCCGGCCGCGGAGATTGCAATCACAATCCGATCCGGATTGGTGGGATCGAGAATGACGGTGTGGAGGCACATGCCGCCGGCGCCGGGCTGCCAGCCGGGTGCGGTGGCGTTGGTGCGCAGGCCGGAAAGCTCGGTCCAGTTATTGCCGCCGTCGGTGGATTTGAAGAGGGCGGCATCCTCGGCGCCGGCGTAGACCGTGTCGGGGTCGGTGAGCGAGGGTTCGAGGTGCCAGACGCGCTTGAACTCCCACGGGTGGGGGGTGCCGTCGTACCACTGGTGTGTGCCGGGGACGCCGTCGTAGGTGAAGGTGGCGCTGACGGGGTTCCAGGTTTCGCCTCCGTCGTCGGAGCGCTGGATCTGCTGGCCGAACCAGGAGGAGGACTGGGAGGCGTAGAGGCGGTTCGGGTCCAGGGGCGAGCCCTTGAGGTGATAGATCTCCCAGCCGGTGAAGTGCGGGCCGGAGATCTTCCAGTCCTTGCGATTTCCGTCGGAGGTGAGGACGAAGGCGCCTTTGCGGGTGCCTGCGAGGATGCGAACAGAGCTCATCGTGCGATCTCCAGTGCTGTGGAAAAATGGCTGCCTCGGGACCCGAGAAGCATACGGGATTCTGGGGACGGCGGGCACCCCCTCCCCCCGTCACTTTTTGCGCAAAATCTTCCATTGAGAGACTTTAGGGGCGGACCTGAGGTGTCTCGAAGGTGTGCTTAAAGCACGATACCCGGCTGTGCCGGGCAGTATTGCTCCTAAGTTTTAGTTTAAACGGTGTGTCAAGGGGCCAGCCGCAGGATTTCCACACGGACGGGGAAGGCCCATCGTTTGCCGACTGCAAGAATTGATAGTTTCAGCCGCGCGTTCGCGGAGGCTACGATCAGCGCGGCTTCGTGTGAACTCGCGAAAGCCGGAGATCCCAGCGTGGCAGCTATCGGAGCGACCTCGAGGGAAAAGTCAGCTGGCCTGCCGGGCCACTCCAGCGGAGCGGAGCACGATTTTTCGCTTGTAACGGGTGGGCCGCTGTTCCAGCTGTTCAGGAAGTCACATCTTGTCATCGATCCGCTGAAACTTCTCTATCGCCGGATTATCGTCATTACCGGGATCGCCTGGCTGCCCCTGCTGTTGCTGTCGCTGAGGGATTTCATCTCAGGCCACGCTGTCGAGGTTTCGTTTCTCCGGGATGTCGAGGTCCATGCGCGATTTCTGGTGGGACTTCCGGTGCTGATCTTCGCGGAGTTGATTGTGCATTCGCGACTGAAGCCGGCTGTGCGGCGCTTCACTGAGCGGCGCATTGTCGTCACTGAAGACCTGCCGCGATTTGGGCGGATGATCGAATCGGCGGTGCGGCTGCGCAACTCCAGTTTGGTTGAACTCAGCCTGTTCGTGATCGTTTACACGGCGGGCCTGTGGCTGTGGGGGAGTCGAATCGCAATCAACTCGGCGACCTGGTATGCGATGCCGGGGGGGCGGTGGCACCTGACTGCGGCGGGCTACTGGTACGTGTTTGTCAGCATTCCCATCATTCAGTTCGTGCTGCTGCGGTGGTACCTGAGACTCTTCATCTGGTTTCGGTTTTTGTGGCAGGTGTCGAGGCTCAAGCTGCACCTGGTTCCTACGCATCCGGACCGTTGCGGCGGTCTGGCGTTTCTGGGAAGGAGCTCGTATGCCTACGGCCCGTTGCTGTTCGCTCAAGGGGCGATGCTGGCGGGAGTGGTTGCCAGCCGGGTGCTGTATCACGGGCAGAAACTGACGTCCTTCAAGGTGCAGATCTTCGGGTTCGTTGTGTTCTTCGTCTTTGCGGTGCTCTGTCCGCTGCTGATGTTTACTCAGCAGATGGCGCGGGCCAAGAGAAAAGGACTGGCGGAGTTTGGCCAGTTTGCGCAGGACTATGTGGATGAGTTCCAGACGAAGTGGCTGAGCGGCAGTTACCCCCAGGCGGACGACGAACTCGGGTCCGGTGACATCCAGTCGCTGGCGGATCTGAGCAACAGCTACGCCATCGTCGGCGATATGAACCTGGTGCCGGTGAAGTGGACCGACGTGACGCGCCTGGTGGGGGCGACGGCAGCGCCGTTTGTGCCGCTGTTGTTGACGGTGTTCTCGCTGGAGGAATTGGTGATGCGGCTGGTTAAGGCGCTGTTCTGAGAGAACGAACTTTCCGGCTGTTGTTTGCAAGCAGCAGCGCTGCGGTGGCGATGACCCACGTGATGAGAAACGCGGTCAGGGGAAAGCGCAGTCCGTGGGGCGCTCGCGGCATTTTGGGTGTTTTTGCAAACCACGTGTCAGGGCCCCATACGAGGAACGCGAAGAGAGCCAGCATCACCGTTTCCACGAGTGCGGCCACGCGCGGGTAGATGGAAAGCAGGATTGCGAGACCGCATAACATCTGCGCTGCGCCGGTGAGGAGGGCGAGTTCGGTGCGGAAGGGCAGCCATGAGGGAATGAGGCTGGTCGTGATCGGCGAATAGAAAATGTGGCTGAGCCCAACCGGAATCACCGAAATGCCGAAGAGGATCTGCGCCAGCCGAATGCCATGCTGCCCGGTGATGCGACGGAAGAAAGGTGCGCCGTTGAGGCCGGAGAGGCAGGCGAAGAGCACCAAGCCGCCGGCCAGCAGCATGCCGAGTTCGCCGAGGCCGAGCCAGACGGCTTCAATTTTGAAGCCGACGACGATGGCGGGAATCTTGAGGCAGAACCACGCGATGAGGAACGGAAAGAGCGCTCGGGCGGCGAACGGAGCGGTGGAGCGGAAGAGCAACCCCATGCTGACCGCAATCATGAAGAGGCCGCAGAGCACGGCGACGGTGGCGCGTCCGGGAAACGCGGGGACGGGTTGCCAGGTGTAGGCGAAGTCGCGATAGATGACCGAGAGCGTGCCCATCGCAATGAGGCCGGCGGCGAAGAGTGCTACGGCCGGCTGTTGTTGGTGAATCACGACCGAGGACGTGCGAGTGTCAGGGAGGACGCGAACGGCGGGCATCGTAAGATCCTTGCGACAGCGAAAGTTTTGGCGTGAAACGATTCAAAGAAGGATACGTAGGGCAGAGGAGAGAGGTTCATCGAATCGGCGATTTTGAGAAAAAACGTGGATATGTTTCCTTGAAACGCGACAATTTACAGCCGGGCGTGCGTAAACGTGGTTAGCATCGAGGGCAGGAGGTATGTATGTCCGACCCGAAGAATGACAAGCCAGTTCAACCGGGAACCCCAGGCAAGGCAACCCCTGAAGAGTCCGAGGCCATGCGGCGGCTGGAGAAGGACGCAGACAAGATGGCGGAAGCGGGCAGAAGGACCGAAGAAAAATACGACGAAGATCACGGGATCTTCGATAAGTAAGGCCACGCGTCTTCGCACGGCAAAAGCCTCACGCAAAGCGCTGCGCGCTCGCGAAGAAAAGCGCAAAGGTCGCCACGGCAGTGATGCCGGGCGACCTTTTTGTGTTGAAGCGAGCTAGAAAGTTAGTTAGAGGAAGAGCGGGGCGAGGACGAGGGTGATTGTCGCCAGCAGTTTGATGAGGACGTGGAGGGAGGGACCGGCGGTGTCCTTGAAGGGGTCGCCGACCGTGTCGCCGACGACGGCGGCCTTGTGGGCTTCGGAGCGCTTGCCTCCGTACTGTCCGGTCTCGATGAACTTCTTGGCGTTGTCCCAGGCGCCGCCGCCATTGTTCATGAGCATGGCGAGCAGGATACCGGCGATGGTGCCGACCATGAGCAGGCCGGCGACGGCGGTGGCGCCGCCGAGGTTGACCGGATGGCCGTTGATCATCGGAACGTTGGGCATCTGGCCGGCAGTGAGGGCGACCGAACTGGTGCCAAAGGTGGAGGAGAAGTTGCGGAAGATGAGGCCGACTGCGACCGGCAAGCCGACGACGAGGAGGCCGGGGAGGACCATTTCCTTGAGCGCGGCGCCGGTGACGATGGAGACGCAGCGAGCGTAGTTGGGCTTGGAGGTGCCCTCCATGATGCCGGGGTTTTCGCGGAACTGGTCGCGGACGTCCTGCACGACCTTTTGCGCGGTGCGGCCGACAGCCTTGATGGCGAGTGAGGAGAAGAGGAAGACGAGCATGGCGCCGAGAAGCGCGCCGACGAAGACGGGGATCTCGGCGAGGTTGATGTTGGTGAACGACCAGCCGGGCGGCATGTAACCTGCGGGGCCGGCGGCGGCGACCTTGTCGGCGACGATGGTGTGGACCTCTTCAAGGTAGGCGGAGAAGA
The DNA here is from genome assembly GCA_963759355.1 of uncultured Acidobacteriaceae bacterium. Lineage (GTDB taxonomy): Bacteria > Acidobacteriota > Terriglobia > Terriglobales > Acidobacteriaceae > Granulicella. The sequence goes on along the minus strand of CAVWYV010000001.1, from coordinate 105,604 downwards.
GGAGGAAGGCGGCGAGGGAGGCGGAGCCGATGGCGTAGCCCTTGGTGAGCGCCTTGGTGGTGTTGCCGGCGGAGTCGAGCGCGTCGGTTTTGGCGCGAACGCTGTCGGGCTGATGGGACATTTCGATGATGCCGCCGGCGTTGTCGGTGATGGGGCCGAAGGTGTCCATGGCGAGGATGTAGGCCGCGGTGGCGAGCATGCCCATGGTGGCGATGGCGGTGCCGTAGATGCCCTTGGCGTAATCGGAGATGAGGAGCGCGTGGCCGTAGGTATCGGTGGCGTTGGCGAGCGCGCGGACGCCACAGTAGTAGCTGGCGAGGAGCGCCATGGAGATGACGACGACCGGGATGGCGGGCGTCTCCATGCCGACGGCGAGGCCGGAGATGATGTTGGTCGCCGGGCCGGTGAGCGAAGCTTCGGCGATGCTCCTGACCGGGCGGTAGCGGCTCTCGGTGTAGTACTCGGTGATCCAGACGAAGAGGAAGGCGGTGGCGAGGCCGATGACGCCGCAGGCGAAGAGCCAGCCGGGCTGGACGCCGGGACCGTCGAGCATCTTCCAGACGATGACGCCGAAGCCGGCGAGCGCGATGGCCGCCGTGACATAGAAGCCGCGGTTGAGCGCGTTCATCGGGTCTTCGGTCTCTTTGGCGCGCACGACGGCGACGCCGATGGTGGAGGCGACGAGGTTGATGGCGTGAACGATCAGGGGGAAGAGGATGCCCTTGATTCCGAAGACCGGATAGAGCGCGGCGCCGAGGATCATGGCGCCGACGGTTTCGGCGGCGGTGGACTCGAAGATATCGGCACCGCGGCCGGCGCAGTCGCCGACGTTGTCTCCGACGAGGTCGGCGATCACGGCGGGGTTGCGGGGGTCGTCTTCGGGGATGCCGGCTTCGACCTTGCCGACGAGGTCGGCGCCGACGTCAGCGGCCTTGGTGTAGATGCCGCCGCCGAGCTGGGCGAAGAGGGCGACGAGGGAGGCTCCGAAGCCGAAGCCGACGAGCTGGTAGACGACGGCGGTGGGGTTCGAGGTGCCGCCATAGGCGAGGAAGAGGACGCTGACGCCGATGAGGGCGAGAGCCACGACGACGAGGCCGGTGACGGCGCCTCCGCGGAGGGCAGCCTGCAGCGCCTTATTCAGCGAACTGCGGGCGGCGGCGGCGGCGCGGATGTTGGTTCGGATGGAGACGTACATGCCGGTGAAGCCGGCGATGCCGGAGCAGGTAGCTCCGACGAGAAAGCTGATGACGGTGCGGAGCGCCAGGGGCGCGGTGCGCGGCGAGGCGTGGTAGCCGAGGAAGACGATGACCGCAAGGACGATGGCGATGATGCCGATGGTGCGGTACTGGCGGGCGAGAAAGGCTTCGGCGCCCTCGCGGATGGCGTTGGAGATGGCCTGCATGTCCTCGGTGCCCATGTCGCCAGCGATGACGGAGCGGGCAATCAAGAGGGCGGCGACGAGTGCGAGAACACCGATGGCGAGTGCGATCCAAAGCCAGATGGTGTCACTGCTGGAGATCGGTGTGGCGGCTGGGGAATAGTCCTGAAGGGCCAGAAGCAGAGCCGCGGGTGCGCCGAGATGCATGAACAGGTTTCCTCCTGAAGTCGTACAGGGGTGAAAAATTTGGGTTTTCGGCCGGATGACCGATGGTGTACCGGAGTGGCTCCCTTGTGGGGAGACTGGCGAATTAGAGCATTATGAGTGCGAAAGGGTCAATTGATTGAATTAATGGGGCGGCCGGGGGTGAAGATCCAGGTTCCGGAGAAGGGCAGCCGGGACAGTTTTGTTGGATGATTACCTTCGCCTTCCAGTTGGCAGAAGTGCCAGTTGCGAGTGATTCCCTGGGACGAAGAGTCTAAACCACTGAGAAGGGCATTCGTCGCACTGGAGAGGACGAGGAGATTCTCATGGGCCGGCGGGGTGGGGAAGTTGGTCTTAAGGCGGAACAGTGCGATAGTGTATGTCCACGGGATCCGCGCGATAACTGGGGACGAAACGCGGGGAGCACGAGGTGCCGTATGCGGTGCTTGCGGTTGGGCCTGGGTCAACATGGTGGGTTGAGCAGCGGACTGAGACTAGGCGCTGTATTCCTGATGCTGTGGGCATTGGGGGCAGTGGGCGGAGCTAACTTAATCTGGGCGCAGGAGAACCCGCTGGGCGATGTGAAGACGCCTGTCCCGGCGCCGGCGGAGGCGCCGAAGGATTCGCGGCCGCTCGTGACCGGCAAGGATGTCGGCAGTAAAGCCACGAGTTCGCCGAACTCCGAGATTCGGGTGGATGTGAACCTGGTGCTGGTGCCGCTGACCGTAACCGATCCGATGAACCGGCTGGTGACAGGGCTGGAGAAAGATAATTTCCAGGTTTACGACAACAACAATTTGCAGATCATCAAAAGCTTTATGACGGAAGATGCGCCGCTGTCGATCGGGATCATCTTCGATCTGAGCGGGAGCATGCAGTCGAAATTTTTGCGTGCCCGCAAGGCGTTGTCGGAATTTTTGCGCACATGCAACCCGGCGGACGAATTTTTCGTCGTGGGATTTAATGACCGTCCGGCGGTCCTTGTTGATTACACATCGGATGTGGAGGACGTCGAAGCACGTATGGTGATGTTGCACCCGCAAAACCGGACGGCGCTGATCGACGCGATGTACCTGGGCGTGAACAAACTGAGGAACTCGAAGTATTCGCGCAAGGCGCTGCTGGTAATTTCGGACGGCGGAGACAACCGGAGCCGGTATACGGAGGGCGAACTGACAAGGATTGTGAGAGAGAGCGAGGTGCAGATCTATGCGATCGGCATCTTCGATGCGTTCGCGCCGACGGAAGAAGAGGTGAACGGGCCTACTCTGCTGAATGAAGTCGCGGAGTCCACGGGGGGGCGGCTGTTTCGCGTGATGGATCTGCAGGATTTGAGCGATATCGCTCAACGCATCAGCGAAGAGCTGCGAAACGAGTACGTGATCGGATATACGCCTACGGATAAACGGCGTGACGGACAGTGGCGAAAGTTGCGGGTGAAGCTGATGGAGCCGCCCGGATTGCCTCCGCTGACGGTGCATAGCAGAGAGGGATACTATGCACCGACTCAGTAGGTGGATGACCACAGCGGTGGTTGCAGGGTGGGCGGTGCTGCTCGCGTCGACGGTCGGGGTCAGCGCGCAACAGGCTGCTCCGGCTGCTGTGCAGACGCCGGCGGCGGGACAGGCTGCGCCGCTCAAACAGCCGCTGAACGTGGACAGCGATCCCGTGCCTTCGCCCGACCCGGATACCAAGACGGCGGCGCCGGTGGAGAAGGGGCCACTGAGGCCGGGGGAGATTACGAAGGAACATGGCGGCTCGTACACCATGCGCGCCAACGCGTACGAGGTGCGGCTGAATGCATCGGTGATCGACTCGAACGGACTGCCTGTGCAGAACCTGACGCAGGACGCCTTTCATGTGTACGAGGACGGCGTACCGCAGACGATCCTTGGCTTCCGGCATGAGGATGTGCCGGTGTCGCTGGGGATCCTGATCGACAGCTCCGGCTCGATGTACGACAAGCGCGCGGCGGTGGACGCGGCTTCGCTCGACTTGGTGAAGCTTTCCAACCGGCAGGATGAGGCGTTCCTGGTGGATTTCAGCTCGGAGGCGTACATCGACCAGGATTTCACAAACTCGATTGAGAAGCTGCAGCAGGGGCTGGCGTACATCAAGTCGAGCGGCGGGACGGCGATGTATGACGCCGTGATTGCGTCGGCGGATTATCTTTCGAAGAATGCGAAGCGAAGCAAGCAGGTTCTGCTGATCGTGACGGATGGTGACGACAATGCGTCGAGCGCGACGCTGGAGCAGGCGATCCGGCGAGTGCAGGATCTGGACGGGCCGCAGATTTACTGCATCGGGCTGCTGTTTGGCGAAGACGTGGGCCGCAGCGAGGCGCGGCACTCTCGCGAGGTGTTGAGTGAACTGTCGGCGCAGACCGGAGGGATGGCGTACTTTCCGCGTTCGCTGAAGGATGTGGATGGGATTGCGCAGGCAGTGGCGCAGGACATCCGCCAGCAATATACGATCGATTACCGCTCTACGAAATCGCCCGAGCTGGGCGGATACCGGCAGATTCATGTTGAGGCGAAAGAAAAAGGCTATCGAGGCTTGCAGGTAAGAACGCGCGCGGGATATTTTCCGAAGGTCGCTGCGGGTGGAACGCGCAGCGAGACTTCTGGAAAGTAGCAGACGAACAGCGTGCGAACCGGGACAGATATCACACAGTTGGTCGGGCACACGCCCATGATTCGGTTGGCACGGCTGGAGCGGCTGGCCGCAACGAATTCAGCGGAGGTGTGGGCGAAGCTGGAGACGATGAATCCGGGCGGAAGCGTGAAGGACCGCGCGGCGCTGGGCATCGTGCTGGATGCAGAGCGGCGCGGGGTGCTGAAGCCGGGTGGGACGATCGTCGAAGCGACGGCGGGCAATACCGGAGTGGGGCTGGCGCTGATTGGCGTGCAGCGCGGGTACCGCGTGAAGCTGTTTGTGCCGGAGGGCTTCGCGGAAGAGAAGTGCATTCTGATGCGCGGGCTTGGCGCGGAGGTGGAGCGCACGCCGGAGGGCGAGATGATGGCGGGCGCCATTAAGCGCGCGCTGGCGTTTGAAGACGAGACGCCGGACACCTTCTGCGCGCTGCAGTTCGAGAATCCGGCGAACGCGGACTATCACGAGCAGACGACGGCGGAGGAGATCTGGGAGCAGATGGAGGGGCGCGTCGATGCGGTCGTTCATCGGTGTGGGATCTGCGGGGACGTTCACAGGCATTTCGCGATACTGCAAGAAAAGGAATCCGGGCGTGGTGACGGTTGCGGTGGAGACGCAGGGAAGCGTGCTGCAGGGAGGTGTGCCGGGGCCCCATAAGGTGGAGGGCATCGGCGTGTCGTTCATTCCGGCGAACTTTGACCGCAGTGTGACCGACCGCATCATGATGGTGAGCGATGACGACGCGTTTGAGACGGTAAGGCGGCTGGCACGCGAGGAAGGCGTGCTGGCGGGGTCGAGCTCGGGCGCGAATGTCTTTGCGGCGCTGGAGGTGGCCAGGGAACTGGGGCCGGGGAAGCGCGTGATTACGGTGGTGCCGGATTCGGCGGAGAGATATCTGTCGAAGGGGATACTCGACGAGTAAGGCGTCAGCAGCTCGTGGTTGTAAGTTGTAAGTTCTAAGTTTCAGGTTGTAAGTTCCTGGTTCCACTTTCAGGTTCTTCGCCAGAGGCTCACGCTCAGAGCAGGGACTTACAACATACAACGTACAACTTAGAACTTAGAACTTAGCGCACCGTTATCGCGGCTGTGTAGTCTGGAGCATCAGAGAGATGTACTTTGGCTGCGTGTGAAATCTGAAGGAGAGACGAGATGCTGGAGTTGAGCACGGTCAACGACATCCTGGCGAGCATTGCGAAGCGCGACGGCGAGACGGTCGCGATGTGGAAGAGCGCAGACGGATGGAAGCCGATCATGGGGCGCACGATGTACGGCCGCGTCCGTGCGCTGGCGGCGGCCATGGAGAGTTGGGGTGTGCGGCGGGGCGATCGGGTCGTGATCATGAGCGAGAACCGCTGGGAGTGGCCGGTGGTGGACTTCGCGTGCATGGCACTCGGCGTGGTGGATGTGCCGCTGTACCAGACGCTGTCGCCGGACCAGGTGGCGTACATGCTGCGCGATTCAGGCAGTAAGGTCGCGTTTGTTTCCACGCTGGAGCAGTACGAGAAGGTTGCGAACGCGGGCGAGCTGCCGGCGCTGGAACGGGTGGTGGTGTTTGACGACGGCGATTTTGCAAATGCGTTGAATCTGAGCAAGCTGCTGGAGAACGCGCCGCAGATGGAGGCCCGGGACGCGGCCTTCGATGCAAAGCTCGGCGAGACGAAGCCTGAGGAACTGGCGACGATCATCTATACGTCGGGCACGACGGGCGATCCGAAGGGCGTGATGCTGACGCACAAGAACATCTGCGACAACCTGCATCACTCGACCGACGACCTGAATCTTGTAAAGGACGACTCGGTCATTTCGTTTCTTCCGCTGAGCCATGCCTTGGCGCGGCACCTGGACTACGCGATCTATGCGCACGGCGGCGTCCTGGCCTATCTGCCGGGGTTCGACCGCCTGCCCGTGGCGATGAAAGAGGTGAAGCCGACGATCTTTCTGGCGGTGCCGCGCGTGTTTGAGAAGGTGCGGCAGGGCGTCGAAGGAAAGGCGCATGGGATGCAGAAGCGCATTCTGAACTGGGCGCTGAAGCAGGGAAGCAAGCAGAAAGCGGCAATCGCAGCGGGCAAAGAGCCGGGCGCCCTCTTCTGGAAGATTGCGAACAAGGTGGTGTTCAGCAAGATCCGCGAGGCGTTTGGCGGGAACACGAAGCTGTTTATCTCGGGCGGTGCGCCGCTGGGCAAGGAGACAACGGACTGGTTCCTCAGCGTGGGCATTCGCGTGTTCGAGGGCTACGGGATGACGGAGACTTCGCCGGTGATCGCGCGCAACACGTTCGCTGGCTACAGGCCGTATACCGTCGGCACGGTGATTCCGAACCTCGAGACGCGGCTGGCTGAGGACGGCGAGCTCGAGGTGCGCGGCACGAGTGTCTTTGCGGGCTACTGGGGCAACGAGGAGGCGACGAAGAAGGAGTTCACGCCGGATGGCTGGTTCAAGACGGGCGATATCGGCAAGTTCGAAGACGGGTTTCTCTCGATTACGGACCGCAAGAAGGAGCTGATGAAGACCTCGGGCGGCAAGTACATTGCGCCGCAGCCGGTGGAGAGCAGGCTGAAGGTGGACGCGCTGGTGGGGCAGGCCGCGCTTATCGGCGACCAGAAGAAGTTCGTCAGCGTGATTATCTCGCCGAACTTTGACGCGCTGGAGAAGTGGGCGAAACAGAATGGCGTGGCGGCGGGCGACCGGGCGAAGCTGGTGCAGGATGCCAAGGTGCAACAGGTCTACAAGAGCATCGTCGGCAAGACGAACCAGGGCCTGGCGCACCATGAGACGATCAAGAAAATCGCGGTCGTGGCGGAAGAGTGGACGGTCGAATCGGGCGAGCTGACGCCGAGCATGAAGCTGAAGCGGCGCGTGATCAATGAGAAGTACAAGGACAAGATCAACGCGTTTTATGGCGGAGGAAACGGCGACTAGCGCGGCGGCCTGCAGACGCACGGGGAGAATTAGAATCGGTTCTGATTTCATCCCTGGATTCCCTCAGCCCTCCACGTGGGTTGAAGCGAATCGGGACAGGACGAAGCCCGGGCCCTTGTGAGAGTATCGAAGGACTCTATGGGGTTGTTGGAACGCTCGAAAAGACAGGGTGGGAAGTATCTGAATCCCGTGCCGACGATGCTCGGCGGGTTTGGGCTGGTCTTCAAGGTCCTGCCGCTGTATTTCAGGAACAAAGCCGAGCGAGAGCCGAAGGTGCCGCTGGGGCCGTTTCGCACGGACGTCCGCGCGTTCAGGCGGCCGCCGGCAAACGGGCTGCGGGTGACGTGGTTCGGGCACTCCTCGATCCTGCTGGAAATCGACGGCATGCGCATTTTGATCGACCCGGTGTGGGAGGAGCGCGCGAGCCCGGCACAGTGGTTTGGGCCGCAGCGGTTTTTTCAGCCAACCATGGCTCTGGACCAGATGCCCGAGCTGGACGCCGTGCTGATCTCGCACGACCACTACGACCACCTTGGGGCGCTGACCGTGGGCAGGCTGACGCGGCTGAATGTGACAGCCAGGGCGGTCTGGGTGACCTCGGCGGGCGTGGGCAAACGGCTGCGCAGCTTTGGCGTACCGGGGGAACGAATTCGGGAGCTGGACTGGACGCAGTCGGCGGAGGTGGCCGGGACGGAGCCGGGGAAGAGCGTGAAGCTTACGGCGTGGCCAACGAGGCACTTCTCCGGCAGGATGCCGTGGGACAGGAATGAGACGCTGTGGAGCTCGTTCGTGATCGAGGGGCCGGAGCACCGCGTGTACTTCGGGGCGGACTCGGGCTGGTGGGAGGGGTTTGCGGAGATTGCGGACCGCTATGAAAAGTTCGACATGACGATGCTGGAGATCGGGGCGTTCCATCCGCTGTGGTCGGAGATTCACCTGGGGCCGGATGGCGCGGCGCGCGCGTATGAGTCGATGGGCGGCGCGGCCAAGGCCGGGCTGCTGTTCCCGATTCACTGGGGCATGTTCAACCTGGCGCTGCATGGGTGGAGAGAGCCGATCGAGCGGCTGGAGGAGCTGGCGGCCGGGAATGGATTGCGGCTGTGGACGCCGCGGCCGGGGGTGCCGACGGACGTTGTCGAGGGCGGTCCGACGTCGCGCTGGTGGGCGAATGAACTTGGGTAAGGCAATTATTGTGTGTCATTTAGAAGATATACTTCAAGTCAGAGTCGAGTGTTGTAGCCTGCGGGCTATGGCCGTTATGAAGTCGATAAGAACCGGGGAAAGCAGGAGAGAACCCGATGATTGTCCTTGTGCGGCGAAGAAAAACGGGGTAAAAGAAAACTCGCGCTGACTTGGAATGAGCGCTTTGCGCCGAGTTGGAATGAGTGGGCTTCTGAGGATTCCAGGTCCCCCGGATTTCGAGACGAGATTGGAGATTGGCGATGGCATCTGTACAGGCACAACCCGCGTTGCGCGAGGTGATGGATATCCGCCAGGCGGCGGAGTACCTGGGGATCAGCGGCGACACGCTCTACCGCTACGCCTCTGAAGGCTTCGTTCCCGCATTCAAGCTCGGCAACCGCTGGCGCTTCCGCAAAAGCCTGCTGGATAACTGGATGGATGAGAAGAGCGGAGTTAAACCAGTGGTTCAACATGTGGATGTAACCAGAAAGAAACCGGCGGGGAAAGCGCGATAGGTAAGCGCTTATGATCGTGTGGTTCTGAGTCTGGGGAAGTTATAGGCTTGAAAAAAAGGCGGCGCATCGCGCGGCCTTTGTGTTTTGCGCTGAGCAAAACAGGCGGATATCGCTCTTACACCCAGGCTGCGCTCCAAAATCTCTTATCCACAGCATTCGACTTTGGTGTCTGCTTTCGCTATTACTTTCGTTCCGTCGAATAGTAACGGCTTGAGCCAGCCCACCAGGCAGAGATTTCTCCGCAGAGCACGTTCGGTTGCACGTATTGGCTCAACTCCAAATTCCAAAAACTGTCTCGGAGGTAAGCCATGATCGCAGTGCGTCGAGGTCTATTCATTGTTCTGGGAGCAGCGACTGCTGCAACAACCCTGGGAGGCTGGACGGCAAATGCCAGTGCCCAGGCAGTGCGGACGGCGCACGTCAAGCACAAGGGCGGAGGTCAGACTGGCAGCACCCCACCCACCTCAGGAGGAGGCCAGACTGGCAGCACCCCACCCCCTTCGGGTGGCGGCACCGGGACGCAGGCCCCGGTACAGTACTTTCCTCTCGCGGCCGTCTGGACACAGAACGTCAGCAGTGCGCCGGTCGATCCTCAATCCGCAACGATCCTCAACTCGCTCTCCGCGGCCGGTGGATGGGGAACGGGCATCCTGCGGGTCGACTTCTCCATCCGCGTAATGCAGGCCAATGCGTCGACGCCCACAGTGCCGTTCCGGCCGGCGCCGGTTTTCTACACCCCCGACTCCGACGTGGTCTCGACGGTTCCACTGCCCGCAGGCGGAGGAATGGAGGGCCAGTCGGGCTATCAATGCGACACGTCGCAGCAGGATTGCCACTTCATCGTGGTCGACAACGACCAGGGGAAGCTGTACGAAGCTTACGGCGCGAACTACGACGGCCATGCCCTGAGCGCCACTCTTCTCGCCGTCTGGAACCTCAACCAGGTTTACCCGGCGTCGGGGCGCGGGGACCAGTGCTCGAGCGCGGATGCCGCCGGCTATCCGATCGCGCCACTGCTCTTCAACGCGGATGAGCTCGCCCAGGGGCACATCGATCATGCGATTCGTTTCATCCTGCCGAACCCTGAGATCCGCGCAGGAGTCTTTGTGCATCCGGCGACGCATGCAGGCGGCCCGAGCGGACCGGCTACGGCTCCTCCCTACGGAGCCCATCTGCGGCTGAAGGCATCGTACGACCTGTCTCAGCTGAAGCCTGCTGCCCGGGTCGTTGCCGCGGCGATGCAAAAGTACGGGATGTTTCTTGCCGACGGAGGGAACATCGCGCTGACGGCACAGAGCGATCAGGATACCCAGGCGAAGTACTCGCAGGTGGACTTCAACCCGACCGACCTGGCCTCGCTGAAGGTGACGGACTTCGAGGTGGTGCAGATGCCCGCGACAATTCCGCTGACCTACGATTGCGTGCGGAATCCGTAAGCGGTCACTCTGGGCAGGAGAAGGGCGGACCGCGCGGTCCGCCCTTTCACTTTTCCGGTCGCAGCCTTACGCGCGCTGCATGGTGAAGTGGGTAATTTCCGCGGGACAGTTGAGGCGGAGCGGAAGACCGACGGTGCCGAGGCCGCGGTTCACGTAGAGCTCCATGTCGCCGAACTGGAAGGCACCCTCGATGTACTTCTTGCCCATGGGCGGGAGGATGAGCGGGCCGAGGACAGGGAGGCGAACCTGGCCGCCGTGCGTGTGGCCGGAGAGCATGGCGTCGATCCAGGGGAAGCGCGGGTGGCGGATGACGTGGTCGACGAAGTCGGGCTCGTGGCACATGAGGATGACGGGCGCGCGCGGGGCATCGGGTACAGCGAGGTTGAGGTCGGGGTCGCGGGTGCCGGCGTCATCGGAGCCGCAGAGCCAGAAGTAGTCGGAGCCGCGCTCGATGGGAATGTAGCTGTCGATGAGCATGGGAATGCCATGGTCTGCGAGCGGGTTGATGACGTGGCCGGCGCCGACGCCGACGTCGTGATTGCCGAGGCAGGCGTAACGCTGGGGTGCCTTGAGGCGTGAGAGGATCTCCGCGGCGGTGCCGGCTGCGCGCCAGGCGACGCGGTCGGTGGCCGGGCCGCGGCTGACGAAGTCGCCGGTGATGAGAACGAGCTCGGGGTTGAGCTGGTTGACGAGGTCGACGGCGCGCTGGAGGAACCAGGCCTCGGTGTACTCGACGAGGTGGAGGTCGGAGATCTGGACGAATCGGAAGCCGACAAAAGCGTCGGGGAGCTCGCGGATTTTGAGCGTGCGCTCGGTAACTTCGATTTCGTGACGAGCATGAGTGCCGCCGTAGGCCGCAAGGCTGAGTCCGGTGGCGGAAGCTCCGATGAGGAAGCTTCGGCGGGTGATTGCCCGTGCGTTAAGTTGATGATTTCCGAGAGACCAGGCGGGCATATTTCATGATACCGAGGGTTAGACGATTGAATCGAACGTACGGCAGTGAGCCCGGTAGAATCAGTTAGATGCAGACTCGACTGAGACGGCGGGCGGCGCAGGAGGCGGCGAAGGGTGCAGGAGCGGATGCCCTGGTAGTGACGCATCTGCCGGATGTGCGCTGGTTGAGCGCGTTTACGGGCTCCAGCGGGGCGGTGGCGCTGGGACGAAATGGGGCGGCGGCGCTGTTCACGGATGGCCGATATACGGCACAGGCGAGGGAGGAGGCCGCCGGGCTGCGGGTGGTGATTGGGAAGGGTTTGCCGGGGGGCCAGGCGGTTGCATGGCTGGCGGAGCGGAAGGCCAAACGCTGCGGGTTCGACGCGGTGAACACGACGGTGGCCGGGTTAGACGCGATGCGGAAGGCGCTGCCGTCGGGACAGCGGAGGAGCTTCTTCGTAGCGACGCAGGGGCTGGTGGCGAGGCTGCGCGAGGTCAAGGACGCGGACGAGATTGTGAAGATGCGTCGAGCGGCGGCGCTCGGCTGCAGGCTGTTCGAGGGAGTGCTGACGAAGCTGAGCGCGGGAGAGACAGAGAGCGAGATCGCGCTGGCGATGGAGTTGGAAGCGCGACGCGCGGGCGCGGAGGCGATGAGCTTCGAGACGATTGTGGCGAGCGGGAAGCGGAGCGCGTTACCCCATGGTCGGGCGAGCGCGGCGAAGCTGCCGCGGCGCGGGTTTGTGACGCTGGATTTTGGAGTGGTGCTGGATGGATACTGCTCGGACATGACGCGGACTGTCCACATGGGCAAGGCCACGGCGCGGGAGTGGGACGTGTATCATTCGGTGCTGGAAGCGCAGCAGGCGGGGGTGGCGGCCGTGCGGCCGGGCGCCCGATGCGGCGATGTCGACGAGGCCGCGCGTTCGGTTCTGCGCAAGGCCAAGTTGGAAAAGTGGTTTACACACTCCACCGGGCACGGTGTCGGGCTGGAGATACACGAAGGACCTCGGATTGCGGGGCGTGTTCCGGGGAGGCAGGAGCAGGTGCTGGAACCGGGGATGGTGGTTACGATTGAACCGGGAGTTTATCTGCCAGATGAGTTTGGAGTTCGCATCGAAGATATGGTGCTCGTGAAGGAACGCGGTCACGAGGTGCTGACGAAGGCGAGTCCGAAGGCTTGGGTGGAACTGTAAGTGAAGTTAGGAAGTCGGGAAGTTAGTAAGTTAGGAGTTTTTTGATGGCAGCAGATGATCTGCAACAGCTGCGAGAGCTGGTTGAGTTTCTGAAGGCGAATGGTATCGCCGAGTTTGATATGGAGCGCACGGATTTGAAGGTCCGGCTGAAGTTTGCCGGCCTGCAACCGCCGGCTCCGGCGGCGATGGACCTGTCGCAGCTGGCGAATGCGATTGCGGCGCAGCAGAGTACGGCTCCGGCGGCAGCGGCTCCGCCGGCTGTCCCTGCGACCTTGCCGGGAGCGACTCCTGTGGCCGCGGCGGCCCCGGCGGCTGAGGCTGGGCCGGAGGCGGGAGCGCACATTGTGAAGTCGCCGATTGTGGGCACGTTCTATGACGCGCCGTCACCCGATGCGGAGGCGTTCGTCAAGATGGGCGACCACGTCTCGAATGGGCAGGTTTTGTGCATCGTTGAGGCGATGAAGCTGATGAATGAGATCGAGGCCGATGCCGCAGGCGAGATCGTGAAGATCTATGTGAAGGCGGGGCAGCCCGTGGAGTACGGACAGCCGCTGTTTGCGATAAGGCAGTGAAGAGTGAGTAGTGAATAGTGAATAAGGCAAAGGAGCAGACACATGAAGTTCAGGCCTTTTTCTGATCGTTTCATACAGAGACTACAGCTGCTGTTCATCGTTCTTTTTGCGATTCAGACTGTGGATGCACGGTATGGTGCGGCGTGGAAGTTCTGGTTCGCTCTGGTGCCCTTAATGTTGGTGATTTGCGGATACTCCACCTTGGCAGAACGCAAGGGCGAGTGGGGGATTCGCGCGCAAGAGTTCGGGAGCAAAGGGATTGAATGTTTCGTAAGGTTCTGATTGCCAATCGAGGTGAGATTGCGCTGCGCGTGATTAATGCGTGCAAGGAGATGGGGATTCGTACGGTCGCCGTTTACTCGGAGGCGGACCGGAACAGCTTGCATGTGAAGTTTGCGGATGAGGCGATCTGCATTGGGCCGCCTCCGTCGAAGGACAGCTACCTGAATGTGCCGGCCGTGATCTCGGCCGCGGAGATTGCGGGTGCGGATGCGGTGCATCCTGGGTATGGGCTGCTGAGCGAGAATGCGAACTTCGCGGAGGTTTGCCGGGCGTCGAACATCAAGTTCATCGGGCCGCGGCCTGAGGTGACGCGCATGATGGGCGAGAAGTCCACGGCGCGGCAGACGATGAAGGACGCGAAGGTGCCGATTCTGCCCGGGAGCGATGGCATCCTGGAGAGCGAAGAGGTTGCGCTGGCGTGCGCGGAGAAGATTCGGTATCCCGTCATCCTGAAGGCGGTGGCCGGTGGCGGCGGGCGCGGGATGAGGATTGTTCGCACGAAGGAGGAGCTGCCCGGGTTGTTTCAGCAGGCCTCGACCGAGGCGCTGAACGCGTTCAGCAACGGCGCGCTGTACATGGAGAAGTTCATCGAGCGGCCGCGGCATATTGAGTTCCAGGTGCTGGCGGATGAGCATGGCAACGTGATGTCGATGGGCGAGCGCGAGTGCTCGATTCAGCGGCGGCATCAGAAGCTGATTGAAGAGGCGCCGAGTTTGCAGGTGACGCCGAAGCTGCGCGAGAAGCTGGGCAAGACGATTGAGCGGTCGCTGCGCGACATCGGGTACTGGAATGCGGGGACGATCGAATTCCTGATGGATGAGGATGGAGAGATCTATTTCATCGAGATGAATACGCGCATCCAGGTGGAGCACTGCGTGACGGAGATGGTCACGGGCGTGGACCTGGTGAAGGCGCAGCTACGGATTGCATCGGGCGAGCGGTTGAAGGAGATTGTGCCTGAGGTTCCGGAGATTCGCGGGCACGCGATTGAGTGCCGCATCAATGCGGAGCATCCGGAGAAGTTCACGCCGAGTCCGGGCAAGATCACGGTCTACAACCTGCCGGGCGGCAATGGGGTGCGCGTGGACACGGCGCAGTATGCCGAGGGCGTTGTGCCGCAGTACTATGACTCGCTGATCGCGAAGCTGATCTGCCACGGCAAGGATCGCGTGGAGGCGATGGATAAGATGCAGCGGGCGCTGAGCCAGTTCGTGGTGCAGGGAATTCATACGTCGATTCCGATGCATCAGGCGATTTTTGCGGATGAGGATTTCCGCGCAGGCAAGTTCGACACGAAGTTTATGGAGCGCTTTCTGGAGAAGCAGAAGGCGCTGAAAGGTTAGAGATCAGAAAACAGAGATAAGAGATTGAAGCCCGATGCGAGCCGGGCTTTTCCTTTGCCGCTTTCTCCGTGGTTTATCCTTCGGAGCGGTGGCGGACGATGAGGTGATCGACGGTGAGTTCACCGACCTCGAGCTTTTCCATGTGGCCGCGTTTCAGCTTGAGTCTGCCGACAGCGAACTTGCCAACGGCGAGGGCGCCGATGGCAATGGCTCCGAAGGCAATGGCTCCTACAGCGGCGGCGCCGACGGCCAGGACACCTGCAGCGACACCGGCTTTGACGAGGGTTGCGGGACGCGGGCGGAGGTTCATGCGGGGATTGTAGACCGCGCAGGATAGCCTTGAGTGATGGGTCGGTTTCCGAAGCTGTATGGGATTGTGGATCGCGCGACGCTGGATGCGCGCGGAATTGCTGTGCGGGAGTTTGCAGAGGAGTTGCGCGAGGCGGGCGTGCGGCTGGTGCAGTATCGCGACAAGATGCACGGACCGCAGGAGATTCTGCGCGCGGCGAACGAGATCGATGAGGCGTTCGCTGGTGTAGAGGTGATGCGGATCATGAATGATCGCGCGGACCTGGCGGTATTGGCAGGGTGGGATGGCGTCCATGTGGGGCAGGAAGATTTGGGAGTTGAGGCGGCGCGGCGGGTGTTTGCTGACAAAGGCAAAATACAGGGGTCTCTCCACTCCGGCCTTCGGCCTGCGGTCGAGATGACGGGCATTGCCGGAGGGATTATTGGGGTGTCGACCCATAGCGAGGAGCAGGTGAGAGCCGCGATTGAGAGCGGGCCGGACTATGTGGCTGCAGGGCCGGTGTTTGCGACGGTGTCGAAGGCGAACCCGGAACCGGTGGTGAGGCTGGAGTTGGTGCGAAGGGCGAGGGCGTTGACGGAGTTGCCGATTGTGGCGATTGGGGGGATCACGCTGGCGAATGCGCGGAGCGTGATTGAGGCCGGGGCGGATGCGGTGGCGGTGATTGGGGGGATGTTCGTGGAGGGGCGGATGGTGCGGGAGGTTGCGCGGGACTTTCTTGAAGTTTTGGGGTAGTGTTTCGGGAAGTGACTCCTCAGACATCAGTGGCACCAGAGACAAAATACAGAGGTCCTTCGGCTGCGCCTCAGGATGACGGCGGAGTTGTGAAGGTGCCGGGGACGCACTTTGTGCAGGGGTTGGGACTGTTTTCGGCGACGGCGATTGTGATGGGCTCGATGATCGGGTCGGGCATCTTCATTGTGCCGGCGGAGATGAGCCGTGTTGTGGGTTCGCCGGCGCTGCTGATTGCAGCGTGGGCGGTGACGGCGCTGATGACGGTGATCGGCGCGCTGAGCTACGGCGAACTGGCCGCGATGATGCCGAAGGCGGGTGGGCAGTATGTGTATCTGCGCGAGAGCCTGGGGCCGCTGTGGGGATTTCTGTACGGGTGGACGCTGTTCGTCGTGATTCAGACGGGCACGATTGCGGCGGTGGGCGTGGCGTTCGGGAAGTTCCTGGGCGTGTTCTTTCCCTCGATCAGCCAGACGAACTGGATTGTGCACGTGGGCTCGGGGAATATAGGGCTGAGCACGGCGAACCTGGTGGGGATTCTCGTGATCGTCTTTCTGACGTTCACGAATACGCGCGGCGTAAAGACAGGCGCGGCAGTGCAGAACGTCTTTACGACGACGAAGGTGCTGGCACTGCTGGGTGTGATTGCGGTCGGGTTTATTGCGAAGAATTTTGTCGCACTGGCGACGAACTTTGGCGCGGGCTGGCATAACTTCTGGGCGGGAGCTCATTGGGGAACGCCGCATGTCGTTGAGGTCGGTTCATTCCTGGGCATGGGCGGTGGAATGGCCATGGTTGGTGTGCTGACGGTGGTTGCCGTTGCGCAAGTTGGTAGCCTCTTTTCAAGCGATGCTTGGAATAACGTGACGTTCACGGCGGGCGAGGTGCGCAATCCGAAGCGGAACCTGCCGCTGAGCCTGGCAATTGGGACGGGTGCGGTTTCGCTGCTGTATATCGCGTGCAACTTTGTGTATCTGAGCGTGCTGCCGATGATGGGTTGGCATGGCATGGAAGGCGGGGATTCCCTTGTCGTCCAAGCTGGAATTGCGCACGCTGCGCAGGACCGCGTGGCGACTGCAGTGATGCAGGTGGCATTCGGGGCAATGGGCGCGAAGGTGATGGCGGCGGCGATTCTGGTGAGCACGTTTGGCTGCGTGAACGGGATGGTTCTGGCCGGGGCGCGGGTGTATTACGCGATGAGCCAGGATGGGCTGTTCTTTAAGAGCACAGGCAAGCTGGACAGCAAGGGCGTGCCGAAGAACTCACTGTGGCTGCAGTGCTTGTGGACGTGTGTGCTGTGTCTGAGTGGACAGTACGGCAACCTGTTGGATTACGTGATCTTAGCGGCCCTGCTGTTTTATGCGCTGACGATACTGGGGTTGTTCGTGCTGCGGCGGAAACAGCCGGAGGCAGCGAGGCCGTATAAGGCGTTCGGGTATCCGGTGCTGCCGGCGCTGTATATCGTCATGGCAGTGTGGATTTGTGGTGTACTGTTGCGATACAAACCTCAGTACACGTGGCCAGGGCTGATTCTTGTGCTGCTTGGTGTGCCGGTCTATATGGTGTGGAGACGGCTGGGGAGCCGAGCGCAAGGATCAGAGATTGGCGCTTAACAAGTTACAAAGGGATTAGGAGAGTACGACGCATGGCGAATTTGTTGGCGGTCAAGCCGCTGAAGGCCTTGTTGAATGAGGCACAGAGTGAGAGTGGCGCCGGGCTGAAGCGCGCGCTCGGTCCGGTGAACCTGATCACGCTGGGAATCGGCGCAATCATCGGGGCGGGCATCTTCGTCCTGACGGGAACGGCGGCGGCGCAGTTTGCAGGACCGGCGATCGTGCTGTCGTTCGTGGTGGCGGGTATAGGCTGCGTCTTCGCGGGTCTCTGCTATGCGGAGTTTGCGGCGATGATCCCGATTGCAGGCTCGGCGTACACCTATGGCTATGCGACGCTCGGCGAGTTAACAGCGTGGATCATCGGCTGGGCGCTGTGCCTGGAATATGCCTTTGGCGCGGCGACGGTGGCTGTCGGCTGGAGCGGCTACGTGAGCAGCCTGCTGGGATATTTCGGTGTTCGCATGCCGTTTAATCCGACGCCTTCGGTTGGTCTGAACCTGTTCGGGCATCCGTTCTCGGCCAAGGTGGACATCTTCGCGTTTTGCGCAATTATCGTGGTCACGACGGTGCTGGTTGTGGGCGTGCGCGAGTCCGCGAACTTCAATAGCGCTGCGGTGATGATCAAGGTGTCGGTGGTGCTGTTCTTCATCGGTATCGCCACGATCTTTGCCTTTGGGCATCCGGCGCACATGACGGCGAACTGGCATCCGTTCATTCCGAAGAACCTTGGGCACTTCGGGCAGTACGGATGGTCGGGCATTATGCGAGGGGCGAGCGTCGTCTTCTTTGCATATATAGGGTTCGATGCTGTTTCGACGGCAGCCCAGGAGGCGAAGAATCCGCAGAAGGATATGCCCTTCGGCATCCTCGGCTCGCTGATACTCTGCACCGTACTCTACATTATCGTTGCCGGACTGCTGACGGGACTGAAGCCGTACGCATCGCTGAACACGCCGGCGCCGGTGGCTGACGGCGCGGCGGCGATTGGAGCTACGTGGGGCGTTTGCCTGATCGATCTGGGCGCGATTGCCGGCCTTGCTTCGGTGATGCTGGTGATGATGCTTGGCCAGACTCGCGTGCTCTATACGATGTCGCGCGATGGCCTGCTGCCGAACTGGGTCGGCAAAATCCATCCGAAGTTCTGCACTCCTTGGCTGGTGACGATCGCAGTTGGGGTGATGGTCGCGTTTCTGGCGGCGTTCTTCAACATCTCTTTCCTGGGCGAGCTGGTGAGCCTGGGCACGCTGCTGGCTTTCACCATCGTCTGCGTGGGGGTTTGGGTCATGCGTCACCGTCAGCCGGACGCGGCGCGGCCGTTCCGCACGCCCTGGGTGCCGTTTGTGCCGATTATGGGAATCCTCATCTCGCTGTCGCTGATGGTCTCGTCGGACACGCCGGCGAAGATCGGATTTATCAGCTGGCTCATCATTGGCCTGGTGGTTTACTTCGGATACTCGACGCGGCACAGCAAGGTGCAGCTCGCGCAGAAGGAGACGACGGCCGCAGCGGATTAGCAGCGGATCCAGTCGATGGAAACGGAGAGGCCCGGCGAGTACCGGGCCTCTTCTGTGTTCCGTTCAGTTTCGAGTTTCGAGTTGAGGAGTCGCGAAAAGCAGATTCGCTGCGGGAATGACAGAAGGAAAAGTACGGCAGAACCAAAGGTGATGGCTAGTCCTTCGGAGAAGCCGAGGCAGGTGTTGGGTTGGTGTCGTCCTGCGGGCCGCCGTCTTTGGGGGTGTGAGTCTCAGGGGCGGCCGGGGTGGTGTCGGATGGCCTGGTGGAAGTTGAATCGGGCTTTGTGGAGTCAGACTTGTCGGACTTGGTGTCGCCGTTCGTCGGGGTTGTCGCAGAGGCAGAGGAGGGATGATGTACACGAGCTGTCGTTGCCGGACGGGGGGCGGGCGTGGGTGAGGGAATGTTGGCGGCGTTTACCGGTTTGGGGTCGTCGCGCAGCTTAAGGAACAGCGTGCCAGCGGAGACGGGATGCGGCACGGTGAGGGTGGCACCGGTGTAACCGTCAGGGACGTGGGCGGGGTCGTCGAAGGCCGGGGTGGGAGCGATGGTGTCAATGAGGTAGAGGCTCGAGCCGGAGAGCGTGCACGCTGCGGTGGGATCCGGCGGGCATTGCAGCGTGGAGAGCTGCGGGAGGCGGACGAGAGTGCCGAGCGGAAGCCAGTTGCTGGAGGAATCATCCTCGGAGGCGGTGTCGGCCGGGTTTGAGGAGGGTTGGGTTTCACCGTGCTTCCGGGGCGGGAAGATTGCGCGGAGGTGGAGAGCACCGAACGCGCTGGGGCCGAAGGCGCGAAGCGGGTCGAGAGTGGCGACGACGGTGTGCGGGTCCTGAAGGACGAGTCCACCTGAAGGCGCAAGGGTGAGGACAGAGCGGAGCGTGCCGTCGACGGTCTCAACCTCGACGCGTCCCGAGCGCGGGAAGGCTTGCGCGGTCTTGAGCGTGAAGGTCAGCGGCGCGGAGAGCGGGAGGTCATCGGAGCTGGAGAGGGTGATGACGGGCGAACCAACAGGCTGCGAATTCTTGCTGAGGATCGTGACGGACGGACGTGGAGCGGAGACTATAACCGGGACACTGAGGGTGCGGCCATCGTGAAGAGTGATGTTCGCGGTGAGGTGGTCGCCAACTTTCGTGGGGGGTACGGGCGCGTCTGGCGGCAGTGAGAGGCGCAGAGAGTTAGAGGTCTCGGCGGGCTCGGCGGGATCGCTGGTGGCAGGCGGCAAGGGCCGGAAGGTGAGGTCGCCGAGGGCGAGGCGCTCGATCTGGTTCAGACGAAGACCGCTGAGGAGGATGGTGCGGTCCGCGGCATGAAGCTCAGTCGAGTCAACGTGCGCGGGCTCGGCAAAGGTGCGGGCGGAGAGTTCGTCGGCCTTGGGTTGGCCGTACTGTTGAATCGAGAGGTGAAGGTCGCCCGGGGTGATGTCCTTTTCGAGTGGAAGAGTGAGCGCGAGCAGGTTGGGCTGCTCCGGGGTGGGCGCGGGTTTGAATTCGATGTTCTGTGTGGTGTTGGAGCCGCGGGGTTGCGCGGTGATGGTGTGGACGCAGGCAGAGCCGGTCGATGTGATGAGAAGCTGCGAAGATTTGCCGGCGATGAGGTTGCCGACAGCGCTGGCGTCACCGTTTGCAATCTCCCAGTCGCCGCCGGGGAGCTGTTGCAGGGGGACGGTGGGGCCGGTGAAGGCGTCGAAGCCCCAGTGACCCTGAATAGTTCCGGTCAGGCGGATAGGCTCTGACTGCGGCTTGGGGGCCTTTGCGTCCCTGGTGTTCTTCGCGTCGGAGGGCTTTGAGGGACCGTTGGGCTGGTCGTGCAAAACGTCGTGAATGGGGACGTGGTGCTCGGGGTTGCGCTGGAGAACGAGGCCTCCGTGATAGGCGTCGGCGATGAGCGGGATGTCAGGCTCATGCGGTGCGCCGGGGGGCGTGTTCATGTGCAGGACCATGTCATGCGCCAGCGAGGTGGAGAAGACGAGCGGTGCGCCTTCGATGGGCAGCGTGACCGTGGGCTGGATGAGGCAGGCAACGTGGTGGGGGTCGGCCGGGCGGAGCGGCGGCGAAGGTGAAGGCTGCACGGCGGGCAAGCCGATGACGAGAACAGACTTCGGGTTGTGGAAGGACGGCGGCGTGTTCAGCCGCAGATTCATCGAGTCATTCTGGGGAAAGGCGATGGCCGGGATGTACTGGTACTGCGCTGTGTGGATGTTGGCCATGACGCGGACGAGATCCACAACAGCGCCCACGTAGGCGGAGTAGAGTCCGCCGCCGGCGATGGCGGTGTAACTGGCCGCGGCGATGAGATCGGAGTTGGGTCCATTGGAAAGCGAGGAGGCGATGGTCTGGCCATGCCCGTCATCGAGGAGCGACTGTGAGCCGGTCTGCGTGAGGCAGGTGAACTGCATGTCGACGGGTTGATGGAAGCAGGTTTCGTTCGGTTTGAGAGCGAGTGTGCGGGCGAGCAGGTCGGAGTGCCTTTGGAGCGCGTCCGCGTCGGCGGGTGGAACGCGGCGGATGTCGGCGAGGTACTTCTCGATCCGCGACTGCTCGAAGCCGGCTTCGGCAAGATCCTGGGAGGCGCGGACAAAGACACCAGGGCGGCCGCGTACGGCTGATTTGAGGGTGGAGAAGTCGCCGCCGGTTTCCGGCGCGAGGAACAGGACGGCCTGTTGGGCATCCTTCGGCACGGTGACGAAAACGCCCTCTTCGCGCACGTCCTTCTGCCAGGTCTCGATGCGGGTGAACCAGTCTTCCGGGGGAGGGTTGGTGTTGCCGCGGAGGAAGACGCAGATGAGGAGGTATTTGACTGACTGTGTGGGCGGGAGGTCGGGGTGCAGCCAGACGCGGTCGCCGGGCTGGAGGTTCGGGACCTCGGCGATGGGGAGGGTAACCCCGTTGCGGGTGACTCGGACATTGATGCGCGGACCGACGAGATCAAAGCGCGCGTCAACGGCGAAGCTTCCGCGAACGAAGCTGAGGAGAAGGGTACAGAGAATGAGCAGACGGACGCACTTCGCCATGCTTTAAGTTTAGATGCCTCCGATGCGAGTGTGTTAGCAAGTCGGGTAAGCGGTCAAAATCGGGGACAGGGCGGAAGATTTTTGATTACTTGCACTTGCGGGCGGTGTTAAGATGCTCGCGGTCTGCCCGGAAAAAGGGAACTTTTGTGGCGTGGCTTTGGCGGGTTGAGTTCGGGGCCGTTGCGCTCTGCATGGGCGCGGTAATCGTGCGCTTACTGGTGCGCGAAACCGGGGCATTAATGCGGGCGAGCAGGGCAGAGGATTGGCTGCTGCTGGCAGGCGCCCTGGTCACTGCGGGACGGGTCGCCATAATGCCGTGGTCAGGGCCGGTGCAGGGGGCCTGGGTCTGGGGATTTGCCTTGATCTGTACGACGCACCTGGCGGTGAAGGGGTTTCGGGCGACTCGAGTGAAGAGCTGAGAGGAGGAACGATGGGCTCTGCAACGACTTCGACCTACGTGGAGAAGGTGGTCTACCTTCTGCTTCCGATCGGCATCGCGTTCATGATCATCATGGGCCTGCTCTGCCTGATGCTGCTGATCAAGATGTGGAGGAACGAGATTAATCTCTGCAGCCTGCTGGAGGAAGCCAATGGGCAGGCGAGCATGTCCCGGTTCCAACTGCTGATCTTTACGCTGGTGGTGGCGGTGGGAGTGTTTTTGTCGATCCTGCATACGCTGACGCTGCCGGACATTCCGAACAGCGTCCTTATCCTGCTGGGCATCAGCGCGAGTACCTACGCGGCGGGCAAGGGGATCACGTTCTCGCGGCCTGAGGGGTTGTGGAGAAAGCCCGGCACTGACTGTCCGCCGGCACCCCCTGCGAGTCCTCCTCAAGAACCCAAGTGAACGGGAAGCCGCCGATGAGCCCGACGAGTGAGACACACGCGAAGAAGAATCATCTAGGGACGGCAGTGCGGACGCTGGCGCCGATGGTTCCGCTGGCGATTGCGCTGGCGCATTCCGCGGTCGCGCCGAAGAGCGGGAATCGACAGCCAGCTGCCCACGCGGTCGTTGAACACCTTGGGGCGAGCACGTCCCATGTATCGCCACCCTCTCTCGCGGGCTGTGTGACGACGAAGCCGTGCCCGCTGCTCGCAAAGGGAAAGCCCGCGGTGTCGTGGTGGTTCGTCTTCAAGTTCAACGCACAAAGCTTTCCGGGGTGCGACGGCACGAACAAGTGTCCTTTCGGAGGAGACCCACAGACCTACAAGATTGGGCAGCACTACGCGGTGGCCAGCAGTGATGCGCCGAAGCTCGCAGATGGGGCTGGAGGCTGCCTGGGCGCGACCACGGGCGATCCGGTCGGGGCAAGCTTCGACGAGATATACAACGGCGACTTTCATTACGTGATCTGGAACGATCAGCCATACGGTGATCCGCAGATTGAGGGGTGCACCAGCAGCGGCGGGAACTGCGGGGCGCCGTGGGCGCACTCGAAAGGTGTGCTGGCATGGAACGACGCGGGCGAAGGCTTTGTGATGCAGGTGTCGACGCCGTCCTGGCCCGTCTCCGGCAGTGCGAATGCCCCTCGGGACCGGGGCAATACACTGGGCTGTTTGAAGAGCCCGGACAACGTGCTGTTGAGTCAGCATTTCTTTGCTCTGTTGCTGAGCAAAGAGGACGTGGTGAACCTGCTGAAGGGGCTGGTGAATGCAGGAGTGGCAACGGCCAACATCGAGGACTCGATGATGATGATCAGCAACGGCGGTCCCTCGGACATACAGAGCCTGGTGTCGTCGCTGGGGCAGAGACCGGACAAGACGACCAGGCACATTGTGCAAGCCACGCTCTCGTCGGGAGTGACGTTTTTGTCGAAGTCTTCAGGGATGGATGTGCCGTCATGGCAGTTCGTTTCCGCAGAACTGGGTGGAGCGAACCTGCGCGTGGCAACGTTCTATGACAGCGACAAGATCGAGAGCACGACCCAGGCGGGCAAGCCCACATGCTGGGATGCGTCGTTGAGCATACCGGGCACAGTAGAGAACGCGAAGACGGGGAGTTGGCCCGATCCTTCGACCGGCAACAAAGTGACGTTGCAGTTTGGTTCGTCACCCAGCAATGGGAATCACGCAAAGATCGGAGTCACGACAAGCGGGACACCGATGGCGATCTTCGGAGACGAGAACCAGCAGGGTGGACTGGGGCCGGTTGGCACGCCGGGATGCGCGGCGGCGCAAAACGGACGTGGTGGCACGTTCTACGCCGTGCAGGATCCGCAACTTGCGGAAAGTCTGGGGCAGCTGATGTCGGGCGACAGCTTCTGACTCGGTGGGAATGATACAGACGGGATCACCCTGCCCAGTTTCGCAGCGGCGCGAGCGGGCCTTTTTGCAAGGGACGGGAGCCTAGTGTGCGGTCTTTGCTCCGCCATGGCTGCGGCGGGTGCTGGGAGCGTCGGAGAAGACGCTGCCGTCGCGGATGGAGATGATGCGGTGGGCGAAGTCGGCGATGTCGGGCTCGTGGGTAACGAGGACGATGGTGTTGCCGTGAGCATGGAGGTCGTCGAAGAGCGCCATGATCTCGGTGGAGGTCTTGGAATCGAGGTTTCCGGTGGGCTCGTCGGCGAGGATGATGGAGGGGTGGTTGACCAGGGCGCGGGCGATGGCGACGCGCTGACGCTGACCACCGGAGAGCTCGTTCGGTTTGTGATTCATGCGTGAGCCGAGGCCGACCTGCTCGAGGACCTCTTTGGCGCGGGCGATGCGTTCGGTGGCTGGAGTTCCGTTGTAGATGAGCGGAAGCTCGACGTTGTGCAGCGACGTCGCGCGGGCGAGCAGGTTGAAGGTCTGAAAGACGAAGCCGATCTCTTTATTGCGGATGCGAGCAAGCTCGTCATCGTTGAGCGAGGAGACGTCGTGGCCGTTGAGCCAATACTGGCCGCTGCTCGGCGTATCGAGGCAGCCGATGAGGTTCATCAGCGTCGATTTGCCGGAGCCGGAGGGGCCCATGATGGCGACGTACTCGTTGTGGCGAATGCGGATGTCGACACCGCGAAGGGCGTGGACCTCCTGATCACCCATCTCGTAGGTCTTCCAGAGATTATGGGTGACGATGACTTCGCCGGAATGCGGCGGTTCGAAGGCCGTGGTGGTCGTGGGCTCGGCGGGAAGGGTGGTGGTCGCCATCATTGACTCCGTGCAGCAGGTTCCCTTGGTGAAAGACTAACTGGAGGTGTCGGTCAAAGTGACCGGCGAGTTATCCCGTTTGACAGCGGTGCCGCTCTTGAGGGTGCGAAGAATTTTGTAACGGCCGGTTACGATCTCGTCGCCGGATTTGAGGCCGCTGAGAACTTCGATGTCTGTGGAGCCGACAACGCCAGTGGTCACCGGGACGAAGCGGACGCGGAGGCGGTTGCCGTCGCGGACGAGCAGATAGACGCCCTGGGTATCCGTGGTCTTGGTGGCCGCGGCCGCACCACCGTCTGACTCCTTGCCGTGGTTCTTGTAAAGCGTCTGCTCTGTGGTGACGTCGCGCTCCACCAGGGCCTGGATGGGCACGGTGAGGACGCTGGGCTTGTTGGCGGTTGTGATCTTCGCGTTGCAGGAGAGGCCGGGGCGGAGGTCGGTGGGTGGGTTGTCGACCGTCACAACGACCTTGAAGTCCTTGGCCTCCTCGGTACCCGTGGTGGACTGTGAAGTGGCGAGACCTGTGGTGCGCAGCAGCGCCTGGTCGCCCACCTCGGTGACATGACCCTTAAGGATGCGGCCGGGAAAGGCGTCGATCGTGACGTCCGCGGCCTGGCCGAGTTTGACATTGACGATGTCGGTTTCGTCGACCTTGACCTCGGCGGTAATGACGCTCATGTTGGCGAGGGTCATCAAGGTTGATCCCTCGGCATTTTGAATGCCGACGACGACGGTTTCGCCCTCGCGCACCGGAACGTTGGTGACGAGAGCGTCGAATGGGGCGCGGCTTTCCGTGAGGCCAAGGTTGTAGGTGTTGCCTTTGAGCATGGCCTGCGACTGCGCAACCTGGCTGCGGGCCGAGAGTGTCTGGGCCTTTGCCTGGGCGACGGCGGCTTCCCGCTGCTGCAACGTAGCCACATCAACGTCGTAGAGTGCTTTTTTGGCGTCGAAGTCCTGCCGGGCGATGAGCTTCTGGTTATAGAGCTCCTGGGCACGGTGGTAATCGAGCCGCTTCTGCTCGAGATCAGCCTTGGCCTGGGCGACATTGGCCTCCGCGGTCTTTTCGGCAGCGGCGAAGGACTGGACGTTGGTCTGGTTGGCGGCGATGGTGGCCTGCTGCGCCTGAACCTGGGAGGCAGGCTGCTCGCTTTCGACCGTGGCCACGAGCTGGCCTTTCTTCACGTGATCACCCTCTTTGACATAAAGGTGCGTGATACGACCGAAGGCCGTGGCGCCGACGTTCACGTACGTCAAGGGCTTAACCTGCCCTGTTCCGCTGACGGTGGCGATCAAATCCTGTTGCACGGCTTTGCCGGTGGCTACGGCCGTGACGCTGTTGCGGCTATGGATGATGGAGCCGATGACGACTCCAGCGACGACGATCAAGATGGCAACGACAAGCAGGATCTTCTTTAGGCTCATACGGCTTTCCCCCGGGGACCATACTGCCCGGGCGCCCGGTTATGGACACGGACCGGCGTGAACTTGGACTCCAGGTTGTAGTCGAAGATACGCAGGACGAAGGCCGGTGGTTCCGGGTCGACGGGAACGGGCTCGTGACGCGGCTTCGAGTGGCTGGGTCTGCACCGGATTCTAACAGGGAACAGGGCTGGATTGCCTTGTCTTTGTAGGTGAAAGCCAAGTAAAATGAGATGGTCTTTATCTTCAGGAGTCGGTCTAAATGCGACTGCGCGTTTTGTTTGTTGGAATCACTGCTCTAACCCTCGTTGGATGGGGGAAGGGGGCCCGCGCGCAGGCAACGGACAGCACCCGGACCGCGCAGGACAACGGCGGCGTTGTGCAATCGCAGCCGCAGGAAGAGAAGCCTGATCCGCTGAAGCGGCGCATGAGCGACTCGCAGCAGCGCCAGCGCAAGCAGGCCGCGATTGGGGAGTTGAAGAGCGAGTACAAGACCTGGCTGGACCAGGATGTGCGATGGATTATCACGGACCAAGAGGCGAAGGCGTTTAAGAGCCTTTCGAACGACGAGGAACGCGACCAGTTCATCGAGCAGTTCTGGCAGCGCCGCAATCCGAATCCCGACTCACCCGATAATGAGTTCCGCGATGAGCATTACGCGCGCATCGCTTATGCGAACGAACACTTTGCGGCTGGCAAGCCGGGGTGGATGACGGACCGCGGGCACATTTACATAGCGTTCGGCAAGCCGGACTCGATCGATTCGCATCCCTCGGGCGGAAGCTACGAACGTCCAATGGAGGAGGGCGGCGGAAACACGTCAACCTTCCCCTTTGAGACATGGCATTACCGGTATCTGCCGAGTGTGGGCGACAACATCGACATCGAGTTTGTCGATACGTGCATGTGCGGCGATTACCATGCAACGATCGACCGCTCGGAAAAGGACGCCCTGAAGCACACGCCGGGCGCCGGCCTGACCCAGTACGAAGAGATGGGAATGGCGCAGAAGAAGGACCGCTTCAACGGCGGATTGGAGCAGCTGGGTACCGGCCCGCTTTCGAGTTCGCAGCAGTCGAAGCAGTTTGACCGGCTGGACACGTTTTCGAAGCTGATGGCGCCTCCACCGGTGAAGTACGCCAATCTGGATGAGTTTTTGAGCTCGGCGAAGGTGCTGAACGGATCGCCCTTTATCTTCGATGTGCGCACGGACTACGTGAAGCTGACCAACGACACCGTGATGGTGCCTATCACGCTGCAGATTCGTAACGGGGACGCTACGTACAAGACGCAGGATGGCGACTCGAAGGCGGTCGTGAACATTATGGGGCGGGTGAGCAACATTACCGGTCACATTGTGCAGAGCTTTGAGGACTCGGTGACGTTTGAGACGCCGAGCGAATTGCTGGCGCAGTCGAAGGATGGAGTCCACCTGTACTGGAAAGCGTTGCCGCTGCCGCCGGGCCGCTACAAGGTCGAGATTGCGATTAAGGACGCGAACAACACATCGCACGTTGGAACGTGGAAACGCAGCGTCGATGTTCCCAAGTATGACGATGACAGGCTGTCAAGCTCGTCTTTGATTCTGGCGAGCCAGATGAACCGGGTGCCCACGAAGGATGTGGGAGCAGGGAACTTTGTGATCGGCAACACGCATGTCATGCCGCGCGTGCCGCCCACGATCTCGACCCCGGTGACGTTCCACCAGGGGCAGGATCTAAACTTCTGGATGCAGGTTTACAATCTCGGGATCGGCGACGATAAGAAGAACAACGCGACGATTGAATACCAGATTCTGGATATGGAGACGAACAAGCAGATTCTGGACGCGCAGGAGACAGCAGCGAAGCTGAATCCGAACGCGGACCAGTTGACGTTGGAGAAGACGATGCCCCTGGCAAGCCTGACGCCGGGACGGTATAAGGTTTTGATCAAGGTGAATGACGGCGTCTCGAAGCAGCAGATTGCGGAGAGCGCTCCATTCAATGTTGTGCAGTAGCCGGTCGATTTTTGGGACCGGGCGCACGCGTTCGGTTTCGCTGGCAGCAAAGGGCAGGGTCACGCAGGACTGGACAGCGATGACTCGCTCGGCGTAAACATCCCAGGATGGTGTTGAAGAACAGCTTGGGAGTTCCGGAGAAGCCTTCGACGCGCGTAAGGAGTCTCAAAGCGCGGTGAGACGAGCTGTGGCATGTCTCGTACTGGTCGTACTGGTGCTCGGGTGGACGAGCTCCAGTGAAGGTGCGCCCAGCAACGCAGCGATTTCGGGTGTGGTGCGCGACAGCCACGGCACACCGCAGATGGGTGCGTTGATCGAGTTGCTGACCGGCGACGCCACCATGGTCGCGTCAACGCTGACCGACGATCACGGACGTTACATCCTCCCCACAGTTCTTCCCGGTAAATATCAACTTCGTGCGACGGCAGCCTTCCTGGTTCCGACAACACGAGCCAATCTTAGGCTCCAGGCGGGCGCACAGGCTGTCATCAACCTGACGATGACCACGTTGTTTGAGGCGGCGAATTGGCTGCCGGCACAAAGTCGCCGCGCCGACGAGCCTGTGGACGACTGGAAATGGACGCTGCGCTCGACGGCGAGCCGGCCGCTGCTACGGCTGACGGACGAGAATGGGCAGGGAGTCTCCTCAAGTGCGCCAGAGCGGCGCAAGTCCGTGTCGCAGGGCAGGGTTGAGGTTACAAACGGGGACGGGGCATTTGGTCAGGGCGGGTTGCACCAGATGCTGATGATTAACCGGTCGCTGGAGGACGGCGACAGCGCGGTCTTGCGGGCGGACGTTGCGGACCTGGGATCGACCGCGAGCCCAAGGTTTGCGGCAGACGTGAGCGCCGGGTACGAGCACCGGTCGCAGTTCGGGAGCACACGGCTTGTCGGGTCAATGCAGACCCATCCTGAGCTCACATCAGCCGGCGGTAACGCAGGTTACGGGATGGTGCGACTGGCGACCACGCAGCAGATGGCGATTGGCGATGCGGTAATGATCGATGCCGGAACTCTGATGATGGCGGAGCGGCTGGCACAAACGATCTTCGAGGCAGAGCCGTATCTCAAAGTGGCAGTGAGGCCCGGTGACGATCTGCTCGTTGTATATCGGTATGCAAGTGGGCGGGAGCTTCAGAGCGCCGACGATCTGGACCGGCTGAAGCCAGTGAACCCGATGCTGGCCGATGCCCATGGGCGGCCGCTTAGCGGACGCGGCATGCATAACGAGGTGAACATCAGCAAGAAGATGGGAAGCCGCGTCGTGAGTGCTGCGGCGTACATAGACCGCGTGAATCATGATTCGGTGGGCGGCAGTGGCGTGATAGACATGAAGGCCGCGCAGGGGACGGCGCTGGTGGCCGACCCGGTCACTGGGACCTTCCAACTCGCCACTGGATCGGTTGCCGGCCGCGGAGTGAGTGTTAGCCTGCAGCAGAACCTGACTCCGGTACTCGCGGCCTCCGTACAGTACGATCTGGGCACGGCGGTGGAGCGAGAGCGGGATCTTGCCACGTTGGAAGAAGCCGCTGCTCAACTGCATGCACGGACCGCGCAAGCCATTACGTTAGTGCTGCACGGGAAGGTGGTGCGTTCCGGAACGACAATGCATGCGGAGTACCGCTGGCAGCCGCAGGAAAGCCTGACACAGGTGAACGCTTATAACGCCGATCCTAATGTTGCGTACCTGAGTTTCTACCTTCGACAGAGGATCGGGTGCGGGCGGTTCCTGCCGAATGGTTTGGACGCGGTGGTAGCGGCGACGAACCTGTTGGAGCAGGGATACCAGCCGGTGTTGGCGGCTGATGGGCACACGTTGTTCCTGGCTCAGATGCCACGCGCGATTCAGGCTGGACTGGCATTCAATTTCTAGCCGGCACGGTTTACTCAATACGAAGGAAGCCTGCCCTTCTCGTGTGACATGATGGGCTGTACCATGTTGCGAAGACTAAGTCTGGGAGTTGGATGACAGCCGATGGTCAAGACCCACCGCAGATACCAGGAGATTGCAGGACGCATCTCGCGCTATATCGCTGAGAATAATCTCCACCCAGGGGCACGGCTGCCCGGCGAGATCGATCTCGCGAAGGTATGCGGTGTGAGCCGGCCAACCATTCGCGAAGCAATGATTGCGCTTGAGATTGCAGGCGAGTTGGAGATTCGCAGCGGGTCAGGCGCCTATGTGCGTGAAGCTGTGAATCCGATGTCGCTGGTGCTGGACTCTGGTCCAGGGCCATTTGAACTGCTGCGCGCGCGACTGTTGATTGAGGGTGAGACGGCCGCGGATGCGGCGCTGTATGCGTCGGCGGGTGACCTGACCAAGATTGAGACGACACTGGAGCAGATGCGGCGGATGGTCGATGGCAAGGTGAACGCCCAGGTGTCCGACCGTCAGTTTCACGTGGCCATCGGTGAGGCGGCGAAAAACAGCGTTCTTGCCAGCATCATCAATGGTCTATGGGCGGGGATGTTTGCACCGATGTATCACCGTCTGAGCCAGCGCGCGGGATTGGAGCAGCATCAGGCTGCGGCGCTCGAGGACCATGAGGCGATTTTCAGTGCAATTGCGGCGCGCGATCCGAATGAGGCGCGGCGCGCTATGCGGCGGCATCTGCAGCACGTGGAAGAGCATTTGACGAGCGATACAGATGAGCCGGAGGCAAGAGAGAAAACGGCTTCGCCTCAACCTGCGAAGCGAGTGGCCCGGAGTTCGGGAAACGGGACTACAACGCAACGACGCAACTAAATCGAGCTGAGCAGAGATGCGATTGCGGGACTACAGCGGCAGCGACCTGACGACTATTTTCGCGTTGGATGAGGTTTGCTTCGAACCTCCCTTCCGGTTTTCTGCGCGTGTAATGCAACAGTTCGCAGAGGCACGGAACGCGGTAACTGTCGTCGCAGAGACTGAGACAGGCGAGATTGCGGGATTCTGCATAGCCCATGTGGAGAGAGCCGACAAGCGGCTACGGGCATATGTGGTAACGCTGGATGTCGCTCCGCAGTATCGGCGGCATGGGCTGGCCCGGCAGATGATGCGATGTATCGAACAACAGGCGGTAGATGCCGGGTGCGAAGCGACTACGCTGCACGTTTCGGTGGCGAATGCGGGCGCGATTGCGTTTTACGAGAGCGAAGATTATCAACGGTTGCACATGGTGAGAGGTTTTTACGGGCTCGGGCGGCATGCCTATGTGTACCGGAAGCCGTTGGTGAACGTTGCACGGAACGACATCGAATGGAATGCGTTTTTGAAAGTTTGACCGCAGCGTCCAGTTAGAAACTTAAGCGCGCGGCGAGTTGAATGCTGCGCGGGTCTGCAACAGCCGTCGGAGCGCCGGTAAAGCGCGAGCCCGGTGGGAATGGAGCCGTGCCGAAGACGGCATTGGGCACCTCATTATTGCGATGGTTAAGGGCGTTGAAGGCCTCGGCGGCGAGGTCGAGGTGAACTGATTCCTTCAGGAAAACAGTGCGGTTCAGACGAGCGTTGAAATTGAAGTAGTCAAAGCCTGTGCCTGCGTTGCGTCCGATGATAGCGCCCGGAAGAGCCTCGGTACAGGGATTGACGCCGCCGTTTGCGGTGAGGCTGTAGGGCAGAGCACAGGGACGCTGTGCGGTGGTCTGAACCGTATTTGTGCCTGTGACGATATTGAACGGAGGTGCGGAATCATACTGGAGGATTCCGCTAAGTTGCCAGCCGTGCGTGAGGTTCTCGCGCAGGCCGTGCGGCGTAGAAGCCGGGCTATGCGCGATGGCATTGAAAGTGAGGCGATGGCGTTGGTCGTCGTCGGAGCGGCTCCAGTCTTCGCGAATGTTGAGGTTGTTGATGGGCGCGCTGAAGAAGAACTCGCTGACGTCGTCGAGTGCGTGTGACCAGGAGTACGAGAGACGCAGGCTGCCCCAGGAGACGGGATGCTGGACGAGGGAAAGTTGCAGGCCATCATACGCGGAGGCGGCCTCCGCACTGTATTGTTTGATATTGCCGAGTTCGGAGTGCGGGCGGCAGAGATTGATGGGGTCAACGCTCGCGAGGCAACCGGGCGTGTTCTGGTTCACGGAGATGAGCAGGCGATCGCCCCGCAAGTGCTGGTAGTTCAGGTCGAGAGTCGTAGACGCAGTAAGCCGCTGCTCAATTTCGAGAGCGACCTGCTGAGCGTAAGCGTTCTGCATGTGCGGGTTCATCGTGGTGAGTGAGACGCGCAGGTTTGCGGGCAGAGTGAGTGCGTTGAAGCCGGAGGCTATGGCAGGGAAGGCGGGTGCGCCGGATTGTCCGAACGACAGCGCCAGGGTAAGGAAGGTGTTGCTGTCGAGTGAAGTGGAGTTGTCGTTGGATTCTAGAGCGTTTGAGAGTGACCGCAGCGGGACGCGGTCATAGAAAAGACCATAGCTGGCGCGGACAACGGCACGTTTGTCGGTGAAGGGCGTCCAGGCCAGACCGACGCGTGGCGAGAGATTGTCGGTGTCGAGGAAAACGCCGCGGAGAAACTGCAAATCGTATCGCAGGCCTGCGTTGAGGGTAAGCGAGGGTGTGGCTTGCCACTCGTCCTGCACGTAGATACCGAAGTTGGGATTGAGCTGATGAACTGCCGGTTTGCCGAAAGACTGGGTGAAGGTGGTGTAATGGCCCGCGAGGAAGTTCGGTAGCGAGGAAAAGGCGTAGTTGCCGCGGACGGATTGCGGATAGGTGATGGCGAGGTCGTTGAAGAGGAAGTCGGCGCCAACGCGCAAGGAGTGGCTGCTGAACTGATGCGACAGGTTATCGACGATCTCGTAGAGAGTGTCATAGCGTGCAGTGGGTGACGCTGAGAGCGTGCCGAACGAGGCAATGCCGGAGACGCTGACGGCGGGACCGATGGGATCGTTGACAGGTGCATCCAGAGTCGAGCGGACCCACTGGCCGCGGGTCTCGTTCACAGTTTTCGGTGTCAGCGTCGCAATGTTAGAGACTTCAAGTGCCTGATCGAGATCGTAGAGTGCAGCGGCTGCTGACGTATAGGACAGGCCACCCGCGCCGCGCGAGTTCTGGCTGTCGACGTGATAGAGCGAGTAGCGCGCAGAAAGGCTGTCATGCGGAGTGAGTTGGTCGTCGAAGCGCGTGAAGAAATTAGTGGCGTGCACCGGGTTGGGGTAAAGCGTCGTGGTCGAGGCCGGCGCGATGGCGAGTAGCTGGCCGGGGTACTTTGTGGCCGTAAGCTGTGAATTGATCTGTGAGGCGTTGCTCCCACTGATGGTGAGGACGCCGTTCTGGTTGAGATTGCGCTGCTCGGCGTTGAAAAAGAAGAAGGCGCGATCTCTGACCATGGGGCCGCCGAGTGAACCGCCGAAGATGGCCTGGGTGCGTGTGGGCACTGTGTGAGTCAGCGCGTTGGCGGCGTCGAGGCGCTGATTTCGGAGGTAGCCATAGGCGGTGCCGTGGAAGCGATCGCCGCCGCTGCGCGTGACGAAGTTGAAGTAACCGCCAAGGGCGCGGCCGAATTCGGCCTGGCCGCCCGAGGTGACGACCTGGAGCTCAGAGATGGAATCAATGGGCAGCGCAGTCTGAACGAGGCCAGCGGCGTCGTCATTGGCGGAGACACCATCGATAAGGAAGGAATTCGAGAAGTTGCGCTGCGAGTCGACGGAAAGCCCCTGGCCGGGGACTGCGGATGTTTCGGCGAAGAGCTGTGTCGCTGCAGTGTTTGTCGCGGAAACTCCCGGTGCCAGAAGTGCAAGATCAAGGAAGTTACGCGAGACATACGGAAGCTGGCTGGTTTCTGTGGGCGAGATAGTAGAGGCGATCTGGGTGCTGGTGTTGATGGCTGTGGCGTAGCTCGCCTGTGTGGTAACCGAAGCTGAGGCGGCCTCGGGCGGGAGCGTGATCGAAAGCCGCAGGGTTTCTCCTGCGTTGAGTTCGATGGGTTGTGTACGACTGGCGAAGGTAGCCGCGCTCGCTGTGATCTTGTAGGCGCCGGGAGCGAGATAAGGAAGGTGGAAGCGGCCGGTGCCAGAGGCAAGGACGGCGCTGTCCATACCGGTGGCCGCATTGTGCGCGACGACGCGGGCGCCGGCTAGCGCCGCTCCGGTGGGGTCGGCGATGAAGCCTTCGATCGAGGCGTTATTGACGGTTTGCTGCGCGTGGAGCATGCAGCCGCAGGCGAAGCTCGCAGCAAAGCCGAACAGCGCCCCCCGAATTCCAGTAGATCGCATGGGGTCTCCTGAGACGGGCGTGGAGCCAGCCTCGGTGTGCCAGGGGAGATGGAGATGATCAGGCGAGGAGATGGGCGGGAGGGCCGCGCTTGGGATGCAGGTGTTCGCGGGCGATCAGTCGGCAGATTCGGGCCTGTTTACGCGCAGAGACAACGGTTTGATGAGAGATCGCGACAGAGGCAGCGCATCCGACAAAGTGATGGATACCAACCGGCGATGGGACAGCGCGCTGCGGCCACGCGGGACAGAGGGCGACGACGCGGTGCGCGGAGCTGTCGCTCTGCCGATCGAGCATCGTGCAATGATGCTGGCCGTGACGACGACAGCATGCGGGTAAGCCAGCGTCCGGATCCTGCGCAAGTGCAAGCATTGGCGCAACCAGAGGAAGCGCGAATGCCGCGAGAAGCAGGATGGAGAGCAGGCGTCGCATAGTAAATCGGACAGTTTCAGTGTACGTCTTCCGCCGCAGGTGGCGCATGCGGGACTCTCCCTTCCCGGGTGAAATTCTGTCAGGTAGGGCGGAGCAGTGGTCTAAGCTGGGTGTGATTTGCGAGGGAGGCACGATGGTTCTGCGAGCTGTAAGCGCGATGCTGGGCGCTGGTTTCGTTGGATTTGCGATCACTGGCGTGTCAGCGGCAATTCACGGACGGAACGGCGTGGAGCTCGGGCCGCCGCCGGCCGTCATTGTGAAGCCAGTCACGGATTCAGTCGGCGGACACACCATTACCGACAACTACCGTTGGCTTGAAGACCAAGACTCGCCGGAGACGCGAGAGTTTCTGCGCGCGCAGATGGAATACACCGGCGGTTACTTTTCGCAACTGAGTAGTCTGCGAGAGCGGATCACGAAGCGACTAACGGAGCTAAGCCGGGTGGATCAGACTGGGATGCCGCAGAGACGCGCGGGCACATTGTTTTTTACGCGCCGTCTGGCAGAAGAGAATCAGGCCTCAATTTACATGCGCCCCCCAAACTTCGAGGTGAAGGGTGGCGCCCGCATACAGCCCGGGGAGGTACGTCTGATTGATGCTCGCAAACTAAGCACGGACGCGAATGCCTCGGTGAACATTGCCGCGATCTCGGATAACGCTGAACTGCTGGTGTACGGGGTTCGCCACGGTGGCGCGGACGAGCAGGTGATTCGCTTCTACGCTGTGCCGAAGCGGGCCGACATCGAAGATGAGCTTCCGTTAGCACGCTATGGCGGCTTCGGGCTGACATCGGATGCGAAGACGCTGTACTACTCGAAGACCCTGAAAGACGGCACAGGCGCAGTCTTTGAACACACGGTGGGAAGCTCCGCAGGCAAGGACAGAGAAGTCTTTGGCGGAACATACAAAGGCGAGACGCTGGGGCCGCTGGATCTGCTTGGTTGCCGCGTAAGCGAGAACGGGCACTGGCTGATCGTGACCGTGAGTCACGGTGTGCCGGCGACTCGCGAGGACATTCTGCTGAAAGACCTGCGCAAAACAAATCCTCAGTTTGAGCCGTTGGTCTACGGCGTGGATTCGCGCTTCCAACTGCACATGTATCACGATGAGATGTTCGTGAGCACGGACTTTGACGCGCCGAATGGACGAGTCCTGCGTGCGAGCCTGGGGGACCCCACAACAAAGAACTGGCCCGTGGTGATCGCGGAGAGCAAGAGACCGATTCGCGCGGTCTCCATTGTGGACGGCGTCTTTTTTGTCGGACGCCTAAACGATGTGAAGACCGAGACGAATATCTACACGCTACACGGCAAAGAGGTTGGAGAGATCAACTACCCGACGATTGGGACGGGGGGTATAGTCCAGGGTCGCGAGGATTCGGACACTGGTTACTACACGTTCTCATCATTCACAGTGCCGCCAACGATTTACGAGTACAAGGTGTCGACCAAGGAAAGCTCGGTATGGTCGAAATCGAAGGTGCCGTTTGATTCGGACAAGTATGAGGTGCGACAGGTCTTCTACACATCGAAGGACGGAACGCGCGTGCCAATGTTTATTGCCGGGCGTAAAGGCCTGGCGATGGATGGTCAGGCGCCTCTGCTGATGACCGGCTACGGCGGTTTCGATCTCTCCGAGACACCAGGATTCAGTGCTGAATATGCGTGGTGGATGGAACAGGGTGGCTTCTTTGCGCTCCCCAACCTGCGCGGCGGCGGTGAATATGGCGAAACGTGGCATGAGGCGGGGATGTTCGAGCACAAGCAGAACGTCTTCGATGATTGGTTCGCTGCGGCCGAGTATCTGCTGAAGAACCGCTACACGACGCGTGCGCGGCTGGCGATTACGGGGCGATCGAACGGCGGCTTGCTCATGGGTGCGTCGATGACGCAGCGGCCGGATCTGTACGGAGCGATTTTGTGCGGCTATCCACTGTTGGATATGAGCCGGTATCAGCGCTTTCTGGTCGGGCGTTGGTGGACGACGGAGTATGGCTCGGCGGAAAAGCCGGACCAGGCGTCCTATATCCTTAGGTACTCGCCGTACCAGAACATCCGGCAGGGCGTGCAGTATCCAGCGATCATGTTTCTTTCAGGTGACAGCGACACGCGTGTGGCTCCGCTGCATGCGCGTAAGATGACCGCAGCAATGCAGGCGACGGCGATGGCCGAACCTGAAGAGGAGCGGCGCCCGGTTTTGCTGCACTATGACACGCACGCTGGACATAGCGCCGGCGTTAGCGTGGAGCAGGGAATCCACGATACGGCAGACGAACTGACGTTTTTATGGAACGAGACGGGCGGGAATTAGGGGCTCAAGAAGAGCATCGTAGCTGCGATTGAACCGAAGGACAACGGTCCACTCTCCGTCGAGGTTCGGCGATTGCCAGACGATCTGGCCGTGCAGGACGGCCGCTATCTCAGTAGGCGAGAGGTCCGGGTTCGCAGTTACGGCACGGCCGATTCGGCTATCCGGGTGAGAGAGCAGATAGCGCTGCAGGCTCGGTGCGACGTAGTGCGTCGTGAAGACGATGGCTGTATCGAAGTCTTCGGGATGCTGCGCGGCCTTCTGGATCTCGTCAAAAGAGAAGTTTTCGACCGGAGTGACGCGCGTGCGGTGCGTGGTGTAACCAAGTTCAGGATTGAAGAGATCGTTCGAGACCGGCCACGCTGTGAGTACGGTTGCATCGGGATAATGCTGGTTGACGAATGCGATGGCTTCCTGGTGCACGACGATCATGTCTCGGTAGACGAGCGTGTCTTCGGGGGCAAAGGCAGTGGGCGGGTTAATCCAGAGGCCGCTCAGGAAGACGGTTGCGCTTCCAATCGTCAGCCATGTAAGCCATCGCGTCCGCTCGCGCCAGGTATCAACGCATAGCAGAAGGATGATCGGATAGATCGGCAGGAGATAGCGGGTGAGCATCGCGCCTCCCAGGACAGAGAAGGCAATCCAGTTGGCGACGATCAGCAGCATGCAGGTGAGGCGTGTTGATGCGGTGAGCGGCAGGACGTCAGTGCGCGGGCGGCGGGGTAGAAGGAGACAGGCGGCGGCGAGCAGGATCGGCAACCACATGTTGCGCTGCCAGAACAGGTGAACGAAACGATAACGCACGGCAGTGAAGATGTGCGCTGCCGTGAGGTTCGCAGTGGCGTTATAGCGAAGGTAAACGGGATTGCCGAACGTGAATCCGGTGCGCGCCCGGTGATAGGCGTACCAGCCGATGAGCGGCAGAAAGGGAACGGCGAGCGCGACAATCCAGCACAGATGTTCGCGACGAGCTTGCGACGACCGGCGCTCGTTGAACAGAAGGCTACCCTCAAGAATGATGAGAGCAGCCGGTTCGACGATCGCCGTCTCCTTGGAGAGTGCCGCAA
Organism: uncultured Acidobacteriaceae bacterium; assembly: GCA_963759355.1. GTDB lineage: Bacteria > Acidobacteriota > Terriglobia > Terriglobales > Acidobacteriaceae > Granulicella. The sequence goes on along the minus strand of CAVWYV010000001.1, from coordinate 67,287 downwards.
ACGAGAAGAGAATCGCGACCGCGATCCGGTGGTGACGTTGAAGATTTACAGGCTCGGTATATGACTGCGAACTGGTTGCAGGAAGGTAGACCGCGAAAGCGCAGAGGGTAAAGGCGGCAGCGAAGATGTCAGCGTGCGCGAGGGTGCTCTGCGCAAACCAGATGGGGTAGACCGCTGTGAGGAGCGTGAGACTCACCGCTGACGAGGCAGAGAGCAGACGCTGTGTCATCCGGAAAATTGCGGTGAGTCCGACTGCCGCAACAGCGCAGACAAACATGCGTGTAGCAACGATGTGCAGGCCGACGATGTGCCACAACGTCCCGAGGAGGACATTCGGCAGCGGCGGGTGGGCATTTGTGAATTGCGGAATGAGCCAGCCGTGGTGGTAGAAATCAAGCGCGGCCGGAATGTAATATCCACCCTCATCCCAGTAGTAGGGCAGGCGGAGCAGGGTGCGATGGCTGATGGCGACCGCCGCGAAGAGCAGAAGCCAAAGCAGCCAGGATGGCAGGGCGGCAATACGGTCGGGAAGTGAGCCTGACTGGGGCGATGGCACTGCCGTCTAGTGAACCGGACCAGAAGGTGTGGTGAAGCGTGGGCTGGTCGCGGCTGTGGGTTCGAGCGCGATGGGGCCAAACGTCTGCTCGTACTGCGCAAGATTCATTCCAAGGATGTTGTGCAGAGCCTTGGCCTGCTGCGGGCTGAGGTAGACACCCTGGAAGTTTTCGATCTCGACCTGCTCTGGTGTCTGGGGCGAAAGGGTTCCGAAAACGAGCAGGAAGTCCCAGACGGAGAGCCGGACCTGGATGCTGTTGGCATAGGAGTCGCGGTAATCCGCAGTGCGCTTGAGAACGATGCGAGGGTTTTCAGGTGTAGCGGGCTGATTCATTAGGATGTCCTGCGGCTTTTGGTGCGGGAAGAGGGACTTGAACCCTCACGCCTTACGGCACAGGCTTCTAAGACCTGCGTGTCTGCCATTTCACCATTCCCGCTTGTATCGCCGTCCTCTCAGCGTATCGGGCAGAGGCTGTTCGTGGCAATGCGGCGGAGAGCCAGCGAGGCGGGGACCGCAGATTCCGGGGCTCAATTTGCTGCCTGTATGGGATGGTTATCACGAAAAGACGCTAGAGAGCCGTAAAACGGTTTATACCTGACGATTATCCAAATTCCGCGCAAGTTTTTTCTTGACTCAAATACCAGCCTGTCTGTATTTTGCCCTTCGCTAAAACACCTCCATCCACTGTGGTCGCGAAAAGGGCTGAAGAATGCTCGGAACCATTCACCGCAGCGGCCTAGTCATCGGCTGATGCGGGTTGCTGTGTCTGACCAACTCCGGTGGTGGTGAGGTTGCTGAGTAACTCGGGCCGTGTTGCGAAAAAGAAAGGCCTTCGAGCCATCAGGCAGAAGGGCTCTTTGGAGGCGGCGGATGAGGGGCAGCGTGCATTTTGAGGCATCGCAACCGAAGACCGGGGTACAACGCATTCACATCATCGTGCGAAAAGATGCAGGAACGTGGGCTCTTCTGCTGACCATTCTGCTTCTGTGCTTGTGTGCGGCAATCGCAGGTGCGCAGAGTGTTCCGAACGTAGTCATGAGTCAGGTCACGCTCATGGCGGGCTTCAAGTCTGGTGGCGCGCTGACGGGCGGAGCTCCATCGGGCAGCAGCATGGCCGTCGATGCCAATGGAAACGTGATTGTCAGTTCTACCTATGGGAAAGCGATTCTGAAGTTCGCGCCAGGGGCAAGTTCCCCAACCACGCTGGGAGGACCGTTTACAAATTTCAACCCGGGCGGCGTAGCGATCGATCCCGCGGGAAATCTATATCTCTCAAACACCTATAACGGGACGATCATCAAAGTTCCCGTATCGAACGGCACTTATCCGGCGATTCCGGAGCCTGATGGCACGCAGCCGGCATGCACAGGGAGCGATGCGGCGGAGTGCGCCATGCCAACCACGCTGCCGGTTTCCGGCATTGTAGCGATGGTCTTCGACGCGTCCGGGAATCTCTTCATTACCTCGACGAATGGGGCGACCAACCCGAACTCGGTGGTTGAGTGCAGCTCTGCCTGCCTCTTGAGCGGGAGCCCCGCTCCGGCCGTACTGTTTGCAGAATCGACAACCGCAACGACGGAAGGTTCTTCGTCAGCCATCTATAACCTCGGCGGCATCGCAGTGGACAAGTGGGGAGACGTTTTCTTCGCGGACTCGCTGATGGACGTGAAGAACGGAAGCCAGGGCGAGAGCTACGGCGGAAATCTGCAGGAACTGGTCTACGGCGGAAGCTCGTACAGTTCGACGCCGACTACGGTGGCGACGCTGACGGATGGCTCTCCAGGTACCTATGACAATCAACTTGACGGCGTCGCGGTCGACTCCAACGGGGTGGTGTATTACGCGACGCAGTACGATGGCATCTTTGCGTTTCCCAACAATCAGGGCGTGGTGAACAAGACCACGAAGTACGTGATGTCCTCTCAAGGAGCGAAGATCCTTACCACCGATGGAAAGGGAAACTTCTACGTCGCGACCTATTCGAACTCGGCTGGAGGCGATGCCGTTATTCAGGTGGGGATCGGAAATCTCACGGCGACTTCGGCAGCCGTTGGAACGCCATCTACAGCCACCAACATCACAACGATATTAAATGACGAGAGTTGCTCGCCCGCTCCGGTCGTGAACTTCTCTGCGCTCGAAGGTACTAGTTCGACGACTGAATTCACCGCAGCCACTACAGGCTCCTGCAGCACGTTGAATGGTACCGCGGCGAGCTATGCAACAACCCTGACCTTTACGCCAGCCTACGGTGGCACGCGGATCGCAACGCTCAACGCGACCGAAGCCGGTGGTCCCGGCAGCATCGGTTCAGCGACCGTTACAGGATTCGCCACAGGGCAACTGGCGCCGCCCACATTCTCGCCAGTGGCGGGAACCTACCACGCTGTGCAGTCGGTTAATATTTACGACGACACACCGGGCGTATCGATTTACTACACGATCGACGGTTCAACGCCGACGACCAGCTCCACGCATTATTCCGGTGCGGTCGCAGTTTCTTCGACAGAGACGATTAACGCGATCGCAACCTCGATTGCAACTGGAGTGACGAACAGCACTGTGAGCACGGCCGCTTATACGATCACGCTGCCGGCCGCTACACCAACCTTTTCTCCGGCAGGTGGATCGTACAACGCGGCGCAGAGCGTTACGATCTCCGATGTAACCTCCGGCGCGGCGATCTACTACACCACGGATGGAACGACGCCGACGACCTCCTCGAGTGCCTACAACGGGGCCATCACCGTTTCCAAGAGTGGTGTTTTGCAGGCGATCGCAGTGGCCAGCGGACTTCCCACCAGCAGCGTCGCAGCGGCGACGTATCTGATCAACACTGCTACGAACGGAACATCGCTTAGTGTCCTGACGAACCAGATTTCGACCTTGGGAACCTTCCAGGGAGGAGGAGCGCTACCTGGCGGCAGCCCGGCCGGCAATGGATTCGCGGTAGACGCTAACGGAAACCTGATTACTGGGAGTAGCTACGGTCACAAGATTCTTGAGTTCTCACCCGGAGCAACCACGGCGACCGTACTCGCCTCGTTTACCGGCTTCAATCCTGGAGGCGTAGCTCTCGATCCGGCAGGGAACCTATACCTCTCGAATACCTATAACGGAACGATCACGAAGATCCCCGCTTCAGGCGGAACGTACGCTGCGATCACCGAACCCGGTAGCAGCACGCCCACGTGTACTGGAAGTGACACGGTGGAGTGCAACATGCCGACCACGATGCCAGTGAGCGGTATTGTCACGATGGTGTTTGACGCAGCCGGCGACCTGTTCTTTACCTCGACGGCCGGAAGCTCGAATCCAAATATGGTCTTTGAATGCACCGCGGCCTGCTTGAGGACGGGATCTCCGGCACCCACAGCCATCTGGGCTGAGCCAACTGCGACGGTTGCGGAGGGTTCCGCGAACGCCAGCTGGTACCTCGGTGGGATCGCAGTCGATCCCTGGGGCGATGTGTTCATCACCGACACCCTGATGGTCGCCTCGGCCAACACGAACTATCAATCGACCCTGAAGGAGTTGACCTACAGCGGAGGAGCCTACAGCTCAAGCCCGACGACGCTGTACACCCTCACCGTAAGCTCGCCCAGCGCCTACGACGATCAGTTGGACGGCGTCGCAGTGGATGTGAATGGAACGGTGTACTACACCGCGCAGTATGACGGCGTCTTCGCCTTCGCGAACAACCATGGCAATGTGAACACGACCACTACCTACACGGTCTCCTCGCAAGGCGCCAAGATGCTGACGCTCGACTCGAAAGGGAACGTGTATGTTTCGACTTACTCAAACTCGGCCGGCGCGGATGTCGCAATGCAGATTGCGGTCAACAACATCAATCTGCCGAGCGCCGCGGTTCCAGGTTCGTCGACGACCAGCGTGACGACCATCCTCAACGATGGCGCGTGCTCCACCTCGCCTATAGTGGCATTTTCGGTGGCCGAGAACGGAGCCTCCTCAACTGAGTTCTCCGCCAACACAACGGGTACTTGCTCTTCAACACCGACCGGCGGAGCCTCGTTTGCTACTAACGTCAACTTCAACCCGACGGTTGCTGGTACGCACATCGGCGTTCTCACCGCTGTGGATACCGTCAACGGCGGCATCGGTACTGCGAACCTTTTGGCTGTCACTGCGGGCAGTGCCGCGGCGACTCCGACATTTTCTCCCGCACCGGGAACTTTCACCAGCGTCCAGACCGTGACGATCTCCGACACAACCCCGGGGGCCACGATCTACTACACGACCGATGGCACAACACCGACCACCGGCTCAACCAAGTACACCGGCGCTATCTCGGTGACCTCTACAGAAACGATCAACGCCATCGCAGTGGTGAGCGGGTTGAGCAACAGTGCGGTGGCCTCCGGGGTGTTCACGCTGAATCTCCCGCTGGCGCAGACACCAGTGATCTCGGTGCCTACAGGCACCTACACTTCCATTCAGACGGTGAAGATCACTGACGCCACTCTGGGAGCGAAGATCTACTACACCACGGACGGCAGCACGCCGACCGCGAACTCCACGCTCTACAAGAGCGCGCTCACGGTCTCGACCTCACAAACGCTCAATGCGGTCGCGATTGCAACCGGTTATGCTCCGAGCGTGGTAGCGACGGCCACGTACACCGTGAACCTGACTGTTACGCCTCCGAACTTCTCCCCAGCCGGCGGAACCTTCACCACGATCCAGACGGTCACGCTTACGGACGCAATCCCGAATTCGACAATCTATTTCACGACAGACGGTTCGGCGCCGACGACTAGCTCGACGTTGTACAGCGGACCGATCCAGGTTCTTGGCACGGAAACGATCAACGCCATTGGGGCGGCAAGCGGATATGCGAACAGCTCGGTCGCTTCCGCGACGTACACCCTCAACCTGCCACCTACGGCCACGCCGACCATCTCTCTCGGCAGCGGCACCTACACCGTCTCGCAACCGGTCACCCTCTCCGACGCGACCACCGGCGCGACGATCTATTACACGACCGACGGTTCTACGCCGACGACCGGCTCGAAGGTCTATTCAGGCGCGCTGACGCTCAACGCGAGCGAGACGCTGAAGGCCATCGCCGTCGCCATTGGCTACAGTCCAAGCCCGGTAGCCTCGTCTTCCTTGACCTTTACCCCGATGTCGGCCGGCTTCGCGCTAGCTACCACCCCCTCTTCGTTGACGATTCCATCGACAGCCACCTTCGGTATCGTGCAGCTTACCGTTCAACCGGTAGGAGGCTTTACGGGAGCCGTACTTCTCTCATGCTCGGGGCTCCCGGCAGGCGCATCGTGCGGCTTCAGTAACTCGCCGGTCAATCTCACCAATTTCAATCAGCCGCAAACCGTAACTGTCACCATCAGTACGGGGCAGACGGCGATGTTGCGGCACCGTTCCAACCCGCTGGCGCCCGAGGCAACCCTGGCCGTGGCACTCTGCTTCCTGGGCTTCCGGAAACGCAAGGGAATCCAGATCCTTCTACTGGCAGTCATCAGCGTCCTGGGCGTAAGTATGCTTTCGGGTTGCGGTTCCTCCGGCCCGAGTACCTCGACCTCAACGGTGACCGTCTCGGCAACGGCCGGCTCGCTCTCAAGCAAAACGACCGTTTCGGTGACGATGAATCACTGATCAGCTCCTTTCTCCTGCAAGGCCTCTCCGCATAGGAGAGGCCTCACCTTTGGCTCCCAGAACGATGCGATGGACGCGAAGGTCGTCTCCAACGTCTTATAGAGCACCACCGATCTGGGGATGGAACGGTTCGGGCCGGGGCCGCGTAGGGGTGTTAGGTCTTGCGACTTTGGCAGGGCCTAGTGCATCCTATGCATGAAAGTTGATAAGGACACACTAAAGATGGCAAACGAGTTTGTGAGCGTAATCCGGCCGACAGGTGAGAGAGAGGACGAAGCACGAGTCGACGGTACCTCTTATCCTGTTCTACCCGTTAGAGATACGGTTCTGTTCCCCCATGCGGTCCTGCCTCTGACCGTGGGTAGGGAGAGCTCGATCCAGCTGATCCAGTCTCTGGGGGAGGAGAAGACGATCCTCGTGGTCGCCCAGCGCGACGCCCGGCAGGACGCCCCTCTGGGGACTGATCTGCACACCATCGGCACCAAGGCGACCGTGCATAAGGTCGTAAAAATGCCCAATCAGAGCCTTTTTGTCTTCACGGAGGGGACAGAGCGCATAAAGCTGACGAACTTCACCCAGGTACAGCCGTTTTTAACGGCCGAGTACGAGACCGTGGACGACATCGCCGCCGAATCCTCGCCAGAGCTTGAGGCGCTGCAGCGAAACGTGGTCAGCCAGTTCAGAGAGATCGTTACCTCCTCACCCACCCTGTCGGACGATCTGCAAACGATTGCGATCAATATTGAGGAGCCATCGCGGCTCTCCGACTTCATCGCCTCCAGCCTGCCGTTCCTGACAACCGCCGAGCGGCAAGAGCTGCTCGAGACCGCCGATGTTAAGTCACGTCTCGAGAAGCTGAACAGCCATCTTGCCAAGGAAATCGAGGTACAGCAGCTCCGCAATAAGATTCAGAACGAGGTCCAGGACGCCGTCCAGCAGTCACAGCGTGACTACTATCTGCGCGAGCAGATGAAGGCCATTCAGAAGGAGCTCGGCGATACTGACGAGACCCAGAAGGACGTCCAGGAGCTGAAGGAGAAGATCGAAGCCGCGGGCATGCCGGAGGACGTAAAGAAGGATGCCCTCAAGGAGTTGAATCGCCTGAGCCGTATGAACCCGGCGGCTGCGGATTACTCGTTGACGCGCAACTACGTCGAGTGGCTGGCCGTGCTGCCATGGTCCAAGCACTCCGCCGGCGAGGTTGATATCAGGAAGGCGCAGGAGGTCCTCGATGCGGATCACTACGGCCTGAAGAAGGTAAAGGACCGCATCCTCGACTACCTGAGCGTGCGCCGTCTGAAGCCGGATATGAAGGGGCCGATCCTGTGCTTCGTCGGGCCTCCAGGCGTGGGCAAGACCTCGCTCGGGCGCTCGATTGCGAGAGCGCTCGGCCGCAAGTTCTCACGCATCTCGCTCGGCGGCATGCACGACGAGGCGGAGATTCGCGGCCACCGGCGCACGTACATCGGGGCACTTCCTGGCCAGATCATTCAGCACTTGAAGCGGGTTGAGGTAAACGATCCGGTCTTTATGCTGGACGAGATCGACAAACTCGGCCGCGACTTCCGCGGCGATCCCGCGAGCGCTCTTCTCGAGACGCTGGATCCGGAACAGAACAATACGTTCCGGGACAACTACCTCGATCAACCATTCGACCTAAGCCACGTGCTGTTTATCTGCACAGCCAACCAGTTGGACACGATACCTGGCCCATTGCTCGACCGAATGGAGATCATCGAACTCACCGGCTATACGGAGGAGGAGAAGGTTAACATCGCGGAACGCTACCTGATTCCGCGCCAAATCAAAGAGAACGGCATCGCACCGGAGATCATCGAGTTTCCCACGGCCAGCGTCGGTCTGATCGCCAGGCATTACACGCGCGAGGCTGGTGTCCGCCGACTCGAGCAACTCATCGGCACGGTCTGCCGCAAAACTGCGCGGCGCGTCGCTGAAGGTGCGATCGATCCGGCGAAGGGCGAGAAGCTTGTCATCACCCCTGACGTCGTGCATGAGTTCCTTGGCGGCATCAAGGTACGCATCGATACAGAGATCGCTGAGCGCACCAAGCGGCCCGGGGTTGCTGTCGGGCTCGCGTGGACGCCGGTAGGCGGCGACGTGCTCTTTATTGAAGCGAACAAGATGAAGGGCAAGGGGCAATTCAGCATGACCGGCCAGCTTGGCGACGTTATGAAGGAGAGTGTGCAGGCGGCCCACACGTGGATCCGTTCCAACGCTGCGTCCCTTGGGCTTGACGAGGACATATTGAAAGATCTCGACATCCATGTGCACGTCCCGGCAGGCGCTATCCCGAAGGACGGTCCCAGCGCAGGCGTGACGATGGCGACGGCGCTCGTAAGCCTGCTGACGGACAAACCGGTCCGTCCGCTGCTGGCCATGACAGGCGAGATTACGCTCAGCGGCAATGTGTTGCCAGTTGGCGGTATCAAGGAGAAGTTCCTTGCGGCCAAGCGCGTCGGTGTTCGCGACGTCATTCTTCCGATCGACGTGAAAAGTAACGTCGAGGAGGACCTGGCGGCAGACCAGATTGAGGGCATTACGATTCACTATGCTTCACGCATCGAGGACGTTCTGGCCGTGGCCCTTCCGCATACGCAGCAGGAATCCGTGCACGATGAAGAGATTCGCGAAGAGGTACTGGCGACTATCAACTGAGGCCGCAGGATCGCGAAACAGCCGAGGCGAACTTGCCTCGGCTTTTTGTTTCTGCGATTGCAAACCGAGGAGTATGGTGACGGTATCCTGATGGCAGAGACCATGATGGATTCGCACGTCAAGCTTCTGCTGATTGACACAGTCGGCAACGCACCGGGAGCAGTGCTGACCGAGGGTGAGAGCGTGCGTGCCCACGCCGAGTTTCCTCTGCGCTCGGCCTCAGCGGTACTCACCAGCGAACTCAAACGAATGCTGGCCTCCTCGGGCATTGGCCTTCGTGACCTTACTGGAATAGGTGTCGTGTCCGGTCCCGGTTCATTCACGGGCGTGCGTACCGGATTGGCCATGGCGAAGGGATTGTGCGTGGTCGCGAGGTTGCCGCTGGCAAGTGTTTCGCGCCTCGACGTACTGGCACAGGCCGCGGATTTGCGTGAAGGTTTCGCTGTACTCGACGCCGGTCGCGGTTCGCTTTACGTCCGAGAGCAGCGAAGGACCGAGCCTGCGCATGAATATCTCGCGAGGGTCGATGAGTTTGAGCGCACTGCTGCTGGCGCGCCCATAGTCGTTGCCGAAAAAGAGACCGCAGAGTTGCTGAGCCGGATCGCGCCAGTTTTGCGAGAGATTCGTCCTATCGATCTCCTGAAGCCTGTTCAACGCTGTCTCGCGGAGGGCGGAACGAACGTTGCCCTCGCCGATGCCAACTACATACTGCCGGAAAGCGAGATCTACACTCGCCCTCGTCATGCTCATGCGATCGCGAGCTCACACTGATGTCGAGTGCCGGTGTCATTATTCGTCCAGCCGACGTGTCCGATTTTCAGCAGCTGCTCGCACTTGTTGAAGACTGTCCGGGAGCGCCACTCTGGGCTCCTGAGACTTGGCAACAGATTCTTGAATTTCCTCTGGGTGGAGTGCAGCGAATGGTTCTTGTCGCAGAAGTCGGTGAACGAGTGCGTTGGCCTCGGCGTTCTGGGCCGAGCAGGTGAAGAGGCGGAAATCGAAAGTCTCGCTGTGAGCTCAGCCTGGCGGCGTCGCGGCATCGCCAGAAGACTCTGCGCGGACCTGGTGGGGTGGGCCCATGCGCGAGGGGCAAGACAGGCGTCCCTAGAAGTGCGCGTCTCCAATGCTGCTGCGCGCTCGTTGTACGAATCCTTAGGCTTTCATGAGGTGGCAATAAGGCGGGGCTATTATCGAGATCCGGTAGAGGATGCGCTCGTCATGGCAGCGAAGCTATAAGCAATCCTTCTCTTGGGGTGCTCTGGGAGCTCGTCTCTGACGGGTATAATCGTGTGGCTATGGTGCGTGATGGGCTTTTCTACGGACTGGCTTTGATCGTCGTCGCGGTCATCGTCTGGCTCTCGACGCACATTCTTGCGTTGACATTGATTCCGATCGTGTTGGCGGCCTTTTTCCTTTGGTTCTTCCGTGATCCTGCGCGTCGTATCCCTCAGGGTGAGGGCATTATCGTCTCGCCCGCCGACGGCAAGGTTGAAGAAGCCGATTGGATTGAGACCACTTCCGGCAGCCGGGTTCGCGTGACAATTTTCCTCAACGTCTTCGACGTTCACGTGAACCGCGTTCCCGCCGAAGGTCTCGTCAGCCTCGTGGAGTACCGCGAGGGCCAGTTCCTCAACGCTCTTAAGCCGGAATCCGCTTTACACAACGAGCAGACGCTGGTCACAATCGAAAACGAACATTACAGCATCAGCTTCAAGCAGATCGCCGGTTTACTCGCCCGCCGGATCGTCTGCAACCTTCAGGCGGGTCAACGCGTCGAGCGCGGCCAGCGCATGGGCATGATCAAGTTCGGCTCACGCTGTGATGTGCTGTTGCCGGCCTCTGTCGAGCTGCGGGTGAAGGCTGGTGATCGTGTGAAAGGTGGAAGCTCTATTCTGGGCGTCGTGCCGATCGCAGGACAGGCGGACGGGCGCGGATGAGCGCAGAGCCGGCAAGGCTTCATCCAGTACGGCATGGCATGTACGTCCTGCCTTCTTTGTTTACGGCAGGCACAATTGCCATGGGCTATTACGCTGTGCTGCAGAGCATTCGCGGCATGGTCACCGGGTCTTCATCCTCCTTCGATCACGCCGCAATTGCCATCGTGCTCGCCGGCGTTTTCGATGGCCTGGACGGCCGTATTGCCCGACTCACGAATACCTCCAGCGCATTTGGGCGCGAACTCGACTCGCTCGCCGATGTTATTACGTTCGGTGTAGCACCCAGTCTGCTCTCCTATCTCTGGGGGGTGCGCCAGGTCGTACCATCCGGTTATCCAATCATCGAAGGCCGACTGCAACATATCGGTGCAGTAATCTGCTTCCTGTTTCTTATCTGCGGAGCCTGCCGTCTTGCCCGCTTCAACATCAGTATCGATCCGCAGCCGCGCAACCCTGGTCGCCCCGGGCGCAAGTACTTCGTCGGCATGCCCATTCCGGCTGGCGCAGGCGTCATTGCCGCGGTCATCCACTTTGAGGCCGGTTCGCCGGTGCATAACGTCTGGCTTTCTGCGCTTTGGATTGCACTGGTCGCGTTCACCGGCTTTCTCATGGTCAGCAGCTGGCGTTTCTGGAGCGGCAAAGAAATCGACTTCAGCTCGCGCAGACCGGGCCGCCTGCTTGTGCTGCTCATGGTGCTGCTGGCCATCATCTTCGAGTGGCACCAATACGCCCTCATCGCATTGGCGATGATCTACCTGGTCTCTGGCGTGGCCGCGCGTTTGGCATATTCCTGGAGTAGGCGCTCCGTCAGGACTTCCTAGCATCGAACGAGGGGAAGGAGAGCGACGATGGCAACGAATCTTCGCGGTGTTGTCGTGGGGGCCTCCACGCTGTTGGGCAAGGAACTGATCGAGGAGCTGAACGCCTCGGAGACATCCTGGGATCTTCGCCTCGCTGACGCGGCGGACTCCAGTGGACAACTTGTCGCCGGCGCTGACGAGGCGCTCGTCATCCAGCCGCTGAGTCCCGATATCTTTGACTCCCGGGACATCGCCTTCTTTGCAACGGAGCCGCGCACGACACAAACCCACTGGCGGGAGGCGAGATCCGCCCGAGACGCGGTCGTCGACCTGACCGCAACTCTCGAATCCGAGCCCGGCGCCGTCGTTCGATCCCCCTGGGTTGCTGAGAGCGTCGCACCGTCGGCCAGCACGCCAATCGTCATTCCCGCACACCCGGCAGCAGTAATGCTGGGCATCGTGGCGTCACGTCTGGGCGCAGCGTTCAATCGGGTGTTCCTTGCCGCGACAGTGCTTGAGCCAGCGTCGCAGCAGGGAGGCAAAGGGCTTGACGAGTTGCATCAGCAGACCGTGAGTCTCCTCGGCTTTCACTCGCTGCCGCAGGAGGTCTACGATGCGCAGGTCGCATTCAACCTTCGTATTGGCGCAGGGGAGGCCGCAAAGCTCGACGTCGTTGAAATTGCGTCGACCATTCGCCGTCACCTTAGAGATGTTGCCGGCAAATCAATCGAATCCTCCGTTTCGCTACAACTCGTGCTCGCTCCCGTCTTTCACGGCTACACCATGTCGGTTTATGCCCAGCTGCCGGCAAATGCGGACATGGGCGCGATCCGGCGTGCTCTCCACGGTGGAGTCATTCACGTGACAAGCGCTCACGAGGAAACGCCCAGCAATCAAAGCGTTGTGCAGGAGCCGGGCATCGCTGTCACACTCACCGAAGAATCACCGGCCCGCGAGAACATGCGCGGCATGTGGCTCTGGATCGCCGCCGATAACCTCAAGCTCACGGCTCGTCACGCAGTCGCATGTGCAGAAGAGTTGGCGGCGTTGCGAACCGCCGGGCCGCAATAGCTCCAAGGCGCTGGTACACTCAAAAGTGCGCCGGGATGGCGGAACTGGCAGACGCAGCGGACTCAAAATCCGCCGATCCTTGCGATCGTGGGGGTTCGACCCCCCCTCCCGGCACCATAAAATCAATGATTTAGAGAAAAGTGCGAGATCGAATTGCCCGATCTAGTCTCCGATTGTGCCCAATTTTGTGCCCACCTGGCTATCGCGCGGCAGGCTATGGGGGCCTGATGTCCGCCCTTTACCAAGTTTGATGGACCATTTGAACCACCCGAGGCGAGGCCGCTCACTCCAGAGGGGATTCTGTGAACGAAGCGCAACGAGTCGCAAAGTTGGATAGCCAATTACGCGCTTTGGCAGTCAGAGATCCTGCGGGCGCGATTCAGAAGTCGCGTGCACTCCTCAGCGGCGGCATAAACCAACGATCAGTGGCGGCCGGTGTTTTGATCGATGTCGGTGCGCTGACGAAAGACTCTCAAGCAATCCAAGAAGGGGTTGACGTCTTCCGAGAGCTCATCGAGCGGTATCCGAGATCTCATGGCTTCAAATACAACCTCGGAAATGGGCTCGTGACGCTTGCAGATACTGTGCCTTACAGGTGTCTCGACTGGTATCTCGAAACGTCGGCATTGAGACGGGAGGCTCGCTCCCTCTTTGAAGCCGTTGCCGCGAATGGGGAATGCGAGAACGGGCTGCGCTCAACCGCTGCCTGCAATCTTGGAAACGCCTACTGGAAAGGTCACCGTTGGGCCGAGGCCTATGATGCGTATCTAACGGCAGTGCGATTCGATCCATCAAACGTGATCGCACAGACCGGTGCAGCTCGTGTACTAATCCGATGCGCGCAGCTTCGGCTCGGAAGCCCATCGGTGCTCATGGCGGTAGCCCAACGGCATATTGAACGTTCCGAACCTCACAAGTACCGCCTCCGGGAGCTTGGCGGACCTCACGCAGAAGCGTACCTTGCGCCTCTTTTCGAGGAGAAGTTACCAGGTGGGGTCTACCCAGACCTTTCATCGGCTGATGATTACCAGCGCTTCGTCGCGCGAAAACGTCTTGCGTTAAGCCTCACGATCGAGGGTCTCGATACCTCGCTCAAACGCTGGGACTCATTACAAATCGCATCAACTACGGAACCGGTCTCAACAGCGGGCGTGCCTCCGCTCTACGCGATGTTCAACGTAATGAAGGCTGATTTTCTCGCTGCCAGACTTCTGGCCTACCAAACCTTGCATAAGGGAACGCGGGATAGTGGGACGTACGCTGACACCCTCGATTACGCACTTTACGGGATAAATCAGAGCCTACTGACGATTGCTCAGCGAACCTGTATAGACGTTCTAGACAAAATTGCAGTCGCGACCAGCGAATATTTTGGGCTGACCGGTCGATTCATTTACTTCTCAAATCGGTGGTACGGCGAAAAGCTGAAGGGTGGTGGTCTCCAGTGGAACCCGGACTTGCGGGAGGCGATACTCAAGGAAAACACCGCTTTGGTCGCCCTCGCGGAAATATCACTTGATATCGAAGCGGGCGGTGCTCTCCACTGGAGCAAACTCCTGAGACATGCTTCGACGCACCGTTTCATCGTCGCGCATGACATCGGAGACTCTGCAAGCCGGACATCCTCGTTCGTCGATCATTATCGTTCGGAAGATTTTGAGAACAGTGTTATTAGGAGCCTACAGTTGACGAGGGCGGCGCTTCTCTACTTCGTAGATTTGATTGCCCAGCACGAACGGACGGCCGGAACGGGTCTCGCATTTCCTATAACGATTCCGCAGCATCACGAAATTCGGGGGGAGGATGCGGATTGATCCGTTTGCTCTATGTCGGTACGAGTGACCTCAGCTACAAACCGGCAGCCGCTTCGTTCCTCTAATTGTTCCCGACGGGAGTTCTGCGAAAGTACAGCCCTTGTGAATATGCCCTCAATGGTGTCGGCTTGCGGGTGAACGTAGCGTTGCGTGATCGCGATACTGCTGTGACCTGCAATTCGAGCCAGGGCGAATACATCTCCGTTCGTCGCCTTTGCTAACCGAGTCAGGGCCGTGTGGCGGAGAACGTATGGGACGAATGGAGACACCTTCGAGTCTTTGAGAGCGCGAGTGTGCTGCTCTTTCACATTATCTCCGTTCAAATGCCTGTCGCTCGTATTGGCTGGAAATATCCAACCATCAGCCGGACTCCCCTGAGCCTCATGGCGAGCTTTCAGGGCAGCATATACGGCTGGCGTCATCGGAAGGATACGGCGGGCTGCCTTGCTCTTGCCGTCCACGATCCGAATCAGACCAGTGAGGTCTTCACCGATTAACACATGGGACCAGCGAAGCGCGAACACCTCGCCCGGTCTCATCCCTTCCTCGGAAATGATCGTTGCCGCGTCTCGCCAAGGCTGGGCGCAGGCGTCGAGATATGGGACCAATTCTTTGTCCGTAAGCACACGCTCGCGCTGATTCTCACCCTTTGCCAACTCCACCTTGACGGGCTTGTCCAGTTGGTTCCACTTGTATGCCAGATTCAGAGCGCGCCGGAGTGTGCGGAGGCCGCGGTTGATGCCCGAAGCTGACAGGTGCCGATACTCGGCCGCGAACTGTTGCGCATGCTCATCTGTCAGCTCATCCATGCGGAGATCCGCCAGTTTGGACCGCTTGAGCATATCCGCGCCTTGGCGGTAATACCTGACCGTGAGCGGCTTCGTCTTGTGTCTCGTCTCCGAGTCAGGAACAAACCGATCATCGAGGAATCCCTTGAGAGTCGGCATCGTGCGCGTTTTGCGCCATGCGGCCGCGCACTTCGCTGTACAGAAGACGCTGCTGTCTTTCCTTATGACCTTGTCCGCGTTGAAAAACTTGTCGCACTCGTGACAGGTAAGCACGTTCTCGCAGCCCAGGCGGGTACGCGCAGCTCCCGCATCCTTCTGTTGCTGTACGAGCCTAGCTCTATGCTCTGACTCCGCATTGCGTGCCTTTCGGTCGTTCCCTTGGCGCGTGGATTCCCGGATCAGTTCGCCATTCCACATGAACTTGTACCAGTACACGTTGCCACGCTTGTAGATGGACATTGGCTCATCCTCTCGATTGATTGTTTTTCGGTTTCTTCAGGACCGAAAGGCTGCGTTGTTCAAGCTCTCGTTGCTGCGGTCTATACTTTTCGCGCATGTAGATCCTGCGTTTCTCTTTAAATTCCGAGCTGCTTGAGACGTACTTCCTTCTACATACTTCCCCGCAAAACCTCTGGTGAGCAGTTGTTCCGTAGAACCAGTGGTTGCAGTTAGAGCATTTGCGGAAACGGGCCAGTGCCCCCGGTTCACGGAGCAGCCCAAGCAAAATGCGTACTATCGCACATTCCCAATGAACGTCTCCGCGGGCTGCCTTCGTGTGCCATTCGAGTGTTTCTCGAAACCCCTCAAGATCGCCACTGATCGTGCTTCGCCAGCGATACCGTTTCAGCGCCCCTTCGAGCTGTTCCAAAGTCTTGTGATAAGCCAATTCCGATTCCTGCCTTCTGCGGTTCAGGGCGAGGAAGTGAGGCTGGCTCCGTGCGTCCGTTCGGAGGGCGCTATGTACATCGGTCAGGTGGGATTGGGCAGTGACCAGCAGTTCAAGGATGCGTTCCAAACGCTTGGCCTCAGGCTTTTGGGGAATCTCTGCGAACGCAGAGAAGAGAACCCGATTCCAACCCTCTGGTGTTCCTTTGTGGCTCGGTTGTTCATTGTTTAGTAACGTCGTCACTTGTAACTCCGTAGTGACGTTACATTACACTTGCGCACACATTGCGGCAAGAGGAAACTTTAAGTACGGTTTGGAGGACCGAATATTGGAGAATCTTCTTTCGATCGAAGACGCAGCCCGTAAGCTGGGCGGCATTAGCAAATGGACCGTTCACGCATGGCTCGCTAAGGGCAGGCTGAACCGCACTAAGGTAGGCTCCCGGACCATGATTCGTGAGGCGGAGTTGGAACGCTTCGTCCGAGAACAGAATGAGAGACCAGGATGAGGGATCTCTAAAGGGCGGCAATGCGGCCTGAGCGCTTTAGGCAAGTCGAGATTGGCCAGTCGAGGGAACTGGCGGCAGTCAGCCCAGCGGTCATAAATATCAATCGCGTCGCCTCCTTGATCTGGAAAGGCCCTGAATATCCGCTCCTTTCAGCAGGCAGGTACACGGTGCGGGCGATCTCCTACCAGGGACCACAATGGGTTAGGAGTTTCAAGCGCTGGTCCGTCCGCATTGAGTTTGCGCTGACGACCGAACCGGGTTTCGTCTCAGCATTCTTCAACATGGGGGATGATCGCAGCGGTCCGCGGGTAGGACGCCAATCCCGTTATTACAAGGCTTGGGTGCTAGCGAATGGCGGACATCCGCGCAAGGGACAGGAAATGACGCCAGAGGTATTCCTGGAAGGGCAGTTCTTCGAGGTTGAGGTGGAAATGTGCTCTCAGGGCGCAGACGGTGCGCCGAAAGCATGCGCTGAGGCCTACTCACGGATTACAAAGATCATTTCCGCGTTCGTCCCATGAATCTCTCAATCGTTCAATCAGAAATCATGAATCACTCAATCAACCAATCAAGCAATCAACCAATCAAGTTTGCCATTCAAGATCCGCCTCAGGCCGGGCGGTGGTGAAACTCAACCAAAGCGAACCAAAAGGGCGGAGGTTTTGGCCTCCGCTCGGGCCATGTCGCGCGAATTGAAAACAGCGATATTTACCAAATGATTTCGATGAATCCTTGGGAGTGTCTGAATGGGTGGCTCGGGCAGTGGCCGCAGATGGGACAGCAAGTCGACCACCTCCGAGTATCTTCGTCTAGATATTCGAAGACTGGTGAAACAGGGAGTGCTGGAACAGCGATTTCCGGTGGGCTGGCAGTGGACCAGGAACAATGAGCCTTACGCTGACATTCAAATCCATCCAGACGAAGACCGCTTAGTGCTGAAGTATCGGCACCGCAGGCATGGAGGGGAGTGGAAAAGCGAGGAGCATTCCGTCCTCATCGATGAATCTCCTTGTCATTTTGGCGGAGCGCGCAAATGGTTTCTTTGTCCCGCCAGAGGATGCGGGCGTCGCGTCGCCGTCCTCTACAGCGGTGGGATCTTCGCTTGCCGTCAATGTCACCAACTCAGTTACGAGAGCCAACGCGAACGACTGCACGATCGAGCCCTGAGTCGTGCCCAAAAGCTACACGTTCGACTTGGCGGTAGCGGAGCCGTAGCCGATGGTTTGCCACCTAAACCGAACGGCATGCACTGGAAAACTTACGAAAGACTTGCAAACAGGTTTGACGGAGAGGAGAGGGCCATGAACATCGCGACCCTCCGCTTCTTACGCGCGTGGTGATTACCGAAACGTCCGTATGCCGACGATAAGGAACTCCCAACGTGGTGGTAACATGATTGCCTTATGCAAACAGTCCTGCTATTTCATCCACCGAGGCCTGGCATCAACGGGTTTCAGATGCTCCTTGCTGATGGCCAGGAAGGACTCATCCCGCATATCGGCGATCACGTCCTTTTCCAAGGCAACGCTTTGGGGAGCGTAGTGGCACGCGTATTTGTGTTCCTGAATGCCGAACAAGTCCGTATTGAGTTTTCTACGTCGCCGCCTGAACCAGCTGGCAAGAAATAACCGGAAATTTGCGGATTCTGGGGTTGTCTAGGGCTCGCCGTAAAGGGTTGCGGTCATGCTCGCGGTGCCCGTCGGATCATAGAAGCGAACATTATTCTTCTGAAGAATCGAAAAAAAAGAATCCATGGCCACGTGATCCAGGCCCTTGTTCCCTGGTAGCCATTGTTGGACCGACGCTTCGTAAGAAAGTAGCCAATGCTCCGAGTAGAGACTCGCGGAGCCCATGCGGCTTTGCCACAGAGGGCAACTTGAAAACGGGAGCAAATTTCGAGATCGGAGGTCTAATGCGGCGAGTGCCACGATATCATCGTCCATTTCGATGATAGACCTCGAGACGTGAGCCGAAAGTGCTGTCTCGGTTGTTCCCGCTACCCATAGCGCCCAAGCCACCTCGTATCCTTGCTGCAGCGGAGCGTGGTACGTGCAAACGGCTTCCAGGGCGGCCTGCAGTCCCGCCTTGTTCAGAACGCCGTGCAGACGGAACAGTTCTTCCAGCACCGTCAGCATTCCCGGCTCCGATAAGGCGGCCCTTAGGAGAAGGGGTTCGGCGGTTGCCCAAGTTTCGATAGTCAAACTTTCGTCTAAAAGCTTTTTGGCGACATAAGTGAAGACGCTATCCAATGGATATTCGGATGCGTACTCAGCTGCCCTGTCGAACAAGGTATAAAGAGATCTCCCGGCATCACTAGATTCGATAGCGATACTTCGCAGATCGCTTTTCCATTTTGGCTCGAACACCTCTGGTACATCGCATACTTCGGTCTTTGTGTCATTGATTTCGAGCTCAAACATCTTTGCAACCTGGTGCAATGCTGCTAGGCCCTTCTCCGCCTCTCCCCTCGTCGAAAAGTAGAGATGGTAATCGTCTATGAAACGCGTTCCTTTTAGAGGTATCGGCGCGATTTTGGCGGCTAGTGCTCGATCCATCGTCGCTCCGATAATCTCTCCAAGCACGAAAGAAACATCTGGACCAATTGGAATGCCGCCGGTCTGCTTGTCTTGGAGTTCGCGAATGCAAGTATCTAGCCGATTCCCAAAGAGTGCATTATGCGGATCGTTCCTCGCCACGTCCTTTCCATGGATAGCCCAAGGGATGCTGTGTGTGTAAATGGACGGATAGTAACGGACCAAGTCTGTCTTGAGGACGTAACGCATTGCCACTGACGCCCTAGCCCTCACTTCGGGCTCGTCATTCCGCTTAAAGATTGTCTCCACAGCCCTTGCGCTCGAAACCATGGGCATACTGAGAGAAATCGGAGACGCGCAAAGAGCTTGAATTTGTCGCCAGCTAGCCTCCACCTGTTGGGAGAGGATGGCATACGGCAATGGATGAGGTATCGTGAGCATTCGCCGGAGATGCTTCCTCTTAGGCACGGAATGAAGCACAGGACGCGTCCTCTGAAGTCCTAATCTAAATTTATGAGCGACTGCGTCGTTGACGATTGGTGCTATATACGCGTCGATTTCGTCCATTGCCTGACCAAGTTGAATCGAACTCAGGGCAGGAATCACGCGGTCGTGAAAATACCCCCGAGTCATTAGATCGAATGCAGTTAGCCGTGAAACCCAAGACGAAAAGCTCAGCAGAATGCACCTCACGAAGAGAGCGGATCAACCAAATGTATCTTTTTACCTCTAGAGGCTTCCAGGCGCAGCCGATTCACTTGCTGCTTTGGCAACCTGTTAACTGATTTGTCAATCGTAAAACGGGCGAGTTTCTGTATGCTTCGCGGTATGCGTTTGGTGCTCTGGTATCTAGTCAAGTTCTGCGCCTTGATATGTGTGCTTCACTTTTTAGGCGATATCCAATGGCGTGCATCGGCAGTCCTGACCCTTTTCCTAGTAGCTGCCCTCACCGAAAAATCGATTACGCCTTCCGCACCTTTTACTGCGTTCACTTTCACGTTGCATCCCCAGGTGGGCAGGATGCTGATCGATCTTGGATACATCGATGAAGACGCCCTAAAGGAAACCAAGATAACGGATCGATCTGATCCGTGGAGTGGAGCATATTTAGAGTCTTTTGGAGTCACAGGCTATGCGATGCAGCGAAGCGCAGACGGATGGCCTATAGTTCATTGGCCGGAACTTAAGAGCTATACGGAAGGGATCGGCTTCCACAGGCAACTGGAATTCATGGAAACTTCCAAGAACGAATTCCTATCAGATGCCCCGGGATGCTTCTGCCGAGCTGCTAAGAACGGTGGCTTAGCGTTCGGCATATCCGTAAAGGATGAATGGTGGAAAGCCAATAGCGATGCGGTTACGGCTAAGGGGATCGTCATTCACGTGGATCGGAAATATCACTTCGGCACTGTCGATCTAACGATGGCCGTGCTTCCAAGACTGCTAGAACATCAATTCTCTGGCCCGCAATTCATAACCGACTCAGGCACACACAAGAAGCAAACCCAAGCACTCATGAACGAGTTGCAAGAACACGGCTGGTGCGAAGAAAGTCGCGAATATGAAGAGTCTTGGATGCAGTCACCCCTTATCTATAAGCATCCATACGCTACGGTTTATATGAATCGCCTGCACGAGATTTGGAACTAGAGACGCGCTCCGTGTTTAGCGTTGGAGTCCTGTGCTTCCGCAACTCACTGAGTTGCGGCTCGCCAAGCATTAGCTCAACCGCTCCACGTTTCGCGTTGACAATGGCGAACTCAAGCGTGGCGACATCCTCAGCCATCTGGCGAGAGCCGAATCGCCTGAAGAGGTCCCGAAGCTTCTCTGCGTCACTGAAGTGTATTACTCGGGGAAGCGCAACGCTCTCGCCCCGCGGCCGGAAGGTGACTCGCCAAAGCTTCAAGGTGTGCTCGTAAGCGAACTGCATCATCACGGGCCTGATGCTCGCGCGTTCTTTGGCGTATCGGGCTTCTGCTCGCTTCATGTAACCCATATCGGCCTACCTTGGCGGAATGTGACTCATGGATGGCTCGTCGCTTTCGGCCAACGACTCCGAGATATCGTCTTCGATCATGGGAAGCAGTATAGGAGAACAAAAAGCGAAAAAGCTGTGGAATCGTTACACCTCCCAGAATGGGGAATCGAAAGCTTTACAGGCGCGGTGAAGTTCGACCAAGGTGCAGCCGGGAGACCGTAGAGTGGGACCAGCACAGGCGACGCAGAGCGAGGGGCTTGGGCTTGGCAGCAAGTATATGAAATATCAAGTGTTATCTTAGAAAATCAAGATATCGCGATTTCTTGATTGACAGACTCCGCAAGGGGTGGAATCATCTTTATTATGGCTTCCTCGCCGACTTCCCCCGGGCAGCAGATACAAGTGCAGCTCGATGTACTTGGTTGGAATCAATACGATCTCGCCGAAATCCTAGGGGTTCCCCAATCCGTCGTAAGTGCACTCGTCAATGGCAAGCGACCGATAACCCTCGAATTAGATCGTGCTCTGAGTGCCGCTTTCGGGAACGAACCAGGTTACTGGCTGAAGATGGAGACCGAGTTTGCGCTTTTCACTGCTGATCGTATGAGCAGCGATCAATCACAGGAGGAAATCTCCCGGCGCGCTCAGTTGTACCGAAGAGCACCCATTCGCGAGATGCAACGTCGAGGTTGGATTCGAGATGTCAACGGTACTGACGAATTGGAGAGCGAATTGAACTCATTTTTCGCCCCCAGCCTCTCGGTCTCTACTCGTCGGTCTTCTTCTGACAGTGAGCTCACTGGTGCTCAAGCAGCTTGGTGTCAACGTGCCCGACAGTTGGCAGCCGCCACCCAGGTTGCACAGTTCGATTGCCTTGAATGCGGAAAGCTGGAGGCAGAATTGAGGCGCTTGGCAGCCTATCCATCGGAGGCAAGGCACCTGCCTAAGGTGTTCAGAAACTACGGAGTTCGGTTCGTTATTGTCGAGCCTATAGCCGGAGCGAAGATTGATGGTGCAGCTTTCTGGTTGGATGAACGGTCGCCTGTTATTGCGATTTCCGCGCGATTTGATCGAATCGACGCTTTCTGGTTCACCGTCATGCATGAGTTCTCGCACATCAAGAATGGAGATGCGCTCTCGATCGATACAGAGATAGTGAGCGAGAACGGGGGGACGGTAGTTGCCGGTGGTGCCGACGAGGTACGAGCGAATCGAGAGGCGGCTGAATCGCTTGTGCCGAGCGCCGAAATAGACTCCTTCATCCGCCGTTTGGGGCCCCTCTACTCTAGAGAACGAATCATTCAATTTGCGCACCGAGTAAAAATGCACCCCGGCGTTATTGTCGGTCAACTGCAACACCGTGGAGAGATTGGTTACAGCGCCCATCGAGAACTGCTCTCTAAGATCCGGTCAGTCGTTACGGAGACAGCTCTGACCGATGGTTGGGGCAGGACTATCAGTCTCGAAAGCTTGTAGTTCGGGGAGGTCTGGAGCATGAATGTAAAGCAGAAACGTGGCAATCAGAAGTCATTTAGCCAGCGAATGCAACAGATCGCGCAGGAATACATGCGGCTTCACGGGGTCGACTCAATCGAACTAGAGCAGGTCGCGGAGTGGGCTTGCAACACGGGCCGATATCAGCGGAGACCTATTAGCGTTGTTCAGCAATGCAGGCGTGAACTCGCCGACGCACTCCGTATGCAGCATTACATAGATCCCCAAGGCCGCGAAATTCGCAGAATGCATCCCGTGCGGATTCCGGTCACGGGGGAGCAAATGGTCATCTGGGCTGACATCATCACAGCGAAACCGCAACACATGCGAGTTTCGCTTGCCCAGAGCCGACAAGGAATTTTAGCGGACTGCCTGGCTCATAGTGCTATCGTGGACAGCTATAACCAAAACAACAGGCACAACGCTACCTTGGAGCTGTTCGATTACAACTTCAATTCGGACATCGAAGAAAAGAACATGCCTGTTGAGTATCCAGACGCACCGCCCGCTACTGGGGAAGCTTGAGGTTTCTGAGGCGAATGTCCCAATTACCGGCGCGTCCCAAGATTTACCACATCACGCACTTTTCGAATCTTTCTTCGATGATCGCGGCAGGCGGCCTGTACTCCGACGCGCAGATGATAAAGAAGGGAGGGCCGGCGGCGGCGATCGGTATGTCGAATATCAAGATGAGAAGGTTGAAATTGCCAGTTCACAGCCATCCTCCTCATTGCGTTGGCGACTTCGTACCCTTTTATTTCTGTCCTCGTTCGGTGATGCTCTATATCCTTCATCGAGGAAATCATCCGGAGCTGTCTTACCGAGATGGACAGTTGCCCATTGTTCACCTCGAAGCTGATCTGAAAGCAGTTGTGGATTGGGCCGAAAAGAACGGGCATCCGTGGGCATTCTCGCTATCGAACGCTGGGGCGCATTACACCGAGTTCAGGGACGATCTTGCTGATCTAAGAGACGTCAACTGGGAAGCGGTTGGAAGTCGATTTTTTACATCTCCAGATATCAAAGAAGGTAAACAAGCAGAGTTCCTTGTGCATGGGTTTTTCCCATGGGAACTTGTTGAAAGAATTGGGGTAGCGAATCAGGCCACAGGTCAAAAGGCACTCGCTGCGGTTTCCAAAGCGTCCCATCAACCCTTGGTCCAGATCATGACGGGCTGGTACTTTTAGGATCGGACAATGATTGAGTACATAAAAGGCGACATCTTAGAGTCCGAGGCGGAAGCCTTGGTTAACACCGTCAATTGTGTCGGAGTGATGGGGCGGGGGATCGCCCTTCAATTCAAGAACGCCTTCCCTGAGAATTACAAGGCTTATGCCCGCGCTTGCAATCTCCACGAGGTTGTACCGGGGCGCATGTTTGTCTTCGAGAATCGCAAGATCAACGAGCCTAAGTTCATCATCAACTTCCCGACGAAACGCCACTGGAGAGGGAAGAGCCGCATTGAAGACATTGAGACGGGCTTGTCTGCTCTCAGAAAAGTGATTGAGCGTGAAGGTATCAAATCTATCGCTATTCCCCCGCTAGGTAGCGGTCTCGGAGGCTTGAATTGGTCGGACGTTCGATTTCGGATTGAGGCGAAGCTAAGTGACCTTCCCGGCGTCAGGGTCATCGTGTATGAGCCCGCTGGAGCGCCGGACCCACGCGACATGAAGTCGTCCAAAGCGGTTCCCAGGATGACCCCGGGACGAGCTGCCCTTGTCGTCCTGATGTACCGATACTTAGCGGGTTTGCTTGATCCTTTCGTCACTCTGTTAGAGCTGCATAAACTTATGTACTTTATGCAGGAAGCTGGGGAACCGCTGAATCTGCAATATGTGCAAGGAACATACGGTCCCTATGCTGAAAAACTGAGACATGTCCTTAAAACGATTGAGGGGCATTTTGTGTCCGGTTATGCGGATGGAGGCGACGCTCCAGAGAAGCAGCTGGAACTTGTGCCCGGCGCGATCGACGATGCCCAGGCCGCACTGGAAATCGATTACTCCGCACGGGAGCGTTTTGATCGCGTGGCAGATCTTGTGATTGGCTTCGAAACTCCATTCGGGTTGGAACTTCTATCCACTGTCCATTGGGTTGCCACAAGAATGGAGGTGCGTAGCCTCCGAGAGTTGGTCGATAAGGTCTACGGATGGAACGATCGCAAGCGCAGGTTCAGCCGTGACCAAATTGCGTTGGCGGCAGGGGTCCTATTTGATAAAGGCTGGATAGGGCCGATCGACGAGATTTCAAGAGCTTCAGTGTGACGAGATAGGGTTCGGCTCTGGTGAAAGGGTAGGTAACAAGCTCAGAACAGCCACGAGGAGTTTTCGGAGCACTACGCGCGCGACTGTGCCCAATTCTGTGCCCAATGCTCGCTTGTATGTGTTTGTATCGCTCAGATGGTTATCGTCGAAAGCGCTTATGAATATTGGCGTACATGAATTTATGCAAATGGGCCTAATTTGTTGAACCCACGTCGGAAGGGAACTCAAAATCCGCCGATCCTTGCGATCGTGGGGGTTCGACCCCCCCTCCCGGCACCAATGTTTATGCGAGTTTCCATAAAGAATGGTCTCCCGATATCGGGAGGCCATTCTTAGCTGGTGCATGTTCTGGTGCATGTTCGGGCGGTGATACTGCCAATCAACGCCAGCTCAATGAGTGCATTGGCCTGTTATCGCCAGCTGCACTTAGAAGTGTTATCTCAACTCAGACGCACCGGTGAGCACGGGCAAGACGATGCCACGGAAGCATCACAAGGGTGGGTGCGTGGGATCAGATCTTCCAATGTCCTTCAACACAGCCATTGCGGCATTGCGGCCGTTTACGCCGATGACGCTCCCGCCTGGGTGTGTGCACGCTCCGCACAAGTAGACGCCCGGCATCGGCGTGCGCGCAGACAGTCGATTAGACCACATGTATGGCGGCAGACATTCCCCCTGGAAGATATGGCCCCCTGTGAGGCCAACCTTGCGTTCGATATCCGGAGGGCCCATCACCTGCGCGTCCAGCACTGCATCTTCCATGTTGGAACAGAAGCGAGCAAGCGAGCGAATTGCGAGTTGGCGAACCTCTTCGCGCCGCTCATTCCACGTGCCACAAGAAAACGCGTAAGGAACATATTGGGCAAAGATGCTCATCGTATGCTGCCCCGCCGGAGCCACGGTTGCATCATGGACGCTCTGGAAGTACAACTCGCACCACAGGTAATCCGGCAACTCGCCTCGTCCTGCAGCGGCAAAGCTGGCCTTCCACTCAGCTTTGGTAAGTGGCGTATTGATTTGACCGTAATGATGAGGTTGGTTTTTTCCTGGCCGTGCCGTGAAGTCAGGCAGTTCACGCAACAGCACATTCAGTTTCACAGTGCATCCCTCGATCGGAATCCTCTCGACACGCTCGCTCCACGCAGAGTCTGCGGCAGCTCCAAGCAACTTCTGCGTCTGCCGCGGGTCGGCATTCGAGATCACAACTGGCGCGAAGATACGTTCTCCGCCCTCGAGTACAACACCTTCTCTGGGTAGGATCTGCGCAACAGGAACGCCGGTCGCCACGACTGCTCCCGCCTCACGTGCAGCATCGCATAAGTAAAACGAGACCATACCCATACCACCTCTGACATAACCCCACATCCCGGGCATTCCGCCGAGTCGGCCTGAAGAATGATGAAATCGAATTGAGGCCGTGCCAGCGGTGAATGGGCTCGCATTCGTACCAATCACTCCCTGCCCCAGGTACGCCGTTTGCAGGCGCTCATCCAACAGGTAGTGTTCGACGAATTCGGCCATCGACCAGTCGAACAGTACATGCTTCGCCTCCTCATCAGCATGAAGACGCGCTTCAATCTGTTCCTGTGTAGGCGGTTCACCGATCCACATATCTCTGGCGCCTGCTGGCCGCAGAGCATCGCGTAACCTGCGGATCACATCATTCATGGCGCGCCAGCCCTCTACATCACCGGGGGCGAAGTTGCGAATCTCCTCCTCGCACCGCTGATCATCATCCCAAAGCTGAATGCTGGATCCATCGAGGAGTGGAACGAACAGTCCATTGACCGCCGGACTCCATTGGAAACCGCGACCGGGTAGATCCAGTTCTGAGACAACCAGTGGATGCAGCAGTCCGGCCAGATAGGCGCATGGAGACATACGCACACCGGGAAAAGGTTCCTCAATGGTGCAGGCGCCCCCCACGCGTCTGCGGCTCTCAAGCACGAGTACGCGCTTGCCCGCCTGCGCCAGATAGGTTGCACAAGCGAGTCCGTTGTGCCCTGCGCCAACTACGATTACGTCCCAGCTGCGCGACCCCAGTTCGTGTATCGGCGCAGGCAGGCCTACCTCGCCGAGGGCAGCTGCAGTGGGTGATTGCATCCTCACAGTATCTACGTTGAAACATCGGTTGGGTAGCTCGGTCGGAAGAACTCTGCAGGGCATTTTTGTGCACTCCGAGAAGGTTCGTTGGAGACTTATCAATGAAATATTCCGGCTATTTGCGAAATGAGCGCGCCCCTTCTTTCTGACCTGATTCCTGACCCTCGGCGCGACTATGCGCCAAGCCTCGCAGGGGCGCATCCACTCTGTACGCGTGGCCATTATCACGCTTGAACGGCCGCAACAGGGGGCTACTGATCCTCGAGCGTTGACATCCTAAGTTAGCGATAAATCACCAATGCACTAACTGACAGGCGATGAGTACCGATGAGCATCTAGTCGATACGCTGGCGTACGCGGCTGCTGCAGTGCTGCTGGGATTTCAGTTGATGTTCTTCGGCGTGGCGGCGAAGGCATTTGCAATTACGGAAGGGCTGCTGCCGGAGGCTGAGAGCTTCGACCGCTTGTTCAAGTTTGTGACGCAGGGAACGGTTTGACTGTTGGCGTGTTGCTGGTGCTCGTTGGGCTGGGCGTGGCTGCGTCGTCGGTAGTGTCGTGGGCGCATACCGGGTATGGGCCGCTGCCGCCGGTGGCGATGATGCGGCGCGCGCTACCTGCGATGATGTGCTTGATGTTGGGGACTGAGGTCTGCTTTGGGAGCTTCTTTTTGAGTTTGCTGGGGCTGCGGCGCCGGTAAAGCCGAGGAGCTTTGCGGACAAACCAGTCGTCACAATTTTAGCCAACCGCTCCGCGGACAAAAGATAATCAGAAGCTCAACGGAGGATATCCATGTCGCGCATCGATCGCCGCACGTTTCTCCAGGCAGCTCTGAGTGTCGGCGCTACGGCGGCGTGGGGCAATGACGTCGCGCATGTATCGCGGGTTGCGTGGCGTGAGCAACGGACGATGTTTCCAGAGGGCGTCGCTTCGGGCGACCCGGACCATTGCACCGTTCTGTTGTGGACTCGACGGCCGTACGCTGCGGGTGTTGCGGCGCGGACGCTGCATGTTGAACTGGCCGAAGACCGTGCGTTCGGGCGGGTCGTGGTTAGCGGTTCGACCCCGTAGGCCTAAGTTTCGTCGGCGCGTCGCTTTCGAGCGCTGGCACCCATGGAAGCGTACGAGCATAGTTTTTCCGAAAGCCGATCCGCTTCGTCCGCTATTCCTTGCCGATCGCCCCGGCGGAGGCAAACCCGATTGGACCTACAACATGTTGCTGAAGCACGGCGTTCGGTCGTGCCTTGAGTATGCGAAGAGCTTTGACCTGGCGCCCATGCCGTTTCGAACCCGGAACTTGCCCCACACCTCGAGTTCGTTGACCTTGGCGGCCACGGCTATGCGACGGTTCGGCTCAGCGCGGATGAAATGCGCACCGAGTTCGTCTGCATTCCGCGGCCGATCACGCGCAGTGAACGCGCTGACGGCGGACCACTTCGCTATCGGGTCGTGCATAGCGCGCGGCTTTGGCGAGCCGGCGAGAAGCCCAAGCTCGTCCAACAAGTGCTCGAAGGCGATATCGGCCTTTCCACTTAGAATGCAGCTGCGGCATTCACGCCTCTCCTCACCACCCCTACCTCAGCGCTTCGCAGCTGACGCGGTTCTGAATTTTAATTCCGTGCCGCAGATGCTTACCTGCCCCCCGTCTGATCGGCAGTGGCGAGAAAGAGCATCTCAGCAGTACCCCGCCGCGACCTAATCACCTTCACCCGGACACCGACCCAACGACGCCGGCCGTAGAATATGACCGCCAGAAGTGACCGGATTTTCTGCCCAAGCGGCTCGCCAGAATGGTACGGCGCTGGTGCCTATGCCTTCAGGGATCAATTCCCGACTGTCGGCGAACGGGAAGTCGGGCAGTCTTCGCCTCGATTGGTGCCAAATCGCCAACTCACTCACTGAGTGCTGGTACGAGACATGGGCTTCTCGCAACTGATTGTGGGTGATTGCAGGAGGAAGTTTCTTCCCTGTCCACAGACGCTAGCGTCTTCCGCCACCCACCTCTGCGGGCCTGTTCCTGCCCGCAACGCCCACCCTCTTAATTCCTGTGCGCTGACGCGCACGAAGAAGGAAGCTAAGCCTCGAAGGGGTGAGTGTACCGATCGCGCGACGCAAGGGGTTTCCCCAATCTTCCGCGCTTCATCACCCCAACGGGACAAGAACCCCCGCCGGGGACCCCGATGGCGCTCGTGCAGACGTCCGCTGCGCTCCGTCCTTTCCGCTTCTCTCCCAAGATGGGGAGAGCCCTCCCCCGTCGCACTCGAGAGTGACAGGTAGTGCAGATAGTGCTGGAAGTCCTTGTAGCTGTCGAAGCCGAGGGCCTGGACGATGCGGACGACCGTCGCCGGACCGGTCTCAAGCCGACGAGCCATGTCCCGGAAGTTAAGGAGAACGAACTCGCAGGGACTCTCAAGCACAGGGCGGATGATCTCGCGGCGGGGCTCGCTAAGCTCCTGCAGTTGAAGAGCCAGGCTAGCTGGAAAGTGAAGGTGTTTGGGTTCTCTTTTGATAGGCATACGCATTTCGTCATTCGCCTATGTACTGCGATTGGTTCCGTCAGGTGAATCTTCTTGTTGCTGGCCGAGGATTGACTCGACTTCACAAGGTATACGATGTTGTGAAACATTTGTGCCGCTCCGCAAATACCCTCCGAAATTGAGGGTGCGGCGCTTGAGTGGCCGATTAAACACGGTTCAATTCGCTTGAGGACGAGACACGCTGGAACGCTTTGGGATGAGCGAAAATTGCCCGATTTACAGAGAAAACGCAGGGAACGAGCTCGATCATGTTTTCACGGTTACCGATCTCAAGATGCGGCTTGACACTATAGACGTGTTCGCTTAATGTTGCCTTTATCTCTGAAAACTTGCACAAAGTGAAACAAATGCTTCACACTGAATCGCTCGAGCGCCAAGTCGCCATATATGGCGTATTCGGCCGAAACCCCGCTTCTTAAAGCCGTAGGCCTAGGGGTGATTTGTTGACTAGATCGTGGCTGAGTGTGCTTGCTGCAACCTGCATCCTGCTGCCGGTTCGGGTATGTGGACAGCAGTTGGACATTCTGATTCGTGGCGGTACGCTGATCGACGGCTCGGGCTCACCGCCAACACGCGCTGACATCGGGATTACGGACGATCGCATTGTCTTTGTAGGCCCCGGCGCGGGCAGAAGCGCACGGCGGGTCATCGACGCCACGGGTCTGGTGGTGACGCCCGGCTTCATCGATCCGCACACCCATACAGCTGGCGATCTCTCTGATCCGAAGCGCAGCCGCAACGATCCCTATCTCATGCAGGGCGTCACCACTGTCGTGACAGGCAATGATGGTGATAGCCCAACCTCGATCGCCGACACGTTCGCGCGATGGACGCGGCAGAGAATCGGCACCAATGCCGCGCTGTTCATCGGCCAGGGCACCGTGCGCCGCGAAGTGATGGGCATGTCCGATGCGAAGCCGACGCCCGAGCAACTCGACCGCATGAAAACACTCATCGCCACCGCCATGCAGGAGGGCGCCATCGGGATGTCGACCGGGCTCTACTATGCTCCGGGAAGCTATGCCAGCACCGAGGAGGTGATCGCTCTGGCATCCGTTGCCTCGGCCCATGGAGGCATCTATGACACCCACATGCGCGATGAGAGCTCGTACACGATAGGCCTTCTCGCTTCGGTGCGGGAAACGATACGCATCGGACGCGAGGCCCACATTCCCGTGATGATCTCGCATATCAAGGCGCTGGGGGCCGACGTCTGGGGCCAAAGCAAGGATGTGATTGCGCTGGTGAACGAGGCGCGCAAACAAGGCGTGAACGTCACGGCCAGCCAGTACCCGTACACGGCTTCCGGAACGAGTGTTACGGCGGCGCTTGTGCCGCGCTGGGCGGAGGCAAATGGAGCACTTCTCAAGAACCTGACCGACCCCACTGTTCGGCCGCGTCTGATCGACGAAATGAACAGGAACCTCGCCCGGCGCGGCGGACCGGACACACTGCTGATGACCGCTGCGCCTGACCACAGCATCGTCGGCAAGACCCTGACCGCAATCGCGCGCGAGCGCAAGGAGACGCCGGTCGAAGCAGCGATTCAGATCATCCAGGCAGGCGGATCGGATGTAGCCTCCTTCAATATGAAGGAATCCGACATCGAGGCCTTCATGCGGCGGCCCTGGGTGATGACGTGTTCCGACGGCTCCGAAGGACACCCGCGCAAGTACGGCACATTTCCACGCAAACTTCACGAGTACGTCTACAAGCGGCACGTGATTCCGCTGGAGTTCGCAATCCGCTCCAGCACCTCACTGCCGGCACAGACGCTCGGGCTGAAGGATCGCGGTCTTCTCAAGCCGGGGTACTTTGCGGATGTGCTGGTTTTTGACCCGAAGACGATCGACGAGCGGGCGACTTATGAGAACCCACGCGTTCTTGCGACGGGTGTGCGGTACCTGACTGTGAATGGACAGCTTGCGATTGATAACGGGGCAGCGACCGCGGCGTTGGCGGGAAGAGTGTTGAAGCATTGAGGAACAGCGATGTTTCACGTGGAACATTCATTTGTAGATCACTAAGAAATGTTGAAAACAAAGTTTTCTGTGGAACGCGGCTCAGCAAGCTCCGAAAATCGCTCACCAAGGTCTCGGTTGCCGTTCTCAACCCCTGTGAACAAGGAGGAGTGGGCCATTTTGGAATGGAAACAACGATGAGATCTGCAGCGCTTAAGACGGGCCTCGTTGCTGTGTTCATGGCGGCTGGTGTGGCCGGCGCACAGACCACGCTGGCGATAACCGGCGCTCGAGTGATCGACGGAACGGGCGCGCCGGCCCGCGCAGAGACCGTGATCGTGCGCAGCGACCGCATCGTTGCCGTCGGGCCGGACGTGCAGGTCCCGCCCGACGCACAGGTCATCCGTGCCGATGGCGAGACTCTTCTGCCCGGACTGTTCGACCTGCACACGCACTTGAACTCGTCCGCCACAGACGAGCCGGAGGACTTCGGCAAAAGCCTGAAGAAGTATCTGCTGTGTGGCGTCACGACCGTGAATGACTACAGCGTCTACGGCGAAATGATTGCGCCGCTGAGAAACCTCGAACAGAGCGGCGTGCTCCTCGGGCCCAAGGTTAACTTTGCGATCCGGCTCGGCACGCCGCAAGGGCACGGAACCGAGTTCGGCTGGGGAGATTACTTCACACAGGAGGTGAGCACGCCAGCGGAAGCGCATGCCGCCATGGCGCGCATTCTGCCGTACAAGCCTGATGTAATTAAGGTCTTCACGGACGGATGGCGCTATGACCGGATCGCCGATCTGACCTCGATGAACGTGCAGACGCTCTCCGCGATTGTGGAGGATGCACATCGTGCAGGGCTGAAGGTCTTCACCCACACGGTCACGCTCCGGGGCGCGAAGATTGCAGCAGAGGCGGGCGTGGACTCATTGGCGCATGGGGTGGGCGATGCGTTGGTGGATGACGAGTTAATCAAGCTCATGAAGCAGCACCACACCGGCTATGTCTCCACACTCGCAACCTTCGAACCGGAGTCGCTTCAGTCCTCGTCGCCACGCCTCATGGCGCTGCTATCTCCGGGAGGCCGCGCCTTTGAAACGCGCCGCTTGCAACGCCCTCCCTCAGGCCCGGCGGCCGAGGCGAACATGCGCCGCTGGCATTTCCTGCAGCAGAACATCGCGCGGCTTCTGGCCGCGGGCATTTCAATCGGAGTAGGCACCGATGCAGGCGTCGGGGGCACCTATCACGGGTGGTCCACTCTGCACGAGATGGAGCTGCTCGTAAGCTCGGGAATGACTCCGCTTCAGGCACTTACCGCGGGCACGGGCGTAGGCGCTGCTCTTGTGGGCCAGAGCGCCGACCGGGGCACTATCGCGCCAGGCAAGATCGCCGATCTGCTCCTCGTCCAGGGTGAACCGGACAGGAATATCAACGACATCGAGAACACCAAGGCTGTGTTTCTTGGCGGCAGGCAGATGGATCTGCAGGCGCTCGAAGCCGCGGTGCAATCACCTGAGCCCACGCCGCTTCCCCCGCATCGCGTCGGGCCTCTTATCGACAACGCTGAGCGTCAGGATGGCCGCAGCAATCTCGACACCATGCTGGTCAACAGCACCGATTCAGGCGTCGATCACTCACGGATGCTCTTCGTGCGCAGCCTCGGCCATCACGGCCATGACATTTCCACACTCGCGAGGATGAGTCCGAAGGAAAACGCGTACGCTGACCTCGTGATCCCGCTCACAAAGGGCGGAGTAGAGCTGGCCGATGTCTCCAGCGACAGAGGCATTCAGTTTGCCGTGCGCGGCGAAGGAGACTACAAGCTCCTGCTCGAAAACTACGGTACGAATCGCACAAAGTGGTACACAGCAACCTTCAACGGAGGAGCCAAATGGCACACAGTAAAGATTCCGTTCTCATCATTCCACTCTACCGACGCTGCTCTGCAATTCCCCTCACGCACGCTGAGAACGCTTCGCTTCGAGCTGGCAAGAGCCGCAGGCGAGGATACATGGCTCGAGTTGGATGATGTGAAGCTGTATTGAGCAAACGGCGGTTCACTCTCAGGAATCGTTTGACATCTCGAAACCTCACCATTACTTTGAACCTATTCGCAACAGCCGAGTGCTCAGATCGCTTCGTTAGGGACCGCAGAGTCTTGGTTTTCGTCACGACTATCACGAGGCAAAACCGTACTGGTTAGCCTTATCAGCTTTACCTGGAGGCGTTATGTTGCTGCGGAAAATCCCCTTCTTCGTTGCCACCCTGTTTCTCAGTTCCTGGATCGCTTTTGCGCAAGGGACAACGAGTCGCATTTCCGGCACGGTGACCGACTTGACGGGCGCAGTCGTGCCGAACGCCACGGTGACTGCGACAAACGATGCGACCGGGGGCTCCTACACAACCCGCAGCTCTGGGACCGGTACCTACGCATTTGATTCGCTGCAGATTGGCACCTATTCGGTCAAGGTGGATGCGTCCGGTTTCAGCCAGTTCATTTCCAAGGGCAATGTTCTCGCGATCGGCGTGCCTACAAGTGTTGACCCCAAGCTGAAGCCCGGCTCAAGCACAGAGACAATTACGGTCGAGGGTGGGTATGGCCTTGTGCAAACCGAGTCCTCCGGCAACTTCGGCGGCATCATTGACAGCGTTTCGATGACGCAGCTTCCCATCGTCGGTACACGCGGCCGAAATCCCGTTAGCCTGACGCAGTTCATGCCGGGTGTTATCCAGAACAACTCCGCCAACGCCGCAGGCGGTGACATTATCGTGAACGGGTCGCGCGACCGAGCCTGGAACTACGTTCTGGACGGCGTCGACGACAATGAGACCTCTTCAGGCGGCTCAAACACCTCACCCTCGCACCAGAACCCGGACATGCTGGCGGAGTTCCGTGTCATCAATGCGAATCCGACGGCTGAATACGGCCGCAACTCCGGCGCCCAGGTGCTGATGGTCACCAAGTCGGGCACCAACCAGTTCCATGGCAATGCGTTTTGGTTTTACCAGTCACCCTTCCTCCAGGCGAACACAGCGGCAGCGAAGGCGGCTGGTCTGCCTCGCCCCCAGTTTGTGCAGAATATTTACGGCGGTTCCGTAGGTGGGCCAGTATGGCGGGACAAGCTCTTCTTCTTCTATAACGTGGAGTTGCTGCACGCGCATTCCAGCTCCGTTGTGACCCGCACTGTGTACACGCAGTCGGCACGCAACGGCATTCTGCGCTACATGTCCAGCGCCAACGGCGCAATTCGCAACGGCAATGCAGGTTCCACCAATCCTTCGGTCGATGCCAGCGGAAACGTTGTGCTCCCAGCGGGCGCGACCCTCGGCACGTACAACATGGTTACAAATGATCCGGCCCACATCGGCCTCGATTCCGCAGTCAAGTCCTACCTTGGCCTCGCACCTCTTGCGAATAACTTCTCTTTCGGTGATGGCTTGAACACGGCAGGCTACACCTGGGCCGCACCTGCGACCGACAAGCAGGTCGATCAGACAGTCAAGGTCGACTACACAATCAACCGGCACAACACGATCTTTGGCCGCTACTCGCAGGGACACCAGAATACTTTTGCGGATGTGGTCAACGCCGGACTGCAGGTGTTTCCGGGATTGCCCGCAACCGTCAATACGTTCCGTCAACCACGCAACCTCGCGTTAGACTGGCGCTTTTCGCCGACCAACAACATCACGAATGAATTTCTCACCGGCTTCAATCGGTTCGGGTATGCATTCGTGAATCCCGCCTATGCCACTTCCACGCAGACGCCGTTCAATCCCAACCTCGTCACGGCGCCACTCTCCAGTTATGTGGGCAACAATCGGTATCTCACGACGATTCAGCTGGTGGATAACTTCACGGTTGTGCACCGTGCGCATATCTTCAAGGCCGGGGTGAATCTCCGCTACGGCCGCGAGATTGACCACCGAGGCTCCGTCGGATCGCTGAATGTAATCCCACAGGTTGCGTTTTCGACAAGCAATAACCCTGTAAGTTCCTACTACAATGTCCCAACGACATCATCCGGCTGCGGAAGCTGCATTAACACCAATGACATCTCCACGCTGAACAGCGCGACCAACGACCTGCTGGGCCGCATCGGCAGCGTGGCCGGTGGCTATGTGGCTCAGAACCTCAACACCTTCCAGCCTGCGGGTTCGCTAAACATCATGGACGCGCGCTGGCCAGAGTACGACTTCTACGTGCAGGACACCTGGCACGTCACACCACACCTTGTCCTCGACTACGGCTTCCGCGATGACATGCGTCTCGCTCCAGTATTCAAGAGCTTCGTCCCGCTCGTGCCGAATCAGGATGTCCGCTATGGCAATCCGTTGACGAGCGCGCTGGCGTTCGTTCCGGGCAAGTTCATGAACAATCGACTCAACAATATTGGGCCCTCGGTCGGCTTTGCGTGGGATCCCATCGGTGACGGCAAAACCTCCGTTCGCGGCAACTATCGCATCGCGTTTGACCGCATCAACTCCTTCTCGTTCTCGTCGTCGGTCTTCCAGGGCATGCCGGGTCTGACCTATCAGGTCACCAACAGCACCTCAGGCCAGGACACGGTCACCTCTTCAAGCTTTGTCTCAGCGGGTGTCCGCGCGGCGAGCTGGAAAGCACCTGCCTTGCCCGCAGGCGCGACGCCACAGTCGCTTGCCACGCCTCCCGCCTACAGCGCGAACTCCCTAACCGTCTCCGATCCGCACATGCAGACGCCGACAGTTCAAGAGTGGGGCTTCAGCGTTCAACGCGAGCTCGTTCATAACCTCGTGCTCACCACGAGCTACATCGGCAATCACGGCACGCACCTCTATGGCGGCTATGACTCGAATCAGGTCAACTACCTGACGAACGGGTTCCTCGATTCCTTCGTCCAGGCTCAGAACGGTGTCAGTACGCCCCTGATGCAGCAGATCGTCAACGCCGACAGCCGCCACACTTCCGGCCAGACCGCCGTGCAGTTCCTCCAGAAGAACTATGCGGCGAACCTGAGCCACAATGATGTGGCCGGCGTGGCAAATTCTTTCGCCAATCGACTTCAGGGAACTCCGACGACTGCCAATCCGTACGGTGTTCCGCTGGCTGTCACCGCCGGGTTGGCGCCGACCTTCTTCAAGCCCTATCAGCAGTACCTCGGCGGATTGTTTGTTCTGCAGACCCGCGACTATTCCAACTACAACGGCCTGCAGCTTCAACTCGAGAAGCGCTTCTCCCAGGGTTACCTGGTAACAGCAAATTACACCTTCTCCCGCGCTATGGATGTCAGGTCCTACGATCCCACTTTCACCACCGTCGCTACTGGCAGCTCGCAGTCAGCGGCGGGGACGCCCTTTGACTACCACACACCGCGATTGAATTACGCTCCAGCGGACCTCGACGACACTCATGTACTCAACGGTTACTTCGTCGGAGATCTGCCGTTTGGACACGGCCGCCACTATGCGGCGAACGTGAACCGCGTTGTGGATGGCATCATCGGCGGATGGCAACTCTCCGGCGACGGCTATTGGCAGTCCGGTCGCCCCATTACCTTCTTCTCCGGTTACAACACGTTTTCCGGCAGCGTCCAGACACCGGCCTCGTGTTCGGGCAATTGCTACGGTCATATCGGGTCAATTCACAAGGAGAATGGCCAGAACTTCTGGTTCACGGCGGCCCAGCGTGCGCAATTCTTCGTGCCGGCGGCGGGCCAGTTCTCCAACATTGGCCGAAATCACTTCCGCCAGAATCACGTCTGGCAAATGGACGCGAACCTTTCGAAGAGCTTTCGGACGTTCCGCGAGCAAAAGCTGGAGCTTCGCCTGGAGGTACAGAACGTCTTCAACGTGGTCACCTACGACACCTTCGGTTCACAGAGCATCCAGTCGACGGTGTTTACCCGCCTCAATCCCGCCAGCGATGGCGTCCTGAATAATTCACCTCGACGCGCACAGCTTGCAGCCAAGTATGTCTTCTAATCCAGCCCGCGTGGACTGTGCTCCTCTCGGATAATTTCTCTCAGAAACTCTATTGATCGGTACCTACAATGTATGGTCCGCCGCGTGATTTAGCCGACCTTCTTCCGCAGCTCCTCGACCTGGTTCGCAAGTTGCGCAACCTGCTTCGTCAAACCGGCGACGGCCTGGATGACCTGCTGAAACGGCGGGTCAGGTTGCGAGATCGGCCCAGGATTAAAGACGGCGTCCGTCTCGAGTTTCTCGTTTTTTAGCTCCTTGTGCTCGTGCTTTTCTTGTTTCTCGGGTTTCTCGAATTTCTCGATTTTTTCATGCTTCTCCGGCTTTTCCTTTATCTCGAGTTTTTCAATCTTCTCGAACTTTTCGGGCTTGATTTCTTAACCCAGTCTTTTGCCACCTCTGGGAAATCCTTATCGAAGAAATCCTTCAATGACGTCTTTCCGACTTCGAAATTCGCATTCTTCGCCGCGATGAAACCCAGGATGGAACCGAGTTCACGTACTCGCAATTCGCTGAGTGGCGTGTCGAGATCGATTTTTACTGCCGGACGATCTTCTTGCGGCACGAAGGGTTGTTTCGATCCTTCGGGGATGTCCTTCTTTTGGTCTGGCATGATCTGTCCTTTCTTTTTGCCGGTTGTCGATCAATTGCGGCCCGCCCCGGCACGCCAGAGTTTGGTATCTCTCAGATCGTGCTGAAAGCATTCATGGAATAGGGGTCTTTCTCCTGTGGTAGCCCGTCGGACACGTAGCCACGCTGTAACAGTTCGGCAATGGCCGCGCTGATCGGTTGATGAGTGTGCTGCTCGTAATACAGGAATCCAGGGCTCGGATTCACCTCAAAACAGTAGTAGGCCCCGTCCGGAGTTTCTTTGAGGTCGATGCCGGTTAAAGCAAGCCCAATTGCCGCGCCAGCTTGCGGCAGGATGTAGCCACTTCGGGCGGCAGAGTCGTAGGCTCCATCGATACCGTCGCCCCTTCGCGGCTGGCATAGCGATAATCAACACCGTCGGTATGCACACGCGTTGCAAATAACTGATCGCCAACGGTGTGGACGCGCACATTCTCTCCCGGTATGAAGGACTGGAATTGAGCCGGACCGTCGCGAAGGAACGCGAACCTGCTCAACTGCTCCGGCTCGAGACGTCGAACAATGGAACGGATTCCGCCGAGCGACTTGTAGACGACCTGGTGATCGCAATCGCGATAAAAGCTTAGCGCCTCGTCTTCATCGTTAGTGACCAGCGTGGGGGGCGTGAGCAGGCCACATTGTCGCACCAACAGAGCTTGATACGGCTTACTGTTGTTCGACGCGCCGCCGGCAAGCCGATTCACCACCGTGCACGGTAAATGCTCCAGCAGGACCATCAAGCCAGCATCGTGTTCGAAGTACACCGCCTGAACCGCCATGGGTTCGACGTTGGGCGGCGGAGTACGTCCTTCCGGCCCGAGATAGCGGACGAAGACGCCACTGAGCTCATTAAGATCGAGCCTCCAATCGGGGCCGGCGATGTACCCATCGAGTCCGGAATTCCGCCAGTGCCACTTGACTTGGAATCCGACAGGATAGTGCCCCAAATCGAGCAGCCGGTAGGGATACCCGCAGTCCTGTAATCTCGCGCACATCAATTCGGTCACCTTATCCGCGAGGCCACCGCAGACTAAGATCATGCCGCACTCCTTCCCAGCGCCACCGGGGAGTTCGCGCGAACTCTGCTCTCATCAGACGCGGTCAAAATGTTCGTGATCGCGTGGAGCACTTGCTGGCGAGCAATATCACCGAAGATTTCTAGTTGCGGGAATGGTTCAACGGACACGACAACCACTTTTTGATCGTTTGCGGCCAGCGCGAGTTGAAGGAACGTAAGACCGGCGGCGCAAGCAAAACGCTGCAGGGCTGGGGCAAGCGCCGCCGCTTCGGGCGTAGGCTCGCCGTTATAGATCACCTCTTCTCCCACGACGCATACCAGTTGCGGCGCTTCGTGGGGATATGCGAGGCAAACTGGTGTGTAGCGCTGCATCGCACCGACACCCGCCCAGTCTTCATCGCTCGATAACAGATAACGCGCATGCGCAGTCAGCGGACTGTATACAGCAGTCCCTCGCAGTCCGGCCATTCGATGACTCAGCCCGAAGTCACGAGCCTCCTGCTCAATGTTGGTCACCAGTGTCTCCGGCACGGGTAGCCCACATCGCCGCAGCAACAGATACCAGGACAACAGGGGTGCCTGAGGGCGAAACCAGATTCCCGAACGATAGCGATTGATCACCGGACACGGCAAACTCCAAAGCCAGGCCAATAGTGCGGCTTGATTTTCCGACTGAATGTAATCAAAATCTTGTGCCTGCCAGCCTTCCGGATCGATCCAGCCGAATGGACGCACCACAACACCCTCGATCTCGTGATCTGCGATGGATGGTTCACCATCGCAGACCAGTTTGCTGGCACTCCGAATGTTGTCCAGATGCCAGGCGAGCCTCCAGGGACTCGCCATCGGATTCGAAATGATGCGCGCGGAGCAGCCACGGATTTCCAGCATGTTCTGCAAGCTGAGACACAAAAGATCCTGGGGATTACCAAAAAGCAGGTGCATCGCGTTCCCTTTGCTGAATGTGTCGCTCCAAGCCAGAAAACCGGGATGGCCCGGGCATTCTCGCATTGGAAAATTCGCCAGCTTCAGCAAAGCATCATGAGGCCGCGGCCCCTGCTGTGGCTACTGCGATTTTGTACAGTCTCGCCGGCGAGGGGCTGTTGTTCTTCCAATACAGCGAATCCAGGGAAGCCAGGGAACGCCTTTCGGGGCCTTATGCCTGTCTAGTGAGAGCACGCGCCTCATCGGATATCGCCTCTATTCAGAGGCGCGCCATCTCAAGGGGAACTCGTGGGCCGCGATCACATAGGTCTTCGCGTCGCGGCTTCACGTTGAATTCAGTGATATCAATCTGAATCGACCGGAATGGGCTTTATCAATCCATTGCTGTCGATGTGCGCGCTAAAACTGAATACGGCCGGAGAACTGGAAGTCTCGCGGGTCTGCGCTAGCGAAGTTTAAGGTACCGAACGAAGCGCTGTTTACGTTTACGTTGATCTGGTTGTTGCCCGCGTTGTTGCCGAAGGTAGTGTGGT
Source organism: uncultured Acidobacteriaceae bacterium (assembly GCA_963759355.1). Taxonomy (GTDB): domain Bacteria; phylum Acidobacteriota; class Terriglobia; order Terriglobales; family Acidobacteriaceae; genus Granulicella. The sequence continues at coordinate 26,662 of CAVWYV010000001.1, read as the reverse complement.
TGGTCAGGTTGGCTCCATCTACGCCAAAGACGAATTTGAGACGCTCCGTCAGGTCAAAGGTGCGCCTCAGCGCCATACTCAAGCGGTAGATGTCCGGCCCACGCAGGCCATACGGGAAGCGTGGGGCGTCTCCGACGCTGTACGTTGCGGAGTTACAGAACGCCCCGGTAGACGTAGCGCAGCTTACATTGCCTGAGCCGTTGCCTGGCGTGGTTCCAAGGGCAGCCGAGCCGGAGCCCAGCAGGTAGCTCTTTGAACCCAATGTCGCTGCGGTAATGCCCTCTCCCCACTTGCCGTTGATCCGGACGTTGCCGCGGAAGTTAGGATTCACATCCGGCATGCAGGTGCCTTGACCGACGTTCTGCGTCGACTGACAGGTCCCAACGACGGGCAGTGGTAAACCCGACGTGTATTGGTAGATCAGCGACACCTGCCAGCCGCTCAGCAGCGCACGGGGGATGACGTGGTCTCCGCCCCAGCTCGACTTCCCGTAGGTGCTGTTATAGACGCCGTAGATGCTGAGGTTCTGTGGCTGATCGTTGATCGAGATGGAACGATCAATTCGATTCTTCGGATGGAACTGACGGTCGGCGATGACGTTGGCCGGAATATCATAGCCGCTGCGCTGCGTCCCGGCATCGTCGATGTTCTGCGCGTAGGTGTAGTTGATGTTGAATGTCAGCCCGCGCGACGCGCGCTGCGAAAGCGCCACCTGGAAAGAGTTGTAGTTTCCGTTGGCGACGTAGTTGCCCCAGAAGTCCGATGTCGAGGAGTACTGTGGCTTCCACGTTAGCATGTGGGCGATGGTCGCGTTGGTGTTTACCCCGGCGGCCGCCGTGTAGCCGGCATACGGGACAGCCAAAGCGGTTCCTGTGGCGGCCTGAACCTTGGCGAGATTCGCTGCGGTGGCAGGAGCCGTCAGGCAGGAAACGAAGGTCGATGTAGTGCTGCAGTTGACTAATCCAAGCGGCAGGTACTTCGGATCAAGCTGACCCGCGTAGAAGCCGCGAATGCCGCCGGCGCCGGAGATGAAGTGGCTCTGACTGCCGACATAATCGACCGAAATCGTCATGTCCTTGGTGATCTGGCGCTGCATGCCGAAGTTGAAGAACGAGAACTCGGGTGCGCGGCTGCCGATATATGGATCTGCAAAGTTGATGCCGGAGCCATTGCCTCCGGACGCTCCGGTGGAGGTCACGTAAAAGCCCGTGCCCAGGGTTTGCGTCGCCGGCGAGATAGGGGATGTCCCGGGAAGCGCGTACGTCGGTCCTCCGAAACGTGAATTCTGGGAGCCAAACGCTGTATTGGTATTCAGCCAGAACGCTGGTCCTGCGGTGGAGTCGGCAAAGGAAATTGGTGTGCTGAAGCCTGTTTGCCCCGTTCCGGTACCCGCACCACCCGCGCCGCCGGTGGCACCGCCGTGGGAGAACGTCAGACTGTACCCTCCGCGGAACACCGTCTTCGCATCTGCCTGATAGGCGAAGCCGACTCGTGGCTCAAAGTTCTTCCAGTACGTCTTCACCGGTGTGCGGCACTGGCAACTAAGCCCCGCGCCTCGAGCACCTGCGAACTGCAGCGCACCGCCACTGCCCGTGATGGAGTTTGTGAGATCCGGATTAAGGAAGGACCAGCGGTCCTGGGTCTCGTGATATGGCGGGACATAGTCCCATCGCAAGCCTCCGTTAATGGTGAGCTTCGATGTCAGCTTGAAGTCGTCTTGAAAGTAGAGCGCTGCCGGCCGGTAGCGACCACCGACAACGCTGAACGCCTGCTGCGTTGTGCCGGCGCTGCTGACTGCCCCGATAAGAAAGCTGGCGTACGAATAACCCGTGCCGGAAGCGTAGGACGATCCACTCAAGTTCGCGGTTTCGTTTGTACTGAACGCAAGCGAGGTTGGTGTGGATGGGCCGTCGGCCGTGTCCGCATTGTTCTCCAGCCATTGAAGCTGCCCACCGAAGTTCATCGAGTGCTGACCCTTGACCAGGTTGATGTTGTCGAGGAATTCATAGGTGAGCGACCGGTTTGTCGTAGTCGGGGTATTGCCCACCCAACTGGTTGGCGCATTCGTTCCCGCGAACGAGAGATTGGCGGCGTTATCGGAGGCCTGCCCTGCGGGAAGGTTCGTGACGCCGGAAGCGGCAAGACCGTAGAGGCTAGGATTCGTCGTCCCGGTAATGTTGGCAACCGGCGGTCCGCCAAAGTAGATGAAGGCATATTTTGCCTGGTTCGTTAAGTGTGGCGTGACCTGGTACGTGTACTGAACGTCGGCGATATTGCCGGTGATAATCGAAATCGTCGTGACGATGTACGGCACTACCGACACTCCCGGAGTGGCCGTCCCGGTATAGGGAATTGCGTGGCGACGTCCCTGGGTATAGGCCCCCGAAAGCGTCTGCTTTGGCGAGATTGTATAGTCGATGCGCGCTGACACGAGCCAATTATCAAAACCGCTGGGCACGCCACTGATGTAGTTGGTAGAGATACCGCTGGAAGCCGGTGCCGGCAGGAATTTTGCCATGTACTGCGAGATGGGCGAGATCTGACTGGCCGGGAGAATGTTCGTGGCTTTCGTGACATCCACAGGGCCGGTCGGCGTTTGTCCATACGGATAGCGGCACGGTGTCTTGTTGTTGGCCGTGCACGCGGTCTGCGTCGTCGGATCATACAGCACGTAGCCCGGTCCGCCGTTCGCCGTGAGCAGTTCGCTAAAGTCGCCAGTGCGCATCTTCGTTGTGGGAACGGTGCTGGTCACGTAGTTCGCGCCTACACGCGAGCGGAAGCGATCCAGAGTGGTGAAGAAGAAGAGCTTGTCATGGCCGTTGATAATTTTGGGAATCGTGATGGGACCGCCGACAGCGTATCCGTACTCGATCTGGTTTTCGACGGGCTTGGGTCCGGGGACCTGTGTGATGACGCCATTGACCAGCTTGGGCACCGTGTTTGGGCCGCCCGGCTTCGACGAGAACGACCAGGCGTCGAAGATGGTGTTGCGCACATAGGCGAACAGCGCCCCGTGATACTGGTTCGTGCCCGGTTTGAGGTTGTAATTCTCGAGGCCCGCGCCCTGGTACTGCGCGGAATAACCGCTGGTCACCACTTTAATCTGATCGATCGATTCGAGGGGAACAATATTGAACACTGGACGGTTGTCGCCCTGCTGACTTGCCGTTGTTAGCGGAAGGCCGTCGACATAGAGTTCACCCACTCGCTGGCCGGTGCCGAGAATGATGGAGGACCGGCCACCGGGATTCACCTGCGCACCGGGCAGCAGATTTGAGAACTGTGTCACGTCCCGCTGTTGGCTGCCATTGATGAGCAGCGGTAGTGCAGCGTAGGTACTGTTCTCAATCGTTCCGCCCATGGTTGAGTCGGTCGTCTGGAGCATAGGCGGCGCGGCGGAGACCGTAACGACTTCGTTCTGGCTTCCGGCTTTTAGCGTGATGTTCAGACCGACGCTCGAAAGCGCATCGACGACGACGTTCTCCTGTTTGAAGCTCGCGAACCCGGTCGCAGTTGCAGTCACGGTATACGTTCCTGGCTGCAGCGGATTGAGGACGTAATTACCGTCGGAGGAGGCGGTTCGTACGGTCGAGACACCGGTGGCGACGTTGAGCGCCGTCACGGTCGCCTTCGGAATGACGGCACCGGTGTTGTCAGCAACCACGCCGGTGATGCCGCCTCCCCCGGACTGGGCGAAGGCCGGCACCCCAACCAAAGCGAAAAGCGCGACGATGGAAAAGAGATGGAAGAGACGACGGGCTCGGAAACGCGGACGAGCAGGTAGGAAAAGAGCGCGGTGCGCGTTGGCGATGTTCAGCATGGAAGGACCTCCGGAAAGTACTGCAATTGTTGCTAGCGCTTTGAACCGCGATCACCGGGCGTTGGGTCGCATCTGGCGTCGGCAGGTTGTTGCCAGCGAATGTTCTCTTTGCGGTCAGAGTCTACGAGCATGAGGCGCCGTCTGTCACTAAAAAAAGTTTCGTTAGACAAATAGTTTCGACGGTGGCAAGGCCATCAAAGCGGTCGTCTGCGCGTGGGGTTCGAGGCTCTCTTCATGCCCGGCCGATCCGATTGAATCGGCGGGATTTATTGAAGGTCCATTCTCACTACCGCGGCTCCGCTCTTCGATTTTTGAATGGGAATCCGGGTGCTAGAAGCTTCGCTGAAATTTCGGGACAGGATTCGGCTGTGTAGACAGAGTCAGGCTGGCGGGCGCAAGACCGTCGGAGGTCGCGGTAACGATGATGCTTCCGATTGCCCTCGTGGCGCGAACGATGGCCACAGCATTGCCTGTGTAGAGTTTGCGGGTGGAGGCATGAAAAGGCTCGTGGTCAAGCATGTTGCCGTTATCGACGGCGACCAGTTCGCCGGGCCCGGTAACGTTGAAGTGCACGGTCGTGTTACTGTCCGGAACCACAACCCCATTGGCATCAAGCAGTGTCGCGGTCAGGTATGCGACATCGTTCCAATCAGGCGCAAGCGTAGGAGCTGGTGTTGGATGGGGTGTGTTCGTGAGGTGGGCTTCATTCAAACCGGTGGAAAGCAGCAAGCGAGCGGGCTTGCCAGGAGTGCGAAGCTCGTCGTTGGCGACTTGCTTGCCTGCGACGCGTGCAATGGCTCTGAGCGTGCCAGGCTCGTAGGTCACCTCGAAGGTGATCGGGCTGGCGTCGGCATGCCGCTTTTGAACACCAAGCGACTTTCCGTTGAGAAACAGTTCGACTTCGTCCGCGTTGGTATAGACCTCGACGTTCTCCGGATGCGGCGAAGAGTCCTCCGGACTCCAGTCGAGCAGAAGCGTCGCGCGGAAACGCGTGGTCGGGTCGAAGGGAAGTGCACCGGGCTTCGCCGCAGTCTGTGTTGTGGACGTAGGCGAAGCGTAGCCGGGATCTATGGGCCCCTTGCGAGCCCGTTCCACACGACGCGCGATCCGAACCATAGGTGCAGCGGTTGGATCGGCCCACCATGACTGCCGCTCGAAGGCACGCGCACGGGGCAGTGAGGTGGTCAGCAAAAGTCCACTGCCACTGCCAATCACAGGCCAGCGGCCAGCCTCGCCCAGGTAATCGATGCCCGACCAGAGAAACTGCCCGGAGTACTCCGGATGGTCGCGCATAGCGACCCACTGGTTGCGGTCGTGTGTGTTTTCGGTGCCGATGATCTTACGCGATGGCTTCTGTGCGTGTGCGGCGAGAATCTCCTGCTCGCGGTAGTTCTGCCCCACGACGTCAAGGAGGTCGGCGAGACCATCGTCATAGTCGTGGCTGACATTTGGCCGGAAGAGCGCCTGGGTCACGGGGCGGGTCGGATCATTCTGGTGAAAGGTTGCAACTAACGCTTTGAGAATGGGGATAGCGATCTCGGCGTGCGGCGTGTCGTGGATCTCGTTGCCCGCGGACCAGAGAATAATGCTGGGATGGTTGCGATCGCGACGAACTGTGTCGGCGGTGTCGCGCAGCGCCCATTCTTTGAAGTAAAGGTGATAGTCGTACGAATTCTTGCCGACGGTCCAGCAGTCGAACATCTCGTCCATCACCAGGAAGCCCATGCGGTCGGCCAGATCGAGGAACTCGGGCGCCGGCGGATTGTGGGCCGTACGAATAGCATTCACACCTAACGTGCGCAGCGCGGTAAGACGGCGTTCCCATGCAGCAAGAGGAACGGCCGTGCCCAAAGCGCCGGCATCGGTGTGCAGCGCGACGCCGTAAATCTTATGGTGCCGGCCATTCAGGAAAAATCCTTTGTCTGGATCGAAATGGAACTCGCGTATGCCGAAGGGCACAACCTCTTCGTCGATGGCCTTATCGTGATCGAGCACGATCGCATGAACTGTATAGAGCGCAGGATGATCGAGGTCCCAGCGGTCCGGATTGGCGATGCTGGTTTCTGCCTCAAGATCACTCTGAGCGCGAGCCGCGATGGTCCGAGGTGCAGAAGAGAAGGTTTTGACGAGACGACCGTCCGGCGCGATGAGGTCGACTCGGAGGCGCACCGCAGACGAAGTTGCGGACTGATTGGTGACGATACTTCTGACGTGGATGCTTGCCGAAGCCGCGGAAACAGAGGGCGTGGTTACAAACGTTCCCCACGGTTCAATGTGCGTGGACGACGTGGTAACAAGCCGCACCTGACGGTTGATCCCTGCGCCCGCGTACCAGCGGGAGGCGGGCTGCTGGCTATCGTCCACGCGGACGGCAATGGTGTTCGGACCTCCGTAGTGCAGGTGATCGGTGAGGTCGTAATAGAAGCTGACGTAACCATACGGACGATGGCCGAGTAGCTTGCCGTTGATCCAGACGTCGCTGTTGGCCATTACGCCATCGAAGACGATGAATGTGCGGCGGGTAGCCGCAGACACAGGAACGTCGAACGTCTTGCGATACCAGCCGATTCCCGCTGGAAAGTAGCCGCCCGCGGATCCGGTGGCGTTCTTCTCGTCAACGCGGCCAGCGATGGCCCAATCGTGCGGAAGCGTCACTGCTTGCCACGAAGAGTCGTCAAAGGAGGGTGCTTGAGCGCCCAACGCATCGGATTGTAGAAACCGCCAGCCGCCGGTGAATGGTTCGACCTGGCGCGTGGAAGCGCAAGCCGTGACGGCACAGAAGCAAACTGCAACAAACAAGAAACACAAGATGGCGAGGCGACGCATCGCTGCTCCTGAAGAAAAGATTTGAGTGTCAGTTAATAGCTCCATGAGCCTGGAGGAACTGGAGGCTGAGAAGCATGGACTTCTGTTGTTCTTCAGGAGAGAAGTTCCCGTGGCCGCCGCCGGTGACGATGTACTGGCCGGCAGGGACATGCGCTTCATCGAGGGCTTTCTTCAACTCGGCTGATTGCGACGGATCCACCGTGTGGTCGCTGTCGCCGTTCACAATGAATGTGGGGGGAACACTCGGCCTGACGTACGTAAGGGGCGACATCGCCTTCGCCTTGTCAAGAAGCGCGGCGCCGGGTTCCGGCCATCGAGGGGCAACTCGGTGTTCCGTAGCCTCTTCGGAGGAAGCGGCCGGCGTGAGCGGAAGATCAAGCCCAAGCCACTGGTGTGTGAAGTCCATGCTGCCATGCTGAGTAAGGCCTTCGGCAAGATTCGTTGGACCGTAGTCGTCAAGCACGGCCGCGATCTTCGGCTGATCGCTGCATGCCTTTGGAGTGAAGGATGCAGGAGCGTACGCGGCCATCAAGGCAAGATGGCCTCCCGCCGAGCCTCCCCACGTAATCACGCGGGTCACGTCGAAGTTGTACTTCTTCGCGTTCGCCTTGACCCAGGCCATCGCACAACGAACATCCTCAATGGCTGCAGGAGCGGGCGCATCAATAGCGTTGCGGTACTGCACGGCGACGACGCTGCCCCCTGCGGCAAAGAATGGCCCGAAGCTCCTGGAAGAAGACGGTCGATCGCCGCGGATCCAACCGCCTCCGTGAATCTGGATGACGACCGGGGTAGGCCGGGAGGAAGCTACCTGATAGACATCGAGATGAAGGTCCATCGTGCCGGCCGGCCCCGTATTCGGGACAGGGGTTCTGATTCCTCGGGGAAGGCCAGGATCTCGCGATGCCGCCGCACTCTGGTTATGAACGAGCGGAACTGTCGCGTAAACAATATCGTCCGTTTCGGTCGCTGCGGCGGTTTTCCAATTTGCGGGATCGGACCATGCTGGCGCGGTTCCGGCTGCTGGTTGCTGTGCTTGAAGGGAAAGACAGAGTCCGAAGAGGAATCCCGTAATTGAACCGCCCACTGCGACTGCTGTCTGCCATTTACGCATACGTATCTGCCCGTCCCTCTGACGGCCACCATGCTATCCCGCGCCGAGCAGAAGTTCAAACGAGAAATATTCTCTCTATGGAAGTGCTAAGCTCTTCCTCAAGATTTATTGTTAGGTGCGGCCGGGATACACGAGAAGGCTGCGCTCAATATCTTCGTGTCGTTCTCAATTGGGGGAATAGAAATCGATGTTGGCTCTTCGGAATCTTGCAGCAGCCCTGCTGCTCTCATCGACAGTGGCGACCCTGTTGCACGCCAGCGGGATTAAGCATCCAGCAGACGATCGAACCGCTCCCCCCGTCTCTCTCACAGACAACGGCGGAGCCTGGACGATGGACAACGGCATTGTGCGCATAACGGTTCAGAAGAATTCAGGTCTGATGACCTCTCTGATTTATCGCGACTACGATACCGGCAGTCACGGCATATGGGAGCACACGCCTCAAGGCGCTCCGCAGGTCAGCAACACAGTCACGATCGACCCCAAAAACGACGGCGGCGACCGCGCTGAAATTTCGATCAAGGGCGTCGGAGGCGGATCATACATGTTCTCTGCCCATGCGCCTGGAGGCGGCACGCTCTGCGACATCGAACTTCGCTATTCCCTCGGGCGAGGAGACCACGGCGTCTATACGTACGCGATTTTTAACCATCCAGCTTCGTATCCGGCAGCCGGTGTAGGAGCCGAAGACCGTTTCATCGACGAAATGAGCCAGCATTTCGACTGGATCACGGTCGACAAGGATCGCAATATGCTGGAAGCCGCTGCTGCCGATTGGGGCGCAGGCGTTGTTGTCCACGCCAAAGAGCAGCGCATCCTCAGCACGGGTGTTTATAAAAATTCCGTCGAGCATAAATACAGCTACTCCGGCGTGCAGTTCGACACGCCGGCGTATGGCTGGTCGAGCACAAAAGATCACGTCGGCGTCTGGTTCATCAATCCTTCAACCGAGTATTTGGCCGGCGGGCCGTTCCGGCTCGACCTCGACGCTCACCTGGGGGCCAACGACGACCCGCCGCCTATCATCCTTGATTACTGGCACAGCGGGCACTACGACGGCGCAAGCGTGAATGTCGCCGCGGGCCAGCAGTGGACGAAGGTGATCGGCCCGATCTTTGTCTACGTCAATCGGCTCGACGACCCGAAACCCACAACAAAAGCCGAACTTGACACGTTGGCCGCTACGGCTGGCAACCCCACCGTGCCGGAGAGCTGGCGCGAAAACGCCAATGCGTTATGGAACGATGCCCTGGCGCAGGCAAAAACCCAACAGGCGAAATGGCCTTTCTCTTGGGTCAACGGCGTGGACTATGCGCGCCTGGCGGAGCGGGGCACGGTGAACGGACGGATCGTGCTGGATGATCCGCTAGCTCCGACAGGTTCAGCCAAAACGCTGCCGCATCTGATCGTCGGCCTTGCGCACCCGGATGCCGATGCGACCACGCTTGATCGCATGCGCGCCGCTCGTGCAGCCATGTTCGAGGAGTTTACGAAGTCCCATCCGGAGATAGTCCGGCGCGGCTTCCGAACCCCGACCATGAATCCCGATGCGGGCAGCTTCACCCACGATGCCGGCTACTACGATTTCTTCGTGCACGGAAACGCGGATGGCACGTTCACCATCCCCAAAGTCCGGCCGGGGACGTACACGCTGCATGCCTATGCCGACGGCGTTCTCGGCGAGTTCCAGCAAACCGACATTACCGTCGAACCCGGCAAAACACTGGATGTGGGCAAGCTGGTATGGAAGCCGGTCCGTTACGGCGAACAGGTCTGGCAAATCGGATATCCCGATCGCAGCGCACGCGAATTCTTAAAGGGAAACAGCTCCGACAACTGGCTGTGGGGTTGGAATTTGCGCTATGCCTTGCTCTTTCCGAACGACATCACCTACACGATCGGTAAAAGCAATCCCGCCAGGGATTGGTTCTTTGAAGAAGTGCCGCACGCAACCAACCTTTCCTTCGTCAACGCGGCGGCCAAGGACCCGGCCAATCAGCGCTTTGGTTGGGTGAAGGCCGAATCGCTCGCGCAATACCCGCACACCGATCAGGCCGGCCCGTGGGCGGTTTACGGCCGCGGTCGCGAGACAGTCTGGACGATCAAATTCAACATGAAGCAAGAACCCCACGGGGTGGCGGCTCTGCGCGTTGGGCTCGATGGCGTTGACGGCCTGCGAGAGGGACTCCCTGTCGCGGTCAATGGCAAGCGCGTCGGAGCGTTAGGAGACGGTCTCAATCCTGACAACCCTCGTTTGATCCAGACCAATGCCATTCGCTACAACACCGACCATGGGCTGTGGCAGGAGCGCACGTTGATGTTCGACGCCTCGCTGCTGAAGCGCGGAGAAAATACGATGAGCTTTACCGTTCCTGCCGGTGACCTCCAGAGTGGCGTGGTATGGGATTACCTGCGGCTGGAATTGAACCCCAGCAGCTCCCTGGCGAAAATGGCTCCCGAGCGTTTGGCGCATTCTTCGCAGTGATAGCAGCAGGTTTGTTTACAACAGATTGCCGTGGAAACAGCCTTCAGGTTCCGACGGCTCGGTACGTTCGTCTGGTTATCCGCAGCCGTCAGTCGCGCCGCGAGCTAAGTCACAATAGCGGCGATTCAAATGAGGGCTTAGAATTCCGTCTCACAATACGATTCCATTCGCGGCATCGGAGGCGAGCTATGTCCCCGAACACACTGCCATATGTTTCCTCGCGGCCAAGTAGGCCGGTATGTTTCATATCTGCTCTGAGCACGTTGTTGTTGCTAGGACCGTTTACAGTAGGCCAAGCTCAGAACACGTCCGATCAGACGCCACAGCAGAGCACTCACATCCGTCCTCTTCCGCCTGCCTCAGCGCAACAGAAGCCAACGAGCACGGGTGGTCACAATGCCGACACAAATGAGGGGAAACCCGTTTCTGGGATGAGCGATGGCGAGAAGGCGGCCATTGGCGTCGGCATTGCCGCGACTGCGGCAACTCTTATCTGGGCTGTACATCATCATGAACACGCCCTTCCGAACAGCGATGACCTTCTGAAAAACGGTCCAAAGGTTCCGCAGAATATGTCCATGAGTCATTTGATTGTGGATGGATTGATCGGACCCGGCTGGCCCGTCGGTCTTGATTTCGAGCTTGGTGGGCCCGGGAGTGTTCTGCTGGATATCACGACGGCGGATAAGGTCCAATATCACCAGGTGCTGACCAACAAACTCAATGGGCGCGGCATTACCATCTCCTACCCTGATGGTCTGCCGGACAAGTTGCAATCAGCGACCTTCGATGTTCAGGCGGCTGCACCGGCGGGAAGCAGCGGACCGTCACCGACCATGCGCGTGTATGGAATGGCTGCAGGGCCGAATGCGGTAGGCTCTATCGCAATCGATCAGATCACTTTCGGACCCGCACAACTCAAGATGAAAGAAACTGCTCAGTTCAATTTCCATTCACACTCGGACTTCAGCAACGTCCGCGCCGACTTCATGTGGACCGGGCTGAAGGACAATCAAATCGAAATGAAGCAGGAGAGCGAAACCCCGTTGAGTCCTGTGGCTTCCAACGAGCACGCGCAGGGATCGCTTCCAGGAAAAGGCAGTGTCGGTCAGCATTTGTTGCAGATCAGGGCGTGGCGCGGAAACAGCGGTGACTGGGTCGTGGCCTGGTCTCCTGATGTTGTGAATCTGACGAAGTGACGATTGGGAAGTGCAAGAACCCGTGCGAAACCTATGGCGTGACTCGATTCTTTTTCGACGAGTGGTTGCGGTGTTGTCAGTCACGTTGGCAACACTTGCCGTTTATCTTGTCTCGAACATACGGCAGACGGCTTCGTTACCGAACGAGGCAATCGACAAGTTGGCCGTGGCGCATTCCAACGAAGAGTTGCGTGTGAATGCTCCGCAGTTGAAAGAGGGAGATGCTGCGCTCTCATTCGAGGGAGCTCCGAACGTCGGCGCAGAGGTATGGTTGCAGAGTGCGAGGCTGGCGGGCAGTTCATTAGCGAGATTCGGTGCGATCGCACCGCCACAGGCGACCCGTGTTGTGTATGCAGCGGACAATCAAAACGCACAATCGTTGAACAAGAACTGTCGCACATCGCTAAGCATCAGCCCATCTGACGGCTCGTCCCCACCCCGGTTGCTAAGGCTGTGGCAGGACGGTTCCCGGAGAGCGGATCAGGGATTTCGCGAGTTGGTGGTGTCCTCTCCGGAAACCGAGATGCAGGTAGAGGTGAGCACCGACTCGCTCGTGCCGGGAATGCAGTGTCCGCGGCTATTGACGATGGGGACCAAAACGATCAAAGTGCCAGTCGGTCCTGTCGATCTGTCTGTTCCGGCGAATCAGACAATCACGCTGCTCTTCAGCGCGATTGACCCGACTCAGACTATTTTCTCCACCCGGGCGAAGACATTTGATGGCCTGTCTCTCGGCGATGGTGAACTGAAGGCCGGAGGGTTCGATGTCGTGTCCTCGAGTACCGAAAAGACTCCGCTTCTGCATGTTGTCGCTCATAAGGGAACTGACGGCATCACTTTGCACGATCTGAAGCTGGGGGCGGAATCTGCCGCGGTCTCGATAGGAAATCAAGGCGAGAGGGCAGACTCTTGGGCCAACGGTAAGGCGTTCCCGGTGCTTGATCTGCTCGAAATCGCGGATAAGAATCGGGTACTCTCGTCTCTCCTGGGAGCGGTTCTTCTGCCGGGCCTATGGGCGTGGATCAAAAAGACCTGCTTCCCAAAGACGGCATCGGCAAAGAGCGAAGACGCAGAGCCGGAACCAACTTGACCCACGTGGGATTACCACTGCGGGTTCGCCGCGTTGCTCAATTGTGTAGCGGAGGTTTCTCACGAACTCGCAGCCGCGGAACACACGCCTCTGAGAACGGCTTCACGAGAAATGTACCTGGCATGCCCGAAACAATAACGCTTCCGTCTGAATTGAAGTGGACAGAGCGATACTCGCCATCTGGAAGATCGCTCAACCTTCTCCAGCTTATGCCGCTGTCGGCGCTCACATATACACCAGTAATGGAAGTGGCGACCTCCCGGTTTGGCTTCGCCGGATCCACGTCGATTCCATAAGTGCGAAGGTTCGAGCCCGTCACATCAGACATACGGTGCAACAGGAAGTGTGCGTTCGTCACTCTTCGCACGATTCCCGGACCGGCCGGGTTGTAGATGCCCCAGCAGGCAGCGATATGCAATCCTCCCACAACGCTCATCGCGTGGATTGCAGAATCCGGACCCACTCCATGAATACGTGCCCATTGCCTCGTGCGCAGATTGAGCACATAAGCCTGGTCGCCCGTCCCTACGTACACAAATCCGGGATCAGGGTTTTGCGGATCGTCAAACTGAATCGACAGAAGGTCCATGTCGGTTGGAAGAGGTGGCAATGGACCTTCCTCAATCCAAATTCCATCGTCGCCACGGTGATATTCGAAGATCTGTGGCTCAAGGTCGAAATAGCCGTAGCCGATGATCATGTGCTGCCCGTCCGCGGTGATGGCAACGATGTTGGCGCGTACGGGATCACCGCTTTTTTTCGGTATCGGAATCTTCGGCGGCGAGTCAGGCACGCGAGGGCCGGGAATCGCTCTCACAACAGGCTTGTAGCTGTCCGGCTGTGGCAGTACCTGAAACGCTCCTAGTTGCGTTGTGACAACAAACTCGTCTCCGCCTGGGAGGACCGCCAGGCCGTTCCGTAGTCCCTCTGCGATCTGAGCATTGAAATACCTGGAGTCCAGGCGGGCGATTGATGTCCAGGTCGCACCCCCATCGGCTGACCTGGAGATGTACATCGCCCGTTGCTGAGGCGGCACGCTTTCACTCAAATCTGCAGTGAGACCCCAAATGAGTGCGTTGTCGTCGGTGTTGGCCTCAGAATCCGTGGCGATCGTTTCAATGAAGTCCGTTGCAAACTGATGGCTCCCGGGGAATGCAGTCACCTGGTGCACGCGACAGCTTTCCGGCTCGCTCGCACTGCCTTCGTCTCCCGCCGACGGCGACGAGTTTGTCGAAGAGTAGGTTGATATGGAACTTCGTGTAGTCTGCCCATGCCCCGGCACAAACAAGCCCGCGAGCAGACAGAATACGAGGCTGCTCGGAGCGGTGCGATCGATGTGCCGAATCGCCATAGTCACCTTCGAACAAGCAATCCACTTTTGAATCTAACCTCGCCGGTCGAGAATCGCCAGAAGAGCCCGGTTGGGACTTTACCAAAGCGATCATCTCGAACAACGAGGTAACCCCTTCCGTGCGTTAATCTGATATGAACTAAGGGTTTATCAGATCAGACTTCTCTATGACGAAGACGCGCACAGTTCCAACAATCGATGAATACCTGCGCCAGCGGTTAACGCCGGTCGACGCTGCCATCCCACAGATTCCCGGCATCGAGATGTACGGTAACTCGATCCCCGCAGAAAGCGTCGGAGGAGATCTGTTTGAATACATCAACTTCCCTCAACGCTACGACATCGACGCTCGCATCCAGCGAGCCCAGCGGCTGGCAAAGGATTACCTCAAGCCGCTTCCGCCGGGCGAACTCGTGCGTAATTCGGTTGACGATCACATCGAATGGCTGAAGGAGACTCCCGGGTATCGGCCGGAAATGGAGGCCGAGTACAGGTTCGCGAAGAGTTCCGAGCAGGTGCGCGTCGCTGAAGATCTCCCCGAACTCTATTCCACGGCGGGAATTCTAATCGTGGACGCGCAGGGACACGGCATCATCTCGGCAAAGATTGCATCCACGGTCCACGACACCTTTCACGCTTTGTTACTCGACGAATTGGACCAATACGGAAAGACAACACCTGAGCTCTTCGAGAGCCTGAACCTCCGCCTCGCGCTTTCCGCTACTGCGCGCAACACGCTTGGGATGACTCAACAGGAGCGTTCGCGGGAGGTTGCCACATTGCTTTATGGCGAGGCGCATCCGGATGGCTCCTTCCGTTTCGCCAACTTCGGCCATCCTCCCCCGCTCGTGTTCTCAGCGAAATCCTCCCAGTTGCTCAAGCTGACCGAAGAGCAGATGGCACAATTCCTCGCCCTCGGCCTGCAACTGCCGGCGGATCATCCGGATCGCCAGAAGTATTTCTCACTCAATTTCAGAAAGCGACAATTCAACGCCTGTGATGTTGCCGAGATCACGCTGATCAATCCCGGAGACATTCTTGTGCTTTACACCGACGGAGTCTACGACGGCAGCGATGACGACGAGCGCGAGCAACTCGAGTCGATTCTGCGCGAGCACCAGCAGGAGTCAGCACGCGATATCTGCAATGCGGTGATGGACTATGCGCTTGCTCAGGATGAGCGGCTGCGTCAGCGTGGAGACCAGGCCTTGATTGATGACAAGACCGTCTTCATCGTCAAACGGACTGGATAACCGCCGCCATCTACGCGTTGCTTGGCACCTGGGTCGGTGCAACCGCCTCGCTCACTTCGTCGTGAACCGTATAGCGGTACTGACCCAACCGAGCGAGCAGGACCATCGACAGCACCATTGACACGCAGAAGCTTGCGAGCGGAATCGTGTAGGAATGAAAGCGGTCGTATCCCACTCCCATCAGCAGCACACCTGCCGACCCTGAGATCATGAAAGCGCCGAAGGCCACTCCGTACGAGGTCCCAAAGGCAGCGAGGCCGAAGTATCGGCTGATCATATAGGCCATGGTCTCTACCTCCGCCCCCATGCCAAGGCCTGACAAGAAGGCTGAAAGGAAGGCCATCTTTCCGTTGACTCCTGTACACAGGATCGCGATTCCCAGCGCCGTCGCGCTATAGAACATTATTGCCACGCGGGGTGCGAACATGCGATCGAGCAGATATCCCGCACAAAGCCGCCCCATGATGACAGCCACGCCAAGCAGCGAAGTTGCCGTGGCCGCTCGCGCCGCGCTGACGCCTCTATCCGTAAAGATCGCCGACATGTGAAGTGCTACACCATGAACGCTCGCGCCAGCCAGCGAGAAGATGCAAAGCAGCATCCAGAACGTTGGATTGTGCCAGATCTCTCGCCAACTCATCCCGGTTTTGGTCGGGGCCGTCAAGTCCAAAACATTTGCTTTCGTATCTCCGTCCGGTCGAAGCCCTTTCTGCGCGGGATCGTTCTGCAGCCACGCAGACAATATCGGAAGCGGCATTAGCAGCACCGCGATCCCAAAAACTGCGAACGCGCTTCGCCAACCGAACATCGCGATGAGGCGTTCTGCAAGCACTGGAACAACCACGGAGCCAACTCCAATTCCCATCATTGACAGGCCCAGGGCGATACCTCGGTAGCGATTGAACCAGTGCGAAATCACAACTCCATAAGGCACCGGCCCAGAGCCTGCGGTCATCCCGATATTCAGAAGCGCGTAGAAGAAATACAACTGCCACAGACTGCTTCCTACCCACAAAGCCGCACACAAAACGACCCCATAGAAGACCGTAGACACAACGATGAGGCGCTTGGCACCAAAACGATCGATGATCACTCCAACGCAAGGAATGGACAGGGCACCCACCGCGTTCGAGATCGAAAACGCAAGCGATACGGCGGCTCGGCTCGCGTGGAAATCCGCGACCATCGGCTTGAAGAAGACACTGAATGAAAAGACGACCACGGGAGCGCCGAGAAACAAACCGATGGCGCTCAGTACAACAACTATCCACCCAAAGAAGAGCCGAGGCCGCTTGTTCATCACACTCCATCCTTCAGATTGAGGAGCCGGCCGCGAACACACACCGTGCGGTTGTCAGATCAAGGGATCGTTGTAGAGCACTATACGCGACGGGTGCGCGGAATGACTTTGAAACTCTCAAGACGACGCTAAAACGTCTCCGGCACACGATCCACACTCGCAAGGCTGACATCACGGCCCTGTGCGAATCCATAGATAACAACCGCTAGGTACGCGACTGCCACGACGATGTACCCATGCGCCAGGCTTCCTGTCGAGCGCGCAATCGCTCCCAGCAGCGGTGGAAATGCGGCGCCACCAACGATCGCCATCACGATGAGAGCACCGCCTAATTTTGTGTTCGCGCCTAGCCCTTTCACGCCCAATGCAAAGATCGTCGGGAACATGATCGACATGAAGAAACTAGTCACCATTATCGCAATGGCGCCCGCAACCCCCGGATGCACCATGCCGAATCCAATCAATCCAATATTCACGATTGCGTAGACCGCCATCATTCGCGACGGCCTGAACCATCGCATCAGTCCTGTCGAAACAAATCGTCCAAGCGCAATCAGAATCAGATTCCCGGTCAAAAACCATCCCGCACCGCGCTCTGAGAACGACGTGTACTGCTTAACATATGGAATGAACGCGGACCACGTTGCAACCTGAGCGCCCACATAGAAGAACTGGGCAATCACCGCAAACCACAGGTGCGGATAGCGTGTGAGTTCGCGAAAGCTCCCGCGGTCTGCTGCATCAGAGGTGGTTGCAATTGCCGGAAAGCGTGTAATACCGATCAACAGCGCCCAGAGAAGCACCACGCTCCCGAGCACAACATAGGTCGGCACAACGCGCATGATCTCCGTGTGCAGATACGCTGCATACGTACCCGCGGCCTTCATCTGCATCACCTTGTTGGCGGGCAACTCCACGCCGGAGAAGATGAAATACGTCCCCACCAGCACACCCGTAATCGTTCCTGGCGGATTGAACGCCTGCGCAAAGTTCAGTCGCTGCTCCGACGTCTCCGGAGCACCAAACTGCGCGATGAAGGGATTCGCGGCCGTCTCCAAGGTCGCAGAGCCGCACCCGACAACGAACAGCGCTATCAGGAAGGGTACATACTGCCCAATTACCGCCGCCGGCCAGAACAGCAGTGTCCCCGTGCCGAAGATGCACAGTCCCGCCAGAATGCCGGCCTTGTATCCCCAGCGCCGCATCAGCAGGGCCGCCGGCATTGCCATGCAGAAATAACCTGTAAACACTGCTGACTGTACCAGCTGTGCCTGCAACTGCGAGAGGTTGAACCCCTTGCGAAATTGCTGCACGAGAATGTCAGTCAGGTTGTTCGACATCCCCCAGATGAAGAACAACACGACCACCAGCACGAACGGCAGCATGTGTTCCGTCGGGAAAACGGAAGCATGATGTTTGCTCTCGGATGCGTTTGTCGGCGACTGATTGGCTTGTGTTATCTGCACTGGACTCCTGATTAGTTTGTTCTCGATCACCGGCTCTGATTCTTCGATGTCAACGAGCGTCAGCCCATCTCCAGTCCGTAGGTCTTCATCGCACATTCACCAAAAATCGAAGTACGTTCATCTTCGCCAAATTCCGCGAAGTAGTTGCGCAGCAAATCCCACCACCCTTTGTAGCTTGTTCCCAGCAGGCACACCGGCCAATCTGTGCCCGCCATCAGCCGCCGCAGCCCAAACGCCTCCACCACTGCATCGAGATACGGTCGCAACTGCTCGCACGTCCAATTCCTGGGATCAGCCTCCGTCACCATTCCTGAAACCTTGCAATACACGTTCGGCCGCCGCGCTAGTTCAGTGATTCTCTTGCGCCACGGCTCCAACTCACCCGCCGCAATCTTCGGCTTCGCGATGTGGTCTAACACAAAAGCCTGTTCAGGATGTCGATCCACAAATCGCGTTGCCTCCTCAAGCTGATGCTCATGGATCAGGATGTCGTATACCAACCTATGGTTCCGCAGTGCGCGAATCCCGCGGTTGAACGCTGCGTCGTCGAGAAATCCATTGGGCTCTGCCTGTACAACATGCCGCAGTCCCACAAGCTTTGGTCCCTCCGCCAGGCGCTTCAATCGTTTTTCGAAATCCTCCCCTGCAATCCTTGCCCAACCGATAACGCCGAGAATGCGAGGCGTTTCACGCGCCAGTGAAAGCAGACACTGCGTCTCTTCATTGGTCTGCCGTGCCTGCACTACGACGGTTCCGTCAACGTTCGCGGCAGTCAACTCATGTTCCAGATCATCCACCACAAAGTCGCGGCGCAGTTCGGCCATCGAGTCATCTATCCATCCATACTCGGCCGCTGAATACCGCCAGAGGTGATGATGTGCGTCGATAGTTCTTCCGGTCACCATCATTCCGTCTCTAGTCCCGTTTCACAGAATGCAACGCATCTTTCAATGCACAACATAATACCTTTTCTCCGCTACCACTCTGTCCCGGGGCCAACGTACCTGGACGGTCAATCGCCGTAGACTGGTAACAGGTGAATTAAGCAGTCCTATGGCCCCAATTCTGACAACTCAGGCGGTCTCCAAACGCTTCGGAGCTGCGCCCCTCTTTGAGAATCTCTCGTTCTCGGTCAACGATGGCGACCGCATCGGTCTCATCGGCCCGAATGGCGCAGGCAAATCGACCCTGCTCGCACTTCTCGCCGGTGAGCAAAAACCAGATAGCGGCGAAGTCACCGCTCGCCGCCACGCTACGGTCACCTACGTTCAGCAGGTCTCTGATTTCCCGCCGCAAACCAGCGTCCGCGAAATCATCGAGCGGGCGATGGACCACGCTGCGGTTCCCGCCGATGAACGTGAGCAACGGCTTCGCGAGACACTCGGGCGCGCCGGCTTCACCGATGGTGGGTCCACAGGTGTATCCTTCAACGCCGCCGCAGCCAGCCTCAGCGGAGGCTGGCGCAAGCGACTTGCGCTCGTCGAAGGGATGGTTCAGCGGCCCGATGTCCTGCTACTCGACGAGCCGACAAATCATCTCGACATCGACGGCATCGAGTGGCTCGAAGAGACGTTACGCGCAGCCCGGTTCGCGGTCGTCGTCATCACCCACGATCGCTACTTTCTCGAAAACGTTGCCAACGACATCATCGAGCTCAGCCGAACCTACGCTGAAGGTCTGCTGCGCGTGCGTGGAACCTACTCGGATTTTCTTGAGACACGCGAAGCCTACATGGAATCGCAGATGCGTGTTCAGGAAGGTCTTCGTAACCGTGTGCGCACCGAGATCGAATGGCTGCGTCGCGGACCCAAGGCGCGTGCAACGAAAGCCAAAGCACGCATTGACAACGCCAACGCGCTCATCGGCAAACTCGCTGGGGTCGACGCTCGTCTGCAAACTTCGACGGCCTCGATCGGCTTCGATGCCACTGATCGAGAGACGAAACGCCTCATCGAGCTCGAGAATGTCAACGTCAGCCTCGAAGGCCGCGAGATCGTTCGCAACATACATCTGTTGCTGACCAATCGGGCGCGCCTGGGCGTCATTGGCCCGAACGGAGCAGGGAAGACCACTATTCTGCGAGCAATCACCGGTGAGATTCCGGTCAGCTCCGGCAAAGTAAAGCGAGCACCTTCGCTGCGCATTGTCTATCTCAGCCAGCTCCGCGAGCTGGATCTTTCGCTTACCCTGCATCGTGCGCTCGCTCCCGACTCCGACGCAGTCGTCTACCAGGGACGTGTCACTCATGTTGCCAGCTACGCAGCAAAATTCCTCTTCACTGGCGACCAGCTTCGCCAGCCGGTCGAACGCCTCAGCGGTGGCGAGCGCGCCCGAGTTCTTCTCGCTCGCCTGATGCTGCAGCCCGCAGATGTTCTCATCCTCGACGAGCCAACCAACGATCTCGACATCCCCACACTCGAAATTCTCGAGGAAGCATTGCAGGAGTTCGCCGGCGCAATCGTCCTTGTCACGCACGACCGTCATCTGCTCGACCGAGTTACCGATAGTGTTCTCGGATTTGACGGCCGCGGGAATGCGGCTCTATTCGCCGACTATTTGCAGTGGGAGCAATGGCGCGCGAGCGTCGCCGTCGGTGTAGAACCCAGGCCCGCGGCTCGAGTACCGGCGAAGAGCTCTTCTTCTCTAACCGCGAAAAAGAAGCTCTCCTATATGGAACAACGCGAGTTCGACAGCATCGATGCATCCATCGAAGCTGTCGACGAACGTCTCGTCGCGGCAAAGCGGCGCGTCGAAGACCCATCAGTCGCAACGGATCCTGCGGCTCTCACAGAAGCTCTGGCGGAGTTTGAAGCAGCGCAGGCAGAGCATGATCGCCTGCTCGAGCGTTGGGTGGAACTGAGCGAGAAAGCCGGTTAGACGAATCAGTCCTTACGTACAACCTCACCGTTTTTCATCACAAACTTCACATGCGCCAGCGTTGAGATGTCGGTGAGGGGGTCGCCGGGGACTGCGATGATGTCGGCGAAGAAGCCGGGCTTGAGCTGGCCGATCTGATTAGACCAGTCGAGCAGTTTGGCGCCGTTGATGAGACCGGCGCGGAGCGTGTCTGCGGGGCTCATGCCGAATTTCACCATCAGTTCGTACTCGCGGGCCTGCGTTCCGTGCGGGAAAGGACCAACGTCGGAGCCGACGGCGAAGGGGACCCCTGCAGCCATCTGCTTCTTGAACTCTGCGGCGTGGAAGTCAAGCTCGTTATCCATGGTCTGGCTCCGATCTGCTGTCTCCGCGTGCTGGCCGAAGTACTCGCTGATAGCGAACGTGGGCACAGCGTAGATTTGTTTGTCGCGCATCAGCTTCATGGTCTCGGGCGAGAGGGACCATGCGTGGTCGATGCTGGCGACGCCGGCCTGTGCTGCGTCGAGGGCACCGGGTTCGCCGGTGCAGTGGACCGCGACGCGGGAGCCTGTGCGGTGGGCCTCACTGACCGCGGCTGCGAGTTGCTCCTCGTTGTACTGATAGGGCGATGAGAAGACGGGATTCGGGCCGGGGAAGCCGGTGAGGTGGTCGCGGCCAGTCTCGTAGATCTTGGTGAAGTCGGCTCCCTGTTTGCGCTGCTCGCGCATGACGGCGATTACTTCATCGGCAGTGTTGGCGCGGTCGGCGTTGGAGAGCAGGTGCTCGGCGGGGTTGAGGCCGGAGTTGTCCTCGTGGCCTCCGTTGATGTCGATGGCGTTGCAGGACATGCGCATGCGTGGACCGGGGATGAGGCCGGAATTAATTGCGTTGCGGACGGCGACGTCGGCGCAGCCCGCTCCCTCGGAACCCATGTCGCGCTCGGCGGTGAAGCCGGCCATTACGTCGGCTTTGGCGGCAGAGGCGGCGATGAGGGTGCGCTGGGGTACGGATTCGAGGACGGTCTGGAAGGCCTCGTTGCCAGGATGGAGGAAGAGGTGGACGTGGGCGTCGATGAGA
This sequence comes from uncultured Acidobacteriaceae bacterium, assembly GCA_963759355.1. Lineage (GTDB taxonomy): Bacteria > Acidobacteriota > Terriglobia > Terriglobales > Acidobacteriaceae > Granulicella. The sequence goes on along the minus strand of CAVWYV010000001.1, from coordinate 4,825 downwards.
CCGGGCATCAGGGTCGCGGTGCCGAGGTCGATGCTCCCGGCTCCCGCAGGATGGGTGACGTGCTCGCCGACCTCGGTGATCCTGTTGCCGGTAACGAGAATCTCGCCGGGAGAGATGAGCTTTCCGGCGGAGACGTCGAGCAGATGGGCGGCGTGGAGGACTGTGGATTTCTCCTCGGATTTTTGCTGCGGCGCGGCTTTCTGAGCGATGGCGGCGACGGAAAGCAGGAGAGCGGCGGCGAGGATCTGGTGTCTCATCGGGGTAAGGATACCCGATACCCCCTCCCCGTCAATTTTGCGCAAAATCTTCAGAAGAGAAGGTTTAGGGTCGGACCTACTGTGCGCGGCAGATCTAAAGTCCTGATTTTGGAGGCAATGTCCGCAAAATATTCAGCCAATTGAATTTAGAAAGAGCGCAAAAGCAAACCCGGCACTGGGCCGGGTGGAGAGGTTCCTATTTCTATTCTACCAAGCGGGTCAAGAGGCGGAGTGTGGATAACGGCATCGCGCGCGGTCGCGAGATTGATGCAAACAGATGACATTTCAGAGAGAACTGGCTGGCACCTTCCTTGCGTACTTTCCGATATCGCTTATGAGCAGCCAAATCTGCGCGAGCGCTTCGGGCCTCAAAATTGTCCTCTCCCGATGCGGCCGTCCGGCTTGGGGGAGGCCTGGACGGAGAGGAAGAGACGTTGGACACGATCAAAACAACTGTGAAGATTGCGGGCTTCTTACTTGTGGTTTTGCTGGCGCTGGGTTGTGACGGATCGATGCCGGGTCCGAGTTCCAGTTTGAATCCCCCAACTGTTCCATCGGGCAAGTCTGCCGGGACGGAGGCGATTGGAGTCTCGGGGTATCGAATCGATGGCCTAAGGGGTGACTTCACGCCGATGGTACCGGTCGAGCTCAGCGATTTATCACTCACCGAGATTCAGACTCACTATGGCCTAACATTCCAACAATTCCAGCGAGCACTTCTACTCCGGTTGCTCTAGGCATTCGCCATGGAAGCCGCGCCCGGAGCGAGCGCAACTTCCATGGAAATAACTCGCTATTGCCGATCCTCCTGGTGGTCCGCCTCTCTCGTTGCTCCGGATACCGTTCCGGTAAATTCTCCCGTACTCGCAAAAAAGACAGGGTTGTTTGAGGTGTCGGCCAGGACCGGGATGTTCGTCTCGGTCAACGTAAGGGTGCCGGACGCGTCCTTGAAACGGCCGGTTCCACCAGCGATCTTAAGAGTCAGAACACAGTGGCCCTGCTGCGCCACGAGATCTACGCAATCGAATCCCTTCGTGAGATTGACCTTCATTAGACTGCCATCCTGGAAGCGAAATACGCCGGCACCGCCCACCCTGGTGAAATAGATGTTCGCTGCGCCGGCGCACGTGCTTGGCGGCGCCTGCGGAGTAGCTGTCTCGCTGCTTATAAGAAGAAAGGTGAACGATCCCAAGGTACCGTTCCCGGCGAAACTCTCTTCTCCAGTCGGTGCGCCGGGCTGCTGTAGATTGATCGCGCTGGCCCCGGACGTTCCCGAATACGTCATCTTTACGGGATAACGTTGTGCATAAACGCTTGCGACACCGAGAGTGAGCATCAGCGCCATAGCTACGATGTATTTCATTTGTGCCTTCTGCGTTCGCATTGGAAGTACCTCTTGTGAGATAACCGGCCGAACCAAAGGGCGATCGACCGGTTGCAGGGGCATCAGAACCCACGCGGCCCTCAAGGTCAAAGCAACTTGTTGTGAAGGCTTTGTGAACTGCTAAGCTCAAGCGTTTCATGCGAATAGGAACCGACTGTTAACTGCGGCACAGCGGTGCTAGACTCAACTTCTCGTCACTCCGCTATGACTCTGGGGGCTCGGTGTGCAGGCACAGCCCGGAATTGTCTATCAGTTCGGACCTTTTGAGGTGAACCCCGCTTCGGGGGAGCTGCTCAAGAACGGGAGACGCATCAGGCTGCAGGAGCAGCCCTATCGGCTCCTAGTCGCGCTTCTGGAAAATCCCGGAGAAATCATCACTCGAGAGGAACTTCGAGGCCGCCTCTGGTCTGGAGATACGTTCGTGGATTTTGACGGCAGCCTCCGCGTGGCGGTTGGCAAGCTGAGGGAGGCGTTGGAGGATAACGCTGACGATCCCCGATACATTGAAACAATTCCAAAGCGAGGGTATCGGTTCCTCGTTCCTGAAGTACGCCGGGTGGATGCCGCTCAGGACGCCGCTGCAGCGGAAGGGGCGGAACTGCGCCACGATGCACAGCGTGACGATCCGGAGCCTTTGAAAACCGGCGCGAGAGCCACTCGATGGATGGTCGCTGGTGCCGCGATCTTGATGATAGGAATCGGACTGGCTGTCGGCATCCGGATGTTTTTTCCTCACAAGGTGCACGCGTTGACGGACAAAGACACCATCGTTCTTGCGGACTTCGCCAACGCTACCGGCAACCCGGTATTTGACGGCACGCTGCGTCAGGGGCTCTCCGTGCAATTGGAGCAGTCGCCCTTCCTCAGCATTATCCCTGACGAGAAGATCCAGCAGACCCTCGCTCTGATGGGCCAGCCGGCCGATACAAAACTGATACCGGCAATTGCGCAGGAAGTCTGCCAACGAACGACGAGCGCCGCGGTGCTCGATGGTTCGATTGCGAAGATTGGCACCCAGTATCTTCTGACGCTCAAGGCGGTTAACTGTGAAGGCGGAGAAACACTGGCGAGCACGGAGGCTCAGGCGAGCGACGAGAACAATGTGCTGAATGCGCTTGGAATGGTGTCCGTCGAGATGCGCAATAAACTGGGCGAGTCTCTCAGCACGATCCAGAAGTTTCACACTCCTTTGGAGGAGGCGACAACTCCCTCGCTTGAGGCTCTGAAAGCCTACAGCTTAGGCATGCAAACTGTCAGGACAAAAGGGCCAGAGGCGGCGACGCCCTTTTATAAACATGCCATCGAACTGGACCCGAACTTTGCGGTGGCGTACGCCTACCTGGGCGTTCAGGCAACTACTAGTCTTGAACCCGGCCTCTCCGTCAACTACCGCACGAAGGCCTACGAACTGCGCGACCGAGCCAGTGAGGCGGAGAAGTATTGGATTACCGCCACCTACCATAAAGGAGTTACCGGCGACATCCCAAAGGCCATCGAAGCCTGCGATCTCTGGATCCAGGATTATCCGCGCTCAGAGATGCCACATGTCTACCTGGGGGCAGCAATTCTGCCGGTCGTTGGACAATATGAGAGAGCGCTCGAAGAGACCTCCGAGGGAGTTCGTCTGCGTCCTGACTTTGCCCTCGCCTACGCTTTCCGCATTCGCGCGTATACCGCTCTGAATCGCTTCGATGAAGCAAAGGCTACTTACGCGCAGGCTCTTGAACGCAAATTACATACTCCCTACATCGATTACGAAATGTATAGCCTTGCCTTCGCGCAAAACGATGCGGCGGGGATGGCCCAACACGCTGCAAAGCTGGCGGCCCAGCCGACGTTGGGTCACACAATGTTGAGTACGGAAGGCGATACTGCCGCCTACTCCGGGCACCTTAAAGACGCCCGCGAGCTTAGCCGCCGCGCGATCGATAGCGCCCAACGCGGCGGAGAAAAGGATGCGCCTGCCCTCTACTCTGGCACTTCCGCACTGCGAGAAGCCTGGTTCGGTAACACCGGCGAAGCGCGGAGACGCGCCACTTTGGCATTGAAGCTCTCGAGCGGCCGCGATCTGAAGTATTTTGCAGCGCTCGCATTTGCCTACGCCAGGGATGACGCGCGAGCGAAAGCGCTGGCCGACGATCTGGACAAGAGCTTTCCGGAAGACACCATTGTGCAGTTCAATTATCTGCCGAGCATCCGCGGAAGGCTTGCGCTCAACAAGGGAGATGCCTCTGGCGCCCTTGCGAGTCTTGCGGCCGCCGCACCTTATGAGCTTGGGGCGACGAGAGCCATTGATTTGGCTTGGACGCCGATGTTTCCAGTCTTTGTGCGTGGCGAAGCCTATCTGGCTGCGCGCCGGGGTAGCGAGGCTGCTGCCGAGTTCCAGAAGATTCTCGACCATCGCGGCATCGTCCTGAACCAACCCATCGGGGCGCTTGCCCATCTAGGCCTCGGTCGCGCTTATGTGTTGCAGGGCGACATCCCCAGGGCCAAAGCGGCGTATCAGGATTTCCTCATGCTATGGAAGGACGCGGACCCTGACATTCCTGTTCTGCAGCAGGCGAAAGCGGAGTACGGAAAGCTGAAATAGAGAAGAGGGCTCGGCGAACGTTATCGCTTATAGCGCCTGAAGGGAACTCGAGTCGCTTCACGCGGGCCTCAGGAGCGTTGCGCGATTAGTTTCAAGTCGGGAGATGGGGTTAGGACTATTTGGGGCCGAAGGGTTCATCGGCGGAGGGGCCGTAGAGGCCGGGGACGGGGATGTCGTTGAGGCGCAGGTAGACGCCGAGCTGGGCGACGTGGTGGATCATGTGGTCGAAGAAGAGGCCGCGGAACATGGCGGCGCGGGGAGCTTCGCCGATGAGCTGGGGGCCGAAGCTGAAGCGCCAGGGCTTCATGGAGAGCTTCGTCGCTGGCGTTGACGAGTGAGTTGCGGCATTTCTGGGCAGCGTCGTTGAGCGCAGCGAGGGCGGCTTCGCGGCCCTTCCACTCGAGCGGGAAGTGCGGGCGCGTGGAGTTGGCCATGTCCATGCCTTCGTCTTCGATGATGTAGTGGCCGAAGAGCGGGATGGTGGCGCAGTGCATGGCGAGGCGGCCGAAGGGCATGGACTTGTCGTGCGGCTTCCAGTTGGATGTAGTTCGATGTCGTCAGGGACGCGCTCCAGGGTACGGCGGTTGTTTTCGA